>NZ_JBBOVD010000001.1:0-4109787 GCF_038006405.1 Bacillus sp. FSL K6-2971 | reverse complement strand
AAGGCTTCTCCCCCCTCCTTTTCTTTTTAAAATGACCAGTATCAAACTGTTATAGAACACGAAAAAGAGCAAATGGTCATCACCATTCGTGCACATACATTGTTGAAAACAAATAATATAGTAGAAAAACGTCTTTTCGACAAATTACACAGTCTGTGGATAAACAATTCAACAACCTGTGTAATATCTTTCCACAGCTTATCCACAGATTGTGGATAACGCAAATAGGTCAGATAAGTAATTAAGAGTTAAAACACAAATATAATATCAAAATAAACGAGATGGTGCAATGGGTGTCACAAACTTATCCACACATTTTACATCCTGTTGAAAAATAATTATCCACATCGGTTATTTGTGTGAAAAAAATGTCGATAATGGATGTGGATAGTCTAAATATGCCGGAAAAATATCCACACCCTTGTTTTGGAGTCCTTTTAGGAGGAAAAAAAGAATAAAATCTTGGAAACTGAAAAAGAAGGTTTCTTCGTTTGATAAATTATGTTATGCTTATAAGGTTGATAATAAGAGTTTTATCATTGATATTGACAATCGATGTGTTACACAAATATAATGAGTTAGACTGTCTTAAACAGCTATTCCTCAGGGAGGTGTCATAAATGAAAAGAACGTTTCAACCAAATAACCGTAAGCGTAGTAAAGTTCATGGCTTCCGCAGCCGTATGAGTTCTAAAAACGGACGTCTAGTTATAAAGCGACGCCGCAGCAAAGGTAGAAAAAAATTATCAGCTTAGGCCACTGAATAATGTCAGTGGTCTTTTTTACATAAAATCGTAATTGAACTGTCAGTTTTTATCGGAGTGGAAGAAAACATGAAGAAGCGAAACAGGCTAAAAAAAAATGAAGAGTTTCAAAAAGTGTTCAAAAAAGGTCAATCAATGGCGAACCGCCAATTCGTTATTTACCAGCTGGATCAACCAAATCAAGATGAACTGCGTTTAGGATTGTCTGTCAGTAAGAAGATTGGTAATGCAGTGATGAGAAATCGAATTAAACGACTGATCCGCCAGGTGTTTTTAGAGGAAGGTCATAAGTTAAAACAAGAAAAAGACTACATTGTCATTGCAAGAAAACCAGCAAGTGAATTGACCTTTGAAGAAACAAAAAAGTCTCTCCAACATTTATTTAGAAAATCCGCTGTTTATCAACAACAATCGAAAAAGTCTTCGTAATAGAAACTTTCGTTGAATCAATTTTTAAAAGCGCTTCCTTCATCTAGTGAACTAAAATGAAACCACCACTTTGTAATGAAAAAATGTTACCATACTGATTAGGTGAGTCACTTTCGTAATCAATTCCAACTTAAATAAAGTTTGAAGTAATGGGAGGAATCTTGTTGAAAAGGCGATTATTACTAATATTTAGCTTGATTGGCGCATTGGTTCTATTGGCAGGATGTACACAAATTAATGAACCAATCACATCAGATAGTAAGGGATTTTGGAACTCTTATATTGTTTACCCGCTATCTCAATTAATCACGTACATGGCAAATTTGACTGGTGAAAACTACGGGGTTGCGATCATTATTGTGACACTGTTAATCCGCTTGCTCATTTTACCATTAATGATTAAGCAGTTAAGAAGTACAAAAGCAATGCAAGCATTGCAGCCTGAAATTAAAAAGCTTCGTGAAAAATATAGCTCTAAAGATCAAAAAACTCAGCAGCAGCTTCAGCAGGAAACAATGGCCCTTTTCCAAAAAAATGGCGTCAACCCATTGGCTGGCTGTTTCCCGATTTTAATTCAGATGCCAATCCTAATTGGTTTTTATCATGCAATTATGAGAACAGCAGAAATTAAAAAGCATACATTCTTATGGTTTGACTTAGGCAGTCCAGATCCATTGTTCCTATTACCGATCATTGCGGGGGTAGCTACTTTCATTCAGCAAAAGCTGATGATGGCTGGAAATCCGTCGGACAACCCTCAAATGGCGATCATGCTATGGGTTATGCCGATTATGATCATTGTATTTGCTATTAGTTTCCCAGCAGCACTTTCATTGTACTGGGTTGTAGGTAACATTTTCATGATCATCCAAACATTAGTGATTAAAACTCCTCAAGTAAAATTAGATACAAAAGAAAAAGCTGGCGGGAATAAAAAATGAAGGAAATAACTGCTGTCGGTCGCACAATCGAAGAAGCAGTAGATTCCGGACTTAAACAAATGCAGCTTCTGAAAGAAGAAGTAGATATCACAATAGTTGATGAAGGAAATAAAGGGTTCTTAGGATTATTTGGTAAAAGACAAGCTGTAGTCAAGCTGATAGAAAAGAGAAATGCTCTTAAATTAGCTACACAGTATTTAGATAATATTGTTAAATCCATTGATCCTAAAGCGAAGATTGTTTCCAAACAGGAGCCGAAAAAGATTTCTTTTCACATTGATGGAGATAAAACATCATTAATGATTGGAAAAAGAGGTCAAACTTTGTACTCTTTAGAAACCTTGGTACAGTTAGTGTTTAATCGCTATTCTGATCAGTATCATCATATTACCATTGATATTGGAGATTATAGGAAGAAGCGACAAGAAGCACTTGAACAATATGCCGTCAAGACAGCAAACAAAGTTTTAAAAACGAAGAGAAAGGTTCATTTAGAACCAATGCCTTCGAACGAACGAAAAGTAATTCATGATACGATCGCTGCTTTTTCTAAAGAACTAGCAACGGCATCGGAAGATACAGGCAGCAAGCGTCATGTTGTGGTGCTGTATAAAAAATAACAGAAAGGCTAGAATTCAGCAAAGCTGGATTTTAGTCTTTTTTTATTGAAAAATTGTGTTTCTATAGAAGATTCATCCTTTATTTCTAAAAAGTTAGAGTGTAAGTTGAGTGGAAAATGCCATTTTTACAAGTAAACAAAGGCATCGGGGCGTTTAAATTTATCGGGTTTCGGTGTAAGATGTGAAGATAAGTTTAGAACGTCGTTATTCACATGTGGATAAGTTAAGTGTTAAAATAGATAGGATGCAAAGCTGTGGATAATTGTATAGAGGATACTTTCACTTCGCTTTCATTTATGGTATCTTTAAATTTTGGATTAAGCGTTTTTGATATAGAGATGGACAACGTCCATTTAATAGATAAAAGACTGTCTATTAAAGTAGAGAAAGAGGTGATTGAGCGATGGATACAATTGCAGCTATTTCGACACCGATGGGTGAAGGAGCAATTGCGATTATTCGTTTAAGTGGGCCTGAAGCGGTGCAGATCGCTGATAGGATGTATAAAGGGCCTAAGGAGAAAAAACTTGTATCAGTGGATTCTCATACCATTCATTATGGTCATATCGTGGATGCAAGGACTGATCAAGTAATAGAAGAGGTCATGGTGTCAGTACTTCGAGCGCCAAAAACATTTACGAGAGAAGACGTTATTGAGATTAACTGCCATGGCGGAATTGTAACGGTCAATAAAGTATTGCAGCTTGCTTTAAGAGAAGGAGCAAGATTAGCGGAGCCAGGTGAGTTCACAAAGCGTGCTTTCTTAAATGGAAGAATAGATCTATCGCAAGCGGAGGCTGTCATGGACTTGATTCGGGCAAAGACGGATCGAGCGATGAATGTAGCAATCACTCAAATGGAGGGACGTCTCTCCGGTTTGGTTCAGCGACTGCGCGGCGAGATCCTAGAAACACTGGCGCATATTGAAGTCAATATTGACTACCCTGAGTATGACGATGTTGAAGAAATGACACATCGCGTCTTAGTGGAAAAAGCGACATCCGTCAAAAAAGAAATTGAATCGTTGCTCTCGACTTCCCAGCAGGGGAAAATCCTTCGAGAGGGCTTATCCACTGTAATTATAGGAAGGCCGAATGTTGGTAAGTCTTCCTTGCTGAATAGTCTTGTACAGGAAACAAAGGCCATTGTCACAGATATTCCTGGAACTACGAGAGACGTTATTGAGGAATATGTGAATGTAAGAGGCGTACCTCTCCGTCTAGTCGATACTGCGGGTATACGTGAGACAGAGGACATTGTTGAGCGTATAGGGGTTGAACGATCTAGACAGGTCTTAAAAGAAGCTGACCTGATTTTACTTGTGCTCAATTATAGCGAAGAATTATCAGAAGAAGATATTAAGCTTTTTGAGGCTGTCTCAGGTATGGATATCATCGTGATTGTGAATAAGACAGATCTTGAGCCTAAGCTTGATGTAGAAAAGGTCAAGCAGTTAGCAAAGGATCGTCCGGTGGTCACTACATCATTATTACAAGAAAAGGGCATTGATGAGCTTGAAATGGCGATTCAATCACTGTTCTTCACTGGATCAATTGAAAGTGGAGATTTAACGTATGTAAGTAATACAAGGCATATTGCTCTTCTTCAGGCAGCAAAACAATCAATTGAAGATGCTCTTGAAGGAATTGAAATGGACGTACCAATCGACATTGTTCAAATAGATTTAACACGCTGCTGGGAACAGCTCGGTGAAATTATAGGAGATGCTGTTCATGAAAGCTTGATTGATCAGTTATTCTCTCAATTCTGTTTAGGAAAGTAAAGGGAGGAACATAAGAAATGGGTTATGAAGCTGGCAATTATGACGTCATCGTCGTGGGTGCCGGTCATGCTGGGGTTGAGGCTGCTCTTGCTTCTGCAAGACAGGGCGCTAAAACACTTGTATTGACTATCAACCTCGATATGGTTGCTTTTATGCCATGTAATCCGTCCGTAGGTGGTCCTGCAAAAGGGATTGTCGTTAGAGAAATTGATGCACTGGGCGGAGAAATGGCACGAAATATAGATAAGACGCATATTCAAATGCGCATGCTGAATACGGGGAAAGGACCTGCTGTTCGTGCTTTAAGAGCGCAAGCAGACAAGTTCCAATATCAGCATGAAATGAAAAAAACAATGGAAAATGAACCGAACCTGACAATGCTTCAAGGTATGGTGGATCATTTAATTGTAGAAGATGATGAATGTAAAGGTGTCGTTACACAAACAGGGGCAAACTATCGTGCGAAGTCTGTTGTATTAACGACTGGGACTTTCTTAAAAGGTCGTATTATTTTAGGGGATTTATCGTATTCAAGTGGTCCTAATAACCAGCAACCATCCATCAAATTATCGGATCACCTAGCAGAGTTAGGATTCGATTTGGTTCGCTTTAAAACAGGAACACCTCCTCGAGTGAATAGTCACTCGATTGACTATAGTAAAACAGAAATTCAACCAGGTGATGATGTTCCGCGGGCGTTCTCCTATGAAACGGTTGAATATATCACAGATCAACTGCCATGCTGGTTAACTTATACGAGTTTAGAAACACATCAAATTATTGATGAGAATCTTCACCGTTCTCCAATGTATTCAGGTATGATTAAAGGAACTGGTCCTAGATACTGCCCTTCCATTGAAGATAAAGTGGTTCGTTTCAATGACAAACCAAGACATCAAATTTTCTTAGAGCCAGAAGGTCGTAATACGCAGGAAGTGTATGTTCAAGGATTATCTACAAGTCTTCCAGAGGATGTACAGCAGCGCATGCTTTCCACCATCCCAGGGCTCGAAAATGTACAAATGATGAGAGCGGGTTATGCCATTGAGTATGATGCAATTGTGCCTACTCAGTTGTGGCCTACACTCGAGACGAAGAAAATTTCTGGATTATATACAGCTGGCCAAATTAATGGTACGTCTGGCTATGAGGAAGCAGCAGGTCAAGGAATTATGGCAGGTATTAATGCAGGAAGAAAAGCATTGGGTAAAGAAGAAGTCATTTTAAGCCGATCTGATGCATATATCGGTGTTCTCATTGATGATCTTGTCACAAAGGGAACAAATGAACCTTACCGTCTTTTAACATCCCGTGCAGAGTATCGTTTGCTTCTTCGTCATGACAATGCGGATTTAAGATTAACTGAACTTGGCTATCATATTGGATTAATTTCTCAAGAAAGATTCCAGGCATACCAGCAGAAAAAAGAAGCCATTGAAGCAGAGAAAAAACGTTTATATTCTGTCATCATTAAACCCACAGCAGAGACACAAGAATTTATTCGTTCACTTGGTGGAAGTGAGCTGAAGGACGGTATTCGTGCAAGTGATTTGATGAAGCGTCCAGAAATGAACTATGAATCTGTTGTGACGTTAGCTCCTGCTGAAACACCGCTTCCTTCTGATGTGTGTGAGCAGGTAGAGATTCAAATTAAATACGAAGGTTATATCGAAAAGTCACTCCAACAAGTTGAAAAGCTGAAAAAGATGGAGAACAAAAAGATTCCTGATCGTATTGATTATGATGCCATCAAAGGAATTGCAACTGAAGCGAAACAAAAGCTGAAAGAAGTCCGACCGCTTTCTGTTGCACAGGCTTCTCGTATTTCAGGCGTTAACCCTGCTGATATTTCTATCCTTTTAGTATATTTAGAGCAGGGACGTATTGCGAAGATAGCAGAATAGAAAGGATGTCGGCATGAACATTGAACAATTTACAGCAGCACTAGAGGAGAAAGGGATGACTCTTTCTCCTGTGCAGCTTGAACAATTTGAAACTTACTTCCGCATGCTTGTAGAATGGAACGAGAAAATGAATTTGACGTCCATTACTGAAAAGGAAGAAGTGTATTTAAAGCATTTTTATGATTCAATTTCAGCATCATTTTTCATTGATTTTCACAAATTGACGACGATTTGCGATATAGGAGCTGGTGCTGGTTTCCCAAGCATTCCTCTTAAAATTTGCTTCCCTCATCTACATGTGACCATTGTTGATTCTCTTCAGAAACGAATTACGTTTCTCAATGAGTTAGCAAAAGGGTTAAACTTACAAGATACTACTTTTTATCATGATCGTGCGGAGACGTTTGGACAACGTAAGGAAAAGCGTGAAAGCTATGATCTTGTCACTGCTAGAGCAGTTGCGCGTTTATCTGTATTGAGCGAACTATGTCTGCCCCTTGTAAAAAAGGAAGGGTTGTTTGTGGCATTAAAAGCATCTGCTGCTGATGAAGAAATGCAAGCAGGGAAGAAAGCCGTTACTGTCCTCGGAGGAGAGGTTGTTGAAAAGCATTCCTTTGTTCTCCCTTTAGAAGAAAGCGAACGGAACATCATTGTCATTGAAAAGAAAAAGCAAACACCAAAAAAATATCCTAGAAAACCAGGAACACCTAATAAATCACCAATAGAAGGTTGATCATGTAAAAGGTCGGTTTTTCTTCAATATTTAAGATTTTACAGAAGGAAAAAACATGAGAAAATAGAATTATAAAAAGGTAGTTTTTAAAGGTGGTGTAGGTTCATGAAGCATTCACTCTCACGCTTCTTCGGGCTTGGTGACAAAGAACATCCAGAGCGTGAAACCGAAATAGAGGCAGAGATTGCTGAGCATGATACATTAAAGGAAGAGATACAGGAGCTCCCGGTCGACACAATTATGCCAAACCGTTTTCAGCCACGCACCATTTTTTCAGAAGAAAAGATACATGAGCTGGCCACGACGATTCATACCCATGGCATTATCCAACCTATTGTTGTCAGACCGACAGAAGAAGAAGGAAAATATGAACTGATCGCCGGCGAAAGACGTTGGAGAGCGGTACAGACTCTTCACTGGGAGAAAATCCCCGCTATTATAAAAGATTTTACTGATACGGAAACGGCATCTGTGGCATTGATTGAAAATTTGCAAAGAGAAGAGCTGTCTGCTATTGAAGAGGCTCATGCCTATGCACGTCTTTTAGAGCTTCATGATTTAACACAGGAAGCGCTTGCTCAGCGTTTAGGTAAGGGACAATCAACTGTTGCAAACAAATTAAGACTTTTAAAGTTGCCTGAAGAGGTACAACAGGCCATCCTAGAGAAAAAAATCTCTGAAAGGCATGCACGTTCACTTGTACCCCTAAAGCTTCCAGAATTACAAATCGCGCTATTGCAGGAAATCATCGAAAAGCAACTGAATGTAAAACAGACTGAAGAGCGTGTAGTGAAAATGCTTGAACAAAAAACAGATCGCAAACCGAAGCCAAAACGTAAGGCGTTTAGTCGTGATACACGAATTGCGATGAATACCATTCGCCAGTCTCTCCATATGGTAGAAGACAGCGGGCTTAAAATAAATACCGAGGAAGAAGAATTTGAGGAATATATCCAATTAACGATTCGAATTCCTAAATAGAGAAAAGCTGATGAGAGCCACTCGTCAGCTTTTTTATTGGTTCTACTTTATATTTACTTATTATTCACAAATTGGTAAAATATTATTTTTATAGAGGAAAGGAGGTGACATGACTCGATGAAAATGAAAAAGACGAATTTTGTTATTATTTGTTATTTACTATTTTCTTTTTCTCTTTCTACAAATGAAACAACCACATTTGCTGTGAATTCGCCAACGGTTCCTGCAGAAGAAAGTCCGCTGACCAAAAAAGAACTGAACGTCCTGAAGAAACAAGGTGTTGTTTCGAAGGAGATCACTTTAGATCAATTAAATCATGAGCATGAGTCTCAGGACGACACAATTGACCTGATTTCAGCTGGCGATCATTTGAAGGATTATGGCTTACAACAAAACAAGCAGGATGAGTTTGTGACGGATGATAAGCCGCACACCATCAAACGCCTTTTAGGAAAGCCGTATCCTGGTACCGATATTTCGCCTAAAAAAGGGGATATATTGGTGACAAACACTGATGCTTTGAAGGGAATCGTTGGACATGCAGGTATCGTCATTAATGAGAAGAGCTTTGCTTCTATTCCAGGGTTTCGACAGCATCCTCAGCTTGATTCCATTCTTAACTGGTTTCGCTATAATGCCAATACAAAGGTCATTCGTATTAATCAAGAGGAAACAGCAGACCTGGCAGGGGAATGGGCGCGCGATTATGTGAAAGCTCATCCAAAGGCTCGATACTCCATCACGATGTCTATTCAATCACTGGACCCAACTTATTGTTCAAAGATTGTGTGGCAGGCCTATGCCAAAACAGGCGATGCTGTAGGACATGCGACATTTACCATTAAGACCCCCTATGGATTCTTAAAAAAGAGAAGCTATAAAACAGTGACCCCTAAGATTATTGTGAACGAAGGCCGTACAATTGGTGGATTACATTTTTGACAAGTGCCCCTCACTTTTGATGGAAGTGAGGGTTTTTTATGATATCTTTTTCTTCAAAAAGATATATTGATATATTTTTTACTACGTTTAAGTTCGTCTTTTCATGTACGAAAATAGACATTTGCTGACGAATATATAATGGAGAAACAAAAAAAGCAAACGTTTCATACTTTTTTTGATAGAATAGGAAGTATGAATGAATGAGAAACTTGTTAAGTTGAAAGTGGGTGACATCGTGGGAAAAATCATAGCGATTACCAACCAGAAGGGCGGCGTCGGGAAGACGACAACTTCTGTTAATTTGAGTGCGTGTTTAGCATACATAGGTAAACGAGTGTTGTTAGTTGATATTGATCCGCAGGGCAATGCCACGAGTGGTATTGGGATTGAGAAGGCCGACGTAGAGAAGTGCGTGTACGATATTTTAGTTGATGATGCAGATGTTCTTGATGTGATTAAGACGACAGAGGTCGAAAATCTTGATGTCATTCCTGCGACGATACAGCTTGCAGGGGCTGAAATAGAGCTTGTGCCTACGATTTCACGTGAAGTGAGATTGAAGAGAGCACTTGAATCTGTTAAGCAAAATTATGATTATATGATTATTGACTGCCCGCCATCACTCGGATTACTGACAATTAATGCGTTAACAGCATCCGATTCCGTTTTAATCCCGGTACAGTGCGAATATTATGCGCTTGAAGGATTGAGCCAATTGTTAAACACCGTTCGTCTCGTGCAAAAACATTTAAATACGGATCTCGCCATTGAAGGTGTCTTGCTGACAATGCTTGATGCACGAACAAATCTTGGGATTCAAGTCATCGAAGAAGTGAAGAAATACTTTAGAGATAAAGTCTATCAGACCGTTATTCCGCGAAATGTAAGACTGAGTGAAGCGCCTAGTCATGGGAAACCGATTATCTTGTATGATCCACGTTCAAGAGGTGCAGATGTCTATTTAGACTTAGCAAAGGAAGTGGATGCGAATGGCTAAAGGTCTTGGAAAGGGTATTAATGCACTATTTAACACTGTAGACTCAAATGAAGAAACGGTTGAAGAAATCAAAATAAAGGATTTGCGTCCAAACCCGTATCAGCCAAGGAAAACGTTTGATGAAGATGCATTGTCTGATCTCAAAGAATCCATTCAGCAGCACGGTGTTTTACAGCCGATCATTGTCCGTAAATCGATTAAAGGATATGACATTGTAGCAGGAGAACGTCGTTTCCGTGCAGCACAACAAGCTGGTCTGACAACGATTCCTGCGATCGTCAGAGAATTTTCAGAAACGCTCATGAGAGAGATTGCCCTTTTAGAAAATCTGCAACGCGAGGATTTATCTCCATTAGAAGAAGCGGAAGCCTATGCTTCCTTACTAGATCACCTAAGTGTGACGCAAGAGGAATTAGCGAAGCGATTAGGGAAGAGCAGACCGCATATTGCGAACCATCTCCGTCTTTTGACTTTACCGGATGAAGTACAAAAGCTGATTGCAGATGGAAAGTTATCGATGGGTCATGGAAGAACCTTGCTTAGCTTGAAAAACAAAAATAAGCTGGCGCCATTGGTAAAGAAAATTGTGGACGAGGGGTTAAACGTACGTCAGGTTGAGAAACTTGTTCAGCAATTAAACGAAAATGTTCCACGTGAAACAAAGAAAAAAGAAGCACCAAAGGATCGAGTGTTGAAAGAAAGAGAGTCTTTCTTGCAAAACTACTTTGGCACTTCAGTGTCGATCAAGAAACAGAAGAAAAAAGGAAAAATAGAGATTGAATTTCTCTCGAACGAAGATTTAGAAAGAATCCTCGAATTGCTTTCTACGAGAGAATCATCAGAGTGACCATCTTGATACGAGATGGTCTTTTTTATATTCTCCCAGTGATATTTTGAATAGGAGCGAAGAGAGAACGGCTTTTTTCTCTTGTCCAATCCATTTGATCAATATGAGATAGACTTTCAGAAAGTGTATTGGCCATAGACATGACAAGATGAAGGCGTGTGTTTTGGAGAACGAAGTATTCCATAAAGCCGCTCACATTGACGATCCCATTAATATGAATATCTCCTACCTCTGGCAGCTCTTTTTGTACACCCGCTCCAGGCTTTAACGGTCCATCTCCAATTTGGAAGGAGCCTACACTTTTCACTCTTCCTAAGCAGGCATCAATCGCTACAATAAACGGATGTTTATGAGCTTGTTCAATTTCAGCGAGCTTTTCTTTTAAATTGACCGCATGAACTGGGTCAGAGAGCGTGCCATATACATGAAGCTTTTTCAAATCAAGGCCTGAAAGCTTTGTACCAACAAGTGGACCTAGAGAGTCGCCAGTTGAGCGGTCTGTTCCAATACAAACGATGGCAACGGGTCTTTTTCCTGCTTTCTGAAGATGCGAGAATAAAATACTTTTAAGCTGTTGAATGGCGTTTGTATCCGTATGGGACACGTATTCTTTCACCCTATTTCTAAAAAAAAGACCGTTCTTGCTATTCATAGGTCTCACTTCCTTGTCATAGTAGTTAGTAACAGTATACGGAAACAAGCTTAATTCTATACCTATGAGGTGATGATTGTGTGGAAGGCTGGTTCAAGGTGGACGCTTTTAATTTTAGGAAGCTTAATAGGAGCGGGGTATGCTTCCGGCCAAGAAATTTGGCAGTTTTTTGGCATTGATAGTGGACTAGCCATTCTACTGTTTACATTGATGTTTATGCTGTCTACCTATGTGGTGTTAAAAATCAGTTATGAGGTACGTGCCGATCACTTTGTGCCAGTGCTAGAGCGGCTTGTCGGCCCGTGGCTGGCTAAAGTGTATGATGTTTTAATTGTCCTTTATTTATTCACGACAACGACAGTCATGATTGCCGGTGGCGGGGTGACACTCGAGATGTATCATGTGCCATTTTGGGTGGGCATCGGTGCATTTTGTCTATTTTCATTTATGATTTTTTTCTGGGATGTGAAAGGGCTCTTATCTGTGAATGCTTTCATTATACCAATTTTGGTGGCGGGGCTCATCTATGCGTTTGTTTTTTATTATATGAACCATGATCATATGTGGCGGATTGATTTTGGGCAGCAGTACAATTGGCCTGCCAGCATTGTCTTTGCTTCTTTGAATATATTATCTGTAGTCGCAGTGCTGTCTTCGGTTGGAAAAGAAATGAAGGGCCTTGGCGAGGCCAAAGTGGCGAGTATATTAAGCGGTCTGATTTTTGGGATCATCTCGTACGTGTATAACGAAATATTGGTTGATATTTCTGGGAGCCTATCAGCAGAAGGGATTCCTTTGTTTACAGTATTAGAAGGAGCACCAACATCATTGTTTGTGTTTATGACCGTTGTCCTTTGTCTAGCTATTTATACGACGACAGCGGCAGGTTTATTTGGTTTATCCAGCCGGATGCTTTCTTTTGTACCATTGCCTCGCTGGCTGGTTGTGCTCGTGATGCTTCTGTTGATGGCGCCTTTAACATCTCTTGGGTTTGCAGATTTGATTGCTTTCTTGTATCCGATATACAGCTTGCTGAATCTTTATTTGCTTGTCTGTTTAATGCTATATCCGATTTTAAGTAAAAAGATATTTTCTCGCCCTGAAAATTATATTGATAAAATAAAATAAGCACCTCTCTTTGTCAGAGCTGTGCTTATTTTATACGAATAGAATCAATGGCGTCTTTGATATCATCATAGACTGGCATTTGCTTGAGACGCTGAAGGCGTTCCTCTAATTCTGAAATGGCTTGTCCTTTTAAATGCTGGGAGATGTGTTGTTTGACAATGGTCGTCTGGTTGATCATGTCTTCGGTTTTAGACAATTGATACTCCAGGTGTACGCGAGTGTTTGCTAATTCGTCATGCAGTCGCATTTTGAGCAGCCGTTTTAGATCCTTTCGCTGTCCTTCTCTTCGTAGGGCCTGAATTGCGGCTATTTCTTCTGGGGACTGCGTTTGCGTTTGTGGTGCCGATTGATTTTCAAATACAGACATGGATCGGCGGGTACTCACATTTTGCAAGAAACGCTGGGCGTCACTAGGAGGTTTATTTTGATTGATCATGCGGTGACTCCTTTCTTAATGAATACCCATTTGCATCGCAAGGCGTCTATCTGCCTTGGCGTAATCATCACCCATTGTGTACATATGTCTTGAAAGGGAAGAAAGTTCTTGTTCGTAATCTCTCAAGGTGTACAGGGCATTCAGTTGTTTTTCATGTGAATAAAAGGAGGAATGATGTTGTTCCATCCTCACTTCTTCTACCAGTGCTTCCACATCACTTGGACTTAATAAATCATAGTGGCCAAAGCCGACGAGTCCTTTGAGCTCTTGTTTTACATGCTGGACGGCGTCTTTTACACTTTCATCGATCCCATCGATTTTATCAAATATAGTGTGTACTTCATGTTCAATCACACTTTGGAGATCGTAGGATGAATTTTTCAGTAAATGGGATTTTATGATAATTTCTAGACCGCTTTGTGCATATGCACGTCCAGAATGGATTTCTTGCAACAGCATGGCTGTAAAACTTGTATTATGATCAAGCTGTTCATCTAAAATACGGGCAGATCCATCTTTGTGGAATGAATACCCATTTCCTTTTAAACTTCCAGAAATAAGAGCTAAAAAAGCATTTGTATCAAAGGATTCGTTCCATTCTATATTCATAGACGCAAAAGCTGATTTTAAAAAGGTGTCAATTTCTCTTTGTTTATATTTAACGGATTCTTGGACGGCGCCTTGCTGCTGTGGCGGCACGGTGTACTTAACTTGACCAACTCCATGATCATGGCGATTGAGTAAACCTACATAATGACTAGGTTGAATATATTCAGTCAAGATCCGTGTATATTGACCTTGCTGCGTTTTCTGCTGAATCGAAGGCGCCAGACTGCTCCATATATTTGGGCTATCAAAGGTGACGGCTTTTTTGACAGCTGGCTGTTCTGTCGCAACATAAGCACAAACAGCACCGGCAAGGGCTTGTCCAGTGAGATAGATACCTGCATTGGGATGCTTCTGGCTGACTTGCTCTATGTATTCCTTCCCTTTAAAAAAGACATGATCTTGATTGCTATCAAGGGACTTCCTTTCAATGGGATAGGCATAATCCGTTTTGAGCAATGACTGTGCCGCAGTGTGTACATCTTGTGGCGAGGTCACCGGCATTTGCTTTGGCATCGGACAGTGAAAAGCGACGATGAACTCGTCTGATTGTTCCGGCTGCATCGTTAATCCATATAATTGATGATCGACCTTGAGAAAATCATGGACAGTGAGCGTTTGCTGACCTATTTCTATCGTATGGTGCTGCTGGTAATTGTCTATGTTTCCAGCATGATCGGATATGATTTTATATTCTTTATCAGTTAATCTATCCTTTCGATTGACCATCGTACCTGCTCCCTCACATAACATTTATGCAGATATCATAAATCAAAAAATATGGAAAAACCACAGCGTTCTACCAATAAAAACCTTTTGACCTACAGTGTTTGTGACAATATTGAAAAAAAGCGGAGTTTAAGTAACTATTGGTCACAAATAAAATGATCTAAAAGAAGGGTTTTTTCTATAAAAAAGAATAGAAGAAAGAGGGTCTTTGCTTTGTGCATTGCTCTTCATCGCCGTTTTTTTGTACAATAGATTCAATGAAGTGAGCAAGAGAGGTGAAAGCTGATGGCAGACAAAGCGTTTGGGTTACATGACGTCGTTGAAATGAAGAAACCCCATCCATGTGGTGTCAATCGGTGGAAAGTAATTCGGTTGGGCATGGATATTCGCATTAAATGTGAAGGCTGCGGGCATAGCGTCATGATCCCAAGAAGAGACTTTGAACGAAAAATGAAGAAAATTCTCGTCAAGCATGAGGAGCCAACTGCTTAAGTAGGCCTCATGCTTTTTTGATGAAATTTGTCTTTTGTATAGAAGAATTAGATGCAAATTTCCGTTTTAAAGGATTGATTTATTCTTTTTGGCAATGTTTCTTCTATTGATAATGCATAACGGTTAGCTTGTCTTTTCATGTAAACCTACTTATAATTGCTCTAGGTTCATATTACGCAGTATAACGAGCACGTTTGATATAGAGGAGATGAAAGAATGGCTTTAACAGCTGGTATTGTTGGCTTACCTAACGTCGGGAAGTCAACGCTATTTAATGCAATTACACAGGCTGGAGCGGAGTCTGCTAACTATCCGTTTTGTACCATTGATCCAAACGTCGGAATTGTAGAAGTTCCAGACGAGCGTTTGCAAAAACTAACAGAATTGGTGCAGCCGAAAAAGACAGTTCCGACTGCTTTTGAATTCACTGATATTGCCGGTATTGTCAAAGGGGCTTCAAAAGGTGAAGGTTTAGGGAATAAATTCCTTTCTCACATTCGTCAAGTAGATGCGATCTGTCACGTGGTGAGAGCTTTTGCAGATGATAACATCACACACGTATCAGGTAAGGTTGACCCTGTGTCAGATATCGAAACCATTAATTTAGAGTTGATTTTGGCTGATTTAGAAACAGTTGAAAAACGTTTGGCTCGTGTGAGTAAGCTTGCAAAACAAAAGGATAAGGAAGCGGTAGCTGAATTTGATATTTTGTCGAAGCTAATGAACGCATTTGAAGCTGGGAAATCGGCAAGATCTGTAGAATTTACAGATGAGCAGCAGAAGCTTGTGAAACAGCTTCATTTACTCACATCTAAACCAGTTCTTTATGTAGCAAATGTGAGTGAGGATGAAGTAGCAGATCATGACGGCAACGAATATGTGCAGCAAATCCGTGAGTTTGCTTCTGGTGAAAATGCTGAAGTCATCGTCGTATGTGCGAAGATCGAGTCTGAAATTGCAGAGCTTGAAGGAGAAGAGAAGCAAATGTTCCTTGAAGAGCTTGGCATCAAAGAGTCAGGTCTAGATCAGCTGATTCAAGCATCTTATTCACTTCTTGGTTTAGCTACTTATTTCACAGCAGGTGAGCAGGAAGTACGCGCTTGGACGTTTAAAAAGGGAATGAAGGCACCGGAATGTGCTGGAATCATTCATACGGACTTTGAACGTGGGTTTATTCGTGCTGAAACGGTTGCATATGAAGATTTACTTGCTGGTGGAAGCATGTCTGCTGCAAAAGAGGCTGGAAAAGTCCGTCTAGAAGGTAAAGAATATGTAGTGAAAGATGGAGACGTCATTCATTTCCGTTTTAATGTATAGGTTCTTGTCATAGGCCAAGTAATTTGTTATAATATACAATTGTGAGTAATATAATTTATTGCTCCTTGCCCGTTTAGGGCCGCTTAGACCAAAAGGAGGTGCAATCAGATGAGAAAGTACGAAGTTATGTACATCATCCGCCCAACAGTTGACGATGAGGCTAAAAAAGCAGTTATCGAGCGTTTCAATAACGTGTTAACTTCAAACGGTGCGGAGATCACTGGAACAAAGGATTGGGGTAAACGTCGTCTTTCATACGAAATCAACGATTTCCGTGAAGGCTTCTACCAAATCGTAAACGTTCAATCTGACGCTGCAGCAGTTCAAGAATTTGACCGCTTAGCTAAGATCAGTGACGATATCATTCGCCACATTGTTGTTAAAGAAGAAGTATAAATCATTGAAATATATATTTAAAGGTGGTCTTTCAATATGCTAAACCGTGTTGTATTGGTCGGAAGACTAACAAAAGACCCTGAGCTTCGCTACACGCCTAATGGTGCGGCTGTAGCCACGTTTACTCTAGCTGTGAATCGTACGTTTACGAATCAATCTGGAGAGCGTGAAGCCGATTTCATTAACTGTGTTACTTGGAGAAGACAAGCCGAGAACGTGGCTAATTTCTTGAAAAAAGGAAGTCTTGCCGGTGTAGACGGTCGTTTGCAGACAAGAAACTATGAAAATCAGCAAGGACAGCGTGTCTTCGTGACAGAAGTTCAAGCTGAAAGTGTTCAATTTCTTGAGCCTAAGAGCGGCAGTGCTGGTTCAGGTGGATACAGCGGCGGTGGCAATAGCGGAGGCCAGTATTATGGCGGTAGCCAAAACGATCAGAATCCATTTGGAAATGAACCAAATCAAAATCCATATGGCAATCAAAGCAACCAACAAAATCGTAATCAGGGAAATAGCTTCAATGATGACCCATTTGCGAATGATGGTAAACCGATTGACATCTCCGATGATGATTTGCCATTCTAATTGATTTGAAAAATTGACTAAAGGAAAGGTGTGAAAACAAATGGCAGGTGGACGCAGAGGCGGTCGTGCGAAACGTCGTAAGGTATGTTTCTTTACTTCTAACGGTATCACGCACATCGATTACAAAGATGTTGATCTTCTTAGAAAGTTTGTTTCTGAGCGTGGTAAAATTTTACCTCGTCGTGTAACAGGAACTAGCGCTAAGTATCAACGTAAATTGACATTAGCGATTAAAAAATCACGTCAAATGGCATTACTTCCATACGTTACTGGTGAGTAAGTCGTTGACTTAAAAGCGGAGAGCCTCGAGCTCTTCGCTTTTTTTTGTCTCACGAAGAATCTCATCCGATTTGGCTAGAGCTGTTTTTGGCGGGCACCTTAGGGGAAGTATGTAAAAGAGAGTAAAAGTGACAGTTTGTTCTATACAAATACGGGGTTGATCTGTCATATTGGTAGTCTAGAAAATAATTGCAGTCAGGGCGTGGGAAGATGATTGAATTTAAGAAGGTATCGATGCAATTTTCTGATGAGCGCTATGCCGTTCAATCGGTTGATTTAGAGATTCAGAAAGGTGAGTTTTTTGTTTTCATTGGACCTAGTGGAAGCGGGAAAACGACAACATTGAAAATGATCAATCGTCTCATTTCTTCAACAGAAGGTGAGATTTACATAAAGGGTCAAAAAATAAACGATTATGATATGTATGAACTGCGCTGGGATATTGGGTATGTTCTGCAGCAAATTGCTCTTTTTCCTCATATGACCATTGAAGAAAATATCGCTGTGGTGCCAGAGCTCAAACAATGGAGTCGGAACGAGATTAAAAAGCGAGTGGATGAATTGATGCAGATGGTTGGGCTTGACCCTGCTATGTATCGACATCGAAAGCCATCAGAGCTATCTGGTGGACAGCAGCAGCGTATCGGTGTTGCACGTGCACTTGCAGCTGATCCGGAGATTGTCCTCATGGATGAACCATTTAGTGCGTTAGATCCACTAACGAGGGAGAAATTGCAGGATGATCTGCTTGATTTGCAGCGCCGTATTCAAAAGACCATTGTCTTCGTGACACATGATATGCAGGAGGCGATGAGGCTTGGTGATCGAATTTGTATCATGAAGGAAGGGAAAGTGGTGCAGATTGGTCGTCCAGAGGAATTGGTTCAACACCCAGTGAATGCTTTTGTTCGGGAGTTTGTCTCAGGGGCTGCTCGCCATGCGTTACATCAATCGTTTGAGCTAGAGGACATGGCTAGACCAATGGCTCACGAGGCTCTTTTAGGCTATGAAGCGATCACAGCACATGCCACGCTGGATGAGGTCTTATCCCAATTGGCAAAGCATGAGGAATTGGCTGTGGAAAAGGATGGGGAGCGAATTGGACTAGTGAATCGTCAAGCGGTGATTCAGTTTTTAGCTGATTCTCCTAGAGAGAGGGGCGAGTCACATGAATGATTGGATCAATGTGTTATTGGATCGAAAAGAACAATTGGGACACGCCTTACTTGAGCATATTCAAATTTCGTTTATTGCTTTATTTTTAGCCATTTTGATTGCCATTCCCTTAGGTATCTATTTAACGAGAGTGCCAAAGCTTGCAGAATGGGTGATTGGGGTGACGGCGGTCTTGCAAACAATCCCGTCGCTTGCGCTGCTTGGCTTGCTGATTCCTCTTGTTGGAATTGGGCAAGTTCCTGCGATTATTGCGCTTGTCGTTTATGCCCTACTCCCTATTTTAAGAAATACATATACAGGCATTCAGGAGGTCGACCCTTCCCTGAGAGAAGCGGCGCTTGCCATGGGAATGAATCACCGTAAACGGTTATTAAAGGTGGAACTGCCTCTGGCCATGCCAGTCATCATGGCAGGTATCCGAACCGGGATGGTTCTCATTGTGGGAACTGCCACTCTTGCCGCACTGATCGGAGCTGGGGGATTAGGAAGTCTAATTTTGCTGGGAATTGACCGAAATGATATGTCACTCATTGTCATTGGCGCTATACCAGCAGCCTTACTCGCACTCTTATTTGATGTGGTGCTGCGCACGTTTGAGAAAATCTCTTTTAAAAAGACTGTGATTTCTGTGACGGTTTTTGCTGTGTTTGCAGGAGCTATTGTCGCGGGCCCATTACTGTTTCAACAAGAAAAGAAGGAAATCACCATCGGTGGAAAGCTAGGATCGGAGCCTGAAGTTCTGATCTCGATGTATAAGCTTTTAATTGAACAGGATACGGATATTCAAGTCAATCTTAAGCCTGGTCTTGGCAAGACGTCTTTTGTTTTTCAAGCTTTACGGTCTGGTGATATTGACATTTATCCTGAGTTTACGGGCACTGCGATTTCTGAGTTCCTCAAACAAACAGCGAAAAGCACAGATAAAGAAAAAGTGTATGAGCAAGCGCGGCGCGGTTTGGAATCATCTTTTAAGCTCCGCCTTCTTGAGCCGATGGCTTACAATAATACGTATGCTTTAGCCGTGCCTCAGTCGCTGGCTGATCAATATGATGTATCCAATATTTCAGATCTAGGCAAGATCAAGAATCGCATAAAAGCCGGATTCACCTTAGAATTTTCTGATCGCCAAGATGGGTATCGAGGTATTCAAAAGACCTATCAACTTGCCTTTGATGATGTGGTGACGATGGAACCGAAGCTTCGGTATCGAGCGATTCAAAAAGGAGATATCAATTTAGTCGATGCGTATTCGACAGACAGTGAATTGAGGCAATACAAATTAAAGGTGCTTGATGATGATCAGCATGTTTTCCCGCCATATCAAGGAGCACCGCTGCTAAGGCAGGAGACATTAACGGAGTACCCTGAGATTGAGACCTCTCTCAATAAGCTCGGTGGTCAAATCACAGACGATGAGATGAGAGAAATGAATTATGAAGTGAATGTAAAAGGTAAGGATGCATTTCAGGTAGCGAAAGCCTATTTAAAAAAGAAAAAATTACTGCAATAATCAAGGAAGAGCAGGTCTGTTATGCAAAAACAGACCTGCTTTTTTCAAAGGAAAAACAAAAATCGTTGACTTTTATTTAAAAACATCATATCCTTAATTCGAGATAAATATATTTTTTTGATTTAATATCTCGAATTCGAGATAATATAAAGACGTCAGTAAAGACATAATGAATAGAGGCTTGTTACTTCATGATTAGGAGGTCATTAGAAGTGAAGAAAACAGAAGGAATTCACCATATCACAGCAATTGTAGGGCATCCTCAGGAGAACGTTGATTTTTATGCAGGTGTTTTAGGACTTCGTCTCGTGAAGAAGACCGTGAATTTTGATGATCCAGGTACTTACCATTTATATTTTGGAAATGAAGGAGGATCTCCGGGAACGATTATCACGTTTTTCCCTTGGCCAGGTGCTCAAAAGGGACAAATTGGCGCAGGTCAAGTGGGCGTGACGACATATGTTGTACCACCAGGCGCTTTCTCTTTCTGGGAGGAACGTCTTGAGCAGTTTGATATTTCTTATGAAATGGTTGAACGCTTTGATGAAGCCTTTCTCTCATTTGAAGATCCACACGGCTTGTTGATTGAGCTTGTAGAGCGTGCGGAAGGGAAACAAAATGAGTGGACATTTAACGGAGTCACACCAGATGTTGCAATCAAAGGATTTGGCGGAGCTGTTTTGTTAACATCACAGCCAGAGCAAACGATGCAGCTGCTCGAACAAACAATGGGTTTTGAACGAGTTGGAGAAGAAGTGGATTATGTGAGATTCCGTTCGTTTGGTGAGATAGGCAATGTCATTGATGTGAACAAGACACCTGTTGCACGCGGACGTATGGGTGTTGGAGTGGTGCATCATATTGCATGGAGAGCGACAGATGATCAGGATCAGTTAGATTGGCAAAGACATATTGCGCAAAGCGGGTATCAAGTGACACCTGTGCAAGATCGAAATTACTTCAATGCCATTTATTTTAGAGAGCTTGGCGGCATATTATTTGAAATTGCGACTGATCCTCCAGGGTTTGCACACGATGAATCAGTGGAAACTATGGGTGAAGCATTGAAATTGCCACCGCAATATGAAGCGCAGCGCAGTCAGATTGAACAAATTGTGCTGCCAATAGAAGTGAGAGAATTGAAAGGGAAAGGAGATGCATGATGAAACATCTTTTTCGAAAAGGAAAGAATGAACAAAGACCTGTTTTGTTATTACTGCATGGTACTGGCGGGACGGAAGAAGATTTATTGCCGCTTGCCGATTTAGTAGATGCTGACGCTTCTGTTCTTAGTGTGAGAGGAAATGTGTTGGAAAACGGTATGCCGCGCTTTTTCAGACGTTTAGCAGAGGGTGTTTTCGATGAGCAGGATTTAATTGAGCGGACAGAGGAACTTTATACATTTATCGGAGAAGCAGCAGATGAATATGGGTTCGATCGTCACAATGTCGTCGCTCTCGGATATTCCAATGGGGCGAACATTGCTGGAAGTCTTTTATTCCATTACGAGGATGCGTTAAAAGGAGCTTTCCTGCATCATCCAATGGTTCCAAGACGCGGAGTTTCATTGCCTTCATTGGCGGGGAAACAAGTCTTTATCGCAGCTGGTAAAAATGACCCAATGTGCCGCCCAGAGGAATCACAAGAGCTCGAGCAATTGCTGCAAGGCGCAGGCGCTTCGGTCACACTACATTGGGAAGACCGCGGACATCAGCTAACGAGAGAAGAAGTCGATGCTGCGGCATTATGGTATCGTCGTCAATTTTAATGAAGGTAGGGAATATAGATGGGATTTTTACAGAAGCTTTTTGGGCAAACCAAACAAAAGGAGATGGAACAAATGGAAAACGTAAAATTAGCAGTTATTTATTATAGTTCAACAGGTACAAACTATCAGATGGCAAAATGGGCAGAGGCTGGAGCGAAAGAAGCTGGAGCTGAAGTGAAAGTATTAAAGGTTGCTGAATTGGCACCAGAAGCAGTTGTGGCATCAAATCCAGCATGGAAAGCACATTTAGACGAAACAAAGGATGTCCCAGAGGTTCAATTAAGTGATTTAGAGTGGGCAGATGCCATCATCTTTAGCATGCCAACACGTTTTGGTAACCTACCGGCTCAAATGAAGCAATTCTTAGACACAACTGGCGGCTTATGGTTCCAAGGGAAATTGGCAAACAAAGCAGTGAGTGCGATGACTTCTGCACAAAACCCAAATGGCGGACAGGAGCAGACCATTCTCAGTCTTTACACAACGATGTTCCACTGGGGAGCGATTATTGCCGCTCCTGGATACACAGATGACTCGTTATACGGTGCAGGGGGCAACCCTTACGGCGTGAGTGTCACTGTTGACCAAAACGGAAAGATCCAAGAGGATGCCGAAGCTGCTGCAAAACATCAAGCAAAACGTACAATCAATGTAGCAGAATGGATCAAAAAGGGTCAAAACGCTTAATCGATGAATACAAAAAGAATGCAGCCTAGGCGCTGCATTCAGGCTGTCGAGAAAATCTCGACAGCTTTATATTTTTTCTTAAAGTTTCCATTCCCCCGTTTTATAATAGAGAAAAGCATACTAAAGGAAGGTGTTTTTCTCATGTTCCACACTAGAAATTCTTCTCAGCACGAAGCCGAATTTGTATTGCTAGATCAACTGGTCGAAGAGGATCACCTGCTTCGTAAAATTGATCAGTACATTGACTTTTCATTTATCGTAGATAAAGTAAAACCGTATTATAGTGAGAATAAAGGTCGCCCTTCTCTTGATCCACTTATTTTATTCAAAATGATGTTTATCGGATACCTGTACGGTATCCGTTCTGAAAGACAACTTGAAAAAGAAATTTACTATAACATGGCGTATAGATGGTTTTTAGGTTTGAACATCAATGACCCCGTTCCTCATCACTCGACCATTAGCTGGAATCGTCGTACTCGATTCAAAGATACAACGATTTTTCAAGACATTTTCGACGAGATTGTGCTTCAAGCCATCAATCACGATATGGTTGGAGGGCGCGTCCTTTTTACTGATTCAACCCATCTTAAAGCGAATGCAAATAAACATAAATATACAAGAAAAACGATCGAACAAGATACTCAGAACTATATGAAAGAATTAGATGTAGCCGTCCAAGAAGATCGAGAGGTACACGGAAAAAAGCCCTTAAAGAAAAAAGAGGAGGTGAAAACAAAAAAAGACATTCGTCAAAGTAAAACTGATCCTGAAAGTGGCTATCTTTATCGCGAAAACAAGCCAGAAGGCTTTTTCTACCTAGACCACCGTACAACGGATATGAAGCACAACATCATCACAGATGCCCATGTCACACCCGGCAATGTCCATGATTCCGTTCCATATCTTGATCGATTGGATCACCAAATCGCCCGATTTGGTTTTCAAGTAGAAGCTGTTGCCCTTGATTCTGGTTATTTGACAACCCCAATCTGTAAAGGTTTATCCGATCGCCGTATTTTTGGTGTCATCGCACATAGACGCTTTCATCCAACAAGAGGATTATTTGAGAAGTGGAAATTTCAGTATGACTCTGAACATGATCACTACATATGCCCAAATGGTGAGAAGCTATTATATACAACAACTGATCGAAAAGGTTATCGGTTCTACAAATCAGACCCTAAAAAATGCGTATCGTGTCCTTTCCTAGAGAGCTGTACAAGGTCGAAAAATCATCAAAAAGTGATCTCAAGACATGTATGGGAAGAACATAAAGAAAAGATCAGGCAAAATCGTCTGTCTGCTTCTGGAAAAGAGCTATATAAAAAAAGAAAAGAAAAAATAGAGCGAAGCTTTGCAGATTCAAAACAACTGCATGGGCTTCGCTACTGCCGGTTGAGGGGAAAACAAAATGTGAGTGAGCAAGTGCTTCTCACAGCTGCCTGTCAGAACATGAAGAAGATTGCCACACACCTAGCGAAGCTAGGCTAGGTGTGTGGGAGGCCTTTTTCTTTAAATCTCATCCATCATCATTACGATGAAAATAAAAAAGATTGTAGAAAAACATGAGTTTCTCTACAATCTGAATGCAGCCTAGGCGCTGCATTCTTTTTTATTTAATAAGGATCTGATGGTGTGCTGTTGTTAATCGCTTCGTCTACAGCTTGTGCGGCGCCTGTAGACCCTATAGGTCCGCTTGGCTGTTCTTGTTTGAAGGCTTTTAAGCCATCAGCGACACGCTTTCCGTAATCAGGGTCTGCCTTTGTAAAGTTTTCGATCATTTGCTCTTGTATGTCCTTTTGACAGGTCGCAAGGGTGTTGACTAAGTTCTTAATCAATTCCTCACGTTCCCAATCATTGAAGCGGCGATATGTTTCTCCGGCTTGTCCGAAGTTGTTCGGGCGGTCAATGGTTTCCCGTTTGACGTCACCCTCTACAAAAGGCGTATGATCCTTTCCATCCTGCTTGGCTTCTTTTAATCCGCCGAGGATCGATGGTTCATAATTCACATGAGGATTTTGCCCTTTGCCTTGATCGACCTGGTATTCCATTTGCCCATCTCTTTGATTCGTGGCGACATGCTTTTTCGGTGCATTGATCGGCAGCTGTAAATAGTTCGGTCCCACACGATATCGCTGCGTATCAGAGTAAGAGAAGGTGCGCCCTTGAAGCAATTTATCATCTGAGAAATCCAAACCGTCTACGAGAACGCCAGTCCCAAAAGCGACCTGCTCAACTTCTGCGAAATAATTTTCTGGATTTTTGTTTAACACCATTCGTCCGATCGGTTTCCATGGATAGTCATCCTTGTACCAAAGCTTTGTTGGATCAAGCGGATCAAAATCGAGGTGAGGGTGGGCATCATCTTCCATGATCTGCGCATAGACCTCCCATTCAGGATGATCTCCTTGCTCAATAGCTTCATATAAATCCTGTGTGGCATGATTAAAGTTTTCACCTTGTATCGCTTGAGCCTGTTCTTGTGTCAGGTTGCGAATGCCTTGCTTCGGTTCAAAGTGATATTTGACCAGCACTGCTTTTCCTTCATGGTTCACCCATTTGTACGCATGGACACCTGAGCCTTGCATGTGGCGATAGGTTGCTGGGATACCCCATGGTGAAAAGAGAAATGTCACCATATGTGTCGCTTCTGGAGATTGCGAGACGAAGTCAAAAATACGCTCGCCGTCCTGTCGATTGGTGACAGGATCAGGCTTAAAGGCATGAACCAAATCTGGAAACTTCAAAGCATCTCGGATAAAGAAAATTTTCAGGTTGTTTCCAACGAGGTCCCAGTTGCCTTCTTCTGTATAAAATTTAATCGCAAACCCTCTCGGATCGCGCAATGTTTCTGGCGAATGACCGCCGTGAATGACAGCAGAAAAACGAACGAAAACAGGAGTCTTTTTTCCTTTTTCCTGAAATAACTTCGCCCTTGTATAAGTGGAAATGGGCTCGTCACCGAATGTGCCATAGGCTTCAAAATAACCGTGAGCTCCTGCACCGCGCGCATGGACGACACGTTCAGGAATACGTTCGCGATCAAAATGACTGATTTTTTCTAGGAAATCGTAATTTTCAAGCGTAGTTGGGCCTCTATTTCCAACGGTTCTCATATTTTGATTGTCTGTTACGGGGTGACCTTGCCGATTTGTTAAAGTGTCTTCTGACTCTGAAGATGGCTTAGGGTGTTGATCTTCTTTCAATTCGAATCCCTCCTTCAATATCTCCCTAACAATATGGTCATCTTTCTCCCTATTTCATACAAGGATTGATATAATGATTGAAAACTTTCACGAGGAGCGAACCTGATGATTCGATTACACTGCCTTCATGCCCATCCGTCTAATCAGTCCTATATAGAGGACGTGTTTGGTGATACAGATATTGAGTTGCATCACACGGTCGATTCATCATTTATAGAACGTGCCACAAAAGATCCCGATTTTAATCCTCACAAGCAGCAAACCTATGCCATCAACAAATTGATGAAAGAAGATGAAGCCGACATCATTCTGCTCACGTGCACACAATATATTGCCGCTTTGGGTGATCAGCAGCATCTCTTTAAGCAACCGATTGTTCCGATTGATGAACCGTTATTTGAACTGATTTGTCAGAAAAAAGGGCCTCTTCAACTTGTGTTTTCAAACCCGAATACAGTGGAAGGGACTATGGAGCGGCTTGAATCATATGCAAAAGAGCACGGCAAACAGATTGATGCAGAGGTTATGGTGATGGAGGATGTCTTTCACCTTTGCCTAAACGGTGACATGCATGCTTATGAGGAGCAAATTAAAAAGCAGCTCAGAAGATGTATGAAAAAAAGTGGAGACATTTGCGTGATGCAGCTATCGATGGTTCATGCGGCACAGCAGATGGAAGAGGAGACAGGCGTTCCGATCATTCATCCGCTTTCTCCACTTAAACAGTTTGTCCATCAAACAATATCCGCTTTGAAAGAGTGAACCTTCTGGTTCGCTCTTTTTGTATAGAAACGGAAATGGAATGACATGTTAAAAAATAATCGAGCGCAAACTATTTTCAAAAGGTGCGCGTCTATCCATTGTAAGAAATAACCGATGCGCATTTAAGATAAAGGAGCTCTTTGTAAAATGAAGAAACGAAAAATTGAGGATCAATTTGCTGATTACGTAATGGAGCATAAACACAGTTTTTATCGATTGTCCTATAGTTATGTCAAAAACCCAGAAGATGCGATGGATGTCGTTCAAGAGGCGATTCATAAAGCACTCAAATCTGTTCACCGATTAGAGGATGCGACCAAGATGCATAGCTGGTTTTATAAAATCGTGGTGAACGCAGCCCTAGACTTTTTACGAAAGAAGAAGCGGGTGCAAGTGACAGACGATGATACGCTTGAATTCTTATCACAGGGTGAATCAGATGTATATGAGGATCAAGATGTCAGAAGAGCCATAGAGGATTTGCCCGAAATCTACCGGGGCATCATTATCTTGAGATTCTTTGAAGATTTAAAACTAGAGGACATCGCCCACATTCTCGATGAAAATGAAAACACCATTAAAACAAGATTATATAAGGCGTTGCGGCTTTTAAAAGTAGAATTATCGCAGGAGGAAATATAAATGGATAAGTATTTAGAACAGTTAAAAGAGGAATATTTAGAAATCCCCATTCCACCGGAATATGATGCTATGGTTGAACGGACATTAAAACGAAAAAACAAAAAACCTCATTTTCAGCAATGGACGATCGGACTTGTTGCTGCGGCTGCTCTATTTGTCACGACTGTGAATGTCAGTCCACAGGCGGCAAGAGCTATTTCGGAGATACCTGTCATTGGCGAGCTGGTGAAAGTCGTGACATTCACAGAATTTAAAAAGAGCGATCAAGGAACGAATATTGACCTTAAAACACCACACGTTTCAGGGCTTGGGGACGGAAAATTACAAGACAGCCTGAATCAAAAATATTTAGCTGAAAACAAAAAGCTGTATCAAGATTTTGAAAAGGAAACAAAGGGATATAAAAATGGTCATTTAAGTGTTGAGAGCGGATATGAAGTGAGAACAAACAATGACCAAATTCTCTCACTAGGTCGATACAAGGTGACCACTCAGGCGTCTGCGGCAGAGGAAATGACGTATGATACGGTGGATAAGAAAAATCATGTACTCATTACATTACCAAGCCTGTTTAAAGATGACCGTTATATTGATGTGATTAGTGAAAATATTAAAGAGCAAATGAAGAAACAGATGAAAGAGGATTCAAATAAGATTTACTGGATTACCAAGCAAGATACGGTTGATCCGTTTAAGAAGATTCAGCCAGATCAAAGCTTCTATATCAATTCAAAAGGCAAACTGGTGATTTCCTTTAATGAATATGATGTGGCGCCTGGTTACATGGGTGTAGTTGAATTCACGATTCCAACAAGTGTGTTAAAGGATATTCTTGTCAGCGATATGTACATTCATTAAAAGAAGAAAAAAGACTGCTGACATGTTCAGCAGTCTTGTTGTGTTTATGAAGAAAGTGCGTCTGTCAGTGCAGGTACGACTTGTTTCTTTCTTGATACAACACCTTTTAGTAAAGCGGTGTTGTTTTCAAGTGTGACGTTAAATGCTTTTTCTACTTTTGCAGCTTCGACACCGAGTGCAAGTGCAAGAGAGTCATTTTCTAGGATGTCTGTGATCACTAGAACGAATAGATCAAGACCTTTCGCTGCGATGACTTCATTGATTTTCGCTTCAATATCAGCCTGTCTTGCTGTAACTTCTGCGATATCTACTGTATTGACTTGCGCAATTTCCACTTTGCTATTGCCTAGTGCGAATTCTTTTGCATCAATTGTAATTAGTTCTTGAACCGTTTTTTGGCTTAGGTCAGCGCCAGCTTTTAGCATGTCTAGGCCGTAAACTTCTGGATCTACTCCTGCAATTTCAGCTAGCTCATGCGCAGCATCAATGTCTTGTTGTGTGCATGTTGGTGATTTGAATAGCAAGGAATCAGAAATGATTGCAGATAAAAGCAAACCAGCGATTTCTTTTTCAATCTTCACTTGGTTCTCTTTGTACATTTTGTTTAAGATTGTTGCTGTACAGCCAACAGGCTCAGCGCGATAGTATAGAGGTTCACTTGTTTCAAAGTTGGCAATACGGTGATGGTCAATGACCTCAGTCACTTGTACTTGATCAATATCGCTTACACTTTGTTGGAATTCGTTATGATCGACAAGAATGACTTGCTTTGTTTCGTTTGCAGCCGTTTCAATGAAACGAGGTGCTTCTTGTTTAAAGAAATCTAATGCGAATTGTGTTTCTCCATTGATTTCTCCAAGTCTGACCGCTTCTGCTTCGACGCCGATTTTGTTTTTTAGATCAGCGTAAGCGATAGCAGAGCAAATCGTGTCTGTGTCAGGGTTTTTGTGTCCGAATACGAGTGTTTTTCCCATGTGAATTCTCCTTCTTACATTTATTGATGATGTTTCTATTCTAACAGCTTTTGACCTTGAATTCAGGGTTTATAGCTAAGAATAATCTAAAAAATTGTAACATGCTGTTTGAAAAGTTGCATGTACGAATCAATATCAGTGTTCCACGTGAAACGCTCCTAAGATAGCCTGCATTTTACTTGCGATTTACCGCTATGGTAAAATAAAGGTTGGGGTAAGACATGGTGTAGCTTACATCGTACGTATACATAGAAGGATACATTGAGCAAGATATAGTAAAAGGATTGGATAGAGGTGAAGGTGTGAAACAAACTAAAGCGTTAGTAGAGGGCGCTATCATGATCAGTATTTTTTCTGTCATGACGCTGTTTTATTTGTATGTGCCGCTATTATCCATTATTTTCTTTCTAGCTGCTCCGATTCCGATCATCCTCTATACAATCAGGCACGGCTTGAAAAAAGGAATTGCTGCTGGCGCTATTGGGATAGTGATCAGCTTTTTAATTGGATCTATTAATGGACTCATGACGGCGCCAATTCTGATTGCTGTCGGATTAGGCATGGGTGTTTTCTATAGCAGAAGACAGCCTGGAAATGCCATCATTGCAGGTGCGCTGATCTATCTATTCAGTTTCCTTATCTCCTTTGTTGTCAGTGTTCAGCTTTTTCAAGTCGATATTATGAGTGTCGCGAAAGAGTCGATTGAGCAAATGATTCCAATGTTAGAGAGTGCCTTAAAGCAATCCGGCGCTTCTGAGCAGGACATTGCGAAGCAGCTGAAGCAGTTCAGAGAGATGAAGGATGCCGCATTGAGTGCTTTGCCTGTCGCGCTGTTGATGTTAGTTACGCTGACGGCGTTCGTGAACCACTGGTTTGTGAAGCCTCTGATCAAACGGTTTGTCAAAGACATGCCGGTTTTGAAGAAATTTAAGGATATGCGGCTGCCAAAAAGCATGGTATGGTATTATTTACTCACACTGCTTTTGATGCTGATTCAGACAGAAAAAGGCAGCTTTTTATCGCTCGTTCAAACGAGTGCGTTTCAAATTTTATTTATACTGGTGCTTATTCAGGGATTTTCTTTTATCTTCTATTATTGCCACGAAAAAAGCATCTCAAAAGCGGTGCCCGTTTTCGCTATCGTGTTAGGGGTTCTCTATCCGCCAATCGGTGTGATTGTGCGTATTATAGGGATTGCTGACATAGGCTTTGATTTAAGAGAAAAAGTAAAAAACAAATAATTCACTCTGAATGTTGAGGAGTTGATATCAGTGCCAAGCTTCTATAGAAAACCTGTCATCAAGTATCCGATCATCGCTTTGATTGTCCTTGCGGTGGTCACAGTCCTCCTCAACCTTTATTATAATTGGATCATAGGAGCGGTTGGTCTTTTAGTCCTTGCAGGTGTGCTCTACTTCTTAAAGTGGGCAGATACGCAAGTGCAAAAAGAGATTGATTCATATATTTCAACATTATCCTATCGAGTCAAAAAGGTTGGAGAAGAAGCATTAATGGAAATGCCAATTGGTATTATGCTGTTTAATGACCAGTATTATATCGAATGGACAAATCCATTTCTCGCTTCGTGTTTTCATGAAAGCACGCTTGTCGGCAGATCCTTGTATGATACATTCGAGTCCGTTGTGCCTCTTATTAAACAAGAGGTCGAGACAGAAAATGTGACGCTGAATGACCGGAAATTCAAAGTCATTATTAAACGGTCAGAGCGCCTTTTATATTTCTTTGATGTCACAGAACAGGTACAGATTGAAAGACAGTACGAAAATGAACGAACGGTGTTATCTTATATCTTTTTAGACAATTACGATGATGTCACGCAGGGCCTTGACGATCAGGTGCGCAGCACCATTAATAGTGAAGTGACGTCTCTGTTAAATAATTGGGCACAGGAATATGGCATTTTCCTGAAGCGAATTTCGTCCGAACGATTTATGGCGGTTCTAAATGAAAGCATTTTAGCAGAGCTGGAAGCGTCGAAATTCTCTATTCTAGACGAGGTCCGTGAGAAAACAGGAGCGCATAGTGCGACGCTTACCCTGAGTATCGGGATCGGTGCATCCGTACCTTCTTTAAAAGAGCTTGGGGCGCTTGCGCAGTCGAGTCTTGATCTTGCCCTCGGACGAGGCGGGGATCAGGTAGCTATTAAGCAACCGAATGGAAAAGTGAAATTCTACGGCGGGAAAACGAATCCAATGGAGAAACGGACACGTGTACGCGCACGAGTCATTTCTCATGCTTTAAAAGAAATTGTTTCTGAAAGCGGAAATGTCATGATCATGGGGCATAAGTTCCCAGACATGGACTCAATCGGTGCATCCATTGGGATTTTAAAGGTCGCCCAGGCTAATGGGAAAGAAGGCTATATTGTCATTGATGCCAACCAGATTGGGGACAGTGTTCAACGTTTGATTAGTGAAATTAAGAATTATGAAGATCTTTGGTCACGTTTTATCACGCCAGAGGAAGCCATGGAGATTGCAAAGGATGACACGCTGCTTGTGGTCGTGGATACACATAAACCGTCTCTCGTCATGGAAGAACGACTACTCAATAAAATTGAAAATGTCGTGGTCATTGACCATCATAGACGCGGCGAGGAGTTTATCCGTGACCCATTACTTGTCTATATGGAGCCGTATGCTTCATCAACAGCAGAGCTTGTGACAGAGCTTTTAGAGTATCAGCCGAAGAAATTGCGCATTAACATGATTGAAGCTACTGCGCTTCTCGCAGGGATCATTGTTGATACGAAGAGTTTCTCGCTGAGAACGGGATCAAGAACGTTTGATGCAGCATCCTATCTTCGTGCAAAGGGGGCAGATCCTGTCCTTGTGCAAAAATTCCTAAAAGAGACCGTCGATCATTACATCAAACGGGCAAAGCTCATTCAGCATACAGATCTGTATCAAAATCAGGTGGCGATTGCTTCATTACCGTCAGACAGCTCGGAGTATTATGATCAAATCACGATTGCCCAGACGGCAGATTCCCTGTTGTCAATGAGTGAGGTAGAAGCGTCATTTGCTGTCGCTAGACGAGATGACAACACGGTGTGCATTAGTGCGAGATCATTAGGAGATATCAACGTCCAAATTATCATGGAAGCGTTAGATGGCGGCGGTCATTTAACTAACGCTGCAACCCAAATGTATGGTATAACCATTGAAGAAGCGGTAGAGCAGTTAAAAGCTGCCATTGATGAATATTTCGAAGGAGGGGTTCAAAGATGAAAGTCATCTTTCTAAAAGACGTAAAAGGCAAAGGGAAAAAAGGCGAAGTCAAGAATGTAGCTGACGGATATGCTCACAACTTTCTCATCAAACAAGGGTTAGCAGTTGAAGCAAACCCAACGAACCTAAGCGCATTGGAAGGGCAGAAGAACAAAGAGAAAAAGAATGCCATCCAAGAGCTTGAACAAGCGAAACAACTAAAAGAAACACTTGAGGCGCTAACAGTAGAACTAACAGCAAAATCAGGTGAAGGCGGCCGTCTGTTTGGATCAATTACAAGCAAACAAATCGCTGATAAATTGCAAAAAGATCATCAAATCAAAGTCGATAAGCGCAAAATCGAGCTGAATGACGCCATCCGTGCATTAGGATACACAAATGTACCGGTGAAGCTTCATCCAGAGGTACAAGCAACGTTAAAGGTTCATGTGACAGAACAAGCATAAACCGAAAAGAACCCGTCTCATGAGGAGGCGGGTTCTTTTTTTTATGATGGATCTGAAATATAGACGCTTCGTCCGGCTCGCATACCGGATATAAACATGAAAAATAGGATGATGATAAAGATGATAATGGATGGCGTCCATGTATGTGTGAGATCAAAAAGGATACCGACCATGAAAGGACCAACGGCGGCTAATAAATAACCGAGAGACTGCGCCATTCCGGAAAGGGCAGCGGCTTGCTCCATATTGGTCGTCCGTAATCCGATAAAAGTGAGCGCCAGACTGATGCTGGCACCTTGTCCAATGCCGATCAATAAAACAGAGATCACAAGAATAGGCGTCGATCCTCCGAGAAGAAGCCCGATCATGCCAAGTAAATACACAAGGACAAGGCTCAAGACAAGCGGTCTTTGTGTTTTTAATTTTTCTGCAAAAACAGGCGTTAAAAAGGTGGATGGCAGCCCAGCAAACTGCATAATGGACAGCATCCAGCCGGCTGTCGACAGGTTCATTCCATGCGATGTTAAAATATCAGGAAACCAGGCGATGCTGCTATAGAAAAGGAATGACTGCAAGCCCATAAAAAAGGTCACCTGCCATGCGACACGTGAACGCCATATCGGCTGCTCTGTGAGCGAAATGCTTTTGACGGACGCTGTGTTCTGATGAAGAAGCTGTGGCGCCCAGACCATCATCGCGAGCAGTGCAAGACCGGCCCATACGAGGAATGATGTATTCCAGCCGCCAGGCATCGTATGACTGAGCGGAACACTGACACCTGATGCAAGTGCCGCAAAGACGGACATCGAGGTCGTATACACGCTCGTCATCAATCCTGCATGTGCAGGGAATTTATGCTTCACGAGCCCTGGTAAGAGCACATTACATATGGCAATCCCGACACCGACAAGCGCGGTTCCCATCATTAAGAAGGTGATCGAGCCAAACGAGCGAATCACAATCCCAAATAGAAGGACAGCCAGCCCTAGCCAGAGGGTTCGTTCATTACCCAGACGCTTCCCGATTTTAGGTGCAATAGGAGAAAGCAAGGCGAATGAGAGCAGTGGTAATGTTGTGAGAAAACCTGCAAGTCCATTGGAAAGCTGCAAATCGGAACGAATGGCGCCGATGAGAGGGCCGACGGACGTAATGGCAGGCCGCAGGTTAAATGCAATAAGTAAAATCCCAGCAATCAGCAGGATGGTTTGTCCTTTACTGCGAGGATGTAATGTTGATTGTTCTAGTTGTTGTTCCATGAATGTAAACTCCTTTATTTCTTTAAGAAGAACGATCTTTCTTCTGTTCAAGTTCTGCTAGTTTAGCGATTAAGATATGCTGCGGCATATGCATGATTTGTTCAATGGGTACATTGAGTGATGCCGCAAGTTTTTGTGCTGTATCGGCTGAGATTTGTAAAGGTCTCATATGCAAATCCCTCCTCTTTTAATCTATAGGTTCCAATATATCATATCGGCTTTGTGCCATGCTGATAAAAAATTAGAGTTCTCTTTTATAAAACCACTTTAGGGCTGATAAAAAATTTTTTTGAAATTGTTTCAGATGATGGCCCTTCCCTTGTTCGATGTGATAGTGCAGCTGCCATTCCTGCATCCCTTTCTGTAATAAAAGGTCATGTAGTTGTTTATTGAATAAAGGCATGTGCTGTTGAGCAGATGTTTTGCCTTTACCTTCTTCACTGCCCACAGACAAATAAATAAGGTGATCCACATACTGAATGCTTTGTTGTTTAGCAAACGGTAGAAAATCTTGATACCAAAATGACCCGGAGAGAGATGCGATGTTTTTAAAAAGAGCAGGGTGCATCAATAAAGTATAAATTGCAAATAGCCCACCTAATGAAGCACCTACGTGGCTATGTTCATGACAGGTCTCCTGAACTGGATATTCTTTTTTGATATATGGGAGCAAGTCATTCTCTAAAAACGACACATATGTCTGTGCCTCGCCTTTAAAGTCAGGAAACCCAGAGCGCAGTGATGATGCCTTCCATGGTGTATACTCATCAAGTCGATTGAAAGGGTGTATGCCGACAATGATGATTGGCGAGATGGTTTTGGCTTCGATCAGTCTTTCGATCTCTAGCAGGTGTGTTCTAAACAAAGAAGAGCCATCTTGTACAAAGACAGCTGGAACATTAATAGAGGTGTCCTGTGGAACGTAAATATCAAGCTGACGACCGTTAAACTCGTCATATAGAAACGTTCCGTTCATATGTATTCACTCCTCAAAATTCTCAACTACGCTAAAAAGAAGACAAAGGGCTAAACATTAGCCCTTTGTCTTCTTTTTAGTTGTTTTTCTCTAACCATTTGACAGCCTTATCAAGGAAGGTTGTTTTGCTTAGTGCAGTTCCTCCTTGAAGCATAGGATCAACGACATTTTCATTGATGTGCCCATTTTTCACAGCTTTTAGGCTTGTCCAAATTTTATTTTCCTCTAAGTCCTTTAATGCGTTAGGATTCGATGAGTTTTCCTCTTTAGAGAACTGAACAAAAATATAGTCAGGATTGAGTTCGCCCAGGCGCTCCAATGAAATCATTGCTTGTGCTTTGGCTTTTTTAATATCACTTGGTGCTGTAAATCCTAAGTCCCCATATAAGGTAGAGTTGAAGTATACGTCTTCAGGATACACGTACAGGTCGCCTTGTCTAATGCGTAAAATGACAGCTGTTTTGTTGTTGCTTTTGTCTTTCAGGGTTTCTTTCGCTTGTTTAAGGTCTTTCTGATAATCAGAAATGATGTTTTTCGCTTCTTCACTTTTGCCAGTAAGTGTACCGAGCAATAAAAGATTGCTTTCCCAGTCAGAAGAGACGTGGGATACTGGGATCGTCGTTTGGACTTTATCCAATTTTTTTATTGTTGCAGGTGGGAATTTTGTTGATCCTAGTATTACGTCTGGTTTTAGTTTTAAGATTTTTTCTAGATTCGGTTCTGTTTTTTCACCGATGCCTTCTGTTTTCGCTGTGATGTCTTTAAATAATTCAGGGAATGTGCCGCCTACAGTAGAAGCACCAATAGGTTGAATATCAAGTAATTTTGCATCTTCCATTGATTCTAGGCTTCCAGCAATGACGATTCGTTTCACTGGTGTTTTGAGGTTGTATGATTGATCTAAGTAATTGATGTTTGTTTCTGTTGCTTCAGCTGACTTGCTTTTGGTTGTGTTTGAAGCAGGTTTATTTTCTTCAGCACCACAGGCAGCAGTGGTGATCGTCATGATACAAAGGATAAGCAATGCTAACCATTTTTTCATTTGTTTTCTCCTTTAACTGATAATTGTTCTCAATTAATGATTGTATTAGGCTTTTGTCCTTTTATCCATAGATAATTCTCTGTCGAATGATGGACTTTTTACGGAAAAAAAGATAAAAGGTCCTGAATGACTCGTTGATGACTGGCTGCTGTGTATTCACGCCAAGGGTCAGATGCTAGTGGATAGACTGCTTGTTGAGTCACAGCCTTGAGATTTTGCCAATCTTCCTGTTGCTTTAACTTTTGATAAAAAGCAATGGTTTTTGGCTCCTTATGCAAGAAGAGGAAGATGGCGTCTGGATCTAGCTGTTGTATGGAGCGAATGGTGATTTCTTTTTCTATTAGCTGTCCATCATTCTGAAAAGCTGGCAGAAGACCAATATCATGAAAAATCACTTCTGACATGGTGCGATTGACAGACAAGTAGAGTTGATCTTGAAAGATACGAAGAGGCAGGACGGTTTTTGGTGGATGATCAAAAAGGCACGACTTTTTCGCTTGAATGACGAGTTCCTCATAATGAATCAACCATTCTTCTGCTTCCTTCGCTTCGTTTAAGAACATAGCTGTTTGTCTGAATTGAGTGCGCCAATCCAATTGTTTGAATGGAACAAAGTGAACAGAACAGATGGTTTTCAACACTTGTTTTTCTTCCTCTGTCACATGATCATTGGCAATGATTAGCTCAGGTTTTGTTTCCTTTAATTGCTGTAAATTGGCTTCAGCGTGCTCGTTGATCCGATGTGCACTCAGGTGAATCGGGATTTCTTCTGCATGATACTCAAAATCATGTGCTGTCCATTTAGGGTGAAGAGGGGCAGCATACGGGATGATATGAATGGGTGTGAGCTGACCGAGTATGGAATGGCCATAGGCTGCAATTTTCCGCTGACGGCTTTTCATATAAGTAGAAGGGGTCATGCCCGTTTTTTTCTTAAAGATGCGGCTAAAGTAATAGGGATCTTGATAGCCGATTTCCAGTGCAATGTCTTTGAGCTTTGCGTTGCCTTTTGCCATTAATTGTTTGGCTCTAGCCATCCTTTTCTTGGTGATATAATCAGTGACACTCACATTAAAATGCTTTTTAAATAGCTCACTGTAATGATTGGCGCTGATGCCAGCCATTTGAGATAGACTTGTAAGGCTGAGAGGCTCTTCGGAATGTTGATCGATATATTGTTTTGTTTTGAAAAGGGCATGTGCTGTGTCACAAATATCTTCTTTATGCAGTGTGAAAAGCTGCATAATAAGCTGTTGAAAAAGAGTTTGGCTTCTAAAAAAGCTAATGGCTTCAGGTCTTTTCCATTCCTCTGTCATTTCTGGAAGTAAAGAATGAATTTGTTCAATCGAGCTAATATCGATAAATTGCCATACATTCAGTAAAGAACGGGCATGTTCAGTTGATACTTCCCGTATGTTTTGATCTTGCAGCATGTAGAGCTGAAAGCGAAACAGATAAAGCTCTTGTTTTTGATAAGGCTCTGTTTTCAACATAAATGTTTCTCCAGGAAGGATCGTATAGAGTGTCAGATGTTTCAACCGCCATTTTTGATCGTTCAATGTGAGTAAACCTCTGCCGCTTATGCTGAAGAGGAAGCAGAATGTATCTGATAGCTGCTGCTCCGTATGCGGAAGCTCTGCATTATTTATTTTTTCAGTATATGTTAATCGATAGATGAATTGTTCTGCATTTGCCATTGTACGTAATTGATTGCTGTTTCCCATAAAACCACCTGATCTCTTATTTGTTGATAAACATTCTCAATTAAATTGTAGCAGAAAGAGCTGGGAGATGGTGATGTTTATTCTGTCAAAAAAGCACCCTGAGTGTGATCAGGGCGCGGTGATTTAGTCCGTTTTTCCATGGGCTAGCGCAGGTTCTTTTGTTAAGCTTAATGGCCGTAAGTCCTGCCAGTGTGTCTGGATATAATCGATGCAGGCATTTCTAGTGTCTTCATCAAAGACCTTTTTCCACCCATCTGGCACTGGTGCAAATGATGGCCAAAGTGAATGCTGTCCTTGTTCATTGACAAGCACAAGAAATACACCGTCTTCACGATCAAAGGGATTTGTCATTTGTCATCTCTCCTTTATTCTTAGTGCTTTTGTTTGACCCGATGCAGTGCGTTGTCTAAGATGACACCAATTTCTGCTAGGGGTTTAGGCTGGCACATGTCTTTGTGCCGGCAATGAATGTCGTGCTGTTCAATTGTTCCGTTGATATAAGGTGCCCATGCTTCGGGATCAATTGGTGTAAACCAATCTGGGATAATAGTAGATCTAAAGAATAATATGTCCCCATGATAAGTTTTTGGCTGATATTCTCCGAGCAATCGAACTGAATTGACATAGGTTTCCTTTAGATTTCTAATAGCATCTTCACTTAAGCTTGCTAGTGCACTGCCATCTTTTTTCAAGATGTCGACGGCACTTTTCATTGTGAGTGGTTCACCTGTTAAGGTATCTGGATCATAACCGCCGAGCGCAAGAAGAGCGATTAATGCTTCTTCTTCATCAGGTGCTTCTTTAATCGGCAAGAAATGGTTCGGATAGGCATCCAGCATCGCAACGAGTGCGATTTCTTCACTTTGCTGCTGGAGCTGTGTAGCCATTGCTTGTACAACGTTTCCGCCTAGTGACCAGCCAAGAAGATGATAAGGACCTTTTGGCTGAATCGTTTGGATGTGCTTGATATAATCCGCAGCCATATCATCTAGTGTGTGCGGGTAGTCATCTTTTCTTGCGATTCCTCGTGCCTGTAATCCATAAATAGGGATGTCTTTCTCTAATGTATTCAAGAGACCTGCATAGCACCAGCTAAGACCACCTGCTGGGTGAACACAGAAGAGAGGATATCTTTCTCCATTTGTTCGCAGAGGCAGCAAGATTTCTAGTGCGTTTTCATCGCTTCCTGTTTCTAGTTTCTCTGCCAAACTTGCAACATTTGGTGCTTCAAACAATGTTCCGATACTTAGTTTGACACCAAGTGCATCACGAATGCGGCTGATTAAACGAACCGCAAGTAAGGAATGCCCGCCAATGTCAAAAAAGCGATCATCAATGCTGATTTTTGGCAAATCAAGCACCTCTTCAAAGAGATGACATAGGATTTCCTCTTTCGGGTTTCTTGGGCCGCGGCCATCCGCTTGCTGTATATGCAATTGAGGTGCCGGCAGTGATTTTTGATCCAGCTTCCCGTTTGCTGTAAGTGGCATGTTATCAATCTGTACATATGCTGCAGGCACCATGTAATCAGGAAGACTGGCTGCGGCAAAATGACGAAGGGTCTCTGTATCGAAATGCTCTTCTTCAGTTGTGACGATATATGCGACTAAGCGCTTGTCACCAGGCTGATGCTCTCGCATAATCACGGCAACTTGTGCAACTGCATCGTGGCGTGCCAGAATGGCTTCGATTTCTCCGAGTTCAATCCTAAACCCGCGTATTTTAATTTGATGATCAGCTCTGCCAATGTAATCAAGTGCCCCATCTTCTGTCCAGCGTGCGAGGTCGCCAGTTCGATACATCCTTGTGCCAGGTGCTCCATAAGGATCGGCAGGGAATCGATCTGACGTCAGGTCAGGCCTGCCTAGATAACCTCTTGCAAGGCCAGCTCCAGCTACATACATTTCACCTGTTGTTCCAGGGGGAACAGGCTGTAGGTATTCATCTAGTACGTAGACGTGTAAATCAGGAATTGGTTCGCCTATTAAGCTGCTGGATTTCTTTGCGATCATGTCTCGATTGAGTACACTGTACGTAACGTGTACGGTGGTTTCTGTAATGCCGTACATGTTAATTAGCTTTGGCTTACAGTCTGAGTGACGGCTGTACCAATCTTCTAATCTGCTAAGCTCTAATGCTTCACCGCCAAAGATGACATAGCGGAGTGATAATGCTTGACCAAGTGTTTGTTGTTCCTTGTCTATCTGCATGAGCTGATAGAAGGCAGAAGGCGTTTGATTAAGCACAGTTACACCCTCCTCGACTAAAAGCTGCAGCATCTCTTCAGGAGAGCGAGAGATGGTATGAGGTACAATGACAAGTCGGCCTCCATATAAAAGGGGTCCCCATATTTCCCATACTGAAAAATCAAAGGCATACGAATGGAACATTGTCCAAACATCTTCTACATCAAAATGGAACCAATGTTCAGTAGATGTCAGAAGACGGATGACATTTTGGTGTGGGATGACCACTCCTTTTGGTTTCCCTGTAGAACCGGATGTATAAATAATATAGGCCGGATGCAGAGAAGATAGCGGCTCAATTCTGTCTATATCAGCCGGATTGTGATTTGGCTTAGTCAGCAATTGACCGCTCGTTTCTTTTTCGTCTAACAAAATCAAATCGCAATCAGCAGGGAGATGCACTGCAGCTGCTTTTGTTGTGATACTGCAAACTGGTTTGGCATCTTGTATCATGTATGCCAGCCTGTCTGCTGGATAGTCAGGATCAAGCGGAACATAGGCTGCGCCTGCTTTATGAACGGCTAATAGGCTTACGAGCATATCGATTGACCTAGGCAGGGCAAGTGCAACGAACTGTTCTGGTCCAACGCCTCTTTCTATTAATAAATGAGCAAGACGATTGGCTTTGTTGTTTAACTCTTCATAGGTGAGTTGCCTCTTGCCATCCGTTACTGCCACTCGATCAGGGTATTGCTGCGCCGTTTTTTCAAATAAGGCTGGGAGACCAGGTGCTTGATCTAACTGAGCGAATGCCTTTTTGTCAGGGAGAAATGTTTGCCGTTCTTTATCTGATAAAATGTTCACTTGACCAATCGGCAGATGTGGGCGCTCAGCTACCTCTGTTAAAAAGCGCTTCATTCTGTCAGCGATTGCTCGAATGGTGCTTTGTTTAAATACATCTGTACTGAATTCAAACAAACCTGTTAATCCTGCTGCTGATCCAGTCTCAGTTCTTTGTTCTGTTAATTCGATGGTCAGATCAAATTTAGCTGACCCTACTGGTTTCACGTAAAGATCTGAGTCAAGTTGTGTCAGCTTCATTTCCGCCTTCGGTGTATTTTGGAAGGCAAGCATGACTTGGAACAATGGATTGCGTGACCTGGATCGGGTTGGATTTAGGATTTCGACTAGCCGTTCAAATGGCAGATCCTGATGCTCATAGGCTGCTAGGTCAACGTCTCGCACTCGCTTCAATAGCTCACTAAAGGTTGGATTACCAGCTGTATTGGTACGTAATACTAGTGTGTTCACAAACAAGCCAACAATGTCGTCAAGTGCATCGTCATTCCGTCCAGCAATTGGACTGCCAATTGGGATATCTGTCCCCGCCCCAAGGCGTGTCAGTAATGCTGCAAGTGATGCTTGAAGCACCATGAACAAGCTCACCTGATGCTGCTTTGCAAGTTCAAGGAGGTTCTGATGTAAAGCGGGTTTAATCGTAAAGTCTATCGTATCACCGTTGAAGCTTCCTTCCTGTGGACGCGGGAAGTCATAGGGAAGTTCCAGTTCTTCTGGAAGGTCATGTAAGGCGCCTTTCCAATAGCTGAGCTGCTTGGCAAATAGACTATCCGCCTCTTCTTCACTGCCCAACAGCTTCTGCTGCCATATAGCATAGTCAGCATATTGAACAGGTTCGGCTGGCAAGGAGATGGATTTTCCTTGTATACGGGCTTCGTAAGCAGCAGCTAAGTCTCGTGTCAATGGTGCAAGTGACCAGCCGTCACCAGCGATGTGATGCAGCAATAGAAGCAGTACGGATCGGTTTGCATCAAGCGTGAATAATTCAGCGCGCAGTGCAGGTTCTTCTTCAATTTTAAAGCTATAGCGAATGGCTTCGTTTAACTGACTCTCAATTTGTTGATCGTTTGAAGCTGTGACATGGAGTTTAGGCTGAACACTTTTCGAATGTAAAATGACCTGTCTTGGCATGCCATTCTTATCCGGAAAAATGGTTCTAAGGGTTTCATGTTTTTCAGTGATATCTGCGAGTGCACCAATTAGAGCTGTTTGATCTAGTGTACCTGTCAGCTGAATGACAAGTGGAATATTGTAAGTTGGACTTGGCCCTTCAAGGCAATGAAGGAACCAGAGCCGTTTTTGGGCAAAGGATAACGGAATCTCTTCTGGCTTGTTTTCTACCTGAAGCGGCGGCCGAATGTCCTTCGCTTTGTCCAAGTGCTGCGCAAGCTCAGCAACCCGAGGTGATTCAAAAATGGTACTCATGCTTATGTCTGCACCGAATGTATCGCGTATACGTCTAAGCAGACGAGCGGCGAGTAAGGAATGTCCGCCTAAGTCAAAGAAACTATCATCTATGCCAATTTGAGATAGGCCAAGGGTTTCTGCAAATAAACTACATAACATGTCTTCTTGTGGTGTTCTAGGTGTACGCTCAGAACTAACTAAAGACATATTTGGTGCTGGTAATGCTTTGCGATCGATTTTTCCATTTGGTGTAAGTGGAAGTTCTGGCAAAACGACAACAGCAGAAGGCACCATGTAATCAGGAAGTAATGCAGCCGCAAACTGCCTGAGCTCTGAAGGGTGCAGAGAAGAGTCGTCTGTCAGCACAACATACGCACAAAGCAGCTGTTGTCCAGGCTGATCCTCACGAACGATAACAGATGTATGCTTTATGGCTTGATGCTGCATTATCACTGTTTCAATTTCACCTAGTTCAATACGGAAGCCGCGGATTTTAATTTGATGATCGGCACGGCTGATATAATCAATTGAACCATCTTCACGCCATCTGGCTAAATCACCAGTACGATACATTCTCGTGCCGCTTGTGCCGAATGGATCAGCGACAAAACGTTCAGCCGTTAAATCATATCGTCCAAGATATCCTCTGGATACTCCTTCACCTGCAATGTAAAGTTCACCGATTGATCCTGCTGGAATTGGGTTTAGTCCTTCATCTAAAATGTAAACGCTCGTATTCCAAATGGGTTTACCAATTGCCGGCCCGCTATTCTCTTGATGTGCTGTGACATTTTCCATCGTAGACCAGATCGTCGTTTCTGTAGGTCCGTACAAATTGGTAATGTCGCATTGAAGAGATTGCAATTTGTGCAAAAGGGAGGCAGGAAGTGCTTCTCCTCCAACAAGAACACGCATACCTGTTATCACGTCAGGGTATTCATCTGCCAACGCATGCCACAACGTTGGTGTTGCCTGCATGATTGTGACAGGATGAGAACGAATCATGTCTGAAAGCTTTGCTGGCTCTTGTATGGTTTCTTTTTTTGCCAATAAAATAGCAGCTCCATGTAAAAGCGGGAGGAACATTTCTAGCCCGGAAATATCAAAGGCAATGGTCGTTACCGCTAAAAGCTGGTCTCCTTGATCTAATAAAAATGAATCTTGCATGGACAATATAAAGTTGATTACATTTCGCTTTGTGACAACAACACCCTTTGGTTTGCCTGTCGATCCTGATGTGTAGAGGATGTAAGCTGGATGATGCAGGGAGCCTTCGTTCCATGTCGGATCGAGATGCGGACTGCCTGCTATCTCCTGTTGAACAGTTGAATCATCCAGTTGAACGATGTGCGGATGCTCCAAACCGTCTGCTGTCTCTTTGAATGTGAGCAAGCAAGCTGGTTTGGCATCTTCTAGCATATAGGTGACACGATCGTTAGGGTAATCAGGGTCTAGTGGCAGATAGGCGGCTCCTGTCTTGACAACGGCTAATAGACTTACGACCATATCGATGGACCGAGGCAGAGCTATTGCGACAAATTGTTCTGGTCCAATGTCACGCTTTTTCAAATAATGAGCCAATTGATTTGCCCGCTGATTCAACTCTTCGTAGGTTAAAGTGATTCCTTCAAACTGTAATGCTTTTGCTTGTGGCGTTTTGCTCACTTGTTTTTCAAATAGTTCCCGTAAAGATTCCTTTGGTAATTCTCGTTTTGTATCATTCCAGTGCTTGAGAATGTTCTCTTTTTCTTTAGACAAAAGAAGGTTGAATTGACTGATCGTCTGATCTTGCTCTAGTCCGGTTATTTCCTCCAGCAATTGAAGAAAACGCTGCTGATGAGCGTCAACTGTTTGCTCTTTGTAAACGGCAGGGTTTGCATCAAAGTCGATTTGAAATCCGTTCCCATCTGCGCGGTCGTATATGTTGATCGATAAATCATCTACCGGGCCTGCTGAAAGATTATGTGCTTGACCAATGCTCTGATCGAATATGAGATCATAATCAAATGGCATGATATTGATTTGCGGGCCGAATAATCGCTGATTTCTTCCGATGAGTTTAAAGTCTCTCCGCATGTCCTCGTGACGATATCTTTGATGAGGGCGAATGGCTTTCAGTTCATCAGATACTTGGCGAACAAGTGCTGAGAGCGTCATTTCTGGTTTGCATGTTAAACGAAGCGGTACTAGGTTCATGACCATTCCGGGTGTTTGCAAGGCGCACGATCCAAGGCGCATCATAACAGGTAATCCTAAAACAATATCATGTGCACCAGTCATACGATGCATATAGAGAGCGGATGCCGCAATAATCATTTCATGCCACGTACCACCGAAGGCAGGAGCATTTTTTTTCATTTTGCTTACCTTTTCGGCATCGTAGTTAGCCGTTTTTCGGATAAAATGATCCGACGTTCTTGGGGCAAGCTCAGCAAGGCTGACAATTTCAGGCTGATCAGCAAAGCGATTTTTCCAAAACGCTCGATCATCTTCATATCGGTTGGACTGTTGATAAGTGATCTCCTCTTGGACTACGTCATGTAAGGCTCCAAATGTTTGAGGAGGCACAGGTGCCCCTTTCGATAGGGCTGAATAGACCTCAGCAACACGACGTGCAATGAGCGAAAAGGCGAATCCATCAATGGCAATGTGATGAATGCGCTGATACCAGATAAAACGGTCGTCAGCAAGTTGAAAAAGTACTTCACGGAATAATACATCTTTCTCTAAAGAGACTGGCGTTGAAAGATCTGCCTTCATCCATGCTTTAGCCGCATCAAGCGGCTGTTTTTCATTTTGTAAATTGATAGATTGAAATGGAATCTCTTTCTTAGATATCAACCATTGCTTTGGACCGTCAGTATCCTCAACGAAGCGCATATACAAGGAATCTGCTTCTAAGACAGTCTTTCTAATGGCTGCTTCAAAGTGTACGGGATCAATTGGACCTTTAATATCTATATACTCAGCTGTATTGAAAATAGGATTAGATGGATCAAGCTGCCGCGCATACCAAATGCCTGATTGGGCACCGGTTAGTGGGAATGAATCGACTGACTGGATCGACAAGGGTCTATACCTCCTTTACAAGTAATCGATATTTGGGATAGATGGCTGTTTTTCTGGGAAAAGAAGAGCTCGCCAATGAGTGAGCGTTGGATTAGCTGCAAGCTCAACGAAATTGACTGTCGCTCCTTGCTGTCTCCATTTTTCCGCTAGACTCATCATTCGAATAGAATCAAGTCCAAGATAGACGAGATTCTCGTCAAACGGTATTTCATTCGGCTCGATTTGGATATACTCAGCTACTTGGTGAACGATAGCATCAAAGGATAGATCATCACCGTCTGCTTCCTGTCCTGTTAAACGACTAATGATTTGGCTTGTCGTTGTGGTCACCGCACAGCGTTCAGCTGCATAGGTCATTGCCATTTTGTGATGCTTAAGTGAAAAGTCAGCGACGGCATCGGCGACAAAAAAGGTTTCAATATCGAGCATGAATGCTTCTGCGGCTGTCAGCATACAGCCAATATGTGCATATACGCCAGTAATGATCAGTTGATCACGCCCGCCTTCGTGAAGAATATCTAAAAAATTGGATTTTTTGAATGCGCTATAACGCCATTTTGTCAGCATTGTATCTGCTTCAGATGGAGCAAGCTGATCAATGATTTTTGTCAATGCTTCATCATCACCAAGTCCAGGCCCCCAAAAATCTGTTAATAAGGCACGATCCTTCGGGTCTTGGTCACCAGGTTGAGCTGTATAGACGACAGGAATGCCAAGTTCTTTGCATGTATCACGTAATTGTTCAATATGCTGCACTAACTCTGTGATCGGTGATGTATCTTGTTGAAATGCATTTAAAAAATATTGCTGCATGTCATGTATTAGCAGGACAGCACGTTTCGGATCAGGGATCCAGTTCACTTTATTTTCGGGTAAATCTTGTATGCTTGGCATTGGATACGCAGGAATAGTAGGGATTGCCATGGTTTTCACTCCTCTTTTTTTATACGTTGGCAGTATGGATTGAAGCTAATTCTCTTAATGCTTTTTTACTGACTTTGCCTACACCTGTTTGTGGGAACGCATCGATCCATTCAATGCGGTCGGGAATTTTATAGGCAGCGAGCCCGCGTTCTCTTAGAAATGACTTTAAGGCGTGTGGTGCTGGCTTGTTGTTTCCTTTCGCAATAACAAAGGCACATGAGCGTTCGCCAAGAAACGGATCTGGCATGGACACCATGGCGGCATCATGAATGTCAGGATGCGCAAGTAAATGATTTTCAACTTCTTCAGCGGCAACCTTTTCGCCGCCACGATTGATTTGATCCTTGTCTCTGCCTTCTACTACCACATTTCCTTCTTTTGTTAATCGCACGATGTCACCTGTTCTGTAAAAACCATCGGCTGTAAATGCTTTCTTGTTTTGTTCATCGGCTTTATAGTAGCCGCGAATCGTATAAGGTCCTCTTGTTAAAAGGTGTCCAGCCACTTCATTCGGGACGGGCTTGTCCTCATCATCTACCACTAGTACCTCATCATATTCAGACATCGGGCGTCCTTGTGTGTGAATAATGACATGTTCAGGATCATCCAATCTGGTATAGTTGACCAGACCTTCGGCCATGCCAAAAACTTGCTGTAACTTACACCCAAGGGCAGGCATCACTCGTTTTGCTGCCTCGGCGCTTAATTTAGCACCACCGACTTGTAAGACCTCAAGGCTCGATAAGTTATCTGATCGATGAGGAGCAGCCTCTAGCCAAATCAATGCGATAGGTGGAACGACAGCGGTAATGGTCACCCGTTCTTTTTCAATGAGTGGAAAGACGACATCAGGGCTTGATCCAGTTGCAAGAACGACTCTTCCACCAGCGTATAACGTCCCAAGGACTCCAGGTGAGCTTAATGGATAATTGTGTGCTACTGGAAGTGTAGCTAGATACACACTATCTTTTGTAAGCTCGCACACCTCATTGCTTTTCCAAAGACTATACATATAGTCATCATGTGTACGAGGTATGAGCTTAGAAAGGCCTGTGCTGCCTCCTGATAACTGAAGAAATGCAATATCGCTTGCCTCTACATGAATTTGAGGATCAAGTGCTGGGTCCTTGCGCAGATCATCCAAGTCAAGGAATTCCTCAGCCTTCCCTGCAACAATGACATGAGGTAATGAGGGAAGCTTTTCTTTCACTTGACGTGCGAGTGATCGATAATCAAAGCCATCATGGATATCTGGTATGACATATGCGTCTGCTTCGGCAAACTCAATAAAATAAGTGATTTCGCTGCTTCTATGAGATGGCAGTGAGAAGACGGGTAAAGCACCGATTCGAAATAAAGCGAAAATGACTTCAAAAAAAGCAGGAATGTTAGGAAGCTGCACGACAACTCGACTGCCCTTTTGAATTCCAAGCTGATGGAAACCGGCGGCAAGACTGCTGACACGCTCATCAAGTTCTTGGTAGCTCATGTGCGTATCAGCGTATGTAATCGCAGTTTTATTCCTTAACGATACGGCGCGTTCACGAAGCATACCGCCAAAGGTTTCTCCACGCCAACAGCCGTTTTCACGGTAGCGTTTTGCAAATTCTTCTGGCCATGTAGGTGGTTGAACAAACATGTTTTTGTCATCTCCTATGTATTTTTATAGCTGATGGATGCCCATCGCACGAAGCATCGTGTTAAATTTTGCAGATGTTTCGGCTAGCTCTTCTTCTGCCTTAGATCCTTTGACCACTCCTGCACCAGCAAAGAGGCGAAGGGATTGACCCTCAGCTTCTGCACAACGAATGGTGACAATCCAATCACCATCACCATTTGCATCTGCCCAGCCGATCATTCCTGTGAAAAATCCTCGATCGAAGGGTTCAATTGCTTGGATTGCTTCACGTGCATCTGCTGTAGGTGTTCCGCATACTGCGGGTGTTGGATGAAGGCTCAGCGCTAAATCAATTGAGGATACACTGGAATCTGCTAATTCACCTTTTACGACAGTAGATAAATGCCACATCGTTTCTGTTTGTATGACGGATGGTGATGCGGGCACATCTAACTTACGACAGTAAGGAGCAAGCGCTTTAGTGACAGCGTCGACAACCACTGCATGCTCGTGTAAATCCTTCGCTGAAGTAAGGAGTTCATCGTGACGGCGCTGGTCTTCTACTGGATCTGAACTACGCGGCCGAGAACCAGCGAGTGGATTGGAAATCACAGATGAACCCGTTTTTGAAAGAAGCAGCTCAGGACTTGCCCCAAGAAGTGTGCGCTTTTGGGGAGATTTCGGATCAGCTACATTTGCAGCAAACGTATAGCCAGTCGTATTGTGACGAGCCAGCCGTTCGAGTATTGCTTTCGTATGAATGTCTTGATTTGATTTGAGATGGAGAGATCGAGAAATGACGATTTTGCTAAGCTCTCCTTTTTCAATTTTAGCTAACCCTTCGTTCACACCATTCATGTAGACTTCAGGAGAGGGGACAGGTGTCACCTCATATGATGGCGATGTCACTTCCGATTCCTCATCACCTTGATGAAATTCGAGTGGATCACTAAACTGTACATGGATTGGCACATTTAAACGAACGGGTTGCGCCGGATCAAACGGAACAGCACCAGCAATAATCGGTGCTTGAATACCAGCTTGTTTGGCAGTGTCAAATACGTGCGCTACCCTTGTGGATAGTTCATTGAGCTGATTGGTTTCAATATGCTGGAAAATCCCTTCGGCAAGTATCGTGCGTTTAGGGGAAGCAAGGAAAAAAGCGCCTGGCTGATAGTCTTGAATCAACTGTTCTTTTTCTTCTGACGACAATAATGAATGTTTCATGAAAAGGCCTCCTTTTTGATAAAATGCTAGATTCCGAGTGTTGCGCCACCATCAATCGTGAGATTCTGCATCGTAATATGACTGGATTGTTCAGATGCAAAGAAGATGACTGCATCAGCGATGTTTTGAGGATCAGCGATTTTTTGTAAAGGAATACCGGTTTTATACGTCTCTAATGACCCTTTGATCACATGGTCTGCGCCTTGTTCATCAGACCATAAAGCCCATTGCATAGGTGTTGCGGTAGAGCCAGGAGAGACAACATTGCATCTGATTCCATAGTCTGCCAGCTCTAATCCAAGCGTTTTTGTAAAGGAAGTAGCTGCTGCCTTTGAAGCGGCATAGGCAGCCATATTCATTCTAGGAATGGCACCTGCGTTAGAGCTGACGGTCACAATGACCCCTGCTGATCTTTTCATCATGTATTTGGAGACAGCTTGTGATACATAAAAGACACCATGTGTGTTGACTGCGAAGGTTTGTTGCCAGTCATCTGCACTAAGCTGGTCAATAGAACTAATTCGAAGAATGCCTGCTACATTGACTAGTAAATAAATGGGTCCAAGCTGTTTTTCAATTTGATTGATAATGTGCTGAACAGATGCTTGATCGGTAATGTCACCTGGATAGGCAAAGGCACGTATGCCTTCATCCTTCATTTGCTGGACGGTGCTTTGCAGCTGATCTTCATTTGCGTCAACTGCTGCAATGATCGCACCTTCATCGGCTATTCTTTTTGCGACTGCTTGTCCGATACCTTGCCCTGCGCCTGTGACAAGGGCAATCTTTTGAGATAGACCACTATGTTTCATACGTTCACTACCTTTCTTTCATGTCTGTGGTTGTTAAAAGATCATCATGATAGAGCGCAAAACGAAAAGCGTAATTCATCAGCACCGGTAAAACGGACGTATGTCCTTCTTCAGGGAACTCGTGATAGGCCGTATGTAAGCCATATGAGGATAAAGGCAGCATACGATTTGCTAGTGACTTTGCATGAGCATTCATTTGACATGGATGATGTTTTTCTAACTCACCTACACCTACAAGCAGCCTGACATTCATAGGCACCTGACGTATGCGGTTGGTGAATTGGTATTCTTTTTCTAGAAATAATTTTTTGTTCCAGTGGATAGAAGGACTGCCTGCAATATATGTCTGATAAGCATCAGGGTGCTCAAATAGTGTGTGTAATACAAAAAGACCGCCAAGAGAATGCCCAAACAGTGTTTGACGACTTAGGTTGATCGGAAAGCGTTGCTCGATATAAGGCTTCACAGTCTTTTCTAAAAAAGAAAAGAAAGCAGAGGCCCCGCCATATGTATGGATGGAGAAGTCTTTTCTTTTGCCCCCGATGGAAGCGTCAGGGCTGGAAAGAGTGAGATCATAATGCCTGAGCGGATGATAGGGCGCTTCTGTCTGATAGCCAATTCCAACAATGATGGCAGGTACAACACCTGTTTTTTCAGGTCTTCTTGACTGTAAACGAATGGCTTCGACCATTGTGCCAAAAAGTGAATTCCCATCAAGCACGTACATGACTGGAAAACCAGCCGCTGGAGGAGTAGTATTCGGTTTAAATATAAAAAGTCTGTATGGGTGTGCTGTGATATCCAGTTGCTCCGTCCCATGTATAAAAAAAGGACGGCTTTCTCCGAAATGTGAATCCTCAGTACCCATTCCTTCAGGGCGTTTGGACATATGTAAAAAATCCCCTTCCTCAAATTGACCCTCATACGATGATAAAAGCAGGCTTGCGGATATAGGATGAGTGTAGAGATTGAAGAAAATGGTTCCTTCAAATGAAAATGATTCTCAATTATCACGCAAGCAAATCAAATGATAATGGTTATCAATTATGAAGTCAAATGTTCATCAAGTTGTGTACTTGATTTTTTTATTCTAATATTCAGAAAATAAAGGACTAACTCACTAACAAATGATTTGAAATAGGGAATATCGGACCTTGTCATTTAAAAATAGGAGAAATGTCAAAAGACCTTGACTGCCTCGGAATTTTTACCATTTTCTTCTGTTTGATACAGGAATAAATATGGGCTTTTCTTCTTGAAATGATTTTGAGGAAAAATAAGTCTATAGACTCATTTGTATTTTTAGGGACATTGAGGAGGATTTTGCGAAAAGTAGGTGATCTCATATCTCAAAACTGATTCAATAGTATGCACAGCTTTTTTAAGAGTGGCGAATGATAACAATTAAAAAAAGTAAGGGATGTACCCTTACTTTTTAATTCTGTAAACACCATTCAATTAGAATCCATCTGTGACATCATATTCGTAACGGATATCGGCTTTGACATTGCTCATAGTAGATCTCGCTGTAGCCTTTGCGTTGTACTTAAAGCTCCATTTTTGCGCGACTTTTAATTGATCTTCAAGAGAAATACGGTAAGAACCACTTGTTGCAGATGAAAAAATGGATTCGTTCCAAATCTTGTTTTCATCAGCCATCAGCTTGTGTGTGACATTTCCTTGGTTAGGCGATTGGGTACTAGTTGTTGAAATGGATTTAACGATTGCATTTATAGGGATAGAAGAATTGCTCGTTAAATCCATTGTAATGACAGAAGAATCAACACCTGAAAAATTCAAAGAAGTATTCCCCAAGTTGGTAGCGGCCCCCGTAAAGTTGAATGTCCCATTTCCAGATTTAATTCGATCTTGAATAGAGACAGTAAAATACATACTCCCTGTATATGTACCACGGGTCACTTTTACAAAATAAGTTTCTGAAGTAGAAGTAACGTCACCAGTATTTGCGAATATAAAGGGCGTTACTGAATCAGGATTAATCACTCTTGATCCTGGCTTAGAACTCTTCGAATTATACACCTCGATTTTCATCCCAGTATATTGCTTATTATACGAACTTCTGACATAAACTCTTTCACCCTTATTGATCGTAAACTGATAATACGCTTCATTTTCACCTTCAGGTAAGATTGTGGTGTCTGAACGACTATTTTTCCAATATCCCATTGAACTTGCTGTATTAGGGCTGTTATTCCCTGTAATCGCTGCTTCCGCTGAATTAGGTGCAAAAAAACTAGTAACAAGCACTAATAATAATGCAGGTAATAAAAAACGTTTGAAGATAGTATTTGTCATATTTTAACCCTCCTTGTAACAATTACTATATCGGATCAAAACTAACAAATTTTAACTGAATTGCCGATATATTTAATAATCACTAATTTTTTTAAAAAGGAGAATCAAAATGAATATTAATACGTCATACACGGTAGGTGCTTCAAACAATCAGAACCGAATAGACTATAAGGGTCAATCAGCTATTAAAAGTACAAATGAGGTGATGACCGAATCTGATAGACGAATGAAGATATTAGATGAAAAATATCAAAAAATAAATGAACAAAATAAACGTTTCGAAAATCCTCATGGTCATATACACGATAAGTATCGAAACCCACGCTCTCCTTATTTCAGGAGTGATCTAACTAAAGTAGAGAGAGAAGCTGCATATACGATGGAGATTGGCTGGGCTAATTCTGGAAAAGGAGGTCAATATGACTTTAATGACGCCATCTTCCGTAATGAAAAACGGTACGATCCTACGCAAGAAAGTGTAGAAAAGAAAATATTCAATCGTCAAAAAGTGAATGAACAATTACAAGATTTATTCTCTAAAAACGGTATAACCATTCCTGAAAACACAAATTTAACTTTTACCATTGACCCAAATCATTTCAAATTAGTGGTGGGTGGATCAACAGATGAAACGCTGACCAAACAAATAGAAGATCTATTAAATACAAGCAACAATACAAGAGAATTGTTTTTCCATATCATGAAAAGCAGATCTGAAGATTCTACTCAATTCACTCCTGATTCTCTTGCCAAATTCCACCTTGTTAATCAAATCAAAACGGTGACAGGCTACAATTTAAAAGATTTAAGTATTGTAAACGGTCAATTTGTAACGGATAAAGGGACGAATATTTTTGATATATACAAAGAAGATCTCCTGAAAAACCCATACACAGCAGAAAATGCACGAATTGCCGCTTCACATTACGGAGCACAGCTATTTGATCTAGCGAAAAACGGGTTTGATTCTATTCCCGATTTGGTGTTATCTATTGGTTATCAAAATGGGTCTTTACATGACATCGGACAAAAAGAAAATTATGGAGTGAAGAAAACGATAGATTAACAAAAGGTGAACGACAATAGATACAAATCCCATTAGCGACAATGAAGGACTCTATAACAATTGATGTTACAGAGTCTTTTCTATTGAGATGCGTTGGTTGGCTGTTCAACGAATCATCCTCATGGTAATTTTGACTATAGTCGATGTTTTTCACTTTTTTATTGATGAAAATGTTAAAATGATGAGTAGCGTATTTTTTTATGAAAGGACGGTGCTTGGCATGACGGAACTTCTCGATGACCGGCTGCCGCCGCAAAATATAGAAGCCGAGCAGGCCGTATTAGGTGCTGTTTTTTTAGAACCATCTGCGCTCACGCTCGCTTCTGAAGTATTAATTCCAGAGGATTTCTATAGAATGTCGCATCAAAAGATTTACAATGCGATGCTTGTACTTGGTGATAGAGGGGAACCGGTCGATCTTGTTACGGTGACTTCTGAACTGGCCAATACAGATTTACTAGAAGAGGTAGGCGGGATTTCGTATTTAACCGATATTGCGAACTCCGTCCCAACTGCCGCAAACATTGAATACTATGCAAAAATTGTAGAAGAGAAATCAATTTTAAGACGTCTGATCCGTACGGCGACAACCATTGCACAGGATGGATACACGCGTGAGGATGAAGTAGAGGATCTGTTGAGTGATGCTGAAAAGACCATTATGGAAGTGGCGCAGCGTAAAAACTCAGGAGCCTTCCAAAACATTAAGGACGTGCTTGTTCAGACATATGATAATATTGAACAGCTTCATAACCGAAAAGGCGATATCACAGGGATTCCAACAGGTTTCTCAGAGCTTGACCGGATGACAGCTGGATTCCAGCGAAATGACTTAATCATTGTCGCGGCTCGTCCATCAGTAGGAAAAACGGCTTTCGCATTGAACATCGCACAAAATGTTGCGACCAAAACGGACGAAAGTGTCGCCATCTTTAGTTTAGAGATGGGGGCTGAGCAGCTCGTCATGCGTATGCTTTGTGCAGAGGGGAATATCAATGCACAGAACCTAAGAACCGGTAACCTGACAGAAGAGGACTGGGGCAAGCTGACAATGGCGATGGGCTCGCTATCAAATAGTGGGATTTTCATTGACGATACACCTGGAATCAGAGTAAGTGAAATTCGCTCGAAATGCCGCCGTTTGAAGCAAGAAAACGGTCTTGGCATGATCCTGATTGACTATTTACAGCTCATTCAAGGGAGCGGACGATCAAGCGATAACCGTCAGCAAGAGGTTTCTGAAATCTCTAGGGCATTAAAATCACTGGCAAGGGAGCTTGAAGTTCCAGTTATTGCTTTGTCTCAGCTTTCACGTGGAGTAGAGCAGCGTCAGGACAAACGTCCGATGATGTCTGATATCCGTGAATCAGGAAGTATCGAGCAGGATGCCGATATCGTGGCATTCCTTTATCGTGATGATTACTACGACAAAGAATCAGAGAATAAGAACATTATTGAAATCATCATTGCCAAACAGCGTAACGGCCCAGTTGGTACAGTATCACTGGCGTTCGTCAAAGAATATAACAAATTCGTCAACCTGGAAAGAAGATTTGACGATGCGGGTGTTCCGCCCGGTGCTTAAAGCCCAGCTCAAGAAGCTGGGCTTTTTTTGATGGATCTACATCGAAAGAATGATTGAAAAACGATCGAAATGAGGAGGAGAGAAAGACAGAGAAATCGTATACTAAAAGGAGAAAAGGAGTGATGACTGATGAAATTCCAACAGTTCGAAGCCGCTCAATTACGCATCGCACGCCCAACCGTCAACATGGAAGAGGTTGTGTCCTTTTATGAAGAAGGCTTAGGGCTCAAACGAATAGGTTCTTTTGATCAGCATGAAGGGTATGATGGTGTCATGCTAGGACTTCCTCATCAGCATGTTCATTTAGAAATCACGAAGCATGAAGAAGAAGAAAGCCTGCCCGCTCCGCATCCAGAACAACTTCTTGTGTTCTATATTCCAGATGCTGAGGAATTTCAGCAAATGAAAGAGAGGTTGATCTCATTTGGCGGACGGCAAGTCACCTCTACAAATCCATATTGGGAACGGGGAGGAGCAACCATTGAAGATCCAGATGGGTATCGCATTGTGCTCATGAACACAGATGGAATCACCCCCGTTTAAAAAAAGACTCCCTTGCCCGGGAGTCTTTTCTGTTATGAACGAGGCGTGACACGCAGTTTCAGCTCTTTCAGTCCATACATGCTGCTGCTTGTCATCGGAACGTAAGAAAGGAGCTCTAACGCCTCATATCGTTCGATTAAAATCTTTATAGCTGTACATGCTTCAAGACGTGCCAGTGGTGCGCCAAGACAGAAATGGATGCCGTGCCCGAAACCAATATGAGGGTTAGGGTGGCGGTGTATATCGAATTCATGTGCGCTTGAAAATTGACGCTCATCTCGGTTGGCAGAAGCAAGAAACACAATCACATTGTCCCCCTTTTTCAACACTTCCCCTCCAAGCTCTGTATCTTTTGTGACATAACGGACGATCGTAGGAGCTGGTGCACGAAAACGGACGGCCTCTTCCACCGCACGTGGGATGAGTTCAGGTGATTGGGAGAGCGCTTCATACGCACCCGGCTGTTCTAACAAGCTGAAGATCATATTGGAGATCAAGTTGGTGGTTGTTTCGTTGCCGGCTAAAAGAAGAAGATTACAAAATGGAATTAGTTCATCCGCTGACAGTTTGTCTCCATTCTCCTCCGCTTGAATAATGAGGGAAATCAAATCATCACTGAGGTTGTGACGTTTCCTTTCAATGGTGTCTGCAAAAAACGCCATCATGTCAGCTTCTCCTTTGTCACGTGTTTTCTGCCATTCAGCTACATCCTCCTCATTTTCACTTTTAGGCATGCTGACGAGAATATCTGACCATTCTTTAAAGGATTGTTTATGCTCTGACGGCACACCTAAAAGCTCTGCAATGACAATGACAGGAAGCGGATAAGAGATGTCTTGCACTAGGTCAATCTCTTTTTTTCCTTCAAGTTGTGCCATGAGTTCATCCATCAATTCTTGAATACGAGGCTCCCACAATTTCATGACTCGAGGAGTAAAGGCTTTGCTGACAATGGAGCGGATACGAGTGTGATTGGGAGGGTCCATCATCACCATTGTTTTCATCAGTGAATGCTTCCGCTGGTTTTTAGGAGGCTGACTCGAAAAGGTATCTTTATCGATTGTCACACGTTTTGCTTCCTCGTAGGTGAATACACTCCACGTTCGGCTGGCTTCGTCAAAATGAACAGGTGATGTCTGGCGCATGTTGGCATACCAATCAAATGGGTGATACGGGTCCTGCTTGTTTTTTCCTCTTAATAACGTTTTTTGCACGGCACTTGGGGTCGTTGTTTCCATGATCATCACTCCTTATAGGTTGTCAGATGCTTCCTTTTTTTCATTGTGTTAGATTAAAGTTAATTCATCAGCCTTGAGGATTCAACCAACAGAAAAGCGAAATCTGTTGAAGAAAATAGGAAGGGGAGAGTGGCTTGTGGCGGACTGCTACAGAGGGGATAAGCGCGCAACGGAATCAAAACAGCAATTAAGAAAAGCATTATTTCAGTTATTAAGCGAGAAAGAATGGGGGAAGATTTCTGTACAGGATTTGACGAAAGTGGCGGGCATTCACCGCACGACCTTTTATCAGCATTATGAGGATAAATTTGATCTTGCCCAGCAGGTGATGGATGAGATGTTTGATGTGATGAAATGTGCCATTTTTGCGCCTGTACAAGAAGGTGATTTGGAAAAAGAACATGCAGCATATGTATATATTTTTCGATTTTATCAGCATTTGCAAGAACACGAAGAGGAGTATCAAATTCTCTTGAAACGAGGACGAGAGCTCAATATTCATGAAACGGTTCGTGCTTTTTTTGAAGAAAGCTTTTCTTTGGGGGTAAAGGGGGTCGCAGGCTCAAAACCTGATCCGCATCTCGTTCCTATCGACATGCAGAAGCAATTCGTCATTTCGGCTTACGTTGGAACAGCTGAATGGTGGCTGAGGACAGGGAGACCGTACTCACCTGATTTTATGGCAAGCTCGATGATTCATTTAATTGAAAATCAATAGAAAGTAAGAATAATCAAAATCGTTGTTTTTACTCAAAATCTCCCTTTTTAAGCGCTGAAGAAGTGATTAAAGCGCTTTTTCTCATATTTAAAACGAACAAAATTTGATTTCGAGATATTAATGTTCGGATTTCACGTTGACTTTTTCGTTTTGCATTGATAAAATAAATGTGTTTGAAAGAGATAACGTTTTGAAAGGTTAACGGAGGTGCACGATATGTCTTCAGTAGTCGTAGTAGGTACGCAGTGGGGTGACGAAGGGAAAGGGAAAATTACCGATTTCCTTTCAGAAAATGCAGAGGTGATTGCCCGTTATCAAGGGGGAAACAATGCAGGTCACACGATCAAATTTGATGGAGTGACTTACAAGCTACACCTCATTCCGTCCGGTATTTTTTATAAAGAAAAAACTTGTGTCATCGGTAATGGAATGGTGGTTGATCCTAAAGCGTTGGTCACTGAGCTTGCGTATCTTCACGAACGGAATGTGAGTACAGATAACCTCAGAATCAGCAATAGAGCCCATGTGATTTTGCCTTACCATTTAAAATTGGACGAGGTAGAAGAAGAGCGGAAAGGGGCTAACAAGATCGGTACGACGAAAAAAGGAATCGGACCAGCTTATATGGACAAAGCAGCTCGTATCGGTATCCGTGTCGCAGATCTATTAGATCGTGAAGTATTTGAAGAGAAGCTTGCACGTAATCTAGAAGAGAAAAATCGTCTTTTAGAGAAAATGTACGACGCAGAAGGCTTCAAGATTGAAGATATTTTAGACGAGTATTATGAATATGGCCAGCAAGTGAAAAAATATGTCGTGGACACATCTGTTGTCTTGAATGACGCACTAGATGAAGGCCGCCGCGTGCTATTTGAAGGAGCACAAGGTGTGATGCTTGATATCGATCAAGGGACATATCCATTTGTTACGTCATCTAACCCAGTGGCTGGAGGAGTGACGATTGGTTCTGGTGTAGGACCGACGAAAATTCAACATGTGGTCGGCGTGTCAAAAGCGTACACAACACGTGTTGGAGATGGCCCATTCCCGACAGAACTCCATGATGAAATTGGTGATCAAATCCGTGAGGTTGGCCGTGAATACGGTACAACAACTGGACGCCCGCGCCGTGTTGGCTGGTTTGACAGTGTTGTTGTCCGCCATGCTCGCCGTGTGAGCGGAATTACTGATCTATCTCTTAACTCAATTGATGTATTGACAGGGATTGAGAAATTGAAAATCTGTGTGGCTTATAAATTGAACGGAGAAATCACAGAAGAATTCCCAGCAAGTCTAAAGGAACTAGCGAAATGTGAGCCTGTCTACGAAGAAATGCCAGGATGGACAGAGGATATTACGGGCGTGAAGAATTTAAGCGAACTGCCTGAAAATGCCCGTCATTATTTAGAGCGCATTTCACAATTAACAGGTATTCCACTTTCCATTTTCTCAGTCGGTCCAGATCGTTCACAAACGAACGTTGTCCGCAGCGTATACCGTCCATAATCATAGACTGATCAGACACCAGTAAAATTGCACATTTTACTGGTGTCTTTTTGTTTAAATATTTCTTAATTTCAGTAGAACAGGCTTCCGACCATTACCAAAATATGATAACTGTATAGGGGGAAGGAGCGTTCTAGTGAAAGAAAGAATAAGATTATTAGATATTTTAAGAGGTTTTGCCATATTAGGTACATTGGGAACGAACGTCTGGTTTTTTGCGTATGCAGGGGATACCTTTGCGACAGATCAGATTGCAGATGAATATGAACATGGCAGTTTTCTAGAAAGCCTTGTTTCCATGTTCGTCTATGGGAAAATGCTCTCGTTGCTCACTATCATGTTCGGTGTAGGGCTAGAGCTGAAATACCAGCAGGCCAAAAGAAAAAACACGCCTTGGCCGGGTACATATTTATGGATTCTTTTATTTTTATTTATCGAAGGCTTTGTCCATTTTGCACTTGTGATGGAATATGATGTGCTCATGAGTTACGCTGTCACCGGTTTGCTTGTGGCATTTATTGTACGAGGAGGGAGCAAGCGTATCAAAAGAGGCATGATCTTCTCTGGAGTCATTCATCTGCTTGTTCTGTCCTGTCTGATGGTGTTTGCCCTCTCTGAAATGGACACCGCATCGTATGATCAAAGTAGTGAACCGGCGCTGGAAGAGAAGCTGCCAGAGACATGGATCTCGCAGGTTCAAGAACGATTACAACACTTTTTCATGTACCGTGAGGAAGCGATCTTTATCGTTCCAATGAACACATTTTTGTTTTTATTAGGGGTGCGGATGATGAGAGCCGGTGTATTTTATGCAAATGAACGCGGGCAATCTCTGCGGAAAAGATTATTCCGAATCGGTCTGTGGGTGGGTTTGCCGCTGAATGCACTTGTCTTCGTTCCGAACGAACTAGTGGAATTCGTTGTGCGCTATGCGTTTTCCCCATTCCTCTCTCTTTTCTATATCGCTGTCATTGCGAAGCTCTTGGCGCATACGGAGTCATGGTTCATGTGGAATTGGTTTGAATATGTAGGGAAAATGGCGCTCAGCTGTTACATCCTGCAAAATGTCATCTGCTCGGTTCTTTTTTATAGCTGGGGATTGGGTCTTGGCGGGCAAATCAACGCCCCTCTTATCATATTGGCATGGCTGCTCATTTCACTTCTGCAAATCGCCATATCAGCATGTTGTCTAAAGGTTTGGGGAATTGGTCCAATGGAATATATTCGTTCGCAGGCACTTCGCCGGGTGACGATGAAGAAAGCAGCATAAAGGGGAATCGTTACAATGTTTTTCAAAAAAAGTACGAAAAAAGAACAAGCGAATGCACATAAAGCAGCAGGACCGGCATTTATCTTTTATCTTCTCGCATTAGGAGGACATTCGCTGTACTCTTATTTCCAGGATGATAAACCACCCGTCACTTTTGTGATTCTCATGTCGGGTCTCCTTGTATTTTTCGCCGCAGACTGGATATATAATAAAAGGAATTCATAAAAGAAGCCCTCGTCATGAAGAAGCCCTCGTCATGAGGGCTTCTTTCTTATTTCACGCTTTTATATTGGCCTTTTAAGTTTTTGCGGATGTACTGAATGATTTTGCGCAGTTCGTTGGCATGCGGTCTGCCAAACGGACTTGTTTGTCTTTGCTGATAGAGGACTTGGCCCTTTTCGTTTAGTAAGAAATAGGCAGGTTCCCCGTGCACTCCGTGATCTTCATAAGGAGCATCTTCTCCGTGATAGTGGACTTCATATGCTTTTAATGAAGTGAGGTCCTTGTCAGACATGATTGGGAAGGATAGTCCTTCTTTATCGGCAAATTCCTTCAAGTCATCAGAATGATCCGTTGAAATCGCCATTAAGTGGATATCCTTGTCTTGAAAGTATGATTGCTGCTGTTCAAGCTCTTTCAATTCTTCTACACATACTGGGCACCATGAGCCTCTAAAGAAGACGATGAGGTGCCAGCTTTGATGCTCCTCTAAATGTTTGTGAAAATCAATATGTTCGCCCTGAATGGTTGGAAGTGAAAAATTGGGCATTTTATCTCCTAATTTAAATGAACTCATACTGCTTCCTCCTTTTTCAATCACAATGTCACTTGTTTCATGTATAACCAATTTCGGGCGGTCTAAAACGTTTCTATGTGCTTGAATAGGGAGTGATCATGAAAAGAGGCAGCAAAAATGAAGGCGGTTGCAAATAGAAGGGCTTTGGCATGAGATTTCAAATCCGACACTTTTTTTAAAAAAATGTCGAAAAACGTATTGCCATATGTAATTACTCTATGATATTATAAATCTCGTTGTTGCAAAGGTCTCTGAAACTTGTTAGGATGCGATGTTCCAGCTTTTTTAAAGCAATTGGTTTGACGCAATACAACTTCTTCAGAATTACTTTTCACAAACCGAGAGCCATTAGCTCAGTTGGTAGAGCATCTGACTTTTAATCAGAGGGTCGAAGGTTCGAGTCCTTCATGGCTCACCATGTATTGGCCCGTTGGTCAAGCGGTTAAGACACCGCCCTTTCACGGCGGTAACACGGGTTCGAATCCCGTACGGGTCATTGATTTACTTTAGCGTTAAGCTAATTTTTCCTCACTTGCTTGAAGGAGCACCACGATTGCTTTTTCGGGCAAGTTACTGAGGTCCGGTAGTTCAGTTGGTTAGAATGCCTGCCTGTCACGCAGGAGGTCGCGGGTTCGAGTCCCGTCCGGACCGCCATTTATACTTATTCATCTTTTTGATGATGGCTCGGTAGCTCAGTTGGTAGAGCAACGGACTGAAAATCCGTGTGTCGGCGGTTCGATTCCGTCCCGAGCCACTTCCAAACGCATCTGCAATCGCAGGTGCGTTTTTATTTTATGAAAAAAAGGCATAAAAAGGGAGAAGCCGGACCTAGGTAGGGCCCGGCTCCATAAGAAGAAGACGTTACATCTATATAGACGATTGGTGACTGGAAAAGTTTCGATAAAAAAGGAAAAAAGCTATCAATTTTTTTGAGAGGTGACTTCCTATCCAACGTTTACTAGAAAAGAAAGCCGTTATTATTTTTATCTTTGCCACGTAAAGCGTTATAATAGACAGTGAGCCTTTTTTGCTCAAATGAAAAAGGTCTGATGAGACATGCAAAAATGGAATGACATAGATGCTAAAAATGCAGGAGGAAATCACAATGGAAAAAAAGATTCTTGTCGTAGATGATGAAAAACCGATTGCTGATATATTGGAATTTAACTTAAGAAAAGAGGGCTATGAGGTTCATTGTGCATATGACGGCAATGAAGCCCTTGAAATGGTAGAAGAAATCAAACCGGACATTATTCTGCTCGACATTATGCTGCCGAACAAAGATGGCGTTGAGGTATGCCGTGAAGTGAGAAAGAAATATGACATGCCGATTATCATGCTGACAGCAAAAGACTCTGAAATTGATAAAGTCATCGGTCTTGAGCTTGGCGCAGATGATTATGTGACGAAGCCATTTAGCACGCGCGAGCTGCTTGCCCGTGTGAAAGCGAATTTGAGAAGACAAATTGCTACGCCGCAGACAGAGGAAGAATCTGAATCAAATGATATTGAAATTGGATCACTTGTCATTTATCCAGATGCGTATGTAGTGTCTAAGCGCGAGGAAACGATTGAATTGACGCACCGTGAGTTCGAATTGCTTCATTACTTAGCGAAACATATCGGACAGGTCATGACACGTGAGCACTTGCTGCAAACCGTTTGGGGCTACGATTACTTCGGGGATGTCCGTACAGTAGACGTCACCGTCCGCCGTCTTCGTGAGAAAATTGAAGACAACCCTAGCCACCCGAGCTGGATCGTGACAAGACGAGGCGTCGGCTACTATTTAAGAAACCCAGAGCAGGACTAAGATTCTTATGAATAAAGTAGGTTTTTTTCGCTCGATTCACTTTAAATTGACCTTAATTTACGTGCTGCTGATCATCGTCGCCATGCAGATCATTGGCGTGTACTTTGTGAAGCAGCTAGAGCAGTCCTTAATTAATTCATATGATAATTCCTTGAATCAGCGAATCTACTCGTTATCGTATTACCTAGAACAAGATTCATCGAAAAGCAAGGCAGAATTAAAAGAGGATGCTCAAAAGATATTAAACGACTTTAACAACAAAGATGAGTCTAATGAAATTTCTGAAGTCAGCTATATTGATGAAAGCAGAGAGGTGATTGCCTCTGTGAATAACGGCAGTCAGGAGATTGCCGGCAAGAAAATCACAGATCAAATCATTAGCCGTATTTTCGCAGTAGGCAAAGACTATGAAAAGAAATTCTATGACCCAGAATCAAATAAACGGGTGCGTATCTCTGCGACAGCCGTGAAAAATGAAAACCAAGAAACTGTCGGTGTGATTTATGTTGTGTCTTCGATGGAGAGCGTGTTTAACCAAATGCGAACCATTAACACCATTTTGGCAACTGGCACACTGATCGCACTTGGGACGACCGCACTACTTGGAATTTTCATCTTTAGAACAATCACTCATCCTATTTCGGATATGAGGAAGCAAGCGATCGAGCTCGCCAAAGGGAACTTTTCCAGAAAGGTTCGAAAGTATGGACATGACGAGATTGGCCAGCTTGCGACGACCTTTAACCATCTGACGAGAGAGCTGGAGGAAGCGCAGCTGATGACGGAGGGTGAGCGAAAGAAGCTTTCTTCTGTCATTGCCTATATGACAGATGGCGTCATCGCCACGAATCAAAACGGTGCCATTATTCTATTAAACAGCCCGGCATTAGAGCTGTTAAATGTTTCACGTGAAACAGCACTAGAGATGCCGATCACGTCCTTACTGGGCCTCGAGGACACGCATACCTTTGAAGATTTAGTCGAAAATCAAGATTCCATGCTGATAGAAATCGAACGCGAAGATCAGCTGTCTGTTTTGCGTGTCAATTTCTCAGTGATTCAGAAAGAGCATAGGAAGATTGATGGTTTAATTGCGGTCATTTATGACGTCACAGAGCAGGAGAAAATCGATGCAGAACGCCGTGAATTCGTCGCAAACGTATCACATGAGCTGCGCACACCGCTAACGACGATGCGAAGCTATCTTGAGGCACTGGCTGAAGGCGCAATTGGTGATAAAGAGCTTGCGCCAAGGTTCCTCAGTGTCACGCAAAATGAAACAGAGCGTATGATCCGGCTTGTTAATGACCTGCTGCAGCTGTCTAAGTTCGACAGCAAGGATTATCAATTCAACCGTGAGTGGACGAATTTTATCAGATTTATCTCATTGGTCATTGATCGTTTTGAAATGACAAAGGAGCAGCATGTCGAGTTTATTCGCAATCTTCCGCAACGTGAAATATATGTGGAAATTGATCAAGATAAAATCACACAAGTGCTCGATAATATCATTTCCAATGCTATGAAATACTCGCCAGAGGGTGGACATATCATGTTTACCGTTGATCTGGATGAGGAGAATGGCCTTGTATTATTCAGCGTCAAAGATGAAGGGATCGGTATTCCGAAGAAGGATATGGATAAAATCTTTGAACGTTTTTATCGAGTGGATAAGGCGAGAACAAGAAAACTTGGCGGAACCGGCCTAGGCCTTGCGATTGCAAAAGAAATGGTTCAGGCTCATGGCGGAGATATTTGGGCTGACAGCATTGAAGGAAAAGGAACAACAGTGACCTTTACCCTTCCGTACAATGAAGAACAAGAGGATGATTGGGATGAAGCGTGAGACCTTTAAAACCATAATATTGACAATCCTAATTGCGATCAGTCTTGTGTTTACGTGGAATATTTGGATGTTCCAGCCCGTCATGCAGGACCAGGCAGATGCCGGCACTCAGGTCGTGGAAACGAAGAAGATTTCAAGCGATGAGCCTAGAAGCCTCATTGATGTCGTGAAGCCGCGGGAGATGTTCATCCATTCAAATGGGGAGCATTTTAAAGTGGATCAAAAGGAACTCTTTCAAAACTTCTGGAATGATGTGAGCCTTTGGGATGTGAAAGAGATTTCGGATGTGTCAGATCAATATTCGGAGCAGAAATTTAAGAATTTCTTCTATGGAAGCGGAGGACAGGGGAAGACATTGGATCTTGTGTTCAATGACCCGATTCCGATTGATATTTTCCAAGCGTTGTTTAAATGGCCGAATAAGTCCATTGAATACAATTCGTTTGACCGGATGATTGTGCCGTTCTCCCAGCAGGACAAGGCCAATAAGAAAGTTTATTTGGTTTCATACAGCAAGGAAACGGTGCTTGAGCTGACAATAGAATCCGCTAACTATCGGAATCTCATGGACAGTATCGCAGCCGCTCAAAACGAGATGCCGCACTATGATCTCTATACATTCTCAGCGAATTCGAAACGAGATTTCCTCCTTCCGAGAAAGCAAAAGCAGCTTGAAGCAAAAATGTTCTTTATCGAAACGATTAAGACAAGCAAATTCAAGGACGCTTTGTTTACGGATCCGAGTCTAGTCGGCGAGGAGTCTAATTTAAACCGAACGGTGTACACAGATGGCACAAGCCGCCTTGAAGCCAATCAAAAAGACCACCGCATCCAATATCAACATCGCAATATCAACAGCAGCACCGTTTTCCAAACGGGCGATTTGATCAAGCGAAGTGTGAAGTATTTCAATGATACGGGGAGCTTTACCGATGACTATCAATACTTTGGCATCAATAGCAACCAGCAGCTTTCCTTTAATATGTTTATGGATGGCCTACCGATCGTCAACAGTACAAAGCACCCATTTGGGATGACCTCTCTTGAAGTACAGTGGGCGAATGACGACATCTTGAATTACAAGCGTCCAAACTATATTCTAGGCAACAAAGCGAGTCAGAGCGAACAGGTCAAGCTGATGAATGGGACAGAGCTGAAAGACTTAATCGTCAAGCAGACGAAATATGATGACCTTGAGAAAATTGAACAAATTTTCCCGGCCTATCAAGCTGCTTCCACCGCATCAGATCAAGATCAAGCGATGTTTGTCTGGCTGGAGCCAGTATGGTGCATGAAATACAATGGCAAAACCGTGATTCTATCGCATGATTTGTTGACAGAGGGGAGCGAGAATCATGGAGTGGAATAAGACCAAAACGATCTTTATCCTAGCCTTTCTCGTTCTCGATATCTTTCTAGGTTTTCAATACTTTGAAAAACGATCAACCGATCATTTTGCGATTATCGAAAAAACGGATACGCTGGAAGAAATGAAGGCAGACGGGATCAAATATGGCAATCTATCAGATGAAGCGAAGATTGGCTATCGCATTACAGCTGAAAAGAAGCAATATACGAAAAAGGATGTTGACGAATTAGCTGATCAAAAGGCGAAAAGCACATTCCCGAAAAGAGACAAAGATGATCCTGTCACGCTGCTTGAAATGACTTTCAATAAACCAGTGGCCTTGCCGAAAAAAGATATGAAAACAGCGGCGGCAAACCTTGTGAACCAGCGTTTGCTGGATGGGAAGAATTATAAGCTGTGGAGTATTGATGAAGAGACAGGGAAAATCGTCTTTTTCCAAACGTATAAAGGGAAATACATTTTCCAAGAGGGGCTTGATGACTCCGAAACCATCGGAAAAATCACCCTAGATCTAAATGATAAAAACGAGGTCGTATCGTATCAGCAGTCGATGGTGACATCGATTAATGAAGTGAGAAAAGAAACCCTAGTGCCAGCGCTTGAAACTGTGAAGGATTTATATACGCAAAACATGCTGAGCCAAAACACGACCGTGAAAAAGGTAGAGCTGGGCTACTATACGCAATACCCAGGTGCAAGCACGCAGGTCATGGTGCCTGTATGGCGAGTCGAGCTTGAAGGCGTATCAGCTAGTTCAAAGAAAAAGACAGAAGAAGAATATTTGATCAATGCCATTGATGGCTCAACACTTGATCATATAGAGAAAGATGACAAATCCTCAATGGAGTGAGAGAACATGAGCTTGCAGTTCAGTGTACTAGCGAGCGGAAGTACGGGGAACGCTTTTTATTTAGAAACAGACGAGCATGCCTTTTTAGTGGATGCTGGGTTAAGCGGCAAACAGATGGTCGAGCTGCTTGGTCAAATCGACCGCAAGCCTGAGGACTTGGACGGCATTTTTGTGACACACGAGCACTCAGATCATATTAAAGGGCTCGGTGTCATGGCAAGAAAGTACAAGCTCCCTGTCTATGCAAATGCGAAAACATGGAAGGCGATGGAGACTCATATCGGGAAGATTGACACAGAGCAAAAATTCCATTTTGATATGGAAACCGTCCAATCCTTTGGCGGTCTCGATGTTGAGTCCTTTGGCGTCTCACATGATGCGGCTGAGCCCATGTTTTACGTGTTCCATTATGGCGGGCGCAAACTTGCCCTAATGACGGATACAGGCTATGTGAGTGATCGTATGAAAGGCATCATTCAGTCAGCCAATACATTTGTATTTGAGAGCAATCATGATGTCGGCATGCTGCAAATGGGCCGATACCCGTGGAGCATTAAGCGCAGAATTCTGAGCGATGTCGGACATGTATCAAATGAAGATGCGGCTCTTGCGATGACAGATGTGATTGGAGATGCCACCTCACGCATTTACTTGGCTCACTTGAGTCAAGACAACAACATGAAGGATTTGGCCCGTATGGCGGTCCAGCAGACGCTTGAGATGAAAGGCTTTGTTGTCGGGGATGGCTTTGATTTATATGATACGGACCCGAAAAAAGCAACCCCGCTTTGCGCCGTATGATTTTTACAATCGTATGATTAAGATAAGGGCTTCTTACCAACACTATATACATCATCTATTCACTGAAAGGAAGGAAACATAGTGGATTATCGCGATGTAGAGTGGAAGCCGAGACGAAGCAGAAAAGGATATTTCCTATCTGGTCTGATCGGTGTATTGGTAGGAGCTTTTTTAATGGGATTCTTTTTCCCCTATGTGTCAGGACAGAGCGGCAGTCCCTTTGGGTGGCAGCAGAACGGAGATGAGCAAGCAGCACAGGGCCCTTTAAAGACCGTCAATGTGAACGTCAATGATGCGGTCACAAAAGTCGTATCGAATATGTCGGATACGGTTGTCGGCGTTATTAATATCCAAAAGTCGAGCTTTTGGGAAGAAGGCGGAGAGGCAGGCAGCGGGTCAGGTGTGATTTATAAGAAAAAGGGTGACACCTTTTATATTGTGACCAACCATCACGTCATCAAAGGTGCCAATCAGCTTGAGGTGAGTCTTCAGGATGGGACAAGAATTGGAGCCAATCTTGTCGGAAGTGATCAGCTTATGGATTTAGCGGTTCTCACCGTCAAAAGTGATAAGATCAAGCAAACCGCTGCTTTTGGCAATTCAGATCATGTGAAGCCCGGTGAGCCTGTAATCGCCATTGGAAATCCTTTAGGGCTTGAATTCGCAGGCTCTGTCACACAAGGTGTCATTTCAGGAACGGAACGTGCGATTCCTGTAGACTCGAATGGAGACGGACAGGCGGATTGGAATGCGGAGGTACTGCAAACAGATGCCGCCATCAATCCAGGGAACAGCGGTGGTGCCTTGATCAATATGGACGGAAAAGTGATCGGCATCAACTCAATGAAGATTGCTGAATCAGAGGTAGAAGGCATCGGGCTGTCTATCCCGGCAAACCTCGTCATCCCTGTCATAGAAGACTTAGAGCGCTACGGAGAGGTGAAGCGTCCGTATCTAGGCGTTGGCATGAAATCATTAGCTGATATTGCGAGCTATCACTGGCAGGAAACGTTGAAGCTGCCGTCTAACGTCACATCAGGGGTTGTCGTGATGAGTGTCGAGCCTTTGTCTCCGGCAGGAAAAGCGGGACTAAAAGAGCTGGATGTCGTCACTTTCTTTGATGGCAAGAGTGTACAGAATATCGTAGACCTTCGTAAGTATTTATATCAAAAGAAAGTTGGCGACAAGGTAAAGGTGCAGTTTTACCGAAGTGGAAAGAAAAAATCTGTAGAGATCAAACTTTCTCAAACCGACCGATTCGGCGGCTAACCAGTTCCTTGATGGGACTGGTTTTTTTTGCATGCTCATCATATGATGGAGGAAAGGGGGCGGTACGATTGGTTACACTACAACCAATGTCACAAACGGATTACGATGTATTGATGGAGAAGGCCATTCAGCGGTACGCAGAAGAAAAGGTACTCGCAGGGACTTGGGAGAAGGAAGAATCACTTGCAAACGCCGAAGAACAATTTGATCGGCTACTTCCCGAAGGTCTACAGACAGAGCATCATGAGCTCTGGAATTTCTTAAATGGGGAAGAAGCGATTGGCTGGGTTTGGCTTTGTTATGACCCGAATCACCCTCAGCAGGAAGGATTCATTTATAACTTTATTTTATTCGAAGCCTATCGAGGCAAAGGCTTTGCAAAGCAGGCCATTGCTGCATTAGAGGAGCAAGCAAAGTCATTAGGAGTGCAGAAACTCTCGCTTCATGTTTTTGCTCACAATCAAATTGCCCGTTCACTGTACGAGAAGACCGGATTTGCAGAAACTGGAATCTATATGAGTAAACCTTTATAAAAAAGAAGAAGTACCGTGCGGATCGCGTACGGTACTTTTTATGAGGTGCTCATGGCATCCTGAGCCGTGACTCTGTATAAATCAACTTTGCATTTCACGAAAGCACGGATGATCGATGGGACTTGGGCTTCTGAACGAATCAACAATGAGGTCTCGTCATCACTGATCACAAGATCTGTTCCAACAGTTTGTAAGTACTGCGTGAGAACAGGCTTCACCTCATCATCAATCCACGCATGCTTGAAGGTTGCACGTATGTTTGAGGATGTGATGGTTTTCTCTTGAGGATGTGTATGGGGGGACACTAATTTTCCTTCAGAAATAAAAGCAGTTTTTGTACAGATACTATTTGTGAACCTTGGGCGGTCAGCCGTTAAAAAGACGGTTTTCCCTTCATGTTTTAACGTGTCAATGACCTGCTGGATGTGCAAGATCGAATCTGCGTCGATATCAGCAAAAGGCTCGTCGAGTAAAATAAATTCAGGTCGATGGGCGATAGCCTGCGCCATGCCGAGCCGTTTCTTCATACCAGGTGTGAAGGAACCGACCTTTTCCTGATGATAGCGATCTAAGCCGACAAATTCGAGCAGTTCTTCATAATCACTCGTTTTCTGGCGCGTTCCGGTGATTTTTGATAAGTAGGCAATATGTTCAAGTGCCGTAAGCCCTTCATATAAATCCGTATATTCAGGCAGAACACCGATATGCTGCCTCACCTTTTTTAATGAAGGCATATCCATCATCGTAAACGTCCCAGAGGTTGGCCGGGAAATTCCCGTAATGATATTGAAAAACGTCGTCTTACCAGAACCCTTCGGTCCAATGAGCCCGAAAATATCACCTTGATTGACATCAAGGGTAATGTGATCTATCGCGACTTTTGTCCGATATTTTTTTGTGAGTTCTTTTGTGTGTAGCATTTAGACATCCCTCCTTTGAAATAGGAGTGCTGTTCCAATGAGTAAGATAACGGTCAATGCTGTATTCATGAGTACATAGGTCAGCGGCTCACTCAAGCGCACATAATAATAAGGCGTCATATATTGGAACCAATGAATCAATCGTTCTGAAGAAAGAACAGATATCATACTGACGATTGGGAAAAGAAAGGAAAACAACATCCCAACAAACATTGATTTCTGCGGGGTTGGAAAGAGCATGGACAAAAATAAAGCACATGAGATACCGACACTGATAAAGGTTAAGATTTTTAACGCATCAGAGAACAGAAAACGATGTGAAATCACCATATTCAGTACGTATGTCGTCATAATACAGCTAAGCCAAAACAGCATCAGTCCAAGATATTTCCCGATAATAATGTTCAAACGGGTGGTTTTACTGACGAGAAAACGAATGGTTTTTAAATGAATTTCTCGGCTTAAAATATCGTGAGACAATAAGAAAATAAGGAAGAAACCAAATAACGACATCACCAGTTCATTCCCAATGGAATAAGGATCCTTTGCCTCCCATTTGTCCTGATGAGCAGCAATAAACGGTAGAGTTGAAACAAAAGTAGATAGAATGAAAATAATAACAATTGTTAAAATAGATTTTGTGCTTTTGAAGAGCTGCTTAAACTCATTCATACAGATGGTCCACACACGCTGTACCTCCCTTCATCTTTATTATACCGCTAGAAAGGAAAGACACCATATCTCGCTCTTTAACATTTGTTTAAATTTTATAAAAAGAAGACTCTTCCAGCACCTGTTGACTCACTTTTGAAAATGTTCAGAAAAATATCTTGATTTATCAAAAAACATCATGTATGATAGCTTTAATTCAAGATAGTTAAACAGGCAATGACGAGAGAAAGTACAATCATCAATTTTTCCACAGAGAGCTTCGGCAGCTGAAAAGAAGCAAAAATAATGATTCGAAAAATGGTCTCTGAGCCTCGTGCTGAACATATCTATGATATTAGTAGGACACGACGAGAGTTGGTACTCGTTATCAAAACCACAGTATATGAGCCAGATTGGAGCTTTGTACTTGTAGAGGCTGTTTAGCGCGAGCAAACAGTAAATAAAGGTGGTACCACGAGACAAATACCTCGTCCTTATGATTCAAAGATAAGGATGGGGTATTTTTTATTGTCCACTTTTTTCATACAAATGTTCAAATGTTCCACGTGAAACACCACATCCATTTTTTCAAATGAAAGGGAGATTGACATGAGTGAACATGCATTGGTTTTACAATCAGATTTCGGCATTGATGATGGAGCTGTTAGCGCCATGTACGGAGTGGCAAATACGGTCAGCAGCAACATTCGGCTTTTTGATCTAACACACAATATTCCGCAGTATGACATTTGGGAGGCATCTTACCGCCTGCTCCAAACCGTCACGTACTGGCCGGAAGAGACGGTATTCGTATCCGTCGTTGACCCAGGTGTTGGGTCAGAAAGAAAGAGTCTTGTCGTCAAAACCACAAGCTCGCACTACATCATTACCCCAGATAACGGGACACTCACGCACGTCGCGCAGGATATAGGCATTGTAGAAGCCCGTTATTTAGATGAAACCATTAACCGGCTGCCGAAGTCGGGAAAATCACATACATTCCACGGGAGAGACATTTACGCGTATACAGGGGCGAGAATCGCTTCAGGTGTGATTTCTTTTGAAGAGGTTGGGCCAAAGGCGGATATTGATGATATTATTCACCTTCCAGTCGTACAGGCTTATGCGAAAGAAGAAGTCATCACAGGGACGATTGATATTTTAGACGTGAGATTCGGAAACCTCTGGACAAACATTCATCATACGCTATTTGAGCAGCTTTCAATCAATTATGGGGATGCAATAGAAGTTACCATTGCCAACGGGCCAAAAAATGTGTATAAAAATATCATGACCTATGGACGATCTTTTGCCGATTTAAAGGTAGGCGAACCACTCGTATATGTCAATTCACTCGATCATTTAGGCGTGGCGATCAATCAAGGGTCATTTGCAAAGGCTTATAACATCGGTACAGGCACAGGCTGGCGCCTTTCGATTCGCAAAGCTCCGCGCATTATATACGAATAAGAGGAGGATACATCATGGCAGGTAAACAACTTTCAACGAAAACTGTCGTTGCCATCGGAATTGGCGCAGCCGTCTTTGTCATTTTAGGACGCTTCGTCTCCATTCCAACTGGGATTCCGAATACACAAATTGAAACATCGTATGCATTCCTTGCATTAATGGCCGTGCTATTTGGTCCTGTTGCAGGCGCACTGATTGGGTTTATTGGTCATCTTATTAAAGATGCCACCACATTCGGCCCTTGGTGGAGCTGGATTATCGTTTCGGGTTTTGTAGGTTTAATGATCGGCTTCATTTCAAACCGTTTAAAAGTAGAAGAGGGTGACTTTGGCTGGAAAAAAATCACGCTCTTCAATGTAGTGCAAATAAGCGTGCAGGCACTTGGCTGGTTTGTTATTGCACCATTACTCGACATAGCAATTTATGCTGAGCCAGCAAAAAAGGTATTTTTCCAAGGCTTTACCGCAGGAATCTCAAACATCATCACAGTCGGTGTACTAGGAACCATCATCATTGCGGCTTATGCGAAAACGAGAAGCAAAAGCGGCAGTCTATCGAAAGAAACATCATGAAGCAAGGTGGAACACATAAATGAAGAAACCGATGATTCAATTCGAACATTTCGGATTCCAATATCGCAGTCAGGCAGAACCGACATTGAAAGATATTAACCTGACCATCTATGAAGGCGAAAAAGTCCTCATCGCAGGCCCGTCTGGATCGGGAAAAAGCACACTAGCCCATTGCATCAATGGGCTAGTTCCTGCGTCTTATAAAGGTTCTATGGAAGGAAGTCTTCACATCGGAGGGAAGAATGCAGAGAAAGAGAACATTTTCTCCCTCTCACAGCTCGTCGGAACGGTGCTGCAGGACCCTGACGGACAATTTATCGGGCTGACCGTTGGAGAAGACATCGCGTTTACACTTGAAAATGACCAAGTCACACGCGAAGAAATGAAAACACGTGTCGAAGAAGCGGCAAAATTAACAGAGGTAGATGGCAAGCTGGCATCATCCGTATATGAGCTGTCAGGTGGTCAAAAACAACGTGTCGCCATCGCAGGCGTACTTGTGAACGAAGTCGACATTTTGCTGTTTGACGAACCACTCGCAAGCCTTGATCCCGCTACAGGCAAAGAAGTGATCGATCTCATTGATCGACTGCAAAAACAAACGAAAAAAACCGTCGTGATGGTTGAGCACCGATTAGAGGACGTCCTCTTCCGCCAGGTGGATCGCATCATCGTCGTCAATGACGGCACGATTGCAGCAGATATGACACCAGATGAATTGCTCGCCTCAAATGTATTAGAAGCGGCGTATTTACGTGAGCCTTTATATGTAAAAGCCATGAAATATGCAGGCATTCCGGTTGAAGCAGGAGATCAGATCGCGAATTTACAGCATCTTACCTTAAATGATGAGGAAAAAATGAAAATCGAGCAGTGGATGGAAGCGTCTGAGCCATCAGTCGAGCAAAATGCAGCGCAGGATTTACTAGAAGTACGTGAACTGAGCTTTGACTATCCGACAAGACCAAACACGCTGAGCAACATCTCTTTTACCGTCAAAAAAGGAGAAATGATCAGCATCGCAGGAGCCAATGGCGCAGGCAAGACGACACTTTCCAAGGTGCTCTGCGCGTTTGAAAAGCCAACAAAAGGGACCATTCATCTAAATGGTGATGACATCACAGGAGACACCATCAAACAGCGCTCCGAACGAATCGGCGTCGTCATGCAAAACCCCAATCAAATGATTTCTAAACAAATGATTTTTGATGAAGTCGCATTTGGTCTCGTTTTAAGAGGCGTAAAGGAAGAAGACATCAAGGAACGGGTGGAGCGGGTCCTGAAAGTGTGCGGCTTATATCCATTTCGGAACTGGCCGATTTCAGCCCTCAGCTTTGGACAGAAAAAGCGCGTCACCATTGCATCAATTCTTGTATTAGAGCCAGAAATCATCATTTTAGATGAGCCAACCGCCGGACAGGATTTTAGACATTACACAGAGATGATGACGTTTTTAGAGCAATTAAATCAGCAGGGTGTCACGATCTTGATGATCACCCATGACATGCATTTGATGCTCGAATACACAACAAGAACCATTGTCATATCAGATGGAGAAAAAATCGCAGATGATACACCTGCCAAAGTGCTGACAGATCAGCTGCTTGTTCAAAAGGCGAGCTTAAAGGAAACATCGCTATATGAATTGGCGCTGAAAGCAGACTGGCCAAATCCAAATGAACTCGTGGATCGCTTCATTGAGGTTGACAGAAAGGAACGAATGACATGGCTGTAGACATGCTGTCCTATATCGATCGCCCGTCGCCGATTCACCGGCTGACAGGGGCAACCAAACTCATTTGCTTTATCCTCTGGTCATCCGCAGCGATGCTCACGTATGATACAGGTGTTTTAGTGTTTATGCTAGTTGCTAGTATCGTGTTCTTTCAATTGTCGAACGTACAATTTCGTGATATCTCTTTCGTAGTGATTGTCCTGGCGATTTTCCTTGTCATCAACAACATCGCCATTTACATCTTTGCGCCGCAGCAAGGTGTTGCAATTTACGGAGCAAAACATGAACTATTTCACATTGCAGGCTGGTACAACGTCACACTTGAACAGCTTTTCTATCAGTTAAACATTACGCTGAAATACGTGACCGTCATGCCAGCAGCGCTTTTATTTATTGTGACAACAAATCCAAGTGAATTTGCCTCATCGCTCAGCCGAATCGGGGTCAGCTACCGGATTTCGTATGCGGTTGCGATTGCTCTACGCTACATTCCAGATATTCAGCGTGATTTTCGAACGATCGCAATTTCTCAACAAGCAAGAGGCATTGATTTATCGAAGAATGAAAAACTGGGGAAACGGATCAAAAATGCGCTATCGATTGTGATGCCGCTGATATTTTCTAGCCTAGAGCGGATTGAGACCATCAGTAATGCGATGGAGCTGCGCGGTTTTGGAAAGCATAAAAAGCGCACATGGTTTACGGCGAAAGACTTTCAAAAAGCAGATTATGTGGCGTTCATATTTGTTGGTGCGGTACTGATTGTTTCGTTAGTGATTACATTTGTTAGAGGAACGAGATTTTATAATCCGTTTCTATAGAAGGAAGCCTTCACAGGAGTGGAGGCTTTTTTATTTGGTTTGTGGATAAAAGGTGTGGAAAATGGTAAAAGACTATTAACATGTGAATAAATCGGTTATATTGAACATTGAGCGAAATACTTGTGAATAACCAGACAATATATTGGAGGAATTAGAAACTTATGAACAAATCACTTTATGCTTGTGCAGAACATATAGAAACCGTACTAGACATGTACATAGATGATCACGAAACACCGCCAGAATTCAGAAAAATCGAACATACACACAGCTTATCCACAACCTGTGAATTGTGCGATGAACCTGCAATATATATAGTGGGGAACGAATGATCGGACACAAAATACACAAATTTTATCCACAATTGTTGATAACTTATATGAATAACTTGTTCTTAAGGTGGGGATGACCTGTGAATATATCAATTATCACAGTAGGAAAATTAAAAGAGAAATATTTAAAGCAAGGCATAGCCGAATACACAAAACGATTACAGGCTTACGCAAAAATCGAGATCATTGAGCTCGCAGACGAAAAAGCACCCGAGAATCTCAGTGATCAAGACATGAAAATCATCAAGGACAAAGAAGGCGAACGCATCCTAAGCAAAATCAACCCAGACGCCCACGTCATCGCCCTCGCCATCGAAGGAAAGATGAAAAGTTCCGAAGAATTAGCCGATACAATAGATAAGCTGGCAACATACGGAAAAAGCAAGGTGTGTTTTGTCATAGGCGGATCGCTCGGATTAAGCGACGCCGTCATGCAGCGTGCGAATGAGAAGCTTTCATTTTCGAAAATGACGTTCCCGCATCAGTTGATGAGATTGGTGCTGGTGGAGCAGATTTATCGGGCGTTTCGGATTGTGCGGGGGGAGCCTTATCATAAGTGAATGAGGTATTTTTGGTACAACAAGTAACAGCACCATCCAAGCAGGAAAGGTGCTGTATGTGTTTTGTTGCTTGAAAGCCTGTTTTTGTTGTTAAATTGTTCTTATTTGTCTATTTCTAACTCTAGCTTATTATCTAGGAAGCAGGGGGAAGGAGATCTAGCTTTTTTATGATATGAATGGGGAAGTAGAAGAACTGTTCCCATGTTTCCTTAAAATTTGGGATGAGGTCCCTATAGACAACAATTTTTCTTTTTCAATTTTTTTCTGAATAAGAATTGGTTTTGTATTATGATAAAATAGAAGATAATGGGAGAAAAGTTGATAATTTAATTAGGGGGTTTAAATGTCAAATATTACTGTGAAAATGTTTCCTGCAAAAAATGGAGACTGTTTTTTAGTTTCACTTGGATTCGATAATAAGAAACATATTCTAATAGATTGTGGTTATGTGGAAACATATAGAGACTTTTTAAAAGAAGAACTAATTAAAATTGCAAATAATGGTGAAGCAATAGATTTAATGGTGATAACGCATATTGACCAGGATCATATTTTAGGTGCATTAGCATTTTTAGAAGAAAATAATAAAGCTCCTTTTATAGAGGTTAAGGAAATATGGCATAACAGTTACAAACACTTACAATTTGAAAAAGAAAAAGTTGAGGAAATTACTAAGCAAGAATTAACAATCTTAAATAGAGAAGTAGTATTGGGAAGTTCCTTTTTACGACATCGAATAGGACAAAGTAGAATCCGTGATGAGGACATTAGTGCAAAGCAGGGCTCTATGTTAGCAGCTTTAATATTGGAAGGTGGATACCCTTGGAATAAATCTTTTGGTGGCAAAGCAGTGAACTACGAAAACAAGAATCCTATTGTAAAGGATCAATACAACCTTACCTTATTATCACCTAATACAGATAAGCTAAAACGATTATCCAACACATGGTTAAGAGAGCTAAAGAAACAAAAAATGAACTTTTTATTAAGCAATGAGCGAATATTCGATGATGCCTATGAATTCTATTTGATTAAACAAGAGGAACAAAAGGTTGTAGAAAGTAATATCTCATCAGGGGCAATTAACTATGAAGAAAAAAGTATAGAAAAGCTTTTTTTGCAAAATCCAAAAGAAGAAATTGATAAATCCGTAGTAAATGGGTCCTCAATTTCGTTTATCATTGAATATCAGGGTAAAAGATTGCTATTTTTAGCAGACGCTCACCCTGACATTATTTACGATAATATTTCTAAATTAGAAGAGAAATACTTCGACTTGGTTAAATTGCCTCACCATGGTAGTAAAAGAAATATAACAATAGACCTTATAGAGAATCTAAACTCTGAGTTATTCTTGATTTCAACTAATGGCGATAAACACGGACATCCTGATTTTGATTCGCTGGCAAGGCTCCTTTATTATCAAAGACATAGACCGAAGACACTTGTATTTAATTATGAAACAAGCACTTCAAAGATATTAAATAATGCAAATTGGAAAGAACACTATAACTACGGAGTTCACATTTCTAATGGTACTGCTGCAACAATAATTGAAATGTGAGGGGGATATGTATGAAGGATGAAATAAAGCAAGCCATTCCGAAATTAGTTTGTGGTGAGGAAACGGCTACTGCTTTTTTGATTTCAGATGATATTGCAATAACTGCCACGCACGCTCTTATTGACTTTTTCGAGGAGAAAAAGCCGGTGAGGTTATTCTTTAATGTAAATAATCAGTTGAAGGAAATTGCTGTAGAACCAATTATTCCTGAGGAAGAGTGTATAAACCAACAAATTATTGCATTGAAGTTAAAGAAAGTAGTAGAAGGTGTTAAACCGATAAAATGTATTGAATTTAAGTTCAACACCTCTTTGAAATGTGAAACATATGGATACCCGCCTGTTAGAAGGGATGGGGGGACTTTTATTGATTTACAGGTCAAAAATGAAGAATATGCAGAGAATTATCGTATATTGAATTCAGATTGGAATATTGATTTAAGTAAGGATGATGATATTAAAGATTACAGAGGAGTATCTGGTGCTCCTTTAATAATAAATAGTACCGCTGTTGCTGTCTTATTAAAACAAGTTGAGGAGGATGGAGAAACAAGTAGACTATCAGCAGTAAGTTTGTATTTATATAAAGAATACTTCAGTAGTATTGGTATAGAAATTATTGAAAAAAGAAATGAACCATATTATGAACCTTATCTAGCTATGTTACAACGTCAATTAGATCAACATCTAGAAAATACTATTTTAAGAAAATTGAATAGGCAGTCTAATAATGCGATTGGTTTGGGATTTACTTTTAAGTTTACTAATGATAACAAACAAGGTGAAAAGCTAGAATCATATATTGAATTACTCAAATTAGATGAATCCGCTGTTATACTATCCGAGCCAGGTGGGGGTAAAACATATCTACTGTCAATGTTGGCGAAAGATATGATTGAGAATCCATTAATTGAAAAGAATAGAGTACCTATTATATTAAAGGCAAGAAAATGGACAAGATCCTTTTCTAATATAGTCGAGGGAATACTAAAAGAGTTAAGATACGCAATACCGAATATTGATGAAAAACAAGTGGAACAAGATTTAATTACCGGTAGGTTTTTAATACTTGTTGATGGTCTTGATGAAGTAACATCATCAGCAGATTTGCTAGTTGATGAGCTGATAAAGGTATCTAAAATTAAGAATGTAAATATTTTAGTAACTTGTAGAAAGGAAAACTATTATAAGCAATTCTATTCGCATTTCTCTGAATATACAATTGACGAATTAGATGATGAAATGATACGGGAATATATTGAAAAGGAACTTAAATTACCAGGGTGGCAAATATTGCACAGTGTTGATGGTAATTTAAGAAGTCTTATACAAAATCCATTATTTCTTTTTATGACGGTTTCAGTTTTAAAAATAACTGGTGGAACAACTTTTCCAAAAAATAAGGCACAACTATATGCTAGTTATATAAGATACCTTATAGAGGAAAGAAATTACCAAAAGGGTTTAGTTAATCCTTTTCAAATAGATGTATCGACCAAGGAATTAATATTATCTGAGTATGCTAAGCGAACTTTTAGAGATTTCCCTACTAGATTAGAGTTTTCAGAATCTGTTTGTACTTTTTTTCAAAGAGATAAAGTTGAAATAGTTAAAAGAGAACTACTGGATACCGGATTAATAATCGAAGATAATGGTGATTTGACTTTCTTTCACCCATCATTTCATGAATATTTTTTTGCACTAAACAATTCTCAAGTATCAGACGATGAATTGATAAGGTTTACGAAGAAATATAGCAGTAATGACAGATACTATGAAGTGTTCATATATTTAGCAGGATTGTTAAAGAGAGACAACAGACCAAAGATATTTTTCGATTATCTGGAGAAGAACAATTTGTTTCTATATAGAAGATGCTTAGAGGCAAGGTTTGATTTTAATAATCAGCTAAAAGGAACTTGGTCTAATGAATATATACTTAACTATCTTGAACAAGTTCGAAATAGTTATTTAGAAATAATTGAGAGTCACTTTAAATCAATTAAAAGATATTTCTATCCTTGGTATTCGATAAAAAGGAAGGAAGTTCAAGTTCCTTTGAAAGTAATAATCGAAGGGAGTATGGATTTCAAAACACCAGCAATTGACTTTAAGTTTTTACTTACTCCAAAGTCAAATAAAGAAGTACCCGAAGTAATATTAAAAGAATATGCAGGCGGGCCAAGAATGTACACTAAAGATCGACAAGGAAATGATGTCAGTATACCGATAAAGACCTTTAATGAAGGCAATCATTGGTTTCTAAATCTGCAAGCTACCGATATGGGAATTGATTCTGCAAGAGAGGTTGCACTTTATTCCATAAAAAAACAGTTGGCTGATATCATGGATAAAAAAACACTTTTTGATATTGAGCCACCAGAAATGGCCGTTATGCAAATAGAAACAAATATAAGGAAATTACCTCTTGAACGTTTTTCTTTATTGAGTGACGATAATACTAGGAGACCTTCTCTTTACAAACATTCAATAGATGATTTAATAAGTTTATTTATGAAAAAGGATATTATTGGGTATTCAAACACTTTAAATAACTATGGTTATTTTAATGCTGAGGACGTTGCAAGAATGGTGCTAGCAGTCTTTAGAGTAAAAAAGTTAAAAATAAATCCCAAAGAATATCTGTTACCAAAATCTGATATTGGATGGGAACAATTAAAAAAGAATACTGCAAAAACATGGGAACTATGGAGCGACAAGCAACTAAGTAAACGGATTACTTGTTTCTATGAGCATTATCAGAACTCATATAGATATTTAGTAGAAAATTACATTCCGTCTTTAAAAGAATTCCTTCCCTTTTACGCAATGGGTCCAATAAGATTTAATATTAGCTTTTATAGGGAGGAGAATTTTGGAGGTGGTGTTGAGATAACCTGGGAGCCAGTTAGCGATATTAGTAAGAGTAAACCGTCGATTCTTCAAATACCACATAGGAATGACCAATATGATCCAAAAAAAGGTAAAGAAGATTATAAAAAAATTAATGATGCCTTATCAAAATTGGGAAGAAGGAGCCTTCCTTTTTTTAGCAGTAGTAATTCGGCCCTTAGTAGGTATATTCGAGATGATGACGAACTACGGAAAATGGTATATGAACAATTAAAGAAAGACATAAGTTATGTCATAGGTGATTTGAAATGATGGGGAATTTATCTTATTAACGTAAGTCTTACTATGAGGAGATGGCTTAAGAAGTATTCATTAAAATTTAAAACTAACAACCATATGGTATATCTAGTTGAAAATAATTGAAAAAATCAGAAATGACTTATAATACCTAAACCAAAAAAGTCTAGCATCTACAGCTAGACTTTTTAGTTCTTCTTTAGAAAAACCCCTCATTTAGATACATCACGGAGAGCCGTATCACAAGTGATGGTAAACAGGAAAATAAAGCTTTATGTCGAGATATATAGATTACGGGAGTTAACTAGAAAGAAAAAGAATTTATTAGAGGAGTAGTTGAAAATGGCATTAACTTTGGAAGTGCGTTCGGAAGTGCTGGCTAAGTGTGCAAGAATTTGTTGTATTTGTAGGGTATTTAAACCATTACATGTTCAGGTGCATCATATCCGTGAAAAGGCTGATGGAGGAACAGATGATTTTGATAACTTAATACCTGTTTGTATTGAGTGCCATTCTAGTATTCATACAAAATCAAAAATGACTCAGAATTTTTCTGAAAAAGAGCTAAAAAAAATTAGAGATAATGTTTATGAATTGGTAAGTACAGGGGATCTTCCGAAAATTAGGTCGACAGAGAGAAAAGAAATTGAATTAATAGCATCTATCTTTGCCGAAACGTTAAAAAACAATAAAAAAGATGAAGAGGATGCACTGAGTAGTGAAGCATTAGAATTACTGTCTACCATTCTATGCGAAGGAGTACCAGCAAGTTTTAATAAAGTAAGTGAGGATTTACTAATCATTGAAATTGGCGGACAACATATTACTACAAAATTCAATGGAAAAGCACAATACCCTAGTTTTGTTATTGAGCTACTTTCTAAAGGTCTAATTTATACGAGTGGAAATTTAATTGAAATCACTGATGAAGGTGAACAGCTTATTAGTACATTAGTTCAAACTACAGCAACCTACACTCAAAAGAAAGTAAAGTGTTTAGAATGTGGATTACACTTTATTATTTGTAGCTGGAATAAAGAAACGCATAATAGTTCTACAATTACTTGCCCTGAATGCGGTCAGAAAAAAGGGAATTATCTTGTATGGGCTCAACAGAAATTCGGCTTTATATTTCAAGATGTTCCAGGAAATGCTATGCTCTATGATATCAGGGGGTTGGTTCATAAAAGACAATAATAGTACTTCAAGTTTATTTTAAATTTTATTTATATTCTAATTAGGTAGCCGGAGATTAATACAAATGGTAGTAAGCAAGAGTTAATTTGTTCTTTTGAGTTAAAAGAATAAAAAAAGATTATAGAATTAATGTGCACTAGTAAATACTAGTTCATTTTTTAAATTTGATTATCAATAAATAAGTTCATTTGGATTAAACAATAACAGTTTGTTGTTCTTTTAGTTTAAATTAATCGAGATTGTTTTTAAGAGTTTTGTATTGCTTAATTATTTAAAGGCGAGAGAAACGAAAATAAAAAGGAATGAAGGGTAAGATAAAATAAGCAATCCCCTTTCCGAACAATCAATTTTGTTTAGTGCTTTTTTTTACATTTTTTGAGGTTTCTCCTTTGGGGAAGATTATATAACTTGCTCTTAGGGTTTTATTTTATCTGAGAAGGCCAGAGCCCATGATGTCCTGAGAATAGATAGCCGACTAAACGAGCAGCAAAAAAGTACTCTAATCCTTTCCTATCAAACATCTCCATTGCCGATAGGAAAGAAGATATAGGTTTTTTTTCGCTCCACTCCCGCAAAAAAAAACGCGATTAAGCCTAAAGCGGCGAGAATGATATAGGTAAGTCAATGAACGTGTGTAAGGCATTACCTAATGTTAACCGATAAAAAACAAAGTGATGGCTTCCCCACGGACAAAGCCGCTGCCCAGGGTTACTGCAGTAAATACCAGCTTGGCCAGGAAAGCAAAAGGCGGCACCGAGAGAAAGAAGGAAAATAGAAAGTTTTAAGGGATCTCAAACAATACATGTTGACATATCGTTATTTATCGATATAATGGTTTGTATGGAGCCAATAGAAGTTTTCAAAGCCTTATCCAATGAATCAAGACTGCAAATTTTACAATGGCTAAAGGAACCTGATCGTCATTTTACACCCCACGAAGGGATTGATATGAATACTACAGGGGTATGTGTTAGTCAAATAACAGATAAATTGAAAATGACGCAATCAACAGCATCTCAATACCTTTCAATTCTACTGCGAGCTGGATTAATTACGACAGAGCGTATAGGTAAATACACGTATTATAAAAGAGATGAAAATGCCATAAAAAAAATTGCTAAGATTCTAGAAAAAAATATTTAATAAATGAACTGAATTCATACATCAGAATTCAGTTTCATTTATTAAATACAAATCGACTTATCGTAATATATTTTTTTGTTCATACATATTAACAATTCTAGATATGTAAATACATTATATATAAGGAGTGATCTACATTGTCAAACACTGTAAAGGTATACATTTTAGCTATTGTAAGTTTTTTAGTTGGTACATCAGAGTATATAATCTCTGGTATTTTGGATAATATTTCTGAATCATTAGGAATTACGATAGCTGCAGCCGGCCAGTTAATTACCATTTTTTCTCTTGTGTATGCCATCTTCACCCCAGTATTAATGGCTTTAACATCGGGAATGAATAAACGCAAGTTAATGTTATTTTCACTTAGCATTTTTATTCTAGGTAATATTCTTGCATTCGTCCTTCCTGGGTATAAATTATTTATTGTTTCAAGAATTATTATGGCTCTTGGGGCGGGGATGGTCGTCGTTACTGCATTAACAATTGCTGAAAAAATCGCACCAAAAGGTAAGCAAGGTAACGCTATTGCTACAGTAGTAATGGGATTTACAGCATCATTGATAATTGGAGTCCCACTGGGCAGAATGACTAGTGATTTCTTCGGTTGGAAAGCTGTATTTGGAGGAATAGCTTTACTCGGATTATTAGCAATGGTTATAATTTCTCTTACGATTCCAAAAATCCAAGGGGATAAACCTGTACCTTTAATTCAACAACTCGCTCTTTTTAAAAAACCAAAAGTAGTGTTGGGATTAGCCATCACCTTTTTCTGGCTTGGTGGTTATTCAATTGCCTATACCTACCTATCCCCTTACCTTTTAAATATATCAGGTGTAAGCAACAAATTGCTGAGTGGAGTTCTCCTCGTATTCGGGATTGCTAGTCTAGTTGGGTCAAAGTTTGGTGGATTTAGTACCGATCGATGGGGTGTGAATTTTACTCTGATTAGCGGAATGACATTACATGTCATCATGCTAATATTGCTCTCACTAGTTACGCATTCTTATATTGGAGTATTGCTTATTTTAATATTATGGTCATTTGCTGCATGGTCTTCTGGCCCGACTCAACAATATCACCTAGCTACAATGGAGCCAGAGTCATCAGGTATACTATTAGGTCTCAATCAGTCAATGATGCAATTGGCGATGGCTGCAGGTGCAGCTATTGGAGGTATCTTTGTAGAGAGAGTTTCTCTATCTTCCATTACTTGGGTAGGGGCTTTGGGTGTTGCAATCGCGATCATTGTAACAATATTGGCTTCACGTGCTACTTCGAGTAATGGAATTCGAATTAGTAAACCGCACTTATAATATTGAAGGACAACCGCTTCATAAACAGCGGAACGATGGTAAAAAACGTGATTCGATTTAAAATATAATTATAGAAAGGAGGAAGCAACCTATGCACTCAATTAAAAAAATAGGTCGGAATTTTTGGTACATCACACCTATATCGCTTACCGACCGCCCCATTCTAGGTATGGTTGTGGGCAGTAACAAGACATTAATGATTGATGCTGGTAACTCGAAAGAACATGCCAAGTACTTTATCAAAGAAACGTTAAAACATGAGAACTTGACTCTTGATATGGTTGTCCTCACGCATTGGCATTGGGATCATATCTTTGGTCTGCCTGCGATGCCTGATACGATTTCAATTGCTTCTGCAAAGACAAGAAGTGAAATGGAGAAGCTTCTTCCGTTTTCGTGGTCAGATGAGGCGATTGATGAGCGGGTGAGGGAAGGAACGGAGATTGAGTTTTGCGCGAAGGCCATTAAGGAAGAATATCAGGATCATCGAGATATTCAGGTGGTTTTACCGGATGTGACATTTGACCGTCGGATGGAGATCGATCTTGGCGGGGTCACTTGTGTCGTGCAACTTGTTGGGGGCGATCATGCCGCTGACTCAGAGTCATCGTGTATGTGAAAGAAGAGAAAATCCTTTTTCTTGGTGATTGTATTTATCCGAAAATGTATGCCGAAAAAGTCCATTATTCAATGAAGGAAACATTGCGTCTTTTAGATGAGTTAGATGCTTTTGATGCCGATACGTATATTCCTTCACACCAAAGACCGTGGACAAAGGAGGAGTTTCGTCAGGAAACAGATAAGCTTAGGATGATTGCGAAATACACTGATCTTTGTGGTGGAGATCAGCAGAAAATCACGATAGAATATCAAAATTACGTGAACAGAGAACTGAAAGCAGATGAATTAGAAACCATTGCTTACTTTGTAAATGGTTATTAAATAATTGCTGAAACTAAACAAAAAAGTCTCATTTGAGTGATTTCCCTCAAACGAGACTTTTTTATTTTCTATGGTAAACCTACAACATATTCTGCATCACAAACTGTGACAGACATTTTTCATAGTTCCTCCTTTTATTCACTGATAACATTACTATACTTATCTAGTGATGCTTTGCGTGAGGGAATACCTATTTTCCAAGCCATTCTTACTTCCCTTATTAGCTTTAGCAAAAGGTGTTGTAGCAGAAGAAAAAATTAGTATATGTGATTAAACATATGAATCTCAGTTCCTTTATTCGATTACACACCAAAAAAGTCCCCTCCACTTAATTTCGAGGTGGCTTTTTTGGGTTAAACTTAGGCATTTAACCAAATGTAAATTGAAGATAACTTCTGATGTCATGTTCAGTTGGTAGATGATCGGAATAAGTCTTATATAATGATATTGAAGGGTGTGAAAAACATGATCAATATGAATTTGAAAAAAATGCGAAAAATACACAGGTTTACACAAGAAGAAGTGGCTGAGAAAATTGGTGTTTCAAGGCAAGCTGTTGCGAAATGGGAATCGGGAGAAACTGTGCCGGATATCAACAATTGTAAGGCTTTGGCTGAAATATACGGCGTTGCTTTGGATGATCTCGTGAATAATGTGGATGGTACAGAAGAGGCAGGGGTGAAACCAAAAGGAAAACACATATTTGGACTTGTAAAGGTTGGTGAACGCGGGCAAATTGTCATTCCTAAAAAAGCGAGGGAGATATTCAGCATCAGTCCTGGAGACAGCCTGTTGATTTTGGGTGATGAAGCTCAAGGAATCGCCATTGTAAAAAATGAGGCCTTCCTGCAGTTTGCTGACGATATATATAAGGCACAGGAAGATCAGGAGGATGAGGAATGATTGCTATTCAAACAAAGAATCTAACTAAGAAATTCGAAGAAAAGATTGCAGTCGATTCTCTTAATCTTTCAATTGAACAAGGCGAGCTTTTTACTTTACTTGGAGTGAATGGTGCAGGTAAAACGACAACGATCAAGATGTTGACCTGTCTTAGCATCCCTACTACCGGTGATGCAACGATCCTTGGTAACAGTATTGTTTCTAATCCCTACGCAGTAAAAGAACAGATTAATGTTTCACCACAGGAAACGGCAGTAGCTCCTAATTTATCCGTAAAAGAGAATCTTGAATTAATCGCTCAAATATACGGGTTCCACAAGAAAACGGTGGATATAAAAGTGGAGGAAATGCTTCATACGTTTAGTTTGACTGAGGTATCTAAAATGAAGGCTAAAACCTTATCTGGAGGAATGCAAAGAAGACTTAGTATTGCAATGGCACTCATTACAGACCCCAAAATCCTTTTTCTTGATGAACCTACTCTCGGTCTCGATGTCATCGCAAGGCGTGAGCTATGGAGTACTATTGAGAAATTAAAGGGGAGCATGACCATCATTCTCACGACACATTATATGGAGGAAGCAGCAGCCCTTTCGGATCGAATAGGGACGATGGCGAAAGGAAAATTAAAGGCAGTTGGAACAGTAGCTGAATTGATGGAAAGTACCAACACCAAATCACTTGAGGATGCCTTTATTTCATTAGCTACCAATGAGGAGGCCACCAGATGAAGTCACTAGCCTTTGCTGCACGTAATCGTAAAGAGATTTTGAGAGATCCTTTAAACTTAGCATTTGGTATAGGCTTCCCGTTAGTTATCTTATTTTTGCTTCATGCTATTCAAGCGAATGTTCCAACTGATTTATTTGTCATTGATAAACTAATTCCTGGCATAGCCGTCTTCGGGCTTTCTTTTATCTCACTATTCTCTGGAATGTTAATAGCTAAAGATCGAAGTACATCTTTTTTGATGCGATTGTTTACTACACCTCTTTCTGCCTCAGACTACATTGTAGGGTATATTGTCCCACTCATACCGATAGCAATTGTTCAAGTTATCATTAGCTTTATCGCAGCACTTTTCTTAGGATTACCTTTTAATTCCAATGTTTTGTTATCCATTCTTGTCCTTTTGCCAACATCTTTACTATTTATCGGCATAGGGCTCTTAGTGGGGAGTATATTTAACGACAAGCAGGTTGGTGGTATTTGTGGAGCGCTACTAACGAATATGAGCGCATGGTTAAGTGGTACATGGTTCGATTTGAATTTAGTTGGAGGCTGGTTCAAAGATATTGCGTACGCACTACCATTTGCTCACGCAGTAGACGCTAGCAGAGCTGCACTTTCTGGAGACTATGCATCAATTTTACTGCATCTTTGGTGGGTGATTGGATATACAGGTGTTATTGTAGCTATCGCCATTTTTGCTTTTAAAAAGAAAATGAATGGGGAAAACGCTTAGTTTGATACAGTTTTTGGTGAAGAAATTTACAGCTGGGTTATCTGGGCCTTTTTCTGTATGATAAACTTTAATGAAGTTGTCATTTAGTAGAGGGAGGTACATATGAAACAGCTTTACATGAAGCAGAAAGTATTTAGTCTGAGCGGCAGGTTTACGGTAAAGGATCAGCAGGAGAACGATGTGTATGTGGTTGAGGGCAGCTTTATGAAGATGCCGAAGACGTTCACCATTCTGAATTCAGAGCGAGATGAAATCGCGGTCATTACGAAGAAAATGTTTAGCTTTTTACCGAAGTTTTTAGTAGAAGTTGGTGGGCAAGAGGTATTGACGATCAAAAAAGAGTTTACGTTCTTTAAAGCAAAATATTCAATTGATGCTGCTGGTGTAGAAGTACAAGGCAACTGGTGGGATATGAATTTCCAAGTGCTGCAAAGCGGCGAAGTGATCGGTCAGGTGAAGAAGGAATGGTTTACTTGGGGTGACAGCTATAAGGTTGATATTTTGAAAGAAGAGATGGAGCCTGTAATGATTGCGTTGGTTGTTGCGATTGATTGTGTGAAGGCTGATGAAGCAGCGTCTAGGTCTTCGTCGTCGGCAACGACGAATTAGACAAATATGTTCTTAAAGTATAATGAAATGAAGAAGAGTGGTAGGACATTACTCTTCTTCATTAATAAGTAGAACGAATCATGTTTCTTTACTTTTCAATGGGGTACTTCTCTCCATTTTTTATTAATTTTTCTTCAATTATTTCTTTCACATTTAGATGAAGGTCTGAGCAAAGCATTAGTGAATATATTAAGATATCGGCTATTTCCTCTCTGATGTTTTCTTCGTTCGCCTCAAGAGCTTCTTCATTACTTTTCCATTGGAAGTCTTCAAGCAGTTCAGCTGCTTCTATCGAAATTGAGATGGCCAAGTCTTTTGGATTATGATATTGTCTCCAGTTTCGATCATCTCGAAATTGGTTAATCGAATGTATTAAATCTTTAATCTCAGTCATATTTGCCTCCCTCTTTTAACTCTTGTAATTTCCTTCTCAATTTTCCATCTGTTGCATAAATATAAAGTCCATGAATGCCTCGCTTCATCAGAACGTTAATCGAGTTTAGTATAATCTTTTCTTTTGCCTGTTTAATTTCCTCTGAAGTCATGTCACTTCTTGATGTGAATGCACCTGTATCTTTATAATTTGACGTATCTATTAGAAGTTCATTCTTTTCTTCATCATAGCTGATAGAAGGGCCAAGTATGACGCCGACATAATTTAAATCAAATCCTTGAACCGTATAGATTGAGCCCACTTCTCTAATTGAATCTGCATGTTCAGCCCATGTCCATTTATCATTTGTAAAATTCCATGGCATATTGATACCGCCTTCATCTACGATATAGGCAGCTCCATCTTTTTTATGTAAAAAGTCAAATGTAGATACAATGCGGGATAAGCCGACTTCATCATCCTTTTCTTGAATTGCCGTTTTAAATTGATTAGGATCCTCAAAAATTTTAAGCTCGAATGAAGCTTGTTTTACTTTAGGTGGATGTAATAATTGCTTTGAGACAAATTGGTCAATCCATTTCAACGTATCAGTATCAGCATGCATACGCATCTGTTCTGTGAGTTTCACAGTCTTCGCATGATATCTGTTTGTAATTTCCTCAAGTAATTTTTCATTCCAGTAGCTTTTAATTTTGAGTACCTGCTTTGGATCAAAAATGACAATGGTCATTTTACTTCGTTTGATAATCTCCTCTAGTTGGTTTTGATAATGGAAGTTATTGTACTTATCATCTTTTGTTAATAAAAGGTGCGCTTCATCAATTAACACGATGTCAGCCATTTCACCTGAGTTTGTCATCTGATTGATAAACGAGGTTGGTCTCATGATTTGTTTCTTCTTCAGATTTGGCAGACTCTTGGCGATGTTTTGATATGTTTTAAGCATTTCTGCATGATTTACAAGTAAAAAATTGTTCTTTTTGTTTAAGACAGATTCCATATCATTTGATAAATCTTGAATTGTATTAAAGAGGGAACTCAGTAAAACACTTTTCCCAGTTCCTGCATCACCCTCTATCGAAATAACATGATGCCCTGTCTGTTTGATATGCTCTTTACAAAAAGACAAAATTTCATTCTTAATTTCTACTTGTTGGGATGACAATTCCTTATAAGGAGAAAGCTTATAAATGTCTCTATTTCTTAATGTTTCAATTGAGTTAGTGACGATTTTTTCTTGTTGAAGCTGTTTCCACACCTCTTCAAAGACATCTTCATTGTAAAAGTCTTTCTGATAATAATGGTGCATTTCCCTTGATCGTGTCTGACTAACATTTTTTAATTGAAAACGATTTTCTGCAATAAAGTAGTTTATGAGATTTGTCTCAATATTGTAAGAGGCGGATTGGTGAAAGCGTTCATGTCCAATTAAAATTGTTTTATTTAATTTGTTCTTTTTTGGGTCTTTCAAATGATCTTTCAAACGTCTGCTGGCTTGGACTGACTGACCAATATAAGCAGAGGGTTTTTTCTTTTCATCATATAGGATGTAGACAATGGGTTGATTATGGAATACCGTTGTTCGTAAAGAAAGAATTTGATCTGTTTTAAAATCGCGTTTTTCAATAAAAAGTTCACTCATATAGCTAGCCCCTGTAGTCTTTTTGCCTATTATCGTATCATAAATTTAGCAAAATATCTCAGTGGTTATAGGTGAATATTGAATTCCTGACATGATGAGTTATTTTTCATTAAAGAGCAGCTCGAAATGGTTCAACAGTTATTGATTTAATTTCAATAGTGGAAAGCCACTAAAATCCAAAAAATATCTAGCAGTATATTTTCCGAGTTATAATATGGAACATACGAGGTGAGCAAACTGATCACATTCCAATACAAAATATTTCTAACAGTCGTCGAATCCGGCAGTTTTAAAAGCCGAGGAGAAACTTGGGCTGACACAGTCTGGCGTGAGTCATAACATTGTGAAGCTCGTATCCGAATTAGGGATTGTATTGCTGCGGCGGAATCGAAACGGTCTTTCATTAACTGATGAGGTGAGCGGGTGATGCCTCATATTCGGCAAAACATTCATCATGCGACATTTCTTCATACGACAAAAAAGCTTCCTGATTGTCCCAGTAAGCTTTTTCCATCCATCACCCATAATAATTATTCGCCTGAATAAAAAATTGGGACTGCATGTAGTTATAAGTGATTTTCGAGAAGTCGAAGGGCTGGCCGTTTGTGAGATGAAAGACGGTCTCGACGCGGAGAGCGGGATCATCTTGTTTAAGGCCGAGGTGCTTTGCTTCGGTTTCATTCAGTTTTCCTACTTGTAAGTACATATCGGAAAAGCCGACCTTGAGTCCAAGGCCTTCACTGATAAATTTAAAAACAGAATCGGCAGCAATTTCTGTGTTGAGATAGGGAATGATGGTTTTTCGGTAATAGGATTCTTCTAGACATAAGGTTTGTCCATTGATGTAACGGATGCGTTTGAGGTAAAAAACATCCTCATCTTCTTCAATATTCAAATTAAGCGCAGCTTCTTCGGACGGTTTGATGGTGTCTAGCATTAAAACCTCTGAAGTCAGTTGAAATTCCTCTAAATCTTTTTTAAACCCTTGGTTGGATAAAAGGCTGATGTAGCCTTTGCGCCTGTGTCTTCGAACAAAGATGCCGCTGCCCCTCACTTGATAGATAATTCCTTTTCTTTCGAGTAAGTCTAATGATTTGATAATGGTGCTTTTGCTCACAGCAAATTGGCTCATGAGGGTTTCGAGTACAGGAAGCTTGTCCCCTTGCTGCAGCTCATGGGTGACAATATATTTTTCAATATCGCTCGCAATTTGTTGATACTTTAACATAGCCATTCCTCTTTGTTTTCACGATTTATTGTCTTTGTATTATAGCACATACCGATTTTCCTTTGATATGCTAATCAAAATTATATATGTATTGATATATTGTACCGGTATAATTATAATATACATATACTAGTAGTGATAAAGGGGGGGTTATATGTCAAAAGTGAGGGATTATCAAAAGCTTGCAGAAGACATCTTAGAGGCAGTTGGCGGAGAAGAAAATGTGGTGAGTGCCGCAAGATGCGCCACGCGTCTGCGTTTGGTACTGAAACGTTCGAATCCAAAGGCCAAGGAAGCAGTCAACGCCATGCCTGGTGTTATTACCGTGGTGGAAAACGGTGGTCAATTTCAGGTCGTCATCGGCCAGCATGTTGGTGAAGTATACGAGCATTTTCCAACCTTGTTCAGCTCCAATCGTCGGATGATGACCAGCCTAATGAAAACAAGGGAACGGTACTGAACCGTGTCATTGCGACCATGTCCGCTGTGTTTGCGCCTTTTGTGTATATTTTGGCTGCAGCTGGTATTTTACAAGGTGCACTTATCCTCATTAATTTGTTATTTCCAAGCTTTTCGAAAACGGGAACATATGAAGTCTTTAGTTTCATTTCATGGGCACCGTTTACATTTTTGCCAATCTTTATTGCCATCACAGCAGCTAAGCATTTTAAAACGAATATGTATATCGCAGTAGCGTGTACAGCAGCGCTTGTCAGTCCAGCTTGGACAGAAATTGCTGGGCGTGTGGCTTCAGGTGAAGGCGTTACCTTTTTAGGCATTGCGTTATCTGAAACTGTTTATACGTCATCTGTTTTGCCTCCGCTGTTCTTGGTATGGATTCTTTCATATGTAGAGAGATTTTTAAATAAACGGATTCACGAGGTAGTAAAACCGTTATTTGTACCATTTATCTGTATGGTCGTTATGGTTCCGTTAACCATTCTATTAATTGGTCCTCTTTCAACAGCAGGTGCAAATGGGATTGCAAACGGATACAATATCTTAGCAGAAAATGTACCGGCTTTAGCAGGCGCCATTATCGGTGGATTCTGGCAAGTACTTGTCATATTCGGCGTTCACTGGGGCATTACGCCAATGGTGCTCGCCAACTTTGAACAATATGGACGTGACTCCTTCCAGGCATATCAAACCATCGCTTTTATCGCTCAGGTCGGCGCAGTGTTAGGAGTTATTTTAAAAGCAAGAAACCGCGAAACTCGGAAAGTCGGAGTCTCAGCCGGAATCACGGGACTCTTCGGAATTACGGAGCCTGCGATTTACGGTGTTACCTTACGTTTTAAAAAGCCGTTTATTTTCGGATGTATTTCTGGAGCAGCCGGTGCTATCGTTGCCAGCTTCTTCACACCTTATTACTTTGCGTATGCAGGTTTGCCTGGTCCGCTGACAATTGTGAACGGAATTAGTGCAGATTACCCAACATCGATCATCGGTATCTTAATTGGTGTCGCAATTGCGCTGATCTTACCAGTTGTGCTCATTCAAATGTTTGGTTATGGGGAAGATACAGTGGAGCAGACAGCCGGAACAACAACTGTCAAAGATCAAGATAAAGAAAAAAAGAATGCTTCGATGAACAATGAAGAAACAATCACTGCACCACTTGCAGGAAAAGTGCTCACATTATCTGAAGTACCGGATGCCGTATTTAGCTCCGGGGCGATGGGCAAAGGCTTTGCCATTGAACCGACAGACAGTAAGCTGTATGCACCGTTTGACGGCAGTGTTGTCATGCTTGCACCAACAAAGCATGCCATTGGACTTCGTTCAGAATTTGGTGTGGAGTTACTTGTTCACGTAGGAATTGATACGGTTTCTCTAGATGGCTCAGCATTTACACTCAAAATTCAAGAAGGCGACAAGGTGAAAAAGGGTGACTTGTTGATGACATTTGATCAAGAAGCCATTGAAAGCAAAGGATTAAAAACAGTCACACCAGTCATCATCACCAATACACAAGCGTATGAAGATGTGATGGTAGAAGCACAATCGACATGTCAGCCAACGGACGTCATGATTACAATTGTAAAATAGGAGGAATAAATAATGACATTACCAAAAGGTTTTCTATGGGGCGGAGCATTAGCTGCACATCAATTCGAAGGTGGATGGAATGAAGGAGGAAAAGGCCCAAGTGTTGTGGATGTAATGACAGCTGGTGCTCACGGAGTACCGAGACAAATTACTGAGACGATAGAAGACAACAAATTTTATCCGAACCATGAAGCGATCGATTTCTACCATCGTTACAAGGAAGATATCGCGATGTTTGCCGAAATGGGTTTGAAATGCCTGCGTACATCCATCGGCTGGAGCCGAATTTTCCCAAAGGGAGATGAAGCTGAACCGAATGAAGCTGGTTTACAATTCTATGATGATGTATTTGATGAACTGCTCAAGCATGGCATCGAGCCTGTGATTACACTGTCTCACTTTGAGATGCCGCTTCATTTGGCAAGAGAATACGGCGGGTTCCGAAGCCGAAAAGTCGCTGAGTATTTCGCGAAATTCGCAGAAGTGTGCTTCAATCGATACAAGGACAAAGTCACATACTGGATGACATTTAATGAAATCAATAACAAAATGGATGTCAACAACCCACTGTTCCTTTGGACAAATTCAGGGGTATCAGTCAAAGAAGGCGAAAATGCCAAAGAAATCATGTATCAAGCAGGACATCATGAATTACTTGCAAGTGCGTGGGCAGTAGCAAAAGGCAAAGAAATCAATCCTGCTTTTCAAATTGGAGCAATGGTTTCTCACGTACCAATCTATCCATATTCCTCAAATCCAGAGGATGTCATGCTTGCTGAAGAATATATGAGACAACGCTATTTCTTCCCAGATGTACAAGTTCGGGGCTACTATCCGAGCTATGCACTGAAAGAATTCGAACGCGAGGGCTATCATATTCCGTTTGAAGAAGGCGATGAAGAAAGCTTAAGAAAAGGCAAAGTAGATTATCTTGGCTTTAGCTACTACATGTCGACAACAGTTAAAAGTGATGCAGTGTCTGATAACGACGGAGACATTGTCAACGGAGCCCTTCCGCATGGTGTAGACAATCCTTATATCAAATCAAGTGACTGGGGCTGGTCCATTGACCCGACTGGCTTAAGATATACGTTGAATCGTTTTTACGATCGTTATCAAATCCCGCTCTTCATCGTTGAAAATGGGTTTGGTGCTATAGATCAAGTGGAGGAAGACGGTTCCATTCATGACCCAGAACGAATTCAATATCTCGCTTCTCATATCGAAGCACTGAAAAAAGCCATCGAATACGACGGTGTTGACCTTATTGGCTACACACCTTGGGGGATCATTGACATCGTGTCATTCACAACAGGTGAAATGAAAAAACGCTACGGCATGATCTACGTTGACCGCGACAACGAAGGCAACGGCTCGATGAAGAGACTCAAAAAAGATTCTTTTACTTGGTACCAAAACGTCATTGCCACGAACGGTGAAGAAATGTAACAAAGGAAAAGAGAAGCCCGGATGAGCGAAGTATGTGCTTGTTCGGGTTTTTACGTTCTTTCGGGAAAATTGGTTTGTATATCCTTTTGTTCACTAGATATAAGTCTTATAATTTAGTAAGAAAGAAGAAGATTGGAATGGGAGAGATCGTAAATGACAAAATGGTGGATGGTGCGTGCAGGCGACCAGAATGATTTAATTCCGATTTGGGAAGAGAAAGGATTAGCATCAATCGGGTGGCCTAAATTAGGTAATCCAAAACAATATCAAACAAAGCAAGAGATGAATGCTCGAGCTGATGTCATATACGCCGAGAACAAACCTTTTACGAGAAGAAGCTGGGTTAGTCAGGTATGGAGGTTTAGTAGAGAAATTCAAAAGGGAGATCGAATTATTACATACATAAAAGAAAGCCGTGAATATCGAGTTGGTACGGTGACTGCTCCACATTTTTTTGATGAAGCAGCAGGGGATAAAATGTATCCAAATCATATTCAAGTCAATTGGGAACCAATCGCAGTGAAACGAGATTCTCTCAGCCAATCAGCTAAGAACAGCCTCGGTTCTATATCAACTGTTTTTCGTGTAGATGATTGGGGGAAAGAAATTGAACACCTACTTAAAAACCCTACTTCTATACCAGCATTCGAAGATGAAACAGAAGAAGATGAAATTATTGAAGATTTAGTCAGCAAAGCAACTGTGATGATTGCAGATAAGGTGGATAAACTGGATCCGTGGCAGATGCAAGACTTAGTCGGGGGCTTACTGCAAGCTATGTCATACAATGTTCGTGTGAGTCCAAAAGGTCCTGACGGCGGTGTAGATATATTAGCTTATAAAGATGCATTTGGATTTGAAAAGCCCATTATTAAAGTACAAGTCAAGCATCGGAAAAATTCAGCCAGTGCGCCAGAAGTGCAGCAATTATTAGGAGCAAACCCCATGAATGCAAATAGTTTATTTGTTTCTACTGGTGGATTTACCTCTCATGCAAAAGCTGTTGCGAAGCATAATGAAGTTCATCTATTGGACTTAGAAGAACTCGTCAATCTTATTGTACATTGGTATGAGGATATGCCAACTGAGACAAGATCTTTATTACCTTTGAAAAAAGTGTATGTGCCTGAGTGAATTTTTATTGTCTAAATTTTATTAATGCCTGAATACAAAGAAAAAAGAGAGTAATGGCGACAAAATAGTTCATTGGATTGTGAAAGATCTTGATGTTCAAGGATATTTGAAGAAGAATCCAAAGGCCGAATATCACCATAATTGCAGGAATGATTCTTTTATACACATTGATTTTCCTTTCGGGAGTGTTTGTTTTTAGTTAGCATTGTCTCATATCATTGCAGAGGTTGAAAAGAGATAAAGATATTAATAGGTTCTATTACATGATTTGGTATAATTGATCTATAAAAACGATAAATGGTAGATAAAGTATAGGAGTTGTTGAAATGAATCAAACACTGCAAATGGGAGCCAATACCGTACTAAGTTCTCCAAAGGGGCATGTATCCATCAGCTATGAAGTGTCATCTGCAATTGATATTTCTTTAACGGCGTTTCTTTTAACAGATTCAGATCAGGTTGAAGGAGATCATGGCATTATTTTTTACAATCAACCAGAGAGTGCTTCGGGTGCAGCGTCACTTTTACCAGCAGAGGTATCAGGTCAGTTGAAAAGGCATCAATTGAATTTTGATATGAGCAAAGTGCCTGCTGGAATCACAAAGATGGCTATTACATTAACAGAAGATCAAGGAACGGGCTTTTCTCAAGTGAAGAATTTGCAAGCAGAAATTCGAACAGGTGACGAGGTGTTTTATCTAACACCAGTAAACTTTACAAATGAAAAGGGCATTGTCGTAGTAGAGCTATATATAAGAAATGGTGACACGAAAGCACGCTCAATTTGGCGTGGTTTCGATTCTGGACTGGAAGGTCTATGCAAGCTTTATGGTGTGGAGGTTGAACCTGATGAACAGGATATTTCTACACATCAAATGGCTCCTGAAAAACAACCAATTAAAGACCCTGCTCAAACGAAGACAACTGCTAAAGAGAAAGTCTCTGCACCTATCAGTTTAGAGAAAGTTCAGGGTAAAATTAGTCTAGACAAAGGTCATAAACCGATCATAATCGAGAAAACGCCTGAGATCACAGCTACAGTATCCTGGGAGTCCGGCACCGATTATGATATTTATGCATTGGTCTACACAAAGTCAGGAAAGCAAGTAGATGTGGCTATGTTTGGTGCGAAAGGAATTCCTGCTCTCAAAAGTTACGGCAGCGGAGCTGTTGAGCATATGGGAGATGTCGGCAGAGACCATGAATCAATGAAAACAGAAGTTATTAAACTACGGTTAAATGACGATATCCTTGCTGTCGTTCCGGTTGTTTATTCTGCCCAATCAAACGGAACAGGTTCCTTTTATAGATATAGAGTATCTATGAGTATAGATAATCACCAAGGAACGTCTGTGACGATTCATGCCAAACATGCCAATGACAATGATCGTATTTATTCTTGTGTGCCAGGTATACTTCAAAATACAAATGATGGTGTGATCATCCGCCCACTTGAGCTTTACAGCAAACCAAACTCTGAGCGGAGACCTAAATTAAAAATGAAGTCTTCTAATGAAATTGAGGTATTGATGGATAAAGGACCTGTCAATGATTATAAATAAAACGGATGTATGGCTAGACAGAGCAAAGTGCTTTGTTTAGCTTATTTTATTTAGCCCGTTAAATAGAGAGTCTATTCCGTTTTTTATGTCAATTAACCTATTTTTCCGTTTTGGTGGACACGATAAAATAGACTTTATGGTCAATAATGGAAGGAGTGAATTCTTCTGGGCAAAATACTTGATGCAAAAGAACTAACAAGTGCCATGGATGCAAGGGCAAAACACTACCAGGAACTCCGCGAACAATTGGTAGATTTAAAAAAAGCATTACAAGGTGTTTCTAATCTTGGTGATGATTTCACTGGAAAAGGTGCCGATAACATTAAAAGCTTTTATAAAGAACTGGCTGGAAATGTAGATATGTTTATCAGCTTCATTGATAAGCAAAAAGCCTTTCATGAAGGTGTTTCTGGGACACTAGATGATACAAACTTTGGCGGCGACACCTTTGTAGAAGAACACTTTTTAGACAACGCTGTACATATGGGCATCAAAAATGCCAAAAGCATTGTGAAGGATCAAAAAAAGGCGCTTAAAACGATTTTTCAAGACATCGACGACCTCATTTCTCTAGAAGTATTTGATAGTCAAACCTTTGATGAAAAAATTGCAGATACGGAAGACGAGCGAAAAAAGACAGTGAAAGACCTAAGAGAGCTTGATCAAAATTTAAAAGATGAATATGCTTTGTCAGAAACGGAGCAGCAAGCTACAATGGCATTGTACGCTGAAATGATCAATGCGACAAATGACGGAAAAGCAATTTCTCCGATGAATTTTGACAAGAAAGCGTATCAAAATAGCGAAATCTACAAGGCAAAAAGCGATATTGAGAAGCAAACTTCCGAATATCTCAACATTAAAAAAGAACAACAGGAAGCTAGGAAGATTGCGAAAGAACAAGAAGCCCTCGCCAACCGTCCTTGGCATGAAAAAGCACTTGATTACGGCGGGAATATCGTGAATGAACTGACTGGCGTGAACGATGCAAAACGTGCAGCTACAGGTGTTGACCCGATCACAGGTGAAGAACTTACCGCAGGACAGCGCGTCGCCGCAGGCGGCATGGCAGCGGCAGGCTACATCCCTATCGTCGGCTGGGCAGGTCGCATTTTCAAAGGCGGAAAAGCTGTTTATAAAACAACTCAAGCCACCTCAGCCGCAGTCAGAGCAGTCGACATCTACAAGACTTCGCAAAAATCCTTTGACGCCTTAAAAACATCTCAAAAAGGCTTATATGGCCTCACCGCCACAAACGGCTTCAGCGAAGCGATTACGGGGCGTGATATGTTTGGGAATAAGATCTCAAAAGAACAGCAGGAAGCGAGTATGAATGCGGCACTTGGAATGCTTTTGCCGTTTAGTAAAAAGAGCATCAATGGTAGTCTGAGGATCGGAGAACAAAAAGTTGCTGAGAAAATAATAGCAGAAAGAACCAAAGGATTAGATTTAAGGAAGCACCCTATACAAAGAAAGCAGTTAAGCACTAAGAAGATGAAAGAGCTGAAAGACAAATTTGAGAATAGGACGATTACGAAATTAGAATATGAAAATTATAAATGGAATAAAAAGTTTGCCAAACATAGAAACACTGGTGTGAATGAGTTTTGGTATCAGGAACGTCAAAGGATTTTGAATAAAGAGGATCCAACCAGAAACTGGGATAAGCAGCAATTAAATGATATTCTAAATGGTAAGAAGCCTAAAGTAGATGGAAAAACTGTGCAAGGTCACCATTCTTACAGTGCATCACAATATCCACATTTAGCGAACAAAGGCGAAATTATATATCCAGCTACACCAAATGAACATTTTAATGGTTGGCATGGAGGTAATTGGAAGAATAGTCTACCTGGAGAAAGAATTAAACCTATTGACGATTTCTAATCTATGGAGGAGAAACTAAATGCCTAAAATGAAAATGCGAATAGAGAAAGATGATGATCAAATCAAATATATCTCGATTCTAAGAAAACATACAGATAAAAGTATTTCTGAAATAAAAGAAGCAATAAATAAAAATGATTTTATTTTATCATATAATTTATTAGATATTGATGAATTGAAAGAGATGAAAAACATTATAAGTTTACTAGAAAAAGCTGGAGCTAAAATGCATATTTATGAAGATAGTCGAGAGGTTAGTGTTGAATTTTTAGATAATCTTATTGAATCTTATTTAGATACAGAAAGGTATCTAGAAGAAGTGGATGAGCAAATAAATGAAGATTAATTTTTGTGGCTTTGAAACAGATGACAAGTTGGACTGTATAAATTAGTCACTATAAACCCTTCATATGAATTTAAGGAAGATCAATTTGGTGACTGACTTAGCAATAATACTCCCAGAAGAAATAAGTATTTTCTCAGATTTTATCCAAGATATTTCAACAGAAGAAGTGGATGAGTATATAGGATATATTCAAAATGTTATAGATGGAGTTTATGAAAACTTTGAAATTACATTGAATGCTACCAGTGCAAGTATCAAAAGAGAAGAGACAATCGTTGAACATCATTATAGAATTGAAGAACCTCATGAAAATAAAATTGAAACAAAAGAATTCATAAGGCTGTTGTTAATTTGGAAAGAGAAAATACCAGAAATATCCGAAGATTAAATATCATATTGACGATTAGAATAATGATTCAGGCACTTGATTAGTCCTTTAGGCTACAAGTGCTTTTGTTTAATTAGAGATCTTAAGATGTTTGAATACAAAAAGTAAGGTAACCCTAAAATGGTGATCTCTATGAATAACAACAGAAACTCCAAAATCGAAACCTTAAAAAGAAAAAGCAGAAGAAAGCATTTAATAAACGAGTTAAGCTATATGACACTTCCAGAAAATGCATTTTTAGATATCGAAGAAAATCAATTGTTTTGTCAAAAGGTTTTTGCTTTCCTTCAATCAAGAGAAGAGAAAGTTCAAATACATGGAAACCACTACCGAGAGCATATTGAGAAGTCTGAACAAATGTTGAAGGAAATGGTTAAAAAGGTAAAAATAACACCTACACAAGGCAGATTGCTATTTTTTCGAGATCATGAAATTGAAGCCCTTTTAGTGAATGTGGATGAAGTGTTTAGTCATTTAAATCAGCTTCTTGAGCAGACCAAATTTTCAACTGGATATGGTGATTTTATTTTAGCCGCAGAGGATTTTCATTTTGGATTATGCATAGAGCGAACGGAATATTTTTATGAGCTAAGTATTTGGGGGTTATAATAATTAACGATGAATAGAGTTGACACATCTTTTAGGGAGTGGAATTAGCCACTCTTTTTTTCTAACGATGGAGTCATACGCTTGATCGATGATTTCCCTCAAATTTAAGCAATTCACTATCATTACCTTTCACATTCATATAAAATAAGAGCAGTGAAAAATTGAAGAAATGCTTGATACATGAAGGGCATGTAAGCGGTGAGCTGCATGACATGATGAGATGTATGAACGTGAAGGCTGCAAAGCTGTTCTTTCTCACATATGAGATCTTATAAGCGATCACTTCATTGCGATGGTGTTGAGGGGTGTGTCAGGATGAGGAATCCGTATGTGAGAACGGCTTCTAGTCTATATATTAATTACTTTTTATTAGGGATGGTCAATATAATTTTGGCTTCCAATATGCCATTTTTAATCAAACAGTTAGATACCAATAGTGCAGGAATTAGTTATATGATTTCGGCGCTTGGCATTGGCAGGGTGCTTACGTATGGTCTATCGGGCGTGCTGTCAGATCGTTTTGGGCGGAAGCCGGTCATTTTGGTTTCGGGTGTGCTGATGGCAGTGTTCCTGATCGGAATTCCGTTGTCTCCAAATTATCAAATCGCGTTTGCGTTTGCGATTTTGGCAGGGGTCGCAAATTCGGCAATGGATGCAGGAACGTATCCTGCATTAATGGAGGCTTTTCCGCAAAACTCGGGATCTGCGAATGTGATGGTGAAGGCCTTTATCTCGATTGGGGCAACCATTTTGCCACTGGCGATTTTCTTTTTAGCAGAGCATGATTTGTTTTATGGAATGGCATTTTTTGTTCCTGCTCTGATCTATCTTGTGAATGTCTTGATGCTGTGGACCTTGCCATTTCCGAATCATCGCAAGGTGGAGCAAGTCCAGGTAACGGAGCATGACGGACTTCCGCGCTTCTCGACAGAGCCTACATTTTGGAGAGAAGGGATCGCACTCATTGTAATCAGCTTTACGTCAAATGGGCTGTACGCCTTGCCGCAAATTTGGCTTCCGACGTATGGTGAGGCCATATTGGGGATGACATCGGGCAGTGCTGTGAAACTGCTCAGTTACTATAGCATGGGCGGGCTGCTGTCTGTCGTGATGCTCGCTTTTCTGTTGCGCCGTTTTGTCCGTCCGGTCACTGTGCTGCTGATCTATCCAATCATTACACTAGTTTCTATTTGTGTACTCTTGGTCGTGAAATCCCCAGTCATAGGAACCGTCAATGCTTTTGTATTGGGATTTTCAACAGCAGGAGTCTTTCAGCTGACGTTAACTGTGATGGCTGAATTCTTCTGGAAAAACAAAGGGACGATGACAGGAATTATTTCCACAGCGGGCGGCGTTTCGGCTATCGTCATCCCGGTCGTAACAGGCTTAATTCAGAGTCACTCGTCCATTTTACAAATCTTTATGTTCGATGCAGTGGTGGCTGTTGCGGCCATTATCGGCGCACTGTATATCCTGTATCGATACCGCCAAATCATGGTACATGATTAAAAAAAAGACGACCTCCGCTTAGGAAGTCGTCTTTCTTTTGTTTAGAAACGGTCATTTTCAAAAAGAATTTGTTTCACTTGATCAACTGGCATATCTTCACCAGTAAAGAGTTTGTAAGCAAGTGCACCTTGCCATAGCATCATGCCAAGACCGTTAATGGTTTTGGCGCCAGCTTCCTGTGCTTGTGCAAGGAGCTTTGTTTTTTGCGGGTTGTACACGACATCTGTTACGATCAAATCTTCACGCAGTACATCAAGTGTATCATCGATAATGCTGAGCTGATCTAGTGGTTTCATGCCAAGGCTTGTCCCATTTGCTAGGATCGCACTTTCTGCTACTTCACGGCGGAAAGCGTCTTTGTCTTCAAGTGGGAAAATGTTCGCTTTGACACCAAATGATTTCATTTCTTCGTTGATGTACGTCACATTTTCTTCAGCTTGAACAAAATATTGATCATTACGAGCAAAAATACTAATTTCACGAATGCCAGATTGTGCAAGCTGAATCGCAATCGGAGTCGCAGCGCCGCCAGAGCCAACGAGAGTGACCTTCTTACCGGCTAATTCAACGCCATGTTCAATCAAGTTTCTCACATACCCAAGACCATCTGTGTTGTAACCGATGAGCTTACCATCCTTGTTCACAACGGTGTTGCTTGCACGTGTGTATCTTGCAGAATCGTCTAGTTCATCTAAGTAATCCAATACTTTCATTTTGTTCGGCATAGAAACGTTAAACCCAGCTGCACCCATTGCTTTCATACCATTTACGGCTGCTTCTAGTTCTTCATTCCCTACTTCAAATGCGAGGTAAGCATAGTTGATCCCTGTTAGTGTATAGCCAAGGTTATGCATCCGTGGTGAAAGGCTGTGTCCGATTGGTGTAGCAAGAAGACCAACTAATTTTGTTTTCCCATCAATATTTCGTTCATGTATGTTTGTCATGATTGACATCTCCTTTAATTATCTAAATAATTTTTTCATGCGTCCAAGAACAAAGACCGCTAGCAATACGCTCATAACCGCAATGATCATATCGAAAAATAACGTCATTTTAATATCGTACGTGCTGACCAACCCACTTGTAATGAGCGGCACGAGGATAAACGCGGAGCTTGCCGCAATGTTGACGTAGGATGAAGCCGTTGCTTTGTTTGTCGGGAATAGTTTCATCATGATACTCATCGCCAGCTGGAAGATTCCCGCTGTAAATAGCCCTAAGAAAAAGGTGCTGACAATCACAATGCTGTATGTTTCGATTTGGAATAATGAAAGCATCGCAAGGAATGCTCCAATTGGATAAATAATTGCCACCATAATAGGTGAAATGAATTTATCTAAGACGATCGACAGCAAGAGAACAGACACCAGTGCACCGATACTAAAATAAGATAGAAGCTGTGTGGCTTGTTCTGTGCCAAGTCCGATTAATTTTAACCCGAGCTGCGGAAGCCATGTCTGCCATACGACAAACAATGCAGTCGACGTGAACCCCATGAGTACAACAGCTAAGCCTTCACCAAGCATTTTAGGTTCTTCCTTCATTTGTTCCTGTACTGGAAGGTCATCTTGTGAAGAGACTTGCTTATGGTTCGGGAACGGCATAAAGATTAAGTAAATCCCAACAAGTAAATAAAGAAGCCCTAGTCCAAAGAACGCCCAGCCCCAGAAGATGTCATGTGCAATAAGGAATGCCAGGATAAATGGAAGAACAGTCGCTCCAATTGAAACGGACGCCTTCACTAAAACAGAAGCTGAACTTGCCTTTTTAGGAAACGATTCTGTCAAAGCAGGATATGTTCCCGAATCAAGTAATGAGTTTGCAATCCCAGCAGAAATCGCAAAGATAAATGCCAATGTATAACTCGTTGTCGTTGGAATACCGATTAAGAATAATAAGTAAAGAAAGTTTCCTGTAATAATGACAGGCTTACGTCCCCAGCGGTCGGCTAACCGGCCTGAGAAAAAGAGAGCAACCAGTTTACCAATTCCGATCGCCGATACAAGCAAGCTGATTTTCGGAATATCCACATGGTAGCGTTCAGATAAGCTGTCCATGTTGGAAGCTACAATAATATTGATCATGCCGAGCATGAAGTAGTTTAAATACATGCCAACAGACGATTTAATATAAGGATTTTTCATGTTCCCACTCCTATATTTGAAACCCCTTTAGGGTCAAATTCTTTGTATAATCTTGATTATTTCCTTACATGTACATAAGTCCATCACAACACCCCTTGTGTGATTGATGAGTAAATTAATGAATATTCATCTCTTCTTCAATCAAGTACATCGTTCTACTAAAATGCAAAAAATTTTAACAGTCTTGATTAGAAAGTGAAACTTCATGATTTGATCAGAATCATAAAAAACCAATTTCAACTGTTTTTTGATAGAAATAACGATATGAAGAAATAGGTATAACGATATACTAAAAGAAGCAACGAGATAAATATACTCCTGTGTTTTAAATGTGTCAAGTTTATGACTTTGTGATTTAAAAAAAGAAAAATGAAACAAAGAAATAGTTGACTTGATCAATAAAAAAAGAGAATTGCTGTACGCAATTCTCCCTTTTCATGATGATGAAGAGGTTTCTCTAATATGAAGTTGAGGCTTTAAGATCAATCGTTGCAGCTCTTCATCCTGTTCGTTCATTTTATGATATAAAAGGTTCGCTGCTTTGACCCCGATGGATCGGGGGAAGGAGGAAACTGTGGTGAGCGGCGGATGGTACATCTCCGCTTCAGGAACATTATCGAATCCAACCACATCGATATCTTCACCAGGCTTAATGTCCCGTGCTGACAGTTCTTGAATGACCCCAAATGCGACTAGATCACTAAAACAAAAAATAGCAGTAGGAGGCTCAGGCTGATCAATCACTTGGGCAAGTGCTTCTTTCCCGCCTTCACGAGTAGGTACCATATCGATAATAAGAGATTCATCAATTGTCAGGTTTGCCTCATCATGGGCTCTTTTGAAACCTTTCATCCGCTCAATCCAAGTCGATGAGGTCTTGATGCCGCCTAAGAAGGCGATACGCCGATGCCCCTTTTGAAGAAGATGATGAACCGCCATCCAAGCACCTTGTTCATAATCAACACCGACATAGTCACATTGCACATCTGATAATTCACGATTTGCCAGTACTTTTGGGGTGCGAATTTGATTTAATTGTTTAACCGTTCGTGCAGAGCTTTTTGAAGCTGGGTTTAAAATAATCCCGCCCACTCGGTGCTCTACCATTGTGGAAATGAGCCGCTCCTGTTTATCGACACTGTCAAAGGTCGTACCAAGTAAAACAGTATAGCCTAGTGATTCAAGCGTGGTTTGCACGCCAATTAAAAACTCAGAAATAAAGGTGTTAGAAATATCCGTGACAATCACACCAACGATATTTGAGCTTTTTGACCGCATGTTGGCAGCAACGCGGTCGTATACGTATCCTAAGTCCTCCATGGATTGCAGTACTTTTTTTCGAGTGGCTTCAGAGATTCTAGGATTATTTCGAACAACAAGTGATGCCGTTGAAGTCGAAACACCGGCATGCTTGGCGACTTCCTGTAATGTGACACGCTGTTTGTTCATTTTTTTCATTTGTTTTCACCAACTTCCATGGATTGCCTAACTTTGTTCTTGATAAGAGGGATTTCTCCATCAAACGGGGCGAACATCTTTTGATTTATTATACATGAATCAAGGGGGATTGATGAAGTGAAGTTATATGACTGCCACCGTCAATCATAAAAGATTTCCATTGACAGCTTTCTTTTAGAGGCGTAAAATATGAAATTATTCAGAAATAGCAACATTTTAATTAAATAACGAAGGCTATGATTGCTGTGGGTCACACTATGGCAGGAGCAGCTTCTGGAGAGACCGCATGTATGTGCGGCGCCGAAGGGTTCACAATCTCAGGCAAAAGGACAGAAGAGTACGAAATATTGTATTTGTAATGCATGGATGATGCCGTGTATTGCTTTTCTCTATTTTGCTATTCTTTTATGACCGTGAGATTGGAGCGCATCCAATCTCTTTTTTTATGGAATTTTTGAGAGTTCATTATTTCAGTATAAGATCGTGTCGTAGGAGGGCGTTAGCATTGGAACAACAAGAATTGAAACGAGATTTATCAAACCGCCATGTTCAGTTGATTGCAATTGGCGGAACCATTGGAACTGGGCTGTTTTTAGGCTCTGGAAAGGCCATTCAATTGGCAGGTCCATCGATCATTTTTGCTTATTTAATTGTCGGAATGGCGATCTTTTTTGTCATGAGGGCACTTGGTGAATTGCTCTTATCGAAGACAGGCTATCAGTCATTAACCGATATTGCAGAGGATTACCTTGGTCCGTGGGCATCCTTTGTGACAGGGTGGACGTATTGGTTTTGCTGGATTATGACCGCGATGGCGGATGTTATTGCTGTCGGAGTGTATGTGCAGTATTGGTTTGACATCCCGCAATGGATTCCTGCTATCATTTGTTTGTTGATTTTACTAGGGTTTAATTTATTAACGGTGAAGCTTTTCGGAGAAATGGAATTCTGGTTTGCACTTATTAAAGTGATTACGATTCTATTATTGATCGGCGTTGGAATTGTCCTTTTAATCATTGGTTTTCAAACAGATGCAGGACCGGTGACGGTAACGAATCTTTGGTCACACGGCGGACTATTCCCGCATGGTGTCACAGGCTTCTTACTGTCATTCCAAATGGTCATCTTTGCGTATGTGGGAGTGGAACTGGTCGGTGTGTCCGCAGCAGAAACAGCCAATCCACAAAAAAACATCCCGTCTGCGATTAATAAAATTCCATTAAGAATTCTCTTTTTCTATGTGGGCGCCATTTTTGTCTTACTATGTATCAACCCATGGACTGAGCTCAGTGCATCAGAAAGTCCTTTTGTAAAAACCTTTGGGCTGATTGGAATTCCAATAGCAGCGGGACTCATTAATTTTGTTGTCTTGACGTCTGCGGCTTCGGCTTGTAATAGCGGTATGTTCTCGACGAGCCGAATTTTGTATAATCTCAGTCATCAAAAACAGGGCCCATCTTCCTTTGGACGTCTGAATAAGCACGCTGTTCCAAGTAATGCACTATTCGTTTCAACGATTGTGGTATCGGTCGGTGCTCTCTTAAGCAAGCTGATTCCGGAACAAGCCTTTGGTATTGTCACAACCATCAGTGCCATTTGTTTCATTTGGGTATGGAGTATTATTTTAATTTGCCATTTGAAATATAAAAAAACAAAGCCTGAACTGCATGCAGCATCTACCTTTAAAGCACCGTTCACACCTTTTGTAAACATTTGTGTTCTTGTCCTTTTTGCTGCCATTTTAGTGATCATGCTGTTTGCGGATGCAACACGTCCGGCGCTCTTGTTAACACCGGTTTGGTTTGGTTTCTTATTATTGATTTATGCCCGAAAGAAACGCCGTGCGTCATAATGGACGGAAAAGCACAGCCTTTGCATTGGGCTGCGCTTTTGTTCATTTAACGATTTCTAATCCTGAACATATAATTTGCATTCAAAATGATTAAAACAAGTCCAATCACTATGATTGAGAAGAGCTGAGAGTGATTGGCGCCAAGGGAATACACAATCAAAATAAACATGGCACCGATCAATAGGATATTCATCAATTGATACGTATGAAACAGTCCGTCAAGCATCACATGTTTTTCACCTTCGTCCGAAATAGCGAGCAGCTTTTTACCATAATCTTTGTCAGAAGGGCTTGGTAGGTTGCGATTAGGGTAGACAAGCTTTAGAACGGATATCGCTACATAAGAACTGATAATGGTGACGATAAATAAAGCAACATTGACGAGAATCAGCCAAATAGGCTGTTCGGTAACGATAGCCATACCGATGGCAATAATGGACAAAATGGTACTCACCGTATTGGCTAAAGTCAAATCAGTAAAGGTGCGATACTGTTTTGCTTCGAGTTCATCCTCTTCATCTCCAGATACCGAAAGTGATACTCTTTTCTTCATACGTGAAATCCCTGAAAAACAATAAACAATCAATACAATCGTCAAGCCACTGATGACAAGAGTCGCTTCAAATGCAATATCAAGAAGGGTCATTTCAAATTCGGCAGCCAGCAGACAGTAAGCGCCGAGAAAGCCAAGGAGAGCACCTAAAAGCATTTTGTATATAGTTTTCATGATAGTTCATCCTCCTCGAATAGAAAAATACGTTCAATGGGTTCCTGAAAAATTCGTGAAAGCTTAACAGCGAGCAAGAGAGACGGCATTAATTCATCGCGTTCCATTAAGCTGATGGTCTGACGAGAAACTTTTGCACGATTGGCAAGCTCAGTTTGGTTCAAACCATCACGCGCACGAAGTTCTTTTAATCGATTTTTCATTCTGTCACCTCAATTTTGATCTGAATCTTTCTTTGATTGTAAAGTATATTATTCAATTTGACAAATAAAGTTGTCGAATTGATAAAAATAATTGTCAGAAAGATCATCTTTCTTCAAAAGATGAACCATGATACGCTAAAAGAAAGAGAAACAGAAAATAGGTGATGCCCGTGTTCATTGACCAATTAAAAAATGACTTACATCAATCTCAACCGTTATTTATTGGAGAAGAAACAGCGTTCAAAGCTGCAGTCCTTGTCCCTTTGGTGCAAGTAAACGAAGAATGGCATATTTTATTTGAGGTGCGATCGCTCATCATGAGAAAACAGCCGGGTGATATTAGCTTCCCTGGTGGCAAACTCGACGGCAGCGAAACAGCACAGGAAGCTGCATTGCGAGAAACACATGAAGAGCTGGGGATTCCGCCAGAATCGGTGGAGATTCTTGGACAGCTTAGTCCTTACATTGCGTCTCCATCCTTCGTGGTCTATCCATATGTCGGGATCATTGATGAACAAAAAGTGAAACACTCCTTCAATCAAGAAGAAGTAGAAGAGACCTTTACCGTGCCTCTATCATGGCTAAGTCAATATGAGCCGTACTTACATCATGTATCCGTTCAGCCAACACCTGCTGAGGATTTCCCTTATGAAAAAATCATGAATGGTGAGAAGTACCGCTGGGGGAGTCGTTCGATAGAGGAATGGTTTTATGATTATGAAAACTACACCATTTGGGGATTAACAGCCCGCATATTAAAACATTTTGTGACCGTTGCAAAAAGAAATTCCTAGAGATTCGCTCTCTAGGAATTTGTTGTTTTCAGCCGTTCTTTCGCTGTTTGTTTTCCTTTACCAATTGGAATAGGCGCTCTCGCTTGGCTCAGTCCATAGGAAGGCATATTCACATAGACGGATTCATACGAGCCGGCTTGAATTTGATACGTTTCATGATAAATACCCACTGCGTCATTGTTCTGAGCCCTCTGATGGAAGTTCTTCCACGCAGCCAAATGTTTTTCCATCTTCGCATAAGCCAGAAGGTCATCTGTTGATTTCCAATATTGGATCATCGCTGTCGTACGTAAGCCAAAGTAATTCTCTGTCCCGAGGAAACCAAGCTCATCTTGATGGGTATACAGCTCTCTGATCATGCCAGGCATCGCCATGAACACAGGCATCCATTGATGAACCGCCCAGCGTTTGTTGATCCGCATGCCGATAATAAACACAACAATCGAGTCAGAATTCTCTGTTGTAAACCTGCCAGCACGTATGTCTTTTTTCATTCATTTACCCTTCCTTCTTCATCAATTGGGATGTTTCCACGCACCAATCAATTCCTGCTTGAGCCACTCTTTTTCCGTAATCTAAAGTAAACAGCCAATACTTCGCATCTGCTTCATCTGGATAAAGCTCTTGAATGTTTTCTTCAATCGAAACATAGGTCTCATAACGGATACGAAGCTGTCTTTCATAATCCTGTAGAAGCACCATTTTTTTCTCAATCGAAAGATATTGACCGAAGAATAACTTTAATAACACTTCATTTCGTTCTGTTGGTAACTGATCGAGAGGCTTTGCCAGCCACTCTCTTAATGTCTCCAGCCCTTTTTCAGTCAGATGATATTCCCGCTTGTCGGAGCGGCCTGACGAAGAAGCAGGTGAAACCTCAGCAAGCCCTTCCTCGACTATTAACTTTAAAGCTGGATAAATTTGTCCATAACTAATTTTCCAAAAATGATGCAAGCTCTTATCAATTAATTGCTTCACTTCGTAACCAGACTTACAATCTGTCGTTAAAATACCTAAAATCGCATACGTCGTATCATTGTATTTTTTCATATCAGCACACCTATCTAAAAGATATATCAATTAGATATATAATAAATTTGAAATGAATAAAAAGCAAGAAAATAATAATTGATAGATTTATATTTTTGAAATACAGGAGATAAATCATAAATATGGTAATATATACTTGATGTGTAACGTGCTTGCGCATCTATTCATAAAAGAATGGAGGGTGTACAAATGAAGTTGAGGAACATAGGAATATTGTTCATGATTGTTACACTATTGATTGGTGTTGGAAGTTTTGGAGGAAACAAAGCATCTGCTAAAAAAGAATCACTGAATCAATCTTATGCATATGCCTATAAAACAAAGGACAATGTCAGTTGGCTAAAGGTGACTGAAAAGAAAGGCAAGGTCACGGGTTACCTAAACGGTAAGGGTGTTAAGGTTGATCCAATTGAACCTTTTATGGTGAAAACAAAATACAAACTAACGGGGAAAACCACCAAAAAAGGATACAAACTTAAAGTCCAACAAAAGAAGAAAACAATCGTATATGACATCTATTTTTCTGGAAAAGATCTCATGGTCAAAAAGCAAGGAGCAAAGAAAAGTAAACGCTATCAAGCTGTTGATGAGAAGAAATTGAAGGAATACAACAAAGCCATTGATAAGCGCTATGATGAGTACGTGGATACAGCAGAAGACCGTTACTATGAGATCATAGGGAAATACACAGATAATTTAAATAAAGCCTACGGCTATCTGTATACAGCAAAAAACAATTCATATCAAATTTTCCTTGATATCGAAGAAGCCGTTTTTGAAGGGGATTTTTCAGGGGCTATTACAATCTCCAAAGCCACAGGGAAGAAAAGTAAGCCATTGAAAAAAGAAAAATATCAAGCAGTTGGAACCACAGGTTTTAAAAACTTTTGGGTATATCCCACACCAAAAATAAAGTGTGGCTTGTCTAAGATGATAGGGTCATCTGATGTAGAGGCTTCCTATATAGAGTTACCGATTTGGAAAAACAATGAAAAAATGAAACTGAAAGCTGTGAATAAGAAACAATATCAAAAGCAAGAAGAAGCATTTAAAAATGCCGCAAAGAAAAAAGCAAAGAAAAAATAAGATAATAATCAAGTCAGATAGGACATTGAGACTATCTGACTTTTTCGATTTAAATGTCCTCTAAAGTAAAATGAGACCGTTTTGATGACATTAGACTTGTAAAAAAATATTTTTTAAATTCAAAAATATATGTTGACGCTTACATTAACTCGATATATACTAAAATCAAATCCAATATTGATAAATTAGACATGTGACTGGTCATGCAGGCAGGATCTAAAAACGATGAATTTCTTTAAATTGTCGTTTTAGGTCCTTTTTTTATTGCCGAAATATAGGTCTCATGTATGAGAAAAGGGGGAGAAACAATGGATTACACACAAGTTGCCAAAGACGTTTTAAAGCATGTTGGTGGTAAAGAAAACATTGCGCATCTTGAGCACTGTTCCACAAGACTTCGCTTCACACTAATTGATCAGAAAAAAGCAGATGTACCAGCACTAGAAAAAACACCAGGTGTCATAGCTGTCAGAATGTCAGGGCAATGCCAAGTGGTCATTGGGAATGACGTCATTGAAGTGTATCAAAAGGTAACAAAATTAATGGGCGGCAGCTCGCCTGGACAAGACGTGCCATCCAATCAGCCAAAAGAAAAAAGAAAAATAGGCACAGTTCTGTTAGATTTCATTGTAGGTGTCTTCCAACCGCTTGTTCCAGCTATCGCAGGCGGAGGGATTTTAAAATCATTTCTTCTCCTTTTCTCTCTATTAGGCTGGATGGATGCAAAGGGTCAAACCTATCAAATATTGAACATGGTAGGGGACGCACCGCTTTACTTCCTGCCTTTACTAGTCGCTGTAACGACGGCGAATAAACTAAAGGTGAACCCACTGGTCGCATTATCAGCAGTCGGTGCGCTTCTTCTTCCGAACATGACGGCTATGCTTACTGAAGGTGCGCAATTGCTGTCATTCGACGTGAAAAATATAGCTTATGCGTATCAAGTGTTCCCAGCAATCCTTTCTGTATTGCTTTACGCTCAAATGGAAAAATTCTTCACACGATTTTCACCAAAACCAATTCGGATTTTCTTTGTTCCAATGATGTCATTAGTCATTACTGTACCAGTTACATTACTTCTATTAGGACCGATTGGTTTTACAGCAGGACAAGGTTTTTCATCCATCATTCTTGCAATGTTTAATACAGTAGGCTGGGTAGCTGTCGCGATTTTAGCAGCAGTCCTCCCATTCATGGTCGCATCAGGTATGCACAAAGCAATGGTCCCTTATGCAGTCACAACGATGGGTACCCTTGGGAAAGAAGCACTTTATTTGCCAGCATCACTTGCGCATAATATTGCGGAAAGTGGAGCATGTTTCGCAGTAGCACTACGCACAAAAGACAAGGTACTCAGATCAACAGCCATTTCGGCAGGGATTTCAGCATTTTTTGGTATCACAGAGCCTGCTTTGTATGGTGTGACACTTCAAAATAAGCGAGTCCTTGGAAGTGTCATGATTGGTTCGTTTGTTGGCGGGATCTTCATTGGATTAGTTGGTATACAAGCCTTTGTACTTGTTGGCCCTGGATTAGCAAGTATGTCGATGTTTATATCAGATGAGCTCCCACGAAATCTAATGTTTGCTGTCATTGGAGCAGTCATTTCCTTTATTGTCGCTTTCATTGCTGCTTTTGTGTTAGGTAAGGATAAAACAGTAGAAGAAAAGACAAATGATCAAGCTGCATTTGCTGAACAAATTGGAGCAGGTGAAACATTCAAAAGTCCTGTGATTGGTCAAATGATCTCTCTATCTGAAGTAAAAGATGATATTTTCTCTTCAAAGGTCATGGGAGACGGAATTGCGATTGTCCCTTCAGAAGGAGCGCTTTATGCACCAGTAGATGGTGAAGTGACCATGCTGTTCGAAACAAATCATGCACTTGGTATGAAAACGGACCAAGGCGTTGAAGTATTATTCCACATTGGCATTGATACCGTTCAACTGGAAGGACAGTATTTTCATCCAAAAGTGCAGGTAGGAGAACGTGTTCAAGCAGGAGATTTACTGATTGAATTTGATGTAGAAAAAATCATAGCTGCAGGTTATGATCCAGTTACACTTGCTGTAATCACAAATACAGATCAATATGATATAAAGGTACAGCCATTACAAGAGGTCAATCGTCAAGATACATTGATGGTTGTCACACAATTAGGAGGCTAAACATATGACAACAATTAAAGGTTTTCCAAAAGGGTTTTTATGGGGTGGCGCCATTGCCGCCAACCAGGCAGAAGGCGCTTGGAATATAGATGGAAAGGGACCATCAGTTGCAGATATTGCAATGTATCGTTCCAATTTAAGTGTAGAAGACTATGAAGGACATCTTGCTGTGACTTCTGAAAATATAGATCGTGCAATAAAAGATCCAGACGATAAAAAGTACCCTAAACGCAGAGGTGTTGATTTCTATCATCACTATAAAGAGGATTTGGCTCTATTTGCTGAAATGGGCTTTAAAACACTTCGCATTTCTATTGCGTGGAGTCGGATCTTCCCTACTGGAGAAGAAGCTGAACCAAATGAAAAAGGGCTGCAATTTTATGATCGTGTATTTGCCGAAATGAAAAAACTCAATATAGAACCGATTGTGACACTCTCTCATTATGAAATGCCTTTAGCCCTTAGTGTGAAATATAACGGCTGGGTGGAAAGAAAAGTAGTCGATCTCTTTGTGAAGTTCGCCAATGTTTGTTTCGAACGTTATCAACATGCTGTGAAATATTGGCTGACCTTTAATGAAATTGATAGTATTCACCGCCACTCATTTATTACAGCAGGAATTATTCCCGATCGTTGCCCAGAAGGTAAAGTAGAAGAGACCGTGTATCAAGCGCTTCATCATCAATTTGTTGCATCTGCTCTTGTAACAGCTGATTGCCATCGTATTATCCCAGGTAGCCAGGTTGGGTGTATGCTGACAAAATTGACAACGTATCCGCATACGTGTCATCCGAATGATGTGGAACAAGCCTTAAAACAAAACTTAGAAAACTATTTCTATGCAGATGTTCAGGTGTTTGGCGAATATCCACCACTGATTACACGGATGCTTGAGAGAAAAAATATTCATATTCAAATGGAAGCAGATGATCTCAACATTCTAAAAGAAAATACAGTCGATTTCATCTCATTTAGCTACTATATGTCTTTAACTGAATCCGCCCAAGAAGGGTTAGAACAGACAGAAGGGAATACGATTCGTGGAGTCAAAAACCCTTATCTGCCTTCAACTGACTGGGGCTGGCAAATTGATCCGGTTGGTCTGAAAATTTCTTTAATCGAACTGTATGATCGCTATCAAAAACCTCTTATCATTGTCGAAAATGGAATGGGTGCAAAGGATGTAGTTGAAAGTGATGGCTCTATCCATGACGACTATCGGATTAACTATTTTAAAGAGCATTTCCGTCAGATGAGAGAAGCGATTGAAGAAGGCGTCGATCTCTTTGGATATACGAGCTGGGGCTCAATTGATATTATTAGTGCAGGTACATCACAAATGTCAAAACGCTATGGCTTCATTCACGTAGATCAAGATGATGATGGGAACGGAACATTAAAACGATCTCGAAAAGACTCTTTTTATTGGTACCAAAAAGTCATTGAGACAAATGGTGAATCGCTTGATTGAACACCACAATCATGAAAACAGGTGATGACGATGTTTAAAATCAAAAAAGTTTTAAACTCGAGTGTGGTCCTGGCTGAAGATCAGAACCAACAGGAGATGGTTTTGTTTGGCCGTGGGATTGGCTATGGACAGAAACCGGGTCAAATGATAGAAGAGAAAAATGCGGATCAAGTCTTTATGTCAGTCGATAACATGAGAGCAAAAGAATTTCTTCAATTGTTAGATTCAATGCCTCAAGAGTTTATCGATTTAACTCAGCGCATCGTCCAATATGCAGAAAAACGGTTAAATTCAAATCTAAATACAGGTGTTTATTTTACCTTAATGGATCATTTGAATTTTGCTGTTGAACGACATAAAAAGAATATTAATATTACGAATCGCGTGTACTGGGAAATCAAAAATTACTATACTGAAGAATTTGAAGTAGGGAAGTACGCTCTTGAGTTAGTCAATGATACAATGGGCATACAATTACCAAAAGAAGAAGCTGCCAATATCGCCTTTCACTTAATCAATGCATTAGGTGAAGAATCCGATTCAAAAGATAGCATGAAATATGCCAAAATGATCGGGAGCATTGTCAATCTTGTGCGCTATACATTGAATAGGAAAATGGACCAAGAGAATATTCATTACAGTCGGTTCATTACACATGTGAAGTTCTTTGTAGAGAGGTTTTATGCAAATAAATTACTGTCGGATCAAGAAAATGAGTTGTTTGAACAAATTGCACACTTGTATCCTCAGGCGATGGATGTTGCTTTTAAAATCAAAGATTATATAAAACAGGTGCATAGTATCGTCATTCCTAATGATGAGCTTACTTATCTTGCGGTACATATACACCGCCTCATATCTTATCAGCAATTAAAATAATGGTGGAACCACTTGCCTTGTGATCAGGCAAGTGGTTCTTTGCTGTGATCAATTTTTATATTAAGTTCCGATAGGTCGTTCTGTTGTGCCAGGATTCGTCTCATTTAACGAATTGAAAGACACTGTTTGTCCGAAAACAACGATGGTTAAAGCGAGGATCAATAAACTCATTTTTTTCATTAGAATTCCTCCATTCAAATATAGGATGGTTCATGTGATAGGCTTCCTTCAAAAAGAGATAGGCTTTATGAATGGCACCTAAATCTTCAAAGTGTTTTGCAGCTAGTGCACTTAATTCACAGGCACCTTCAGCATCCTTTAATTCTTTTAGAATGCTGATTTCCTCGAAACAGGCTTGAGCTTTTTGAGACATATCCTCAGTAAAATATAGATGGTAAAGCAAATTCATTTTTGCTGTATAGATGGGGCATTTCTCTGATTCGTGTTTTTGGTTGACCAATTCGAAGTAATAGAGAGCTTGTGTTCTTTCATCAATAGAGAGCAGCTCTTTGACTAACATAAACATGGTGTGATGGAAATAGCACGATGAGAGGTAGTGTTCATCACTTAGAGCCTTTTCTAGGGCATCGATACATTTTTTCGATTCTCCAGCTTCGGCATACAGAATACTGATATTATGAAAAAGTTGTGAAGTTAGAAAATGATCATTTAGATTGTGAGCGATGTGTAATGCTTTTTTGTAGTAGTTTTCTGCTCTTGTGAAGTCGCCAATATCCATATAATTAGCAGCGGCGATGACAATGGCTGTCGCTAGTCTTCTTTCATATCCTTCATGACTTTTGAAAATATCTATAGCATTCTGAATATAGTGAAGAGAAATTAGGCTTTGACGAAGTAGCATATATAAGTTTGCGATTTTCGTATGGAATTCAGCTACTTCTATTTCATCCGGAATGTTTTGCAGTTTTTTCTCGGCAATTTTAAACAGTCCAATGGCTGATGCATAGTCTCTGTTATATGAAGCGTAAAGGGCTTTGTATAGGTAAAAATAGTATTCAATTAAGTCGTTTGTTTTAGAGGGGCAATCTAGCTCTGTCTGTTCATTCAGTTTTTTACCTCTTCGTTCATATATCATGAGTTTATACTTGCCTTCTAGCAATGAATAATAAGTCAATACCTCCTGATTCTCTTCCATTTCTTGAAGCAATTGCTTTAATTCTGTGTACATTGCGTTAGCATTTTGTACATCATGTTTGCGAATCGCAATTCGCCAATCATTTAAACGGTTCCCCACCTGTTCAGCAGAAATGATAGCCATGAAATTTCACCTCTTTAAGATCCTTTCACCTGTTTCACTAAAAAACGATATCACAATTTATGGAAGAATATAATCATTTCTGTGAGGTGATTGCCAAGAGGTAATAAAAAGGACCTATGGTCATGTGATGTACGAAATTGTAATGGTGATTGAATGTTTTTACAAATGATTAAAATCTTTTTTTAATCGTCTAAAAAAGGAATATATACAATGGGTTTTATGATTATGATCAAAAATACCACTGGTATATTACAAATAAAGAGATTTTAGTTAATCAGTGGGTAAGTTGGAAGGTCGATCTATTAAAGAAAATCAGTTATGATGATGCTAGACCAAATTTGGAATAGACACGGATAGAAGCAGACAAAAATTAGTCTGTTGGAAAGGATGTTGATATGAAAAAAAGATTTAAAATCTTAAATTGGCAAATCACAGTGATTATGGCGACGCTGTTACTTGTTTTAGTGACTCTGTATATGTCAAAGAGATACTTTTATAGCAAAGAAATCGAATTGCTGACAGAATCTTGTCAACAAGTAGGCGGCAAAATCATACTAGAGACTAATAGTTTGTCTATGGATTATTCATTTGAGTGCCAGGAAAAGTAAAACAGGCAGAAAGGCTGCCTGTTTTATTCCAACTTAAAAACCTAAATCTTGAAGCCATTGATTTAATCTGGTCTCCCGTTTCTCGGCAGTTGACTCATCATCATATCTCCCTAAATGTAAGCTAGCCGTTATTTCTCCGTCATTCATAAACATGATTCTTTCAGAACGAAGAGCAACCTTTGGGTCATGTGTGACAAGCAGTAGTGTCGCTCCTTCAGAATGGATTTTCGAAAATATATTCATCACTTCCTTCGTTGCATTGGAGTTAAGAGCACCTGTTGGTTCATCAGCGAAAAGAATGTCTGGTTCATTCATAAGCGCTCGACAGATAGAGACTCGTTGAAGCTGACCTCCTGATACTTCTGACAAATATCTATCTGCTAAATGATCAATATCAAGTTTCGCCATTAAATATCTAGCTCGCTCATTCACTTCTTTTCTTGGCTTTTTCTTTGTTAAGTAAGCTGCAACAATGATGTTATCAAATAGATTAAGATTTTTTAGTAAGTGGCTGTGTTGAAAGACAAATCCCATATCTGTTAAACGCAGAGCAGTTAACTGTTTATCTGTCATTTCTGATAATAAACTGCCTTTATATTTGATCTCTCCTGTTGAGGCTGATTCTATCCCGCTAAGCTGATAAAGCAAGGAGGTTTTCCCGCATCCGGAAGGTCCCATAATGGTCACAAATTCCCCAGGATTTATCGATAAATGGATATCTTTAAGAATGATTTGTTTCTGTCCTTTTAAAGAATCAATTTGCAAAGACAATCGCTTTGTTTCAATCAAGTGTTCCATGTGAAACATCTCCTTATGAAAGTGTATGACGTGTAGTTTGACTAGTAAATAACGTCTTCAATAACGAAGCAGTTAAAGCTAAGCTGACAATCAATAGTGTGATTGGGTACACAACTGACACCCATTGTGGTGCCAGCCACTGGAGGCTTGATGCCCCTAAGGATGCTCCACCTACACTCATTAAAGCTGGTCCAATCGAGTGGACAGCGATCGTGCCAATAAATGTGCCCAAAAAGATAACGACGATAAAACTTGTGATATATTGTACTGTTACATCTTTTTTAGAAAATCCAATCGTTCGTAATAAATGGTTTCGGCTTGAATCTTTTGCTTTTAACATGTGCAGAAACATGAATAACATCAAACTGGCGGTTCCAAAAGCAGCTAATGTAGACAAAAATGCAACGACTTTTACTAAAGATGCTGTGCTGCCGATTGTTTGATGAACGTATTCTTTCATATCTGTCACTTTTGCAGGAGATATCTCTTTTTCAAATACTGTCTTTTTCTCCGCAATTTCTACTCCTTGGTTTAGTTGGATTTGAATGGTTTTCCAAAGAGCTGTTTGAGGAAATGGCTGTGATATTGCTTTTGCTGTTTTCCCGCCGTTAGTGACATCCTGATAAATGCCAGTCACAGTTTTTTGAATTTCCTGCCCGTTTGTTACGAGAGTAATTTTTTCTCCAACCTTTTTTTGGAGTGAATCTGAGCTGAGCACTGATAAGGCAATTTCTTTCTTCTTTAAAGGCTGTCTCCCTTGTAAATAGGTGAGAGGAAATGCTGAGAGATTACCTGCTTCTAAATAGAGTGTTTCTAATGAATTCTCCTTTGATTTTGCCTGAAGAGAAGTTGTTTCATATATGGCTGATGCTTGAATGTCTCGATCATCACGAATCATTGATTCTATTTTATTAGTATTTTCCTTTAGATGATTTCCTTGTCGTATATCAATTCGAAGGTCACTTTGACCAGAGCCAAGATATGTGATGAAATCCGGCGATTGTAAGGTGTACCATAGCTGAATAGGCAGCAGCATCAAAAATGTACAAAGGGTCATAATACAAGTAATCGTTGTGTACAACTTCTTTCGTGATAACAGATCTTTTAAACCAAGCCAAATATTGACTGATATGAACCTGTTTTTCTTGAGATGCAAGGGTATTTGTTTTTTATCATTCGTTGAAATGACGCTGCCTTGAAGTGCTTGAGCAGCTGATACTCGACCAAACTTTCTTAGGACAGTATAGCTGAAAGAAATGATGATCATTGCCATCACAATAGAAACACAAAGCGGGATGAACCAAGAAGTGAAAGAAGGCTGATTCCCCATGTATCGCTGAATATTGGCTGTAAACATATCACCAAATATAAACGTTAACCCATATCCTGCTATACACCCTATACCAGCAAGCAAGGCATACTTTCCAACGTATAATTGCTTGATTCTTGATAAAGGAATCCCAAGCACCTTCAATATTCCAATTTCACGTTCGTCCTCTTCTATAGAAGCCGTCATAGCAAGGTGGAGAGAGAGAAGGGCTATACCGATGAGCAGCATGCAAGCAAGCAGCAGAATGGCGATCACCATTCCATCTGTCAATGCGTTCAGCATACGCAGCAAAGGTAATGTGACAGCAGGACCTTGTTGTGGAAGCTGTGATGACTGGTAGATTGCTTGAAAGGCATCTGCCTGCGCGGCATCATGCAATAAAAATTCAATTAAATATTCCTTTTTATGAAACACTTGATTCATTGCGTCCCAATCCTTGTGATGAAGAAGGAATCTTTTCGAACTAACAAGACTGGGGTTCATTTGTGCATCTCGCAAGAATGCTTTGATGCGGAAAGAGAATTGATTAGACCCTTTCCCAATCAGTAACGTTTCTCCTATTTTGAGATGATACTTTTGTTGAAAATAGATAGGGACAGCCACTTCACCTTTACTGACAGTGAGCTTTTCATTTTGTTCATTTAAAAGAAAATCAAAATAACGATTTTGTTTCACAAATAAATGATCCATCACACCTGCTTTGGCGGGTTCGTTTCCGAACTTGATATTTGCATGTTCAATTGGAATCATTGGGACGATTTGATGTGCTTTTACCATGGACTGCTTGCTTGAAAATGCCTCAATATCTTTTTCCTTTAGGCTGCCGTCATGCATTTGGACAAAGTCTGGTGCCTTGGCTGAATGGAGCAGATTAGAAATGGAACCATTCAGTTGTACTGTCATTTGAGCGGCGCTTGTTGCTAGAAATGATGTCATCATAATGCATATGGTTAAACCGGTGGAAATGAGACGGTGGCGGGTTAAGTCCTTCTTTATAAACGTCAGTCTCATGAGGCTGATTCTCCTTCATGTTGAAGCATATTTTTTGTTAAGTAGGCAAGGGCAAACATGAAAGTACTGACTATTAATACTGTCACATACATGTTTGCTGAAAACGTATTGAACAAGAACCCATACATCATTTGACCAAGCGGGGCAGCACATTGAGAAACCATTGTCAGATTTGCCATCACTTTTCCTAATTGACTATTTGGCGTTTTCTTTTGAACATGTGAAATCACAACGATTGAGATCATTGTAAGAAGCATAGCAATAGGAAGACATCCTGCTAGAAAGAGAAAATAAGCTGGATAAGTGCCAAATTGAAGAGCTGTGTTGGATGTAGAGAATGCGACAGGTAGCAAGATGATTGCGATGACGATCAGCCAGCGATATAAAGTAGGGATGCGCCAATGCTTTGCTACAAGTCCAACTAGCAGAGCTCCTGCGATGACGGCGAACTCAATCAAGCCCATGCCTACACCATACATGATGTCACTACTTTTCATTGTGACCCTTAAAATGATTGGACCACCTACGATAAAAAATGGCGTGAGGATGAAATTTAACATTGCAGCAAGCAACATGGCTCTTTTTAAAAATGGCTGACTGCCAATATAGGAAAATCCCTGTTTCATATCTTTTACGAGCACTTTGCCCATAGTTTCTGTAAGCGGGCTAGGTGAGAAGGATATGTTTAATCGTAAAAGCATGCATGCTGATAGAAAAAACACGATGGCACTTGCACCTATAATGGATTGACTTCCAATCAGTCCGTACAGAACCCCGCCGATAATAGGAGCGAGAACACCTGAAAGTGCCTGCACGCCATTGACGATCCCGTTTGCTTGTTCTAATTGTTCCTGTTTTACTAACTGTGGAATGCTGGACATCACAGCGGGAGCATAGAACGTACTCATCACACCAAGAAGCACCATGACCGCTCCGATCATAAAGAGTGAATCATTGCCTGAGAATAACCAAAAATAAAAAGCCAGAATCATGATGCCGGTGAGAACATCAAATAAAATCATTAAATTCCTTCTGTTAAACCGGTCAGCGATTGCGCCTGCTAAGGGGGAAAGAAGGAGCGGTACATTGGATAAAGCGAATAGTAAGGCATATAAGTCAACACGCTGAGTCATATCCAGCACGTGTAAAGATAGAACAAACCGAATTAAGGAAGACCCAAAAACAGAAATAATCTGTCCGAGCACGAGGTAAATAAAGTGGGATGAACCTCTTTTGGATAATAAAGACATGGTATCACTCTCCTTTTAGACCGACCGTCAGTCTATAATGTATGCAGGATTGGTATTGAAGTGACCAATCACTGATTATGTTCATCAAGTTCTCCAGTTAAACGTTTCAGAAGAAAGGAGAAGCTCCCCTTTTCTGCATGTAATGAGGATTCGAGGATATCGATAAAAGCTAGCGCGCGCTGCATACTCTCTTCGGCTGTCCATTGAAAAAGGCCCTCATCAAATATGACCTGTGCAGAAGCAAGAAGGAATTCCACCGTTTCTTGCGGGTACTTTGTTTTGAATGTCCCTTCTCCCACCCCTTGCTGAATGACATCAGCTAAAACGGGTGATAGTTCTTTAATCGCTTTGATTAAGCTTTTTTGGTGCATCTCCGCATTAGAAGGCTGATGAAATTGTTCAATCATGCCCTGTTTATTGCTTCCTTGCTGAGGCGATTGCGCCATGATAATACGAAATAGTTTGTCGACGACTGGAAGGTCTGGCTCAGCCGCAATACGTTTTGCCACGATGATATCTGCTTTGATGATCCTGTCAATAATGGCATCCATCACTTCTTCTTTGGATGAAAAGTAATAATAAAAAGTGCCTTTTGCAATGCCAACAGCTTTCAGAATGTCGATAATCGTTGTTTGCTGATAGCCTTTGGTAGAAAAAAGCTCTTCGGCTGCGTTTAAGATGTCATTTTTACGTTCTTCAGGATGTTTAACGGTTCTCATAAAGCCATCCTTTCTTTTGACTAGACTGTCGGTCGGTCTCTTGATTTGATTAAACACTTTTCAATGTACCTTTGTCAATGCCCCATTTTTAAACACTTTGCATTTATTGTGCAATGACACTATGATACATTGAATGAAAATACCTTCAGGAGAGATGCCTAATGCAATTTTTAACCACTGAATTGGCACAAGAAATGGTTGAACGTACGATGCGTATTTTAGATAAAAATATCAATGTGATGAATGCGGATGGTGTCATCATTGGTTCTGGTGAACGAAACAGGATTGGTCAGAAACATGATGGTGCACGACTTGTGCTAACAAGCGGGAACAGTATGGAAATTGACCACGATGCGTCCTTGCACTTAGAAGGAGTGAGACCAGGAATCAATTTGCCCATTTGCTTTCGTGAACAAGTAATTGGTGTGATTGGCATTACTGGTGAGCCAGAGGATATTCGGCATCATGCCGAGCTGGTGAAAATGGCGGCTGAGCTGGTGTTAGAGCAGTCTTTTCTGCTTGAACGAGTTCAGTGGCGGCAGCGAATAGAGAGTGAAATTGTCAATCAGTTAATTTCTGATTCGGACGTTGGTGATCATCAGCTAAAGAACCGAGCGGAATGGCTGGGAATGGATTTAGATAAGCACCGAATGGCCATCGTTTTTCAGCCAGTTCCATCCTCAGAAGACGCTGTGCATAAAATGATTCATGCGATTCAATACGATAAGAATGCGGATGATTTGCTTGGCATGACCTTTCGTCATGAATTGGTTCTTTTAAGGCAGCCGATTTCTGATCATTTTTTAAAGCATGCGGTTGGGCAGCTGCAAAGAACAATGGAAAAAGCAGTAGGAGGCCAGGTGCTGGTGGGGATAGGGACTGTCGCCGCCGACATAAGCCAGCTGTCATTGTCCTTTGAGCACGCAAGAGATTCCTTGAGGTTGGGGAAGGCTCTTGATCCTGAGGAAAGTATTTATTTTTTTGAATCTTATCAGCTGGAAAGGCTATTGATTACTGCAGGAGCTGTTGAAGAAAACAGTAGTTGGGTTGACTTTTACAAGCCATTAACACAAGAAGCTGAGCTTGCCCACACATTAAGAATTTACATTGAAGAGGGCGGTGATTTACAAAGAATTGTTGATCGGTTATTTATTCACCGGAATACATTGCGATATCGTTTAGATAAAATACAAGCTTTGACCGGAAAAGATCCCCGTCATGTGAAACAGTTGATGGAGCTTTATATGGTGCAGTTGATGAGTCAACTATCTTGATTGTGCATATGCACAATGAATTGAAGAGATAAATTAAAAAAGTTCATCTAGATTCACAACCTGATTCCCATTAGTAAACGCTTACAATTGAAGAAAGACATTTTGGGGGGATCGAGGATGAGTGGAGATGTGACAGTAAGTACACTAGGGGCCATGACGGCACTTGTGGTTGCGATTGTTCTTATTCTAAAAAAAGTATCACCTGCATATGGCATGCTGGCAGGTGCTTTCATAGGCGGCTTGGTAGGCGGTGTAGATATTGTTCAGACCGTCAACGTCATGATGGAAGGCGCTAAGGATATGATTCCAGCTGTCCTCAGAATTATGGCGGCAGGTGTACTGGCTGGCGTTTTAATTGAGTCGGGTGCAGCTTTATCTATCGCCGAGGCGATCGTGAAGAAGCTTGGAGAGGCGAGGGCGTTATTAGCACTTGCACTGGCAACCATGATTTTAACAACAGTGGGTGTTTTTGTAGATGTAGCCGTTATCACGGTAGCGCCTATCGCACTTGCCATTGCGAAACGGGCAAAGCTGTCAAAAACGGGGATTTTACTCGCCATGATTGGAGGCGGGAAGGCAGGGAATATCATGTCACCGAATCCAAATGCCATTGCCGCTTCTGATGCTTTTGGTGTACCGCTTACTTCGATGATGGCTGCGGGTGTCATTCCGGCTGTGTTTGGATTGGCTGTTACATATGTGTTAGCTAAAAAGCTTGCAAAAAAAGGGACACCTGTTCTTGAAGAGGAAACTGCGTTAAGCAAAGTTGAAGTGCCAGCTTTTTTTCAAGCACTTGCGGGTCCGCTTGTTACCATTTTATTGTTGGCTTTAAGACCGCTTTTTCAAATCAATATAGACCCAATGATCGCCTTACCGATCGGAGGCATTATAGGCGCTCTTTTCATGAAAAAAGGGAAGTTTCTCAATGATTATGCGATGTCGGGGCTTCATAAAATGTCGGGTGTGGCAATTATGTTATTAGGGACAGGCACACTAGCAGGAATTGTATCGAATTCTTCCTTAAAAGATGTGTTTATCCAAGCGCTCGATGCTTCGGAATTACCTCCGTATTTACTTGCACCAGCTTCAGGGATATTTATGTCAGCCGCCACTGCTTCGACAACAGCAGGAACGGCGGTAGCGAGTGGTGTATTTAGCGGTACACTCATTGGGCTTGGTGTATCAGCTCTTTCAGGAGCAGCCATGATTCATGCTGGTGCAACTGTGCTTGATCATATGCCGCACGGGAGCTTTTTCCATGCAACAGCAGGAAGTGTTCAAATGGACATCAAAGAGCGGTTGAAACTCATGCCTTTTGAATCGTTAATTGGTTTGACATTAACCGTCGTATCGACCATTATTTTCGGCGTTTTCCAGTTGTTTGGCTGATGACATTTGATAAGAAACGAGGGGCTTTAGGATGAAAATTGTGATTGCACCAGATTCATTTAAAGAAAGTTTATCTGCATATGAGACAGCATGTGCCATCGAACGAGGATTTCATGCGATTTTGCCAGACGCTGAATATATTAAACTTCCCATGGCAGATGGAGGAGAGGGAACTGTTCAATCACTCGTTGATGCGACGGGCGGGTACATGATCAATCAAGTAGTCACAGGCCCGCTTGGTGAACCCGTCGATGCCTTTTTTGGCATGTTAGGAGACGGTGAGACGGCCGTTATAGAGATGGCCGCAGCCTCTGGGTTACACCTTGTTCCGCAAGAAAAACGCAATCCGTTACTCACGACATCCAGAGGAACCGGGGAATTAATGCTTGCGGCACTGGATCAAGGAGCGAAGCATGTCATCATTGGGCTTGGCGGAAGTGCAACAAATGATGGTGGGGTTGGGATGATGCAAGGATTAGGTGCGGCTTTTCTTGATCAAGCAGGACAGGAGCTGTCGCCAGGCGGTGGAACCCTTCATCAATTAGCTTCTATTGATCTATCTGGACTTGACCCAAGACTGCAATCCGTTCGGCTGGAGGCAGCCTGTGATGTGGATAATCCTTTAACGGGTGAGAGAGGAGCGTCTGCTATATTTGGTCCTCAAAAAGGTGCAAATGGAGAAATGGTTCAAGTGTTAGACAAGAATTTAGCTCATTTTGCTCACATAGCAGAAAAGCAGTTCAATGTTTCCTTTGAAGATGCAGCGGGGGCAGGAGCGGCAGGAGGACTTGGTGCGAGTTTATTAGGCTTTTTACACGCCGATTTGCAGCGAGGAATTGATATTGTGCTGAAAGCTGTTCAGTTTGATGATGTCATCAAGGAGGCAGACCTAGTCATTACTGGGGAAGGCCGAATTGACCAGCAGACCATTTATGGAAAAACCCCAATCGGTGTAGCCAAAGCAGCAAAGCAGTATCATCTGCCTGTGATTGCTATCGCGGGCTCCCTCTCAAAAGACAGTGCTGTCGTACATGAGCATGGCATTGATGCACTTTTTAGTATCGTTCCAGGTGTAACTTCTCTTTCTGAGGCGATGAGAGATGGGGCTATTCATGTAGAGAGAACCGCTCGAAATATTGCGGCTGCTATATCAATTGGAAGAAATGAGTAAACGATGAAAAATGTTTCCTTTTCTATCACATTCTTTCTATAGAAATGTGGTAAAATTGTATGAAATGAAATAGAAAGTTGGAGGAAACACAAATGTCTAATCTACCAAATTGTCCTTCATGCAGTTCAACGTATACTTATGAGGATGGCAGTCTGCTCATTTGTCCTGAATGTGCGCATGAATGGTCACTTGAACAAGAACAAGCCGCAGAGGAGCAGCTTGTTGTCAAAGATGCGAATGGAAATCTATTAAGTGATGGGGATACGGTCTCTGTCATTAAAGATTTAAAAGTAAAAGGTTCTTCTTCCGTCTTAAAAATAGGGACGAAGGTCAAAGGCATTCGTTTAGTGGAAGGCGATCATAACATTGATTGTAAAATTCCTAGCTTTGGTGCAATGAAGTTAAAATCAGAGTTTGTGAAAAAGGTATAATAATGAAAGGAGGCTGTCAGTAAGAGGCCTCTTTTTCATTTCTTTATTTATAGGTGAAAGGAATAATCTTAAACAAAATTCCATACATATATACCTGTTGAAAAAAGGTTCATTTTTAAAAAATCAAGCCTCTTTTCACATAAAAAATTGTTGTTTTCTTAACCCTACCTTAAAAAAGGCAGATGATTCACTAAATTTTGGCTCATCCCCTTCACAACTTTTGGGCATTGCTGTACCATATGGAAGTGTTCTTCTATTTTTAACGGATCATGGTGTTTATCAGGAAATAGATGATAGATGATACTTAGACAAAGAAGGAGAGGTAACGTGACGAACGTTTTAGAACTGCATAATGTATCTAGGCATATTCACGGGAAAAAGATCGTTCAAGACTTGAGCTTTTCTGTCCAAGCGGGCGAAGTCTTTGGCTTCTTAGGACCAAATGGCGCAGGGAAAACAACAACCATTCGTATGATGGTCGGTCTTTCTCCTATTACATCTGGCGACATTCTGATTAATGGTCATAGTATTCAATCCTCATATCAGCATGCTATCCAAGATGTTGGTGCCATTATTGAAAACCCAGAAATGTATAATCACTTAACAGCAAGACAAAATCTTGTTCACTTTGCCAGAATGAATGGGAAAGTGGATGAAGGGCGAATTGATGAGCTGCTAGAGTTGGTCAGCTTACAGCACGTGAAACATAAGCGTGTTCGAACGTTTTCATTAGGAATGAAGCAGCGTTTAGGTATTGCGCAAGCACTTATACATAGACCGAAACTGCTGATATTAGATGAGCCGACCAATGGACTTGATCCAGAGGGAATTCGCATGATACGAGATTACTTGAGAAGGCTTGCAAAGGAAGAAGGGCTAGCTGTCATTGTTTCAAGTCACCTCATGTCAGAAATGGAATTGATGTGTGATCGTTTTGCGATTATCCAAAAAGGCAAGCTGATTGCGATTGAGGATCAGCGTGCAGAGACGAATCAAGACGAATTGGTCAATTATCGAATGAAGGTCGCATCTGGTGAGCTGGAAGAAGCGCAGAAGCTCATTGGTATATTTGAGGAAGGCACGACTGTAAGAGAAGAGGAGCAGTATTTATTCTTCTCCTTGGCAGAAGAGAAAATGCCGGAATTGATTCGTCATTTGAGCGGCGCGTCCATTCATTTGTACGAAATCAAAATAGAAAAACAAACCTTAGAAGATAAGTTCTTAAGCTTAACAGGTAAAAAGGAGGCAGACGTATGATTCGCCTCATTCAAAACGAGTGGATGAAGATCAGTTATCGTATTGGAACTTGGATTATGGTTGGACTTCTTATTTTAGGTATGATTGCTACACTGATATTTGTAGTGAAAACAAATGACAAAGATCAAGCTTCAGGTGATTGGCAAACCCAGCTAGAAATGATGAATACGGAGAACAAGAAAGAGCTCAAAGAGACAGAGAATGGTTTTTTTAAAAGAAACCTTGAAAAAGAGATCACTATCAATGATTATCGAATCAAGCATAACTTGCCGCCAGCTGATCAGTTTAGCCACAGTGTATGGGATTATGTGAAAACAAACGCCAATTTACTTCAGCTAGTAGGTGTGTTTGTGATCATTATTGCTTCCACTATTGTGTCGGCTGAATACAAGCATGGTACAATAAAATTATTATTGATTCGTCCACCATCAAGGCTAAAGATCCTAATATCTAAATATATTACAGTACAGCTGTATGCTCTTTTACTTGTTGTGGTGCTATTTATCTTGTCCTTCATATTGGGTGCTATTTTCTTTGGACTTAACACTGATTATGTGAATTTGGTGTATCACAATGGTGAAGTGATTGAACGTTCGCAGTTTGCAAATATGGTCTATTATTATCTTGCTCATAGTGCAATGTTTGTCGTTTTAGGAACCCTTTCGTTCGCCATTTCTACAGTATTTAGAAGTGAAGCTATCTCCATTGCCATTAGTGTGTTAGCTTATATTGTGGGTGGATCAGTTACAGGTATTTTAATGCTCTTCTTTGATTGGTCAAAATATTTGTTATTTGCAAACGATCCATCCCAATACTTTATGGAACAGGTTACTCTTATCGAAGGTATGTCTCTAGGATTCTCACTAATAGTCCTAGTCATCTATTGGGCTATTTTCTTAGCCATTGCCTTAATTGTCTTCCAAAAACGAGAAGTAAAGACAGGTTAATTTAAATTTTTAGGAGGTTTACACATGATTAGTCGTAAAGGTGAAAAAATTATGGGGATTATTAGTATTGTCCTCAATGCCATTGGTGTTGGATTTGGAGCATTAATCCTCTCGGTAGGTCCATCATTTTATAATGAAATTAATGAAGTACTACAAGAGGAAGGCGAAACATTACCGATTGAAACGCTTCAAGCTTCAGTCAATGCATTTGGTACGCAGTTTATGGTTGTTTCCGCAATTGCGGCTGTGCTATCGATTGTCGGTGTGGTTCTTTTGAAAACAGACCGCCGTGCCGTGATTTCAGGTATTCTTTTCTTGGTTTCTGCTGTGACTCTTTTGATTGGAACAGTTGGCCTTGCATTTGCTCCAATGGTTCTATTGTTTATCATTGGATTGATGTCTCTTATTAGAAAGCCGAAAACAGAAGACATTCACACAAATGAATATCCTTCATAATACAAAGAAAAAGACATGCGTCGTTGTACGCATGTCTTTCTTTTTTTAAATGATACCTATCAGCATCGCCACGAACAGAAGGATAATACTGAATCCCCACATCCAAAAGAATGAGTAGCGGATATGTTTCCCCATATCGACCCCTGCTAGGCCTACAGCGAGCCAAACAGCAGGTGCAAGCGGACTGACAAATGTTCCGATAATATTCCCAATCATCATTGCATAAGCCGCTGAAGTACCAGGTACACCAACCTCAGATGTAATGGATTCAACAATTGGCAAAAGGGCGTAATAATAAGCGTCTGTACTAGTCAGCATATCGAGCGGCACCCCAAGCATTCCGACAATAATATGTAAAAATGGCAGTAAGAAAGCTGGTAAAATATGAATACTGTCGACCGCAATGGCTTTCAGCATCCCTGTACCTTCAAGAATTCCTAAAAATGAACCTGCGGAGAAAATAACAGCCGCCATCATCAGTGCACTAGGTGCGTGCGCCTTGATTCTTTCCATCTGTAAATTCACATTCGGAAAGTTAATCAACAGTGCTAGTGACAGGCCAATCATAAACATATAACTAGCAGGAATCACGTTTAACACGAGAAGTACCACAACACAGACAAATAGAATAAGGTTTACCCAGATGAGATGATAACGCTTTAAAGAAGCGTCTCCTGTTTCGCTAATAGACTGAATGGCACGATCCCAATCGGCGCCTTCTAGTTGAACAGCAGCTACTTCGTTTGCAGCAATTTTCACCCGAATTCGTTTTTCTTCCCTCTTTCCTAAAAAGAACGCCATTCCTAACACGAGCACCACCCCAATGAGCTGGATAGGAATAAGCGGCACCCAGAGTTCAGATGGATCCATATTCAAGACGCTTGCTGCCCGTCCAGTCGGACCAGCCCAAGGAATCATATTGGTTAATCCGGCACTCGTCCCAATTAATAACAGCAGCAAGTAAGGACTCATATGTAATTTTTTATAAAGCGGCAGCAGTGCAGGTACAGTTAATAAAAAGGTTGTAGCCCCTGCTCCATCTAAGTGAGCAATGATCCCAATTAAAGCAGTTCCCATTGCAACTGTGACAACATTTCCTTTTGTCAGCTTGATTAATGCTTTAATTACAGGTTCAAAGAACCCTGTATCTTGTAAAATGCCGAAAAATAAAATGGCGAAGATAAACATGGTCGCCACCGGCAATACTTTGATAATTCCTTCTTCAAAAAAGGTTTGAATGTCATTTATCCCAAATCCCGCAATCAGTGCTCCTATTAAAGGCACCATGACCATAGCGACAATTGGACTTGCTTTCCCCCAAATCAGCAATACAACAATCGTTAAAATAATCAACAATCCAACAAGCGTTAACATAAGACCCTCCCCCTACAATAAACCGTTTACATTTGTTAGCTCTTTTTATCACAATGCAGTCCCACAGCTGCATTGAAAAAAAGAGTATCAAAAATATGAGCATTAGGCAACCGCTTTCATACCTATACAATGGTAAAAAAGGATGGTGAATCCATTCACGGCGCGGTATCAAACATGTCAAAAAATTTAGATAAAATATAACGCTTCAAATACATTTCTACTAATAAATATATTTATATAGGTATTTAAGATCATTAAAAAAGAAGTGTCCATTGAATGAACACTTCTTTTAAATTATTTTTTCAAGATGACGTACTCGTAAGGGTCAAGCTGAAACTTCTCTGGCACCTGCTCGTCAGTCAGCATATTTTCATAGCTTTCCGCTGAATCTAGTGATATGTTCTGCTGCTCTTCTGTAAAATTCATCATAAACACATATTCCTGAGTGCCATCTGTTCGTTTTTGTACACTGACTCCCTCTGGAATCACCGCTGATAGGACGGGCTGTATATCCATTTCTGCGATGAGTTCCTCGTAAAACTCATCATAAAAAATCTGCTCATTTTCGGAAGCCATATAGTATGCTTTTCCATCTCCAAAAGGATGGACAGTCAGGGCTGGCTGTCCTTCGTAGCAGCCGTTCTCAAAATGTCCTAACACAGAGGCCGTTTCAGGATGTATGGATTCGCAATATTGCCCGACATGGTAGGTGCGTCCATTTCCTGTGGTCATTAATACATGTTCATCTGGCATCAATGTGTTGATTTCCTCAGCCCAAATGCCAAGTACATGGCGGAGAGGACCGGGGAAACCGCCGAGGAAACAGAGGTCGTTTTCATCGACCATGCCGCTCCAGTACGTTGCCACAAAAATGCCGCCCTCTTTGACAAATGCTTCGATCTTTTCTGCCACGCCTGGTTTGATCATGTAGAGCATTGGACCAACGAGCACACGATAGGATGAGAAATCCTTTTCCATGCCTACAATGTCAACAGGAATGCCTTTTTTCCAAAAGCTTCGATAGTGAGTTTGACAAGCTTCTACATAGCGTTTGTTTGTATTATTTAGGCCTTGTGCATCATCAATGGCCCAGTGGTTTTCCCAATCGTATATGATGGCGACTTCTGGTTGAACGGATGTGCCCGCAACCGGCTGCAGCTGCTTTAGTTGTTTCCCTAGATCAGCCACTTCTTGAAATACACGTGTATGTTCATGTCCTGAATGATCCACAACTGCGCCGTGGAATTTCTCAGAGGCACCTCGACCCTGTCTCCACTGGAAATACAGCACTGAGTCTGATCCGTGGGCAATCGCCTGCATAGCAGACAGATGAGCCATTCCTTGATGTTTGACTTTATTCACATCATGCCAATTCACGAGGCTAGGCGTGCTTTCCATCACGAGAAATGGCTGACCGTCCTTTAATGAACGATATAAGTCGTGAACGAAGGCAACGTTTGACGCTAATTCAGCGGTTGTTTCCCTGCCGCTATGCCATGCTGGATAGCTATCCCATGAAATCACGTCGACTTCTTTTGCAAATTGATGATAATCCAGTCCAAGGAATGGACGCATATGCGGGTAGTCGCCCATAAAGTTGGTGGTCACTGGAATATGAGGTGTCAATTCTCGCAGCGGTTCAATTTCATTTTGATAAAAATTGATCGTTTGCGCGGTGACAAAGCGCTTCCAGTCTAGGTTCATTCCGTGGATCATGTGCTCCCCGTGCGGTGCAGGTGACTCGATTTGTGACCAATCACTATACGTGTGGCTCCAAAACCCCGTCCACCATGCTTGATTCAAAGCTTCAAGGTCATGATTGTACTTGTCTTTCAAATAGCCTTGAAATGCTTCCTGGCAGAGATCACAATGACATTCGCCGCCGTACTCATTCGAAATGTGCCACATGATCAGTGCTGGGTGATCCTTGTAGCGTTCAGCGAGCAAACGATTGAGTGTATTCGTTTTTTCTCGATAAACTGGTGAGGTGAAGCAATGATTATGGCGCAGTCCATGTAAATTACGCTGACGGTTCGCTTCGACGCGCAATACCTCAGGATATGTTTGCGAGAGCCATGCAGGCCTTGCCCCGCTTGGCGTTGCAAGAATGGCGTGTGCCCCCTGCGCTGCCAAACGGTCCATGATGTCATCTAGCCATGTAAAATCATACTGACCTTCTTTTGGCTCTAGCTTACTCCATGCGAAAATGTTGATGGAGAATGTTTGACAGTGTGCAAGCTTCATTAATCGAAAATCTTCGTCAATGATCTCCGGCATATGAAGCCATTGATCTGGATTATAATCGCCACCATGCAAAAAGCCTTTCACATTGGGGTGAACGAGTGGGTAACGCTTTCCCATTTTGTCACGTCCTATCCTTTTAATTACGGTGTCATTTGTTTAAATACATCAAGAGAAGGCAGTGCTTTTCCGTTGAAATCAAACATCGCTTGATTTTCCCAAGCATTTCCGACTGTACCGGTTGTTTGGATATAAGCCAGCCCATATTGACTTGACCACGGGGCGCCTTTCGCTGGGATCCAAAGCGGCTCCCAATAAAAGAAACCTTTCCCGCGATTGTTTTTCACTTGTGAAATTTTTTCTGATAGATCTCGTATAAAAGATGCCTGACCTTGAGGTGAAGCTGGGTAGCCGGCAGTATTGACTGAATCTTGGTTAAATGAGTTTTCTAGGTTGTCGCCATTTGCTGTTGTAAAACCGTAGGCGGTTTCTACCACGATGACGTCTTTGTGATAGCGAGCGCTAATGTCATTCATATTGTTAGTAAGACCGCTAAATCCGCCGTCCCAATACGGATAATAAGATAGACCGATCGTATCGAATGAGACGCCTCTTTTGGTGATTTCATCAAACCACCAGCGGGAGGCCCCGTTGTCCCCGCCATGGGCAAGGTGAAGCATGATGTTGATATTTGAATCGACAGAGCGGACAGCATTTGTGCCAGCCTTTAGCAAAGCGGCAAGCCGGTCAAATTCACCGCCGCCTTCACCCCAGCTTTTGCCGTTCGGCCACAGCATGCCTGAGTTCAATTCGTTTCCGACCTGTACCATGTTCGGCAAAGCATTTTGGGCTCTCATCGCTTTGAGTACATCCCCTGTGTAAGTGCCAACCGCTTTTACTAAATCGTTTTGTGAAAGAGATGCCCAAGCTTTCGGTTTGAACTGTTTACCAGGATCGGTCCAGAAATCACTGTAGTGAAAATCAAGCAGCACTTTCATATTTTGTGCTTTTGCGCGTTTCGATAAAGCGATGGCTGTATTGAGATCGTTTGTCCCGCCATTATAGGCACGACCTTGGTTGTCGTATGGGTGGTTCCACAGTCTAATGCGCACATAGTTGACGCCTTTTTCCTTTAATAGCTTGAGCGGGTCCACCTGTTTTCCATTTTGGTCGAAGTATCTGCCGCCGCTTCTCTCCACTTCCGCAAGCATGGAGATATCGGCTCCTTTAATGAAATCACCTTGCAGTCCATTGATCGCGCATCCGCTTTTGCTTCAGGTAAAATCCCTAATCCCATCAAAAAGAAAACGACAACCGTGACGAGCATCCATTTCTTCATCAAATCTCCCCTTATCCTTTTGTCCCGCCTTGTGTGAGGCCGGACACAAATTGTTTTTGTAACACAAGAAACAATAAAGCGACTGGAATCGCAATGAGTAAAGCCCCGGCTGCAAAGGTCGTGTAGCTGGCCCCCATTTTGTCTGACACAAGATTGTACAGACCGATCGGGAGTGTATACATTTCGGGTGAGCGGACAATGACACTGGAGATGATGAAATCACCCAGTGGTCCTGTAAATGAGTTGATGGCGACAACCGCCAAAATGGGCTTAGCAAGCGGCATAATAATTTGAATGAAAATTCGGAAATGCCCTGCGCCGTCCATTCTGGCTGATTCATCAAGATCCTTCGGAATCGCATCAAGATAGCCTTTCATTAAATACGTATTCATCGGAATTTGTCCGCCTGCATAAATCAAAATCAGTGCAAGATGGCTGTTAATCAGTCCAAGCATTTGAGCCAAAACGAAAATCGCAATCAGCGCTGAAAATTGAGGAATCATTTGCAGCAGTAAAAAGAGCATCAGCCCATTTTTCCGTCCTTTGAAACGGAATCTAGAAAAGGCATAGCCTGTAAAACTAACAAGAATCAGCGTTAACAACATTGTGGCAATACTGATCTTCATGGAGTTCCAATACCATTTTGCATAAAGTGCTCCTTGACCGAAGAAGAGCTCGGTAAAGTGACTGAACGTTGGATTTTTCGGAAACATACTTGTACTCATGAGGCTGTTTCCAGGATTAAAGGAAGCACCGATCGTCCAAAGCAGTGGATATAGAATACAAATGGAGGCTATGAAAAGGATAAAATAAGTAATGCTCAGGCGAATGAGCTTGTTTTGTTTTGATCCCATATCACATCATGTCCTCCTCTTTGAATGAATTCGTTCTCTTAAACTGCCAGAGTGCAATGGCGATGACAAAGATTGAAAGTAAAATCGTGACAGCCGCAGCGAGTGCATATTGAGAGGACTGCATCGTGAGTTTATAAATCCAAGACACCAAGATGTCCGTTCCCCCAGCGGTTGACCCCGCAACAGGCGGTCCCCCGCCATTAAATAAGTAGATAATATTAAAGTTGTTAAAGTTAAACGTATATTGTGTGATGAGGATGGGTGCAATGGAATAGAGAACAAGCGGTAACGTGATGGACCGGAATTTCTGAAAAAAATTGGCTCCATCAATGGTCGCAGCCTCATATAAATCCTCGGGAATCGCCTGCAAAACGCCTGTTGTCATAATGAAAACGAAAGGAAATCCAAGCCAAGTCTGCATCGCAATGAGGGCAATTTTGCTCCAAAATGGATCTGTTAGCCATGGTTTTGGATCAATCCCTATCGATGCAAAAAGTGTATTGTTAATGGCCCCAAATGTATCATTGAACAGTCCAGCAAACACCAAAATGGTCACAAAGCCCGGAACAGCCCAAGGGAGAATCAAAATGGTTCTAAAAAACCGTTTTCCCTTTAAATCCTTCTGATTGAGCAGAACCGCTAAAAAGATGCCGAGTGCACATTGAAGAGTCGACGCAACCAAAGTCCATACGACGGTCCAGCCAAGTACATCAATGAAGGTATCTCTCCAAATATCAATGGAAAAGATATTTTGAAAGTTCTTGATTCCTACCCAGTCGATCAGATTGGCAGGAGGCGAGTGATATAAATCATAGTTCGTAAAGGCAAGCGCAAAGCTGAACATAATAGGAAAGACAACAGAAAATAGAAGTAAAAAGAAAGCAGGAGTGCTCATTAAGTAAGGGAAGCCTTGATCGATGAGCTGATGATATTGAGCACGGATGGAATGAAGTGGAACCCCTTGATCCCGTTTCTTTCCATTCATAAAAGCATCACGCATCATGAGTACATAAAAGCCGATACCAAAACCAGCTGTTAACAGCGCAATAATCCCCTTTGCTAAAAGAAAAACAGAGTTGTCACGAGGCAGCATCGTCCCAAGTGTGAACAGTCCCCAGAAGCCAATATTGAATAAATCATAAAATACAATCAAAAAAGAGACGCCGAACAGGAAAAAAAGTGCCCCTTTGCCGTACTGTTTGTTGTATATCTGCCCCATCCCGGGTATAAAGGAGAACATTAGCGCCCGTCTCCGGTGTGTCTTTGATTCCACTGTGTGTGTGCGGTCTAGTTCAAGGTTACCCGTCACGTCTAACACCTACTTCATATAAAATTAGATCAACTACAGGCAGTTTGATAGACTACCCGCATTTGATGGTTATTTGGAGTGATTTGCTTTAATTTGAGAGTCGATTTGATTGACCGCATCATCAAATGCCTTTTTCACATCTGTACGACCAGTTGCAATCAGTCCTAATGCACTATCAATCGGCTTCCACACCTCTTCCATTTCAGGATTGTTCGGTGTCAGTGTGGCGTATTTCGTTTGTTTAGAAACAGCATCCGCATTTGCGTTTTCCGTAATGATTGGATCTTTCATCAGTTTTTTCACTGGTGGAATTTCCTCTGTTAATTCAAAGCGCTTCTTTGAATTTTTTTCGTTCGTGATAAATTCAACAAATTTCTCAGCAAGTTCTTTATTTTTAGAATAAGAGGAGACGTTGTAGCCTTTTACACCTAAGAATGAGCTCATATGTTTTCCGTTAGGGAGTGTTGGCAACTCGGCCACACCATAGTCAATACCCGCCTCTTTATATGGACCAAATGACCAAGGACCAGAAATGACAGCTGCTGCTTTTTTCTCTGTAAATAAGGAGTTGAGGACATTGATTCCTTGTTCACCAATGATGCCTTTCGGGAAAAGACCTTCGCTAAAGAATTTTTGAATGTATTCTCCGCCTTGGATGGCGCCATCGTTGTTCAAACCAATGTCATTAACATCATAAGAGCCATCGCTTTTCTGCTTGAAAATATAGCCCCCAGATCCGCCTAAAACACTTTGCGCATAGTAAATTTCATCCCATTTCGCAACAAAACCGTACTTTCCGTCTTTTGTCAGCTTTTTCGAAAGATCATACCAGCCATCAAGTGTCGTTGGTGCCTTTTTGACAAGATCTTTGTTATAAAAAAGGACAGTGGTTTCAACGGATTTTGGCAGACCATACAGCTTGCCATCTACCGTTTGTGATTGAATCGATTCGTCTGTGAAGGAGTCGATCACTTTTTGATCTGGCTTGATTTCTTGTAATAGCCCCTCAGTGACAGCTGATCCAATTTGATTGTGAGGCATCGTGATGACATCTGGACCTGTCCCAGCTGCTCCATCTAGACGGAGAGCTTCGATTTGGTCGGCATAAGCTTTTTCGACCACTTTGATTTTCACATCATGTTGTTTTTCGAATTCTTTTACAGCATCTTGAATCCCCTCAGTTTTTTTGACATCCTCCCACACTAGTAAGGTCTTTGTACCTGTAGATGCTGGCTGTGTTCCGCTTGAATTGTCATCTCCCGGTCCGCAAGCTGAAAGCAGAAGCACAGCAGTCCCAACGACTGCTGATAATGTCGCCCATTTTCCCTTTTTCATTAGTAATCCCCTCTCGTTCTTTTTTTACAGATGATAAGAAAACGCTTTCTTAATGTGAGAATATCAACTTGAGTAAAAAAAGTAAACATATTTTATTAAATTTATTAAGTAAAATTTTTTACTGATGTAGAGAGAAAAGAAGCCCTCCACATTGGACGGGGCTTCTGGTTGTTTATATCGTACTTTTTCGAAAGACAGGTTCTGAGGCAATCAGCACAGTTTTCGGTAATGTTCTGCCGTCCACAAGTCTTTCTAACAGTAAATCAACTGCTGTTTCACAAAGTAAAGACGTGTGGATATGATACGTGGTGAGCGGTGGTGACACATATTGAGACACATGAATATCGTTGATACTAAAGACGCTCACGCGGTTCGGCAGAGAAAATCCGCGCTCATTTAATGCTTGTAAACAGCCGATGGCAAGAGGATCACTAGCGACACAAAAAGCGGTGGGCAGGTCATCACCAAGCTCATCAATCGCCTTCATCATCAGCGCATAACCATCATCTACTGAGAAATGGTGACCGACATAGACCAATTGCTCATCAAGGACATTGCGAGCCATCATATATTCACGGAAAGTCGTTTCGCGAATATCTGGAATATGCACATTCGTATTCAGATCAATGTCTGTGCCGCCAACGAATCCAATGGATGTGTGTTCTTTTTCAATAAAAGAATCGATGATCCTTTCAACAATTCGTTTCAGGTTTGGCTTTACTGAATCAAAACGGTCTTCATCTGGTGACGTATCAATAAAAACGATATGTTGGGTGATCGCATATAATTGGTCAAGCTCTGACGTTTTAAATCGGCCGATGGCGATGATCCCTTCTGTAGAAGGATCAATGGAGTGAAGCCCATCAGATGGATTGTAAGCGGTGACATTTAAACTCCGAGTATTCGTAAGTTCCTCAATGCCTAGACGAATGGATTTAAAATAAATATCTTCAAGCTCTTCCTTTTCGGTCATCCAATAGAGAAAGGCGATTTTTTTTAATGAATGTTTGAAAGTTTTCTTTTGATAGGACAAAGCTTCAGCGGCGGCGTATACTTTTTCACGTGTTTGATCCGTGACAGATAGGTTGGGATCTTGGTTCAGTACGCGAGATACAGTCGCAATGGATAATCCAGCTTTTTCAGCAATGTCCTTTATTTTAGCTGCCAAATCAGCACCTCCTATAGAAAATATCTCCTTCTAGTATAGAGTCTTTAAAAAAATTAGTAAATATTTTTATTAAATTGTTTTCAGTTAAGCGCTTCTTTACGCACTGGGAAGGAATTAGTAAGATATATATATGAAAGGTTTTGGATTAAGATTTCTGATAGGAGAGGGACCGATGTATTACGATGCACTGAAGACATTTGTGACAGTTGTGGAAGAGAAAAACTTTACAAAGGCAGCCCAAAAGCTGCGGATTTCTCAGCCAAGTGTCAGTCTTCATATTAAGAACTTGGAGCAGGAATTCCAGACCGTTCTGCTGAATCGTTCGCCAAAGCAACTAACTGTTACACCAACTGGGGATATGCTGTACCATCGATCAAAACAAATCATTCGTTTATATGAACAGGCGAAGCAGGATATTTATGAGCATCATCATCTGGCAAGAGGGAAGCTGACAATCGGGGCGAGTTTTACCATTGGAGAGTACGTGCTGCCGCAAATATTGGCAGAGTTTCATCAGCTCTATCCGCATGTGGACATTGAGGTGGTCATTGATAACACAGAGGCGATCGCCAGTCATGTCCGCTTATTCCATGTCGACATCGGTTTGATCGAAGGACAGACGAATGACAAAGAACTGACTGTAGAAACTTTTCTAGAAGACGAGCTCTATATCGTCGCGCCATTAGATCACCCCTTTGCTAAGAAAAAGGATGTCACGATTGATCAACTGCAAAACGAAACATGGATCACAAGAGAAGAGGGATCAGGTACCGGGGAATACTTACAGCACGTCCTGAAATCAAATGGACTGAAAGCACGGACATTTGTGACGTTTAGCAGCAATCAAGCGATTAAAGAGGCTGTGATTCATGGAATGGGGCTTTCTGTTTTATCTAAATATGTCCTCCAACGAGGCAGCATTGGCGGTGAATTGGCTGTCATTTCTGTGAGAGGAATGGATTTTAAACGAAAATTTTCCTATGTCGAGTCACCGATGACAGGGGGAAATAAAAATAAAGAATTGCTCGTTGAATTGTTAAGGAAAGAGAGAAAAGACGCTTCTCCTGGGTAGGAGAAGCATCTTTTTTATAACCCTTTAATGTGGATTTCATCAACTGGAAGGAAGATTTCACCCGTATCTGTGTATTTCATGGTGACCTGATCGCCTTCTTTTAAATAAATGACGAGAGGTTCTTTTTCAGATGACATGGTGTAGCTTTTCCCATCGTCTAGCAGGAAGGTGACGGTTGTATAATCACCGGTCTTTTCTTTATAGACTCGTTTGACTTTCCCTGTAGTTTCTTTCTTTTCCTGCTTAGAGGAACTGTTAACGGTACCGCCGCCTTTTTGCAGAGCTGTCTTATAGGCTCTCAGTGCTTCGTTTGGTGTTGAAGCGTACGCAGCGATTTCAGGATTGGCTGCCGAAACGATAAAGTAGTTTTGCAGGAAGCCATTTGAATCGAGAACTGGTGTGAGCCAGCTGGCTTCTCCATAGAAATTATAGAGAATCGGCATGCGGCCTTTCCATTTCTTTTCGATGAAACGTTTCTCAATAATTTGCAGAGCGCCTTGAGAATCCATGTAGGACGCTTCAAGATTTCCGGTATAATAAGTCGCTTTTCCTGTCCGGGCATTTGTCAGGGCATACCCAAGCATCGAATCAACGCCCTCTTTCGGACTTGTGAAATCTGTGAAGTAGTACATATCTCCTTTTGCATCAAACACCGGACTCACATTGGCTTCTGTTCCTTCATCTGAAGGCAGCTTTACATCTGACTTTCCAAACATACTATTCCAGAACCCGTGAATATAGTTTCCGAAATAACTGTTTTGCAGACTGACCGCTTCTGGTGAAACAGCACCATCAATAAAAGCAGGTACTTGATCTAGAGCATATTTCTTCGTTGCACCTGTTTTGGCATCAACAACGACCACGCCTGATGCTTTAAAGCCGTTTCGCGCTGAGATAAAATCGCCATACGTGCGAATGTAATAAGGCTTTCCGTCATCATTGATTTCCAGCTGTGTGTCGCCGTAGAAAATCAAATCAGGGTATTGAAGGCGAATATGCCGCTCAATTTCTTTGTTGAAATAAGAGGAAGGCGTGTAGACCATCTCTGTTTTCACAAACTTTGGATTGGCAGATGAGTCGGTCGCACTTAAAGTAAAGTAACCCGGCGTACTCCCCGAACGAATCCATTTAAAGAAATCCGAGAATTCCACTGGTGCGATGTACACATACTCACCGTTGACCTTCTGGATTTGCAGGCTGCCAAGCTCATAGTAGCTTGTGTTTGGAACCTGTCCGAACGATTTCTTCATTTTGTTCCGAGCAAATTGAGGCGGTACACTTGCAGGTGTTTCCGTCTCATCAAACGCTTTGATTTCCACTTTTTGTTCCATTTTGGAGACATCAAATTTCTCATTCGCATTGAATAGAAAAGCTGTCGCCATATAAACACCGAGCAGTAATAAAATAAGAAACAGCACGCCTTTGATCTTACGCTCCAGCCCAACTGATAAAAAGGCGCCTGCTGCTGTCACAACAAGTCCAATCAACCAGAGGGATGAAGGGTTACGATCCAAATTGGTCATATAATAGAAAACAAAAATACCGACCATGAACAGTAAAGCAAGGCCTGCAATCCACATAAGCGGAACCTGCTGTTCTGTTCCTTTCTTTCTAACGATCAACTTGAGTGGTGTGAGCAAGAGGGTCAAGACAAGACCGATCACAACCGAAAATAACAAAATATATCCCACAAACAGATCTCCTTTCAAATCAATCACTCTTTTAGTATATACGAGTGAGATGGGGAAAAGATTCATAAGACGGAAGGTTCATCTAAATGCCAATCGAGTCGATGGCGGATTGAACATCTTCTTTCAGTTCGTAAAACTTGAGTCTTTGCTCGATTTTCTCTGTTAAGGCGTCAATGGCTTGTCCTGACATATGCGTATGGATGCGCTTTTGATGTTTATACACTTTGTTCTGAAGTTCATCAATTAGATCTAAAATTTTTCCCGCTTCTTGGCGGTCTTCTGCAAATTCATGTTGAAGCTGATGCCGGATGGCTCTGATTAGCGCTATTTTCTGCTCTTCTTTGATCTTTGCTTTCAAAGCAGCCAGCTCTGCTGGTGTCATGTCTTCAGTGTGAAAGTTTGTTTGAGAAAAGACGGAGCTTGATGTATGCGTATCTGTCATTCGTTGCAAAAAACGGTCTGCATCTGTTGGTTGTTTCTTTGAAAATTCCATTCCTCGTACTCCTTAAGAAATGCCCATATTCTTTGCCAGGGCTGTATCTGCATCATGGTATTCTTTCCCTAGCTGGCTCATATCATCTGATATTGAGTCCAGCCACCTTTTTATATTCATCGCGCTATCAATCGCTGTATCATACTCTTTGACGGAATAGAACTCATTCTCAAGTCCCTCTGTTTTTAAGTGGCGAATTACAGCATCCACATCTGATGCCGTCAGCTGGTCATACGAACCAAAACCGACAATTTGTTTGTATCTCGAACGAACTCGTTCTACCGATTGATCCACTTTGTCATCGAGTTTCTCGATTTTGCGAATGATTTGCTGTATATGGTGCTCGGCATATGTCGAGAATTTACGACCTGTGTTCATGAGAACATGCGACTTGATTAAAATCGCCACCACACTTTGCGGGTGAACATTCGACTGACTCAATTGATGTAACATGGCGGCAGTGAGAGAAGGGTTTTTTCTCAACATATCATCAATGGTTTCAACGGAGCCATCTGATGAAAAGGCATACCGATCTAAGCCATGGCTGCCGGCGAGGGCTTCAAGGAATAAATTCGCATCCAGTGAAGGATTCACACTCATTGCCCGATTGAGGAGATCTTTCATGAATTGGACGGCTTTGGAGGAGTCCTCGGAGTAATCGACGCCTTCAGGTAAAGCGGCATCATACATCACTTTCACACGACCGATTTCTGTCGTATGTCGATTTAAAAGAGAAAGCCCGTCATTGAGATTGATATATTCTGTTAATCTACTGCGGTAATCACCTTTTAATGCTTTGGCTTGGAGGCCATCCGATAGATTGGGGTAAATATTCGGATTCTCAAAGGTGACCCCGCCTTTAATAAAATCATTTTTGACAAGAACATAGGACGCATTCGACCCGCCGAGTGAATGACCTGTCACATACATCTTGGCATTCGGCATTTTCTTATGTATTTCTTTCGCATAACGATCCGCTTGAACCATTTGATTCTCTGCACCATTTTCAAAGGGAATATTTTTAATCAGATACTTTGTATCTGATATCAGCCAATCTTGCACAATCTCATTTGTATAGGTCGTTGTCCCTGTCGCCACCTTCGTCGTGACTTGCTTTGACGTCTGTGACTGACGAAAAGGAGGCAGCTTTGTCAAAATGGTAGAAAGAAGATCATCTGACTCTTTTTTCCATGTTTTTTAATGGTATCTTTATATTGGCCAGCGGCAATCGGTTCGGACCCGCGGTAGGCGATGACGGCGTTTTTGATTTTGGTGAGGTCTTTGCCCTTAGCTGAACGGATATAGTCATCTTTTGATACAAGAGTTAGTGCATTTAGGCCTTTTTTTGTTTCTTGATAATTAATGACATACATGATTCTACCATTACTGAGTTTTATTAATTTAGAATTCTCGTAATTTAAAATGTTATAGGATTTTGAAGAAATTTCTTTATAATCTTTATCATGTAGTTGATTTTGATATGATTTTTTGGTCAAAATTAACACTCCTGCTATATTTATCTTAATTATTATAGTATATAGTGCTATAAATATCTATTATAAATACAGGTCTAATATATAAAAATTTACTATTAAAAGATCAAAAGGTGGATAGTATTTCTAATGAAAAAAATAATTAAAATTTTGGTTGTTTTAATTATCATAATTGTCATCGCAGTGATTTCACTTGTTATTCAACAGGATAAACAAAAAAAATCAAATGATATAGGAGGAGAAAATTTCGTGCAAGAAAAAAGCGATCAAGAAAAAGCTGAAGAGTTCGCAGAAAAGATGAAGCCAAAAATCGAAGAAGATCTACATAAAATGGATATTCATAATTTTATTAAAACTATAACGTTTGAAAAAAAGGTGACCATCAATCCTATGGGGGATATTGTTATAAATGGATACGTGAATGATGAACCAGAGAGATTTAATTTTTCTGCTTCATTACAGTTTAGATCTAAAAAAGTAGGTCCGATGAGTTATTCAGAGGATTTATCAGATCGCTTTATAGACTGGGATGAATATAAAGATGAACCTAAAGTTAAAGAGGATTATCTTAAAAGCTTCACCGAAAAAGAACGCGAACAATATCTGAAAGACATTGGAGAAAAAGAGTAATAAGATCAACCTGCTAATATTCACTAAATAGTTGACACAGGCATATGCTATCATTCCCCTAACAACACTTTCAAATAAGGGAGAGATTTCAATCATGGCAAATAAAAAGAAATTGATCTTGGACGTAGATACTGGAATTGATGATGCGATTGGGATTTTGCTGGCGGTGAAAAGTCAGCAGTTTGATATTTTGGGCATTACAACTGTATGTGGGAATGTGTCTGTCGATGCGGCTACATTGAATACGTGTAAAGTGCTTGAGCTGGTTGAGGCAGATAATATTCCTGTCATCAAAGGTTCAGCAACTCCTCTTTTAAGAGCGCCCCATTATGAACATCGGGTGCACGGCGAGGATGGGATTGGCGGTGCTTTAAAGGATGCTCAGCCTAAGAAGAAAGCAGATGCTGGTTTTGCGCCTGATTTTATTATCGACCAAGTGATACAGTATTCGAAGCAGGTTACGCTTGTGTTGACAGGGCCTTTAACGAATTTAGCCCTTGCAGTGAAAAAGTGTCCTGAGCTGATTCATCATGTGAAAGAAGTCATTTTTATGGGTGGTGTCGTGCAGGGTCAGGGGAATGTCACGCCGGTAGCGGAATTTAATACATATGCAGACCCAGAAGCGGCGAAGTTAGTGCTGGATGCAGGGTTCCCTTCATTGACTCAAGTAGGATTAGATGTCACGAGACAGGTCTTGCTTACGGATGAAAGAATTGATGTAATTCAGAATGAAACGTTGGCCCATTATATTAGAGAGAGTACAAGTATTTACCGTCAGCGCTATTTTGAGCGAAATGGTGTGTGGGCGTGTGCCATGCATGATCCGCTTGCTGTAAGTCTTGCCATTGACAAGCAGCTCGTGAGCACACAGGCTTTTCATGTGGACGTCGAGACGAAGAGTGAGTTTTGTGATGGACAGATGATCTGTGATTTTCAGCATCAATGGGAGAAAGAGCGCAATGTTCAAGTGTGTATGGATGTAGATGCTGACGCTTTCTTTGATTTATTGATCAAAACAATGAATGCTTAAAAAAGAAGTCTGTGCAAACAGGCTTCTTTTTTATAAGATGGGAACATGAGGAAATGTATGCGTTCACATGAATAAGGGAGGAGTGAAGTCAATTGGCTTCTGTTAGTTTAAGTAGTATTGAAAAAATACGTGCAGCAAGCAGAGGATTGCCGCCAAAGCTGAAAGGAATTGCAGAGCATATTACGAGTGAGCCCCGCGACATCATCCATTTATCTATTGTCGAGCTTGCGAAAAAAACTGCAAGCTCAGAGGCAACGATTTTTCGTCTTTGTAAAAGGCTTGGATTTGAGGGTTTTCAAGATTTGAAGATTGCTATTGCCCAGGAAATAGACCAAACAAAGCCTAATTATGTAGATGAAGAAATGAGTCTTGATGATGATATGGCTATTTTTATGCAAAAGGTTTTTCAGACGAATATATCCGCTTTAAAGGATAGCTTTCAATTGTTGAATCCAGAGGATGTAGAAAAGGCCATACAAATCATTCATGAAGCAAAACGCTTAGAGTTTTATGGAAGTGGTGGGTCTGGCCTCATTGCGACTGACGCTTTTCATAAATTTATGAGGACAGGCATCAACTGTATTGTTCACACAGATTCTCACTTTCAAGCGATGTCTGCTGGTCTTCTTGATCAGCACAGTACAGTGATCGGTATCTCTCATTCTGGACGAAATAAAGATTTGCTCGATGCGATGAAAACAGCAAAGGGAAAAGGGGCAAAAACCATCGGTATTACAAGCTATCAGCGCTCACCATTGAGTCAGCTTGCAGATGTCACGTTGTATACTGCGACACAAGAAACGGCTTTTAGAACAGAAGCGATGTCCGCAAGACTTGCTCAGCTGACGGTCATTGACGTTCTATATTTTGCACTTGCTCACTTAAGGCAGCAGGAAACAATAACAAATTTAAAGCAAATGCGAGAAACCATTTCACAAAAAAGGGTGTGATGATTCCGAAAATAAATTTTTCTGATAATGAAAAATGCTGATGTGGTAACGTTTGTGAGCTTTTTAGTGAAAATTATTTTCTTTTCGGTCGTTGAATGTCGAAAAAATTATTTTTATAATGGGATTTAACAGGCAATTCAAAAACTACATATGTGACTTCAAATCAATGATTGGGCGTGATACAGATGAAGGGAAACCAGGCGGTAATTGGTTTGGATATTGGAACAACAAGTACAAAGACGGTTCTGTTTGGACCTAAGGGGAAGGTATTAGCGAAGCATTCAGTTCCTTATGAGCTCATTCAGCCCCAGCCAGCATGGGTTGAGCAGGATCCTGAAAAGATATTAGAAGCCGTCATTGCGAGTGTAAGAGGTGCATTGACGAAAGCAGCATTTGATGAAGAAAATCTTATAGGCATCGGGATAAGTACAGCGATGCATTCCTTAATTGTGATGGATCAGGATGGAAAGGCGCTAACGAACAGTATCATTTGGGCAGATAACAGAAGTGCAGAACAAGCGAAACGAATCAAATCAAATATGGATGGCTTCCACATTTATAAAAGGACAGGTACACCGATCCATCCAATGTCACCGCTTTCAAAAATACGTTGGATGAAAGAAATGGCACCGGATGTCTTCAAGAAGGCAGCAAAATATATTTCGATCAAAGAATATATTCTTTATCATTTCTTCGGTCAGTATGTCGTCGATTATTCAATCGCTTCAGCAACGGGGCTGTTCCATTTGGAAACGCTTCAATGGGATGAGAAGGCGCTTCGTATTGCTGGAATAGAAGCCAGTCAACTATCTGAACTTGTCCCAACGACGTATCAACTGAGAGGACTTCAGCCAGAGATTGCATTGCGCATGGGCATTAAAGAAGACACACCATTTGTCATTGGTGCGAATGATGGCGTTCTAGCGAATTTAGGTGTGGGCGCGATTGGTCAAGGAGAGGTGGCTGTTACGATTGGGACAAGCGGTGCGGTCCGTACGGTTGTAGACAAACCAATTACAGATGAGCAATCAAGAACGTTCTGCTATGCCCTGACAGATAAGCATTGGGTTGTAGGAGGACCGACCAATAATGGCGGGATCATGCTGAGATGGCTGAAGGATGAATTCGGGTCGTCTGAGGTGGAGGTAGCAAAGCGTCTAGGGGTGGACCCTTACGATCTGATGATGGATATCGCGGAAAAGGTTCCAGCTGGTTCTGAGGGTTTGCTGTTTCTGCCATTTTTATCAGGTGAGCGGGCACCTTATTGGAATCCAAATGCGAGAGGCACCTTCTTTGGCATCGGTCTTCAGCATAAGCGGGAGCATTTTATTAGAGCGGTGTTAGAAGGCGTCATTATGAGTGTTTTCTCGATCGGTGTTGCCTTAAGGGATTTAACCGGTTCAGCAAAGGATGTCAGAGCTTCGGGCGGATTTGCACGATCTCCGCTGTGGCGGCAAATTTTAGCGGATACGATGGGTAGAGAAGTGCTTGTTCCAGAAAGCTACGAGGCGTCAGCACTTGGGGCGGCTGTCCTTGCACTTTATAGTTTAGGTCATATGGAAGAGATAGAAGAGGTTCAAGAGTGGATTCGGATCTCTGCTCGTCATGAACCTAATATGAAGAACAATGAAACTTACATAGAGCTGTTTTATTTATATGAGCGCCTCTATGACAAACTGAAGGATGAATTTGATGTCATTAGTGCGCTGCAATTAAAACAAAATCGTTAAACATCAGGGAAAAGGTGGGAGAACATGCTTTTATTCATCGTGATTGCGGCGATTGTCCTTTTACTCATTCTCATTACAGTCGCTAAGTTGAATCCATTTGTGAGCTTAATTATTACTTCGATGCTAGTGGGCTTTGCGACGGGGATGGATTTGCAGGAAATCATTCAATCGATTAAAACGGGATTAGGCAATACGTTATCATTGCTGGCCATTGTTCTAGCGCTTGGTACCATGCTTGGGAAAATGATGGCTGAATCAGGGGGAGCAGAGCGGATAGCTCAAACTTTAATCGGCCGGTTTGGGACGAAGAATGTGCATTGGGCAATGATGTTTGTTGCTTTTATCGTGGGGATACCTGTCTTTTTCCAGGTCGGTTTCGTTCTTCTCATTCCTTTACTTTTTACAATTGCCATTGAAACAGGCATCTCGCTCGTAACCATTGGGCTCTCGTTAATCGCTGGCCTGTCTGTCGTGCATGGGCTAGTCCCGCCTCATCCAGCGGCAATGGCAGCCGTTGGCATCTATCATGCCAACGTGGGGAAAACCATTTTCTTCTCTATTATTGTGGGATTGCCAACAGCGATTATTGCTGGACCGTTGTATGGAAAGTGGATTGGAAAACGGATACATAAACCAGTTCCGGAGATGCTGAGAAAGCAATTCACTGAACGAAATGAAGATCGAAGGCTACCCGGCTTTGCGAATACGATGTTTACCATATTGGTGCCGGTGATTCTGATGCTTCTTGCCACACTGGCGGACATTATCTTACCAGAGGACAATATGTGGTTCCAGGTATTCAAGTACATCGGAGATCCAATTACAGCACTGCTGATTGCAACGGTTTATTCTTTCTTCAGCCTTGGCTTTATGCAAGGGATGAGCCGTGACCGGGTGCTTTCATTTAGCAACGAGTGCTTAGGTCCAATCGCTTCCATCTTGCTAGTCATTGGAGCAGGCGGAGCTTTCAATAATGTGCTCATTGATTCGGGTGTTGGTGATTATATTGCAGATGTAGCCAAACACTCGCCGATTTCACCGATTTTGCTTAGCTGGCTGATTGCTGCGGTGATTCGTGTGGCAACAGGATCTGCGACGGTATCCATGATGACGGCAGCAGGTATTGTAGCCCCAATTGCTGCAACAATGCCGGATGTGAGCAGGGAGCTGCTTGTGTTAGCAACAGGAGCGGGTTCATTAATTTTATCTCACGTCAATGACTCTGGTTTTTGGCTGATCAAGGAGTATTTTGGTATGACCATTAAAGAGACGTTTTTGACATGGACGGCTATGGAGACGATCATTTCCGTTAGTGCGATTGCATTTATTATGATCATTAATATGTTTATATAGCGAACAAGCAGTCTGATTCTTTTGAGTCGGGCTGTTTTTAATACCACTTTTTTCAGATTGGGGTAAAATAATGATATTGAAATGTGGGAGGTGGACACGATCGAACCATTAAAACATGTGTACAATGAATTATTTATAAAAGAATTAGCAGAGAAACTTGCACAGTCTTCAACTGTATTTGATGTTGAGCCATTCAAGCGGCTCGTATTTCAAGAGGATTGGCAGCAGCTTGAGTTAAAAGGGCGGATGAGACGAGTCACTGAATCGATGCATGCCTGTCTACCAGAGGATTATGAGCAGGCAATTGAGGTACTGCGTCAGGCAGCCCCGCATTTTTCAGGGCTTAGTGCGCTCGTATTTCCAGACTACGTCGAGACGTACGGCCTTGCACACTGGGACCTCTCGATCAAGGCGCTCGAATTCTTCACATCCTTTTCCACTTCAGAATTTGCCGTTCGGCCATTTCTGATTCAAGATCAAGACAAAATGCTGGCGCGAATGCTCGTATGGTCTCAGGATCAAAATGAGCACATACGGAGGCTGGCTAGTGAAGGCTGTAGACCGCGTCTGCCATGGGGCTTATCTGTTCCTTCACTTAAAAAGAATCCTTCGGTCACGCTGCCCATTTTGGAAAACTTGAAGGCAGACCCGTCGCGGTATGTGCAAAAAAGTGTAGCGAATCATCTAAATGATATCTCTGCAATACAGCCAGACCTGATGAAGCAGACGGTTCAAAACTGGTATGGAACCAACAAACATACGAACTGGATTGTCAAACATGCATCCCGTACTTTACTCAAAAAAGGAGATCCAGATATTATGGCGTTGTTTGGTTATGGTGACGATCCATCCGTTCAAATAACGGATTTGAAGATCGTACAAGACCCTATTCGGATCGGTGAGAAAATGACTTTTCATTTTACTCTTCAAGCCGATAAGCCGCTAAAGCTGCGTGTAGAGTATGCCATAGACTACGTCAAAGCTCGGGGGACCCGCAATCAAAAGGTATTTAAAATCACAGAGTTTGAAACAGGCTCAGCGTTACATAGAGAATTCGTCAGGACGCAGTCTTTTCAAAATATGACGACAAGAAAACACTATGAAGGAATCCATACATTAACAATCATCATCAACGGCATCCCGAAAGCGTCGATTGATTTTGAAGTGACAGAAGACAGCAGCTCATGAAAAAACCCCGCCTCAATGGCGGGTTTTACAGCGTGTAGACAAACCCTCGCATTCGGTGTCAGTCCTGCGTGCTGGTGCTCACGAATGTCAAATTCGCTCCGCGCCAGTACTCGCCCTTCCTAGGGCTGCAAAGGTTTTCTATCACGCTGAAAAGAAGAAAAAGGGCTAAAATAAAGAACATTTTAGCGTTTAAGCCTTCTTTTTCATTAAGAATGAAGCAATGATGGCTGCGATTAAGAAACCAATGCTGATAATTGAGCTAGGCAAGTTTTCTTGTCTGAATAGAAACATCACAAAACTCACACTTAGTACAAGACCTGCAAATAAAGTCAAATACGGAAACAGCCACACCTTGAAATACGGCTCCTGTGGATATTTCGGGCGAAGTTTCAGATGTGCCATGCAAATGCTAATCCAAATGAGTGAAACAGCAAAACCAGGAATAGCCAGCATATAACTGAAGATTTGCTCTGGATATAAGTAAGCAAAGAATGTTCCGATGAGGAGAAACAGAACGGTCACCCATAAACTCAAAATGGGTACGCCTCTTTTATTGACCTGTGCCAGTTTTTTCGGACCGCCATCTGATTTAGAGAGAGAATGCATCATTCTCGTCGTTCCATAAATGCCAGAATTGGCCGCCGATAGAACGGCTGTAATCAATACGAAATTAATGAAGTGAGAGGCGCCTTGCATACCGGCTGCTGAAAAGACTTGAACAAATGGGCTGTTATTTGGATCAATTTGATTCCAAGGAATGAGTCCACAGATGATCAAAATCGGCAAAGTGTAAAATAAGATAATACGCCACATCATACTTTTAACAACACCAGGCAAGACCTTTTCGGCATCCTTTGTTTCTGTAATGGTCAGCCCGATCAATTCAGAGCCCCCGTAAGAGAAAATAACAACTAATAAAGAGGCAAAGATCGCACCCCATCCGTTCGGGACGAAGTTTTGATAGTTGGTGAGTGCAGATGTGCTTTGTTCGTTCGGAATGATCCCAAATAATAGGGCTGCACCAAGAATAATAAACACAATAATAACGAAAATCTTCATTCCAGCGAACCAAAACTCAATTTCACCAAAGTATTTTACATTATTTAAGTTAATTCCGATGACTAAGAGTGAGCAGAGTAAACATAGTGACCATAGCGGCACGTTCGGTAACCAGTATTGAAGCAGGCTGCCTGCCGCAATAATCTCGATGACACACACAGTGAGCCACATGAAACAGTAAACCCAGCCGACAACAAATGAAAAACGTTGACCAAGCGCAATCTGTATCAGGTCGCGAAGGTTATTTCCCGGATAGACAATCGCCATTTCAGCTAAGGCTGCCATCACGATGAGCAATAATAATCCGGCAAATACATAGGAAAAGATGACCCCAGGACCTGCTAAACCGATTGTATCGGCACTTCCTTTAAAGATTCCTGTACCAATGACCCCGCCCAATGCAATCATGCGAATGTGACGCGGTGATAAAAGCTTTTTTAATTCTTGTTGTTCCTGATTCGCGCTCATGACGTTCTCCTTTTTTAAAAATGCTTATGTTCCATTTTCTTTTTTCGGGACGTCAGTGTCAATATAAAAAAAGAGATTTTTCAGACAAAAACGGCGGTTGATTCTATCAAATGAGCCGTTTTCTTCCATAAATCCTTTCCATGACCCATCCCCAAAATCTGAAATTTCGTGAAAAAATGAACATTTGCCTTCATTCTGACATAAACAATTTTCAGTTTTTGTCGATATATCTTTTGTATTACTAAAGTCCTAATAAAGAATTGTTTATAACTGTAAAATATTTCAAAAAAGCATGAAGGAATGAAAGGAGTTATGAAAGATGTTTATGAGAAAAGCAAATGATTCGTCAGCGGGAACCCTTTTAAAGGAAAGCAGTCGATTAGTAGAACGAATTGACAAGGGAGACCTTTCAGCACGAATAGATACTGCTGCATTCTCTTCAAGTCAAACGATTGAAGCAGTAGCCCAAATAAATGAAGCTTTGCAAAAGATGCAGGAAGTAAATGAAGATATTCAAATGCGGATGAATTTGGTGACAAAAGCCATTCAAGTTGGTTTATGGGATATGGTCGTTATCGCTGGAGATCCGGTCAATCCAAAAAATGAATTCACATGGACGGATGATTTCCGCAAAATGCTCGGCTTTCAAAATGAGCACGATTTTCCAAATGTTTTAGACAGCTGGGCATCTCGAATCCATCCAGATGAACAAGAATATACCTTAAATGCATTCTCTTCGCATTTATTGGATCATTCGGGACGTACTCCATATGATATCGAATATCGCTTGAAGTTGAAAAACGGAGATTATCGCTGGTTCAAAGCAACTGGCACGACCATTCGTGATCGAAATGGTGTCCCTCTTCGTGTGGCGGGAGCTCTTTTTGATATTCATGATCAGAAATTAAAAGAAGAAGAACTGCAAGCATTCGTGACGAGATATGATTTGATCAACCGTGCGCTTGTGGAAGCTCCTTGGGATATGGTCGTAGAGGCTGGCGATTCAGTTAATCCACACAACGAATTCTGGTGGTCTCCACAGTTTAGAAAAACGCTTGGCTTCACAGATGAAAAAGATTTCCCGAACGTTTTGAGCAGCTGGAGCGATCGTTTGCATCCTGAGGATCAAGAAATGGCTTTGCAAGCCTTTGCGGATCATTTAAATGACCACTCTGGGCGCACGCCATTTGACATTGATTATAGATTGCAGAGTAAAAATGGCGATTATCGTTGGTATCATGCCGGTGGTGAAACCATTCGTGATGAGAAGGGTGTACCTCTTCGTGTTGCAGGAACCATTCGTGATATCACGTTAGAAAAAAATAAAGAGAAAACAGCCAATGAAATGGCTTCTCAGGTAGAACAGCTTTCAAGTTCTATTAGTGAGATGGTATCGGGCATTAGCTCTGTTACAAACCAAGCACAGGAACTTGCTGTAGCTCAAGAGAAGTCAACGTCTGCCGCAAATCTAGCGAAAAACAGTGCAGATGAGACGAAAAACATTTCTGACTTGATCAAAGAAGTGGCGAACCAAACGAACCTACTTGGTTTGAATGCTGCGATCGAAGCAGCTAGAGCTGGTGAGCAAGGACGCGGATTCTCAGTCGTCGCAGATGAAGTGCGTAAGCTGGCGCTTCATAGTGCCAATGCAACGGAGAATATCGAATCTAGTTTAACGGAAATGAAAACGCAAATTGATGAAATTCTTGAAAATATTTCGAACATGACAGCTCTTACGCAAACACAGGCTGCTTTAACAGAGCAAGTAAATGCTGCAGTCGATGAAGTGAACCACATGTCTCAGCGCCTTGTTGCCTATTCAAAGAGTATTTAATCGTCAAAACCGCCCTCTCATAAGAAGGCGGTTTTTTTCATTAAAATTGATCTGCTGGGAAAACAATACCGGCATCTTTTCTTGCAGCATCAAGGACTTTCATGACGGAGAGACTTTCATCGAGCCATGCATAGCACTGTTCATGATTATTTGTTTCAATGATGTGTTGAAAAGCCTCTGCTTCATAAAATAGGCGGTTTGAATTTGTTTGTGTATTGAGTGATATCACCTGGTCATTCACGTGAAGCAGCACTTCCTCACAGCCATTCGCTCCATTTTTCACATGAATGAAGCCCTTTTCTCCTTGAATCAATGCAAAATTCATGCTGCTTGTATCTTTACTGCCGACACTTGTCGCAATGAAATCATTGTAGGTGAAAGTCAAAACACCAGATGTATCGATGCCATTTAGGTGACGGTTTGCCTGGTAGCGAACCTGCTCCGGTGATCCGAAGAGATTCATGATGAAATGGACATTATAAATATTAATATCCATCAATGCTCCTCCTGAAAATTCAGGGTTAAAGACATTTGGCGTTTCGCCGGCTAGCAGCTGATTATATTTGCTTGAATATTGACTATAGTTGCATTGAACCAGTTTGATTTTACCTAATTGATGAAGGTGCTTTTTGATTAAATGATAGTTTGGCATATGAACGGTCGTAATGGCTTCAAAGAGGAGAAGCTGCTTTTCCTTTGCGAGAGCGATTAAGGCTTCCAGCTCTTTGACATTAGAGGTGAAAGGCTTTTCGCAAATCACATGTTTTCCGTTTCTTAATGCAGCCGTCGCATGCTCGCTATGTAATCGATTCGGTGATGCAATATAAACAGCTTCAATGTTTGGATCTTCTAGCATAGCCGTTAAATCTGTATAAGTTGTTTTTACATCAAATTGGTCTGCGAGCTTCTTTGCCGTTGCTTCCTTTCTTGAATAGACGGCATGACAAGAAGCGCCGTCAAGCTGTTCAATCGCTTGCAAGAAGCTTTCCACAATCACACCTGTTCCAATGGTTGCAATGTTCATTCTATTCAAAACCCCTTCCACTCGTTTGATATCAAGTAAAGCTGTCTCTAGTATAACTGATGTTTGAATCGCACGCGCACTTGAGACCTGGGCGTAGAGGGGCGCCAGTGGCAAACACTGGCACATCTTTGGCAACCCTTACAATTAGCTGATGTTTGCTATTGTTTGTTTTGTTAACAATTGAATGGCAGCTTTCCTCTTCTTTAACTCTTGAATGGAGTGTTGAATATCCTCAACTTTTTGTTCAAGCAGCTGTTCAGCTTCTGTCTTTGATTGTTTTTCAAATAGCGATTTAATAATTTCACGAATTTCTTTGAGTGAGAAATCTAGCTTTCTTGCTTCTGTGATAAAGGATAGCATGAGTACATATTTTTTATCATATAAACGATAGCCGTTATGTGCTCTCTTTGGTTCGGGGAGCACACCCTCATTTTCATAAAAACGAATGGTTTCAATATGCACACCAGACATTTTTGACAATTTACCTCTAGTAAACGTAAGCATTTCCTGCACCTCCTTTCTTTGCTATCCATCATACAATTAGATTTGCTAGTTTTAAAATATTCAGTGGTGAACATTTGTTATCATTTCCCCGTTGGAAAAGGGCAGAAACTCTATTTAAAGCAGGATAAATAGAATACGATATAATAGAGAAGGCATATGACAATTTTGTTACAGTGAGAACAAGTAGACAGCGTGATGAAAAAACGATAGGCTAAAATAGGTAAATAGTAATGATATAACCTGTCATCATATAGATGATGGCCTAAAATAGTGCAGCACGTTTTTTGCTGAGAAAAGGGGACCAGTGAATGTATAAATTAGTTGCAATTGATATGGATGGTACGTTATTAAATGATCAACATATGGTGCCGGATGAGGTGTTTGAAGCCATTCAACAGGCGAAAGCAGAGGGTGTTAAAATCGTATTATGTACAGGACGGCCTATTGGCGGAGTGAATCGCTATTTAGATGATCTTCAGCTCAATCAAGAGGGAGATTATGTGATTGCCTACAATGGGGCACTCGTCCAAAACAGTCACACAAATGAAGTAGTGTCAGAACTGACGTTATCCTATGAGGATTTAACTTCTTTATATAAGCTGAGCCGTGAGCTCGATACACCGATGCATTATTTCGATTCCGCTCATTTGTACACACCGAATCGTGATATTAGTGAGTACACAGTACTTGAATCTTATTTAACAAAGCTGCCGCTTAAATATTTACCTGTTGAAGAGGCAGATCCTTCAATGAGACTTCCGAAGATGATGTATATTGATCAGCCAGAACGGTTGGAAAAGACGATACAAGCCATTCCATCTGAAGTAAAAGACAAGTACATGATGGTGAAAAGTACAGATTTCTTCCTTGAAATTCTGCATCCTGAAGTCAGCAAAGGGAATGCCGTGAAGCTTCTAGCGAAAGAGCTGGGGATTGCTCGTGAAGAGGTCATGGCCATTGGTGACAATGGGAACGACGTATCGATGCTGGAATTTGCGGGCTGCGGCGTTGCCATGGGAAATGCCATTGATGATGTCAAAGCAGTAGCGGATGTTGTGACAAAATCCAATAATGAAGCCGGAGTAGCACATGTCCTGCATGAGTTAGTTTTAGGAAAATAAACAAAAAGCGGTCTACCACTGAGGTAGCCGCTTTTTTTATATGTGAGAGAAAAAGTAAACAAGCATCCGTCTGCTGCTCAAATTTGTCTTTTGCAGCATCGCCTTCACATGATCATGGACGGTATGGGTTGAAATAAATAAAGTACTGGCAATTTCCTTTGTAGACTGTCCTTTTAATAGGCAGTCGAGGACGTTCATCTCTCTTTCTGTCAGCTTGTATGTTTTTGCCGCATAAGGAAGAATATCATTGGTTTGGGCTCTCTTGATGTGAATCATGACAGCCTCTTCCTGACCGGCTGCCTGCGTTAATCGAAATGCTTGAAGAGAGAGGAACAGCCCCGTAGGCAATCTCGTCATGCTTGCCGCTGTTTGGTCGATGCCGCCGTATAAAAGTTTTGCCCCTAATGCTCTAAACGGGCGCGGCATAATCGCCCTGTCATGGATTTGTTCAAAGGCTTGAAACGTCTGAAGCCAATGAAGACCCGTCTCATTTCCATAAAGAAGGTTGTAATCGTGCGAGAGAATGAGGAAGCCTTGCTGCTCCGCCGCCGCGTCCTCTCCAGTATCTCTTTTCTTGAAAAGTTCATCTCTCAGCTTGGCTGCGAGTCTAGGCGTTTGTTCGATGACTGCTCTGATATCTTTTTCTTGAAAAGGTTCCTTGTTCTTTAGACGATAGAGGCTGGCAATACCCCAGCATTCTCCTTGAATCACAAGGGCTGCCCGCAATTCATCAGACCATCCTTTACGTAACAAAATGTCTTTGTAGCGCTCACTGTTGAGATATTCTCCGCTTTGGACTAGGCTTGCAGCATGAACAGGACCTTTGGCTAGAGACTCATGCTGATGCACGTCCTTTTTTAAGAACTCATTTTGAAACAGCTGGTCATGAATTTCTTCAATCGGTTCATCTGTGAAGGAACCTGTCGAGAGGAGAGTGGCTGGATCAATGGTCGTGATACAGGCGGCATCAAAATCAAGGACGGCAGCAAGCTCGTCCCGAATGTGTTGTCTCAGCTGCTGAAAATGAGTGGCTGGATTGGTCACATGATCTCCTCCTCAAAAATCCCCACTTTTAGGGATCGTGTTTTCTGGTGTCTCTTTTTACAATAAAGATGTCATACCGTTAGTGTACAGGAAACGATGTAAAGCGGAAAGGAACTGGAGGAGAAGGACATGAAAGGAAACCAGCATTGGCACGATCCCGTTGCTGAGTCATATGCAGCGACGATTGCCTATAAAGTACCCGGCTATCAGCTATTGCATGAGTTGACAATAGACGTATTAGAAACTGAATTAATGGGAACGGCTCCCCGCATTCTGACTGTTGGAGCGGGCGGGGGCGAAGAGATCATCAACATGCTTCAAAGAAAAGAAGACTGGCTCATCACAGGGATCGATCCGTCACCTTCTATGCTGGACATGGCGAAACGGCGAGTTACACAGCTTGAGATGGAGTCGCGTGTCACATGGCATGAGACCTCATTAGATAAGGTTTCTGCTGAACCTGTTTACGATGCAGGGGTGAGCTTGCTTGTCATTCATTTTATAGAAAAGCGCCAGCTCTTTTTAGAAGAGATTGCCCGCAGGCTTCAACCAGATGCGCCGTTTATGTTGGCATTTATACATGGAGAGATGAAGTCCCAAGCATTTCAACAGGAGCTTCACATGCTTTCTCTTTTCATGCAACGGCAAGGTCTAGAAAAAGAAGTGTTTACGTCCTTTAAAAACAGGCTGGGGAGCGCGACACACCCTGTTCCCGAGGAAGAGATAAAAGAGCATTTAATCAAAGCAGGATTTGAAGACATCAGACCTTATTTTCAGGCAGGAATGATTAAGGGGCTTGTTTGCAAGCGAGGTCGTAGAGAGGCGGATGAGAAATGAGATCACAGGTGATGGTGATAGGCGGCTATGGACATGTTGGACAACAAATATGTCTTCAGCTAAGCGAAGTGTATCCAGGGCAAATTGTAGCGGCAGGCAGAAGCTATGAGAAGGCAGAGAAATTTTCACGCCAGACAAAAGGGAAAGTTCTTCCCTATCAATTAGATGTTAGTGAGCCGTTATTTTCGGACTGGATGGATCAAACAAAGCTGGTGATCATGTGCCTTGATCAAGAAGACCCGTCATTTGCTGAAACAGTTCTGCGGTCAGGTATTGATTATATCGATATCTCTGCGAAAGGGGCGTACATGGAACAGATGGCAAAGCTGGATCAGCAGTTCATCGGTGCAACGGCTTTACTCAGCGTTGGGCTTGCGCCTGGCCTTACGAATTTATTGGCAGCGAAAACAGTATCTATGCTCTCATCAGTGAATCAAATAGATATAGGGATTATGCTTGGATTGGGTGATCAGCATGGAAAAGCCGCCATTGAATGGACGCTTGACAATGTCCATACTGACTATGTGGTTACTGAGCATCATCAGCGTAAAAGAGTCAAAAGCTTTACTGGAGGCAAGCGTATAGATTTTGGTGTGCAACTTGGAAAGCGGCAAGCCTATCAGTTCCCCTTCTCTGATCAGCAGACATTGCCTTCGACGCTCAGCGTGCCTTCTGTGACAACAAGGCTTTGTTTTGATTCTCGCGCGGCAACGCGGGCGTTTGCCTTCACAAGGAGCCTTGGAATGACGTCCCTTCTCACTGTGCCGAAAATCAAGGAACGAGCCATTTCTATGATTCAATCTGCTCAAATGGGAACAGATCAATATGCAGTGAAAGTGGAGGCGACAGGAATGGAAGGGAACAAGATTCATCAAGCAGCGCTTGGAATAAAAGGGCATGATGAGTCTCAAGCAACAGCTCAAGTCGCCTCTGCTGCGGCACTGCTTTTATTGGGCAGGCGGTTTCAGACAGGTATGTTTCATATCGAACAATTATTTTCATTAGCATATGAGAATGGTGATTTTGCGTTGGTGGATCAAACAACGAAGGAAAAGCGTGTGTTAGCGCTGAAAGCCAGCCTTTTAACGGCATAAAAGAAGACTAGCAGGATGCTAGTCTTAGATTGTTGACAAAGTGCTAAAATGATGTTTATTTTAGCACTTTGTCTTCTTTTTTATGACGATGACACATCTCCTTTTTTCTTGATACTTGCTGTAATGAGCTGTGTCAATGTATCAGAGCCTTTTGTTGAAAGGTGAACACCATCAGGCTGAAAATAAGATGGCTGTCCGGTAGCGGCTGAATGCCAATCGACCAGGGTCACATTGGAATGTTGATCGGCCACTCGCTGAATGACTGCATTCACATCGCTTTCCCAAGACCTTGGGACTCTCGTGTTCACAAGGAAAATGTGCGCCTTTGAAAATTGCTGAATGAATGCTGTCAATGTGCCCTCAGTAAAATAGCCATTCGTGCCAAGTTCAATGATAACAGCGGCATCAGATTGATTAAATGAAGCATACTGAGGAGCGATGCTGACGGCTTCGTTCATTTGTCTGCCAACCTTTGCATCGATGGTGATTTGTGCATATGCCTTTTCAAGATTCGGTGCTATGTCCAGCATGACGGAATCACCAATAGCAAGAATTTGGTGGAACTGCTTCTGATCTGCTGCTTTCTTCTCGTGTTTTTCTTTCTTTTTTTTCGTTTTCGATTCCGTAGAGTCTCCTGCTTTTTTCGGTGCCGTCTTAATTTGTGTCACTTCCTTGGCATGTGGAGACGTATGGGACGAACTGGACATGCCAATGGTAAATAAGATTAAAAGAGCTGCAGTGATTCCAAGGAACACTTTATGAGACGTAGACCATTGTTTGAATCCCTTTTTCCAAATAGACCAAGAGGCAAAATATTGTGTGAAGCCAAGCCGGCGAATAGGCTGTTCGATGAAGCGGTAAGAGGCCTCTGCGATAAGTAAAATGGCAATGATCTGCAATGCGACACGCCCCATAGAAGGCTGTCCAATTTCAATGACAGGGGTGGTCAGCACGATGATGGGATAATGCCACAGGTAAATACCATAAGAACGCTTTCCAATCCAGACGAGCGGCTGATAGGAGAGCCATTTTCCCAATAGGCTTGCAGGGTGGCAGATGCATGCAATTAAAATCGCTGCATTAAGACAGAATAAAAGCATGCCGCCTTGATAGAGAAAGCCGTCAAATTCGTCCACTGCATAAACACATAGAAGAAAAACCGCAAAGGAACCAAAACCAGCGATATGTAAAATACGTCTGCCAACAGGAAGTAGTTTTTTGCTGGACAGTCTTTGCATGGGCCATACAAATGCTAGGCTGCACCCAATCAGAAGCGCAAATGCACGAGTATCTGTTCCATAATAAACCCTGCTTGGGTCCGTATCTGGTGAATAAAGAATTGCCATCCATAAGGCGGAGACAAGTGCAAGGCCAAAGGTGATCATTGGCAGATGGGATCTATTTTTCACCCATTTTAGCCCAGCAATCAATAGTACCGGCCAAATGATATAAAATTGCTCTTCTATCGCCAAAGACCACAAATTTTTCAGTGGAGATACAGCATTGAAGCTATCAAAATAAGAAAGCTGATGGAAAATGTACCACCAGTTACTGACATAAAAAAAGGACGATAAGGCATCGCCGCGAATGGACAATAGTGCATTCGAACCCGCAATCGCACACCAGCTGACGGTTAAGAAAATCATCACGTAAGCAGCTGGAAGAAGCCTTCTGATCCGGCCCATCCAAAATGGTAAAAGCTCTTGATAACCCAAATCCTGCTTATGTAACAAGATCGTCGTAATCAAGTAACCAGAGATCACAAAAAACAAATCAACGCCAAGAAACCCGCCGCTCGCAGGTCCAATATGTAAGTGATAAGCAATGACCGCCAATACAGCAACGGCTCTTAGCCCATCTAATCCTAATATATAACGTAAACGATTCTCCTTGCTGTTCATGAAAATGAATCCCCCATTTATGTCAAAACGCTTCTTTTTTGTTGTCACTCCAAAAGAACAACGATTCTTTTATTTTATATAAGATTAGACGAATCAGCATCACATTTTGTTGGCGAATTTCTGTCTTTTTTTAAAATTTTTATATAAAGAAAGAATTGATGGTCAGGAGGGCTGCCTTATTTTTATACTCAAAACCAAAATCCCTGTCATAATAAAAGAAGATGGAAAGGGGATGTGTGAAATGAGAACGATTGAAAATGATCAGTTATTGATTCAGATCAATGAGAGAGGTGCCGAGGTCAGAGAGGTGCTTCACAAGGAAAGTGGACGTCAATATATGTGGTCTGGCGATCCTGCATACTGGGGCAGGGTGTCGCCTGTCTTATTCCCGATTGTTGGACGATTAAAGAATGACCAATACAAGATAGATGATCAAACCTATGAGCTCACGCAGCATGGATTCTTGCGTGATGTTGATTTTGATTTACATGAAGAAACGAAACATACAGTGACCTTTCAATATGAATCAAAAGGCCGCCACATCGAGCAGTATCCCTATGAATTTACCGCCCGTATTCGATACGAGCTGTCGGAAAATGGTCTGACGATTTCCTGGGAAATTGATTATGCCGGAGATGACACGATGTATTTCTCCATCGGAGGTCACCCCGCATTTCAAGTTCCGCTTGTTGAAGGAGAGCGTACAGCGGATTATACCCTGACATTGGCGCCGTCTACTGAGCATCTTCCTGTCCAATATGAACTAAAAAATTCACTTATCAGGGAGAAAGAAAAAGGGATTCAGCTTGAAACGATTCAGCTTCGTCCAGAGCTTTTTCAGCATGATGCGATGATCTTTAGTCATATCAATCGAGTGTCATTGACGTCTCAGGCAGGTCACGGGGTTGAGGTTGATCTCACTGGTTTTCCGTTCGTTGGCATTTGGTCACCTTATCATCAAGAAAAAGGCACAATGGCCCCTTTTGTTTGTATTGAGCCTTGGTACGGTATTGCTGATGTTGAAGGGACGAATGGGCAGTACAAGGAAAAGTTCGGTATTCAAACTTTAGAGAAGAATGAGACCTTTCAAGCCGCCTATACGATTTTTTTCAAATGAACATTTGTGCATGATAAGTTGAACAATTTGTTATGATAGAAGAAAAAAGGAGGCGTACGAATGGATCGGGAGAAACAACAACTGAGTATTGAAGCGGCAAGGCTGTATTATTTATCGGATTACAGCCAGCAGGAAATTGCCAAACAGCTCGACCTGTCGAGACCAACTGTATCTAGGCTGCTTCAATATGCGAAAGAGAAGGGGTACGTCCAGATAACGGTAATGGACCCGTTTGAAGACTTGAATGAGCTGTCTTCATTGCTCAAAGAAAAATATGACCTGCTCGAAGCCCATGTGGTGTTTTCACCCAAAGATGATTATCCAACGATCACCGAATACTTGAGCCAATTTGGTGCCGAGTACTTGCAAGACACAGTGAAAGACGGTGATATTGTTGGTGTGAGCTGGGGAACCACCATGTATCAAATTGCTCAAAAGATGCAACCTAAACAGGTCAAAGGTGTAGAGGTTGTCCAGCTGAAGGGTGGGATTAGCCACTCCCATGTGAATACGTATTCTGCGGAAACCATCCAGCTGTTTGCTGAGGCCTTTCAAACCGCACCACGCTATTTGCCGCTTCCTGTTGTGTTTGATAGTGCAGCTGTTAAAGAGATGGTCGAACAGGACAGACATATTCAGCGCATCATTGAAATGGGCAAACAGGCGAATATTGCTGTGTTCACTGTTGGAACGGTAAGAGATGAAGCCCTTTTGTTTAGACTTGGTTACTTCCGAGAAGAAGAAAAAGCACTGCTTAAGGCATCCAGTGTCGGAGACATCTGTTCGCGCTTTTATGATCAAGAAGGACGCATTTGCAGTGAAGCGATTAACAATCGTACAATCGGTGTGGAGCTTGATGATTTAAGAACAAAAGAACGCTCTATTCTTGTTGCTGGCGGACATCGCAAGGTTGCTTCTATCCACGGGGCACTTAGAGGGAAATATGCGAACGTATTGATCATTGATCAGCACACAGCAAGAGTTCTTTTAAATGTCACAAAATAAATGAACAAAATTTCATAACCGTGTTTACAAATGTTCATCGGTCATATATGATGAAAGTATCATAATTAAAAGGAAGTGTGAAGCATGACGATAGCAAACCTTATTGATCATACAGCACTAAAACCAGATACAACTAAAGCTGCGATTTTGCAGTTACTTGAAGAAGCGAAGACTCATCAATTTGCATCCGTTTGTGTCAATCCAACATGGGTGTCACTTGCAGCGAAAGAACTAGCAGGAACAGGCGTTGATGTATGTACTGTTATCGGTTTCCCGTTAGGCGCAAATACAACGGCGGTCAAGGCATTCGAAACAAAGAATGCGATTGAAAACGGAGCAACAGAAGTGGATACGGTCATCAATATTGCGGCACTGAAAGACGGCGAATATGATGCAGTTGAGCAAGATATTCGTGCAGTTGTAGACGAAGCAAAAGGGAAGGCACTTGTGAAAGTCATTATTGAAGCGTGCTTACTCACAGATGAAGAGAAAGTCAAAGCTTGTGAGCTTTCAGTGAAAGCTGGCGCTGATTTTGTGAAAACATCGACTGGATTTAGCACAGGCGGTGCAACTGCTGAGGACATCGCATTAATGCGTAAAACAGTAGGACCTGACATCGGTGTGAAAGCATCAGGCGGAGTGAGAACAAAAGAAGATGTTGAGGCAATGCTAGCTGCAGGCGCTACCCGTATTGGTGCGAGTGCAGGGGTGTCTATTATCAAAGGGGATCAATCAGCTCCTTCGAAAGACTATTAATTCATACGATCCTATGGTAGGATAACATTCGTGACTCATAAATGGTGAAAAAGTCATATGCGGAAGGATCTCACTTTTGGGAATTTCTTCCGCACTTTGTTTACGAAATAGGGTTTGTTCCATACAATCGCATTAATGTAAACGAATTCATTCGAGGAGGAAAAACATGAAATACGTGATTGGTATCATCGGTTTGCTGGTGATTCTCGCCATTGCATGGCTGGCTAGTAACGGGAAAAAACGAGTAAAATTCCGTCCAGTAATTGTCATGATTGTACTGCAATTTATTTTAGGTTATATTCTGCTCAATACAGGTGTTGGGAACTTCCTAGTCGGAGGTTTTGCAAAAGGATTCCAAATGCTTCTAGGCTATGCCGGTGAAGGAATCAACTTCGTATTTGGCGGGTTAATGAATGATAAGGCGTCAACTTTCTTCATCAACGTTTTACTGCCGATCGTTTTTATTTCGGCATTGATCGGTATCTTGCAGCATTGGCGTATCCTCCCGCTTATCGTACGCGGAATCGGGTATTTGCTTAGTAAAGTAAATGGAATGGGGAAACTAGAATCCTACAACGCAGTAGCGTCTGCGATTTTAGGTCAATCAGAAGTCTTTATTTCCATTAAGAAACAGCTCGGATTACTACCTAAGCAACGTCTTTATACATTGTGTGCATCTGCGATGTCAACTGTATCGATGTCCATTGTCGGTGCATACATGCAAATGATTAAACCAGAGTATGTTGTAACAGCACTCGTGTTGAACCTATTTGGTGGGTTTATTATTGCGTCTATCATCAATCCTTATGAAGTGGCTGAGGACGAAGACATGATTGAAATTGTAGAAGAAGAAAAGCAATCCTTCTTTGAAATGCTTGGCGAATATATTATGGATGGTTTCAAAGTAGCGATTGTTGTCGCTGCGATGTTGATTGGTTTCGTTGCATTAATTGCGATGATTAATGGAATCTTTACAGCTGTCATCGGTGTTTCTTTCCAAGATGTACTTGGATATGTGTTTGCTCCATTTGCTTTCATTGTTGGTGTACCTTGGAGCGAAGCTGTACAAGCAGGAAGCATTATGGCAACGAAAATGGTATCCAACGAATTTGTGGCAATGCAAATCCTGTCCGGTGATGCTTTCCATTTCAGTGCTCGTACAGAAGCGATCATTTCTGTATTCCTTGTATCATTTGCGAACTTCTCTTCTATCGGTATCATTGCTGGAGCAGTCAAAGGCTTAAACGAAAAACAAGGGAACGTTGTCGCACGCTTTGGATTAAAGCTTCTATTTGGTGCAACACTTGTCAGCTTCTTAACAGCAGGCATTGTCGGTTTGATTTACTAATTTAAAAAAAGGAATGGTGAAAACAATGAGAATGGTAGATATCATTGCAAAAAAACGTGACGGAAAAGAATTATCTTCAGAGGAAATTTCTTTCTTTGTCAAAGAATATACGGACGGAACAATTCCTGACTACCAAGCAAGTGCCTTGGCTATGGCGATTTTCTTCCAAGATATGACGGATCAAGAACGTGCAGACTTAACGCTCGCTATGGCGAACTCAGGAGACACGATTGACCTCTCTGCCATTGAGGGTATTAAAGTAGACAAGCACTCAACAGGCGGTGTAGGCGATACAACAACGCTTGTACTCGCTCCTCTTGTGGCTGCACTTGATGTACCTGTTGCGAAAATGTCTGGCCGCGGCCTTGGACATACAGGCGGTACAGTGGACAAGCTTGAAGCGGTAAAAGGCTTCCACGTAGAAATTACAAAAGACGAATTCATCGAGCTTGTGAACCGTCATAAAGTAGCGGTCATTGGTCAATCAGGCAACCTGACACCAGCGGATAAAAAGCTTTATGCCCTACGTGATGTGACAGGAACCGTTAACTCCATCCCGCTCATTGCAAGCTCTATTATGAGTAAGAAAATTGCTGCTGGCGCAGATGCGATCGTATTAGATGTGAAAACAGGTGCAGGTGCTTTCATGAAAACACCTGAAGACTCTGAGAAGCTTGCAAAAGCCATGGTCCGCATCGGAAACAACGTTGGCAGACAAACGATGGCTGTCATCTCTGATATGTCTCAGCCGCTAGGATTAGCGATTGGAAATTCTCTTGAAGTGAAAGAAGCGATTGATACGCTTAAAGGCGAAGGCCCTGAAGACTTAAACGAGCTTGTGCTCACTTTAGGAAGTCAAATGGTCGTTCTTGCGAAAAAAGCAGAAACGCTTGATGAAGCAAGAGAAAAGCTAATTGAAGTCATGAAAAACGGCAAAGCACTTGAGAAATTCAAAGAATTCTTAGAAAATCAAGGTGGAGACGGCTCGATTGTAGATCAACCAGAAAAACTGCCGCAAGCCCCTTACCAAATCGACGTTCCTGCAAAAGAAGCAGGTGTGGTTGCTGAAATCGTCGCAGACGAGATCGGTGTTGCAGCGATGATTCTTGGAGCAGGACGTGCGACAAAAGAGGACGAGATCGACCTATCTGTCGGCATCATGCTGAACAAAAAAGTCGGCGATCGTGTTGAAAAAGGAGATTCACTCGTGACACTTCATGCAAATCGTGAAGACGTTGCAAATGTCGTGGAGAAAATTTATGACAACATCCGCATCGCAGATCATGCCGATGCACCAACTCTCATTCACACTGTGATCACAGAATAAAGAAAAAAGGACAAAAGTGCTTCGCCGCTTTTGTCCTTTTTTTGTTCATTTCTTTTTCTATTGAGATAAAAAATTTCACTTTATGAAACAAACCTCTTGCAATCATTAAATAATGGGTGTATATTAGTTGACGAGTCAATGATTGATATATCAACTAATTGATCTGAATAGAAAAGAGGGGATGGCATTGACTGCATTTTGCTCTGAAGAAGCAGAGGTATTATACCGTTTGCAGTGTGTGAACCGTATGATGGGCGTGAAGTTCGAAGCATGCACGGGCATCAGCCAATCAAGACTAGAGTTGCTATCACTGTTATTCCAAGCAGACGAAATCAGCCAGTCAGATTTGCAGAAAAAAGTAAATATTGATAGTGCGGCTGTGACGCGTCACTTAAAACAGTTAGAAACAAAAGGAATGGTCACGCGCAGAAGAAAGCCAGAAGATAATCGAGTCACACTTGTTCGTCTGACAGAAGAAGGCAGAATAAGAATCGAAGCTTCTAAAAAAGAAAAAGAACGATTTATCTCAGAAATGCTTGAAAACGTAAGTGACGAAGAACGAAAGCTTCTCACTGATGTGCTCAACCGAATACAACAAAACATCGAAAAGATTCAAACAACCTAAAGGAGTGTTTCAACATGGCTACAACATTAAAAACAAACGATTTTATGGAAATTATGAAAGGACGCCGCTCCATTCGTAACTATGACCCAGCTGTGAAAATCAGCAAAGAAGAAATGGCAGAGATTTTAGAAGAAGCAACAACTGCACCATCATCAGTGAATGCACAACCTTGGCGCTTCATGGTCATTGACAGCCCAGAAGGAAAAGAAAAGCTTGCACCACTTGCAAAATTCAACCAAACTCAAGTGTCAACATCAGCAGCTGTCATTGCTGTATTTGCAGATATGAAAAGCAATGAATACTTAGATGAAATTTATTCAAAAGCAGTGGAGCATGGCTACATGCCACAAGAAGTGAAAGAAAGACAAATTGCTGCACTAACTGCACACTTTGAGGTACTTCCAGAGCATGTCAACCGCGAAACAATCTTAATTGACGGTGGAATTGTGTCTATGCAGCTTATGCTTGCAGCACGTGCACACGGCTATGATACAAATCCAATTGGCGGATTTGATAAAGAAGTCATCGCTGAAACATTTGGCTGGGATAAAGAACGTTATGTACCAGTGATGCTGTTATCAATTGGGAAAGCTACTGACGAAGGTTATGCTTCTTACCGCTTACCGATTGAACGCATTACAGAGTGGAAATAATATCTTTTAAAAAGGAGACGATTAGATGATTATTATTCATGCAGGGATGACCATTCATCCAGAAAAAGAAATCGTATTTCTAGAAGAAATCAAAGCATTAATGAAAGCTTCACAAGCGGAAGAAGGCAATGTATCCTACAAGCTGTTCAAGGATACAGATAAGGAAAATACCTTCTTAATGGTAGAAGTGTGGAAAGATGACGCTGCGGTTCAGAGCCATAATGCGAGTGCACATTTCCAAGCTTTCGTAGCGAAGGCAAAAGAATTCTTAGCCGCTCCACTTGACGTTGTTGCCTTTCAAGGCCAGCAACTTTCATAGTAAAACAACAAACACCCTAGGCGTTCAGGACTGGACCCTATAAAGGGAGACAAATAAAAACACCTTTAAGTTGAAAATCGGGTATAGAATACCTGAAATCAATTTGGAGGTGTTTTTCTATGGGTTCAAGAGTTAGTTATTCGCTTGAAGTGAAGATGAAATCAATTAAGGAGGTAAAATAATCAAGTCAAAATATTTCATCTAATCATTCAGGTGCTCCCATCTAAAATGAGAACACACTGAATGGTCAATCATATTTATGACATCACGGCCACTGTTGTTCGCCTTTCATGACTTTAGCACTCAATTCTAAGTCTCCAGTGTTCGTAAAGTTCGGATACTCTTTCTTCATTTCAGCAATCAATTGAGCTGAATTGTCTGCCCTCTTAGCTGCTGCTTCAAATTTTGTAATATAGTCACGGGTAAACACAACTGCTGATGTATCTTCAGCACTCTTACCTAGATAATGACCTGGAATCACACGTTCCGGCTTCAGATCAAGAATATGATTTAGAATTTCACGCCATTGATCACGACTTTTTTGAGATTGATTGTCTGCTGTCCAAACATATTCATTCTCATAAACAGGTACTCCACCTAGAACTGTTTTTTTCGATGGAACCCAAAGAAAAGTGTGAGATGGGTCTGGTCCGTCAAGTCCAATGATGTTGATGTTTTTTCCATCAACGGTCAGTTTATCTCCCTTTAAAACATCTGGAATAATCTGTGCTGTTGGTGCATTTTTCTTCAATATTGGATTCCAGTAATCATTTTTGGCCTGAATCGTTTTTTTAATTCCCTTAACAGTTTCAGGCGTTGCCACAATTTTCACATCAGGGAATGCTTCACGAATGGCAGAGAGACCAAAGTAATAATCTGGGTCTTTATGACTGACATAAACAGTTGTCAGTTTCTTTCCTGTATCGCGAATCATTTTTACTAACTTCTCTGCATTATCCTTTTCAAACTGGGCATCGACAAGAATGACTTCTTTCGGTCCTTCAATCAAGCTAGAAGTGACAGCAAAAACTCCTTTATCACCAGGGTTGAATGTTGTGATTTTAAGATTTACAGCTTGTTTGTCCGCTGTGTTTTTGTTATCGGTTGCTGTATTTTTTGTATCTTCATTGCTAGCACATGCGCTTAGCAATAACACGAAACAAAGACCTAAAGTAAATCCTATGACTGATTTTAATTTAAACATTAGATGATTCTCCTTTTTCATTTTTTACGAAGACCCTATATGTTATTAATGACTAAAAACACAGGTCTTATGTATGAGTGTAGCCAACACATAAATAAATATTTCTTTAGCGAATTAATTGGATATTGTTCAATCATTAACCTCCCCGAAACAAAGTGAATATTTGATTCATGCTGGATAGCCTTAGAAAAAAGATGTAACGAACTCAGTTACACCCAGATGAGATGTAACCATTATAGTTACACCTTTTGGTTGATGTCAATAGAAAAAAATTTGAGAGTTTCAACAAAATTCACCCTAATCTGCCTTTTTAACGATCTGTTTTACATGTAGAAAATCAATTGAAACGGGATTCTTCTACGACAAATCCATAAAAAAGAGTGACCGATATTACGTATTTGCCATTTGGTCAAAAAATGTTTTATCTACCCACCATAAAAGATTTAGTCACTTATACGATTGGTTAATCAAGGAGCAGTCTCACTTCATATGCTGAACAAAACGACATTAAGGAAAAAGGCATTGTCATGAGCGTGTCCCATAAGTGTATGCCCGATCGAATTCTTCCACTCCAGTTTGAAATTAGAAAGTCACCGAAAAAGTTTCGGCAACTGGCTGTTTCATTAAGGTGTTTTGATCCATGTATCAAAAACGGGTGTCAGTCCCCCGTTCATCACCCAGGGTTCTTTTATTTTCGACACCTTGTTCCGTCCATTTTATTCCCGTATTGTGCATTTTCCACAAAGTTTCTGAAAATAAAATATTTTTCGACTTAAGTATATTGGAATATGCTAGAATGAGATATTATTTATTACCAAATTAGGGAGGAACCAAAATGAAAAAAGGGAAATGGACGAGCATAGCACTAACAGCTGTCCTCGGTTTAGGCACATTGACAGCTTTCAGCACCCCTCTATCTGCCCACACTACAGAAAAGTCAACATCCTCAGACGGCGGTCATTATTCAGGTATTCCATTCGATGCAAGTGTTGTGAATGAAGACCGTCTCATCAAAGCCTTGAAAAAACAAGGAAAGATCAAAAAGAATGCCAATGAAGCAGAAACCCAAAAAGCATTAAAGAAATATCTAAAGAAAAAAGAAGAATTTGCTATGAAACAAAGTGCAAGCACCTTAACAGAAGAGCCTGAATTTCTGAAAGAATACAAACAAGAGGTACATAACAAATTAGCCAAAAAGAAAAAGTTAAAGAAGCATAAAGGAAAAGAAGGCAATCATGTAAAACCGGTCAAAAAGGAAAAGTATAAAGGCGATGTTCGCAATGATAAGGTATTGGTTTTATTAGTAGATTTTAAAGATTATAAGCATAATAGTATTAAAAAAGAAGAGACTGATATGTACTATGACAAGTACGATCAGCAGCACTATCAAGACATGCTTTTCGGAAAAAATGGCTACATCGGTCCAGATGGGAAACGAAAAGTATCCATGAAGCAATATTATGAGAAACAGTCTGGCGGCAGTTACACGATCAGTGGAACGGTTGCTGGCTGGTATACAGCGAAGCATGAAGCAGCCTATTATGGCGGGAACGTACCTGATGAATCAGGCAGTGACGGCAGACCGCGTGAATTGGTGAAAGAAGCACTCGAAGCAGCAGCAAAGGACCCGAACATTGATCTTGGTGAATATGATCAATGGGACCGCTATGATATGGATGGGGACGGCGTTTATAACGAACCAGACGGCATCATTGACCATCTGATGGTCGTTCATGCTGGCGTAGGTGAAGAAGCTGGCGGCGGACAGCTTGGCTCTAATGCAATTTGGTCGCACCGCTGGTCACTTGGTGATGTATTTGAAATTCCAAACACTGAATCTGAAGTCGGACAAGGCGGAAAATTAGGCGCGTTAGATTACACGATTGAGCCTGAAGATGGCGCGGCAGGCGTATTCACGCATGAATTCGGACATGATCTCGGTCTTCCTGATGAGTACGATACACAGTACACAGGTGGAGGCGAGCCCGTATCCTACTGGTCGATCATGTCAAGCGGAAGCTGGGCAGGTAAAGTCCCTGGAACGGAACCAACAGGCTTTAGTCCATATGCGAAAGAAATGCTTCAAAACTTACATGGCGGTAACTGGCTTACTGGACAAACTATTGATGGTAAAACATTAAAGAAAAGCAAAACAGTGCTGATTGATGAAGCAGCAACAAAAGGAACGAACCATGATGCGGTTCGAGTGGATTTACCAGATAAAGAGATTGTGGTCACAAAACCTGCTCAAGGACAAAATGCGTACTTTAGCGGAACGGGTGACAATTTAAATGCGACCATGACGACAACAGGTATCGATTTGTCGAAAGGAAGCAAAGCAGAGCTGACATTTAAAGCATGGTACGGTATCGAAGAGGATTATGATTATGCGTATGTAGAAGTTCGTGAAACAGGAACCGATCAGTGGAAGACCATTGCTGGTAACATCACGAACGATCGAAATGAAGCTGGAGCGAACGAAGGCAATGGAATTGACGGAAAATCAGACGGATGGGTAGATGCAGCCTTTGATCTTTCTGCTTATGCAGGGAAGAAAATTGACCTGCAATTCCGCTATACAACCGATGCAGGCTATTCACTGCCAGGCTTATTTGTAGATGATTTAAACGTCACTGCAGATGGAACGAAAGTATGGTCAGATGATGCCGAGGGAACGTCCACTTTTACCTTCAATGGATTCTCTCAATCTAACGGAAAACAATATGCAGCACAATACTATTTACTAGAGTGGCGCTCATATGCTGACGTCGATAAAGGGTTAAAGCATATCAAACGCGGGGCAAGCCTCATGAGCTATAATAACGGTTTGGTCGTGTGGTATGTCGATCAATCCTACGGTGATAACTGGGTAGGAAAACACCCAGGGAACGGTTTCCTTGGGGTAGTAGATGCGGATCAGCAAGTATTGAAGTGGAGTGACGGCTCCATTGCAGCCACAGGTTTCCAAGTACATGATGCAGCATTTTCTTTGAATCCAAGTACGAAGCTCAATATTGATTATACAGCGACAACTGGCTTAACGTTGGTAGATCGCTATATTCGCCCGACTCGTACATTTAGTGATAAAAAGAATTATGTGAATCCAAATAATCCAGATGCAGGGCGTGATGTCCCAACATACGGTCTATCCTTTAAAGTTGTTGGACAAAGTAAGGATCGTTCTGTTGGAAAGGTATTAATTTCTAAAAGTAACTAAACAGAAAGCCGGATTCTACCATTGAATCCGGCTTTTTGATATGGTAATAAACTGTTTTTGATGAAAAGGACGGCTTTTTGGTCGAATGTCTGTTCTTTTTTATTTTGATATCCGAATGAAATCATTATATAATAGAGATTGGAAGGTTTTTCTTTCATACATGGTTCTTTTTAGCTGTTAAAACAAAGGAAAGGATGAGCGTTACCAATGAGTTGTGTCACTGCTAAGCAATTAAAGGTGATAAGAGGGACGATGCAGACTTTTTGCAGCCATTTCGAGTATGATGGTCACGGTAAGCTTCATATCAATACCATCATGGCTTTTATTAAAAAGGAGTTTGGTGTGAGAAAAATGAAAGACATTCCACAAAGCCGCTTTACTGAAGCGCTTGAATTAATACAAGACTTTGATTTATACACGGATAAAATAGAGATTCGTGATCGTCTATCAGAAAGGAATTAACTAAATTGAATATTTTGGCAATAATACTAGTAGGAATTGTCGCATTAGAACACCTTGTCATTATGTTATTAGAAATGTTTTTTATGGAATCAAAGATGGCAAAGAGATCCTTTAAGCTGCCAGAACACTTGCAAAAGGATCCAAATGTAAAAGTGATGTTTGCCAATCAAGGGCTTTATAACGGGTTTTTAGCTGCAGGACTGATTTGGGGGCTCATTCTTGGATCGAATACTGTTGGATATATGATTCAGCTATTTTTCATTCTTTGCGTGATCATCGCTGCGGTATTTGGCGGTGTGACCTCTAATAAATCAATCATCGTCAAGCAAGGAGTACCAGCGCTTCTTGCATTAATTGCGCTTATCCTGACAATTTAATCGTAAATAAAGTCGCCCGAGTAAAGGGCGGCTTTTATCTTTTTCGAAGACCCATTAGACGAATAATGGATGTCAGACATAGTGCAACGGCAACAGCCAAAATAATTTTTCCATACATGACCCCTGTTAAGTTCATCAAAAAGACGGCCAATATGATACAGAGCGTGATGATGATCATCACAATCGAATAGGTTTTCATCTCTTTTCCACTCCTTTAAAAGTCCCCTCACATCCGTGAGGTCTATCCATCTTACCTCATATGATATCACTCAATGACAATTTTACATGAAATTCCCTACCAATAGAATGTCACATATTGATTAGATTTGATGACATGCCATATTTTTTAGAAAATCGGGTATACCATAAAGAGTTGCATCGAAGTTCAATTGCTTGATATTTAATTGCGCAAAATATAAAATGGAAACATGTTAAATCGAAAGGATGATCAAGATGAGTAAGAAAGTGTTATTAGTATCGACAAGCAGTTCAGAAATGAACGGACATCCAACAGGCTTATGGCTAGAAGAGTTGGCAGAGCCATTTCATATTTTTAAAGAAAATGAACTAGACGTTCAAATTGTCTCTATTCAAGGTGGAACTGTCCCTATTGATAAAAATTCAATTCCAGAAGGTGTTCCAGCGCAATATGAAGATGTATATGAATTACTTCAAGACACAAAGGCGCTTACAGATGTGAACCCAGCTGATTATGATGGCATCTTCTTTGCGGGAGGACACGGCCCAATGATCGATTTTGCGTCTAATCAACTGGTAGCCGATGCAATCTTAGCTATTTCAAACAAAAATGGTGCAGTCGGAGCTGTTTGTCACGGCGTTTCAGCATTCATTGATGTGAAGGATCAAGATGGCAAATCATTTATCGAAGGTAAAAAAATCACAGGCTTCACAAACGAAGAAGAGGAAGCTGTTCAGCTGACATCAAAAGTTCCATTTTTATTGGAAACAAAACTTCGTGAGCAAGGGGCAGCGTTTGAAAAAGGAGATGCCTTTGCACCATACGCTGTAGTTGACGGACAAATCATTACTGGACAAAACCCAGGTTCTAGTGCAGAAACAGCACGCCTGTTTGTTAAAACCATTTCATAAAGTGATCAAAAAACCAGCCGTAGCAAATACGGCTGGTTTTTTGTCATAAAGATTTCCTAAAAAAGACCATAACAACGAATGAAATAATGGTAAAATATTCACAGGGTATAAAACCCAATTGAGGAAAAAGGGGATGTTCCTGTGAGAGCATTTTATGGAAAAATCACTGCAGCGTTATTATCCATTCTACTCGTCACAACAGGTTTATTTTCACCAGTATTAAAAGCAGAAGAAGCACCGAAATCAGATGGGAAATTGTCACCACTGACGGAAAAAGCCATTCAGCAAGTGCAAGACTCGATTTTGAAACAGGATGAAGGAACCGCTATCCAAAAGAAGCAACTGAAAAAATCTTTTAAAGTAGATAAGAAAAATGGAATCAGTATCAAACGAAAAGCCGCTAAAGATGGTAAGATGCGTACATCTTCCGTTCGCTCCATTGATGGACTAGCCATCAACCAATCGGTTGTCTTATCAGAGGACGACCCAGTCGATTTATGGTTGTTAAGTACGACTTCACCTCAGGCACTCATCAGCCGAATTACCTCTTCAAATCCCGATTATTTCTTACAATTATTTGTTGTTGATTATGAAACTGGACAAGCTTATCCGACGGACTTGATTCAGCCAGCAGGCAGTCTCCTTGGTTTGACCAATTTACCAGCAGGTGACTACGCATTCGGTATCACAAGCGGTGGAAATTTCGGAGACTCTTACACGTTACAAGTGAATGCAAAAAACCCACCCAATTTCACAGGGGCTGTTTCCCTCTCTTCTACCCTGCAATACTTTGTAGCTGAGTATGCGAATGGGGATGTTTTCGCTAATGGTACAAAAGTGTATAACAAACAATCTAAGACCGCCGATTATAAATGGGAGCGTGTATTTTATTTCTCCTATGACGGAAAATATGATCAGAGAACCCATTCTGTTGAAAGTGTGAAAGTGAAAAGTATTTCGGCACCAGTATCGTACTCTTCTCCTTATGCGAGTTCATCTGAGGCCATTCTCGTCTACTTAGATGTGGAGACGTTATTTATGTATCATGAATCATCGTTTGCTAGCGGACAATACTACCATAGTAGCTTTGTTGATACACTTGGAAAGACAACGCCAAGGCGTTTAGATATTGATGATATGACAAATTACGGCGATCATATTTTAGCTGTTGATTTGAAAACAGGAAAACCAATTGATTTCTTCAGTGTCCTTAATTTTTACTATGCTGCAGGGATCGAAAAGCTGCCTACGATCAGAACGTTGAATTAAGAAAGGCGGTTGACAGCAAATCTACACATGTGTAGAGTAAAGATAATTAAATGACAAAAGTCCACTAGGGGAGTCATATATGACTGAGACAAGAGAAAATCTTGGACCCTTTGAACCTGATCTAGTTTGTACTAGCGGAGGGAAGTGGAGCTGGACCTCGTCTTATTCATGATTGAATCGATAAGAAGGCCGCTCCATTTGGGGTGGCTTTTTCATTTATTCTACTGAAGAAGAGGAGGCTTTTTTTATGACGTTTTCAGCGCAATTAAGAGAAGAAACAGAACCATTATTTGAAGCCATTTATCAGCATCCGTTTGTTAGAGGACTGGCAACAGGAAAGCTGGAAAAGGAACAGATCATTCATTACGTCAAACAAGATGCAGAATATTTACAAGCTTTTATTAAAATTTATGCAGCGGCTCTTAGCAGATGTACAGACAAAGAAGATATTGCCTTTTTCCATCAGCAGATTGCGTTTGTACTAGATAGTGAGACACACCCTCATCAAAATCTTTGCCGAGTGGCAGGTGTATCATATGATGAGCTCCAAGGTGCCCCGCTTGCTCCGAGTGCTCATCACTATATTCATCACATGCTACAAGTCGCCAAGGAAGGTACGCTTGGAGAAATCATCGCTGTCCTGCTTCCATGCCCTTGGACATATTGGGAAATTGGGAAACGAATGCTCACAGATGTGCAGCCTGACCCGTCACATCCGTTTTATGAGTGGATCACATTTTATGGAGGGTTAACCGACTCTATTACAGTGGAGCTTTGCAAGCGGCTCGATCAGCTGGCGGAAGCAGCAAGTGAGAAGGAAAAGGAAAAAATGAAACAGCACTTTATCTTAAGCTGTCAGCTTGAGTACAAGTTTTGGGATATGGCGTTTACGGTGGAAGAGTGGCCAGTTCCATTGGAGGTGCATTCATCATGACATGGAAGATGAAAGAAGTTGTCCTTGCTGTCATTTTATCCGTTGCATGTGGTGTCATCTATTTAGGATGGTCCACACTTTACTTACCCATTACAGCACTTGTTGGCCCAGCAGGAGGCAACATCATGTTTGGTATTTGGGTGATTGCCAGTCCAATCGTCGCGTATATCATTCAAAAGCCGGGAGCTGCCCTGATTGCAGAAACAGCCGCTGCCGCTGTGGAATTACTGACAGGCAGCCACTTCGGTCTTTCAGCCCTGCTGATTGGTGTATGCCAAGGGCTTGGGGCAGAAATCGCCTTTGCTCTTTTTGGTTATAAACGGTATCGCATGTGGACACTGATGCTGTCAGGTGCCTTTGCAGCTGTTGGAGCAATGGCATACAGCCTCGTTGCGAATGGCTTTGGTTATTACACACCTCAAGTTTTACTCATCACACTGATGACTCAAATCATCAGCGGAATGATACTGGGCGGATGTTTAGCGAAAGTAGTGGTGGACGCATTATCTAAAACCGGTGTACTGAATCAATATGCCATCATGAAAGAAAAACGAAACAAAGGTGAACAGCATGAATTCATTTCTCGCGTGCAATAATCTCACTGTCCGTTTTTATGAACAGCCTCAGCCCGTTTTGCATCAAATCTCTCTTTCCATTCAAAAAGGAGAAAAGGTGCTTATTTTAGGACCAAGCGGTAGCGGTAAATCCACGCTCATCTCCGTTCTGGCTGGCATCATTCCAGAACATTTAGAAGCGGACATGCAGGGCGAAGTGATATTGCAAAGACATACAGGCGTCATGTTTCAGGACCCTGATTCCCAGTTTTGTATGCATCGCGTCAATGAAGAAATTGCCTTTAGCTTAGAGAACCGTTCTGTCCCTCGTGACGAGATGGATCGCATCATTCAGCAGCTCATGCAAAAAGTTCAACTTGATGTCGATCCGAATACAGACATCCACACATTATCTGGCGGCATGAAGCAGCGATTGGCGCTTGCTTGTTTACTAGCGTTAGAGCCAGATGTGCTGTTCTTTGATGAACCGACCGCACAGCTTGATCCAGCAGGAAGAATGGAGATATTTCAGCTTCTACAGCAGCTTGCAGCTGATCAGCGACAAACCATGATTTTTGTAGAGCATGTGCTAGATGGTGTCATTGAATGGATGGACCGGGTGATTTTATTAAATGATCAAGGCAGCATCTTAGCAGATGGGTCTCCAAAAGATGTGCTCGCGACTTATGAAATAGAAATGAAAGAGGCAGGAATTTGGAGGCCGAAATTATTTCCCGAGAAATGGTCTACGATCCTTCAAGATCCATTTCATCCAATGAGTCACAAGCTTATGCAAACCTTTGAAGCAAGAAAGAAGCAGAATGAAAAAGTGCCGTCGACTAAGCGGGAGACCATCATTCGTTCAGAAGATCTTCAATTAAGCTACGGGAAAAAGAGGATTATGAGTGATCTTCAGCTTGATATCAAAGCAGGGGATTGGGTGGCGATCATTGGGGAAAATGGAAGCGGGAAAAGCACATGTCTCAAACATTTGGTTCGTTTAGAGCCAACGAAAAAAGGCCACATTTTTTTAAAAGAGACACTCCTTAAAAAGTGGTCAGACCGAGAACTATATGAAAAGGCAGGCTTTGTGTTTCAAAATCCGGAGCTTCAATTCATACAAGATACAGTGTTTGATGAAATTGCATTTGGTGGAAGGCAGCGTAATTGGCCAGAATCCGTTGTGCAAGAAAAAACAGTTCAGCTATTGAAAGAGTTCGGTTTAGAAAAGCATGCAAAAGCTCATCCTTTCACTTTAAGCCTAGGTCAAAAAAGAAGATTGAGTGTGGCTACAATGCTCCTTTTTGATCAGGATGTCCTATTGTTAGACGAGCCGACTTTCGGGCAGGATGAAAGAACAGCGAAGGAATTAATCAGGCGCTTGAAAGAGCGTCAACGCCAAGGCACCACAATTTTGATGGTCACACATGATATGGACCTTGTCGATGAATGTGCCGATCAAGTGCTTCTTTTTCATCAAGGAAAGCATGTGTATGGTGGCACTCCTTATGATTTGTTTTCAAATCAGGACCTTGTCGATGCTTATCAACTGAGAGCCCCGTTGCATTATCGCTATGTGGCTGAAAGAAAGGACGTGCTGACGATTGCAAAGTAATCATTCCTTTCTTTCCACTGTGAATCCAGTCATCAAATTACTCACTCATCTACTTGCGATGTGTTGTCTCATGGCGATATCTGATCCTAAAACAACCTTCATCATCTGGCTGTTTGCGCTTGGTATTGGACTTGTTTTAGGCGGATGGAATTTGAAGTATCTTTTCACAAGACTTGTCCCTTATCTGCTCTTTTTTATTCTCGTGTTTTGGATGATGGCGGCCTTTGGCAAGGGGGATCATACTGTTTGGAAATGGGCATGGTTCCATATGACAGAGGAGAGTTTAAGAAATGGACTCACCATCGCTCTCAGAATGCTTGGCTTTGTGACATTCGGTCTCCTGTTTACGTCCACAACAGATTTGACAGCATTTATGATGAGTCTCATTCATCAGTGCAAAATGTCGCCAAAATGGGCGTATGGGATGCTTGCTGGCTTCCGGTTTATTCCGTTATTTCAAAGTGAATTAAAGCAAATGAAGGCGGCGCATAAAATTAGAGGCTATAAGCAAAAAAACAGCTGGAAAGCCTTTATGCGTTATGCACTTCCTCTTTTTACACAGGGCGTACGAAAATCAGAACGGTTGGCCATTGCGATGGAAGCAAGAGGCTTCACGGGTGAGAGAGAGCGGACGTATTATCATGTCATCAGCACTTCGTGGATCGACTATATGTATCTTTTGCTCATCGTTATCAGTGTCTTGATATGCATGTCCTTTTTTTAAAAATACCCACATTCTCTTGATAGAATGTGGGCTTTTTATATGTCTTAGGTCATTTGATTGATATTAGTGCACATTACAGGCTGTAATAGACCTTATAACGAACCGATAAAGAGGATGTACTGAGAAAAAGAGAGGATGAACGTGAGCGAATGTCACAGAGAATTGATAACATAATAGACGCTTTACCAATCATTGGACTAGCTATGAGAGAGCAACTAACCTTTTCTGTTTTAGGGAAAGAGAAGGTTCTTTATTATCAGCAACATGGGGACATTGACTTAGGATTTAAAGCTGGTGATACAGTGGCTGATGGATTTCAAAACTTTTCGATGTTGAAAAATGGGAGAGAGCCATCGTTTATCCAAATTCCGAAAGAAGTATACGGAATTCCAATGGATATTGTATCCGTTCCAATTAAAGATGAGACGGGTCAGGTAGTCGCTGCTTTCTGCGTGGCCTATGATCAGACCAATCAACAACGATTAGATGACATTATGACGGAGAGCAACGAAGCTTCCGAAAAACTAGTCGCAATGGTACAGCAAGTTGCTGCGCATTCAGAGGAACTACAAGCGACAAGTGAACAAATTCTACAAAATACGAAAACCACTGTAGAAAATTCCTCTAAAATCAATCAAGTGTCCAATCTTATCAAAGGTATCTCTGATCAAACGAACTTACTTGGACTCAACGCATCAATTGAGGCTGCAAGAGTAGGTGAAGCAGGAGCAGGCTTCGGAGTAGTCGCAACGGAAGTGAGAAAGCTGTCAACTCACGCCAAACAAGCGACGACTGATATTGAAACAGCGCTAAAAGATGTGCAGGGATCGATTAAAGGAATGGAAGAAGAAATAGCACAAATTGTCGCTTCTTCTGAGCATCAAGCAGAGCTTGTAGGCACGTTTACAAAAATTATTGAAGGTCTTCATGAAACAAATGAAACGATGAAATCACTCGCAGAAGACTTAGTGAATTATCAAGTGAAATAAAAAATAGATCGACCAAAACCTCCAGATTAATCGGAGGTTTTTTTCGTTTTAAGGTGAGGAACTTGTTAGGATATTGACCGATTGATCGCTGACAGGCAGTGTACACTTCTGTATGATAGAAAAGAGATACTACCCTGGTCAGTAGACCTATTCATAAGGAGGAAGACCATCGTGACACAATCAGCGAGGCTGCAAGAAATCATAGCACCTTACCGTAAAATGTTAGATCAAACTGAACAACCAATGATTCAACTAAATATGAAACAAGGAAAAACAGGACCATACGACAGCAAAATTGCAGGTGATCCTTACTTCCCTAAAAACGACGAATATCCAGTTGATGGCGCAGGACACCCTATGAAGCTTTTGGCACAAATGAATTTTGGCCAGCTACCGAAGCTGAAGGATTATCCAGAAACAGGACTTCTGCAAATTTTTATTTCTGTGCATGATGATCTTTATGGGATGAATATTGACCATAAAACAGAGCAAAAAGATTTTCGGATTAAATTCATTGAAGAACCTTTTTTAGCAGAAGAAGAGTTATTAACTGATTTTTCTTTTGTAAAAATTCCAGATGATTTTTATTTTCCTGTTATGAAAGAAGGCGCGATTACAGGTGAATTATCAAGCGAAACGATCAGTGTAGGAGATTTCCGATTTGAAAAAGTCACAGGCAAACAAAGCTGGGACCTATTCGAAGGTGTAGAAGGTATTGATGGAGATGAAGCGGATGCCTTGCTAGATGAATTTTATGAGACAGAGAGTGGTTTTGGTCACAAATTGGGTGGATATCCAGGCTTTACACAAGAGGATCCGCGTACCTATGAAGACCAAGAGCATACCGTTCTACTATTACAAATCGACTCAGATGATGAAGTGGATATGTTGTGGGGAGACTGCGGAATCGCCAACTTTTTTATCAAACCAGAAGACCTCAAACGAAAAAATTTCGAGAATGTCGTCTATAATTGGGATTGCTCCTGATTTTGTAAAAAACACTCTTTATAGAGTGTTTTTGTGTATGTTTTTAGACTTTTTTGCCCCTATTTCGTCATGTTTGAGAGGTAATATGTCATTCTTTCTAGTTGACCGTATCAAAAAAAAATGTAAAATCATCTTAAAGTCCTCTTTTTTGATAATAATAAAATGACATATCAATCAACAATAAATGCTCGAAAAAGCGGAATGTACTGGGGGGTATCAATTGATCATTTCGAAAGTAATCAATAATAATGTGGTCAGTGCGTATGATGACGAGCAGCATGAGCTGGTCATTATGGGCAGAGGGATCGCGTTTCAAAAGAAAAGCGGAGACCCGATTGACGAAGAACGTATTGAAAAAGTATTTTCCATTCAAAATAAAGATATATCAGAAAAATTCAAAACCCTGCTTTATGATATTCCAATCGAGTATATGCAAGTGTGTGAGGCGATTATTGATCATGCGAGAACAACCCTTAATAAAAATTTGAATGACAGCATCTATGTGACACTGACAGATCATATCACCTTTGCTATTGAACGTCATCAAAAAGGAATGGACATCAAAAATGCATTGCTCTGGGAAATCAAGCGGTTGTACAAAGAGGAGTTTATGTGTGGTGTAGAAGCGATTCGGATTATTCAGGAAAAGCTCAACATTCATCTTCCTGAGGATGAAGCCGGTTTTATTGCGATGCACATTGTCAATGCAGAGCTCAATGAAGAAATGCCGAACGTGATTCAAATTACCAAACTCATTCAAGATATTTTAAATATCGTCAAGTATCACTTTCAAATTGATTTAGACGAGGAATCATTAAACTATTTCCGTTTTGTCACTCATTTAAAGTTTTTTGGGCAGCGTCTGTTTAACGAAACACAAATGGAAAATCAAAATGAATTTCTGTATGAAGTGGTAAAAGAAAAAAACACAGCAGCTTTCCAATGCGCCGAAAAAATTAATGATTATGTTCAAAAAGAATACAACCGAAGTCTCATAGAAGATGAGATGTTATACTTAACTTTGCATATCGACAGAGTGATAAAAAGAAAATAAATTTAAAAAGAAAGCGTTGACATCACTAAATTAACATGATAATTTATAACTATAAACTAAATAACCCACAATCTTTTAGGATTGTTACTGGTCAAGCAGGCAAAACCTAAATCATTGTCCCTATCTTTGATAAGGCATGATTTAGGTTTTTTTATATCTAAAGACATATAAAATTAAATAAAGATCAATCGCTATGAAGGATTGTTACTGGTTAAGCAGGCAAAACCTAAATATCGATTAATGTCTGAATCGCTATTTTTCGGGCATTAATGGATGTTTAGGTTTTTTCTATATCAAGATGTAATCAACGATTGGAGGGTAATACAATGAACCACAAACAAACAGCAAAAGAAGTTTTAGAGCTTGTCGGCGGTGAAAAGAATGTTAAGCAAGTCACGCATTGTATGACAAGACTTCGCTTCAACTTATACGATGAAGGCAAAGCGGATAAAGAGAAGCTGCAATCAACAGACGGGGTCATGGGTGTGAATCAAAGCGGGGGGCAATATCATGTCATTATTGGCAATGATGTTTCAAATGTCTATCAAGCGATGATTGCTGACTCAGGCCTGTCAACAGATGTAAAGTCAGGCGGTACAGAAGAGGCTTCAAAACAAAATGTGATTTCAAAGCTTTTCGATTTTATCTCTGGTGTCTTCACACCGATTCTTCCAGCCATCGCTGGAGCCGGTATGATCAAAGGGATATTGGCACTCATGCTTACGTTCCAGTGGATATCGGATAAAAGCAGCACATATGCAATTTTAACAGCTATTGGAGACGGAGCCTTTTACTTCTTACCGATTCTGCTTGCTGTAAGCGTCGCCAAAAAAATTGGCACAAATCAGTATATCGCCGCTGCCATTGCAGCCGCCGCACTGCACCCGCAGTTAACGGCTTTACTAGGCGCAGGAAATACAGAATTTCTAGGGCTACCAGTGGTTGCCGTTGTGTACTCTTCATCGGTCATTCCGATTCTACTCACCATCTGGCTCGGCTCATATGTTGAAAGATTCGCGGAAAAATATAGCCCAAAATCATTGAAGATCATCCTTGTTCCAACGGTCACACTTCTTGTCGTAGTACCAATTATGCTTATCGCAGTAGGACCGCTTGGTGGGATTATCGGAAATGGCCTTTCAGGTGGAATTGATTTATTGTTCAAACATGCAGGTATTTTGGCCGGACTCTTGATCGGCGGCTTCATGTCACCATTGATCATTACGGGCATGCACTATGCACTACTTCCAATTATGATCAACAACATTACGTTAAACGGCTTTGACTTCATTCTTCCAATGATGTTTGTAGCAAATATGGCACAAGCAGGCGCAGCATTCGGTGTCTTCTTAAGATCAAAAAACAAAACATTCAAATCATTGGCGATGTCTACAAGTATCACTGCATTAATGGGTATTACTGAACCTGCTATGTATGGTGTGAACATGCGATTGAAAAAACCGTTCCTTGCAGCCCTCATTGGTGCAGCAGCAGGCGGCGTGTTCATGTCGATCTTTAAAGTAAAATCATATGTGATATCTGGATCAGCAGGTCTCCCGGGTCTCCCGACATTCATTGGCCCAACATTTGTCTACTCTATCATCGGCTTAGTAATCGCCTTTGTCGCAGCAACGATCATGACACTTGTTCTAGGATTCAAAGATGTACCAGTGAAAGATGATACAAAAGCAGACAAACCAGAAGAAAAGAAAGACACAGTAACACTTCAAAATGAAGTGGTACAAAGCCCGCTTGAAGGTGAACTAAAGCCGCTAAATCAAGTAAATGATGCAACATTCTCTAATGAAATCATGGGTAAAGGTGCAGCCATTGTTCCAACAGTTGGGCGTGTTGTAGCACCGTTCAACGGCAAGGTTGAAACCATTTTCCACACAAAACATGCTATTGGCTTGAAGAGTGAACAAGGTACAGAACTTCTCATTCATGTCGGGATTGACACGGTAAAACTTGACGGAAAGTATTTCACAAGTCATGTGCAGTCTGGTGATCTTGTTCAAGCAGGAGATGTGCTCGTTGAATTTGATATCGAGGGCATTCAGCAAGAAGGCTATGATGTCACCACACCAATTATTGTGACCAACACAAACGATTTTGCACAAGTTGATGCGAAAACAGAAGGCGCGATTTCAGTACAAGAGACACTGCTCACAGTCAGTGTAGAAGAAAACGAGGAGGGCATTCAACATGAACAAGTTAGAAAAAACATTTCCTAAAGGTTTCTTATGGGGCGGCGCTGTTGCGGGCAACCAAATTGAAGGTGCTTATAATAAAGATGGAAAAGGCTTATCGACAGCTGATGTATCACCGCACGGTATTATGCATCCATTCGATGAATCAATGAAAGACTTGAACTTATATCATGATGCGATTGACTTCTATCATCGCTATAAAGAAGATATTGCACTCTTTGCAGAAATGGGATTCAAATGCTTCAGACTCTCTATTTCTTGGCCGCGTATTTTCCCAAATGGCGACGATGCGAAACCAAATGAAGCAGGCCTTGCTTTTTATGACAAAGTATTCGATGAACTGCATAAGCATGGAATTGAACCAGTTGTCACAATTTCTCATTATGAAATGCCGCTTGCACTTGTGAAAAACTACGGCGGTTGGAGAAACCGTAAGCTTGTCGATCTTTATGAAACATATGCGAAAACGTTGTTTACTCGCTATAAAGACAAAGTGAAATATTGGATGACCTTTAATGAAATCAACGTCGTGTTACATGCGCCTTTCACTGGCGGCGGACTTGTATTTGAAGAGGGTGATGACGAGAAAAGCATTCAATATCAAGCAGCGCATCACCAATTTGTTGCAAGTGCTTTAGCTGTCAAAGCAGGACACGAAATCATTCCTGATGCGAAAATCGGCTGTATGATCGCAGCGATGACAACTTATCCGTACAGCTCAAGACCAGAAGATATGTTTGCTGCAATGGATCAGGACCGTAAAACATTGTTCTTCTCAGATGTACAGGCAAGAGGCTACTACCCAGGTTACATGAAACGATACTTCCGCGAAAATGGTATTCATATTGAGATCCAAGATGGTGATGAAGACATCCTAAGAAACCATACAGTGGACTATATTGGCTTCAGCTATTACATGAGCTTTGTGACAAGTACAGATCCAGAGGTTCTTGGACAAGTGACTGGTGGTAACCTATTTGAAGGCGTGAAAAACCCTTATCTAGAAGCAAGTGATTGGGGATGGCAAATTGATCCAAAAGGACTTCGTACAACACTAAACCAACTATATGACCGCTACCAAAAACCATTGTTTATCGTAGAAAATGGATTGGGTGCTGTCGATCAAGTAGAAGAAGACGGATCTATTCAAGACGATTACCGAATTGATTACCTCAGAAGCCATTTGCTAGAGGCGAGAGAAGCCATTGCAGACGGAGTAGACTTGATGGGTTATACAAGCTGGGGCCCAATTGACCTTGTCAGCGCATCAACAGCTGAAATGAAAAAACGATACGGCTTCATTTATGTCGACCGTGATAACGAAGGAAAAGGAACATTAGATAGAAAGAAAAAGAAAAGCTTCGATTGGTATAAACAAGTGATTGCGACAAATGGTGATCATTTAGATGCATAAAAGAAAAAAGACAAACCGTTCATACTGCGGTTTGTCTTTTTTTCGTCAAGGGGACTATGAAGTCCACACTTGATCTGCAATCTCAATCACATGACGAAGCTTTTCCCATTGCTGTTCTTCTGTTAACAGATTGCCTTCCTCCGTTGAGGCGAACCCGCATTGCGGACTCAAGCAAATCTGGTTAATGTCGACGTATTGAGCAGCTTCCTCGATTCGTTTTTTAATCTGTTCAGCCGGCTCAAGCTCACCATACTTTGAAGTGACAAGGCCTAGTACGATTTGGAGATTTGGGTTCTTCACATAGCGAAGGGGCTCAAATCCGCCAGAACGATCATCGTCGAATTCTAAAAAGAGACCATCCAGATCTAAGCCGGCAAAAATCGTTTCTGCCGCTGCTTCATAACCGCCTTCAGCTGCCCACGTCGATTTAAAGTTACCACGGCAAATGTGCATAGTGATCACCAAATCCTCTGGACGATCGGCAACGGCTTCATTGATTGTTTTTGCAAACGACTCACGAAGTTCATCTTCCTCGCGGCCAAAGGCTTTGATTTGTTCCTGACCTTTTTCAGAAAAGAACACTGCCCATGCGGTATCATCCAGCTGTAAGTAGCGACAGCCTGCATCATAAAAAGCTCGGATGGCTTTCTTATACGCCTGTGCCACATCATGGTGGAAATCATCTAAGCTGTCATACACACCTTCATCAAGCTTTCCACGGAAAAAGAGCATATTCGGACTTGGAATCGTCATTTTAGCCGTATGATCACCAGCGATGCTGTGAAGGAATCGATAATCCTCCAGCATTGGATGATCTGTAAAATCAATCTTGCCCGTTACCTTGATGCCCCGTGCTTTTGTCGTCGTATTGTGGAATTGAATACCTTGATCTGCTTCAAATCCTTCGACCCCATCTAATCCCTCAAGAAAGTCAAAATGCCACCAAGCACGTCTGAACTCTCCATCTGTGACAACCTCTAATCCAATTTCCTTTTGCTTCTCCACAATACGAGTGATTTCTTCATTCTCAATTTGTCGGAGCTGCTCTGCGGTCAGTGTGCCGTCTGCTTTTTGCTTGCGTGCTTCCTTGATACGTTCTGAACGAAGTAAACTGCCTACTTGATCTGCGCGAAATGGCGGTTTCGTTGTTTTCTTTCCAATGGTTTGTACTTGTGTCATGCTGAATCCCTTCTTTCTACAGGTTAAAAATCAAATAAAAAAGCTCTTCCTTGGATAAGGAAGAGCATCATATACTGAGAGAACTCTGCCTTATCTTCAAACAAGCATCTGCTTGCTTAAGGAATTAGCACCATTCTGTTCCGAGGAACAGCGGTTGCCGGGTTTCACAGGGCCAGTCCCTCCACCACTCTTAATAAGGTTACCTTTTGATTCAATTTTCTTAATAAACATAATTATTAAACTTTTCCGAGAGAAAGTCAATGGTTTTTACAGTTAATTTTCTACATGAACAAATCAGCGACGAGAACACCCGCTAGTCCGACAAGTGAAAGAACGGTCACCATCAATGTCCACGTTTTAAAGGTTTGGGCCATGGACAGGTTAAAGTATTCTTTGTAAATCCAGAAACCCGCATCATTCACGTGAGAGAACGTAATACTGCCGGCACCTGTTGCGATCACCATTAATTCTGGGCTCACACCTGTCAATCCAATCAAAGGAGCAGAAATACCAGCCGCTGTGAGACCGGCGACGGTGGCTGATCCTAAAGATACACGAAGGACCGCAGCAATCAACCAAGTGAGAAGCAGTGGAGAAAGTGTGCTTCCTTGCATGATTCCTGCAATGTATTGATCAACCCCGCTATCAATGAGCACCTGTTTAAAGGCGCCGCCACCTGCAATAATTAATAAAATCATTGCAATAGAACCGATAGAATCTGTGATTGATTTCATCACATCCTGCATGCTCTTGCCTCTGCCAAGTCCAAACGTGTAGATAGCAAGAAGCACGGAGATTAACAGTGCAATCGCCGGTTCGCCTAAAAACTCAGCGGTTGGCAGTAATGGGGAGGACGGGAAGAAAATTTCTAAAACTGCTCTGAATGTCATGAGCAATACAGGCAAAACAGCGGTGAAAATGCTAATGCCGAAGCTTGGCATTTCCTCTTCTGTAAATTCCTTTGGATTAAATAAGTTCTTTGGAATATGTGCGTGTAACTGATCTTTTTTAAATAGTTTCGTAAAGAGAAGTCCACCTACTAAAACTGCAGGAATCGCTAAAATAATCCCAACTAATAAGGTTTGTCCCATGTTTGCTTGAAAGACATTTGCAATGGCAGTCGGCCCTGGGTGAGGAGGGAGGAAGCCATGTGTGGTGATAAGTGCAGCGACGAGCGGCATACCCACATAAAGCACAGGAAGTCTTGCAGCTTGTGCGATCGTAAAAACTAGTGGAATCAAGATAATGAATCCGGTTTCATAAAATAGAGCAATTCCGATCACAAATCCAGTCAGCATCGTTGCCCATTGAATTTTTCCAATACCGAATCGGTCAATGAGTGTCATCGCAATACGCTGAGCTCCGCCAGAATCAGCCATCAATTTACCAAGCATCGCCCCAAAACCGAGAACGAGTGCGAGGTGACCGAGCGTACTGCCGAGTCCTTTTTCGACGGAAGCAATCGCTTCAAGTGGTGACATTCCTTCTAAAACAGCAACAATTAAAGAAACAATAATCAAAGATATGAAAGCGTTTAACTTAAAGACAACCATGAGTAAAAGCAATAATAAAACGCCAAGTCCGATAAACACTAACGACATGATCTTTCCTCCTTTGTGGTGCATAAGGGAGTGCAAAACACCCCCTATGCTTTATCCTTCAAGTATGTCTACAGCTTCTTTTAACGTATCCCTTGAACCAACATTTCCCGGGAAAATCACATAAGACATGAAAGGGAATTTACTATCTTCACCTGTTTGCCAAACGGGAATGCCTGGTCTGATCTGCCCTGCCACAGTTGCGCGTTTCACGTGAAGTCCTCTAGTTCCAATATCGCTGGAGGTAATGCCACCTTTGGCAATGAGATACTTAGGGCGAATTGTGAGACGCTGGACAATGCTTGTCACAGCATCACTAATTTTTACAGAGAGCTTTAATTCTTCCTCCTGACGATCATCCCCAAGGTCAAGCCGTTCTCTTCTTGTATAAACAGCCACAGATTGACCAGATGCTAATAATGCCTCAGTTTGCTGAATCACGCGGTCAATTTCTTGTTGAAATGCTTCAGGCGCCAGCACGAGATGTGTATTAAACTCAATAAAAGCTACCTCTTTATTCTGTTGAAGCGCTTTTAATTGATCTGTTGTCTTCTTCACATGAGAACCAATCATAATGAGACCACCGTGCGGGCTTTGTTCTTGTATCAAGTCATGTCTTGTTAATAAGGCACGATCCCCTATACCGCCAAGAACTTTTGTAAGTGCCGCCGCACTTCTGAACATGAGTTGCTTTCCTGCTTGAATGGCCTCAATGAGAGCGGTGACAAAAACTTTGACATCGTCATAGTCCATAGCGTTTACAACCACCTTTTTAAAATCGGTCACACTCATGAGCTGTTTTTTTATTTGATCAATCCGTAAAGCCCGTAGATCATCTAACGAAATGTAGGTGGTGTTCTCTTTCGTGAACGATCCGTTTGACTTTTCTTCAATCCATTCTCCGAGATGAGATGACTGAAAGCCGAATGTGCGATCTCGTGCAAATTCTGTGTCACCAGCAGGAATTAATTCGTGTCCATCTTGGACGTAATGAATATTGTTGATCGTCAAGCGTCCACCTTCTTGGAAAAAAGGAAGAAGGATTTCTCCATTGAATTGGCGGGAGCTTTGCTGTTCAATTGTGGTTCTGAGTACTTCAGTTTCCAGCGGAAAGTGTCCACGAAGAGTGGAATCTCCTCGACTGACAATAATGAAATCCTGATCAACCCGTTCCGCTACCTTCACAATTGTTGAAGCGATTGTTTCATGCACAGCAGCCGTTTCCTTCTCTGTCATACTGCGAGAATTGGTCAAAATAAAGAACATTCGGCTGTCTTCAAGAAAACCGGCTTCAATGCTTTCTTCTGACCAATCGGTGAAAACAGAGACGCCATGTACGGTTTGAATCCCTGTTGGATCATCATCTAATACAATGACTTTATGATGAAAGCTGTTCAGTGCTTGTTCGTATGCTGATTGAATGATCTTTGAATCCGCTTTCGGAAGGGCATTCAGTATGTCAGTGCTTTTCTTCATGACCATCTCATCCTTTCTTCACTTCGACATGAGCCATTTTTTCGTAATATTGAACGATGCCGCCATGGTCAAGCCCAGATTTTCCGTCCGCTTTGAGAGCGTGGAAGATTTCGAGCAGTTGGCTAGAGAGCGGGAGAGGAACGCCGATATCATGAGCAGTTTCCATCACATTGGTTAAATCTTTTAAGTTGATGTCGATACGTCCGCCTGGTTCAAAGTTTCGTTCTAAGATGAGAGGGACCTTTGCATCGAGAACAGCACTTCCTGCCAGCCCGCCGCGAATGGCTTCATACATTTTGTCAATGGCAATGCCTGATTTAGCGGCAAGAACGAGCGCCTCGGACATAGCGGCAATATTTAAGTTGACGATGATTTGATTGGCGAGCTTCGCTGTTGTTCCGCTTCCATTTGTCCCAACTAATACAACCTCTGTGCCCATCGCAAGCAGGACATCCCTCACTTGCTCAAAGATAACTTCTTCGCCGCCAGCCATGATGGCAAGTGTTCCGTCTATTGCCTTCGGTTCTCCGCCGCTGACAGGTGCGTCGATAAATTCCACCTGATGCTGTTTTGTAAGAGCAGCTAAAGCTCTAGAAGTAACAGGGGAAATTGAGCTCATATCTACGACAACAGTGCCAGGTTTAGCTGTAGTTAAAATGCCATGATCACCTGAAACAACTGCCTCTACATGCTCTCCTTTAGGAAGCATTGTGATGATGATATCGCTTTCAGAAGCGGCATCAGCTGCTGAAACAGCACCTTTTGCTCCGGCTTCTTGTAACGCTCGAATCGCTTCCTCATTTAGATCGAAAACACTCACAGTATGACCGGCTTTTAATAGATTGAGTGCCATAGGCTTTCCCATAATACCTAATCCAATGAATCCAATTTTCTTTGTCACATTGAACGCCTCCTATATAGAAAACCCTTACAAAAAGCGCTTTCTTTTTCTTTTGTTAGTATATATACTATCCCTTTGTTTTAATAGTAGTAAATAAACTATTGTTCATTTAATGTACATGACGTGATAGGAACGTGTCAACGGAAAATATGAGAAAAGTCACAAAAAAAGACCGGAATCAGCTCCGGCCTTTTGCGTTCATGTTTTATTTTTAGCTACGGCTAATCGAGATCGTTTCACGTTTTCAATGGCATTTGATCCTAGTTCTAAAACAGCGGCGACGTATAGTACATCAATGATCACAAGCTGGTTAATACGGGAGATCATGGAGTCAGATCGATAGGTTGTCTCCCTGGAAGAACTGAGCAGATGAAAGTCAGATCGCTTTGCGAGCTCTGATTTCGGATAGCTGGTGATAGAGGCAACCTTTGCTCCCTTTTCTTTAGCAAATTGCACGGCATCAAGAATTTCTCTACTCTCTCCTGAATGGGAGATCGCAACGATAAAATCGTGTTCCGTGGCGTGAGTAGCAATCATGTTCATCATATGCGGATCACTGCATAGACTCACTTCAAAACCAAGCTGGAGGAACTTATGATAAGCATCTCCTGCAATAAAACTGGACGCACCTGCTCCAAAGAAGACGGTTTTATGTGCCTGTTTCATTTGTTCGATAAATTGTGTCACGGCTTGATCTTCTAAAATATGCTTCATATCCTGAATCGAGTTTGTTGTTAACTCTATGACCTTATGTTTAATGTCAGCTACACTATCGGATGCCTCGATCTCACCGTAAATGGATTGAGGCGTATTGGTCGCAATATCCTGTGCGACATGGACACGAAACACTTGGTACGATTCATAGCCAATTTTTCGTAAAAACCGAAAGATCGTCGTTTCACTAGTATTGCATTCAGCAGCAAGTGCACTAATGGAATGAAGCACAACTTTCTGAGGATTTTCTAAAATGTAATTGGCAATCTTTTTTTGGGTCGGAGACAAACTATGAAACGTTGTCCGAATGTGACTAAAAATATTCTCTTCTATGATAAACACCACACTTCATCTAGCATTCTACATTAAGCATACAGGAACTTATGAAAACGGTAAACAAACCCGATGTGGAAAAAGGAAGAATAATATGGAAATAATGCTTTTTTTGGTTCTTTTGTCATGGTATACTCAATTGGTAATAGACAAAAATGGGGGTTTTTACTATGACAATGAAAAAAGGCCTAACAATCAGCCTGCTCATTTTCTCACTGATTGTTTCGTTGTTTGCGCCAGTTGGATCTGCGGATGCCAAACAAGCAAAAAAAGCAAAAGTAAGCACACACAATTATAAAAAGAAAAAAACGTTCAAATATGCACAGGTGAAAAACCTAAGCAAGACGCATATGAAAACCATCAATCGTGATTTAAAAGAAGACATCGCCTTCTCTTATTCTACTTACTTATTCTTAAAGGACGAAGCGAAAAAGGAAGGCTACGGGAAGATCACGTACGAAAGATCGTTTAAAACGAAATTTAACAATGGGAAGAAGCTCAGTATCTTAAACTATGATTACATCAATGATGGTGGAATGCATGGGGATACGATGGTTTCCAGCATGAACTATGTGTTAACGAAGAAAAAGACAAAGCAGCTGTTCTTGACAGACGTTGTGAAAACAAAGAAAAAGCGTACGAAAGTAAGAGATTATATTTATAACTACACAAAGAAACATAAAAGCAAATTCTATGCGAACCTGAAAAAAAGAGACATTGAAATCAACTACAACACGCAGTATTACTTCACGAAAAAGGGAATTGCTGTTGTTTTTCAGCCATATGAGATTTCACCTTACTATGTAGGAATTCCGATGATTCAAGTTCCTGCGAAGGTATATAAATAAAAAGAAAAACGACCACTGAGTCTGGTCGTTTCAGCATGTAGACAAACCCTCGCATTCGGTGTCAGTCCTGCGTGCTGGTGCTCACGAATGTCAAATTCGCTCCGCGCCAGTACTCGTCCTTTCTAGACTGCAAAGGTTTTCTATCACGCTGAAAAGAAGACAAAGGGCTAAAATAAAAGTCATTTTAGCCCTTTGTCAACAATCTGAAACGACCACTGAGTCTGGTCGTTTTTTGTTATGTACTCACACAAAAGAGCCCCATATGAGGCTCTTTTTCAGATTTATACTTGTTTAGGTGCATCGTTTAGTGGATGACGGCGTTTTCCGTTGTAGTGGCGGCGCATACGAAAGATTTCAAACTCCGAAAGCTCTGCGCTTTTTCGTTTTGGTGTGCGGTTATCTTTTTTGAAAGAGAATAGTAAGTAGCAGCAAAGTGAAGCGATAATCAATAAAATCATCATATGACATTCCTCCAATTCATCCTATTCTTTAAGTGTAGACAGGGTGAGTGATGTTTATAACTGAAAATAAGCAGCAGAATCGGTTTAGTTCTTAATGTCTAGATGATCTGCTAATTTAGGTCTAAAATACTGGTTGTTTGTAACTATTATATTTCCAGTTATTGCACTCGTCAAGAAGAATTTTTCTGGGGTTGTCTCTATTAGTACGAATAAGTGTCATAAAAGTTTCAGAAAATTGTAAACTTTTATTAAAAAACCGTTCCCGAACAGGAACGGTTGTAAACATATCTATGCTTTTTCTTCAAATAAACGGGCGATTTCAACGATGACTTCTGTTGCTTTCACCATGTTCTCGGCAGAAATAAATTCATATTTACCGTGGAAGTTTTCCCCGCCAGTAAAGATGTTTGGTGTTGGAAGACCTTTATATGAAAGCTGGGAGCCATCTGTACCGCCGCGGATCGGTTCAATCACAGGTGTCACTGAGCGGTTTTCCATTGCTTCATGGGCAATATCCACAATATGTTTCACCGGCTCAATTTTTTCTCTCATATTATAATATTGATCTTGAATTTTGAGATTGATGCTGTTTTCTCCGTAAATGGCTTTTAAGTCATTTGCTATTTTTTCAAATAGTGCTTTGCGTTCGTTAAATTTGTCTTTATCAAAATCACGAATAATATATTGCAGCTCTGCTTCTTCGACTTCTCCTACAAACTTCGTGAGATGGAAAAATCCTTCGTAGCCTTCTGTGTATTCCGGAGATTCATCAGAAGGAAGCTTGTTGTGGAAGAGCATCCCAATCTTCGCAGCGCTGACCATTTTGTCCTTTGCTGTCCCAGGGTGGACGTTGTTTCCTTTAATGGATACTTTCGCACCTGCTGCGTTGAAGCTTTCATATTGCAGCTCCCCGAGCGGTCCTCCGTCAATTGTATACGCATAGGAAGCGCCAAAGGCATCAACATCAAATTTGTGCGGCCCTCTGCCAATCTCTTCATCTGGTGTAAAGGCGACGCGAATTTTTCCATGCTTGATTTCTGGATTTTCAATTAAGTAATGCATAGCGGTCATAATTTCTGCGATACCTGCTTTGTTATCTGCACCAAGCAAGGTTGTGCCATCTGTTGTGATCAGCGTATGTCCTTGATATTTTTGTAAATTTGGAAACTGTGATGGAGATAAAACGATATGTAGATCTTCATTTAAGGTGATGTCGCCGCCTTGATAGTCTTCATGAAGCTTCGGTTTCACATTCTTGCCGGTGAAGTCAGTAGCTGTGTCGATGTGAGCCAGGAAGCCAATGGTCGGGACGTCTTTGTCTGTGTTAGATGGGATCGTTCCCATGACATAGCCGTTTTCATCCATTGTTACTTCTTGAATCCCGATGGATTTCATTTCTTCAACTAGCTGTCTCGCTAAGTTCAACTGTCCTTCAGTCGATGGGCAGCTTTCCTTATCTGCATCCGACTGCGTATCTACCTTCACATAACTTGTGAATCGCTGAATCATTTCTTCTTTCATGTATACGTCACTCCTTTTGTAGAATACGTTCATTTTATCACGTCTTGAATGCGCTTCATAACAAGAAAGGTTTTCTCTGGTAATTAGAGAGGAAAAAGACCTACTTTCATTTGGTGATGTGTTGAATGGTTCTTTAGGGTGATTTTTTCGGGTGTCTTTTTATTTATAATGAGGACATATAAAATCATCCATTTGTACGTTAAATTGGGAGAAAGGGGTGCGAAAGTTGGATTCTAGTCAAACGCTGGCACTCGCTCAAAAGTTTCAGGAAGCAGCTGTTGAGATTCGGCAGTCAAAGCAGCTGCTGGAGAATCGACTCAAGGCAGTAGGATCAGGCTGGCAGGGAGAAGCAAGGAATAAATTTGATCAAAGCTTTGAGGAAACAACGGCACGCTATGATCAATTCGAAAAGGACTTGCTTGAAACAAGTCAGGAACTGCGCGATGCAGCGGTCAAAATCGAGGAACGGAAAGCTGAAATAGCCAGAATGGAAGAGCTTGAGCGAAAGAGACGAGAAGAACGGAGAGAAAGAAACCGAGAAGGGAGATGATGTGATGGCACGTGACATAGTGGTTGATCCAGATCAGCTGACAGGGCTTGCGAATGATGTTGTAGGCGAACTTTCTGTCATTGAAACGAAGCACCGCGATTTACATAGTGAACTGGATGGTCTCATTTTAGGCTGTGATCCTCGGTATAGAAGCTGTTTTTCAGGCGTTGGGGATGCATGGGGAGCAGGACAAGCATTGATCAGTAAATTGAGCAGTGATGATATTGCGATTCGTCATGCAACAGATAAAATGGTCGAAGCAGACGATATTTTACGGAAAATGTACAGCATTTATGATCAATATGGGACGCTCACGAGCTTAGCTGGTATTGTGATGATGCAGGCGAAATACTACGGGCTTGGGATGACGACCTTCATTAAAGACAATGGCCGGTATGCCGCACAGCATTCAAAGCTTCTGCTTGATCTGACCAGCCGGGTAGAAGGAACGAGATTTGACCGGCTAGCAAGGATTTGGCTGAGTAAAAAAGAATTATTAAAACGATCGAACTGGTCGATGGCTGATCTGGTCCATAAGAAATTCACAAAATTTTATCCTGATGATACGGTTGCATTCACGAACAGTGTCCGTGATTTTACAAAAGGAAGTATCAATTGGAAGGACACGGCTGGAATCAAGTCTGTTCTGAAAAATGGGGCAAGATTTGCTAAAGGAAATGCCATCATTGCAACGGTAGTCACTGGTGCAACGGAAACAGTCGGCTGTGGATTGAAAATTGCCGAGAACTATGCAGAATTCGGTGATCAGCCAGAAGTCCTTAAGCGTGAAAATGCTAAGGCTGTTGGAAATGCAGTGAACAATACGGTCTTTATCGCTGGCGGGTCTGTCGCAGGTGCCGTTGTCGGAGGAGCTCTTGGAAGCTTTGCAGGACCGATTGGAACCGTCGTTGGAGGAGCCATTGGTTCCGCAGTCGGTGGATTTATAGGAGAAAAAGTCGCCAAGCTGACATCAGGCTTTGCTGAGCAGGTTGCAGTGAAATTAAAGGACCCAATTCATGCGGTTGTGGATAAAGGGAAACAAGCATTCGAGCTGGCGGGTCAAGGTGTGAAAGCAGTTAATGACACCATTGATCAGGCAAATCAGGTGATACATAAAGGGATAGAAAAAACAAAAGAAACCGCAGATTCGCTCATAAAAGGTGCAGGCGATTTCTTTAAGGGTGCATTTTCTTTTGGATAAGGAGAGATCAAGTTGGATCAGCTAAGTCTAAGTATTGAGGAACTCATCTTTAGTTTTTACAGTGAAGGCTATTTTGAACAAGGTATGTCCTTAAAGGAAGCCTATTATCCTGATGTAGAGGACGAGCGTCTAGGGTTTTTATTTGAAATTGCATGCCGCTCTTTGCTCGCAAAAGGAGTACTTGAATTTCGAAACAGACAATATCGATATAAAGCGGAATACCGTCATTTCATCCAGGCGATGAATGATGCATCTCACACCGTCAAGGCATCTCGATTTGGGGATGAAGATGAAGAAGTCAGTACCTCCTTTCACACGACACAGATGGGCGTATATGCGCACCATACGCTGTATGATCAACAAGTCCATCAGATTCAAAAACTGAAAGATGACCAGCAGGCAGAGGAGCAAGTGACTGCCTTTTTCAATATACAGATGAGTGATCACCCTGCACCTGTCGTCACCCTGCAAGCAGAGGAATTTGAAAAGCTATTAGAGCAAGCAAGTGAGGCGAAGAATGAGTGGCCTTCCTTCCTTCATCGAGCAGAGAACGAAGAACTCGTGCAGGCATTTGTTTCTGATGTACAGACGAGAAAAGGAAAGATGGACTCCCTGATGAAGGTCGTCTACGATAAAAATAATACGCCTGATGTGGAATCCATGTTATTTATTATTCCGGGTGAGAAACAGTCGTGGCTTGTGTCGGGAATAAAAGAAAATGAATTTCGCGTGGAGACGGCTCATAGAGACGGATTACGTTCTATATTCTAATGGAGAAAAGGAGAATGACGCTTGAATCCAAGTGAAGTAATAGAAGTGAGAAGCAGGACCTTTTTAAGGGTATGGGCATTCTTAGCAACGGGCGGCTTCGGTATCATCGGTATTTGGTTGTTTTCAGAAGCTCTTACATTTGAATCGAATTATACATTGTTTTTATTTTTAGGCGGACTATTAGGCATTGTCTATGGCTTGATCTCTTTTTTGATGATTCTGCCGGCTTTTACGAAGAGGGGAAATGTGATTTTTTGCATTCAGCGCGGGGAGAATGGTGCTGTGCTGTATCGAGAGCGGACGATCCCTTTTCAAGACATTCAATCCATTGATATGCGCAGGCATCGGTACGGTGTAAGGGGATTTCTCTTCATGGATGTGCTTATTCGGAAAATGGATGGGAAATTGTTCAAGATTCCAGCGTACAGTATTTTAGATGAAGAAGTATTCGAGCAAACCGTCAAACAAGAGATCTATCCATATTTAAATCAAGCAGCCCAAGAGAACTGGAGACAGCAGCATGGTCAGGTCGAAGAGCAGATCGACTAGGAGACATTGTCCATAATTCCGAAGGATGAGGCGCCACTTTTTCGAAAAAATCGTGTATGATGTCAGTAAAGACTGAACACTCGGAGAGGTGATGAGAGATGGATAAAGAGATGGTAATCGACCTCGTCACAGAACAAATGGCACGAATTCGAAAAGAAAAGAATTATACGCAGGACCGCATGACTGAGGTACTTGGTCTATCGAAACGGCATTTGCAGCAGGTTGAAAAAAATAGGCTGCGCCTCAACTGGACGCAAACTGCGGCCGTATGTGCATTATTCAGGGATAGTGACATTTTAAAAGGGACACTTGGGGATGATCCGCTTGAGATTCTGGAAGTCGTGGCACATGATGAATTGCATCTATCGGTGGAACGTACGATCGGCGGAAAGGTTTGGTGGCGGACGTCTATCAAAAAAGGCACATTTCGTCTTCAGCAAAATGTGCTCAGTCAGCATTACCGCATCTTAGATGATGAGAATTATCGCTATTATAGTTCGTTTAATAAAGAAGAAGCGAAGCGGCGCTTAGAGGAATTAAGTCAGCTGTCTTCTCCTTATTCATAAGCAGCTGAAAAAGAAAAGAGAGGCACCCAATTGATAGGGGCCTCTCTTTTCTTTGTTTTATACTTTTAGGGTGTTTTTCGCCCGAATAAAGGCAACAAGCTGTTTGATTTCTTCATCATTTAGGGGAACACCGTCTACAAGAATGGTTCCTACTTTTGCTTCCGTCAGTTCAATTTTGATATCAGAGATTTTACGTTGTATCTCTGGCTCGTCCGTTCTACCAAGTAAAAAATCAATGGACGTATCATACAAATCAGCCAGGCGCTTCACTGCTTCAAGCGAAGGTCGTCGGTACCCAGATTCGTAACCGGCATAGGTGCTTTTGGCGATACCTAGGCGATCTGCCGTATGCTGGAGAGACCATTTTTTCTTTTTTCTAAGAGTGGTTAAACGATCGAGTATCATTACATGAACGCTCCTTTATATACAACAACAGTATATCATATTTTGTGATGGAATGTACGCGTTATGCGTAATAATTTCTTGATTAATTCGCGTTATGTGACTATAATGGCAATGAAGGTACGCGTAAAGCGTATATTATAGAATAGCACAAGCTGGCTTATAATATGTGTGACAAACGAAGTAATTTTACTGAAAGAGGTGGACCTGTTGAAGAAATTATTGCTTTTAACCACTGGTGGGACGATTGCATCTGTAGAGAGTGAAAATGGTTTGGCTCCAGGTGTTAAAGCTGAGGACCTTTTAAGCTATTTAAACGAAATTAATGCAGAGTACACAATGGACACAAAGTCCCTAATGAGTATAGATAGTACAAATATGCAGCCTGAATACTGGGTGGATATCGCAACAGCCATTTATGAAAATTATGATCAATATGACGGCTTTGTCGTCACGCATGGAACCGATACAATGGCCTATACATCAGCAGCTCTGTCTTATATGCTGCAAAATCCGGATAAGCCGATCGTGATTACAGGTTCACAAATTCCGATTACGTTTAAGAAAACAGATGCGAAGAAAAACATCACCGATGCCATTCGCTTTGCATGTGACGGCGTAGGCGGCGTGTATGTTGTCTTTGATGGCAGAGTCATTCAAGGAACACGTGCAATCAAACTAAGAACGAAAAGCTACGATGCATTTGAAAGTATTAACTATCCATATATTGCATCGATTGAAAACCATCAAATTGAATACAATAGCAAAGTAAAAAGATCGTCAATGAAACCGCTTAAATTAGATGCATCCTTAAACACTGACGTTTGTCTCTTGAAATTGCACCCAGGTCTAAAGCCTGAATTCTTAGATGCAATCAAAGGTGTATACAAAGGAGTCGTCATCGAAAGCTACGGCAGCGGCGGAATTCCTTTTGAAGGAAGAAACCTATTAGAGAAAATCAACGAATTGCTCGAAGAAGGCATTTCAGTTGTCATCACAACTCAGTGTCTTGAAGAAGGAGAAGACATGAGCGTGTATGAAGTAGGACGCAAAATCAATCAAGAACTAGTGGCACGTTCACGAAACATGAACACAGAGGCCATCGTGCCGAAACTCATGTGGGCACTAGGTAAAACAACAGACCCAAGAGAAGTGAAAAAGATTATGGAAACGCCAATCGCAGAAGATTTAGTGATTTAACTATTCTATAGAAAGCAGGTCATATCAGATGGTTCAAGCAACTTATCGCTATGAGAAGGATTTTCTTGGAGAAAAAGAAATTCCGGCAGACGTGTATTATGGGGTGCAAACCCTTCGTGCAAAAGAAAACTTCCCGATTACTGGATATCGCATGCACGAGGAACTGATTAGAGCCTTTGCCATCGTGAAAAAAGCAGCAGCTCAAGCCAATATGGAAGTTGGACGTTTATATGAAGGAATTGGAAATGCCATCGTACAAGCCTCTGATGAAGTCATTGAAGGCAAGCTGCATGAGTACTTTATTGTAGACCCAATTCAAGGCGGCGCAGGAACGTCGATGAATATGAATGCCAATGAAGTGATTGGAAACAGAGCGCTAGAAATCATGGGACATCAAAAGGGTGAATACATCCATTTAAGCCCAAACACACATGTAAACATGTCACAATCAACGAATGACTCGTTTCCAACAGCTATCCATATTGCTGTATTGAAGCAGTTAGACATTCTGCTTGAGACAATGCAAACGATGCAGGACGTATTCAAAAAGAAAGCGAAAGAATTTGATCATGTGATCAAAATGGGACGTACGCACCTACAGGATGCGGTTCCAATTCGTTTAGGACAGGAATTTGAGGCTTACAGCCGCGTGCTCAGCCGTGATATTAAGCGGATCAACCAATCAAAGCAGCATTTATATGAAGTCAATATGGGTGCAACAGCTGTTGGGACAGGCCTAAACGCAGATCCTCGTTATATTGAGATCGTCGTGAAGAAGCTAGCCGATATTTCAGGTCTTCCGCTTGTAGGCGCAGAGCATCTTGTGGATGCAACGCAAAATACAGATGCTTACACAGAAGTGTCTGCTGCATTAAAAGTATGCATGATGAACATGTCTAAGATTGCCAATGACCTTCGCCTAATGGCTTCTGGTCCGCGTGCAGGTCTTGCTGAAATTGCATTGCCAGCTCGTCAGCCAGGATCATCCATTATGCCTGGGAAAGTCAATCCAGTCATGGCAGAGCTCATTAACCAAATCGCATTCCAGGTCATTGGGAATGACCACACCATCTGTCTTGCCTCTGAAGCAGGTCAGCTTGAGTTAAATGTGATGGAGCCTGTTTTGGTCTTTAACTTGCTTCAATCTATTAGTATAATGAATAACGGATTCCGTTCATTCACAGATCATTGCTTAGTGGACATTGAAGCAAATGAAATACGTTTGAAAGAATATGTCGAAAAAAGTGCAGGCGTGATCACTGCTGTGAACCCTCACTTAGGCTATGAAGCCGCGGCTAGAATCGCAAGGGAAGCCATTTTAACAGGACAATCGATCAGAGATCTTTGCTTGCAAAATGATGTGTTAACAGAAGAAGAACTTGATATTATTTTGAATCCTTTCGAGATGACAAAGCCTGGCATTGCGGGTGCAGAGCTCCTAGAGCGATAATAATATCAAAAATTTTATTTTATTAATATGTAGAATTGCCTGTGAAATAGAGAAAAACAGGCAATTCACTTTCTTTCGAATTGACACACTTTTTTCACAATATTTTGAAAACGCTTAACGCACGCACAAAGGGAGGAAACACAATGAAATCACCACGTCTGCCGTCTATTTTAGAAGTCGTGTTTGTACTTGGCTTGTTTTTAGCAATTGTTTTATCTTTTACTCTTTATTTCAAATTGGATATTCAACTGGCATTGTTTATCTCATGGTTTATGGTTATCGCATTAGGTATTCGATTAGGACATTCATACAAAGACCTTCAAAACGCCATTACAAAAGGGATATCGAATGGTTTAGAGGCTGTTTTGATTTTAATTGCAGTAGGTGCACTTGTTGGAACATGGATTGCCGGCGGAGTGGTACCAACATTAATTTATTACGGACTGGAATTTATTCATCCTAATATTTTCTTACTAGCTACGCTGATCATCTGTTCCATTATGTCTGTTGCTACAGGTACATCATGGGGTACAGTTGGAACTGCAGGTATTGCCATGATTGCAATTGGTGAAGGATTGGGAATTCCATTACCTATCGTGGCTGGAGCCGTTTTATCTGGAGCCTATTTTGGTGATAAATTATCTCCTTTATCTGATAGTACGGTGCTCGCTTCCTCACTTTCAAAAGTGGACGTGCTCGCACATGTTAGAGCGATGATGGTCTTATCCATTCCTGCCTTTGTTATTACAGCCATTATGTTTACAATCACCGGATTTATGTATGGCGGAAAAAATATTGATCAAGGCAAAGTAGAGTTTTTGAAACAAGCACTGCAGGACACATTCACCATTAATATTTGGATGATTATTCCGGCGCTGATTGTTGTACTATTACTTGTCTTGAAAAAACCTTCAATGCCTGTTATTGCTATTGGCGCACTTCTTGGTGCTGTCTGGGCAATGGCATTCCAGGGAATGAATCCAGCCGATGCACTTGGTACAGCTTATAATGGTTTCTCTATTAATTCAGATGTTGATTTCTTAAATACGCTGTTAAATCGTGGCGGTATTGTCAATATGTTAGGATCTCTAGTGGTGATTATTCTCGGACTTGGTTTCGGTGGAGTACTTGAATACTTGGGCGTATTAAAAGTCATCGTCGCTACATTCGAGAAGAAATTGCATAATGCAGGAAATGTGACTCTATCAACACTTGTTGTTGCATTCTTCGCTAATATCTTTGGCTGTGCGATGTATGTATCATTAATTCTTACACCGAAAATTATGGAAAAGAGCTATGATAAATTAAAGTTAGACAGACGAGTTTTATCCAGAAACTCAGAGGTCGGTGGTACGCTGACGTCAGGAATGGTTCCTTGGTCAGATAACGGGATTTACATGGCGGGAATTCTAGGCGTATCGACATTCTCTTATTTACCATTTATGTGGTTGAGCTTTGTTGCCATTGCTCTTGCTATTATTTACGGATACACAGGGAAATTCATCTGGTATGTGAAAGATCAACAGCAAAGTGAAGAATCAGCTTCATAAGCCGTTTACAAAAGCCGCTCCTCAACCGGGCGGCTTTTGTTTGTCCTAGGTCTGTATGACTATATGTGACATATAGCCAAGAATCATGAATTAAGACCCCTTATAAAAGAGGTCTTAAGGGGTAATGTGAAGCAGAGTGAAAGCATATTTATCCCATAAAAAGGGCACAAATCCCTATTCAAACATGAGTCTTTGAACCTTATAATAACAATATTGGAAAAAGTGCTATTCACCTTACGCTCGTTTAGAGGAACTCTAAGCAGCGTTTTTATTTTTTGTCAGGAGGAGGAGCCCATAATGAGCTTATCAAATATGCTGTCTGCCCTAAACGGTGGCATTACAAGTAAAAAAGCAGAAATCGAAGAGAAAATCGCTCGACTGAAAAAGGCGAAAAGTAAGGTCGAACGTGAACAAGATGCGGCAGAGACAGACCTGAAGCAAATCAAGCAGCCAAAGCTTGGGACCTCTTGGAAAGGTGAGCGAAGCCAGGATTTCAAATCAGAGCGGAATGAAGCACATGATGCGCTGCAAACGATTGTGAACGACAAGTACCCACGCTACGTGAGCCGCATCGAATTCAAAATCAGTACGTTAGAAGCCGAACAAGCTGCGTTATCCTTTGCCAGTTCCTTAGCTGGAGACGCCGCACGTCTGGCTGAAAAAGGAGAAGACGCAGTAGAGGATGCCAAACGCTTGATCTCAAAAGCATGGAGCAGCTTATAAGCTTGAACAAATCTGGAGGATATCACGATGGGACAAATTAAGTTAAACTACCAAACAGTTATGGATCAACTAGATGAAGTCTCCCAAGCTGTCGAAGCATTAACGATGAAAAAAGCAGCAGATAAAGCAGGTGAAAACAGCCTTGAATTTGTGACCAAGTGGACGACACGCGAAGCAGAGGTGAACGAAATGGTTTCAAGTTTTAAAGAAGCCTTAACTACAAATGTCCAAGACACACGCTCGAATGTGAATACCTTAAAAGAACAGGATGAAGCGATTGCCGCAAAATAATGGCAATCGTTTTCTTATGGATTTCACAGAAATATATATCTAAAGACTCATATATAATTCAGGATGTACGACCTTGTATTATTCCGTTTTTCTTCCAAACACGTCACTAAAAGGACACCTTTTCCCTATTTAAGACTGAGGCTTTTCACCTTATACTATACTTAATGAAAGCAAAACGATAGAAATGTCAGGTTTGGAGAAATCAAGTGAGTTGATCGTTTCCAAGGCTCTGATGCTGTGCTTTCGTATGAGGTCCGATAGAGGTGGATGACATGAGTTTATCCGAGATGCTACACCATCTGCATATGGGAATTGAAAACAGACGTGCAGAATTTGATGACATGATCTCTCGGTTAAAGACAGCCAAAAGCAATATTCGAACAGAACAAGATCTTGCGCAGTCAGACATAAAGGAAATCAAGAAACCTGCTCTAGATTCGTCATGGAAAGGTGAGAGAGGAACCGACTTTCATCGCCACCGAAAAGATGCCTATCATGTAATGCATGACATCGTGAACAATGAGTATGAAAAATATATCACAGAGATTGATCAAAAAATCTTGCACTTTGAATTAAAAAAAATGGAGCTGGCTGTTGCCAGTAACTTTGCCGGAAGAGCCCAGGACGTGATGGAAAAGGGTGAGGATTTTGCACTCGATGTTAAACATCTGATTGAACGGGGCTGGAAGGCTCTTTAAAATAATAAAAACAGCCGTCTCATCAGTGAGCGGCTGTTTTTTTATTTAGTCACATCCACCGCCACTATCCCCGGAATCTCCCCCGCAGGAGGCATCAGAAGCGTGATGAGTATAAGAATCAGTATATGTACTTGTTGTTGAACTGTGATGTGAAGAACGCTTAGCAGACGTACGCTTATCCTTTGATGTGAATAAATGGGCAATGATTGCTCCTAAAGAAGCCAATATGATCATAACAACAAACATAAAAGAACCCATGATGCATCCCTCCTCTTGTTTCCTATTCATACGAATGAGCCATATCGTGGTTCCCGATTTGAAAGAAAAACTGGGCAAAGAGTTCTATTTTCGTTTATGATGATAGGCAAAAGTAAATGCCAAGGGAGGAGAGCCTATGCTATCTCTACGTCAGGAGGAGCTGCTGAAACGACTGATGCAAGCGGAACAGGAACTGACTAGTGAAGAAATTGCCCGCATGATTGGCGTCACATCAAGAACCATCCGAACAGATATGAAAGCGCTTAAATATATTTTGGATGAACATGGAGCCGTACTACATATCAAACGCGGGGCAGGGTATACATTGACCGTAGAGGATTATGGGTCTTTTCGTACATTTTTGAAAAAGTCATTGGGAGAAAGAAACGAAAAAAAGGAGCAGACCATACCCAATCAGCCTGAGGACCGTGTAGCCTATCTATTGAAAAGGCTGCTTCTGTCAGAAGACTATATCAAGTTAGACGCGCTGGCAGAGGAATTATTTGTAAGTGAATCGACAGTGAAAAATGATTTGAAAGCGGTCAGACATTTGTTTTCATTACATGGACTTTCTGTGTCACATCGTCCTAAATATGGACTGCGGCTGACAGGGGATGAAATGAAATTAAGATATTGTATGGCTGAGCATGTGTTTCAGCAAGCGCATGCGAACCCTGCGCTGTTACCTGAAGAAACGTATCAATTGATTCAGGATATCGTGCGTTCACGTACAAAAGCTAGCGGACTTCATCTATCAGAAATCGGTTTAAGTAACTTAGTCACCCACATCGCCATTGCATGCAAACGAATCGAAGAGAAAAAACTGGTCATGATGCCAGAAACGGAATTAAAAGAGATTCAAGTGCAGCCTGTTTTCCAAGTAGCTCAACAAATGGCAGAGGATATTCGGCATGTTCTAGCGATTGATTTTCCATTATCTGAAATGGCGTATATTGCGATTCACTTGATGGGAGCGAAGATGATGGCATACGGAGATACCGGTCATATGCTATTTCATCTTCTAGACGAAGATCACTTTCGCTTCATCCACCAACTGCTTGCTTATGTAGAGGAGCACATGTCACTTGATATTCAATTTGATAAAGAGTTAATCGTTGGATTAAGTCTTCATTTACGTTCCGCTATTCATCGTTTTAGGTACGGTATGAACATTCGTAACCCTTATTTAACGGACATTAAAAGGCATTATCCCATTGCATTTGAAGCTGGCGTCTATATGGGTAGATGGCTGAGAGAAAAAGAGGGAATTGAGATTCATGAGGATGAGATTGGGTATTTGGCGCTTCATATCGGTGCTGCAATCGAGCGGACAAAATCACAGCATGTGAGAAAGAGATGTCTTATTGTATGTGCGACGGGTGTCGCCAGCAGTCAGCTCCTTCTTCATAAGCTGACAGCGGCTTTTAGCGAAAGGCTGGAGATCGCTGGCACTGCAAGTGTTGGGGAAATTCTTTCGTATGATTTGAGAAGCATTGATTTTATTATTAGTACCATTCCGCTTCAGAACACGTTGCCGGTGCCAGTGATTGATGTACATACCATTCTAAGTGACGATGATATTGTGCGGCTGAAACGGTTTGTGCAGGGCGCGCAGGATACAGGGGTTTTGCGGTATGTGAGTCCGGCGCTGACATTTTTTCAGCAAGACCTTCAATCAAGGGAAGAGGTACTGCAATTTTTCGTAAACGTGCTCAAGGAACAGGATCGCATCCCGGAAGAGTTTGAACAATTATTGCTTGAAAGAGAGCAAGTGTCACCGACATCGTTCGGTCATTTGGTTGCGATTCCCCATCCGATGAAGCCGGCAACAGATGACACGTTTTGTGCGATCTGTACGTTGAAAAAACCGGTGCTGTGGGGTGAAAATCGGGTACAAGTCGTTTGTTTGTTGAGTATCCAGAAGACGTATCAAAAAGAATTACAGTCACTTTATCAATTTCTTGTACGGCTGACAGAGCGCAAGGAAGTGGTGGAGCAACTCATCAAGGCCGCTTCATTTGAGGAACTGACGGCGGCGCTTCAAGTATTGGAGCATCAGAATGAAAAAACAGGACACCCATTTCCGCATCTGTGAGGAAAAAGATTAGATGTTAATGAAAGCGCTTTTAAAATAACATCAAAAAGGAGGATGATCACGAGTTTTTGTAAAGGGGAGACAGATCATGAGCTTCAAGGAGAAAGCGGCAGACGTCATGGGGAATGTGGCTTATCGCATCACGAATCAGAAGTATATTATGGCGATTAAACAGGCATTTGTCACACTGATGCCAATCATCATTACAGGGGCTTTTGCTGTATTGGTGGCAAATATGATCATGAGCCCGGAAACAGGGCTTGCTCATTTTGAGATGTTCAGATTTTTAGCGGCGCTTCAACCAATTATGAAGGCAATCAATTATGCGACGCTGAACTTTTTAACGATTGGGGCTGTGTTCCTCATCGGGATAGAGCTTGGGAAAATCAACGGGCACAAGTCCCTGTTCCCAGGGTTGATGGCATTGATTTCATTTATATCTGTTATTCCAACGACACTTCTTCTTGAAGTGGATGGATCGATGCGTGAAGTTGTAGATGTACTGGCAAGGCAATTTTCCGATCCAAAAAGTTTATTTTTAGGGATGATCATTGCGATCGTATCTGTGGAAATCTTTTGTAAGCTGACCGAGGTGAAATGGCTGCAAATCAAGATGCCAGATTCTGTTCCATCGAATGTGGCAACATCTTTTTCATCACTTTTTCCTTCGATCATTACGATTACGATCATTAGTTCATTCGGCTTTGCATTTCATCGTTTGACAGGCATTTATTTGCATGAAGCAGTGTATAACGTGGTGCAACGCCCGCTAGAAAGTGTTGTACAGGGTCTACCAGGGATTTTAACGTTGATGTTTGTGGCACAATTCTTCTGGGTGATCGGCATCCATGGCAACCAGATGATCAAACCGATCCGGGAGCCGCTCTTATTAGGATCGATTGCAGTGAATATGACAGCATTTCAAGAAGGAAAAGAGATTCCGAATATCATCACGATGCCATTTTGGGATGTGTATATGAGCATCGGTGGTTCAGGTGTGACCATTGGGCTTTTGATTGCGATTTTTATTGCTGGAAGAAGGGAAGAGATGCGAAGTATTGCCAAGCTCTCATCTGGTCCGGGTCTCTTCAACATCAATGAACCCGTTATTTTTGGCTTACCTGTCATGTTAAACCCTGTGATGGCAATTCCATTTATCGTCACACCACTTGTGACAGGAACGATTGGTTACATTGCGACGGCTACAGGGTTTGCTGGAAAAGCCGTCGTGATGGTGCCGTGGACGACACCACCGATTGTGAATGCATGGCTGTCCACCGCTGGCAGCATGGGGGCTGTCATCACACAGCTCATCTGTATTGTGGTCGCAGTCTTCATCTATTTGCCATTTGTTCTCTTGTCTAACCGTAAACCAGAAGTGGCACCAGATTCAGAATAAAAGGAGAGGCATGAATGAACATGCAATTCAGGTGGTACGGGGAGGATGATCCCATTTCACTTGACCGTAAATATACGAAAAAAAGGCAGAAAGTCTCAATATGGGGACAATTGTGAAGGCTTTGTATGAAGAGGGCTTTGCTGGCTACGTCCGGCCTGATCATGGGCGTATGATCTTTGGCGAGACAGGCAGGCCTGGCTACGGTTTATATGATCGGGCGCTTGGGGCTATGTATTTGCAAGGAATTTGGGAAGGACTTCACGTTCAAACGAGGAAAGGGAAGGTGGCGACATGAACAGAATCGAGATTCCAAGAGATTTTATCCTAGGTGCTGCGGCCTCTGCTTGGCAAACGGAGGGATGGAAGGGAAAGCAAGCGCATCAGGACTCGTACATCGATTTATGGTATAAGAATGGGTATCACGTTTGGCACCAAGGATATGGCCCGGCTGGTGCGACGAACTTTTACGAGCGCTATCCAGAAGATGTAGCCCTTATGAAAGAAATCGGTCTGACTCATTATAGGACATCGATCAATTGGTCGAGGTTTCTCATCGATTACGAGAAGGGGATTGTGGATGAGGCATATGCCCGTTACATTGATGATTTGATCAATGAATTAATCGCAGCAGGTGTAGAGCCGATGTTTTGCTTAGAACATTATGAGCTTCCAGCCGTGCTGCTTGAAAAGTACGGCGGATGGTCATCAAAGCATGTCGTCGAACTGTTTGTTCTCTATGCGGAAAAGGTGTTTGAGCGATATGGAGACAGGGTCAAACATTGGTTTAGCTTTAATGAACCGATTGTTGTCCAAACACGCGTTTATCTTGATGCTAACCGGTATCCCTTTGAGCAAAATACGAAGAAATGGATGCAGTGGAACTATCATAAAGCGCTGGCAACAGCAAAAGTGGTGAAGCTGTTTCGGGAGATGGGATTGAAGGAATCAACAGGTGCAAAGATCGGGGTGATTCTCAATCCAGAAGTGACGTATGCAAGATCCTCTGCTCCGCATGATCAAGAAGCGGCACGGATGTATGATTTGTTTTTCAATCGAGTGTTCTTAGATCCCTCCATCAAAGGGGAGTATCCAGAGGAATTGCTCGATGTGTTGAAAAAGCATGAGATTCATTTCGATGCGACAGAGGAAGAGCTTCAGGTCATCAAGAATCATACGGTTGATGTCATTGGGCTCAACTTATACTATCCGCATCGTGTCAAAGCACCGAGTAAGGCGTGGAATGAGATGACGCCATTTCATCCGTCTTATTATTACGATATGTTTGAGCTTCCAGGAAGAAAAATGAATCCATTCAGAGGCTGGGAAATCTACCCGGACATTGTCTATGATATGGGCATGAGAATAAAAGAAGAATACGGAAATGTTGAGTGGTTTGTGGCCGAAAACGGCATGGGCGTAGAAAAGGAAGAACGGTTTAAAAAAGAAGACGGTATCATTGATGACCAGTATCGCATTTCCTTTATCAGCCAGCATCTGAAACGGGCACTTCAAGCGAAAGCAGAAGGCTCAAATTGTACGGGCTATATGCTGTGGGCTTTTACGGATAATGTATCGCCGATGAATGCCTTTAAAAACCGCTACGGATTAGTCGAAATTCAGCTGGAAAATGAACGGAATCGCCAGTTGAAGGCATCAGCGTATTGGTACCAGACATTAATTAAAACAAGGGAACTGAAGGCCCAAACAGAAGTCAACTATCGATAGGAGTGTTGGGATATGAAACGAATCATTCTCGCTTGTGCCGCAGGAATGTCGACATCCATTGTAGTGTCCAAAATGAAGGCAGCCGCAGAAGCGAAGGGGCTGGATTATGATATATACGCCATACCTGAAGGGGCTATTGCGGATGAATTAGAAGAGCATGGAGAAGATGTGCAGGTGATTTTACTTGGACCGCAAGTAAGCTTTATGAAAAAGGCAGCAGAAAAAACAGCGGCACCTTACCAAATACCTGTTGATGTCATCAATGTGAGATTATACGGAACAGCGAACGGAGAAAAAATACTAGAGCATGCTCTGAAACTAGCAAATGAATCTTAAGTAATTGGAGGAGAAGCAGATGACGGTATTAGAGGAAATGCAGGGAGCAGCCTTTCAAATTATTGCTCATGCAGGCGAGGCAAGAAGTCATTATGTTGAAGCCATTCGTCTAGCAAGAGCTGATGATTTTGAAAAAGCACAGCAGTTGATTGAAAAAGGGGAAGAAGCGTTTCGAAGCATCCACAACCTGCACTTGTCGCTGATCCAAAAAGAGGCGGCAGGAGAGCAGCTTCCCTTTTCTTTACTGCTGATACACGCAGAAGATCAAATGCTCACAACAGAGACCATTCATCTGCTTGCCATTGAAATGATTGAAATGTGTAAAAAAATGAACACCCTGTCAAAATAGATATCAGCTAGTAACCAATTTCTGTTATAATCATTCGATAGATAGAGAGAAAGCAGGATTGGTGAATGAAAAAAACATGTATGTGGATGACGGTTGGTCTTTTGGCGCTGCTCATTTCGGGCTGTATGGGAACGAAGGAGCAAACGGAAGGAAACCAGCAAGTGGTCAAAGAGGAAAAGGGTCCATTACGATTAAAAGAAACAGAAGAGATTCAGCAGACAGAAGCGGAAGTGATTGATACACAAAGCTGGATTGAGCAAAAGGAGCCGGTAGAGCTTCCGATTTTGATGTATCACAGCATCTCCAGCGGTAACTCGCTTCGTGTACCAAAGAGCGAGTTTGCGGCTCATATGAAATGGCTGAAGGACAACGACTATGTCACGCTGTCGCCAGAAGAAGCGTACCGCGTCTTCACAACAAATACGAAGCCAAGTGAAAAGTGTGTCCTCATTACATTCGATGATGGATATACCGATAACTATACAAAGGCATTTCCGATTTTAAAGCAGTATGGAATGAAAGCAACGATTTTCATGATTGAGCAATCCATTGGGCGCCCGAACCACTTAACGGATGAACAAATGGATGAAATGATGGCAAATGGGCTATCGATTGAGAGTCATACCATTCATCATTTAGAGCTTAATCGTTTATCAAGAGAGCAGCAGAAAGAGGAATTAAAAGGGTCAAAGGCATTCTTTGATCAACGTTTTTCTCAGCGTACGAGAATGGTCAGCTATCCTGTCGGGCGCTATAACGAAGACACGCTAAAGCTAGCGAAGGAAGCCGGTTATCAAATGGCTGTCACCACTGAACCAGGACATGCGAAGAAGGAACAGGGCATGATGTCCTTGCACCGTGTTCGCATTTCACCGGGACTTTCACCCGAAAGCTTTGGCAGGCTGGTAGAAGGGAATGGACGATAAATGTTTCACATGAAACATTTTACGACAAGTTTCACCAAAATGAATCACTACACATGATATGTCTTGGTTTCAAATGTCATTACAAGAGACACTTAGATGGACAGAACTTTCATTACAATGGGAGTTCTGTTTTTGAAAAAAATTTTGCACTGTCATTTAGATGAAATCAATCAAACTCTACATCGTATGAAACACCTCACTGGAAGACTCCAAGTATCAAGCCCACCAATGAAGCAAAGAACAAAAATACCCAAGCAAATTTGCTCAGTATCACAAAAACTTAAGAAACACTTCATAGAAAAACCAATTGAGAAAAGAAAGGAAGAGAGGATTATGTCAAATTTTGTTGGAATCGATCATGTTCAATTAGCTGCTCCAAAAGGTAGTGAAGAGAAAGCACGTTTGTTTTTTGGCGGAATTTTAGGAATGGAGGAAATACCCAAGCCTAGTAATCTAGCTAAACGTGGAGGTGTCTGGTTTCAATGCGGTCACCATCAGCTTCACATTGGAATTCAGGATCATTTCCAAGCTGCAAAGAAAGCCCATCCAGCTTTTCTTGTAAAGAGTCTATCGGAATTAAAAAAGGCATTATTGAAGCACCACATTAGCATCAGAGAAGATGAGCCATTGGAAGGAGCCAGCCGGTTCTATGTAGAAGATCCCTTTGGGAATCGAATTGAATTTTTAGAGAGAACAGACTAAAAAAACTAGATTTTTAAAAACAAGGCGGCTGTTGAGGGGATCTAAACAGCCGCCTTATTTTTGTTATTGATAAACGGGGTAACCCGTTATTTTGATATCTTTCCCTAGTGTTTCTACTGAGAGTTGATCCAGTTCAATGGCATCACTCATGAGACGTATGCCTTCGCCTCCAAAAAAGGAAGGAGACAGCCTTCCGCCAATGAGTTTAGGTGCCATATAAATGACCAATTTATCTACAAGCTGCTGTTCTAAAAATGAAGCATTGATCTGGCCGCCGCCTTCAATCATGAGGGAGGAGACATTTCTTTCTCCCAGCATTTGAAGCACTTCTTGCAGGGGCACCCGCGTCTCGCTGTCTGTTACAAAGACGCTGACGCCGGCTGCTTCTAAAGCGGCTCGTTTTTCCTCATCGGCTTGCTTTGTTGTAAAGATCCATGTTGGTGCCATCTGATCAGTGACGATCTTTGCTGTCAGCGGTGTTGAGAGCTTAGAGTCTAAAACAATTCGAATCGGATGATGCCCATTTGGAATCCGTGCAGTTAGTGAAGGGTCGTCATGAATAACAGTTTGAGCACCGACCAAAATCGCATCATTGATACTGCGGATATGATGAGCATCATAACGGGATGTCTCAGATGTAATCCATTTGCTGTCAGACGTAGCAGACGCAATTTTTCCGTCTAAGGTAATACCTGCCTTGAGCGTCACGAAAGGTGTTTTTTTCGTAATAAAATGATTAAACACTTCATTCATGAGAATGGATTCCTGCTCAAGTACGCCTGTAATCACTTGGATGCCAGCATCTTGTAAAATGGCGATTCCGCGGCCAGCGACAAGCGGGTTCGGGTCAAGTGCTGCCACGACAACGGTTTCGACGCCTGCTTTCACAAGTGCCTCCGCACAAGGACCTGTACGGCCATGGTGAGAGCAAGGCTCGAGGGTCACATAAATGGTGGCTCCTTTTGCCTTGTCTCCAGCCATTTTAAGTGCATGAATTTCAGCATGTGGTTCACCGGCTTTCATGTGAGCACCGACTCCAACAATTTCATTATCGCGCACAATCACAGCCCCGACGAGCGGGTTCGGTGATGTCTGTCCTTTCATTGCACGTGCATTTTCTAGGGCTAGATTCATATATCGCTCATGATGTGGCAATCGTATGCACCTCTTGCTCCGCCTTCATATGACCTGAGCGGTTGATTTTTGTCTGCAAGTATTTTTCATTAAACTCTGAGACATCACCCCAAAGCGGAATACGTCCAGAAAGAGATAAACCTGCATGGCTGATGGCATCTGTCTTTTTCGGATTATTGGTAATGAGTCTGACTGGCTTTGTACGAAGTGTTTGAAGAACCGCGATGGCTTCTTCATATTGACGCGTGTCATCTTCAAAGCCGAGTGCTTCGTTCGCTTCTACTGTATCGTAGCCGTTTTCTTGGAGGATATAAGCCATGGCTTTCGTGAAAAGTCCAATACCGCGGCCTTCATGGTTGGCTAAATAAAACAGGGCACCTGCACCATTGTCCTCAATCATTCGCATGGACTGCTTCAATTGGAATCCGCAGTCGCAGCGCTTGCTTCCGAAAATATCACCAGTGTGACAAATGGAATGCATGCGGATAAGGGCTTCGTCAGCGTGCTCGAAATCTCCATACACTAGCACGCTTGACTGCTGATGATCGGCAAGCTGGCGGGACGAGAGGCTTTCGATTAAAGCTTCATCTGACAATGGCTCTAACCCGTCGTCTTTTAACCATGAATACCAGTTGAACATCACCGTTCTGCCGTCTAAATTCACTGGCAATTTAATGGGTCCAGTGATATATATATACCCGTCCTCCTGCTGTACTCGTTTGATTTTATCTTTTAAAATGGCTGTTTTAAGATCTGTGTGTTTGTCCATATTCTGCACCTTCTTTTTTGTCTGTTTCTTCAATCTGTAAACGAACGAGAACGCCAAATGGATCAACAAATTCGTTACTTTTTCCTATTGTTTTCACTTGAGTGCCTGCTTTTGTTAGGCGCTCAACGACGGACTGTCTGTCTGCTTCTTGTGGGAATACGAGTGTATAGCTTCTAATTCCTGAAAAACGTGGATCAATGGCTCCTTTTCGTCCGCGTCCCCATGCATTAAAGGCAAGGTGATGGTGGTACACACCAGCGGCGATAAATACGCTTGCTGGTGGAGCCATTCGGATATGAAAACCGAGCGTATTGACATAAAAGGAATCAGCTTCTTCTGGGTTCAGATGGAAATGTAAGTGTCCCATCACTGTGCCAGCCGGAAGTCCTTCCCACGTCGTATCAGCGGCTTCTTGCAGGAGACCATCTCCATCAAGAGGTGCATTTCCGCCACCTTTCAGTTCTCCATGCTCACCTACCCAAACGTCCTCAGGGCGATCAGCATATATTTCTACGCCAATGCCGTCAGGGTCACTTAAATAAATGGCTTCACTGAAAAAGTGATCGCTTGCTCCAATTAAAGGATAGCCTTTTTTCATCACATGTGCCAGCCATGTGCCCAGGTTTTTTCTGGTAGGTAATAAAACAGCAAAATGATAAAGTCCTGGCTCATGATCAGGCTTCTCCTTGAGTTGTGCATCTTCTTTTAACAAAAGAATGGGTTCCTTTGCATTGCTTCCAAGAGTTGTGGTGGATTCCGTCTGTTCTAATATGGTAAATCCTAAAATGTCTGTATAAAAAGGTAAAGAACGCTCAAATCTGGATACATGTAACTCTGTTACACCCAATCTTAGCTTCTCAATTGTCTTCAAGCTCGGTCATCTCCTTCATGATATATGCATCGGCATGTTCAAATGTTTTTGAAAATATATAAAAATGAATACCTTGTTACTTAAAGTAACTAAACTATATAATAGTTAGTTGCTTATTTCAAGTAATTAATTATGTTATAATGAAAAAAAGAGAGAAAAGCGGGAGGGAGTAAGATATGGCTCAAGTAGATGGCTGTCCAATCACAGATGCCATGGAGATTCTAGGCAAGAAGTGGGTCATTCTCATCATCAATCAGCTTCTGACAGGCCCTAAGCGTTTCTGTCAGCTTGAAAATGAAATGAACATCAGCGGACGATTATTATCAGAAAGGCTGAAGGATTTAGAAGCTGAAGGACTCGTTGAGAAAAACGTATACCCTGACATTCCAGTACGGATTGATTACGAATTAACAGCGCAAGGGAAGAAAATTGAGCCGATTATTCGTGAAATGTATGATTGGTCTTTAGAACGTAAAAACAGCAAAAAAGGGGAACATGTTCCTTCCTAATCGATTTCGATCAGTCTGTCTGATCGAAATTTTTTTGTGCGATTTTCCAGAAATCTAAGTCAATAGTATGAAAAATGATGTTGACAATAAATTCACTCATCATATAAGATCAAGAAGAAGAGGGTTCTTTTCCCTGTAATGGAATGGAGGTCATGCCATGGTATCATGAATGGGACAGATTGCCTAAAACACGTGTCAAATCATCATTTAGAAACAGACATCTTTGGCTTTTAGGAAGCAAAGATTTATTTTTTCAACTCAATTGATAATGATTATCATAATCATCTATAAGCGTGATCCAGCGCTTATGAAGGTTATTTTTTTTATTATCCATTGAGAATAATTATCAATATCATTTAGGAGGGTTCACATGAAAGCCATTCGTTCAACATCACACGTATTATTATTGTTTAGTTTTGTTCTATTATTTGCTCTAGCCCCGATTAGCTCAGCCTCAGCAGCAGGCTTAGCAGATGGTCAACATTCAGTACAATATGTGGTATGGAAGGCAGATAGCGATTCGACTTCAACAGCGAATACGTATTTTGAAAAACCAGCCAAGCTTGTCGTGAAGGAAGGAAAAATCAAAGCACAAGTCACGTTAACGAATAGCTCTTGGATCACAAGCTTTAAAACACTTGATCAAGGTGTCTACAAAGATGCGAAGGTGATTAATACAAACACAGCTGCGAATAAGAGAACAGTAGAATTCAACGTGAACAGCCTGACAGAAGTCGTACCAGCAAAAGTGAGCGTGACTGTACCGGTCATCGGATATACAGGCAATTATGACGTCCGTCTCAAGTTTGATGCAGCATCTGTTCAATAAAAAGGGAGGAAATTCGCTTGATGAAAAAAATGATGAGGCTATCAGTCTTCATGACCGCTTTATTATTGGCACTCATGCTGCCTTTTTCAAACGCACAGGCTGCCACGTTAAAGGATGGTACATACTCCGTCAACTATACTGTGCTGAAGGCTGAAGGAAATGCGGTCTCCATGGCAAATGATTACTGGCTGAAGCCAGCAAAAGTGATTGCAAAAAATGGGAAGCTGACAGTACAAATGACCATTAAAAATAGCAGCTGGGTGACGGAATTTAAAGTCCCCGAAAATGGCGGCTATGTCGATACAACGGTTCTCTCAACCAATAAAAAAGCCAACACAAGGATTGTTCAGTTCCAAGCTCAGAGCTTGTCTAAACCAATCAAGTCAAAAATTCATGTCACTGTAAAATCTGCTGATTATGATCATGATTATACCATTCAGCTGAAATTTGATGAGAGCAGTATCAAGTCACTTTCTTCTAACAGCTCAAACGAAACAGCGGGTGCAGCAGAAAATCATCAATCATCAAAGGAATCAACCAAAAAATCTGATTCATCCACTCATACGAAACAAGAAGAGAATCCTCAAACTGGTGATACAAACCAGACAGGGTGGCTCCTTGTGCTTGCTCTATGCTCAGGCGGATTTTTAGCAAGAAAGTGGATCATCAAGCATTAAGGAAGGAAGTGTCACCATTTGAAACGTCTTTTTCACCTAAAGGCAGCCATTCTGCTCGTTTTATTCAGTTTATTGACTGCATTTCAGATTCCTCAAGGAACGGCTCAAGCTGCATCATTTGTTGATGGTGAATACACGGTCGGATTCACTGTTTTAAAAAATGGCAGCACAGAAGCGTCCATGATGGATACGTATACAGAAAAGCCAGCTAAGCTGATTGTGGAAAATGGCAAGACGACTGCCTATGTCACACTGAAGCAAAGCAAAGAGATTACAGATTTCAAGGTCGAACAAAATGGCGCTCTTGTCACCACTGAAACCGTCAGTGAAGATGAAACTGCCAATACACGTGTGATCAAGTTTGATGTTGCCGACTTATCAGCCAAATTAAACGGCTGGGTGAAAATTTACTGGGATTTAGGCGGCCTTATTTATGACGAAGCTTATGACGTACAGCTTGCATTCGATCAAAGCAGCCTAACGCTCGTTACACCTGCAAAGCCAGACGATAACGAAACAAAACCAGATGACCAAACTGGCACAAAGCCAGACGATAACGAAACAAAACCAGATGACCAAACTGGCACAAAGCCAGACGATAACGAAACAAAGCCAGATGATCAAAACGGTACAAAGCCAGATGATAGCGAAACAAAACCAGATGATCAAAATGGTACAAAGCCAGATGATTCTGCGCAAAATCAATTAAAAGATGGTGTGTATCGTGTCAATTACAGTGTGCTAAAAGGGGATGAGGACGAGGCATCTCGGATGAACCAATACTTCTCACATCCTGCATCCTTAACCGTCAAAAACGGAAAGCAAACCATTTCCTTTACGGTGAAGGACAATACGTCGGTTGCTTCTTTGAAAACAGAGAAAAATGGCTCTTATCAAGAAGTGAAAACCGTCAGCACAGATCAAGCAAAGAACACAAGAATCGTCTCATTTGATGTAGCTGATTTGAAAAAAGCTGTCAAAGGAAAAGTACACATTGTGGTGGCAGCTGCTCACTATGACCAAACCTACGATATTCGTTTTCAATTTGATTCAAAGAGTATCTCTCCACTTAAGGACGGTCAGGTAGAGGAAGAAACACCAGCCACTCCAGAAACACCAAAACCAAATACACCAGCACCAGAAACAAATAACGGTGGAGCTGGTCAAGAGACAGCTCAGCTAAAAGATGGTGTATACAAGCTTCCTTTTTCAATGAAGAAAGCAGACAAGGATGAGCCTTCTCGAATGAACGATTACGTCGTGAGCCCTGCGACATTGGTGGTGAAAAATGGCCGCCATTTCGTTTCATATACAGTGAAGAACAGCTCAGCCATCACGTCCTTCCAAGTAGGGACAGGCGGGAAATATGAAGAGACTCTTGTCGCAAAAACAGATCAAAAAGCAGATACAAGAGTGATTCAATATGAAGCAAAAAGTTTAAGCAATGACCAGGCAGCACGCGTGAAAATTGACATTCCAGCTGCGAATTACCATGAGCAGTACGATGTCAAACTTGTTTATGACACAAAAGGCATCGCACTTGGTGAAGGAAGCGGAATTGCGACGGTTATTGGAGACGATGAGAGTATCGGCTTTGTCAAAAATCCAAATGATCGCGATTCTCAACCAAATCAACTTGAGAATTTAGCGCCAGAGGAAACAGGCGCAGAGCAGCTGACATTTACGCCATCAGATGACCAAACCACGTCTGAGACTGGACAGCTGAATCCAAAAACAGGAGATACCTCTCTTCTCTGGATGTATATTCTTTTATTCGGCGGGTCGTTATTCGTGCTCGTGAGAAAGTATCAAACTAAGGCAAAATAGATTGTTTATTTTAAGTGAGATGCGCCATTCAACTCGGCGCATCCACTCTCTTTTTTCGAAAGGAGGCTTCTGTTTTTGAAGCATCGAATGTTACGTTCCCTGATCGCTGCTTTAAGTGTGTGCGTGATCTTGTCAGGGTGCTCACAGTCGGCTGAAAGCTCAGCGAAAGGCAAGAAAAGCGCGGAATCAAGTGCGCGCATTGTGGCAACGACTGTAGCTGCTGTGGAGATCATGGATGCTTTAGAGGTGGATCTTGTCGGGGTGCCAACAAGTCAAAAATCCTTGCCAGCTCGTTACAAAGGACTGCCAGAAGTCGGCAACCCAATGAGCCCGGACATGGAAATCATCCAATCACTTCAACCGACAGATGTCCTGTCTGTCACGACCCTTCAATATGATTTAGAGACACCCTTTCAACAAGCAGGTGTCCCTGCCACATACTTAAATCTCGAGAGCATGGCTAACATGGAGAAGGCGATTAAGAAGCTCGGAGATCAGTATGACAGAAAGAAACAAGCCGAGCGCATTGTGTCTGACTTTGAGCAAAAAAAGAAAGACATACAAGAGAAGACGAAGGGAAAACGAAAGCCATCCGTTCTGATTTTGCTTGGTGTACCAGGCAGTTATTTGGTGGCGACAGAGCATTCATATATTGGTGATCTTGTGCGTATCGCAGGTGGAAAGAACATTGTCAAAGGTGAGAAAATGGAGTATTTGGCTTCCAATACGGAGTATTTACAAAAAGCCAATCCAGATATCATCCTCCGGGCCGCACATGGGATGCCAGATGAAGTCGTCCAGATGTTTGATCAAGAATTTAAAACAAATGACATTTGGAAGCATTTTCATGCAGTCAAGCAAGACCGGGTGTATGACCTCGAAGAAAGCTTATTCGGGACAACGGGCAATTTAAAGGCAGCAGAAGCATTAGATGAACTAACGCGTATGCTGTACCCGTCATAAGCGGCGAATCTGAATGATAAAAGGACGTTTAAGATGAAAAAAACAGGGATTTTATTTCTGACAGTCAGTGTCTTACTAGTGTGCGTGTTTATTTATTCCGCCATTACTGGGAGCATTCATGTCACCCCGATTGAATTATTGGAAGGGCTCATCACCGGTCAACATGCACAGGTAGAAATCATTAAAGATCTCAGAATTCCTCGCATGCTCATTGCCATGTTTACAGGGGCCGCCTTATCAGTCTCCGGTGTACTGCTGCAGTCGGTCATGAGGAATCCATTAGCTGATGCCGGCGTCATTGGGATTTCATCAGGAGCCAGCTTCTTTTCTTTAATGGCAATAACAGCACTTCCTCAATTTTATTTCTACTCTCCTTTATTTTCGGTGTTAGGTGGAGCCATTGCGTGTTTCCTCGTGTATGTTCTGTCTTGGAAGGGTGGATTAAGCCCCATCCGTATGATTTTGGTTGGGATCGCCATCAATGCCATGTTTACTGGAATGGCAGAAGCGTTCGTGACCATTTGCAGCTATTTCAATATCACGATCAATCAGTCAGGACAGTCGAATCTTACGATGAAAACGTGGGGAGATGTCCGTTTAATCGGAGTCTATGGCGTCGTCGGCCTTGTCGTAGCCCTTTTCTTCAGCAGATGGTGTAACCTCTTGGCTCTTCAGGACAAGACAGCGAAAAATTTAGGATTGCGTGTGACCAGAATGCGCCTTTTGATTTCCATCACAGCTGTATTGCTTGCGGCGGTGACAGCAGCGGTAGCAGGCGTGATCGCCTTTGTCGGTTTGCTTATCCCACACATTTCAAGAAGACTTGTCGGCTCGGATCACCGGGTACTCATTCCATTTTCTGCGTTAAGCGGGGCTTTGCTGATTCTGACGGCTGATACGCTCGGCAGGACGCTTGTCGCGCCAAATGAAATTCCTGCTTCTACGATCATGGCCGTGATTGGCGGGCCATTTCTGATCTTTTTACTAAGAAGGGGGGACCGTCTCCATGGACATTCGTGAGGTGTCATTCTCATATGACCAGCAGAAGGACATCGTTCAATCGGTCACAACACACATTGAAAAGGGAAAAATCACAACCATTATCGGTCCGAATGGCTCAGGGAAATCCACACTACTTTCATTGATGGCGCATAACCATGCTCCAAACAAAGGGCAAATTCACTTAGACGGCCAAGCACTGAATGCGTTTAAGCCAAAGGAGCTGGCAAAAAAGCTGGCTGTCGTCCATCAGCAAAATGAAGCGCCGCTTGATTTAACGATCGAGAGGATCGTGGCATTCGGCAGAACGCCGTACCAGACGATGCGCGGAGGAGACAAGGAAGAGGATGAGAGAGCGATAGAGTGGGCGCTTTCCAGTACAAAGCTAACGGAAAAACGAAAGGTGCCGCTCGCCTCACTGTCAGGCGGTGAGCGGCAGCGAGTATGGATTGCGATGGCACTTGCGCAAAAAACGCCGATCCTTTTCTTAGATGAACCGACAACCTATTTGGATATCTATTATCAATTTGACATTCTTGAGCTGATTCGAGAGCTTAATGTTGTGCATGGGTTAACGATTGTCATGGTGCTGCACGATATGAATCAGGCTGTTCGATACAGCGATGTCATCATTGCGATGAAGGATGGACAGATCATTAGTGAAGGACAGCCAAACGATGTGTTAACTGAAGAGATGGTGCGGCACATTTATCATGTGTCCGTCACGATTAGACAGGATGCAGAAACAGGGATGTACATCGTGCCTGTTGGTATATAAGCTGTGCAAAAAGCAGGTGAGACAGTGTGAAAAGAGGAAAACGGGTCTGGCAGCGGATGCTGACGATCGTCTGTTTAGGTGTATTCATTTATAGCGGGTCGGCCATTGGCTTAGAGCTGTTCGGCTATTATCAAAATCGTCAGGTGCTTGCAAAGGCTCAGACGATGTATGGTCATGAGAAAGGAATGAATGAAAACCGGGAGCCGGGAACCATTCGTACGTCATTTGATGAACTGCGGAAGGTAAACGACGACATTGTCGGCTGGATCAATATGAAGGACACGATGATCCAGTACCCAATCGTCCAATCTAGCGATAATGCGTTCTACTTAACCCGTAATTACTTAAAAAATGACACCCGAGCAGGCAGTATTTTTATGGATTATCGCAATGACGTCTTGCAAGAAAGTCCGAATACTGTGGTGTACGGGCATCGGATGAGAGATGGGTCCATGTTCGCTGGACTCACAAACTATTTAAAAAAGGATTTCTTCGATGAGCATCGGACATTTCAGTACGATACGCTGTATCAAAGCTATGAAGCGGAGATTTTTGCCGTGTATGAAACAACGGTGGACTTCGATTATATTCAAACCGATTTTCAAGATCTTGGCGAATATGCGCACTACTTGCAAGCTGTGCGAAAAAAATCAATCTACCAAACGAAGACAGACGTGTCCACTGATGACCTCATTCTCACTCTATCGACCTGTGATCATGTGCTTGCACCGAAAAACGGGCGTCTCGTGGTACAGGCAAAGCTAAAGAAAGTTTACTAGAAAAGGAGAGACAGGCGGTTGAAATTTTCACATGTGATCTTCGTGGGACTTGTCTTGATGCTTCTCCTCGGCGGATGCAGTCAGGCAGCACCTGTAGAGAAAGGGAGCGGACAAGGTGCATTGAAGATAAAGGATTTTAGCGGCAGAACGCTGTCGTTTGAAGACTCCCCTCAGCGTATTGTCTCATTATCGACTGGAGACATGAGCATCCTATATGCCTTAGGCGGTGAGGTGGTCGGTCGTCCGGCCGCCGAATTACCAGAGAGCTTACAACAGGCTACATCAGTCCAAACAATTGGTACCACACATCAATTTGATGTAGAGCTCATCACAAGCTTAAAGCCCGATGTCGTACTTGGGAATGAACAATTAAACAGCAAGGACATCTCTATAATAGAAGGAATTGGTTCACAGCTTCTTTTGACAAGTGCCAATTCAGTGAAGGACATCCAGCGCCAAATTACGTTATTCGGAGATTTGCTAGGGAAGCAGCAAAAGGCAAAAGCGCTTAACAAGCAAATCGATCAGCGGAAAAAGCAGGTCAAACAGCCTCAGAAAAAAGTGAAGACACTCGTTGTATACGGGGCACCTGGCACATATATGGCGGCACTTCCTCAATCCTTAAGCGGAGATTTACTGCACATCGCTGGAGGGACGAACATTGCCGAGAATGAACCGGCACTCGAGAAATTCCCTCAATACGCTCAAATCAATGCAGAAAAGGTCATTGAAGCTGATCCTGATCTTATCCTGCTTATGACCCACAGCAATCCTGAAGATGTGAAAGCGGGCTTTATGAGTGAAATGAAACAGAATGCCGCATGGCACGATGTGTCAGCCGTCAAACATGGACACGTCGAGATTCTGCCTAGTGATCTATTTGGGACGAATCCAGGCGCAGACGTGATGAGAGCGATTGATGAGCTAGAGAAAAGATTGAAGCGATTGTCATCATGAAAATGAAGGCAGAATTAGATTTTCAAAAAAGACAGTCGAGGCGAAGATGGCTGATACCCGGGCTATTCATCTCGTTAGTTGTAGGCGCATGCCTAGGGCTTGCATTAGGTTCTGTTCAATTATCACTGCAAGACTTACTCTCTGCTTTGACGGGATCAGGTCAGCCTGTTCATGAAAAAATTGTGATGGATTTACGCCTGCCGCGCGTTCTCATCGGTTTCATCGTTGGGGCCTGTCTCGCAGCATCAGGGGCGATTTTACAAGGAGTCGTCCGAAATCCACTCGCTGACCCTGGCATCATCGGTGTGACGGCTGGCGGCGGATTGGCTGCTGTGCTCAGCATGATTGTGTTTCCACAATTCACATATTTGCTGCCAGCCGCTGCTTTCCTTGGCGCTTTATTAGCGGCACTTGTGGTGTATATGCTCTCATTTGATCAAGGGGTTTCACCGCTGAAGCTGATTTTGGCGGGAGTGGCAGTCAATGCCCTGCTTGGGGCGGTGATGAATGGGTTTATGGTGCTTTATAGTGAGCGTGTGCAGGCTGTCCTGCCCTTTTTATCAGGAGGATTAAATGGACGGAGCTGGCATCATCTAACCTTCGTGTCGCCCTATGCGCTCGCTGGGTTGTGCCTTTGTTTTTTTGCCATCAAGCCGGCAAATCTTCTTTTGCTTGGCGATGAATCGGCTCAGCTGCTCGGTCTCAGAGTAGAGCGCACCCGGTTTTTCTTAATTGCACTGGCGGCACTTTTAGCTGGTGCAGCAGTAAGTGTGAGCGGCTTAATTGGATTTGTCGGACTGGTCGTTCCTCATTTTATCCGTCTTTTAATTGGCGATGACTACCGGTACCTGCTGCCGATCTCGATGCTGGGCGGAGGCGTGCTTGTGGTTTTTGCAGATACAGCGGCACGGGTATGGTTTACACCGGTTGAACTGCCTGTCGGTATCCTGCTTGCCTGCATCGGTGCACCTTTCTTCCTCTATTTATTAAAAAAGAAAGGGAGGGGTTAAGTTGGATGTGATAGCTATGGATGACGTGAGTCTCAGTCAAGGAGGCTTTCAGCTGTCATCTATATCAGCAGCTGTTCCTAAAGGAAGCGTGACAGGAATTATTGGACCGAATGGATCAGGGAAGTCGACTTTTATTAAAGCAGCCGCACGTCTTACGTCAATCGAAAGCGGCACGATATACATTCACGATATACCGCAAAAAGAGATGACCGCTCAGGAGATCGCAAAGGAAATCGCCGTTCTCATGCAGTCGAGAACAGCCATTCCATCTATGACCGTACGGGAGCTGGTCGCACTTGGACGCAGTCCGCATCGTTCGATCTGGAAAAAAAGCTCGAAGACAGATCAAGAAGCGATTGAGTGGGCGCTTAATGTGACCAATAGCCGTATCAATGAAAACAGAATGTTGCATACATTGTCTGGCGGAGAAAGGCAAAAAGCGTATATTGCGATGGCGCTCGCTCAGAAGACAGAGACGATTATTCTGGATGAGCCGACAACTTACTTAGATATTGCGCATCAGCTTGATTTACTAGAGCTGCTCAAACAGCTGAATAAGACGCATGGAATCACCATTTTAATGGTTCTTCACGACCTGCAGCAGGCAGCAAAATATTGTGACCGCCTTATTGCGATGAAGCGTGGTCAGATTGATCAAATAGGGACACCAAAAGAAGTATTAACAGAAAGCTTTTTCAAAGAGGTCTTTGGGATTCAGGCTGAAGTTCACTTAGATGGTGAGCATCCGCTTATTATTCCAATCGCTTCGATCCAACAACAAAAGGGAGATGAACAAAACATGATCATTGTCAACAACCAGGTAAGAGTAGAAAAAGGCAGTGCGGACCACCTCGTCAAACGTTTTAACAAGCAAGGACAAGTAGAATTCATGGAAGGATTTTTAGGCATGGAAGTATGGGTCACACAGCAGACAACCGATTACGATGAAGTGACCATTCATACACGCTGGAATCGAAAAGAAGACTTTGTGAATTGGACAAAATCTCAGGCATTTGGTGATGCGCACGCTCATGGGAAAGCGAAACCTGAAGGCCTATTAAAAAACAAAATTACGTACTATGAAGTGCAAGTCACTAGACCAGCTTTACAGAAAAAAGCCTAAAAAAGAAACACAGCGCTGCAGCTCACGTGCAGCGCTATTTTTTTTGCTTTTTACTTTCTGTCACATATCTTTGACAAAGTATTCAAATAACTGACACAATACCATCCAATTTTTAGGTAAAATTTACTTTATTTTTGAAGCGTATGGGTGTAAAGTACAGGTATAAATAACTAACCGAATGAAAAGCAAGAGTAAAATTTCACCGAGCAAACCATTTCAAACAGGCTATCATTTGTGAATCATTGAACAAATATTGAATATTTTGTGAAGTGGTGAGCATAGATGTTTCGAATCATTCGGCATGTGAAAGTAAGGGAGGATGTAAGGCTGTGAGTGAGCTGTTTTTAGCAAGATTTCAATTTGCTTCAACGACATTATTTCATTTTATTTTTGTTCCTATGTCAATAGGTTTAGTGTTTATCGTTGCTTTGATGCAGACCCTTTATGTCGTCAAGAAAAAAGAGATTTATAAAAAGATGGCGAAGTTTTGGGGTCATCTATTCTTACTCAATTTTGCAGTAGGTGTGGTGACAGGGATTCTCCAGGAATTCCAGTTTGGGATGAATTGGTCAGATTATTCAAGGTTTGTCGGTGATGTCTTTGGTGCACCACTTGCCATCGAGGCACTATTGGCCTTTTTCCTTGAATCTACATTTATTGGCCTTTGGATTTTCGGCTGGTATCGTTTGCCTAAGAAAATTCATTTATTGTGTATTTGGATTGTTTCCATTGGTACGATTTTCTCAGCATTTTGGATTTTAGTAGCCAACTCATTCATGCAGGAGCCAGTCGGATTTGTGATAAAAAATGGCCGTGCAGAAATGAATGATTTTGGGGCTCTTATCACGAATCCGCAGCTCTGGGTAGAGTTCCCACACGTTCTGTTTGGTGCACTTGCAACAGGTGCTTTCTTTATTGCAGGTGTTAGTGCCTATAAAATGATCAAAAAACAAGAAGTAGCTTTCTTTAAAAAATCTTTCCAAATTACTATGATACTTGCTTTAATTGCTGGCTTAGGTGTGGCGTTCTCTGGACATGACCAAGCAAAGCATTTAATGAAAGCACAGCCGATGAAGATGGCAGCAAGTGAAGCCCTTTGGAAGGATAGTGGAGATCCAGCGGCTTGGACACTATTTGCCAATATTGATACAGATAAAAAAGAAAACTCTGCGGAGATCAATATTCCGTTTGCTTTAAGTTACTTGGCTTATTCGAAGTTTAGTGGAGATGTGCCAGGCATGCTGACTCTTCAAAAAGAATATGAAGCAAAGTTTGGTCCTGGAGACTACATTCCGCCAGTAAAAACAACCTTCTGGAGCTTTAGAATCATGGTTGGTGCCGGCATGCTGATGATTTTTGCCAGTATGATTGGCTTGTACTTGAGCTTTAGAAAGAAACTCGAAACGAACAAATGGTTTTTACGCTTCATGGTAGGGATGATTGCATTCCCGTTTATTGCGAACTCAGCTGGCTGGATCATGACTGAAATTGGGCGTCAGCCGTGGACGGTCTTTGGGATGATGACGACGGCTCAATCGATTTCGCCAAACGTATCGTACGGCATGCTGTTATTCTCAGTCATTAGCTTTACGACGATGTATCTGATCCTTGCCATCTTGCTTGCCTACCTATTCATTCGAGAAATTAAAAAAGGTGCACATTCGGAAGAGGATAAAGATCAAAAGGATGAAACGGACCTGTCTACAGATCCATTTGATGGAGGCGCATATCATGGCATATCTTAACGAGATTTGGTTTATTCTTGTCGCAGTATTGTTTGTTGGATTTTTCTTCTTAGAAGGATTTGATTTTGGTGTTGGGATGTCCATGCAGTTGCTTGGAAAGGATGCGCACGAACGCCGCATATTAATTAACACGATTGGTCCTTTCTGGGATGCGAATGAGGTCTGGCTGATTACAGCTGGGGGCGCTATTTTCGCTGCTTTCCCTCACTGGTATGCCACGATGTTCAGTGGATACTATATACCGTTTGCGGTTCTCCTTTTAGCGCTCATCGGGCGCGGGGTCGCCTTTGAATTCCGAGGGAAGGTTGAGAAAGCCTCTTGGATCAAAGCATGGGATTGGGTCATCTTCTTTGGCAGTCTGCTGCCGCCGTTTCTACTCGGTGTGCTATTCACAAGTATTTTACGCGGGATGCCAATTGATCAAGACATGAACATGTACGCTGGCTTTACGGATTTTGTGAACCTTTATTCAGTGATTGGCGGGTTAGCTGTAACGGTTCTTTGCCTTTTGCACGGATTGATTTTCGTCACACTTCGTACAGAGGGTGATTTAAGAGATCGTGCGAGAAAGCTTGGCAAGCGTGTCCTGCTGATTGTGCTGCCAGTTCTTGTCCTATTTGTTGGTGTATCTATCATGGAAACTGACATTTATACGGTACGCCCAATCATCACCATTCCGTTAACTGTCCTCATTGTGGTTTGTTACGTAGCAGCTCTATTCTTTATGAAAAAAGAACGTGATGGCTGGACATTCCTATTCACAGGTGCGGGCATCATGGTGACAGTGACGATGCTTTTCACTGCATTGTTCCCGCGCGTCATGATTAGCTCAATCAACCATACGTTTGATCTGACCATTCAAAACGCTGCATCTGGATCTTATTCACTGACAGTCATGACGATTGTTGCCATTTCTTTGCTGCCCTTTGTGCTTGGGTATCAAATTTGGAGCTATTACGTCTTCCGTAAACGTGTAAGCGGTAAGGAGCCAATGACCTACTAATGGATAAACGTTTGCTTCAATTAAAAGGAATGAGAGGGCTTCTTGCCCTCTTAGGTATTGTGTCACTCATCCAAGGAGCAAGTATTATTTTCCAAGCACAGTGGCTGGCACATGCCATTACTACGCTGTTTGACGGGAAAAGCCTTTCGCAGGCAACGCCTTATGTCCTGCTGTTTCTTGCTGCCTTTCTGGTGCGGCACGGTCTCACCTTGATTCGGGAGAAGGTCATGTTTACCTACTCTTCCCGAATTGGAGCAGACGTCAGAAAACAGCTATTAGACCAACTCTTTCGTTTAGGTCCAGCTTTCACAAAGAAAAAGGGTACAGGAAAGCTTGTCACTTTAGCGATGGAGGGAATTGCTCAATATCGTCAGTATTTACAGCTATTTTTACCGAAAATGGTGAACATGGCTGTGATACCGGCAATGGTCCTCATCTATGTTTGGACATTAGACGAAACATCTGCCGTCATTTTAATCGTGACGCTGCCGATTTTAATGATCTTTATGATTTTGCTAGGTCTTGTCGCTCAGCGTAAAGCGGCCAAACAATGGAAATCGTATGAGAAATTATCCAATCATTTTACTGATTCTCTCCGCGGCCTTGAAACGCTTCGTTACTTAGGCATTAGCAAAAAACATTCCCGCAATATCGGGGAAGTGTCAAAGCGATATCGAAAGGCGACCATGAGCACGCTGAAGGTCGCATTTCTTTCATCATTTGCGCTTGATTTCTTTTCCATGCTTTCGATTGCAACCGTCGCTGTCTTTCTTGGCTTGCGATTAATTGAAGGGGAGCTTCTGTTATTGCCGGCTTTGACGGCGCTCATGCTAGCACCGGAATATTTCCTGCCAGTACGTGAAGTGGGAAATGATTATCATGCCACGCTAAATGGAAAAGAAGCGAATGAAGCGATGCAGGTCATTTTAGAAGAAAAGGGCTTTCGCACGCAGGAGACACAATCAGTGCAGTTGAACGAGTGGAATGAACAGTCTGCGCTCACCCTGCAAAATGTAAGTGTCCAGCATGACGAACATGCCCCTTATTCGATTCAGGATGTAGATCTCACTGTCAAAGGGAAGAAGAAAATCGGAATCATTGGTGCCAGTGGTTCAGGGAAATCGACGTTAACCGATGTGCTCGGCGGCTTTGTTGAACCGACCTCAGGTCAAATCACGCTAAACGGCCAGCCGCTTGTTCATTTACAGATGAAGGAATGGCAAAAGGAAGTCGTCTATATGCCGCAGCACCCTTATTTATTTCACATGACATTAAGAGAAAACATTCGTTTTTATGAACCACATGCAACAGATGAAGATGTGGAAAGAGCTGTCTGTGAAGCTGGCTTATCTCAGCTCGTGGCGCAGCTGCCAAATGGTATTGATGAGGTCATTGGAGAACAGGGAAGAGGGCTAAGCGGCGGACAGGCACAAAGAATTGCGCTTGCGCGAACGGTGCTGGGCAAGCGGTCCATTATGCTGTTAGATGAACCAACGGCGCATCTCGATATTGAGACAGAGTATGAATTGAAGAAAACAATGCTTCCACTGTTCGAAGATAAACTTGTGTTCTTAGCGACACATAGGCTTCATTGGATGCCAGACATGGATGAGATCATTGTCATGGATCAAGGAACGATTGCGGAAATGGGTACACATGAATCATTAATGCGAAGAAAAGGCGTGTATTATCAATTGGTACAGGAGCAAATGGGGGCGGTCACACATGGTAAGTAAAGGCTGGTTTATACCTTATATCAAGGAGAATCAAAAGCTGTTTGCGCTGGTTTTATTTCTAGGGGCAATTGCAGTATTCTCTGCTTCTATGCTGATGTATACGTCAGGATTTCTCATTTCAAAAGCTGCCACAAGACCTGAGAATATACTGATGGTCTACGTCCCAATTGTAGCTGTCCGTACCTTTGGTATTTCACGCTCAGCTGCCCGCTATGCAGAAAGATTGGCGAGCCACCAGCTCATTTTGACCATGATTGAAAAAATGCGTGTCCGCCTATATGACATGGCTGAACGAAGTGCGAAACAGACAAAGCTGGGTACAGGTGAAATGCTGGGGCTCTTGTCAGATGATGTTGAGAGACTGCAGGATGCCTATTTAAAAACCATCTTTCCATCTATCGGTGCGCTGCTTTTATATGCCGCATCCATTGGGGCACTTGGTCTATTCTCGTGGCCTTTTGCTGGCTTGATGCTGCTTTATATGGCACTTCTCGTATTTGTTTTTCCATACGTCACCGTGCTAGTGAACCGGGCGAGACAAATTCAAATGAAAAAAGGCAGAAATGAACTGTACAGCCATTTAACAGATGCCGTCATGGGCGTGAGTGACTGGTTGTTTAGCGGCAGGCAGAAAGATTTTGTTGATGAATATGAACAGAAAGAAGCGCAGCTGTTAGCGCTTGAAGCAGCTAAGCACCGGTTTATCCGTCTGCGCCAGTTTTTTGCACAGCTTATCATTGGAGGAGCGGTCGTGCTTGTCGTGTATTGGAGCGGTTCAGTTGTTCAGTCAGGATCGATGTCACACACCCTGATTGCAGCCTTCGTGCTTGTGCTTTTTCCGTTAACAGAAGCCTTTCTTCCACTCTCAGATGCAGCAGGTGATATTCCAGTCTATCAGCATGCTGTCAGCAGATTACATCATTATGAAAAACTTTCGTATGAAGGAGAATCTGAGCGCAAGACAGTTGACCAGCCGGTTGTTTCTCAAGGTGAAGCTGTTTCTTTTGATCAAGTGTCCTTTGGGTATGATTCGCATCAACACGTGCTAAAGCATCTGTCATTTTCATTGAAGCAAGGAGAATCGCTTGCTCTCTTAGGAAAAAGTGGTGCAGGAAAATCGACTATTTTGAAATTGTTAGAAGGAGCTGTCGTGCCAAATCAAGGAGCTGTCAGTATCCAGGGGCAACCGGTCGAAAGCATTCGAGAGAACGTATCCACCTATGTGTCAGTGCTCAATCAACAGCCGTATTTATTCGATACCACTGTTTTAAACAATATTCGCTTAGGCTCTCCAGATGCGACAGAAGAGCAAGTAAAAGAAGCAGCGAGACAAGTGCAGCTGCACGATACCATCGAATCTTTGCCAGAGGGTTATCACACCGGTGTTCAGGAGACAGGTATTCGTTTCTCAGGTGGAGAAAGACAACGGATGGCGTTAGCACGGATTTTGCTGCAAAACACTCCGGTTGTTGTATTAGATGAGCCCACCGTCGGACTTGATCCACGCACAGAGCGTGAGCTGCTTGAAACCATTTTCCGTGTGTTAAAAGGAAAAACGGTCATTTGGATTACCCATCATCTCACTGGCTGTGAGGCATGTGACCGCATTATGTTTATTGAAGATGGACAAATTGAGATGCAGGGGGAGCATCAGGATTTACTGAAAGAAAACCCACGCTATCAAAAATTGTATGAGATGGATCGTCCGTTTTCTACAATTTAAATAGATGAAATGACAAGAACGTTCGGACAGAGATTTCTGCCCGAACGTTTTGTGGTTTTAAGGGTTTACTTTTCCAACACCAGCATTTGATACCACTTCTGATTTGACATTGTTCACGTTAAGCAAGGAGTAGTTATAAGGAGGGTTGTACGTACCTGTAGAAGACGTTGGCAGACTGCCTGAGCTGTTAATATATGAGTTGTTGATGACATGCCATGTACCGACTTGACGGCTATCCCAGCTGCCGATCGCATTTTTTGTATTTTCAAATACGTTGTGCTCAATTCTCATTTTTGCGCCCATACGAGAATTGATCGCTGTCGTATGGATACCTTTATAGTAGTTGTTATACACATGACCTTCCCCATAGCGCATAGATGGTACACGGGAATTCAGGTTTTCAAAACGGTTGTTGTGGAATGTTATTTTTCTGTTGTAGTTGTCGTTATCAGAGTTGCCCATGAGCATCGTTTTCCAGCTGTCATGAACATAGTTCCATGAGAAGGTAATATAGTCGGAGTCATTTTTCACATCAAATAATCCATCATAATCATCTTTACCAGAGTTTAATGTATTGTACAGTTCATTATGGTCGACCCATACGTTTTTAGAAGCGCCTTCGATTCCGATGGCATCCTTGTCACCGATTTTGCTGTGATGGATTTTCAGGTTGCGGATGATGATGTTATTGGAACGCCATACTTTAATGCCGATTCCATTAAATTCACCTTTCGTGCCTTTGCCGACGATCGAGACATTGTTTGTATCTTTCACATCGATTTTATTGGCAGATGTATTAGAAGGAGTAATCGTCCCGTCGACAACAATTTTTAATTTTTCGTTTGTTCCTTTACTTTTGAGGGCAGCCAATAGTTCATTTCCAGTTTTGACTGTGACGGTTTTACCGCCTTCACCGCCTGTTGTACCACCATTTAATGTGGAGAATCCTTGTTGATTAAAATTGGCCATAATAGAAGGGCTTTCCGGATACTTTGCTGCCGCTTTTGCCTCCCCATTAGGTGCAAATAATGAAGTCACGAGACCAACCGCTAACACACCAGCTAACATTGGAACTTTTTTCTTCAAAGTCAACATCTCCATTCAATTTTGTTTTAATGTAAACGTTTCCAAAAATAAGCTGCAATTCAACTGCTCCTCCTTTCTTCGCCAGTATTGCCTTTTTCGGAATGTAGGAAGAGCATAGCACGCAAAAAGGTATCATCGGCTAAGAATTGGCGTTGTGTATTCCATGATTTTCTAGAAAACTAAGGCCATGATTATTTTATTTTCGTCTAAATGAGACAAGGATCATTGACGATAGGTATTGGGATAACCTAGTGATTATGGGGGAGAGCATCTCCGCTTGATAGAAAATCAGAACACATCATTTTATTAGAGACGAAAGAATGTCATAATCATTACATAAGAAAAAACTGGGTATTTAACGCTTCAAATACTGGATCAACAGGGAGAAAAGCAGACAAGCTAAAAAAATAAAACTTATTTTGAACGATATCGTTATACGTGTCGTCTCATGAATAAGAGAAGAAAGAGGAAGGAGGGGTGTGTTTGGAGCAGACAGAAGAGACATTATTGATTCAGCGGGCAAAACAGGGGGATGATGCTGCATTTACAGCCCTATATCGTCATCATTATTCCTTTCTTTACCGTTATATAATGAAGCTCACCCTTCAACAAGAGCTTGCAGAAGAAATCATGCAAGAAACGATGCTGAAAGCGCACATGAAACTCTCTTCATTTAGAGGAGATTCCTTATTTTCAACATGGCTCATATCCATTGCATCTAGACAATTTTTGGATCACCAGAAGAAAAGAAAACGTGAACAATTGAGGGGAGAAAAGGCGAATCAAGAGACGATACGCCGTTTTAAATGGGAGATTCAGCAAAAGGGACATACATGGCATGAGATGTGGGATGCTCTTAACGAATTGAAGGCTCAGGAGAGAGCGCCGATTATTTTGCACTATTATTATGGCTTTACTTATCCAGAGATTGCTTCAATGCTCGGGATGAGAGAAGGTACTGTGAAGTCGAGGGTTCATCATGGATTAAAGAAAATTCGAAAGGAGTGGTCTCAATGAAGGAAGATCAGTTCACCGAACGTTTAAAGGAAGAGTTGCAGCAGCTAGATGAACAAATTGAAGTAAAAGAGCCAAGTGAACAGGCTGTCATGATGATGCTGAAGCAGGCGAAGGAACGAGAGAAAAGGCGTTTTAAACAAGAAGTACTGGCGTACGTTCTCATCAGTCTGACCATTCTGGCACTATTTGTCGCCGCCATCTCCCATTTGCCTATCATCTTCATTCTTCTTCAAGTAGTGAGTGTGCCGCTCTGCGTCGTTGTCGGCATCAAGGAATATCAACACATTAAAGGAGGGTCTTCCTTATGAGTCAGTCGGAGATGATCATCTTATTGTGCGCATTGCCGTTACTATTTGCGCAGGGCCTTCTTTTATTTATGGATGCAAAGAAAAGAGGGCGTTATAAGTGGTTTTGGGGCATTGTCGGTTTAATTAACTTCCCATCGTCTTCTATTTTATATTGGCTTTGTGTCGTGTACCCTGATCGAAAAAAAGAGGAGAAGATCCGAAAAGATTGAGCAGACGGCCTATAAAACTTTAGGCCTTTTTTTCTTGTTGAAGATCAACTAGAAATCATTCATGGTTCATCTAATTGTCAAAGAGTGCGGGATATATAACGTCTAAATCATGATTTCTAGCTCAATAGTCATTCTGTAAGAGATACTTTCTAAAAACGATTGCGGCGGCTGCTTGATCCATCTCAAATCGGCATCATTTTCATCTGTTATCAGTATTGATCCGTTTTTACAAATGGTGTTAAATTAATCTCAATATGCGTTAGAAAATCTAACAGGATAAAAGATTTACAAAGGAGGCAGATGAGACATGTTGACCTTAGATCGAGCAGCACAAACAGCACAAAGCTACATCGACCGTGTGTTAGAAGAGGTGGAAAAACGAAATCCTGGTGAGGAGGAATTTCAGCAAGCCGTAAGAGAAATTCTAGAATCACTCGTTCCCGTTTTTGCAAAGCATCCAGAGTATGAAAAACAAGGCATTTTAGAACGACTCATCGAGCCTGAGCGGCTTGTGGTATTTCGCGTACCATGGGTAGACGATGAGGGGAAAGTACAAGTCAATCGGGGATTCAGGGTTCAATTCAATAGTGCCATCGGACCTTATAAAGGAGGCATTCGTTTCCACCCATCTGTCAATGCAAGCATTATTAAGTTTTTAGGATTTGAACAAATCTTTAAAAACGCACTGACTGGTATGCCGATCGGTGGAGGAAAAGGTGGATCAGATTTTGATCCTAAAGGGAAATCGGATGGCGAAATCATGCGTTTCGTTCAAAGCTTTATGAGTGAGCTCAGTCGATATATTGGACCTGATCAAGATGTGCCAGCAGGTGATATTGGCGTAGGGGCACGCGAAATTGGCTATATGTTCGGACAGTACAAGAAAATGCGTGGTGCTTATGAAGCAGGTGTGCTCACAGGGAAAAGCCCTGGATTTGGAGGCAGCTTAGCGAGAAAAGAAGCGACAGGCTATGGATTGGTGTACTTTATGGAAGAAATGTTAAAAGCACATGGACTTCAATTTGAAGGACGTTCAGTTGTCGTGTCCGGCTCAGGGAATGTGTCTATTTATGCGATGGAGAAGGTCATAGAGCTAGGTGGTAAGGTCGTTGCGTGCAGTGATTCAAGCGGAGCGATTTATGATCCACAAGGCATTTCATTAGAAACAGTGAAACAGCTGAAGGAAGGAAGCAATCAACGGATTGGGGCATACATAGACATTCACCCGCATGCTGAATTGATTGAAGATTGCGAACAAATTTGGTCTGTTCCTTGTGACATTGCGCTCCCATGTGCAACGCAAAATGAAATATCTGAGATGCAGGCACAGCAGCTCGTGGAAAATGGTGTCATTGCGGTAGGAGAAGGAGCGAATATGCCTTCTACTCTAAAGGCAGTCAAAGTTTTTGAACAGAATGATATTCTATTCGCGCCGGCAAAAGCGGCGAATGCAGGCGGAGTAGGTGTCTCAGCGCTGGAAATGGCGCAAAATAGTGCAAGAATGTCTTGGACATTTGAGGAAGTAGATGATCAGCTGAAACAAATGATGCAGACGATTTATCGTCAGTGTACAGAGACAGCTGATGAATATGGACACTCTGGAAACTTAATAGTAGGAGCAAATATTGCAGGATTTCGCAAAGTGGCAGATGCGATGATCGCACAAGGCGTGATTTAACTCCTGCTCTCCCGCACCTGTTTATTTCATGCCAAGATGGGGAATCTTCCTTGTAAGAATGACAATAAGGAGGCGCGGGAGAAATGAAAAAATGGCTGAAACAAATTTTTAAATGGGCACCTGTGATTTATCCAGTGGTGAGAAAAATATATAAAGAGCGGAAAGCATCTAAACGTCGTAACGTATCAGCCGGATAATCCGGCTTTTTTTTATGCAAGCATGACCGATTGTGCGCTAAACAAAAAAAGATGATAGATTTGAATGATCCATTTCATGCTTCTTTCCGTTAAGTACATAACAAACGGAAAGAGGAGGAAAAACAGATGAACATGAAAAAAGCGATTTTAACCATTCCGCTTAGCGCAGCATTACTATTTCCGGCAGCTCATAGCGCAAGTGCACACGAAGGACATATGCATGGAGAGGCAAAGAAGACATCTTCGTCACAAGAGGTGTCAAACAAAGCAACCGATCTTCGCGCAGCACTAGACCAGCTATTTTCGGAGCATGCCTACTTAGCAGTCATCACAATGCAAAAGGGAATTGACGGGAGCAAAGATTTTAAACAAGCAGCGGCAGCGCTAAATGACAACACAAATGACTTATCGGAAGCCATCGCTTCTGTGTACGGAAAAAAAGCAGGGAAACAATTCAAAGACATTTGGTCAAGCCATATTGGCTACTTTGTTGATTATGTACAAGCAACCGCAAAGAAAGATGAGGCAGGTAAAAAGAAAGCAGTCAAGCAGCTTGACCAATATCGTATGAAACAAGCCGACATGCTCGATCAAGCAACAGGCGGCAGATTGAAAGCAAGTGAGCTTGAAGAAGGCTTGAAGATGCATGTGAATGAACTGCTAAAAGCGTTTGACAGCTACACAGAAAAGGATTTTGATACGACCTATGAAACCGTTAGAAAATCCATTCATCATATGTTTGAAGTCGGTAAAGGCGTATCGTGGGCGATCACAGATCAATTTCCTGGGAAATTTAATCATAAATCTGTCGATACACCAGCCGCAGATCTTCGTGAAGATTTAAACTACTTGTTCTCAGAGCATTTGGCACTTGCGGTCGTTGCCATGCAAAAAGGAAATGATGGCAGCAAGGACTTTGATCAAGCAGCCGCAGCTTTGAACGAGAATACAAATGATTTATCTGATGCGATTGCATCTGTTTATGGTAAGGATGCAGGAAAACAATTCAAAGCCATTTGGTCAAGCCATATTGGTTACTTAGTTGATTATGTCAAAGCAGATGCATCAGGAGACAAAGAAGCGAAAGAAAAAGCTGTGAAAAACTTGGATGCATATCGGATGAAGCAAGCGAAATTTCTAGAGCAAGCGACAGATGGCCGTTTAAAGGCGGCGGATTTAGAAGCTGGTTTAAAAATGCATATTGATGAGCTGATCAAAACATATACGTCTTACCATAATGGTGAATATGATCAGCTTTATCCAACAGTGAGAGAGGCGTACGGTCATATGTTCATGGTCGGTCAAGATGTCGCAGCAGCGATTGTTGATCAGCATCCTGAACTGTTCAAATCTAACATGCCTAACGAAATGCCGAAAACAGGTATGGGAGGCACAGCCGGTCCTTTAGGTATGTCATATGAAGCATTTGCGGGATTAATCGCAAGCTTGATCCTAGCTGGCGGTGCAATGGGTGCGTTCTTCCTAATTCGTCGTAAGACATCAAATTAAGCTCATATCAAAACAAAAGGGGGGGAACGGCACGTGCACAATCGTGCCGTTCCTTTCTTTCAAAGGAGGCAGACTGACTTGAAAAGGTGGCTGTTGGGTCTTCTGATGCTTCTTGTCATCACGGGCTGTGCATCAAAATCGATGGATGATTCGTCATCCGCTAAAACAACCTCATCTCCTGAAAAAATGACAACAAACCAAGCCACAAAACAGTCTCATTCAAAAGCCATGTTAAAAGACGAACCGTCCGGTATTATCCCGGCTGAAATTGCGATTCCGGCGATTGATGTCAAAGCAAAAGTAGAGAAAACCACTTTATCAAAGGATGGCAGTATGGGCGTTCCAAAAAATACGGACAACACAGCTTGGTTTAAAGATGGACCAAAGCCAGGAGATAAAGGAAATGCCGTCATGAATGGCCATGTTGATAATAAATGGGGACCTTCTGTTTTTTATCGATTAAAGGAGCTGAAAAAGGGAAACAAGGTAATCGTGACATCCTCATCAGGAAAAAAGCGAACCTTTGAAGTGATCAAAGTACAAAGCTATCCGCGTGAAGAAAAGCCACATGTGTTTTTCGGGTATGCTTTTACACGAAATCTCAATTTAATCACATGTACAGGGACGTTTGATCATGCAGCTGGGACTCATGAAAAAAGATTGGTTGTCTTTACCCAGCTAATCTCTTCATAAAAAAGGCGATGACACGAAGGTGTATCGCCTTTTTTTCATGGTTTCCAAACGCTCCTACAAAAAAATGCATAGGTCATTGGATATGGTTTGTTGTATAAATAGGGGCGTTTGTCATATAAATGAGATGGCCATTTTTATTTCTTTTCAGTAGAATATGAGTAATGAAGAGAACTGCAAGCGTATACACCTTGTCCAGACAAGGCATATTCTCCACCCTTACATAAGGAGGCTGATCTGATGCTGAGTAAAAGACTGGCGCAAATCTTAAGTCAGCTCATGGCAGCGGAGACCCCGCTCACAAGCGCTGCGCTTTCTGTCAGTTTACAAGTAACAAGCCGCACCGTTCGTACAGACATCAAGGAATTGAACGACCGTCTTACTCCTTATCAAGCGGCTGTAACAGCTGTTCGAGGAGCTGGTTATGAGCTGTTGATCAACGATGAGAATGCCTTTCGCCGTTTTATGAAAGAGGAGGTCGAACAGGAAGAGCCGCTGGCTGTTCTGCCAGAGGAGCGCGTTCGGTTTATTTTAAAAAAACTGCTTCTCGCAGAGTCTTATGTGAAACTGGAAGACTTACAGGAGCAGCTGTTTATTAGTAAATCGACGATGAGTAACGATATGAAATGGGTCAAACGCAAGCTTGGGCCCTTTGATCTGAAGCTGGAAGCGAAGCCGAATAAAGGCTGCCGGATCAAAGGATCGGAGATGAAAATTCGTTATTGTATATCAGAATATTTATTCAGTGAACGCCGATCCTGCCAAACGATGCTGAACACGGCAGTCACCATTTTGCCAAAACATGAACTGGAATTGATTCAGAAAACAATCATTGATTATATCAATGAAGAACGAATGAATCTATCAGACATTTGCATGAATAATTTAATCGTTCATGTCGCGATTGCCTGCAAACGAATTAGACACGGAAACTATGTATCTGTTTTGCCAGAGGAAATCAATGAGATTCCACGGGCAAAGGAATACGAGATGGCTAAAAAAATGGTGGAATGCCTTGAAGGACTGCTGGACGTCTCTTTTCCACAAGAAGAGATCGTCTATATCGCCATTCATTTATTAGGAACAGCCAAAATGGTGCAGTCCTTTTCATCGAGCGCTCAAAAACAAATTGTGGATGATGACACGAGCCGTCTTGTCCAGCTGATGCTCCAAGCCGTTGATCAAAAGCTGCAGCTTGATTTAGCCGGTGATGCGGAATTAATGATTGGACTGAGTCTGCACTTAAAGCCAGCCATGACCCGGTGTAAATATGGGATGAACTTAAGAAATCCGATGCTTGATGAAATAAAGGCAGGGTATCCACTTGCCTTTGAAGCAGGAATTATCGCCAGCAGGGTCCTTGAAGAAGAGGAGGGGCTGAGTATTCATGAGAATGAAATCGGATATATGGCGCTTCATTTTGGTGCGGCTTTAGAGCGGAGGAAAATGGAGATTCCGCCGAAGCGATGTCTCATTGTCTGTGCATCTGGTGCAGGGAGTGCAAGGCTGCTTCAGGATCGTTTGCGGTCACAATTTGGGACTAAGCTGACCATTTTAGGAACAGCAGAGCTTTATTCGCTTCCGCATGTCTCTTTACATGCCATGGATTTGATTATTACAACGGTCCCGATTCAGATGGATTTACCGATTCCAGTCATACAAGTGAACACCATTTTGGGAGGCGGCGACTTTTTAAAAATTGAAGAAGCCCTGACGAGTGAAACAAGGGTGACATTGGCCTCTCAATATATGAAAAAGGAATTGGTTTTTACAAAACGCGCCTTTCAAACAAAGGAAGAGGTCATCACTTTTCTCACGAAACAAGTCATCGATATGGGATTAGCACCAGCAGAGCTTACACCTTCTGTGATGGAAAGAGAAGAGGCTGCTCCTACATCCTTCGGGCATTATACAGCCATTCCGCACCCGATGACGCCGCTGACAGAAGAGACATTTTGGGCGATCTGTTCATTAGAAAAATCGATCATATGGGGAGAGAAAAAAGTTCAATTTGTTTGCTTGCTTTGTGTCGAAAAAGAGAATGCCAAAGATTTAAAAGGGATGTACCGTCTGCTGGGCGAGCTTGTGCACAATGTGAAATTCATTCAGCATCTCATCGCCTGTGATACATTTGAAGACATGCTCGATATCATGTATAAAAAGGCCCCTTCGTACAAGAACTAACAATGTGATCTTAACTTTTTCCGCTTCCTAAAGGAAAAAGTATAGGTATTTATGAAAGCGGTTTCATAATATGATGAATGTGTAAAGAAAAGCTACACACTTTCAAAAGGAGGCGTTTACACATGAACATCTTATTGGTATGTGCAGCAGGCATGTCAACAAGCTTACTAGTCACAAAAATGGAGAAAAGCGCACAAGAACAAGGAAAAGACTATCGTATTTGGGCAGTATCTGGAGATTCAGCAAAAAGTCATATTGATCAAGCCGATGTGCTTTTATTAGGACCACAGGTTCGATATTTATTACCACAAATGAAAAAGCTCGGAGAAGAAAAAGGGATTCCAGTCGACGTCATCAATACCGTGCATTACGGCGTATGTAATGGGGCTGAGGTTTTAAAATCTGCTGAAAAGTTAATGAACGGATAAAGGGGGCGGAAGGGATGAATGGATTCAACCGATTTCTAGAAGAGAAGGTCATGCCGTTTGCAGGAAAGATTGCCGCTCAAAGACATTTACAAGCATTGCGTGACGGAATTGTTTTAACCATGCCTCTCATTATTGTCGGTTCACTGTTTCTCATTTTAGCCAACCTTCCGATCCCAGGATACAGCGATTTTATGGCAAGTATCTTCGGAGCAGAATGGGCCACGAAACTATCCTATCCTGTTAATGCAACCTTTGACATTATGGCACTTGTTGCAACCTTCGGGATTGCCTACAGGCTTGCTGAAAAGTATGCAGTGGATGCTCTATCATCTGGTGCGATTGCTGTTGCAGCTTTCCTTTTGGCAACACCATATCAAGTTCCTTTCACACCTGAAGGCTCAACAGAAGCCATCTTAGTAGGTGGGGGAATTCCAGTTACATTGATGGGCAGTAAAGGGTTATTCGTTGCCATGATTATTGCCATGCTTTCAACTGAAATTTACCGATTCATTGTCCAGCGGAATATCGTCATTAGGATGCCTGATGGTGTACCGCCAGCAGTGAGTAAATCGTTTATCGCACTTATTCCAGGTTTTGTGGTCATCACGCTGATCTGGGTCGCAAGACTTGTGATTGAGATGACACCATTTGAGAGTATTCATAATATCATCACGGTCTTAATTGGCACACCGCTTTCCATTCTTGGTGGAAGCTTAGGCGGAAGTATTGTCGCCATTGGTGTGCAAATGCTCCTCTGGGCATGTGGTATTCACGGAGCAACCATTGTCGGCGGCGTCATGGGCCCAATTTGGCTCGGTGCAATGGATGAGAACCGTCTCGCATTCCAAGCAGGAGAAGTGCTGCCAAATATCTTCACAGCGCAGTTCTTTGAAATCTTCATCAATGTCGGCGGAAGCGGTGCAACGCTTGCCTTGGTGCTGACGATGATCTTACGTGCCAGAAGTAAACAAATGAAACAGCTTGGTCGACTTGCCATTGGGCCAGCCATCTTTAACATCAACGAACCGATCATCTTTGGAATGCCGATTGTCATGAACCCAATGCTTCTGATTCCGTTTATCCTTACGCCAATCATGATGATCATTACCACATATATCGGAATGAGCACAGGGCTTGTCGCAAAACCGGCGGGAATTGCGGTCCCATGGACGATGCCGCCTATCATTTCAGGCTATCTCGCCACAGGAGGCAAAATCTCAGGTGCTGTCATGCAGCTGATTAACCTAGCGTTGTCATTCGCTTTATACTACCCATTCTTTAGAATGTGGGATAAGCAGAAATTAAAAGAAGAAAGTGAACTAGAAACAAAAGCAACAACTGATGAAAATGTCGTCAGCATGTAATAGAGGAAGCAAGGGGGATGCGGCCGATGGAAATGGAACAAATTGTGTTTCAACTCATCTTACACGGCGGGAATGGCAGAAGCTCTGCGATGGAGGCCATTACATGTGCAAAGCAAGGAAACTTTGATGAGGCGAAGCAAAAATTGCAGGAAGCACAAGACGCGTTAAATGAGGCGCATCACGCACAGACAGAGCTGATCCAAGGAGAAATTAGAGGAGAAAAGACCGATATTAGCCTCTTAATGATTCATGCACAGGATCATCTCATGAACGCAATGACCGTCAAGGAGCTTGCGGCGGAAATCATCGAGCTCCATGAAAAAATGAAGCAACTCGGAGGTGTCAATTCATGAAAGATGGAATCAAAATTGTCACAATAGGCGGAGGATCGAGCTATACGCCTGAGCTTGTCGAAGGATTTATCAAACGATATCATGAATTGCCTGTAAAGGAATTATGGCTCGTGGATATTGAAGCGGGTCAGGAAAAGTTAAACATCGTGGGTGCTCTCGCGAAACGCATGGTTGAAAAAGCCGGTCTGCCGATTGAGGTACACCTGACGCTTGACCGCCGGGAAGCCCTGAAGGACGCAGATTTCGTGACAACACAATTTCGTGTAGGACTGCTGGAAGCACGGGCTAAGGATGAGAGAATCCCACTTAAATATGGCGTCATCGGTCAGGAAACGAACGGACCAGGCGGCTTATTTAAAGGCCTTCGAACCATCCCAGTCATTCTAGACATCGTGAAGGATATGGAAGAGCTTTGTCCAAATGCATGGCTTGTGAACTTTACAAATCCGGCGGGCATGGTCACAGAAGCTGTGCTGCGCTACACAAATCTAAAAAAGGTAGTCGGTCTATGCAATGTCCCAATTGGGATGAAAATGGGGATTGCCAAGGCGCTTGATGTGGATGTTGAACGGGTCGAGGTACAGTTTGCCGGCCTCAATCACATGGTCTATGGATTAGACGTGTATTTAGACGGGGTCAGCATTATGGATCAAGTACTCGATGAATTAGGAAATCCGAATAGTCAGTGGTCTATGAAGAATATTGAAGCGAAAAACTGGGAACCTTCTTTTGTAAAAGGCTTAGGAGTGATCCCATGTCCGTATCATCGCTATTACTATAAAACAAAAGATATGCTGGAAGAAGAGCAAAAAGCGGCCCAAGAAAAAGGAACAAGAGCAGAGGTTGTCCAGCAGGTCGAGCACGAATTATTTGAGCTCTATAAAGATCCTGATTTATCGATTAAACCACCGCAGCTCGAAAAAAGAGGCGGGGCGTACTACAGTGATGCGGCATGTAACTTAATCAGCTCCATCTATAATGATAAACATGACATCCAACCAGTCAATACAGTGAACAGAGGGGCAATTGCCAGTATTCCGGCTGATTCAGCGGTTGAAGTGAACTGTATCATTACGAAGGACGGACCAAAACCAATCGCGACGGGTGATCTGCCTGTAGCTGTGAGAGGGCTCGTTCAACAAATCAAATCATTCGAGCGTGTGGCAGCAGAAGCGGCAGTCACAGGAGATTACGAGACGGCTCTTGTAGCGATGACGATCAATCCGCTTGTCCCATCTGACGAAATTGCAAAGCAAATTTTAGATGAAATGCTCGAAGCGCATCGTGAATATTTACCGCAATTCTTCAAATCAGTCAAAGCGTAAAACAAAATGGCCCCTTTATGGGGTCGTTTTTTTATCATTGCCCCATATGGAAATTCAAGAAAGAAGTGTATGATAGTAAAAAACAACATGTATGGCTTCAAAGAAAGGACGGTTTGAGTATGGTTGCAATTGGTTTAATGCTTTACGGATTTATCGTTCAACCTCTGTTGAGTTATGGCACAGTGGTCTTGTTTTTGTATGGAATCATCGCTTCATTTATTGGTCTTATTCGTCATAGACAGTATGTGTGGATTTATGTTCTTCGCCTGCTCGTTTGTTTTACCATTCCAGTAACCAACCTGTTGATGTATTTCGCAACGATTGGTGGAGATGAAAGAGACTTTGATTTCCAGCCGATGCCGTTTGTTTATTATCTTGTCTTTATCCTAGAAATCATCATCGTTTTTTTACCAGAGATCTTTTTACTGATCCAAAGAAAGCGGAGCATCAAAGGGAAACAGTGGATATACGCAGGGGCGATTGTGGGTGTATCGATCTTGTTTTGGTGCACGATTTGATGGAAGGCTGACTGGACAACTAAGTCTATTTCGCCTTTTTGTTGCGTAACCTTTTTCGTCTAACCTTTACAAAAGTAATAGAAAGAACAAGGATAGAAATTCCGAGAAACTTAAATAGAAACCGGGTGTGGAACGGTGAATCGTCGAAACCTGTAGCGATGATGATCGATCCGATGCAAAGACCAAAGAACGCTAGTAGATAAGTAAAAAACATACCATCACTCCTTATTATACGTGTGATTACCATTATAAGGTATATCAGAGGGGGAAATAAACAAAAAAAGAACCCTTCATGATTGAAAGGTTCTTTTACATGCTTAAGCTTGTTTGACGACCGAATCGACTTCTACTGTCCAGCCGAAGATATCTGGTTGTGTTCCTTTTTGAATACCCGTAATGGCTTCATACAATTTCTTCGATACTTCACCTGTTTGACCATCTTGAATCACATATGGCTGATCGTGATAAATTAATTCCCCGACAGGAGAGATGACGGCCGCTGTTCCAGTTCCAAAGATTTCTTCAAGCTCACCTGATTGATGTGCTTCAATTAACTCATCAATCGAAATTTTACGCTCTGTCACTGGAATTCCCCAGTGTTTTAATAGCTCAAGTACAGAGTTACGTGTGATGCCTTCTAAAATGCTGCCGTTCAATACAGGCGTCACGATTTCTCCATTGATTTTAAAGAAAATATTCATACTCCCGACTTCTTCAATGTACTTTTTCTCAACTCCATCAAGCCAAAGAACTTGTGAAAAACCTTTCGTTTCAGCAACTTGCTGTGCCTTGAGGCTTGAGGCGTAGTTTCCAGCTGTTTTGGCATTTCCTGTTCCGCCTTTAACGGCACGGACAAATTCGTTTTCAACGGCAATTTTGACCGGATGGATGCCTTCTTTATAGTAAGACCCCACTGGAGATAGGATAATAAGCAGCTTATATGTGCTTGACGGCGCAACGCCTAAATACGGCTCAGTGGAAATAATGAATGGACGAATATACAAGGAAGTGCCCTCTGCATCAGGTACCCAATCCTTATCAATGCGAATGAGTTCATTTAAGCCCTCTAAAACCTTTTCTGTATCAATTTGAGGGATGCACAGGCGGTCATTGGATCTGTTTAAGCGTTCCATGTTCTTTTCCGGACGGAACAAGAGAATTTTCTGATCCTCAGAAACATAAGCCTTCAAGCCTTCAAAAACAGATTGCCCATAATGGTAGACCATCGAAGCTGGGTCCATTGGAATGGCCTGATAAGGGATAATTCTTGGATCATACCAGCCTTGATCAATGGAATAATCCATCACAAACATGTGATCTGTGAAGATTTTTCCGAATTCAAGTTGATCAGATTGAGGTTTTGGTTTTTTTGTTGAACTAAGTTCAACGCGGATGGGTTGTTTTGGCATCGTAAATCTCCTTGCTGTTTGATTATTTGAAAATTCTAATAATATGAAATAATTATGATTCTATTCTATACCTTCACAAAATATTAGCAATAGGTTTTCTGGAATTCAGACAAGAAAAATCTGTTAAAGCGCTTTCCTTCTCTCTGCCGTCAGTCTGCCTCATGTCACCCCTTTTTAATAAAGAAATAAAATCCAAATACATTATTAACTGATTAATCTGACAATTTAAAAGCGGATAAATTTCCTGTAAGATATTCTTTCAACCATACACCTTTTGACCGGTACATTGCAAGGGGCATTGTCATATTTTAATCCTCTTTTTTTTAACCGATAAAGAAAGAAGAGAAGTGAAAGGAGCAAACAACAAGATGAAACGAGCGATACCAGGCATTTTACTTATTTTATTCATGACCGTGATCAGCTTCGGTTGTCAAGCGATGACGGAGGAGGCTGGCGCCAAGCAGGGAACTGCCTATTACGTGGCGACAAACGGAAACGACAAAAACCAAGGAACGAAGCAAAAACCTTTTCGCACGCTGAAAAAAGCGGCAAGTATGGCGAAAGCCGGGGCAACCATTTATGTTAGAGGCGGCACATACAAAGAGAAATTGATTGTCCGCCATTCAGGGACAAAGAAAGCACCTGTTATCTTTCAAGCTTACGGAAAAGAAAAACCTGTCATTAGCGGGGCTTCACTAAAAGGAAATCAAGCAGATGGCGGTCTTGTCACGATCGATCAAAAAAATTACATTACCCTCAAAGGTCTGACGGTGGGACATCTCAAGACGAATAAGGAAGATCTGACCCCAGTCGGTATTTTCATCAAAGGAAGCGGGAAAGGCGTCAAACTTCTCAACAACCGAGTGTATGACATTCAGACGACACACAAAAATGGGAATGCGCACGGTATTGCGGTCTATGGAACAAAAGCTCCTGCGGCCATTGAAGACATTGAAATCAAGGGGAATACTGTTGAAAAATTAAAGCTGGGCTTCAGTGAAGCGCTTGTGCTCAATGGGAACGTCAAAAAGTTCCGTGTGACACATAACACCGTCCGCCACACTGATAATATAGGCATTGATTTAATTGGTTTTGAGAACGTAGCACCTTCTAAAAAGTACGATCAAGTCAGAAATGGTGTTGTATCTAGAAACAAAGTGTATGAGATTACGAGTGTAGGAAATCCAGCCTATGGCAAAGACATCTCCGCTGGTGGAATTTATGTGGATGGCGGGAAGGACATTGTGATTGATCATAACATCACACATCATAATGACCTAGGGATTGAAGTCACAAGTGAACATAAAGGAAAAATGGCAGATCGTATTCGCATTGAACACAATCAAGTGTATTTGAACCGTTATACAGGCATTTCAATTGGCGGTTATGATAAAAAGCGAGGCGGAACAACAAATACGACGATCTCACATAATATTTTATACAAAAATGACACAGCCGGCTTAGAAGGCGGTCAATTGTTGATGCAATATCAAGCCGTGAACAATCGAATCACGAACAATATCATGACAGCGAGTACCTCGCATTACTTAGTCGTGAATCTTTATGGAGTAAATCAAAAGAATACCTTCCAGAAGAACGTGTATGACGACCGCAAAGGTGCGAAAGCATCACAGTGGGTATGGCGCGGGAAATGGATAGAAGGTTACAAAACGTATCTCTCTAAAAGCGGCCAAGATAAAGGATCAGCACACCTCAATCCACAATTTGTGAGTGAGAAAAAATATGATTTTCGCCTGAAGAAATCATCACCTGCTAAGAAAATCATCGGAAGTTAAGTATGTCTGAGCCACAAACTCATTGTTTTAAATTTTCAAAAAAATCATTGACGTTGATGTGACATCACATTAAAGTAAAGAAGACATTTCAACGAAAATAAAATTTCATAACGGATCTCTTATCAAGAGAGGCAGAGGGACTGGCCCTATGACGCCCGGCAACCGTTTCTACTATAGAAATTGGTGCTAATTCCTGCAAAGCTGTGACAGCTTTGACAGATAAGAGAGGAAGAATTCCCGATACATGTTTCATGCAACGGTGATCAAGCCTCTCTTTCCAAGAGAGGCTTTTTTTCGTCTCTTTTTCAAATGGGAGAACAGTTTACTGGCGTTTCTCCACATTTTTACCTAGTTTTCCGATGTGAAAAATAAAAACAACTTGAGGAGGAACAGCAATGAAGCGTAAGTATTTTACATCTTGTCTTATATTATTAACAGTATTGACCGTCCTATTAACAGGCTGCGGCACTGGATCAAGTGCAGGCTCAAAGGCAAATACGAACGAAAAGGTCTCCTTTGACAATGTACCGAAGCGATTTGCAAAGGGACAGGGAGCCAAAATTAAAGTCATCCGTAAAATCGGAGGAGATGATCATACAGCACAGTTTTTAGCTGGGACGAAGGCAGAAGGTGAAGCGCTTGGCTTTACGGTAGATGTCTACACCGCAAATGGAGATACAGCGAAGTTCCATGACGCGATCTCTCAGGCGCTGGAAGAAAATTATGATGGTTTTATCATCTCTCATGGGGATGACGAGACGACCGTCGCTGACGTGAAAAAGATTACGGCGAAGGGCATTCCGGTCGTAGCGTTCGATTCAAATCCTAAGCTGAAGGACATCAAAGGAGTCACAGTGACGTCTCAAGATGACGAACAATTAGCGAAAAAATCACTAGACGCACTCGTGTCTGATTTTAAAGGAAAAGCAAATATTGCGTACCTCTGGGTAGATGGATTCCCGCCAATGGTGAGACGGAATAAGGTCTATCAAGAAACGCTCAAACAACATTCAGGGATCAAGGAACTTGACCGCTTTGGTATTGCCTCCTCTGATACGTCTGTTCAAACACAAAATGCTGTGGCAGCGATGCTGAATAAATATCCAAAGGGTAAACTTGATGCTATTTTTGCCACGTGGGATGCCTTTGCCATTGGCGCAGCAAGAGCGCTAAAGGAAGCAGGAAGAACAGAAGTGAAGATTTATGGGATTGATGTGTCAAATGCTGATCTTCAAGAAATGACAGCAAAAGACAGTCCATGGAAGTACACAGCAGCGGTTGATCCGAAGCTCATTGGCGCAGTTGACGTGAGAATTCTTGCGAAGAAAATAGCGGGTGAGAAAACCCCGTCTTCCTATGACCTTGAGGCCTCTCTCATCTCACAAAAACAGCTTCAACAATCAGGAAAGGCCATCAATATGGTCAATCTTGCAGACGAAGTGAAGGGGTTCGGTTCATCGACTGCCTTTGAAGAAGATTGGATGAAGACCTTGAAGAAGCATTATTCAAAATAAACGCCGTGCACTCTCTTCTATAGAGGGTGTTTCGTTTTTCAGATGATGATCATGAGAAGGAGGACATCTATGACTTCGCCGCTAGTTTGTATGAAACATATTTCGATTGAATTCCCAGGAGTAAAAGCGTTAGATCAAGTGAATTTCACATTAAAAAAAGGGACAGTTCATGCACTGATTGGAGCGAATGGTGCTGGGAAGTCCACGTTAATGAAAGTTCTTTCTGGCGCTCATTCGCACTATGAAGGAAGCATCCAAATCAATGGTCAGGCGGCATCGATTCAAACCCCAAAGGATGCGGCCTCATATGGTGTGCAGACGGTTCATCAAGAAGTGGACACAGCTCTCGTTCCCTACTTAAGTGTTGGTGAGAATATGATGATACATCAGATTGAGAAAAAAACATTTGTCGACTGGAAAGAGCTGCACCGTAAGGCAGCTCAACGATTAAAAGAACTGGACATCGACATCTCCACAAAACGCCTTGTGAGTGATCTAACCCTTGCGGAAAAACAGATGGTGCTCATCGCCAAGGCCGTTTCAATTAAATGTAGCATTTTAATTTTAGATGAACCAACGGCCCCGCTAAGTCATACAGAAACAAACAAGTTATTTTCAATGATTGACCGGCTGAAACAGAATGGAACGGGCATTGTGTTTATCTCTCATCGTATGCCTGAAATTTTCACCATTTGTGATGAACTGACAGTGATGCGAAATGGAACCGATGTCGCAGCTCATCTTGTTCAAAATACAGATCCGCAGCAGATCATTGAAGAAATGCTGGGTGCGCCATTAGAGGAGCAATTCCCGCCTCGTACACCGTTGAAGGATGCACCTATTGCCCTTGAAGTGAAGCAGCTAAACGACCAGCATAAATTACGCAATATTCATCTTCATGTGAAAAAGGGTGAAATTCTCGGAATTGCAGGCCTTGTCGGTGCTGGAAAAACGGAATTGTGTAAAGCCCTTTTCGGCGCCTCAGAAAAAACGACGGGGACTGTACAGCTTCATGGTCAAACTGTTCATATCGCATCGCCTCATCAAGCCGTGAGAGCTGGAATGGCCCTTGTGCCAGAAGAACGGAGAAAGGAAGGGATTCTGACGGAAGAGAGCGTGGGGTGGAACTTAACGGCCGCAAGTCTTCGTTCATTCTCAAGCGTGTTCAGCTTCTTACATCGTTCGAAGGAAAAGCGGGAAGCAGACGAAATCGTCAAACGACTTGGCGTCAAAACCCCATCTCTTGAAGCAAAGGTGAAGCATCTATCCGGTGGAAATCAACAGAAGATTGCCATTGGAAAATGGCTGCTGGCTGAAGCGGATGTCTATCTCTTTGATGAACCGACTAAAGGTGTTGATGTTGGAGCGAAAAAAGATATTTTCACGCTGATTACAGAGCTTGCCGCCCGCGGGAAATCTGTGATTTATGCGTCAAGTGAGCTGTCGGAGATTGCAGGGATCGCAGACCGAGTCTATGTGCTGTATGATGGCAGCATTGCCCGGGAAATGACTGCCCCAACGACTGAGGAAGAGCTTTTATATCATTCAACAGGAGGACAATCATGAGTGAACAACAAATTCCAGCCCCTGTGCAGCAAACGAAAAAACAGCGGCCATCCTTTCATCTATTTGATTTCTTTTATCGATATGGCACGATCTTAACCATTGTTGTATTGATTGTGGTATTTGCGGCAGCGAATCCAGCGTTTTTGCAATCAGGGAATATCATCAATATTTTACGGTCTATCTCCATTGTGACCATTATTGCGGTGGGCCTTACCATCTCCTTGGCAGTCAACGGCTTTGATCTATCAGTCGGATCAGTCGCAACGTTATCGAATGCAATCGTGATTTCTATGTTTGTGTGGTTTTCGCAAAACCCGCTGATTGCGATCCTCTCTGCGCTAGCGGCTGCCCTTATTGTTGGTTTACTTAATGCCTTGATGATTGTCAAAATGAAAATTCCAGATATGCTCATGACATTAGCCATGATGTTTATCATTCAAGGGCTGGCTCAGACGTATACGAAAGGGGCGACCATTTCTGAAAACATGGTGCTGCCTGACGGTACATTCTCAACGGGTACAATTCCTGCCTTTTTCAGCAAAATCGGAAAGGTGCCATATATCATTCTCTTAATGGCAGTGATTGTGCTATTTGCACATGTTTTCATGACCTACACAAAGCACGGACGATTTATGTACATCATTGGAGGGAATAAGGAAGCGGCTCGATTGTCCGGTATTCATGTGAATAAATATAAAATCGCGGCATATCTGCTTTCGGCTTTATTTGCGGCAATCGGCGGTATTGTGCTGGCATCAAGGGTAATGACAGCGGAAATAAATGCGGGCACACCATATTTAATGGATGGCGTAGCGGCAGCTTTTATCGGTTTTTCCGTCATGGGAGCAGGAAAACCAAATGCATTTGGTACGTTTATTGGGGCTGTGCTCATCGGAATTTTGCAAAATGGGCTTGTGATGATGTCTGTCCCTTATTATGCGATGGATATTGTGAAAGGCTCTGTACTCGCCCTTGCGCTGGCGTTGACATATTATAAACAGCGAGGCTGACGACGTATTTTTTAAAACCTTTCGAGTCCTGTCTCCGTCTAGTAAACGGAAAGCGGTGCAGCCGCCGTTTCCCAAAAGGAGATGACAAATAGAAATGAATATGTCAGCAACTCATGTAGAAGATTTGAAGAACGTCATGGAAGACTGGAAAAATGAATTATTAGTATATAAATTTGCATTAGATGAAATGGATACGAAGTTTTCAATCATCAGCCAGGAATATAATTTAATCCATGGCCACAATCCAATAGAGCATACAAAATCAAGGATCAAATCCTTTGAAAGCATTGTAAATAAATTAGCAAGAAAAGGGTGCGACATCACAACACAATGTGCCAAGGAGTATATCCATGATATCGCAGGTGTCCGTATCATCTGCTCCTTTATTCAAGATATCTATAATATTATCGATGTATTGAGGCAAAGAGAGGATCTGAAAATCCTTGAAGTGAAGGATTACATTCAACATCCAAAACCAAATGGTTACAGAAGTCTTCATTTAATTGTGGAGATCCCTGTGTACTTAACGAATCGGGTGGAGCATGTGAAGGTTGAGATTCAGGTGCGGACCATAGCGATGGATTTTTGGGCGAGCCTTGAACATAAAATCTATTATAAACTGCAAAACGATGTCCCTCATCAGCTAACCGATGAACTGAAGGAAGCGGCAGATATCGCCCATTACTTAGATGAAAAAATGCAAAATATTAAACGAGAAATTGATTAACCCATAAAAAAGAGCAGCTGCGATATTCACAGCTGCTCTTTTCATGTTTAAGGATTGGTGCCGCGGTCTCTCTTTTGAATGATATCTTGAGATTGTGCAGATTGGCTGTTTTTTTGGATAGAAGCGCCAATGGAGACACCTGTTATCAAGAGTGTCAAAATCGCAGTTGTGATAAGCCATTTTTTCATCATACATCACTCCATATTCTTAACAAGTTTTTAAGGACAACGCCTTGTTCCAGAAATAAGTGGATTCTTCATGAAGTCCCAGATCCGTTAAGTAAGCAGCTGCATCCTGACAGATGGCTTCAAGATCGACAAGAAAATTCATAGATTCTAATTGATCACAATAAGACTTGATTTGCTCTATCATGTTGTCTGGCTGAAGCATAAGTGTTTCTAAAATAGATAATTTAAGTGAAATATTTCGTTGCTTTAAAGTTTCTGCTTTTTGAAGTGAAAGCTGTACATAATAGTGGAACAAACCAGGCTTTTTCAGCTTGAATAGTGCTTTTGTGTAGGCATACATGGCTAGTAAGAAGCCGCCTGGAGAAGACGTTTCAAATGTCTCGATCAATAAAGCTTTTTCTAGGAGCGGCACAGCTGCACTGTATTCATTTCTAAGACTTTTAATAAAAGCTGCATTGCAATACGCATGACCAAGTAAATCTGGGTCTTCCATTTGTTCTAGTGAATGAATCACTTCTTCAAATAATGACTCTGCCTCATCATATTTTGATTGATCAGCATAATTCAAAGCGAGCATCATTTGACAGCTGATTGATTTTTTCACATAACATGGATCTGCGTCATAAATAGATGAAGCCATTTTCAAGTGGTGTATGGAGAGGAGCGTGGATCTTATATTATAGTAAAGACACCCTGTTTTATAATGAAATTCTGCTTTTTCAATGTCATCGTGAACGAGATCTAATTTATCCTCTGCCAATTTTAAAAGGTGAAATGCCGTATCCTGATTGCCTCTGCGCATTTCATACATCCCTTTAAAGAAATAGAAATAGTAGCTGAGCATGTCATCTGTACGGATTGCATTTTCATCAACAAAAAGACTATGATCCAACGAAACTGTATCTTCAATGAGATCTTTAAAACGGTACTCTAGCAATTGATAGTAAAGTAAGACGTCTTGATTCTCTTCCATGCGATCAAACGCTTGAAGAATCTCTTCTTTTAGCTGGATCGCACCTTGTATTTCTCTTTTTTTCATCATGACATACCAGTCATTTAACATATTCGCTACATCAACGGACGACAAAACACCTGTTTCTGCCAATTTATATCCTCCTTTCTTCATCTCTCCATCTCGTTCGATTTCCGTTCATCTGAATTCACTTTCCATATTCAGTATCTTCTTATATTTTAAGCGCTCTCTCGCAATTTGTAAAACATGTTTTTTGATGTAAATTCAACCAATTGTGAAAGAAATAGGGATCAGGTGCTTTTTTGTATACGCTTACATATTTTTAGGTAAAAAGAGGGTTTTAGAAAAAATATATTACGATATCAATAGAGAGAAGAAGGTCATTCAAGCATCTGTTTTCGTATGTTAGAAAAAACGGTGGTTTTCAAGGTGATCTCTCGTTTTTTGTAAGGTTATCTCACATTATGATTGTGAATCGCTCTTCTTTTAGAATAAAATGAGTTATTCGCAAAAAAGTAAAATTTAAAGAGACTATTGATCTAGTATTGTATGGATCTTTGGTATTGATAAAAAGTATCACACACTATAGCTTTAGCGTGGTATAGTATTATTGGTATTGCGAATATTTAGACAAAACTGACAATAGGGGGTCGTGTTTTATGAAAAAATCGATGTTACTGATCATGGGACTCATTGTTGTGCTCGTCATGGCAGCCTGTGGATCAAAATCGGACAGCGGTTCGGGAGAAGGCAAAGGCACATATAAAATAGGGATAGATACAACATATCCGCCGTTTGAATTTGAAAAGGGCGGTAATTATGAAGGGATAGACGTAGATCTAATTAACGCCATCGCGAAAGACCAAGACTTCAAAGTGAAACTTGAAGCTATGGACTTCTCAGGCATTATTCCAGCAATGCAGGCAGGCCAGCTTGATGTAGGGATGGGCGGGATGAGTATTACAGATGAGCGTAAGAAGAAGGTGGATTTCTCAGATCCGTATTTCGACGCTGGATTGACAGTTGTTGTGAAGAAGGACAGCAGTATCAAATCAATTGATGATTTAAAGGGGAAAAAGCTAGCTGTTAAAAATGGGACGACGGGTGCAAAATTTGCATCAGATAACGCAGATAAATATGGGTATGAAGTGGTTCAATTTAATGACAGCCCATCGATGTTCCAAGAAGTTTCAAACGGAAATGCAGATGCCTTAATAGAGGATTATCCTGTCATTACGTATGCAATTGCACAACAAGATTTAAAATTGAAAACAGTTGGAGACCGATTGAATGGAGACCAGTATGGTATCTCTGTGATGAAGGGGAAAAACCAAGACCTATTGAAAAAGATCAATAAAGGTCTAGAGAACCTAAAGAAAAACGGTGAATATGACAAAATTATCGATAAATATTTGAAGTCATAACACAAGCGAGGCGCGCTTCGAGCGCGCTTTCTTTATGATGCGCCGTATGTGAATTAGGGAGGGAGAAACATGGAGACGATTATTAATGCATTTCCGTATTTAATGGATGGTTTGCAAACCACTTTATATATCTTTGTTGTTGCTATCATTTTAGGATTTATCATCGGTTTAATAGTGGCATTATTCCGTCTGTCACCTTTTAAAATCTTAAATTTCATCGCACTCGTCTTTGTCAATGCCATCCGAGGCACACCATTTATCGTACAGCTATTCTTCATTTACTTTGGTTTGAATACACTTGAATTCATATCGCTTGATCGAGTGCCGGCAGGGATTATTACAGTAGCGATTAATGCAGGGGCTTATTTCTCAGAAATTATTCGTGCTGGGATTCAGTCTATTGATAAAGGACAAACAGAAGCTGCACGTTCCTTAGGTTTTACAGGGGGACAAAACATGCGCTTTATCGTCCTTCCGCAGGCATTTCGCCGCATGCTTCCAGCCATTACAAACCAAGCCATCATCAGCTTGAAGGACACGTCTCTCTTATCAATTATCGGAATTGCCGATATTATGCAGCGGGGACAAGTACAGGCATCGGCAACATTTGATCCTTTGAATGTCTGGCTCATTGTCGGTATCATTTATTTCGTGATCATTTATTTACTTTCTCTACTGGCTAGCTACGCAGAAAGGAGATTTGATATCAAATGAGTATGATTACGGTGAAAAATTTAAAGAAATCCTTTGGCGATCACGAAGTGTTAAAGGATATTAATGCAGTCATCGAAGAAAAGGAAGTAGTGTGTGTGATTGGTCCTTCTGGATCAGGTAAAAGCACGTTTCTAAGATGTCTCAATAAATTAGAAGATATTACAGCTGGTGAAGTCGTTGTCCACGGACATACGATTACAGATCCAAAGGTGAATATCAATAAAGTACGTCAAGAAGTGGGGATGGTGTTTCAGCACTTTAATTTATTTCCTCATAAAACCGTCTTAGAAAACATCACGATCGCACCGATGAAGGTAAAAGGTGCCGACAAAAAGGCGGCAGTCGATAAAGCGATGGACCTGCTTGAAAAGGTTGGCTTAAAAGACAAAGCCAAAAGCTACCCTAACCAATTATCTGGTGGACAAAAACAGCGTGTCGCCATCGCAAGAGCCTTGGCAATGGACCCGAAAGTGTTATTATTCGATGAACCGACATCTGCTCTTGACCCTGAAGTTGTCGGGGATGTATTAGCAGTTATGAAACAATTAGCCGTCGAAGGCATGACAATGATTGTGGTCACACATGAAATGGGCTTTGCGAGAGAGGTAGGAGACCGCGTGATCTTTATGGATGGCGGATATATTGTCGAGGAAGACAAACCGGAGGCTCTCTTTGGAAACCCGCAGCATGAGCGTACAAAATCATTTCTTAGTAAGGTGTTATAAAAAAAAGAGTAAGGGCATATGGATGCTCTTACTCTTTTTCTTTTATGGGGCATAGCCGGTCCCATTTCCTAGGAAATATTAGCGCTGGAAGAATTCGATCCATTCTTGGTCTGGCCCTCTGAAAAAGAAGTAGCAGTATCCATTTGGTAACGTCGTAATTTCTTCATCAATTAATTCGATTTGCAGCTTTTTAATACGATTGAATTCAGCATGAATATTGTCAGTTGTAAAGGCAAGATGGTGAACCTTTCCTTCAGATGGCAGATCGCTGCTGTACCCTTGGATGAGCTCAATTTCCGTTTCTGCCTCATCTTTAAAGCCGAGAAATGCAAGCTCAATGATTCCGTTTGTATGAGTGATGCGATCCTTTAATTTCATGCCCACGACTTTTTCATAAAAATCAATGGACGTATCAATATTTGAAACCATAATACCTGTATGATCTAATCGTAATGTCGTCAAAAAAAGAGCCTCCTCTATGGTGTGTTGATATTTTTCTCCTCATCTTATCATAATAGAAGTAACGTATACATTCATTATGATAGGATAGAGAGAGTCAATTTAGGATAAGGATGACACGAATGAAAAAAATCTCATTAAAACAAACATTTGCAGAACAAGTGAAAAAGGGATATCCGCTCATTTCTAAAGATGCTGTATCACATGTAAACGGTGTGAAAGAAGGCGAGCTGATTGAATGGGTGGATGAGCGAGGCGCCTTTTTGGGAAAAGGATATTATGGTGTGCAAAATAAAGGGATCGGCTGGGTACTTACTTTTGATGCTAACGAAAAAATAGACCACGCCTTTTTTGTCTCCAAGCTTGAGCAGGCAGAGAAAAGCAGAACGCATTTATTTCGTGATGCACAGACGACTGCTTTCCGTGTGTTCAACGGAGAGGGAGATGGCATTGGCGGGTTCACGATTGATCATTATGACGGTTTCTATCTCATCCAGTGGTATAGCGAAGGAGTGTATACATTCAAGGCGGAAGTATTGGCTGCACTTGAGCATGTATATCCAGACTATAAAGGCATTTATGAAAAGAAACGATTTGATACGTCTGGACAGTATATAGAAGATGATGATTTTGTAAAGGGAGAGAAAGGTGAATTCCCTCTCATCGTGAAAGAAAATGGCATGAACATAGCGGTTTACTTAAATGATGGTGCGATGACAGGCATTTTTCTTGATCAACGTCATGTGAGAAAAGCAATTCGAGATCGTTATGCAAAAGGAAAGACCGTGCTCAATACATTTTCTTACACAGGCGCTTTCTCCGTAGCAGCAGCACTTGGCGGAGCGAGCCGGACGACAAGTGTAGATGTCGCAAACCGCAGTTTGAAAAAAACATCTGAACAGTTTGAAGTCAACGATATAGATGTGGACGGGCAGGATATGAAAGTCATGGACGTCTTTAAGTACTTTCCGTTTGCTGCGAAAAAAGGATGGACCTATGATCTTGTCATCTTAGACCCGCCTTCCTTTGCACGCACGAAAAAGCACACATTTAGTGCGGCGAAGGATTATAAGAAGCTATTAAAAGAAGCCATCCAAATCACAGCTGAGAACGGCGTCATTGTGGCATCAACGAATAGCAGTGCATTTGGTATGAAGAAATTCAAAGGATTTATTGCGCAGGCCTTTAAAGAATCAGGGCAAACCTACCGTATCCTTGAAGAATATACACTTCCTGAGGATTTCCGTACGACGAAGAATTATCCTGAAGGAAATTATTTAAAGGTTGTCTTCATACAAGCATAAAAAAAAGCCATTTTCCGATAAAGGGAAATGGCTTTTTTTATAAGGCAAACGACATGAGGATAGGCGCTGCACATAAAGTAATGATGGCTGAAAGAATCATCGACACACTTGAGATCGTCCCTGAGACGGAGCTCATTTCAAATGCCTTCGATGTTCCTGCCCCGTGTGCACCTGTACCAAGCAGTACGCCCATGGCAATGTCATTATCAATACGGAAATAACGAATGATCATTGGACCGATGATTGACCCAAACAGTGCGGTTAAAATGACGAATACTGCCGTAACGGACGGCATCCCGCCAATCATTTCTGACACACTCATCGCCACTGGTGTTGTGACCGACCTTGGGACAAGACTTTCAATAAGGCCTGTATCCAAATGAAACAACTTCGCGATAAATGCCGTAGATAGAATCGCAATGACAGAACCGCAAGCCACATTCAAAATAATTTCCACTGCATGCTTCTTCAGAATGTGAAAATACTTATAGAGGGGAATGGCGAAAGCAACAGTCGCAGGCTGAAGCATATTCGTGAGCCATTTCCCGCCTTGATTGTATGCGTCGTAAGGAATATTGACGATTAACAGAAAGACGACAAGGACAAGCGGTGTCACAAGTAATGGGGAGACATAGACCTTCGGGTGTCGTTTATACACCGCTTTTGATCCGAGATATAAAAGAACTGTTAAGATCAGAAATAGTGCGCCAACTAACATAGCTTTTTTCGCTCCTTTCTTTTCGCAATCATTTGCGTCATGATACCAGTCGAGAGCATGACGACGAAGGTACTCAGTAAGACGACAAGGACAATGCTTGTACCAGATTGAGAAAGCAATGTTCCATAATCAATGACACCAACGGCCGATGGGATAAAGAATAGCAGCAGTTCGCCGAGCAGCCATACGGCACCAAGTTCAATCCATTTTAATTGAATAATTTTAAAATGAAGTAATAAGAAAATGACCAGAATGCCTAAAATCGTGCCCGGAATTCTTAAATGCAAAAAGGCCGCGAGCACATTCATCAATTTCGCAAAAACAAACAAAGCCATAATCTGAAGGACAGCAATCAGCGGCGTTTTGAGCAATTTCACTTTCTGTTCACTCCTTTTTCTATATAATTTGTTCACTGTTTCACAAAAACATGACAACGTTCCAATTGATTAGCTTACTTTAAAGTGTACAGCACGTTCAGTTATAGGTAAAATACATATATCGAATAATTAGTATTCCTTTTGTCTATAGGAAGGGTGAGTCATGTGGACATTAGACATTTAACATATTTCTTAGAAGTGGCGAGGTTAAAAAGCTTCACAAAAGCATCACAATCTCTTTATGTGTCGCAGCCTACCATTTCCAAGATGGTCAAAAATCTCGAGGATGAGCTGGGGGTGCAGTTGTTTTATCGAAATGGCAGACAGGTTGAAATGACAGATGCTGGACAAACGATGTATACCCAGGCGAGTGAAATCACACAATCATTTCAAAATTTAACGAGCGAGCTAAATGATTTAATGAATGTCAAAAAGGGACATATTCGCATCGGGCTGCCGCCGATGATTGGATCGAGTTTTTTCCCGAATGTCATGGGAGAATTCCGCCAGCAGTATCCAGATGTCACATTTCAACTAGTGGAGCACGGCTCTATTAAAGTAGAGGAAGGGGTCGAGGATGGTTCGTTAGATATTGGTGTCATTGTTCTGCCTGCAAATGATAAAATCTTTCATACGTACACCATTATTAAAGAGGACATGAAGCTCGTGACGCATCCATCACATCCGATGGCAGGTCGAGATAAGGTTGATTTAGCTGATTTAAAGGAAGAGTCCTTTATTTTCTTTCGAGAAGACTTTGTTCTGCATAGCCGGATATTGAATGAATGTATGAATGCGGGCTTCCGGCCCAATGTCATTTATGAAACGTCTCAATGGGATTTCATTAGTGAGATGGTAGCCGAGAACTTGGGGATTGGCCTTCTGCCTGAGCGGATCTGCCGTGATCTTGATCCTGAAAAGGTGAAAGTCATTTCCTTAAACACGTCGATCCCGTGGCATTTAGGAGTCATTTGGCGAAAGGATCGCTATTTGTCGTTTGCGGCAAGAGAATGGTTAAAGCATACGAAATCCTATGTGTGGGGAGCAGAGTAAAAGGAAGGATGATATGGATGAAAACAAGTGACGCATCTCATTTATTGGAAAAGGTTCGAGCGGAAAATCCACTCGTCCATAATATCACGAACCAAGTCGTGACGAACTTTACAGCGAATGGTCTTCTTGCTTTAGGCGCTTCGCCAGTCATGGCAAATGCCAAAGAAGAAGTGGCTGAAATGGCGCAATTAGCCGATGCGCTTGTGCTGAATATTGGCACACTGACCAAGGAGACGGTGGAGGCCATGATTCTGGCTGGACAATCTGCCAATAAAAAAGGGATACCTGTTCTATTAGATCCTGTCGGCGTTGGTGCGACAGCGTTTCGAATGAAAGCGGCAAAACAGCTGTTAGAGCAAGTGAACATGACAGTTGTCAGAGGGAACGCTGCAGAAATTGCTCATTTACTTGAAGTGGATGGCTGGGAGTCAAAAGGCGTGGATGCGAAAGCAACGAACGGAGATGTATCGGCACTAGTCAAACAAGCGGCGAGGACACTTCAGACCGTTGTGGTGATCACTGGGAAAGTCGATGTAGTGTCAGATGGAGAGGACGTGTTGTCTATTCATAATGGACATGAATGGCTCACCAAGGTGACGGGGACCGGCTGTTTACTGACGTCTGTCATCGGGGCATTTTGTGCAGCAGGTGAAAGGCCGCTTCACGCGTCGGCAGCTGCTCTATTGTTTTATGGTGTCGCAGCTGAAAAGGCAGCTCAGTACACCCAGAATAAAGGGCCAGGTACGTTTCAAATGGAATTGCTCAATGCACTCTCACACACAACTGGCGATGATGTGTTAACGCTAGGGAAAATAGGGGGAATGTCACATGACAAAGGCTGATCAACAGCAAATCAAACAGCAATTATCGGTTTATTTTATTATGGGAACAGTGAATACAAGCCGGCAACCGCTTGATGTTTTGAAAGAGGCGATTCAAGGCGGGATCACCATGTTTCAATTTCGAGAAAAGGGTGAGGGAGCCTTGCAAGGAGAAGAGAAGAAACAATTGGCTCGCCAACTTCAAGTACTTTGCCAAGAAGCGAATGTTCCGTTTATTGTAAATGATGATGTGCAGCTAGCGATAGATCTTGATGCAGATGGCGTTCATGTTGGCCAGGAAGATACAAATGCAGAAGACGTCAGACAAAAAATAGGGAATAAAATATTAGGTGTGTCTACGCATAACCTAGATGAAGTAAAACAAGCCATGAAGGACGGCGCAGATTATGTCGGCATGGGCCCAGTTTATCCAACAGAAACGAAAAAGGATACACGCAGTGTCCAAGGAGTATCATTGATCACGGAAGTGCGTCATCATGGTCTTCATATTCCGATTGTTGGCATCGGGGGCATCACATATGGCAATGCAGCACCAGTCATACAAGCAGGGGCAGATGGTATTAGCATCATCAGCGCCATTAGCCAGAGCGCTGATCCTAAAAAAGCAGCAGAAGAATTGAAAGCACTTGTTGCATCAGAAAAAGTATCTCTTTAATCTGGAGGAGACATGGATTGACTCAATTCATGTCTTTTCTGATTTCGGGGAAAATAGACAGGTGTGAAACAATTGTGTACAATCAAATTGTTCGATTATTGTCGAAATGACAGGTAAATAAAGGAGAATGAACAATGGAAGTGCTCGATACGTATTTTCGCCGCTACGATGAAGCTGGAAAAGGGCAAGAACAAATGGATGAATTGCTCGCATTGTTTTCTGACGATGTCATGATTGTCTTAAATGGTGCAGAGAAGCCTGGGATCCAAGCGTTTACACAGTTTTTAAACACATTTTTCCACGTGCATGAAGACATCAAGCATATGTGGGATGGATGGAAAAAAAGAGAAGACGGAAAGTATGAAACGAACTGGGCCGTTTGTGGAAAACTTTCGGATGGTCGTGTTTATACAGCAGAAGGAATTGATATTGCAGAACTGGACGACAAAGGAAAAATCATTTATTTAGAAAACGTTCCGAAAAATCCAGAGTTATTTCAGCGCTATTAAAAAGCCGGCTTCCAGCGTGTAGACAAACCCTCGCATTCGGTGTCAGTCCTGCGCGCCGGTACTCACGAATGTCAAATTCGCTCTGTTCCGGTGCTCGTCCTTCCTAGAATGCAAAGGTTTTCTATCACGCTGAAAAGAAGACAAAGGGCTAAAATCAAGATCATTTTAGCCCTTTGTCAACAATCTGAAAGCCGGCTCACCTGCCGGCTTCTTTTATTTGTCTAAAGAATAAGCCTCGATGGCTTCTTTCACCGAAGTTTCTTTATCAAAAATAAGGTGGCGGCTGTACACTTCACTTAAATGCAGTGGTTCTTGATCTAAGTCATCTACAAGCTCAAAGACATCTAATATAGCTGCTAATTTTTTGGTCGTTTGTCCACCTGCCGCATTATCAAAGGTTTCTTCTAGAAAGCTCTTTTGGATGATATCTTTTACTTTACGATGGTTTTTTGCACGCACCAAAATGATCCGTTCTTCAAATATTTTATCGGGCATACTGCTTGGTGATGAGATGGATTCAAATAATAACTTGGCAGAATATATCTGACGCATCAGTAATGTCACTTCTTTCTTGCAGCTTTTTCATTGTACAAATATGAGTTCCTCAACGTGTGAATTGATTTCCAGTATGTGTATATCATGATAACATATGAGTGATGTGGTGTAGGAGAAATAGATCTATAACGGGGGGATAAGCATGAAGAAAGTGATTGATAATAGAGGAGAAGTGCATGAAATTTTGTTGATCATCGTCACCTTATGCTCTCTTATCACGTGTAGAAAATTGGCCAGGTTAGAAAAGTATAAAAATAAGTTGAAGGGTCAATTTATACCTTACTAAGGAAAAGAAGAACACAAAAAAAGCCGGCTCATCAGCCGGCTTTTCCTTAAGAATCAGTATCCATATGCATCCCTGTATGTGCCTTTACTTGTATTTCCGTAAAGGTGTCTTCATCTGCTTTTTCAGAGGAGAAGATCGTGCCTAAGTAAGCGGCAAGAAATCCGAGTGGGATCGAGATAATTCCAGGGTTCGACAGCGGGATGAGCGGATCTCCTGTAAAGATGGCTGCTCCCGATGGGTCCCAGACGCTTGGGCTGAGCGAGACGATAATCAGTGCGCTCAGCAGTCCTACTAAGCTCCCTGCAATGGCACCTGTAGAATTAAATCGTTTCCAAAAGACAGTGAAGATAATCAATGGTAAATTTGCACTTGCTGCCACTGCGAAGGCAAGTGACACAAGGAAAGCAACGTTTAACGATTGGGCAAATAATGCGAGAATGATAGAAAGAATGGCCACGCCGATGGAAGCAAAGCGTGCCGCTTTTACCTGTTCCCGTTCACTCGCTTTCCCTTTGCGGATGATCTGACTATAAAAGTCATGCGCAAAGGCAGACGCGGCGGATAGGACGAGACCAGTTACCACTGCCAAAATGGTCGCAAAGGCAATAGCGGAAACAAAGGCAAATAACAAATCTCCTCCAAGGGCTTGGGCAAGCAGTGGAGCGGCCATATTTCCTGCTGCATCTGCTGCTGTGATCGCTTCTGTTCCAACAAAGGCAGCAGCACCGAAGCCAAGGAAAACTGTCATTAGATAAAAAATACCGATGATCCACGTAGCGGATAGAACAGATTTACGCGCAGAAATGGCATCCTTCACCGTATAAAACCGGATCAAAATGTGCGGCAAACCTGCTGTCCCAAGCACTAGAGCAAGGTTCAAAGACAGGGTCTCTAAAGGCACATCATATTTATTTCCCGGGTGAAGAAATGCCCCACCGAGCGGGGTCGCTGTTTTCATCTCCTCAAACATCTTCAGCAGGCTAAAATCAAACTTTGCAAATACAAGCAGTGAAATAATCAGTGTCCCAAGCATGAGAAGTACAGCCTTTGTAATCTGTACCCAGCTGGTTGCGATCATGCCACCAAACACGACATAAATGGTCATCAAGACACCTACGATCAGTACCGCAATCCAGTAATCAATGCCAAGAAGCAGCTTGATTAATGCACCTGCCCCAACAAGCTGTGCAATCATATAAAAAGTAGAGACTGTGATTGTGTTAAACGCAGCAACTCCTCGAATGGCAGGACGCTTAAATCGTGCAGCAATCATATCGGCCATCGTATATTTCCCTAGATTTCGAAGCGGTTCGGCTACAACGTAAAGTACGACAAGATACGCTACTAGAAAGCCAATGCTATAGAAAAAGCCATCAAATCCATTTAACGCGATCATTCCAGCGATTCCTAAAAATGATGCGGCAGACATATAGTCCCCAGCGATGGCAAGTCCGTTCTGAAATCCAGTCAGACCTCCACCTGCTGTGTAAAAATCGCTCGCATTGCTCGTTTTTTTCGCAGCAAAATACGTGATGACCAATGTGAGCCCTACGATCGCTATGAATAAAATAAAAGCGGTCATGCTCATTCGTCATCACCTCTCGATTCAATTTTTAAAGCGCTTACATATTTGTCGAACTGAGCTGCTTTCCTCGCATAAAGTCCACATAATACCCAAGTCATCACAAATTGTGTGAGGGCGAATAACCAAGCCCATGAGATCGCGCCAATTGCCGGCTTGTTCAAAAAGGTGAAGTAGGATGTAGCAACCGGAAGTGAAAAGTAAAAGAGAAAAAAGAAAATCGTCATCGGTACGATAAATCTGCGTTTTTCCTCGAGAGGTTTTCGAAAATCCTCTGAAGCGGCAACCTTCTTATAATGAACTTTTTTGTCTGCCATTGTTTCCTCCTTTGTACGAATTAGGGACAAGGTACTCCAATGCATATGAGACGATCTGGCTGTTTATGACAGTATATCATAAAAAAGGCACCCGAAAAGGGTGATGAGCCTGATTAAAACATGACTTTATCTTGAGGTATTGTGTTAAGTCGAGAAGGGGCAAGCATTCTATTATATGAAATATCGGCCTTGGAAGAGTGACATATGGAAAGGTTACTGACCGTCTTGCAGGCGCAAGATGGTATTTTTTGCTTCGTACTGGCTTAGTAATCTATGATAAATTGTTTAGGAAATTAATGGGTTGATCCTGTTGTTAGAGGGGGAAAGGCAAATGGTTAAGGCAATCTCAAGAAATGACCCGTGTTTCTGTGGTAGCGGTAAGAAATATAAAAAGTATCATAAGGACATTCATCCTGAATCAAGGGCTGCACGGCTTATCGAAACACAAAAAAAGTACGAACGAAAAATAGAAGATTATCAAAAATCAACAGGTAATATTCCTCAATGTCAAGAGGGGTGTTATAACTGCTACTATGAGGATTTTTCTATAACTGAAATTGAGTTTGAATTTATTATGCATGAGTTGAAGACTTGGAGCAAAGATCGAGTAGAAAAAATATATGATACTGCTTTGGATCAGTGTGAAACAATTAAAAATGAAAGACCTGACACCTGGAGAAATTTAGAGATATATAAACCGAAAGACGATGGCACAATACTTGCTGAACAAATGAAGAAGCACATGACAGTTAGACTGAATAGCTTTCCTTGTCCACTACTTGATCCAGAAACAAAATTATGTTCAGTTTACGATTCTCGTCCGCTAGTTTGCCGTTCTTATGGTTCAACTCATCATAGAATCAATCAAGCTACTCGTGTTCAGGTATGCGAGTATATACCTCATTCTGTAGAACACGCTGCAATAACTCCTACTGTTGATGCAGTATAATCATTATGATAGCCCAATCAATTTTAATCAGTCACTTGAACAGGCAAACTTATACACTTTAAAAGGATTTAATCTGATTTAAACGAGATAAAAGACAATATTCGTGAAATCGTTTCGCTTGTATAGTTGGCCACACTTTTTCATTCGTGTTTTAGCTCATTTTGGATCTTCCAGGGCAGCTGTTTTGTTCGCATTCTCTCCACACAACAAAAAACTGAAATTCGTTATTTTAACATGAAACTTAAAGGAGGATTTAGACATGGCAACTATTAAAGAACAATATTTAGAGCAGCATACAGAATTTAAACCACCATTTCAAAAGGAAGAAGCAACAATCATTATTCAGGAACAGAGTAGCCAACCGACTTTAGACTTTGCTTTAGCATTGTTGCCGACATTAGGAAAGGTCACACGTATTACGCATTTTAGAAATGGTCAAAAAGTGAGATATTATACGTATGTGGAGACTGTTGCCTATAAATTATTTATTGACCAAGGTTTAGCCAGTAATTATAACGGCGAAGGCAGCCACGCTTTTCAGTCATTTTTAATAAATGTGGGAATTCCAGAAGAAGAGGTTTCTTTCATAACAAAGTCCAATGGTGAAGATGTGGCCGTAATTGAAATAGCTTTATAAAAAGGGTATTTTGAAGTCGAGGATCAAGGAGAAAATCGTATTATGGAATATAAATTAGTACCGGTACACGCCGGCATACCCGAAATGGAATAGTCGCGCGCTATAATCTTTATTGAAACATACAAGGATGGTATGTTAGATAAAGATGATAAAAATTCATTCCAGAGAGGTTTTCAACTGTGCCTTATAGATTTCGGATATAAAATAGTGGAAAAGTGAAAATCAACATAAGAAGCCGTTAATGGCTTCTTTTTTATGTAAAAAGGGTTGTTTTACTAGGAGAAGAATGTGAGGGCTTACCGATCGTCTGCACGCTGCAACACTTTCTATACGCTTACCACTAATTAATGCAGAACCAAAATATTTTCAGGAATTCCAAAAATTTTGTGTTGAAGTCTTATATTAAGAGTAAGCAGGCTCTTACTGGAGCCTGCTTATTTTATTTATTGTTGCTTAACAGTTATTTTTAAGGTATTTTTACAGTATATGCTAAATTAACAAACATAATATTTACGCCTACATCAACTTTCTTATATTTGTTTTTAACTGCCCATGCAACAGCACCAGAAGTTCCAGCAGTAATAGCCGCAGCTGCTCCAGCACCCCATGGTCCGGCAGCAGCAATTCGACTTGTGTACCAACCGATATATCCGGCTGCAAATCCACCTGCTACTATGGCATTCATGCTTCTAACTTTCGGTCCTAATTTGAGGTGTAAACCTACAAAACCTAAAGTCTGCATGTCACCTTTTTTCTCATTCTCTTCAAAGCTAAATTCTTCTGATTTCATTGAAGTCATTAGTAGACTGTCGTGTTCTGAAATTCCCATTTCCATAAGGGTTTCTTTATCAGCTGTAAAATGAATATTTCCATCCTTATCTAATTCGAAGTAATTAGATAGTTTCTCTGCTAATTCCAATTGTTTTTTATCTACACTGACTGGAGGGGTCTCATTATTACCTTGACTGGCATGACTAATCATTGGAGAAGAGAAACCAAATGTAATAGTAAGCACACATAACACTACTAGAAATTTTTTAAACATACGTACCACTCCTATTTGTTTTTTGGGGTAACGCATACATGATATTTCCTTCTATTGGGGTGGAATACTTAGAGGTTAAGGAGAGTAATAAAATGTATTTATTCTTATTCACTTTGATTTATTGTGTAATCACACAGATGTTGAGTTTTTCCTTTGAGATGTCTTTTGGTGTGTACTTGATAGGTTTAGCTTTAATCAAAGGACTTTCTAGTGTGGAAATTAAAGACATCTTTAATTTCAAAAAGACAAGGGACGTGTTCAAAGAAAACAGATTTATAGATTCTTTGATGGAATTGTTTTCTTTGGTAATAGTGTTTATTAATGCATACATAATTGATTATGAACCATTCTCTCCCTTTGAGTTTGTTTATACTTTTTTCTTGCTTGTAATTCTGTACAGGTTCCTATTTTGGGGGATCATAAGAGAGTCAAAAAAATGGTTGCATAAAGAAGCATAGGAGACATGGATTTATAAGAATCACTCACTTTCTTTGATATATTTCCATGCTACCATTTATTTCTTGATAATTGGTAATGTGATGGAAAGTTTCTTTTTGGGTTGCGGTGACCGCAATATAGGTTCTTTTATTAGGGAGGATAATTTATGATGACTGTAATACCAGTATTGATGATGTTAATTGGTGCTTCTTATTTTGCTGTTTATATGAAAAAACGTAAGAATAATAAAGAAAAAGAGATGGGTTATAAAGTTGTTTTTGCCGTTGTTTACTTTTTACTGAGTGTCCCATTCATCAATATGGTCATCACTGGATAATAAAGAACAGGCTAAAGAGCCTGTTTTTTTGTTTCTTAAAAAACATGGCACCTATTTTAAAAACACCACCAAGAGCGTTCATATTCGTTTCTAAGCATCTTTATTTATGCTCGGGTTTTTCATAGTGTGATGCTTCAAGAACGCTTATATGGGATTTAAATGCGTTAACTGCTGTGATAGCATCTAAAAACCGATATGTCTTGTGTCCTACTTGCTTAAAAAGTGTTTGCGTCATGCCGAAAATTTTACATATTAATGGATAAATAGGGTTTTATTAGGAATTCTTGTGCTAACATTTATTAAAAATTGGTTTTCTAGGGGGGGATTGTAGATGGCGTCTATACCGTCTCCAGTTGTAGCGATCAAGATAAATGAATGGTATAAGCATATAAAAAGATTCAATGTTAAAGAGGCCCAGATGCTAAGGAAAGAGGTTAGAAAAGATATCGATGTCATGGAAGAAGATGAACAGGCGGTTCTTTATTTTCAGTTGATGGAGTTTCGTCATCAATTGATGACAGACTATGTGCAGCCTTCTAAAGAACCACTTGAAAAATCGGATTACTTGAAAGCTGTAGAAGGACAAGGAAAAAAGATGTCAGCCATTCTTGAATACTATTTTAATTTTTTTCAAGGCATGTATGAATTCAAAAATGGTGAGTTTATTAGAGCTATTGTGTTCTATAAGCGCTCGGAAAAGCGCCTGGAGCAAGTAGGGGATGAGTTAGAAAGAGCGGAATTTTATTACAAATTATCTGAAGTGTTTTATCACATGAAACAGACACATGTGTCTATGTATTACGTTGGTCTTTCTTATGATACTTATAAGGCGCATAAGAGCAATTCCCTTTATATGATTCGAGAAATTAATTGTCTAACTGTTATGGCAGGTAATTTCATTGATTTTGAATGCAGAGAAAAGGCGCTTCCTCATTTATTGTCAGCTTTAGAAAAATCTAAGGCAATTTCTAATAAGCCAATGATTGTGAAGTCATTATTTAATATTGGGTGTTGTTATAAAGGATTAGGTGATTTTAATAGGGCACTAGCTTATTTTAATCAGGTTATTCTAGAAGGAGAGCCTATTAATGCTACAGAGTTGCTTTTGGTTTTTTATGAATTATCGTTATTTCATTTGAGTCAAAAGGAATTTATTGAGGGTGAAAGATTTTTCAAAAGAGGCTTGGAAGAAGCGAAGAATAGAAAAAATGATCTGTTTTTATCGTTGCTGATGGTATTGGAAATTTTATTTTTAAAAACAGCAAACCTAAGTGAAGTCTTGAGCTCGTTGGAAAAATTAGAGAATGAGAGGGGTTATCCATACAGGGAAGACCTAGCGCTCGAAGCGGCTCGGTACTATAATGAGAATGGGCGTATGGATGAATCTGTAAAAATGTATGAAAAAGTGATGTACGCCCGAAAACAAATCCAAAGGGGCGACTGTTCATATGAATTTTAAAACGGTTCTTACTGGTTTTTTGAGTGCTTCAGCATTGCTAGGTATGATCTCATTATCATCTGTCGATTTTGATGTGAATTCAAGAAATGCTACTTCTCCAGAATCCACTGATCTGACTGTAAGGAATGCTACAGGCAGTAGCGTTACTACTGAGGATTTTGCTGTGAGGAATGGAACCCGTTCTAGTGAAAATCCTGATGTTCGTTTTGGAACACGTGATTCTAGATTATCTACTTGATGAATCAAACAGACCTTTAGGGTCTGTCAGGCTGTCGAGAAAATCTCGACAGCCTTATTTTCTCGGAAAGGTTATCGGTTCAACAAATCAGATCCGAAAGCATGTGCTCCGTGACCTTTTCTTGAAAGCTGCACAAGATCTCAAAAGCACCAAAAGACCCATTCTCACCTAACATCATGATGTGGAAAATAAAAAAGAATGTAGAAAAACATGAGTTTCTCTACATTCTGGACACCCGAAAAGGGTGCTTTCTACCGATAATTTGCAAGAAATGTTTGTCTCGCTTTTTCATACGCTTCCGCATCAAAATGATCTCCGCATTTGTGGATGCACCAAGGCTCTTCTTGCCTCGCAATTCCAACCTCATAGCCCTGCTGGACGAATTCAAAGGACTGCGAAACATCATAAAAATGAAAGCCATCAAAGAGGTCCTCACGCCACTTCACATCATATTGCGTCGCCATGAAAAGACCATCAATCGCCGAAGCGTTCATATAATCTTGCGCTTCTGCCTGTTGACGACCACTTTCAAACGAAAGCAGCTGATAGGTGTTGTGACGATATTCAATGACTTTCCCCCTGCAATCAGAACTCTCCCACCAAATCCCATTGTCAGGCACGCTTTCTGCACCTATGACCCCAATCATCCCAAGTGATGGATGCTGTAAAAAAAGCGGGATCAACTCAAGCAGCATATGCTGTTTGACAATCAAGGTATCTTGATGAAGATAAATTTTAAACTGAGCTGGATGAGTGATGGCTTCATTATAAGCAGAGGTCATACTGGATGCATGTCTAATTGGCAGTACCTCCACATGATATCCATGGGGAGCAGGAAGTGAAGCGAGCTGCCGAAAGCAAGCCTGAAACATGGCCTCATCATTTACACATAAAACAAACAGGATGGTGGGGTTACTCATGAAGCTGAACCGCCTCAACCACATACTGATAGGCGGTAGCGGCCTCATGAAAATCTGAACGAATGCCATGCTTCATGAGTAATTCATGTAAATCAATCATTACGCTCTCATAGGAAGGATGCTGTACGCGAATGGTTTCGAGTTCGCGAATACGGAAGCCTGCTGAATGAAAGAGTGCATGAATTTCATGGAGGGTGAAGAAACGTAAATGAGTTTGATCCATTAATCCTGCATCTGTATAAGTGAATCTGCCGGCTAATAATTCTAAAACGGTTGATATGTGACCGATATTCGGAATGGATGACAGGATGGCTCCTTCTTTTTTAAGGAAAGGTTTGACCTTCTTTAAAACGGCCCACGGGTCCAATAAATGTTCAAGGACATCTCCGAATATAATGCAGTCAAATTGTTCCTGTTCGTAAGGGAGCGTCATCTGTTCAATATTTCCGCATAGCACATGATCTAGCTCTTGCTCAGCCTCTTTTGCTGCACTCTCAAACGATTCAATTCCATAAATGTTCCGGCCCTTTTGTTTCAGGACTTTTCCAAGCTTGCCTGTGCCGCATCCGATATCCAATAAAGACGTCCATTCCTCACGAATACGGCTGACAATGACCGGGTTCACGCCATGATAATACTGATCCTTTTTTTGGTGATAATAGGAAAGGGAATCTGAACTCACGCTCTACCCACCTTTCTGCTTTCTCATTGTTTTCATGCTTAATATATGGGTGGAGAGCTTGGTTTTATAACGAGAGAAGAACAATTTTTATGAATGGTGGCTAAAAAGGGATCATATAAAGAACGGGAAACGGACTGTCCTCCTAATATAGAAAGACAGAACCCCATGAGTGGAAGGGATTGGTATGAAGGGGTGTTCTACTGTAGCGTATCGTCATGAAAGGATTTTTAAAAGGTCAATTGACAAGTCAGAACTTTTAGCCAAAGCAGTCTGAAAGACAAAGGATAACGGCGTTGATTTACGGTTTGTTTATCATCTTCTGATCACCGTTGGATGTTAAAAAAGCTTGTATTTCTTCGATGGCTAGTCCAATTTTTTTCGCTTCCTGAATCAAATAAACCCACTCTTCGTCAACTCTTCTTTTCACTTGCGTATCCATAATATCCTCCAGTTCAATAAGACATATTCATCTGCAACCAATGACTTGAACAAACCGTCTAGTAACTGTACGTGTGGATGAAAACAGCGCAAAATAGATTTTGTCGAAAAATGATGACATTTAACCTATTTTGTAAAATCTATCACCTACCACGTTCCTAAAAAAATGACTAAAAAACCCATAAATATTGATTTCTTACTTCTAATAATAAACAATTGTAAAGTCAGTTAAAAGATTATAAATTAAAATAATGAAAAAGACCTAAATCATTTGGCTTATATAAACCAATTAGGTTGACATTTGCCATCGAGTAGAACAAATTTCATCTGTGCAGGACGTACATATTGTTCGTTTGGGAAGTTCTTCTCAAGATGGTATTCTAAAAGAAACAGAAACCACCAAGAAGGAATGAAGAAAGACATGTATAGCCTTTTTCAAAAGTATCAAGAAGTTGTCATGTATCTTGTGATGGGTGTGTGTACAACCATTGTCAACATAGTCAGCTTCTACTTATTCGTTGAGATGTTTTCCATGGATTATAAAACAGCTACAGTTGTTTCATGGGTATTTGCTGTTCTCTTTGCTTATATCACCAATAAGAAGTATGTCTTCAAACAAAAGGCTCGTGATACGAAAAGCCTTATTCGTGAGCTTTCTTCATTTTTTAGTGTTCGTCTCATGTCTCTAGGTGTAGATCTAGGGCTGATGATTTTATTTGTGACCCAAATGGCGCTCAATGAAACTGTCGCAAAAATTCTTGTCAACTTTGTGATTGTGGTCGTGAATTATGTCGCCAGTAAATGGTTCGTCTTCAAGAAAACAAAAGAAGATGCGATTTAACACATGAAAAAAGATAGGTGATGTGAAATGAGCAGCAGGCCAGACGAATTATATGATGTCATATATCAACAAACAGAAAAGCAGCATGAACAAGTGCTGAGGCTAGTCAAAGAAATGACCGCACATCCTGAAGCGTTTTCGGAACAAGAAAAGGAAAAGATCAACCGAATGGACATTGCGCTTCAAACAGCAACGGACATTTTGGAAAACTTAATGACACCTGACACGCAAATGACCATTGTTTTAAGACAAGGGAGAATTCATGTTGACCTGACGAAAGCGTAAAAGAAGCAGCCAATTGTGAAAGCGGCTGCTTTTTATTATGCATCGCTTGTTTCCCGCAGTTGCTTTGGAGACATGCCGATTTTCTTTCGAAAGACTTTATTCAAGTAATTCGCATTTCTGTAGCCGCACTGTATGGCGATTTCTTCAATCGAGTATTTTGTTGTTTTCAGTAACGTTTCCGCCTTTTCTAACCGAATATTGGTTAGATAGTGAATAGGTGTGAAGCCAGTGGCCTTTTTGAATTCCCTCGTAAAATGACTTTTGGATAAACGTGCCGCAGCTGCCATATCGTCCGGGCCAATTTCCTCGTGAAAATGATGGCTGGCAAACAAGGCCGCTTGAACGATGGGCTCGGGCCATTTCTCCATTTGTCCCTCAAGCTTTGGCAAATATGAATACAGTTCCATGACAAATTGATAAGCAAGGCTAGACCCCTCAAATGGATTGGTAATCCGTCTTTCACTGGCTTCATCATAAATGGTCTTGAGCAGGCGGATCGGTCTGGAATTCGGATGAAAACGCATGACCTGCTTTCCTTGGTCAATAAATTGGTCAAAGCAAAGATCGCAGGCTTCCCCGTAAAGCGTTAAATAGAGAAATTCCCAATGCTCACTGTCTTCTGGAAAATAATATTGGTAGGCACTTGGGCTTTTCACGAGAAAGGCCTGACCCGGCAATACTTTGAAACGTTTCTCTCCGATTTCAATCATGCCATGTCCAGACAGTGTGAGCTGAAAGATGCACTTGCCCTGATCCTTCCGCTCCACGCCATTCCAGCTATATAACGAAGAAGATTGAACTTCCCAGCCAACAGACCAGATTTGTGCTGGCAATGTCACATCAGAATGGTGAAAACGAAATGCAAATGCTTCTTTCTTCAAATTGGAAACCCTCCTTCACAGCAAAAAACAACCTTTTTCTATTTAGAATCATGTTACACCTCATATCACATCGTACCATTCACAGCAAAAAAAGGGTATTTTTTAACGATTTTTTTACCATTGAACTGATGCTGCTGGGACAACTAAAATAAAAAGTATCAGAAGAGAAAAGGGGAATGGATATGATCGATACGTTACGTGCGGCATTTCACCAGCAATTTGGAGATAGAGAAGAACTTCGCTATTTTTTTGCCCCAGGAAGAGTGAACTTGATTGGTGAACATACAGATTACAATGGAGGACATGTGTTTCCATGCGCGCTTACTCTCGGGACGTATGCTGCTTGTGCAAAGCGGTCAGATGGTCGCGTGAGAATGTATTCCTTGAACTTTGATCGTGATGGTGTGAAAGAATTCAATCTTTTTGAAATCGCTTACGTAGAATCGGACGGCTGGGCAAATTATCCGAAGGGTGTGTTCAAACAGTTTATAGAAGCAGGAATGAAGATAGAAGAAGGCTTTGACATTGTGTACAGCGGCAATATTCCAAATGGCGCAGGTCTGTCTTCCTCTGCCTCCATAGAGCTTGTCACCGCTGTTCTCATCAATGAATGGTATTCATTCAGCGTTTCAAATGTCCGTCTTGCCCTTCTTTCACAGCGTGCAGAGAATGAATTTATTGGTGTCAATTGCGGGATCATGGATCAGTTTTCGATTGCCCTTGGAAAAGAAGATCACGCCATTTTGCTCAATTGTGACACCCTTGCCTTTGAATATAGTCCGTTTCGGCAAGAGGGGCTAGCGCTTGTGATTGCGAATACAAACAAAAAGCGGGCGCTGGCTGACTCCAAATACAATGAACGCCGGTCAGAGTGTCAATCTGCTTTAAACGACCTTAGAAAAGAAATCGACATTGCGCATTTATGTGAGCTCACTGCGGAAAAATTTGCACAGCATGCCCACTTGATTATAGAGGACACGTGCCGTAAACGTGCAAGACATGTGGTGACGGAAAACGAGCGGACCATGAAAGCAGTAAATTTTCTGAAAGATGATAAAATGGAAGAACTAGGTGCTCTCATGAAGGCCTCTCACCTTTCTTTAAAGAATGATTATGAAGTGACTGGACTTGAACTAGATGCACTTGCTGAAGCTGCTTGGCTTCATCCTGGGACGATAGGCTCTCGTATGACAGGTGCAGGCTTTGGTGGCTGCACGATCAGCATTGTGAAAGAAGAGCTGCTGGACTCATTTATAGAAGAAACAGGTGCGATTTATCAGGAGAAAACAGGTATTCAAGCCTCTTTTTACACAGCTGGAATTGGAGGCGGCGCAAGAGAACTCACAAAGGGGGAAGTGTGATGACAATTTTAGTTTGTGGAGGAGCAGGGTACATAGGCAGTCATGCGGTGGCGGCTCTTCTAGCGAAAGGCGAACGAGTAGTGGTAGTAGATAATTTGCAGACAGGCCACAAAGAAGCTGTTTTGGAAGGAGCTGTCTTAGAGGAGGGTGATTTACGAGATCACGCCTTTTTAAGACAGGTGTTCAAATCGCATCAAATAGAAGCGGTCATGCACTTTGCGGCAGATTCACTCGTCGGGGAGAGTGTGACAGATCCGCTTAAGTACTATGACAACAACGTCGGCGGAGCAACTGCTTTACTACATGTCATGAATGAATTTGATGTGAAACACATCGTCTTTTCTTCAACTGCTGCTGCATACGGTGAACCGAAGCGGGTGCCGATCGTTGAAACGGATGAAACGAACCCAACGAATCCTTATGGAGAAACGAAACTAGCGATTGAAAAAATGCTGAAGTGGTCTGAGCAAGCGTATGGAATAGAGTACGTGGTACTTCGCTACTTTAATGTAGCTGGTGCCCATACAGAAGGACTTGTCGGAGAGGATCATCAGCCTGAGACGCATCTCATTCCAATTATTCTGCAAGTTGCTTTAGGAAAACGGGATCAAATGATGATTTATGGTGATGATTATGAGACAGAGGATGGCACATGTATTAGAGATTACATTCATGTGATGGATTTAGTAGAGGCACACATCTTAGCTGTTGACCGGCTGCGTGCTGGAAAAGGCAGTGCGACCTACAACTTAGGGAATGGAACAGGGTTCTCCGTGAAGCAGGTCGTAGAAGCTGTTAGAAAAGTCACGGGGCATACCATCCCGGCACAAGTGGCAAAAAGACGCGCGGGAGATCCAGCAAAGCTGATTGCTTCTTCTGAAAAAGCACTGCAAGAATTGGGATGGACACCTCAAAATGCTGACCTTCACACGATCATTCAGAGTGCGTGGGATTGGTTTCAGAAGCATCCAGATGGTTACCAAAGTGAATAAAACGTAAAGGCAGGCAAGAGAGGGGACAGAGGGAATGGCGATTGATATTTTTGAAAAGCTGGAACAGCTGATTCAATATGGGATCAATAAAGAGCTAATGACATCACTAGATATCGAATATACGAGAAATCGACTGCTTGAGGTACTCAGGCTCGATGAAGCGGAAGCAAGAACAGTCTCAGGAGAAGAAGACCTTGAAAACATCTTAATGCCGATGCTCGATTGGGCAGTAGAAACAGGACTTATTCCTGAGGGGACGGATACGTATCGTGATTTACTAGATGCGAAAATCATGGGCTGCTTGGTGGCACCTCCAAGTGTCATCAATGCGAAGTTTGAGGAAAAACGTCAGCAGGGAGGACCGAAGGCAGCTACAAGCTGGTTCTATGAGATGCAACAGCATGCCCACTACATTCATACAGGCAGGATCGCCAAAAATGTACAGTGGTTTACACCAACAGATGATGGTGTGCTGGAGATCACCATTAATCTATCGAAGCCGGAAAAGGACCCCAAAGCCATCGCTGAAAGGAAGAAGCTCAGTCAAAAGCAATACCCTCTTTGTCTCCTTTGTAAAGAAAACGTTGGGTTCGAGGGGCGGATCAACCATCCAGCGAGACAGAATCACCGGATTATTCCTGTGACACTCTCAGATGAATCGTGGTTTCTGCAATTTTCACCTTATGTGTATTACAACGAGCACTGTATAGTGTTCAAAGGCAAACATGAGCCAATGAGCATCACCAAAAAGACCTTTGAACGACTGCTTTCCTTCATATCTATATACCCGCACTATTTCATTGGATCGAACGCCGACCTTCCGATTGTTGGAGGCAGTATATTAAGTCATGACCATTTTCAGGGCGGTGCGCATGAATTTCCGATGGCGAAAGCAGAGATGGAAGAAGTCTTTTCTCTCAAAGCCTTTCCAAATGTGCGAGCTGGCATTGTGAAATGGCCGATGTCTGTGATCCGCCTTCGAAGCAGTGAGCGGAAGTCGCTCGCAGACGCAGCAGACTTTATCTTACATGAGTGGAAACTGTATTCAGATGAAGAGGTGGGGGTCATCGCTCATACAGGAGAGACACCTCACAACACCATTACACCTATTGCGAGGCGCCACGGGGATGACTATGAATTAGATTTAGTGCTTCGTAATAACCGTACAAACAAGCAGCACCCGGACGGCATTTTCCATCCGCACGAAGAAGTCCACCATATTAAAAAAGAGAATATCGGATTAATTGAAGTCATGGGCCTTGCTGTGCTTCCTGGTAGATTAGCAGAGGAAATAAGCCAATTAAAAGAGGCTTTGCTATCTGAAAGTCCACTTGAAGAAATCAAAGCCCGTCCTGCTATCATGAAGCACGAGGCTTGGGCGAAGCGGCTGCTTGAAGAGAACACCTTTACAGAGGACAATACCGAAACCATTTTACAAAAAGAAATTGGCTTTATTTTTTCTCGAATTCTCTCGCAGGCAGGTGTGTTTAAAAGAACTGAGCAAGGGAAAACAGCTTTTAACCGTTTTATTCAAACACTTCAAACAGGCAGGTGATTAGATGATTGAACAAGTAAGAGAATTAATGGAAGAAAAGCAGCTTGATGGTGTTTTGATTCAAAAGCGAAATAACTTCTCCTGGCTGACAGGCGGAAGAAGGAATCATATTGTGTTAAATACGCCAGAGGGCGTGTGCCAGCTGCTCGTCTTAAAAGACGACCTCGTCCTCATTGTGAATCAAATGGAAGAAAAGCGGATCATTGAAGAGGAAATGGCATACGTCGATCATCCGTTTCAAGTGGTCACAATGGATTGGTATGAGGATGAGACCCCATACATTCAAGAACTCACAAAAGGTAAACGAATTGGGACGGACATTCAAATGGATGGATTCGAATGGATCGAACCGGATTTGTCGCATGTTCGCTCGATCCTAACTGCCTCACAGCTCAGACAATATGAAACACTGTGTCATGAAACAGCGGTCATTGTAGAAAGTGTCTGTCAAGAAATCGTTCCAGGGCAGACCGAGCACGAGATTGCTTCGCTTGTTGCTCAAAGAGCCATTACACAAGGGATGACGATAGAAGTCCTGCTTGTGGCAACGGATGACCGGATCCATCAATACCGTCACCCGATTCCAACAGATAAAGCTCTTCAAAAGCACGCGCTTGTTGTTCTCTGCGCGGAGCGGCACGGGCTCGTTGCGAATGTCACAAGGTCTGTTTACTTTGGTCAGCTTCCGAAGGAGCTTGAAGAGAATAAAGAGCGTCTAGCACGAATTGACACGGTCATGAATGCCGCCACACGTCCTGGGGGAACATTAGGAGATGTTCTGAAAGCAGGTATTGCTCAGTACGAAAAAGAGGGCTTCCCTGATAGCTGGAAAAAGCTTCATCAAGGGGGAAAGACGGGATTTGTATCTAGGGAAATCATTGCTGTTCCCTCATCGAAGGAAGAAATTCAGCTTCATCAAGTGTTTACATGGAACCCTTCATTGCCTGGACTGAAATCAGAGGATACGATTGTTGTAGAAAAAGAGGGCAACCGATTTTTAACGTATACAGGCAAGTGGACGTACATGGACATTGAACATGAAGGGAAGATCTATAGACGACCTGACATCTTAGTGAGAGATGAATAAATGCAGAGTGCCGGCGCTGAGCCGGTTTTTTGCTGGAAGTCTTTAGCGAGATTCCACTAATTCAGCATCATTACCAATTCTTACAGCGTATACACAGAGGATCGATACTTTCTTTTCTTGTGAACTTGCGTTAAAATGAGTAAGGTTTTTGTTAAATGTAGGGATACCTATTTTGAAATTGTTTACCTAGATAAAATTTCATTAAGTTAAATTGAAATTTGACCAAACTTTTTTATTGTGGTAAACCTAAATTTGACAAAGTTCTTGATTGTTTGTCCTTTGCCTTCAACTCTCAACTTTTCAAAATCCTAGAAATTTATTGTGTGTGCAATAATATAAATTTATGTCGAATTTATGACATTTTAATAGAAATCTGTTGAAAAATAAATGAACTTTTGAAAAAAGGGAAGCTAACTGTAACAGATTTTGATAGCATTACAAAGGGAAGAAAAGTTTTCGAAGGCAGATGGCTTTTCACAATTATTCAGCAATTTATACATTATCTAAGGAAGGATGGTGATCTTCTTGTTCAGAGCCATTAAACCTATGCTTTTATTAGCGATGCTCGTGAGTGTTTTTGTATTAGGAGGTTGCAGCAATATCGCTGTTTTAGATCCTAAAGGACCTGTCGCAGCACAACAAAAAGACTTAATCCTTTTATCCATCGGATTCATGCTCTTTATCGTTGGTGCGGTATTTGTACTGTTTACCATCATTTTGGTTAAATACCGCGAGCGTAAGGACGTTGGAAACGCCTCTTATAACCCAGAAATACACGGGAATACGCTTCTAGAAGTTGTCTGGACAGTGATCCCAATATTAATCGTTGCTGCCCTTTCAGTTCCAACTGTAAAAACAATTTACTCTTTGGAAGAGGCACCTCAAGCAACAAGCCATAAAGATCCTCTTGTCGTTTATGCTACAGCTGTTGATTGGAAATGGATCTTTAGCTATCCAGAGGAAAATATTGAGACAGTGAACTACTTAAACATTCCAAAAGATCAGCCGGTTTTATTCAAAATCACTTCTGCTGATACAATGGCATCACTATGGATTCCTCAGCTAGGCGGGGAGAAGTATGCGATGGCTGGAATGGAGATGGAACAATATCTTCAAGCTGATCAAGTTGGCACATATGAAGGAAGAAACGCCAACTTCACAGGCGAGGGCTTTGCTCAGCAAAAATTCAAAGTCAATGCGATGACGCAGTCTGACTATGATAAATGGGTAAGCAAAACGAAAAAAGAAGCACCAAAGTTAACGAAGAAAACGTATGACTACTTGATGCTTCCTGATGCTGCAGATGTGCAGACATTCTCATCAACACATTTATCCTTTGCGAAGCATGGAGAGGATTCTGAATACGCACTCCAAGCACGCAAACGTTTAGGTTACAAATCAGTTTCTCCGCATTCCAAAACAGATCCTTTCGAGAATGTGAAGAACTATAAAAGAAAACTAGATAATGAATAAACTGACTAAGGAAAGGAGGAGGCCGTTATGCATTTGAAATGGGATGAGTTTTTTGTAACTGGAGACCCATTAATTCTTGGTGCGCAAATATCTATCGCTCTTACTTCCATTGCTATCGTGTTTGTTTTAACCTACTTTAAAAAGTGGAAATGGCTCTGGAAAGAATGGCTAACATCAGTTGATCATAAAAAGCTTGGGATCATGTATATCCTTGCTGCTGTGATTATGTTCTTCCGCGGTGGGGTAGACGGACTGATGATGCGCGCACAGCTGGCGCTTCCTAATAATACGTTTTTAGATTCCAACCACTATAATGAAATTTTCACAACGCATGGTACGATCATGATTCTATTCATGGCGATGCCATTTTTAATTGGTTTAATCAACGTCGTTGTACCTCTTCAAATTGGTGCACGTGACGTTGCATTCCCTTATTTGAACAACCTGAGCTTCTGGACATTTATGGTCGGAGCGATGCTGTTCAACATTTCCTTCGTCATTGGAGGATCACCAAGTGCAGGCTGGACGAGTTACATGCCGCTCGCCGGAAATGATTTCTCACCAGGACCTGGACAGAACTATTACTTGCTCGGGCTCCAAATTGCAGGTATTGGTACACTTATGACTGGTATTAACTTCATGGTGACCATTTTAAAAATGCGTACAAAAGGTATGACGCTTATGCGTATGCCAATGTTTACATGGACAACGTTGATCACGTCTGTCATCATCGTATTCGCATTCCCTGTACTAACAGTTGCTTTAGCACTTATGACATTTGATCGTTTATTCGGTTCTGCATTCTTTACACTCGAAGCAGGCGGTATGCCAATGCTTTGGGCGAACCTTTTCTGGATTTGGGGACATCCTGAGGTATATATCGTGATCCTGCCGGCTTTCGGTATTTTCTCAGAAATCTTTGCGACGTTCTCAAGAAAACAGTTGTTTGGTTACAAAGCGATGGTTGTATCGATTGTGGCAATCTCTGTTCTTAGTTTCCTTGTGTGGGTTCACCACTTCTTTACAATGGGGAACAGTGCAGCGGTTAACTCATTTTTCTCGATTACAACAATGGCAATTTCTGTACCAACAGGTGTGAAAATCTTTAACTGGCTCTTTACGATGTATCGAGGCCGTATCAGCTTTACTTCACCAATGCTTTGGGCACTTGGTTTCATCCCGAACTTCGTTATCGGTGGTGTCACTGGGGTTATGCTTGCGATGGCAGCTGCGGATTACCAGTACCATAACACGTACTTCCTTGTATCCCATTTCCACTATGTATTAATCGCAGGTACTGTATTTGCATGTTTTGCTGGTCTTGTTTTCTGGTATCCAAAAATGTTTGGTTACAAGTTAAACGAAAGAATCGGCAAATGGTTCTTCTGGGTATTCATGATCGGATTTAACATCTGTTTCTTCCCGCAGTACTTCTTAGGACTGCAAGGAATGCCAAGACGTATTTATACGTATGGACCAGAAGATGGCTGGACTGCACTAAACTTTATTTCAACAATTGGTGCATTTATGATGGGTGTCGGATTCATCATCCTGTGCTACAACATTTACTACAGCTGGAGACACGCGAAACGTGAAGTGTCTGGCGACAGCTGGGGAGAGGGACGTACTCTTGACTGGGCGACATCTTCTGCAATTCCGCCGCATTATAACTTTGCAGCACTTCCAGAAGTGACAACACCAGATGCATTCCATCATTGGAAGCAAAACAATGTAGACGTTCATCCTGAAAAAGAATTCAAGAAAATTCACATGCCGCACAATTCAGGCAGACCACTTATCATGTCTGCATTCTTCGGACTTGGTGCATTCGGCCTTGTATTTGAATGGTACTGGATTGGCGTTATTGGTTTAATCGGTGTATTCGCAACAATGATTTTACGCTCATTTGAATATGACGATGGCTACTATATTCCTGTTGAAGAAGTGATTGAAACAGAGAAAAAGAATAAGGAGGCGCAGAAGTAATGGGACATAATGATAGCAGCTATGCAAATGCACCGCTTGAATATCAGTCTGAAACGGGACGTTTAAACATCCTTGGTTTCTGGATATTCCTTGGCGCGGAAATCGTGTTATTCTCAACACTTTTTGCGACCTACTTTGTTCTTCATGGCAGAACAGCTGGCGGCGTTTTACCAGCTGAGCTGTTTGATATGAAGCTTGTATTGATCATGACATTCCTGCTATTGGTTAGTTCATTTACATGCGGGATTGCCGTTCATGAAATGCGCCGTGGAAGTACAAAAGGGGTTGTCATTTGGACGATCCTCACACTGCTTCTAGGTGCAGGCTTCGTTGGGTTTGAGATTTACGAGTTCTTCCATTATGTACATGAGGGTGCGAGCATTCATACAAGTGCGTATTGGTCTGCATTCTTTGTACTCTTAGGAACTCACGGATTACACGTATCCATCGGTATCTTCTGGATTACCGGGGTCTTGTTCCAAATTAAAAAACGTGGATTAACTCCACAAACAGCATCGAAGATTTTTATCTCAAGTCTATACTGGCATTTCCTTGATGTTGTATGGATTTTCATCTTCACAGCTGTTTACTTGATCGGATTAGGGGGGCTTTTGTGATATGGCTGGAAAAACACATTCCTCAGCAGAGCACGAACACTTCCCTTGGAAACACGTAGTTGGCTTCATCCTATCCATCGTGCTAACCATCTTAGCATTCTGGATTGCCATTGGAGCTGAAATTGGCAGTTCTGCAAAACTATGGATTATCTTTGGTTTTGCCTTCATTCAAGCGTTCTTGCAGCTATTCATGTTTATGCACATGACAGAAAGCGAGAACGGAACTGTTCAAGTCGGAAATACATTGTTTGGTCTGTTTTGTGCGATTATCTTCGTTATCGGATCTGTTTGGATCTTTGCGGCTCACTACAGCCACGGAGAGAACAGCAAAGACGGTTATTCACCTTCTGCACCAAAGCAATCTGAGCATTCAGAGAAATAATAAAAAACCACTCATCTCTCAAAGGTGAGTGGTTTTTATCATGATGTTGTGTTATTTATCTGGTGCTGCTGAATCTTTTGCGAATGAATGGAAGTCCATAAATGAGGAACGCTGCAATGTGTGCCAAAATGACATTAATGGCAAAGAATGCGATCATGAAGGTATGTCCTGCTGGAGATAAACTGCTTGTCATGTAAAGACCGAAGAAAATCCACATAATCATAATGGGTGGAATAGAAGCTAGTGCAATTTTTCTGTTTTCAAGCCATAAAAACAGGGGTGTAGCCGTTGCAATACATAGGTACGCAAAGAACATATCCATCGTATCCAACTCCTTTGTAAGTTGATGTTCAATTCAAATGAGAGGTCAGGATGCAATTGTGTCTGTTTTTAGGAGATATTGTGAACATTTTGTTACAAGTATTATACCACAATTGACTTTGAAGTAAACTCAATAATTGGAAAATGGGCCTTATTCCGTAGAAAGTGGCTTTTTCCTTTTCACTCCGTACAGCTTATGCTGGCTTAATAATTGCTTGTCATATCGCCACATAGGTCATTGAATTTTCCCCTTAATATCTGTAAAATAATCTTTTTAAAGGACTCATGATCGGTTGAATGGTAAGAGTATAGAGGGATTTTTTCCTATTGTTAGGATGAAAAGTATTTCATTTTTTGAAAAATGGTTGGAACCTTTCGGATGTATCTTCCGTCATATTTAAGGTGAGTTGCTTTTGTGAAAAATTCAATCTAATATAAATAAGGGCTTTTATGTTTTGTAATAAGGGTGGTTAGTTCATGAACAAGCAGAATACATCTCCGTACTATCAAGGGGATTTAATTTTTATATTTTTAGCCTTCTTTGCCATCAGTGTCATTGCAATTTATGCTGCGGGTCAATTTGGGCAATATGGATCTAATGCATGGACCAGACAGATCATTTACTACATGGTCGGAGTCATATTTATTGTAGCCATAAATTACTTTGATTTGGAGCAATTAGAGAAGCTAAGTCTCTATATTTTTATAGGCGGCATCCTGTTGTTACTTTTTCTGAAAGTTGCTCCTGCAAAAATTGGAAGTCATGATTTTGCTCCAATTAAAAATGGTGCAAAAAGCTGGTTTGTGATACCAGGGGTTGGAACACTTCAGCCTTCAGAGTTCATGAAAATTGGTTTGATTATGATGCTCGCGTCTGTCATTGGAAAGTCTACACCTAGGGGAAAAAGGACATTAGAAGATGATATTATTCTATTATTAAAAATTGCCGGTGTAGCAGCTGTTCCAGTTGGACTGATTTTCTTACAGGATGCAGGTACGGCAGCTGTCTGTATGTTTATTGTCGTTGTGATGGTGTTTTTATCAGGGGTCAATTGGAAGCTGATTTCTCTCATCGGTTCTGTGGTTGTGCTTTTAGTTGCCGCTGTGTTAGCCGTGATCATACTTTTCCCTGATGTTGCAAAAACAATCGGCATTCAGCAGTATCAGATTAACCGGATTACCGCTTGGCTACCTGATAGTTCTACGTCAGCCAACCAAGCGCAGACTCAGGATGCGTCTGGGTCTGATAAATATCAAGTAGACCAGGCCATTATGGCTATTGGTGCTGGACAGATTTTTGGGAATGGGGTTAAAAACTTAAAAGTCTATGTCCCAGAAGCACAAACAGATATGATTTTCTCCATTATAGGAGAAGCCTTTGGTTTTATTGGCTGTGCGTTTGTTGTGATCATGTTCTTCTTCTTGATCTACCGGCTTGTCGTGCTGATTGATCGTATCCATCCTTATAGCCGATTTGCGTCATTCTTTTGTGTAGGATATACAGCACTTATTGTGATCCATACGTTCCAGAACATTGGAATGAACATAGGTGTGATGCCTGTAACAGGGATTCCGCTCCTATTTATCAGCTTCGGAGGAAGCTCTGTTTTATCTGTTCTCATTGGATTCGGGATTGCTTATAATGCAAGTGTTCAATTAACGAAATACCAAAGTTATTTATTTAAATAAAACGGGTAAGGGCAGTCTAAGCATAGACTGTCTTTTTCCATTCGAATTTTAATTTTTGAAAAGCCATATGTTTTTGTCTTATGATAGTAGAAGTGAAGGAGGTCTTCGAATTGAACAAAACAATAGAAACGATATTAAATCATCGGTCCATCCGTTCGTTTACAGACGAGCGTTTGTCCGAAGAAGAGGTGCTGACACTCATTAAAAGTGCACAGGCTGCTTCGACATCAAGCTATGTACAGGCGTACAGTATTATTGGTGTGACAGATCAAGAGAAGAAGGCCAAGCTTGCTGAACTGGCTGGGAATCAGCCATACGTTGAGAAGAATGGGCATTTCTTTGTCTTCTGTGCAGACTTGAAACGCCATGATGATATTGCAAAAAAAGCAGGGAAGAATCATCAGGAGGCGCTTGAGAATACGGAAGCCTTTCTCATTAGCGTCATTGATACGGCGCTCGCTGCGCAAAATATGAGTATAGCAGCAGAATCAATGGGACTTGGGATCTGCTATATTGGCGGCCTGCGCAATCAACTGAGAGAAGTCTCTAATTTGCTTGAAACGCCATCATATGTGCTGCCGTTATTTGGTCTGGTTGTCGGACATCCAGCGAGTCAATCGTCACAAAAGGAACGACTGCCAGTTGAACTCATTTATCATGAAAATTCATATCAGCAAGATGAAGCACATGTGGATCGTTATATAAAAGAATACGATGACCGTATTTCATCTTATTATGAAGAACGAACAAACGGAGAGAGAACAGATACTTGGTCTAAGCAGATGCTTCGCGGCTTTAGTCAGCCAAAGCGTGCCTTCCTTGGAGAATTTGTGAAAGAGAAGGGCTTTAATCGAAAATAAATAAGACATCCCCCTTTCAATGGAGAGAGGGGGATGTCTGTAAGAGGTGCAGTAAGATGAAATTAAGTATACTGGATCAATCTCCTTTAATTGGAGATGCAACACCTGCTGAAGCCTTGATGCAAACGGTTGAATTGGCAAAGCAGGCAGAGAATTGAGGCTATCACCGTTTTTGGGTATCAGAGCATCACTTTTCAAATCGGCTTGCAGGGTCGAGTCCAGAGGTGCTTCTCGGTCATTTATCAGCCGTTACGTCACATATACGTATTGGCTCAGGCGGTGTGATGCTGCCCCACTACAGCGCCTATAAAGTAGCAGAGAACTTCAGGGTTCTTGAAGCCCTCGCTCCTGGCAGAATCGATCTTGGAATTGGACGTGCTCCTGGTGGTATGCCCATTTCCTCCATAGCTCTTCATCATGGTGAACGAAAACGTCTAGGTGATCAATATCCTGAGCAGGTAGAAGAGTTGAAGGTCTATTTACACGACCTAGCGGATGAATTTTACCCGCTGCCCCATTTAACCGCTTCTCCGAAGGTAGAGACTGCACCAGAGGTATGGATGCTTGGTTCCTCTGGAGGAAGTGCAAGACTTGCGGCGAAATCAGGTGCAGGCTATACGTTTGCTCTATTTATCAATGGCGAAGGCGGAGAAGATTCTGTAGAGCAATATATCAACCGGTTTGAACCTTCAGCATTCGGTGATGAGCCGCGCGTCAGTCTGGCGGTCTTCGTTTTATGTGCTGAAACAGAGGAACAGGCAGAAAAACTGGCAGTCAGCTTAGATTTATCCTTACTTGCCAATGAACAGGGGCAAAACCTCGGGGGCTTTCCTTCATATGAAAAGGCACAGGCTTATTCCTATAGTCCATATGAACAAAAACGAGTGGCTGCCAATCGTCAAAGGATGGTGGTTGGGACGCCATCTTCTGTGAAAAAGCAGTTGACGGCACTAACGAAGGCTTATCGTACAAATGAAGTGATCGCCGTGACCATCACTCACCGCATGCAAGACCGGCTCACATCGTATCGTTTATTAAAAGAAGCCTTTGATGCATAACGTATGTATGTCTGTTTACCGTCCACGCAGCCAGTAGAGAGGGAAGAGGAGCATCATGATGAAAATAAACGCGGCTGTCACCAGCAAACTAAGCGGGTAAATGAAGGACACATAGACCGTTAGCTCGCATGCTTGATGAAAAGGACGAGGATGTTTCGCGTGGAAAAGGGTGAGAAAATACACCAAGGTGATCGTTAGAAAAAAAGCAGTAAAAAAAGAAACGATCCATAGCAATATCAACATCAGTCTCTCTTTCCTCCATATATGATCGAAAAGCCTTGATGAGCATATCCGCTCATGCAAGGCTTTTCTTGTGATTCACGTTTATTCAGGGTGAATTTCGAAAGGTTCCTTCGTTTGAACAGTGTCGGATTTCCCTTTCAAACTGGCATACGCAAGCATTGTATACTCACCAGGTTCGAGCTTTTGACCTTGATTGATCGTGCCATTCCATTTTACGCGGTATTCTCCTTTATCAACATGTTGATAAACACCTGCTTCACCTAAATATTCTCCATCTGTCGAGTAGACGAGGAATGCAAGGTTTTCAGCTCCGCCAGGAAGATAGCTGCTAATGACATAGCTTCCAGCACGGTTATCCGGCTCTACAGAAACCGAAGTGACGCGAGGATAATCAGGCTCTTTTACAATCAATAAAGTCGGAATCTCTGTGACCTTTCTGCCATTTTCGCGAAGGGTAATGCTGCCTTGGTACGTTCCTTTTTTCGTTTTACCGTATTTCACTTGTACCGCGGAAGTAAAGGACCCAGTGGAATTCCCTTTGACAGTGATTTTTTTCGTTCCATTTGTGCTGATGCCGCTGCCATCGAATTTGTAATCAATGGTATACGTTTTCGGTGCTTTTGAAAGGTTTTCTACCTTGAATTTCTTCGTTTTGATTTGAACGCCTTTTTCTTTCAAGAAAGTGCCGTAAGAATAACTCGCATCAGAAACGATAGATGACGCTTGGAGTGATTCGATGATGCGAACACTGCCTGTCCCTTGTGTGTTGTGAGGGAATGGGCTGCCGTTTGCGTCAAATAGTTTTTCTGCTGTATTCATCAGCAATGCTTTGATTTGTTCTGTTGAGTACGATGGTTTTGCTTGCTTCATGATCGCTGCAACCCCAGCCACATGCGGTGAAGCCATGCTTGTCCCTTGCTTTGAGCCATATCCGTAAGGCTGAGAAGGATCATGCGTTGGGATTGTACTCACAATGCTGACGCCTGGCGCTGATAAATCAGGCTTAATCATCCACGTATCCACAACTGGTCCGCGAGAGGAGAAGTCAGCGACTTGCTCACTAAGTTCTTTGACAAATTGAATGGAGAAAGTTGTTGTATTGTTTCCAGCCTCAATGGCTTTGACAAGCGCCGCTCCTTCAGCTTTTGAAAGCTTAATCGTTGGAAGAGCAAGTCCCGGTACATCGACTGGAATTTCTCCATCGGTGTTGTTATACATCACAACGCCGATTGCACCAGCAGCTTTTGCATTGTCGACTTTATCAACAAAGGCAATGGCTCCTCGTTCGATCACGGCAACCTTTCCTTTCACGTCGATGTCTTCAAATGCTTTTTCGTCACCGATACCTGAATGGACGAGTGTGACTTGTTTTTGGTCAAGTGCTTTTAAATCACTCTCTTGGTAGTAGCCCATTACTTTTGCAGTAGAATAGTTCGGGAATTTCACATTGTAAAGGCTGTACGGAAGCTGAGTTGCTCCGACAGAAATGGCATCTCTTGACGTGCCGGGAGAACCGACTGTCCAGCTGTTCGGACCACTGTTTCCATTCGATGTGACAGCGACAACGCCTTCAGACATGGCCCAATCGAGTGCGATGCTTGTGGCATAATCAGGGTTATTCACACTGTTTCCGAGAGAGAGGTTCATGACATCTGCTCCATCAGTAACAGCCCGGTCGATGCCTGCAAGGACGTTCTCAGTTGTCCCAGACCCGCCTGGTCCAAGTACACGGTAGGCAAGAAGCGTGGCATCTTTTGCGACACCTTTAATTTGTCCATTGGCAGCAATTGTCCCTGCGACGTGTGTACCATGGTCTGTTGATTCGCCTCTAGGGTCTCCTTTAGGAGTCTCTTGCGGAGAATAATCGTTATCAACAAAATCATAGCCTTTGTATAAACCGAAGTTTCCTTTTAAATCAGGGTGGGTATAGTCTACTCCAGTATCAATGACAGCGACTTTTACCCCTTTTCCAGAGTAGCCGGCATCCCAAGCCTTTGGAGCACCGATAAATGGAGCGCTTTTATCCATAAGAGGGGAGACATCTTCATTTGGAAGCTGAATGCTTTCCTTTTTCACTTCATCTGTTTGATATGTAACATCCGGATAAACGGCTTTTACTCCGTCAACTGCGAGCAGCTTCGGAATTTCGTTTGCAGGAAGTTTCATAGAGAAACCAGAGAAGACTTTTTCATATTCTTGACGAACACTCGCTTTATCAATTTCTTTGAGTGCTTCATTTTTTACTTTTGTTCGAGATTTTTTGAGGGAGGCTTTCGTTTGTGCTTTGCCTTCTTGTTTGGCTTCAACTAAGGATTTTTCCTTTAATTCAACAATGACAGTGGTGTGTTTTCTAGATTTGACATTGATTTCACCGAAGATTTCTGCTTTTTCCAGTTCCACCTGTTTGTTCGATGGAGCGGCACTAGCCTGTTGACCTGTAAAGAATGTGGATAAAATAAAAATAGTGGAGAACAATAGAGCAGAAGAACGAGAGATGACCTTTTTCATTAATTTTCCCCTTTCTAGCTGTGTTTTTAGGGAGATAGCCTTTCTTTTTGTGGATAAATAGGAAAGATTCACTGCCCGTTATTAAGTATTCAATATGTTGAAAACAATTCCTTTACTAAAATGGTCTTATTTTACATAGTCACAAAGAACTATTTTGTTTATAAAGTCTCACTTATGCACAAACTCCTGTTGATAACTCAATTATTTAGATACATATATGGAAAATAAAAAAATCTCATACACAAAATCTAGTAATGGGGTGTTGATATGTGGATAAACCCTGTTGATAAGGTGTGCTTATCTTTTGGATATAGTGTGTATAAAATTTTTATTCAAACATCCACTTACATGATGAACTTCTGCACTTTTCAACAAAACTTCTGAAAACTAGTTTGTTTTTTCACCCAGATTGTGACAAATCTCTCTTTTTTCTCGGGATATGATAGGAGCAGTTGTTTTGCTAGAACTGCTAGATTCTAAGAAAAGCGGAGGGATGTTCAGTGAGGAAATTCAAAAACTGGTTGAGTGTATGGTTTGGTTTCATGATGAATGTGCTTGTGAATCCTGGTGTGATGATGAAGCAGCAACGTTTTCAGGCGGCCGCGGTGGATGAACGTTTCTTTCAAGTGGTGAAAGAGAGAGAGCTAGAGAAGCTGGCAGAAGAAAAGAACAAGAAGCGCAGGTCAGAGAAACCGTTTAAGCAAAGTCTGATGATGCTTGATGAGAAGACGACGAGAGAGGCGCGTGCTGGTCCGCTCTTACCTTTACATGAGAGATGAAACAGGGTAAAATCCCACATAAGAAACGTTATCTGGTGGGAGAGGATACCCCTTGAAGATATATAAGATATTGAATAACAATGCAGTGATTGTAAAGGAGGGTGATCAGGAGAAAATTGTGATGGGTCCCGGAATTGCTTTTCAGAAGGGGAAAAATGACGTCGTTCCCGTTCAAAAAATAGAGAAAATCTTTGTTGTGCGTGAAGAAAATGAGAAATTCAAACAAATTCTTGCGACATTGCCCGAAGCGCATATTGAGGTGGCAGAGCATATCATCAGTTATGCGGAGGGTGAACTGATGATGCCGCTTAGTGATCATATCCATATATCACTGACTGACCATTTATCCTTTGCCATTGAGCGTATTCAAAAGGGCATTGTGCTATATAATAAATTGCTTGGTGAGATCAAAGTCTTATATAAGCAGGAATATGACATTGGGAAGTATGCCATTCGTTATGTAAAGGAGCGGCTCGGGGTTGAACTGCCGGACGATGAGGCAGGGTATGTGGCACTCCATATTCATACGGCCAAAATGAATACGGAGTCTATGAAAAAGACCGTGAAATATACAACGATGATCAAAGAAATGATCGAGCATATAGAAAGCTATTTTCAGCATTCAATTGATGAGGATAGTATTTCCTATCAGCGACTTGTGACACATTTGAGGTATGCATTAGGCAGGTTGGAATCAAATGAGGCATTTCAAATCATGGACGATGACATGCTGAGTTTTATCCAAACAAAGTATGATTTGGCTTACCGGTGTGCACGTGGACTCGCTGATTTGTTGAAAAACGAATATGAACTTCATCTCCCTGAATCGGAGATCGGCTACATCACGCTGCATGTCCAGCGTCTGCAGGATGCCGAATTGGTTTAGTGTTTGTGCCTGCATGCAGGCTTTTTTTTATGCACACTACTCTAAATAGTGTATATGGGTCAATAGATTCGAAAAAAAGAGGTTGACGCAGGTCACGCTCTTATACTATGATGAAAGCGTAATCAAAACTTGATATCGTGGGATTGTGACTGTCAGGCAGGCAAGACCTAAAATTTGCGTAACGAGGGGACGTGTATGTCCTTTTATCGTTAGTGAATTTTAGGTCTTTTTTGCTTTAAAAAAGGAGGAGACAACATGGATTATCAAAAAACAGCCAAAGAATTAACAGAACTATTAGGCGGCAAAGAAAATGTCATCAGTGCCACGCATTGTGCAACAAGACTCAGATTGGTGATGAAAGATGAGGAACTAATTGACAAAGATGCCATTGAGGAACTTGAAGGGGTAAAAGGGGCTTTCTCAAGCTCGGGGCAATTCCAAATCATTTTTGGAACGGGAGCGGTCAACAAAGTATATGAACCATTTGCTCGTGAGACCGGCCTTGAGACAGACGACGAGAAAGAAAAACCTGTCAGCCATGATGAAGCAGTGAAACAAAAAATGAATCCACTTGCACGTTTTGCAAAGACGTTATCAAATATTTTTGTACCGATCATTCCAGCCATTGTTGCAAGCGGTTTATTAATGGGGCTTTTAGGTATGATGAAAGCCTTCAAATGGGCTGACCCAAGCTCCGCGATTTTTCAAATGCTTGATATGTTCTCAAGTGCAGCCTTTATCATTTTGCCCATTTTAATTGGTGTCAGTGCAGCGAAAGAGTTTGGTGGAAATCCGTATTTAGGAGCCGTTATTGGGGGGATTATGATTCACCCGAACCTGCTCAACCCGTGGGGACTGACGGATGCGAAACCAGAGTATATGCATTTATTCAATTTTGATATTGCTCTGCTTGGTTACCAAGGAACAGTCATTCCAGTATTATTGACTGTGTACATCATGTGTATTGTTGAAAAAAATTTAAGAAAAGTGGTTCCGAACAGTATTGATTTACTTGTGACCCCATTTGTGACGGTAATTGTGACTGGATTTGTGACGTTTATTGCTGTTGGACCGCTTGGAAGAATGCTCGGTACAGGAATTTCGAATGCACTGACATTTATTTATGATCACGCAGGGTTCTTAGCAGGGCTCATTTTCGGAGGAGCCTACTCTCTCATTGTGCTCACAGGGGTCCATCATAGCTTCCATGCGATTGAAGCAGGATTGCTGAATGATATTGGGCGTAACTATTTGCTGCCAATTTGGGCGATGTCCAACGTAGCGCAAGGCGGAGCAGGCTTGGCGGTCTTTTTCTTAGCGAAACGCGCGAAAACAAAAGAAATCGCACTTCCTGCAGCCTTCTCAGCTTTCCTAGGGATTACCGAGCCTGTTATATTCGGTGTCAACCTCCGCTATCGTAAGCCGTTTATTGCCGCGATGATCGGAGGCGCATTAGGCGGGGCATTTGTTGTCTTCACAAAGGTAGCAGCCAACGCCTATGGTTTAACGGGTATTCCGATGATTGCGATTGCAGCGCCATTTGGTGTGCAAAATGTGGTAAATTATGTGATTGGTATGTTAATCGCTGTTGCTGTTTCATTTACTCTCACCATCATCTTCAAAGTAAAAGAAATCGAAAAATAATCAAGGAGTGGTCACAGTCATGACAACAACTGACGCAGCACTTCGTCAAAAGGTAGCAGAACGTATTCGAAACTATGAGCATTTGGTGAAAAAAGATGTGTATCGCCAGCATTTTCATTTAATGCCGCCAGTTGGTCTTTTAAATGACCCGAATGGGTTGATTCAATGGAAAGGGGTCTACCACGTTTTTTATCAGTGGCAGCCATTCAAAACGGGACACGGCGCAAAATTTTGGGGACATTACACATCGACAGATTTAGTGAATTGGCAGCACGAGGAAGCCGCCCTTGCGCCAAGTGATTGGTTTGATCAAAATGGCTGTTATTCTGGCAGTGCAGTCATTGATGATGGACATATGTATGTGATGTACACTGGCAACGTTCGCGATGAACAAGGGAACCGCGAGACGTATCAATGTTTAGCTGTTTCAGAGGATGGCATTCATTTTCATAAAAAAGGTGTCGTGGCGGCGCTGCCAGAAGGATTCACCGCCCATTTTCGTGATCCGAAAGTATGGAAGCGAAATGGCAAGTGGTACATGGTTCTAGGTGCACAAAGCTTGAACCTGAAAGGTAATCTTGTCTTGTTTACCTCTGATACTTTAGACAATTGGACGTTTCAAGGCATCATTGCAGGCAGTGGGAAAAATGGATTAGAGGATTTCGGCTATATGTGGGAATGTCCAGATCTATTTGAATTAGATGGCCGAGATGTATTGATTGTGTCGCCACAGGGATTAAAGCCAGATGGCTTAAAATATCATAATACACATCAATCAGGCTATTTTGTTGGGAGATTGGATGACCATACATATCAATATACGCACGGAGCGTTTGAGGAGCTGGACCGAGGCTTTGACTTCTATGCGCAGCAAACCTTTCTAGACGAATCAGGCAGACGCATTTTAATTGGATGGATGGGAGTGCCTGATCAAGGAGAAGAGCATCACCCAACGATTTCGTATCAATGGATACACTGCCTCACCATTCCGAGAGAGCTGCGTTTAGATGATGACGGACATCTGATTCAAAAGCCAGTCACTGAGCTTCAGGCGATGAGAACCAACGAACAAGAGCATATTTTCCATATCAAACGCTCCGTTCAATCGATTCCTGTAGATGATATTACGAGCGCAGAGTTATTCATTGATCAGATTGATACACAAAAAGGGTTTGAATGCTGTATTCGAGCTGCAGCCCGTATCATTTATGATAAAGGTGAGGGCAAACTGACACTAGAACGAGATCGATTTGAAGATCGATCAAAAGAAGTTCGAGAAGTAGCAATAGAGGAATTACACGACCTTCACATCTTTATCGATGCATCGTCAATTGAGATTTTTGTAAACGGAGGCCGAAAAGTATTGACTGCTCGTTACTTTCCTTCCCCGGGAAATAAATCAATCTCGATCAGTGGCAGAAATGAAACAAAGCTTAAACTAAAAACATGGCATTTACAAAGAGAAGCAGGTCAATGATCTGCTCAACAAGTAGAGAAAACGTCTACGTCTCCTACAAGTGATGATCAGTATGATGTGAAATTGAATTTTCCGGTTGATAAGTACAAGAAACAGCGCAATGCTATAAATAAGGGAGCTCTTCAGCCGCCTGCACAATTGATAGAGAAGATGTCGATTAAAAATAGGAAATGTCAAACAAGAAAAAAGAGATGAATCATGAGGTTGTATAGGTAGAAATCAACCTGTTGAAATATTACTACTAAAGCTAAAGAAGAGCGAAAAAGAAGCAGGAAGGGATAGCCTGCTTCTTTTTATTTTGTGCAGTGAGTAAACCTCTATTTTCCTTAAAAGCGCAGAGGAAGTGTTTGTACATGCCCAATGAAAGAAATACAATAACAGCGTTCCATTGTTGGAAAAGGAACGGGGAATTGAAGGTTAAACCCAAACCTTTCAAGAGACATATTCTAAAAAGACTAATAGGATATATGCTACAGGGTGATATTGTCTTGGTTTTCTAAGACAAAAAGAAGCCATACAATTTGAACTTCTTTGACAAGAAAACTACAAAAAAATTCTATTGCTCTCAATTAGCTTGGAGGGCTTGGAAAAATCAAGGTCATGATATTGACAATAATAAAAAAGATTCAGTTGTGTCACCGATGGAATTAGTTAGCTCTAACAACACGAAGGTCTTTTATCATAAAAAGTAAGTTAATAAGCAGTCGGGGATTTCCCCGATTGCTTTGCTTGTTTAAAATTAAAAGGAGATGATTGAATGAAATACTTTAAGTTGCTTTTATCAGCTTGTGCCATAGCATTAATATGTACAGCATGTTCAAAGAAAGAGGAGGCTGTGGGAGACTCTTCTAAGGGAGAATTGAGCAATATGAAAGATAGTAAATTTGCTGTAATTCATTCAAAGATGATGAATAGGGGATGCGAGATAGTAAACTATAACGATATAGGGAGTAAGCTATCAAGCGTGTCATTAAAAGACTGCGTGGGATTTACTTCGTCTACTCAGAGTGATAATAATATGTACTTCTCATCTAATAGGTCTAATTATCATGTCTCGATAGATAAGAATAATGGCAAGGTAAACCATCTACAAACAAAATCACTTTCAAAATCTACAGAAGACGAGGGAGCATTTTTTATTAACTACTCTAATGGCTATGTTCTACATGATATAAACGTTGGCTATGTAGAAGGTGGATTAGCAGGAGAGTTAGTTTATTGGGAAGAAGACAGCGGAAGTAAAGAGCAACTCAAATTCAACGGAGAATTGAGGACAGCTATATTTGACCATAAAAAAATATATGCCATTTTGAACAATGATGAACATATCATATTATCCTCTATAGACCCAAAAAGTCATAAGACTAAAAGAAAGAAACTGGACATTGACTCTGTTTTTTATCCTGACAACAATGAATCATTAAATAATTTAAACAATAAAGAATTAATGATTGCTGTAAATGATGATGTCGATAGTAAGAAAAATTCTATGTTAATTATAATCAACAAAGAAACTCTCGATAAGAAAAGAGAAATCGTAATGGATAAGGGGTTCAATATCTACAAGATTCATGTAGATAAAGATAAAATTACGATAATATCCCATGAAGGAGAAGTTAAAATGTTTAACAGAGACTTCAAAGAGATATCTTCTGAAAAAATTCCACTTAATTTTAAATCAGATGACGAACGTTTAGAAGAGGTCAAGATTTTAGACGGCAAAATTTATGCATTGGTAAGAATGTTTGATAGAGATAAGGATGGAGTTATTGGCAGAATTATTGAATATAATATTGAAAGCAAAGACTCTAAAGAGATATCTCTAAAATCTGATAGAGATTGGGAAATGACAAGCTTGGAAGTTGTAAAATAACTGACGAGGAGCGTGGAGTAAATCAACTTACATTATCTTGAACCCATGAGGCTTGTGTTATTCACATTGCCATTGTTGTATTTGGCTTGGGGGATTATTGGCTATTTAATCTTTAAGAAGGTTCATGTGGTTTTAACTATCACATTATAACTTCAACCATTTTTATATTTGCCTATACTGGGTTTGACATGTCAAATATGTATTGGGTAGGGGTGGTGACTTTTTTATGCATGTGCACCTCTGTAATTACAAAAATTATTCGAGACATGTATATTCGCTATAAAAAAGCATAATCAACAAGCTTATGTCCACAAACATAAGCTTTATTTTTGTTTCATACCACTAAAATAACTCAAAATGCTTGTAATAATTAAAGTGATAACTGATGAAACTAACAAAGAAACGCTGATCGCTCCTAACCCTAAACCTTCCCATCCTCCCACAAAAAAGCTTATGAGCAATAAGATGATACTTACCATCATTAAAACTGCTGGAATTCCATACTGGAAAGATGACTGGTTTTTTTTAAAGATTAAAGAAACGCCTAGTATAATAACTGTAAGGATAGTTGTCAGTAGCCAGAAAGACATTTGTTTTTCCCCCTTGAAAGAGATGATGAAAGAACCCTAATGAATAACCAGGGTTCTTTTCAATATCGTACCACTGATTTAAGCTGTTTACCAAAGCAGCCAGTCACAGAACCTTTTCTTTGATCTTATATTTTATTTCCAGCTTCTTTCCCTACACTCGATGTAATTACTTTGTCAGCCACTTCATGTGAGACAGCAACAGAATGAAAAATTGGTAACGCTAATGCTACAGTTACAAGCATGATGGGAACAAAAATTTTACTCTTCAACATATAACAATTCCCCTCCTTGAATTAACGACTTTGCTTCAAGAGCTCTTTCATAAAAAACGACAGCAATTTCCAACTGCCCACTTCTATTATAGTATCGTGCAGCTTCAAAAGCTAGTTGATACACATCTTCGTAAAGATTTTTGCTTTGTAGAGTATCAAGCCAATGTTTTAACTCTGTGATCGCATTTGGTGTCTTAGATTGAAAATAAAGGAAATATAAAAATTTCATTTCTGCTTCATAAATTATGTCATCCAGTTGTTGGGCCGCCGAGACCCCTTTCTCAAAAGTTTCGGCTGCTGGAACAACCTGTCCTAATTTCAAGAGAGTGTATAACTTGTTAAAATAGGATTTTGGAACATGTGATGTTTCATTCTTTTCAAAAAGTTCACAAGAAGTATCAAAATGGGACAAGGCTTCTGTATATTTTTCTAAGTGGAAATAACACTTGCCTAAGTTAAAGATCGTAGAGGATATAAGGTATTCGTTTTTCGTCTGCTGTGCAAAAGAATGGGATTTTTCAAAGTAAGTAAGTGCATCAGCATATTGTAGCTTAGATAGATAATTTCCAGCGATGACTGAATAACACCAGGCTATTTTTTCTTGCATTAATGGTTGTTCTGTAAATAGACTCAATGCTTTATGTGCAAACATGACAGAAATTTGATACTGGTCTATATGGTAGTACACTTCTGATAACTTGTAGTAAAATTCAGCCTTTTCAATAGGGTCTTCAACATCCACAAGAATTTTTTCAGCACTTTTATAAGAACTGATCGCCTCGTCAAATTGTTTTTTCCTAAATTCGTGCATTCCTTTAAAAAACCAGAAATAAAAATCTAACATCTTTTCAATTTGATCTTTGTCTTCGTGAAGTGATTGATCAATCTTATGTTTCTGCTCATTTATCTGAACCATATATTCATCTAACTCTTGGCTAGATAACTTAGGCTTGAGGTAGCTTAGCATTAAGTCATGTCGAAATTCTAGAAGACTAAAATATAATAAAACAGTTTGATTTTCCTCCATACTGTCAAAGAGTCGTTTAACATCCGCTTTTAAAAATTCAGCATCAGTTATTTGATCTTTTTTGATGGCTGAATACCATTCATTCAGTTTGATCGCAACCTCGTCATAAGTGATAGAACCACCCATATATACTCCCCCTTCATATTCCTATAAAACCAATTATATACAATACTTTAACATGTCTAACTATTCTAAAATCGAACAGATGCGCTATTTATGTAAATTTTCGGTATACCGCAAAATCAAGCCGACTCTAAGAGGGAAAATGAGTAATTCATATAACATATGACAAGCTACATATTACTTATTTTTACACAAATGTTGGAAAATAAATCGTCATCTGCGATAATAAGTCTAAATTGTGTGAATAGAAAGGGGCAGGTAATTTATGAATCACTTTAAAGTTATGATATTGAGCCTTACCTTATTAATGGGGATCACAACTACTGTACATATAAATTCCTCAAATGATTTTCAAACCGCAGAAAACGGATACTTTGGATAAGTATTAGGAGAAGTAGACTCTCCACAAGTTTACTTTTTCTATTGGGTTTTCTAGTGTTAGCAAAAAGGCGTACTGGAATAAAAAGCAACTCCATTAATGATTGATTGAAAAAAGAACAAAGAAAAAGCCCTGTCCGCAGGGCTTTTTTGTTCGTCTTTATTCAGTTCGATGCTTCATTTTATGAATTGTTCTATAAGCCGATTCAACGCCAATGAAAACGACAAAGAATATAACTATCCAACTGAACAGGTCAGCCCAAACATTGGACATGTTTAGCTGGGGTTAGCCCATTCCATTATACCGCTCTGGTTTTAATAGTGAAATCAACCTGTATCTTATAGCCTATAACATGTATATACAAGGTTGGCTGGAAGCGGTTTGATGACGTTTTACATATATGATAACAGGTGGAATTATGGTATCATTTTAAAATATATACAGCTGAGGCTGACGTTTATCCAAATGCGGTAGGACAAAAAGGGGTTGTTTATTTGAATTCAAAACAGCAGCCGACGACTAGAAAACGCTTGGAGACAATGGCAGATCATGTTGAAGATAAACGTGAAGAATATAAAGAATTGCTCATTCAAGTCCAATCTATTCTCGGTGAACCTTCTCTAGAGCAGGAAGAATTAAAAGAGAAGCTGTCAGATACGTATAAACAAATGAAAGAATATGCCTTATTTGTTGAATCCATTGAAGCCTTTATTCGAAAAATGGCGAAAGAATCTGATCAGCAAAAGTAGGTATCCTTTATGGATAAAAGAGTGTACCCAGACGCGGGTATGCTTTTTTTCATGAAATAAAAATGAAAAGTGTCGTCAATTGAAGATAGAAACGTATATTTATTTGGAGGACAAGAAGAAGTTTGTACCCATTGATGATATTGAAAAGATCAAAACATTCGTTGCTACGAAAGAAGATTTTATGGAACAAGGGTTTACAAACCTTGAAGGCACAATTACGTTCGATCATGAGGAAAAGGGGAAAATAGAGGATTTCGAAAATCCAGATTCTATTGAAGAGTTGTGGCATTATTACACAAACATTTTTGAGAAATATGTGGAAGAAGGGTATGGAAAAATATATTATACAAGTGTTCCATTAGAGATACAGTTAGAAAAAAGATCTGATCATGAAGTGATGTTATCGCTTGATAATCAAACCTTAATTGCAGAGTATAAAGAACTTGTGCGTCATTTTATTGAATCTGGTCGTGAGTTCATTCGCTTTCTAGAAAACATAGCACCGCAGGTAGATCATTCTGGTTTCACCAATCAATTGAACGATTTAGAAAAAACATGTTAAAAACAAAAACCGATTCACCCAAAAGGCGAATCGGTTTTTTCTACTCTACTTATCAAAACGATGAGCAGAGTGCTTTGTTGGTCCGATGTATTCATTTAGCTGGAAAGAGCCTTTGATGGCAGCTGTGATGAATTCTTTTGCTGCATAAATGGCTTCTTTCACATCTGAGCCGTTTGCTAGTTCAGCTGTGACTGCTGCTGAGAATGTGCAGCCTGCGCCGTGTGTGTATTCTGTGTCGATCTTCTCTGTTTCAAGTCGTTCGAAGGTTTGTCCATCATAAAGCAAATCGATCGCTTTATCTGGGCTTAGCTTACCGCCTCCAGTGATGACCACATACTTGGCACCAAGTTCGTGAATGCGTTTTGCTGCTTCTTCCATTTGTTCGATCGTTTTGATCTCACCGATTCCGCTTAATTGACCTGCTTCGAAAAGGTTAGGCGTAATGACGGTTGCCAGTGGCGTGAGCTTTTCGCGCAGTGCTTCCGCATGCTCCGGATATAGCACTTCGTTCGCACCCTTACAAACCATAACAGGATCAATGACGACATTTTTTAGGTCATATGTTTTGATGGTGTCCGCTGCAAGTTCGATCACGTCGACTGTTGGGAGCATACCCGTTTTCAGTGCATCTACCCCAATGCCTTCTACAATGGTAGAGAGTTGCGCACGAATCGTCGCCGTATCAATTGGAAACACCTGATGATCCCAATGGTTATGTGGGTCCATTGCAACGACAACGGTTAAAGCTGTCATCCCGTAGACGTTTTTTTCTTGAAACGTTTTTAAATCTGCTTGGATACCTGCACCGCCGCTTGAATCCGAGCCTGCGATGGTGAGTGCTTTATTCATAGACATAGTTGCTGAACCTCCAATGTGATGTGTAACAGTTACTGTTCTATCCCTTATTATAATCAGCTTTTCCGTTTATCACAATGAAACGACATAAAAAAGCGTTCCACCTTAGGAAGAACGCCTTTCCCCTTACCTTTTACAAATCACCAATTTCCCCTTTTTCAGTTCGTCTAAAAGTGTTAAAGCTAATTCCTGATCGGCGCCAACCGACATCATTTTGGCCATGAGCTCGTCATCCCGGGTGCGGATGACATTGGCAATTTGATCTAAAATCCCTTGATCGACCGCTGTCATGCTTTTGGCATTCGTATGCTCTGTGACGGTATCAGAGCGTTCTGGATCGTACGCAAAAACAAAAATATCATCCTTTGGTGAACGTATTTGTTCAATGGTCTGTTTCGCTTCTTTGCTATTTTCTACTGTGAAATATTCCATCGTGATCACTCCTTTTCATCAAAAATTCCCATTTTCCCGTCACATCAAACCGCCTTTTATATCATGAGAAGAACGTCATTTTATGTTTTAATGGAAAAAGACGAATCTATTAAAGGAGTTAGCTGAATATGAAGATTTCCTTATTAATTGTGACACATAACCGGCTCAGCGCACTGTGTGAGCTGCTTGAATCTATTACGAGACAAACCGTACAGCCTTTTGAAATTGTGGTTGTGAATGATGCAGGAGAGCGCGTCGAGATCATTCAGGAACTCTACCCCGAACTTCCGATCCGCTTGATCCATTTAGATGAGAACGTCCAGCATGTGAATGCTAGAAACGTGGGGGTGCGGGAGCTGACAGGCGATGTGATCATGCTGAGTGACGATGATGATTACTTTACACCTTGTCATATTGAACGTATGAGTAAGGCGCTGGAGGACGCCGATTTTGTTTTTTCTGATGCTGAAATTGTGTCATTTGAAGAAAAAGATGCGACCCGCTTCCCGGTGTCAAGACGTCTGTTTGCGTATACAGCTGCTATTGAGGATATGCGTGTCTTTTCTACATACGTTCCTTCCGGCAGTATGTATAAACGCTGTATACACGATGAGATTGGCTATTTTGATCCAGCGATGCATCATTACTGGGATTGGGACTTTTTCTTACGTGTCACGCAGCACGCCCGGGTCAAACGAGTGCCGGCTGCCAGCGTGATCTATGCGTTTTTTGATGGCGGAGGGAATCAGTCTAGTGATCTTGGTGAGACAAGGAAGAACTACTTAGATGATCTAAGTGAAAAGCATGGGCTGGGTGACCTTCCGACAGCGAACTTTGCTGTCTTATTAGAAGAACCAGCGATGAAAAAACGAGAATCAGAGAGTGAGATTGTGTGGGACGGAAAACCGATGATCTCAAGACTAACGCAGCAGACACAAGGAGGAGAACCCCAATGAAGCCATTTTTAAATGATAGCTGGTGGGCTGTGATGAAAAGTGAATTTGAACAGCCATATTATCAGGAATTACGTGAATGGATGAAGGAAGAATATCGTACGCAGACCGTTTTTCCGAAACCGGATGACGTTTATCGTGCGCTTCATTTGACGTCATATGAAGAGGTCAAAGTGGTGATTTTGGGACAAGACCCGTATCATGGCCCAGGTCAGGCACATGGATTAAGCTTTTCTGTTCAGCCTGGTGTGAAGCATCCGCCATCGTTGAGAAATATTTTTCAGGAGCTAAAGGATGATCTTGGCTGTCCTGTTCCAAATCACGGCTCACTTATGAGCTGGGCAGAGCAAGGTGTGCTGCTCTTAAACACTGTGCTGACCGTAAGAAAGGGCGAGGCGAATTCTCATAAAGGCAAGGGCTGGGAACGTGTGACAGACCGCGTGATTGATGTGCTGAATGAACGTGATCAGCCCGTCGTTTTTGTGCTGTGGGGAAGACATGCTCAAAATAAGAAAGAACGGATTGATCAAAACAAGCATTTCATCATTGAGTCCCCTCATCCAAGTCCTTTTTCTGCAAGATACGGCTTTTTTGGCAGTCGTCCGTTTTCAAAGGTAAACGCGTATTTAAAGCAAATGGGGACAGAAGAAATTAACTGGTGTATCCAAGATATTGAATAAAAAGAGGACGAGGGGAGAGACCCTTCGTCCTGTTTATTTTAAAAATTTACGAACCAAGTCGAGTCCGTTTTTCGCATTTGGATAACGGAAGGAAAAATCGAAGCGATTGGTTTGGCGCAGGACGCTTATTTCATGCGTAAACGTAAAGAAGCTTTCTTTCCCATGATATCGTCCCATGCCGCTTTCACCCACGCCTCCGAATGGCAGGTAAGGAGTAGCGACATGCATGAGCGTGTCATTGATACATCCTCCACCAAATGAGAGATGGTCTAGAATATAGGCTTCTGTTTCTTTACTTGTTGTAAATAAGTAAAGCGCAAGCGGCTTCGGTCTAGCTTTGACCATATGAGCTGCCTCGTGCAGAGAATCGAAGGTCATGACAGGCAGAATCGGTCCGAAAATTTCCTCCTGCATGACAGGATCTTCCCATGTGATGTGGTCTAATATGGTCGGAGCGATTTTGAGCTCGTGTTCATTGCGCTGTCCACCTGTAACGATCGTTCCATTTGAGAGGAATTGTGAGAGCCTGTCAAAGTGACGCTGGCTGACATTTTTCCCAAAGTGCGGATGTGTTTCCGGTTGTTCGCCATAAAAGTCACGGATACAAGCTGTCATTTCCCGCAAAAGTTCTTCTTTAATGGATTCATGAACAAGCAAATAGTCTGGTGCAATACACGTTTGGCCAGCATTGGTGAATTTGCCGAACGTGATTCGCTTTGCCGCTAATTTGATATCTGCATCAGGCGTGACGATGCAAGGGCTTTTTCCGCCAAGCTCAAGTGTGACAGGGGTCAAATGCTTTGCGGCGGCTTCCATGACGACTTTGCCAACTGCCACACTTCCTGTAAAGAAGATATAATCAAAGGGCAGTTTCAACAGCTCTGTACTCACATCTACACCGCCTTCTACGACAGCTGCATGGTCTTCTTGAAATACACGTTCCACCATTGCACTGATTACTTCTGAAACTTGCGGCGTCAGCTCAGACGGTTTTAAAATAACGGCATTACCCGCAGCAATGGCACCAACTAATGGAGAAAGGGCCAATTGGAAAGGATAGTTCCAAGGGGCAATGATGAGCACACTCCCATAAGGTTCCTTCATAATCATACTTTTCGACCCGATATGAGTGAGGGGCGTTCGCACGCGTGTTGGCTTTGCCCATTTGTGGATGTGCTTGATGGTATGATTGATTTCTTCATACACCATCCCGACCTCTGTTGTGTAGGCTTCCTGTTCGGATTTATGTAAATCATGGGCCAAGGCTTGTAAAATATCCTTCTCATGCTGTTTGATGGCTGCTTTTAAGTCTTTAAGAAGACGGATGCGTTCTTCCACCGGCGGCTTTTGAAAGACTTTTTGTTTCTGAAAAAGTGTTGTGAGTTTGTCCATTATTCAATCCTTTCATAAACGATGTTGTTGCTTTTATTATGTGTGAAGGGCTATGTCGGGTCAAATAAGAGAGGCGGGAGCAGACTGCTTTAAAAAAATGAACCCATTTCGTTTGTTCATTTGGTAAAATAATGTTGAAAAGAGACTTTTTTAGATTGGAGGGTCTACCCTTGAATATTCATATATCAAGCCTGCTCCAAAAAATGGAGGAAGCGGTTCAAAAGGCGAAACAAAGTGGAAATGATGAAGAGGTGAAACGTCAAGTGGCGGCGATTTCTTCACTATGTGATGTCATTCTCGATGCACCATCACAGGTGCAAATGCCGCAAACGCCGATTATCTCGCCACCTTCTTCGATACAGACACCGCCCGCGCCGCCCGTATCCTCAGATCAAGCCATGCTTGAGAAACTGATGGGTGCGAGTGGTGCGAAGAAATTTCAGCATCAAGAAGAGGGGCAAAAAGAGAAGGATGGGAACGGCGACTCTATCTTTGATTTTTAATGGTCTTGTCACGACAAAGGGAAGGTGATCGGTTTGAAACTATTTTTGGGCGCCATTCAGTGGATGGCATTTTTTATCGCAGCTTCTATTGCTGTACCAATTGCGATTGCACAAGCATTTGAATTGAACCAAGTGCAGTCAGCAGAGCTGATTCAAAGTACATTCTTTTCACTTGGTCTTGTGGCGATGGTGCAATGTTTATGCGGCCATATGCTGCCGATCAATGAAAGTCCAGCAGGGCTTTGGTGGGGTGTGTATACCCTTTATGCAGGTATGACAGGAACCATCTTTGCGACGTATCCTGAAACTCTGCAAGCACTACAAGGGGCTTTAATTTTTAGTGCCGCTTTCTTTTTTATTTTTAGTTTATTTAAAATCATTAATTGGCTCGCGTCTTTATTTACGCCAGTCGTCACAGGCATTTACTTGCTATTATTAGTTGTCCAGTTAAGTCAGCCGATCATGAAAGGGCTGATGGGCATCGGCTATCGGGGAAATCAGGTGGATGGGCTTGTCTTTTGCTTGTCGATCTTGATTATTGTTCTGACCTTCATGATCAGCCGCTCAAAATGGCATTACTTAAGACAGTTTTCTGTGTTATTTGCCCTTGCAGGAGGCTGGTTGTTATTCGCTCTACTCGGGTTGGCAAAGCCGGTTCGAATTCCAGAAAAAATCATCGAGTTTCCGAAGCTTTTCCCATTCGGCATGCCAGTCTTTGACAGTGGATTGCTTGTCACGTCCTTTTTCATTACGATATTACTCATTGTGAACATGCTGGCAAGTATTCGAATTGTGGAAAGTTCAGTGAAGGCATTTGGTGAACTGCGTGAGCGGAAGAGAGCTCGTCCGGCTGGTTTTGTCGCAGCATTTGGCCACTTACTGAGCGGATTGATCGGAGCGATTGCGCCTGTACCTATTTCCGGGGCAGCAGGATTTATCCAGACAACGAAAATTCCATCGAGAAAGCCATTTTTCATAGGAAGTCTGCTCATTGTACTCATTAGCTTGTTCCCGCTGCTCATGAGCTTTTTCTCCGCATTGCCATCACCTGTGGGGCTTGCTGTAAACTTTGTGGTGTTCTCCTCGATGATTGGAATTGCGATGTCTGAGTTTGATCAGTATGAGAAAGAAGAAATTCCGCGGATTCGCTTTGTCCTAGGGATTGCCGTTTTAGCAGGTGTAGGGGCGATGTTTGTACCGCAGGAGGCCTTGAAAGGCATGCATCCTGTGCTCATTTCATTATTAAGCAATGGACTTGTTCTAGGTACACTCATTGCGATCGCGGTCGATCAAGTTCTGTTACGAAAGAAAAAGAAATCCGACAATCTCGTGTCAACGTAAAGGGAAAGTTGAATATCGTCTGTCACCCGCGCTATGATAAATATAATTGACGAGATAAGGAGAATGACGAATGAAACTATTTTTCATTTTAGGTGCGATTAATGCGATGCTAGCTGTTGGACTCGGAGCCTTCGGTGCGCACGGTCTGGAAGGAAAAATCCCTGAAAAGTATATAGAGATTTGGAACAAAGGGGTTCAATATCAGATGTTCCATGCGATTGGACTATTTATTGTCGCCTTTCTTGCAGATAAGCTGTCAGGTGTTTCTCTAGTCCCAACCGCTGGCTGGGTGATGCTTGCAGGTATCCTTTTCTTCTCAGGAAGCCTTTATGTCCTAGCATTGACTCAGGTGAAGATTCTAGGTGCCATTACCCCAATTGGCGGAGTGGCGTTTATTGCTTCTTGGATCATGCTTGTCATTGCAGCAGCAAAAAATTTATAAGCCAAAAAACCGATGCTCTGTGAGGGGCATCGGTTTTTTTCTTAATTCCAGTAAGGGGCGTAGTTTGGCGGTGCTTGATAATAAGGGATGTAGTGAGACGGAGGGACAGGGTTCGTTTGTGCTTCCTCTTCTCTGTGGCAAAATGGTCCGATAAACGCACTTGGCTTCACAGGCTGAGTCGCCTGTTTCCACTGTGTTTCGTTCATGCAATACGTATGTGCCATGATGTGAGCAGGGGTGAGGGTGAGAAGGTCTGAGCCTAGGATCACTTCTGGCGTAGATGCGTTAAAAATGGCTAACAAATGAGTTCTGTCTTGAAGGGCAACTTCGTAGTGCCACCAGCCTTGAGGTACGTTTGCCACCTGTCCTGGGGTGATGGTATAGGTGTGCAGTTTTTTTGTAAAAGGATTCAGCATCGAGACGGCAGCAGAACCGGCTATACAATAAACAAGCTCTGCGGCATTTTGATGATAATGAGGCTCTACGACTTTGCTTTTACTCAAATATATATCCAACAGAGATACTTGATCCAACGAATTTAATTGTTTTTTCCCTAAAACGTTAATCAGGTTATGCTGATCGTATTTCACAAGTGGACTTTGATTCAGGTCGTATGAATATTTAACATTTGGTGATGTATAATCCAGCTCAACAGTCATGAATGTCACCTCTAGGTGTTTGATAAAAACTACTAGGCATCTTATGAGCAGCACCCTAGAGTTGTGACAAAAACCTAGTCAAAAGAAAAAAGCAAGGGCGCCTGCTCCTTGCTTTTGCGATATGTGGCGTTATCTACCTCGGAGAGTACGTGGACATGGAGTATGGATAGTCGTATTGAATTTCCCCATCAAACGTAATGTAATCAAGATAGATCGTTAATAGTAAGTATCGTGTTCCTGTCTTGTTATCACTAATGATAATGTGGTCACGTCCTGCAGCTTCAATGACGCCTCTGAAAATCTTCGAGTTCCATTCCTTACTTGCCTCAAACGTCATATAAATCGTGGCTACCTTGCCGCGGTTCAATCGTAAAATATTTTCAATATAGGACTGCTCGATTGGCAGTTGACCAGTGACATTCTGCTGATAAATCGGTCCAGAAGGAATTTGATACGGCTGCCCGCCGCTCTGCGTGCCCTGCCCCCCTTGTGAAGAACCAGTAGACGGCATTGGTGAAAATCCCTGCTGCATTTGTCCTTGCATTTGACCCTGCGTTTGGGGAGGGACTGAATAACCCATCTGCTGCGCAGGATACGGATTTGCTCCATATTGTTGCTGGCGAAAATCTTGACCTTCGAAACCCGAACCTTGCCCAAATTGATTTTTCAATTTCATAACGTTCCTCCTCTTTCCTCATGGTGTTCTAAACAGAAGGCGCTTGAGCACCTGTTGTTTCCATAGCATTCTTTCTCTCTTTCACACTATGAGACAGGAGGGGAGAATATGTACATTGAACGAAAAAAAGGAACTGTGGTGCAGTTCCTTAGGCGCGGGCAAACCTTCGCATTCTTTGTCAGGTCTGCGCTTCGTTGCTTACGAATATGATGTGCAACCTTCCTTACATCATCCAATTTACAGCGCGCTGGACACCAAATAAAAGAGTAATGATAAGAAAACATGTAGCAAGCGGTGTGATCACAATGAGAAAGGCTTGCCATAATCTGAGCTTCATCACAGCGGCAATGCCTAAAACAGCCATTCCCAATATCCACGTCTTTGCATAAGCATCAATCAGTGTTAAAAGATCGAGATAATACCAAACCTCATAATGCTGATCTAAATAGGGTGAGATTTTGACAAACGTATACGGACCGAGCATTCCAATCGTGAAAATCCAACTGAGTGCAAATAAAGCAGAAGGGAAAAAGACCGACAGCGTGCAGGCTTTCAGTACATCTCGATACGCGGTTTGACTGCCGAAAAAAAGACGACCTAACCACTTTAGGATGAGTACACCGAAAAATAGACAGAGATTGCCTGCGAGAATACCATATCCCGCACCTTGTAACAGAATAAAAGGAAATGGAATATGATTGCCCATATACTCGCTAAAATACCCTTCGTAGACCCAGCCTGTACCAGCGATACTTGCAAGGAGCATCATCAGCCAAATGGGAATAGAGGAATGTTGATATGAGCGAATAATCGTTTTTGTCGCCACGAAAATTTTGAAAAATCGAAAAAAACCTTTTACTTCCTCTTGTTGGGAGTGATCATTCTTCATAGCTTCCAATGTTCTTTACTCCTTTAATACATATAAATGATTACTTATATTACCAAAAAGTTCGCGTTTTTCAAAGATAGATCATTAAAAAGATACAATTTTATAAAAAATAGGTCACTCTACAGTCTCTTTAAGAGGAGACACATATGATAAACATAGTTTGAAAGAGACCGAGGTGAAAACTTTGACAAAAGTAACTGTCATTATGACGAGCTTCAACAAGGCGGCTTACGTCGGCAGATCGATTGAAGCGATTTTGCAGCAGACGCTGTCAAATTTTGAACTATTTATCATGGACGATGGTTCAAACGAAAAAACCCTTGCCGCGATTGAGCCCTTTCGCAAAGATCCCCGTGTTCATTTTATCCAAAGTGGTGTCAAATCGCTGGAGGAGAGAACAGCGAAAACCCGATACGCCGTCCTCATTAATCAAGCATTAGAACTAGCAAAGGGCGAGTATATTTCCTATGCCACAGATGACAATGTCTATGCCCCGGACCGTTTAGAGAAGCTCACACATTATCTAGATGCTCGACCAAGTGAAGATATTGTCTATTCTGCATCGAAAGTAATCTATTTAAATAGCAATAAAGAGCCAGTAAAGGAAACGATTCGACCTGCGCAAACGGTGCAATGGAATGCACCTTGTGCCATAGATCATTGCTCGGTCGTTCATCGTGCTTCTATTTTAACAAAAATTCATACTGAATTTGGGTCTTACTGGGACGAGAGTCCGCATTTTTATCGAATAGGGGATGCCCGGTTCTTTTTTCGATTAAATCATTTTTATCCGTTCTATCCCTATGATGAAGTTTTAGATACAAATTACATCACAGAACAGTCGATTCACTATCAATTGGCGGAAGAAGAGAAAAGTGCCTTTATTCAAGCACTTCCTGAGCAGTCTACCTGCTGGGAGCTCCGCCATATATTAAAACAAAGACATGGGAGGTGACCTTAAGTGTCGTACTATATTCATCATTATTGGCAGGTGTACTTTGAGTATGTGAATCTTATGAAGGATTTGTCCTATCAACAAATTCCTCTTGGGTTGATCAGCAATTTCTATCAATATATCAGTCCTGAGGTAAGGGAACGTATGGAGGATGAAGCATTCGGTCAAGAATTGACAACCGATTGTCCGTTGCCGGAAGAGATTCAGCCATTTTTTGATCAACATAAGCAGCAGATCAAGCGTATTGCTTATCGTCCGGCGAATGGAAAGGTCTTGCTTCACTTTGAACATCTGCGTTTTACTGAACAAAATTACATGCGGTTCCATCCGAGTCAAACGGTGGTGCTTGCTCGCTGGAAGAAGGCAGATTATTTCGGTTTACCGGTCATCAGCAAGCCGGAATTAGCAGGAGAGGTTAATAAAGAAGCCCATGCTGAATATATTGAGAAAGCAAATGCTCTCCTTAAACCTTACGCAAAGCATCCGGTCTTTGGCAATGTCTTTTTTAGAGAAAAGCTTCGGAAGGACATTGTGCAATTTATTGATGTGATTGACCAGACAGAAGTGCTATTTCAGATGGAGCCAATTGCAGCCATCATTGTGGGGACAACGGAGGATGCTTACAGCCGCGTACTTGCACTGCAAACTGTGAAACGCCAGCTCACGAGTATCTGTCTTCAGCACGGCGCACTGATGGGAGACGAAGCCTTTTTGCCGATTTTCACGACGTGCCACGGGGTGTTTGGAAAGTATGAAAAAGACTGGTATGTAGACAAAGGCTGTCAGCTGGAACAGGTGGAGATCACAGGTCATCCGAGGTTTGATTTGGTGAAGGATCGAACGCCGCTTCAGCAGGAACTCATCTTTCGTAAATTGAACTTCAATCCTGCCAAAAAGACCGTGCTTGTGGCAACGCAGCCGTTTTCAGAAGCCTTCTATGGTGATGTGCTTAAAACGATTGCAAAACGGAAAGACATTCAGTTGATCATGAAGCCGCATCCGTGGGAAATTGCCCGCAACCGATTAAATGAGTATGTGTCCATTGAACGAGCAGGAAATCATGTGAGATTGATTAAAAAAGAGATCGACTTGTATGACCTATTGCCATATATGGATATGGTCATTACGCTCACATCAACCGTCGGTCTTGAAGCGATGCTCTTTGAAAAGAGTGTGCTGATCGGGAAAATGACAGAAGGCAGAAGATACCCTTATTACGAGTCGCTTGGCAGCTATCATATGAAAAACCCTGTTGAACTGGCTGAGAAAGCCATTCGTATTTTGTCGGATGATCAAGAGATGAAGCTGGCAAAGAGGCAAGGAGCTGAGTTCATTAAACAACATTATCCGCATGCGCGATCGACCGATGTTCTGCTTTCTCTGCTTCAAACAAAAACAGGTGTGGATTTTCAGAGATGAAGATAGGGGTGTGCAAGCGATATGGAAAAAAAGAGAGAACAATTTCTTCCTTATGCCCTGCCGTTGATTGAGCAGGAAGAAATTGACGAAGTCATTGGAACATTAAAATCCGGCTGGCTGTCAACCGGACCAAAAGTCAGACAGTTTGAAGAAGAGTTTCGGCAGCTGACCGGTGCAAAACATGCGATCGCTGTCAATTCATGTACGGCTGCTTTATTTTTAGCCTTAAAAGCTAAAGGGATTGGGAATGGGGATGAGGTGATCACAACGCCTCTGACATTCTGCGCAACAGCCAATACGATCATTCATACAGGGGCAGCACCTGTATTTGTCGATATTGACCCAGCGACACTCAACCTCGATGTAGAGAAACTAGAAGCGGCGATTACACCACACACAAAAGCGATTGTCCCTGTTCATTTTGCTGGTCAATCGTGCGATATGGAACGGATTTTAGCCATTGCCAAAAAGTACGATCTCTTTGTGCTTGAGGATGCCGCTCATGCTCTGCATACAACGTATCACGGGCAGCCGATTGGTTCGATTGGTGATGCGACTGCCTTTAGTTTTTATGCGACGAAAAATATAGCGACCGGAGAAGGCGGCATGCTGACGACAAATGATGATGCACTTGCCGCTCGGATCAGAAGACTAGCACTCCATGGGATGAGCAAGGGAGCATGGAATCGTTATGGAGAAAAAGGAACGTGGTACTACGAGGTCGAGGAACCTGGCTATAAAATGAACATGTTTGATGTGCAGGCATCGTTAGGGCTTGTTCAGCTAAGCCGTTTAGATGATATGCAGGCACGGAGAGAACAAATTGCGAAAGCATACAATCAAGCATTTCAAAAGGAAGCAGGGCTGATCCTGCCGCCAGTCCATCAGGAGGGAAGACATGCATGGCATTTATATGTACTGCAAGTGGACCCGAAAGAAGCATTCATCACACGCAATGAGCTGATTGATCAGCTGCAAAAGGACTATAAAATCGGCACGAGTGTTCACTTTATCCCTGTTCATGTGCATCCATACTATCAACAAACCTACCACTATTCACCAGAGGATTTCCCTGAGTCACTCGCGTACTACAAGCGGACCCTCTCACTGCCTCTTTATCCCAGTATGACAGATGAAGATGTGCAGGATGTCATCACTGCGGTGCTGTCTATTTTAAAAGAACAGAAGGCATCTTCATGAAGACCGTTCATGCAATAGACGATCAGGTGCTGTCCGCTTGGATTGAGAAATACGGTCAACAAATTGAACAAATGAAAGGCTTCAAACAGTTTGGTCTTGTCAGTGGCGCCCAGCTCAAAGCAGTGCTGTTATACGACTGGTCAAAATGGGAAAGCGGCATATTTGATCAGCATATTTTTCATGTGAAGTTTGCGGAAGCTGAGTCAGCATCTGCTTTTCTGGAATTGATGGAGCGCTTCATCAATTGGATGAGAACAGAAAAATGCGATTTTTTCTTTTTACGTCTTGAAGCGGCGGATGTTGAAAAAAACCGCATCGTCCAAAAGCTGTCACATGTGTACTATGTGGGCGGTCTCACTCGTCTTGAAGCGCCGCCTGTTCACTTGGAAATGCCATCAACAGGTGAAGATGTGATCATCAGTCTGCCGAATGAAAAGGAATACGATGAGGCGGTGTCACTCGCTTATCAGGCTTTTGTGAAAAGCCGGTATGCCCTCGATCCATTTTTAGACCAGAATGTCGTCCAGCATTTCTATCAAGAATGGATGAGAAATAATGTGCTCGGACGTGCAGATATCAATATCGTAGCAAAGGTGAACGATGAAGTCGTGGGCTTGATACAAGGGATGACCAAGGGCGATGAACTGGCGCTTGAGCTGTTTGCGATTAGACCGGATGTACAAGGAAAAGGGATCGGGAAAAAGCTGTTTATTGAGATGATGAAGGTCTCTTATGAGAGAGGGCATCGTTTTATTTCTGCCGGAACACAGCTGCATAACACAACCGCCATTCAGCTGTATGAAAAGATGGGATTTAGAACAACAAATGCCTTCTTGTATTACCATGTATGGCCGAAAAAAGGAGAGAGGTAAGATGGCGCATTTCTACATTGGAGATCGCAAAGTGGGGGATGGTGCGCCTGTCTTTATCATTGCAGAGGCAGGCATTAACCATGATGGAAAGCTGGATCAGGCGCTTGCTTTAATTGATGTGGCAAAAGAAGCAGGTGCCGATGCAGTGAAGTTTCAAATGTTCCAGGCTGATCGGATGTATCAAAAGGAACCAGGTTTATACGAAACAGCCAAGGGAGAAGAGGTGTCCATTTTTTCCTTAGTCGAACAAATGGAGCTGCCGCCAGAATGGCTGCCGGTGTTATTAACCCGCTGTGAGGAAAAAGGGCTAATATTTTTAAGCACAGTGTGTGACGAAGAATCTGCGGATTTATTAAATCAAACCGATCCACCAGCTTTCAAACTGGCATCCTATGAAATCAATCATTTGCCTCTTTTGCGTCACACAGCTTCTTTTCAAAAGCCCATCATTTTCTCAACTGCCGGGGCCACTATTGCAGATGTTCATGAAGCATATGAGGCGATTACAAGCGAGCAAAACGATCAGGTCGCCATCATGCATTGCGTCGCAAAGTATCCAGCACCTAGAGCTTACACGAATCTTCGTGTGCTCCAAACCTTAGCTTCCGCTTTTCCTGAGGCAGTCATCGGTTTTTCCGATCATAGTGAGCATCCTACTGAAGCCCCTGTTGCTGCTGTGAAGCTTGGGGCAGCCATGGTTGAAAAGCATTTTACGATAGATAAGACGCTGCCTGGCGCCGATCATTCCTTTGCGCTCGATCCCGAAGAATTAAAGGAAATGGTTCAGCATATTCGAGCGGCAGAAAAGGACCGAAATCAATCAGAAACAGACGCTCATTCTGTGTCAGAGGAGCTCCTTGGCAGTTCTTTTAAAACGACAACAGCCATTGAAGGGCAGATTCGTGAATTTGCGTATCGAGGGATTTTTACGACAAAAGGTATTGCAAAGGGCGAGACATTGACCGAAGAAAATCTAGCCGTATTACGTCCAGGACAAAAAAGCCAAGGTCTGCATCCGCGGTACATGGAGATTTTACTTGGCGTCAAGGCTGTCAGAGACATTCCAGCCCATACAGGGGTTTCGTGGAAAGATGTGCTCATGCAGGAGTCTACAAATGATCAATGATGTGCTCTTTGTCATACAGGCTAGAATGGGCTCAACAAGACTGCCAAAAAAGGTGATGAAACCAATCGGTGGTATGGCGTTGATCGATTTTATCGTTGAACGGGTAAAGCAATCAACTTATTATAATCACAAAACGCAGAACCTCATGATCGCCACAACAGTCGAAGCAGAAGATGATCTATTGGCTCATTATTGTTTATCAAAGGGCTATAAGGTATTTCGTGGCAGTGAGATGGATGTATTGCAGCGATTCGCAAAGATAGCTCAACATTTTGAACCACAAACCATTGTACGTTTAACGGGAGATAATCCATTTATAGATCCAGCGCTTTTGTCGAAAATGCTTGAAGAACATAGACGGAAGAAGGCTGATTACACGTATACGACTGGAACGCCACTCGGTATTTCCGGGGAAATGATCGACGCATCCATTTTACGTGAAATCGACAATTTTCCCCTTACGCAACCGGAGCGTGAGCATGTCACACTGTATATCCGAAAGCATCCTGATCGATTTCAACTGCAATTATTCACACCGCCCAAAGAACTCGCATATCCTGCTTATCGATTCACGATTGATACAGAAGAAGACTATGTATTTGCTACCCGTTTACTTGAGAAAGCCGGTGGATCTATTACTGTGCCTACGGCTGAGCTTATCGTCATTTGTGAACAAGACCCTAATATCGTTCGGTTGAATCAATTTGTGAGACAGAAGGATGCTGAATGAATAAAAAAATCATGATTGTTGTGTACGGTGGTTTTTTAAGAGGAATGGGGCATATCGTTAGAATGAAACGTCTGGCAAAGGAACTGATTCAAGAAGGAAACGACTTATATTTCTATACAAATGAACAGATTTGTGTAGAAATGCTCTCGCATCCAGCATGGCACGTTCATTTGGTGCAGGAATCAAACGTATTCCTTCAAATGGATCAGGACATAAAAGAGCTAAATCCTAATCTTCTGCTAATCGATGTCCTTGATTGTGACCTTCAGTTCCTTCGATCGATCAAAGCGTCCTCCAGAAATGCAAAACTGGTCTTATTTGAAGAAGAAAGAACAGAAGCTTGCCAGCTTGCTGATGCTGTCGTAAACGGCATTTATGGTGGACTAGATGAAAAGCACCTGCAAGTAAATGGAACGGACTACTTTTATGGAACACCTTATTTATTGTTAGATCACGAGATCAGCAAATTAAAAGACACATATGAGGTTCGCAAAGAATGTAAGAAGGTGGTGATCAGCCTTGGGGGCAGTGATCCAGGCGGATTATTATTAAAGGCTGTATCAGCCCTTCTCGAAGCAGGCCATTTACACATTCTAGCGGTTACAGGAAAAGCCTCTCGCATCGAAGAAGAAATCGAGGCTGCACATATTCAATTCATTCGTCATACGGATCAATTACCTATCCGTCTTGCAGAAGCCGATCTAGCGATTGTTGCTGGCGGGATGACGTTATATGAGGCCGTTTGTATCGGGGTGCCCAGCATTGTCCTTTCACAAGTAGACCACCAAGCAGTAACAGCCACTCGTTTTGCACAAAAGGGAGCCTGTCACCATCTTGGATTAGGTAGCCTTGTGGATGAAAAGGATATATGGCGTGCTGTTCGAAGGCTGTCCGGCAGCTACTTTCTCCGCAGGAGCATTCATCTCAATGGACGGTCACTCATTGATGGAAAAGGAACCGAACGAGTGAAAAACATTCTTATATACCTCATGAATCATCACCAAAAAGAACATAAGGATGTGTAGATGTGAAGGGAGTTATTTTAGCAGGAGGAAAGGGATCACGACTGGCACCTTTAACAAAGATTTTCAATAAGCATTTATTGCCGGTTGGCCCATATCCGATGATTTATTGTTCATTGTTCAAATTGAAAGAAGCGGGAATTTTAGAAGTAATGGTCATATCACAAGCAGAACAAATCCCGCTGTTTCAAAAGCTACTTGAAGGCGATCAGGAATTAGGGATGAACATCGTGTATCAGGTCCAGCCCGAAGCTTCTGGAATTTCAGACGGCTTATCCTACGCAAAGCCCTTTGTAGAAGGGGAAAAGTTTGTGCTCATGCTTGGTGATAATGTATTTGAGGATTCGCTAACCCCTTTTGTTGAAGCCTTTCAGCAGCAAGAAAGTGGTGCGAAGGTTCTGTTGAAAGAAGTGGCAGATCCAAAGCGGTTTGGCATTGCAGAAATTGATGCCACCCACCACCGAATTGTATCAATTGAGGAAAAACCGGAGTATCCGCGTTCATCCTACTGCGTCACGGGCATCTATTTTTATGATCAAGAAGTCTTTCAATATATTGAGAAAATCTCGCCGTCAGATCGAGGCGAATTAGAGATTACAGATGTAAACAATCTCTATATCTCAAATAGCCAGCTGACCTATGATATGTTAAAAGGGTGGTGGATTGATGCAGGAACACATGAATCTCTCCACCAAGCATCGACGAAAATGTTTGAAACGATGAAGAAAAAAGAGGGATACGAATGACGAAGTCTTATTTCATTACAGGCGGAGCGGGATTTATTGGACTGAATTTTGTGAAGCTGCTGCTTCAGGAGACAGATGTCCGGCTCACTGTTTTTGACAAGTTAACATATGCTAGTCATCCAGAGGAGATGGATGAATTATTAAAGCTGTCTCATTTTCGTTTTATTCAAGGGGATATCACCCTTCAACATGAGCTGGATCAAGCGTTTGATGAAGTCTATGATGCTATCATTCATTTTGCAGCGGAATCCCATGTTGATCGCAGTATTGAATCGGCAGAGCCCTTTATTCAAACCAATGTCCTCGGTACCTATCGTATGCTGGAGGCAGTCTTAAAGGGCAAGGCGAAAAAACTTATTCATATTTCAACAGACGAAGTATATGGAGATTTGGAACTGAATGATCCGGCTTTCACAGAACAAACACCACTTTCACCGAATAATCCTTATTCAGCAAGCAAGGCAAGCTCAGACCTGCTTGTAAAATCTTATATCCACACTCACCAATTACCCGCAATGATCACAAGATGCAGCAACAACTACGGACCGCATCAGCATGAAGAGAAATTAATACCGACGATTATTAGAAAAGCAATCAATGGAGAAAAAATCCCGATTTATGGAGATGGCCAGCAGATTCGCGATTGGCTGTATGTAGAGGATCATGCGAGAGCTGTAAAGCAGGTCCTTGAAAACGGAACAGCTGGGCAGGTGTACAATATCGGCGGTGGCAACGAGAAAACGAATCTCGATTTGACCAAAACCATTCTGACGCAGCTCGGGATCAGTCATGACCGTATTGCGTTTGTTGAAGACCGTAAAGGACATGACAGACGGTATGCGATTGACGCCAGTAAGCTAAAACGGGAGCTTGGCTGGACGCAGGAGACGTCATTTGAAGCAGGTATTGAAAAAACGATCAATTGGTATCGTGCCAAATATGATCAGAGCGAAGAAGGGTGACCGATGAAAGTTTTAATCACCGGTGCAGGCGGGCAACTAGGGAAGGAATTGAGCAGACAGCTTAAGGAGAAAGACATCACCGTCATTGCCTTAACGAGGAGCATGCTCAATATCGCAGATCAGCAAGCAGTCAGACATGCGATGAGACACTTTCGTCCTAATATTGTTGTCAGTGCAGCAGCATATACCTCTGTAGATCAGTGTGAAACAGAAACGGAAAAGGCGTATCTTGTTAATGGCATTGGCGCCTACTATACAGCGCTGGAGGCTAAGAACATAGGGGCTGATGTGCTACATGTCAGTACAGATTATGTGTTTGACGGGCAAGCAGACACGCCTTACCAAGTCGATGCACAGCCAGATCCTCACACCATTTATGGAAAAAGTAAAAAACTTGGTGAGGAATTGCTTCATCTTGTATCAGACGAAGTGAAAATCATCCGTACATCGTGGCTATACGGACATGAGGGACATAATTTTGTGAATACCATCCTTCGGCTCGCAGAAACAAAGGATCATTTGCGCATCGTGAATGACCAAATAGGCTCACCTACTTATACAAAAGATGTCGCAGAGGCCATCATTCATTTATTTGATCAACAGGCAGGAATTTATCATGTCAGTAACCGAGAAAGCTGTTCCTGGTTTGACTTTGCGTCAGAAATTGTGACAAAAAGCGGCCTGTCTACGACCATTGAGCCAATTTCCACAGAAGAGTACGGCTTCCAAACACCTCGTCCAGCCTATTCTGTGTTAGACCTTCAAGCGATTGAAGCCACAGGTTGGAAGCCGAGACATTGGAAGGATGCGCTTCACGAATTTTTGCAGAAAGAAGGGAGATGGCATCAGCATGATTGATGGTGTACAAACGAAAAAACTCATGAAACATTGTGATGATCGCGGTTTTTTTGCAGAGCTCATTCGAGATGATGAGCCCATGCTGCAACGTTTTGGGCAGGCATCGTGGTCGAAAAGCTTTCCAGGTGTGATCAAAGCCTTTCATTATCATGAAAAGCAAGATGATGTTTGGTTTTTCCCAGCAGGTCATGCTCAGGTCGTTTTATACGATTTGCGTGAGGACTCTCCTACAAAGGGTCAAACCGATGTGTATTATATGGGGGAAGACAATCCAATGCTCCTCCTCATCCCAAAGGGTGTCGCACATGGCTACCGGGTACTAGGCGAGACGCCGCTGCAAATTGTCTATTTCACGACAGAATCCTATGACCCGAAAAACCCAGATGAAAAGAGAATCGCTTGGAATGACGAGACAATCGGATTTGATTGGGAAACGACATTTAAATAAAGAACAAAGGCCTTTCGCAGGAGAAAGGTCTTTTTTTGTTGAAATACATTCTATAAGTGTCATTTTATGTATTTTTCTAAGTTAAGCAGAAAAGGGATGTGGATGAGTTTGTCTAAAAGAATTGCATTTGTAACAGGGGCAAGTACAGGGATTGGAAAGGCAATCGCCATAAAGCTTGCCGCCCAGGACCATGTAAAGGTCATCATCAATTCTAGAAATCAATCCTTACTAGAAGATGCGCGGCAGCATATTGAGCGTATGGCAGAAACAAAGGAGCCGGTGTCTCTTTTCTGTGGTGATATGTCGCATGAAGGAGTGCGAGCTGAGGCCTTTGCGGCAATAGATCAAGAGTTTGGCAGACTGGATGTGTTGATTAATAACATTCCAGGAGGGAAGCCAGATACTTTTAATTCATGTGAAAGTGAGCAGATGCTGGCAGCATTTTCTCAGAAAGCCCTAGCGTACATTGATATGATGAAACGTGCGGCAGCGATGATGAAAAGACATGAATATGGCCGGATCATTCAAATTGTCGGGAACCTTTGGAAGGAACCTGGTGATCAAATGTTTACGAACAGTATGATGAATGCAGCGATTATCAATGCTAGTAAAAATGCAGCCACACAGCTTGCGCCTTCAGGGATCACAGTGAATTGTTTAAACCCAGGATTTATTGCTACAGATCGATATGAACAGTTTATCGAAAACATGATGCGTGAGCAGTCATTATCACGGGAAGAAGCTGTACAGGCTGTTGCGTCAGGGATCCCGATGCAAAGAGTAGGTTCAGCGAGTGAAATGGCTTCATTGGCGGCATTTATCGCATCAGAGGAAGCCTCCTATGTCACCGGACAGCAAATATCTGTCGATGGTGGTTCGATGAAAAGTATATAAATATGAAAAACCCGCTATATGCGGGTTTTTTGTTGAAAACGAATCGGCAGTATATGCAGCCGATCGATAAAAAGGGCAAGCTGTTCAATTGGCGCCACCATTGAGATGCGGACATGATGTCTTCCATGTGTTCCAAACACACCCCCAGGCGTCACGACGACATTTGCATGCTCGAGTAAATAGTCGGCAAATGCATGAGAATCCTCGAAATCATCAGGAATCGGTGCCCACAAATAAAAGGCGCCGGCTGGACGTTCAATGGTCCAGCCAAGCTGCTTCTCCGCTTGACGGATGAAGAAAGCCATTCGTTCAATGTAGACTTCTTTCAATGATTGAATATGACAGTCATCACTTTGTAAAGCGACGGTGGCGGCATGTTGAAATCCACCATACATACTGACAAACACATGATCCTGGAAGGCGTTAATGGCATGAATGATGTCCTCATTGCCTACAGCAAAAGCGACTCTCCATCCTGCCATATTGAATGTTTTGGATAAAGAATATAATTCCACTCCTACGTTTTTCCCAAGAGGAGCCTTTAGAAAGCTCACTGGTTTTTGCTCATAATGAAAGGAACCATAAGCAAAATCATGAATCACATGCAGATCGTGAGCGGACGCAAATTCTGCAGCCTCTTCAAAAAAAGCTTCATTCGCCACAGCACCAGTTGGGTTATTCGGATAATTTAAGAAAAGCACCTTTGCCTTTTTTAACACGTCTGGATCAATTGAAGAGAAATTCGGCAAATAGCCATTTTTCTTTTCAAGCTGGATGCAATGTGGCTTTGCGTCCGCCATCAAGATACCTGAATGATATTCTGGGTATCCCGGATCGGGGACGAGGGCAATATTCCCTGGATCAAGCAGGCACTGACTCATCACATAAAGCCCTGTTTTTCCTCCATTGAAAAGGGCAATTTCCTTCTTCCGGTCAACCTCAATGCCGAATTCCTTTCTGTAGAAATCTGCAATGGCTTGCTTGAAAAAGTCAAAGCCTCTAAAAGGTGCATATTGCTGAAATTGCAAAGAGCCTGCTGCCTCTTGAAGGGCATTCACAATGTGCGCCGGAGTAGGAAGATCAGGATTTCCCTGACCAAGGTTCACAATGTTCGCTCCGTGTTGTGTTTTATGCGCAATTTTCTCAAATACGGTTCCAAATTTTTGTTCTGGCAGCCGTTCAATCATGTTAGATGGTAAGATCTTCACCACGACATCCTCTCTTTCTTATCCCTTCACTAATTCATCCATTAACTGAATGGCTGCCTGCTTTTGAATGTTACGGATGGAGGCGGCAACATCCTGAGAAGACGACCCTTTTAATTCAAGAGACACGATGCCATTAAATGCTTCAAATAAAGATAGATCTACAAAGGTTCCTTTAGGTGGGACAGATTCGCTGATGATGACAGTATCTCCAACTAAAGTGTCCTGCGGAATATGCACATGATCAATGGTGATGTGTGTGGCCTCAGGCGGAATGTGTCCGCTCTCTTTGAAATGCTGAGGGTATAAATGACAGTCTGCTACATAATGCGTATGTCCAGAAAGTAGTTCTTTTGGCAAATTAGCTTTTTTTCCATCGACTAATACATCAATCAGCAACTTAGCCATATCCACCCCAAAGACCTTTTTGATATTCGGAATCATATTCCAGCCAGCAAATCTAGCTGCTGATTCGATCAGTCCGGTTTCTCGATGTTTCATAAGCTTGATTTCTGTATGAGTGGCACAGTTTTCAAGACCTAATCCTTCATTTGCTTTCCTCGCTGCCTCAATGATGATTTGCTGGGCTTCATTGTCTAGGATCGACGGAGTGATATGAGCCGTTTCTGTAAAGCCGATTTGAGGGGTCTTATCATGAATGACAAAAGGGATATATTCACCCTCAACAACTAATCCTTCTACACTGACATAATCAGAATAGCCGTCGTCTTGATACCAATCCTCGTAAGCCCCCTCTAAGTACGTTTCAGCGACAAACGGTGCTTCATACGTCACAGCGTTTGGAACGGGAATGGTTTGCAAATAGGATTGTACGTTTAAAAAGAGATCATCACTGCCGGATCGGTCATGAAAAAGGGTCACGCCAATGGAGCTTGCTAAATATGTAGGCTTTAAAATAAGCGGTGTACCAATATGTTCAATGGCTTGCTGAAAATCAGCTAAAGTCGTGACAGGCTGAGTTTTTACTGCTTTGACCCCAGCTGCGTTGAATGCAGCCCTCATTTGGCTTTTATCACGCGCTAATTCAGCTGCCTTTACCCCAGCGCCGCGCAGCCCAAGTCGCTCAGCGGCTTTTGCCATTGGTGCAATGAATAATTCATTATTGGTGGTGATCGCATCCGCTTTGAAAAAGGAAGCGACGCGAACTAGGTCGTCCACCACCTCTTCCTCGGATTTTAGATAATCATCATGTGCCCAGTAAATCGAATCTGGGTGTTCAAAAGAAGGGTTTTTGTCAAAATAATCTCGATCTTTGATGACCGCAATAGAGTATTTTTCGATTAGCTCAGCGTGTCCCTTTGTAATAGCAAAAGGTCTCAGGATATAAGAAACGATATGATACGATGCAGCCACGCTTTCGTAAAACATATGGGGCGGGCATCCTCCTAGATCAGCAATGACAAGTACGGTTTTTTTACTCAATGAAAGCACTCCTTTTTATCTAGCGGTGTAACCGCCATCTGCTGTGACAACACTTCCAGTCATATAGCTGGATAGATCAGAGGCAAGAAACAGCATGACGCTCGCAATTTCTTCGGGTTTTCCGAGACGAAGTAATGGGTTCACCTTTGCTTTTTCCTTTTTAACAACCTCAAGGCTTTCTGAATGATTGTCTGAAAAGGATTTTTCATTTAATGGTGTATCAATAATGCCTGGGGCGATACAGTTCACTCTGATTTGATGGGCGGCATAGTCGACCGCCATCGATTTGGTGAGCTGGATGACACCGCCCTTTGTTGCGTTATAGGCAGGGATGTCAGGCCAGCCGACAAGACCCCCGACAGATCCGGTATTGATAATACTTCCGCTTTTCTTTTCAAGCATATGCGGCAAAGCATGCTTACTCATGAGAAATACACCCGTCAGGTTGACCTGTACAATGTGATTCCAATCCTCCAGCGTCATCTCGTGAACGGGAGAGACAATTTCAATGCCTGCATTGTTAATCAGCACATCGATTGTCCCAAACTGGGTCAGCACAGACTGAACGGTTTTTTGACAGTCAGACTCATTCGTAATATCTGTTTTGAAAAACGCAACATGCTCGTGCGCCAATGATTCGACGAGCTGTTTGCCGCTTTTTTCATTGATGTCAGCCACTGCGACTTTTGCTCCGTGCTCAAGGAAAAGCTTGACTGCGGCAAGCCCAATTCCCGATGCACCTCCTGTAATCAGGACGACTTTTCCGTCGAGGTTCATTTCTTCACCTTAGACGTTTTTGGCTTCAACCGATTATAGCGGGGAGGGAAGAAGAGATTAATAGACTTTGATGCTTCCGGCTTTGGATTTATCGCACCGTGGTCTTCCCTAGGGTCACAAAAGTAGGTAGTACCAAATTCCATTTTCTCTGTAAAGCCTTCAATCGTCATATCATAACCTCCGCTAATGCAAATGCCGATTTGTTCATTCCGGTGTTTGTGAAAAGGCATTTCTCCGCCATTTCCAGGAATGTTGGCTATCATGAGCTCCATCCAATCCTCAACAAAAAAGGTCACTTCCATGCCAGGAAGTAAATCTCGTGTTTTGAAAATGTCTAAGAAATAAGTAGGAGGCGCCGTGTATTCTTCGCCATCTTTTAATCTCTTAATATCAATAGCAATCACTTCTTCATCTGTCAGGTTAGAAGCGCCGTGAGGGACAAAAGGTGGTGCGATATACGCTGATTCTAAAGGGGTAAGCAATTGGGTCGATGGGCCGACTGTCATTTGAAGCTCGCCTTTTAATACGATGCCGATTTGTGCTTCGGGATGCTCGTGAGGTTTAATGATCGTGTGAGGAGGGATGTATGAGATGAGCACTTCCGTATCACCTCTGACCGTGGAATATTGTGTGACACCATTCTCCCATTCTATTTTTTTGGCTTGTGGAAAATATCGTTCTTGCGTTTTTTGTTCAGTTTGCATATTATATCTCTCCTTTTCCGAATATGGACCAGCTCATAGGAATGCTTTTAAACGTTCGAACGAAGGTGAGGCCATATGTGGCTCTGGCTACCTCATTGGTTAAAGCGAAATCAAATTCGCCGTCTCTTACTTTTTGTGCGGCAGTACTTGTCGAATTGACTAGCTCAAATTCAGCATTTTGGTGAATGAAATATTGAATCAAATTGACAGGTGCAGGGTGAGAGACAATTTTTAAATGGTGGAGCATTTGTTCTTGAAATGGAAAATCTGGTCTGACAGCCAAGCCATACATGGGTGTGTCACATCTGAAAATTTGTAAGAGCTGCAGGTCAGGTCTCATGTAGAAGTGTTTGATTCCTTCGTATGCGTGTGGAACGAGAGTGTATTGGAGTGCGTGAGAGAGAGTATGTTCAATGCAAGTTTCGAATGTGTCATAAAGGGATAGTTTCGTATGAGTGCCGAGAGTAGTGGTGGAATGAGAGATGAAGTGTTTTGCTGCGTATTCACTGCTTGTCCCCTTAGGGCCTAGTGTATTGACTGTAAACATCTTAGGTGAAACGATGGGCTCTTCTTTGAAATGAAAAACATCATTCTTTAAGATCATGTTTACCATCCAATCTTTTTCAAATTTTTACTAGATTATAAAAAATAAAATTGGCAATTGTCAACAAAATTTATAAAAAATGTATTTTATGATGATATTAAAAATTGATCTAAAAAACTGCACATACCTAGATGTGCAGTGAATTGAACTTACGTTTCAAATGTGTTTTTATGTTTCTGCTGTAAGGTTCGTTCACGTTTATAGCTGACGAAGCTAATAAGAAAACCAACAAGCGTAACGAGAGCACATACAAGCCCTACCGTATGATAGCCGAAATGGACATAGACAGGTCCCATAAGAGCGGAACCAAGCATAACGGCAAGATTGGACGCAAGGCTGTAAAAAGCCATCACTTTGCCTCGGTGGGTTTGGGAGCAGTCACTTAGAACAGTGCTCAAAAGCGTGACAGATAAACTTTGCATGGCACCCCAAATAAATAGGGCAAAAATCAGCAATGTCCATGAGAAAGGAGCATAAGGAAGTAAGGCGAGAACGAGCGTAATGCCGCCCAGCACAAAGAAAAGAGAACGAGTTTTGCCAAACCAGTCTGCTAATTTCCCTGTAAATACACTCATGGAAAAACCGACACCGTAAGCCATGATCAGAAGTCCTGCCGTCGATTGCCCTCCAGAAAACAAACTTTGTAGATACGCTCCTAAAAACGAGTACATGCCATAAAATCCAAGCATATTACAAAATGTCACGGTCAAATAGGCGGGGACACGATCAATTTTCAAAGCTCCCCATAAAGAGCCAGCTTTCTCCCTAGCTTGAGGTGTTCCTATATTCGCTGTGGCGGTTTGTTTACGAGATTCAAGGATGACGAGCAGCAGGACAATGAGACTCATGATGGCGAAAATCCAAAAGGTCCATCGCCAGTTTAAACTCTGCCCGATGAAGGCGCCAATTGGTACACCAAGGACAAGAGAAAGAGACCAACTCGACACAATGAGCCCCATCACTTTGCCTCGATATTCATAAGGAACCCGGTCACCCACAAGCGCATAGGCTGTTGGCACAAATACACCGGTCGCCAGCCCAGAAATAGCACGGCCTGCAAAAAATACGGCCAGATTCGGGGCAGCCGCACACATTACGGTGCCAATCAAAAAGAAAGAAAGCCCGATAATCAGGCATAGCTCCCTTGAATACCGGTCCCCTAAAGGAACAAGCAGCGGGGCTCCAACCAGCACAGCTAACCCATAAATGCTGATGGAAAGGGCGAGAATATCAAGAGAGTGCTGAAAAGAGTTTGATAAATCAGGCAGCAGTGGTGAAATCACCAGTTCTTCCGATCCCGCCGCAAAGACGCCAAGTGTGAGCGCAATGGCAAGTGTGATGGGAAATGTTTTAGAAGCCTGGCTGTCTAAAGATTCTTTCATCAGGTGATCCCTCCAAACTTGCTTTTTCATTCAATTCCGTTAAAATAAATTCTACCATTATTTAGTTTTATTTTACATTTCGCATCATAAGTATTATCATAAAATACTTTTCAAATGGAACGATTTTTGGATAGGAGAGGTACGAATGAAAATCACCGGTGTTGATGTGCATATTTTAAATGAATTGAAAGAAGATGCCCGCTTATCTATGAGGGAATTGTCCAAGCGGGTCAATTTATCCGCACCTGCGGTAGCAGAAAGAGTGCGTAAATTAGAAGATGCAGGGATTATCGAAGGGTATTCGGTTCAGGTTAACTATAAAAAATTAGGGCTTATGATTGACTGCCTGCTGGAAGTCACAGTGCTAAACGGGGAGTATCAACGTTTTGTGGCTTTTATGAATCAGCATCCACGCGCTTTTTTTGCTTATCGAGTGGCAGGGCAGTCATGCTTTTTCATTAAGCTGTCTGTCGCTTCCCTTGAAGAAATTGAAGCCTTTATTCAGGCAGTGTCTGGGTTTACCAAAACAGTATCTCATATCGTCTTATCAGGGCACTCTTTTTCTCATCCCATTCAGGAACGTGTGAAACCAATAGAAGAGCCAGAAGTGACCGTGGTGAAATAAAAAGTTTCAGATTGTTGACACAGGGCTAAAATGATCTTTATTTTAGCCCTGTGTCTTCTTTTCAGCTCAGCGTGATAGAAAACCTTTGAAGTCTAGGAAGGGCGAGCGCCGGAGCGGAGCGAATTTGACATTCGTGAGCTTTGGAGCGCAGGACTGACAACGAATGCGAGGGTTTGTCTACACGCTGAAAGGACCTGTCTCAGGTCCTTTTTATTCGTTTATCTGACTGATAGCTCATAATCGTAATGATAAGACCAATAAATGTCACAGCTGCAGCAAATAACGAAACAAGCTGTAAATGTGTTTTCGATAGCAAGACCGCCAAGCGCTGCACCGCCGGCATTTCCTATATTAAAGGCAGAATGGCTGAGGGCATATATAGAAAATAAAATTCTGTATTTCAAGATATCTTAAACAGACTAAATGTATTTATAAAAATGTGAATTGTTAATAAGGTATTATGGCTGATGTGAGTTTGTTGATGTGGATTTATATTAATCTTTAAAGTCTCTCAACCTATTGATATATATGCATCGACAAGGTCTTTTATGATTTCCCTTATATTTTTTGTCTTTTTATTGTGTATTTTTATATTAATGGTTACTTTAATCTATCTTGTTAATTACACATTATTGGCTTACTAATAAGCTTTCATTTATCAATTTATTTATTTAATTTGTTTCCAAAAAAATAACCTTTTTATGCTAAAATATTCGTATAGTAATAATTTGGGTTTAAAGGAGTTAATTCTTTTGAAGCTTTTAAAAGTAATAGATTACGCAGCATTAATGGATATGCACAGAACAAGAAGCAAAGAAAGTCACTATAATAACCTGCCTATTGACGTAGGTAATAGGGGTCGTTTTTTTAGTACTCAGCCAATTGATTTAGAATTTCACATCGATAACCATACAACAAACTTAAAAAGTGGAATATTTTCTTTTAATTCAAGCATCAAATCTGGTGTAGATAAGAATGACAAGGTTTCTGGGGAAGTGTTTTTACGAAAAGAGTCAAAATACAAGCCCAATGTAATCTTCGTACATGGATGGCGCATGGATTCATACGACAGAATCAAGAAGATTTATCACGATAAGATCGTTAAAAGTTATGATTGGAATATGTATTACTACACGTTGCCTTATCATTTCGATAGGGAACCGCAAAATTCAACATATTCTGGTGAACACATGATTAGCGCCAATATAAGTCGAACAGTGCAATCCTCCCAGCAAGCTATTGTTGAACTTAGAGGGCTGATTAAATGGATCAAGGAAAATGAAGGTGGGGAAATAATCGTAGTTGGTATTAGTTTAGGAGGGTGGCTAACAAACTTATTAGCAACAGTCGAGAAAGACGTGAATATTGTTGTATCAGCTTTTTATGCGAATAATATTGCGCATTCCATCTGGAACACTCTTCCTGGGAAGTATATACGAAGAGATCTGGAGGAACATGGGACAACGTATGAAGAACTCGACAAAGCTTGGGATATTATCAACCCTAGTAAAGCAAAACTTCTCGTAGACAAAGAAAATGTACTCTTAATATCAGGAAAATATGACATGTATATCGACATAAACGATGCTGATACTCTGTGGAATAGCTGGAATCAACCTAAAAGGCACGTATACAGTTGTGGGCATGCTGGAATTGTTCTATCTAGAAATAGAATAGCAGCTGACACACTTCAATTTATTGAAAGTAGGCTAAGGAAATAAAATGATGTTCATCCTAACTGCATTGTTGTGGGCCATGAGTTTAGTTTTGTTTCTTACTTATCCTGAAAATGAAAAAACAAGATGGGGTAGCTTTATTGGATTTTTTGGTGGTTTTGGTGGTTTAAGTGTAATTTTGTCGTATTACTTGGATGGTTCATCTAGCCATCTACAGCTAATCCATTACATTACATCATCTATTGGACACTATGGAACAGCATATGCAATCATGATTTTCGGCCTTGTGTTTTCAGAAATAATCAAAAGTAAAAAGCAAAGTTTCATTTGGAAAATAATTTTGTTCATACCCGTAATCATTATGCAAATTTACTTTACGGAATTCCCTCTATGGCAAACACATCATGTAGTTCTTTCATTATGGGTCGTACCATACGTCTTTATTTCTTTAGGATTGATGGTTTATGCAGCATATACAGATAAGAGTATAACAAGCAAAAGACAAAAAATTTATACTTGTCTAGTTATTGTACCAACACTCTTATTCGCGGTATTCACCAATATAATTTTAGAAGCCTTTGGAATATTTGGTGTGTGGATGCTAAACCCTTGGGTAATAGCTATTGCTTTTGTATTATTTGTTTATTTTATAATCAAATATGGCTTCCTGGGAGTACAAATAAAGTTTGAAAAACAAAGAAGAGACTTAACCATGAAGGCAGTAACATCTGGTACTGCCTTATTAAATCATTCAATAAAAAATGAAGTAGCAAAAATAGATCTTCTTGCAAATGACCTCAAAGAGTCAAAATTTGGGGAAAACCAGGAATCAGTTGATATGATTCTTAAATCAGCCACTCACTTGTTTGAGTTGTCGAGCCGTATTCAAAGTAAACTAGATATTATGGAATTAAAGGAAACAGAATTTAATATTATAGACCTTGTTAATTCAAGTGTTGAACTACTTCAGCCACAGATCAGCACTGTACAATTAAAGAAATTATTTGAAGTGGATGCGAATATCTATGCAGATCCTATTCACTTGCAAGAAACGTTATTAAATTTAATGGAAAACGCGATGGAAGCAATGAAGGATAATAAACAGATAAAGATTAGAGTCTACCAGGTGCGTCGTAAATTACATATTGATGTCGCTGATAATGGAAAGGGCGTTAATAAAGAAATGCAGGCCAAAATGTTAGACCCGTTTTTCTCTACAAAAAAGAAGGTTGGAAATTTTGGTCTTGGCTTAACATATTGTTATAACGTCATGACAAAACATAACGGCAGCATAAAAGTAAATAGCCAACTAGGAGAGGGAACAACTATAACCTTAACTATTCCTAGAAACAGAGTTAGCAACTTAAAATCAAGTTCGAAAAAAGAAATTGTTGGTGAAAGCTATGGATAATAGGATCAAGGTAATGATTGTTGAGGATGATCCAGTGTGGATGAAGGGTATTAGCGACTTAATTTCGAAAGAAAAAGATATGGTTGTTGTAAAAAAAGCTTTCACAAAAAGTGAAGCCTTGCAGCTGGAGAATCATGAAATTGATATTATACTTATGGATTTAACTTTATCTGAAGATGAGGAATTAGGCGGTTTAGATTTATCAAAAGAGTTGGTTGAAAGAGGTTTCCAGAAGATCATCATGCTTACTTCCTGGGAAGAGCCTGCAATCATTCTAGAGTCATTTGATCAAGGGGCCATGAATTACATTAACAAGTCATCGTACAAAGATATCCCAAAATTTATTAGAGAAGCTTTTATAGATAAGGTTACATTAAATGCTGATGTTTCAAGCCTGTTGATTAATGAACTGCGTATGGAGAGAAAAGCTAGCATATTAACTCCGGCCGAAAGAGAGGTTTATAAATTAAAAGAAAAAGGGTTAACAAGAGTGCAGATCGCGGAACATTTGTTTAAATCGGTCGAAACAATAAAAAAACAGTTGAAGACGATAAAGGAGAAACTTAAATAAAGGGGGGGTATAAAATTAACCCTCCCTTTTTGTTTTATCATCTTGTAAAGTAATATTCGTAATCGAATTTAAAAATGCCCTCAATAAGTCACGTTCCTTATCACTTAATTCGTTGAAGGATTGTATGAGGGGGCAATATTGTTCATATGTGAAAGAACAGTAGTTGATAAAAATGATTGAATAAACTCTATTTCGCCACCTGACATTTATTAAGTACATGCATAAGCTTTTCATTAATCTGAGCACTATCATCAATTTCAGGGAAGAGAGATTTAGGCAGAACTTCATAAAATATTTAAAGCATTGCAAATTTTAATCAGTGTCTCGATGTTTGGGTGAGGAAGTCCCCATTTCAATTTTACTTATAGAGGATTGGGAGACTCCTGAAAGGCGAGAGAATTCAGTAGATGATATCTTTAATGCTTGCCTGCGTTTGAGAATTCTTCTTCCTATTTCATTTTGTAATTCGTTCATAAGATCCACGCACCAATGTTTGTTATTAATTTAATAATAGCAGAAAAAGGTGAGATATTTTAATTTCTGATGAATATTCCTGAAGGAATAAAAGTTTTGAAAAATACCTTAAGGAGTTGAAAACAATAAAGAACATCGTTAAAGAAAAGAGAAAAGAAAAAGGGTGGACCCAGTTTCAGTTGGCAGCAGTATCCGGGGTTTCACAAGCAACCATCTCTAAGATTGAGAATGGTGACTATAATAAATCCTCTCTTGCTGTGATGATGAAAATCGCGCAAACATTAGGAATAAAGACAGAGGATTTAACAGAAAATTTATAAACGGTGGTGCAACATTACATATGAGACAGGTGCAAAAAATGTCAGAAGAAAAAATGGTAAGATTTGAATTTGTTGATCTTGCTAATACAGTGACGATTAAGACCTTTAATAAAGAGATTTATGTTCTGAAATCAAGTTTATTTGTTCAAAATGTCCATAATAATCAAGTCTTAAGATTGCATGAAATTTATTATGATATAAGAACAGTAAGAACAATAGAAGGCAAAGTTCTTGCTAAACGCAAGAATAGAAATAGTGAACTGGTTAAGGTTGGTAGGTCAAGATCAGTTAGTTATAGAGAGCAAGTTAAACTGTAATTGTTATTAAAATGTTCTTTTTAAAAAAATTATGCGTGGTGCTTGGTCGAAGATCACCAACCAAGTTAACTATACGACTAATCTAGTTAGTGGGGAGAAGCTTAAAATCCACTTGTGATCCAATTCGTGACTGAGGTTTTCTATTTATGATAGGAAATCCAAGGTTGTTGGTACATGCCAAAAACCAACATTATAAAAAGAGATAATACGAATAAATATGGAAGTTACATTTCTTGTACCATATAATGTATTTTAAGTTGGTTTCCATATTTAATTGTAGCATCTACAGTCTTTTATTACGGCATTCATTCTAACTTGACGTGCCATGAGATGAACTAAATAAATAGCAAGAAAAAAGAGTATTTCTTAAAAAGGAATACTCTTTTTTTATTAAAAAGGGTGAGGATATGTATAAGAAATTATTATTAAGGCGTTTATTGATTGTTTTAAGTTTAATTGTTATAGCTTCTTTAATGCTTTCCACAAATGATAACCCAACCACTAATTATACAGCCAAGAGGATAGAAACATTTGGGATTAATAATGAGGGCTGTTTAGAAATGGATGGGAAAGAAAAATTGATTAATCATGTTGAAAAAAATTTTAAGAATTAGTTTTTGAAGAACAGATTGAAAGTAATGAATTTGAACTGTCATTTTTATTCAATCTTTTCAAGAAAAATACGGCGTATGCAGCTGCACCAAAAATTGAATATAAAGGGGCTATTAGATGATGAAGAGAAGAAAACATGGAAACGTGCTGAAGGAATCGGTACGGTGGCAACGCGCGATTCTATCATTGAGCTACTAATCAAACGTGGTTACATTGAACGTAAAGACAACAAGTTAATTTCAACGTAGCTGGGAAGAACATAAATTCAAATGATGCCGGATGATTATCTTCTTACTAAAATGCATGCAACAGTATATCTAGAGTTATTGCTGTTGGAAGTTGAAGCATGCAAAATGACGAAATAAGACTTTTACATGGAATTGAGGCTTTTTATCAATAAAACTTGTACTGACATTAAGAACAACATTAAGACAATAAATTTGAACGAGAAGTAATAGCAACTGGTAAACAGTGCGGGAAACCTATTCTTGAAAATTCTAAGGCTTATAGTTTTTGTTTAAGAAAAATTTGGAGAAATTGGGGGAGAAAAAAGCCACGCCAAAGGAAACGACCAAATTACTAAATGGATACTGTAAAAATGAAACTAAAGTCAAGCTTTGAAAATAAAAGAGTGGAATTTTCTGAGCAAAGACAGCCTCCTATTTAGGAGGTTTTTTTCTTTCTTTACAATAGGAGGAGTCAATTTTGGTGAGGAGAAATATCTTATTGAAACTACCTAACACCTGGAATGTTTTGTTTATTGTATTTGCCGTAATCGTAATGATAGGTTTTTGTTATCTTGTTGCAAGCTTTCTTTCAAAAAACAAAAACAAGAGCAAATTCGTAAAGTCAAGCATTAAGGATATTGACCATATGGACGGTTTTCAGTTTGAGCAATACCTCGCATATATGTTTAGGGCCAATGATTATAAGGTTCAGGTGACACCTGAAAGGAAGGATTTTGAGGCTGATCTCATCATAAAAAAATCAGGCACAAAGATCGTAGTGCAAGCAAAGCGTCAAAAAGCTAAGGTCGGTATAAAAGCGATTCAGGAAATAGTGGCCGCTAAAAATCACTATAAGGCTGAAGAGTCCTGGGTGATCACGAACAACTTTTATACAAAAGATGCACGAGAACTGGCTGAAAGTAATGATGTTAAGCTTTTAGATAGATACAAACTCATTGAACTAATGACAGCACTCAATTTATCAGTAAGCATGACAGCTGGTGAATTCAAACAGAAAGTAAAGGCAAAGCCGATCAAGTGTGTTTGTGGAGCTCAAATGGCCCGTAAAAAAAATAGGCATTCTGGCCGTTCGTTTTATGGTTGCACAACATATCCCAAATGCTCACATACAAAGCCAATCCTGTGAATTTTCTTTCTGACTTCATAAGTATATATGTCTGTTGCTATTCAAATGAACCCCCACATCTATATGAGAATGGGGGGTTTTATGTTTCGATAGAACATAGTTTCAATCCATACTTTTCTTCTAAAAGTTTATTCATTTTTTTTAGATGTTTACTATAGAAAAGGGTAATCTCTTGATACATCTCTATAAGGGTTCAACATTAGGTCAGTAGAAGTTTTGGATAGTCTAATAACCATTATTGAGACCTCATATTATAGAAATGTGATTACCTGTTTCTTATTCCTTAGTTTAACCTTAAAATTACATAAATTTTAGGCTATTTTCGTAGTTTTTCCATCAAAAATAATATAAAATTAGAAAAATAAACCTATATTAGTAATACAGGTGAAAAATTGAAAACAGAAAGGATAGTATAAAATGCAACTTCGTAAGTTAATAACAGCAACATTAATAACAATTATCGCTACAACTTTTATCTTTTCGCCAAAAACAGAGGCAGCTGCTCCTAAGGTCAAATCTGGTGATATCTTAGTAACTCCAGTTGGACCAGTAGCAAAACTTGTAGGCCATACAGGTATAGTTGCGAATGATGGAAAAAGTGTTATTCACATTGCAGGACCAGGATATCATCCAAGAAAGATAAGTCTGAAATCTTGGAAATCAAGATTCCCAAAAACAAAGATTGTACGATACAAAAATGCAAGTAAAGCAAAACAAGCAGCAATATGGGCTGACAAGAACTTTATAAAAGGAAAATATAAAAAAATAAAATATTTTATTTCAAGCGGTCCATACCATTTTAGGTCAACATATTGTTCGAAATTAGTGTGGCAAGCCTATTATAAGGGTGCAAACGTTAAATTTAAAGATTGGTATGTAGCTGGTGGTCCATATGTATCAGTGACCGTTTTTGACGTCCCTGAAATAATTCAACCATATATGTTTTTAAGAAACGGTGACTTTAACGGCCTCAAAACAATTGGTAGAATAAATTAAAAAACATCCGAATGAGTTAACTCATTCGGATGTAATTCCTACTTTTTCAACTGCTGTTCTTTCTTTATCAACCCAACTATAAATAAAAACATCCTCTTTATCTTTTATCTTCACATAAGCTTCATAAGGAATAGAACCTCCCTTAATAAAGTTATATTTTATATCAATGTCAATAATATCCTTCTCAGAATAATCTTCTTTTACAAGTTCAAAAATAGTATCTCTCAACAATTCCTCTCGAGACATCATATCTCCATTAGCTAACCGGTTATATATAGAAAAACAAGAAAATAAGAAAAAAATAGAAAATAAGATTATAAAAACAAACTTTTTCATAACATCAACACCTCATTAAATATACTTTTTAATCTCAACATGCCAATGCAGCATGACCTCAAACGTTCCCTTCTTCTTCAATCTTGATCAGGCATGATTACTGTTGCACCTAGGGCATCTTTTCCATTCCAAAAGCTAAATCTTCTATCCAAATTTATGTTTAGTTCATCATAGCATAGGAAAGAATTTTTCCAACAAATTATTAATGTACTTATTTAAAGAATATATGAAAATTTTATCGCTCAAATTTGCAAGATGTCAATTTCGGTGGCGCTGATCAGTTCACCAGTATGTATTTTTGACCAAAATGCATATTTTTCTCCTTAGGCACAAGCCGTGCCGCCATGATCGCTCCGACACCAAAGAAGGTCCCGTGAGCAAATGATGTCAAAATACGTGCAGCCATTAATAGACCATAAGAGGTTGATATAGCAGCGACAGCATTTCCCGCCACGAACAGGATCATTAATAGAATGAGAAGACGTTTCCTCGACATTTTCCCAGTCGATAACGTTAAAATAGGTCCGCCAACTGCCACACCAAGTGCATATCCAGTAATCAGCTGCCCTGAAGCAGAGATAGATACATGAAGGTCGTTAGCAACGTTTGGTAAAAGTCCCATAATGACAAATTCAGTTATACCAATTGAAAACGCACCGAGCGTTAAAGCAAAAATAGCGATGGGGAAGTTTTTCATGATGTGATCACCCTTCTAAAAAAATATATAAAAAGGCTTCGGAAAGATCCGAAGCCTTAAGAGTTTATCATACATGAAAATAAGACGCCAGCTGCTCGTTTGCTAATCGGTTTCCGACAAAGAAAGAACCAAATTCGCCGTAGCGTGCACTGACTTCATCAAAGCGCATTTCATAAACCAATTTTTTGAATTGAAGCACATCGTCAGAGAAAAGAGTGACGCCCCACTCATAATCATCAAAACCGACGGAGCCTGTAATGATCTGCTTTACTTTCCCAGCATAACTGCGGCCAATTAAGCCGTGGCTTCTCATGAGTGATTTACGCTCATCCATAGAGAGCATGTACCAGTTGTCGTTGCCGGAACGTCTTTTATCCATTGGATAGAAGCATACGTATTGAGAAGAAGGGAGCTCTGGGTATAGACGCGCACGTACATGTGGGTTCTCGTAAGGATCTCCGCCATCTCCGCCTCCTGCTAAGTAGTTGCTAAGTTCAACAACTGAAACGTACGAATAAGCTGGGATCGTAAACTCTGCTAGTCGTGTCTTGTTGAATTCAAGTTCAATTTCACCCAGTTCTTCCATGGTTGGACGCAAAATCATGAGCATAATATCTGCTTTTTGGCCGACAATACTATAGATTGTTTGGCTTCCAGCCTTATCGTGCTCAGCTGTTTTCCATTTTTCTAATAGACCTGTGAACTCATGAAGAATCGCTTGGCGCTCATCACTTGTCAGCAGCTTCCAAGCTGTCCAGTCAAAGGTTCTAAAATCATGCAGTGCATACCAGCCGTCTAGTGTTTGAGCTGCTTCATTGGTTGTATGTTGTTCGCTCATTTATTTCACTCCTATTTACAGTTTTCCATCTGTTCCAACTATAACATAGTTTGTCCAAATGAAGATGTGATCAAAACTTGAACGACGAAGTCAGCTTTTATGGAAATTGATTAAATTAGTTTGAAAAATAAGAATTTAATTTGTAAGCGCTATAATGTAAGTTGGTAGTTTGAATTTATGGAGAAGAAGAGTATGCTTAAAAGAGAACGCTTTTTTTGTAAAATCAAGGAGGGTATATAAGTGGCAGATATTTTTTCAACAGTTCAGGAAAAGGTTGCAGGTAAAGGAGTAAAGATCGTTTTTCCTGAGGGAATGGACGAACGCATTCTAACAGCCGTTCAAAAACTAGCAGATGGCAAAGTCTTGCAGCCAATTGTTGTAGGTAAAACACAAGAAGTTGAAGCAAAAGCAAAAGAATTAGGTCTTACACTTGATGGTGTTGACGTGTATGATCCTCATACATATGAAGGTTTTGAAGAGCTTGTACAAGCTTTCGTAGAAAGACGTAAAGGCAAAGCAACAGAAGAGCAAGCAAGAAAAGCATTACTAGATGAAAACTACTTCGGTACGATGCTTGTGTACAAAGGTCTTGCAGACGGACTTGTGAGCGGTGCAGCACACTCAACTGCTGACACAGTACGCCCAGCACTTCAAATCATTAAAACAAAAGAAGGCGTAAAGAAAACATCTGGCGTCTTCATCATGGCTCGTGGCGAAGAGCAATATGTGTTTGCTGATTGTGCAATCAACATTGCACCAGATAGCCAAGATCTAGCTGAAATTGCGATCGAAAGTGCTAACACAGCCAAAATGTTCGACATCGAACCACGTGTGGCAATGCTTAGCTTCTCTACAAAAGGCTCAGCAAAATCAGACGAAACAGAAAAAGTATCTGAAGCAGTTCGTATTGCAAAAGAAAAGGCACCTGAGCTTGTACTTGATGGGGAATTCCAATTCGATGCAGCTTTCGTTCCTTCAGTAGCAGCGAAAAAAGCACCAGATTCCGTCATTAAAGGCGATGCTAGCGTATTTGTTTTCCCTAGCCTAGAAGCTGGAAACATCGGCTACAAAATTGCACAGCGCTTAGGTAACTTTGAAGCTGTAGGTCCAATCTTGCAAGGCTTAAACCAGCCAGTAAACGACCTTTCAAGAGGCTGTAATGCCGAAGACGTTTACAACCTTGCACTTATCACAGCAGCTCAAGCACTATAAAATAGCATCTCGGCTAAAACAGTCAGCGCGATAGATTCGTGCTGGCTGTTTTTTTATTTTGGACAAATGTGTACAATATAGAAAGAAAACAATCTGAACGTAGATAAAGCCGATAGGATGGGCAGGTGCTAAAATGGAGGATTTAATACATAAGCTTCAGCATAAGGTCGCGTTTTTAACTGATGCACAGAGGAGAATTGCAGATTATATCGTACAACATCCAATGGAGGTTGCGTTTTTAACTGTCGATAAATTAGCGTCAAAAGTCGGGACGAGTACAGCAACCATCATGCGATTCTCTGCTGCTGTGGGGTATTCTGGTTTTTCTGAGTTTCAAAAAGAGCTTCAATCAGCGATGAAGCATAAAGCTGACCCTCAAACAAGACTTGAGGCGAATCTCAAGCATTCAAATAAGAGTAAGCTCCTGCATAACCATGTAGAATTGCAATTTCAAAATATCCAGTACGCATTGGACAATATCACGGAAGAAACCTTTCAGCAAATTGTTGGGAAAATAGCCAATGCGCGCCACGTTTTGTGTACAAGTGTCCGAAGTGGAAGACCTGTTGGCGAATACATGTCGTTAGGAATCAATCGGCTATTGGGGAATTGCCAGTATATTGATGCAGATCAAAGTGACTGGGTGGATGATTTGGTTCATTTCAACTCGAGTGATTTCATTATAGCGGTCAGCTATCCGCGTTATGCAAAGCGTATGAAGGATTTGATGGAAGCAGCAAAGTCTTATGGGGTGGAAGTCCTTTTAATTACAGACAGCTACAGCTCTCCACTAACTAAATATGCACAATATGTATTACCGTGTTCCTCAGCAAGTGTAGGCTCTCATAACTCTGTCGTATCTGCTATCTTTATCGTCGATTTCATCTTAAGTGCATTAGCGATGAATGATCCTGAAAGAACAAAACCACGTTTAGATCAAATCAATCATATGTTAACGAAAATGAGTTATCACACAACACAATAGTCGTGTGGGGACTCATTTTTTATTTTTTGAAAGCGCTTTACTAATTAAAAATGAGATGGTATGATCATATCACAAAAGTAATGTATATTACTTTAAATGAATTAAATGTAATGAATATAACTCAAAGGGGATGATGGAAACAATGAGTACTGTTCATTTCGTGTCAAATGATCTTATAGCTAGGGCAAGAAAGCTTAACTCGACCTTGCTGTCAGACGTGATGGGATGCACCGGCGCGATGGATCATCAAATCAAACCAGTTGCGAGAGGCATGAATGTAGTCGGCACAGCTTTTACCGTGAGCTTACGGCCAGGAGATAATCTGTTTCTTCACCAAGCGATTTATTCTGCACAAGTAGGCGATGTACTCATCGTTGATGGGAAAGATCATAGGGGTCACGCATATTTAGGAGAATTGATGGCTAGTTCAGCAAAAGCTGTTGGAATAGAAGGAATCGTGATCGACGGTCTTGTCCGCGATAAAGTCGCTTTAGAGGAATTAGCTTTTCCGATCTACAGTAAGGGGTTCACGCCGAATGGACCTTTTAAGGATGGTCCTGGTGAATTGAATGAAATCATCTCGTGTGGAGGGGTCAAAGTATCACCAGGTGACTTGGTCGTTGCAGATGATGATGGAGTAGTGATTGTCCCGAAAGAGAAAGCAGAAGAGATGCTGTCACTAGCTGAAGAGAAACTAGCGTATGAAAACCACAGATTAAAGACCATTCAACATTATATGAGCGAAGGAAAGCAGGATATCAGTCTCTTAGCGCCTGCATGGCTAGAGGGCAGAATGAAAAAATTCCAGGGATAGGGGAATCTGTGATGAAGATAGGCTTTATTGGTTATGGAGAAGCTGCATATGAGCTGTCAACGGGATTGAAAACAGAAGGTTTAGATCATTTTTATGCGTATGATGTACTATTACAGAATGAGAAACTCGCTGGAACAATGAAAGAAAAAGCAGCCCGCACAGGCGTCGAATTAACAAGTAATGTGAGTGAAGTCATTGGAAAATCTGATATTGTTATTGCGGCTGTGCCAGCGAATAAAACCTTAGAAGTGGCTCAATCCGTATTAGATAGTTTGAAAAAAAATCAAGTATATGTGGATGTGTCGGCATCAACTCCAGATATCAAAAAACAAGTGGCAAACGAAATTGAAAAGCAAGAAGCTCTATTTGTAGATGTTGCCATGCTAGGATCTCTTCCAGTTAACAAACACAAGGTTCCAATCACTGCTAGCGGCAGTGGAACAGATCGATTCATTGAATTAACGAAAGAATACGGTATGAATATTACAAAAATCAGTGATCAGCCAGGAGATGCCTCAGCCTTAAAGTTAATAAGAAGCATTTATATGAAAGGGATTGTCGGTTTACTCATTGAATTTTTGGAAATTTCTAAAAAATATAATGTCGAAGATCAAGTGATTTCTTCACTAAGCGAAACGCTGGACAGCAAAAGTTTTGAAGAGACGATGAATCGTCTTGTGACAGGAAGTGCATTACATGCAAAAAGACGAGCGGTCGAACTACTTGGCTCTATTGAAATGCTGGATTCAGCTCATATTGATGCGAGCATGTGCCGGGCAGCACAACAGAAGCTAGAGAGATTAGCAGATTTTCAATTCGTTGAACGGTTTAATGGGGAAAAACCAGCCAGCTGGGAAGAAGTCATTGACGTGATGCAGCAAGGGTGATATTTGTAAGCGTTCTATTAAAATAAGGGGAGGCGAAGAAACGACATGGGTTTTATTGCATTGATTGTATTCATAGCCGTCATCATTATATGGAATGTCATCGTGAAACGAAATATGGGAGAAGCCATGCTATTAGGCTTTATTGCAACCACTTTGTTTGGCGGAATGGATGCATTAAGACTTTTCTGGGATGGTTTAAAATTTGCATCCACATATGAGGTGCTTTATGCAGCCGTTGCGTTTGTATTCATGGCCTATTTAATCGAAAAGCTGGAATTAATTCACGCACTCTTGCGCATCCTGAATTCGGTTGTCGGCAAGCTTCCTGGTGGAGCTGCTTATATGAGTACGTTAGGTTCAGCAGTGTTAGGTGCTCTTTCAGGTTCAAATTCTGCAAACACAGCTGCCACTGGCTCTATTACGGCTTCTTGGATGATTAAATCAGGCTGGAGCCGAACCCATACGGCCACGATTCTAGCCGGGAATGGCGGACTTGGAGCCGCGCTGCCTCCGAACTCTTCCATGTTTATCATGCTGGGCTTTGCACCAGTTGCAGCCCTTGTATCTGAGGGTGATTTATATATTGCTCTTTTAATAGGAGGGCTGTATCAAGTCGTATACCGATTTATTCTTGTGTATATTCTGGTGAGAAAAAATAAAATTCAAGCGATGCCGCCAGATGATATTGTCCCTTTTAGAGAAGCTGTGAAAAAAGGGTGGAAGTCGATCTTTATTTTTTTCGGTGCATTGATCCCGATTATCATGACGATTGGTCCACTTGCAAATTATTTAAAAGGTAATCCAGACATTGGACCAGAGGCGATGGATCAAATTTCTTTAATTACGTGGATTCCGATTCTCATGATGCTGATTAGCTTAACAATTGGAAGAAAAAAGGCGTCTGCTTTAGATTGGTCTAAGTTTTTCAAATCGGCCATTCCTAAGTTTACAACCATCGGAGCATTGATGCTGTTTGCTGTTGCTGCTAGTCAGGTGCTTGCTGAATTAGGACTTGCAGAAGATTTGACGCAAATCACATCAGTACTTGCCATTCCGAAGTGGCTCATGGTGCTCATTGTTGGTGTTCTTGTCACGCTGGTAGCTGGACCATTATCTTCAACTGCCACATTAACAGCTGTTGGACTTGTCTCATTTTCAGCTTTAATCTCAGTCGGAGTAGATCCAGTTGTCGCTGTTGTCGCCATTCTTGCCTTTTCATCAACAGAAGGCGCTTCCCCGCCGGCATCAGGATCAATCTTTATCGCTTCTGGTCTTGCAGGAGCCCGGCCGGAGAAGACATTTATACCACTCATTCTTTACTATATGCTGCCGATTGTAGGAATTGGCTGGCTCATCGGAATGGGCATACTTCCAGTATAGAAAGGAGAAACACATGAGAGCATTGATGGAATGTTTATTTAAAGTGCTGCTTGTCCTTTTCTTAACGTCAGGTACCCTGTTGGTATTCGGTCAAATACTAGGGATTCTCTTGCAAAATGGAGATTTGATCATAGCAAGTACGAACCTATTCAAAAATCCAACACTGGTGTTAAGCGCTTTTTTTAGTCTTGTCGGTTTCTCTCTTCATTATATTCCTGAAAAGAAAGACACGTCATTTAGCGATCAACCATCAGCATCAGCTGGTGATTCGGTCAAATAAGCGTCAAAAGCTGGATTCAGTTGGTGGATTCAGCTTTTTTGCGCGTGTGAATTAGGTATAAAAACCCAATACCTACGATTCATTTTTCGTTGAATTCGTTTTCAATCATATGCCTCTTGTGCTAGGAAATGGTAACATAACGGAGGACTATTTGAGGGATAGAGGTGTTTGACGATGTCTGGAGCTATCATCGGTTATACAACAGCCTTGTATTCGTTAAAGGCAGACATATCCATAAAAAAAGAACAAATCATAGAACTGAGCATGTGTCGAAAAGAAATAAAAGAAGCAAAGTCTGCTCTGGCAGATGCTAACAAGAAAATGACTTATCCAGATCTGACATCACATACATGGTTTGGCCATCTTGCAGATACGTTTGATGACATTCGAGAAGAGATGGCATCCGCCAGTCAAGAGATAAAAAGTGTACAGCTGACCAATCTAGTGAACCGAATTGATGAGAAAATCAGTGACCTAAAATCGGAAATCCATTCGTTAGAACATGAGATCCATTCCGTTGAAAGAAAAATAGAGAAAGAAAAGCAGAAACAATTGGAAGAAAAAAGAGGGAATTCACATGAGTAGAGAAATCAAAATAGATGTCAGTGAAATCAAACGAGTTTTACAACATGCAAAACAATCAGGCGCTCAAATGAATGCAAAACTTCCAACATCCATCAAAGGGAGAAACCAGCTCATAGAAGCAGACACATTAGAAAAAATCAATCAACAGTTGAACGAATTAAGTACATCCTACATAGGTATTCTTCAGAAACAGCTTGTGCAAACAGAACAAGCGGTGAACACCATGATCGAAACGGACAAGGCGCTTGCCTCCAGCAGTAAAAGAAAATAAAGGAGAACGCAATGAAAACCCTTGACGCTTTTGCGCTAATAAACGGAATGGACCAAACGCTGAATACATTAAAGCAGCAATCACAACAAATCAGCTCCATAGAAAAACAAATCCATCAGATCATCTCACTTGATGGCGCACTAAAGGGAGAGGCGGGACAAGCCATCCGCTCCTTTTATACAGAATGTCATATTCCCTTCCTGCAATTCTTTCAGGTCGTCATTGAGGAATACAGCACTGCGCTGAAAAGCACAAAACAGGCGCTTCATGCTCTTGAACCAAACCAGCACGGCTTGATCTCACAATCATTTATTGAACACGAACTAGATCAAGGACTAAAAAAAGCCGAGCGCACGATATCTGAGATTGTAACGGATGTAAACCATGCCATTGGCAGAATTGGTCATATTGTTCATTTGCCAAATGTAGACGAATCAGCTTTTCAGCAGAGCTATCAAAAAGCCTGGCTCGAGACCTCAAGAACCATTGGACTGCTTCATGCATTTGACCGAGAGCAGACAAGCGCTTTGCAAGAAACAAAAAGCTCCCTTCAAACAATGAAGCAATTCATCAACACGTTAAGCACCATGTTCACCGGCCCGAAAATCGACATCACCACCTATCAAAAAGGGTCTATTTTCAAAAATGGAAAAGAAGAAAAAATAAGCAGCACCGTCGGTGGATTAAATGACAAAATAGACAACCCGAAAGACAATAATCCGATGATGATCATGCTGAAGAAGCTGAGAGAGAAAGAACAGACGGATGTGGAGACGGTTGTTCGGGATGACACACATAAATACATCAACAAACAAGTCACAGTCAACGACCTATCCCTTACGACATTGCAAAGGGAAGCCGTGAACGGGAAAAACAAGATTCATAGAGACATCAGGGTCATAAATGGTAAACTATACAACGTCAAAGGCATTAAAAAATTAAAAGAATTCGATATCGCAGATGAAGTTGTCACCGACTCATCCGATATTGATTTTATTGGCGGCCGATACACCGTTTACGCCAATAAACAAATCATCCGAACGTATATCGCAAACGGTGTAGTAAGAATAGAAGAAGTAGACAAAATCCCAGAAAGCCGGAGCCGAGGCAACGCGAAGCGCATATTAGACGGTGAAGTTGTCTCAACAACCGAAAACATCATCCTAGAATACAGCGGAATCTACGACGGTTATCGAGCCGTCACCGGCAAAAACCCCGAAACCAGCCAAAACATCAGCAGCACAGACCAAGCTCTGTCCGCAGCTTCAATTATCCCAATCGCGAAAATAGTGAAGGTAGGGAAATATGTCTTTAAGATAGATCAAGGGAAGAGTGCGGTGAAGAGGATTACTACTAGTACAGGGAGTAAGATAGATTCTGATACAATAAAAAAATATGTTAGAGATATAGAAGGACGAACAGGTAGAGAGTTACCTAAAAACCAAATAGATAATTTGAAAGCAGCATTAAGAAATAAAGAGTATAGCAAAATGTCACCCATAGAAACGGCTAAGCATCGGGCGAAATTTGATAGTGTGAAAAATAAAGTAATCAAAGAGTGGGAAAGAAATACTGGACAAAAGTGGCCAGTGTATAATGAAAATATTATTTCAGGAAAAACTGGTAAAGTAATTAGAAAAAAAGGAGATAAGTATGATGCTCACCATATAATTGAAAATACTTTTGGAGGAGAGCATGAGTGGTGGAATATGCATCCTGCAAAATTTCCAAATGAGCATCAAGCAGGTATACATGGAGCAGGTTCACCAGCAAATACATTATTTAAAGGAGTTAAAAAATAATGGGATATGAAATTATTAAGAAAAACGAAGAAAATAGTTTTTTTTTAGTAACTGAAAAAGAAATCTTAGATGTTGAAAAGGAACTTGATTTAAAGTTTCCTAAGGAGTTAATTAGTTTTTATATAGAGGTAGGTTACGGTTTTATTAATGGGTCTGAGTTTAACACTAATCGCATTATGGACCCTTATTCTGTAAGAGACTTTCGATTAAGGGCTAATGATTTTGAATTCTATCCTGACATTGAAATCTATGATGAATTTGAGAATAACAAATTAATCTTTTTTGAAGCAAATGAGACAGCTTTAATGTCAATTGAATTGAATGAAAAGGATAGAAGCGCAATATATTATTATGATATACAAATTGCTAATTCTTTAGAGGAGTTTTTAACCAAAATACAAGAGGATGATAAATATTATCTAGATTTACTAGCAGACTATTAAAAGCCTTTCAAGATTTACTTTGCCTTCGATCAACTAATATATGAGAATTGGACAAGGGGAAATTCATAAATTGGAATATAATTGTGGATTGAGTGACCTGTTAAGTAAATCTAAAGATAAAGCAAAACTTCATAAACATAGCACTTATCTAGGAGGATCCAAATGGTCGATTTACCCCAAATCCCAGGCCTAATCATCAACAATCCAGAAACTGATATAAACATCAAAAAGGCAGAATCCCAACTAAACATGGTGCTACCCGATGCTTATAAAAACTTGCTGAAACAGACAAATGGATGTTCCATTGGTGGCGATGTTCTACTATACGGCACTGAGGACATTACGGAACGCAATGCAACGTGGGAGGTTCAACGGTATGCAGGAGGCTATATAGCGATTGGCGACGATGGTGGAGGGCAAGTATTTCTCATGCGTCAGACCAAAGAAGAGAAACTCGTGTGGGTTGTAGATGCTGGTGTAATGGTCCCTCAGCATGCAGAGTTAATCACTGAAGACTTGCTGACGTGGATGAGTGAAGGGGGTATCGTTGAAGCTTAATCAACAGGAGAGTGAGCGTATTGTCTGGAGCTCATGAACCAATTCCTGTCTCGGGGTTGTGAGACCTTCTGTTTTGATCTGAATTGGAGATAGTATATTGAAGATGGTGGGCGGCTATGTGACTTTTCATGTCATATAGCTTTTTATCAAATTGTAAAAGGTGGCCTTAGACATTTCTAGGCCACCTGCACACATCAAACTAATTTATTTTTTAACTGTCCAATTTGTCCAATTGTTACTTCCATTTCATCTCCAGCTTTAAGCCAATTCTGTTTATCAGGTGTATATCCCAAGATAACACCCTCTGGCGTACCTGAGAAAATAACATCCCCTGGTTTAAGCGTCATATACTTAGAAATGTAGCTAATGAGAGTGGCACAGCTGAAAATCATATTTTTTGTATTACTTGATTGTCTCACTTCACCATTAATTTTGCATTCAATTGATAGATTTGTTGGGTCTACCTCATCACTTGTCACCAGATAAGGACCGATCGGTGCAAATGCGTCAAGTGTTTTTCCAAGAAGCCATTGACCAGATTTCATTTGAAGGTCGCGTGCAGATACATCATTACCGACACAATATCCATAAATATATGACAGCGCTTCTTCTTCTGAGACATCCCGAGCTTCTTTACCAACAATCATCACCAATTCTGCTTCATAGTCATATTTCTCAGCAGTTTTAGGCAGTGGAATCTCTTGTTGATGTCCCGCTAACGTATTGTTAAATTTGCTAAACAGAACTGGAGAGTCTGGAATCGCCATATCTGCTTCTTCCACGTGAGGCATGTAGTTTAGGCCGACACATAGAATTTTTTCAGGGTTGATGACTACTGAATCAAATGTAATGTCCTGTTCTTTTACAAGATAGAGAGATGGGTCACTAATTGCTTCAAGAACATGATGAAGTTGTTCTCTGCCTTGTTCACCAGAGCGAATTAATGTATCAATTGACTCTGGAAGCGGAAGACCTTTTTGTTTTGCAGCTTCATTTACATTTATAATCCCATCTTCTGATTTGTAGCCAATGAATCGTTCATTATTTTTTATAAAATGACCTAGTTTCATTTAATTTCCTCCTTATTTGTACTGCAAGTACATCCAGCAGACATATGAGCAACCGCAGCATTTAATAGTTGTTTGACCACTAACACTTCTGATTTGTTACGAGGGGTATATATCATGAGATAAGTATCTGGCAGATTTAATTTAACCCCTGCTAGAGGGTGACGTTCTCCCCAGCCTTGTTCGATTACTTTTTTTGCATCACTTGGACTGAACACCATATGCATAGATCCGTCAGAAGGATGTATGTGTGCAATTTCTCCTTCGGTTTCCTTGGCAAGTGTTACCCCAGCATTTTTGTTAATGAGTGTAATCGCATCATTTCTTTTTTCAAAGAAACTTTTCTCATAGTGAACACATTGAGTATGTGATTGAACATATTCATTAAATACTTCATCAAGCAGTTCCCTTGTTCCTGGTTCGCTGTCCAATTGGTCCAATTGTCTATGTGGTACAGGATGTTTCCCGATTTTTGGACGAGGGCCTTTGCGCTTTTCTACTTCACCTAAACGAACAGAATCTTCTCTAGTATTCAATCTGTCATTATAGATATCTGTTTTGATAGGGTTCCGTTTATAAAAGCGGTAGTAAGTTACTAGCAACCAACCATAAACGTTATAAGGAACTCCACCTTTTCCAAGCTTTTTCCACTCTTCGTAATCTTTCTTTCCTAATAAGGTTACACCAATTATCAAAGGAACGTATTTAAAAAAAGATTTAAGCAACACAACACCTCCATGTTTTTATCACGGCGTATTAATTAAAGATAAGTTGAATTATAATGGGAATAAAATGGCTTGAGAAATGAATCTTTATTATTATTCCATAACTGATATGTTATGATCTTAATAAATTAGGGGACAGAGGTGATCATATATGACAATCACGCAATTATATATCTTTCTTAAGGTAGTGGAAGAGAAAAATTTCACAAAAGCTAGTGAAATCCTACATATAAGTCAGCCTGCAGTCAGTCATGCGATTTCTGGTCTTGAGCGAACCCTTGGTGTTTCTTTATTTATAAGAGATAAGAAGAAGGGGCTCGAAATCACTGAAATAGGCAGGAAAGTCGTTCCCTACGCAAAAGAATTGATTAAACAATATGAGTCCATTGAACATGAAGTGAGATTGTTCACCGAAAATAAAGCCGACGTGATACATATTAGTGGTTTCCCAAGTATCACCTCCGTATATATGCCAAAATTAATTTCGTATTTTAAAGAGCATGACCCATCCATTCAATTGTCTTTTACAGAAGGCAGTGTTAATAAAATAAAAGAATTGGTTATGGATGGTTCTGTTGATTTTGGAATCACCATCATCACTGAAGAAGACCATCAATCGATCTTTCTATTCGAGGAAGAGATGGTGATTGTTGCTCCCACTCCTCATCCTTTGGAAGAAGGTGAGGAAGTGAAAATGGAAGAAGTAGTTGATGAGCAAATCATACTTTGTGGTCATGGATTTGAAAAATCAACGATTGAAGCATTTCGGCAGCATCACTTAGAACTGAACATTAGCCATATTGTTGATAGTGTCAACACTGCCTTGAGCATGGTGAAAGGTGGGTTAGGCATTGCCATCCTGTCTCGAAAATCCTTTGAATATTTACCAGAAACACTTCAAACCATCTCCTTTACCCCTACGCTTCATAGGAAAATTGGGATTATTTATTCAAAAGATAAACCTCTCCGAAAATCTGTACAACTTTGTATAAAAGAAATTGGTAAATTTAATCAACTTAGTGAATAAGCCCATAACTTATAGGTTATGGGCTTATTCATATATTGTATTTTCTTTATAAAAATAAGTTTTTTATAATCAATGTATGTTAACGCTTTCTGATTCTAAAGAGAGGTAGAAATCGATAGGAAAGTATGGGTTATTTAGGTAATATTAACTATTTTTATCATTTTGAATAGTAAAGGGGATCTTTTTATGGATCATAAAAAGTTGGCTGCACAGATACTAGAACGAGTTGGTGGTCAGGAAAATATTCAATCCTTTTATCATTGTTCCACCCGGCTGAGACTACGTTTAAAAGATAATCGTAAGGCTTCTAAAGATCAGGTATCTTCACTTGAAGGTGTCATTCAAGTGGTTCAGGGGGGCGGAGAATTTCAAGTTGTGATTGGTAGTTCAGTATCAGAAGTACATGACGAGTTAAATCAATTGACCACAGGAGATTTTCAAGAAGAAACGACTCCACATCAAGAACAACGAAAAGGATTTAAAAACCGTTTCAATCAAGCTGTTGATATTATTTCAGGTATATTTACACCAATCATAGGGGCTTTAGCTGGAGCAGGTATTATTAAAGGAATTCTTGTCATTCTTAGTACAACAGGCGTACTCAATAATCAAGAAGGTTCATATAGAATTTTAAATGCAGCAGCAGACAGTGTTTTTTATTTTCTACCAATTGTGATAGCGCTTACGGCATCAAGGAAGTTTAAAGCTGATACGATCATATCTGTTATCATCGGAGCAGCTCTACTATATCCAGACCTTGTAACATTAATGGCAAGTGGGGAATCAATCACATTTTTTACAGTTCCAGTTCTGCCAGGTGTTTATTCTTCAACGGTTATTCCTATTATTATAGCTATATGGGTTCTTTCTAAATTAGAAAAGTTCCTAAAGCGAGTGACGCCAGATGTAATCAAAATATTAGTTGTTCCGGCTTTAAGTTTAGCCATTATTGTTCCTCTCACTTTGATCGTATTTGGTCCTGTTGGTAATTATCTTGGATACCTACTATCTAGTTCTTATGCCTTTATGTATCACTTAAGCCCTGCTGTTGCTGGCGCCTTTTTGGGTGGAACGTGGGCGATCCTGGTTATTTTTGGACTTCACAAAGTTTTAGTACCGGTTGGAATTAATGATATTGCACGATCTGGTCAAACAACAATCTTTGTGTTTTCAGCTGCGGCAAATTTTGCACAAGCTGGGGCAGCTTTAGGTATCTTTTTTAAATTAAAAGATAAAAAACAAAAATCGTTAGCTGGTACAGCCTCTTTAACGGCTCTATTTGGTATTACAGAACCTGCGATTTATGGTTTCACACTTAAATATAAAAAACCTATGATTGCTGCCGTGATAGGAGGTGCAATAGGCGGTATTATAACGGGTATTGCTGGATCAAGAGCAATCGCTGCCGCATCTCCAGGTTTAATGACTCTTCCTATATTCTTCGGGGATGGTTTCATTGGGCTGTTAATCGGTATCACTGTTGCTTTCCTTATCTCTTTGCTGTTAACCATTCTTTTTGGTTTCGAAGAACAGGGAGGCCGTGCTGAAGTGAATCAGCAGAAAGAGTCAAAAACAACTAGTCATCATGAAAGTACAGAAAAGGAAACACTTGTGGCTCCGCTGTCTGGAAGTTTAATTTCTCTTGAAAAGGTGAATGATCCAGTCTTCTCTTCCAAGTCTATGGGTGATGGATTTGCTATTATTCCTTCTGAAGGTAAACTATATGCGCCTGTTGAGGGGGTTGTTGCAACAGTTTTTCCAACTGGTCATGCCATCGGATTACGAAGTCATAATGGGGCTGAAATATTGATGCATGTTGGTATTGAGACGGTTAACTTACAGGGAAAACATTTCTCAGTTAAGGTAAAACCTGAGCAGGAGGTGCAGAAAGGTGATGTGCTGCTAGAATTTGATTTGGAAGAAATCATCAAAGCAGGATACGACAGCACCACTCCTATTGTTATAACGAATAGTCAAGAGATTTCTAGAACAATGAGAATCAGCAATAAAACGAATATAGCGGTCGGAGAAGAAGTAATGACCTTGAGTTGAATAATAAAAAGGAGCATATGATGATATGAAGAAATTGAATGAATTTCCAAAAGAATTCCTCTGGGGAGCGTCTACATCTGCCTTTCAAGTGGAGGGAGCGTATAATGAAGATGGAAAAGGTTTATCCATTGCTGATATGCAATCATTAGAGTCATCAACGACAAAAGCTGACACAAAAGTAGCAAGTGACTTTTATCATCGTATGGTTGAAGATGTCGCTTTAATGGTTGAATTAGGCTTAAAATCATATCGTTTTTCCATCGCATGGACAAGAATCTTTCCTAATGGAAATGATGAAGAGCCTAATCAATTAGGTCTAAATTTTTACAAGAAACTAATTAATGAATTGGTTAAAAATGGAATTGAACCTATACCGACAATGTATCATTTTGATTTACCTCAAGCACTGATTGACCAATATGATGGCTGGCATTCCTATCAATGTGTAGAAGACTTTGAAAGGTATGCACGTATTCTTCTAACCGAATTAGGAGAGAAAGTAAATTACTGGCTAGTCATAAATGAACAGAATTTGATGCTTAGAAAAGAAAAACTTATTGGAATTAAGGAAAAAGATCCTTTAAAACGTGAACAAATTCGGCACCAAATGAATCATCATATGTTTGTAGCAACACACCGTGCTATCGCCGCCTGTCGTGAAATTTGTCCGCACGCAAAAGTTGGGCCGGCATTTGCTTATCTTCCTTCTTATCCTGCAACTAGTAAACCAGAGGACGTTTTGGCAGCTCGTGATGCAGATAACCTTTACAATCATTATTTAGCAGATGTTCATGTGTTTGGAGAGTATCCGAAGTATTATTGGGACTATTTATGTGAACATAATTGGCAGCCGGATATCAAAGAAGGGGACATGGAAGTCATTAAGGCGAACAAACCCGACTTTTTGGCTTTTAATTATTATTTAACATTTGCAGCTGAATATTGTCCGCAAGATGTGGAAAATACCGATTATGTTAATATCTTAAATCTTGTTGTACCGGGCCGTTTCAGATATGTAAAAAATCCTTATCTAGATGCCACTGAGTATGGTTGGCAAATTGATCCGAAGGGGTTCCGGTTCGCTTTTAACACGTTATACGACAGGTATAGACTTCCATTGATGGTGACAGAAAATGGGATGGGAACAGCTGATGTACTAGAAGACGATTCAAAAGTTAGAGATGACTATCGAATTCAATATTTGAAGGACCATTTGTCTCAGATGAAACTAGCGATTAAAGACGGTGTTCCTATTATCGGCTACCATGTGTGGACTTTACTTGATGTCGTTAGTACAGGAAGCGGGTTTAAAAAGCGATACGGTTTGATTTATATTAACCGTGATGAAACAGATCTTAAAGATTTAAGAAGAATAAAAAAAGACAGTTTTTATTGGTATCAACAAAATATAGAGACCAATGGTGCCAACCTTTAACATAAGTTCAGAGACTTCTGCCCTTGGCAGGAGTCTTTTTAGTCATGAATGATAGTTTCAACTGTGAACCGACCTTTTTCCACATCACCAAGTCTCTCTCATTCTCCCTCCATTCATCCCATGTTATAATAAACACAGTTTATGAACGAGAGGATATGCAGGACATGAAAAATGAACCTATTGAGTTACTGACACAGCCGAAATGGCGAATCATAGATCAATCGAGCCTCGGTCTTTATGTGGACCCGAAGCAATCCTTTGCGATGGATGATACGCTTTGTGCGTCGGTCGGGAAGGGGCTCTCACCAGCAACAGCCCGTTCTTGGGTGCATCACAATACAATTGTGCTTGGTATTCAGGATACAAGACTTCCATTTCTTCAAGATGGTGTGAAGCTGCTTGAGGAAGAGGGCTATCGTGTGATTGTGCGCAATTCAGGCGGTCTTGCTGTGGTGCTGGATGAAGGTGTCTTGAATGTATCGTTAATTTTTGCGGAACAAAAGAAGGGCATTGATATTGACCGCGGGTATGATGCGATGGTGGAATTGGTACGCCGGATGCTGTCTAAGTATGAGGTGGACATTGAAGCTTATGAGATTGTCGGCTCTTATTGTCCTGGCAGCTATGATCTAAGCATCAATGGAAAGAAATTTGCAGGCATTTCTCAGCGTAGATTACGCGGTGGAGTTGCTGTGCAAATTTATTTGTGTGCAGATGGAAGCGGGCGGGAACGTGCCGACTTAATCCGCCGTTTTTATGATGCCGCCTTAAAGGATAAACGGCAAGAAGTGAAGGCAGTATTTCCTGATATACAGCCAGATACGATGGCGTCTTTATCAGAATTAACTGGAGAACCAATTGATTGTGCGCTTCTTATGCGTCTTTTACTAGAAGAGCTTCAAAAGCTCAGTGATCAGCTGACAGCGTCAGGACTAAACGCAGAAGAACAGCTTGAATTTGAAAAAAACATGACGCGGATGATTGAGCGGAATGAAAAGGTGTTTTCGTAAACATCAGTCTTTTAATCTTAAAAAGCATAGAGGTGAAGTGATGGAAACAAAGCTTGAGAAAGCCATTGAACTTCGAAAAAGTGGACACCATCTAGAATCAAATGAAATGCTCACTCATCTTGTAGAGGAGTATCCAGACGATGCCTCTATTCATTATCAATGTGCATGGAGTTATGATTTGTTAGGAGAGGAAAGGCAAGCTGTCTTTTTTTATGAAAAGGCCATCGAGTTAGGGTTGTCTTCAGGGGAACTGGAAGATGCTTTACTAGGGTTAGGAAGTACATACAGAACCTTAGGAGAATATGAAAAGTCCAAGCAGATATTCCTAAAAGGGATAGAAGCTTATCCTGATAACAAGGCCATTCAAACGTTCTATGCCATGACTTTGTATAATTTGAAGGAACATAAGAAAGCAATGGAAGTATTACTGAACTGTTTAACTGAAACGACAACAGATCCTACTATTTTGAATTATCGAAAAGCTATTGATTTTTATTCAAATCAGTTAGATAAATTGTGGAAATAAACCATTTACGATAGTCAAATAGAAATGGAGGGGGGCACTGTAATGAAAGAATCCCCTCCTTCGTTATGTAGTTTTATATGCGATAGTCTTTTATGACGTAAGAAAGAAGGAAAATGTATTGTCATTATTCACCACGTATTACCCGATGTTTATGCTTTGTGTTTTATCTGTGCTGTATGTAATATATCGTATTCAGCCGGTGGCCACTACTGTTAAAAAAATCATCATTGTGCTCTGTGTGTTAACAAATGCCGCCTATATTTGCTGGCGTCTTTTCTTTACACTGCCGCATGAAGGTACTTTTAATATTGTGATGGGTATTTTGCTTGTTGCCTGTGAATGCATTGGGTTTTTACAGCTGCTTGTGTTTTATACACTTGTTTGGAAGCCTTCCAATCGGAAACAAGTCATGATCAGTGATCTTGACAGGCTGCCAACAGTTGATATCTTCATAGCTACATATAATGAACCAATTGAAGTGCTGAAACGCACTGTTGCAGGTTGTGTGAATCTCTCTTATCCAAAGGACAAAGTCCACATCTATTTATGTGATGATGGCAAGCGGGAGTCTGTAGAGCAGCTTGCTTCTGAGTTGGGTGTTCATTATCTGACAAGAACAGATAACAAGTTTGCGAAGGCGGGTAACTTAAACCATGCGATGTCTCAAACGAATGGGGAGCTGATTCTCACACTTGATGCGGATATGGTCCCCCTTCCTTCGTTTTTAGAAAAAACAGTGCCTTACTTTCATGATGGAGCGACGGCGTTTGTTCAAGTTCCACAGGCGTTTTATAACGAAGATCCTTTCCAATATAATATGTTCTCGAAGGATCGAATTCCAAATGAGCAGGACTTCTTCATGCAAACCCTCCAAGCTGGTAAGGATCGGTTTAATGCTGTGATGTATGTCGGTAGTAATACTGTATTTAGAAGAATCGCCTTAGATGAAATTGGCGGATTTGCTACTGGGGTGATTACAGAAGACATGGCGACAGGAATGCTTCTCCAAGGCAAGTTCAAATCTGTATCTGTCGGAGAAGTATTAGCCGTCGGTCTGGCACCTGAAAGCTGGCTTGATTTGTTAAAGCAGAGAGATCGGTGGTCGAGAGGGAACATTCAGTGTGCCCGTAAGTTTAATCCTTTGAAGGTTCGCGGCTTAACGCTTATGCAGCGAGTTCTTTATTTAGATGGTATTGTGTATTGGTTTAACGGTTTGTTTAAAATGATTTACATTCTCACGCCGATTTTGTTTTTATTGTTTGGTATTCAAAGTTTCTGGGCAGATTTCCAGTCCATTTTCATGTTCTGGCTACCGGCGTTCTTTAGTTCCTATTTAGCATTTAAACTAGTGTCGAATCAAAAAAGAAGCATGTTTTGGAGTCATATTTATGAAAGCTCTATGGCATTCCACTTAGCTGGTGTGGCTTTAAGTGAGCTGTTTTTCAAAAAGAGAGTGGAATTTCTTGTCACACCAAAGGGAATTCAAACGGACAAAAGACACTTTCATTTGAAAACGATGATTCCCCATTTGATCTTTTTGCTGCTCTCATTGCTTGTCCTAGTGAAAATAGGATACGATGTGAAGGTAAATGGGACGATGAATGCTGATCTTACGTTGATTAATATATTTTGGGTGATGTATAACGGTGCAGGTCTATTCATGGCACTGCTTGTGGCGTTTGATCGTCCGCGTTATCGAAAATCAGAGCGGTTTGTCATTGAAAAAGAGGGACAGCTCCGTTCTGATCATCAAGATGAGTCGATTGCTTGTTTTCTACTAGATATGAGTGATTCAGGTGCGCGTCTATCCATTCCACTTGATCAAGCTCCTTCTCTCTATCAAGGACAAACGCAATTGTTCTTTTCAGAGGATGAAAGTGTGGCGTGTGACGTGGTCTGGAGCTATCCAGAGGAAGACAAGCTGATGGTTGGTGTTGCTTTTACTGACACACAAAAATCAGAGTATCTATCACTGATCCGCTTCCTATTCACACGAGAGCATGTATCGATAACGGATCGTGAGAAAAAATCCTATGCTGTTCGGACATTTCTCCGCTTTGTAAGAGAAACGAGGAAGGTACCAAAGGCCTTGCAGCGCAAATGGATGAGAAGGCCTTTGCAAGGTGTGGCAGGGACGCTGTCCTATGAGGGCCGGTTAGAAGAGAAGGTGCCGGTGAACATACATGATATTAGTTTATCTGGATGCAAAATCGAGTCTGAAGCTTCAATTGAATTAAATGAGAAAGTGCTGATCACCATTGACGCAGAATCTCTGACAGATCAGCCGGCAATTGCCGTTTGGACTTCAAAAAGGCGCGGCCGCACAATTGTCGGACTCAAGTTTATTCAACCTGAAATCAAGCAGATAGAAGAAAGAGAGGGAGTGGTTTCTTGAAATCCAAAAACGGCAGTTACCTCTATTTACTATGGCTTCCTGTTATCATGGGAGCCGGCTACGGCATTTCGCTTTTGGTGCCGTTTCTTCAGCCTGTACTGACACTTGGCATCGCAGGTCTTTATATTTTTATATTTGGTGATTTTCAGGTGAGACAAGTCAGGTATATTTTTATGTTTGTCTTTTTGATTAATGTCCTATTTAGTGTGATGCTATTTTTGGGCATTTAAAAAAGTGCTTCCCGCAGATGGGGAGCACTTTTTGTTATTCTGCCATTTTTTCGAGGTTGCCGTTTCGGTCCATTTTAAAGGTTGGAGCGGCAGTGTCATCCTCTTCAAACAAAACTAGTTTTCTTGCACGGTTCATGATTTTGACAAGTGTTTCATAATCTTCTTGAATCGTGAGCTGATCCTTCTCAAGCTTTTTCACTTCTGCTTCTAGCTGCGTGACTTTATGTGAAAGTTCGTTATTTTCTTGTTTTAACCGGCTGTTTTCCATGCGTAATGCAGAGGATTGCTGTCCATCGCCTTCATAGCGGCGCAAGAAATGAATGACATCTTCAATGGTTAACTCCTGTTGCTGCCTAAAAGGATTGGCTTCTGGCTTTTTCTCTACGACATGTGAAGCCTGTGACAATAAATGTGATAAACTAGCTAACTCTTCATTGTAGCTTTGGTCTACAAACTGGAGCTGCTCGGCTGTTTCAGATGCTGGTGCAAACGTTTCCTCCTGCGCTGGTTCCAGCTCCTGTGAGAATTCCTCTTGCGTGACTGTTTCTTCTACTTGCGGCTGATAGAGTAATCGTTTCTTTGCAGGCTGGCCATTGCCAAGTGCGCGCATCCGTTGTTTTCTTTGTTTTTTGGCAAGGGCTAACGCTTTTTCATATTGATGCCTCACAACAGCATTCCATCTAAAACCGCATGCCGCTGAGGTACGGTTCAGCTTGTCTCCTACTTCTTCAAACGCATTCAGCTGTGTGCTGCCCTCTCTGACGTGACGTAAGACGGTTTCTGCCAAAAGAAGATCATCTTCCTCTGACCAAGCATCTTGTCTTTGTTTTGACATGTTTAAACCCCCATATGATTTGATGGTATTAGATTAGCCAAGTTCAAGAAAGTTTATACAAGTTTGCTAAAAGGATAGTGGAAAATACTAGCTTTTATGTGAGCATGCTTCGGCGTTTACAATGCGTCTTGCAAGTCCAGCCGCTTCGATGTACAATGTTGGGTGGTATATTAAGACTCTTGGTTGTCCAACTGTTTCATATAAAATGAAGTTCATCATTGAAAGGAAGCGTAAGACCATGGCTAATGAGTTTCGCGTATGTGACGATTGCGATGCGACGAACCTAAAGACGTTGCTGCCTCGACTCAAATCGGTTGACCCTGATGCAAAAATTGAAATTGGCTGTCAATCCTATTGTGGTCCAGGACGAAAAAAGGCTTTTGCGTTTGTGAACAATCGCCCATTATCCGCACCAACAGAAGATGAGTTACTCGAAAAGGTTCAAAAAAAAGTCAAATAAATGTCACTGAATGTGTTCAGTCGACCTAAAAAGAGGTCCGCCCCTGTCAGGTCGGGCTTTTTACGTCCGTGCAATGGTTGAGAACACATTCACGAGCAAATTCAAGGATGTTTTCGGGAAAAGTTACCCGATATAATAGAAACACGTCTTAAAAAAAGAGGGACGAAACGATGGCGTATCCAAAAGGGAAATTATCTGAGGAAAAGGTATTTAAAGATCCTGTGCACCGTTATGTTCACGTACGGGACGCATTAATATGGGATTTAATAGGAACAAGAGAATTTCAGCGCCTGCGCCGAATTAAACAGCTAGGAACCACTTATTTGACGTTTCATGGTGCAGAACACAGCCGTTTCAATCATTCACTCGGTGTATATGAGATTGTGAGACGGATTGTGGATGATGTATTCAAAGGACGGCCGGAATGGGATGAGGGAGAACGCGAGCTTGTCCTGAGTGCGGCCTTGCTTCATGACCTCGGACATGGACCATTTTCTCATTCCTTTGAAAAGGTCTTCCACTTAGATCATGAATCGTTTACAAGAGATATTATTTTAGGGCAAACTGAAGTCAATGAAGTGCTTCGCCGGGTGAGTGATGATTTCCCGAAGCATGTGGCGGAAGTGATTGCCAAGACGTATCAAAACAAACAGGTGGTCAGTTTGATCTCAAGTCAAATTGATGCCGACCGTATGGACTATTTGCAGCGTGATGCCTACTATACAGGCGTCAGCTACGGCCATTTTGATATGGAGCGTATTTTGCGCGTGATGCGTCCGAGAGAAGATCAGATTGTGATGAAGCAGAGCGGGATGCATGCGGTCGAGGATTATATTATGAGCCGCTATCAAATGTACTGGCAAGTCTATTTCCACCCAGTGACACGCAGTGCGGAAGTCATTTTAACGAAAATTCTCCACCGTGCAAAAGAGCTGCATGAAACGGGCTATATTTTCACGCATGCACCTGTTCATTTTTATTCGATTTTCGAGGGGAATGTCACCACAGAGGACTATATTAAACTGGATGAATCCATTGTCTTATTTTATTTTCAGGCGTGGGAAGACGAAGAAGATCACGTGCTGGCTGATTTGTGCCGCCGTTTTATGAACCGCCGATTGTTCCAATATACAGAGTTTAATCCGAATGAAGAAATGACGAAATATTTCAAGCTGACCGCCTTGTTTAAGGAGGCAGGCATTGATCCTGACTATTATTTAGTCGTCGACTCTTCCTCTGACTTGCCATACGACTTCTACAGACCAGGGGAGGAAGAAGAGAGACTGCCGATCCACCTTTTGACGCAAAGTGGTCATATTAAAGAGCTGTCGAGACAGTCAGATATTGTTGATGCCATTTCCGGTAAACGAAGAACCGATCATAAACTTTATTTCCCGATGGACTTAATTGTAGATATGTCGGAAAAAGCTGAAGAAAAGAAGGCGATCATGAAGCTGCTTGGATTGGGATAAGGAAGTACTGAAAAAGGAGATGTCGGGAATTTGTTGAAAGAGCATGCAAAGTTGATGAAGGTATTCTCTGAATCCGGGGAAATCGTTGGACGGAAGAAGCTGCAAAAGATGATTTACATAGCAAAAAAGCTAGATTTTCCTTTTTACGAGAAATACGATTTTCACTTTTATGGCCCCTATTCAGAGGAGTTGACGCTCAGAATTGAAGAGCTGTGCAACCTTGGATTCTTGGACGAAATGAAGGAAAAAAAAGGCGGATACTATCAATATCGCTATTCGCTGACGGACAATGGGAAAGAGTTTCTCGATCAGTGTGAAGTGGACATGCCTGACCTCAAAGTGCTGACGAAGCAGATGAACGAGCAGTCGTCTCGTTTCCTAGAGCTCGTCTCTACGATTTTATACTTTGATGATCTGCCAGAAGATGAGGTAAAGGAAAAGGTCTTCACCATTAAAAGCAAGCTGCGCTATACGGACGAAGAATTTGAGGATGCTCTTGCTTATATTGATCAGTTGAAAGAATTGAACTAGTTTCGCAAAAGCCCAGCATTTAGGGCTTTTTTTTGTTTTGTAAGACCCAGACCAAAAGCGCTATTTTTCGATGAAATGTGTGCTGAAGGATCCGGAAAATTAGTGAATATGACGTATTTCGACTTTCTTCCTGTGTATCTAATTCCCTGTTTTTGACTGAATAGAAGGAAAAAAGTGAATTTTCAGTGAATATATAACTTTGTGAAAATCAAAGGAGGGATAGGAATGAAAAAGCGTTCAGTCTTTTTGTCATTTTTATTGGTAGGTAGTTTGTTACCGGGAGTAAGTTCAGCTTCAGCACCAGTCGCGAGTACTGGTCATGGGCATGATCATGGTCATGCGCCGTTCGAAACACATATTGGTGAGGGGTTGCCAAAGGCAAACGATTTTAAAGATTTGACGAAAGCACCTCCAATTGAACGAGATGTGACAACAAAGGTATTAGATGAGTCTGGTAAGCAGGTAGGCTCTAGAACCTTTAAGGCGAATACAGGAGATTCTATTTCAACAAAGGCAAGTACAGGCAGTCAAAAAGTAACGGTCTATGCTGTAGCAGATGCGCAGTATCGTGCGAAATATAGTGACTGGCAGACGAGAATTGTCAGCATCATCGAGCAAGCGGACGTCACCTTTAACCGTGATCATGATGTGGACTTTGTCGTACAAGCAGTAGGATCTTGGACATCTTCTGGATCAAATGCAGAGCAAATCTTATCTAACCTTTCGCGCAGCTTTGATGGCAGAGGATACGATTTTGTCACTGGATTTACAGCAAATCCAAACTTTGATGCGGGCGGAATCGCTTATGTATACAATAGTGCACCGCGCGGAAGTGCATTCGCCGTCAACCTTGATCAAGGAACAGCGAATACAGCAAAAGCGGCTACGCATGAATACGGCCATAACTTTGGCTTACCGCATGACCCTCAAGGCAGCGGCATTGTCTGCTTAATGAATTATGATTATTCCTACACAGTCGATTTCTTTGATGCGGCTCATAAAAATCAAGTGAACCGTAACAAAGCGTGGTACAGATAAGATAAGAGAAAAAAGGACAAACACCTATGTGCTTGTCCTTTTTTTATGCTTACAGGTCGCTCATTCGCTTTCCTGCTACGGCATAGTGTTCTTTTTTCATTTCTTCAATAATGACAGAGACTTTTTCTACACCTGCGCCTGTTGTTTCAACAACAGCATCAGTGACTTTCTCCACAAGAGCTCTTTTCTGCTCGTCTGTTCTTCCTTCAAGCATTTGTACGGTGACAATCGGCAATGCGAAAACCTCCTTTTTCCTTTCATGCTACGCTTCCCTTTAGTTTAAGGGACTTCTTATAGTATACTGAATGAAGTAAATCATTGTATAGAAAGAAAGAGGGATTCATGCCTTTGAACCAATTTCTTGTGTATCCATTAGAACTCATTCCATATGTCGCCATTACGCTTGTTGTTGCATTTACGATGCACGAGCTGGCGCATGCATATGTTGCGTATCGTTTCGGCGACCCGACAGCTAAGAACCAAGGGAGACTCACATTAAATCCACTGAAGCATCTCGATGTATTTGGGACGATTTTGATCTTTGTCGCCGGGTTTGGCTGGGCGAGACCTGTACCGGTGAATCGTTACCATTTTAAAAACCCGCGCTTAGCAGGAATCTGCGTCTCGATTGCTGGCCCTTTAAGTAACTTAGTGTTGGCGTTTCTAGGCTTTTTCGTGTACGTGCTTCTTCAGAAGTTTGGCGGGGAGTCGCTCATGCGCTTTGAGCCGGGAGTTGATCATTTCTTCCGGATATTTATTAACTTGAACGTCATTTTGTTCCTATTTAACTTATTGCCACTTCCGCCGCTGGATGGGTATCGTATTATTGAGGACGTCGTCAGCCCCCGTATCCGTGCGAAAATGACGCAATTCGAACAATATGGGATCATTATTTTTCTCATATTCGTGATCACGCCGCTAGGACAGTTTGTTTTTGGTCCATTGATCGGAATGCGGGATCAAATCATTCAATGGTTTAATCTTATTTTGAAGCCGCTGCTTTAGGAGGTTTAATGAATGGAAGGTAAAAAGAAGAAACCAATTGGTTTTAACATCATTAAAAAAACAGATGCAACCGACGGACACGGAGGCTTTGGAGCGGGTGTGCTCAGCCTAGATAACATTTCGCCGGTGATCATTGACGTAGAGGAAAAGGAAGCTGTCATTGATATTGGTGCGATGCATGCAAGAAGTGCCGTGGAAAAAGGGATTAAATTCTTGAAAACAAAAGAAGAGGTACCGAACGGAAAGCCGTATTGGCTCGTATGGGTGACCATTGACCGCAGAGAAGAAGGCCCTTATTATGCGGGTGTGACGGCTTGCGAAATGACCGTCGACCGTTCAATCCGCCGCGGGTATAAGTCGCTTCCAGAGCATGTGAATTTCATGGATAAATCAATGAAGCGAAATATCGTCGTCAGTCATATGGATGATGTATCGAAAAAGGTGCTGGCTGATTTCTTGAAGAGTCATAATGAAGCACTATGGGAAGCATCCACAGATGAATTAAAAGAAGGATTGTCTGTCTCTGTATAATTGTGAATTTTTTGTGAAGAATGGCGGATCATTACCAATTCCAGCTGGTTTTTGAGTAAACTGGTGTTAAAGCTAGGACATGGAGAATCCCGAGATGTAAATCTCGGGGTTTTTCATGTCTTTTTTTAACGTTTCAGCCACTTTTCCCACCATTTCTTTGGCTTTTGATCTTGAACTGGATCTTGCTCAGATGATTTATCCTCAGCACCGTAGCACACACCTGTCGGCTCCGTTCCTTCTATAAAATAGGTGAATACCTTTGATTCACATCCTGGGCCTGCGAGATCGCCGGTTTTTGGATTGATATACACACCTTTTACGCCGTCTGGCGGCATGAAGGAGGAGGCTGGCTGTTTGGAGAGGGCTGATTCCATAAAGGATGCCCATATCTTTTTTGCATAGGCTGTTTCTTCGACCGAGTCAATGGTACGCCCTTTATCATAGCCCGTCCACACACCTGTGACGAGCTGGGGAGAAAAGCCGATCATCCAGCTGTCGGCTCCTGTCGTTCCCGATTTTCCTCCGTATGTTCGCGTGAGATCCTTCATAATGGTGCGGCCTGTGACACTCGTATAGCCGTTTAACTGATCATTGAACATTCCTGACATCATGTCGGTGGTGACAAAGGCTGCCTTTTCATCTAAGACTTGCTCTCGTTTTTGTTTTTCTTCAAAAAGCACGTTGCCTTTAGCATCCGTTACTTTTGTAATAAAGGTAGGTTTGACCCGTTTTCCGCCATTGACAAGCATTGCGTAAGCATTGGTCATTTCAATTGGTTTGACAGGAGACGTGCCTAGGGCAAGTGATGGCACTTGATCTAGTTTTTCGTTGATGCCAAATGTTTTGCCAGCACGTACAAGCTGCTCCATTCCTAAAAATAGATGGGTTTTCACGGCATAAATATTATCAGACAGCGCCAAGGCTTGAAGCATGGTAATGCCGTCATTGGCGTAATAGCCATGATAATTGCTTGGTGAATAAGCAGCACCGCTTCCTTGATCATCGAGCTCAAAAACCGTTTCTTCACTGCGCATGACGGTTGCTGGTGTAAACCCATTTTGCAAGGCAATGTAATAGAGAAGAGGCTTCATTGTTGAACCGGGCTGTCTTTTCGCTTGTGTCACCCGGTTGAATGGACTTTTCTCATAATCTCTTCCCCCAATGAGGGCGAGTACATGACCAGTTTGGGGATGGATAGCGGTAAAGCCGATTTGGATGTCTGATTTCGAATAGATTGTGCTTTTTAACGTCTTCTCAGCAATTTTCTGTAACTCTGGATTTAAAGTCGTTTGGATATGAAGGCCATAGGTTTCGATCTGTTCCTCAGTTAACCCCAAGCTTTGTTTCAACTCACGAATCACATCATCATAAAAATACGGGGCTTGCTTTGCTTGCAGCTGCTTCTTTTGCAAAGGGCGATAGGACAGTTTTTCTTTCGCGGCTTCAGCGGCTGCCTTTTTCGTAATCATGCCGTCCTCTTGCATGTGCCTCAAAATCATATTCTTTCTTGCGCCGGCTTTCTCTTCATTCACATAAGGGGAGTAGAGAGAAGGGCCCTTTGGGATACCGGCAAGTAAGGCAGATTCGGCGAGGGTTAAATTCTTCGCTTCTTTCCCGAAATACAGACGGGACGCTGCTTCCACGCCATAAGCTCCATGACCATAATAAATGGTGTTCAAGTATCCTTCTAAAATCTCATCTTTTGTATAGTTTTGCTCTAAGCGAATCGTGTAAAAGGCTTCATTCCATTTTCGCTTCCACGTTTTATCATGATCTAAATACAGATTTCGTGCATATTGCTGGGTGATCGTGCTTGCGCCTTGTACCTTAGCCATGGCACGAATATCAGCCACTGCAGCACCCGCCATCCGTTTCACATCAAAGCCATGATGCTCATAAAAGGTTTTATCCTCAACAGCTACAGCTGCCTGCCTGATATGAGGGGACATGTCCTTTAAGGGCACCCAATATCTCTTTTCTCCAAAGCTGGATTCTCCAAGCTTTGAACCATCGGCTGCATAAATCGTCGTAGATTGGGGAACTTGAACAGAAGGGGCGCCTTGCCATTTGGCTATTAAAAGAATCGTCAAAAAGACAGTGCCTGCAAATAGAAAAGCGAGCAAGCCAATAAAAAAACAGGCTCGAATCGTTTTCACGGTCATGCGGATTTTTTTATTACTCATGATTGTGTCCATGCAAAGCCCCCATTTTGACGGTTTTTTATCAGTATGGAACAAAGAAAACCGTTTTAAACAAATGATTGCAAGAGCGTGCATTAAAATTGAAGAGAACTCATGCAGTTCTTTACAATTTGATATGAATCCACTATACTTTTTTCTTGGACAATCGATATAGTCATAGCCGTTAAAGGCGCTAACAATAGATGTTTGTTTATTATTGGATGAGAGGAAGATGGACAATGAGCGAACTTTGGTATACAGAGAAGCAAACGAAGAATTTTGGTATTACTTTGAAGGTGAACAAAACCCTTCACACAGAACAAACAGATTTTCAGCATTTAGAAATGGTGGAAACAGAAGAGTTTGGCAATATGCTGTTTTTAGACGGTATGGTGATGACGTCTGAGAAAGATGAGTTTGTATACCACGAAATGGTGGCACATGTTCCTCTTTTCACTCATCCAAACCCAGAAAATGTTCTTGTCGTAGGTGGAGGAGACGGCGGTGTCATTCGTGAAATCCTGAAGCATCCAAGTGTGAAAAAAGCGACACTTGTTGATATTGATGGCAAAGTCATCGAATACTCGAAAAAATTCCTTCCTTCGATTGCTGGGAAACTAGACGATCCTCGTGTAGATGTCAAAGTTGGAGACGGCTTTATGCATATTGCTGAAGCTGACAATGAGTACGATGTTATCATGGTGGATTCAACTGAACCAGTTGGACCAGCTGTGAACCTGTTCTCTAAAGGATTTTACGCAGGAATTTCAAAAGCACTCAAAGAAGACGGTATTTTCGTGGCACAAACGGACAATCCTTGGTTCACACCTGAGCTGATTACAAATGTACAGCGTGATGTGAAAGAGATTTTCCCAATCACGAAGCTTTACACAGCAAATATTCCAACGTATCCAAGTGGTCTTTGGACATTTACCATCGGTTCAAAAAAATATGATCCACTTGCTGTAGAAGACAGCCGTTTCTTTGATATTGACACGAAATATTACACAAAAGAATTACACAAAGCGGCATTCGTTCTGCCGAAATTTGTGAGCGACTTAATCAAATAAATCAAGCGAAGAGGAAATGCGCAAATAACAGTTTGCGCATTTTTTGAAGCGTAAAAGGAGGAATCTTGCATGAGATTCGACGAGGCTTATTCAGGAAAAGTATTTATTGGAAGTCATCCGACATGGGAAGATGCAAAAGTCATTTTATATGGTATGCCGATGGATTGGACCGTCAGTTATAGACCAGGCTCACGTTTTGGCCCAAACCGTATTCGTGAAGTTTCGATTGGATTAGAGGAATACAGCCCTTATTTAGATCGTGAACTGCACGAGGTGCCATTCTTTGATGCCGGTGACATTCCGCTTCCTTTTGGAAATGCTCAGAAAAGCTTGGACTTAATTGAAGAGTATGTCGACAGCATTTTAGAAAAAGGGAAGTTTCCATTAGGAATGGGCGGCGAGCATCTTGTGTCTTGGCCGGTTTTCCGTGCGATGCATAAGAAATATCCTGATTTGGCGATTATCCATATGGACGCACATACGGATCTTCGTGAGGAATACGAGGGTGAGCCTCTGTCTCATTCAACACCGATTCGTAAAGTAGCAGGACTCATTGGACCTGAGAATGTGTTCTCTTTTGGGATTCGTTCTGGGATGAAGGAAGAATTTGAATGGGCAAAAGAAGCGGGCATGCACATTTCTAAATTTGAAGTGCTGGAGCCGTTGAAGCAAGTATTGCCAAAGCTGAAGGGGCGTCCAGTTTATGTGACGATCGACATTGATGTACTCGACCCAGCTCATGCACCTGGTACAGGCACGGTGGATGCTGGCGGTATTACATCAAAAGAGCTGCTTGCATCTATTCATGCCATTGCAGGATCTGAGGTTCAAGTAGTCGGTGCAGACCTTGTAGAGGTAGCACCTGTATACGATCATTCCGACCAAACAGCGAATACAGCGAGCAAGCTTTTACGCGAAATGCTGCTTGGATTTGTGAAATAACACCTTGATAGAGGAGCTTGTCATCTCATGTGGACAAGCTCTTTTTTTACATGGATCAAAAAATAAAGGAGGCAGTTCATGTTTTCTTCTATATTGATGGTGCTTCTCGCTTTTTGTGTGTTAGCGGCGGGTTTTCTCACGCTGAAACGAGAGCTCGCAGCAGAGCCCCCTGTTTTTGCTTCGAAAAAGGAAGCAAAGGAAGAGATGTTGGGGTTGTTTCAGGATCGAGGCTTTTTCTATTTGACGGCCATTGCGTTATTCATGCAGGTGATATTTAAGCGAGCACAGATCGTGCCATTTGATTTTTTTCAGGTATTTTTGGCAAGTTCAGGCGTTCAAGCTCTTTTTTATTTAATCAAAAGAAAAGACATGGGCGTAAAGGCTGTGTTGGTGGTATTAGTGAGTTTCCTGTTTCTTTTTTTCTAAAGGGATAGCGTAAGATCAAAAACGAAGTTTAATCGCAGTGAAGAAGAGAAATGATGGTATGATAGGCGATCATGAATATGGTATACTATTTTAGTTAAACGGGTCTTAGCAAAGGAAGTGCAAAATGACACAAAACCAAATTTCAATTCATGTAAAGTCAGTGATGAAACCAGAGACGGAGCCGGCTGAAACGATCGAATTCCGCACGACTGGAACGTATCAAGAAAAGAATGACAAAACGTATCTCACTTACCATGAAGAACATGAAATGGGTCAAGTAAAAACCGTTGTGAAAATGAGTGAAAAAGAAATTTTTGTCATGAGATCAGGGGCCATTCAAATGAAGCAGCGCTTTCTCATTGGGGAAACGACCGTCACACATTACACGATGCCATTCGGTACACTACAGCTTGATGTACACACACATGGCATTGATCTCGATGTGAACAAGGGACTGCTGCACATTACGTACGATATGCTGACAGGGGAAGATCAAAAGCATTTACATACATTATCGATTTCGTATAAGGAGGATTTACGTTCATGAATATCGCAGAACAGGTCAAAGATGCGTTAAAAGAAGAAATCATTGCGGCAGTCGTCAAAGCAGGACTTGCTGATGAAAGCCAGGTACCAGATGTCCTTTTAGAAGTGCCGAAAGACAAAACTCACGGTGATTACTCCACCAACATGGCGATGCAGCTTGCCCGCATTGCAAAAAAAGCACCTCGCCAAATCGCAGAGGACATTGTCAAAGCGTTTGATAAAGGGAAAGCTTCTATTGAAAAACTGGATATCGCAGGTCCAGGGTTCATTAACTTTTATATGAACAATCAGTATTTAACAAAGCTCATTCCAGCTGTCCTTGAAGCAAAAGAGGCATATGGTGAAACGAATACAGGCGGCGGCCAAAAGGTGCAAGTTGAATTCGTCTCAGCCAACCCAACAGGTGACCTTCACCTTGGACATGCCCGCGGAGCAGCTGTAGGTGATTCTCTTTGCAACATCCTTGATAAAGCAGGGTTCGAAGTGAGCCGTGAATACTATATCAACGATGCAGGCAATCAGATCAATAACCTTGCTTTATCTGTAGAGGTACGTTACTTTGAGGCGCTCGGTCTTGAAAAAGAGATGCCTGAAGACGGCTATAGAGGAGAAGACATCAAAGGCATCGGGCAAAAGCTGGCAGATGAATTTGGTGACCGTTTCGTGCATGAGCCAGAAGAAGAGCGTATGAAGTTCTTCCGTGAATACGGCTTAAAATACGAGTTAGAGAAATTACGTGTAGACCTTGAGAATTTCCGTGTCCCATTTGATGTATGGTATTCAGAAACCTCTTTATATGAAAACGGAAAAATCGAACCAGCGCTGGAAACCCTTCGCGCTAAAGGCTATGTCTTTGAAGAAGACGGCGCAACGTGGCTGCGTTCAACTGATTTTGGCGATGACAAGGACCGCGTGCTCATTAAAAAAGACGGCAGCTTCACTTACTTGCTTCCAGATATCGCATACCATAAAGACAAATTGGACAGAGGCTTTGATCAGCTCATTAACATTTGGGGAGCGGACCATCACGGCTATATCCCTCGAATGAAAGCGGCGATCCAAGCACTTGGATATCCTGCTGGCAAGCTTGAAGTAGAAATCATTCAGCTCGTTCACCTATACAAAAACGGTGAAAAGATGAAGATGAGTAAACGTACAGGAAAAGCCGTCACCATGCGTGATCTGATTGAAGAAGTAGGTCTAGATGCCACTCGTTATTTCTTCGCGATGAGAAGTGCGGCAACACATATGGACTTTGACCTAGACTTAGCGATATCTACGTCTAACGATAACCCTGTGTACTACGCACAATATGCGCATGCGAGAATTTGCAGCATGCTGCGTCAAGGGGAAGAAAAAGGCTACGAGCCAAACCTTGAAAAAGCAGATTTCTCTCACATTCAATCGGAAAAAGAGTACGATCTTCTCAAAATCATTGGCAGCTTCCCAGAAGTTGTAGCAGAAGCAGCTGAAAAGCGTATTCCGCACCGTGTAACGAACTATATTTATGACCTTGCATCAGCCCTTCACAGCTTCTACAATGCCGAGAAGGTCATTGATGTAGAAAACGAAACAAAAACAACAGCACGTCTTTCACTCATGAAAGCAACACAAATTACGCTTGCGAATGCATTAAAACTCATTGGCGTATCGGCTCCGGAAAAGATGTAAGAACACGAAGAAACCCGCTCGGAACGAGAGTGGGTTTCTTCGTGTTTTTCATCAATCAGCTTTTAGATCACTTTTATTTCTCTGAAAAATCTCAATTTCATAATCCTCTAATGCTTGTTTAGGAAGCTTCTTTTCTAAGATAGATTGCAAACTTGCCATATCTTTTGAAGTATCGATGCCGATGGAAATTGTGGGATCTGTCTTGATAATTTGATAGTTAAACAATGCATGCTCTTCCCATAATGAGTCCAATACGTGGATGACCTTTTCATCTAATTCCTCTTCAGAAAGGGTGAGAGTTTTTGAAGTGAAGCTTAATCCAACAATACAAAGAGTAATAAAAAACAAACCAATCAAACGTTTTATCATTATATCTCCTTTATATAGTTAGTATATTCCTTAAATAGATCATAACATCCAATTGGGCTTGTTTGAATTGTTTAAAAGAAACCAGTTCATAAAGGGTCTTTTGAATTGATGATAATCAAACAAGGTTCCTTATAGTTATTTAAATGGCGCCATTCAGAATCTGTTAAATAAAAACATCCGCTATCTACTAGAGACAGCGGATGTTGAACATTACCCAAGCGTATTAATAATGTTAGAAATAGAATCGAATAATTGACTAAGTACATCAGAAAACATAGAGTGCATCCTCCCTTCGGTAAGCATGTAGTATGTGTGCGTTAATTAGAATTATCCAAGTGTATTAATAATGTTAGAGATAGAATCGAATAATTGGTTAAGTACATCAGAGAACATGTTTTTGCCTCCTCTCTTTTCTTTTTACATCTACTTAACGAAGGTGTTGGAGGGTTGGATCACTTTTTCTAAAAAATTTTTAAAAAAGATGGTGGCATAGAAAAAAGCACCACATATTCGGGTGCTTTTTTAGCCTTTATTAGTTATGAATGAATGCGCAGCTTCACGTCTCCATCTTTACACGCTAGCTTTACATTTCCACCAATCGGTAAGGTGAAAACCGGCTGCGTATGTCCAATATCGACATCGTAAATCACTGGAATGTGTTTGAGCATTGGGTGCTTATCTAGAATGAATCTTAAATGTTCTTCTGTCATCTCGGATTTCTTCTGAAATCGTCCGATGATCAGTCCTTTGATTGATTCTGCATGCTGCAAGAGGGATGTGAGGTCTCTGGCGAACATTTCAGGGAAAACCAAATCATCATCCTCCACAAATAAGATGGCATCCTTGATATGAGGCATAAACGACGTCCCTTGCAGTAAATTCAGTGTACAAAGGTTACCGCCATACAAGGTGCCTTCAGCTGTTCCTTCCTGATATATTCCCCATTTTGTCGGATGAAATTGCCTGTTCGCTTGATCAAGATACCACGCATCATCACTCCACTTTGTCGAAGGGATCACATCAAAAGACTTACCGTCATTCATCAAGCAGGCTTGAAACATAGCGGTCTGTTCCTCTTGTCCTTGCTCCATTTGGAAGCTGGAGAAATGAGGGCCTGAGTATGTCACCATCTCACATTTTGCAGTAATAGCGCTTGCGAGTGCGGTAATATCACTGTAGCCGCAAAGAACTTTAGAGTGCTGACGAATCAAGTCGTAATCAATGTAAGGCAAAAGCTCATTGCAATTGAAGCCTCCGATTGCTGTCAAAATACCGTCAACTTCATCATCTTTGAACGCCTTATGCAAATCAGACAAGCGGTGTTCAATAGATGAAGAGGAATGAAGATCACATTCAAACGCGTGCTTTCCAAAAGAGACAGTGAAACCTAAAGCCTCTAAACGCTTTTTTGCTTGAGCGATTCCTTCTTCTGATAAAATGCTGGCACTTCGGCTTGGGGCAATGACACGAAGATGACTACCTTTTTTTAAAGGAGGTGGTGTATGCATAAACAAATCTTCCTTTCCATCACATATTTATCCATTATATCGGATCAAATGGTCCAAGTCTGTAAAAGCTAGAAGAAAGGCATAGGTCGTGCGTTTCATACAAGCTGTGCAAAGGGTATGGAAGAGAAAAGACAGAAACGAATGAGGGCGGAGAATGTGAAAAAGAGGAGACTGGAATTTTTATTTTTATATTTTATGATATTCGGGGCATATGTGGTGTATTGGTGGCCGGTTCCAGCGTGGAGTGTTCAGCTGTACGCAGCGGTTTATATCGCCATTATTTTATTTAGTATCATCTCACTCATGCTAGAGAACCGTACATCACAGCACACACTCTTATGGATGTATGTGCTAATCTTTTTCCCGATCATTGGCTATATGTTTTATTTGTTCTCAGGACAGCTCTATGTGAAAGGTCATTTATTCAAATCAAAGAGAATGTACAACCGTGAAAAACTACGCAGAATATCTGAGCTTGAGAGCAAGCCGGATGAATCGCGTCTAACCGAAAATCAGCGGACTTTTTTTCATTACACAGAAAAAGCAACAGGCATGCATGTGAACACAAATAGTGATATGGACATTTTAAAAAATGGGGAGGAGACGTTTCCCCGTATTTTTGAAGAATTAAAAAAGGCAAAATCGTTCATCCATATAGAATACTACATGTTTAAATCGGATTTCCTCGGGCACCGGATGATGGAGATTTTGATAGAAAAAGTGAAAGAAGGGGTAGAGGTTCGCTTCATCTATGATGCGGCTGGCAGCATTCGCTTCTCCCGAAAAGATATTAAACGCTTGAAGCAGGCAGGAGTCAAGGTCGCTCCATTTCTGCCTTTAAAATATGGTTTCTTTAATCAAAAATTCAATTTCCGAAATCACCGCAAAATCGTGATCATTGATGGGAAGACAGGATTTGTCGGCGGGTTAAATGTCGGAAAAGAATATGTCGGACGTGATGAAAATATCGGTTTTTGGCGTGATACGCATACCATGTTAAAGGGTGAGGCTGTACAAACCCTTCACTCTATTTTTATGCTCGACTGGGAGTATGTATCAGATGAAGTATTAATTGATGATCCGAAATATCATACGCCGCATCCTGTGACGGGAGAGGATGTCATTCAGGTTGTACCAACTGGACCCGATATGAAAGAAAGTATGAGTGATTTATATGATGCACTCATCTCAAATGCGAAACAATTTGTCTGGATTGCGACACCTTATTTTGTCCCTAATGAATCCCTTCGTACAGCATTGAAAATTGCTGCTACAAGAGGGGTGGATGTCCGGGTGATGGTACCGGAGATCAATGACGGCTTTCTCACACAATACGCCACACGATCCTATTTTTCTGAGCTTCTAAAAGAGGGCATCAAGGTGTATCACTATCAAAAGGGCTTCATGCATCAAAAAGTAATGATCGCAGATGGAGAACTTGCCTCTGTCGGCACTGCAAATGTGGATATGAGAAGCTTTCAGCTCAATTTTGAGGTCAATGTCTTTACAGCCGCGAAAAAGCCCATTGAGCAGCTGATGGCACACTATGAGGAAGATATGATGGAATGTGAGCAGATGGGACCTGTTCATTTTTATAAAAGAGGCTTAAAAGAACGATTAAAGGAATCATTTGCTCGGTTGTTTTCTGGCGTTCTATGAGGATTTCTAGTCAAAGAAATCATTTCCTAATCTAGTATTTTGAAGAGGATTCCTCTATAATTGAAAATGATTATCAATTATAGAGGAAATGAGGTTCTTTTACATATGCTAAAACGCTTTTTCGCCTATTACAGGCCCTATCGAGGTCTGTTCTTTTTAGATTTCTTTTGCGCTGTCGCCGTTGGATTAATGGAACTGGGTTTCCCGCTTATCGTGAACTACTTTATTGATACATTGTTGCCAACAGGGAACTGGACAGTCATTGTCTGGACCGCATTTGCGCTGTTTGTCATTTATGCCCTCAGCTCGGTTATGCAATTTATTGTGTCGTATTGGGGGCATATGCTTGGCATCAATATTGAAACAGATATGAGGAAGAAGCTGTTTGATCACTTTCAGCGCCTATCCTTTAAATTCTTTGACAACAACAAAACGGGTAAGCTCATGTCACGGATGACAAACGACCTCATGTACATTGGAGAAGTGGCGCATCATGGTCCTGAAGATTTGTTTATAGCGATTATGACGATTCTTGGTGCCTTTGCAGTCATGCTGATGATTAACTGGCAGCTGGCCATTTTAACCTTCCTGATCATGCCGGTCATCATCTGGCTTGCTCTTCATTTTAATAAGAAAATGACGCATGCGATTACACAGCTGAACAATGACATTGGAGACTTTCATGCAAGGGTTGAAAACAATATCGGCGGCATTCGTCTTGTTCAAGCCTTTGCCAATGAACATTTCGAGAAAAAACGTTTTGCTGAAAACAACAACCGTTTTCGAAAGGCGAAGCTTCTTTCCTATAAAATTATGTCGGTCAATGGATCGATCAGTTACATTCTCACACGTCTTGTGACACTGTTTGTCCTTCTCGCAGGTACATGGTTTGTTCTGCAAGGTCAATTAACGGCAGGTGGCTTTATCGCGTTTGTTCTGATCACAAATGTTTTATTTAGACCGATTGATAAAATCAACACGGTCATTGAAATGTATCCGAAAGGCATTGCGGGCTTTAAAAGCTATGTCGATTTGCTAGAAACAGAGCCGGATGTGAAGGATACAGAGGGAGCACGTGATGTACACGGACTAAAAGGTGAAATTGAATATCGAAACGTAACATTTGGCTACGATGAACACAGTCATGTGCTGAATAATATCGATTTAAAGATTAAACAAGGAGAAACGGTTGCGTTTGTCGGGCCTTCAGGAGCGGGGAAATCAACCATTTGCAGTCTGCTGCCTCGCTTTTATGATGTGGATGAAGGGGAGATCACGATTGATGGTATAAGCACAAAGTCGATGACATTGTCTTCTTTAAGGCAGCAGATCGGTATTGTGCAGCAGGATGTCTTTTTATTCTCAGGCACCATTCGTGAAAACATTGCGTACGGCAACTTAGAAGCCAGCGATGCAGAGATTTGGGAGGCTGTAAGAAGTGCGCATTTAGAGGAACTCGTACAGCGTTTCCCAGAAGGGTTAAATACCGTCATAGGTGAGCGCGGCGTCAAACTGTCAGGCGGTCAAAAGCAGCGTCTGTCGATTGCGCGGATGTTCCTGAAAAACCCGTCCATTCTCATTCTAGATGAAGCCACGTCAGCACTTGATACAGAAACAGAAAAAGCCATACAGGATGCACTGAGTGAACTAGCTGTCGGCAGGACAACGCTCGTCATAGCCCACCGCCTTGCAACAATTAAACACGCCGATCGTATCATTGTCGTAACAGAGGAAGGCATTGAAGAACAAGGCCGCCACCAAGATTTAATTCAAATGGGCGGCGTATATAGCAGACTGCACGAAGCGCAGTTTGGTCATTAAAGATTAAGCCCTTTTGATAAGGGGCTTTTTTTGTTAGGATAGAAAAAACTCGTGTAGGAAGGATCTGATGGAATGAAGAGGCTTCGGCGATTACAAAAAGGCGATAAGATCGGTATTTTTTCACCATCAAGTCCTGCGTCAGCGACCTCGCCTCTTAGGTATGAGCGGGCGAAGAAGTGGCTTGAGCAAAAAGGATTCATTGTGGTACCAGGATCATTAACAGGGAAAGAGGATCACTACCGTTCAGGTACAATTCAAGAACGAGCAGATGAGCTGAATGAGCTAATGGCTAGGGAAGACTTGGCGTGCGTCATGTCAATGATTGGCGGGACAAATTCAAATAGCTTGCTCCCTTATCTTGATTTTGAGCTGCTGAATCAACATCCGAAGATCATGATCGGTTATTCAGATGCGACAGCGATTCTTTTAGCCGCTTACGAAAAAACGGGACTGCCTGTATTCTACGGACCGGCGCTTGTCCCATCTTTTGGAGAGTTTGAACCGTTCGTCGCTTATACGTATCAGTCGTTCGAAGACATCCTGATGCATCCTCAACCCATTCCTTATCAGATCAAAAAACCACCTTTTTGGACGGATGAACGAATCAATTGGGAAGAAAAGACGCGTGATAAAGAGCAGCGTCCGAACGATTGGCTGTGCGTCATAGAAGGACGGGCAGAAGGCAGGTTGATCGGCGGGAACCTGAATGCAATGTACGGCATATGGGGCAGTGAGTTCATGCCAGCGATCCAAACAGGAGACATTCTCCTCATTGAAGATTGCATGAAAACCGCTTCGGTTGTAGAAAAAAACTTCTCTTTATTGAAAGTAAATGGAGTGTTTGAGCGAGTATCAGGTATTCTTTTGGGAAAACATGAGCTGTTTGATGATGAGGGAACGGGAAAAGAACCTTACGAGATTTTACTTGAGGTGCTTGGAGAGACAAAGAGACCGCTCATCGCAGATTTTGACTGTGCCCATACGCACCCGATGATTACGATGCCAATTGGGGTACAAGTGAAAATGGATGCAGCTTCAAAACAAGTGTGGTTGACGAAAGAATGGATCTAACAAAAAGAGCGGCCTGAGGGCTGCTCCTTTTTATGAAACCTGCTCTTTTTCAAAAGGGTGCAAGAGGTCTTGCGCTTTTTTCCCCTCTACGACAATTAAGTAGTCAGACTCTAAATGAGTGAGCCTGAAGGTTTCAAGCTCTACGATGTTCTTGATGTTGCACATTGTTTTTTTAGAATACACATATAGACGATGTTGAGCCTGATGGCATTTTTCATAAAGAGAAATAAGCTTATGTAAATTCAATGCTTTCGCAGCGATTTGGATTGAATAGATTTGATACATCTTCATATCCTCCTGTTAATAACTTTCTCACAATAGCTTTGTTACCCCTGTTTGAACAGAGATAAACCTTTATCTATGATTTCCACTCAATGGTTCCTCCGCCGGTTCGCTTGTTGCCTCTTATCGCAGACAGCTCTTCGACAAGTCGGAGCAGTGCCTGATCCTTTAACTTCGCCTCAATCATAAAATCTACATCACGCCCATACGGTTTTAATGCATGAAAAAGCGGTAAGACAAAGGACATATCTACACCATCTGCATGACTGCGTATGGCTTTTTCTGATTTCGGTGAGGATAAATGGATTTTAGGCGGAATGCCAGTGCTCGTCCAAGTGTTGAACATTCTTGGCAGGATGTCTTCAAGCACGGCATCATCATCTTTATTGGCCACGTGATGATGATAATCAAAAACAAATGGAATACCGTGCTTTTCACATACATCAAGGGTTTCTAACGACGTATACGTTTTGTCATCATTCTCAAGCGTCATCCTCGCCTTGATATGCGCTGGTAGCTGTTTGATATTTTCATCAAAACGTTGAAGCGCCGAATCTTTATCACCGTACGCACCGCCCACATGAATGTTCATATAGCCTTCCTTTTCAAGCTTCATCGCCTCAAGCATTTGATAATGGTACGCCATGTCGATCACGGCATTTTCTGTGATTGAAGGCTTGGGGCTAGTAAACAAGGTGAATTGATTGGGGTGAAAGCTCACACGCAGTTCATGCCGTTTCACCAACTCGCCAATTTCAAGAAACTCCTTTTGAAAAGGTGTCACAAAGTCCCAGCGTACCTCGGGGTGGGTCGCAAGCGGGACGATCGAACTCGAAAAACGGTAAAGCGGGATATCATGGGCAATGGCAAAGTAAAGCGTTCTTAATGTATTCACGAGATTGGCCTTTGTTGTTCGTAATAAAGCCTCTTCTCTCTCTTCCTTTGAGAGCTTGCTGTATCTTGCAAAGGTCAGCCACTTGGCAGGAGAAGCCTCCCACAAGGTGACGGCATTGGATACATAACCGAATCGATAACGCATAGGTCAGCTCCTTTATAAAAAGTACGAGAACATGGCGCCAACCCATTCCAGCGGACGTGACAAAAGCGGACGCTGTGTCAATTTCTCCTCTGTCATAAGCTCAGACACTTCTATGTGCTCGCGAATTTTTTCTTCTACGTGTGCAGTAAAGTCGACATCATCAATGGCGACGTCAACTTCTTCGTTTAAAAACAAGCTGCGTTTATCAAAATTTGCCGTACTGATCATACAGCGTCTCTGGTCAATTAGAATGGCTTTCGCATGATAAAATCCTTTGTAAAAACGATAAACAAGGCAGCCAGAGGCAATGAGGTCCTTCAAATAATGAAATCCAGCCTCTTTGACGAGTGGATGATCTGCTTTCATTGGGATGATGATTTCAACCGTGACGCCTCGCTTTCGTGCATCAAGCAGTGCACTCAGAAGAGGAGCAGATGGAATAAAGTAAGGCGTACAGATGATGATCTGTTTCCTCGCCTGCTGAATATCTTTGAGGAACAAAGCTTCTAAAGAAAAACCAGCAGTCGCGCGTGTTGTGCATTGTAGTGTTCCCGGTTCCAAAGCAGGAAAAACCTCATATTGCAGCTGATGAATGCCAGATGTCCGGTATAAATCATTCAAAAACACATGCTGGAGATCTGCGACAACTTGCCCTGTCATGCGCAAATGATAATCTTTCCAAATGCCAAACCGACCCTTTTTTCCAACATATTCATCACCAATATTAAAACCGCCAATATAGCCAATCTTTCCATCAATTACCGTGATTTTACGATGATTTCTCATGTTTAACCGATAAATCAAAAAAGGGAAACGAGGCTTATTTAAAAAGTAAAATTGGATGCCGCTTTTCTCCAGCATATCAATGGACTTTTGATCAAACGGATAGGACCCTAATCGATCGGTCAGTAAAAAGACTGAAACCCCTTGTTCCGCTTTTGTTTTCAAAGCTTGTAACACCCTTTGACCAATCTTGTCGTTCTTTACAATAAAGAACATCATATGAATAGAAGAAGAGGCGTGCTGAATATCGGTGATCAGCTGTTCAAAGAGTGGTTCGCCATCATGATAAAAGGCGGCATCACCGCTTGTTTGATCAAAAGATCGTTCAAAAGCGCGGGTGGAAAAATATTTCTTTCCCATATAAAGGTCTAACAATATGAGACAAACGATGACAATGAGTACGAGTAGGATGATCAATGCGATCATGAAGCTTCCTCCTTTTTTGCATATTTCAATAGTGTACCCAAACGTGTAAAAAATATTGACTGAATACTCATTCATTATTTATGATAGAGGTACAACATGGAAACGGAACAAAGTGGGTTTTGGGGAATGAAAGGGGGAGCAAGATGAATAGCCTTTTAATCATGAACATGATCGCATTTGCGGCGGTGACCGCTTACGCTGTGTATTTGTTTATTTATCTCATTCGAACACGAGCAGCGTACATTCGTCTTGGTAAAAAAGAAGAGTTCCAACAAGACGTGAAAAAACGCTTAGAGCGTGTTTGGGTCAATGTATTTGGGCAAAAGAAGCTGTTAAAGGACAAGAAGAGCGGCATCATTCATGTGCTGTTTTTCTACGGATTTATCCTTGTACAGTTCGGAGCCTTTGATTTTATTATGAAGGGACTCGTTCCAGGCAGCGGACTCCCTTTAGGTCCGCTTTACGGTGTCTTTACCTTTTTCCAAGAGGTGGTCACACTTCTCATTTTAGTAGCTGTTGTTTGGGCGTTCCATAGAAGGTATGTGGAGAAGCTTGTCCGTTTAAAGCGTGGCTTTAAATCCGGTCTAGTGCTTTTATTTATTGGCGGCTTGATGCTGACCGTTTTACTTGGGAACGGGATGAATATCATCTGGCATGGACACTCTTTATCACCAACGGAGCCAATCGCATCCAGTGTTGCTTTCTTGCTGGGCGGTATTTCACCTCTTGCGGCAACGGTCGTTTTTTATGTCGCATGGTGGGTGCATCTCCTGATTTTGCTGACATTCTTAGTGTATGTCCCGCAGTCAAAGCATGCTCACCTCATTGCAGGACCGGTGAACGTATTTGCCAGCAGATTAGACCCGCCAGGCAAGCTGCAAAAAATTGATTTTGAAGATGAGACACAAGAGACCTTCGGTGTGGGAAAAATTGAAGACTTCCGTCAGTCACAGCTGATCGACCTTTACGCTTGTGTGGAATGCGGGCGCTGCACAAATATGTGCCCAGCAACAGGTACAGGGAAAATGCTGTCTCCAATGGATTTGATTTTAAGGCTAAGAGATCATTTAACCAATAAAGGGGCCGCCATTACATCAAAGACGCCTTGGGTTCCGCAGCTTGCCTTCAGGCAGACAACAGGAAATCAGCTGGCGCTTCAGGCGAGAGGAGCAGGTGCAGAGGAATCGGCTGCTAGCTCGATGTATCATCCTTCTCTTATTGGTGAAGTCATTACAGAGGAAGAAATTTGGGCATGTACGACGTGCCGAAACTGTGAAGACCAATGCCCTGTCATGAATGAACACGTCGACAAAATTATTGATATGCGTAGATATCTTGTGCTGACTGAAGGGAAAATGGATGCAGATGCACAGCGTGCCATGACAAGTATAGAGCGCCAAGGGAACCCGTGGGGATTGAACCGGAAAGAAAGAGAAAATTGGCGTGAATTGAGAGAAGATGTGCACGTGCCGACAGTAAAAGAGCTGAAAAAAGCAGACCAAACCTTCGAATATTTATTCTGGGTTAGTTCAATGGGGGCATACGACAATCGAAGCCAAAAGATTGCGCTTGCCTTTGCAAAGCTTCTCAACGAAGCAGGTGTGTCCTTTGCCATCCTAGGCAATAAAGAAAAAAACTCAGGTGATACACCAAGAAGGCTTGGAAACGAATTTTTATTCCAAGAGCTTGCCGCAAAAAACATTGAAGAATTTCAGAAAAACGGTGTCACAAAGATCGTTACGATTGATCCACACGCCTACAATTTATTTAAAAATGAGTATCCAGACTTCGGGCTTGAGGCAGAAGTGTATCATCATACAGAATTACTGGCAGAGCTAGTGAAAGAAGGAAAAATAACGCCTGTACATGAAGTGAACGAGGTGATTACCTTCCACGATTCTTGCTACCTAGGCAGATATAACGAAGTGTATGATCCGCCGAGAGACATTTTAAAAGCCATCCCTGGTGTGACGCTGAGAGAAATGGAACGGCATCGTGAAACGGGTATGTGCTGCGGTGCAGGCGGGGGCTTAATGTGGATGGAAGAAGAGACGGGTACCCGGATTAATACTGCCCGAACGGAGCAGGCGTTACAAGTGCAGCCGTCCATCATTAGCTCAGGGTGTCCTTATTGCTTAACGATGCTGGGAGATGGGACGAAAGCGAAAGAAGTAGAAGAGCAGGTAGGTACATTTGATGTCGCAGAGCTTCTTGAAAAATCAGTGTTTGGCGAGGCTGGAAAGCAGGTTTCGTAAACAAAACAGGCCGATGAATAGAATGTTCATCGGCTTATAAATGGCGCTGTACATCTGCTGTTCAGATAATATGTAAGCGGTAACAAAAGGGAGGGGACATACATGAGTAAGACAGTCATTGTATCTGGAGCAAGAACACCATTTGGAAAACTAGGCGGTGCTTTCAGCGGGTTGACTGCCGCAGAACTAGGCGGAGTGGCAATCAAGGCTGCGCTGGAAAGAGTGCCGGGTTCACATCATGTGGATGAGGTCATCATGGGAAGTGTTTTGCAGGGAGGACAAGGTCAGCTTCCTTCAAGGCAAGCAGCAAGACATGCTGATCTTCCGTGGTCCGTTCCGACGCAAACTATCAATAAAGTCTGTGCATCAGGAATGCGCAGTGTGAGCACAGCAGATCAAATCATCCGAGCTGGAGATGCGGAGGTCATCGTAGCGGGCGGTATGGAATCCATGTCACACGCCCCTTATTTGCTAAAAAAAGCGCGATGGGGCTACAAAATGGGAGATGGTGCGGTACAAGATGCGATGATTTTAGATGGATTAACCTGTTCGTTTACAGGCGTTCATATGGGTGAGTATGGGAGCATGGCTGCGAAGGAGCTCGGTATCACGCGGGAAGAGCAAGACCTTTGGGCATTAAGAAGTCATGAACGAGCGATCGAAGCGCAGAAAAACGGCTTTTTTCAGCATGAAATCACTCCCGTCACCGTCAAGACGAAAACGGGAGAGCGGCTGATGACAGAAGATGAATCCCCGCGTCGTGATACGTCATATGAACGGCTATCAAAGCTCATGCCTGTTTTTGATCAAACGGGTACCATTACCGCTGGAAATGCACCAGGTGTCAATGATGGAGCAAGTGCGCTTCTTTTAATGAAAGACACATATGCAAAGCAGCATGACGTCAAGCCATTGGCAATCGTGCTTGGTCATACGCAGGTAGCTGTAGAGGCAAAGGATTTTCCGAAAACACCAGCCTTTGCTATCGAGAAAATTTTACAGAAAACAGGCAAGCGCCTAGAGAATATCGATCTATTTGAAATCAATGAGGCCTTCTCAGCTGTGGCGCTGGCATGTGAAAAAATAACCGGGCTTGACCGGCGGAAAATGAATATCAACGGTGGTGCAGTTGCGCTTGGTCATCCCATTGGGGCAAGCGGAACACGTATCATATTGACCTTGATTCATGCATTAAAACAAAGAGGCGGCGGTATTGGCATTGCGGCGATTTGCAGTGGAGGCGGTCAAGGAGATGCCATCATGATAAAGGTAGATTAAAAGGGAGGCGTTCATCGTCATGAGTACAGAAGAAACCGTCATGGTCGTTGGAGCTGGTCAAATGGGATCAGGCATTGCCCAAGTTTTTGCTCAGTCTGGCTACACAGTCCTGCTGCATGATGCATCTGAAAAGCAGATTCATCGAGCCATTTCCTCCATGACCAAACAACTGACGAAACGAGCAGAAAAAGGAAAGCTAGCCCATCAGGCAGTCCGAGATATTACGCAGCGGCTTGCCGTATCTACAGATTTAAAGGACGTGCAGCAGGCTCATTTAGTGATTGAAGCTGTATCTGAACAAATGAGTGTGAAAAAACAAATCTTTGAAACACTCGATCAATTTGCAGAGGCGAAGACGATATTTGCAACAAACACATCCTCCTTGTCGATCACAGAATTAGCAGCTGTTACGGGGAGACCGGAGCAAGTGATTGGCATGCATTTTATGAATCCGGTGCCTGTCATGAAACTCGTTGAGGTCATTCGAGCGCTGCAAACGAGTGACGACACGTATCAACTCGTTTGTGAAACAGCAAAGAATTTAAACAAAACCCCAATTGAAGTGGAAGACTTCCCAGGGTTTGTATCAAACCGCATATTGATGCCAATGATCAATGAAGCCATTTACACCCTTTATGAAGGCGTGGCAGATGCAGAAAGTATTGACGGTGTCATGACGCTTGGAATGAATCACCCAATGGGGCCGCTTCGTCTCGCTGATTTCATCGGACTAGATACATGTTTATTTATTATGAATACCCTTCATGAGGGACTTGGGGATAGCAAATACCGACCTTGTCCTCTTTTGAAAAAATACGTGAATGCAGGCTGGCTGGGCAAAAAGACAAAGAGAGGTTTTTACACATACCACGACCACTCATAGGGGGAGTCAAAATGGATGTTTTGCTTACGGATCAACAGCGACTCTGGAGAGAACAGGCAGCAGAATTTGCAAGACAGCGTGTATTCCCTGAAGTGGAAGCCATGGAACAAGGTCAGTTCCCAAGAACACTTTTAGCAGAAATGGGACGAAAAGGCTTTCTGGGGATTCCAATACCAGCTTCGTATCAAGGCTTAGGAGCAGATTTTACAACGTATATCATCGCCATTCATGAATTATCCAAAGTGAGTGCGACCATCGGTGTCATTGTGTCCGTTCATACATCTGTTGTGACGATGCCTATTTTGGCTTTTGGAACGAATGAGCAAAAAGAATCCTATGTTCCGCTGCTTGCATCCGGGCAGAAACTGGGAGCATTTTGCCTGACTGAACCGAAGGCAGGCTCAGATGCCTCCAATATTCAGTTAAGAGCAGAGCGGGCGGGCGACCATTATGTGTTAAATGGTACAAAAATGTTTATCACAAGCGGCGGGGAAGCAGAACTGTATCTTGTCTTTGCCGTGACAGATCCTGCTTCTGCGAAAAAAAATATATCGGCATTCATTGTCGAGAAAGATACACCCGGATTTACGATCGGAAAAGATGAGAAAAAGATGGGACTGCATGGGTCAAAAACCGTTACGCTTCATTTTGATGCTGTGCGGATTCCAAAACAGCAGCTGCTCGGTGCAGAAGGAGAGGGCTTTCACATAGCCATGTCTAGTTTAAATGCGGGGAGAATTGGTATCGCGGCTCAAAGCCTCGGTATAGCTGAAGCCGCATTAACTGAGGCAGTGACTTATTTAAAGCAGCACCCGGCAGGTCTAGAAACGACCATTCGGCTGGGTGATTTAGCAGCGAAGCTTGAAGCTGCCAAGCTATTAGTCTATCAAGCGGCTTTTTATAAAGAGACGAATCGTCCGGTGACAAAGGAAGCATCCATGGCAAAGCTATTTACGTCAAAAACGGCGGTTGAGATCAGTACAGAAGCGATCCATTTACTCGGCATGGACGGTTATACGAATCGCTATCAAGCAGAACGTTACTTTCGTGATGCGAAAGTTTGTGAGATCTATGAAGGAACAAGTGAAATTCAAAGGCTGGTCATTTGTAAACAGCTAATATGAAACGAGGTGGCTCATGATGCAGTTTCAATTAAGTGATGAACATGAAATGATTCAAAAAATGGTGAGGGATTTTGCGAAAAATGAAGTAGAGCCAACAGCAGCAGAGCGGGACGAGACAGAAACGTATGATCCAGCTATTTTTCGCCAAATGGCGGAGCTCGGTTTAACGGGCATTCCTTGGCCGGAAGAGGTAGGCGGGATCGGTAGTGATTATTTAGCCTACGTCATCGCAGTGGAGGAGCTTTCAAGAGTGTGCGCCTCTACAGGCGTCACCCTCTCCGCCCACACCTCTCTCGCCTCGTGGCCTATCTATACTTTCGGAACAGATGAACAAAAAGAGACCTATTTAAAGCCGCTTGCAGAAGGACAGAAGGTAGGGGCATATGCACTCACTGAGAGCGGTTCGGGTTCAGATGCCGGCGGAATGAAGACAACGGCAGTAAAAGCAGGCAGTGAATACGTCCTGAACGGTGCGAAAATCTTTATTACAAATGGAGGCATTGCAGATTATTATATTGTGTTTGCTGTGACAGACCAAGAAGCTACATCTCGAAATACGACCGCCTTTATTGTAGAAAAAGAGACACCGGGCTTCTCTGTTGGCAAAAAGGAAAGCAAACTGGGCATTCGCTCATCGCCAACGACCGAAATTCGATTTGAAGATTGCCGGATTCATGAAAGAAACCGGCTCGGACAAGAAGGAGAAGGTTTTAAAATAGCTATGATGACCCTCGATGGCGGAAGAAACGGTATTGCTGCACAGGCTGTTGGGATTGCACAAGGCGCTCTTGATGCGGCAGTCGATTATGCGAAGGAGCGAAAGCAATTCGGCAAACCAATCATTCAGCATCAAGGAATTGCTTTTAAGCTCGCAGATATGGCAACCGCAATTGAAGCATCTAGGCTGCTCACTTATCAGGCAGCATGGCTCGAAACGAAAGGGCTCCCGTATGGAAAGGAATCAGCTATGTCCAAGCTCTTTGCTGGAGATACAGCCATGAAGGTAACAACAGAAGCCGTCCAAATCTTCGGCGGCTACGGGTATACAAAAGATTACCCAGTCGAACGATACATGCGTGATGCGAAAATCACCCAAATTTATGAAGGCACACAGGAAATCCAGCGCCTAGTCATCTCGCGCAAACTGCTAGATATGTAGAAACAAAGCAAAGACCACCTGATGTGAGGTGGTCTGTTTTGGTTCATGAAGCATTAATCACTAGCATCATCCAAAGTTTTTTTATTTTAGGATTGTAAAAGGATAGTGTCGGCAACAGGAAGCAGCTTTAACGTATGAGTGATTTGTAACTGGTGAAGTAGTGAGTATTGGTACATGTGAATTGGCAATATACCTACTAAAGAATTAGACCACAAGAATGATATAGCTATAACCCACATACAAGGTAATAGTCAGGTTTTCCTGAATTTAAGATGATTTCCAGTATCGATCCATATTATATTAGCATTATGTTAAAATTAAGAAAATAAAAATATGGGAGGTTATTATGACCACAACTACTACCATTTTAGCAATTGTGACTTTGGTGATATGGATCATGGTTTCCGCAGAACTTTCGAAGTCTTCAAAGAAAGATCACAATGAAAAAGAAAATAGCCGTAGAAAATTAATTGTTTTAATGCTTGCAGGCATCATATTGACCATAGCAGTAGTCATCTCATTACTTCAGAATCTCTAGCCTTAAAATAAACGATAAAAGTGTATCGTTATGAAAGCATATTTCAATGCTTGAGAACTAGATAACAAGTTCATCTCATTCACTAATGTGTTTAGACTTTGCAGAAATGTCAGGGTTCAGCCTCATTTCTAACGTGATGGTTATGATTCTGCCTACATAAAGGAGCAATGCTTTTTTTGCCCGAATATCTGGATCTAAAGAAAATACAGAAATGACTATACAGACGATTCATGCAAAAAGCAGCCATTATTTTTCATCATACGTTCAAAGATTTGAATAATGGGTATCTATTTTGATATCAAATCGAAGTCGAGACAACTCAATATGAGTGTCTCGATTTCTTTTGGAATTGAGGAAATTGATTCAATTCAACTAGGCAATTTAATCCATTTTCTTCTTTTTCGACTCCGATTTGTAGGGACTTATGTTGTGTTTTAGAGAATAGTATGTTTATCACATTTTCTAAATGTTACAATTTTTCAAAAGCTATGATAGGAACTGAAATGTATAAAGATACTGATATATTTCCAAAAATGAATCGCTCCCTAATACAGGATACGGTTCTTCTCTCCTTAGGGTCAATGTGTATAACTTACTTCCCATTCCATTCATCATTTCTCTTGAATTCAAAATAAAATCAACTCTTTTTCCACATCTATAACATGATCTTTCAGTGATTTTTTGAACTTGGTCTCTGTCTTTAACGAAGGTGAGCTCCGATTGTTGATGAATACCTCAGTAATAATTGAAGTACTACAAGCAGGAAACGAGCATCTCTTAAAAAAATTCATCATAAAAGTTTACCTGTCTCTAAAAAGAAGGCATTGAAGATTTGAAACGAATTGATTTTTTGATAGTGTTTATCAGAAATTCTGACTAGATTTAAATGAATCAGAGCATTTTATGCTATTACATAAGTGCCCGGTAAAAATGGAAAATGAACGTAAATCCTGATAAAAACTGATTACAAATACCGTTAATTAAATAAATATTACAAATTTTCCAAAAAAATATTGAAATGTAATTTACTTCTTGCTAGACTAAAGAAGTAGTAAATAATCGAAGGAGGTCATATTATGACGAAAGCAACAGATTCTAAGTTTTATGCTTTATTATCGCTGTCACTTCTTGCGGTAACATTAGTAGCTTTAGTGATTGGTAATGGTTCTTTGATTGCAGCAAATCTGGGTGTTAGTACTGCAACTGCGGCAACAGTAGTGAATTTCTTAGATACTTGGTCCTCAGTAGCAACTGTCATTACAATCGTTGGTGTTTTCACTGGCGTAGGCACAATTAGTTCAGGTGTAGCTGCTGCTATCTTGGCTATTCTTAAAAAAGAAGGAAAAGCGAAAGCTGCTGCTTTTTAATCTAAAAAAAAATCATCTCAATCTTTATTGAGATGATTTTTTTTCAAAAGTGTATTGATATCAGATGAAACAACGTTCAATAGACAGGGACTTAAAAACTAATTTAACGTTTTATGCCCATCCGGCTTGTAATAAAACATTAATTAGGAGGAAATTTTATGATAAAAGCAAAAAATCTTGGCTCATTCTCACTATTGTTATTTGCAGATACAGTCGCATCTTTAGTCGTTGGAAATGGTTCAAAGATAGTAGCCAATCTAGGTGTTAGTACTGAGGCTGCCGCTGCTATTTTGTTTGTACTTAAAAAACAAGGAAAAGCCAAGGCTACTGCTTTTTAAAATGACTTATGCATAAAACAAATAAACTATTTAAAATATATGATCAAAGTATAATGGGGTACCTCAATTATATTGGGATGATTCTTTTTTCTTTCATTGTGATGGTAGCGTTGATTTTCTATCGGGGTGAGATTCCCGGCACTTACCTAAACAGCTTTGTTTTTATTTCAATATACATTGTAGCTACAGCTAATATTAATCGTTGTGTATTACCGTATAGAAGACAGCAGCCAGGCGTGGTCTTTGTCTCTAAACAATTGTTGTTGAAACATTTATTCTTTACAATTAAAAAAGGATATTCAGTTCAATTACTTTTGGCTTGTTTCATTGCTTTAACCTTTTTGTTAGTAGAAAATCAATATTTCATTATGATACTAGCATTTATTGTCGTGATGCTTTCTTTTGCATCTCAATTATTGTCAGGTCTATTCAATATCATCAACAGAATACTCCTTTTGTTGCAATTTTGGTATATCATAACGTCCGTTTTTGAAGCAGTGATGATACTGCAAATAGTACAGTCTCTTCTTATTTACATTTACATAAGTAATTCTCATAGAATACCTTTGACAACTGGACTTTCCTTCCTAAAAAGTGCGAATAAGCAATATAGGTCTGGAAATATTCTGTATTTATTTTTGTCATATATCACTAGTAATAAAATATTGATCATTTTAATAGGTGCCTTAGTATCAATGCTTACTTATTTCGTCCAATCCTTTTTAACGAAAATAGAAAATTTGCCTGCGCTCATTTTAGTCTATATTAACTTTATTACGATCTTAGAAATCTTAATAGGGTCGAAAAAGGAAGAGATTGTGCTTGATAGGGCAAGAATCGAGACGTTGCAATCCTCTTTGATTGTGAGTCCGTACGAGAGATTTAAATCCAGTACGATATATTTACTATGTCTTGTACTGATTTTTGTCAGTGTGTGTGGAATAGTCGGAGTAATGATCAACACGTCCGATATCTCAATCATTCTTAAAAATACGTTATCGTTGCCTTTAATCATCTTTATTGGGGTCGTATATTTCAGAAAAACAGAACTATTAATCAACGATTATGAACATAAGTTATTGAAGCTGTCCTTGCCTATTTTATTACTCATATGCATTACTATTTTCACGATTACTTCATGAAAAGAGGAGGAAAATGATACATAAAAGATTGAAGTATTTTCTGTGGTACTACTCTATCTACTGTATATTGCTGATAGGTACAGGGATTTATCTAGGGAATATAGTCAACAAAGATTTATTTGAAGCCGCACCACCAACTTCGGGCCAGGAATTTATGTCTGTAGTCCTGACACATAACTTAACGAACTTTGCGATGTATTTACTGGGTTTCTTGTTGTCGCCGTTATTTCAAATAATGGATTTTGGAGGTTCGTCCTTCGTCATTACGATGGGTTTTAGAACGCTAGGAGCACAAGAAGCTTTAGGTAAACTAATTCCTCATGGGCTATTAGAATTTCCAAATATGTTGTTTTATCAAGGAATCAGCCAGTATGTGCTTTTCACACTAATTTATACGAAATCAATTAAAGCTGCTTTAGGTGTCATGAAAAAAATGATTCCTTATTATCTACTATCGTTAGTCATCCTAATAATAGCTGCTTTTATTGAAGGGTATGATTCTTTATTATTTTCTATCATGATCAATCATAGATGGTTTTATTGAAGACTCTATACGACAGAGAAGGGGATTCAAGTGGGATTAGAATTTGTAGAATGTACGAAGAAGTTCAAAAACAATACCATACTAGATAAAGTGAATTTTTCAATTCCAACAGGTCTCTTTCATTTAGTGGGGAGAAATGGTGCAGGTAAAAGCACTCTCCTTAAAATGATAGCTGGTTTAGATAAGAGATACTCTGGAAATATTGAGGCAAACAAAGAATCGACTCTTTATTTAAATGTGGATCCTATTGGCATTCACCCATTTACAATTAGAGAAAATCTAGAGATTCTGTGGAATACGTTTAAAATTGTGCCGACTGAAGAACAAATGGGGAAAGTGAATGAATTTTTCGATGGTAACCTAGATGGCTCGTATAGCAGAGCATCTACGGGTATGAAAGCGAAGGTAGGATTATCTTTATTATTCGTAAAAGATTGGGAAACCATTCTAATTGATGAAACCATGTCATCTCTAGATTCAGAAAGTATAGAGATGCTATCTGAGAGGCTAGTGAATCTCTCTATTAAAAAAATTTCAACCATCATATATGTTTCCCATAGCATGGTGAATAAACGCTTAAACGATCATTCAAGCATTGTGAGTATAGGGGATGGGAGGCTATTATGGAACAACGTCCAAGAATAACATCATTGATATCATTGGTCATTTTTATTATGGCCAATTATTATTTCGTTACTTTTGCTATTGAGTTGAATGGCTACATTTCGCAACTAGATGATTTAAGAGCTTTGTTAGAGGATATGTCCTATGAAACGATGCTGAATCTCATTGTTGTCATTACAACAATTCTAACCACCATCAGCCTATTAGTTCAGTATCTCATCGCAAAATTCCTATTAATCATCTTTGCTCCAGAGGTTAAGGGTCATTTGTTTTATGCTCTAATTCCTAAGATTATCATTATGTTTATTAATGTAATATGTATGGGGATCTTGCAAATACAAAGCTTATGGCTGTACCTTTTCACGGCACTCATAGGAGCAGTGTTGATCTTGTTCTTTTTTCAATACAAAAAAGCGAACTGGAAAGCTTCGATTCTCTTTGCGGCACCATTTATTATAGATGCTTTCATTTCCTTAGGAAAAGAAATAGTCGCTGTACTGTAATGAATAATAAATAGAGCATGAACTCTTGCGAAAAGAAGTAACGGTATTCGCATAAAAGTGAATTCAAGGTTACTTGAGAAAAAAGGTGTTATACAATTTTTTTCATTATAGGTACACGCCAACTGAACCCGTTGGTGTGTACCTTTTTATACGCTTTATAAAAAATGGACAATCACTTCGTTCGAATGATAGCCAAAATTTATTCATTCACCATTGCTGCCTGATTGTTCCCATTTTTTCGTTTGGAATGAATAAAACGGTTTACAAAATGCAGGCCGGACACAAAAGCTAGACCCATTTCACCTAAATGATGAACCATTAGTTGCTCCCCTTGAGAAAAAATCAAAAATTAACATGATTAAAGGTGGCATAAACTCCCCTAATTTGTTTATAATGAGAGGTATGGTTTGTCGTAAAAATAAGGGATAAACACTTATTATTTCACTGATAAATGGATACATACATGTAATAGAAAGGGAGTGTCTGACCTTGAGTTTGAAAGAATACTCACAGGAGCAGCTCAAGCACATGTCTTTAGTTGAACTTGCTTATGAAATTTTCAGAGACAGTAAAACACCGATTACGTTTTCCGAGTTAATAGATGAAATGGTCCGTTTACAAGGAATACAAAAATCTGATCTTGATGATCGCCTTGCTCAATTTTATACAGACTTAAATATAGATGGCCGCTTTATTTCGTTAGGTGATCAGAGATGGGGACTTCGCAGCTGGTATCCAGTTGATCAAGTCGAAGAAGAAGTTCAGCCAGCTGTGAAAACAAAAGCGAAAAAGAAAAAAACAAAAGCAGCTGTCGTTGAAGAAGACTTCGATGAAATTGAAGAGGAAGAGGAAATCGAAGAGCTTGAAGAAGAACTTGATCTTGTTGAAGACGACGATGATCTCGACCTAGACGATGATGAGGAAATCGAGGAAGATATAGAAGACTTCGACGAAGACGATGACGAAGATGATGATGGCTTAACAGAAATTGACGAAGACGATTTAGACGATAATAAGGAAGAGAAATAACCCTCACAAACCGGTCCTCAAAACAGGATAAAACCGTCTTGACTTTCGAGAGCGAACTATGTAGTATGTATTTTGGGCTCTCTAAAAAGAGTACGTAAAGATACGTTCATTTACGCTCCCTTTCATTTATTTGAAAGGGAGCTTTCTTATTTTTCAAGAGATTTAGGGATACACTCTAAAAAGGATGAAGCTGTGCATGTCTAGTCATGCAAGGGTAAAAAAGAGAGGAGCATACGAAATGACAAAGTATATTTTTGTAACAGGAGGAGTTGTTTCCTCACTTGGAAAAGGGATCACGGCTGCCTCGTTAGGCCGCCTTCTGAAAAATAGAGGGATGGATGTCACCATTCAAAAATTCGATCCATATATCAACGTAGACCCAGGGACGATGAGTCCATATCAGCACGGTGAGGTCTTCGTCACAGATGACGGTGCTGAAACAGACCTTGACTTAGGTCACTATGAGCGCTTCATTGATATTAACTTAAATAAGTACAGCAACGTTACAACTGGTAAAATCTACTCTACTGTTCTGAAGAAAGAGCGTCGCGGCGACTATCTAGGCGGAACTGTACAGGTTATTCCCCATATTACAAATGAAATCAAAGACCGCGTGTACCGTGCCGGAAAAGAAACAGGTGCAGATGTGGTCATTACAGAAATCGGAGGAACAGTAGGAGACATCGAATCCCTTCCTTTCCTTGAAGCGATTCGTCAAATGAAGAGTGACATTGGCCGTGAAAACGTGATGTACATTCATTGTACGCTTGTTCCTTACATCCGAGCAGCAGGTGAACTGAAAACAAAACCAACACAGCATAGTGTAAAAGAACTTCGCAGCCTTGGTATTCAGCCAAACGTTATTGTGGTTAGAACTGAAATGCCAATGACCCAAGACATGAAGGACAAAATTGCGTTATTCTGTGATATTGATACAAAAGCTGTTATCGAATGTCAGGATGCAGACACGCTGTACTCTATTCCGCTTGATTTACAAAAACAAGGACTAGACAAGCTTGTATGTGAACATATGAAACTTGACTGTCAAGATGCAGACATGACGGAGTGGACAGCGCTAGTCGAAAAAGTGCAAAACCTCTCAAAACAAGTCACAATTGGTTTAGTAGGAAAATATGTTGAACTGCAAGATGCCTACATTTCTGTCGTTGAATCACTTCGCCATGCTGGTTATGCATTTGATTCAGACGTTCAAATCAAATGGATCAATGCAGAAGAAGTGACAGCAGAAAATATGGCTGATTTCGCGCAAGATGTCGACGGCATCATCGTTCCTGGAGGCTTCGGAGACCGCGGAGTGGAAGGGAAAATCATTGCTACACAATATGCCCGTGAAAACAAAGTGCCTTTCTTTGGAATTTGCTTAGGAATGCAAGTTGCGTCAATCGAATATGCACGAAACGTACTAGGCCTTGAGGGAGCTCATTCAGCGGAAATTGATCCTGAAACAGCGTTCCCAATCATTGACCTTCTTCCAGAACAGAAGGATGTAGATGATCTAGGCGGAACACTTCGTCTTGGTCTGTATCCATGTAAATTAGATGAAGACTCCAAAGCATTTGCTGCATACAATGATGAAGTGGTCTACGAACGCCACCGCCATCGCTATGAGTTTAATAATGAATTCAGGCAGCAAATGGAAGCTGCAGGATTTGTCTTCTCTGGTACAAGCCCAGACGGACGTCTTGTTGAAATTATCGAGCTGAAGGATCATCCTTGGTTCCTTGCTTCTCAGTTCCACCCAGAATTCGTCTCAAGACCGACAAGACCTCAGCCATTATTTAGAGATTTCGTTGGTGCTTCACTGCAAGCATCTGAATCAAAATAAAACAAAAAAACTGCCGAGAATATCATCTTCTCGGCAGTTTTTTATTCATATTCCTCCACGATTTCTTTCACAGTAAACGATAGAGCGTGGTAGACGTATAAGCATGTCATTAAAGCAGGATAACCGAACCTTGTTCCGTCATCAGCAGGCACAAGCGGTTTCTTGAGCTGGAAATCAATGTGGACATCACAATGCTCTTCAATCATGGACGACTCCTTTTGTGCCGGCCCGACACCGACAACGGGCGTCCCTTGCGCGTGCAGTTCTTTTACAAGAGATTGAATCTCCTCGTCTTCTGGGTCTGAATAAAATAGCAGCACTCTATCGCTTGGATGAAGCAAGCTGCGCTCCGTTTGATCAAGCGGCAGCACTTTCGCACCTGGAAATGGCTCCTTGCTTTCAGTTGCCTCTATGGCTACAGCGGCCAGTTCATTCTTCCCATGAAAATAAACAGCATGTCCACTGACAACGGCTTGTGTAAGAAGGCGTGCACCATCCTCGATCGCTTCAGCCTGCTTTTCTCCAATACGTGAAAAAATACCTGATAACTGGGTCGTGAAAATTTTTAACAAGACTGATTTCCTCCTTCGGTCAGATCATTTTATAATAGAATATAAAGAGAAAATTAGGAAAAATGCTCAGAAAATGTCGTAAAGTAAACTATTATAAATAAAGGAAATGTGAAAATCAAACAGAATTATTTAACAACAGCTCTTTTTATGGCGAAAAATGAAAGCAATGGGGTGTAACAGATGAATGAGAAAATTTTAATTGTCGATGATCAATATGGTATTAGAATATTATTGAATGAAGTGTTTCATAAAGAAGGTTATCAAACCTTCCAAGCAGCCAATGGACTTCAGGCGTTAGATATTGTGAAAAATCATAGACCAAACCTTGTGCTGCTTGATATGAAGATTCCCGGAATGGATGGAATTGAAATTTTAAAACGCATGAAATTAATTGATGAAGACATCCGCGTCATCATTATGACAGCCTATGGCGAATTAGACATGATCCAAGAATCCAAAGAACTCGGTGCTTTGACGCACTTTGCAAAACCTTTTGATATTGATGAGATCCGAGATGCTGTCAAAGAATACTTGCCGCTCGAAACAAATGGGTAGTTGGAAATATTGAATCGAGTCATTCTGTTGCCGATTTGTCGAATAATTGGTATCCTAGATAAGAAGAAGAAAGCGATCTGACTTTGAAAGTTTACATATGGCGAGAAATTCTGGTCATGCTAGGGTGGAGAGCTTTTTTTAGTAAGCAAATTAGCTACATAGGGAGGATTTTTCATCATGCCTTTAGTTTCAATGACAGAAATGTTGAAAGACGCAAAGGAAAAAGGTTACGCTGTTGGACAGTTTAACTTAAATAATTTAGAATTCACGCAAGCGATTTTACAAGCTGCTGAAGAAGAGAAATCTCCAGTTATCTTAGGAGTATCTGAAGGAGCAGGACGCTACATGGGCGGCTTCAAAACAGTTGTCGCAATGGTTAAAGCGTTAATCGAAGAATATAATGTAACAGTTCCTGTTGCGATTCATTTAGATCACGGTTCAAGCTTTGAATCTTGTGCAAAAGCGATCCATGCAGGATTTACTTCTGTCATGATCGACGCTTCTCACCATCCATTCGATGAGAACGTAGCAACAACTGCGAAAGTAGTTGAGCTTGCACATTTCCACGGTGTATCTGTAGAAGCTGAGCTTGGAACTGTTGGCGGACAAGAAGACGACGTCATCGCTGAGGGCGTTATTTATGCTGATCCAAAAGAGTGCCAAGAGCTTGTAGAACGCACTGGTATTGACTGCCTTGCACCTGCATTAGGTTCAGTACATGGTCCATACAAAGGTGAACCAAATCTTGGTTTCACTGAAATGGAAGAAATTGGTAAAATGACAGGTCTTCCACTTGTTCTTCATGGCGGAACAGGTATCCCAACAGCTGACATCAAGCGCTCAATTTCACTTGGTACAGCAAAAATCAATGTAAACACTGAAAACCAAATTGCTTCTGCGAAAGCAGTACGCGAAACACTTGCTGCAAAAACAGAAGAGTATGATCCACGTAAATATCTTGGACCAGCTCGTGACGCAATTAAAGCGACTGTTATCGGCAAAATGCGTGAATTTGGTTCTTCTAACCAAGCATAATTTGATGAGAACCGAAAGCCGCCTGAGTCACAGGCGGTTTTCTCCATATCTTGAGAAAGCGCAATCAAAATTTACATTTCAGACAATTTATTGATAGGAGAGTGGCACGGTTATGTTATTTTTCGTAGATACAGCGAATATCGCAGACATCAAAGAGGCGCACGAGCTTGGCATTTTAGCAGGCGTCACAACAAACCCTAGTTTAGTAGCGAAAGAAAAGGACGTATCATTCCACGACCGTCTTCGCGAAATCACTGACGTGGTATCAGGTTCTGTCAGTGCAGAAGTCATTTCCCTCAAAGCAGAAGAAATGATTGAAGAAGGAAAAGAGCTTGCTGCCATTGCACCAAATATCACGGTTAAAATCCCAATGACAACAGATGGTCTTAAAGCTGTCAAAGCGTTAACAGACCTTGGAATTAAAACAAACGTCACTTTGATTTTTAGTGCAAACCAGGCACTTCTTGCAGCTAGAGCTGGTGCGACGTATGTCTCTCCATTCCTCGGCCGCTTAGATGACATTGGCCAAAATGGTCTCGATCTCATCAGTGAAGTGAAAACCATTTTTGATGTTCATGGCTTAGATACACAAATCATTGCTGCATCCATTCGTCATCCGCAGCACGTGACAGAAGCTGCACTTAGAGGTGCTCATATCGGCACAATGCCGCTGAAAGTCATCAAGCAGCTGACGAAACACCCATTAACGGATGCGGGCATTGAGCAATTTTTAGCTGACTGGAATAAATAAGTGATTGTGGCAGGCGGGATTGTCTCCTGCTTGCCGCAGTTTTCCTTAAAAACGCTAAGAAATGTTTTGTGCAAAGAAGAGAACATCACAGCCTCGCAAAGCTTCGATTATTTTTCTTCCGACAAATTTCGTTTAACCTGTATTCTTTCTCTTGATATTGGCTAAATTTTGGACAAGACCTTTTAAAGCGCGACATCCACAAACAGTATAACTCCAACAGTGATCTTCTTTAAGAAGGGAGACAAATATGGAAAAGTTAAACATTGCCGGCGGTGACCCCTTACGCGGGACCGTACATATTAGTGGTGCGAAAAATAGTGCAGTGGCACTGATTCCTGCCACGATTCTCGCTGATTCTCCAGTAACGATTGAGGGCCTTCCGCATATTTCAGATATTGACACATTACGAGATCTGTTAGAAGAGATTGGCGGAAAGGTCACATTTGAAAAAGGTGAAATGGTCGTCAATCCTGCTTCCATGATCAGTATGCCGCTTCCTAATGGGAAAGTGAAGAAACTGCGTGCGTCTTATTATTTAATGGGCGCTATGCTGGGAAGATTCAAGCAGGCTGTCATTGGGCTGCCAGGAGGGTGCCACTTAGGACCTAGGCCGATCGATCAGCATATTAAAGGCTTTGAAGCACTCGGAGCCGAGGTGACAAACGAGCAGGGTGCCATTTATTTGCGCGCTGAAAAATTAGTCGGAGCCCGTATTTACCTTGATGTGGTCAGTGTAGGGGCGACCATCAATATCATGCTGGCAGCCGTACTGGCTGAAGGAAAAACGGTGATTGAAAATGCCGCAAAAGAACCCGAAATTATTGATGTAGCGACACTGCTTGCAAGCATGGGGGCCAAAATCAAAGGTGCGGGTACTGATGTGATTCGAATCGAAGGTGTAGAATCTCTTCATGGCTGTAAGCATTCCATCATCCCTGACCGTATAGAAGCAGGCACATTTTTAATTGCTGGTGCTGCGATGGGAGATGAAGTTGTACTTGATAATGTGATCCCAACTCATTTAGAATCAATTACGGCGAAACTTAGAGAGATGGGGTTCACCATTGAAACAAGCAACGATCAGATGCTGATCGTTGGCAGAAACGAAGGACTCAAGCCTGTCGATATCAAAACCCTTGTGTATCCGGGCTTTCCGACGGACCTTCAGCAACCGATGACGGCGCTGTTAACAAAGGCGAAAGGCACGAGTGTGGTCACAGATACGATCTACTCAGCCCGCTTTAAGCACATTGACGAATTGCGCCGAATGGGGGCAAACATGAAGGTCGAAGGAAGGTCTGCCATTATCACTGGACAAACGCAGCTTCAAGGGGCAAAGGTGAAAGCAAGTGACCTGCGTGCAGGTGCTTGTCTCGTCGTTGCAGGGCTAATGGCAGACGGTGTGACCGAAATCACAGGGCTTGAACATATAGACAGAGGATATAGTTTGCTTGAGAAGAAGCTTGAAGGCTTGGGTGCAACCATCTGGCGTGAAAAGCTGAGTGACCAAGAAATAGAAGAACTTCAAAATTCATAAGGCTTTGACTGTGAGAGGAGATTTGGACAAAAATGGAAAGAAGTTTATCGATGGAACTAGTACGGGTGACAGAAGCAGCCGCATTAAAATCTGCTCGTTGGATGGGAAGAGGATTAAAAGACGAAGCGGATGATGCTGCAACAAGTGCAATGCGTGATGTATTTGATACCATTCCGATGAAAGGAACAGTGGTCATTGGCGAGGGGGAAATGGACGAAGCACCAATGCTTTACATTGGGGAAAAGCTTGGGAACGGATACGGACCTCGCGTGGATGTAGCTGTTGATCCATTAGAAGGAACAAATATTGTGGCAAGCGGCGGCTGGAATGCCTTAGCTGTTATTGCGGTTGCAGATCATGGCAATTTGCTGAATGCACCTGATATGTACATGGATAAGATCGCAGTAGGTCCAGAAGCGGTAGGCTGCATCGACATTGAAGCGCCTGTCATTGACAATCTTCGTGCTGTAGCAAAAGCAAAAAACAAAGATATTGAAGATGTGGTTGCAACGATTTTAAACAGAGATCGACATGAGAAAATCATTGCTGAACTGAGAGAAGCAGGAGCAAGAATCAAACTGATCGATGATGGTGACGTTGCAGGAGCCATTAATACAGCATTTGATCATACAGGTGTTGATATTCTATTTGGTTCAGGCGGAGCGCCAGAAGGTGTCCTTTCTGCTGTTGCGTTAAAGGCACTTGGTGGTGAAATCCACGGAAAGCTTCTTCCTCAAAGTGAAGAAGAACTGAGACGCTGTGTGAAAATGGGGCTGGATGTTGGCAAAGTTTTAAGAATGGAAGACCTCGTGAAAGGCGACGACGCCATTTTTGCAGCGACTGGTGTAACAGACGGTGAGCTATTAAAAGGTGTTCAATTCAAAGGCTCTGTTGGAACAACACATAGTGTTGTTATGCGTGCGAAATCAGGTACAGTTCGTTTTGTAGACGGTAGACATAGCTTAAAGAAAAAACCGAATCTTGTCATTCGTCCGTAATCTGAAAGCGGGTATTCATTACCCGCTTTTCATATAGGTGTCAAATGTATATCATTTTCTTTTTAAAGTTGAATATTCTCTGCAAATGAGGTAAAACTAAAGAGTGCTGCGAAATTTTCTGCGAATTTACTTCTTTTAAGCTTCAACAAGTTTAAATACTGCCGCATCATGACGATATACTCATTATCCTTCTCTATGTTGACAAAGCTCGAGTTCACATTGTTCCTATCTTTACGATAAAACGAGTGGGAGCGTTACCATGAGAGCGAGGTCATTCCAACAAAAACGGAATTAAAAGCTAATCAAATACAATGGTCATGCATTTGTAATGAAATACATTGACTAGAAAAGTGTGGTGTCCATATTGAAAGATGTTTCGATTTCATCTTTGGAAAATATGAAATTAAAAGAGCTGTATGAGTTAGCAAAAAAGTACAAAATCTCTTATTACAGCAAACTAACAAAAAAAGAATTAATCTTTGCCATCTTAAAGGCGAACGCTGAGCAAGAGGATCTCTTATTTATGGAAGGGGTTCTTGAAATTATTCAGTCTGAGGGATTTGGTTTCTTAAGACCAATTAACTACTCCCCAAGTTCTGAAGACATTTATATTTCAGCTTCACAAATCAGACGCTTTGATTTACGAAACGGAGATAAGGTGTCTGGAAAGGTACGACCTCCAAAAGAGAATGAACGCTACTATGGCCTCCTTCATGTCGAAGCGGTAAATGGGGACGACCCAGAATCAGCTAAGGAACGTGTTCACTTTCCTGCACTCACGCCGCTATTCCCTGATCGTCAAATGATTCTTGAAACACAGCCTAATCACCTGTCTACTAGAATTATGGATATGATGGCGCCAGTTGGGTTTGGGCAGCGTGGTTTAATTGTTGCACCGCCTAAGGCTGGGAAAACCATTTTGCTCAAAGAAATTGCCAACAGCATTTCTGAAAATCACCCAGAGTCAGAGCTGATTGTCCTTTTGATAGACGAACGCCCGGAGGAAGTAACAGATATCGAACGTTCTGTTGCAGGGGATGTTGTTAGTTCAACCTTTGACGAAGTACCGGAAAACCACATTAAAGTAGCAGAGCTTGTATTAGAGCGTGCGATGCGTCTTGTTGAACATAAGAAAGATGTCATCATCTTAATGGACAGCATCACAAGGCTTGCTCGTGCATACAACCTTGTCATCCCGCCAAGCGGCCGAACGCTTTCCGGCGGTATTGATCCAGCGGCTTTCCACCGTCCAAAACGCTTCTTTGGTGCTGCGCGTAACATTGAAGAAGGCGGAAGCTTGACGATTTTAGCCACTGCGCTTGTTGATACGGGATCACGTATGGATGATGTGATTTATGAGGAATTTAAGGGGACGGGGAACATGGAGCTTCATTTGGACCGCTCTCTTGCAGAAAGAAGAATTTTCCCAGCGATCGACATTCGTCGTTCTGGTACGAGAAAAGAAGAACTGCTTGTACCAAAAGAGCATCTTGATCGTTTATGGGCGATGAGGAAATCGATGTCAGATACACCTGACTTTGCTGAGAAATTCATGCGCAAAATGAGAAAAACAAAGACAAACCAAGAGTTTTTTGATATTTTAACGCAAGAATGGAAACAAGCGAACATGTCTGCATCAAGAAGATAGTTTGTTGAAAAAATACATTTGCAATCATAGACTCACACTGTTATAATTTCATCATGTGCGTTTCAGAATTTATTCTGAGATATTAACTCTGTTTCCGAATTGGATTCAGGGCGGAAGGAGATGACAGTAGATGAAAACAGGAATTCATCCTAACTACAAAAAAGCTACAGTCAAATGCGCTTGTGGAAATGAGTTTGAAACTGGATCAGTAAAAGAAGAGGTACGCATCGAGATTTGCTCTGAATGCCATCCTTTCTATACAGGCCGTCAAAAATTCGCTTCTGCTGATGGACGTGTTGACCGCTTTAACAAAAAATACGGTCTTAAGTAATAATAGATACAATAAACAGGCAGGAATCCGTTCTTGCCTGTTTTTTTACGTGGATTGATGGAACTTTAAAACGGGGGAGAAGACCTTATGTATGTGATGAAACAAAGCGGTTGGCTTGAAGTCATCTGCGGAAGTATGTTTTCTGGAAAGTCGGAAGAATTGATTCGGAGAGCCAAAAGGGCCACCTTTGCCAAACAAGAAGTAAAAATATTCAAACCAGCGATTGATAACCGGTATAGTACAAGCTCAGTTGTTTCACATAACGGTTCATCGGTCGATGGGATTGCAGTAGCCTCACCAAAAGACATAATAACGCACATATCAGAAAGAACCGATGTCATTGGCATAGATGAGGTGCAATTTTTTGATGAGACAATCATTGACATTGTCACTCAATTGGCTGATAAAGGTTACCGAGTCATTGTTGCAGGCCTTGATCAAGACTTCAGAGGAGAGCCATTTGGTGTTGTTCCGCATTTAATGGCATGTGCAGAGCTTGTAACAAAACTTCAAGCAGTTTGTTCGGTATGCGGCTCCCCAGCGAGTAGAACACAACGCTTGATCGACGGTAAACCCGCATCCTATGATGATCCCATTATTTTAGTAGGTGCGCAGGAATCATACGAAGCACGATGCAGACATCACCATGAAGTATCAAGACTTGACGTTGGTACAACACTTGACAATTAAAAAAATAGCAAATGCCGCTGTGTTTCGTTTTTCGAGATTTTGGCTGAACACCCATCATTTGTACTTAAATAAATTAAATAACGCTACGAAAAAATTATCTAATTTTCAACGCTTGCGTTTTAGTATAAGCAGGCATAAAATGACTAACTGTAGTGTAAAGCATTTTAACGAAAAGTTCGATTTCTTGTCATAATTTTTTTGATTAAGGATTATTCTCCTTAATCGTTCTTTAAATTAATAGTTCACTTTATTTATATTTTAGAAAGAGGGTAGTTTTTGATGAACAACGTGAAGAAAACAAAAGAAGGGTACCTCGAAACCACTTTGACAGGTAAAGATGTATTATCGATTCCAACGTTGAACAAAGGCGTTGCTTTCTCTGAAGAAGAAAGACAAGAGCTTGGACTAGAAGGCTTACTTCCTCCAACTGTTCTCACTTTAGAACAACAAGCGGAGAGAGCGTACAAGCAATTTCTAGCACAGCCAGATCGTCTTCGTCAAAACGTATACTTAAGTGATTTGCAAAACCGTAACGAAGTATTGTTCTATAAGCTTATATCAGACAAGCTTCGTGAAATGCTTCCTGTTGTGTACACACCAACTGTTGGTGAAGCGATTCAAGAATACAGCCATGAATACAGAAGACCTCATGGTGTCTATCTTTCAATCGACAACATTGACGGCATTGAGAAAGCATTTGAAAACTTACATGCCACAGCAGGAGATATCGACCTTATCGTAGCAACTGACTCTGAGAGCATTCTTGGAATTGGTGACTGGGGTGTTGGTGGTATCAACATCGCAATTGGTAAATTAGCTGTCTACACGGCTGCTGCAGGTATTGATCCAAGCCGCGTGATTCCAGTCGTATTAGATGTTGGAACAAACAATGAAAAATTATTGAATGATCCATTATACATCGGAAACCATCACAAACGTGTACAAGGTGAAAAATACGATGAATTCATTGATGCATATGTAAAAGCAGCGCTTAAATTCTTCCCGAAAGCATTACTTCACTGGGAAGACCTTGGAAACAAAAACGCGCGTAACATCATGAAAAAATACAATCATAACATCCTAACGTTCAATGATGATATTCAAGGTACTGGTGCCATTACTTTAGCGGGTGTACTTGCAGCTGTCAAGAAAACTGGTACACAATTGAAAGATCACCGTATTGTGATTTTCGGAGCAGGATCAGCTGGTATCGGAATCGCAGATCAAGTGCGTGACACAATGGTACTTGAAGGTCTGACTGAAGAAGAAGCAAACAATGCATTCTGGACATTAGACTACAGAGGGTTGTTAACAGATCAATTTGAAGATGAAGTGCTTGATTTCCAAAAACCATACCTTCGTTCTTCTGATGAAGTAGAAGGCTGGGCTCGTGATGAAAAAGGGCAAATCTCATTTGCTGAAACTGTTCGCAGGGTGAAGCCAACGATTCTAATTGGTACATCAGGTCAAGGCGGCGCATTCACTGAAGAAATCATTAAAGAAATGGCAGCTCATACAGAGCGTCCAGTGATCATGCCAATGTCTAACCCAACACCACTTGCTGAGGCAGTGCCAGAGGATCTGTTTAAATGGACAGACGGCCGTGTACTGATTGCAACAGGAAGTCCGTTCGAAAACGTTGAGTATAACGGAATTGAACATGAAATTGGACAATCAAACAATGCGTTCGTTTTCCCTGGACTTGGTCTTGGCTCAATCGTAACGGAATCTAAAATCATCACAAAAGGCATGTTCGTTGCTTCTGCGGATGCGATTGCTGAAATGGTTGATCATGATAAACCAGGTGCTGGTCTTCTTCCAAGCATTGATAAATTGCAAGAAGTTTCTATCAAAGTGGCCATTGAAGTGGCAAAAGCAGCAATTAAAGATGGTGTCGCAAGAAGAACGCCTGAAGACATCGAACAAGCTGTGAAAGATGCAATGTGGATTCCTGAATATAAAAAAATTGTAAGAGCATAATAAATTGTGTAACGCGGCATTGTTTAGGGTAATTTAAACAATGCCGCAATAAATAGAAACTTGTAAGGATTTAAGGAGGAAGAGTAAGGTGGACTTTTTAAATATTTTGATCCTCCTAGCACCGATTTTTTTCGTTATCGCGCTGGGTTGGTTCGCAGGACACTTCGGTAGCTATGACGCTAAATCTGCAAAAGGTGTAAGTACACTTGTGACAAAGTATGCTTTGCCAGCGCACTTTATCGCCAGCATTCTGTCAACACCAAAAGATAAATTCTATAGTCAAATTCCATTTTTCGTTGCATTGATTTTAGGAATCGTTGGTTTTTATATCATTATCCTTCTTGTTACGAAATTTGCTTTTAAATACGATTTAACAAATTCATCTATTTTCTCGTTAAACTCAGCTCAACCGACCTTTGCATTTATGGGGATTCCAGTCCTAGGCAGTTTATTTGGGGCTCAAGAAGTTGCAATTCCGATTGCAATTACCGGAATAGTTGTAAATGCAATGCTTGATCCAATTGCGATTATTGTGTCAACTGTCGGTGAAAAAACAAAAGGAAAAGCCAAAGACGGCGAAAGTTTCCTTAAAATGACGACGAAAGCCATTTTGCACGGTTTATCAGAGCCGCTTGCACTTGCACCGCTAGCAAGTATCATTCTTGTTCTTTTAGGATTTAAACTTCCTGCAATTGGACATGAAATGTTAGAGGAAATTGGAAGTGTTACATCAGGGGTTGCGCTATTTGCAGTCGGTGTCACTGTTGGTATCCGTAAAATTAAATTAAGCCTACCAGCATTCAGTATCGCATTGCTAAAAGTAGCTGTACAACCATTGCTTATGTATTTTATCGCCATTTTCATGGGTCTTTCGGCTGATGAAATTACAAAAGCTGTATTACTTGTTGCCTTCCCAGGTTCAGCTGTTGCAGCCATGATCGCAACCCGATTTGAAAAACAAGAAGCAGAAACTGCATCCGCATTTGTGATCAGTGCAATCATGTCATTAATTTCATTACCGATCATTATTGCACTTACCTCATAAATAAAGTAGAAAGGCTGCCTAACGAGGCAGCCTTTTTAGCGAAATGAATGAAACATAGGGAAGAGCGCACGCTTTTTTTTGATGTCAGTGTGCGTGATTTCTTTTTTTTCTTCTATTTGAGAGGGTTGTTTCAAGCTCCCAGCAAGACGCTCAAGTTTAGTGGTGAGATCTTCAATTTCTCTACGGTGCTGGAGCAGCTGATATGATACACCTTCATCTGCTTTTTTAGCCAGTTTCCGTTCGAGTTCTTGCAGTCGTTTTTCTACATCAGTGCTGTGTAATTGCTGCTGAATGAGCTGATTCACTTGCTTTTCTAATGCTTCAATCCGCTTTGTGGAGGCATCAGTTTCTGCAGCAGGCGATAACTGTTGAACGGTTTTCGCGTGGATTGGCAATCGAATGTCTTGAAGGATCACACCCTCACTCATTTGGTGTTTGACTTCTTTGAGAAGCTGTACAATATCTTCATGAAATTCATAATGTCCAAGTTCATTCCGGGCGACAGGGATGTTGAGCTGTTTGACCCAACGCTGAATCGTTTTTGAAGAAACGCCAATTTCTTTTGCAACCTCATTTGTATTCAAACCAAATGCCCTCCCTTTTTTCAATTATAAGTACCATTCTCTTCAAGAAGGACCTGTTCCTTCACGTTAGACAAAACAAGTAACCAATCGCCAAAGATCGTGTTTTCTAGCGAAAAATTGCAGAAAATCAATTGTTTTGGAAATTTTTTTGACTGTCATACCCCGCTATACTATAATTAGACTGTTACGCACAAAACAGAGGTGAAGACCATGTTAGACCGTTTAAAATCAATTGAAGAACGCTATGAAAAGCTAAATGAATATTTAAGTGACCCTGAAGTGGTGAACGACCCTAAGAAGCTTCGTGAATATTCAAAGGAACAATCTGATATTCAAGAAACTGTTGAGGTATATAGACAATATCGTGCGGCATACGACCAGTTGAGCGAAGCGAAAGCAATGCTGGAAGAAAAGCTGGATGCCGAGATGCGCGACATGGTCAAAGAAGAAATTTCAGAGCTCACAGAGGAAACGGAACGTTTAGAAGACGAGCTGAAAATCTTGCTGATCCCGAAAGATCCGAATGACAACAAAAACGTTATTGTGGAGGTTCGTGGTGCAGCAGGAGGAGAAGAGGCCGCGCTTTTTGCTGGAAACCTTTACCGTATGTACAGCCGTTATGCTGAAATGCAGGGCTGGAAAACAGAAGTAATGGAAGCGAGTGTGACTGGAACTGGCGGTTATAAAGAGATTATCTTTATGATCAGCGGGAAAGGCGCATATTCCAAACTAAAGTTTGAAAACGGTGCACACCGCGTGCAGCGTGTCCCGGAAACGGAATCAGGCGGACGGATTCATACATCAACAGCGACAGTTGCTGTCTTGCCCGAGGCTGAAGAAGTTGAAATTGATATCCACGAAAAAGACATCCGTGTAGATACTTTCACATCAAGCGGACCTGGCGGACAAAGTGTTAACACAACCATGTCTGCTGTTCGATTAACTCACCTACCAACAGGCGTGGTTGTATCCTGTCAGGATGAGAAATCACAAATCAAAAACAAAGAAAAAGCCATGAAAGTGTTACGTGCAAGAATTTATGATAAATTCCAGCGTGAAGCCCAGGCTGAATATGATCAAACGCGTAAATCTGCTGTTGGAACAGGGGATCGTTCAGAGCGTATCCGTACGTACAACTTCCCACAAAACCGTGTAACAGACCACCGCATCGGATTAACGATTCAAAAGCTTGATCAAATTTTAGAAGGAAAACTTGACGAGATCATAGATGCATTAATTATGGAAGACCAAGCAAGAAAGCTTCAAAATGCAAAATAATCAGCGAACCAATTTTGAAGCCCTTAAATGGGCTTCTTCTTTGTTAACGGAAGCCGGTAGAGACCAAAACGCAGCAGAGCTCCTTTTGATGCATGTACTGGGCCTAAGCAGAAGTGAACTTCTTGCATGTTTTCATGATCAGCTGCCAGAGGAGCAAGATCGGTTGTTCAGCGAGTTTGTCACGCAGCACAAGAAAGGCGTGCCTGTTCAGCATCTAACAGGTATTGAATTCTTTTACGGCCGTCCATTCGAGGTGAACAAACATGTTCTCATTCCTCGCCCTGAAACGGAAGAGGTCGTTTTGGCGGCGCTGAATTTGATGAGTGACATCTTCCCGCACGATCAGCCGCTCAAAGCAGTAGACGTTGGCACCGGAAGCGGGGCAATTGCGATTACGCTCGCTCTTGAAAAAGAAACACTATCTGTCACAGCAACGGATATTTCACATGAAGCACTTGCGGTAGCAAAGCGGAATCAACAAGCGCTAGGTGCAGACGTCCATTTTTTACAAGGGGACTTACTCGAACCTATCAAAGATCAGGGCATCAAAGTGGATCTGTTTATTTCCAACCCACCTTATATTGCGGCAGAAGAAATGGACAGCTTGTCAGAGGTGGTTACGAAGCATGAACCAGTAAATGCGCTGACAGATGGACGTGATGGTCTGTGGTTTTATAAGCGTCTCATTCGTGATCTTCACCATGTACTTCATAAACAGGCGGTCGTTGTCTTTGAAATTGGACATACGCAAGGGCAAGATGTAAAAGCACTTCTCTTGCAGTCATTTCCCGCGGCAGATGTCCGCATCGTCAAGGATATTAATGGGAAAGACCGAGCTGTTTGCGCACACATTCAAAACGGAAAGTCCGGCTGAATAAAGTCGGACTATTTTATTATGTAAAGATGAAACTTATGGTAAAAGAGAAACGTATATATAGAAGAATGAACATTCTGATCATGATTTTTTTACATAAATTTGTTTTGAAGGAGCGAATGGTGTGAACAGAAGGTATGCGATGGTGTTGGTCATCGTCAGTGTACTATTGATTGTGAGTGCTTGTGGCAAACCGAGCTTTAAAAAAGAAGCAGCAGCATTTGGAGAAAGCTATAAAAAAGCACAATACACAGTGAATCGAACAGATGACCTAACTGATATGAAGGAGAAGCTGAAGTCTTATTTAACCGAGCATGAATATCAAGAATATACACAAGACAGCATGTTCCCAAGCGTGTTAGAAGCAGCAAAGGATCAAGATTGTCAAATTAAGCTGAAGAAAATTACGTTTACGCCTTCAGATGAAAGCGATGACAGAATTGAATTTAACTATGAAATGATAATTCAATTTATTAATCAAAACGGAAAAGTCAAAAAAGAAATCAAGAAAAAAGGAGCAATGACTGTCATCAAAACAGATGCAGGGTTAAAAATCAGCCGAGATTGGGATGGAAGACTGTACCCTTCCGATTACCAATCCTCACTCCAAAGCCGTTCTTAATGGAACGGTTTTTTTCATTTGACTCATAATCTATTAAAAAAATCATTTTTCCTGTTTATGAGATGGGTTTCCTGGACACAATGTTTGTAGCGAAGAGAAAAAGTGGGGGAAACACATCATGTTTAAAAGTAAAATGATGATTTGTCTTTATATGTTTCTATTATTATGCGGTGCTTTTGCAAACCTTGGCAGAGAGGAGACAGCGGCTGCTTCTGCAAATCAGCCTGTTGTGATACCAGAGGAAGCCATTCGATTACGCATTTTAGCAAATAGTGATCGTTCAGCAGATCAGGATGTGAAAAGAAGCATTCGAGACGAAGTCAATGCTAATATGACAGAATGGGTCAAAGACCTTACATCCATCGAAGAAGCAAGACGTGTGATTCGGTCCAAGCTGCCAGAAATCAATCGCATTGCCAAAGCGAAATTGAAGGAGCAGCACATTGATCAATCCGTATCAGTCAGTTTTCAAAAAGCCTCATTTCCAACAAAGCTCTATGGAAATTTCGTCTATCCTGCAGGGAAATATGAAGCCATTTTAATTACGCTTGGAGAAGGGGATGGAGCCAATTGGTGGTGTGTGTTATTCCCGCCGCTCTGCTTTATCGATTTTTCAAATGGAGAAGCCATCGCGTCGCCAGAGGGGGATGAGGATTCCGAAGTGACAGCGCAGCAAACAGATGAATCTGTGAATGAAGTGGTCAAAGACGAGAAAGAAGAGAAGGGTGAAGTGAAATTCTTTTTATTCGAATGGGTCTCTAGTCTTTTCTCCTAAAAAAGGTATAAATCTGTTTTTGCCTCATAGAGTTGAAGTAAGAGATCAAAAAGAGGTGAAAGCATGTTTTATCAATTAAGAATAGCCACAGAAGAAGATGCCCCAGCGATCAATGCTTTTCTTGAAAAAGGACAAGCGAAAGGCGGCGTCACGCTTGCAGAGCGTACGACATTTGTTGTCATGGAAGATGCAGAAGGTCAGCTGGCAGGGTGTTTAGGTCTTGAACAGCTTAGTGAACAAGAGGGCTTGCTCCGGTCTCTTGTCATATCAGATAAACTAGGTCAAGGACACATCGTGTCTTTGTTCCAAAGTGTTCAAACGCTCGGAGGGAAAATAGGTGTGGATACGTTTTATGTCGTTGCCAACCACTCCTCTTCGCATGACTTTTTGGCATTGATGGGCTTCACGGCTTTAGAGGATATTCCAGAAAGCATGTGGGTATCTGCACATGCAAAAGAGATCTTAGCGAAAGAACAGGCTGTGGTTCTTCAAAAAAAAGCCAGTTAATCACAATATATTGAACTTATACACATACTTATCCACTGTTAAACAAGCGTTATCCACAAATTGTGGACAACGCTTGTTTTATTGATCATCATCTTTTATACTTTCAAAAGGATAATTGAGATATATCAACAGTTTTATCTTTTTTAAAAGGAGTTTGTATGATGTTAAATACAAAAAGGTGGTCTGTGGATTTAGAAAAGGATTTATCCACATACTATCCACAAATTGAACAGGCAGCGTTGTTATTGCAGCAAAACGAAGTGGTCGCTTTTCCGACAGAGACAGTGTATGGACTAGGGGCTAATGCGAAAGACACAGAAGCTGTCATGAAAATATATGAAGCGAAAGGGCGTCCAAGTGATAATCCATTGATTGTCCACATTGCGGAGATTGAGCAGCTTCATGAATTTGCACAAATAGAAAGCGAAAAAGCAAAGGCATTGATGGATGCCTTTTGGCCGGGTGCTTTAACCATTGTTCTTCCGTGTAAGCCGGGCGCTTTATCAAAGCAGGTCACGGCAGGTTTATCCACGGTCGGTGTGAGAATGCCTGACCATCCGATTGCGCTGGAGCTTATCCGAACGGCTGGCCTGCCGATTGCCGCACCAAGTGCCAACCGTTCAGGCAAACCATCACCAACACAAGCTGACCATGTAGCGAGTGATCTCGATGGAAGAATCGCTGGGATTGTCGATGGTGGTTCAACTGGTATTGGCGTTGAGTCAACGGTTGTATCCTGTGTCGACGAGATTCCAGTCATCCTAAGGCCGGGCGGAATTACAAAAGAAGCTTTAGAAGAGGTAGTAGGAACGGTCAGTATTGACCCAGGGCTGACAAAAAAGGACGAGGCGCCTGTATCGCCAGGGATGAAATACACACACTATGCCCCTGAAGCTAAAATGTACCTCTTTTTTGGAAGTGATGAAGAGATGCAGCTTCACATTCAAACATACCAAGCAGCAGGTTTAAAAGTTGGTGTGCTGACAACAGAAGAAAAGAAATCGTTGTTTGCGGCAGATGTTGTTTTCAGCTGTGGATGGAGAGAAAAACCTGAAACGATAGCGGCGAACTTATATCGTGTACTGAGACAATTTGATGAGACAGATGTAGATGTTATTGTTTCAGAAGCCTTTTCAGAACAGGGGGTTGGTTCAGCAATTATGAACCGTCTGCAAAAAGCGGCAGGAGGCCGAATCCTCTCTTCATTCAAATAGTTCTAACCCTTCTTGGACAAACATAGGTTAAAGGAGAATGTGTGTCCAAGGGGGATTTACATGTACGAACTAGCTGGCGAATTGCTGACGCTCAGCATCATGGCTTTTGCACTGGGGATGGATGCTTTTTCGGTTGGATTTGGCATGGGAATGATTCAGCTGAGGTTCCGCCAGATCATTTATATTGGACTTGTCATTGGGATATTTCATATGTTTATGCCGCTTTTTGGCATGTTAACAGGTCAGCTCTTATCAGGCTGGCTCGGTCTCCTTGCCACCTATATCGGCGGGGCGCTGCTTTTGGTGCTCGGGCTGCAAATGATCATTGCCTCTATTCGCAAAGAAGATAAACCATTTATCGCACCTGTGGGCACTGGTCTTGTTCTTTTTGCAACAAGTGTCAGCTTAGATAGTTTTTCCGTTGGTTTAAGCCTCGGAATTTACGGTTCTCGCGTGTGGATGACCATTTTATTGTTTGGTTTTTTTAGTATGATCCTCACATGGCTTGGATTATTACTCGGTAAACAGGTTCGATCATGGGTGGGATCATATAGCGGGGCGCTTGGCGGAATCATTTTACTAGCCTTTGGTATCAAATTATTATTTCCGCTCTAGTCAGTCTCCTTACATAACATGTAGAATGAAATGCTATATAATAGAAGAAAAGGAGGGCGAAAGATGAAAATCTTATTTGTTTGTACGGGAAATACATGCAGAAGTCCGATGGCTCAAGCCCTTTTTGCTTCAATTGCACATGATAAAGGTTTAGAGGTCACTGTTAAATCAGCGGGCATTTTTGCCTCAGATGCTGGGAAGGCTTCTCCTCAAGCGGTCGAAGCGTTATTTGAGAAAAGCATTCCGCTGAATCACTCTTCAGCAAAACTGACAGAGGATCTTCTGCGAGAAGCTGATTACGTTTTCACCATGACCATGCAGCATAAACAGTTGATTATGGAGCAATATGCACATGTAAAAGACAAGATCTTCACTCTAAAGGAATTCGCGACAGGAACAGAAGGCGATGTTTCCGATCCATTTGGAGGAAGCCTGTCTGTTTATCAGGAAACACGTGATGAACTTGAAGCATTGCTCCATCAGCTGGCTGAGAAATTGAAAAAGGATCGGACATCCTCATAATGGACAACCTGTAAAACCGTTGCAACAACGGTTTTTCTGCTTTTGTTTGCAAATGACTAAGCAGAGGTTAAAATATAACTGTAAATAAAAAATAAATGTAAGGCTTAACAGATCAACTCACCCTTAGGAGGAATTGCCCGATGAAAGTAGCTATTGCATCCGATCACGGCGGAACGAATATTCGTGAAGAAATCAAACAACTGATGGATGAATTGAAGATTGAATACATTGATATGGGTTGTGAATGTGGATCAGGTTCTGTAGACTACCCAGATTATGCTTTTCCTGTAGCCAATATGGTGGTAAACGGAGAAGTTGACCGCGGCATTTTAATTTGCGGGACAGGCATCGGTATGAGTATCTCGGCAAACAAAGTAAAAGGAATTCGCTGTGCGCTGGCGCATGATACATTTAGTGCGAAAGCGACTAGAGAACATAATGATACAAACGTCCTTGCAATGGGAGAACGAGTCATTGGACCTGGATTAGCACGTGAGATTGCACATATTTGGCTGACAACAGAATTTACGGCAGGACGACATGCTGTACGGATTGGTAAGATTGCTGATTACGAAGAAAAGCACCTATAAGGAGCGCTTAACATGAACATTGGTCAAGATTGGCTTGAAATGTTAAAAGAGTTTCATCAAATGGTCGAACTGCGTGCTGGGCAAATCTTAGTGATCGGCTGCAGTACATCAGAAGTGGCTGGTGAGCATATTGGGACAGCAGGAAATGAGCAAATAGCTGCGTCCATTTATCAAGAATTGGATCAGCTAAGACGAGAGACCGGTATTGACCTCGCTTTCCAGTGCTGTGAGCATTTGAATCGTGCTCTTGTTGTGGAAGAAGAAGTGGCTTTCCGGCTTAACCTAGAGATTGTGGCGGCAGTACCTGTCCGAAAGGCGGGTGGTTCGATGGCGGCTCATGCGTATCAGCACATGGAACATCCTGTGTTAGTTGAATCCATCGAGGCGCATGCTGGAATCGATATCGGTGATACATTAATTGGGATGCATCTAAAGAGAGTCGCTGTACCTGTTCGCCTTAGTCGTCATCAATTAGGACATGCACATGTGACGTTTGCGAAAACGCGTCCGAAGCTGATTGGCGGAGAACGAGCGGTTTATACAAGATCTTAGCTTAGATATATTTCTAATATAATGTTGAATGATGAAGGCGCTTCACCACTTGAACATTCGGTTTTTCGCAAAAAAAGAAGTCAATTTCCCAAAAAAACTTTTACATTTCACTCAAAAACCGTGTACAATGAGATGGTGAAAACATCGAATGGAAATAGATTGGAGAGGATTTCGCTGATGAAACATTTACCTGAGCAAGACGCACAAGTATTCAAGGCAATTCAACTAGAGCGGAAACGCCAGCAAGACAAAATTGAATTAATTGCATCAGAAAACTTTGTAAGCGAAGCAGTCATGGAAGCGCAGGGCTCTGTATTAACAAACAAATATGCAGAGGGCTACCCTGGTAAACGCTACTATGGCGGTTGTGAACATGTAGACGTTGTAGAAGATATCGCACGTGACCGCGCAAAAGAAATTTTTGGCGCTGAGTATGTGAACGTACAGCCTCACTCAGGTGCTCAAGCGAACATGGCCGTATACTTTACCATTCTTGAGCATGGCGATACAGTGCTAGGTATGAACTTATCACATGGCGGGCATTTAACACACGGAAGCCCTGTTAACTTTAGTGGTGTACAGTACAACTTTGTAGAATATGGTGTTGATAAAGAAACGCAGCATATCGACTATCAAGATGTACTTGAAAAAGCACGTGAACATAAACCAAAGCTAATTGTTGCGGGTGCAAGTGCATACCCACGTCAAATTGATTTCAAAAAGTTCCGTGAGATTGCGGATGAAGTCGGTGCTTACTTTATGGTCGACATGGCTCACATTGCAGGTCTTGTTGCAGTAGGTCTTCATCCAAATCCAGTTCCTTATGCAGATTTTGTGACAACGACAACTCACAAAACATTGCGTGGACCTCGCGGCGGAATGATTTTATGCCGTGAAGAGTTTGGTAAAAAGATCGACAAATCGATCTTCCCTGGTATTCAAGGTGGACCACTGATGCATGTCATCTCTGCAAAAGCTGTTTCTTTCGGTGAAGTATTGAACGGAGATTTTAAAACGTATGCACAAAACGTCATTGACAATGCAAAGCAGCTAGCTGAAACCCTTTTATCTGAAGATATTCAGCTTGTGTCCGGTGGAACGGATAACCATCTTGTTCTTATCGACTTGCGTTCTCTTGGCATTACAGGAAAAATTGCAGAAAATGTTCTTGATGAAATCGGTATTACAGTGAACAAAAATGCGATTCCTTATGATCCAGAAAAACCTTTTGTCACAAGTGGTGTACGTGTTGGTACAGCAGCAGTGACAAGCCGCGGTTTCGATCAAGAGGCGATGAAAGAAGTAGGTTCCATTATTGCGCTTGCTCTAAAACATCATGAAGATGAAGCGAAATTAGAAGAAGCGAAAAAGCGTGTATCTGATCTAACTGCCCGCTTCCCTCTATATAACGAATTAGATTATTAAAAGCAGACCCATTTGCCTATTTTTGGCATGTGGGTTTTTTTTGTAGGATTTGCGAATCATATTGAAAGATGATGTCTTTTTATGTAGAATTGTAGGAAGTGTGCAAAGTTCACCGGAAGATGACAGAAAAGGAGTTGTAGCAAGCAATGGCAAAGGTTTATGTATTTGATCACCCGCTTATTCAACACAAACTTACATATATTCGTGACGTTCATACAGGAACAAAAGAATTTAGAGAGCTAGTGGATGAAGTCGCAACATTAATGGCATTTGAAATCACAAGAGATTTACCGCTTGAAGAGGTAGATGTAGAAACACCTGTACAAGTAGCGAAATCAAACGTGATCTCAGGGAAGAAACTCGGTGTTGTGCCAATTTTAAGAGCAGGTCTTGGAATGGTGGACGGGATTTTGAAACTCATTCCAGCTGCTAAAGTGGGACATGTCGGTTTATACCGTGATCCGAAAACATTAAAGCCTGTTGAATATTATGTGAAGCTTCCATCTGATGTGGAAGAGCGTGAATTTATCGTAGTAGATCCAATGCTTGCAACTGGAGGTTCAGCAGTCGAAGCATTGAACAGCTTGAAAAAACGCGGGGCAAAAAACATTCGCTTCATGTGTCTGATTGCTGCTCCTGAAGGTGTAGAAGAAATGCAAAAGCATCATCCTGACGTTGATATCTACATTGCAGCATTAGATGAGAAATTAAACGAAAAAGGTTACATTATCCCAGGCCTTGGTGATGCTGGTGACCGTATGTATGGAACGAAATAATTAACAAAGAAGTCATGTACATATCATGTACTTGACTTCTTGGTTTTAAAAAATGCTCTTATTTAAATTTTTAAAGGACGTTCGTCATAGGGAGTCCTGTTATGAACCTTGGGAATTCTCATATTTCTCGAGTGCTTTGTGATATTTTTATACAATTATGTTGAAAATGTGAACATTCTGTGTGCGCCAATATTTATAGAAAAGTTTTTTAACTTTCAACTGATTGACACATCATAGAGCCTATTGTATGCTAAACGAGGGTATTATGGTAAGGTTTTCATAGCCTATAGCACTCTATCAATCCTCAATATGAATCCTAAAAAACCCCGAAAAAAATGGGTTCATACCAGCTAATGAAGCAGAACCCCATAAATTTTAAGATGTCAAGTCTGATTGCACAATCAGTTTCTTGGTGATTTGTTTTTCTGAATAGAACGGCGTAAAAACAAATGTCTTTTCTATGGATTTAATCACCATTTATTGACTTTTTTCACAAAATTCTTCATCAGGAGATAGATATTTGATGGATGAGCCAAACCTTATTTTTCGTAGGCAAAGTAAATATTTGTTATATATCTTGGCTGCATTTGTTTTAGGTTATGCATTGCCAAGTTATAAAACAATATTTCTTGGTTTAATTATCGGCACGTTATTCAGTTTTTTTAATTTACTGCTTGTGATTCGAAGAATGAATGCTTTTGATCACTCCATTGAAACAGGTAAACCTGTGCGATCTCTAGGAAGTGCGGCAAGATGGTGCAACGGACTTATCGCAGTTGCCATTGCTTGGCGTTACCCAGAATATGTTCATCTGGTAGGTATTGTTTTTGGATTAATGACAATTTATCCTGTCATTATGATAGATTCCTTCATTCAGCTTAAACGCTCTACAACGGAAGAGAGGTGAATACTCTTTGAACCACGGTGCAAGAACAGAAGAATTTCTAGGATTAACATTTAATATGTCCAATGTTCTTATGATTACTGTAGCCAGCATCATCGTTTTTCTCATTGCAGTTCTTACTACACGTACATTGGCAATCCGTCCAACCAAGGCACAAAACTTTATGGAATGGGTTGTTGATTTCGTCCGTAATATTATTGGAAGCTCGATGGACATGAAGACAGGTGCTCCTTTTATTGCACTTGGCGTCACATTGCTTATGTACATATTTGTCTCTAATATGCTTGGTTTACCATTTGCCATTACTATTGGAAATGAGCTTTGGTGGAAATCACCTACTGCTGATCCAGGCATTACACTCACTCTAGCGATTACTGTTGTGGGTCTGTCTCATTACTATGGGATTAAACATAGAGGAATGAAGAATTATGTAAAAGGTTTCCTCGCGCCTATTCCATTTCTATTCCCGCTTAAGATTATTGAAGAATTTGCAAACACGCTAACGCTCGGTTTGCGTCTTTATGGTAATATTTTCGCCGGGGAAATCTTGCTTGGTCTAATTGCAGGATTATCCACGAATTTTTATGCTCAAAATATTGGGCTTGGCATCGTCGGAACAATTGGTGCGATTGTGCCAATGCTTGCTTGGCAAGGTTTCAGTCTGTTTATTGGAGCCATCCAAGCATTCATTTTCACTATGCTGACAATGGTGTACATTTCTCATAAAGTCAGCGACGAACATTAATTTTAAAATTTTCTTGTCCTTATGTGGACGTAAATTAAAGGAGGAGCTTTATAAATGAATATTTTAGCAGCAGCAATTGCAATTGGTTTAGCAGCACTAGGTGCAGGTATTGGTAACGGTTTAATCGTTTCAAGAACAGTAGAAGGTATTGCTCGTCAACCAGAAGCTGGAAGAGAGTTAAGAACAGTTATGTTCATCGGGGTTGCATTAGTTGAGGCCGTTCCGATCATCGCAGTAGTTATCGCATTCCTTGCATTCTTTGGTTAATGTGTTAAGAACTGCACTATAGACTATATGAGACGAAATGGCGAAGATCATTCTAGACAGAACCTTCGCCATTCCTTTATGTTTTATGGTTTCTTAACAATTAACTTTAGGAAGGGAGTTGCCTAACAAATATGTCACAGTTACCAATGGTACTAGGAGCAAGTACTGGTGTATTTACAGGTGGAGATATGATTTTCCAACTTTTAAGTTTGCTCATCTTGCTTGCACTTTTAAAGAAATTTGCGCTTAAGCCTTTATTAGGGATTATGAAACAGCGTGAAGATTATATAGGAAATGAAATTTCAAGTGCTGAACAAAAGCACGTTCAAGCTGAAAAGCTTCTTGAAGAACAACGTGTCTTATTGAAAGAAGCACGCGAAGAATCACATACACTCATCGAAAATGCGAAAAAGATTGGTGAGAAGCAAAAAGAAGAGATCATTCAAGCAGCACGTCAAGAGTCAGAGCGCTTGAAAGAGTCTGCTAGAACTGAAATCGTGAAAGAAAAAGAACAAGCTGTGGCTGCACTGCGCGAGCAGGTTGCATCACTATCTGTACTTATTGCATCTAAAGTGATTGAAAGAGAACTTGATGAGCAAGCACAAGAGAAATTGATTCAAGAGTATCTTAAAGAGGCAGGCGAAAGCCGATGAGCGTGACTATTGTCTCTAAGCGTTACGCTTCTGCTCTTTTTGACATCGTTCTTGCTTCTTCGGCAGTAGACGAAACTGAAAAAGAGCTGAATGAGATCAAAAAAGTTCTAAAGGCTGACCAAGAATTGAATGACTTTCTTGTTCATCCAAAGATTACGGCAGACAAAAAGAAACATTTGATTGCAGAAGCTTTCAAAGGTGTTTCGACACATGTATTGCACACAATGTATTTATTAATTGACCGCGGGCGCACGAATATTTTCTCTGAAATGACGTCTGAGTTTGTGAAACTGGCAAACCGCACGAAACAAATAGACGATGCGGTCGTGTATTCAGTGAAACCGCTGAGCGGCGCTGAAATTCAATCTTTATCTGAAGTATTTGCCAAAAAAGCCGGAGTCACATCACTGCGTGTTGAAAATGTGATTGACAAGGATCTAATAGGCGGAGTGAAAATCCGTATCGGAAACCGCATTTATGACGGCAGTGTCAGCGGAAAGCTTTCCCGCATTGAACGTCAGCTTGCAGGCGAAAATCGTTAGAAGGGGTGAAACCTTAGTGAGTATCAAAGCTGAAGAGATTAGCGCGCTGATAAAGCAGCAAATCCAAAACTATCAATCTGAAATTGAAGTAAAAGATGTCGGTACAGTCATTCAAGTAGGGGACGGTATCGCGCGTGTACATGGCCTTGACAACATTATGGCAGGAGAGCTGGTTGAGTTCTCTAACGGTGTAATGGGTATGGCTCAAAACCTTGAGGAGTCTAACGTAGGTATCGTTATTTTAGGACCTTACAAAGATATCCGCGAAGGTGATGATGTAAAACGTACAGGTCGTATCATGGAGGTTCCAGTAGGTGAAGAGTTAATCGGACGTATTGTGAACCCACTTGGTCAGCCTGTTGATGGACTAGGTCCAATTTTAACAAGCAAAACTCGTCCAATCGAAAGTGAAGCACCAGGCGTGATGGATCGTAAATCTGTACATGAGCCGCTTCAAACAGGGATTAAAGCAATTGATGCCTTGATTCCAATCGGACGTGGACAGCGTGAATTGATCATTGGTGACCGTCAAACAGGTAAAACATCTGTTGCAATTGATACGATCCTAAACCAAAAAGATCAAGACATGATCTGTATTTATGTAGCGATCGGACAAAAGGAATCAACGGTTCGTGGTGTTGTTGAAACACTTCGTAAGCATGGTGCGCTTGATTACACAATTGTAGTCACAGCTTCTGCATCACAGCCAGCTCCGCTACTATACCTTGCTCCTTATGCAGGTGTAACGATGGGTGAGGAATTCATGTATAACGGCAAGCACGTACTTGTTGTATATGATGACCTTTCTAAACAAGCGGCAGCTTACCGTGAGCTTTCATTATTGCTTCGTCGTCCTCCAGGTCGTGAGGCATTCCCTGGTGATGTTTTCTATCTTCACTCTCGTTTATTAGAGCGTGCAGCGAAGCTTAGTGACGAAAAGGGTGGCGGTTCTATCACAGCATTGCCTTTCGTAGAAACGCAAGCTGGCGATATCTCTGCATATATCCCAACAAACGTTATTTCAATCACAGATGGACAGATTTTCTTACAATCTGACCTCTTCTTCTCAGGCGTACGTCCAGCTGTAAACGCAGGATTGTCTGTATCCCGTGTAGGTGGTTCTGCACAAATCAAAGCGATGAAAAAGGTAGCAGGTACACTTCGTCTGGATCTTGCTTCTTATCGTGAGCTTGAAGCATTCGCTCAATTTGGATCTGATCTAGACCAAGCGACTCAAGCAAAATTAAACCGTGGTGCTAGAACAGTTGAAGTCTTAAAACAAGACTTGAACAAACCGCTTAAAGTTGAAAAACAAGTAGCGATTCTTTATGCACTTACAAGAGGATACTTGGACGATGTCGCGATTGCTGATGTCAAACGTTTCGAAGCTGAGTTATTCATGTACATTGAAGAAAACCATAAAGACTTGTTTGACACGATCTCTCAAACAGGAAACATGCCTGCTGATGAAGAGTGGAATACAGCAATCGAAGGCTTTAAACGTACGTTTGCACCAAGCAACTAATTAGTAATCTTTCCGAGAGAAAAAGATTCTCTTTTTCTCTCTTTTCACGTAAATGAACACGGATTCCTGAAAAAAGGTGGTGAAATCTTTGGCCTCATTACGCGATATAAAGTCAAGGATCACGTCAACGAAAAAATCGAGTCAGATCACAAAAGCGATGCAAATGGTATCAGCTGCGAAACTGAATCGTGCTGAAAACAATGCGAAGTCTTTTGTTCCTTACATGGAGAAAATCCAGGAAGTCGTTGCTGCAATCGCAACTGGAACAAGTGCTAAGCACCCAATGCTTCTTTCAAGACCTGTCAAGAAAGCAGGGTATCTCGTCATTACATCTGATCGAGGACTTGCAGGACCTTTTAACAGCTCGATTTTGCGTGCCGCTTACCAAACCATTCAATCTCGTCATCAATCCGCTGATGAATATACGGTGATTGTGATTGGTAAAATCGGACGCGACTTCTTCAAAAAGCGCGGTATTCCAGTTATTTCTGAAGTCACAGGGCTTGGAGATGAAGTAGCGTTTGCTGATATTAAAGAATTAGCAAGCAGTACAGTTCAAATGTTCTCTGATGAAGCGTTTGACGAACTTTACATGTTCTACAACCACTTTGTCAGTGCCATTTCACAAGAAGTAACAGAGAAGAAATTATTGCCGCTAACGGACATTTCGGCCGCAGCGACACCCAATAAACGTTCCGCATCTTATGAGTTTGAGCCTTCTGAAGAAGAAATTCTTGAAGTTCTCCTTCCTCAATATGCAGAGAGTTTGATTTTCGGTGCGCTTCTTGACAGTAAAGCAAGTGAACATGCTGCAAGGATGACAGCAATGAAGAGTGCAACAGACAACGCAAAGGAATTGATCGACAGCCTGACACTCTCTTACAACCGTGCTCGTCAAGCAGCGATTACACAAGAGATTACAGAAATTGTCGGCGGAGCAGCTGCCTTAGAATAGAAATAATTGTCAGGAGGGAATGCAATGAAAACAGGACGCATCAGTCAGATCATGGGACCAGTCGTAGACGTTCATTTTGAAGACGGTCACTTGCCTGAGATTTATAATGCGATCAGAGTTTCGCATAAAGCGGAAAGTGAAAGTGAAGTTACGATCGACTTAACTTTAGAAGTAGCACTACATTTAGGTGATAATACAGTCAGAACCATCGCAATGGCATCAACAGATGGTGTGAAGCGCGGTATGGAAGCTGTAGACCTTGGAAAACCAATTTCAGTACCAGTTGGTAACGTAACACTTGGACGTGTATTCAACGTACTGGGAGATAATATTGACTTAGATGAGCCACTTGGTGTGGAAGCTCAAAGAGATCCAATCCACAGACAAGCGCCTTCTTTTGATCAACTTTCTACAGAAGTTGAAATTCTTGAAACGGGTATTAAAGTTGTTGACCTTCTTGCTCCTTACATCAAGGGCGGAAAGATCGGTCTATTCGGTGGAGCCGGTGTAGGTAAAACCGTTCTGATTCAAGAATTGATCAACAACATCGCACAAGAACATGGCGGTATTTCTGTATTCGCTGGTGTTGGAGAGCGTACACGTGAAGGAAACGACCTTTACTACGAAATGAAAGATTCTGGCGTTATCGAAAAAACAGCCATGGTCTTCGGTCAAATGAACGAGCCACCAGGTGCACGTATGCGTGTTGCCCTAACTGGTTTGACAATGGCAGAGCATTTCCGTGATGAACTAGGTCAAGACGTATTGTTCTTCATCGATAACATCTATCGTTTTACACAAGCAGGTTCTGAAGTATCAGCCCTTCTTGGACGTATGCCTTCAGCGGTAGGTTATCAGCCGACACTTGCAACAGAAATGGGTCAGCTGCAAGAGCGTATCACGTCTACAAACGTAGGATCGGTTACATCGATTCAAGCGATCTATGTACCTGCGGATGACTATACGGATCCAGCTCCAGCAACAACGTTCGCTCACCTTGATGCAACGACAAACCTTGAGCGTAAGCTGACTGAAATGGGTATTTACCCAGCGGTTGATCCTCTTGCTTCAACATCTCGTGCACTTGCACCTGAGGTCGTTGGCGAGGAGCACTATGCCATTGCGCGTGAAGTGCAGCAAACATTGCAGCGTTATAAAGAACTACAAGATATCATTGCCATTTTAGGTATGGATGAATTATCAGAGGACGATAAGCTTGTGGTACACAGAGCGCGTCGTGTTCAATTCTTCCTATCTCAAAACTTCCACGTAGCAGAGCAGTTCACTGGCCAAAAAGGTTCTTACGTGCCATTGAAGGAAACTGTTAAAGGCTTCAAGGAAATCTTATCTGGTAAATACGATCACCTTCCAGAAGATGCATTCCGCTTAGTTGGACGCATTGAAGAAGTGGTTGAAAAAGCCAAAGAGATGGGTGTAGAGGCCTAATCTGGTCCTTAGGAGGGTAAAAGCATGAAGACCGTTCAAGTCAATATCGTTACTCCCGACGGCCCAGTGTATCAAGCGGATGTGGAAATGGTCAGTGTCAGAGCAGAAAGCGGTGAGCTTGGTATTTTAGCTGGCCACGTTCCAATGGTTGCTCCGCTAAAAATCGGTGCAGTTCGCTTAAAACATAGTGGATCAACTGAATTGGTTGCAGTAAGTGGTGGATTTGTTGAAGTTCGCCCTGAACAAGTAACCATTCTTGCTCAGGCCGCTGAAACATCAGATAAAGTTGATGTCGATCGTGCTAAATCAGCGAAACAGCGTGCTGAAGAGCATTTGAACCACCCGAATGAAAGTGATATACGCCGGGCGGAACTCGCATTAAAACGGGCGTTAAACCGTTTAAATGTAGCAGGGAAATAAAACAGAAAATCCTTCTTATCACAATGATAAGAAGGATTTTTTTAAAGTGACATGAGGGATTGGTACATTGACACATATGGATGAGAATCCTGTTTTTCAAGATATAAGTGCTCGCAAAACTGCGTACTATGCCACGTTTTATTGTGCCGTCGCAAACCCAGCGTATATTGATGTGGAGAGTCCATATAAGGCCGTACCACCCAGTCAGCATCTGAATGATGACGAAGAACAACCTCTCCCATATACACACTCATCATCGCTTCTAATGCATCTATTGGCATTTTCCACTCGGCAAACAGCTGCTTGGTAAATGCATCAAAGTAAAGTGATTCTAACTGATTCAGGCTTTCCTCAGAGTAATCCAAAGAAATGTTATGAAAATGACACAATTGCGCTAATTCTTCTAGCTGTGTCTGTCTATAATCAAAGTAGAAAGCAATGGCCTCCCATTCATGATCAAATGAGGGAACCAGTTCTCCGTACAAATCAACAAAGTCAGGAAAAGAATCTTTCAATATGTTCAGCTCCTTCCACACGCAGTATATCATCTCCTTGGTACCAGGATAAGAGGGGATTTACTCTAAATGTAGCTCTTTTTTCCAAATGATTCATCTTTCCGATTTTCGAGGATATAATGAAAGGGAGTTTTCCTTTACAGAAATAAATAAAAGGAGGATTCAACTGTATGGAAGACGTAGGACAACAAGCAATTGTTAGTATCGTGATCCACCTGTTTTTTATTGCGGTTACATGGTGGGCATTGCTTGCCGTAAATATTGACCCACTGATTAAAAAAGGGAAAATCATTCAGGCAAGATTGCTGATGATGCTCATTACCATTGCTATTGCATCTGCAGTCAGCAATTTCTTCCTTGATTACTTAAATTTCTCCAGACAAATACCTTATATGTTCTAACGTAAAAGGTTTGGTCACTGCCTTATGCGGGAACTTAAAAAGAAGTGTCAAAAGTATGGCCTTTGATGACTTTTCCACGTATGCATAGACCTCCTTGCGGCAACACTTGTAGCAAGGGGGAATGACAAGTGAGAAAGTATGTAAAAGGTTGGCCATTATTTGCGTTTATTCTTTTTTTTGTTCTGATGATTCAAGGTGTTCGTGCGGAAGAATCTTCTCCGCTCGTCCAAATAGCAGAAGGTCTAAAAAACCAGCAAATTGAAGTAGATGGATGGACTCTTCACGCCAAAACAAATGTAGACATTTCATCCGAACAATTTTCAAAAAAAGTGAAACGTTTCAAAGACGAACTACGACAGTATGAGTGGACCGAAAAAGAAGAAGAACATGTCACCAAAGTCACAGGAATTTACAAAGATGAAAAAAATGATACATTATCGAAAATTTTACTCGTGAAGACCGACACAAAATCCAATCAAAAGTCGTATTTATTATATGAGCAAAAAGGTGCTCGCCCACTGAATACCTGGGAGCATACATATGATCAGTTCGTACGTCATGCAAAAAGCATATTACAAGAGAAATTTGTAATTTTTACTTGTCTCGATGGTCATGTAAATGGTATGATGGATGTTGTTTTGCAAAAAAAAGCTGAAATGTTAGCAAATGAATTTCAAGCAAAACCAGTTGAGTATCTCGTTGAGTCTAATTTTGTGTCGCTTTCCGCTTACACAGATAAGTGGGAACAGTTCATTATGACTTCAAATGATAAAATGAATGTTCAAATTGCCATCAGAAGTTCGGAAATGAACGAAAATCATACGATTACGGTTGGCACACCAATCGTAACGACTGAATATTAATATAGAGAATTTGGGACGCGGAGGGGAAGACCTTGGAAAAAATCATCGTCCGCGGCGGTCAAAAGTTAAACGGCACAGTTAAAGTAGAAGGAGCAAAAAATGCCGTTTTACCAGTTATCGCTGCATCTTTGTTAGCAAGTACAGAAAAAAGCGTAATTTGTGATGTACCTACGCTCTCCGATGTATATACAATCAATGAAGTGTTACGTCATTTAGGAGCAGAAGTACATTTTGAAAATAACGAAGTATCAGTGGATGCATCTCATGCACTAGAAACTGAGGCTCCGTTTGAGTATGTCCGTAAAATGCGAGCGTCTGTGCTCGTCATGGGACCACTTTTAGCAAGAACAGGTCATGCAAGAGTTGCATTACCTGGAGGGTGTGCGATTGGTTCAAGACCAATTGACCAGCATTTAAAAGGCTTTGAAGCAATGGGAGCTAAAATTCAAGTAGGAAATGGTTTCATCGAGGCTGAAGTTAAAGGCCGTTTAAAAGGTGCGAAAATCTATTTGGATTTCCCAAGTGTTGGCGCAACTGAAAACATCATTATGGCAGCAGCATTAGCTGAAGGAACAACGATTTTAGAAAACGTAGCAAAAGAACCTGAAATTGTTGATTTGGCAAACTACATCAATGCCATGGGTGGTAAGGTTCGCGGAGCTGGTACTGGTACAATCAAAATCGAAGGTGTGGAAACACTTCACGGTGCAAAACACAACATCATCCCTGACAGAATTGAAGCAGGTACTTTCATGGTGGCAGCAGCCATTACAGAAGGAAATGTTCTTGTGAAAGGCGCAGTGCCGGAGCACATGACATCACTTGTAGCAAAAATGGAAGAAATGGGTATTCAGATCATTGAAGAAGAAGAAGGTTTAAGAGTCATTGGACCATCTGAGCTCAAGCCAATCGATCTAAAAACAATGCCACATCCTGGTTTCCCAACGGATATGCAATCTCAGATGATGGCGCTATTGCTTCGTGCGAACGGAACAAGCATGATCACAGAAACGGTATTTGAAAACCGCTTTATGCATGCAGAAGAATTCCGCCGTATGAATGGTGATATTAAAATTGAGGGTCGCTCTGTCATTATCAACGGGCCGGTTCAACTTCAAGGTGCTGAAGTGTCAGCGACTGATTTAAGAGCAGGAGCAGCACTTGTACTTGCTGGATTAGTAGCAGAAGGTCATACACGTGTCACTGAGTTGAAGCATATCGATCGTGGTTATGTGAACTTCCACCAGAAGCTTGCAGCAATCGGTGCAGATATTGAAAGAGTAAATGATGAAACAGCAGATGTGACACAAGAACAAGTTGTATCAGATCTGAACGCGTAATCATAAAGAAATCAGTGTGTCCATTGGGGCATGCTGATTTTTTTTTAGAATCATAGAATGATTTATTTTCAAAGCTTATCATTAGTGTATCCAGCCATCTTAAATTTTATTCATAAAGACGAACAGTAAAATCAGTTGATAAACAGCCTCTTATCTTCATCAAAAGACTTGTCCACCGAATGAAAGAAGCTGTCATATTAGCTTGTCCCCGCCCATAGGATAAAAGAGATTCAATGACAAATGGGGGCAGCCAAATATGAAACCAATGATATGGACAATCGCAGGAATATGCATCATTATTTTAATGATTCCAACTTTACTTGTGTTGCCGACGTTTCAAGGGAAACCGGAGGCAAGCCAGCATGTATCAGCGGAGCCATCAGTTAAAAAAGAAGTGAAGGGTACAGTCAAATTGAAGCAATCACCCGTCGCTATCCCCGTCTATCGTTCAGCTCATCAGCAGGTAGAAAACATCCCCTTAGAAGAGTATGTGATCGGTGTCGTAGCATCTGAAATGCCAGCTGATTTTGAGATGGAAGCACTTAAGGCACAGGCACTCGCCGCAAGAACGTATATCGTCAGACAAATGATCATCGATAAGACCGTCAAATCACCAAAGGGCTCTCTTGTAGATGATACCCAAATGTTCCAAGTTTATAAAAACAAGCAGGAACTCAAGAAAATTTGGGGAAAAGCGTACAATTGGAAGTTAAAAAAAGTCACAGAAGCTGTCGCTAGCACACAAGGAAAAGTGTTGACCTACGACGAGAAACCAATTGATGCCTCATTCTTTTCAACAAGTAACGGGAAAACGGAAAATGCGGAAGCTTATTGGAAAAATGAAATCCCATATTTGAAAAGTGTCTCAAGTAAATGGGACGAAAAATCGCAAAAATTTCAAAACAAGAAAACCATCCCAGTTAGTGAATTTCAGCAAAAATTAGGTGTGACGCTCACTCAGCAGGCTCAGGTAGGACAGATTGTAGAACGGACACCTGGAAATCAAGTGGCGAAAGCCGTAATAAACGGTAAAACACTGTCAGGTAGAGATATTCGAGAGTCATTAGGGCTTCACTCAGCGGACTTTACATGGGAACGACAGGGCCAGCAAATTATCATCACGACAAAAGGGTATGGCCATGGTGTTGGAATGAGTCAGTACGGTGCGCATTATATGGCACAGTCAGGCAAAAAAGTAGATGCTATCGTGAAACATTATTATAAAGGGATTCAAATTGAATCAGCTGATCGTTTTCTTAACACATATATGGCTAAAAAATAAAGCAAAGGTGCCTCAAAATGGGGGCATCTTTTTTGTGTGTTCCAAGAGGTTTGAACAGAATGTGTCAATTTGCGACTTAAGACGCACCTCAGGAAATCTTAAACATTTACGTCCCGACAAGAACCGATGGCCGATACAAAGCCCCTCGAAAGAAGGAGAAAACAAAAGAAAAAATGATGTGTTGGGTGAATATATCTAGACAACTGACAGATTTTTAGTGATTTTGATGAAAGAGAAAAAGGGACCGAGTCCTATACCATTCCAAGACAGAATATTTTACGATTAAGATGTTTCAATTTAATACATAGGGAGGAAGGAAAAAATGATGTTGAAAAAAGTATTTACACTCGTAACCTTAGCTGTATTGACATTATCTATGTCAATCTCTTCACCAGTATTTGCAAAAGCATCTACAGTCAAAAAACATAACAAAGATGTAAGAGTCACCATCTTACTTGATGCAAGTGGAAGCATGGCAAGAAAAGTAGAGGGAGAACGCAAATTTAACCTCGCAAAACAAGAGGTATTTAAATTTGCTCAGTCACTTCCAAAAGACGCTAAAATTCGTATGAGCTTGTTTGGCTCTGAAGGAAACAACAAAAATTCAGGTAAAGCTCAATCATGTGAAGTCATTAGAGGCGTTTATGGCGTACAGCCTTACGAAAAAGAAAGCTTTGAAAACTCTTTAAACGGACTTGGACCAAATGGCTGGACACCGATTGCTCGTGCTCTTGAACATGCAAAGCAAGCGGATGAACAGCTTAATAATGGAACAAAACATATTGTGTACCTCATCACTGATGGCGAAGAAACTTGTGGCGGGGATCCAGTAAAAGTAGCAAAAGAATTGCATAACTCAAAAGGCTCGACTGTTGTTAATGTCATTGGATTAGACTTTAACGATGGCTATGAAGGTCAATTAAAGCAAGTAGCCAAAGCTGGTAAAGGCCATTACTACCAAGCAAGCACTGGTAAAGAAATGGGTTCTATCCTGTCAGCAGAATCATTAAAACTACACGAATAACTTGCTGAACAAAAGGGAAACGATTGATGTATGCTTTCGTTTCTCTTTTTCTGTACAAATGTAAAAAGGGAGGTTTTTATGAATGAAACGCAATATTGTATTAACCATTTTGGCTAGTCTTGTCCTGCTTCTTTCTTCACCAGCTCATGCTGTGACAAAAAAACAGGAGCCGGCTCATGTGGTGATATTACTCGATTTAAGCGGCAGCATGGCGCAATCAATTGAAGGCGAAAAGAAAATCGATATCGCCAAACGTTCTATTCAAAGCTTCGCAAGTATTTTATCAGATGATACACAAGTCCTTCTTCGTGTATTTGGTCATGAAGGAACCAATAAAAATGCTGGAAAAGCAATTTCTTGTGGAAGCTCTGAAGCCGTTTATGGATTTGGATCATATGAGTCATCAACATTTCAGCAAGCACTGAATGTGTATAAGCCAACTGGATGGACACCACTTGCAAAAGCATTAACAGATACGAAGCAAGATTTTGAAGATCACCAGGCTGAAGGGAAAAACATTGTCTATGTCGTCAGTGATGGTAAAGAAACTTGTGGAGGAAGCCCTTCACAAGCAGCAAAGGAATTACATGAAGGCGGAATTGACACCATTGTTAATATCATCGGCTTTGACGTGAATGAAAAAGAAGCCAAAAGTCTAAAGTCTGTTGCAAAAGCAGGCGGTGGACAATATCAACCGGCTGCAAATGCCGAAGAATTGAATCACATTCTACAAAATGCAGCGAGCGCTTTTGGTCAGTAGGATATGAATGGGAGCTGGGGATTGTTTTCCCCAGCTGTTTTTTAGTTTAAGATCAATTCAAAGTGGTTTCTAATTCATCAATTCGTTTCTCCACGTAGTGCTGGTCTTTTCTTGCATGAAAGGTTTCAGCTTTTTCTAATATAGCCACCGTATTATATTCGGGAATCTGTGAGTAGCTCTCATACACACCCTTTGGAATTAAAACGTTCCCTTCAGGCCAGTAAACAGCGATATTGCCACGTTTCAACTCCCCGAATTGAGCGACTCCTTGGTAGGATCCATATTGATTAAACAAAACAACTGGATCACCTTCTTTGACATAAAGCTCTTTAGCATCTTCGTCATTCATCAAGATAGAATGACGCTTCCCACCATTAAAGGCATCCTTTTCACTATAGATCATCGAGTTGAATTGCTTTCCTCTTCTTGTCGTGATATTAAAATGTCCCTCGGTTTTTCGGTATTGAGGCAGCTGGGCAGGAAGAAGATGTCCTTTGCCGTCCGGTGTTGGACACTCTCCGTCTTCACATAGCCAGGCACCTCCCCATTGAAAAACGTCTCCTTTATGACGTAAATGCTGGATGCCATCATAGTTTCGATTTGCGATCGCAATCTCACGGCGAATGTCTTCAGCCGTTTCGAAATGAATCAGCTCAGCATCTTGTGGGCGTACTCTTTTTGCAAGATCAATATAAATATCCCATTCTGCTCTGGCTTCCTCAATCCGAGGTCCTTCAATTTCTGGACTGAAATATACCATGCGTTCCGTACTAGTTGATGTACCGCCGCCTGGCTGTTCATATCTTGTCATAGCAGGCAGAACAATTACCGTCTCTTCTGCCTCTACTAGCGTAGAGGTATTCAAAATGATATCTTGATGGACACGGAGTTCAAGCTCAGATAATGCTTTTTCGATCGCATCTGGATTTGGCATCGTTTCTAAAAAGTTCCCGCCGCTCGTAAACAGCATTTTGAGTTTTTGCGGATGTTCTTTTGGGAGAGCCATTTTCTCAAAGGATTGCCCAATGGTGTCACCATGCCATTTCGGAATGTCAAACCCCCAAATATTTTCGATTCTTTCAATATTCTCTTCTTCAAAATCACTGCCCGGCAAAACAAATGGGTCAGCACCCATTTCACCAGAACCTTGAACACCGCTATGCCCGCGAATTGGCATGACACCACAATGTTTCCTGCCAATAAATCCACGTAACATAGCAAGGTTAGCGACCTGTGATATATTATCCGTTGCAAAGCGGTGCTGGGTAAGACCCATGCTCCAAATAAAAACGCCTGAATTGGCATTGGCAAGAAGGATGGCAAATTCCTTCATTCTTTCTTTTGATAAGCCTGATGATGCCTCAAGGTCGTCCCATTTCAACTGTGTGACATGCTGCTGTAAATCCTGTATGCCGGTAGTATGAGCTTGAATAAATTCATGATCAAGAGCGGAATGGGGCGCGTGTTGCTCCATGTCAAACCAATGTTTGATGACACCGTTCATAAACGCAATATCGCCGCCTATATTGACTTGATAGAAATCATCTGCGATTTTTGTGCCGAATAAAGCACTTTCTGGAATAGAGGGAACCCAGTACTTTTCCATGGCAGGTTCTTTGTATGGATTGATGACAATAATTTTGGTTCCTTTCTTTTTCGCCGCATACATATATTTAGTGGAAACGGGCTGATTGTTTGCTGCGACAGATCCCCAAAAAATTAAGACATCTGTTCCGATCCAATCGTTGTAATTACAGCTGGAGGCTCCTATGCCAAGAGATCGCTTAAGAGCGGTTTTGCTCGGTGAATGACAAATGCGAGACGCATTATCAATATGATTTGTCCCGATAAAGCGAGCTGCCTTCGCAGCGGTATAATAGACTTCATTTGTAATTCCTCTAGCTGTTAAATAGAAAGCGAGCTGCCGTTTATCAATTGATTTGATTTTAGCTGCGATTTGATCTAATGCATCATCCCAAGAAATACGCATAAAGGCATTGTCACCTTTTTTTCGAATCAGTGGATAAGGGATACGGCCAAGTTTGCGGAGATTAGTGCTGTCCATTTGTTTGAGTTGTTGAATGTCTTCAAACCATTTTGGATCAATAGCTGGCATTGTATTAAGACGAAGTACATTTAGTCTTGTGGTGCATATATGAGGTCCTGCGAGCGTTTGGTCATATAACCCTGAAACACCAAGGGCACAGCCGTCACACACGCCTTGCGTTAAAATACGATATGCATAGGGGAGATTATCCTTGTTCTCCCAAGCCACTTTCATCGTATCTCGAATGTGTTTCGGCTTTACTTTTCCAAGTCCCATAGGCGCAAAAGAGGCCCATAGCTTTGGTGAGGGTTTTTTATTAAGCTTAATAGGCCCCTTATGTTTTGTTTTCCCCATGATATCATCACCCTCCTATTACTTTATAAAGCGTTTTCATATCTAAAAATTACCTTTAGATTGTGATTCTGTCAAATTCAAATTAAGGTCGGGATGAGACAGAAGCAGCAGCAGTAAGGTTTGTTTCTCTAAGCTGCTGAATATCCTTCCGTATGAGAAGAGATATGATAAAAGCGATGAAAAATAAGCCAGAGAACACCATCAGACTCTGCGTGTAGTTACCTGTTATATCCCGGATAAAGGATGAAAATAAAGGTCCTGCTAAACCAGCAGCTGCCCAGGCTGTCAAAATATAACCGTGTATGGCACCAAGTTGTTTCGTGCCAAATAAATCCCCAATATAGGCTGGAATTGAGGCAAACCCTCCTCCATAGCACGTATAAATGATTGCCATCACGATTGAAAAAACGAGTGGTTCTTTTAAGTAGGGAAGTAAAGGAAAAGCAATGAGCTGGATACTAAAGAAGATTGTATACGTATTCGGCCTTCCGATATAATCTGAGAAGGAAGCCCAGCCAATCCGTCCTAAACCATTAAAAGCACCTAAAATGCCAACAAGGGTAGCTGCAGCACCTGCAGTGAATCCAACACTTTCTTGAGCAAGAGGCGATGCTACTGAAATAATGGCAATTCCGCATGTGATATTAATAAAGAGCATGAGCCACAAATAATAAAAACGTCGTGTTTTGATCGCTTCATTTGCTGTAAGCTGTGATAAATCCTGAGGGATTTTTCTTTGATTTGTTTTTAACACATCAAATTGTTTGATGTCATCAGGTGTTGGTGGTGATAAATAAAGAGACGAAATCACCATGATCATAAAATAGGAAATTCCAAGAATGTAAAAGGTATTTGTGATATCTACTTTTTCAATGAGATATTGGATAATTGGGCTGCAAATAAGAGACGCAAATCCAAAACCCATAATAGCTAAGCCGGTTGCAAGTCCTCTTCGGTCCGGAAACCATTTCACTAAAGTTGATACAGGTGCAATGTAGCCTACCCCTAATCCTATCCCAGCGAGTACACCATAAAATAAATAGAGGAGAGGGAGTGAGGACATGTGGACAGCGAATCCTGACCCTGTCATCCCGATACCGAAGAAAATGGCTGAGAAGAGCCCTGATGCCCTTGGACCATATCTTTCAACGAAATGCCCCATGAAAGCAGCAGATAATCCTAAAAATAAAATAGCAATACTGAAGGTCAGGCTTATTTCTGTGAGTGACCACTGAAAGGCCTGATGTAAAGGATTCGTAAAAACACTCCAAGCATAAACAGACCCAATAGACAAATGAATTCCTACAGCACTTGTTGCGATGAGCCAGCGATTTTTCGATTTGTTCATTTTGTTCCCCCCCATATAAAGCAATCAAAAAGTTTGATAAGATAGAAATATGTTACATTTTTATGACTTTTTAAAATAATATCACAATTTGATTGGTTCATATAACTAAATTTGTGCTGAAAGGAAGGTCATACAATGAATCCTTCTGTTAAAAAGAAACGAGTCATACACCGATACCGTGAAGGTCAATTTACTTGCAAAACAGATGAAGTTGTAGAAGAATTTCCTTTAACTGTGATCGTGAATGGAGAGGAATTTGTAACACTTGTTTGTTCACCAGATCATTTGAAAGAATTGGTGATCGGTTTTTTAGCTTCAGAAGGAGTCATTCGATTTGAAAATGAGATTAAAAGGTTTACAATAGATGAAAGTATGGGCTTTGCCTATGTTGATTTAGTTCACTCAAGCCGATTTCAGTCATCAGATTTTACAAAGCGGGTGATTGGTTCTTGCTGTGGGAAAGGGAGACATTTTTATTTTCTCCAAGATGTGAAAACAGCAAAAACAGCCATTGATCGAATCAACATTTCTGCTGATACTTGTATACGTCTAATGAAATGTTTACAAGAAGAAAGTCAATTGTTTCAACATACTGGTGGTGTGCATAATGCTGGACTGTGTGATACAGAAAAGCTATTCATCACTAGAACTGATATAGGAAGACATAATGCATTAGATAAAATCTATGGATACTGTTTACTTTATCAAATTCCACTTAGAGATAAAATTCTTGTGTTTAGCGGCCGGATATCGTCAGAAGTTCTATTGAAGGCAGCAAAACTAGGAGTGTCGATCGTCATCTCAAAATCAGCACCTACTGAGCTGGCGCTTAATATGGCAGAAGAATTAAATATCACGACAGTTGGATTTGTCAGAGGAGAATCTTTTAATATCTACACTCACCATCAGCGTATAACAGAATAGGAGGCAAAGTATGGACAGTATATTGGATAGGAGACATCGACCATTGCGCGATTTAAGAATATCAGTAACAGATCGCTGTAACTTTAGATGTACGTACTGTATGCCTGCTGAAATTTTTGGACCAGATTATCCTTTTTTGAATAAAGAAGAACTGCTTAGTTTCGAAGAAATTGAACAGCTTGCTACCCTTTTTGCAAAGGACCTAGGTGTGGTAAAAATACGCATCACGGGTGGTGAACCTTTAATGCGAAAAGATTTACCTATCTTAATAGAAAAGCTCTCAAAAATTCCAGGAATCGAAGATATTGCTATGACAACTAATGGAACGCTTTTACCTGTATATGCTGATAAGTTAAAGAAAGCAGGTCTTCAAAGAGTCACCATTAGTTTGGATTCATTAAATCCTGACCGTTTTAAGCAAATGAACGGAAGGAATATTTCTATCCAAAAAGTGTTTGATGGGATTGAAGCTGCAAAAAAAGCTGGACTTGCTATTAAGATCAATATGGTTGTTCAAAAAGGTGTGAATGATCAGGATGTTTTACCAATGGCAGCTTACTTTAAAAAAGAAGGACATGTTCTCAGATTTATCGAGTTTATGGATGTCGGAAATACGAACAAATGGAATCTAGAGCATGTCATGACAAAGAAAGAGATCATTGGTCTAATTGATTCAACATTTCCCATCAAACCAGAACCTCCTCAATATCCAGGTGAAGTAGCCAACCGATTCTTTTACCAAGATGGTTCAGGAGAGATAGGCATTATTTCTTCTGTTTCAGATGCTTTTTGTGGAACATGTAATAGAGCGAGACTTTCTGCTCGCGGTGAATTGTTTACATGTCTTTTTGCATCATCGGGTTTTGATCTGAAGCGGGTGATTCGCTCAACAAAAGATAATGAAGATATAAAGAATATATTGAAGGAACTATGGTCGAATAGAGATGATCAATATTCAGCTGAGAGAGAGCAGAAGAAAGATCAGAAAAAAGTTGAAATGTCATACATCGGTGGGTAGTGACAACAAAGTATCATGATCATGATTTTTTGAAAAGTAGAGAAAATGTCATAATCATTGTTGAAAATCCTTTTATAGAAATAGGTCTATTCATCTTAGAATCCTGTCATGATCAAAAACCAGCAGAAACTCTGCTGGTTTTTAAAATGTTATTTTGTGGCTCAAAAAGGTTGGGATATGCTTAGAAAATAGATTTTTCAACATTTTTTACTGCTTTACTTTTATGGGAGCTGTGATAAGATCAACTCAATCTTTACCAGCTCGATTTTTTCACTCCTGGAATTTGGCCCTGATAGGCAAGCTCACGAAAAGCAATTCTAGACATTTTAAATTTTCGTAAGTAACCTCTAGGACGACCGGTTAACTCACAGCGGTTTTTTAAGCGAGAAGGGGAAGAGTCTCTAGGTAATTTCCGTAAAGCTTCATATTCACCTTTTTCTTTCAACTCTTTTCTTAAGTCTGCATATTTCAATACAAGCTGCTGCCGCTTTTTTCTTTAGCAATTTTAGATTTCTTTGCCACTTAAAACCCTCCTGGCTTAATGTTGGATTTTCCATTGAAAGGGGTCTTCAAACGTAGTCCATTCTTGATCAAATTCCTCAGGTGTGAGTAAGCATTGATCAAGTGTGCGAATGATATCTGCTTTAGGTAAATCTACGCCAATAAACACAAGTTTTGTATGCCTGTCACCAAATTCTGCGTCCCACTCATCAAGAAGCTCTGGTTCTTGCTTTAATATCTGTGCTTTTTCTTGCTCAGGCAAGGCAGCAATCCAGTAGGCAATTGGTTCAATCGCAACAGATTTTCCAGCTTGTGAAATTAAAATGGTTAAATCATGATGTGTGGCAAGCCATGTAAATCCTTTAGCGCGAACTATTTGCTCTGGCATCTGATCTAACCAATTATTTAACCTGCCAGTATGGAAGGGAAGTCTTCTTTCATAAACAAAGGAGGAGATTTGGTATTCTTCTGTTTCTGGCGTATGCTGAGAATGCCCAGCGTTGATTTCTTTAATCCAGCCAGCAGAAGCACTGGACTTTTCAAAATCGAATAAACCAGTATTTAAAATGTCACTTGGCTTTACTTGCCCTTTTGAGGTTCTGATGATAGATGCTTCTGGTTGAAGTGTGGTCAGCACGTGCTCAAGTCGGTCTAATTCTGAGTTTGATACTAGATCACACTTATTGATAATCAACACATCGCAAAATTCAATTTGATCAATAAGTAAATCGGAAATTTCTCGTTCGTCATCATCGGAAACGGCTTGTTTACGGTCTAATAGACTTTCTCCTGACTGGAAGTCGGTCCAGAAACGGTTCGCATCTACAACGGTGACCATCGTGTCTAGCCGGCAAAAGCGCGTCAAATCTATCCCCATTTCTTCATCAATATAAGAGAAAGTTTGCGCGACTGGAATAGGTTCACTAATACCTGTTGACTCAATGACAATATAATCAATATGGCCAGTCTTACATAGGCGCTCTACTTCGATTAACAAATCTTCTCTTAATGTGCAGCAAATACAACCATTGGATAATTCAACTAGCTTCTCATCTGATCGAGAGAGCTCACCGCCTTGTTTGATTAGTTCTGCATCAATATTGATTTCGCTCATGTCATTAACAATAACAGCTACTTTTAACCCTTTACGATTTTGTAGTACATGATTTAATATCGTTGTTTTTCCAGCTCCTAAAAAACCGCTTAATACTGTAACGGGTATTCGTTTATTCATTTCCTTCTGTCCCTTTGCCAATGCTCATGTTAATTTCCGCCTCTCTTAAAAAGTAATGATTACGATTTGAAACCTAAAAATTATTTTGATTCTCTATGAAGGGTATATTTCTTTAACCGAGGAGAATATTTTTTTAACTCCAGTCGGTCCGGATTCGTTCTTTTATTCTTTGTTGTGATATAGTTTCTGTCACCAGTTTCAGTACAGGCTAAGGTAATTTTTACACGCATCAGTAATAGGACCCTCCTTTAATTCGTAATTGTTACGATTTGTATTTTAAAATGATCAAGATAGAATGTCAAGCTTAGAAGGGTAAAACAATGCCAAATATCAAACAAAAGGGGTATCAAATGTTCATTGATACCCCCTCCATTAATAAAAGTCACCAAGCTCTTCTTCGTATTCACCTTCGTAGTGCTGAATGTCACTAGGAATTTCTTGAAGAAATGCTAGACCGCCTAATATCAGCATCAGGATAATGGCGATGAATGAGAGAATGGCTGCGACAATACTTGATATGGCAAATAGCGTCTGCATTTTCATCATCTTAGCATATTGTTCTAATAACTCTTCATAAGAAGTATCAGGAGCTTGAATTAATTGTTCAGCTGCGTTTACAGATTTTTGTACATGGATTCCCATCATAATGAGGAAGACGCCAAGGGCAGCAGGAAGAACAAGCCAAAAACCAATAAGAATTGCTAGGCCGCCTGAAATATAGAGAAATATACTACCAACTTTTCCCCACTTTGTGATCGAATGAAGAGATTGAATGATTTTCTCAGTTTGTTGCAATGGTGTTCACTCCTTTATGTATTCACTCTTTATCATACTTGAGCAGGTAGTACTTTAGGAAGAGTGAATGTAGAACAATTTTTAAAAATTTCTATCTTCACTTTACTATTTATGGATAAATAAATTATCTTCCAATAAGATAAAAGTAACATTTACTATGAATTTTAACGTCAATTTATGTCATAAATAAGATTAGTAGTTAAAAATAATTAGTAAAATTATCAAAATATGTTGTTAGTTGTCTTGTAATTGGTTATTATTGTGTTGTATTACCATAAAAATTGGAAGGTGGAATTCATATGTTAGATCGCTTCTTAAACAAAATGACCAATGTTCAACCTGCAGCTTCAAGATGTATTTTGCAAAAATTAGTCACTTCATGCAAATCAGCGCCAACTTGTTTCCTTCAAGGTGTTGGAACTTTCCGTTACTACGTGGATCGTGATACAGGTGAGATTTGTACTAGCCAAGAACGCATTAGATGTGGCTGCTAAATTCAAGGATTTTATTTAATAGGATGTGAACGCATGAGCATATCTTCAATTTCATTCTTAACAAATGCTATGCAGACGTCAAACAGTCGTCAAGCGAGTCAAACATCCAATTCTTTTTTAAACCAAGCAGCGAAAATTGTTCAAGGCGACCATTCTCCAGAAGAGAGAAAGGCATTATTTCAACAACTGACTCTAGTTCAGCAAGGAAAAGATTTAGAGCTTCATGTGTCTAAATTAAAGGAACTAGAGAAAGAGGTTCAAAAAGAATCGTCTTCTTCGTCCGTTACTGTGAATCAGCATGGTGACCAAGTAGATATTTCAAATGAGGCTCGCAGTGAGTTTGAACAAGCTGAGGAACAAGCCACAGCTTCAAGTGAAGCGAGTGAAATCGCCGCAAGGGAAAAGGATCAGGATATACAGGCAGATTCAAACTAATAAAAAAATGAGGCGTGTGTTTTTTATCTTCACATGCCTCATTTATGTTTATTTTGCAGAAAACCTTGAATAAAGACCATCCGGAAAAGGGGCTGCATATGAGATTGTTTCATCTTCTTCTACCATGATGTAATATGGAAACTCTTCAATATGAAAGACGCCTATCATTTGTTCGTCCACTGAGATAATTCGCATGTTGGTTTGGTTATCACGATATAATTCTTGATCCTCTTCTTTCCCATTCTTTAGCAAAATACTAAAAGAAATGTCTAATTGACGCTGCTTTTTCGTTTCTAGGAATTGTTCCAGTGATGGGATGCAATGCGGACATGCTGTGTCAGTGAATATAAGCAACTGCTGCTTGTGATTGGTTTGCAGTAGATCATTTATTTGAATAGGTGATGTTTTTTCAAGTAGCGGATGAACAAATTTTTGTCCAACATGCTGGATCGGTAAGATGATTAATTCCATCTGGTGTTTTAAATAGATCATGATTCCGATCGTCAATAAAAGGCTGCAAAGAATAAGAGTTAGCTGTAAAAGTAAGATTGAAGTCATCGTATATCGTCCTCTCAGAATGAAGTTACGCAGAGCTATCATAATATAAATATCAAAAATATGTCAATTATACTAAATGGTGTAAGGTGGAGCGTTTGATGAGTACAGTGAACCATTGTTTATATGCAATCTCCTATACTTGGAAAAGAAGTCGATCATATCTTCTATTAACTTTATTAATCCAAGTGATCGTTGGCTTTATGCCTTTGGCTAGTGTCTGGATTATTCAAACATTGATTAATGAAATTATTTTATTCATGACTTCTTCAGGAGATATTCAAAAGGTCTTAAGGTTATTTGGGTTGCAAATGGTCATTGTGATTTTAGGATATGGGCTTCAATTCATTCTTCAGCTTAGTCAGCAGAAAGCGACAAATCTGATTGGTTTGCATTTGAAGGGTGAATTGCTTCAAAAAGCGATCAGGCTTCCATATATTACATTTGAACACCCGTCTTTTTATAATGAAAGTCAACGTGTGATGAACAGTCATCAGCATGTTCTGAGTATGGTTAGAAGTATTTTTACAATCATGAGCGCATTGATTACTGTTGTATCACTTCTCATTTATATGATTGGTATCCATTGGGGCTTGGCGGTCATTCTGATCTTATGTACTCTGCCTGTCTTGTGGATTGAGCTTTTCTTTGGAGGTGCACGGTATCAATTAAACCGCATGTTAACGGCCAATGATCGAAGAGAAATGTATGTGTCTGATCTTGTTGCGCAGCGAGATTCATTGAAGGAAATCCGTTTATATGGAATTGGAAATTATCTTCTTCAAAAATGGCAAGGTCATTATGTAAAAAGTGCAGATGAAAAATATAAATTACTAAAACGTCAGGTTCGCTGGGAGATGGCAGGCGGATTGCTTATGACATTTGCCTATGTGTGCTGTGGTCTTTTTATTGTCTTTCTTATCTTTCAAAAGAAATTAGCTGCGGGTACGTTTGTTGCTGTGCTCCAAGCTGTGCAAAATATTCAAAGTGGTTTTCAGGATTTGACGAGGGAATGTTCTAGTTTATATGAAACGAGTCTCTATATTGATGAAATGAGAACTTTTCAAAAGAGAGAAGAAGAAATTGATGAGCAGACAGAGGAAGCGGCATCGCTTCGTAGGATTGAATGTATTCAGTCCATTACGCTAGAAAATCTCTCTTTTACCTATCCGAATATGAAAACGCCTGCTATTGAACATATACATTTTCATATCGATAAAGGTGAACGCATTGCATTGGTGGGGGATAACGGATCAGGTAAGACGACCTTGATTAAATGCTTGACCGGTTTATATGATCCAGACAAGCCGAATATGCAAAGGGTCAATGGTGAATCGATATCGACCGTTTATAAAAAATCATATCATGCGAGAATGGCCGTCCTTTTTCAAGATTTTATGAAGTACGAATTCACTGTGAAAGAAAACATTGGATTTGGCCGTATCGACGAAATAGATAAGGAAGAGCGCATGATCTCAGCTGCACGGCAAGCAGGCATAGAGAAAAGAATTCATCAAATGGAAGAAACATACGATGCGCAGCTTGGCCGGTTTTTTGAAGAAGGTCATGAACTATCTGGGGGACAATGGCAAAAGCTTGCGATGGCGAGAACCTTTTTTAGAGAAAGTGATTTTATCATTTTAGATGAACCGACTTCTGCTCTCGATCCGCTATCGGAGATTTCACTCATTCGAAAGCTATTCGATCATACGCAGGATCAAGGGGTCTTGTTTATCACCCACCGTATGGGAGCGGCCCGCTTAGCAGACCGGATTATCGTGATGAAAGATGGTGCTTTCGTTGAAGAGGGGAACCATGAAGAGCTAATGGCGCTAGATGGAGAGTACAAAAGGCTTTACGAGGCACAATCCCAACTATTTCAACAAAAGGAGATGGCGTAAGGTGAGTGTCTTTTATTTTATAGGTGTCTATTTATTAGGAATCATCTTTGCAGGTGCATGGCTTGATAAAGTGAGAAAACAAACGGCGCATATTCAGCAGATGAATGCTTATCGACTGCTGCCTCCTGCGCTCACGGCGCCCATGTTTTATTTGTTTTTGACTGTTGAATTGGCTTGTACGGGTTTATTGTTCGTGTGGAACATGTCTCTTGTACCTGCGATTGGTCTTACAGCACTTTTATGTATCTATACTGGAGCGGTCACCTTCAATTTATTGAGAGGACATCGTCACATTTCATGCGGCTGTGGAGGTTTGCTTGAAAATGACCGCCTTCACTGGGGAATTGTGATTCGTAATGTGTCGATGCTGGCTCTTGTGATTGGGTTGTTTTATGTACATCCCTATGTAGAAACAATTCCGTGGCCATTTCATATTATTTGTTTTCTGATTGCAGTGGCTGTCTGTTTGATTATAGCAGTGGGGAAAACAATCATGATGTTCAAAAGAAAATGGATGAATCAATTTGAATCGTTTATAGAAGGAGACCAAGTGAAATGACTGATATTCTACTAATTATTGTGTTATTCATTGTCATTGCTCAGCTGGCGGTCGTGTTTTTGCTTGCCCGCTTTATCGGAAAATTTATGAGTAAAATTAAATCCCTTGATGGGATTGAATTAAAGGAAGCGGATGTTGGTGATGCTGCGCCGTTATTTCGAAGCTATACACATTTAGGAGATAAGGTTATTTTAAAGGAGTATTTACAGAACGGAAGAGCCGTGATGCTGTTATTTGTAAATACCACTTGTATGACATGCAAAAGCATTTTGTCTGATATGCGTCAGCACATTTCTAGCGATGATACTCAATTCATTTTCATCAATGGAGATGAACAAGGAGATGATGCATTGCTTCTTCAATTGCTGCCTGATCAAGCTGTGTATGTGCGCTCTTCGCAAATCATGGAGCTGTATGGGGTAACTGTGGTTCCGCAAGCGATTCTGATAGATGAACATGGCATCATCCTCCAAAGAAAGGCTGTTCAAAATGCGAAACAGTTTGAACAGTTGTTACACGCATCATAAAAAGGCGTCTCTTTGTTGGAGAGACGCTCGTTTTATAATTCTTTTCCTAGAATGTCTAAATCGTACCTGCTGCCGTCCATTTCTGCGATGCGTGGCAAGTGACCCCATGTTTCAAAGCCGTGCTTTTTAAATAATCGAATGCTGGCTTCGTTGTGCCCGAAAATAAAGGCGAGTAATGTTCGAATGCCTAGTGAAGGTGCCAACTCAATGGCCTCTTGTAAAAAAAGTGATCCTAAGCCTTGCCCTCGATAGTCTTGGTTTAAGTAAATACTCATTTCAACGGTCCCGTTGTATGCAGGTCTTCCATAAAACGTTTCAAAGCTGAGCCAGCCGTAAATATGTCCATCCTCATCTGTTTTCACATAGAGAGGTCTTTTCTCTGAATGATTCAAAAACCATTGCCGGCGGTCTTCAACTGAAACTGGTTCTGTATCGGCGGTTACTTCTCTTGAAGCAATAGTCGAATTGTAAATATCAACGATTGCTTTGAGGTCATCTTCTGTTGCTATACGGTTGAAAGTTTTCACATTAAAGTCCCCCATCTTTTTTTCATTCATCATACATATTATTGATGCGATTGCGCAAAATAAAAAGAAAAATGATTTCGTGTGTATATATTTTTTGAAAAGTGTTCAGAATGTTGCTGAGGTGATGAAAAATGAGAGAGGAAGAAAAGAAACGTACTTCCAAAATCACAAAAGTTCAGCAATTTTTCCGTAAGCGCTGGGTATTCCCTGCAATTTACTTGGTCAGCGCAGCGGTCGTGTTAACAGCCGTTCTTTGGTATCAAGCTGTATCAAAAGATGTGAAAGACCAACTATCTGATGGAAATCAAACAGGGCAAGAACAGCGTGATGATGCCGTTGAAGTTGGAAAGCCAATTGAAAATGTTGCCATGCCAGTCCAGAATTCTGATAATGTTTCTGTCGTGAAAAAGTTCTATGAAGCAGATGCTGATCAAAAAGAAAAAGAAGCAGCACTTGTAAACTATAATAACACCTATACCTTGAGCAAAGGTATTGATCTTGCAGATAAAGATGGCAAAGTGTTTGATGTCACAGCTGCTCTTAGTGGAACAGTGGTTCAAGCGAAAAAAGATCCAGTTCTCGGTCACGTCGTTGAAATTGAACATGAAGATGGATTATCGACTGTTTATCAATCGTTGTCACAAGTGAGTGTTAAAGAAGGCGATGAAGTGAAGCAGAATGATGTCATCGGTGCTTCTGGTAAAAATCTTTATGGTGCTGAAAGCGGCAACCATGTGCATTTTGAAATTCGTATGGAAGGTTTAGCGCTTAATCCACTTAGCTTCATTGACAAGCCTGTTTCGACTATTGAAAAGGCCGCGCAAGAAGTGACGGAAGAAGCAAAAGAACCTGCTCAGCCAAAAGCTGATGAAAAAACGAAGGAACCTGCTGCTGAAGATAAGGCCAAAGAGCCTGCTGGAGAAAAATCTGAAGAAAAGTCTGATGAGAAGGGGAAATCCTCTGATCAAGAAAAGTCTTCTAATTCCTCTAAAGACAGCAGTCAATCTGAAGAAACAAAACAATCTTAAGTCTTGAAACCTCTGTATATGAATCATGCAGAGGTTTTTTTCTGTCTTTAAAAAATCCCCCGCACTCGGCGGGGGATGGTTTAGAGTGCGGCAGGTCCTTCTTCACCTGTCCGAATGTTGATTGTATTTTCTATCTCATATATAAAAATTTTCCCATCCCCTGGTTCGCCTGTACGAAGTACCTTTTGAGCTGTTTCAACGACCTGTTCGACAGGTACTTCGCTTAGGACGATTTCAATCTTTAATCGTTCGTACACATTACTTTCCTTTTTGACGCCGCGGTATAGCTCTGTATGTCCCTTTTGTAAACCGCAGCCGTGTACATTCGAAAAGGTAATGGAAGTGACACCAATCTTTCCAAGCTCCACCTTTAATGTTTCAAAATTGGCTGGACGTGTGACAATCTCCACTTTATACATTTTGCTCATAGAGACACCCCTTTTTCATTAATCTTGATAAGCTTTTTCCCCATGCATGGTTAAATCAAGACCCACTGATTCTTCTTCTTCAGTTGCGCGAATTTTAAAGAAGAGATTGACCACTTTGATGATCACGTATGTCACAACAGCTACAAAGGCATAGGTGGCTACAATAGCAACAACTTGTTTCCAAAGTAAGCTGGGATCTCCGTAAAATAAGCCATTGGTTCCGCCGTCATTGACAGAGGTTGTTGCGAAAAGCCCTGTTGCAATTCCTCCCCAAGTCCCGCCAATTCCGTGAAGCCCGAATGCATCTAGTGCATCATCATAGCCAAATTTGGCTTTGAGTGAGAAGACTCCCCAGAAACACACGATGCCGCCGATGATTCCGATGATAATAGAAGCAAAAGGTGTGACAAAACCTGCGGCAGGTGTAATTGCCACAAGACCTGCGATGGCTCCAGAAATCGCGCCGAGCATGGTCGGTTTTTTGTTGATCATCCACTCGACTAACAGCCAGCCAATGATTCCCGCAGCAGCAGCTGTATTGGTGTTAATAAAGGCATACATTGCGACACTGTCTAAGGTAAGAGCACTTCCAACGTTAAAGCCAAACCATCCAAACCAAATGACAGCTCCGCCAAGAAGGGTATAAATCAAATTGTGAGGAGAAGAGCTTGCTGCTTCTTTACGCTTCCCGAGCACAATCGCTACGACTAGACCTGCAACACCTGATGAAATGTGAACCACGTTTCCTCCAGCGAAGTCGAGTGCACCCATTTCGCCAATCCAACCGCCGCCCCATACCCAGTGTGCGACTGGCGCGTATACAAATGTGACCCAAAGGAGTGTAAACACGACGACCGCTGAGTAACGAATTCGTTCAGCAAAGGCACCTGAGATGATGGCTGTTGTTAAGACGGCAAAGGTCATTTGGAACATCATGAACAATGAATGTGGAATGGTCTCACTGTAGGAACCAGGTTCAAAGCCAACGCCTTTTAGTCCAATCCAGTCTAAGCCTCCAATCCATGCATTGCCTGGCGCAAAAGCCAAGGAATAGCCGAACATGATCCATACGATAGAGACGATCGCTAGTGAAGTTAAGCTGTGCATGGTTGTACTTAAGACGTTTTTACTTCTCACGAGTCCTCCGTAGAATAAGGCTAAACCCGGTGTCATTAACCACACAAGTAGTGCGCAGAAGAACATAAATACTGTATCACCCATTTGCATGCTGCATTCCCCCTGAATCATTCAGAATTAATTGATTTCTTAATTCTTCATTATAGAGAGAAAAGTCATATATAACATATTCGTGTAAGTTAATCTTACATGGTTTTTGGTTATATTCAATATAAATGGATGAAAAGTTCGTGAAATATGAGAAAAAACGTGCATTGAGCACGAAAAATAAAGGGCGTTTGACCTATAAAATGGAACTGAGAAACAACTTGGTTCGTTCCTCTTGAGGAGAATCGAACAATTTTGATGGCGTGCCTTCTTCGACGATACGGCCTTCGTGCATATAGACGACACGATCGGCGACTTCTTTTGCAAAGCCCATTTCATGTGTGACGATAACCATCGTCATGCCTTCTTTTGCGAGACTTTTCATTGTTTGCAGTACCTCGCCTACAAGCTCTGGATCGAGGGCGGACGTAGGTTCGTCAAATAACATGACATCTGGTTTCATGGCAAGAGCTCTTGCAATAGCCACACGCTGCTTTTGACCGCCTGATAGTTTAGAAGGATATACGTTGGCTTTATCCGCAAGTCCGACCTTTTCTAACAGGACGTTGGCTTCTGATACAGCTTGAGTCTTTTTTGTTTTTTTTACCATAACAGGCGCCTCGATGATGTTTTCAAGCACAGTTTTATGCGGAAAGAGGTTAAAATGCTGAAACACCATGCCTATTTTTTGCCGCATCTCGTTTAATTGATCGCGTTTTGGATGAACAGGGCTGCCATCAATGATGATTTCTCCATCATTTTTGATTTCTAAAAAGTTCATACAGCGGAGCAAGGTGCTTTTTCCAGAGCCACTGGCTCCAATTAAGACGACCACATCATTTTCATAAACAGTGAGGTCGATATCCTTTAAAACATGCAGTTCTCCGAAGTGTTTATTGAGTTTTTCAACACGAATGAGTTCCTTTGATTCTGTCATGTTTCTCCTCCTAATGGTCACTGACTGATAGTTTCTTCTCAAAGGTTTGGACAGCGAATGTTAACAGCAGGACAAGAACTAAGTAATAGACGGCTACAACAAGTAAATAGGTCATATTGTCAAAGCTGTTTGAGCCTTGGGTCGTGGCGACGTTAAATAGTTCATTGACGCTAATAAAGGCGGCGAGTGATGAATCTTTTAAGCCGATAATGAACTGGTTGCCAAGAGGGGGGAGGGCGCGTCGCATCGCTTGCGGGAGAATGATGCGTCTCATTGTTAGAAAACGTCCCATGCCAAGAGAGCGTCCTGCCTCTTTTTGCCCCTGATCGATCGATTGGATGGCGCCTCTGAATATTTCTGCTATATACGCTCCATTATGAAAGGCGAGCGCAATGGAAGCGGCCCAGAAGTCGGGGATATTTAATTCTGTCAGTCCAAAATATAGGATGAAAATTTGAACAATCAGTGGTGTGCCTCGTACAAGGAAGATATAGGCGTTGGCGATATAACCGAAGACAGTCACGCGTGATATTTTCAATAAAGCAAAGAAGAGCCCGATGAACATGCCGATAAAGATGCTGATCACAGTGAGCTGTAACGTGAGTAGCATACCTTCTAAAAAAATACCTCTTGAATCAATCAGCGTCTGAAAAAAATGTGATAGGCTAGGCAAAACAATCATCTCCATTTGAAGAAAGTGCGCCTAAAAAAGGCGCACAATCGTGGTTTTAATTTTGTTTGACCGTGATGTCTTCATCAAAGTATTTCTCGCTAATTTGTTTTAATGTTCCGTCCTTTTTTAATGCGTCAATCGCATCGTTGATCTCTTTTATGAGCTGTTCATTTTCTTTAGATACAGCAATTGCCTGCTCGCTTTGTCCGAGTCTTTCCTGCGCTTCGATCTTTAATTTTTTCTTCATGGCTTCTGCACCTGTGGCGAAATCCGTCACGACTGCATCGTGTTTTCCGTTGGCTAGTGCTTCTAAAGCGACTACATCACTGTCGTAATATTTTGGTTCCTGCCCGCTATGTTCCTTTGCAATATCAGCGTAGGACGAGCCTTTTGAAACAGCAATTTCTTTACCTTTTAAATCATCAGCATGTTGAATGTCTGCTTCAGGTCTTGTGAAAATTTGCGGACCAGAGTAGTAGTAGGGCTTAGAAAGAAGGACGTGTTTTTTTCGTTCCTCATTGATGGTATGACTTGCAACTGCCGCATCAAATTTTCCTGATTTCACACCTTCGACAATGCCTGCGAACTTATATTTCTTCTGTATAGGCTCAAGGCCTAGTTTGTCACTGATCGCATTGCCTACATCGATATCAAAGCCTGACATCTGATTCCCATCCATGTAACTGAACGGGTGAAATTCACCTGATGCTGCAAATATAAATTTTCCATCCTCCAAAATTGGCGACCCTTTCGCTGTAGAATTACGTTTATCTCCGTTCCCATTTGTTTCATTTGAACCACACGAAGACAGAAGTAATACTGCAACCGAGAAAAGGGCTGGGACCCAAAACCGTCTTTTCTTAATAATAAGCTTCTCCTCCTTTTCAGCCGTTCTCCATATAAGGAGAAAGTAGGCTTTTAAATATGTGTAGCATCTTACCATTTGTTCCTCATATTCTCAATTTTATATGTGTTTTTCCAACACTCGCCCTTTTTAAAATGTATGTCTTGCTTTTCCAAGAGAGAACTTGAATTGATCAGGGTAAAAAAGGGAAATGAATCTCATAATAACGGAAGGAAACATGCCAGAACATAAAGAGGGGGTCGGTGTATGAAGAAGTGGAGGGACAACCGAAAAGTCTTTTTAACTGCTATTGCCTTTGGGACGATGTTAAATCCGTTGAATTCCTCAATGATTTCTTTGGCCTTGCATCAAATCCAACATGAATTCGGTTTGTCATTTACGACTGTATCTTGGCTTATTTCGTCTTTTTATTTAGCTAGTGCGGTGACGCAGCCGGTGAGCGGCCGGATTGGGGATCATGTGATGAGCCGGAGAACATTATTTTTATTCGGACTGGGTCTTGTGGCGGTCTCAGCCATCTGTGCGCCGTTTGCCCCGACGTTTGCGGTGCTGATTGTGATCCGGCTATTGCAGGCAATTGGGAGCAGTGCCATTTATCCTTCTGGTGTCGGACTCATTCGGGATCATATTCAAGACAAGCAGGCATCGGCGTTAGCGGTATTGTCCATTTTTGCTTCAGCGATGACGGCGCTTGGACCGACACTTGGCGGCTTTTTGATGACAATCGGTGGCTGGCCGGCTATTTTTTTAGTGAATCTGCCTTTTATTTTGATCAGCTTCTTTCTTGGACTATCTTTGTTTCCAAAGGAGCAGAAAAAGAGAAAGCTACGTATAGGTGAAACGATACGGAAGCTCGATCTGCCAGGCATGTTGCTTTTTACAGTTTGTATTGTCCTTCTGCTTTCGTTTTTATTATCACTAGGTCATGGCATTCAATATGTACAGGGGATTCTTTGTCTCGTGAGTGCAGGCGCTTTTATTTGGTGGGAGTATCAGGTGGATGAACCGTTTATTCAAATTCGGATGTTCAGACAGGAGCAGCGGCTTTCACTCGTGTATGTGCAATTTATCATTTTAAATATCTTTTTCTATTGTCTTTTCTTTGGTTTGCCGAGCTATTTCCAAGATGAATTAGGCTGGCGTGTGGAAATGACGGGTCTTTTTATGCTTTGCATGTCTGGGGTGAGCATCATTATCTCTCCGCTGACGGGAAAGTGGGTGGACCGCGGGGATGAACGCCATCCCGTATTAGCCAGTGCGGTATTAATGCTGGCTGGGGCGTCTGCGATGACCTTCTTTTTTATTCCGGCACCATTATGGGGGAAAGGGCTGGTTCTAGCGCTGCTTGGACTTAGTTACGGGATTGGAAATGTTGCGCTGCAAGCTGCCATGCTCAAGGCAAGCCCTCAGCATATGATTGGCACGTCCTCTGGGCTTTTTCAAACATGCCGCTACCTTGGTTCCATTCTGTCATCTGCTGTTCTCGGTATGCTGTTTGGGGATGAAATTGCTGGTCCTCATTTTGAGCAGTTAGGCTGGACGTTGATCATGATTTCCCTTATCGGCATCGGTGTCAGTCTTTATTTTTCGAACAAGGTCAGAGGAGGACATTCAATAAAAAAAGCGGCGCGATAAGTGGAAGAAGATTCTTCATCACGTTATCGCAAGCCGCTTAAGAGTTAGACAGGTCAGAGCCCTGATCCTTTTGCTTCCTTCTGAATATTTTCCCTACAATTGTCTCATAGAAAGTGACGATGCGATCAATTGGAGAGTCAAAGAACTTCCATAATTTATTCATGATAAACACGACCACAATCGATACGATCAAGCTGCCTAAAACATCTAATGGATAATGGTGACCGACCCAGATGCGGGAGAATCCTGTGAGTAATCCAAAGACGAGCAAGATGTTGCCAAGCTTTTTATTACGAGATCGAATGGCAAGTGAAAGAGCCAGTGCACCTGTTGTATGGTCACTTGGGAAGGAAGCGTCTGCTGAGTGCGGAATGAGTGTGTCGACTTTATGCGCCACAAACGGTCGCTCCTCATAATGAAACAGTGTAATCGCAAAATTGACGATAAGTGCCGCGATGCCCGTTACACCGGAAAAGAAGACATGCTTCTTAAATTTGTGATTACCTAAAAACCAGCAAATCAATAAGACAAGGGCGTACACAAGAATGGCCTTTTTCGTAATGAAAATCATGGCCTGATCTAAAAACTCAGAATGATGAGCCATCCCGTGTATCACTTTAAACAGTTCGTAATTCAAAACATCACCTATACCTTCGCTTAATGCCAACTATTTGTCAAATAATCGTTTATTTGAAACATCCTATATTTTAGCATGTTTCCGTTGAAGTTTAAAATAGAATCCTATTCTGATAGGGAGACCTTCTGTGCTTTTGCTTCTTGGGGCTTTCGTTCGCTCCAATAAAAAACAATCATACTGAGCAAGACAACAATACCTGCAATGAGATATACATTTGAAAAGTCTGTGAAACTGACAAGAAGACCAAATACAAATGAGCCAGCAGCAATACCCGTATCATATAAAGTGAAGAAAGTAGCCGTCGCATAGCCTGTACGGTGAGCTGGTGAGTGCTGAATGGCAAGTGTTTGTAAACATGGTACTAGCGATCCATAGCCAAGTCCAATGACACCACCTGATAGAAGAAGCATTGTAGCTGAATGTGTAGCTGTCAGCATCCATAAACCAATCGCAAAAAGAGCAATCGAAGGATAGATCACAATGTGAGGTCCTACTCGGTCAAAAAGTCTTCCTGTAAATGGACGTGATCCAAGCATCGCTGCCGCAAACACAATAAAGAAATAACTGCTTGCCCCCATCAAGTGAAGGGAATTGGCATAGACTGAAATAAATGAAATGATCGGCGAATAACAGAATGAAATAATGATGCCGACCGCCGCTGTTTTTAATGCACCTTTTTCAAACAGATGAGAAAAAGTAAATCGGAAGACGACACTACCCCCATCTTCAAGCTCTGGCTGTCTGATCAGCATCGTAAAAGCGGCACCAATGGTAACGATAATGGAAAAAAGAAGGAATAAGGAATGGAATCCTACTTTACCTACTTGATTGAGTGCGATAAATGGACCGATAACCACAGCGAGGTTCATGGACATGACAAAGTAGCCGAGTCCTTCCCCGCGTTTATGTTTTGGAATCATATCTGCCGCAATGGCACTGGTTACTGTCGTCAAAATGCTAAAAAAGATGCCTTGCACGAAACGCAGCATGAGAAGCGTTTGGAATTGATCAATTGAGATGTATAAATAAGTGAGTAAGGCAAATGCCGTTGAGGAGAAAATCGCCATCCGTTTTTTACCGAATTTCTCAATAATCGCTCCAGAAAACGGTCTTGTCACAATGGCGGACAATAAGAAGACCGTCACAAGGAGACCGCCCTGTGATTCTGTTCCATTTAGTTCATCCATTGTGTAAATAGGCAGCAAGGTTAAAAGGGCATAAAAAGAGGTGAACGTAAATAAATTCACCAGGACAATCATGATAAAGTCTCTCGTCCAAATGCGTTCGTTCATGATGTATGTCACTTCCTATTCAGTTGATAATTTGTGTAAAAGTGTATGGAGGAGTTGTTTTTCTTCGTGGGTGAAATCTGAAAGACATTCTTCTTCAAATTGTTCCATCGTACGTTTGATTTCTTCAAATCGGGCCTTAGCATCATCTGTCATCACGATCAGATTTTCACGTTTGTCTTTTCCTTGCACACGTTGCACCCAGCCATTTGCTTCTAGACGGGTTACGGTTCGGGTAATGGTTGGGGCTTCGACGTTCAAATATGTCCAAATGTCTTTTTGGGTTTTCGGGCCGAATGTATCCAAACAAAAAAGTACAGTCCATTGGGACATGTACAAGTCATAAGCAGCAAGCGCTTCGTTCGCCTTTTTAGACAGCAGGCGTGCGCTTTGGTGTATTTGATGTAAACACTCTCTATTTAACGTATCCATATGCTCACCTTTATTCAATATTTAGCTAGGTAAATAAAATTACCTTTTCTATTTTACGTGCTCGACCCATTCTTGTAAAGTGAAAATTTTCGCCACTCGAAATGATTGCATTTTCTGATAAATCCCTTGTCCTATCTTCATTTTTAGCATATTCCCTATGCAATGCTAATACACTGTTACAAACCTGACAAAGAGAGTGTTTGAGGTGAGGGATCGTGTTTGGCATTTACTACCTAATGGATGAAAAATTAAGACGAACAAGCGCCTCTGAAAATGGATAATATTGATACGAATCTCATTTCACACTTCTCACATCCATTTTAGGGAGGTCGAGTGGTGTGCACGATTACATCAAAGAGCGAACAATCAAGATAGGAAAGTATATCGTGGAGACAAAGAAAACCGTTCGTGTAATTGCGAAAGAATTTGGAGTCTCTAAAAGTACTGTACACAAGGATCTAACAGAAAGACTGCCAGAAATTAATCCAGATCTGGCTAATGAAGTGAAGGAGATACTGGATTATCATAAATCAATCCGCCACTTGCGAGGGGGAGAAGCCACTAAATTAAAGTATAAAAAAGAAGAAATTTTAGAAGGCGAGCCTGTGAAACAATAAGCTTAGTTCTTTGTTCATAAACATGATATATATATCTTCCTCATATCGGTAGTTTCTAACCACAAAATTTGTAAAGACTTTTGTAAAGAAATATCTTTTTTTCTGCAAATTATGATAGAATATATAATTAGGGCAGAATGTGGTATTTGCTATGGAAACAGATTTTCAAGGAGGATATATATAGATGTTTGCTAGGGATATTGGAATTGATCTTGGTACTGCCAATGTACTGATTCATGTCAAAGGAAAAGGAATTGTGTTAAATGAACCATCTGTTGTAGCTCTTGACAAAAACAGCGGGAAAGTTTTGGCTGTTGGAGAAGAGGCTAGACGTATGGTTGGACGTACGCCTGGGAATATTGTTGCGATTCGTCCATTAAAAGATGGCGTAATTGCTGATTTTGAAGTAACTGAAGCGATGCTCAAGCATTTTATTAACTCATTAAATGTGAAAGGGCTATTCTCTAAGCCGCGTATGCTCATCTGCTGCCCAACAAACATTACATCTGTTGAGCAGAAGGCGATCAAAGAAGCTGCTGAAAAAAGCGGCGGTAAGCATGTATTTCTTGAAGAAGAGCCAAAAGTAGCAGCTATTGGTGCTGGTATGGATATTTTTCAGCCAAGTGGAAACATGGTCGTAGATATTGGAGGCGGAACGACAGATATCGCTGTCATCTCAATGGGTGACATTGTAACCGCCTCTTCTATTAAAATGGCTGGAGACAAATTTGATCTGGAAATTCTCAACTACATTAAAAAAGAGTACAAGCTGTTGATCGGTGAACGCACGGCTGAGGATATTAAGATCCAAGTTGCAACGGTATTCCCAGACGCACGTCACGAAGAGATTTCAATTCGTGGACGAGACATGGTGACAGGATTACCAAGAACGATTACCGTCACAAGCAAAGAAGTAGAAGAAGCATTGCGTGAATCTGTATCTGCGATTGTTCAGGCTGCGAAGCAAGTTCTTGAGAGAACACCGCCTGAATTATCAGCTGATATTATTGATCGCGGCGTCATCATTACAGGTGGCGGAGCTCTTCTAAACGGGCTTGATCAATTGCTTGCAGAAGAGCTGAAAGTACCAGTTTTCGTTGCTGAGAATCCGATGGATTGTGTAGCTGTTGGTACTGGCGTCATGCTTGATAATATGGACAAGCTGCCAAAGCGTAAACTCAGCTAATGATGTCCCTCATTCTTTTTCGAAAGAATGGGGGATTTTTATTAAAGAACCCTGCAAATATGCCGATATATTTCATAGAAGATTGTGTTTAGGTCATGTGAAAGAATTTTAATGAGGTGAGCACGTGTTAAAAGGACTATATACCGCAACATCTGCCATGATCGCTCAAGAGCGGCGGACAGAAATGCTTTCAAATAATATCGCAAATGCGAATACGCCAGGATATAAAGCGGATGAGGGGACCATGCGGGCATTTCCAGAAATGCTGCTAAGCCGAATGGAGTCAGGACGTTTCCAAACTTCCTCAGGCAAAGGTTTTAGTGTTCCGCAGCAAACGCCGATTGGCGGCATAAATACGGGGACCTATATGCAGGAACTGATCCCTCAATTTACACAAGGAACTTTAAAAACAACAGATCAAACAACGGATGTCGCACTAGTCGAAAATAATGTGCCGATCAACCCGGAGACCAATCAGAAATCAGCGCTCTTTTATGCGGTCAATACCCCAGAAGGCGTTCGTTATACGAAAAGCAGCTCGATTACAATGAACGCACAAAATCAGTTGACTATCAATGGACGTGCCCTTCTTTCTGTCACAGGTCAGCCAATTACGGTTCAGAGTGAGAATTTCAAAGTGAATGCAGATGGAACTGTGAGTGAAAATGGACAAAATCTCGGGCAAATTGATGTACGTGTTGCGATGGATACAAGGAATTTAGCGAGAGAAGGAAATGATTTATACCGTACAGCTGATAACCAGCCCCTGCCAAGCGCAGTCAATAACGGTCAAATGTCCTATACGTTAAGTCAAGGTGTATCGGAGCTATCGAACGTGGATGTGACGAAATCATATACAGAAATGACAACCGCCTATCGAGCATTTGAAACAAACCAAAAAGTGGTTCAGGCGTATGATAAAAGCTTAGAAAAAGCAGTGAATGAAATCGGCAGAGTGTACTAATCAAGAAATGAAAAAGAAAGGAGGATTCTCATGCTTAGAACGATGATCAATGCAGCTGTATCAATGAACGAAGTACAAAAGCAGCTTGATATTATCAGTAATAACATCGCGAACAGTGAAACAACAGGGTACCGTGCGAAAAATACCCGTTTCTCAGAGCTGATCAGACAACAGTTCAACCAAGTGGATGAAAAAAATGAGCAGGTGGCAAACAGTCGTCTGACACCTGATGGGCTAAGGCTTGGTACGGGTACGATGGTCAATGCGTCCATTAACTCGCTGCAAGGCTCGATTAAAGAAACAGGTCGTGATCTTGATGTTGCATTTGGAGCGCCATCTCAGTATATGCAGGTCAATGTCGGCGGTAATATTCGTTATACAAGAGACGGTTCTCTTTACTTACAGCCAGGCAATAATCGTAATCAAGTGCAGCTTGTCACTAGCGAAGGCCATCCGATTCTTGATGAAAACGGAAATGAAATCGTCTTAAATGCGAATTTCCGTGATATTTCAATTGATAAAAATGGACGTCTAACAGCCATTTCAAGAGACAATCAACCGAATCAGCAAGTGAATTTAGGGGTTGTACAAGTCAATAACTCTTCAGCACTTGTCTCTGAAGGAGATAATTTGTTCTCAGTTGACGGTACTTATCAAGGTGCATTAACGGCACTAAATGGAGCAAACCGCCAAGCGATTCAGCTTCAGCAAGGTGCACTTGAAACATCGAATGTGGACATGTCTAAAGAATTAACGGATCTCATGACAACACAGCGCTCCTATCAGATGAATTCAAGAACGATTACGATGGGTGATCAAATGCTTGGATTAGTGAATACAATTCGATAACGAGCAGGCTGACATCAGCCTCTCATGATAAAAAAGGCGGCTCGCTCAAAGTCGCCCTTTTTTTTATAAAAATCTGAGACATCGGCAAGCAGATCCTCAAGATCAATCCAAGCTTCTTTTCGTTCAAGGCATGTGACGAGCCTTGCAATCTGCTCATCTGCCTTTGGCGTTTGGCTGTAGAGAAGAAATAAAATTTGGAACTTGATTCTTAATATATCAAATTGTGAAGCAACGGCTTCTTTTAATCCTTTTTGAATATACTTCATTCCTTCATCGGTTAAATTTTCTTTATAACAGGAACGCACAGTTTCATAGAGGCACGATACATAGGAGTGTGCGGACTTCCGGTATGCTGGGAGATGAAGTGCTTTTTTAAAGTATTCCAGCGCTTTCTTGTGACGGTTTTGTCTCGACTGAATAAAGCCAGCGTCATAATAAACGATACCGAGCAGTTCTTGATCATCAATGATTTTCACGTATTCGATGATCTCAATAAAAAGAGCTTCTGCTTCTTCATATTTTTTTTGATCGCTAAAGTTAAGTGCGAGGACAATTTTGCACCGATAAATGCTATGGATATCCCCGTGCTTTGCAAAGATATCCATGGCTTTTTCAACATGACGAATCGATAACAACGAATAGCGGTTGTTATAATAAACACCACTTGTACGAAAATGGAACTCGGCTTCCTCTAGCTCATCGTCTAGCAGCGGCAGTTTTTCTTCTGCTTTTTCAAGATAATGAATGGCATCATTTTGATCGCTTTTTAAAGATTCGTATAAACCGAGAAAGAAGTTAAAATAATATTGCAGTTGATCGTTCATTTGGTCTTTGTACTGCATCAGTTCATGTTTAATTTTTTCTAAGTCCTCTGTCTGATTCATCCAGAGCTGATGCCGAAAAAGCATCAGCTGATAATGTAAATAGAGTTCCTGTTTTTTTGATATTTTACGTTGATGTTTTAATAGAGTTATTTTGATTTCTTCAGCCTTCGAAAAATGTCGATGCTTTAGCATTGTATACCACGAATGGAGAAGTTTTTTAATGGATTTATCACTTATAAAATTCATTTTTACCCTCTTATTCAATCAATGATGTAATATATATTACCATATTTGTGAAAAAACAATGAGTGTAGTGTGGATTATATTTGATGACAATAGGTAATAGTAGATTCTATTTTTTACCATATATGTGGAGCGGACGTTGAAAAATACGAGCATTCATAATATACTTCTATAGGAATCAAATGAAGATCATCGATATAGAAAAAAGGAGAGATCAAGATATGCTTGATGCTCAGCAAATTCAAGACATTATTCCACACCGTTATCCATTCTTATTGGTCGACCGTATTTTAGAGGTTGAAGGAGAGAAGAGAGCGGTTGGGATTAAAAATGTCACAGTGAACGAAGAATTTTTTAATGGTCATTTCCCAGGATACCCAGTCATGCCGGGTGTGCTTATTGTAGAAGCACTTGCGCAGGTGTTTGGGGTCATTATGTTAGGCAAAGAAGAAAACAAAGGGAAAATTGGTTTGTTTGCAGGAATTGACGGATGCCGTTTCAAAAGACAGGTGAAGCCTGGCGATCAGCTTCGTTTAGAGGTAGAAGTGACGCGCCTTAGGGGTCCAGTTGCAAAAGGAAAAGCAGTAGCCACAGTAGATGGCGAAGTGGCATGTGAAGCAGAACTCACATTTTCTATCGGTCCTAAAGTATCATGATTTGCCTGGCGGTTCATCAAGGATGAATCGCTTTTTATATGGAAACAACTAGTCTGAACGGATCAGGACTTGCATTTTTGACAAAAAAACGTCATATTAGACAAAAAAGATGAAGGTGATAAAAGATGCTGAAAGAATTTAGAGAATTTGCAGTCAAGGGAAATGTCATTGACTTGGCTGTAGGTGTCATCATTGGGGGAGCATTTGGCAAAATTGTCACTTCTCTTGTGAATGATTTGATCATGCCGCTCGTCGGTATTATTATTGGCGGACATGATTTTAGCGGTCTATCTATTAAGATCGGATCTGCTCAAATTTTATATGGAAGCTTCATACAAACAGTGATTGATTTCTTGATTATCTCGTTTTCCATTTTTATCTTTATTCGTTATTTGAATAAATTAAAACGGAAAAAGGTAGAGGAAGAAGAGGTTGTAGAAACGCCGGATCAAACGGAAGTTTTACTAACTGAAATTAGAGATCTCTTGAAAAATCAAAGCCAATCGAAAGATGTGCAATAAAAAAAGAGCGGCTAACTCCGCTCTCAGCGTGTAGGCAAACCCTCGCATTCGTTGTCAGGTCTGTGCTCTGGTGCTCACGAATATTCAATTCGTTCCGCTCCAGTGCCCGCCCTTTCTGGACTGCAAAGGTTTTCTATCACGCTGAAAGGAAGACAAAGGGCTAAAATAAGATTCATTTTAGCCCTTCGTCAACTATCTAAGAGCGGCTAATCCCGCTCTTTTTATGTGTTTTGTTTAAATGCATCCAGCAGTTTTTCTCCGGAAAGCCCCTCTTTGACGAGGTCTTTAAGTACTTCTTCGGTTTCTGTTCTGTAACGATTTGTAATCATCTTACCATCGAGCAGCACAGAAATGTTTTCTTCTAAAGCAACAATGTTTTTGACTTGGACAGATAGATGAACAGGGCGGTTGTTTTCTTTTGTGATCGTCACAAGAATCTTCACTTCAGTGTGCTGCTGAAAGAGCACCTCAAACACCTGTCTATGTTTCTTTGGAATGAGTGCCTCGATCATCCAGTGATTTTCGCCATCTTCTTTATTAATGATTAAACCGTCACGAAGGGGAATGCTGGACATTTTATCTTGCTTTGGATCAAGTTCGATTTTTAAATCAATCAGCCTAAAGGTTTTCATATTTTTCACCTCACAAGCGTTCATTATTCGTAAGTATCATTATAGCATACAACATCTGTATAAATGAAACCGCTGCCTGCTTAAAGCGAGCTGCATATGAGTGAAAGGAGATGTTTTATGGAGTCTTATCAATTGCGAAACATACATATTGGCGAGGAGAAGGCAAAGAGCACAATGCGCGTTTATTCATGGGGAGACATTCTTTCATTTTGTGATGTGTACATGGAAGAAGGTGAATCACTCACGTTTCAATACGTCACCGAGGATCAAATGGACTACTTTGAATTTCAATTGTCGATTCATGACGGGCAGCTTTGTTTTTATTGGTTTGCGTGGGACGGATCTGATTATATTCACATGCCTTCAAGTAATTGGATTCGTTCAGACGTTTTTTATCAATTTATGAAAAATAAGTTTTTCATTAAACAAAACAAGATGATGTTTTATACTCAAGCGGTAAAAAGCAGAAATTAAAGAGGTAATAGAGAATTTGAGGGGGAATTTTGTCATTTTCATGTTTTGTCATATACAACCTTTCTCGGTAGACTAAGGGCAGTTGAAAGGAAAGGAGGTACGGTCTGAATCAAAAGGTAACGTCTAGCATCTGACAGCCCCCCTCTAGCTAAAGCTGATAGACGCTGCCTTGAGCATAAGAACACTGCGTAATAGAACCATCGCTTCTTTGTATAGGTCATGTGTCCCCTTAAATCCCCTTGTGTGTATCCGGTCATGTAGCGTGGCCGGGTACCCTTTTATTCAATGATAAACCGATCACCTCTTGATGATGGATTTTATCAGCGGTATGATAGCCAAAATGGAGACAAAAAGGAGAGAACGATGACAAACATTCAATTGATTGCAACGGATTTAGACGGAACGTTATTGAATAGTGAGCACAAAGTGAGTCGGGAAAATGAGCAGGCATTAAAGGAAGCAGTGGCGAATGGATTGGAAGTTGTCGTTTCAACAGGAAGAGCGTATTTTGATGTGAGGTCTATTTTTGATGGGCTTGGGATGAATACATGGGTGATTAGTGCCAATGGAGCTGTAATTCATGATCCGGCTGGACAAGTATATCATTCAGCTACTTTACAAGAAGAAAAGGCCAAACACATATTGAAATGGCTTGAAGAACGTGATTATTATTATGAAGTTTTTACAAACGAAGCCATTTTCACACCGAATCGTGGTAGAGAGCTTCTTGCGATTGAAATGGATCGCTTAAAAAGTGCAAATCCAGAAGCGGACTTGAGTGTTTTAAAACAAGCGGCAGAAGTTCAATACAGTCAGTCGGGTTTTTCTTATATTGATACATATAAAGAGTTGTTTCGTGAGGATCGAAAGCTTTCATTCTACAACATCTTAGGTTTCTCTTTCTTTGAAGACAGATTGAAGGCAGGTTGGAATATGTTTGGTGATGATTCAGATGTCACAATGGTCAGTTCAGCCGATCATAACTTTGAAATTGGTTCAAAGGATGCATCTAAAGGCCAGGCATTAACAAGGCTGGCAGAACGACTTGGTATTCCTTTAAGCCAGACAGCGGCTGTAGGAGACAGTTTAAATGACGAATCGATGCTTCGAGCAGCTGGTGTTGGGGTTGCGATGGGCAATGCGAGACAGGATATGAAAGAAATCGCTGATCATGTCACGTTAACAAATGATGAACATGGTGTGGCGTATATGATTCGACACCTGTTGAAATAGATGCATCGGATGTCGTTGTATAATCCATATAGGATAAAGCGCATTCTACAAAAGAGGAATTCAGAACTACTTCTATTTACACATGATGTGGAACATCATATAATTTAATGATGAACATAACCCGCTTGTAAGGAAATTAAGGAGAGTAAACGAATGGCGCTGGAATCTTATAAGTCCGAAAATCTGCATTTAATCAAGGAAGCCTTAGATTATACTCAAGTTGGCCTGACGGTGACGGACCCGTCTTTACCTGATAATCCTTTAATATATGTGAACAAGGGCTTTTTAGATATGACAGGCTATCAAGAACCCGAAGTATTGGGGAAGAATTGTCGTTTCCTTCAAGGAAATGAAACAGAGCCAATCTCTCTCCAACAAATTAGAACAGCTATTGAGAACAAAGAGGCTGTCACTGTTCAGCTGAAAAATTATAAAAAATCTGGACAGATGTTTTGGAATGAGTTAAGTGTAGCTCCTCTTTGGATTGACGAAAATGAAGGGAAACGTCTTTATTTCGTTGGTCTGCAAAAAGATGTCACGAAAGAGAAGGAACAGCAGGAGCTTCTTGAGCAATCAATTGATGAAGTGCTGAACATTTCTGTTCCCATTGTTCCTGTGAAAGATGGTATTTCTGTGTTACCGATCATTGGTACGTTAACAGCGCCAAGATTTGATAAGATTATCTCCACAGTCTCCACCTATATCTCTCAATCCAAGGACGATTATTTTATTGTCGATCTGTCTGGTTTATTAGAAGTCGATTCATTTGTGGCAGATGCGATCTTTAAGCTGAATGATTTGATTTTAATGACAGGTACGGAACTCATCGTGACAGGAATTAAACCGAACCTTGCGATGAAAATGGGAGAAATGAGAGAAGACTTCCGTGAATTGAATACGTATATGAACGTGAAATCTGCATTGAAAAAACTGCACATTTAACCTATGTTCATATGAAATGAAAAAAGAGGACTTTTCATCATGTTGAGAAAAGTCCTCTTTTTGCTTGGATTAAGATGATTGAGCGGCGGCACTTAATGTGAATAAATCTTCTAGTTCGTTTGTCGATAGCTCTGTAATCCAGCTTTCACTTTGGATAATTTGATCATTTAACGTTTGCTTTGTTTCGAGCATTTGATCGATTTTTTCCTCGATTGTGCCCGTTGTGATCATCTTATGGACGTGAACAAATCGTTTTTGTCCGATCCGATAAGCACGGTCGGTCGCTTGGTTTTCCACAGCAGGATTCCACCATCTGTCGTAGTGAATGACATGGTTTGCGGCGGTTAGGTTAAGTCCTGTTCCTCCTGCTTTTAAAGAGAGAATTAAGATGTTGAATTCTTTCTTCTGGAAGCGGTCCACCATTTTATCCCGCTCCTGTTTGGACAGACTGCCATTTAAAAATTGAACTGGTTCTCCAAACATCTTTTCCGCCAGCTGCTTGATCATGTTCCCCATTCCAATATACTGCGTAAAGATGAGGCAGCTTTCTCCTTGCTCGTGTATTGCTTTTAACAGCTCTGCGAGTTTATCCATTTTTAATGAACGTTTCAGCAGTTTCACATCGGTTCCATTCTCTTTTAAATAGAGAGCCGGGTGATCGCAAATCTGTTTGAGTCTGCCGAGCATACTTAAAATAATGGCTTTCCGCTGCATTCCTGTTAACGAAGCCATGTGTTCGAATGTATCCTTCACGAGCTGTTCATATAAAGAAGCCTGCTCAGCGGATAGCGGAATGAATTCTTTTTCTTCGAGTTTCTCAGGCAGGTTCAGGGCGACCTCTTCATCTTGCTTTGTTCGTCTTAATAGGAAAGGCTTAATCAGTTGCTGTAGCTGTTCAATTCTTTTTTCATCACGGTCTTTTTCAATCGGCAGAACGAATTTCTTATGAAAGCTCGTTAAGCTGCCGAGATATCCTTTGTTGACGAAGTCAAATATGGACCAAAGCTCTGTTAAACGGTTTTCCATAGGTGTCCCGCTAAGGGCAATGTGATGCTGCCCTTTGAGCTGTCTGATCGCTCTCGATTGTTTCGTATGGGCATTCTTAATGTTTTGGGCTTCGTCTAAACAAATCGTATCCCACTTTGCTGACGTTAATTCATCACGATCAGAATGTGAGAGTCCATAAGACGTCAGGACAATATCTGTTGACTCGTATGCCTTTGTAAAGTGTTCCCCTTGAGGACGCGATGGTCCGTAATGCAAGGCAACATTCAAGTGTGGTGCGAAGATTTCAAGCTCTCGCTGCCAGTTTCCTAAAACAGAGGTCGGAGCAATGATGAGAGATGGAGCGGCATTTTGCTCCTGCTCCTTCAAATATGTGAAATACGCAATCATTTGAATCGTTTTTCCAAGCCCCATATCGTCTGCTAAACAAGCCCCAAATCCATGAGATCTTAAGAATAACAGCCAGTTGACACCATGCTGCTGATACGGCCTGAGTGTGCCTTTGAAGGACTCACTCATTTCGTAGGAAGGCAGTTCATGCGTATCATTTAACTGATGGACAAGCCCTCTTAATTGAGACGAAAGTTCAAATTGAATATGTGCAAATGCTGAGCTGTCTAGCAGCTCTGGAATCGATTCAGAGGATGCTTCTTGATCTGCCAGTTCACGTGACAAAATATCAGACATGTGCAGCCCTTCATTTTCGGCACGCTCCATCCATTTTTTCATTTGCTGTATGAAGGTTGGATCGATTTTGATCCATTGTCCACGAATATTGACAAGGCGCCGTTTACTTTGGACAAGCTCGTTGAACTCATCTTCTGTCAGCTCGATGCCGTTTGTAGCGAAGCGCCAATTAAAGTCCATCAAGGCATCCATTCCGACATGTGACTCGCCTCTTGGGGTAGAGGAAATCCTTGCTTTTAGCATCATGGTGCTTTCTTTGACAATTTGCCACCACGATGGGAGTAGGATCTCAATGCCCATATTCACAAGTGTTTCACTTGCTTCAGATAGGAAGAGCCATGCTTCGTCTTCTGACATGAGCGTGGTGCCAGATGTGAAAGAGAGCCAAGGAACAACTTGACCGAATCGCTCCAGCTCTCTTGAGATTTTATCTTGATACGGATGCCAAGACCTTTTCAATGAACGGATGCCTTCAAAAAAGTGAAGGTCGCTGTTTTTTTTATCACGCAAAAACAATTCGATTTTCCAATCATCTCCGTCGAAATCCGGTTCATTTAAACGCAAGCCGACAGTGAAAGGTGTGTCGTCATCAATCCAGCCAATCGTTTCCAAGAAATCCTGCTCATCTAAAAAATGTCCTTGGAAGGATGAGAGCGCAGGCGATTGTTCTGTCATGCGGTTCCATTTGTGCTGTAAGGCATCATCATATTGAATATAATCCTGTACGGCAAAGGAGAACCACTCAGCCGTATAGCCATCTAATAGTCCTTCTTTGTCTTTAAAACGAAGCACACCTTTTGTCCACGCCTCGTAATCGGGAATGAAATCTTCATCCTCGATGAATTCATAAATGGTGGAGGCTGTCTTCATCAGTGGTTCCGTTTCATCGGTTAGTGTCACATGACTAAAGGTATTAAACGAATTTTTTCCTAGCAGTTCGACGGTCATCCAAGGGCTTAGCAGGAAGGCAGGTGTGCCAATAAAGCTTACATCTTCTAAAAATGTTCCGTAAAAAGACGATTCGTGCCATTGGAACAGCTGCCTCTTCATTTCATTAAGCGGAACAGGGTGTCCGTCCTCTGCTTGCGCTGAAATGGTGAAAGAGAAATCTTCTGTTTGTTCTGCATGAATGACAATTTGTTTATGGCGTGTCATCAATTAATTTTCCTTTCTTCATTTCCTCTTGGAACGCACGCAGCCGTTTCGTTGAATCCTGTAGCTGCTTTACATATCTTTCCCAAATCGCAGTTTTTTTCGTTTTATGATAAAGCGTGCGCAGTTTTTTTAGCATTTTCACAGATTCCCGGTAAGCACTTCGATTCTTTTGATCGAGAAGCTGTGAGATTTCACGGTGATATGATGGAATGAGCGCTTCAGGCTCCTCTTTTGCAATTTGTTTGATCAGATCCTTCTCCAGTTCACTGATGGAGAAACCAACAAGGCTGTGAATCTCAATCCATTCTGCATAACGCTGCTGTGCATATAAGAACTGACTATATTCAGTAAACGCATAGGGCATGCAGATTTGGAGGTAGCGTTCATATAAATGATGATCCTTTGTCTGCTTAAAGTATGCGTCTAAATAGAAGAAGAAATCACTAACGGCTCCTCGTAGTTCTCTATAGGAAAGGTCGAGCTGGCAATATTCTTCTAAAATATAGGTGATCTCATGATACCAGAGCTTGAGCCGCTTCCAGTCCTTGCGGTTTGTCAGGTCCTTCAGCCAATTGAGCACATTTGGCAGCATATCTGCATTGAGCAGCTTTAATTGCTGAAAAAGGCTATCGTCTTCTTTCATTAAATAATCCATGTGCATCAGTCCGATGGTACGTTCAACCGTTTGCTCTTGCTGCTGAGCATTCTTTAGTAATTCTGTTCCTTTTTTAACCCATTTCCCTCTATTTAATATGGTGCCCCAAATCTCCATAAAGACCGCTACTCGTTCATGCTGGAAAGGTCCGTTTATTTGAAGAAGTGTCCGAACGGCAGTTGGTGTGTTTTCAAGAAACGGGTCGAGGGAAAAGGAAAGGGCGTATGTCTTCAAGTGATCCACTGAATCGAAAATGGTGTTCATGAGTTGTTCTACATATGGATTCATGGAATAAAAGTCCTTCTCGGCATCAAGCTGGCCAAGGTCGATTAATTCATGAATCCTTAACCACACATCGATTGACGTATGAATCGCATACAAACTCTTGAATTCAGGAGAATGAGGTGCGTGTTTTTTTAGGATCGATAAATAGCCATAATACAAATGCTGCGGTGTTTGCTGGTGCTTTGGTGTCCGTTTCAGCCAGAGGTTAAATTCCTCTTGGAAAAAATTCAACCAGCTTTGGAGTGATTGTTCGTCTGGGCGCTTCACTTGGAAGTGCTGACGAATCAATTCTTTGCTGCGCTGTAATTCATCCTTTTCTGACCAATTTTCTGTAAATCCAGTCACACTCTCCACTTGAGCGTATAGCGAAAAGAAGACAGCGAGAATGTGTTTACAAAGTCCATCTGCCGGACATGAGCAGCTGCTTCTCACAGGAAACAGCACATGAAGATGGACTCTTGCTGCCACGACATCATGTACATAAGCTGACCATTCCGTATCAGATTCTTGCTTGAGACGATATACACTGTCCTGACTATAAGTAATCAATGCTTTTTTGATGAGTTGTTTGTTTTCATCTGTTGCAGGAAGAAGTTCTTTGATCTGTTCGGCTGTTTGTTTGATTTCTTCCTCGTTGATGTTGTGCTGAAGCATTTGATCCGCTCCTAACCAAGTAAAAGATTCCAATTCTTTTATTATAGCTCAATGGTGATTTATAAAAAAGTTTTTCATGAAAATGGTCATAAATTTCAAAAGCTGTCGAATGATGTATTAGAGTATTGCATAAACCAACCATACAACATATAATAATGAAATTAGTGGAATCGAAAGGATACAGACATGGATAATAAGGGTTTGAATCAAGAAGAGTTTTTAAAAATTTTGATGTACGCTCATGATATTGGTGAGAATTCAAATGATGTCACCACAAAAGAAATGCTTGAAAATCTGATTGCTCATATTCGAAATGGTCTTGTTTCATAAAAGTGACCCCCTGCTAGTGATGGCAGGGGGTTTTTGTATGCATTTATGAATGGAACGAAAGCTCCCAGCATACGATGTCATTACAAGCATAAGGCGTATGGGGAGCTGATGGTGTCATGAATATTGCAATTGCAGGCTGTGGATATGTGGGACTGGTCACAGGTGTGTGTTTAGCGGAGTCAGGGCACAATGTGGCGTGTATTGATATTGACCGGAGAAAGGTCATGCAGCTGAAAAAGGGACATCCACCAATGTATGAGCCGGGATTAAAAGAACTGCTGAAACGCAATCTTGAGCAAGGACGAATTCAATTTCACATAAATGGAGCGGCAGCCTACCCGCGGGCTGATGTGTTAATGATTGCGGTCGGCACCCCGCAGCAGGCAGATGGCCAAGCTGATTTACAATATGTGTTTCAAGCTGCAAAGGAAATGGGCACAAAAGCGAAATCAGGTGCGGTTCTTGTGGTGAAAAGTACGGTGCCTGTTGGAACGGGTGATCAAATCGAACAGATGATTCATCAAGAATTAGGACGGAATGAGCCATTATCGATTGCATCTAACCCAGAGTTTTTACGAGAAGGCTCTGCCATTTCAGATACATTGAGGGCAGATCGGCTTGTCATTGGGGCTGAAACAAAAGGTGTATTAGATCGGCTCGAGGAGATGTATGCTGATTTCCATTTGCCAGTGGTCAAGACAGACCGAAAAAGTGCAGAAATGATCAAGTATGCATCAAATGCTTTCCTTGCGACCAAAATCAGCTTTATGAATGAGATTGCCTCCATTTGTGAAAAAACAGGTGCTGATGTTGAATGGGTAGCGCAGGGAATGGGGCTCGATCAGCGGATCGGTTCTTCATTTCTCAAGGCGGGGATTGGCTACGGGGGCTCTTGTTTTCCAAAGGATACAAATGCACTTGTCCAAATCGCAGGGCATGTGTCGCATGATTTTGAGCTGCTAAAGGCTGTCATCAAAGTAAACAATGAGCAGCGAGCGGGTTTTATCCGAAGTATTCAAGAGAGACTGGGGGCAAATCTTGAAGGAAAGCGAATTGCACTTCTTGGCCTTGCTTTTAAACCGAATACAGACGATATGAGGGAGGCGCCGTCGGTTCCAATCGCTCATGAACTCCATCAATTAGGCGCGGAGCTTGTGGCGTATGATCCTGTTGCCGCACGCCATGCCGCTCGTGAGCTACCTGAAAAAGTCGTGTTTGCTCATACGATTGAAGAAGCGATAAAGGATGTCCATGCAGCTTGTATATTAACAGAGTGGACAGAGATTCAGACGTTTCCGCTCACGTCCTATAAGGAATGGATGAGACAGCCGCTTATTTTCGATGGGCGAAACTGCCATACGCTTGAAGCGGCAGAACAAGCAGGAGTCGAATATCATTCGATTGGACGTAGACCAGTTTCTCCAATATATATGTAAAAGAAAACCGATAACAGGTCATGTTATCGGTTTCAGCGTGTAGACAAACCCTCGCATTCGCCCGCAGGTCTGCGCGCTGGTGCTCACGAATATTAAATTCGCTCCGCAAAAGTAGCTGCCCTTCCTAGACTTCAAAGGTTTTCTATCACGCTGAAAAGAAGACAAAGTGCTAAAATAAACATCATTTTAGCCCTTTGCCAACAATCTAAAACCGATAACAGGTCATGTTATCGGTTTTTTTAATGCGGCAGGATGAATCCGCCATATAAAAAGGCAGCCACAATGAGAAAGGCGGGGTGCATTTTGAATTTAGTCATAAAGAAAAAGGAGATCGCGGCAATGGCGAGCGACTGCGCCCAGCCAATGGCTTTTACTGCATCTCCTCCGATTTCCCATGTTAATAAAAGCATCATCATCGCAATGACAGGCTGGACGGATAAGGTCATGCCTTTGACGACAGGGGATTGACGAAAGCGGTCAATCAGCTTGAGCAATAAAATCAATCCAATGGCTGATGGCAGTACAGTTGCAAGCAGTGCCACAATAAAGCCTGGCCAGCCCATGACGTCATAGCCGACATATGCCGCGATTTTCGTCGCAATTGGTCCTGGCAGTGCATTGGCTAAAGCAAGCATATTGGAAAATCCTTCGTTTGTCATCCAATGAAAATGGTTGACGATTTCTTCATAATTCAGCGGAATTGATGCAGGTCCTCCGCCATATCCTAATAGATTGGACAAGAAGAATGCCCAGAATAAAAAGAGAATCAGCATCATGAAGACACTCCTTTCTCTTTATTTGGTCGGTTCCAGCGTTGTTTCAGTTTGAAATGAAAAGCGCCATAGCATAAAAAGATGATAACAATGATTCCTGGATGAATGGACAGCACCTGCAGCCCGATAAAGGCCACAAGGAACAGAGCGATCCCGAAGATCATTCCGAAGCCTTTCAGCGTTTTTTGTCCAAACTCGTATGCCATGATCCCGAGCAGCACGGCAATGACTGGTGTCACGGCGCCAATCATATTTTGAATGATTTGTGAGGAGCTTAAGACGCTGACAAGTGTGACGAGTGCCACCATGGCGAGACATGTCGGTAAAATATGGGCAACTGTTGAGACAATTGCGCCGGATACGCCCTTCAATCGATAGCCGAGATATGCTGACATTTTGGTCGCGATCGGACCAGGTAATGCGTTGGCGATGGCGAGTGTTTCTCCAAATTCGTCATCATTGATCCATTGATATTTCACTACCGCTTCATGGCGAATGAGTGGTATGACGGAAGGACCTCCGCCAAAACCGAGAATACCGGTTCGCACCATAGCGATGATGAGTTCGATATATGATTGCAAGTGCTTCAACTCCTGTCTACAATTTCATGCCCATTCGGCTTTTGTATCGTTTAATGAGCATTTGGCAGTCCACACTCACGACGCCTTCTAGCGGGTACAGTTTTTTTGTCAGAAATGTCTCCATTTCCTGTTCATTTTGAAAAATGCCATGCATATGCAGCTTGCTTGGCCCTGTCATGTGATAAAGGCTTGTGACAGCTGTTTCCTGCTCAAGCTGAAGGGCGACTGCTTCTAAAAATTTCGGCTCAACCTCTACATTAAAGAAGACAGAAACATGAATGCCGATCTTAGCAGGATTGATGACCGTTGTGAATCGTTCGATGACACCTGCTTCAATTAGCTGCTGAATACGGGCTTGCACAGCAACACGTGAAAGACCGACTTGTTTCCCGAGATCTGTATAGGACATACGCCCGTCCTCATGTAATAGGGATAAAATTTGTTTATCTCGTTCGTCTAATGTTAGGTTCGGAATGCTATAGTCGTTTGCCACCGTATGACCACCTTTCTTTTGTTGATATTTTAACATATTTTATTACGAATAGAATGAGTGAATCTCAATTTTATAACGAAATGAAATGTAATGAGGTGATGAGTGTTCTTTTTGCATATAAAGACACCCCGGAAGCACCGGGGTGTCTTTATTTTATTGATCTGGGCTGCTTTCTGCACTGGCAATTTGCTGTGCGAGGTCAGCTCGATCAATGTCTGCTTGAAAGAATTCCTGCGTATTTGGCAGATGTAAATTCATATGACGTTTTTGAGAAATTCGGATGGTCACTTGATCAACGGTGTAATCAAATACGTGTCCGCCGACACTTCGATCGTCATCAATGAAATGAAGATGGTATCCACTCACCGCAATGCCATGTGCGTACTGTGGTGTACGGAAACCGGCGATCGTTCCTTGAATATCCTCGAAATCGAAGATGGGCTGTGACTTGACAGCTTCCACCATCGGAACGTAAGGTTTTTCCTGTTTTTCAACTGTACGTGTTTGAACCTTTTTGAATGATCCATCAATGCGGATTGCATAAAACACATTCTTACTCGGTAAAATGCGGTCGATTTCTTCTTCTAGCTCTTTGCTCGTCATGGGTGCATCAATTCGATGAACGATATCTGTTTCAAAGAATGCTAGAGAGCAGAAGGGTGAATAATCTTGATCTGTTACCGGTGTCGCTGTTCCATCTGAGCGCAGTCGATAAAATGCGCCGTCAAAGCCGATCAGCTCTCCATCTAATTGATTGAATGTACCAATGCCGAAATCACCGTGCTCGGGAATTTGTGAAAGGGAGAAATCTCCATCATATACGGCTTCCAGCAAAGAGGTCATCGTCGATACTTGATAGACCTCTTGCTGTTTGTCATGTTGTCTTGTGCCGTTTTGTTGATTCATTGGGTGCATCATACCCATATCCGCTCACTCCTTTGGTGTAATGTATGGACATCTTATCAGACGTTCAATGTGTGTTTTTCACGAAAGACTTCTGGCCATTTTTGACTGGCGAGGTCTGGGTTGTCTTGATAGTCAATCGGAATATCAATAATAACGGGTCCTTCTATGTTTATACCCTTTTGGAGGACAGTTGAAAGCTCTTCAGGTGAGTTAACCCGTAATCCAGTCGCTCCAAAGCTTTCCGCATATTTCACTAAGTCGATCTGTCCGAATTCAACGCAGGATGTGCGGTCATATTTCATTTCCTGCTGAAATGCCACCATGTCGTATGTGCTGTCATTCCAAACAAGGTGAACAAGATTTGTTTTCATGCGGACGGCTGTTTCTAGCTCCATTGCAGAGAAGAGAAAACCGCCATCACCAGAGACCGAAATGATCTTTTCATCTGGATTCAATATGGAAGCCGCAATGGCCCATGGTAATGCGACGCCTAATGTTTGCATTCCGTTGCTCACGAGGAATGTGTTCGGCTCATAGACGCGGAAGTGACGCGACATCCAAATCGCGTGAGACCCGATATCACATGTGACCTTCGTGTCATCAGGAATCAGGCGTCTTAATGTATGAATGACATCCAGCGGGTGAGATAGATGACTTTCTCTTTCTGGTACTTTTTCAATGTCGCTTAACAGCTCCTGCAATTCAGTGACGAATTCAATTTGTTCTTTGCATAGAGAAAGTGGAACACTGTCATGGGCTAGATGTTTAACGGTTTCAGCTATATTGCCAACAAGCTCAAGTGCCGGCTCATAAAAATGGTCAATATCTGCCTGGATGTCATCGACATGGATGATCTGTCGCTGCTTCGGCTGAATATTCCAATGCTTCGGATCGTATTCAATTGGATCAAAGCCGATGGTTAAAAGGACATCTGCTTGTTCAATGAGAAGATCCCCCGGCTGATTTCGGAATAAACCGATTCTGCCTACATATTGAGACTCAAGCTCTCTTGAGAGAACGCCGGCTCCTTGGTACGTTTCGACAAATGGAATTCCAAGTGTTTTCAATAATGTTCTTGTAGCCTTTGCAGCAGCTGGACGACTTGCTTTCATTCCCACAATGGCAACAGGTAAGTGTGCATTTTGAATTTTGGCGATAGCCGAGCTGATGAGAGCATCCGGTGCAGGACCTAGTTCTGGAGAAGGGTGAGCAGACACTGGTATTTGTGTGGTGTGTTCTGTCACGACATCTTGTGGAAAGCTGATAAATGCTGCTCCAGCCTGCCCCTTTTGTGCCGCGCGAAAAGCATTTGTTAAGGCTTCGGGTATATTATGAACGTCTTGTACTTCAACACTGTATTTTGTGACTGGTTTGAATAATGCCGCATTGTCGAGTGATTGATGTGTTCGTTTCAGCCGATCCGCACGAATGACGTTTCCAGCGATTGCGACAACAGGATCACCTTCTGTATTGGCTGTTAATAGACCTGTTGCTAAATTAGATGCGCCAGGACCTGATGTGACGAGACAAACACCTGGTTTGCCGGTTAAGCGGCCGACAGCAGCTGCCATAAAGGCGGCATTTTGTTCGTGTCTGCATAGGACAAGCTCTGGACCTCTGTCTTTTAATACATCAAATACGGCGTCAATTTTGGCACCTGGAATTGCAAAAACATGGGTCACACCTTGAGCAATCAGCGTATCAACAATCAATTCTGCTCCTCGTCTTGTTAGGGGTTGTGCTTGAGAATTCATTTACCCCGCACTCCTTTCGGCAAGTAAAATTTTTTATGAAAATATATTTTCATGATATGATTTACTATACATTTCAAAATGGAAAATTTCCAATATCTGTTTAACGTGGTTTTAATATGTTTCACGAATAAGAGTGCAAGGGGTGAAAGGATGGAACTGAGACATTTGCAATACTTTGTCACAGTAGCAGAGGAGCTGCATTTTGGCAGAGCAGCCGCACGGTTGAATATGACACAGCCTCCACTTAGTCAGCAAATTAAGCAATTTGAAGAAGAATTGGGGTTTCCTTTGTTTCACCGGTCGAAGCGAGTGGTGGAGCTAACAGCTGCTGGAAAGGTCTTTTTACATGAGGTGCGGGGTGTGCTGCATCAGCTTGATAAAGCCGTTGATCATGCCCGGCATACAGCAAGAGGAGAGTTGGGAAAAATCATCATAGGGTTTGTTGGAACAGCGACGTATGATATTCTGCCGCCAGTTGTACGCGAATTCAGAGAGCTGTATCCCTCTGTCAGTATTGAGCTGGAGCAGCTTTCTGTTCCGCAGCAGCTAGGAGCGCTTTTAAATGGGGAGATTGATATCGGTTTTTTACATCCTACATCTCCTCATGAAGAACTGGTCAGCCGTTTGATGAAGCAAAGTGAATGTATTTTTGCGATTCCGAAAAATCATCCGCTGGCGAAAAAAGAGGCGGTCACGATCGAAGATATTCGTCATGAGCCGATTATTTCTTTATCACAGGAATCATGGCCGTCCCTTTATCAACACTTTGTCCTGCTATGTGAAAAGTACGGGTTTTCTCCTAATATTGTGCAGGAAGCGGCGGAATATCAAATGGTGATTGGCCTTGTCACAGCTGGTATCGGCATTGCGGTCATTCCGAAATCAGCCCGGCGTTTATTTAATCTAGATGTTGTGTATCGGTCCATTGAAGGTGAACAGCTTCTGGCAGAATGGACGATCTCCTATAGACGAGAAAATCATAATCCTGCTTTATTTCATCTTGTCCACCATATCCTGCATCGCACCGAGCCTGAATCAGAGGCATAGAAAAAGAGGTATGGTATGATGTCGATACACCAAAAGGAGGCGTGTCTGAATTGATTACGTTGCAAATGGATCAGCTATCAAGAAAAGAAGCATATAAATTATTATCGGGTTCTATTGTTCCACGACCGATTGCGTTTATTACAAGTCTGTCTAAAGACGATGTTGTCAATGCCGCACCATTTAGTTTCTTTAATGTCATCAGCGGACACCCGCCGCTCCTCGCAGTTTCTATCGGACGACGCGAAGGTCAGATGAAAGACACAGCGCAGCATATGATTGACAGAGGAGAATTTGTAGTCCATGTGAGTGATGAAGCGATAATAGAAGATATTAATGAAACAGCTGCTACGCTGCCACAGGATGAGAGTGAGCTGGATCGAACCGGTCTTCATCAAGTAAAGAGTCATGTCGTGTCAGTGCCGGGCATTCAGGAAGCGCGTATTCGCTTTGAATGTCAGCTTGAAAAGCATCTTACCTTTCAAAATGATGAAGGGGAGATCACGGTCGATCATATCATTGGCCGGGTTGTGTGTGCGCATTTAGATGAGGCTGTTTATGATGCGGAAAAAGGATATGTTTCGACTCATGAACTAAAGCCAGTCGCACGTTTAGCGGGAAATGATTATGCCCATTTAGGGACGTCATTTGTGCTGAAAAGACCAGAATGAAATGAAAAGAAGACAAAGGACTAAAGCCCTTTGTCAACCATCTGTACCCCCGAGGGAAGTCGGGGGTTTTGTGTTTATTTTTTCTGTTCTAGTTTCAGTGGAGCTGCGATGTTCTTTTCTACCTTTTTCCCTTTTAAGACGTCGCTTGCAGCGCCGACTGCCAGTTTTCCGATCAGCTCTGGCTGCTGGGCGACTGTGGCAGATAGTTTTCCTGCTTTGATCGAGTTGAGTGCATCTTCGTTTCCGTCAAAGCCAACGACGAGAATGTCTTTTCCAGAGCTTTGAATCGCCTCTAGTGCGCCAAGCGCCATTTCATCATTGTGGGCAAAAACGGCTTTGATGTCAGGGTTTCCTTGAAGGAGGTTTTCCATGACGTTCAACCCTTTTGTCCGGTCGAAGTCAGCCGCTTGTTTTGCTGTCACTTTTAGATCTTTATCTGCTATTTGATGGAATCCTTTTCCGCGCTCACGTGTAGCGGAAGCGCCTGGTACACCTTCTAATTCAGCGACTTTAGCGCCTTTTCCAACCTTGTCGATAATAAAGTTACCTGCCATTTCGCCGCCTTTGACGTTATCTGAGGCAACCAGTGCTTCTACTTTACCGCTTTCAGCTGAACGGTCTAATGTGATGACAGGAATATCTGAAGCATTCGCTGATTCAACAGCAGTTGAGATGGCAGACGAGTCCGCTGGGTTGATAAGCAATGCGTCGACCCTTTGCTGAATTAAATCTTCTACGTCACTTGTTTGTTTCGCTGAATCATTTTGTGCATCTGCAATGACGACTTCGATGCCAAGCTTTTTCGCTTCTTTCGTCACCCCGTTTTTGAGAGAAACGAAGAATGGGTTGTTTAAAGTTGAGATCGAGAGACCGATTTTGATGTCTTTTTTCTTCCCATCTTTTGTTGATTTGGCCCACTCTGGTGGTTCTAGCGAGCAGGCAGAAAGCATGAATAATGAGAGAGTCAGAATGAGAATGAGATATTTTTTCATAGCAGCTGCCTCCTTAAGCAGATTTCTTTCTGTCTAGTAGGACTGCAATCAAGATGACAATCCCTTTCACAACAGATTGATAGAATGATGATACACCAAGTAAGTTCATACCATTGTTCAGGACACCGATGATGAGCACCCCGATCAGTGTGCCGACAATTCGTCCTCTTCCGCCAGACAGGCTTGTCCCGCCAAGTACAACAGCAGCAATCGCATCAAGCTCATAGGACGTACCAGCTGTTGGTTGAGCTGAGTTTAGGCGAGAGGTTAAAATGGCACCTGCTAAAGCAGACATGAAACCTGCCAATGAATAAATCATAATTTTTACGCGTGGTACTTTGATTCCTGAAATGAACGCAGCTTTTTCATTTCCGCCGATGGCATACGTTCTTCTGCCGAAAGGAGTTTTATGAAGAAGCACCCAAAGTACGATAAAGGTGAGAAGCATCGTGATCGCTGGAACAGGAATGCCTAAGAAATACCCGCGGCCGAATAACTGAAAGGCATAGTTAGAACCGAGTCCTGTAATCGGGTTTCCATCTGTATAAACAAGTGTTAACCCTCTGAAAATCGTCATCGTGGCAAGTGTTGCGATAAAAGGAGCCATTTTTCCTTTTGTGATTAAAAGACCGTTGACCATCCCAAGAATAGCGCCGATGATACAGCCAACGATAATAGCTAAAATCGGGTCCATACCAGACACGATAAATCCGGCAGTCAGTGCACTAGAAAGTGCTAAAATGGCACCGACAGACAAATCAATTCCTCCGGTTAAAATAACAAACGTCATACCAAAGGCAATGAGGGCATTAATGGAGATTTGTCTCAGTAAGTTTAAGATGTTTAATGGCTCTAAAAAGGCCGGGTTTAAAATAGAAACAATGGCAACAAGGATGATGAGTCCTAAGAATGGCCCAAGCTTTTGCATGATGTTGTCAAATCGTCCATTTGAAGTAAGTGGTTTCATGTTACTTCCCTCCTGTAGCTAGTGTCATAATTCGTTCTTGTGTTGCGTCTGCTTTATTTAATTCGCCGCTGATGGTTCCTTCATGAATGACAAGCACTCGATCGCTCATCCCTAGAACTTCTGGGAGCTCAGAGGAGACCATTAAAATGGCGACACCTCGATCAGTCAGTTCATTCATTAACTGGTAGATTTCTCGTTTCGCTCCGACGTCGACACCTCTTGTCGGTTCATCTAAAATCAAGACCTTTGGCTGGATGCCGATCCATTTGGCGATGACGACTTTTTGCTGATTTCCACCAGAGAGACTTCGAGCAGAGATTTCAGAGGAAGCCGTTTTAATCGTCAATCTTTTGATGAGCATGTCAACAAAATCCTGTTCGTTTTTCTTATCGATCAGTCCTTTTGGAGAGAAGCTTTCTAAGTTTGGCAGACCAATGTTTTCTCGAATGGATGCATCCAGCATAAGTCCTTCATCTTTGCGATCCTCTGTGATAAAGCCGATGCCAAGCTTGACGGCATCACTTGGTTTTTTAATGATAGCCTTTTTTCCATGAACCCAGATTTCACCTTGATCAAGAGGATCAAGACCAAACAGCGACCGCATCATTTCGGTCCTGCCAGCGCCCATTAAGCCTGCAACACCGACGATTTCTCCAGCTTTAACGGAGAAATTGATATCTTGAAATTGTCCTTTTCTTGTCGCTTGCTTCACCTCAAGGATAGTATCTCCTAGAGAAGGCGTTCTCTCAGGGTATCGATCTGTTAATTCGCGGCCGACCATTTTTTTGACCACCTCATGGAAATTCGTTTCAGGTATGGCTTTCGTATCGACCGTTTTCCCATCGCGCATGATGGTAATCCGGTCACAAATCGCAAAGATTTCCTCCATACGGTGAGAAATATAGACGATGGATACGCCTTCCTTTTTGAGAGATTCAATGACCTGAAAGAGCTTTTCAATCTCACGGTCCGTTAGAGCTGCTGTTGGCTCATCCATGATGATGACCTTCGCTTCCGTCATTAATGCCTTTGCAATCTCAATCATCTGTTTTTGTCCAACAGAGCAGCTGCCTGCCTCTTGATCAAGCGAGAGGTTCACAGACAATCGGTCCAGCTGGCTTTGGGCAAGAACCTTCATTTTCTTTGTGTCTAGCAATCCAAATTTCGTATAGATTTCTTTCCCGATGAATAGGTTTTCCAAGACGGTCATATCTGGCCATATGTTGAGCTCTTGATGAATAAAGGCGATACCGTGTTGTTCCGCTTCCTTCGGATTTTTGAAAGCGATTTCTTTCCCGTCGATATGAATCGTTCCCTGGTCTAATGAATAAAGACCTGTGAGCAGGTTCATTAAAGTTGATTTTCCTGCGCCATTTTCACCCATGAGCGCGTGAACCTCACCTGTGACGAGGTCAAAGGAGACCCCGGAAAGAACGGTGTTTTTTCCAAAGGCCTTATGGATGTTATGCATCTCAATGTTCATATCTGGCTCCTCCTTTTAAAAGATGACACCGGCATGAAGAATGCAGTTTGCGTATGGGGTGGCTTCACCCGTGCGAATGACTGCTTTTGCCTGTTTGGTCATGTCTTTGAACGTCTCGTGGTCTACATCATGTAATGGGTGTGAGAACGCTTTCTTTAGAAATAGATGATCTCGCTCATTGGCTTCTTTGATTTCACTAGCTACAGTAATGTGTTCAACCGCCATTTCTTGAAGAAGGAGGGAGGTGACCTCCTGAAAGGACGGTGTGCCGATTGATAGTGCCAGGTCGATTTTGACTGGACCTTCTGGAATAGGCAGGCCGCAGTCTGCGATGACGATTGTATCTGTATGACCAAGGTCAGCAAGTACCTTGGCGATATGACTGTTTAAGATGCCGTTTTTTTTCATTTTTTTCTCTCCAGTTCTTCTCTTGTTGGCATGCCGCCTTGTGCACCGAACTTGGTGACAGACATTGATGCTGCAAGGTTAGCGAATGCAAGTGCGTCATAGAGAGAGTTGCCTTCTGTTAAGGCGACAGCCAAGGCTCCGTTAAAGGTATCGCCTGCTCCTGTTGTATCAACTGCTTCGACTGGAAATCCTGGGACTAGCACTTCTTTCAATCCGTCAAAATATCGAACCCCATTTTTCCCTTCTGTAATCAGTAATTTGTTAGGGTATTGACGCAAGGCGTCTTCATTTGGGAGTCCATTAAACATGAGAACAGCCTCGTGCTCATTCGGTGTAATATAGGCAGCCTGGTCTAAAACTTGATGCGATACTTTGCGGGCAGGTGCAGGGTTTAAAATCACAGGGATTTCTTTTTCACTGCAAATGGCGCAGACAGCTTCGACCGTTTCTTCAGGTATTTCCTGCTGAATGAGCACTATTCCAATATCATCTATTGTAGAAAGTGCTTCTCTTACATAGTTAGGAGTGACCTCGTCATTTGCCCCTTTGACCACGACAATGCTGTTATCACCTTCTGCTAAAATGATATGAGCCGTGCCGCTTTCCATTTCGGTAACCGGTTTCATATATGAGGTGCGAACCCCTTGATCTTGTAGATTGCTGAGAATATCTTGACCATAAGCGTCATCACCGACTCGGCCGACCATGTATACATCAGCACCGAGTCTGGCACTGGCGACTGCTTGATTGGCGCCTTTTCCGCCTGGGACGGTTTTAAATGATTCGCCTAACACTGTTTCACCGGCATTTGGTCTTTTATTCGAAGTGACGACTAAATCCATTGAACAGCTTCCTACTACGACAATATGACTCATTGTGAATCCACCTTTCTTGTGGTCTCTCGTTCAATAAAAGAGACGGGCATTTGGATAACTGGTTGATCTATAGGTTGTTTCTGAATCGCTTTGATTAACAGCTGTGCCGCTTCTTTTCCCATCTCATAGGCAGGCTGCCTAATCGTCGATAGGGAAGGGAAGAGCAGCTCGCTTTGCGGAATATCATCAAACCCAATGATTTGAACATCCTCTGGAACGGCTTTTCCGATCCGAAGTGCTTCGTGAATGACCGCTGTTGCGACGATGTCGTTACTGGCAATGATGCCATCTGTTTCAGGGTACAGCTGGAAAAGAGCCTTGGCACTCTTACGGGCTTCTTGAAAAGAAAATGAAGCATTAGACATCACATGGAAGTCGACACCCTTTTCGGTCAGTACATCGAGTGCACCCTTGAATCTCTGCCTCGCTGTTTGAAGGTGGGCAGGTCCTTTCAGCAGTGTGATCTGCCGGCTGCCGCGCCTGATTAATTCCATTGCAGCCATTTTCCCGCCAGCTGCAGTATCTGCAGATACAGAAGGTGCATGTGGAACGGTTCGATCTAAGAACACAACCGGCAATTCATCATCATTGTATATATCTGATTCAGGTTCGTTTGTGACAGCGATGACACCGACTACTTGATTTTGTTTAAATGTTTGTAAATAAGCCAATTCCTTTTCTCGATCTTCATCACTGTTTCCGAATAATAACCGAAAACCTTGCGCATGAATCTCATCCTCTACGCCTCTAGCAAGCTGAGGAAAGAAGGGGTTTGTGATATCAGGCAAGATCAAACCGATTAAGCGGGATTCTCTTTTGAAAAGGGATCTAGCCACTTCATTGGGAAAGTAGTTCAGCTCCTGCATCGCTTGTGTCACGCGGATTTTCGTATCTGAATGGACATATCCAGTATCGTTCAATACGCGTGAAACAGTGGCAACAGACACTTGTGCAGCTTTTGCAACATCTTTAATTGTAGCCAATGGAGTGCCTCCCTTCGTGAATGTGTAACCGTTTACACAAATAGATTATCATGAAAGCTTTTAAATGACAATCTTAAAAAAATAAAAAAAGAAAAGAAAGATGACATCTTCCTTTTCTTAACTAATAATCCCTGTTTCTGTAATATTCACTTTGATTTTTGGGATAATTTTTACATTTGGATAATCGGTTTTCCAATTCATTTTTACATACTCATCGTAATGTTGGACTCGATATTTTCTTCCAAGACTTAACACGTCAGAGTTTGATTGCTGTAAGACAGAGATTACTTTTTCTGCTTCCTTTGTGAAAATAGCTGATAATCGTTTGTTTAGTTCATCGATCTTTTTCGTACTATCTAAATTGTCTTTCGGATATTCAATGACAGCTGTGTTGAATTCGAAATCGAGACCAATTGTCACGTTTCGATGATCAGAATTAAGAATACGAATATCTCGTTTTGAGTCAGTGACTTGGATGGTAATGTAGTTATTTCCCTTCAACTTCATATCATTTCTGATTTTTTTAGTGAAATTTGCATATTTTCCGATTTTATTATTCATGAGATTGAGAAGCATGGCATCTTGACCATAAAGCTCGCCTGTTTTTTTCTCATTATCGAATAAAGCCACACCTGCTACTTTGATTAGTTGTTTAGACTGATCAAATAAAATTAAGGGCAGGGTAAAATCTTCGCCAGCCTGGAGCATCTTTGATCGTATGCTTTGAATATTTTCAGCAGTTACCTGTGAACCTCTTGATGCAGTTGTAATGAGATTGTTTAAATAGTCACTGACAATGAGCTGTTCTTTTAGTAGTTTGTTGATCACATCAATAGTTGAACCACCTTTCACAATGGCTAAATTGGCAAGTAAAGGACTTTTCGGATCGCGATAGTACATGTCTAAGTAGGGAAGAAGTTGATTTTGAGAGAATTCATCACTGATCAGTAAAACCCTCATTTTTGACATATCAATCTTTTGGTCAACCATTCGGCGGAAGTCTGTTCCTGCTTTACGTAAAGTGGGAGCATTGGTTGTCAGTACAGTGGTTGAATAAGTACCTGAACTTCCTTGCTGCATACTTTGAGACTGTTGTACTTTCCGGTAGGTAATCGATACTTTTGCGTTATCATCTTCCCCTTGATCAATGGTGGAAGTAAGGACAAGGGAGATGTTTTTTAATAGGTTTTGATCCCAGCAGCCAGGCATCATGGTGAGAGACACGCACATGAGGAGAGTCAGCACATATTTATGACGCATGTGATTTCACCTTCTTTTTGCGTTGTTTGATAAAGATAACGATCGCCATGAATGCTGGAAGTGTGTAAATGAACGAGTACTGAGCAATCGTTGTAAAATCATTGAAACGCTGAATGCGAAAGTTATCGACTGCCAAAAAACAGCTAGACGCATATATCAGAATGGCGAAACAATAAACATACTTTTTGTGATCCTTTTTCTTCAGTAGACTGGAAATGCCATTTGCACAAAAGTACAGATAGTTACTTAATGTGGCAAGAATAACAAACACCCAGAAACTCAGAAAAATTAAATCTGTCCGCTCAATGATACCGAAGGAGATGGTTTTTAATAAGTAAAGGACAGGGTTGGGAATCACATTAAGCTCAATTGGACTAAAAAACATAAAACAAATCAATGTAATAAATAGGTAGTAAAGCGTTGTGCATATATTTGAAATGGTCATGACCTTATAGCGTTCCTTGATGCTGCCCTTCATAAATGGAGAAAGGATCAGAATCATTTCAAATCCATTCATCGATAGGACGACGTCTTTCAGTCCGAGCTGAAATTGAGAAATGTCTGTCTGAAAAAATGGCATCAGATAATCGATATTGGTCCCCTTTAATGAATAAAACATCAGCAAGGAAAGCAAAAGGAGAAATGGAGTTAATATAAAGTTAAACCTGACAATGGCTGTAATTTGCTCCTTCGCAATATAAACAATGGAAGTAATGAGTAATAGATTGATGACCCAGTTTGGCGTCAGCGGCAGAACCCACATACCAATAATTCTTGTGAAAATGGATAAAACGACAATACAGACGGAGGCAAAATACAGTGTATACAGTGCAATCAGTAATTTTCCAATCCATTGTCCAAATACATCAATTAATGCTTGGAAGAATGATGTTTCTGGATATTTATGAATGATGTAAATGAAAATTGTATTAATGATTTGGATAAAAAAACAGGCGACAATGATCGCCATCCACCCATCGTGTCCCATGTCTTTCATCAAAAAGTGGGGAAGCGCTAAAATACCGACACCAATTTGAGATTGAATGAGAAAAAACACAGCTTGAGGTGGAGATATTTTATTTTTCATTTTTCTTTTTCCATCCTCTCAAATGTTCAATTTGTTTTTTCTTTTGCGGATTTAAATAAACAGGGCGATTTTTGTACATCCACATTGGGAGGCGGATTACAGTATCTTTTAAATCCTGCCAGTTAAATGGAGCAACAGGTGATAAGTATGGTACCCCTAGTGATTCAAGGCGGCATAAATTCATGAGAATGATGGATAAACCAAATGAAATGCCTATAAAACCAAACATTGATGCCATGAACATGAGCGGGAAACGCAACATCCTAATGGTGGCCGTCATTTCAAATGATGGGAGGACAAAGGAAGCGACAGCGGTCACGGCGACCACGATGACAAGAACATTTGAGATGAGTCCTGCTTGTACAACGGCATCCCCAATGACCAAACCTCCTACGATCCCAATGGTTTGCCCGATTGGTTTTGGCAGACGCACCCCGGCTTCCCGTATGAGTTCAATAGTAATTTCCATCAGCATGGCTTCGATTAAAGGAGGGAAGGGAATCCCAATAATAGAATTCTTCATGGTCACGGCGAGTTCATCAGGGACCACCTCATAATGAAACCCAATCACCGCAATATAAAAAGATGGCAGTATGACTGCGATGATGCAGGCGAGATAACGCAAAATACGGATAAATGTAGCTGGAATCCAGCGGCTATTATAATCATCTGGTGATTGAAAGAAACTAAAAAAGGTGACAGGAAGAATAATTGCCATAGGGCTCCCGTCCATCAGCACTACAATACGACCTTCAAGAATGGCAGATCTCACCTTATCAGGACGTTCTGTATCAATCAGCTGCGGAAAAATAGAAAATGAATCATCTTCGATCGCCTCAACAATAGAACCAGGACTAATCAGCGTGTCTACTTTAATAGAAGAGATCCGTCTGTTTACCTCTTCTACCTTTTCCTGATTCGCTACATCAGAAATATAAACAATCGCAAGCTTTGTTTCTGATTTTGTACCGACCTTATGGTACTGAATGGCGAGCTTCCGATCATTTAAGTGAGAACGCAGTAAATATATATTCGTATCCAAACTTTCCACAAATCCATCATGAGCACCCGCAATGATGCTTTCTGAAGAAGGCTCAGAAATAGAGCGAAGCGGCGGCTGCCCGACAGCAAATAATTTGATCTGCGAGGAATTTTCATCAAGAAAGGCAATGCTTCCTGCAATAATACTGTCAGTGATCAGAGTCAAGTCGCCTGTTTCAAGCGTACTAAGAGACTTTGTATAATCTTGTTTTCCAGGAGGACCTAACAAGTTACCGATAATAAAGTTGTTCAGTTTGCCTTCATCAATTCTTGTTTTAATAAAAAACAGGACAGATTTCGTTTCATTCACCATTAACTCTCGGTATTCAAAATCGCCGCTTTGCTGAAATGTTTTTTTCAGAATCCGGATTTTTTCCTCGAAGCTGCCTGATAAAAAATGCAACCGTGTTTGCTCATTGCTGTTTGGCATCTTTAGCCTCCTCTCACAGATTTTTTAACCTTAGTGTAAGCGGGGAAGCTGATTTTATTCGTCGCCTTTGGGGAAAGCATGACATGAATTGACAACTTTCAACTAAAATCATATTAAAAATGTTAAGAAATGATGAATCTTGATAAAAACAAATGAATAATGTTTCATTGTGTAGGTCATAAGGAGCGAATATCGTAAAGAGCAGGCATTTCGAAATGATCAATAGTTGACATCTTATCCCAATTTTTTGTGACCCGAAAATAAGCATATGACTTGATTTTTTATGAGGTGACCTTTGTCATAGGTCAACGTGTAGCGTTCTGACCGATGAAGATGACTTTCTAACCTGTTCCTTCAAAAATCGAAAACATTCCAAAACACGCACTATTCATTTAAAGCGCTGATACGACTGATGTTATAGAGTTTAAAGGGCTTTAAAACATTGATTCAAAATACATCTTAACAATTGTCAAAAAATTTAGGGAGAAAAGGACAAAAGATTTTTCGATGCTTGGTGGTAACGCTTACTCTTGATTGAAGCCGAAATTCAGGCTGATTTTTGTCCGTCTTTTGGCCTTTTCATTTAAAGAGGAGCTAGGTCAATCCACCTTCTGATTAGAGGATTTTGGCATACGAGGAAGTGAAAGATTATGTTACATAATACCGATTGTGATTTTATGCTGAACCTATATACTGTTGAGTGAATTTACATATCACACTCATAAAAAAAGGAGATGTAGATAAGCGATGTGGTTAATCGTTATAGCCTGTGTCATCATGTTAGGGATTGGCTTTATTGAAAAGAAGCGTCACCAGAAAAATATCGATGCCCTACCGGTGCGCGTCAATATTAATGGTATTCGCGGAAAGTCTACCGTTACAAGATTGACAACCGGTATCTTAATGGAGGCAGGTTATAAAACTGTCGGCAAAACAACGGGAACAGATGCAAGAATGATTTATTGGGATACGCCAGAGGAGAAACCGATTAAAAGGAAACCGCAAGGACCGAATATCGGTGAGCAGAAGGAAGTTATGAGAGAAACCGTTGAAAGAGGAGCAAATGCCATCGTCAGTGAATGTATGGCTGTAAATCCAGATTACCAAATCATCTTTCAGGAAGAGCTGCTTCAAGCGAATATTGGCGTGATCGTAAACGTTCTTGAAGATCATATGGACGTCATGGGGCCGACACTTGATGAAATAGCAGAAGCCTTTACAGCGACAATTCCTTACAATGGACACTTGGTTATTACGGATAGTGAATATACGGATTTCTTTAAAGAGATTGCGAAAAAACGCAATACAGAAGTCATTGTTGCAGATAATTCCAAGATTTCTGATGAGTATTTACGGAAATTTGAGTACATGGTCTTCCCAGATAATGCCTCACTTGCACTTGGTGTTGCACAGGCATTAGGAATTGATGAAGATACGGCATTCCGAGGAATGTTAAATGCGCCACCTGATCCAGGAGCGATGAGAATTCTTCCATTAATGGATGCGAAAACACCTGGACACTTTGTAAATGGTTTTGCGGCAAATGACGCATCATCTACATTGAACATTTGGAAGCGTGTGAAAGAAATTGGATATCCAACAGATGAACCGATTATTATCATGAATTGCCGTGCGGATCGTGTAGATCGAACGATCCAGTTTGCGGAGGATGTACTTCCTTATATTGAAGCAAGTGATCTCGTCTTAATTGGTGAAACAACAGATCCAATTGTAAAGGCATATGAGGATGGAAAAATTCCGGCTGACCACTTACACAACCTTGAATATCAATCTACAGAAGAAATTATGAACATGCTTGAGAAAAAGCTTCATAATCGAGTGGTTTATGGAGTCGGCAATATTCATGGTGCCGCTGAACCGTTAATCGAAAAAATTCAAGAATACAAAATTAAGCAGCTTGTCAGCTAGGAGGAAATATAGAAAATGTTCGGATCAGATCTTTATATCTCGTTAATTTTAGGTGTTCTACTTAGTTTAATCTTTGCAGAAAAAACAGGAATCGTACCAGCTGGACTTGTTGTCCCAGGTTATCTGGCGCTTGTATTTAACCAGCCAGTCTTCATTTTAGTTGTCTTATCTGTCAGCTTGCTTACGTATGTCATCGTTCGCTTTGGTCTATCGAAATTTATGATTTTATACGGACGCAGAAAGTTTGCTGCGATGCTGATTACAGGGATTGCCTTAAAGCTAGTCTTTGATTTCTTCTATCCAGTGGTCCCATTTGAAATAGCAGAATTCCGCGGAATCGGTATTATCGTTCCTGGATTGATTGCAAATACGATTCAAAAGCAAGGTCTTACGATTACCCTTGGAAGCACGTTACTTCTAAGTGGTGCAACATTTGCCATCATGTATGTTTACTATCTATTTTAAGATAAGGTGTGTCCAATGATGAATAAAAAATTGAGCTTTCAGGAAAAGCTGCTGAAAATCACAAAGAACCAAAAGAAAAAAACGAATAAACATGTACTGATTGCTTTACCGATCGTCATTGCTTGTACATTTCTATTTACGTTTATCGGGCAAGCAAAAGTGCCAACTGTACAAAAGAATCCAGAAAACATCCTGACCGCTTCGTTTGTCGGTGACATTATGTTTGGAAGAAACGTAGAGAAAGTAACAGACCGTTATGGAAAACAGCATCTCTTTCGCTATGCCAAACCATACTTTGATGTGTCAGATTATGTGACTGGTAACTTTGAGCATCCAGTCGCATCAGACCGGGAACAAGCGGCGCAAAAGAATATTCATTTAAAAACAGATGAGGATTCTGTCAAAGCGTTGAAGGATTTGAATTTCTCTGTATTAAACTTTGCGAATAACCATGCGGCAGACTATGGTGAAAAAGGGCTAAACAAAACGATTGATGCCTTTAAACAAGCTGACATGGATTATACAGGCGCAGGCCATAACCTTCAGGATGCGAAGCAGAACATTTCGTATAAAGAAGTAAATGGTGTCAAAATCGCTACACTTGGTTTTACTGATGTGTATGGGAAAGATTTTAAAGCAACGAATCGCCAGGCGGGTATCTTGCCAGCCGATCCATCTATCTTTATTCCGATGATTTCGCAGGCTGCTGAAAAGGCAGATATCGTCGTTGTTCATGCTCACTGGGGACAGGAGTACAACAATGAGGTAAACGATAGACAAAGAGAATTGGCAAGAGCGATGTCTAAGGCTGGTGCTGATATCATTATCGGTGCTCATCCGCACGTTCTTGAGCCAATGGAAGTCTATAACGGCACGGCGATCTTCTATAGCTTAGGAAACTTTATTTTTGACCAAGGCTGGTCAAGAACACGTGATTCTGCACTTGTTCAGTATCATCTGAATGAAGATGGAAAAGCGACATTTGAAGTTGTCCCAATGTACATCAAAGAAGCAACACCTGCTCCGGTTAAAGCAGGATCATTTGAATCAAAATCCATTATCCGTATGCTGACAAATGGTACGAATGCGGATTGGAAAGAAAAAGACGGACACATTTTCTTTGAAGTAGATCACGCTGATAAAGTTAAACACTTAAAAGAAAACGGAGGGAAAGAGAAGAAATGAAATTCCTAAAAGCAAGCTGGCCGTTTGTTGCATTAATTTTAGTCTTTGTCTTTATGTCTGCTTTTAAATTTAGTGACAGCCTCACAGATCATGAAAAACAAAAGATCTCGGTTGAAATGCAGAAAATCGAACAACAAAAACAGTCAAAAACGGAAGCAAGTAAATAACTCTAACGAGCATAGAGGGCACGCATTGCGTGCTCTTTTTTGTCGAAAAAAGGTGTAAAAAGTTAGGTGTCATGCCGAAACTATAGAAGAAAGGAGGGAGAAAGATCATGAAATGGAAAGGAATAGTGATTGCTGGATGCGCGCTCGTAGGGCTGATGTTCATGTCTCAATCAGAAATATCTGCTCAAACAGTGTCTCCTTTGCAGCAAGCGGAAAAGCTGATTGGAACACCTTATCATAAAGGAGGAACCGATCCAAAAACGGGCTTTGACGTATCAGGGTTTACGCAATATGTGTACAAGACATCAGGAGTATTTGATTTGCCGCGGAAGGTAATCGACCAGTATCAGATTGGAAAAAAGGTATCATGGGACAAAGCCCAGCCAGGTGACCTTGTATATTTTCGCAGCCTTGAAGAAACAAAGGATATCCCGACACATGTAGCGTTGTACGCTGGTAACGATCAGGTCATTCACATCACGCTTAGTCAAGGTGTCGTGAAAACAGACGTCAGCAAAAGCAAATACTGGACGGACCGATTTTATGCAGTCAAACGACTTCCCGGCACACCGGCAATCTCGGATAATCGTCTTGTGAAAGATGCGATGAAATATTTAGGTATTCCTTATGTATTTGGTGCAGCAGACCCTAAGATTGGCTTTGATTGTTCAGGCTTTTTACAATATGTATTTGAAAAATCACTAGGGATTTATTTGCCTCGAAGTGCTGAACAGCAGTGGATGGTTGGAGAAAAAGTAGCATTAGATGATATACGTCCTGGGGATTTTGTCTTTTTTTGCAACACATATAAGCCAGGCATTTCTCATGTAGGGATGTATATTGGGGGCGACCGTTTTATTCATGCGAGCCGTTCGGAAAGTGTCACAATTTCTTATTTGTCTGAATCGTATTGGCGCGAAAAATGGACAGGTGCAAAACGATTAACGGAGCTGAAATTAGCAAAAGAAGACCCGATTGTCTCAAGAGCCGCTACGTATATTGGAGAAGTTCCTTATGTCAAAGGTGGGACGAATCCAAAGCAAGGCTTTGACACAGCAGGGTTCACACAGTATGTGTATCGAGAAGTACTTGGTATTGAGCTGCCTCGTTATGCGGCAGGTCAAGTCAAGGCAGGTACGCCTGTGAAACGGTCGGAGCTGAAGCCGGGAGATCTCGTTTTCTTTAGTGGAACGTCATTGATACCGGCCATTTATGCAGGATCAAATCAAGTCATTCATATGACCGTCTCAAATGGTGTCGTGCTTACGAATATGAAAACAAGTACGTACTGGAAGGATAAGTATGAGACGGCAGTTCGAATTAAAAAATAAAGAAAAAGCCCGATCCACGTTCGTATCGGACTTTTAGACTTCTCTCTAGGCGCTGATCAGACAAGCGTCTTTTTTTCGTGGAATTGATTTTGTAAAAGCAGATCAATAAAGTAAGCAACACCGTCTTCATGATTACCTTTTGTAATGTAGGTGCTCTTTTCTTTAATGACATCGACTGCATTCCCCATTGCAATGCGGTGGCCTGCTTCCTCAAACATGGATAGATCGTTGGGGCTGTCGCCGATCGCATAAATATGTGAGCGGTCTACGCCATAATGAGCTGCGAGCTTTTTGAGGGCATGTCCTTTTCCAGACTCTTTTGGAAGAACCTCAATGATATGTTTTCCAGAAGAGGTCAATGAAAGCTCAGGCATTTCCGCGAGGAGATCTCGTGCTTCCTGTAGTTTATTCATATCAAACGAGAAACAGAGTAATTTATAGGTCGCTTCATTCGACTCAAAAATCTGACGAATATCATCCACTGGTTTGATGCCAAATTGTTTGAATTGAGTCATTGCCCCTTCCCATAAATCAGCTACATCTTCATTTGGATTCGCGCTTTTGATCACATCAAATTCTGCTTTCAGCTTCTCTTTTCCATCAAAAGGAGAGAGGAGCGCATCGTCCGTGTAGACCTCAAAGTAAATGTTTCGTTCTACTAATGCCTGAGCCGCTCGTTTTCCTGCTTCTTGGTCAAGTGTGATACGGCTGAAAAGTTCGTAACCTTCTGTATGAACGGTTCCGCCGTTTGCTGCAATAATAGGGATATCCAAATCGCCAAGCAGTTCCTTCACATCAAAAGTCGCCCGCCCTGTACAGATGGTGACAATATATCCCGCTTCCTTCGCGCGGATCAATGCTTCCCTGTTTTGAGCAGATATTTCACTTTTTGTATTTAAAAGTGTACCGTCTAAATCAATCGCAATCATTTTTTTCATCGCTGTCAAATCCTCCTTCATGCATGCAATAGCCTCTTCAAAGTATGTACGATTTCGTTCCTTCTCATGAGCAATACGATGCTTGTTCCTCTCTATCAAGGCTAAACAAAAATGATCGAATGATCAAGGAAATAAGCCAAAGGGGAAAAATCTGCATCATCGTTAGCAAGTAAAAAAGCGCCCCTTAGGGACGCTTTCAGCGTGTAGACAAACCCTCGCATTCGGTGTCAGTCCTGTGCACCGATGCTCACGAATATTAAATTCGCTCCGCTTCTGTGCTCGTCCTTCCTAGAGTTCTATCGCGCTGAAAAGAAGACAAAGAGCTAAAATAAAAACCATTTTAGCCCTTTGTCAACAATCAAAAAGCGCCCTTTGGGGACGCTTTCTGTTTTATGATAATTCAAGCTGCTTCTTCAATTCAGTCTTCACTTCGTTTAGCTGGTTTTGATCCAATTGGTAATAATAAACCCCGTTTGGCTGGTAATCAGAGCCTTTAAGCTGAATGGTATCTACCGATTTCAATGACGTCAGAAGTGGGAAAAGCCCGACTAGCTCTTTCATTGAAAGGTTGGTCGCGACATTATCACCAAGCGTATCAATGATATTGTCATATGACGGAATAGATGTTAACGATTTTGATTTATCAAAAATGGCTTTTAATACTTCCATTTGACGCTGCCCGCGCATTAAATCACTATCTGCTTTTCTAGTTCTCACATATGCGAGAGCTTGATCACCGTCTAGCGTATGAGTTCCTGTTTGAAGCTGTACCTTGCCCTTTGTATCTTTTAGAACCTGTTTGACTACATATTTATCCTTGACGTTAATAGAGACCCCGTTTAGTTCATTGACGATCTCTTTAAATGCTTTGAAATTACTTTGGATCACAAAATCAACCGGAATATCTAGTAAATCTTCGACTGTACTCAAGGTTAAATCTGCACCGCCAAATGCGTGTGCATGTGTAATTTTGTCATAGCCATGCCCTGGAATATTTACATATGAGTCCCTTGGAATGCTTAATAATTTCACGGTTTTATTTGTACGATTGACGGTTGCTAAGACCATCGCATCGCTTCGTGCTTGTTTCACTGTTTCGCCCGGTCTGCTGTCAATACCAAGCAGCAAGACAGAAAAGCTGTCTTTCCCAGGATCGAATGCTTCAATCCGTTTGACAGATTGAGCGCCGCGATCTAAAGATACTTGCGCTTTTTTGGCAGCATTTGTCACTTTATAGTAGGCATAGCCTGTGACAGAAGCGGTTGTTAGTAAAAGAATACCGATGATAAACAGAGTGACTTTCACCCATGGCTTTAAACGCTTTTTCCCTTTGCGTTTAGTTCTTGATTGATCCATATATTTTAAACCCTCGCTATGTTTTTTATAGTAAAGATGTCCTTTTTTTGCTTACAAACTAAAACAAATATACCTTAAAACGGGATATAGTGCGACGTTTTTTTCACTAATGCTTAATTGACGTTTCCTTATCGTAAAAAGTTTCAATGATACGCAAATGAAATATATTTGTCATAAAACATCGAAATGTTTGAAGTGACAGAAAGTGAGGAAAATGATTTTCCATAGAGAAACATCCAGTACATACAGAACAAAAGAGGGGTTATGAACATGAAAAATCGGAATGGATGGCTTTATTTTTTCGGCGCACTCGGCGGCGCCTTATATGGCTATGATACAGGTGTCATTTCTGGCGCCATCTTATTTATGAAAGAGGATTTAGGGTTAAACGCATTTACAGAGGGACTTGTTGTCAGCTCAATTTTAATCGGAGCGATGCTCGGTTCCTCTCTATCTGGAAAGCTGACAGATCAATTTGGGCGGAAAAAAGCCATCATCGCCGCAGCGATTTTATTTATTATTGGCGGATTTGGTACAGCCCTTGCTCCGAATACGGAAGTGATGGTCTTATTCCGGATTGTGCTAGGACTTGCTGTCGGGTGCTCGACCACGATTGTTCCATTATATTTATCTGAACTTGCTCCAAAGGAATCGAGAGGTGCACTGTCCTCATTAAACCAGCTCATGATCACATTGGGTATTCTTCTCGCCTATATTGTGAATTACTCTTTAGCGGATGCAGAGGCATGGCGCCTGATGCTTGGAATTGCGGTCGTGCCTTCTGTGCTTTTATTATGTGGGATTATGTTGATGCCAGAAAGCCCCCGCTGGCTGTTTGTCCATGGACAGGCAGACCGTGCGAAAGAGATATTATCTAAACTCAGAAAGAGTAAGCAAGAAGTTGAAGAAGAAATTTCAGACATTCAACAGGCGGAAAGTGAAGAAAAAGGCGGTTTTAAGGAATTATTTGAGCCATGGGTACGCCCGGCATTAATCGCTGGTGTCGGTCTTGCCTTTTTGCAGCAGTTTATCGGTACCAATACGATTATTTACTATGCACCAAAAACATTCACAAGCGTTGGCTTTGGCAATTCAGCGGCCATTTTAGGAACCGTCGGAATTGGGGCTGTGAATGTTGTCATGACGTTTGTGGCGATTAAAATTATTGACCGTGTAGGGCGTAAAGCTTTGCTCTTATTTGGGAATGCTGGCATGGTCCTTAGTTTAATAGTCCTATCAGTGGTCAATCGATTTTTCGAGGGGTCAACAGCTGCAGGATGGACAACCATTATTTGTTTAGGACTCTTCATCGTCATCTTTGCTGTCAGCTGGGGTCCAGTCGTTTGGGTGATGCTTCCTGAGCTGTTCCCAGTACATGTCCGAGGAATCGGTACGGGCGTCTCTACCTTCCTCCTTCATACAGGGAATTTAATCATCTCGCTTACATTCCCAACTTTACTAAGCGCGATGGGTATCAGTAATCTCTTCCTCATTTATGCGGTCATTGGCGTAGGTGCCTTCTTATTTGTGAAATATATGGTGGCTGAAACGAAAGGGAAAAGTCTTGAAGAAATTGAAGAAGATTTAAAAAAGAGGAACCATGCCGTCACAGGTGAAGAAGGAAAAACGGTGTGAACAATGACCAGCTGCACGCATGCAGCTGGTTTTTCTTAATTAAACAAACGTTTAATTAAGAAAGGACAATCTCTCATCTTCTGAACGTGCTGCATATGACATACATATGGAACAGACGGGAGAAAGGTGGAAATGAGATGAAAGGGAAAACGAGCATTGTCATCCTGACATACAATGAACTGCATTTAACGAAAAAATGTATTGACAGCATTAAGCAGCATACCCGAAGTGACCAATATGAACTCATCATCGTTGATAATGCGTCAACCGACGGGACGAAGGAATATGTGAGAGAGTTGAAAGATGTGATTTTCATAGAAAATGCAGAAAATCGAGGCTTTGCAAAGGGCTGTAATCAAGGAGCGAAAAAAGCGACAGGAGATAGCATTCTTTTTTTAAATAACGATACGATCGTGACGGAAAACTGGCTTTCTCCATTAAAAGAGGCGTTATTTGCATCAGAACGTATTGGGATGGTAGGACCAGTCTCCAATTATGTGAGTGGTCCTCAAATGGTCGAGCCATCGTATACAGATGTGAAGGAGCTCCCAGCTTTTGCAAAGAATTATACGGCTGCGAAAAAAGGTCAGAGAACTTATGTACATCGGCTTGTGGGATTTTGTCTGCTTGTGAAAAGAGAGCTTATTGAAGAGGTGGGTTTATTTGATGAACGGTTCGTGTATGGATCATTTGAGGATGACGACCTTTGTTTGAGATCCTTGCTCAAGGGATATCAGCTGCAAATCGTTCACGATTCATTTGTGCATCATCACGGTCATGCAACCTTTCGAGCGAATCAAGAAACGAACATCTCTACATTGTTTGCAGAGAACAGGCTTCGGTTTTTAGATAAATGGGGCATTGATCTTAATTTGATGACCCCTCATCCGTACTTTGCGGCACTGTTGCCTGAAGATGCTGCATGTGTACTGGATGCGGGATGCGGCGCAGGAGCAACAGGGCTTGAACTAATGAATCGGCAGTCTGTTGACATGTACGGAGTAGAGGCTGATCCATTAAAAGCAGCCATCGCAAAGGCATATTACAAAGAAGTCATCGAGGCAAAAGCAGATGAGTACCCGTGGTTAGAGAAAGAGGCTTTTTTTGATGCGATCATTTTTTCGGATGTTTTAGAGCATGTGTCAGATCCTTGGCACATCATTGAACAAGCGCACGCATCTTTAAAGCCAGGCGGCGTGATCATTTGCTGCCTGCCCAACATGATGCATGCAGAGGTGCTTCTCCCGTTAATGACAGGGGATTTTACGTATCAAGATGTAGGAATTTTAGACCGAGGTCACCTGAGGTTCTTCACACCAAATACAATGCGTGCGCTTTTCCCAGACCATTTGTTTGAACGGGTGATCGAGCAGAGGATCAATGTTCCGATTGATCAAAACGTCCAATTATTTTTTGACGAGGTGGCGAGAGTAGGAGTGTCACTTGGCTTTCAAACAAAAGCGTTGACTGATCAAGTGACTCTATATCAGCTTTTACTTGTCGTGCGTAAAAAAGGCGGCTCCCCTTCGGGATAACCGCCTTTTGCATTACCATTTGAAGCTTTTTGTTGCACCTTCTGCACCAAAGTTCAAGATGCTGACTTTGACATCGTAATCAATGGCTGCTTCTTGGAAGAGCCTATCCCACTCGGTACCATGCCGATCCCAATAGTCAGGATATTTCATACGGAACTGCTTGTTAAACAATATGGGATCAACGCCCACTTCTTTTTGCACATGATGGATCGCTTTTTGAATGCGTTCTTTAATTTTATGAGCAAAGATCCGCTCAAATCGTTTGATATACTGCTCATCGAATGAGTTTTCAGGAGGATATTGATCCTCAGACAATTTTCCATTAGTTTGTACGCTAATTTTAAAGGATACCTTTCCATTTTTCAGATAGGGCTCGACCTTCGTCTTTGCTTTTTTGATTTCATACGTTATCGGATAACCTTTGTAGGTGGCAGGTACAACGCCACCTGAAATTCGGTCCATCACCCAGTTTAAAGATTGGACATCCTTCGCAGGGATGAAACCGATCAGCTTACGTGTTTTTCCGTGAATGATGCCTGCTCCATCATAAATAAGTTCACCGTCTATCGCATCTACACTTTGCACAAGGAAGCTAACGCCCATCTGAAAGTAATCAGACGCCCGGCCAATACGTGTTGGCGGTGCGATCTTTCCGTTAAAGCTTCGATTTTTGGATGTTTCGAAGATATGCTCAACTGGGACCTTTTGCTGTGATTTCAATTTTTGGTTGATGATTTTTGACGCATCTCCTCGTGTCACGAGGAGATAGCTGCTTCGCCGAACCTCATCATCTCGAATAAAATGATTGAGTGTTCCTTGAATATCGTGTTGCTCCGCCTGGGTTTTACCAAACAAAAAGATTTTCAGGTGATCACTATAGATCGGCGGGTCCTTCAAGGCGACATTACTGACAGCCTCCAGCACATTTTTTCCCTTCGAGACAACATTCACATAGCCGGGAGAATCGGCTTCTTGTGTTCCGCCTGTTTTCGGTACAAGGTTTTGGTAGGTCAGCTTAACGCCATCCTCATCTTCCTCATCAATACCAACACCGCGTACAAACGATAGTTTTTCAATATCCTTTAAATCCCAGCATCCCGCTGATAGAAGGAAAAGACAGCAGGACAAAAAGATGAACATTACACGTCTTCCTCTCATGCAGAACGACCTCCCCATTTTTTGCGTATCATCAGCAGAACAGCTGTAATAAAAGGAATGGCTAAAACCGCGAACAATGCGTAGCCGAGTAAAGTAGAGTAGTAAAAGACTTCATTGATATTTCTCGGAAATAAAGAGAGGGCAGAGGTAATCAAAAACAGCAGCCATAGCAGTCTCGTTACATTGGTCGTCTTAAAGACCGTGTGACAGCCTTTAATCGCAAATTGGAAAAAGCCAAGCATACAAATAAACTGCTGGCACGTCCAGATCGTCAGCAAAAAAATGTCAAATCTTTCAATGAAGACCCCTTCAAGTTCTAGTGCTTGAATGAGGGAGACAGTGGGCCAGGTGAGGGATTTCGTTTCTCCAACGGTCATGGAACCAATCACAATAAAGAGCGTGAGAGAGTAGATAAGTGAGGTAATTCCGACCCCGATCGCAGCGGCCCATTTTGCCTTCGACCATTTGTCTTTATAAATGAGTGGTACAACAAACAAAATGACCTCAAAGCCTGTAAATTGAATAAATGTTTGAGAGAACAAATTACTGAAATCTTTAAACCCGTGCGCCATCACTGGGCGTAAGTAATCAAAGTTGAATATTTTCAAACTAAACAGCATGAGCCCAATATAAATAATCATCGTCATCGGATATATGTATGTCACCATTTTTATTATTGGAAAAATACCACTTTTCAAATGATAGATCGCCACGAGAAGAAAAATCATCACAATCACTACCATGGGAGTCGATTCCAGCAGGAAAAATTGGACCACTTCCCCGAGTACACGTGCTTCAAAGCCGACAATGCCTAGTAAATAGGCAATCAGCATTAAATTAAAGAACGTGCCAATGATGGCACCGGCTCCTTTTCTATTTGACTCAAAAATGGTATCCGGCGCATTTTTTTCAGCAATCCATCCTAACAAAAAAGCAATGAAAGCAAAGATGACTCCCTGTATTAATACAATGATCCAGCCATCAGGGAATCCTGAATTGGCAGAACTGCAAGGAATGGTTAAAATTCCAGCGCCTATCATTGTAGAGCTGCACAGAATGGTGACTTGTAACAATGATAGCTTCTCAGCTCTGTACATCGTTTAATCTCCTTGTCTTTTGAGATTTTTTATTTTTGCTGTTTTCGGTCTCGATTTAAATAGCCCAATTGGTAAACGTACGTACGTATCTTTTAAATCTGAAAACGGTGAAGACAAAACAGGTGTGAAATAGTCAAAACCAAAGGTCTTTAATTGCATCAGGTGACAAAGCACAAATAAATAACACATGATTAAGCCATATAACCCCAACATCGCTGAACTGAAAATAGCCATAAACCGCAAGATGCGCAGCGGGAAACTAAAGTCATAGGACGGTGCCGTAAAGTCAGCTAGTGCCGTCAGCGACACAATAATCACCATTAAGGCACTGACGATATTGGCTTGGACAGCCGCCTGACCAATGATAACGCCGCCAATGAGCCCAATTGTCTGCCCGATGGCTCTAGGAAGCCGAAGTCCAGCCTCCCGCAGCAGCTCTATCGTAAAAGACATAAGAATCGCCTCAACAACAGGAGGGAACGGAACATTCTGCCGGCTGCCTGCGATGGTGAGTGCCATTCGTGTTGGTAATAAGCCTGGATGATAAGAGACAAGTGCAATGTAAAGTCCGGGTAAAAAAATCGTGAGCAAAACAGCGATATAACGGAGTAAACGTAAAAGAGTCGCGCTAGTCCATCTCTGATAATAATCTTCAGGTGATTGCATCAAGGCTGTAAAGGTCATCGGTAAAATGAGCGCAAAAGGAGTGCCATCGAGTAAAATTGACACTTTTCCTTCAAGCACAGATGCAATCACCCGGTCAGGACGTTCTGTATTTTGAATCTGCGGGAAAATGGAGATGTGGCTGTCCTCAATTAGCTGTTCAATATAGCCGGTTTCAGGGATGTCATCCATTTTGATTTCGGTCATGCGTGATAAAACATCTTCTACTAATTTAGGGTCAACAATATCACGAACGTACACAAGGGCTGCGGACTTTTTATTGCGAGTACCTACATTCACCTTTTGAATGACAAGGTTTGGGTCATTTGCCCGCTCACGGATTAAAGCCGTATTTTTTTCAAGATTTTCAATAAAGCCGATCCGAGGCCCTCTTACAAGGACTTCCGATTGCGGCTCTTCTACTTCTCTAAATTGAAAAAGGTTCGTTTGGAGCGCAAGTGCTTGAGCCGCGCCATCTACAAATAAAATAGCCCTGCCGTTATATAACTGCTCGATGGCAAGGTTCATATCCTCGAGCACGTCATTTTGGATGCCAAAGAATGTTTTAGACAGGGCTGGAAGTGTACTAGAATCAACCTCGGTGATATCCAGTTCCTTTTGCATGGGTGAAATGATTTGTTTGGAAAGCATCTCAAATTCTGTGAGTCCTTCAACGTACATGAGACATGCAGAGATAGCAGAAGGGCCAAATGAAAATGAGTGGAACACGATATCATCACTTTTCCCGGCAAAGCTTTTGACGCGCTTGATGACGGACGCTATATCTTGTTCAATACGACTTTTCATAATACCTCACCCTCATGTCATGTTTTTTATAGAGTGACTCGGATGGTGGAGAATTATGCAAATGGAAAAAAGAGAATCCCTGCAAATAGGAATTCTCTCGTCTGTTTATCTCGCAAGCCAACCGCCATCAACCGCTAAAATATGACCGTTCATATAATCAGAGGCTGGTGAGCTAAGGAAAACAGCCGCACCGGCTAGATCCTCAGGCTTTCCCCAGCGCCCGGCAGGAATTCGTTTGAGAATCTCTTCATTTCGATTCTCATCGTCCCGAATGGCTTGCGTGTTATTGGTCGCAATGTAACCAGGAGCGATCGCATTCACTTGTATATGCTGGTTCGCCCATTCGTTTGCAAAAGCCTTCGTCAGCCCTGCGACTGCGTGTTTACTTGCTGTATAAGCGGGGACAAAGACACCGCCTTGAAACGATAGAAGGGAGGCGATATTGACAATTTTCCCTTGCCTATTTTTCAGCATCTGCCGCCCAACCCTTTGGGTGAGGAAAAAGAGACTATTGATATTCACATCCATGACCGTATGCCAATCTTCCTCCGAATAATGAGCGGCCTGCTCTCTTTTAATGGTGCCAGCATTATTGATTAAAATATCGATCGTATGCTTTTGTAACATGGCATCGACAGCCTGCTTTGCAGTTTGAGGGTCGGAAAAGTCAACCTGAACCGCATGAAACGAGCGGCCCGCCTGTTCGACTAGCACTTTCGTTTCCTCAAGCGGTGTGTGGTGGTATGTGCCGATAATATCTGCGCCTGACCTGGCAAGCGCCACAGCAATGCCCTGCCCAATGCCGGTTCCAGGACCTGTCACAAGGGCTGTTTTGCCTTCAAGAGAAAAGAGGGACGCTACATAGGATGCTGTCGTCATCACATTACCTCAGCTGGTCCATTGGGACAAAGTCCATATCTTTAAACGTATAGTTCTCGCCCGCCATCGCCCAAATAAATGAATAATTCGCTGTACCCGAGCCTGAATGAATGGACCAGGCAGGAGAAATGACCGCTTCCTCATTGGCCACAACGAGGTGTCTTGTTTCAGATGGCTCCCCCATAAAATGAAAGACACGAGCATCTTCTTCGATATCAAGATATAAGTACACTTCCATACGCCGATCATGAATATGAGCGGGCATCGTATTCCACGTGTTATTGGTTTCCAGCTGAGTGATTCCCATCATGAGCTGACAGCTTTGGATACCGTTTGCGTGGATGACTTGATACAGGTTTCGTACGTTTGAAGCAGACGCTTCCCCTAAGTGATTCGGTGTTAATTCAGCGATGGCTGCTTTTTGCGTAGGGTACGCTTGATGAGCTGTGGCTGATACAAGATAGAACTTGGCTCCCTCGCCTGATGAACTAGCAAACTGTACATCTTCGTGTCCAAGCCCAATATATAAGAAATCTTTGTGTTCCAGTACAAAGGCTTCACCATCAACAGTGACTGTTCCTTGACCGCCGACATTTACAATGCCGATTTCTCGTCTTTCAAGGAAATATTCCGTACGTAGAAAGTCGCCCGCATCTAATTTGAGCGGCTCTTTAGATGGCATGACTCCGCCAATCACCACGCGGTCCTCATGTGAATAGTAAAGCTTTAATTCACCGCTGACGAATAGTGTAGGAATATGAAAATGACGACGAAGTTCCTCTGTTGTAAAACGTTTGACCTGCTCAGGGTGTACAGCATAACGATTTTCCATTTGAAATAAGCCTCCCTTTCCATCTGAAACAAAGTATGGGTATTTTATTTGGTATCGGTTTCAAGGAAAATTTTAGAGGAAAAAGAGCGTGCCGTCAACCGTTATTTTGAAATCGCTTTCTTTTTGTTTATTTAAATGGTTTTTTGTCATCTTCAATCAAAAAAATCTTCTGGAATTCAAGAAATTATGATATGCTCTTTTTAAGTTATTTGAAATCGGTTTCGAAACAAATGAGAAGACATTGATTGTGGGAGTTTTTTGAATGAAAGAGAAAAAGCAAACGAAAGTGACCATCAACGAAGTAGCCGCTTATGCAGGTGTTTCAAAATCAACTGTATCCAGATATATCAATGGCAGAACAAATGAAATTTCTACTGAAAAGGTCAAAAAAATCAAAAAAGCCATTGAGGAACTGCATTATCGTCCGAGTCAGCTGGCTCAAGGTTTGAAAGTAAGGAAAAGCAAGGTCATTGGGTTTATTGTAGCCGACATTACGAATCCATTCTCTGTAGCGACACTTCGCGGAGTCGAAGAAATTTGTGATGAATATGGATACAGCATCATGGTATGCAACACAGATAACCGGCCAGAAAAAGAACGAGAAATGCTCCTCAAGCTGAATGCGCATTATATTGAAGGGCTCATCATCAATACGACCGGCCAGAACAATGACATTTTGCAGGATTTTAAGAAAGACGGTTTGCCGATTGTTCTTGTTGACCGGAAATTATCTGAACTAAAAGTCGACACAGTGACAACGAATAACCGTGATATCACGATCCAGTTGCTTCAACAAATGTATGAGAGAGGCTATGAACACATCGCCTTCTTTACTGAGCCGGTCGATGGGATCAGTCCTCGTGAAGAACGAAAAGAAGCATATGAACAGACAGCCATGAGTAAACATAAGAAGCCTATCATTGCAGAAATTGATTTGAAACAAAAGGAACAACTGCGAGAAGAGCTTGTCCATTTTGTCCAATTAAGCCAGCAGAAAAAAGCAATTTTAGCAGCCAATGGATTACTTATGCTGAAGCTGATCAGTGAGCTTGTAGAACTCGGGTTAAAGATTCCAGAAGATATAGGCATCGCAGGCTTTGATGATACAGAATGGTATAAGCTGATTGGGCCTGGAATCACAACGGTTGCCCAGCCATCTCATGAAATGGGGAAAGCCGCCATGCAAAAAATCAAGACTCGGCTTGAAGGGGATGAAAGTGCGCCCCAAACCATTCAGCTTGATGGAGAAATCATCGTAAGAAAATCCTTATAAACAACAGACAGAGAAGAGTATACATACGTGCATGCTCTCTCTTTTTCAACTAATTTGAAACCGGTACCGAGAAAGGGGAGAAATGAGTGAAAGCATTGGATGCGGTCACATTTGGGGAATCAATGGCGATGTTTTACGCAAAAGAAGCCGGAGAGCTTCATCAAGTGCATACATTTCAAAAGGCGCTTGCTGGTGCCGAAAGTAACGTAGCAGTCGGTTTGGCGAGGCTAGGTTTTGATGTGGGATGGATGAGCAAAGTCGGAGCAGATTCACTTGGCACATTTATTTTAGAAGAGCTTCAAAAAGAAGGAGTCGATACAAGTGCAGTGATCCGTTCAAATGATGGGTCTCAAACAGGGATTTTACTTAAATCCAAAGTGATAGATGGAGACCCTGATGTCACGTATTATCGTAAAGGCTCTGCTGCGAGCACAATGAGTCCAAGCGACTTTCCCGCGAATTATTTCAAACAGGCAGGACATCTCCATATGACAGGTATTCCGCCTGCATTATCCAGTGAAATGAGAGCGTTTTCTTTTCATGCTCTTCAAAAGATGAAAGAAGCAGGCAAAACCATTTCATTTGATCCAAACCTTCGGCTGCAGCTATGGGAAGAGGAGGAAGATATGATCCATACAGTGAATCAGATGGCTTTTCAAGTGGATTGGTTTTTTCCGGGGCTTGCAGAAGGGCAAAGGCTCACAGGCTGTCACGAGCCGGAAGAGATTGCAGATGTTTATTTGCAAAAAGGCGTCAAGCTTGTGGTCATTAAGCTCGGTGCAGAAGGTGCTTTTTATAAAAGTGCATCCAGTCAGGGGATTGTGAGCGGCTTTTATGTGTCAGATGTCGTGGATACAGTCGGTGCCGGTGATGGGTTTGCCGTGGGGGTTATCAGCGGGTTACTGGACGGTTTATCATATGAAAAATCTGTGACAAGAGGCAATGCTGTAGGGGCTCTTGCGGTGATGTCTCCAGGCGATAAGGACGGCCTGCCTACTCGGGAAGAGCTTCAGGCCTTTATGAAAGAAGCCAAGCGATATCACAGACGGGAATATATGAAGGAGGATGAAGGATATGGGAAAGTCAGCAAGTTTGAGCGTTAAAGAACGTCTCGTGGCTTGTAAGCTGATCGCAGTGGTGAGAGCGGAGAGCGAAGCAGAAGGCATTGAGATCATTGAGCGTTTAAAGAAAAAAGGCGTTCGTGCCATTGAAGTGACGTATACCACGCCCAATGCTGAACACATCATCGCATCCTTTCAGCATGAGCAAGATCTGATTGTAGGAGCAGGCACAATCACCACCCTTCAGCAGGCGCAGTCAGCCATTGACGCAGGCTCGCAATTTATTGTTAGTCCAGGGTATCTCCCTGTCATTGGAGAGCATCTCTCATTTCACGACACACTCTATGTACCAGGTGTCCTCACCCCAAGTGAAATCATGCATGCAAAAGCAGCTGGATACTGCTTGCTCAAACTTTTTCCAAGCGGCTCCTTCGGTTTATCCTATATGAAAAACTTACAAGGCCCATTTCCAGACATTGAATTTATTCCAACGGGGGGTATTCATCCAGCCGATGTGCCAAAATGGCTGAAAGCAGGTGCAGTGGCAGTAGGGGTCGGAAGTCAGCTGGAAAGCAGTACGGCAGAAGAATTACAAGCAGTTCTTTCTTCATAAATAGGCACTATCAAATGAACAACTGGCAGATGAATGCCGGTTGTTTGTTCGTTTAGCTGACATAATAGCAGGTGAATGCTGACTCTTCACGTGTCAGCTTAGAGACAGGTGCGATGTCTTTTTTCGAGCCAGCAAGAAAACTATATGAGAGTGTTGGGTTTTATATTTGTCCGCCTTTCGGTTCATATCAAGAAGATCCAAACAGTTTATTTATGACAAAGGAATTATAGAGGTCGAGAGAGTATGCTTATAAGCAGCTCTTTTTTTATGCGCAATTTTTGAAAGGGGGAGGATGTGGTGAAAGTATCAAAGTGGATCGGGGTGAGTGCCTTTCTCACTTTTTGTGTCGTATCTGTCATTTTTTTAACATCATTAGGTCAAGATTTATTTAAAATTGAAAGCGCTTCCGAAAAAGCGTCAACAACCTATCAATATCACTTTGTCCTTGTACCGGAGGAACTTGATAATGAATATTGGCAGCTGGTACAAAAGGGAGCTGCTGATGCGGCAGCCGCTCATCGCGTGTATTTAGAATATTTGGGTCCGAAGCAAGCCGATATAGACGACCATTTGAAAACCATTGATATGGCAATCGCAGGGCATGTCGATGGCATTATGACACAGGGACTTGATGCGAAGAAATACAAACCGCTTTTTCAGAAGGCGAGGGATAAAGGCATTGATGTTGTCACCGTTGATACGGATGCAGAGGGGAGCAAGCGTCAAGTGTATGTAGGCACAGACAATTATTATTCTGGCTTTATCGCAGGACAGGCACTCATTGCAGATACAAAAGGCGAACAGTATGTAGGAATTGTCACAGGCAGGCTTGATGCCGTTCATCAAAAGCAGCGCGTCAAAGGGTTTCGAGACGCCGTCGCCGTTGAAAAACGCATTCATATTGCTGGAATAGAAGAATCAGCCATTACCAAATCAGGGGCCTCCGGTGCCGCGTATAAACTATTAAACGATCATGCGAAGCTCACTGCATTTTACGGTACGAGTGCATTAGATGGTGCAGGTATCATTCAAGCAACAGCGCAATATCAATCGTCTACAGATGTCTATGTACTCGCATTTGATACGTTACCAGATACGATTCAGGCGCTCGATGATGGAGAGATTGATGCAGTCGTTGTTCAGCACCCTTATGAAATGGGCTACCAAGCAGTGGAATCGCTTGTGCGTTTGCAGAAAGGTGAAAAAGAAGAACCGCTTCAGTACACAGGAACGAGTGTGATTCGGCGCGAGGATCTGCCGCTGCAGCAAACAGACAGAAGGCAGGGGGTCCAGCCGTGAGAAGGATTCGAAGTAAGTTGCTACTGGCATTTTTAATCCTTGTGTTTGTTGGTAACGTGGCCGCTTTTTTCGTCTATTGGAGCAGCTCGAATATCACATCAGAATATAGCAGAAGCTTTCGTTCTTTTCTCCTGCTTAATGATATATCGACAGAGGCAAAAACGATGTATGAAAAGGTCAATGCGTATGCGATTGAAAAGGATCAGCAGTTTGCCAAAGAATATCTAGCTTCAAAACAAATAATGAAATCCTACGACCAGGCATTGCGAAAAGATGCCGGGCTTCATGCGGCAATTCCTTCTATTGAAAAATATCAATATATGATGCGGACGCTCATCAATGAAAGTGATGCGACCATGACATATGTAAAAGAAGGGAAAATCAAAGAATATGCAGCAAGTGTGAAGGAAGTAAGAACCGTCTCCTCCTACATACAAGAGCAAACGATGACCCTGCTTGATGATGAATTGTCTGAGTATCAAGTACTTTATCAATCTCTGCAAAAAAGACACCAAACCTATACGCTCTTTACCTTATGTTTGTTTACGCTGTCCATTGGGGTCGCCTTATGGATGGCGTATATGATTGCTGGCGGGATATCAAGACCGATCGTCCATCTCTCTCGAAGCGTAAAGGAAGTATCCGAAGGGAACTTTGATGGAGCGGACTTGCATGTCACCTCAAAGGATGAAATTTCTGTATTAAATGAGGCTTTTCAGCGAATGCGTCAAGAGATGAAAATGATGATTGAAGAGATGAAACAAAAGGCAGCCTTAGATCAAAAAATCAAAGACATGAAGCTGAAAACGCTGCAAAACCAAATGAACCCACATTTTTTATTTAATACATTAAACATCGTCTCGCGCATGGCTTACTTAGAATCAGCGGATGCAACATCGAGGTTGATCCAATCCGTTTCCACTCTCATGCGTTATTCGCTGTCAGCTCTCAGTGCATCCGTTACGCTCGAACAAGAAGTAAAAGTGGTCAAAGAATATTTTCATATACAAGAAACAAGATTTGCCGATCGTATCACATGCAAAACGACCATAGATGAATCGTGTTTATCTGTACATATCCCAAGTCTCACCTTACAGCCGCTTGTTGAAAATGCCTTTATTCATGGCGTTGAACCGAAGGAGGAAGGCGGGCTTGTCGAGCTCTCGATCTATCAAGAAGGCGGCTATGTGATGATTCGGATTCGGGACAATGGGATGGGAATCAATGAACAAGAGAAAAGGAGATTGCTATCAGAAAAAGAAGAGGAAGATCCAAACATCTTGAGTAAAGGGCACTCGACAGGGATCGGTCTTCGAAATGTGATGTCAAGGCTGCATTTGTTTTACGGGGTAAAAGATGCCCTTCAAATTGACTCAAAGCCAAACGAAGGCACCACCATTCAATTGGCTATTCCGATGAAGGAGGGACCTGCATGCTGAACGTGCTGATTGTGGATGATGAAAAAATAGAACGACTAGCGATGCGGAAGTTCATGACGGATTGGCTTCCAGAGTGTCATATCGCAGGAGAAGCTGAAAATGGAAAAAAGGCGGTTGAATTCGTGCGGACTGAGCCCGTTCATCTTGTGCTCATGGATATTCAGATGCCTGGAATGGATGGACTCATAGCGATCAAGCAAATCAAAGCGATCAGTCCTCATACAAAATTTATTATGCTGACAGCCTACGATACGTTCGATTATGCCAAGCAAGCGATGCAAGAAGGGGTGAAGCAATATCTCGTCAAACCGGCTGACAAAGATGAAACCATCACCGCCATTCGAACGGTTGCGGCAGAGATTCAGCAGGAGGCGTCTCAGCGGCAGGCGGTGGCGGCCGGGCAGCAGTCAAAGTGGCTTGAAGCTCATGTCATAAACGGTCAATCCTATACCTCTACGGAGTTTCAACAACTGTTTCATGAATTCGAAGCAGGTCTTGTCATCGCTGTGCAGCGGACAATCGGGGATCAGCTGTTGATGGATTTACAGACATCTCCCCTTTTTCATACGGTACCGATTCAGGTGAGTGGTGAGTTGTTTACATGTCTCATTTATCGTCACCAAGCGCCTGGTCATTTAAAGGCAGATGTCCTACAGGCGATTCGAACTGCCACCACAAACGATCAGCCTTTACCTGTCGTTGGCATAGGACACCCGGTCTCAAATCCGCTTTATCTTCAGAAAAGTGCAGCAGAGGCGAAGCTTGCCTATTATCAGCGAAAAAAGAGCCCCGGCGTTGTTCGTTATGGTTTTTACCAAACAGAAGAACAGTCTCATCCATTGATCCATCTGCCGGAGCTTGCAGACGATATGATGCAGGCAATGGAAGAAGGGAGAAGAGAGGATGCGCTCGCTTTATTCGATGCCTTTGAGCTAGAGGGGGCGACCCTTTCACAACTAAAAGAGCTGCTGATTTTATTTAAATCACGGCTACGAACAGACTGGCCAATATTAACGATCAGCACCGCAGTTGAATGCCGTCAGTGCTGTGAATATTTATTTGACGTGTACGAAGCAAGAAACCAGACTGTGAATGATATCGAGCGGGCAAAGCGATACATCAAAACGCATTTTTGTGAACAGATCACGCTGGAGCAGACTGCCGCCTATGTTGATTTAAGTCCAACCTATTTCACAAAACGGTTTAAAGACGAGACAGGGCTGACATTTAAAGAGTATGTGACCACCTGCCGGCTGGATAAAATCAAACAGCTTCTCAAAGACAGCTCGCTTAGTTTAAAAGAAATTACTTATCAGGCAGGATATACAGACCCCAATTACGTCAGCCGTGTGTTTAAGAAGATGGTGGGTTGTTCACCGAAGGAATATCGAAAACAGACCGTAAAAAAATGAAGAATTTCATAAAAAAGTGAAGAAGTTTGCCTAAAAAAAGCAAGGATCTGCCATTATACTTATTATGATAACGCTTACAAAATAGGGATGGGGGATCAATCATGAAGGTTAAATTAGGCTTTACGCTGTTAGTGCTTTGTATGCTTACCGTCACTGCCTGTAGTTCATCGACGAGCTCAGGTGCGAAAAAAGAGGGCGGAGCAGAGAAGCTCGATATTTTTTCTTGGTGGACTGGAGCAGGTGAAGAGGACGGACTGAAAGCACTTATTCAATTGTTTGAAGAGAAAAATAAAGATATCCCAATTGAAAATGCAGCCGTCGCAGGTGGTGCTGGTACAAATGCAAAGGCTGTTCTGACTAGCCGGATGCAAGGAAATGACCCGCCAGCTACATTCCAAGTACATGGCGGAGCGGAGCTGAATGAGAGTTGGGTCGCAGCAGGCAAAATGGAGCCGCTGGACGATCTATATGAAAAAGAAGGCTGGAAGGACAAATTTCCGGAATCACTCATTGACCTTGTCAGCAAAGATGGGAAAATCTATTCAGTACCAGTGAATATTCATAGGGGCAATGTGCTTTGGTATAACAAGAAGGTATTTGATGATGCAGGCTTAGAGCCGCCAACGACCTTTGATGAATTTTTCAAAACAGCAGATGCATTAAAGAAAAAAGGCATTACACCGCTTGCACTTGGTGATAAAGAGCCTTGGGCAGCGACGCATTTGTTTGAGAGTGTGCTGCTCGGCGTTTTAGGCGCTGATGGATATCAAAAACTTTGGGCTGGCGACATGAAAATGGATGACGCAAAAGTGAAGGAAGCGGCAGACATCTTTGGACGTATGCTTGAATATGTCAATGATGACCACAGCTCACGTAACTGGCAGGATGCCTCGCAGCTCGTAGCAAAAGGGGAAGCTGCAATGAATGTCATGGGCGACTGGGCGAAGGGGTACTTTGTGAATGATCTGGATCTGAAGGTGAATGAAGACTTTGGATACGTGGCGACTCCTGAAACAGAGGGAAGCTTTATGGTGATCACCGATACATTTGGACTGCCAAAGGGCGTGAAACAGCCAGAAAACGTGAAGAAATTCTTATCTGTCTTAGGATCTGTGGAAGGACAGGATGCATTTAATCCGCTGAAGGGATCGATTCCGGCACGTGTGGATGCAGATGTTTCTAAATATGATGAATACGGAAAATCGGCGATGAAGGCATTTAAAGAATCAAAGCTGGCGCCGTCTCTCGCGCATGGTTCAGCTGCTGAAGAAGGGTTTGTGACAAAAGCGAATCAAGCCGTCAATATCTTCGTCACACAAAAAGATAGCAGCCAGTTTGTTTCATCTTTAAAAGATTCAATGAAATAAAGACGAGGAGGCGGCGACTAAGCACCGCCTCTTTTTTAAAAAGGAGTGTAGCTTCATGCGTATGGATACATCGCCGATCACAAAAGCAGCAACACCTAAAGTCAAACGTGTTCAGAAAAAATGGAGTGGGGATCAGCTGCTTGCGCTTCTATTTTTAGCCCCGTCGGCTGTGTTGTTATTCATCTTTGTTTACGGCTTTATTGGCTGGACAGGGTATGTGTCATTATCAAATTGGACCTCGCTTGTTCCTGATTTCTCTTTCGCAGGGCTTCAAAACTATATGATGCTGTTTCAAGATTTCCGCTTTCAGTCTGATCTTCGGAACACGGTCTTTTTTACTCTATTCTTTATTGGAGCCGTTATTGCCTCTGGGCTCGCACTTGCGATTTTACTAGATCAGAAGATCAAGGGTGAATCTCTATTTCGGAATTTATTTTTCTTTCCAATGGCCCTTTCCTTCGTTGTGACAGGGGTCGTCTGGCAATGGATTTTAAACCCGTCCACTGGGGTGAATCTATTTTTAAAGACGCTTGGTATCCAGCCTAAGTGGTACACGGATACGAACATTTTAGCCGGATTTGTCTGGGGGAAAATTGAGTTTGGTATCCCTGCGGCAATGATTGCCGTCGTGATTGCAGCTGTTTGGCAGATGACTGGATTTTCTCTAGCGATGTATTTGGCTGGTTTGAGAGGCATTCCAGAGGAAGTAAGAGAGGCTGCTAGAATGGATGGCGCAACCGAGTGGCAGATTTACCGGAAGATTATTTTTCCTCTATTAAAACCGATTACTGCAAGTGTCATTATCATCATGGCTCATATTTCATTAAAGATTTTCGATTTGATTTACTCGATGACAGGACCGGGTGCAAACTTTGTCACAGATGTTCCGGGTGTTTACATGTTTGAAATGACCTTTAGAGGAAACCATTATGCAGGTGGTGCCGCCATCGCGATTGTTATGCTGATCTCTGTTGCGGTCTTTATCGTGCCATATCTCCTGTCGAGCCGAAAGGGGGCGTCATCATGACAGCTAGATGGTTTGTCCGTCCAGTCCTTTATGCTTTATTGATTTTGTGCAGTCTCTTTTTTCTGATGCCAGTCTATGTCATGCTCGTCACAAGCTTGAAGCCATTAAGTGAAGTGACCCTTGAGAAAATGTGGGCGCTGCCGTCAACACTCGATTTTTCAAGCTATCAAATCGCATTTGAAAAGCTAGCACCCAATTTAATGAATTCTCTTTATCTAGTCATTCCGGCTACCTTATTGTCAGCTGTCTTAGGGGCGATGAATGGCTATGTCCTATCAAAATGGCGTTTCAAAGGGTCAGAAGTGGTCTTTACACTGATGCTGTTTGGAATGTTTATTCCATATCAAAGTATCCTCATTCCACTCATTCAATTTTTACGCGAAGTCGGATTGTATAATTCGATTCCAGGTTTGGTGCTTGTCCATGTCGTATATGGACTCCCAATCACAACGCTCATGTTTCGAAACTTCTATGTGAGCATTCCTGATGAAATGATTGAATCGGCAAAAATGGACGGTGCAGGATTTATCGGGATTTTCAGACATATGATTCTTCCGCTTTCGATCACAGGATTTGTTGTGGTCGCGATTTGGCAGTTCACAAATGTATGGAATGAGTTCTTATTTGCAGTCACGATGACCACTGCAGAGCATCAGCCAGTGATGGTTGCCTTGCAAAATCTATCTGGCAGTCAAATTGTGCAATGGAACGTCCAAATGGCAGGGGCGATATTGGCCGCACTGCCGACACTTTTGGTTTATATTCTGCTCGGAAAATACTTTGTCAAAGGGCTTCTCGCAGGCTCTGTCAAAGGATGAAATATTTTTGTGTTATCGTTTTCATTTGGTGTACTGAAAGGATTGACTTCTCTTTAGATAGCGTCATAATAAAAGTTGAGACTTGCTAGTTTTCATCAAGCTTGGCAAGGATTATCAAAGGGTAGCAAAGGGAGGAGTCATCCTGAATGAAGCAGTCACCAATTTTTTTACTGCCTGAATTGAAGGAGAGAATATGGGGAGGTACAGCCTTAAGAGATCAATTTGGCTATGATATTCCTTCTGATCAAACGGGAGAATGCTGGGCAATTTCTGCTCATCCAAACGGACCAAGTGTCGTGCAAGACGGTCCATATAAAGGGAAAACGCTGATCGAACTATGGGACAATCACAGAGAATTGTTCGGGGGAATAAAAGGCGATCGATTCCCGCTGTTAACCAAAATTTTAGATGCAAACCAAGACTTGTCCGTTCAAGTTCATCCAGATGATGATTATGCGGAAAGACATGAAAATGGCGAGCTTGGAAAAACAGAATGCTGGTATATCATTGACTGCAAAGAAGGAGCAGAAATGATCTATGGGCACAATGCAAGAACAAGAACTGAGCTTGTGACCATGATGAACAGTGGAGATTGGGAAGGTCTTTTGCGTCGTGTGAAGATTACGCCTGGTGATTTTTATTATGTGCCAAGCGGTACCATTCATGCGCTGTGCGAAGGAACGCTTGTCCTCGAAACGCAGCAAAGCTCAGATACAACCTATCGAGTATATGATTATGAACGAAAAGATCAGAATGGCAATGAACGTGAACTTCATTTTGCGCAAGCCATTGATGTCACAACGGTTCCCCATGTAGATGGTTATGCAGATGAATCAGTTGAAACACGCCGTGGGCTGACCATTCGAACTTTTGTTGAAGCAGAGTATTTCTCTGTGTATAAATGGGAAATTGATCAAGCAGTAGAGCTTTCACAAGATTATCCGTTTTTGCTGTGCAGTGTAATTAGCGGGGAAGGGGCTCTAACGCATGATGGACATACATATCCACTGCCTAAAGGGGCTCATTTTATCCTGCCAGCTGAAACAGGGAGCTTCTCAATTGAAGGAACTTGTGAGCTGATTGTATCGCATATATAAAGGAAAAGAGGACTTCGACGGGGTCCTCTATTTTTCTATTGCATAAATGACTTGAAAGAGTACTTGTTTTTGTCGATAAAGAGATTAGTAGACTATTATGCAAAGTAAGAGAGGGACAGTGAACGTGAAAAAAACCATCAAGATTATGTTACTCGCAGCTGCCTTTGGTATGACAATACAGACGGGCAAAGAAGTGCAAGCAGCCTCCTATGTCGATCAATCCATTTATACGATGAACACCTCAAAGGTATTTACAACAGAATCAGAAGTAAAAAAAGCAGTGGAAACATTGAAGAAGGACAAAAAGTGGACAGCCACTTATCAAACCTCAGGAAACACGTCGACCTTTCAGCTCACTGCCTCAGGATATGAGTCACAAGCAGCAGCGAGTGCAAGTGCAGCTGCATTAAAAAAAGAGACGGGCATGAGCGGTACAGTGTCGCCAGTAGGTGACCGTCTTCCTTTACAAAAGGTCGTATCTGACCCCGTCAATGATCAAGCTCAGGCGAAAAAGCTCTCGCTCGAGCTAACGAAAACATCAGGACTTAATAGCACCTATGAAGTCATCAATCAAAGCAGACCTTCTTATCAGGTCATTTCAGGAACCATTGATTCTGAAACGAAAGTCAAAAGTATTCAAACCGAATTACAAAAGCAGGCCGGTGTCACCAGTACATACCAAACTGAAAACAAAGCTGGCACTGTGTATCAGTTGATTTCAGGCGGTATCGTTGGACAAAGTAAAGCGAATACGATCCTACAAGGCTTTCAAAAGGAGTCTGGTTTAAAAGCGGTGCTTCAAACGGTGACAGCAGGCAAGCCATATTACATCGTCACATCAGCTGCACAAGTGAGCCAGTCAAAAGCACAGACGCTTCTTACCCAGCTCCAAAGAGAAGCAAAGATCAGCGGGAAGATTCAAAAGACAGGCGCTTTAAAAAATGTGTATCGCTTGGAATCAGGCTATTTCAAAGACAACAAACAAGCATCCTCAGCTGCGGCCCAGATTAAGAAACAAACCGGCGCTACAGGGACTGTGCAGCGAGTGGGAAAAACAAAAAATTATATCGTGAAGCTCAATCAACTGAACGATACAGCATACGGAAAAACGGTGGCCTTTTTCAAGAAAAAGAAATGGCGCTACACATCAAAAAAGATCTCTTCTACACAGCCATATCAAGTAGTGACTGGAAACCTATTGGGAGATGATCAAGCGAAAAAAGCAGCAGCTTTCTTCCAAAAGAAAAAGGTATCAGCGACAACGAAAAAAACAGGTAAAGCATCTGACAGCACGTATCGACTTGTCGTCAATCAATCAGCGGACCAAGCGAAAATAAATAAAGGTGCCGCATATTTAAAAACGCAGAAGGTGACAAGCAGCATCACAACAAGTAAGGGACAAGCTGTCAGCAAAACGTATAGTCTCAAGACAACACCTGTATATGAGCAAAGTAAAGTCAAGCAGGCTCAAGAAATTATCAAGAAAAATGGCGTTGCCAGCAGTACAAAAACGCTGACAGAAGCGGTTAAACAATACCGGATCACGACAGAGCCGACGGTGAATCAGACAAAACTGAATCAAGCGCTAAGCTATTTAACGAAACAAAAAATGAAAGCAGCTGCTCAAAAAACAGGCGCAGCTGATTATGCTCAATATCAGATCAAAACCGGTGCCATCTCAACAGCCGCATTGCGCGATCAAGGCATGGCATTTTTCAAAAAACGGAATGAACCAGCTGCTTATCAAACAACAACGAAGCCAACCTACAAAATCAACATTACGCAGCAATTCACAGGATTACCAACTGTAAATGCAGCGATTGCTTTTGTGAAAAGTCAATATGGCTGGACAGCTACAGCTGTAAAAATCAAAAATGGCCCAATGGTCATGCAAACGAACTACAACCTCACTGTCAATGAGATGGTGAACAAGCAAATGAAGGTGTCACCACAGACCGATGGCGCAGCCTATGTATATGCACCATATGTCGACACGGCGACGTCAACTGTGAATACGGACGGCTTAAATGTTCGTTCGACACCTGATTCGAGCTCTGCAAGCAACATCGTGGCACAGCTGAATAAAGGAGCAAAAGTGAAACAGCTTGGGAAAGAAGGAAACTGGATCAAGATCAGCCTTGGCTGGAGAAATGCAAGTGCAGCAGAGGTGCAAAAATATGTAGACCCAGCCAATATTGCGGAGGGCACTCAATCTTATTTTCAATTTCTGAAACTCTCTGAAGCTGCGAATCTCAATCCGGCAGAAGTGAATTCAAAGATTCTAGCAGGCAAAGGGATTCTTGCAGGTAAAGGACAAGCCTTTATTACGGCAGCGAAAACGTATCATATCAACGAAATTTATCTCATTTCTCACGCGTTGCTTGAAACAGGTAACGGAGGTTCCATTTTAGCGAATGGTACGATGTTTAATGGAAAGAAAGTATATAATATGTATGGCATTGGCGCATACGACAGCAATCCGAATTACCTCGGTGCAAAATATGCGTATGAACAGCAATGGTTTACGCCAGAAGCAGCCATTATTGGCGGGGCAAAATTCATTGGCAACAGCTATATCAATCACGCCACATACAAACAAGATACGATTTATAAAATGCGCTGGTCTAGTGCAGCGACTCATCAATATGCAACAGATATTGGCTGGGCATATAAGCAAGTCACTCGTATGTATAGCTTGTATAACTTACTTGATAACTATACGCTGTATTATGATATCCCGGTTTATAACAAATAAAAAAACGTCCGTGCTTCCTAATGAGAAGCCGGACGTTTTTTGTGTAAGAGCTGCTGTTCAATATAGGATAAGAGTTGCTCACTAGACCTTCCCTTTGAATATTGATTCCATTCCTCGGCGAAGGTTTTGATTCGTTTTAGTTGATCTGATTCATTTAGATGAAGCAGCTCCTTCAAGAGCATGTCTTGAGTGATGCAAGCCTTCCCAGGAATGATGTCCTCATACCGATCGACTAAGCCGCGTTTCTCTCGATAAGTGTCTAAGTCATAGGTGAAGAACAAAACAGGCTTTTCAAGCAGCGCATATTCAAACACGATCGACGAGTAATCTGTGATCAGGACATCGCATGCACAAAGCAATGGATAAAGCGGCTGATCGGACACATCAAATATCCATTCATCGTCTGTTTCCGCCTTCGCTAAATGTTTGACCGCAGGATGAAGCTTGACGAGCAGAATATAATCTCCGTTTAGCTCTGTTTGTAATTGCTCCTTTGAAAAAGGAAGGACAAGACCGTCCATTGCAAAGTCTCGATAGGTCGGTGCATAAAGCAGGATCTTTTTCCCTTTAGGAAATTCGTTTGGCTTCAAGGAAGACTGGCGCTGATCATAGTACACATCCGTCATCGGGACCCCAGTTGGTAAAAAACGTTCATCATTGACTCCAAATGAAGACTTAAAAATCTCGCGCATATGATCTGAGCCTGTAACGATATAATCGAAAGACGTATAGACTCGTTTGAACCGTTTGATGTCACGAGGACTTCGTTCCGAATTTGAAGCATCTTCAAGACCGAATTTTTTCAACGCCCCATTAGCATGCCATACTTGAATACAGGTGGTAGAAGGACGTTTTCTGAGTACAGTTGTCATGAGAAAGTAATTATCTGTCACGACAACCTTGCTTTTAAACATCGTATAAATACATTGAATGAGATGGAGAGGATTTTTTTCATGAAAATAGCGAAATGACAGATGAGACTCGTCCTTTTCTATCGCAGAAGCATGCTTCGTATAGAGGACAGTAAGCTTCATCGTCATGTTCGCCTGTTGTTGATAAGTATCAATAAGAGCAGCTGCATTCTCTTGAAATGAAACAAGCAGCGTCACCTGGTTTTCCCGTGGTTTGACGCCGCTCATCAGCCATCCTATGAAAGAAACGAAAGCTGCATAGCATAAAATGATCATTGAGCGTATATTTATCATTGGTCAGTCTCTCACAGCTGCTTCGTCTGATCCTTTACTTGCTCAGGATAGTAACGTTTTTTCCCTTTGTTTTCTTTCAATACGGCAAAAGCGTATTTAGGAATATTCAGCATTCGTTTCCATCTCCATGGATTCACAACAAGTCTGTACAGCCATTCTGTATTTGTTTTAATCATCCAGCGTGGTGCACGCTTCACCGTTCCGCTAAATACATCAAAGCTTCCGCCTAAACCGATGCAAACAGCCTGCGGGAATAAATGACGGTATTCATAAATAAAGTTCTCCTGATTTGGATAACCTAAAGCAACGAACACCATATCTGCTTTCGAGCGAGCGATTTGCTTTGCTACGAAACGTTTATCGGCTTGATAACCGTCACAGCTGCCTGCAATGACCACATTTGGATATTCCGTATCAATTCGCTGTTTAACAGCCTCAAGCACTTCTTTTTTTGCCCCATATAAAAAGATACTTTTAGACTGCTTGTTTGCTAGATCAAGCATAGACATGAAGACATCAAAGCCAGCAATTCTTGACTTCAGCGGACTTTGTGTTAAACGTGACATTAAGACGACGCCTACACCATCCGGCAGCACATAATCCGCAGAAGAGACAACTTGATGGTACGCATGATCCTTCATAACAGCATAGCCAATCTCTGGATTGACAGTCGCAATCATGGCGCCTCTTCTTTGAGAAATATGATGGTGATTCATATAGCTAATAAATTCATCTAGGTCGCCGTTTACATAAGAAAGGTTAGAGACCACTTCTGTTTGCATTGTTTAGACCTCCTTTTTCATCTTGTTATCTATGAACGTTCATTGTAAATTCATTCTTCGTCTACACATCATTTTATCACAGATGCTCCATGAAATATTAACAATAACTTTACAAACCTTTAAATTTCATGACATTTTCATCAATTCATAATGAGGCTGATGCGAGAAACATTGATTCTTCGGACTTTTCCTTCTGCGCCCAATAAATTGGAAATAGTTTGTCTTTACATCTGCTTAACGTTTGATGGGCGCTGTGATATAATGAGGTTCCGAAGAGCGAAAAAACACGAACGAAGATTATAGGATTACGGATAAACATTACTGCATGAAAGCAGTTGAATAAGGAATGAAGAAAGGAGTTCATGTTTGCAATGAAGAAAGTTATTACTTACGGTACATTTGATTTATTACACTGGGGGCATATTAAGCTGCTCGAACGTGCAAAGCAGCTTGGAGATTACTTAGTGGTGGCCATTTCGACAGATGAGTTTAACTTACAAAAATCAAAAAAGGCTTATCACAGCTACGAGCATCGAAAGCTCATTCTTGAAACGATTCGTTATGTAGATGAAGTCATTCCAGAAAATAGCTGGGATCAAAAAGTCCGTGACGTGCAAGAGCACGATATTGATGTGTTTGTCATGGGAGATGACTGGGAAGGTAAATTCGATTTCTTAAAAGAGCATTGCGAAGTCGTGTACTTGAAAAGAACAGAAGGCATCTCGACCACACAAATTAAGGAAGAAATTGCTGGACTTTAATAGATCGAAAAAAAGTACTTCTTATCTTTTGGTGAGAAGTGCTTTTTCATGTAAAATACAATGAGCAAGTTATCATTATTTTTAAGGAGAGCTTCCTTTGTTTCAAAATTGGATGAAGAAAAAAGTTGAACACACATTGGATCAACCTGAACAACATGAAACAATGACATCAGTTGACATGCCTGATATGGACTACTACTTTATCATGGGTGATGTACCAAAACAGGATGAGCGCTTAACGAAGTCTTTAAAAGCGAGATTAAAGCCATTGGCTGACAAACATAAACGTAATGCCATTTTAACTTTGAATTATGATGCAAATGTGAAAGAACATATTCATAGCTTGGAGGAGACCCTTCTGCACCAAGTTGATATCTTGAATGTATTTGAGCACTATATTCTACCGGAAAGCGGAAGTAAAAGGCGTTACTCGGAATTTATCATCGGTACATCTTTTCAATCGATCAATGAAGCAGTGATGCCAGTAGAAGAATCAACAGTTCAGGTGACGAGATATGAACTGCCATCTTCCCCTATTTGTTATATTGATCAATATAATGAAGAGCAGCAATTAGTAAAGAGGGAAGAGTACAATTGGCAGGGCGTTTTGTGCAGAGTACAAAGCTTTGTTCCTCATACAGGTGCCCTATACTTGGAAGAACTAATCAATGACGATGGCAATATCTATATGGAGATCATCTACCCTGGAGATACAAAAAAGAATCCAGTTCGGCATATTAATTGGTATAAAAAAACAGGAATTCAAACTTTTACAAAGAAGACAGATATAAAGCAACGATGGTTATCTAGTATTCAAACACAAAATGACCGTTTGAAACTGATGATTACAGAAGACCGGGATCAAGACCGTCACCTGTTTAAAATCGATCAGCCTGAAACAACGTATTATGCTGCATTTGTACATGACGCTCATTATGAAGAAGATCCGCATCAACTCTATTCTCATTACGAAGAATTATTTAAACAAATAAGAAAACAGCAAGTGGATGCCGTCTTCTTTGGAGATACTAAGCATAAGGTAGATGTTGAGAAGGTATTGGGAGAACAAGCCTATTTTTATCTTGTGCCTTCTGATGAAATGTCTCTTTGGAATACAACACTTCATCATATGCTCGAAAATCGTGAGCGTAAAGATGAACTGAGAAGGATCGTGGACCGCATGAAATGGGTTTTGCGTGATCTAAGCGCTGAACATCATGTTCTTCATCTTCAGCTTGAGCTGAAGGACGAAATGAGTCATGCGGATCATGTGCAAATCGATTTCGCAGGATATGATCGAGTGAATGGAGCTGAAATCATATCTCAAACAATCGATGAAAACCATCAAGTCAGCTTCCCAATTGGGCATTTTCAAACAAAGAAAAATATTGAAATCAATCAAACAAAATACGTTGATTTTTACATTCGTTTTAAAACAGAAGAACTTCAGGAAGTTTTGCAGCGTCTAGAAGTAGAGGAAGAGCTGCTCACCAATAAACCATCGTCAATCGATGGGTGGTCGTATCAAACGAAACAAGGAAACTATTCTTGGAAAGTAAAATAATGTGACAACAAAGCGGTAAGATTTCTGAACAGAGGAGATTAACGATTAATGATTGAAGAGGGAATTCATAAGAAGAGTGTCGTTGAAGGGTTAAAAAATCATCATGAGCAACTAGAAATGCTTATTCGCATCGACGATGACATGCCATTAACAGATAGAGAATTTTATTTGTTTATGAGGGAAAGAGTATCCAAACAAGAGCTTTTCCTTCCGCTTGTTCATCAAGAAGACAATCTATTCAAATTGGTATTGAGTGAATCATCGCTTCCGCTTGCATTAGAGCAAGGTCAGACATACAACCTGTATGTGACGGACTATCTGAGTGCAAACAAAGAAGAGGATGAGGACGAGCTTGAGGACTCGGCCTATGATTCTGATTCGGAAGAAGAGGAAGAAGAACTTAAAGAAACGGATAATGCCGAAGTAGAAGAGAAGTCGCCATACTATAAACGCCGTTTAAAAATGGAAATAGAGAAGCCAGAGCTGACTTTTTTAGAAAATAAAGGCGCGATGCTGAATGTCATCCCATATCGTACGGATAAAGGAAATGCATCGTTTAAAATCAAGCGTGAGCTAAAGGTTGTGAAATTCAATCATATCGAGCTCAACAAAGATTGTACGTTATCTTTATCTGGTTATGCAGGCATTCTCAGTGCAGAGCATCCTTATGAGATCAAGGAAGTAAAGCTTCTAGTGAAGAGAAATGGCGAAGAGCCAATTGAGCATCGTTTTCCGGTAAATATGACTCCAATAAAAGAGGAAGTGGTCAAATACCGTGATGATCAACAGGTACCTCAGCTTTATCAATTTCTAGCAGAAGTTCCTTTAGAGGAATTGACCTATTCGTTAAACAAACGTTTTGTATATCGCTTCTATTTTGAATTTATTTGCGATGTAGGTGGAGTAGAGGAGACTTTAACGACCACTTCTTTAGTCCTTGGAGATCGCTCGAACAAACTCAAAGGACTTGTTCAAATTCATAAAAGAAATGATGTACCGATTCGATATGAGGTGTATCGAAAGAAAAAAAGACAAACGCTTGGCATTCGAATTAATGATTATACAATGAAAACACGTGCGAAGTACTATGTCAAAAGCAAGTGGAAGAAGTTCAAAAAGCAAATCGGCAAAATAAAAAAAGTCCGTAACCGCCTTGTGACAAGTACCTTCCAAACGACCTTTCAGCTGGCGAGCAAGCTGTCTGTGAAAAAGAAAACCGTTATGTTTGAAAGCTTTAATGGAAAACAATTTAGCTGTAACCCGCGTGGGATCTATGAGTATATGAAAGAAAATCATCCTGAATATACATTGATCTGGAGCGTGAAAAAAGGGCACGAAGCACCGTTTAAGGAAAAGGATATTTACTATATCAATCGTCTGTCATTGAAATGGATTTTTGCGATGGCAAGAGCTGAGTATTGGGTCGTCAACAGCCGTTTGCCGCTGTGGATTCCAAAACCAGAGCATACAACATACTTGCAGACATGGCACGGTACGCCGTTAAAACGACTGGCGATGGATATGGACGAGGTGCATATGCCTGGAACAAACACGAAAAAATACAAAAAGAATTTCACGAAGGAAGCGTCGAATTGGGATTACCTCATTTCTCCAAATGCTTACTCGACTGAAATCTTTACACGTGCCTTCCAATTTCAAAAGACCATGATTGAGTCAGGATATCCGAGAAATGACTTCCTTCACAATCAAAACAATGAAGAAACGATGAGAGCACTCAAACAAAAAATGAACCTGCCGCTTGATAAAAAATTAATCTTATATGCTCCGACATGGAGAGACGATCAATTTTATAAAAAAGGGCAGTACAAATTTGATTTAGACCTTGATTTGCATGAGCTGAGAGCCGCTATCGGAGATGAATATATTATCATTCTGCGTATGCACTATCTAGTCGCTGAAAACTTTGATTTAGGACCATATGAAGGCTTTGCCTATGACTTCTCTCATTACGAAGATATTAGAGATCTTTATATGATTTCTGATCTGCTCATCACTGACTACTCATCTGTATTCTTTGATTATGCAAACCTCAAACGTCCGATGCTATTCTATGTGCCAGACATCGAAACATATCGTGACAAGCTGAGAGGCTTCTACTTTGACTTTGAACAAGAAGCACCTGGACCTCTTGTGAAAGAAACAGCGAGCGTCATTGACTGGGTAAGAGAAACAGAACAGCCAACCTTTTCTTTGCCAGCTTCATTCGCACCGTTTTATGAAAAATTCTGCTATTTAGAGAGCGGAGAGTCTTCGAAGCGTGTGGTGGAAGTAGTGTTTTCTGAAAAATAGTTTAAAAAGTACCGTTCTTCACCTTTGAACGGTACTTTTTTGTGTTTTTTATTCCAATGTACACATATTTAAAAGTTGTGGTAAAAATAAAAAAACATAGAATTTTAACAGTAAACATGCTAAATTTAGATAAGATTATCCGGTAATGTAAATTTGCTGAAAATAATATAGAGGTGCTTCAATGTACAAACTTTATCATAATTTTATAGAAATTCTTAATTTAGATGAACATAAGTTAGTTATATATATTGATAACATAGAGAAGTTGTGCACTTTTGAATTTAAAGAGTTAAATGTAAATGAGTCAAAGTGGATTTGTGAAATTGATGTAAAGGATCAGATGATTTTTGAATCCACAATAGACAATTCTAATGAAATGATCTATCTCTATGCAAAGGATCATAACCTGTATATTGTCAAAGAATGCTCAGACATGATCCAATCAGATCAAGTACTTCCTATTGAAATTAACAATCAATTTGAGGATATTTATGTCAAGCAATTAGGGTTAGATCGCTACGGCTTATACAGCGGCGAAAAGGAATTGTTATTATTTTCAGGGCTGCTGAATGTAGATGAGATCAATCGTAATTATAAAATAGATTTGCCCATCGAAGAGGCAGATAGACGATTTGAGGATATCTCCTTTATTCAATACAGTGCTTTCCACTTTGTGATTACCTATGACTGTCAGAATAAAGAACTAAATGTAAGGAAAATTTTGTTTGATGTGATGCAGGAACATAAAGATATTGAAGTGACTGTGAATAATCGTAATCAAATCAAAATTTTAAATAAAGTGACGGATCAAAAGAAAATCGTCAACTTTAGACTCGTTCCTAGATATCAGCCGCTAAAAGTTTTTGGTAAAGATACCTTAGACCAGTTCAAAGATGACAATATTCTTAATATCTTAGTGATTAATAAGCAAAGATATTACATCTATGTCAGAACGAATGGCGTATACTTAGTGAGAGGAAACCCATATCTCGTTACTAAACATACGTCGAGATTACGCATCTTTAGTTTGTTTAATAGTTTTTATGTTTTTGGAAGATTGACGCATTATGCGTATAATTCAGACCAAAAATATGAATATCTTTACATTAGAAACTCTGAGCATCAGCTGGCGAAATTTATAAGACCATTTAGAAAGATTAAATTCTTGAAAAGATATGGTTTCTTTAAAATCTCGTTAAATGATCTTGATTTAGACAGCAGAATCCACAATAACTTGTTTGTAGGAAATGATCACCGAATTATCCATAGTTTAAGGTTGAAAAAGAAGGATAAGAAGGTCAAAACATATATCACGAAAAAGAATGGGGACAAGCTGCAAGTCCTAAGAACCAATCTATTTGGAAATGTGACATCAACCATTATTCCTTATTCACAGGAATATTCTTTATTTAGTAAAGTGAAAATAAAAATAGCGAGTATCCTATCATCATTCTATAAAGACAAAAAGTATCGTGTGAATTTGTTTTTTGAGAAAAAGAGTGATAAAGCAGATGAATCAGCTATTAGAGTGTATGACTATGTACAGGAAAATTGTCAAACAGACTCAAAAAATTACTTTATTCTTAATAAGAAATCAAGCGCATATCCAGCATTGAAAACGAAATATGGAAAGGGTATCATACCGAAATATAGTCTCAGACATTATTTAAGTATATTTAATGCCAGTTATTTTATATCAAGTGAATTATCTAACCATGTTCTAAATGATAGGTTGTATATTGACCATCTCAGAGAGAGAATCATGAGTGTCCCACTCGTCTTTTTACAGCATGGCATTATGTTTGCTAAACCAGTTGATAATCCAATGGCCTTTGGGTTTCATAAAGACAAGAATCAATACAATATTTATAAATCAGTCATCAGCTCTGAATTAGAGGCCGGTGAATTTTATAAAATGAACTATGATCGTGAGGATTTGATTTTGACAGGTCTGGCAACCTTTGATCATGCCAAATTAGTAGACGGTGCAGATAAGATCGCCTTTATGCCAACTTACCGATATTGGGAAGAGGGACTTATTTATACGAATAGAATTGAAGAAACATCTTACTATAGAGTTCTAATCAAAATCATCAAAAGCTTTGAAGAAGCAGGTCTTCTTGATCGTCTGTTAATTGTACCGCATAACAAATTTTCACAGTACGTTTATCAAAATCTGCCTCAGTATAAACATATTATTTCTGATAACCCATCGGAAGCGCTAAAAGTGTCAAAAGTGTTTATTACTGATTATTCATCTGCTATTTATGATGCACAATATAGAGGTGCCTATCCTATTTTTTATTGGGAAGAAAAAGATTACTTGATTAGACAGTATAAAGCGATTCCTCCTGTAAATGATGAAAATGCACCAGGACCGATAGCATATAATACACAAGAGCTGATTCGAATCGTGAAACATGCGATCGATCGTCAGTATGTTGTGGAAGATGAATATAAAGAAAAATATCTGAAAATCAACAGCTTTAACGATAATCAGAATACGAAAAGAATTACGGATTTCTTAAAAGAGCACCAAATTATCTAATATGTGATGACCCCCCTGAATCAACGATTGAAAGGATTCAGGGGGTTTTTGTCTTCTAGTTTGACGTGCATGACTTTTGTTATAAGATGAAATGTGCATCGTTATCTGTTACAATTATGAGCGGTGCTTTTTAAAAAAGTAATCCCAAAAACTTATATCTAAGGAAGATTAGAATGAACGCAATGTTGACGATATTAAAGGAGCAAATTAGCTCATTTCCGCTGATTATGCGACTTGCTGTTTATGAAACAAAATCAAAATATCAGATGAATTATTTAGGTGTTTTATGGCAGTTTTTAAATCCATTGATTCAAATGCTGGCTTACTGGTTTGTTTTTGGTCTGGGAATTCGCGGAGGGCAGCCAATTGTCATTGGAGGGATGGAAGTTCCATTTATCATTTGGATGCTTGCTGGATTAATCCCTTGGTTCTTCATTAGTCCGACGATACTTGATGGATCAAACAGTGTGTTTAAACGCATTAATATGGTATCGAAAATGAATTTCCCGATTAGTGCGTTGCCGTCTGTAGTGATTATGTCCAATTTGTTCAGCTACTTTGTCATGATGGGTGTCTATCTGATTGTGCTGATTTCCTATGGCATATATCCTGATGCGCACTGGCTACAATATATATACTATTTTATTTGTATGATCGCGTTTATGTTTTCGTTTAGTTTGTTTAATTCCACGATTAGCGTACTCGTGAGAGACTATCAATTTCTTTTACAATCAGTGACACGTTTACTTTTCTTTTTGCTGCCGATTTTTTGGAATATCTCAGAGAAGCTCACTGGAGACAAAGCATGGATCGGGGATATACTAAAATTGAATCCACTTTTCTACATTATTGATGGTTTTAGAAATAGCTTGTTAAAGGGAGAATGGTTCTTCCATGATGTGAAATATACGCTTTATTTTTGGCTGATCACGCTTCTTCTTTTAACAGTCGGTTCATTGCTTCATATGAAATTTAGGGATAAATTTGTCGATTTTCTTTAAAAAGTAAGGAGATTATACGATGAAACTAAAGGTTTCGTTTCGAAACGTATCCAAGCAATACGTCCTATATAAAAAGCAGTCAGATAAGATTAAAGGGCTGTTTTTTCCTAATAAAAATGAAAAAGGTTTCTTTGCTGTTCGTGATGTGTCCTTTGATGTATATGAAGGCGAGACGATTGGTTTTGTAGGGATCAACGGATCTGGAAAATCAACGATGTCGAATCTTCTTGCGAAAATCATTCCACCGACAAGTGGTGAAGTTGATATGGACGGCCAGCCTTCGTTAATTGCCATTGCGGCAGGGCTAAACAACCAATTAAGCGGGAAAGACAACATTCGCCTCAAGTGCTTGATGATGGGGCTGACGAATAAAGAGATAGACGAACTATATGAAAAAATCGTAGAGTTTGCGGATATTGGTGACTTTATTGATCAGCCTGTGAAAAGCTATTCAAGCGGAATGAAGTCACGTCTTGGCTTCGCCATTTCAGCGCATATCGATCCAGATATCTTGATTATTGATGAAGCGTTGTCTGTTGGTGACCAAACCTTCTATCAAAAATGCGTGGATCGAATCACAGAATTTAAGGAACAAGGGAAGACGATCTTTTTTGTCAGCCATTCCATTAGCCAAATTCAAAAAATCTGTGACCGAGTGGCTTGGATGCATTATGGTGAGCTTCGTATGTTTGATGAGACGAAGAAGGTCGTGAAAGAGTATAAGGAGTTTGTTGAATGGTTTAACAAGCTTTCTAAAAAAGAAAAAAAAGAATATCAATTGAAACACAAAGAAGGTCGCAAAGGCGTACAAAAAAAGACAGAGAAGGTGTCTCGATATGATGAGAACGGAAAACGACGTTCCTTTTTTGGGCCAGCCTTTCAAGTGACGATAATAGCTGTTTTAACGATTTTACTTGCCTTATCGATGTTTTCGGATCGTCCGCTTCGTACACTGGCGACGTTTGGCGCCATCCAAGCAGATAAGACAGAATCGCCTCAGTCAACAAAGAACCCGCTAACGAAAGGGGCGCCTGATTTGAAAAAGGTGGATCGACAGACGCTTGTCACGGCAGATCCACTCACGGTGTACAAAGATCAAGCCATGAAAAAGAAGGCAGGTGTCACTTTGCCATTCGGGCAAGAGATACAAGCTGTCGCTGAAAATAAACAAACCGTTCAAATCAAAACAGCATCAGAGACGTATTTTGTCAAACCTGAAGGGCTTCAACCTGCAGAGGAATTAAAGTCTTTATCCATTGGACCTGGACAGTTCAACTCGTATGTATCGCCCGCATCTGCTGGCTCGTATGAGTATTTACTTTCTTTCCTTGGAAAAGAGGAATCTGTGCTTAAGCAAAAAATGCAAACGCTGAGCTCGATCAAAAGTGATCAAGGCGGTACGATTGAGCGATTGACCACAGAGAAAACTGACTATGTCATTCAAAATGGTCAAGCAAATGCTATTGTCTTTCATGAGGTGATGCCGATCTCTCCTTCGACACTTGGACTGACAGAACAGAAGGTTTGGATGAATGAGAAACAAACAAAATTCGTAGTAAAGGGCGAAAGCAATCTGTTTGTCATTGATAATGAAGAGCATACACTGACGATTTCAGTGATGAAATAAAAAGCTGCCGATTCCGGCAGCTTTCAGCATGTAGACAAACCCTCGCATTCGGTGTCAGTCCTGCGTGCTGGTGCTCACGAATGTCAAATTCGCTCCGCTCCAGTACTCGTCCTTCCTAGACTTCAAAGGTTTTCTATCACGCTGAGCTGAAAAGAAGACAAAGGGCTAAAATAAAGATCATTTTAGCCCTTTGTCAACAATCTGAAGCTACCGATTCCGGCAGCTTTTTTTAATTCACTTCTTCTTTTTCGAGAAGCTGTTTCATAAATGGAATGAGTTTCTTTTTCAGATCCTCATCTTGAAGGGCAAACTCGAGAGTCGTCTCGATGAAGCCTTGCTTCTCACCAACATCGTATCGTTTTCCTTCGAAATCATAGGCGAATACACGCTGGATATCATTCAGCTTTTGGATGGCATCTGTCAGTTGAATTTCCCCGCCTGCACCAATTTCTTGCTGATCAAGGTACATAAAGATCTCTGGCGTGAAAATGTAACGTCCTAAGATGGCTAGATTGGATGGTGCTGTACCTTGCGGCGGCTTTTCCACAAAGTTTTTCACTTGGTAGCGGCGTCCTTCTTGTGTAAGAGGGTCGATGATCCCGTAGCGATGCGTATCGCTGTCTGCTACCTGCTGAACACCGATCACAGATGAAAGGGTCTTTTCGTATTCATCCATCAGCTGGCGAAGCCCAGGTGTTTCGGCTTGAACAATATCATCACCTAATAAAACGGCGAATGGCTCGTCACCGATAAAATTGCGTGCGCACCAAACAGCGTGTCCAAGTCCTTTAGGTTCCTTTTGACGTATGTAATGAATGTCAGCAATGTTAGAGGATTTTCTCACCTTTTCTAGAAGCTCGCTCTTCCCTTTTTCCTCTAGGTTGCGCTCTAGCTCTGGTGCAAAATCAAAATGATCCTCAATGGCTCTTTTTCCTTTTCCAGTGACGATAATAATGTCTTCAATTCCTGATTCAACAGCTTCTTCAATAATATATTGAATGGTTGGTTTATCAACGATTGGCAGCATTTCTTTAGGCATAGCTTTTGTTGCAGGGAGGAAACGTGTCCCAAGACCTGCAGCTGGTATAATGGCTTTACGTACTTTTTTCAATGAACTTTGCACCTTCCTTACATAGATAACCGATTTAATCACTCAATGTTTGTTCTTGGTCGTCTGTTTAAAGTGTAACTTACAAATCATAGGAAAGACAAATAATTTCACTAAAATGAATTTTAGATAATTCATATTTTATATGTTAAATGTAAAGGAAAGAGAAATTTAACGTTAATTCAATGTAAATTTCTTTTTTTATACCATTAAATTTATCCTCCAAATTGTGTATAATTGAAAGTACTATACTAGGAAAGAGGATTAAACAAGTGAAAAAACTAAATGTAATGACTATTTTCGGTACTAGACCTGAAGCGATCAAAATGGCACCACTTGTCCTTGAATTAAATAAACATCCACAGATAAATTCGATTGTCACTGTGACAGCCCAGCACAGAGAAATGCTTGATCAAGTTCTTGAGGCTTTTTCAATTACGCCAGATCATGATTTAAACATCATGAAGCAGCGCCAGACATTATCTGAAATCACATCAAATGCACTGTTAAAGCTAGACCAATTATTCCAAGAAGAAAAACCTGATATTGTCCTAGTCCATGGAGATACTACAACAACCTTTGCAGGAAGCTTGGCAGCATTTTATCACCAAATTTCAGTTGGGCACGTCGAAGCAGGATTGAGAACACACAATAAGTATTCGCCTTTCCCAGAGGAATTGAACCGTCAAATGACAGGCACTATTGCCGATATTCATTTCTCTCCTACAGAGGAAGCGAAGCAGAATCTTTTAATTGAAAATAAAAAAGAAGAGACCATTTGTGTGACAGGGAATACAGCGATTGATGCCCTGCAAACTACAGTTACCGAGCATTATCAGCACCCTATTTTAGAGAAAATAGGCACGGATAAAATGATTTTGTTAACGGCCCACCGCAGAGAGAATCTCGGCCAGCCGATGAAAAATATGTTTAGAGCCATTAGACGTGTTGTAGAAGAGTTTGAAGATGTTCAGGTCGTTTATCCTGTTCATTTAAACCCTGCCGTACGTGATGCAGCTCAGACAGAATTTAGCGGTCTCGATCGTGTACACTTAATTGAACCGCTTGAAGTCGTTGATTTCCATAACTTTGCTGCCGCTTCGCACTTTATCTTAACGGATTCTGGCGGTGTACAAGAGGAGGCGCCTTCTCTAGGGAAGCCAGTTTTAGTGCTCCGTGATACAACAGAACGTCCAGAAGGCGTGAAAGCCGGCACACTTAAGCTTGCAGGTACGGATGAAGAGACCATTTACAAAATGGCTAAAGAGCTGCTAGTAGATCAGAAGGAGTATGACAGCATGTCGAAGGCGTCTAACCCTTATGGTGACGGACAAGCATCGAGACGAATTGTCGAGGAGCTCCTCCATCGATTTGGATTAAGTGAAGAAAAACCTGCCCCATTTAAATCATAAAAAAAGAAGACAAAGAGCTAAAATAAAAACCATTTTAGCCCTTTGTCAACAATCTGAGACTACATTCATGTAGTCTTCTTTTTTTACTGCTCCAAACTGTCCTTCAATTCCTTCTTCACTTTAGCCAAACTGCTATCATCAAGCTGATAATAATAGATATTATTGATGCGTGCTCCTGTACCTTTCAGCTCGTGTTGCTTCACATGCTGTCTTGCGTCACGGTAGTCATTCATCATCGTCCACATGTCATCAAAGGACATGTTGGTCTTCATATTGTTTTCCACGACTTTGAACATATCGCCGAACTTCGTAATAGATGAAATGTTTGCCCCTTTAGCAATGATGCCTTCAATGACTTGACGCTGCCTTTGCTGACGTCCGAAGTCACCCTTTGGATCTTGTTTTCTCATTCTTGTGTAGGCAAGGGCTTGATCGCCATTTAGATTAATTTCTCCTGTACCAAATGAATGACCATCATAGCTGAAAGCAAATGTGCTGTTCACTGTAATACCGCCAACTGTATCGACAATATCCTTAAAGCTTTCCATATTGACTTTCACGAAGTAATCAACAGGTACATCAAGCAATTCCTCTACAGTATCAGCTGCCATTTGTGTGCCGCCGAATGCATAGGAGTGGTTAATTTTATCCATTGTGCCTTTTCCAACAATTTTCGTATACGTATCACGCGGGATACTCACCATCTCAGTCGTTTTGGTTTTTGGGTTAACGGTCATGTATATTAATGTATCCGCACGGCCTCGGTCATTTTTTCTTTCGTCAACACCCATGACTAAAATAGAAATCGGGTCTTTCTTATTTAAATCGACATCTTTGTCACGCTTATCTGACTTCTTTAAATTCTCCTGAATGCCTGCCACGGTTGATGCTGCTGTATTCCAAAGATGATATGCATATCCGCCAGTTGCTAATACGAATAAGCCAATAATCGATAAAACAATCCAAAGAACCTTTTTCTTCTTTCGTTTTCTTTCAGCTCTCATAATGTCCCTCACCTTTTCTATGATTCTTCCATGATTATAGGTTTACGAATCTTGATAAACAAGTTATTTTTTTACTCTGAACCTAGATATAGACGTTGCAACAAAAAAAAGGTTTCAAAAAACCTTAAATTTACCTTAAAATATTAAGTTATAAGACGATACAAAGACATGAGGTGAAAAAAATGAAGAAAATCGTCGTTTTACCGTTCTTAATACTACTACTTGGTATCGTGCTCACAGCATGTGGAACGGCTGAGCAGTCCTCGGGAGAAAACAACACAAGCAGTTCAACTCCTCAGGTGCTGGAAGAAAAAGCTGAATTTATTGGAATGGCTGATGCACATACAGTCGAAGTGAAAAAAGTGAATACGACCTTAAGCTATGAATTTACGGATAATTTTAAAGATGTGTTAAATGAATTCAAACCAGGAGACAAAGTAGAAATCTCTTACTTTATCAATGACAGTGGTCAAAAGGAAATTCAAAAGATTGAAAAACAGAAGTAAAAAAGATGGGCGGGATGAACAAAATTGAAGAAAATTATTTTATCAATTATTGTACTTTTTATGTTGACAGTCTCTCTTCAACCAATGCAAATGTTTGCGTCAAGCTCTGTAATTTCAGTTAAATTGTCAAATTACGTGGGTAATCAAAAAAGTTTAAGCGTATCCACTACTGGTGCTTATAAAGTAGTTGGTAACAATGTCTCAACAGTACAACGATATGCTGGTAAGACTCTATATGATACTGCTAATTTCATTGCTTCGAATGGTTGGAAGAAACCTGCGACAATAGTTGTTGTAAATAAAGATGCATTTTCAGATGCTATCTCAGTCGCACCACTGGCTTATAAATTAAATGCACCAATTCTTTATACAGAAAAATCAGTTTTAACTAAGGCGACAGAATCACAAATAAAAAAAATGAATCCTGATAATATATTAATTATTGGTGGAACTTCTGTTATATCAACAAAAACAGAAACAGCCTTAAAGAAATATGGAAAAATCAAGAGAATTAGTGGGGCTACTCGATACGATGTTTCCAAAAATATTGCTAAGGAAATGGGTACATATAGTCAGGCAATTGTGGTAACTGGAAGAGTTTTTGCAGATGGAGCAGCTATTGCACCTTATGCGGCTAGGAATGGTTACCCAATCTTACTCACACCTAAATCTAAGTTGCCTAATTATTCACTTCCTAAAAAAGTAATGATAATTGGTGGAGAGAATGCAGTAGGTAAAAGTGTGGAAAAACAAATCAAAAAAACATCAAGTGTTACACGTATTGACGGAATGACTCGATATGATGTTGCTGCAAATATAGTTAAGAAATTAAATATGGGAGCAAAAAAGATTTACTTAGCAAGAGGCTCATCCTTTTCAGATGCAATTCCGCTTTCGTTAATAGCTGCAAAGAATAATAGCCCTATGGTGTTAATTAAAAAAGATGATATAACGACTCCTGTAAAAAACATTCTCAAAGAAAAAGGAACATACTCATTTCACATAGCTGGTGGAACGGGTGCCGTAACGGAAAAGGTTCAAAAGAAATTAGCTAATGAATTTTATCTTCAAACAAACACACCATACCAATTGAATATTTCTAACGGAAAAATTTCATTAAAAGGCATAAAGACGTATAACACTGTAAGAGTTGTTCCTGAGAAATATTCAACGAAAAATATCCTTCAAATTGCAGGGAAGCCTTACCTAGGCAGCGTCAACTTTGCAATTGAATCAGGTTATATCAGGCCGACTCTCGAAAATATTCCATTTGAAGACTATCTAAAAGGCGTGGTACCAAATGAAATGCCTGCAAGCTGGCATGTTGAAGCGCTAAAAGCACAGGCAGTGGCCGCTAGAACGTATTCAGTGAAAAGTATTGGAAAAGTCGTACCTGATACAACTGCCTTCCAAGTATATGGAGGATATAACTGGTACACGAATTCGACAAAAGCTGTCGATGCCACAAAAGGGAAAGTACTGAAATACAACAATCAGCTCATTTCAGCCACCTATTATTCTAGTAATGGCGGATATACAGAGGCAAGTGAAGAAGTGTGGGCAAATGCACTGCCGTACTTAGTGGCCAAAAAGGATACAAAAGATCCGGTCAATGCATGGACATTAAAACTCTCTAAAAAACAGCTAGGCACAACATTGACTGCTAGCACAGCAGCATCTCAGTGGTCTAAGGCAAAAGAGACAAATGCAACGGATCTTGCTGGTCTCAAATCATGGCTGCTCAAAAACAAAGAAACAGCTGCATCTGATATGAAGATTGCATCCATCTCAAGCCTGACGTTCTCAGGAAAAACAAAAGGCCAACGTGCGAAGACGGTATCAATCAAGCTGACATATCATCTGAAAAATAAAACAGGCACATATGCAGTAAACAAAAGTACAACGGCAAGTATGAAGATGACCGAGTTTAGATCCATCATGGGCGCAACAAAGGTGAAAAGCACATTTGCGTCAGTCAAAAACAATACAAATGACTTTACGATTTCAGGAAAAGGGTATGGTCACGGCATTGGCATGAGCCAATACGGTGCCAAAGCTAGAGCAGAATCTGGAAACTCATATTCTTCCATACTTTCGTTCTACTATCCAGGTACAAATCTAACAAACTATTAACAGGAGGAGAAGATTATGCACGCTACTATTAGAGCTTTTTTTATCAGTTTATTAGTGCTGTTTATGTTTACTCCAACTATATTGGCTGATAATGCTGTAACGAAAATAGATGGCAGTACACGTTATGCAGTAGCAGTAAATGCAGCCAAAACAGGTTGGAAAACAGCTGATACAGTTGTGTTAGTTGGGAAAACGGCATATGCTGATGCACTTACTGCAGTGCCTTTTGCATATCAAAAAAACGCACCAGTTTTATTTACAAATAAAGACACATTGTCTGCAGCGACCAAAAAAGGTTTGAAAGATCTAAAAGCAAAAAAGGTTATTATCATTGGTGGTGGAAACACAGTTTCTAATAATGTTGCAACTACAATGAAAAAAATGGGTATTTCTGTAACGAGAATTTATGGCCAAACTCGCTATGATACAGCTTCATTAATTTCAAAACAAATGAGGAGTTCAAGTGTCGCAATAGTTGCAAATGGTTTTTCATATGCAGATGCAGTAGCAATCTCTCCGTATGCTGCTAAAATGGGATATCCAATTTTGTTAACAAACGATAGAAGTTTAGTTAAAGTTACAGCATCAACTATTAAAAGTAGAGGGGTCAAACAAACTATTGTAATCGGTGGAGAATCAAGAATTAACAGAACGACATATAATCAGTTGCCTTCTCCAACTCGTGTTGGTGGTGCAACTCGTTATGATACGGCAGCAAGTATCGTAAATAAATATAATATGAGTACAAGTAATACTTATCTCAGTAACGGTTTTGCATATGCTGATGCTATAACAGGCGCAAGTATTGCAGCTAAAAAGGGAAAAGCATTCTTGTTCACAAATAAAAAAAGTCTACCCGTTGCAACTAGAAGTGCGATAGGTAATAAAAAAATAAATAGTTTTAGTACAATTGGCGGTACAAATGTAATCTCAACAAACGTTTTAGCACAATTGAAAAACCCTGTCGTCGGGAAAAAAGTATTCATTGACCCAGGTCATGGCGCACATGATTCAGGAGCTGTAGGCTACGGGTTATATGAAAAGAACTTGAATTTAGATGTAGCCAAGCGTTTAAATACGAAATTAAACAACGCGGGTGCACTTGTTACCATGTCAAGAACATCAGACACATTTGACAGTCTTCAAACACGAGTGAGCAAAGGTGCGTCAGCAAATGCAGATATCTTCATCAGTGTCCATGCAAACTCAAATGATAACAGCAGTGCAAACGGAACAGAAACGTATTATGACAAAACATATGCGTCTGCAAACAGCTTGAAGCTTGCGCAAAACATTCAGCCGAAAATGGTCAGTGCACTTGGTACAAGAGACCGTGGTGTGAAAACAGCTGGATTCTACGTGATTAAATATTCTAAAATGCCGAGTGTTCTTTTAGAAACTGGTTTTGTGTCAAGTCCAGTTGATTCAAACATCTTGAAATCGGCTACGTATAAAGATCGTTTAGCGTCAGGCATTTCAAGCGGTGTGTCAGGTTACTTTAGATAAGAAAATACAAACATGAGGGGTGCCTCAGATACTCCTCTTAGGCTGCTCGAGAACGTCTCTCGGCAGCCTTTTTTCAAAAGTCTATGAAGTGATCGGGTCATCAATAATGTGTCAAGTTAAAAATACATTTCATTTCTAGTTATCTTTGTTATAATTGAAACATAAAAGGTGAATGGTTTACGCATGAATCTAAGCGACAGCCAATCGACAAATCATGAAGAGGTGACAATTTTGAAAAAATTAATCACAATGCCGTTTCTAGTATTGCTTCTAGGTGTACTACTCACAGCATGCGGCACAACAAATCAATCAAGCGACAACAATAAGGATGATAGCAAAAAGGAAACAACCGAAGCAGCTGATCAAAAGAAAGAAAATGCTTCAGAGAAAAAGGAAAAAACAGAAGATGAGTCATCAAATGAAAAAGCAGATGATCAAAGCAAAGAAACAGTTGCTCCAAAAGAAGAGCAATCTGGTCAATCTGATGAAGACGCAAAAGACAGCTCAAGTAAAGAAATCACAAAAGAAGAACCTACTAAGGAACAATCAAAAGCTGAATCTAAAACAAAGAAAGAATCAACAACAAATAAGAAAAATGAAGTCACCAAGGAAGGCACATATGTCGGCTTGGCTGATGGACATACCATTGCTGTGAACATTGATGGCAAAGAAGTCGCTATTCAATTCGGAAATACGTTTTCTAAACAAGTGAACAGCTTAAAAGAAGAATCAAAAGTGAAAGTCACTTATACAAAAGATGCAAACGGAACCCTTCGATTAAAAACGATCGAATCTGTTAAAGCAAAATAAAGAAAAGACCCGGAGACCCGCAGAATTGCGGGTCTTTTTTACGTTGAAAAGGGCATAACTTGATATAAGTGCACATTCTTAACACAGTTTTACAAGACTTAACAGCGCATTTACATTTGCTTAATGTTGCTCTGCTAAACTGACTTTCATAGAACATCTCTTTACACAACAACTACTTTGAATGGTGAGGTGCAGGTCAGTGAGTGCAGAGAAAGCGATGAATCTTTATAGAGAATATGAAGTGAGTCGAAACCACTCTTTTGCTTTAACAGAACATATGGTTCGTTATTTATTTGCAAAACGTTTCATAGATTTAATGTTCTCGTTCATCGGATTGATGTTGAGTACGCCAATCATTTTGCTGTTTGCTCTTTTGATTAAGCTGGAAACACCGGGACCAGCCTTTTATATGCAGGAGAGGGTCGGGAAAGACGGTGTTTACTTTAAATTATGGAAGCTCAGATCGATGAGAACCGATGCTGAAAGCGGAGGAGCAAAATGGGCACAAAAAAACGACCCACGTATCACCAAAGTGGGAGCCTTCATTCGTAAAACAAGAATCGATGAACTCCCTCAATTCATCAACGTGTTAAAAGGAGAAATGAGTATCGTAGGTCCGCGTCCGGAAAGACCGATGTTTACCGCAGAATTTAATCGGACGATTCCAGGTTTTACGAAAAGATTAACGGTCAAGCCGGGACTGACAGGTCTTGCACAAGTAAATGGAGGATATGAAATGAGTCCAAGTGAAAAATTAACACACGACTTACATTATATTCAAAACTTGACATTTTCTCTCGACACGAAGATTATGGTAAAAACGTTAAAAGTCATCATGACGGGTGACGGAGCCAGATAAGTAAAGTAGGGAAGAGAAATGGCAAGTATGAAAAAACGCATGCTAGGCGGGGCAAAATGGACAAGCTTGTCCGCATTCATCATTACGATCATCCAAATTGCACAGTTCGCCTTTTTAGGGAATGTGATGTCACTGAAGGAGTTTGGACTCGTTGGCATGATCACAACTGTCACAATATTTACGCAGATTTTACTTGATCTAGGGATCGGGGCAGCGATCATCCAAAAGGAACAAACAACAGAACGTCAATTATCCACATTATATTGGATCAACTTACTCACTGGAGTTGTCTTATTCTGTTTACTCATTCTAGTTAGCCCAATGATTGCCGCCTTTTATAACCGGCCAGAGCTGGAGGGGTTGCTGAAACTATTATCAATCATGTTTTTGATTGCTCCTATTGGCCAGCAATACCAATACATGATGCAAAAGGACCTAGCCTTTAAAACATTAAGTGCCATTGAAGCCGTTGCAACCATGATATCGCTGATTGTTTTACTCGCTTTGACCTTCTTCATCAATCCGATTGTTGCCTATGTCATTTCTCAAGTGCTGCTGCAATCAGGAAAAGGGCTTATGTATGCCGCAGCTTATTGGAAGAAGTGGCGCCCAGCACCTGTTTTTGCATTAGGAGAAGTGAAAGAATTCTTCTCATTTGGTGCATTCCAGCTCGCATCCAGACTAGTCAATCGAGCAGGATCGAACATAGACATGATTTTAATCGGACGGTTTCTTGGAGCAGAAGCGTTAGGTATTTATAGCTTGGCATATCAAATCGTGACGATCCCCGTGCTGAAGATTAACCCAATCGTGACGAGAGTGGCTTTCCCGGTTTTCGCAAAAAGTCAGCGTGATCACTCCATGCTGCGAGAGGGCTTCCTCAGTATGACGAATATGCTCGCATTGATTAGCTTTCCGTTATTAATCGGTCTTGCTGCCGTATCAGATAGCTTTATAGAAGTAGTGTTTGGCGAGAAATGGCTCGTAGCTGTTCCGGTTCTTAATATATTATGCATTGTCGGACTTCTGCGTGTGCTGATGAATCCAAACGGGTCAATACTTCTTGCAAAGGGGAGAGCGGACTTAGCCTTTTATTGGGATACGGGGATGCTTCTTGTGTATGGATGCGCCTTATATGTAGGTGTCAGCACAGGCAGTCTGCTCACAGTAGCTTGGGTTTACTCAGGTGTCAGCCTGCTCAACTTCATTGTCGGCAGATGGCTCATGGCGTATGTCATTCAGCTAGATATGAAGGTTTATTTGAAATCACTTGGCAAGCCTGCTGCTATGACGCTATTGATGGCCGCCTGTGCGGTAGCCCTCCATCAAGGGATGAAGCTGACGTCAGCCGACATTTTACTTCAATTAGGATTGACGATTTGTGTCAGCGCAGCATTGTATGGCTTGCTGCTCATCAAAATGTATCCGCAAGTTGCAGGCAAATTATTGAGAAGAGGTCGTTCGTCATGAAGGTGCTATGGCTGACAAGTGTATATCCTAGTGAAACACATCCAAGTGAAGGCGTATTCCATGAAACGCAAGTGCAGGAGCTGCTCAAACAAGGAATACAAGTGACCGTCATATGTCCCAACCCGGTCAATCCACCGGTTTTGCGGATGCTGAAGGCGTCCTATCGGCAGAAAAAAGATCTGCCCGAGCAGGAAGTGAGAAACGGAGTGACCGTATACAGGCCGCCCTATACAGCGCTCCCTGGACAGCTGAAATGGGCACAGCCGAGTAAACGAATAGCTTCTACTGTTCTCAGCACCATGCAGCGTTATCAGCTGTCACCAGATTTTATCCATGCGCACTTTGCGATGCCATCTGGCGGAGCGGCGGCTGTGATTCAGAAAAAAACGCAAATTCCTTATCTTTTGACCTTACATGGCAGTGATGTGAACGTGTATCCGAGCTATAGCAAAGGGGCACATGCAGCCTTTGAAACGGCGGTGAAACAGGCATCTGCTGTTCTGACGGTGAGCGAGGAGCTTGCTAAAAAGACACATGACATGACAAAGGTAGAAGCGAAATGCCTCCCGCTCGGTATTCCGCTCCAGTCATTTTCTAAAACGAAAGAAGATCAACAAGGCATCAGGAAAAAGTTAGGCTTACCCCTTCACGACAAGCTCGTTGTCTTCGTCGGACGATTAGTCAAAGAGAAGGGCTTACTTGAATTAGCTGATGCTGTCAGCGGCTTGGATGGTGTGAAAGCAGTTTTTGTTGGAAAAGGCCCCCTTGCAAAGGAGCTCACAGAACGTGCTGGAGCATCCATTCTACTCCCAGGGCAGGTGCCGAATGATCAGGTGAAAGACTATTTAATAGCAGCCGATTTGTTTGCACTCCCATCCTATAGTGAAGGAATGCCAACCGTTGTTCTGGAGGCGCTCGCTTTAAAAGCACCTGTCATTGCGACAAGAGTCGGTGGTCTCCCAACCTTATTTTCTAGCTATCAACACCTCCTCGTTGATCCGCATTCGGCAAATCAGTTAAAAGAGGCCATTCACGCCTACCTTTATGAAAACAGATGGAATGAGCAAGTGAAAAACGATCTTTATCAAATCGTTCATACAGAATATTCATCAGCAAATAATACGAAGCAGCTCATACAGCAATATGAAAAGGTGCTTCATCAATCAAGATCCATCGTTTAAACAAGATGAAATGTGCAAAGAATGATAGATAGATAAACAGCTTGGAACGGACAATATGCTTTTACTGAGAGGATGAACAATGTTGAAGAAAATTGCTGTGATTGGAACAGGGTATGTCGGGTTAGTATCGGGTACTTGTTTTGCTGATATCGGAAATCGTGTCATCTGCTGTGACATCGATGAATCAAAAATCAACAGCTTAAAAAGTGGTGTCGTTCCCATTTATGAACCGGGTTTAAAGGAATTGATTGAAAAAAATACGGAAGAAGGAAGACTGTTTTTTACAACCAATATTCCTGCTGCTATCCGGGAATCAGAAATTATCTATATTGCTGTAGGGACTCCGATGACAGCACAGGGGGAAGCAGATTTAACGTACGTGAAAGCTGTCGCTCAAACAATTGGTGAACATCTAAATGGCTATAAAATCATCGTCAATAAAAGCACAGTGCCCGTTGGAACAGGCCGGCTCGTTCAAGCCATTGTTGAAAAAGCATCGCGCAGTAAATACCCTTTTGATGTCGTATCCAATCCAGAGTTCCTCAGAGAAGGCTCTGCCATCCAAGACACGATGAATATGGAGCGGGCAGTAATCGGCTCGACAAGCACCCATGCGTCAACCATCATCAAAAGATTGCATGATCCGTTTCAAACAGAGGTTGTGGAGACCAACTTAGAAAGTGCTGAAATGATTAAGTATGCTGCAAATGCCATGCTTGCCACAAAAATCTCATTCATCAATGACATTGCAAATATTTGCGAGCGGGTGGGCGCTGATGTTGAAAAAGTTAGCGAAGGCGTTGGATTAGACAGCCGCATCGGGCATAAATTTTTAAAAGCGGGCATTGGATTTGGGGGTTCTTGTTTCCCGAAAGACACGATGGCTCTTCTCAAAATTGCCGAAACAGCCGGATACCGGTTCAAGCTGATCGAGTCCGTGATTGAAACGAACAATCACCAAAGAGCGCACCTTGTCAGCAAACTGATGAGTGTATTCGGTGATATTAGAGGTAAAACCATCTCTGTTTTAGGTCTCGCATTCAAACCGAATACGAATGATATGCGTTCTGCGCCTGCATTAGACATTATCCCAATGCTGAGAGAGCTAGGTGCTTTTGTGAAGGCCTATGATCCGATTGCTTATGTAGAAGCAGAACGAGAGCTTGGCCCGCAGGCTGTCTTCAGTAATGACCTGTATGAAACAGTAAAAGATACGGATGCTTGCCTCATCCTAACAGAATGGGATGACGTACAGAAGATGGATAAAGATCAAATCAAGCAGCTGCTTCGTTCACCGATTGTAATTGATGGAAGGAATTTGTTTGATCCAGCAGAAATGAAAGAGAGAGGATTTATTTACCAGTCTATCGGCCGCCCAGGCGTATGGGAAGCAGAATTGGTATCAAAGGCACAATAACAGGGGGAGCTTGGATGAAGAAAGTATTGGTTACTGGGGGAAGCGGATTTATTGGATCACATACGGTAGAGGCTTTACTAGAAAAAGGCTACGAGCCCATCGTTCTTGATAACTTTTCAACTGGATCTCGGGAAAATATTGACCACCTTTCCGTTCAATGCATTGAGGCAGATGTCACAAAATCAGAAACGGTCGATTTGATCAAACAAATAAGACCGGATTATATCGTTCACCTTGCAGCACAGGTGAGTGTCGCCGTTTCCGTTCAGAATTTCGTTTATGACGAAGAGGTCAATATCAAAGGGTCTCTGAATGTCATGAAAGCAGCTGCTGAAACGGGGGTGGAGAAAGTGGTATTTGCCTCATCGGCAGCTGTCTATGGAGATCCAGTCTATTTGCCAGTAGACACCGCTCACCGGTTAAAGCCTGGTTCGCCTTATGGTTTATCGAAACTCACAGTAGAGCGATACTTAGAAATGGCAAAATCACTGTATGATGTGGACTATTGTATTCTTCGGTATAGCAATGTTTATGGTCCGCGACAAGATGCACTTGGCGAAGGCGGGGTTGTCTCTATTTTCTCTGATAAGTTTGCAAAGGATGAGGCTCCTTTCATTTTTGGAGACGGGGAACAAACACGAGATTTCATCTATGTAGGTGATCTAGCAGCAGCGAATGTTGCGGCTTTAACAGCTCAATCAAACGTTTGTTTAAATATTTCATGTGGTGTTTCGATCACTGTGAATGAGCTATTTCAAACGATGAAGCGAGTGACGAGGTCGCATCTTGAACCAATTTATAAGCCGCAGCGTGCAGGTGATATTGTGCATAGTACATTGGCAAATGAGGAAACGAAACAAGTCTTAGCATGGGAGCCTGTTGTGAGTTTACAGGAAGGTTTGGCTCGTACCATTTCCTACTATGAACAGGAAGTCAAGGCTTAATCCCTCAAATCGGATGGGTTGCTTAGGAGGAAAATGGGTATGAGTGTGAAACAAACAGCATGGCAAATCATGATTGGATGTATTTTGTTTGCAGCAGGGATCGGGCTTGTACAAATGGCATCCGCGCAGCCCGTCGGGTTAAAGAAGATGGTAGCTGTTCCGATTATACTTCTGATCCTGTCGGCTGCTCTCGTGTTGATGAAGCTGTACATGAATGGTGAGCAAATCTTCATGTCAGCCATCTATCTTTTGATTACATTGACCTTTCTCAACAACGCGTTCTTTTCTATTAGTGCAGGATTCTTTAGTCTTTTTCTCTACCGTATCATGCTCATCGCCACCTTTACTTTATTCATATGGCGGATGAGAGATAAGGGGACGTACATATCGCAGTGGCAGCAGATTCGTGTCAAAGGACTTCTTGGTTTTTTCGCTGTATGGTTTCTTTACGGGCTCATCTCACTGCTTTGGGCTCATTCGGTCACATACGGCCTGAAATATATGTCCCTTCTTGCAATGGGGATGGGATTTGTCTTTCTAGTCGTCATGTATATTCAGCGAATGGATCAAGTGGTGACTTTTTATAGCATTTGGCTTGTCATGACTGTATTTGTGATGGGGATTGGGTTCTATAATCACTTTACATTGAACCATTTACCGAATACCTCATTATATCTAGGGCCAGTGTATAAACAGCACTATCCTACATCTGTCTTTTTTAATCAGAATGACTTTGCAACGTTTTTATCGATTAGTTTCTTTTTATATCTAGCATGCATGCGTCAAATGAAAAACGGTTATATCAAAGCGTTTGGATTATTAGGTGCAATCGCAGCGCTGTATCTCATTTTGTTAACCGAATCCCGCGCTAGTCTGCTTGGGATATTTGCAGGAGTGGCGATCTATGTGTGGTTGCTGCTGCCGCGTTTTCTCAAAAAGTGGTCAATCGTTGCAGCAAGCGGACTTGTCGTCATCGGTATCGCTGTCTTTTCAGCCAAGATTTATTCGATTTTTTATGACTTGTTTCTCGCTTCTCAGGTCGCGCATTCTTTTAGTGAACCACTCCCGTCTAACATCGCGAGAGCAAATTTAATCAAAAATGCTTGGCACTTCTTTACGAATTCATACGGATTCGGAGTTGGAGCGGGGAATGTGTCTTACTACTTAGCTCACTTTTCGATCTTTGACACAGACCAGGTCGTAGAAGTGCACAATTGGCTGCTGGAATTGATGACGAACTTCGGATTTGCAGTCATGCTGGGCTATATCTCAGTATACGCCTATCTCATGTTCACACTGTACAAACAATACCAATGGGCTGACACAAGATCGGCAAAAATGATCATTGAGGGGTTGTTTGCAGCCATGCTGAGCTTTCTCGTTTCAAGTATCAGTCCTAGCTCCGTCTCGAATTTATATTTCCACTGGGTATTTTTAGGACTGGTGATCGCAGCGGTGAATATGCTGAAAAACAAACAACGACTCAAGCTGTGGTAAACCGTGTGTGATGCTTTGTTTGTATGGCTACACTAGTGAAAGAGCAAATACGTCAATGTTGGGAGAATGAACATGTCTGGTTTCATATCAAGGATAGGGAAGCGAATCAAAAAGTACATCGTATGGCTCATACTGCTGCCTGTCGTATTAGGCGTTTTTGGTTTCTTTTTTGCTAAAGGAACTACGCAGCAGTCTAGTTACACAGCTGCTGTTACCCTCACTCTCGGTAAATATGATGATGGGGTGTATAACAATATGGCAGAAGTGACATCTCTATTAAAAAGCGATGCATTTCTAAACGAAGCACTCAGTGATGTGAAAGAAGAAGAAAGACAGGATGTGAAAACCCGTCTCATCCTTACCAATCAATCGGATACACAATTACAGCTGTCTTTCACGGATGCCGATAAGGGTCGTGCTTTGGCTGTTGTGAAGCAGGTGTCAGATACATTTCTCAAGCAAGATAAAGCGTTATTTACAAAAAGGCAGCAGGTGATTGAAAGTAGATTAGCTGCTCTTGAAGACGAATCGGTCAGCAATGATTCCAAAGTTGATAAAGAACGATTCTTATATGAATTGGAGTCAACAAAGCTTGGAATGAAGCAGGCAAAAATTGTTGATCCTGCCCAAGTACTTGATGAAGGCAATAAAGGCATGTCAGCTAAAAAACGTGCACTTCTTGGGCTTGTCATTGGCTTTAGTATCTCGCTCATGTTTGTGGTCTTACCCGAAGTGTTCAAAGAATCTTAATGATGAACTGGAGATGAGTCTAGGTGAACAATCAACCGTTAGTATCCATCATTACACCTGCGTATAATGCGGAACGTTATTTAACGGATACAGTTCATTCCGTCCTTGCCCAAACCTATGCCAATTGGGAGCTGATCATTGCAGATGATTGTTCTACAGATGGAACTAGAAAGCTATTAGGGGATTTAAGTCAAGCGGACGACAGAATCAACGTCATTTATTTAGAGGAAAATGGGGGAGCTGCCATTGCTAGAAACGCAGCCATCAAACAGGCAAAAGGACGCTTTATCGCTTTTTTAGACAGCGATGATATGTGGAAAGAGAAGAAGCTCGAAAAACAGGTAGACTTCATGCTGACAAATGATTTTGCTTTTACATTTACGGCATATGACATCATTGCAGAAAACGGAGAATCATTAGAAAAAACCGTCACTGCGCCAGCGAGATTAGACTATAATGAAGCCCTGAAAAACACCATTATCGGCTGTTTAACGGTCATGCTTGATCTTCAAAAGGTAGGACATGTGGAAATGCCGAACATTCGCACAAGGCAGGATTTAGCTACTTGGCTGTCTATATTAAAAAGAGGATTTACAGCCTATGGTATGAGTGAACCGCTCAGTGAATATCGCATCGTTGGGAACTCCATTTCTAGTAACAAGTGGAAAGCAGCGAAAAAAACGTGGTTTGTCTACAGAGAAATTGAGCAGCTTCATTTTGTCAAAGCGTCTTGGTGTTTTATGCACTATGCGACAAATGCTGTGAAGAAGCGCTTATAAACAGAAGGGAAAAAAGGTGATAAAGGTGAAAGCAGACTCGATCATACATGTTGTCGTAGCGACGGGAGAATGGGGACAGGACGGACTGAGGTACAGACGGCATCGGCTGGCCGAATTTCTAGCATCTGATCCAGAAACAAAAGAGGTCATCTGGGTATGCCCGTCATCATCTCGTCATACAGCTCCCTTTCAGCCCATAACAGATCGAATGAAGCAATTGACCATTCCTGATGTGCTCAAGAGCAAATTATTTCGCTTTGGTCGATATCAAGACATGTTCTATATTCATAAATTATCCCCTCTTCTTGAACATTTGCGGCAGGAGGAAAAGAAGGGGATCGCCGTTTGTTTATGGTATACGTTTCCGGGCTTTCCGCTCTTATCTTCTTTATTTGAATGGAAACATATTGTCTATGATTGCAGTGACCTGTGGGGAGAGCCGATAAGCGGCAACCATAACATCCTTTCTTATATGAGGCAGCGTGTCATTGTCAAGGCAGAAAACCGAATCATTAAATATGCACACAGCATTACATGCTCTTCTCAATATTTACACGATCAAATCAAAAAACGTCTTATGGGAGAACCGAAAGATGTGTTTACGGTGGAAAATGGCGTCGAGTACGATGTGTTTGCGAAAAGCAATCTTCCGTGTAAAGAAGATGTGCTGGAAGGAAGAGAAGGGACTGTGCTTGGTTTTATCGGAGGAATTAAGCCAAAGCTCGATTTTGACATGATAGCTGAAGCTGCTCGTATGCGGCCTGATTGGACATTTTTATTTGTCGGTCCGGATGGAACGAATGGAGATCCATCCTTTCAGCATGCACTCAAACTGCCTAATGTGATTTGGACAGGTGCTGTTGCTCCAGAAGAAGTGCCTGCTTATATGAAGCTGATTGATGTAGGTATGATGCCATATAAACAATCCCCTTACAATCAAGCGGTGTTCCCTCTCAAGCTTTATGAATTTTTAGCCGCTGGAATACCGGTTGTCGGTTTAAATCTCCCATCAACGGAAAGGCTAAAAGAGAAGGATGTGTATGAATATTTAGAGGGCGATGATCCTGCGCTCTTCGTAGAAGCCTGCCTGAAAGTGATCAGCAAAAAAGACGACACGAGCTATAGACATCTAAGACAAAGCCGAGCGAAGAAAAAAGATTGGCACACGCTGTTCACAAACATGGTGGAACTAACGAATATTAAAGAAAACGCATAATTCATTCGGGATTGTGCGTTTTTACTTGTTTCATCACCGGGGGAGGTTGTGATCATCCTCTATTCAATTGTATAATGGAAAGAGCGGCCAATATACAAAATACAGATTTCAATTTAGAAGGAGACTGACCTATGGATTACGAACGCGCCTTATTAGCGTTTTTTGTCTCTCTGGCTACAGTTTTAATTGTGACACCAATCGTCAAAAAGTTTGCAATTAAGATTGGTGCAGTGGACCAGCCGAATAAACGAAAAGTTCATGATAAAGTAATGCCTCGAATGGGTGGTTTGGCAATTTTTATTGGAGTAGCGGCTGGAGCATTAGCAGGCGGGCTGTTTCTACATAATAAAATTACAGCAATTTCAGTTGGTGCCGTACTCATCGTCATTTTAGGTATATTTGATGATAAATATAATTTAAGTGCAAGATTTAAATTTCTCGTACAAGTCCTTGTTGCTTGTTTGATTGTGAGCACGGGCTTAAAAATGGACTTCTTCTCTGTTCCTTTTTTAACAGATCGAATTGAGTTAGGCTGGATGGCATATCCCCTCACCGTGCTATGGATTGTCGGCATCACAAATGCCATTAATTTAATTGACGGCCTTGATGGACTAGCTGCCGGTATTTCTGTCATCGGTTTATCAACGATTGCAGTGATGGCATTTTCTGCTGATAAGATTCTGATTCTTTCTTTATCTCTTGTCGTCATTGGCAGTACGATCGGCTTTCTCTTTTACAACTTTCATCCGGCGAAGATTTTTATGGGAGATACCGGTTCGTTATTTTTAGGCTATATGATCTCGGTGCTGTCACTTTTAGGGCTATACAAAAGTGTCACTTTGTTTAGTGTTGTTGTTCCTGTGATCATTCTAGGTGTTCCTATATTTGATACGACCTTTGCAATCATTAGACGCATATTAAACAAACAGCCGATTTCATCACCGGACAAATCTCATATTCATCATAGACTAATGGCCTTTGGCTTGTCCCATCGCATGGCTGTCATCGTGATTTACATGATTGGCTTAGTCTTTAGCTTAAGTGCGATTTTGCTGACAAGCGCGACCATTTGGTTATCGCTGATCATTATCTTTTTACTGGTGATGTTTATGCAAGTGATTGCGGAAGTCACGGGTTTGGTCAACGAAGAGTTCAAACCATTTACGAAATTCTATAAACGAATGGTGAAAAGACAATAAAAAACAGCCCGTTCCTAGGAACGGGACTGACCCCATAAGATGAGACAAATAAAAAACACCTTCAAGTTTGAAAATGGATCGTTGTGATCCGAAATAAAACATGGAGGTGTTTTTTCTATGGGGACAAGAGTGAGTTATCCGGTTGAAGTCAAACAGAAGGCTGTAGAAATGAGATTGGCAGGCGTACCTATGAAAGAGATCATGCAGAAATTGAATATCAAGAATAAGACGCAGGTTCAGACATGGGTGAGGTGGCATAAGGCTGGGGATACACACCGGTTCGAACAGCCTGTTGGAAAACAATATACCTATGGAAAGGGTCCCGAGTACTCTTCCGAATTAGAGAGACTGCAGGCAGAAAATCGCTATTTGAGTCAACAGAATGAAGTTTTAAAAAAGTACAACGAATTGGAAAGGAAGTTGATAAGGAAACGTCAATCAAACTGGTAGAAGAATTGTGCAAAACGATGACGGTACAGGACATCTGTGTCCATTTAGGCATCTTACGTACTTCGTATTATAGATGGAAAAAGGATCTGACTCAGAATCATTCTAAAAGACAACTAGAGAAACAGGTCGGCACGTTGTGCCGAAAGCACAAATATCGATATGGTTATCGAAAAATCACAGCCATACTAAAAAGGGGAATGCGTATTAACCATAAAACTGTTCAACGTATCATGCAGAAAAACCAGTGGCAATGCCGGGTTAAAATGAAAAAGCGTAAGAAGAATGGGCAGCCCTATGCCGTGGCCGGTAATATACTGGATCGGAACTTTCAGTCTGATCGCCCTCTTGAAAAACTAGTAACGGACATCACGTATTTGCCTTATGGACAGAAACAATTGTACCTTTCCAGTATATTGGATTTATATAATGGAGAAGTGATTGCTTTTACGATTGGTGATAAGCAGGACACAGACTTTATCTTAAACACACTTAATCAGCTCCCAGCACTGCCTGAGAATTGCGTGTTACATAGCGATCAAGGTTCTGTGTATACATCTTACGAGTATCAGAAAGCTGTTCATATAAAAGGCATTACCATGAGCATGTCCCGTAAAGGGACGCCCGCTGATAATGCCTCCATCGAATCGTTTCATTCCTCACTAAAGTCTGAAACGTTCTATCTTAACAGGATTGACCGCACTACGACCAGCATCGTAGAACGCACTGTCAAAGAATACATTTATTATTATAACAACATTCGTATTCAAACGAAACTAAACAACCAATCACCGATAAACTATCGGCAATTGGCTGTATAAAGGTGTTTTGATCCCTGTCTCAAAAACGGGGGTCAGTCCCGAACTGGGCTGTTTTTATTATTGCCCTGACGTGCTGGAAGGATTAGTTGTATCACTTGATCCTGTTTCACCAGAGGATGGATTGGTTTGTGAATCTGTTTCAGTCGAAGATTCAGTAGGAAGCTTTAAATGCGTCCGTAATTCATTTTGTACGTTAGCTAGATTGGTTTGATCTGGCTCAAAGTAATACGTTCGATTTGGTCCTAAATAAAGATCTGACCCTTTAATAGAAAGTGTTTCTGTGTCGTCTCCCTTAAACCCGCTGTAGATTTGCTGAAGCGCAAGACCTTCTGTGATACGGAAGTTGGTCGTAATGTGATCACTGACTTCTTTTGCGATATTATCGACGTTCGCAATGTTATTTGCCTTCGACATTTGATCAATCATTGCACGTAAAATTTGTTTCTGACGATCATTACGTCCAAAATCACCGCGTGGATCTTGTTTTCTCATCCGAGCGTAAGCAAGTGCTTCTTCCCCGTTTAAATGCATGTTGCCTTTTTTGAAGTAAATCTTTTTCGATTTTTTCACATCACTTTTTTCATTGAAGTCAAATGGAACATTGATATTAATTCCGCCGACTTCATCAATGACATCCTTGAATCCGTCAAAATCAACGGTGGCATATTTATCAATTGGAATATGCAAGAATTGTTCGACAGTTTCAATCGTCTCGTCTTTTCCGCCTTTAGCAAATGCTGCATTGATCTTTTCTTTACTTCCTGTCGTGTCACTTGCAAGCTGTACGCGTGTGTCACGAGGGATACTAACCATTTTCATCGTTTTGTCTTGAGGGTTAATCGTTGCAACAATAAGTGAATCTGAACGGCCATGATCACCATCTGTGGCATAATCCTCAATTCCGACAAAAAGTACAGAGAAGGGTTTCTTTTTAATATCAATGACCGCATCACGAAGCTTCGATTTCTCTCCGCGGTTTAGTTCGTCATATGTTTTGTCAGCGGCTTGAAGTGTATTGACTATTTTATAGACTGCAAATCCGCCCATGCATATGATAAGAAGCAAAAATAAGACCAGGATACGTTTGAAAATTTTCTTCTTCTTACTCTTTTTCTTTCGTACACGCACTTTTACTCGTTGTGCCATTCATCTGTCTCCTTTATCGGACCAATGTCCTTTTCTAAATAAATCAGTTCGCCTTCTTTTGTAACACTCTTTCCATTTGTCAGCTCAGTCATCCATTCAATGAACTGCTCTGTTTGTGTTTCTTCTACATACGTCTCAAAAATAACATCTTCTGCATAATGAATTTCTTTTAGCTGAAAAGATGAGGCTCTAAGCTCATTCTCTACCTTTCCAAGCCATGTATAATCTATTGTTGTGTGCATCGTACGCATTAAACAGCGCTCTACCATCCCAACATGGTTGATGGCTTCTGATACAGATTTTCCGTAGGCACGAATCAAACCACCGGCGCCTAGCTTAATACCGCCGAAATAACGAGTGACTACTACGACTGTATCTTTCAGCTTCCGTTTTTTTAACACTTCAAGCATTGGCACACCTGCTGTACCACTTGGTTCACCATCATCATTCGCTTTTTGAATCAGGTCATGTTCTCCAATGAGATAGGCAGAACAATTATGTGTGGCATTCCAATGTTGTTTTTTAATGGATTGTATAAATGCTTGTGCTTCTTCTTCTGAGACAGCACGCTGTATATGACAAATAAAACGTGATTTTTCAATGACGATCTCATGCTCGCCACGACTTTTTACTGTAAGATAGCGATGCAGCAAAAGACATACCCTCCTGAAAAGCAAATTGTAAGACTAGAGAAAATTTGCTTTGATTTTAGAATTTTACAGCGTATTTTGTTATGATGATAGGGGTAGAAAAAGGGTCGTCATAAAAACTTCATGATTTATACGCATTCTTTCATTATAATTCGACATAAAATGCAGATCAATGACATTTATAATAAAAAAAGATGACATCACTGTTACGGGAGGGAAAAGCCATGACAACACCTAAAATGGATCCGAAATTATTGGATTCAATCATCATGAAAATGCTAAGTACAGTTGATGGCAGCAAGGACGAAGTATTTAGGATAGGCGAACAGTCCCGTCAACAATATGAAAGCCTTGTAGAAGAGCTGAAGCAAATCAAGCAGCAAGTAAACGAAGTAATTGATTTTGGGGATAAACTAGAAGTCCATACGAGACATGCTAGAAATCGCTTATCTGAGGTCAGCAGAAATTTTAACAAATTTAGCGAAGAAGAAATACGCGAGGCCTACGAAAAAGCACATAATCTGCAAGTGGAACTCACCATGATCCAGCAGCGTGAAAAGCAGCTGAGAGAAAGAAGAGATGATCTAGAAAGACGATTGTTAAGCCTTCAAGATGTCATTGAACGCTCTGAAACGCTTGTGAGCCAGATCACAGTTGTTCTCAACTATCTCAATCAGGACTTACGCCAAGTTGGCGTGTTACTTGAAGATGCTCAGGCAAAACAAGATTTTGGACTTAGAATTATTGAAGCCCAAGAAGAAGAGCGCAAAAGGGTATCCCGTGAAATTCATGACGGTCCGGCCCAGATGCTGGCAAACGTAATGATGCGTTCCGAATTAATTGAACGGATTTTCAGAGACCGTGGGACAGAAGAAGGCTTTAAAGAAATTAGAAGTCTCAGACAGAATGTGCGAAATGCTCTGTACGAAGTGAGAAGAATCATTTATGATTTAAGACCAATGGCTTTAGATGATTTGGGTCTCATTCCGACGCTAAGAAAATATTTAAACACAATCGAAGAGTATGATGGAAAAACCAAGATCACGTTCCAATGCCTAGGGGATACAGAAAGCGAAAGAATTGCTTCACAATTTGAAGTGGCACTGTTTAGACTAGCCCAAGAAGCTGTCACAAATTCATTAAAGCATTCCGAAGCTGAAGAAATCTCTGTAAAAGTAGAAGTGACGAAAGACTTTGTCACGTTAATTATCAAAGACGATGGAAAAGGCTTTGATATGAAAGATGTGAAAACAAACAAAAACAAATCCTTCGGTTTACTTGGCATGAAAGAACGCGTAGACTTACTGGAAGGTAAAATGACCATAGACTCAAAAATAGGTCTAGGGACATTCATCATGATTCGCGTGCCATTAACATTGCAAAATAAAATTGTAAAATAGAGACAAAAGACATATTGACCATAAAGTTCAGGTGTAGAACAATAAATATGGGGAGGCGTAGCTTGTGACTAAAGTAAATATTGTAATTATTGATGATCACCAATTATTCCGTGAAGGTGTCAAACGGATTTTAGATTTTGAACCTACTTTTGAAGTAGTTGCAGAAGGAGACGACGGAGACGAAGCTGCACGTATCGTAGAACACTATCATCCGGATGTTGTCATTATGGACATTAATATGCCGAATGTAAATGGTGTAGAGGCTACAAAGCAGCTAGTTGAGCTTTATCCCGAATCAAAAGTCATTATTCTATCTATTCATGACGATGAAAACTATGTGACACATGCATTGAAAACAGGAGCAAGAGGCTACCTGTTAAAAGAAATGGATGCAGACACGCTCATTGAAGCAGTGAAAGTTGTAGCTGACGGAGGATCTTATTTACATCCGAAAGTTACTCATAACTTAGTAAATGAATTCCGACGCCTAGCGACTAGTGGCGTTTCAGCACATCCACAGCATGAAGTATATCCTGAAATTCGCAGACCACTTCATATCTTAACGAGACGTGAGTGCGAAGTACTTCAAATGTTAGCTGACGGAAAGAGCAATAGAGGAATTGGTGAGTCGCTCTTTATTAGTGAGAAAACAGTCAAAAACCACGTGAGTAACATTTTACAAAAAATGAATGTAAACGACCGTACACAAGCTGTTGTTGTAGCAATTAAGAACGGCTGGGTAGAAATGAGATAATGTTCCGGACAAGTACTCCTTTTTCGCCTGTTTTTGGTTCTCTCACATGTCAATTGGAGAGAAATGATAGGTAGATAAGGAGTCTTTTTCGGATATAACGGGCTTGCCTATTGATTAGGCAGGCTTTTTTGATTACTATTATAAACCTAATGAATAACAATGATCATTCTTTGAAAATAAAAAAGAGCAACTTAACGGATAAGGAAGGTATTTAAGAATGAAAATAGCCGTTGTAACAGACAGTACTGCTTATATACCACAAGAGCTGCGTGATAAACATCATATTCATATGATCCCTCTCAATGTCATTTTTGGCAACGAATCATACCGTGAAGAAATAGAAATGGATTGGAAGACATATTATGAAGAAGTCAAAAAGCATAAAGACCTTCCAACCACCTCTCAGCCTGCTTTCGGTGAACTAATAGAATTATATGAAAAACTAAGTGAAACATATGATGCCGTGATTAGTATTCACCTTTCTAGCGGAATTAGTGGAACATATAATAGTGCAGCCTCAGCAAATGACCTAGTTGACGGAATTGACATTTATCCGTTTGATACAGAAACTAGCTGTATGGCGCAAGGTTTTTATGTGATAGAAGCTGCTGAAAAAATCCAAGCTGGTGCTTCTCCAGAAGAAGTGTTAGCTCATCTCAATTACCTGAAAGAGAATCAGAGAGCTTATTTTATGGTAGACGATTTAACTCATTTACAAAGAGGCGGCAGATTAAATGGTGCTCAGGCTTTTATTGGGAGCCTCTTAAAAGTAAAGCCTATACTGCATTTTGACAACAAGCTAATTGTCCCTTTTGAGAAGATTCGTACACGGAAAAAAGCCATTTCACGTATGTTTGAACTATTTGATGAAGATGCATCGCGTGGTGTCCCGATGAGAGCAACAGTGATACATGGTAATAGAGAAGAAGAAGTAGACGATTTGATTGCGCACTTATCAGAAAAATATCCTCATGTTGAATTTTATAAAAGCTATTTTGGTGCCGTAATCGGCACTCATCTAGGCGAAGGCTCTTTAGCTCTTGGCTGGGTGATTAAATAAATCCTAAAAACCTCTTTTCTCTTAGAAAAGGGGTTTTGTTTTTCTTTTTTAGCTGTTGGACGAAAGGTCATGTCTTTGCGCATAATAGGCAAACATCAGTTGAAAGGTGTTTGTTGAAATTGAACATGGACAAAGCAATGGAACTAGGGCAACACCTGCAGTCACGCCACCTGCTTACTGCTGAAACAAGATGCTCACAGTCTGATTTGGATTGGCTGGAGGAGAAAGGGTTAGTTATCCGAACACCTGCTATTGAGAGGAAAGCAAATGGTCTTATTTGCTGCAGATGTGGTGTATCAAAAAATCGGTACTTTGCCCACTCTCCGTGTGACAAGTGTCAAAAAGATTGTGTGTATTGTAGATCATGCATCATGATGGGGAAAACAACGGAATGTGGCTTTCTTTATGAATGGACGGGTCCACAAATGGAAGAAGCATGTCACTCGGAATTAACATGGCAGGGAGACCTGTCTAAAGGACAAAAAAGAGCGTCAGAAAAATTGATAGAAGCGATAAAACACAAATCTGATCTACTCATCTGGGCAGTTTGCGGGGCAGGGAAAACAGAGGTGCTTTTTCACGGAATAGAATATGCCTTACATCAAGGAATGAGTGTCTGCATTGCGACACCTAGAACTGATGTTGTACTTGAACTAGAGCCGCGGCTTAAAAAAGCTTTTCAAGGAATGAAAATAGCTGTTCTTTATGGAGGAAGTCCTCAAAGGTTCCAAATAGCACCGTTAGTAATCGCTACAACTCACCAGTTGATGAGATATAAACATGCATTTGATGTGCTCATTATAGATGAAGTCGATGCCTTCCCTTATTCAATCGATGAACGTCTCCAATTTGCTGTTTTAAAGGCAATGAGAAAGAAAGGGGTTAGGGTTTATTTAAGTGCGACGCCGTCTAAGAAAATGATAAGAGATGTATCTCGTGGACAACTAGAAGCCGTAAAAATTCCTCTGCGCTTTCACCAACAGCCTTTACCGGTCCCATCCTTTCAATGGATTGGACATTGGAAGAAGAAATTAAAAAAGAATCAGCTCCCACCTAAAGTAATGAATTGGATGCAGAAACATATTACAAAAAAGAGAAGGGTTTTACTTTTTGTTCCTTCTATTTCTACTATGAAGAAGGTAACGAAGGTTCTTAGAAAGCACCACTTAAATGTAGAAGGGGTGTCTGCTGATGATCCGGACAGGAAACAAAAGGTCCAGCAATTCAGAGATTACAAATACGATGTACTAGTTACAACCACAATTCTAGAAAGAGGCGTAACCATTCCAAATGTGCAAGTAGGGGTACTAGGTGCAGAATCTACTATCTTTACAGAAAGTGCACTTGTTCAGATTTCTGGTAGAGCAGGTAGACATCCCGATTTTTTTAAAGGAGATGTTTTCTTTTTTCATTTTGGTTTAACGAGAAGTATGAAACAAGCAAAGAAGCATATTGTAAAAATGAATGATACAGCTGAAAAAGAGTTCTCCGAAAAATAATGTAGGTTCAACTAAATTTCATGGTACATTTATATTCACAATACACAAATGGCAGGAGAGACAAATATGCTGCTCAATGCAAAAGAAACACTACTCAAGGAAATCCTCTATCAATATCTCAACCAATTAAACATGATTTGTCACTGTGAAAAGTGTATAGAAGATGTATTAGCGATTTCACTAAATCAAGTGAAGCCTCAGTATATAACAGATATCGATAAAATATCTTACAGTAAATCTGATATGGTGGACAAACAGAAGAATACGGCCATGCTGGTCATTCTCACAGAAGCCGCTTCAAAGGTCTCCGCATTTCCAAGATGCGAAAATCGTCTGCCGATAAATAAGGATAACAATTGATCTGCCTCATTTGTGAGGGGCATTTTGTCGCTTCTTTTACATGGAAATCATTACTTCTATTAAATGATGATCGTCTATGTATAGCATGTAAGCATCACCTAGAAAAAATTCAACGCCCGATTTGTCCAGCCTGCGGGAGAGCACAGTCGAGCGATCAATTATGTCAAGACTGTTCCAGGTGGAAAGAACGCCCTGATTCTACTTCATTACTTGTGAAAAATAGGTCTGTCTATGCTTACAACGATTTGATGAAAGAGGTCCTTTCCCGCTTTAAATTTCGAGGTGATACAGCTTTAGCTGAGCTTTTTAAACAAGATGTCCAAGTAGTATTTAAGCGCTCTTTTTCAATTAAAGAACCTGTGCTGATCCCGATTCCTTTAAGTAAAGAAAGACTAAAGGAAAGAGGGTTTAATCAGTCCGTCATACTTGCTTCCTTGATTGGTGAGCCGATCCTTCAGCCACTTGTGAAAATACATCAAACCAAACAGTCCAAGAAAAAGAAAAATGAACGTTTAGATCAAAAAGGAATGTTTCAAATCAAACAGACAGATGCGATCGTTCAAAGGGATGTTATCTTAATTGACGACATTTATACAACAGGGGCCACCATTTATGATGCGGCGAGAATTTTAAAAGAAGCAGGTGCCAAAAGTGTTTCCTCTTTTACGTTGATCCGTAGTTAAAATTCAGGATAATTAACCGATAATAAGAAGAGAAAATAACGTAAGGGGTTTTGGTTATGAATCAATTGGCAAACTGCCCGCAATGTAATCAGCTGTTTTTAAAAACGACCATCCAAACGGTTTGTAACAAATGCTTTGAAGAAGAAGAACGTTCTTTTGATATCGTTTATAAATTCTTGCGAAAGCAAAGTAATAGACAATCAACCATTGCTGAAATAGTAGATGCAACAGAAGTTGATGAAGAATTAATCTTGAAATTTATCCGTTTGAAAAGACTTCAAATTAGCCAATTTCCGAATATCAACTATCCTTGTGAAAGATGTGGCCAACCGATCAGAAAAAACAAGCTGTGCAACCAATGTGAACAGGACATTCATTCGCAAATGAGTCAAATGAACCAAGAAGAAGAGCGTAAAAGGGAGATTGAATCTAGGAAAAAAGACACCTATTATGCCATTAATCCTAAAAACGATTGATTCCCTAAACTAAGTTGCAGTTTGGTCGATAAAATGGATAGAATCAAGACAGACTGTAACGGAAAGCGAGAGGAATCCCGTGAAAATTAATCGATATGGAACACAACCAGTAAATCCTTACAAGAAAACATATGAGAAACAAACGTTGCAATCAAATCAAGCAAAATCAACTGATAAAGTCGAAATTTCTAAAAAGGCAATCGAAATGCAAAAGGTACCGAATATCATGAAAGAACGCCAAGATAAAATAGACCAAATTAAAAAAAGCATTGAAGCCGGAACATATCAAGTAGATACAAAGGGCATTGCTGATAAAATGCTGAATTTTTATAAACAACAATAACAAAAGGGAGTAGCGTGAATGTCAGTTAAAATAATCATTGAAGAGCTGCATCGTCTCTATGGATTGCATGAACAGCTTTTGAAGCTGTCGAAGGATAAAACAGAAATGCTGAAAAGTAATGAGATTGATGCTCTTTCAGAGGTTCTGAATTTAGAGCAAAAATATATTCAGGCCATTTCTCAATTAGAAGAAAAAAGAATTGAAGCGACAGTTCAATTTTTACAAAGTGATGAACCCCCAACCATCACCGCGTGTATCGAAAAGGCTGAAGGTTCGGATCAAGAAGAGCTCATTTCGTTATATGACAAATTAAATGACATCATGGTGGAACTGAAAGATGTAAATGAACTGAACAAACAGCTCATTCAGCAGTCGCTTCAATTTATTTCACTGACATTCGATCTCGTTAACCCTAATAAAGAAAATATGAATTACGGACAAAATGGTCTTGAGAGTTCAAAGCCTAAACAGCAGAGGGCTTTGTTTGATTCAAAGGCGTAAACAAGGAGGATACCAATGGGTTCTACATTCATGGGACTAGAAACGGCAAAAAGAGGAATCACAGCCCAGCGTGCAGGGCTTTATGTCACATCAAACAACGTCTCCAATGCAAATACAGATGGCTACTCAAGACAAAGAGTTACCTTTAAAGCAGATAATCCTTATCCAGTCATTTCAGTTTATGACGGCAAGACGTATGGCCAAATGGGGACAGGAGTTCAAGTTGGAACCGTTGAAAGAATTCGAGACAGCTTTTTAGATCTGCAATTCAGAGATCATAACAATAACTTGTCTTACTACTCAACAAAATCTGATGCCCTTTCGCAAATGGAGGGAGTTATGAATGATTTGACGGATGAAGGCTTAAACAGAGCTTTTGATAACCTTTGGAAATCATTACAGGTCCTATCCGAAACAAAAAATGCCGATACAGCGTCTGCGCGTACAGTTGTTAAAACAAGTGCACAGGCTTTAGTAGATCAATTCCGTCTACTTAATTCGTCTTTAACAACGATACAAAAGAATTTAAAAACAGAACTCGATTCAACAGCCAAAAATGTGAACACGATTTTATCTCAAATAGATGAAGTGAACAAACAAATTGCAGCAGTTGAACCAAACGGGTATCTTCCAAATGATCTATATGATACGCGTGATGCGTTGGTAGATCAATTATCTTCACTTGTTGATATTAAAGTGAGCTACAATCCATCTGGCGGGAATGCACTCAAAATTGCAGAAGGAACTGTTAACATCGACATTATCGGTGCAAATGGACAATCTGCTGGAACGATTTTGAATGGCATTACAAGCGAAAAATCTGAACTGCAAATCTCCTATGATAATACAACGGGACTTGTTAACTCACTTCAATTCGGAACAACAACCATTGCAGCAGATCAGCTTCAAGTGAATGGTAAAGTAAAAGCACTTGTTGAGGCTTATGGCTACATGTCAAATGGTGCTGAAAAAGGCATGTATCCAGACATGCTTGCAGAGCTTGATGAAGTAGCACAAGTCTTCATGGATACATTTAATGATGTGCATAAGCAGGGGTACACATTAAATGGCACAAGTGGACAAGACTTTTTTGATATCGAGAATAATAATGATCTGAATAAAGGTTTAGCTGCTCGTATCAAAGTGAGTGATGTTATTTTAGCATCAACAGATAATATTGCAGCATCTATCAATCAAACACAAGGTGACGGTTCGAATGCTACGAAATTAGCTGGTATTCAAGACTTAAAGGTACCAATCGGCGGCAATACAACGACGATCCAGGATTACTACCAAAATGTCATTGCTGAGATGGGAATTCAAGGGAAAAAGAACATAACGCTAGAAAGCAGTTCAGCCGCTCTTGTCAATTCAGCCAATGAGCGTAGAATGTCGACGAGTGCTGTTTCCATTGATGAAGAAATGACGAATATGATCCAATTTCAGCATGCATATAATGCAGCTGCGAGAGTTGTGACATTACAAGATGAAATATTGGATAAAGTAATAAACGGCATGGGTGTCGTAGGAAGGTAGGTATAACTGATGCGAGTCACACAAGGTATGATTTCTCAAAACTCACTTCGTAATATTAGTAAAAGTTATGAAAAACTTTCTAAAATAAATGAGCAAGCACAAACAGGGAGACGTTTCACAAAAACGTCTGATGATCCCGTTGCAGCAGTAAAAAGCCTTCAATATAGCACAGCAATGTTTCGAAATGATCAATATCAAAAAAACTTAAATGAAGCACAGAACTGGATTGATACATCTGAAACAAGTGTCACTGAAATCATTGATATTATGTCAAATGTACGAGATAAAGTGCTTGATGCGGCTAATGGAACAAAGCAGCCAGAAGATTTAGCAGCTGTCGGAGTAGAAATTGGCCAGATGAAGAAACAAATCATTGACGCGATGAACACTCAGATGTTAGGTAAGTTCGTATTTAATGGAACAAATACAAATGTCAAACCAGTTGTTGAGAACGCAGATGGTACGTTTACGTTTAACTTTGAAAACTATACAGATGCAAATTCTGTTAAGTCGAACATTTCTGATGGTATCACTTTAAATGTGAACTCAAATCCAATTTCAGCGTTTGGTGGACAGTCTGCCAGCGGTCAAAATGTCATTGAAATGCTGACGAATTTAGAAAACTCATTGAAAAATGGAACGTTCGCAAATTCTGATGATGCGTTAGGAAGTATCGATCACTTTAAAGAAGTGATGAGTGCTGAGCGCTCGGACTTAGGAGCCCGTTCAAATCGTGTTGACTTAGTAGGCAGTCGCTTGACTTCACAATTCGAAGTACTAAAAAATGCCAAATCAGATAATGAAGATGTAGAAAGTGAAAAAGCAATTATTGATCTTCTTCAACAAGAGGTTGTGAATAGAGCTGCTTTAGCAACGACGGCTAAAGTTATTCAGCCATCCCTTGTTGATTTCTTAAGATAATAAAAAGCATCCGTTGGGTGCTTTTTTGCATCATGGAGGTGTACCTATATGCAAATCCCTAGATTGTTAATGCAACAAACCTATGCAAAGCTGCAAATGTCGACAACTCCTTCTCGGCAAGAAGTAGAGCAGCCAAGAGCAGACCTTGAGATTCAGCAGCCCAGAGCCGTCATGAATATGACAAGGACACCGTCAAAATTAACAATAGATCAAACCGAAGCATTTGCCGATATGGATATCAAGTCGATTTTTAGGCGTTCTGAAGAATGGGCAGCTGAGGGGAAACGTGCTGTTGGAGAGGGAATGGGCCGAAGAGCGGAAGAAGGCAGTGAACTCATCAAGATCGAGAATGGTGGGAATGCAATTGCCGAGTTTGCCAAAATCAATGGCACTCCTCCAGCCAAACAATTCAATATTGGTGTGATCCCTTCATTCTTTAGTGTGAAAATTCACTATCAGCCATCTGAGCTTCAAATTGAAGTGGAGCCTCAAAAAGCTATTATAGAGGCAACGCCTCATAAACCAATCGTTAACTACCAGCCAGGTAAGGTCAATATTGATATGTTACAATACCCAGATTTAAAAATAGAAGTTGACGAAACGGGCCAAAATGGTGATAAGGTATAGTTAAGAAAAATGAAAAAGGTCGTGAATTATGATCATTCAAACAAAATACCATGGTGAAGTGACAATCAAAGAGGAGCAAATCATCAACTTCTCTAATGGAATACCAGGATTTCTGGATCAAAAACAGTTTGTCATTTTACCTTTATCAGAAGAGTCTCCATTTTTAGTTCTTCAATCATTGAAAAACGCAGAGTTAGGCTTTATTGTCAGCAGTCCGTTTTTATTCTTCAATCAATATGAATTCGATCTAGACGAAACGGTCGTAGATATTCTAGAAGTAGAAGATGCCAATGATGTGGAAGTTATGGTGATTTTAACAATGGAATCTTCTATTGAAAAAACGACAGCCAATTTAAGAGCGCCTATTATTGTGAACCGGAAAAACATGAAAGCCAAGCAGGTGATTTTGCATGATTCAGCCTATCATACAAAACATTTGTTAGAGGTGGCATCCTCATGTTAGTTCTCTCGCGTAAATTAAACCAGTCGATTCAAATTGGCGATGATATTGAAGTCAAGATTATTTCGATCGAAGGCGATCAAGTGAAAATCGGGATTGAAGCTCCTAAGCACATTGATATTCACAGGAAAGAAGTGTACCTGTCTATTCAGGAAGAGAACAGTCGTGCTGCGAGTTTATCCGTAGATCTCCTCTCTCAAATATCCTCACAAAAAAAGTGAGGATTTTTTTATCTGATTCAGCTATCCTTCTCCACGTTTCTGTGTGGATGTTCACCATCTATATGAAACTTTAACAAATCGGTCCATCTATATTTAATTTGAAAATTCAAAGCCGATATAAAAGGTAGATTAAAGCACAGGAGCTGAATAACTATGTCTGTTGGTAAGTTGACATCGCTAGAGCCAATTATCGATGCATTTCAAACCCGTGTTTCTAATAACCAGAATGACAATGCAAACTCTGATTTACAAGCAAATGGCAAGGTCGTTTCAAAAGAAGAAATTGAAAAAACGCTTCAAGGAGCAAACAAGCTGATTGAACCCACTCAATTTCATCTGCAATTTGAATTACATGAAAAACTCAATGAATATTATGTCAAAGTCGTAGATAACCAAACAGAAGAAGTCATTAGAGAAATTCCTTCCAAGGAATGGCTTGATTTCTATGCGGCAATGACAGAAATTGTCGGTTTATTTGTAGATAAAAGAATGTAAGTGAAGGGAGAACATAAAAAATGGTCAATCGAATTACTGGATTTTCAAATGTGTTTGATATTGATGAAATCGTATCAAAGCTAATGAAAACTGAGCAAGCACCACTTGATAAAATGACACGCCAGAAACAAACACTTGAATGGCAAAGAGACAGCTATCGCGAGGTCAATTCGAAGATCAAAGAATTAGATGATTTGATCAACAGTTTAAACTTAACGCGTCCAACTACATATGGCGCCAAAAAAGTGACAAGCTCAAATGAATCTGCTGTCACAGCAACTGGATCAACAAATGCTGCCTCTGGCTCAATCAATGTCACCCAACTAGCGACAGCTTCTGTCTTCAAATCGTCTGGTACTTCTGGTTTTACACCTGCAAATGGCACGTTTACATTCGAGGTGACGACACCAGATTCGACAAAACCGAAAATGGTGACGATCAATACTTCTGATACCGATACAATTGATAACATTGTGTCAAAGCTAAACAACTCGCAATTAGGTGTGACAGCTTACAAAGGACAGATCTTTGATGGAACGAACTACGTGGATACAATCGCTCTTACTTCTCGGACAACAGGTGAAGGTGTCAGCATTAAAGCAGCTGATGGTAATTCAGCTTCATTCTTCACTCAATTAGGCTTCCAAGTGGATGGAGATAACAAATTAGTTGCGACGACTCAAGGACAAAAAGCGCAATACGAGATTAATGGTCTAAAAATGGAAAATAACAACAATATATTTGAGCAGGCTGGTATTACGTACGAGCTTAAAGGGACAACCGATAAGCCTGTCAGCTTAAACGTTTCAACAGATGTGGATGCAATCTTTGATAAAATTAAACAATTTGTTGATAAATACAATGAGCTCGTTGAGCAAATTAATGGTAAAGTCAATGAAAAGAAAAACAGAGACTATCAACCATTAACGGCTGAAGAGAAAAAAGGGATGTCTGAAAAAGAAATAGAGCTATGGGAAAAGACCGCGAAGTCTGGCTTGCTGAGAAGTGATTCCATTTTACGATCTGGTGCTTCTAAAATAAGAAGTGATTTATATGCTAATATTACGACAAGTGATGCGAATAAAATTCAGCTCACACAAATCGGTATTGAGACATCATCCAAGTATAAAGATGGTGGAAAGCTGGAATTTAGTAAGGATATAAATGGAGTAGAGAAATTAAGAAAAGCCATTGAAGAAGACCCGGAGAAAGTCAGACAAATGTTCATCTCGGGTAGTTTAAATGTGGATTCAAAAGATAAAGACAAAGCACAACAGCAATATCAAGAACAAGGAATCATTTATCGTGTCAAAAATTCCTTAACTGCCTTCACGAAGAGCATTCAAACAAAGGCGGGAAGCACAACGATGGAATTAAAGGAATACGGACTTGGTAAGGACCTTGATTCTTTAACAAAACGAATGGATACATTCCAAGATCGTTTAAAAATGGTGGAAACCCGCTACTACAAAAAGTTTAGCGCCATGGATAGCGCGATTCAAAAGCTAAACAACCAATCTGGCTATCTTTCTCAACTGCTTGGACAATAATTGGAGGTTTATAACATATGGCAATTCAGAACCCTTATGCCGCCTATCAGAAAAATTCTATTGAGACTGCAACACCTGCCGAGTTGACGCTTATGCTTTATGAAGGCTGCTTAAAGTTCATTAGACTAGCGAAGTATGCCATTCAAAAAGAGGATGCAGAAACGAGAAATGTGAACCTGAAAAAGGCTCAAAACATCATTCAAGAATTAAATGTCACCTTAAATCGTTCTTATGACGTATCAAATAGTATGGCAAGTATGTATGATTACATTTATCGCAGACTGATTGAAGCCAATCTTCAAAATGACGAAGAGATGTTGAATGAAGTAGAGCAATACGTAACTGATTTTCGTGATGCGTGGAAGGAAGTTATTCAAACCGATCGAAAAGGGCGCCACCACTCTATCGGGGGATCTCTATGAGTATTGTGGACCAGCTGCATGACCAAACATTAAAAATGGCAGCCGAAATAACGGCAAATCCGCAAAGTGACACCTTGGTTGAAGACTTTGATGCCTTTTTAATTGAGAGAGACGAATTAATGAGAGATATTCAGCATGAGCTGACGGATCAAGAAAAAGAAAAAATCAAAGAAATCATCCAAACAGATCAACAGATGGCGAAGCAATTAACTGTGATCCAAAATGGGATCAAAGCAGATATTCAAGCCATTCAAAAAAAGAAAACGAAACAGCTGAATTATCAAAATCCATACCAGCCTATGACGAGTGACGGCGTATATTACGATAAACGGAAATAATTAGGTGAGACCTGTGGCGTATCGTTCAGATGACTATATTTTATTAACCACATATTATGAACTTCTATTTACGATAGAAGAGAGTCTAAAATATTTAGATGAAATTGAGAAGGATTTTGCTAAAACAGAAGGGGATCGGATCTTTAATGATCTGATCCATGCCTTCTTTCATTTAGAAACAACACATCCCCTTCTGCTTTCAATTATAGAAAATGAGCACTTTGCCAAAACGATTCGTTCGTTTGATCAAATTTTTTTAAGTTTTGATATACTAGCTTTCTATACATTCCCTTCAATACACTTCCAATCATTCCTTAAAGCATATTTTATACCTGAATATAGAAAGTGGATGGATGAAATACATGCCTGTATGAGGCCGTATGTCATTCATTAATTTTTGTTCAATTCAGACTTTCGGAGGAAATTATGAGACTAAAAAATCAATTTTTGTTTGGGCTTATTGTCATATGTGTATTGTTTGTCAGTATTTTAGGATTCTCAAGCTTTATCTATTACAAAACAGATCAATCCTACAAGACGCTCCTCAGTAAAGAAGTGAAGCTTTATCAGACCTCACTGGAATTAGAGGCGCTTTTGCAAAAGCAGGAAGCACAAATCAAAACCTATGTTGTCGTGCAAGATGCTGAAAATTTACAGAAAATTGAGCAAACATATGAAGAGATTAATAAGAAAACAACGGAAGCTACAAAAATGAGCTCTGTCAAACAAGCAAAAAATCTATTAGATCAAATCTCAGAAAAGAATTATCTCTACTACACCTCAACAAACCGACTATTTAATTCATTGAATATGCAAAATCAAAAAGAATTTAACACACGCCTCAATCAAGAATTACAACCTATCGAACAAGAAATACATACCTTTACAAAAGAATTTGCTCAAACCCAGTTGAAGCAACGTGACCAAAAAATCAATCAGCTCAACCAAGACAGTAATCAATTACTATTCACTCTCATTCTAGTTAGTGCGGTCATTATTGTTGGCTTTTTGTTGATTGGGACAAGATTCGTTTATCGTATGACAAAGCCGATTGTGTCTGTCACAAATGCTGCGAGAAGGATGGCAGATGGTGACCTTACACTTGAAGAGATTGAAGTGACCTCTAAAAATGAGATTGGTCAACTCGGTACTGCTTTTAATCAAATGACAAAGCATTTGCGTCAGCTCATTTTACAGGTGCAACATGGATCAAGACAATTAGCTGATTCTGCTGCTCAGTTTGAGGAAACGATTCATCAAACCATATCGGCCAGTGAGCAGACATCTAGCTCGATTGAACAGGTCAGTGAAGCTTCACGTGAACAATCAGACGCGGTCGGAAAAGTAGCTTCTGCCATTCAAGAAGTCTCGACTGGTATGCAAAATGCAGCTGAACACACATCCGATGTTTCGGGTCACTCAATTTCAGTGACTGAAAAGGCTGAAGAGGGTGCAGCGCTTATTCAGCAATTCGTAAAACAAATGAGTTCTATCAAAGCGTCTGTGAATGAGCACCATTCCACAATGGCTCATGTACAAGCCCAGTTTACTGGCATTGAAGATTTGTTAGGTCATATCCATGCCATCGCTGATCAAACGAATTTGCTTGCTTTAAATGCTGCTATTGAAGCGGCAAGAGCAGGAGAGCATGGGAGAGGCTTTGCGGTGGTAGCAGATGAAGTGAGGAAACTGGCGGAAGAATCTAGTCAGCTGACAGATCAAATTAGTCAATTGCTCGCGAACGTGAACAAAGATACTGAAAAATCATCACATTCGATGAAAAAGGTTGAGCAGGATGTAGCAGAAGGTGTGAAAGTATCGCAATTGTCAGAACAGAGCTTTCATGAAATCCTGGAATCTATTCGTGATATTTCGATGAAAGCAGAGGAACTTTCAGCTACTGCAGAGGAGATTTCAGCTAGTACAGAGGAAATATCTCAGACGGTTGGGGTCATTGAAGAAGGAGCCAAACGCAATTCAGAAGAGACGGAGTACATGTCTGCGGCTGTAGAAGAATCATTGGCAGCAAATGAAGAAATGAAAGCAGCGGCGGAGGATTTAAAAACCTTATCTCAATCGCTGAAAACATCAATATCATCTTTCACCATTTAAATGTGCGCTGGTCTTTTTCAAGAATGAGCCGAATATATATTCATCACCTATCAAGTAACAATTGATGCACCGCAAAATTCGACAAATTTCAATAAAAATTCACATTTTTTTACGTTTGAGCAGGAGAAAAGGAGGGAAAAGTAGAAATAGGTTTACATATCCTTAATTTTAAAGGAGGCGTTCTTTACATGAATTACAATGTCAGAGGAGAAAACATCGACGTAACACCTGCACTAAGAGATCATGTCGAGAAAAAAATTGGAAAGCTGGAGCGTTATTTTGAGACAGACGTAGATGCTTCAGTCAACGTGAACTTGAAGTTTTACAATGATCAAGAATCTAAAGTTGAGGTTACCATTCCAATGACTGATCTAGCACTTCGAGCTGAGGTGCATAATGAAGATATGTACAATGCAGTAGACCTAGCAGCCAGTAAATTAGAACGTCAAATTCGAAAACACAAAACAAAAGTAAACCGTAAATTCCGCGAACAAGGTGCCAAAAAGCACTTATTTGCTGGAGGAAATGGGACGGCTGACGTAGCTGTTCAAGATGACGAAGAAATTGATGAAACAGAAATCGTCAGACAAAAACGTTTCAATTTAAAACCGATGGATAGCGAAGAGGCCATCCTTCAAATGAACATGTTAGGTCATAGTTTCTTCGTCTTCACAAATGCTGAGACAAATTTGACCAATGTGGTCTATCGCCGAAATGATGGAAAATATGGACTGATTGAGCCGAACGCTTAATCTGATCTAAAAACAACCTAAAAAAAGTAAACCCGTTCCCTCCATGAGGGGCGGGTTTTTTGTGCGAAATCATTGCAAATTCTTTGGAAATGAAGGAAGGTATGGTATGATAAATGCAGGTAAATATGGACCTGTCAATCTTTTGGACATGCCGAAAAATTGCATGAAATAGAGGAGCGTTATTATATGCTTGGAATCTTAAACAAAGTGTTTGATCCTACGAAACGTACGATCAGCAAATATGAAAAAAAAGCAAATGAAATTGAAGCTCTTGCTCAAGATTTTGAGAAATTATCTGACGAGGCTTTACGAAATAAAACGAACGAATTTAAAGAAAAACTTGAAAAAGGACAATCCGTGGATGACCTGTTGGTTGAAGCATTTGCAACGGTTCGCGAGGCATCACGCCGCGTGACAGGAATGTTCCCATTTAAGGTGCAGCTCATGGGGGGGATCGCGCTTCATGAAGGCAACATCTCTGAGATGAAAACAGGTGAAGGTAAAACGTTGACTTCAACAATGCCTGTTTATTTAAATGCTCTTTCTGGAAAAGGCGTCCACATTGTGACAGTCAACGAATATTTGGCAAGCCGTGATGCAGAGGAAATGGGCAAAATTTTTGAGTTTCTTGGCTTAACGGTTGGCTTAAACTTAAACAGCTTAGACAAAGATGAAAAAAGAGAAGCATATGCTGCTGATATTACGTATTCTACAAACAATGAACTTGGCTTTGACTATTTACGAGATAACATGGTGCTTTACAAAGAGCAAATGGTTCAAAGACCGCTTCATTATGCCGTGATTGATGAGGTTGACTCCATCTTAGTTGATGAAGCGAGAACACCTCTTATTATTTCTGGACAAGCTGCGAAATCTACAAAGCTTTACGTACAAGCCAATGCATTTGTTCGTACATTAAAAATAGAAGATGATTTCACATACGATATTAAAACAAAAAGTGTACAGCTGACAGAAAGTGGAATGACGAAGGCGGAAAAAGCATTCGGCATCGAAAACTTATTTGATGTCAAACATGTCGCACTGAACCATCACATCGCCCAGGCGCTAAAGGCACATGTTGCGATGCAAAAAGATGTGGATTATGTCGTTGAAGAAGGTCAAGTCGTTATTGTTGACTCGTTCACAGGACGTCTAATGAAAGGACGCCGTTATAGTGAAGGTCTGCATCAAGCCATTGAGGCAAAAGAAGGTCTCGAAGTGCAGAACGAAAGTATGACCCTTGCAACGATTACGTTCCAGAACTACTTCCGTATGTATGAAAAGCTTTCTGGTATGACGGGTACAGCGAAAACGGAAGAAGAAGAATTCCGTAACATTTACAACATGCAGGTTGTGACAATCCCGACCAATCAACCAGTGGTTCGTGATGACAGACCTGATTTAATTTACCGCACAATGGAAGGTAAATTTAAAGCAGTGGCTGAAGATGTTGCACAGCGCTATATGACAGGGCAGCCAGTGCTTGTCGGAACAGTAGCGGTTGAGACGTCTGAGCTTATTTCTAAGATGCTTAAAAATAAAGGGATTCCTCATCAAGTGTTAAATGCGAAAAACCATGAGCGTGAGGCACAAATTATTGAAGAGGCTGGTCAAAAGGGTGCCGTCACCATTGCGACCAACATGGCAGGACGTGGTACGGACATCAAGCTTGGCGAAGGCGTCAAAGAGCTTGGCGGTCTAGCTGTAATTGGAACAGAGCGTCATGAATCACGACGTATTGATAACCAGCTGCGCGGACGTTCTGGTCGTCAAGGAGACCCAGGGATTACCCAATTCTATCTCTCAATGGAAGATGAATTGATGCGCCGATTTGGTGCAGAGCGCACGATGGCAATGCTTGACCGCTTTGGCATGGATGACACTACGCCTATCCAAAGTAAAATGGTGTCTAAAGCCGTTGAATCATCTCAAAAACGCGTTGAGGGGAACAACTTTGATTCCCGTAAACAGCTTCTGCAATATGACGATGTGCTTCGTCAGCAGCGTGAAGTGATTTACAAACAGCGCTTTGAAGTCATTGATTCTGATAACTTAAAATCGATTGTGATCAATATGATTCAGTCTTCAATTGAGCGCGCTGTTGGTTCTTATACGCCGAAAGAAGAGCTTCCTGAAGAATGGAAACTAGATGGGCTTGTTGAATTAATCAACACGAACTATTTAGATGAAGGAGCCATTTCGGTCAAGGATATTTACGGTAAAGAAGCAGATGAAATCACCTCCTTCATTATGGATCGTATTAAAGAAAAATACGATGCAAAAGAAGAAACATATGGCGATGAACAAATGCGAGAATTTGAAAAAGTCATCGTTCTTCGTGCGGTGGATTCAAAGTGGATGGATCATATCGATGCAATGGATCAACTGCGTCAAGGGATTCATTTACGTGCGTATGCACAAACAAATCCGCTTCGTGAGTATCAAATGGAAGGATTTGCGATGTTTGAGCATATGGTCGCTTCAATCGAAGATGATGTGGCCAAATATGTTTTGAAATCAGAAATCCAAAACAACTTAGAACGTGAAGAAGTCGTTCAAGGTCAAACAACAGCTCATCAGCCTCAAGAGGGTGATGAGGAGAAGACAGTGAAAAAGAAGCCGGTACGTAAAGTCGTAGACATTGGTCGAAACTCACCATGTCACTGCGGAAGCGGCAAGAAATATAAAAATTGTCATGGGAAGACAGAATAAGTAATGGAAAGAGGTGAAAACCTCTTTCTATTCATGTTAGCCCCCATACATCTATGAGGTGAAGGATATGGAATTAGTAGAAATTAGACAAGAGCTTGAAAATATGGCTAGCAGGCTAGCTGATTTTAGGGGGTCTCTTTGACCTCGAAACAAAAGAAGCCAAAATCGCAGAACTCGAAGCGACCATGTCAGAGGCTGATTTTTGGAATGATCAGCAAAAGGCACAAGGCATCATCAATGAAGCCAATGCACTAAAGGATAATGTGAATTCATACCATGAGCTCAGTGAATCTCATGAAGAGCTGCAAATGACACATGACCTATTAAAGGAAGATTATGACGAGGAGCTTCATGTAGATCTTGAGAAAGAGCTGAAGAACTTAACTAAGCAATTTAACGAGTTTGAACTGCAGCTTCTCTTAAGTGAACCATATGATAAAAACAATGCCATCCTCGAGCTTCACCCAGGCGCAGGCGGTACTGAATCACAGGACTGGGGTTCTATGCTTCTGAGAATGTATACTCGCTGGGCAGAGCGGAGAGGCTTTAAGGTTGAAACGCTTGATTATCTTCCTGGTGATGAAGCAGGAATTAAGTCTGTGACACTGCTCATCAAAGGGCATAACGCATACGGGTACTTAAAAGCAGAAAAAGGCGTCCATCGTTTGGTTCGTATTTCTCCTTTTGATTCATCTGGCCGTAGGCATACGTCGTTTGTTTCCTGTGATGTCATGCCTGAGTTCAATGAAGAAATCGATATTGATATTCGAACAGAAGATATCAAAGTAGATACGTATCGGGCAAGCGGCGCAGGTGGACAGCACGTCAATACGACTGACTCTGCCGTTCGTATCACACACATTCCAACCAATGTCGTGGTGACATGCCAAACAGAAAGATCACAAATCAAAAACAGAGATCGTGCGATGAAAATGCTGAAATCGAAACTTTATCAAAGACGGATCGAAGAACAGCAGGCTGAATTGGATGAAATCAGAGGAGAGCAGAAAGAAATTGGCTGGGGAAGCCAAATTCGCTCTTATGTATTCCATCCGTATTCTCTTGTGAAAGACCATCGAACCAATACGGAGATGGGAAATGTTCAAGCGGTTATGGATGGAGATTTAGATTCATTTATCGATGCTTACTTACGTTCGAAATTATCATAAAAACTCGGCTTCTTAGACTAACCTAGTCAAATGGGACATAAAAAAACACCCTTCAAGTGATACACTTAAACTAAGTGCTAATTTGGAGGGTATTTTTTATGAAAAAAAACAAATATTCAGCTGAAATAAAATGGGCGGTTGTGAAAGATAAATTAAGCGGGCAGTTTACCAATCAACAAATTATGGATAAATATCATATAAAGAATGTATCTCAGATTAAAACATGGATGAAGTGGTATCGAGAAAATCAGTTACATCGATTCGATCAGCCAATTGGAAAACAATATAGCTTTGGGCATGGACCTGACAATGTATCCAAAGAGGAAAAAGTGAATAGGCAGGTTGAACACCTTAAGATGGAGAATGAAATTCTAAAAAAGTATTTGGAGATCGTAGAGGAGTTGAAAAGGGAGTAGCCTTGTATTTGATCAAGAGACTACGGAAGAAATATACAATAACGTCTATCTTAAGTATTTTGCAGATCGCCAGATCGACCTATTATCGTTGGGTATCCGAAGGAATACGTAAAAAATCACAAGTCGAGAAGGCTGTTATTTCCTTATGTACCGAAACGTCGTTCCGGTACGGCCACCGTAAGATTCGAAAGCTACTTCAGCGTCAATATGATATCAAACGAAACCGAAATACTGTACAGCGCATCATGCAAAAATACCACCTTCAATGTCGTGTGAAGCGTAAAAGGAAATGGAAATCACAAGGGGAATCTGTCATCATTGCCCCAAATATATTAAATCGAAACTTCACTGCAATACACCCGAATTTAAAATGGGTAACAGATATTACTTATATTCAGTATGGACCGAGAACGCTCTACCTTTCGACCATTATGGATTTATACAACAACGAAGTTGTTGCCTATACCCTAGATGATCACCAACAGACATCACTCATATTGAACACATTGAGGGCAGCTTTAGAGAAAAGGAATTTGCCTAAAGGTGTACTTGTGCATTCAGATCAAGGAAGTGTATACAGTTCGTATGCATATCAAAAGGAGCTGGGGGCAAGGGACCTTACAAGCAGTATGTCTAGACGAGGTAACTGTTGGGATAACGCAGTGATTGAATCATTCCATTCCAGCTTAAAATCAGAGGAATTTATGTTTACAAAATTCAATTCTATATCAGAAAAAGATGTCAGGCAACGAATCGACCGTTACATCAAGTATTATAATGAAGAGCGTATCCAAGAAAAATTAGGCTACCACGCACCAAAATCATTTGGTAGCATGTCAGCCTAATAAGGGTGTTTTATTCGTGTCTCATTCTGCTATGTCAGTCTATCTTGCCGGGTTTTTTTTATTGTGAGAAAATATAATGAATATAAAGGAATACATACGCCATACTGACTCTATATCCTTTGTATGATGAAATTAGCAAATAAAGGGGGAAATATTTTGGGATTAACAACATTACAAGAGACGTGGGATTTAGATGCCTTTTTTAAAGGAGGCAGCTCTTCACCAGAATTTAAAACATACTTGCAACACATTCAGCAGCTATTAGATGAATTACGACAAAAGGTCGATGCCTTTTCAAAAGAAGATACACACATTGAAAATAGGTTAACGTCTGTCCTTGACACGTATGAAACCACATATAAAAAACTGTCTCAAGCAGGTTCATTTGTTTCCTGTCTTCAATCTCAAAATACAAAGGATATGAAGGCTGGCAGTCTTCGAGGTACGATTGCTAAACTGGAAGCTGATTTAGGTACCATTCTTGCGCTGTTTGATCAGGCGCTTGCTGCCATCTCTCCTGAAAAATGGGAGGATCTCATGAATTCAGAGACCTTTTCAGATGTTCGCTACATATTAAATGAACGCAGAGAGCGCGTGAAGGATCAATTGCCTGTTGAACAAGAAACATTGATTCAAAAGCTAGCCGTTGATGGCTACCATGCGTGGGATGAGCTTTATTCTAGCTTAGTGAATAAGATTACGATTCCGTTTGAACAACATGGTGAAACGCAGATGATCTCTGTCGGCCAAGCGGAAAATGCGATGGATGATTCAGACCGTGAAGTCAGAAAGGCTGTTTACCATAACCTAGAACATGCATGGACGCAGGACGAACATCTATTTGCAAGCACGCTCAATCATCTGGCAGGTTTTCGTTTGCAAGTATATGAAGCAAGAGGCTGGGATCATATCTTAAAAGAGCCGCTTGATATTTGCCGGATGAAACAAGAAACCCTTGATGCCATGTGGTCTGTGATTGATGAACATAAGCAGCCATTCATTGATTATTTACGTCGAAAGGCTGACATGCTTGGAGTGGATAAGCTAAGCTGGTTTGATGTTGGGGCTCCTATTGGCAGTGAGACCAAGATCTATCCGTATCAGGAAGCAGCTGCTTTTATTGTGAAGCATTTCGCTGGATTTGGAGAAGAGCTTGCTGCTTTTACAGAAAAGGCCTTTAATGAGCGCTGGGTAGAAGCTGAGGATCGCCCGAACAAACGAGTAGGCGGTTTTTGTACAAATTTCCCTGACAGCGGAGAGTCACGCATTTTTATGACCTTCTCAGGCAGTCCATCCAATGTGGCGACACTCGCGCATGAGCTTGGTCACTCGTTCCATCAGGAAGTGATGCAGGATGTTCGCATTCTTAATCGCAAATATGCGATGAATGTAGCTGAAACGGCGTCGACATTCGCAGAAATGATTGTGGCTGATGCTTCATTAAAAGAAGCGGCAAATGAAGAGGAGCGCCTCAGCTTGTTAGAGGATAAGCTGCAGCGAAGTGTAGCTTTTTTCATGAACATCCAATCTCGTTTCTTATTTGAACAGCGCTTTTATGAAGAGCGTAAACAAGGAGAAGTGCCGGCGGACCGGTTGAATGAGCTGATGGTAGAAGCGCAGAAAGAAGCCTTTGGCGACTCACTAGATGAATACCATCCGCATTTCTGGGCGTCTAAGCTGCATTTCCATATCACGGGTGTACCGTTTTATAATTTCCCGTACACATTCGGCTACATGTTCTCACTAGGAATTTATGCAAAGGCCTTGCAGGCTGGTACTTCGTTTGAAGAAAAGTACATTGCATTACTAAAGGATACAGCTTCAATGACAGTAGAAGATTTGGCCTATAAGCACTTAGGTGTCGACCTTACCCAAAAAGACTTTTGGGAGGAAGCCATTAGCCTCGCTGTAGCAGACGCTGAAGAGTTTTTAGAAGCGACGAAAAAGTGAAAATGAAAAGCTCCCATTACGGAAGCTTTAGATTGTTGACAAAGGGCTAAAATGATCTTTATTTTAGCCCTTTGTCTTCTTTCGGCGTGATAGCTAGAAAGGACGAGCACTGGCGCGGGGCGAATTTGACATTCGTGAGCACCAGCGCGCAGGACTGACAACGAATGCGAGGGTTTGTCTACACGCTGAACCTCCCATTACGGGAGCTTTTTTGCTGGTTTTAGCCATCTAAGCATCGTCTGAATGATATCCTTTTGCTGTGTGAGGGCTGGAATGTCCGCTGGCTGATCACCTTTTTGTTTACCATACAGGCCAAACTGAGCATGGTTCCCGCCTTTTATTTCATGATAAACGGTTTGAGACGGCAAATTTGTTTTCGATTGCTTGATTTTCTCTTGTGTCGCAAGTCCATCCTTTTCACCTGATATAGAGAGGACGTTCAAGGACGATGATTTCAGCTCATCTGATGCTGGATAAGACGCAAGGAAAAAAAGACCGTCGAGTTTGCGCTGATTTTTTTCTGCAAACATAGCGGCGGCTGTTCCGCCTAGTGAATGACCGCCAATATACCAATGTTTGATCGTTTGATGATCCTTCATGATATCTTGTGCTTTATTTGTATGAAAAATCGCAAACGAAAATGGCATGTCAGGGATAAAGACAGAGTAGCCTTTTTTCATCAATTCATTCCCGATATAGGCGTATGAAAGTGGTTCTACCTTTGCTCCTGGATAGAGAATGATGCCCGTATCGCTTTTTGTTGATGCAAATGTATAGACGTCGTTTTTATGTTCCACTTGCTCGATGTTCACTTGCTTTTTTAATGCGGCAGATGGTCCGTATGTAAAGCGGCTCCATGTATAGAAAGCACCAAAAGCCAAAATAATCAGTGCAAGTAATGTAATGCCTATGATCTTCAGTATTTTCTTCATCGCATGTCCCTTCTTTCTCTTGTACATATTAAATATACCATCATTTGCTCCTATGCCAAACGGCAAGCACGCTGATCCGTTTGTGTGATAAAGTATTAATCCATTAGCACTGCATTTGGCTGTTATTTACATTCGTAATAGGAGGGCTTAAAATAGGTGTGCATTCAGAAGTAACGGAGGAAGACAGACATGAAGCAGGGACATTCACAATTATGGATTGAAGCAAAAAATTACTTGTTCATTTTAATCGGATCAGCCATTGTGGCGATTGGATTTAATACGTTATTATTACCGAATCAGATTGCCGCAGGTGGTGTGAGCGGGATTAGTACGATTATGCAGTCATTCGGCTTTGAAGCGGCATATGTGCAGTGGGGGCTCAACATTCCGCTGTTTATCGCTGGCTTTTATTTATTAGGCGGTACATTTGGCGTGAAAACGCTCGTTGGCTCTATTTTCTTACCTTTGATGGTGTTTGTCACAAGACATATTGCACCTGTGACACATGAAGCGCTCTTAGCAGCCATTTTTGGCGGAGTGGTGATTGGGATCGGCATAGGGCTCGTGTTCCTTGGAAATGGATCAACAGGTGGAACGGCGCTCGCTGCCAAAATCATCAATAAATATACAGGACTCACGCTTGGCACCTGTTTAGCGATGATGGATGGCCTAATTGTCCTGGCTGCGATGACTGTTTTCGGGATTGAAGAGGGACTGTACGCTGTCATTGGTGTGTTTATTTCAAGTAAAACGATTGATGTCGTACAGGCCGGCTTCAGTCATTCGAAAATGGCGATGATCATTACAGGGCATGAGGATGAAGTCAGACAGGCAGTATTTGATCAAATTGACCGTGGTGTCACAAAAATCTCAGCAGTCGGAGGATATACCGACCATGACCGTCCAATTCTAATGTGTGTCGTTGGACAGTCACAATTCACAAAGTTGAAACAAGTGGTGAAAGCAATCGATGCATCAGCATTTGTCATCGTAATGGATGCAAAAGAGGTGCTTGGTGAGGGTTTTAAAAGGGCGTAAACAAGGATATAATAGCGTTGACCAAATGATTGTAAGGGAGGGAAATTGATGCAAAAGAGCGGATTAATGATGCTGTTTGCAGCGATGCTTCTTGTTCTTGCGGCTTGTGGAGGTAATTCAAGCAGCAGTGACAGTGACAAAGAAGGCAGCAAAAGTGCTTCAACTGTGAGCAGTGGTGAGGAAATTTATCAGCAAAACTGTATTGGCTGTCATGGGAAAGACCTATCTGGCGGAGGCGGACCAAGCCTGAAAGAAGTAGGGAAGAAATATAATGAAAGCCAAATTGCAGATATTGCACAGAATGGTAAAGGCTCTATGCCAAGCGGAATGGTAGATGAGAAGCAAGCAAAAGAAGTAGCAAAATGGCTTGCAGAGAAAAAATAAAACCTTTGTCTAATCGACAAGGTTTTTTTGTTTTTATATGTAGAAAAAGACTTTTGAATAGTATGGAAACGCATTATATTAAATTTTATTTAAAAAATAAGGGTAAAAAGGCACACTTTTCGGTTTTAAACGTTGTTTTTACCTTTTAACGATAAGTTTTGAAATATAAATGTAATACCATTGCGTCGATTCATGACGTATAATTGGAGTTGTTGAAATTTAGACGATTCATTTTTTTCATCTTTTTGGATGAAAAGGACATAAATTGCTTGTACGTATCGAAGGGTATGTGCGTGACCATACATAACGTTTTTTGACGATAAGTGTCAAAACATCATGATAAGCTGTTAGTCAGCAATAAGAAAAGATTAGGTGATTACATGATTGAAATGAAGGAAGTCTACAAGATCTATCCTAACGGTGTAAAGGCGATCAATGGAATCAATGTCTCTATCCACCCAGGAGAGTTTGTGTATGTTGTTGGTCCCAGTGGTGCTGGTAAATCCACTTTCATCAAAATGATGTATCGTGAAGAGAAGCCAACCAAAGGGAAAATCTTAATTAATAGCAGAGATTTAGCCTCAATTAAGGAAAAAGAAATTCCTTACGTAAGAAGAGAAATTGGCGTAGTGTTCCAAGATTTCAAACTACTTCCAACCCTCACGGTGTTTGAGAACGTGGCATTTGCTCTTGAAGTCATTGGGGAACAGCCTCATATCATTAAGAAAAAAGTGCTGGATGTACTTGATTTGGTACAGCTCAAGCACAAAGCACGACAATTTCCTGACCAGCTGTCTGGCGGTGAACAGCAGCGTGTATCTATCGCTCGTTCAATCGTGAATAGTCCTGAGGTTGTCATTGCAGATGAGCCGACAGGAAACCTTGATCCAGATACATCTTTGGAAATCATGAAGACACTCGAAGAGATTAATAACCGCGGAACAACAGTCGTCATGGCGACACACAACAAAGAAATTGTAAACAGCATGAAGAAACGCGTCATCGCAATCGAAGATGGAATGATTGTGCGTGACGAAGCAAGAGGGGAGTACGGCATTTATGATTAAAACTCTCTCGCGGCATTTACGTGAGAGCTTCCGTTCACTTGGAAGAAACACGTGGATGACATTTGCATCAATTAGTGCGGTCACTGTCACATTGATTTTAGTTGGGGTTTTTCTTGTGATTATGCTCAACTTGAACAACATGGCATCGAATGCTGAAAAAGAAGTAGAAGTAAAAGTGTTAATCGAATTAACGGCGAATCAAAAGCAGCAGGATGAATTAAAAGCAGAAATTGAGAAGATTCCTGAAATTAGTGATGTCAAGTACTCATCTAAAGATGACGAACTAAAAGCGCTGATTAAAAGCTTTGGTGAAAATGGACAATCCATGGGACTTGTTGATCAAGAAAACCCATTAAACGATGCGTTTATTGTGAAAACATCAGATCCACACGATACACCAAAAGTAGCGAAGAAATTAGAAAACCTAAAAGGTACGTATAAAGTAACCTACGGAAAAGAAGAAGTCAGCCGACTCTTTAATGTGGTTGGAGTGGCGCGAAATGTAGGGATTGCGCTCATCATTGGGCTTTTATTTACAGCTATGTTCTTGATCTCTAATACGATCAAAATTACGATTTTTGCTAGACGTAAAGAAATCGAGATTATGAAACTCGTAGGTGCAACGAACTGGTTTATCCGCTGGCCATTCTTCATTGAAGGATTACTGCTTGGTGTATTTGGTTCCATTATACCAATCGCTCTATTGCTTGGCACATATCAATATGCAGTGGGCTGGGTGGCACCAAGAGTACAAGGCTCATTTATTTCCATGCTTCCATATAACCCATTTGTCTTTCAAGTTTCACTGGTCCTTCTATTGATCGGTGCAATCATTGGTGTATGGGGCAGCTTGACATCCATTCGTAAATTCTTAAAAGTATAAATCTATTTTTGATGGCAGCACTCGAGAATTTGCTAGAAGATGTGACCGGTTGAACCGATTCATCCGGTCGACTCTTCATGCAGGCAGTTGTCATAGGAGGGGAATATCGTTTTGAAAAGAAAGCTGATGATGGCTGGAATGGCAGCGTTTATTGGAACAACGTGGCTATACATTCCAGGGAACGAGAATCGTGCATTCGCATATGAAGACCTAGATCAAAAACGTCAACAAATCGAAGAGAAAACATCAAAGACTGAATCAACTTTGAAGAAAAAGAAATCAGAGCTGGCTAAGCTTGAAAAGAAAGAATCCAAGCTCAAAAAAGAAATTGAAAAGATTGACCACAAGGTAAGTGCTGCAACTGAAAAAGTCGCTGAAAAAGAAAAAGAAGTCAAACAAACGAAGCAAGAGATCAAGAAACTAAAAAAAGACATTCAAGTCATCAATGATCGAATTGAAAAAAGAAAAGCTATATTCAAAGATCGAATTCGTTCGATGCAAAAAAGCGGCGGTACGATCAACTATTTAGATGTGCTGCTGGGTGCTCGCAGCTTTAGTGATTTTGTCGGTCGTGTTGGGGCTGTCACAACCATTGTCGAAGCAGACAAAGACATGATTACAGAACATGAAAATGATTTAAAGCTGGTGGAGCAAAAAGAAGCAGAGCTAAATAATCAGCTAAGTGGACTTGAAACATCTCTGAAAGAGCTAGAAGAGTTGAAAAAGGATTTGTCTAAACAGCAAAAAGAAAAAGAGAAAATCTTAGGGAATGTAACAGATAAAAAGAATCATACTCATGATGAATTAGGCAAACTTGAAAATGAACAAGAAATTTTAGCGAACCAAAAAGCGGCTGTGAAGTCTGAGGAAGCACGCCGCCAAAAGGAAGAAGCAAAGAAAGCGGAACAAGCAGCTGCTGAAAAAAGTGCACCTACACCTCAAAGTGGCGGTTCAGATCAAGTATCTGATACACCAGCAAGCAGCTCAGGCTTTATTAAACCAGCTGCTGGTCGATTCTCATCTGGCTTTGGCGGACGTTCTGGCGGAAACCACTACGGTTTAGATATTGCAGCAAAAGGCACAGTATCTGTCGTCGCAGCTGCATCTGGAACAGTCACGAACTCAAGCTACTCATCGAGCTACGGGAATGTAATATTCATTACGCATAATATCAATGGACAGACTTATCAAACGGTATATGCCCACCTGTCTACAAGAAGTGTGTCCACAGGGCAGAGAGTCGAGCAAGGACAATTCCTAGGATACATGGGGAATACAGGCCAGTCACATGGTCAGCATCTCCATTTTGAAATTCACAAAGGATTATGGAATGGCGCAAAATCAAATGCAGTCAATCCAGCGCAATATATTCGCTAATCAAAAAGCCGATAACATCACGTTATCGGCTTTTCTTATTCTAAATAAAATTAAAATAACAGCAGTAAACCGGCAATAATAGGTGTTAACAGTACAGCCGATTTCAATAAAAGCTTCGGTGCAAGGCGTGTGAATTTTGCGCCAATATATGCGCCTAATACTGTTCCGATTAAAATTTGAATCAGCAAGATAAAATCAACATAGCCCTCTGTAATATATCCAATTCCACCACCGATGGAAATCGGAATAATGACAAGCATTGTCGTGCCAACTGCCTGTCGAATGGAAAGTCTCAGTAAAATCAAAAGTCCTACTTGGATAAATGGTGCGGACCCGATACCAAACATACCTGACAGCAATCCGGATACAAGTCCTAAAATAATACCCCTTATGAGCAGTTGATGTGAAGAAAGCGGCTGCTGCTCAGCTTCTTCCTTCAGAACAAATAATTTGATCATCATAAACACAGCGGATAAAAAGAGCATGCCAGCTGTTAAATAGTGCAGATTTCCTTCTGGGATAAAAGGAGCAATCTTAGCTCCCGCAAAGGAAGCAAAACAAGCCAAAGCTCCGACGATCAAACCAGATTTCAGCTGAATATTCCCTTCCCGGTAATGGCTGTATGCACCTGATAACGTCGTAAATGCCATTGCGGCTAAAGATGTCCCAAGTGCGGTATGGATAGGGATATCAAAAATTAACGTAAGCAATGCGATAACAAAACCAGCACCGCCTGCACCTACAAATCCTAATAAAATTCCTAATAATAGCATCGTCAATATAATATACATAGCGAAGACTCCTTCTCGATCATAACAAAATAAAAATTACACCTAATAAAATAATTAGTCAAGCCTTCGCGACAGAATGTCTTTACATGAAATCCCTTCTTCTGGCATATAATAACTCAGGTCATCAGGAAGAGTTGAAGAAGGAGGCCAAATATGAAAAAACAAATCGCATCTATTATGGCAAGTGTCGTTCTATTAATCAGTGCAGGGGTGATGACGCATAAAGAGGGAACTCATGCAGAGTCACCGCAAGCAGCTGCTGCAATGGCTGGACAAGCTCAATCAAGTGATAAGGCGAAAGAGAATGGTATGGAGAAAATTGAGAAAGCCTATGACCTTATTTCGAATGAATATGTAGAGGAAGTGGATCGCCAAAAGCTGCTTGAAGGCGCCATTCAAGGAATGCTTTCAACTTTAAATGATCCGTATTCAGTATACATGGACAAGCAAACCGCCAAGCAATTTTCTGATTCGCTTGATTCTTCTTTTGAGGGAATTGGGGCAGAAGTGGGGATGGATGAAGGAAAAATCATTATCGTCTCTGCCTTTAAAAAATCCCCTGCAGCAAAAGCAGGTCTAAAGCCGAAAGATGAAATCATCAGCATTGATGGTGAGTCGATGAAAGAAAAAAGCTTAAACGATGCTGTACTGAAAATAAGAGGGAAAAAAGGAACATCCGTCGCTCTGAAAATCAGACGAAATGGGATTGGAAAAGAGTTAACATTCCATATCAAACGAGAAGAAATCCCACTTGAAACCGTGACTTCCTCTATGAAAGAGGTGAATGGTCATAAAACAGGTTATATCGCGATCTCAAGCTTTTCAGAAGATACTGCGAAGGATTTCACATCAAGCCTGAAACAGCTCGAGAAAAAGGGCATAGAAGGTCTTGTGCTTGATGTAAGAGGAAACCCTGGCGGCTATCTGCAAAGTGTAGAAGACATTTTGAAACACTTTATTACAAAGGATCAGCCTTATATTCAAATTGCAGAACGGAACGGCGACAGGAAACGCTATTTTTCAAAGCGGAAAGAACAGAAGCCTTACCCAGTTAATGTTTTAATTGATAAAGGCAGTGCATCCGCTTCTGAAATACTTGCTGGTGCTATGAAAGAAGCCGGAAAATATGAAGTCGTCGGTGATGTCTCCTTTGGTAAAGGCACTGTGCAGCAGGCGGTTCCAATGGGTGACGGCAGTAACATTAAATTAACATTGTATAAATGGCTCACGCCAAAAGGGAATTGGATTCACAAAAAAGGTGTCGTACCAACGATTGCGATTCATCAGCCAGATTACTTTACTGTAGGACCGCTTCAGCTGAAAGAACCACTTCAGCTTGATATGAACAATGAAGAAGTGAGACAAGCACAGACGCTATTAAAGGGATTGTCATTCGACCCCGGCAGAGTAGACGGCTACTTTGATGAAGAAACGAAAAAGGCGGTATTAGCCTTCCAAAGCACATACAATCTCGATAAATCAGGTGTAATTGATCTGAAGACAGCGAAAATGATGAACAAAATGGTGGATGAAGTGAAATCCTATGAAAAAAATGATCTTCAACTGCAGACTGCACTAAAAGCACTATATCTTAAAAAATAAAGAGGCGAATAAATGCCTCTTTTTTTTGGTTCATAAGTGTCACAAACATGTAATAGTTTATTCTTAAAAATAAATTATATCGAGAAATATATTCATTTATTTTACAAAAAACATAACATTCCTTCGATTTTACCCGATAACTTATTTATATAAGAGACTTTCTGTTGATTTAAACATGTCATGAAAATGAAACTTTTGAAAGTTGTATGTTACATAAATAATTCTTACAATATAAAGTAGCACTCATTTTAAATATTTTATTTTTTGCGGATATTCAGCTTGAGCATTAAGCTGTACCGAGGTTTGCGCTTTTCTTAAAAGAACTAGTAAATGGGGGTACACAATTGAAAAGGGCAAGTATTGTGAGAGAGAAAAAATATTACGAGTTGGTAGAGGAGCTTAAGAGTCGTTCGAAAGATGTGACGTTTTCCGCTACAAAGGCATTAAGTCTGCTCATGCTGTTAAGCAGGTACTTGGTCAATTACACAACGGTAGAATCAGTCGACGAAATCGATGAAGACTGTGCTGAGATATACTTCAATTATTTAATGGATAATCATAAGAGACTTGGTATAAACTTAACCGACATCAAGAGGTCGATGCAGCTGCTCGGCGGCATACTAGATGTAGATGTCAATCACTACTTAAAAGATTTTTCACTGTCGAATGTCACACTTTGGATGAATCAGGAGAAATAAACCTGGTGTCAAGCATCGATTTATTTGATAGAATAAGAGAAAATGCTTGACTTGGGCGGTGAACGATAATGAGCTCGGAGTGGATGGGAGCTGGATTAAAAGCGGTCGGTCTGTTTTTAATCCACCCTCTTTTTTATTTCATGATATTAATCAGCCTGTTACATGGCTACATCCGCGTAAAGCGGGAGAGAAAAGCGTTTCAAACAAGAATAGAAGATGTATACGATGAACTTAAATTTACATATTCAAAAGGATGGATTCTAGGAATTTGCCTATCCGTCATTTCAGTAGGCTTAGGGATTGCCCTCCCACCTGGATTCATCGTGCTGATTGCAGCGATGACCATCGTTTGCTCTTTATTCTTTAAGGCGAGTGCGCTTTCGTCTGCATACACACTCGGTTTCAGTTTTATTGCGGCACTAGGACTCATGTATTTCCAAGTGAGTCATTCATGGCTGCCGCAGCTCTCAATGATGAATGCATCAGCCGTTGTTATTCTGCTAGGTCTTTTATTAATGACCGAGGGGATTCTAGCCTATCGAACGGCGCATTTACGAACATCGCCTGCAATGGTGATGAGTGCGAGAGGACTTTTGATTGGCCAGCAGCGGGCAAACCGTCTGTGGCTTTTACCGCTTGTTTTGCTGATGCCGGCAGGTGAATTTACTTCTTCTCTGCCATGGTGGCCGGTGCTTCAAGTACACGATCAAAGCTTTTCATTTATTTTGATTCCATACATCATCGGTTTCGGGCAGCGGATTCAAGGATCGCTGCCAATTGTGAGCATTCAAATTACGGCACGGCGTATTCTCATACTTGGACTCGCTGTTGCTTTACTAGGTGCTGCAAGTATTTGGTTTACGCCGATTGCATGGGCAGCTGTATTAATAGCGATTGCCGGAAGAGCTTTCCTTTCATGGAAACAGAGAGTCAACGACAATGCGGCTCCATTCTACTTCTCTAAGCGTAATCAAGGGCTAATGGTGCTGGGAATCATTCCGAATACACCTGCAACTGATTTAAAGCTTGAGATCGGAGAAGTCATTACAAAGGTGAATGGAATTGAAGTCAAAACCGTTTCGGAATTTTACGAAGCCCTTCAAACCAATCGTGCTCTGACAAAGCTTGAGATCATTGGCTTGAATGGTCAGACAAGGTTTGAGAAACGCGCTTCTTACGAAGGGGAGCATCATCAGCTTGGCATCCTGTTTGTGAAGGATGATCCACAGCAAGAATCAACGGCGATTTCATCATAAAAAAAAGCTGCTAGAGATGGCAGCTTTTTTCTTTTGGGCGCGCTTCTTTTCCATAGGATTCGCCCCATTCACGCATAGCGAAGATGATAGGCTTTAACGTATCTCCTAGAGAAGTGAGTGAATATTCGACACGAGGAGGGACCTCCTCATAGACTTCTCTGTGAACAACGCCGTCTTGTTCTAGCTCGCGCAATTGCAGCGTAAGAACACGCTGAGAAATTCTTGGCAGAAGCCGGCGTAATTCGTTGTATCGTTTTGGACCGCAAGTCAAATGATAAAGGATCACTCCTTTCCATTTTCCACCTATTACACTCGAGGTGGTTGAAACGGGACAGCCATGATTGACAATACTGACTGGATTGGATGGTGCACTCATTTTTACACTCCTTTCTAAGACGAAATGGGTGATAAACGAACATGATTGTAACTAACGAACAAAAATGTGCGTACTTGAATCAAAGGAAACTTTTCTTTTAACATAGAGGTATCACATCACACATTCGGGCTGTTTGTTTTCTTATCATAACAATTTCTATATGGGAATGGAAAGAAATTGGATTGATGAAACACACCCTAATCGTTCACTAGAAAGGATGAATACCATGAGAGACAAAGAGCAATTAAAAAAAGAAATCATAGAGGCGTTTGAATTCCGTCATGCGACAAAAGAGTTTGATCCGGCGAAAAAGATTCCAGAAGATGATTTTTCGTTCATTTTAGAAACAGGAAGACTTTCCCCAAGCTCTGTCGGATTTGAGCCTTGGAAGTTCCTCGTCGTTCAAAATGAAGCATTTAGAGAGAAATTAAAAGAATATACATGGGGTGCGCAAAAGCAGCTTCCAACTGCCAGCCATTTTGTGATCATTTTGGCAAGAACAGACGCCCGGTATGATTCACCATATGCAGAATACATCAACAAGGAAATCAAGGGAATGACAGACGAAACGTTTGAGATGGTAAAAGAACGCTACAAACAATTCCAAGAGAATGATCTTCATTTGATGGAAACTGACCGTACGCTCTTCGATTGGGCTTCCAAACAAACGTATATTGCCCTTGGAAATATGATGACAGCCGCGGCACAAATCGGCATTGATTCATGCCCTGTTGAGGGATTCAGCTACGATGAAATTCATCGTATGCTTGAGGAAGAAGGATTACTTGAAGATGGTCAGTACGACATCTCTGTCATGGCTGCCTTTGGGTATCGAGTCATTGAGCCAAAGCGCGGCAAAACGCGTCGTCCAATGGATGAAGTAGCCGTTTGGATTCGTTAAAAGAAAATGTCTGAAAAAGGCTGTTGACAATTGCGTGGTTAGTCAGTATATTTAAAAAATAAAATCTTTTATAAATAGACAAATTGACTATAAAACGCTTTGACTTGAGAATAGTAAATGAATATCCGTTTTCTAAGAGAGCTGCGGGTTGGTGCAACGCAGTAAAACGGATCATTGAACTCGCTCAAGGAGCGGCAAGACTGAATGAATAGTAAGTCTTTACGTGTGACCTCCGTTATCGGGTTTCAAGTTGGATTCAGCTATGTCTGAGTCAATAAGAGTGGTAACGCGGTTGCAAGGTCAGTCGTCTCTTCAAGGAGATGACTGGCCTTTTTATATGCTTTTATCTTATATTTGTCTGAAGATTCAAATTTAAAGGAGCTATAGAAAATGGAAAAGGAACATGTGCAGTTAAAACGAACAATGACGTCAAGGCATATCATGATGCTCGCACTTGGCGGAGCCATCGGTGCTGGTCTGTTTAAAGGAAGCAGTTCTGCCATTGATATCGCGGGTCCTGCTGTCATTTTGGCATATATGATTGGTGGTCTTATTTTATTATTTATTATGCAAGGACTTGCCGAAATGACGGTTGCACGACCTGGCGCTAGAACATTCCGTGATTTAATTGAACCTGTGTTAGGCAAATACCCCGCCTATTTCTTAGATTGGATCTATTGGAAAATGTGGGTGTTGAACATTGCAGCAGAAGCGATCGTGTCTGCAATCTTTATTCAGTACTGGTTCCCGCAAGTACCGATTTGGACACTTGTGTTAATCATTTCACTTGTTGTGACATTGATCAATGTTTGTTCAGTCAAAATGTTTGCTGAGACAGAGTACTGGTTAGCTTCTATTAAAATTGCTGTCATTCTTTTATTTATTATCATTGGGTTAACGATGCTGTTTGTCTCATTCGGACAGCATGCAGCACCGGGATTATCCAACTTAACCGAACACGGAGGATTTTTCCCGAATGGAACAGGCGGCTTAATTGCGGCAATGCTGGTGGTCGTGTATTCATATGGCGGAACTGAAATGATTGGGGTTACATTAGCAGAAACGAAAAACCCTGAAAAAGTCATCCCAAAAGCCATTCAAAGTACATTTGTACGAATCATCGGTTTTTATGTACTTCCGTTCTTCATCATCGTCAGCTTAATTCCTTGGAATCAAGTAAACAATGAACAAGTGAGCCCATTTGTCACGGTGTTTGCAACGATTGGTGTGCCATATGCAAGTGATATCATGAACGGGATTATTTTATTAGCGATCTTGTCTTCTATGAACTCTGGTCTGTATGCTTCTTCAAGGGTACTATTTACACAGGCAATGGATGGCCGTATATGGAAGGGCTTTTCGAAGCTGTCGAAACAGCAGGTGCCAGTCAGAGCGATTCTAGTATGTACATCTACTTTGTATGCAGCCGTATTAATCTCTCTTTTTGTAGGAAGTCAAACCTTTAATTATTTAATGGGATCTTTAAGCTACACGGTCTTATTCATCTGGTTTATTATTGCTGTCGGGCATCTAAAGTCTCGAAGCGTAGCAGCACCAGGAGGATATCGCGTCAAGCTGTATCCTTTCACAACATGGTTTTCTGTCATTGCGATCATTGCCATTTTTATTGGAGTAGTATCAACAACTCCGATTGTCCAAACCTTGGTCACAATGGGTATCTATCTCATCATCACGCTTTCTTTCTTCATCAATAGAAAGCGGTTTGAAACAGCTGTTTAATTTAAAAGCGTGCAGGACTTTTGAAGAAGGTCTCGCACGCTTTTTTTAATGCAGTTTTATTGTTTGAACGAAAGCAATCGACTATCCTTTTGAAAGGAATTGATGCATAAAAGTAGATGATCAAAAAGGGGCTGAAAATAGCTGTTCAAATTTAGGCGACTGATGCGTATATTTGGATGAAACGAATGACCTTACCTACAAAATCTAATTGGTTATATCGTATGCAGGTCTTCATCGATTGGAGTATTTGGCAGCTGGATGATGGCTGTCGTACCGTATCCTGGCTCAGATTGAATATCGAACGTGCCATGATGTTTTTTCATGATTTGATAGACAATAGCTAGTCCAAGGCCTGAGCCGCCATCTTTTCTCGTACGTGCCTTATTTACTCGGTAAAATCGCTCAGAAACATGTGGAAGGTCTTCTTTTGGAATGCCATTGCCCTCATCTGTCACTCTCAATTCAGCTTTATGTTGGTGAACTAGTAATTCAATCGAGACCGATTTTCCAGAGGGAGTGTAATGAATGGCATTGTCCAGTAAATTACGAACCACTTGTTGCAGTCGATCGCTATCGCCATACACAATACAATCCTCATCAAGTGTCCGTTTCAGATAAATGCCCTTTTGATTAGCGATAAATGCCATTTGATCAAGAACGTCATGAATCAGTTGAGCAAAGACGATTGGCTCCATCGTTAGTGGATAAGAATCTCCTTCTAGCTGCGCAAGGTCTAAAAGATCGTGCACAAGCCGGCTTAAACGAGCGGCCTCATCCTGGATGATGTGCATTCCTTTTTTTTGATCAATAATCCCTTCTTCAATACCTTCAGCATATCCTTTCATATAACTTAGCGGAGTTCGAAGTTCGTGGGAGACATTCGCAAGAAATTCCCTGCGGTGCTGCTCAACTTTTTCAAGGGTAGAAGACAGTTTGTTAAAAGAGCGGCCCAGCTGGTTTAATTCATCTCCGTTTTTGGTCACAGCCATCCGTTTTGAAAAATCGCCAGATTCCATTTCCATTGCAATTTCTTTCATTTGATTAATTGTCCGAACGACTTTATTGGAGCTTTTATATCCGATAAAGAAAATCAGGAGCAGAATTAATAAAATGGATATGCCAAGTGTCAATCTGATTTGGACAAAGGGTTCATATACATCCGATAAGGGCATGGATAGAAAAATTGTCCCTGATAGCTCATCTTTGCTTGAGAAGACAGGGATGGCGATGCCAAGAATATCTTGATGAAACTGTGAGTGTTCTCTAATCAACACGACGGTTTCCCCTTGAAGGAGCTTTTGGCGTTCCTTGAACGTGATGAGGTTATCATTTGTGTTCGTATCAAAAGGAAGACCACTTGAAAGTTCCATTGGGTCATCTGTAAAAATAATGTTCGCCTGACTCGAGTCGTTAGCCCATTTTATTCTATCGGTAAAATACGTATCTTTCCCGTGTTGATGATAGATTTGTGCCAGCTTTTTACCTTGTAAACTTAAGGAATCAATCTGCTTATCAACATATAAGTGCTGGTATAAGTAATAGGTGAGGGCAAGAGCTGAGGCAGCAACGATTCCGGTCACTACAAGGATTAAGAAGAGCACTTTCTTTTTAATCGATAAAGGCTTCATTCTTCCTCCTCAAACTTATAGCCGACACCCCAAACGGTTTTTATATGCCGTTCCGCTCCCTTTAATTTCAGTCTCAGCGTTTTGATATGTGTATCGACTGTTCGTAAAGAGCCGCTAGTAGAATGTGATTCCCACAATTTTTGATAGAGCTGTTCTCGTGAAAACACTTGGCCTTGATTGAGTAAAAGAAACATGAGCAAATCGAATTCTCTTCTAGTTAAATTAATGGGCTCCTGATGGATATAGACTTGTCTACCATCCTGATCAATCTCCATGTCACCAAACTGTATGCGGCTGCGCTTTAGCGAAAGACCTCTAATTCGTCTCAAAGTTGTTTCAATTCTTGCTGCAAGCTCACGTAGACTGAAAGGCTTCATGATGTAGTCATCCGCACCAATTTCTAGGCCTCTAATTCGATCTTCCTCATAACTTCTAGCTGTTAAGAATAAGATGGGGATTTGAGAAGTTTGTCGAATACGCTGGCAGACTTCAAATCCATCCATATCAGGCATCATGATATCTAGTACTACAAGGTCAACAGGTTCTTTTTCAAGCTGACGTAAGGCATCCAATCCATTACTAGCTGTGATGATGTGAAAGCCTTGTCTTTTTAAGAAGGACCCGATTAACTCAAGCATATCGAACTCATCGTCTACGATTAAAATATGCATTTGTTCTTTCATTTCTTTTCCTCCAACACGATAGCATAAGGTCCTGATGGGACATTCAGTCGATTTTTCATCATGAATGTATGTTTATCGATAATTGATACTGAATTGTCATCTAAGTTACTCACATATATTGATGTGGTATCAGCGGTGATATAATTCGGATTTTGACCAGTTTCAACAGAAGCAAGCTGCTTATTCGTCTCTGTATCTACTTTGTATAGCGTATGATCTCCATGACAAAGTACATATAAAGTAGAAGAATTTTTCTCTGAAAAGAATGCAACAGGCATAACGCCTAGTTTTATTTCTCGCTGTTTTTTACCTGTTTGAGGGTCGTAAGCAAAAATGCTCTTATTTAAGGTGCCTGGTTTACCGTGACCACCGATCCAAATGGATTGTCCATCAAAATGAATACCAGAAGGTCGTTCAAGTACAGAGAACGTACGTATATGTTTTTCCTTCTCAATATCTATGACAGAGACAGTATGACTTTCTGCATTTAAAACAAATAAAGTACCTGACGGAGAAAGTGTCATAGAAGAAGGTAACTTTCCGGTCTTCACAGTTGCTTTTATTTTTTTACGCTGCGTATCAATAAAATAAACGACATTTTTCTGTGAATCCGCTGCAATTAAGGTGTGAGAAGCTGCATCATATGTAAGGGAAGTCAGCCCTTTATTCACATCCATATAATCTGTTGCTGTACCTTTTTTTAAATTAATTTCGATAAGCGATTCTCCTTCTTTACTAGTTGCGATGATGACGTCTTTGTTGATTTGGATAAGATCAGTGAGCGGATGTTTTAAATCAACGGAAGAGATCATTTTATTCTTTTGTAAATCAACTATTGAAAAGGAGGCTTTTTTTAATTGAGAGATGACCGCGATCAATTGAGAGCTGCCAGGTGGAGTAAACTGCTGGTCTTTTCCACAGCCTGACATGAATAACAATAGAGCTGATAAATAGATCAAAACATATTTTACACGTTCCATTCTTCCGCTCCTTTGCGTCCTCTATTTTCAAAAAGCATACCACAAAAATTGTGAAAAAAAATCGAAGTTATCAATGCTGAAAGAGTTGAAAAACAGATCTTAGGTGGATGAATGAGGACAATTCGATTTAAAGTTCCTTTTTTGTCTAGTCATATGGCTTTTTTTCCTCTTTAAAAAAGGATTTTCAATATTTGATTCCTGTGCCAGCTATAGCTTACAGTGATAAAAATAATGAAAACTCCCCCGCTCTAAATCGACATAGAGCGCAGGGAGTCATTAGGCAGAATGCCCAGATGATGGAGAGGTAGATTTCGTTTTGACGCGTTGGGATAAAAGGAAGCCGAGGATTCCTGCGCCCATTAATACAATAAATAAAGGTTGGAAACCACTCATGATACCAATCAAAGTCGACGAAATGATACTGCCAAAATATCGAAAGGTTGAGAAAATACCAGATGCCGAACCAGATAAACTTTGATCAACAGCTGTTAAAGAAGCCATCTGCATACTGGTCATACCAATCCCTGATGAAATTCCACCTGCGACTAGTGTCACGATCAGCAGTGGTAAGGTTGGGTACTGACTCAGTGTAATTAACATGATGCCTGTTAAAGTAAGGCAGAGAAATGAAAAGCGAATCATTTTTTTCGCGCCTTTTTTTGGATGGAGTCTTGCGCCTAATAAACCGCTAAGAGACATACAAAGAGAAAATACCGATAGAATCATACCGCTTTGTGTATGAGAAAAGGCAAGTTGCTGTTCCATAAACAGCGGCATAATGAGAAGGATGGCATACATCACAAAATTACTTAGCATGATCGACAGATTCGCATTTGTAAATGAACTGTTTTTAAATAGGGACAAATCGATGATCGGATTCTTTACTTTCCGTACATGTTTAAAGAATAAAGGAATGACAATCAATGCTAGAATGCCATAAATTAAATATTCATTTAGTAGCTGGCTTTTTGTGCATAGAATGACTGTGGCAATTCCGATGGTTAAATACAATGAACCGATCATATCTACCCTTGCGTGTATGCGTGTATGCTTTATGTTTGGAATGAGTAAAACGCCGGTGACTAGTGTAAGAAATAGGAATGGGATATTCACTAAGAATATGGAATGCCAATCAAAACTCTGAATGAGAATCGATCCAAGAAAAGGCCCAAGTGCGGCACCAATACCAGCACCAAATCCAAAGTAACCCATTGTTTTAGACAGTTTTTCGGGTGAGACTGTTCCACGAATTAAAGCAATGCTATTCGGTGTTAAAATAGCCCCGCCAGCTGCTTGAATGGAGCGAAAAATGATGAGAAATGCTAGATTAGGTGCTAAAGCACAGCCAATCGAGCCGATTAAAAAGAGTGTCACTCCGGTTAAATACATGCGGCGGTGTCCGTATATATCTCCTAACTTACCAGCGATAGGCTGGGTGACCGCCATGACAATAAGATAAATCGTGACAACCCAAGTAATGTTTGAAATGGATTGATCATAATAAGTTGATATGGATGATAAAGCGACTGCGATCATCGTTGAGTTGACCGGAACTAGTATAGCTCCAAGTAACAAAGAATAGATGATCAAACTCTCTTTTTGCAATTTCAATGTGTGTATACCACCTTTTGGAAAAAAGAAGAATTCCACCCTTTAAGCGGGAGAAATTCCTCTCATGAAAATGTGTGTGTATGTCTCAATAAAATCATCTTTTTGTGTTAATACGAGCTGGAAGTCTTGCTCAAGCTGCTGAATAAAAAAACCGAAATACGTACTAATGAAAATGTCTGCATAAATGTCTTCTTTTCCATTTAAGAGATGATGCTGAGCACTCATCTTTTTGAAATATTGCATCAGCATTTCCCTTAGTTCTTGAGGATAAATTTTTTCATGACTAGTCAAATCTTTAAACATAGCCGGTTCTCGCATGCTGATATAAATAAATTCTTTTTTTGAAGTTAAATCTTCAAGGAAATATGAACCGAGAAACTTTAAATCGGTGTGTAAATCGCCTTTAAATTCTGCTTCTAAGGTTTTTGTCGGTGTTGATTTCATTTTCATAATGGCAGCAATGACGCCGCGTTTGTTTTTAAAGTTGCGGAAAATAGTCGCTTCACTGACATTCGCTTTTGTGGCTATTTCTTTGGTTGTGGTTTTTTGATAGCCCTTTTCAGTTAATAAATCCATTGTTGCGCGAATGATTCGTTGATTTGTAGATTTTAACAAGCATACTCACCTCAGGTCATGAATGTGTTTGCAACAAAGTAAGTATACCGATAAAACCTATGACCGCCAATATGATCCAAAATGATAAAGTTAGGCACGTGCATGCTGTTTTAATATCTGAATGCGTCCATTGCTTCCATCTACTGTCACAAGGTCACCGGATTGAAGTGTTTCAGTCGCTATTCGGGTACCTAGGACAGCTGGCATCATATACTCTCTAGCAATAATAGCTGAATGAGACAAAATGCCTCCAGCATCGGTTATGACTGCTTTTGCATCTCTAAATAAGCTCGTCCATAAAGGTGTGGTTGTTTTGCAAACTAAAATATCATCCTTTTGAAATTGTGAGAATTCCTCAGCACATGTAATGACTTTTACTCTTCCAGAAACAATACCGCTAGATGCGCCAATTCCATAGATCATATCGCTTGTGTTGTTTTCATTTTCTCTTAATGAACCGAGCATTCTTTCTACTTGCTGCAATTCAGATTCAGTTGGGGTGCCCATATAAGCTGGTGGCTGAATGGCTTCATTTTCTTTCGTGTCAATTTTTCTTTGTGCGATGACCGTATCAAATGTTGTAGACGTTGTGAGCGCTGTGTGTACCTCCTCATCGTAGAGATACCATAGATCTTCTTGATGAGGAATCGCTCCTTTTTGTACAAGAAGTTCACCAATTTTTAATAGATATACCCTGGCTTTAGCATCTAACATGGCATCAATGTAGAAGTGGTGATCGTCACGGATATTAGCGGCCTGTAGAGCAAATTGATAAAGTGTCTCAAATTTCGTTTTAAACGCTTCATCCTTCACTTGGCTCATAAAATGTTCATATGTCTCTTGTCTTTTGATGACGGCTTGTGCAAATTCTTCATCAAAATCACATTGGTGTTGAATGTTGTTTCTGATGATATCTAGTATAAACTCAGGGTTTTCCGCCCATGTCTCCTCCGTAAGATCATGACTTTTAACAGATCGCCAGCCATAGACTTGAAGAAATTCCTCTAATTCCGAAATGAAGTGTCTGCCTTTTTCCGATTGAGTGAGTGCATCAAGCAGCTCTGGGTTCTTTTCATGCTTCATAAACGCTTGATGAAGTTCAGTATCTTGAAGGACACTCTTTGCAAAATCAGATAGCTTCTTGTCTGTTTCAAGAGATTTGTTCATCACGCCTATCATCATCTCATGCAGCAGGATCACTTGTGATTGATCACCAGTATACGTCACAAGCATGTCTTCAATCATAGTCGATAAAATGACTTGAGGTATGACAATATCAAAATGATCATCGTATGCTTGTATATAAAAAGTCTTTAATTTTTCGAAGCCGACGATGGCGTCTTCAATGGTCATCGGTTCCTTCATTTGGCGATCGAGTTTTTCATAAAAGGGAAAGAAATTTTTCTCTAAAATCTCATACATACGTTCACTTAAATGTGGAAATAACTCAAATATGCTCTCATCAAAAACTGGTGCAGTTTCTGCACTCGCTTCAGGCAGGGACGGTGATGAATACAGGTGACCTCTATAAAGCTTGATATCTTTAATATTCAGATCAGGCACTTGATATTTTTCACCATTTTTCTTCATACCGCTTTTTAATGCTGGGATGATCAGACTTGAAAAGAGAGGACTTGTTGGGCCCGGCATATGATCGTCCATTGAGATCCAGAAATCCTGCAGCTCGTCTGGCTGCATTTGAAAAGAAGCGCCCGCTGTCTCATCTGCTGCTTTTGAGAGGGCTGTAGTAATCGGCCTGGCTTGAAGTAAATAAAATGTGCCATTTGCTATTCCAAATTCGATATCGACGCTATGACCATAAAGTGCTTCTACTTGTTTGGTGATTTGCGTGATTTCTACTAATTGGTCATCATTCAGGCAAAACTGACCAGCCATTTCCTCAGTTACTGATTGTTCAATGACACCTTCTTGATAAGGTACAATTTGCAGTTCTTTCGTTCCAAGTGATTTTTCAATAGAAAGTGTCTCTTTGTCTACAATAAATGTGTCTGGTGTCACAATCCCGGAGACGATTGCTTCTCCTAGTCCGTAGCTTGCTGTGAGCATCATTTCATTTGTTTTTCCTGTTACGGGATTTTCACTAAAGATGACACCGGAGACGTCAGAATGGATCAATCCTTGAACGACAACAGCCATGAGCGGCATCTCTTCCTCGTTTTCACCCATCTCTTCCTTATATTCTGTCACTCTCGCTTCAAAATAAGAAGACCAGCATTCTTTGACAGCTTGTAAGAATTCTTCATTTGTTTTGATATTTAAATAGGTCTCGTACTGTCCTGCAAATGAGGCGCCTTCGAGATCTTCAGCAACAGAAGAGGATCGAACTGCAACTGAGGGATAAGTCTTCCGCAATGATTGAAAGGACGAAAGGAGTTCTGCTTCCATTTGAGAAGGGAACGATGCTTTTTTGATTTTGTCAGCAAGGTTTTGTTCAGTTTGGTGCAGGTTGTGATATGAAAGAAAGCTTGAAAAGCTGTTGGTTTTGATAATAAATCCATCTGGGACTGGCAGGCCGTGATTGTTTAATTTGATTAAATTCAGGCCTTTTGCCCCTGCGAGTGCTGCGGATTCTTCAGCCGCATGAAATAAAACTGAATACATGGGAATGCCCCCTTATCCAAATAGCCAATGGTTTGTCTATCTCTCTATTGTTTTTAAAATGATAGTGCGCACTATCATTTTTAATCATAGGATTTATTGGATGTTACTGTCAAAGACGGAAAGACCTATCTTTACAAAGGGGACATTCTCACTAATTTCCTTCTATATCTATAACAAAAGTCTCCGAACAGAAAGAAAAATAGGTGAAATTGAAAACTGTGAATTGTTCAATATGCCAATCTTTACTATAATCAAGGGAGTAGACCAAGAAGAGGGAGGGTTTATGTGATTACAAAAGCCATATTTGCACTTGTTTTTCCTTTCCTGCTCGTTATTTTATTTTCAAAGGTTACTTATAATCATTATGTGGGCATTGCATTAACAGCAGCGCTTTTATTTGCCTCGTACATGAAGGGCTATACAGAAACCTACTTTATTGTGGGATTAGATATCATTTCTTTAGTAGCTGGGGCATTATATATGGCTAAAAAAGAAATTGAAAAGAGAGAAAAGGCTGAAAAAAATCATTGATATCATCATCAAGAGCGTGTTAGGCAGAAAGATGACGTTTTATAAGCTGTGCTTACGAATTATAGTGAGTGCAGCTTTCTTTTTGTGCTCTTTTTCTGCTCATCGAATATCTCTCACCGAAATGTTCCATACTGAAAGGAAGGTTTTCGCAAGAGGGTTATTTGGTATTGAAGAGAGGGTATGACTGTATTGGAAATAAAAATCAAGCAAGAGCCGAACTTTAGTTCGTATTTTTGTGTTCTTTTATGATAATATATTCATTAGATAGATTTCGTAACGAAACGGAGGCTTTGATGTGAGTGACCGCTTTGAATTAGTTTCTAACTATCAGCCCCAAGGAGACCAGCCGAAGGCGATTGAAAAGCTTGTTGAGGGGATCCATCAGGGAAAACAGCATCAAACGCTGTTAGGTGCTACAGGTACGGGAAAGACCTTTACTGTATCCAACCTGATCAAAGAAGTGAACAAACCGACACTTGTCATTGCGCATAACAAGACACTTGCCGGTCAGCTATACAGCGAGTTCAAGGAATTCTTTCCGAATAATGCTGTCGAATATTTTGTGAGTTACTATGATTATTACCAACCAGAGGCGTACGTGCCTCAGACTGATACATTTATTGAAAAGGATGCCAGCATCAATGATGAGATTGATAAACTGAGACACTCTGCTACGTCCTCGTTATTTGAGCGGAGAGATGTCATTATCATTGCCAGTGTCTCCTGTATTTATGGCTTAGGTTCGCCAGAGGAATATCGAGAGCTTGTGCTGTCTTTACGTACTGAAATGGAGATTGAACGCAATCAGCTTCTTCGTAAGCTGGTGGACATTCAGTATTCTCGTAATGATATAGATTTTCAGCGCGGAACCTTCCGAGTACGAGGAGACGTCGTTGAAATTTTCCCTGCTTCACGTGATGAGCATTGTATCAGAGTGGAGTTTTTCGGTGATGAAATTGAACGTATTCGTGAAGTGGATGCACTGACTGGAGAAATACTCGGTGATCGTGAGCATGTGGCTATTTTCCCAGCATCTCACTTCGTCACAAGAGAAGAAAAAATGGAAAAAGCAATTATTAATATTGAACAAGAGCTTGAAGAGCAGCTCGAAAAACTTCGAGATAATGAAAAATTGCTAGAAGCGCAGCGTCTTGAGCAGCGGACAAGATATGACCTTGAGATGATGAGAGAAATGGGCTTTTGTTCAGGAATCGAGAACTACTCAAGGCACCTAACCTTGCGTCCTCCTGGTTCAACACCCTACACATTGCTTGATTATTTCCCAGATGATTTTATGATTGTTGTCGATGAGTCACATGTGACAATACCGCAAATACGCGCGATGTACAACGGGGACCAAGCAAGAAAGCAAGTGTTGGTTGATCACGGATTCCGTCTGCCTTCAGCACTTGATAACAGACCGCTCACCTTTGATGAGTTTGAAAAGCATATTAATCATATTGTACATGTATCTGCCACTCCTGGTCCTTACGAGCTTGAGAAAACCCCAGAGGTTGTGGAACAAATTATTCGTCCAACAGGTTTACTTGATCCAATCATTGAAGTGCGTCCGATTGAAGGGCAAATTGATGACTTAATTGGAGAAATTCATGCGCGGGTTGAGAAAAATGAACGTTTGCTTGTGACGACGCTGACGAAGAAAATGTCTGAGGATCTTACAGATTACTTAAAAGAGATCGGAATCAAGGTCAATTATCTGCATTCAGAAATTAAGACCCTTGAGCGGATTGAGATTATTCGCGATTTACGTCTCGGAAAATATGATGTGCTTGTGGGAATCAACCTTCTTCGTGAAGGACTGGATATTCCAGAGGTCTCGCTCGTGACGATTTTAGATGCAGATAAAGAAGGCTTCTTACGCTCTGAAAGATCCCTCATCCAGACGATAGGCCGTGCAGCGAGAAATTCGGAAGGCCGGGTCATTATGTATGCAGATAAAATGACCAAATCAATGGATATTGCGATTCAAGAAACGAAGCGAAGACGAGAGCAGCAAGAGGCGTATAATGAGAAATATGGAATTACTCCGCAAACCATCCATAAGAAAATCAGAGATGCCATTAAAGCAACAAAGATACATGAAGAATCGGAAGAATATGAAACAAATGCAGCACCAAAGCTGTCAAAAATGAGCAAAAAAGAACGAGAAAAAGTGATCGAAAAGGTCGAGATGGAAATGAAAGATGCAGCAAAAGCGCTTGATTTTGAAAAAGCAGCAGAATTAAGAGATCTATTGCTAGAGCTAAAAGCGGAAGGATGATTGCCTGATGGCTATGGAACGAATAGAGGTGAAAGGTGCTAGAGCCCACAACCTTAAAAATATTGATGTGAATATCCCGCGTGACCAGCTAGTGGTCATCACGGGTTTATCTGGTTCAGGAAAATCGTCTCTTGCCTTTGATACCATTTATGCAGAGGGTCAGCGCAGGTACGTTGAATCTCTTTCAGCGTATGCGCGCCAATTTCTCGGTCAAATGGATAAACCGGATGTAGATGCCATTGAAGGTCTTTCTCCGGCGATTAGTATTGATCAGAAGACGACGAGCCGGAACCCTAGATCAACAGTTGGAACCGTTACTGAAATCTATGATTATTTACGACTCTTGTATGCTCGAGTTGGGAAACCTATTTGTCCGATACATGGGATTGAAATTACGTCCCAAACGATTGAGCAGATGACAGATCGTATTTTAGAATATCCAGAAAGAACGAAATTGCAAGTGCTAGCGCCGGTCGTATCTGGCCGCAAAGGAACACATGTTAAAGTACTTGATCAAATTCGAAAGCAGGGCTATGTTCGAGTAAGAGTCGATGGAGAGATGGAAGATCTGTCAGAAGAGATCGAGCTTGAAAAGAACAAGAAGCATTCCATTGAAGTCGTGATTGATCGAATCGTGGTGAAGGAAGGCGTTGCGGCTCGGCTGTCTGACTCCCTTGAAACGGCGCTGCGACTAGGTGAAGGCCGTGTGATGATTGACGTGATTGGACAAGAAGAGCTGTTATTCAGTGAACATCATGCCTGTCCGCACTGCGGATTTTCTATTGGTGAGCTTGAGCCAAGAATGTTTTCATTCAATAGTCCTTTTGGTGCCTGTCCGAGCTGTGATGGGCTTGGCTCTAAACTAGAAGTTGACCCTGAGCTTGTCATTCCTAATAAGGATTTGACGTTACGACAGCATGCCATTGCCCCTTGGGAGCCGCAGAGCTCACAATACTATCCTCAGCTCCTTGAGGCAGTATGTACACATTACGGCATCGACATGGACATTCCAGTGAAAGATATACCGTCGCATTTATTCGATAAAATTTTATATGGCAGCGGCTCTGAACGGATTTATTTTAAATATGAAAATGATTTTGGTCAGGTACGTGAAAATGAAATTGAATTTGAAGGTGTTCTTCGTAACATTGAACGACGCTATAGGGAAACCAGCTCTGATTATATTCGTGAGCAAATGGAGAAGTATATGGCGAACCAGCCATGTCCGACATGTAAAGGATATCGTCTGAAAAAAGAGACGCTTGCGGTTCTGATCAATGGCAAACATATCGGAGAAATCACTGATTTGTCTGTCTCTGATGCCCTTGATTTATATGGTGAAATCGAGTTGTCTGAGAAAGATTTGCAGATTGCCCAGCTCATTTTACGGGAAATCAAAGAGCGCTTGTCCTTTTTAAATAATGTGGGATTAGATTACCTCACATTGAGCCGCTCGGCTGGTACACTATCCGGAGGAGAGGCGCAGCGGATTCGTCTGGCGACTCAAATTGGGTCAAGGCTGACGGGTGTTCTTTATATATTAGATGAACCATCCATTGGCCTGCATCAGCGTGATAATGACCGGTTGATCGGGACATTGAAAAACATGCGCGACATCGGGAATACCCTCATTGTCGTAGAGCATGATGAGGATACAATGCTAGCCGCTGATTATTTGATTGATATTGGACCTGGAGCAGGAGTTCATGGAGGAGAAGTGATTTCAGCTGGGACGCCGGAAGAAGTCATGAAGGACAAGAAATCTTTAACAGGACAATATTTATCTGGTGAGAAATTTATCCCGCTACCGATTGAAAGAAGAAAGTCTGACGGCCGCTACATTGAGATCAAAGGGGCAAAAGAAAACAACCTGAAAAACGTCAATGCGAAGTTCCCTCTAGGCATCTTTACAGCTGTGACCGGTGTGTCAGGTTCAGGGAAAAGTACGCTTGTGAATGAAATTCTATTAAAATCACTTGCGCAAAAACTGCACAGAGCGAAGACGAAGCCAGGACAGCACAAAGAAATCAAAGGAATGGATCACTTAGATAAGGTGATTGATATTGATCAATCTCCAATCGGTCGTACGCCGAGATCCAACCCTGCCACGTATACAGGCGTATTTGATGATGTGCGGGATGTGTTTGCACAAACCAATGAAGCAAAGGTACGAGGGTATAAAAAAGGTAGATTCAGCTTTAACGTCAAAGGTGGACGCTGTGAGGCATGTCGCGGAGATGGCATCATTAAAATCGAAATGCACTTTTTACCTGATGTGTATGTGCCTTGTGAGGTGTGCCACGGGAAACGGTATAACCGCGAGACACTTGAGGTCACATATAAAGGGAAGAACATTGCTGATGTGCTTGAAATGACCGTGGAGGACGCACTCCAATTTTTCGAGAACATCCCGAAAATTAAGCGGAAGCTTCAAACGATTTTTGATGTTGGACTAGGGTACATTACACTTGGACAGCCTGCGACGACATTGTCCGGGGGAGAGGCGCAGCGTGTGAAATTGGCATCTGAGCTTCACCGCCGTTCAAACGGAAGGTCTCTTTATATTTTAGACGAGCCGACAACAGGTCTGCATGTGGATGATATTGCCCGTTTATTAAAAGTGCTTCAGCGTTTGGTCGAAAACGGAGATACGGTGCTAGTGATTGAGCACAACCTTGATATTATTAAGGCTGCTGATTACCTCGTTGATCTCGGACCAGAGGGCGGTGCAGGCGGCGGAACGATCATTGCCTCAGGGACTCCTGAGCAAATTGCAAAAGAAAAAGCTTCTTACACTGGTCGATACTTAAAGCCTATTTTAGAGCGTGACCGTAAACGAATGAAACAGTTGGTCAAAGAAACGGAACGTGTGACATCGTCATAAGAAAAAACCCCTCTTTATCGAGGGGTTTCAGCGTGTAGACAAACCCTCGCATTCGGTGTCAGTCCTGCGTGCTGGTGCTCACGAATGTCAAATTCGCTCCGCGCCAGTACTCGTCCTTCCTAGGGCTGCAAAGGTTTTCTATCACGCTGAAAAGAAGACAAAGGGCTAAAATAAAGAACATTTTAGCCCTTTGTCAACAATCTGAAACCCCTCTTTATCGAGGGGTTTTCCTTTTATTGCGCATCTTCCTTCGGCATTAAATGACTGAGTTGCGTTAAATCCTTTAAAATATGCGTGCTGCTGCTGTCGAGCAGTACTTTTAAATAACGGATATCACCATACTGTGGATGAGACGGATGAATGGTCTCAAGCTCCCTGATCATATCGCTGTTCATGCTTTTTTGTTTCTGTATAAGGTCTAAAAGCGCTTGAGCCGTGTGGTTAGTATTATGATGATCTGTCAAAATAATTACCCCCTATAATGATAATCACCATCTTTTCAACATATTTTAAAGGGTAATCCGTGAAGAATCTACACTTAGGTGCAAAAAGATGTAATTTGTGTCTAAGGTCATATGTAAATCGAATGATTTTGAAACTTTTGATACGCAATAAACGTATGAGTTAGAAAGGAATTTTCATCATGAAGGAGCGAATATATATGAATAGAGATCAGTCGATCATTGCATCAATTTGTTATTTTAGTGTATTTTTTATGCCGTTTATTGTACCGATCGTGGCATATTTTGTAGTCGACCAAAAGGAACCGAAACGGCACGCGATGCGGGCATTATGGTCACATGTTTTGCCAGTCGCAGCGTGCGTGTTGCTGGTTTTTGGATCTATTCCATTTTTATTATCGACACAGGCAAGTGACTCACTCATGCCAGTGATCACGATGCTCATCCTGTCCTTTTTAGTCGCCATTGGCTTTTTGATCTCTGTCATTTGGAATATCATTCAAGGTATTAAAGTACTTCAATCCATCAAATCGTAGGAGGGCTATGTATGAATGAAAAAGAACGCATTTTAAAATTAGTAGAAGACGGGACATTATCGGCAAAAGAAGCGATTACGCTGCTTGAAAAACTGGAGGAAAGTCCGTCTGTTTCATTAGAAAAATCAACGGCTGACCACACCTTTCATGAAGAAAAAGCTGGCACAGAGAGCAAAGGAACTGGTACCGAAAATCTTGGTGCAAAGCTGTTTGGCTGGTTAGATTCTGCGGTGAAAAAGGTGAAAGACGTAGATCTTGATTTGAACTTTGGACAGTCGGTCGACGTTGAGCACATTTTTCAGTTCAAAGACGCCTCACTCTCTCATTTAGATATTCAATTGGCGAACGGCAGTCTCAATGTGATGCCTTGGGACGATGGCGATATTCGAGCAGAATGCCATGCGAAAATCTACCGTGCAGAAGACGGAGAGCAGGCAAGACAGCAATTTCTCAATCAATTGGACTGCGGTCTCGAAGGGGATAAATTTTTTATCCGGACCGAAAAGAAGACAATGAAAGTCAATGTCACTTTATATGTACCGCGTATCCAATACGATAAAATCAAGGTTAAACTGTTTAATGGTCCGATTCGCGGGGAAAAGCTAAAGACAAAAGAACTTGCTGCGAAAACCACCAATGGTGTTGTCTCTTTTGCCTCTCTACAGGCTGAAAAGGTTGGAATTGAAACAGCAAACGGACAAATTAAACTGGCGGATCACGAGTGTGGTATGATTGAAGTAGAAACCATCAATGGGCTCATTGACCTACGCGGGAAAAGTGAATCAATTGATGCCCAAAGCTTTAACGGAAACATAGCGGTTCAGCTGTCGGATGAAAAGTGCCGTTCCATTTATGCGAAAACGACAACAGGCAGTGTGGACGTCGAGATCCCGCGTGCGTGTGCAGTGACCGCTGAGCTGAAAAGCAATCTTGGGTCTATTTCTCACGATTTGCTTGATGCAGAGATGATTAAAGAGAAAAATGAGACATTACAAAAAGAGAAAATGATCAAAGCCAACCAACAGGCAGTGAACAGTATATCCATTTTTGCAGAAACAAAAACAGGTTCAATACAAGTAAAGCACCAATCAGACAAGGAGTGATTCTACATGAAGAAGCTTTATCGTTCAGCAACAGATAAAAAAATAGCGGGTGTTGTTGGTGGACTTGCCGAATACTTAAGTGTCGATGCATCTCTGCTTCGCATTTTAACGGTCATCATCGGATTTATGACAGCATTTATGCCAATTTTCTTGGTCTACTTCATCTGGTATTTTGTTGTTCCGGAAGAAGGCACTAACTAAATGCTTAGATGGATCGTCAGTATTTTAGTCAATGCATTACTTTTAATCGTCATTGCGGGATATTTTGATTCAGGCATTCTGCCAGGGCTTGGGAGCGTATATATTGAAGGGTTTGGCGCAGCCATTGTGGCAAGTATTATTTTATCCTTGCTCAATATTTTAGTGAAGCCGTTTTTGATCATTTTAACGCTTCCAGTAACCGTTCTTACACTAGGATTGTTCTTATTTGTGATTAATGCCATCACACTTATGATGACATCAAGTTTTATGGGCGATAGTTTTAATATTGATGGGTTTGGAACGGCCATTTGGATGGCTGTCATATTATCCATTTTCCACCTGTTGATACAAAAAGGAATTGTGGAGCCGTTAGCGAAAAAAAGCTAACGGTTTTTTTTGACCCATTTTGTATCGTTTCTCCGTTTCATCTGACATAAAAACTTCCTTCAGGAGACACAATATCCGAAGGGAGGCGGTGCACGATGGTGAACATGAGCAGACAAATCATGCTTTTATGTTTTTTTATCATTCTTTTTTGTTTCAATCAGCCTGCTTCAGCAGGGCCTTTTATTCAAACACAAGTCAATATACCGGACAAGCCTTTTTCTCCTATTATCTTTGATCCCTTTCATGTGGATGTCCGTCCAGTTCTAGGGGAAAAAAGCCGTGATCTCCAGTTTCGTGCGTCAATTACGGATCCGGAACAAATTTTGTCTGCGAACTTGTATTATAAACAAAGTGATGAGCTAGGGTACCGTTTGATCCCAATGGAACGGCTGCCAGGTATGAAGCCAGAATTTACAGCGAAAATTCCGCCAGATCAATTATGGAATTCAACCGTTCGTTACTATACAGAGTTTCTTACGCAAAAGTCCGTGATCAAAACGGCAGAACAATCTGTCCACTTAAATGGATTTGAAGAGGACCTTTCGCGCATTCCGGACTTAGTCATCACAGAAATTGTTGTCAATTCAAAAAATCGCAAAGGCAAAGATGCATTTGAATTTATTGAGGTGTATAACACAACACATGAGCCTATCTCTCTTAAACATTATCAGCTTCGCTATCGCAATCCTGCACAAGGAACTGAAATGGATGATGTGTATTCCTTTCACACAAATCCAGTCACTCTTTCACCTGGAAAACCGTATGTTTTCTGGCTGAGGAAAAAAGGACAGGAGCATTTAACTGTAGCGGACTTCAATGCTATGTACAAAAGTCAATTAAAAGAGGGAGAGCATGTATCTGTCATCGAAAGCAAAGGGCTGTCCAACTCTAAATCTCGTCTTGTTTCCATCACAACAAATATAGGGGAGGAGATTTCATCAGCAGCATTTCGCTTAAAGCCTTCATGGTTTAGTGAGCATAAATCTTTGCTATTCAAATATCCAATGGACGGTACTTCGCAAATGAAGCTGATCTCCAAAATTGAAGAAGAGCCTACGCCTGGAAAAGTGCTAAAAGCACAAATTCCATCTGAGAAAAAAGAAATTTCTCAAGATATCCATAAACCTGTGATTGAAGATATGACAGTGAGAAAACCAGTGAAACCAACTGAAAGCATAGAGATTAAAGCAGATGTACAGGATGATCAGGTCGTCAAAACCGTCAAGCTTCGCTATCGAACAAATCGGAAAGATGATTTTAAGGAGATACTGCTTCAAAAAGATCATAACGACCGGTTATTTCATCATATTATTTACTCACCTGTGTTGATTGGTAAAGAACAATTGGAATATCAGCTTGAAGCGTCAGACGGTGAAAATACAGCAATGACGATGAAAAAAATAATTGATGTGGAGCAAGTTAGCAAAGCTCATGGCCTTCGATTCAATGTAGAAGAAGGAGATACGGTTTCAGGATTATTTCCATTAAAAGCAACGTCTGATCAGAAAAAAAGCATTGAATTATTGATAGATGGAAAGCGGAATCAGCAAGTGTTTTCTGCCCTTGAAGCAGATCCATATATTGCATTTGATGTCAAAGGGACAAATTTATATTTTAAAAATGGTGTGTCCATAGGTAAGCACTTACTTTCTATTTTTGATGATTCGACAAAAGTGTATCGTACCTATACAATGCCAATACCAGAAGCAGAGATGAAAAAAGAAGGTCTCCAAACAATCTCCTTCCATGCTGGAACAAAATCTTCTCCAGTTGATCGGCTGCCTGGTGAGAATCACGATGATTTTGAATTAAAAAACGTCCGGATGATTTTGTCGAATGGAACTCAAATTCCTCCAATCAATGCAAAGCCAGAAAAAGAATGGAGAATGGGAGACAGTGGTAACGCCAAAAAGGTCAGAACATTTCAATTTGAAATACCAAAAGAAGCTTATGTTTCAACGTTTATGAAGTGGGATACAAGAAGGTTGAAAGAGGGGCCGCACCTGATTGAGGCCAAAACCTCAGACGAGCATGCATCTGTACATGTGATGGTCGATAATACAGGTCCAAAAATTAAGACCAATGTCCAAACAAAGGATCCATATAAAGGAGCCTTTACGTTAAAAGCAAAGGTAACGGATCGCTGGAGTGACATAGAGGAGATGAAGGCATATGTAGATGGCAAGCCAATTTCGTTGCCATACCAGACGTCCTCTAGCGAATTAAACCCGGGGGAACACACGTTGACAATTAAAGCAAAAGATGCAGCAGGGAACATGACGACGGTGAAAAAGAAATTCAAGACGGTGCATGAACACCCTGAGCCACCAGAACGTGTAGCAGATAAGACGAAAATGAAATCGTCAAAGCAAACTGTGCTCACCAAGGACCCAACGAATGATAAGCTGGATTATTCCTTTTACCGTGCCTATCAATATACATCGTTGCATCCATCAATGAACATTTTGAAATATGCAGCGGAGACAGAACCGCCAAAGAGCTTTAACGAAAAAGGAGAAATGATTTTTTCTCATCAAGAAAGGAATCGCATTGCATTTGCTGATGGTAAGTCAGTAGAAACGAAGGATTTACATCGTTTTCCCTATCATCGTTTTCAAATCAAGGTTCATCAAGATGTACGTGAAAAGGATGTCGTCGAGGCGATGTGGAAAGGGAGTTCATTGTCAGGGAGAAAGGTGACCATGTATGCCTGGAATCATCAGCAAGAAAAGTGGGATAAAATCACTCATCATTTTGCTAAGGATCAAAAGGAATTTTACCTGAAAGGACTGCTGTCAGTCAGACAGTACATGAAGAATCATACGTTTGATTTGCTTGTACAGGATGAAATCAGCAAAGCGCAAAAGCCATATAAGATGGTTTGGATGTCTGACACACAATATTATGCAAAGAGCTATCCTCATATCTTTAAACAAATGGTCGAGTGGATCAGAGACCAGAGAGAAAAGTTAAACATCCAATATGTGTTCCATACAGGTGACATTGTGGATGATTCAAAAGATAAACAATGGCATCGTGCTGATACGTTTATGCGTGTGTTAGATGAGCATCAAATTCCTTATGGAGTTTTAGCAGGAAATCATGATGTTCGACATAAGGACGGTTTTTATGCGGAATATGGAAAATATTTCGGGGAGAAACGCTTTGCAAATAAACCGTACTATGGTGAATCCTATAAAAACAATCGAGGTCATTATGATCTCATCTCTGCCGGTGGCAATGATTATATGATGGTATACATGGGCTGGGGGATTAAGCAAGATGAAATTGATTGGTTGAACCGTGTGATTTCTGAGCATCCAGACCGTATTGTCATTTTAAATTTCCATGAGTATTTGTTGGTCAGTGGCAACCGCAGTCCGATTGGCGACCTCATCTTCCATCAGGTAGTGAAGCGCCATCCCAATATTGTGGCAGTATTTAGCGGTCACTATCACGGAGCGAGCAGGAAAGTAGATGAGCTTGACGATGACAATGATGGTAAAGTAGACCGGAAAGTATATCAAATACTCGCTGATTATCAGTCAGGACCTGAAGGTGGACAAGGGTTTATGCGATTGATAACAGCCGATCAAGAAAAAAACCAGCTTCATTTTACGACATACTCACCTTACATGAATCAAGAGCATTTCTACGATCCTAAAACGTATGGAGATCAAGATGAATTTTCAATCGATGTGGATTTGACACCAAAAATGAAATCTGTCAAAACCAACTATTTTGAACTCAATGTGTACACAAATGTTTTGATAGGAGAGGCGCGCGGCGTAAAAAGCGGCAAAAAAGCAAGCTTTGAGTGGAAAGGCTTAAAGCCAAATGAAGACTATTATTGGTACACCGTAGCAAAAGATCGTTTTCAAGGAAAAGCGATTTCACCTATATGGAAAATTCATACAAAAGATGATCGTGAAGAAACATTTCTTAGGAAATAAAAACAGTGCTCCTTTGATAAGGGCACTGTTTATCTTTCCATTGTATGAATGAGCTTGTAACGATCTCCTCTATAAACGGAAAGAACATATTCAAACGGAATATCATTCTGAAAATAAGTCGTTCTTGCAATTGAGAGCACGGGATCGCCTGTTGAAATAGACAGCACGTGTGCTTCTTCATTTGAAGCAACATTCGCTTCAAGCTCTTGTTTTGCATGAGCAATTGTAAGGCCTGTTTGAGTCTCTATATATTCATATATAGAGCCAGTTAAATGTTCCCTTGTTAAATCTCCTGCAAATGCTTCAGGGATATAGCTCGTTTCAATCGCCATCGGTTCATCATTTGCGAGGCGTATCCGTTTGAGTTCATATATAGCATCGTCATTTGACAGTTGTAAGACAGGCAACAAGTGATCTGGGCAGACGGTTTTTGTGAAGTCAATCAGCTGGCTTGAAGCTTTAAGACCACGCTGACGCATATCCTCTGTAAAGCTTGTTAAACCTTGAAGCGGCTGTTCAAATTTTCTTCGGCTCACAAAGGTGCCTTTTCCTTTTTGTCGATACAAATATCCTTCGTTCACAAGATTCGATAAGGCTTGTCTGACAGTCATTCGACTTATACCAAAGCGTTCGGCATATTCTCTTTCAGAAGGAATGAGTGTATCAGGTGCTAATGTTCCATTCTCAATCTGTTTTTTCAAATTCTCCATAATCTGATGGTACATCGGAATAGGTGACTGCTTATCAATAAACATGTGAAAATCCTCTCGTGTTTAGCTTTAGCGTAGTGAACCAGCTTCTCGATCAATCAAAATCGTCACATCTTCATGAAGTTTCAGAGCAGATGCTGGGAAGTCTGGATGTATCTCAGTCTGTTCTAAATATTGTATCACTTCCGCTTTTGATTTTCCTGATGCAAGAAGGAGAATCTTTTTACTAGAAAGAATGCTCGCAATGCCCATGGTGATGGCATGTGTAGGCACTTCATCAATAGAAGAAAAGTATCTTGCATTGGCCTGCCGGGTATTTTCATCTAGTTGCACGACATGAGTCTTTGAGTTAAACGGAGTACCGGGCTCGTTAAAACCAATATGTCCATTTTGACCGATTCCAAGAAGTTGAAGGTCGATGCCGCCTATGTTTTGAATGAGCTGATCATATCTTAAGCATTCCTTTTCTAAATCAGGTGTAGCGCCATTTGGAAGGAAATACTGATCCTGTGGAAGATCAATGTGATCAAATAAATGACGTTTCATATAGGTCATATAACTATTTTCATGATCTGAATCAAGCCCTGCATATTCATCTAAATTGACTGTTTTTGTTTGTTTGAAAGACAATTGTTGTGATTGATGAAGGTGAATTAACTCTTGATACGTATCAAGAGGTGTACCGCCCGTTGCCAGGCCGAGTACGGCATCTGGTTTAGAAGCGATTGTGTGCGCGATCAGGGCTGCTGCTTCTTTTCCTAATTGTTCTTTATCTTCAAATTCAATGATGTTCATTAGTGGTTGGCCTCCTTTTTCTCAAAGACGATTTGTCCATGGCAGATCGTCATCATTAGTTCACCAGACTCATCCCAGATCACAAGGTCTGCTTGTTTTCCAACTTCAATCGAACCAAGCTGCTGATCAAGTCCTAGCTGAATGGCTGCATTAGTTGAGGTCATCTTTGCTATCTCTGTCCATTCACAATGTGTGATCTGTTTCATTCGTTTGACGCCATCTTTCATTCGCAGAATTGATCCTGCAAGTGTACCATCTTCCAGTAAAGCTTTTTCGCCGCTGACTGTGACTGTTTGGCCCCCAAACTCATACGTGCCATTTCCAAGTCCTTTTGCGCGCATCGAGTCTGTGATCATCATTAAACGATCACTTCCTTTTGCCAAATACGCCAGCTTGATGGAAAGTGGGTGGGAGTGTATCCCATCCGTAATCAGCTCAGTATGGAGATCCTTGTTTGTAAGAGCAGCTCCTACAGCGTTTGGTTCACGATGCTGAAACGAACTCAGTGCATTATAAAGATGTGTGACATGGCGTGCACCATGCTTTGCTGCTAATTCAATCATGTCATGATGGGCATTCGTATGTCCAATAGAAGGAATAATGTTTTTTTCTTGCAACAAGGAAAGAAAAGCAAAATCAGGGTCTTCCTCAGGTGCGAACGTGACGATTCGAATAAGCTGTTCAGAAGCATCCAGCCATTTTTCAAAAAGAGGGCGATCGGGCTGCTTTATCCATTGAACAGGCTGTGCCCCTGCTTTATCTTTAGAAATAAAAGGACCTTCAAGATGGATACCTAAACATTGTGCCTGAACGCCTGCTTGTTCTTCATTGTATTGTTTCCACTGGGCGACATTTTTAAGTGCTTGCTCTATCTCATGATGGTTTTGAGTGATGGTTGTGGCTAAAAAACTTGTCGTTCCTTCTGATGGTAAGTTGTCAGCGAGTGTATTCATGGCTTCTGATGTCGCATCCATCATATCTGCTCCATATCCGCCATGGATGTGAATATCAATCATTCCGGGAAGTAAATAAAAGTTTTCCCGGGAAATATATACTTTTTCATAATTTCCTGTCGGTGGTGTTGTTGAAATATAGTCAATCTTGCCGCCGCGTAAACCGACAAAACCGTTTGCAATCATTTCGGTCTTTGTCACAATATGAATATTGGAGAGCAATAAAGAGTTGCTCATGATTGTGCCCCCTTTAGTCATTGTCTTTGACTTAGTTTACCCTTTTTAAGTATAGTTGTCTATACCAGTAAATGAACGGAAACAGGATCAGGATAAAATACTGTTTTGGGATCATCATTGAAAGTGATAAAATAGAGCTGTATTTCTGAATCGCCTGTGATAAAAGGAGGAAGAAGCGTGCCGAAAGTTCGTACGAAGGACATAATGGAACAATTTCATCTTGAACTGGTAAGTGGGGAAGAAGGGATTAATCGTCCCATTACAATCAGTGATCTTTCCAGACCAGGTATTGAAATGGCAGGTTATTTTACATATTACCCAAAAGAAAGAGTTCAACTTTTAGGGAAAACAGAGCTTTCTTTTTTTGAACAGCTCCCAGAACGCGAACGAAAGCAGAGAATGATGTCTCTTTGTACTGATATTACCCCTGCAATTATTTTGTCACGAGATCGTGAAGTGCCGAAGGAATTAATTGAAGCTTCAAATGAAAATGGTGTACCTGTGTTACGTTCAAGCCTAAAAACGACAAGACTTTCGAGTCGTTTGACCAACTTTTTAGAAAGCAAGCTTGCACCTACGACCGCGATTCATGGCGTACTCGTTGATGTATATGGTGTAGGTGTATTGTTAATTGGAAAAAGCGGAGTAGGAAAAAGTGAAACAGCCTTAGAATTAGTGAAGAGAGGACACAGGCTGGTCGCAGATGATTGCGTGGAAATCCGTCAAGAGGATCAGGATACGTTAGTCGGAAGCGCACCAGAGCTGATTGAACATCTTTTAGAAATCCGTGGATTAGGCATCATTAATGTGATGACCTTATTTGGAGCTGGGGCTGTCAGAAGCTATAAGAGAATTACGATTGTCATGAACCTTGAGCTTTGGGAACAAGGCAAACAGTACGATCGTTTAGGACTTGAAGAAGAGAAGATGCGAATCATCGATACAGATGTACCGAAGCTGACCATTCCTGTCCGCCCTGGTCGAAACTTAGCGGTTATCATTGAGGTGGCTGCGATGAACTTCAGGTTAAAACGCATGGGACATAATGCGGCGGAACAATTTACAAGTAAACTAGCCGATGTCATTGAAGACAATGGCCAAGATGAATAGGAGTTGTCTATATGAACGAAGCGATTCAGCCAATTGATCCGATTGCTTTTCAGCTCGGACCTCTTTCGGTTCATTGGTATGGTGTGATCATTGGGGTCGGAGCTTTACTAGGACTCTGGCTCGCACTGAGAGAATGTGAGAAAAGAGGAATCAATAAAGATACGTTTATTGATTTAATCTTATTTGCCATTCCAATAGCGATTATTTGTGCACGAATTTATTATGTATCCTTCGAATGGGATTACTATCAGCAGCACCCAAATGAAATCATTAAGATTTGGCATGGCGGAATTGCCATTCATGGCGGGCTGATAGGTGCTGTGCTGACAGCGATCGTATTTGCAAAAGTGAAAAAGGTGTCCTTCTGGAAAATAGCCGATGTAGCAGCACCTAGTATTTTACTAGCGCAGGCCATTGGACGCTGGGGGAACTTTATTAATCAGGAAGCGCATGGTGAGGCTGTTTCAAGAGCCTTTTTAGAGAATTTGCATTTGCCTGAGTTTATCATTAATCAAATGTATATTGATGGGACGTATTATCACCCAACGTTCTTATACGAATCATTATGGAATCTTGCCGGTGTTGTGATCTTGATTTTATTACGTAGAACATCGATGCGCAGAGGCGAAATCTTCTTGTCTTATTTAATTTGGTATTCAATCGGTCGTTTCTTTATAGAAGGTATGAGAACGGACAGTTTGATGCTGACAGAACATCTTCGAATCGCTCAAATGATTTCGATTGCCATTTTTGTAGTGGCTGTTCTGCTGATGATCTTTAGAAGAATAAAAGGGTACGCATCGATTCCGTATAAAGAGAACAACTCATCGAATTAAAGCAGGGGGATCAGAAGAGATGGGGGATACATGGAAAAACGGCTTAAAAGCAGGGCTATCGACAACTTGGACACTTGGAAAAGTCATCTTTCCAGTTACCATTCTCGTCAGTATCTTGCAGCATACGCCTGTTATGGATTGGATCATTCGATTCATACGGCCATTTATGGGGTTGTTTGGTCTTTCAGGAGAAGCGGCCATTCCACTTGTATTAGGAAATGTGCTGAATTTGTATGCGGGCATAGCTGCCATTTTGACACTAGATCTTCCTGTGAAGGAAGTGTTTATTTTGGCCGTGATGCTGTCCTTTTGCCATAACCTGATCATCGAATCGACTGTGGCAGCAAAGGTTGGACTGAGAGTGTCTGTCATTTTGCTTGTCAGAATCAGTCTTGCTGTTATTTCGGCTATTGTCATTCATCTCGTTTGGCAGGGAGGCCAGGAGCCGGCACAATATGGACTGCTGACAGCAGCTCAGACGGCTGATGTGCCTTCCAGCTGGTACATGATCGTCCTTCTCGCTTTACAAAAAGCCGTACTCGGTGTGCTCCAGCTCGCCTGTATCGTCATCCCTCTCATGATCATCATTCAATTCATGAGAGATTTAGGATGGCTCCATACGCTGTCTAAGTGGCTGTCTCCATTTACGAGAATGCTTGGAATGAAAGAAAATACGTCGATGACGATGGTCGCTGGGTTAACCATTGGTCTGGCATACGGAGCTGGCGTGATGATGAAGGCAGTGGAAGAGGACGGCGTGAGTAAAAAAGATTTAACCCTTGCTTTCATTTTCCTTGTTGCCTGCCATGCAGTGGTCGAAGACACGCTGATATTTATTCCACTTGGGATTCCTGTGTGGCCGCTTCTTGTCATCCGCCTGATATCTGCTATTTTATTAACAGCTGCCATTAGCTATATTTGGCGAAAGCGCGAGCTCGCAGCTGTTAGAAAGGAAGCCATATGAACGAATCAACTATTAACACCGTGCTGTTTGATTTAGATGGCACATTAATCAATACGAATGAATTAATTATTGCTTCATTTCAACATACGCTTGATCATTATTACCCTGGTCAGTACAGCCGTGAAGAGATCCTCCATTTCATTGGTCCGTCATTATTTGATACATTCTCTGCGATGGACCCTGATCTAACGAATGACATGATTCAGATGTACCGTACGTTTAATCATGAACAGCATGATCTGCTCGTGACTGAATATGAGACTGTTATAGATACATTGAAAGTCTTGCAGGATCGAGGATTTAAGCTTGGAATTGTCACAACAAAGATACGTGACACAGTGTTAATGGGATTGAAGCTGACCGGTTTAGAGCCATTCTTTGAGGTGATTGTGACGCTCGATGATGTCCAAAATGAAAAGCCGCATCCGGAGCCTGTCCAGCTGGCATTATCCAAGCTTGGCAGTGATCCACATGAAGCGGTGATGGTTGGCGATAATTATCACGATATTTTGTCTGGTCAAGCGGCGGGGACAAAAACAGCAGGTGTTGCTTGGTCAATTAAGGGAGAAGAGGCCCTTTTAAAGCATCGTCCTGATTTTATGCTAAAGAAAATGAGTGATCTCCTGGCGATTGTTGGAGCTGATTGAGTTGAGAAAAACAGATCGTTATCCTGTAAAAGGGGTCAATTCGTTACGACAAGTCTATCGGACGGTCCCCTTTTTCAAAGTGGTGAAAAACTTTATTTTCATTCAAATCGCACGGTACACGCCTTTTATGGGAATGAAAAATTGGATATACCGAACCTTTCTTCGTATGAAGGTCGGCGAAGATACAGCGTTTGCCTTAATGGTCATGGTGGATCTCATGTTTCCTGAGAAAATCACGGTCGGTCGAAATTCGGTGATTGGCTATAACACAACCATTTTGACCCATGAGTATTTGATTAAAGAATACAGACTTGGGGAAGTCTATATTGGGGATGAAGTCTTAATTGGAGCCAATTCCACCATTTTACCTGGTGTGACCATTGGGGATGGGGCGATCGTGTCGGCTGGTACACTTGTTCATAAGGATGTTCCAGCAGGCTCATTTGTTGGAGGAAATCCAATGCGCATGATTTATACGAAAGAAGAAATGAAAGCACGTCAATCTACGTCTGCTGAGTAGCTCGGCAGACTTTTTTGTTGACAATATGTTATGGTGTAACTATAATGATTACAACAGAGGTGAGAAAACATGAAAATCAGCAGCAGATTTACTGTCGCTGTCCATATTCTGGCCTTGCTATCACTTGAAAAAGGATCATTACAGACATCGGAGGATATCGCGGGAAGTGTGAATACAAACCCAGTGGTCATCCGCCGTATTATGAGTAAATTAAAAAAAGCAGGCTTAATCTCAACGAGTCTTGGCAAAGGCGGTTCTCAGCTGAACCGCAGTGAAGACGATATCACGCTGCTTGATGTGTATAAAGCGGTTGAAGTGGTGGATGAGGGAGAATTGTTTCAAATCCATGAAAGCCCAAATCCTGACTGTCCGATCGGTGCAAATATCCAGGCTGTGCTTGAGTTAATCTTGTGCCGCGCTCAAAGTGCGATGGAGCAAGTGCTTGCTGAGATCAAATTAAGTGAACTAACGCAGGTGTTAATCAAAAAAATTGGATGATCTATTCAATTTTTTTTACCTCTGTTGTAACTGAATTGGTTACATCTTTGTTTATCAAATAAAATCATTTTACAGGAGGAATTCATATGAAAATCGGTATTATTGGCGCTACAGGTAAAGCAGGACAGGAAATTGTAAAAGAGGCTCAATCAAGAGGACATGAGGTAACAGCCATCGTTCGAGATGCGAAAAAAGTGACAGATTCATCCGTAGCTGTTATTGAGAAGGATGTGTTTCATTTACAAGCAGAAGACATCAAAGGCTTTGATGTTATCGTCAATGCATTTGGCGCACCTGCTGGACAAGAGCACCTTCACGTAGAGGCAGGGAAAAAGCTGATTGATATTTTGAAAGAGGTACCCGATACGCGTTTAATCGTTGTGGGCGGAGCGGGCAGTCTATTTGTTGATGAAGCCAAAACAACAAGACTTGTTGATACACCAGAATTTCCAAAGGAGTATGTGCCTACTGCTTCACAGCAAGGTGAAAACCTAAAAGACCTTCAACAAACCGAAGGATTCAAATGGACTTTCCTCAGCCCTGCTGCATTCTTTGATCCAGCTGGCAAACGCACAGGTTCTTATGTGAAAGGGAAAGACCAACTGATTGTCAATTCTAAAGGTGACAGCTATGTGAGCTATGCCGACTACGCCATTGCGCTTGTCGATGAAATTGAGCAGGCTGCCCATGTTGGAGAACGTTTTACCGTTGTATCTGAAGGAGAATAAGTGATTCGTTGCCGCTAAAAACGATGAGTGAGGAGTTTAACGTATGAATGATCAAGAATTGTCTCTCATTTATGTATGGGATGCGTATTGTGGCTGGTGTTATGGGTTTTCCAACAGTATCCGTACTTTGCATGAGAACCATCCTGAAATGTCACTGACGCTCGTATCTGGCGGCTTATTTGTAGGAGAAAGAAGTCTTCCAATAAAGGAATATCCACATATATCAGAAGCAAATCAACGGATCAGTCAGCTAACTGGCGTTGAGTTTGGTGAACGTTATCAGAAGCTGCTAGCAAACGGGACATTTCTCTTAGACTCTGAGGCTGCAGCCATTGGGTTTTCAGCATTAAGATCCGTTGCTCCAGATCGTGCATTGTACTTGGCAGCATCGATGCAAAAGGCTTTTTATCAAGACGGAAAAAGCCTGAGCGATGATGAAACGTATCAGGAGATCGCTCTGGCACATCATCTTGATCCTAATGCCGTCATTGAACGAATGAAAACAAAAGAAGTCATCAATGATGCGTATGCCGACTTTGCGAAGGTTCATCAACTTCAAGTGAATGGATACCCTACCCTTTTATTAAAAAAAGGGGATGAATACTTCAGTGTAGGTGGAGGAGCGATGACAGCTGAAAAGCTTGAGGAGCGCCTGAAGGAAATCATAGAAGCATCATCATGAAAAAAACCATCCTCTATTCGGATAGAGGATGGTTTTTCATGTTTTCAAAGAGAAATTGTTCTAGGCTTTAATGATAATCGCCTGCCTGCCCATCTGTTCCCAAGAATCTTCAAACTGATCGCGATCGACTTTTTGATTCTTTTCTCCGTATGGGTTATTTAAGTAGACATGCTCCTTGTCATAGCCTGTGATGACCACGCTATGCATATTAAAGCTTACATCTATTTTGCCATTTGGTGTATTCCATGTTTCCATGTTATCTATTTTGTCAAAGGTGGATGTGGTAATCACCCAAACAGGATACCCTTTTTCAAGTGATTGATAGACGGCCTTTTTGACAGGTTTTCCGCTTAAGTCGACGACTTGAGCGCCCGCATGTTTTTTCGCAAGCTGATAAATAGGTTCATGGTATACACCAAGACCTGGTCCATTCTCCATATCGCCTACAAACCCGTCATGTGGGTCTCCTTTTAAGCCATTTTCATAATTGAGTGGAACACGTTTAATTTCATTTGCCAATGTGTCTTTCGTCACTTGCTCGTAGCCGCTGTAATGAAGAAGCATCGCTAAGCTTGTGACTTCGCATCCATTATAAAGCTTTGGGGCATCCATTTGATTGTAGAGGATGACGTCCATGGCTTTTTTGCTTCCTTTTAAGGAAGAATAGGTGGTATCTGTTTTTTTCGTTGATCGTGTTTCTTCAGCTGCGAGTGCCGTATCGTTTTCTTTTTCTTTGGCTGCTTCGTGTGGTGAAGCTGTCTTCTTGACTTGGTCGATTTGTGTCACGTATATAAATCCGAAATAAACAAGGCATGCGCACAACAAAGTTAAGATTAATGTCTGGATGAACTTCACTGTAATCTCCTGTGTTATTCAATATTTTTATGTATTATAGCACGTTCTTTCACCCAACATGCAGAAAAGAGACAGGTGTCACTTGAATGTAATAATTCCACAAATTTTTCGTGAAAATAGAGAGAAAATAAAAATGATTGATTTAATCACTTTATTTTGTTAGCATGTTATCATATTAGCGAACTAAAGGATTCGGAATTTTTTGTTTTAATGTGTTGGAGGTGCAGAAGAACATGTTTATGTTTGAGAAACCATATGGTATGCGGGATTCATTACCAGGATTGTATGAGACGAAGAAAAAAGTGAGACATTCCTTAACAGAGGTCATGAATGGTTGGGGTTACCGGTTGATGGAAACACCAACGCTTGAATTTTACGATACAGTCGGTGTTCAATCGGCGATTACAGATACACAGCTCTTTAAGCTGTTAGATCAGAACGGGCAAACCCTTGTACTCAGACCTGATATGACGGGACCTATTGCTAGAGTGGCAGCATCAAAGCTTCATGAACAGGCGTATCCACTTCGCGTTGGGTATGCGGCCAATGTGTTCCGGGCACAGGAAAGAGAAGGCGGGAGGCCATCAGAATTTGAGCAGGTCGGAATTGAGTTAATTGGAGACGGTTCGATTAGTGCAGATGCTGAAGTGATCGCGCTTGTCGTATTCGCATTAAAAAATGCTGGGCTCAAGTCCTTCAAAATCGCGATTGGGCATGTCGCTTTAGCAGAGACGTTATTTGTAGATGTACTGGGAAATACAGAGCGTGCAAACGTTCTTCGCCGATTCTTATATGAAAAGAATTATGTAGGATACCGTCAGCATGTGAAGCAATTGCCACTCTCCTCCATCGATAAAACGAGGCTGTTACAGCTTTTAGAGTTAAGAGGCGGCCAGGAAGTCACAGAGCGGGCAGAGGACATCGTCGTTTCACAAGAAGGAAAAGAGGTGCTTACGCAGTTAAAGTCGCTTTGGGAGACACTTGAAGATTACGGCTGTACAGAATATATCCGTCTAGATTTAAGCATGGTGAGTCATATGAGCTACTACACGGGTATTTTGTTTGAAGTATTTGCAGATCATGTTGGGTCAGTCATCGGAAGTGGCGGCAGATATGACCAATTGCTTGCTCATTTCGATGCACCTGCACCAGCTACAGGATTCGGACTTCGATTAGATCGTCTGCTTGAAGCACTTGATGCAAAAGAAATCAATGAACCGCAGGAGGCAGTGATTTTTAGTAAAGAACAAAGACTGGAAGCTTTTGCTTTTGCAGAAAAGGAGCGGTCAAAAGGGAAAAAGATCGTGCTGCAAGACTTAGCAGGGATTGAAAATATTGACGCGATGACCAAGGTATTTGAGCAGGTGACTTATTTTATCGGCGCTAGAAAGGGAGAGCAAAATGGGTAAAGTGTTGACGATGGCGATGCCAAAGGGCCGAATATTTGAAGAAGCCGCAGGGCTGTTAAGGCAGGCAGGATATCAACTGCCAGAGGAATTCGAGGATTCAAGAAAGTTAATCATCGATGTACCGGAAGAAAACCTCCGCTTTATTTTAGCGAAGCCAATGGATGTGACGACTTATGTAGAGCACGGTGTAGCAGATGTTGGCATTGCAGGAAAGGATGTCATGCTCGAAGAAGCTCGTGATGTGTACGAGGTGCTTGATTTAAACATCAGTAAATGCCATTTAGCGGTTGCCGGATTGCCGGGAGCCAGCTGGGGCGGTGTTGCACCGCGTGTGGCAACAAAGTACCCAAATGTCGCATCTTCCTATTTTAGAGAACAAGGGGAGCAAGTAGAGATCATTAAGCTGAATGGTTCCATTGAATTAGCACCGCTCATCGGACTCGCCGATCGTATTGTAGACATTGTCTCTACAGGTCAAACACTCAAGGAAAACGGACTTGTTGAAACGGAGCATATTTGTGATATTACATCACGGTTTATTGTCAATCCTGTGAGCTATCGGATGAAGGATGCGGTGATCGATGAAATGGCGCAGCGCCTTGCAAGAATCATTGAAGGGGAGGAAACATCATGAACATCACCTACATACAAGAAGGTGAGACAGAGACACTCTCGCTCAAACGGACTTTAGATACAGGCACGGAAGAGCAGCGCCTGGCTGTTCAGCGGATTATACAAGAAGTGAGGCTAAATGGTGATCAAGCGGTACAGTCTTTTACAAAGCAATTTGATGGGGTGCTGCTTGAAGATCCGCTTGTCACAGACGAGGAAATGACAAAAGCCTCCGAACGTTTGGACCCAGCCATGATTCAGGTGATCCAAACGGCTATCCGTCATATTCGCACATACCATGAGCGTCAGCTGACATCCTCTTGGTTTTATCACCAGCAGGATGGCTCGATGCTCGGACAAAAGGTGACACCACTTGATGCAGTTGGTGTGTATGTCCCCGGCGGAACAGCTGCTTATCCATCATCTGTTTTAATGAATGTGATTCCGGCGCTTGTCGCTGGTGTTAAGCGAATTGTCCTTGTGACACCCCCAGGGAAAGACGGCTACCTCTCTGACGCTGTACTCGTTGCTGCGAAGGAGCTCGGTATTACAGAGATGTATAAAATGGGCGGTGCACAGGCGATTGCGGCACTTGCCTATGGAACAGAAAGCATCCAGCCTGTTGATAAAATCACAGGTCCAGGCAACATCTATGTCGCACTGGCAAAGCGGGAAGTATTTGGTCAGGTAGACATTGATATGATTGCCGGTCCTAGTGAAATTGCGGTTCTAGCAGACGACACGGCCATAGCACATGAGGTGGCGGCCGATTTACTTTCTCAGGCAGAGCATGATGCGCTGGCATCTAGTATTTTGGTGACCCCGTCTAAGACACTTGCTGAAAATGTGCGAGCTGAGGTGCAAGCGCAACTGGACACCTTGCCAAGAAAATCAATCGCTGCACAATCCATACAACATCATGGCCGTATATACGTGACAGATTCCATGGATCGTGCAGTAGACGTCGTCAATCAGTTAGCGCCAGAGCATTTAGAGGTGCTGACAGCATATCCAGAATCATTTCTTGGTCAAATCAAGCATGCAGGGGCGATTTTTTTAGGGCGTTATAGCCCTGAGCCGGTGGGAGATTATTTTGCAGGACCGAATCACGTGCTGCCAACCAACGGAACAGCTAGATTTTCTAGCCCGCTTGGTGTGACCGATTTTCAAAAGAAAACGAGCATTATTTCATATAGTCAAGAAGCCTTTGAGACACACAGGGATAGCATTGCGGCTTTTGCCAGGTTAGAAGGGCTCGAAGCACATGCAAGGTCGATTGAATCGAGAAAGCGGGGGGAATCGTCATGAGACAGGCGGAAACAGCGAGACAAACAAATGAAACGAATATTTCATTATCGTTAGAGATTGATGGGGAAGGAAAAGCGGATATTCAAACAGATGTCCCTTTTATGACACACATGCTCGATCTATTTACGAAGCATGGACACTTTAATTTGACCGTCGATGCGAAAGGAGATACAGATGTTGATGATCACCACACAACAGAAGATATCGGCATCGTGCTTGGGCAAATGTTTAAGGAAGCGTTAGGTGATAAAAAGGGGATTAAGCGGTACGGGTCCAGCTTTGTTCCAATGGATGAAACGCTTGCCCAGGTCGTGGTCGACTTAAGTAATCGTCCTCATTTGGAAATGAGAGCGGCCTTTCCAAGTCAAAAGGTCGGTACCTTTGATACAGAGCTCGTACATGAGTTTCTTTGGAAGTTTGCGCTAGAAGCTCGTATTAACCTTCATGTAATTGTTCACTATGGAACCAATACGCACCATATGATTGAAGCTATCTTTAAAGCGATGGCACGTGCTTTAGATGAAGCAACAACCATTGATCCACGTGTGAAAGGGATTCCTTCAACAAAGGGGATGCTCTAATGATCGGAGTCATTGATTACGGAATGGGAAATTTGTTCAGCGTATCAAAAGCACTGGAACGAGCAGGTGCCCGTTATATCGTCTCCTCTGATGTGGAGGAGCTCAAAAAGGCAGATGCTTATATTTTGCCTGGGGTCGGTTCGTTTCGTGATGCGATGCAGCTGTTAAAACAGACAGGGCTTGAGGCGTTTATCCACCAAGTAGTGCAGGAAGGAAAGCTGCTATTTGGCATTTGTCTTGGGATGCAGCTGTTATTTGAAGAAAGTGAAGAGGCAGGGCGTACGAAAGGTTTGGGGCTGCTAAAAGGGCGTGTCGTTCTTCTAAAGGATCGTGACCAGGGTGGGCAAAGGCTGAAGGTGCCTCATATGGGGTGGAATGAGCTCACATTTCATCAGCCCTCCCCATTGTTTGACGGGGTATCCGAAGGATTTGCGTACTTTGTTCACTCTTATTATGTGAGGGATATGAATCCAGAAGAGCAATTAGCAAGCGCAGACTATGGCGTTCAAGTACCAGCAGTTGTTGGTAAGGGAAATGTGCTAGGCGCACAGTTTCACCCTGAAAAAAGCAGTACAACGGGCATGGCGCTGCTCAAACAATTTATTCAATTAGCAAACGAACAGAGGGTGAACAAATGAGTGAATTTACATTGTATCCAGCAATTGATATGAGAAATGGCAAATGTGTACGGCTCGTGCAAGGAGATTATGATCAAGAAACCATTTATGGAGATTCGCCGCTCGATATGGCGACGCGATTTGCAAATGAAGGAGCAAAGTGGATTCATCTCGTTGACCTAGATGGTGCGAAAGCGGGGAATCGCGTGAATCATGAGCATGTGCTGGCGATTGCTTCATCCTTAGATGTAAATGTACAAATTGGCGGCGGCATTCGGACAGAAGAAGACGTTGCCTTTTATATAAACAATGGTGTAGCTAGAGTCATCCTTGGCAGCTCGGCTGTTTCTAACCCTGCCTTTGTGAAAAAAATGCTTGCGCAATATGGGGAGAAAATAGCGATTGGCATCGATGCGCGAAATGGCTTTGTATCGACTGAGGGGTGGCTTGAAACGTCGAAAGTGAAGGCGGAGGATCTCTGCAAAGAATTGACAAAGGAAGGCGCGGAGGTCTTTATTTTCACAGATATTCAAATGGACGGCATGCTGGCTGGTCCCAATGTGGAAAGTACAGTTCGCTTAGCAGAAGCTACTGGCAAACAAGTTATTGCCTCAGGCGGTATCAGTTCGGTAGCCGATCTCCAAAAGCTGTCAGCACAAAAACAGTCAGGCGTTTCTGGTGCGATCATTGGAAAGGCACTTTATACGGAGCGGTTTACTTTAGCTGAAGCAATTGAAGGGCTTGACCGCGTATGATGACAAAACGAATCATCCCATGTCTCGATGTGAAGGAAGGTCGTGTGGTTAAAGGGGTGCAATTTCTCGGCTTAAAGGATGCTGGTGATCCGGTAGAATTAGCGCAGATATATGATGAGGAAGGGGCGGATGAACTCGTCTTTCTTGATATTTCTGCCTCTCATGAAGGCCGGAAAACGATGGTGGATGTGGTCAAGCAAGTGGCGTCCACTCTTGCCATCCCTTTTACGGTAGGCGGGGGAATTAACCACCTTGAAGACATGAAGCGCATATTAAGAGCAGGTGCAGACAAAGTATCTGTAAATACAGCGGCAGTTTTAAGACCAGAACTCATTTCAGAAGGCGCCGATTTTTTTGGTTCCCAGTGCATCGTCGTCGCAATAGATGCAAAGTACGATGAAGAGAAAAAAGCGTACATGGTTTATACACACGGAGGGCGTCGTCAAACGGATATAGAGGTTAGCGATTGGGCAAAAGAAGCCGTGCTGAGGGGGGCAGGAGAGATTTTGCTGACAAGTATGGATGCCGACGGTGAGAAAAAGGGCTTTGATCATCAATTAACAAAGCTTGTGTCAGAAGCTGTCACCGTACCTGTCATTGCTTCAGGAGGCGCTGGCAATGCTCAGCATATGCTGGAGGCATTTACAAAAGGAGAAGCGGATGCAGCTTTAGCAGCTTCCATTTTTCATTATAAAGAGACTTCAATTCAAGAGGTAAAGACATACTTGAGAGAACACGGGGTGAAGGTCAGATGAAACAGGCAAACGAATTATCCTTTCATGAGGCAGGCCTGATACCTGCGATTGTACAGGATGCTCAAAGTAAGGAAGTATTGACATTGGCGTATATGAATCAAGAATCCTATGAAAAAACACTAGAAACAGGAGAAACATGGTTTTACAGCCGATCAAGAAACGCGCTTTGGCACAAAGGCGCCACATCTGGACATACTCAGCGAGTCACATCCATTCGATATGACTGTGACAAGGATGCTCTGCTTATTCTTGTCTCACCAAGTGGACCAGCGTGTCACACTGGCAGCTATAGCTGCTTTTCGGAAGAAGGCGTGAAGCGTCAAACGGAAGAGCAGGATCGTTTTGCCATTTTAAATGAACTTGAACAGGTGATTGCGAAACGTCAGGCAGAAATGCCAGAAGGCGCTTATACAACCTATCTATTTGAAAAAGGGGTCGATAAAATACTGAAAAAGGTAGGGGAAGAAGCGTCAGAGGTCATCATTGCCGCAAAAAACCGGGATCAAGAAGAATTGAAATGGGAAACAGCCGATCTTCTGTATCACCTGCTTGTGTTATTACGTGAACAGCAATTGCCGCTTGATGATGTATTAAAAGTATTAAAAAAACGTCATCAAGGCGAGTAAAAAGCCGGGGGCACCTCTGGCTTTTTACTTTTGAGTGAAAAACAAATCCTTCCTTTTCTTTTGTTCTATGTGACGACTCTTGAAGTATGTTATACTACACACGGTACACTGTTCGAAATGGAGGGTATCAGTGAGTAAATACACTTCTCAAAATAATCACACACAAGTCGTCCAGCTATTCCAAGATGGGCATTACTTTTTTCATAAAGGTCTAAAAGCTTATAGAGAAAGAAATCTATCTAAAGCGAGTAAGCTAATACAGCGGGCTATCGTACTTGAGCCTGAAAATGTAGAAATGCTGTCACAGCTTGCTATTATTTATACTGAAATGGGTCATTTCCAACAATCAAATGAACTGCTTGATTTCATCCTTGAACATATTGATGAAAATATGTCTGAGTGTCACTATTTTAAAGCCAATAATTATGCGAATCTAGGACTCTTTCAAGAGGCATATAAGTCAGCGACTGCCTATGCTTCATTAGAAGAGAACGGGGAATTTGCAGATGAAAATGATGACCTTCTCGACTTGCTCGATATGAGTGACGAAGAGGACGAAGATTTTCCTTACGATCAGGATGACCTGATTGTGAAGCAGGATCAAGCAAATCACTTGCTGGAAAGCGGCAGGCTTGATGAAGCCATTGAGATGCTGGAACAGATGATTGTTGAGTATCCAGAATTTTGGTCAGCGTACAATAATCTCGCATTGGCCTATTTTTATTCTGGTCGAATCCATCAGGCGAAAGAAATGCTGAACCGGGTTTTAGATGAAAATCCGGGTAATCTGCATGCCCTTTGCAACCAGCTTGTCTTCTATCATTATGAAAAAGAAGAAGAAAAGGTCAATACGTTAGCAAAGCAATTAACGCACGTGTATCCAATATTAAGTGAACAGCGTTATAAGCTTGGCGCAACATTTGCCCTAGTTGGAGAATTTGAATGGGCCTTTAAATGGCTTTATTCTTTGTACAAAACAGGCTTTCAGGGAGATAGTACATTTTTATACTGGCTCGCAAGCGCAGCTTATTATACAGGTCACAAAACGCTTGCACAGACGGTTTGGGATAAGATGGTCGAAGAAGATATCGATGCAGATGAAATCAAGCCGTGGCAGGATAAACCTGAGGAGACTGAGCCAATGGTCTCCATTGAGGAGCGGCTGACGGCGTACTATGTAAGCAAACAAAAAGGGGAACGTGACGTTCTTCAATCTGTCCTTGATGCACGCGCAGCGAAAACCGCTTTTGAACAGCAATTCATTGAACTGCTCTTATACGAAGATGAAATGGAAGCACGGTCTTTTTCAGAAGATGCGGTTTTTGCAAAACAGGCGGCATCCAGCTTGGAAGAAGCTGTTCAGCCTGACAGCCATATGCCTTATTTTTGGTTATTCCATATTATTCAGCAGGCACGTGCTTCTGGCGTAGATAAGAAAAATGCGCCTGCATGGGCAGCAGCATCTTATTATTTATGGATAGAGGAGCAAGAAGAATCTATTAGCAAAAAAGAGATTGCAGCCTCTTTTCAAATCAGTGTTCAAACACTGTCTAAATATGAACAAGTCATTTGTACATTAATTGATTGAATAGGTAAATAGATTTAGAAGATTGCAGCATGGCCGAAAAGGTCATGCTTTTTTCTTGGATAAAAAGGTGGGATTTGCAAGGATTTGGCGAAGTATGACAATCACGACATGTTTTTGAAACATAAATGTAATAAAAATATTAGCTCATTTTGTCGATGTCTCATGTATAATGAAAATCGTGGATTAAAACAAAGACATATATTTAGATATTTTACTATACATAATGAAACACCTAGTGATAGAAACAATCTGGTCAACATCTGACTGATCAATCAGGAAGAAAGACATAGATAGCACAGATTGGACGCAGAGAATTTGCTGCTTTCTCATGTCGCTTGGAAATTGTCAAAGGAGGAACTATTCGTGAAAAAGTTTATTACTTTCGGTTTAGCTTCGGTCATCGGAGCGAGCAGTTTATTTATCCCATTTACTCATGAAGCAAACGCACAGAACTTTGAACAAAAGAAACAAGAGCTGGACAGCAAGCAATCTGAGGTTAACAAAAACCTTCAAAAGAAAAAAGATGAGCTTTCAAAGCTTGAAGCAAAACAAGAGGCACTTGCACTAAAGCTAAAAGAAATTGACGAGAAAGCTTTAAAAACAAGTGATCAAATCGAAGAAAAACAAAAAGAAAATGAACAAACGAAAAAAGAAATCAATGCATTCAAAAAAGACATTGCTGATACTGAAAAACGTATTGAAGATCGAAACAAATTCTTGAAAAAGCGTGTACGTGCGCTTCAAGAAAGCGGCGGTTCTACGAAATACATAGATGTATTACTAGGAGCGAAAAGCTTTAGCGATTTCATCAGCCGTGCAGGTGCAGTATCTACACTCATCAACGCAGACAGCGAAATCATTAAAGAGCAAGAAAAAGACAAAGCTGAGCTTCAAAAGTCTGAAAAGGAATTAAACACAAAGCTTGAAGATGTTCAAAAGACACTTACAAAGCTTGAAACACTTCAAACAGACTTGAATAAACAGCTTGATGAAAAAGACAAGCTATTCAAGCAAGTGAAAAAGCAAAAGGGAAGTGCTTCTTCTCAAATCAGCGAGTTAAACAGTGAGGCTAACAGCATTGCATCTGAAAAAGACGCAACAATCGCTGCTCAAAAACAAGCTGAAAAAGAAGCAAGAGAAGCAGCTCAAAAAGCTAAAGAAGAAAAAGTACAAAGACAACAGCAGCGTCAAGCTAGTGTTCAAGCAGAAGACAACAGCTCAACGAACGACAGCAGCCCGTCTTCAAATAACAGTAACAGTGGATCTTCAAATAACAACGATAATAACAACAACAGCAGTTCACCAAGCAAGAAGCCATCTACTGGCGGTGGATCACCTGTTAGCAGTAACGTAGGCGGAATCGAAGGTGCGATCAGCACAGGTTCTACCATTGTTGGACAATCTCCATATAAATGGGCTGGCGGCAGATCTCAAGCTGATATTGACGCACGTCGTTTTGACTGTTCTTCATTCGTTCGCTGGGCATTTGCATCAGCAGGCATCAACCTTGGACCAGTTGGCGGTACAACAACAGATACGCTTGTAGGTAAAGGAAGAGCTGTAAGTGCATCTGACATGAAACGCGGAGACCTTGTGTTCTTTGATACGTATAAAGTAAATGGACACGTTGGTATTTACTTAGGAAATGGTACATTCTTGAACGATAACAGCTCTCGCGGTGTTTCAGTTGACTCTATGAGCAATGTTTACTGGAAAAAAGCATTCAATGGCGTTGTAAGAAGAGTCGTTGAATAAATCATTACTTACTATATAACCGTAAACAGGCTTCCTTAAACAGCAGTTTAAGGAAGCTTTTTCTTTTTTTGAAGATATGAGCAAATGATTCGCTTATTATCCGCAGATTTAATAGGATATGGGTAAGGAATAAAACTAAGAGTGGGATGGATGCTTTCTGTCATGAATGGAAGCATCACCCAAGGGCATTCTAATAAGAAATGCTAGCAGCAATTGAAGAGGGAGTGACAGTTGTGTCAGAAGAAAAAATCTACGATACGATCATCATTGGAGCGGGACCTGCCGGAATGACAGCCGCTGTTTATACATCACGTGGAAATCTTTCAACATTGATGATTGAAAGAGGGATTCCAGGCGGTCAAATGGCTAATACGGAAGATGTCGAGAACTATCCTGGCTTTGAAAGCATTTTAGGGCCAGAACTTTCAAATAAAATGTTTGACCATGCGAAGAAATTCGGTGCTGAGTATGCATATGGCGATATCAAAGAAATCGTAGACGGTGAAGAGTACAAAATCGTCAAAGCCGGTTCGAAAGAATACAAAGGACGCTCTGTCATTATTGCAGCAGGTGCGGAATACAAAAAAATCGGTGCACCAGGTGAAAAAGAACTTGGCGGCCGAGGCGTCTCTTACTGTGCAGTATGTGACGGTGCTTTCTTTAAAAACAAAGAGCTCGTCGTCATTGGTGGAGGAGACTCTGCGGTAGAAGAGGGTGTGTACCTCACACGCTTTGCGTCAAAAGTAACGATCGTTCATAGACGCGATAAGCTTCGTGCACAAAGCATTTTACAAGCACGTGCTTTTGATAATGAAAAAATCGACTTCATGTGGAACAAAACCGTTAAACAAATTAATGAAGAAAACGGTAAAGTCGGCAGTGTGACTTTGATTGATACGGTGACTGGTGAAGAAGAAGACTTTAAAACAGATGGCGCCTTTATCTATATCGGAATGCTGCCACTGTCTAAACCATTTGAAAATCTCGGCATTACAAATAAAGAAGGCTACATCGAAACAAACGAAAGAATGGAAACGAGAGTGGAAGGCATTTTCGCCGCTGGTGACATTCGTGAAAAAACACTCCGTCAAATTGTGACAGCAACAGGTGACGGAAGTATTGCCGCACAAAGCGCACAGCATTATGTAGAAGAGCTTGCTGAAAAGCTCAAAGCAACGAAATAAAAGGCTGTCGTAAATCCTTAATATAGCGTCATGGGCTTTTAACTGGAATGTAACACGGGTGAAACAATTTTCCGTTATGATAAAACTAGTAATTGACCCCCTTTTATAAGGAATACATGTTTGGCACGGATGAGAATCCGTGTCCTTTTTTTTGCTTAAAATCAGAAATTCATGAGATGTTCACAAATGACGCATGGAGAACCATTAGTTGCTGTAAAATAAAGAGTAGAGAAATTGCCCGCCACTCCTTTCAGACGAAATTCGGTCTGATTTCGGTGAAGAAGGGGCATGTTCATTGTGGGAGTCAGGATGAACCTGTATAATAAGTTAAAGACATAAAAGAGTAGGTGACAGCTGATGCAACGAGTAACCAATTGTGTGCTGCATCACGAAGATCAAGTTCTCTTGCTGCAAAAGCCAAGACGGGGCTGGTGGGTAGCGCCGGGCGGAAAAATGGAAAGCGGAGAATCGGTCAAGGATTCAGTCGTTCGAGAGTATAGAGAAGAAACAGGAATTTATATTTTAAATCCACAGTTAAAAGGTGTTTTTACCTTTATCATAAAAGAAGGCGATCAAATCGTTCAAGAGTGGATGATGTTCACCTTTATGGCAGATTCATTTACTGGAAAAAACGTGACAGAGTCAGAGGAAGGCATTTTAAAGTGGCATGAAGTAAAGGATGTGCCGCATTTACCGATGGCACCAGGAGATTCCCATATTCTTGATTTCATGCTAAAGGGAAAAGGACTTCTTCACGGTACTTTTACGTATACACCTGATTTTGAATTGATTGCTTATCGGTTAGACCCTCAAGGAGACTAATACATGAACCGTTTTTATAAAGAAGGAGAGGAAGCAGGCATGAATACGCACAAACAAGGAGATATTCAGCTTGTGATTATTACAGGAATGTCAGGTGCGGGGAAAACCGTTGCCATTCAAAGCTTTGAAGATTTAGGTTACTTCTGTGTAGATAACTTGCCGCCATCACTTTTACCAAAGTTCCTAGAACTCATGAAGGATTCGAATTCGAAGATGAGCAAGGTCGCCCTTGTGATGGATTTACGCGGACGAGAATTCTTTGACAGCTTAGTTGCAGCCTTAGATGAAATGAGTGATCTTGGCTGGATCACACCAAGAATATTATTTCTAGATGCAAACGATAAGGTGCTTGTCTCAAGATACAAAGAAACGAGACGTTCGCATCCTCTTGCGACAACAGGTTTGCCGCTCGAAGGAATCGCAATGGAACGCGATCTGTTAGAAGAGTTAAAAGGCCGGGCTCAAATGATTTTTGATACATCGGATTTAAAACCAAAACAGCTTCGAGAAAATATTGTCACGCACTTTGCCACGACCCAAGGGCAGGTGTTTACAGTGAATGTGATGTCCTTCGGTTTTAAATACGGTCTGCCGATTGATGCTGATCTTGTATTTGATGTGAGATTTCTGCCGAATCCTTACTATATTGAGAGCATGCGTCCACAGACTGGAAACGATGAAGAAGTGCGTTCCTATGTAATGAAATGGAGCGAGACACAAAAATTCACAGAGAAATTAATTGACCTTCTCAGCTTTATGCTTCCGTCCTATAAACGAGAAGGAAAAAGCCAGCTTGTGATCGCTATTGGCTGTACAGGCGGACAGCACCGATCAGTGACGCTAGCGAACTACTTATCGGAGTATTTTAAAAATGACTACTACACTCATGTCACTCACCGGGACATTGAAAAGAGAAGCAGAAAATAGATGACGACACTTCCAAAGGTGGTCATTCTTGGCGGGGGCACTGGCTTATCTGTTTTGCTCAGAGGGCTAAAAACAAAGCCAGTGGATATTACCGCTATTGTAACGGTTGCTGATGACGGAGGCAGCTCAGGCAGACTGCGGCATGATTTGAATATTCCGCCTCCAGGCGATATTCGAAATGTCCTTGCAGCTCTCTCTGATGTTGAACCACTTGTAGAAGACTTATTTCAGCACCGTTTTAACAAAGGGAATGACTTAACAGGCCACTCACTTGGCAACCTCATTCTTGCGGCCATGACAAATATAACCGGTGATTTTTTTCATGCCGTCACAGAAATGAGCAAGGTCTTAAATGTAAGAGGAAAAGTCTTACCAGCAGCGAATTCAAGTGTTGTTCTACATGCTGAATTAGAAAATGGGCAAGTGGTAACAGGAGAATCAAAAATCCCAACCTACGGTGAGCGAATTAAACGCGTGTTCCTCACACCCAATACGATTGAGCCGCTCCCAGAATCGATTCAAGTCATTCGTGAAGCCGATTTGATCGTCATTGGACCTGGCAGCTTATATACAAGTATCTTGCCAAACTTACTTGTACCGCATATTGGTGAAGAAGTGATTCGTTCGAAGGCGAAAAAAGTGTATATTTGCAATGTCATGACGCAGCCAGGGGAAACGCTTTCCTACAGTGCAGCTGATCATGTGCAGGCATTAAACGATCATATGGATCGTCCATTTATTGATACCATTTTTGTGAACAATAAAGAAATTCCAGAAGAGATCAAAGCAAAATATGCAGAAGAACAGGCACAGCCTGTACAGTTCGACACAGATGTACTCAAGGCAATGGGACTGGAAGTCATCCCTGGGGAAATCATTACATACGACCAGCATGTGATTCGTCACGACACGCTGAAAGTAGCCGCGCTGCTTGTCGACCTGTTGCATAAGAAAAAATAGGAATGGGGGTGGCAAGGATGTCATTTGCATCCGAAACAAAAAAAGAGCTGACTAATCTGGACGTGAAGGACTGCTGCACAAAAGCAGAGCTTTCTGCCCTCATCCGTATGAACGGTTCATTATCTTTCTCTAATCGAAAATTAATTCTAGATATACAGACAGAGAACGCAGCCATCGCAAGACGGATTTATACGCTGCTAAAAAAGAAATATGATGTCACAGTCGAGCTGCTCGTTCGTAAGAAAATGAGATTAAAAAAGAATAATGTGTATATTGTCAGACTGGTAGAACGAGCGAAAACCATTTTAGAGGATTTGAAAATATTAGGTGAGCATTTTGTATTTGAGCGCAATATTTCAGAAGAGCTTGTAAAGAAAAGGTGCTGTAAGCGCTCCTATATGAGAGGTGCTTTTTTAGCAGGCGGTTCTGTGAATAATCCAGAAACGTCTTCCTATCACCTTGAGATTTTTTCACTATATAAAGAACACAATGATGCCCTTTGTGAGCTGATGAACCAATTTCATCTCAACAGTAAAACACTTGAGCGTAAAAAAGGCTACATCACATATATGAAAGAAGCCGAAAAAATTACCGAATTTTTAAGTGTTGTAGGTGCGCATAATTCACTTCTTCGCTTCGAAGACGTTCGGATCGTCCGTGATATGCGGAATTCCGTGAACCGGCTCGTCAATTGTGAAACAGCAAACTTGAATAAAACGATTGGTGCATCGCTGCGTCAGGTCGAGAACATCCAATTCATTGATGAAAAAATTGGACTTGATGCTCTGCCAGATAAGCTGCGTGAAATTGCAAAACTGCGAGTCGACTATCAAGAGGTCACGCTAAAGGAACTAGGAGAAATGGTAGAAAGTGGAAAGATTAGCAAATCAGGCATTAATCACCGATTAAGAAAGCTAGATCAAATTGCAGAACAATTACGAAACGGACAAGCTGTTACACTCAAATAGGAGAATGAAAAAGGGAGGCAGATCATATGGTGGAAAAAACGGTCACCATCCAGTTGAAAACAGGCTTGCAGGCACGTCCCGCTGCTTTGTTCGTACAGGAAGCGAATCGCTTTGGAGCTGAAATTTTTCTAGAGAAGGACGGAAAAAGAGTCAATGCGAAGAGCATTATGGGTCTCATGAGCCTTGCGATCAGCTCTGGGGTCACTGTTAAACTGATAGCAGATGGTGCGGATGAACAAGAAGCCATTGATGCGTTAACGGATTTTATCAATCAAGAAAACTGAGTCTCTTCACAGACTCAGTTTTTTTAGAAGGGAATGAACATGATGCAATCAGCATTTTTACAGAAGATCGGATACGAAGGACAGTCCATCACCTTTGATGACCTGCCTGCATTATTAAAAAAGATGGCCTACACCTTTCCATTTGAAAATAGATCTGTGCTGAACAAACAATCCTATGCCTTGAATCAAGAAGGATTGAAAGAGCATCTTCTTGAAGGAGGCAGAGGAGGTCTTTGTTACGATCTCAATCCTCTTTTATATTATGTGTTAAAAGAGGCAGGACTTGCTGTACAGCTCGTTCAAGGGACCGTGTATAACAAGGAAGCGGGCATATGGGCAATTGATGGTACGCACGTAGCCATGACGTTGAATCATCAAAACGAACGGTATCTTATTGATGCGGGTTTTGGTGTGAATTTACCTCTCCAGCCTGTACCCTTTACTGAAGAATGGGTGGAAGGAGCGTCTATTCGGTTTCGAGTCAAAGAAGAAGAAACTGAAAAAGGTACGCATCTTCTCCAATTAGATAGAGGAGAAGGCGCTGAAACAGGCTATGCATTTACATTGGAAGAGGTGAGTGAGCCTACATTGGTCCAAATGAGAGAGGAGATTTATGAAAATGAAGCCTCTCCTTTTAACAAAAGACCACTTGCTTCAAAGCTCACACCAACAGGACGTGTAATCGTCACCGAGGATCATGTCACTATACATGAACATGAAGAAGTGTCGAAAAAACCGCTGTCTCTGCCTTTTGAGGAATACGTGAAAACCCTGCTGCCATAAGTGGCATCAAAAAAACAGCCCTGCGTCAAATGGGGCTGTTTTTTGATTGATTATCGAATCCGTGTGAATGTCGCGTAATGGTCTGTTGTTTTGTAAATGAGCCAGTCACTTGAATACACGAGGCGGTCAGCATTGCGGAAGCCTGAGACGTAGTTGATATCTGCCTCACGCCATGTGCGGCCGCTTGCTGAAGGGAGACGTCCCTCCCGGTTAGAGAAAACATCTCCACCGATGCTTTTGCCTGGGGCAACCTCTGCTAGATTTCCCTTCGATGCCACCCATCCAAGAGCACTTGCTTGTGATTTTGTGATGTAGTTATCAGGCAGTCGTTTGTAGCGAATCAAATAATCTGCTACACCATCAAACGTATTAATGACGGCAAGGGTATGAACATCTGATGTCAGTTGAATAGAAGCTGTTTTATTTGTGGCGGTCGGTGTAAGTGGTGTTTCGGCATTGGCTTGCTGCGGAATAAAACCAGAAAACAGAATAGCAGCGATCAGAGCAAACATAGTAAAAACCGAACTGATTTTTTTCATCTTCATCCTCCTATTAAGGAAATCGGAAGCTGTCCTCTTGATGCTTGTCTACCTCATATTATAGCACCCGAATATGAAGGAAATGTAAAGAAACAGGATCTTTGCTAAAATGAGGCTTTTCTCCTGATATTCTTCTGATGAAATAAATAAAAAGACGCAGCTCTGAATCCTGCGTCTTTTCCGATTAAGATGAAGCAAGCTCCTTCACAATATCTACAGGGGCTTTGCCATCAATTCCATGAATCACATTATGAATGGCTCGTTTCAGCATAAGATCCCGCGTTGTTTCAGTAGCGGAACCGATGTGGGGAACAAGGGTGACATTGTTCATTTCTTTGAAAGGATGATTCTCCTGAAGCGGTTCCTGTTCAAACACATCAAGACCTGCGCCTTTGATCCATCCCTCTTGAAGCGCTTGAATGAGGCTTTTTTCGTCCACTGTTTTCCCGCGGGAGATGTTTACAAATAAAGCCGTTTGCTTCATTAACTTCAATTCTCGTTCGCCAATCATATGATACGTTTCATCGGTCAGCGGTGTAATCAACACAATGATATCAGCTTGCTTTAGTAGGTCATCAAGTGTGCAATATAAAGCGCCATATGCTGATTCAGCCTTTTCATTCCGGCTGCGGTTATGATACAGGACATTCATATCAAAACCATGTGCAGCTCGTTTGGCGACTTGCTCTCCGATTCGTCCCATGCCAATAATGCCAAGCGTTTGATGATGGACATCGATGCCAAAGATATCTTCTTCCTGTACAAATTTCGTCCATTTCCCCTCACGGATAAAACGATCAAGCTCGGCAATTCTTCGCGCAGAGGAAAGAATGAGTGAAAATGCAAGGTCAGCCACAGTATGATCGAGTGTATGAGGCGTGTGCGTTCCGATTATGCCTCTTTGCCTCATCACTTCTATATCGAAGTTGTCATAGCCAACAGAGTTATTGCTCACGACCTTGAGTTTTGGTGCGTGATCTAATAGCTCTTGATCGATTTTCGTCCCAGACGTTAAAAGACCATCAGCATGCTGCAATTTTTGAAACAAAATATCTTTTGGAATGGGGTCTTTGGATTGCCACACCTCGTATGTACAATGTTCCTTTAGTATTTCCTCAAATGAGGCAGGTAATGGTTTGGCGACAAAAATATGTGGTGTCACAGTCAACTCGCTCCTTTCACATGGTCATCTTGCTCCTTTTATTATAAAGCAACCATTTCGTCTGAACACGTTTGAAGGTTATCTGCTCAATATTTAATATACTAAAATAACGGAAAAGAGAGACATTTTCTTAGTGAAAAAGATTATTTATATGCCATCTGATGCATTTATTACTTAGATGGAAATCAGCTAATGGGAGATGTGACATATGAAGAAGCCGGTTTTTCTGAGAGATTATCTGACAAACTGGAAAATAGATCGAGATTTTTTGATAGAAAAAATTTGAAACATATTAAACGGGAAGGTCGTTTTCTACTAAACCATTTCATCGTCTTTTGGCGAGCAGAGAACGATAGATTGAAAGGAAGACCGCGTCCCCCTTGCGATGAAGCGTAAATGAGAGAAAATGATCGCATTTCTTCTCATCGTTTTCTCATTTTTTTCTTTTTTTTCTATCATTTTTCATCTTTAAGCTTGAGAACACACGAAAGAAAAGGAGGACAGGCAGGAGCTTACGTGACTTATAAAAAGATTGGGAGTTGGCAAAATGGGATCAAAATTAGAACAGATTCTTCAGCACAATTCAAAATTCGTACAAGAGAGACATTATGAGCCTTACAAAGTGGGGAAATTTCCTGAAAAGAAACTCGTCATATTAACTTGTATGGATACACGTCTTTTGGAATTATTGCCGCAATCCATGGGGCTGCGCAACGGTGATGCGAAGATCATTAAAAATGCGGGCGCCATCGTAACACATCCTTTTGGCAGTGTGATGCGGAGTATTCTGCTAGCAATCTATGAACTAAAGGCAGAAGAGGTATGCATTGTAGGACATCATGAATGCGGAATGGCAGGTCTTGCGGCAGATCCTTTACTTGAAAAGGCGAAAGCGCGTGGCATTGAAGAGAAATGTTTGAGCATTGTGAAAAACTCAGGAGTTGATTTAAAGGGATGGCTGACAGGCTTTGATTCGGTTGAAGAGAGCGTGTCCCAAAGTGTGAAATTGGTCAAAGAGCATCCACTTATGCCAAGTGATGTGGCTGTTCATGGACTTGTCATTCATCCAGCAACGGGAAAGCTGGATGTCGTTGTGAAAGATAATCAGATTGACGCACAGTATACCTAAATCATCTACACATACTTGAAGGAGGCCAACACATACCATGCGTTTTTATGGAAGATTTGAAGGATATGATTCATCAAAATTTAGACGTGATTTAATCGCTGGGCTTGTCGTGGGCGTTGTGGCAATTCCTTTAGGCATGGCTTTTGCCATTGCATCTGGTGTCGGACCAGAATATGGATTATACACAGTCATCGTTGCCGGCATTTTGATTTCATTGTTTGGTGGTTCAAAGTATCAGATCGGCGGGCCGACTGGGGCGTTTGTTCCAATTTTATTTAGTATCGTCAGCCAATACGGTATCGAAAACTTACTCATTGCCGGTTTTATGGCAGGGTGTATGCTTGTATTATTCGGGATATTCAAACTAGGGAAGCTCATGAAATTTATTCCTCGTCCGGTTATCATCGGCTTTACTGCTGGCATTGCTGTCATTATTTTTTCAGGGCAGATTGCCAACTTCCTCGGATTAAAGGGTGTTGAAAAGCATGAAAGCTTTTTCCTCAATATGAGAGAAATTGTGGTCCATCTCGGTACCGCAAACAGTCTTGCCATCATCACAGCTGTTATTGGGCTTATTGTGATTTTGGCGGCACAAAAATACATTCCCAAAATACCTGGTGCTCTATTAGGTCTATTGGCTTCAACGTTTCTAGCTGTTCTCTTTTTCCAAGGACAAGTTGAAACGATCGGCTCGGCATATGGGGAAATTCCTCGTCAGCTGCCAAGCTTTGCTTTTCCTGAATTAACGATTGAAAAAATGATCTACCTCCTCCCTCCAGCGATTGTCATTGCGCTTTTAGGTGGCGTGGAATCAATTTTATCGGCAATGGTCGCAGACAATATGAAAGGCTCAAAGCATGACAGCAATAAGGAGCTTGTTGGGCAAGGAATTGCCAATATGGCGGTACCGCTGTTCGGAGGAATTCCGGCGACTGGGGCGATTGCCCGTACGGCAACAAACATCAAAAATGGCGGAGCAAGCCCGATTTCTGGTGTTGTGCATGGCGTCGTCGTGCTGCTCATCTTAATGCTATTTGCGCCATATGCGTCGATGATTCCACTTGCTGCGATGGCACCGATTTTAATGTTTGTTGCTTGGAATATGAGTGAGAGAAAAGAGTTTATCAATATTGTAAAAGTGAAAAATGCGGATTCCCTTGTACTTGTTGTGACCTTCCTGCTGACGGTCATCGGTGATTTGATTATTGGCGTCACCGCAGGGCTCATTTTAGCCTTTATTGCTTTCATCAAAAAAATGAGCCAGACGACCAGCATTCATCCAAACGTTGCGGTTCCCCAGATGGAAACAGCAGCAGCTTTAGAAAAACAGACAGACCAGCAAGGCATTAGTATGTACGCCATTGAAGGGCCGCTGTTTTTCGGAACAACAGATTCACTCGAAAATTCGATTCTGGACCATGTTCAGACAAAGCCAAAAACGCTCATTCTGCTCATGAATAAAGTCAATTATATGGACACATCAGCAGAAGCGGTGCTGATGAATATCTCCAACCGGTTAAAGCATCATAATGGTAAGCTGATGATTGTCGGACTTCAATCACAGCCGAAAGAGCTTTTGCGTCGAACAGGTCTTTTCCATCATATTGGAAAACAGCATTTTTTTGAACGAACAGATGATATCTCACCACAGCAGCTATAAAGGTGGAAAAAAGCACGTGACGATGTGGTCACGTGCTTTTCAGTTCTGAAAAACGCTTTGTGAGTTTCTGTTGATGAGAGGAGAAGATCTCTTCTACTGTGACATCATAGAGATCGGTTAAAATAAGTAGATTCGCTAACACATCTCCCATTTCTTCAACGAGTTCTTTCTTCAACTCAGATGATTTTTGTTTTTGCTCGTCAGGCCGGTCACGTCCGATCTCGATGGCTCTAACAGCGCGAGCGAGTTCTCCTGTTTCTTCCATCAGGAACCCTAACCGGATAAACGGTCCGTATTCTGTCCAATTTCTCTTTTTGTAAAAATCCTTGATCCATTTCTCCATCTCATTTGTTTGCATTCTCTTTATACAGCTCCTTATATGGTGTGCACCTTTTGATTTTACACTATATATAGACGAAGCGGTTGTTTTTAAAAAAACAATTATAGTAGAATGAGTGGGTGAAGAAATCATAGAGAGAGATGGAGCTGTTTTGATGAAAACGATTTGTGTGTTTGCTGGTTCGAATCCAGGCGTGAAGGACGTCTACAAAGAAAAGGCTGTAGAGCTGGGGACTTATATGGCAGAGCATGACATCCGTCTTGTATACGGCGGTTCACGAATTGGATTGATGGGTGCCATTGCAGATGAGGTTTTAAGAAATGGCGGGCAAGTCATTGGAGTTATGCCTAAGGGGCTTTTTAGAGGAGAAGTTGTGCATCAAGAGCTGACAGAATTAATCGAGGTAACAGGAATGCATGAACGAAAAGCGAAAATGAGTGAGCTGGCTGATGGATTTATTGCGATGCCAGGCGGCTTTGGTACATATGAAGAATTATTTGAGGTGCTATGCTGGGCACAAATCGGCATTCACCAAAAGCCAATCGGCTTGTATCAAGTGAATGACTATTTCAATCCGCTCATTGACATGGTGAAGTTTAGTGTACAGGAAGGTTTCTCGAATGAATCACACCTCCAATTGTTACATGCCTCCAGCGAACCGGAGGAATTAATCACGCAGATGGCTTCTTATCAAACACCATCTCTTCAGCAGAAATGGACGGAGCTGTCTTAAAGCGTATTTCAACCACAAAAAACCGTCTGTTCGAGGAGCAGACGGTTTGTTTTGTCATATTATTTTTGTTCTTCTGCATTACGGGTCAAGACTTTGTCAATGAGTCCGTATTGAAGTGCTTCTTCCGCTGTTTTGAAGTTGTCACGATCTGTATCGCGCTCAATCACTTCGATTGGCTGACCAGTACGTTCAGCAAGTACTTGGTTCAGTTTATCGCGTAAAGAAAGGATTCGTTTTGCCGCAATTTCAATTTCTGTTGCTTGACCTTGGGCACCACCTAGTGGTTGGTGAATCATGACTTCACTGTTTGGAAGAGCATAACGCTTACCTTTTTCACCAGCAGCAAGCAGGAACGCACCCATAGATGCAGCCATACCAATACAAATGGTTGATACCTTTGGTTTAATAAATTGCATCGTATCGTAAATGGCCATACCAGCTGTGATTGAACCGCCAGGGCTGTTAATGTAGATAGAAATATCTTTTTCTGGATCTTCAGCTTCTAAGAAAAGCAGCTGTGACACGATGGAGTTGGCAACATTGTCATCGATCGCAGAACCAAGCATGATAATACGGTCTTTTAAAAGACGAGAATAAATGTCGTAAGCTCTTTCCCCACGATTTGTTTGCTCAATGACTGTAGGTATTAAATTCATAATGTTCCTCCTTCACCTTTTAGGTAAGTATGTAATTCAATGATACATTTTTGGTCAATAAAGGTCAAACAAAACGCAATCAAAAAATTCGACAGCCACATGTTATTTTTCCCAAAAATTATTTTTCTTAAACCATGGAAAAGGTTTAAAAAAATATGGTAAAACTTTGGCTATGCAGTGACCATGCTTCTCCTAGGATGGTTGACATTGTTCATTTGGCCATTTATTGATGGGATCATTTGTCTTGTCAAAACAGTGGATGAAGTAAATGAAAATATGGAACGAAAAATTATTGCATCTGTTAAAAGCGCATAAGTCGACATGTCTGCATCTTTTCGGTGCAGGCTTCTTCTTTGAAGTCATCAGAATATCATTGCTTTCTTGCAGCATTTCCCTTATAATTTGATATGCTGACGTTCAAAAACATATCGTGCGCTCGTAGCTCAGTTGGATAGAGCGGTGGTTTCCGGTACCACGTCTGCCGGGGGTTCGAATCCCTCCGAGCGCGTACTTGGCCTTGTTCACGATTGATAAAGGTCCAATTTAAACCCTCTCCTTTGGAGAGGGTTTTTTCGTTTTACTATATGTATCATTCACTTTTAAAACTGTTCATTTAATGGTTGTCTAATTATGCTATAATTAATAATTATTCTCAATTAAAGGTGGTTTCGCAAGTGAAAAAAATGATATGGTTGATCAGTTTGATGGCATTATTGTTAGTGGCATGCGGGCAGAAAGAGAATAAAGAGCAAGCAGCAAGTACACGTACATATACAACTGAAACGGGTGAAAAGATCACCATTCCTGCCAAGCCAAAGCGAGTTGTTGTTTTAACGGCGCAGCTTGGAAGTTTCCAAAAGCTTGGTGTGACACCAGTTGGGATGACGGATGTTTATCCTAAATCATCCTTTTTAGATGAAACAGGTGTGAAGCGGGTGCCTATCGAAAATGTGGAGGCGATTGCAAAGCTGAAGCCTGATTTGATTATTGCTTATTCTCAAAATGCACAGGTTGAAAAATATAAAAAGATTGCCAAAACGATCACATTCACGACAAGTGAACACAGCTTCAAAGAGATGCATATTGAAATCGGAAAGATTCTTGGAAAAGAAGCGTTAGCAAAAAAACAAATAAAAGAAATGGATGAGCAGTTAAAGAAAGACGGAGAAGAAGTCAAAGCAAAAATAGGTGATGACAAGACGTTCTCCATTATGGATGTCCAGCCAAAGCAAGTATACTTATTTGGTACTGATTTTGGCCGCGGCGGGGAAGTTATCTATCAAGGCTATGGATTCAGCCTGCCTGCAAAAGCAGAAAAGGCACTTCCAAAGGAAGGCTATCTTGGCATTTCGTTAGAAGAGATGAACCAGTATACAGGTGACTATTTACTTGTCCCCACAAAGGATGGAAAAGCGCCAAACCTAGATATCACGGGCAGCGGTGTATGGAAAAAGAATCGAGCGGTGAAGCAGGGACATGTTCTTTATTATTCAATCAATGAATTTATCTATGCAGATCCGATCTCAATTGAAAAACAGTCTGCTGCGTTTAAACAAATGCTGCTCAAAAAATAATAGAAAAAGGACAAAGCACTTAACTTGGGGCTTTGTCTTTTTTCTTCTAGTCATCTCTTAAAATACTGGTCATAAGACTCATTTCTTCCCTTTACAGGCGTATTTGTTGAGCCCGCTGGCTGTATATGATTAACATGGAAGAGAATTGACAATGAGGAGGGATTTCTTGTGGCAAAGATTTTATTGATTACATTTCCCGCTGAAGGGCATGTGAATCCTATGTTAGGGATCATCAAAGCATGGGCGGATCGAGGAGATGAAGTGCATGCGGTCACAACTGTACATTATGAGGAACGAATCAAACGCTTAGGCGCTCACGTACATAAACATCCAGACTATATTCGGACATTACACGTGGATGAAGGAAATCTCGATTCCATGCAGCCATTCTTTCATGCCATGTTGCAAACATCATTTGATATTTTAGAGGTGGTAGAAACACTTTCTCAGCAGCATTCATTTGATTTTGTCTATTTTGATATGTTTGGGGCAGGGGAGCTTGTTCGAGATTATTTACAAATTCGAGGAATCGGTTCAAACCCATCTTTTGTGCTGCAAGAGGCGCATTTTGATACACCGCTATACAGAAAGGATGAGAAAGCCGATCATCTGTTAGAAAGCATACAAGAGCGTTTTGGCGTTCAGCCAACGCGTTTGATGCAATTCATGAAAAATCGCGGAGAACTGAATATCGTGTATACAAGTGAATATTTTCAGCCGTCTGTCGATGCAGTGAACGACTCATTTGTTTTCATTGGACCGAGCTTTCTAAAAAGGGCAGATCAGCATGATTTCCCGCTGGAAGCACTTGAGCAAGAAAAAGTCGTCTTTATTTCGATGGGCACCGTTCTTGGGGATACAGAAGCATTTTTTAATATGTGTATTGATGCATTTGCCGACTTTGATGGAAAAGTGGTGCTCGCAACAGGTGAAAAAGTGGATCGGTCTCTCTTGAAAGAAGCACCTTCTCATTTTCTGATCGAGCCTTATGTGCCACAGCTTGAAGTACTTGAGCTGACAGATGTGTTTGTGACGCATGGCGGAATGAACAGTGTCAATGAAGGCATTCATTATCACGTTCCGATGGTTGTCATTCCGGTCGACAAAGATCAGCCGATGGTCGCACAAAGACTGACCGAGCTATCTGCTGCCCGTGCACTTGATAAAGACCAACTGACAGCAAAGCAGCTAAGAGAAACCGTGGAATCTGTTCTGGGAAGTAACACATACCGTGCTGGAATCGAAAAAATTGAAGAAAGCTTCCAAACAGCAGGCGGAACAGATAAAGCATTGCGGACGATTGATCAATGGATGCAGACGAAACAGACTCAATCATGAGTCTGTCAGCGTGTAGGCAAACCCTCGTATTTGGTGTCTGACGTGCATGAAAGTGGAATTGCTCTGCTTTGGTACCAGTCCTTCCAAGACTTCAAAGGTTTTCTATTACGCTGAAATGAATGGACTCACCTGTGCCATTTCAGCTTGACAAAAAATAACCAATCTTTTATTGTAAACGTAACAAACGACGGAAGGGTGACCCAATGCAATGAAGTACTAATCCTATGACCTGTAAGCAAAATGAAAAAACGAAGGCAGTGAGCAAACGATTGGTTTGCCATGTTTGCTGCGTTTTCATTTTTTAGCTTCGGAATAGGATGGTACAGCTTGGGAATCAAAGAATGAGGAGATTGATACGGGGATGTGTGTGTTCAAATAGGAACGGCACGTCATCCGAGATTGATCCGCTTATTTTTGTACACCATTTTGCCTCCTATTCTGAGAATGGGAGGCTTTTTCATGTCTCCTGATACGAAAGGAGTGGGTTGGATGTTAGTAAAAGCCAATCAGTTAAAGGTGTTTCGAAAAGATCGATTGTTATTTGATATTGAGGAACTTACCATCCATCAAAGTGACCGCATTGGACTTGTCGGGGCAAATGGCAGCGGGAAAACGACGTTATTGCATGTGCTCGCGGGACAAGAGACACCAGACAGTGGCACGTTTGCTGCCACAACGACCTGCACACTGCTTCCTCAGCTAAAACAAGCGGATGGCATACAGAGTGGTGGTGAGATGACCCAGGCTTATATTGAAAGCGCGTTAAACCGTCCTTCTGCCCTTTTATTAGCAGATGAACCAACGACTCATTTAGATACAGAGCACATTGAGTGGCTGGAAGAGAAGCTTCACAATTATCAAGGAGCCCTCATTGTCGTTTCACATGATCGTGCTTTTTTAGATGCGGTATGTACGGAGATTTGGGAGCTGGATCATGGACGGCTCAATCAATACAAAGGCAACTACACGCAATTTGCACATCAAAAAGAGCTGGCGCATCGTCAGCAGGTGGAAGCGTACGAAGCTTATACCCAAAAGAAAAAACAGTTAGAGCATGCGCTAGAAAAGAAAAAGAAAAAAGCCGACAAAGCTACAAAGCCATCCCAAAAGCTGAAATCCTCAGGGCCAAAAATTGCAAAGCCCTACTATGCAAATAAACAAAAAAAGCTGCAAAAAACAGCCAAATCGATTGAAACAAGGATGGAGAAATTAGAAAAGATTGAGAAAGTAAAAGACATTCAGCCCATTCAAATGACGCAGCATACAATGAAGGAAGTAGCGAGCCGTACCATTTTGCGAGTGAAAAATGTAGATGGCAAGGCGGGCGATCAATTGCTTTGGAAACAGGCGAATGTGGAAGTGAGAGGCGGGGACAAGGTCGCCATCATTGGCAATAATGGGAGCGGGAAAACGACATTTCTCCGAATGTTGGTAAATGGACATCTCGGAGTTTCTCGCTCAGAAGCTGTCAAGATCGGCTATTTTCGTCAAGATCTTTCAGGATTAAAGGTAGATGAATCGATTTTACAAAATGCGCTGAAAGAGGCAGTTCAAGATGAGACAGTGGTACGAACGGTTTTAGCGAGACTTGGATTTCGAGGAGATGACGTTCATAAACCTGTTGGGGTGTTAAGCGGGGGAGAACGGGTGAAGACTATGCTGGCGTCCCTGCTTGTCAGCGATGCCAATGTTCTCATGCTGGATGAACCGACGAACTTTCTAGATCTGGCGGCAGTTGAAGCGCTTGAAGGTCTATTGAAGGATTACCCGGGTACTGTTGTGTTCGTTTCCCATGATCGTAGACTGATTGAGAAGGTGGCGACTCGCATTTTCCATGTTCATGAAAAGCGTATTGAAGCATTTGATGGCACATATGAAGCGTATAAACAAAAAGGCGACAAACCAGCTGTTACCCAAAGAGAAGAGGAGCTTCTGTTAATTGATTTACAGCTGTCTGAAGTGCTCAGCCGGTTAAGTATTGAGCCATCTCAGGAGCTGGAGGAGACATTTCAAGTATTATTGAAACAAAAGAAATCTTTGGAGTCATAAAGAAAACCCCTGTGTTTATTGCACAGGGGCTTGTTCAAGTCGTTCTTTTTTTAATTGATCAAGTTCACTGACTGTGACGAGCTGATAGCCTTGTTTGGTGAGTTCATGAATGATCTTCACTGCTGCTTGAGCTGAGCTGTCATAAATATCGTGCATCAACACCGTTCTCCCATCTGCTGCATGTGAAAGAACGTGGTTTGTGATCTGCTGGCTGTTGCGAATTTTCCAATCCTCAGGATCAACATCCCATAAAGAGACCTTCATCCCAACTGCTTGATTGATGTCTTGATTTGTCCCACCATATGGCGGTCTAAAGTGCGTAGGTGTATACCCGCTCGCTTTCTCAATCAGCTTCTGAGTGTCCTTCACTTGTTTCACCGCCTCCTTTAAAGGCAGTCTTGTTAATAAAGGATGATTGTAAGAATGGTTTCCGATTTCATTTCCGCCTTTTAGAATATCGGCAAGCATATTAGGATAATACTGCACCCTGCTGCCTAATACGAAAAAGGTCGCATGTCCTTTATTTTCCTTCAGTGCTTCTAAAATCTTTGAGGTGGTCGCTGGATTCGGACCATCATCAAATGTGAGGGCGATGGCTTTTTTATTTGGATCAAGCTTTGATTTTTGCGGCAGCTTGACGGCTTTTCTTTTCGGATTTGGTTCTTTCATTTCATTTTGATTTTTGGTTTTATTCATATATTCTGGCTTCATTATATCTTTCAGCAGCGTCTTTTTAATCGCAAGTGTTTGGGGACCAAGATCTTCGCCGGCTACTTGAGATGCTGGGAAATAAAATTCTACATATTTCTCTTTCAAGGCAAATTGACTGAAGTTTTGAGCAGTAGGGGCTGTTCCTTTCTGAAGGAGCGTCTGATCCTTAGATAAGGTTTTGTCCTTTTGAAGCTCCGAATATGTAATGTAGGATAATTTCTTCAAAAAGTTGGTTTTAGGTAGAAATAAATCTTTTGTGTCAAGAAAGGTTTTTTTCTGAAAATCATAGTTGATCGTGAGATGATTGGTGATCCCATTTTGCTGACCTGTATAGGTATAAGTCGTAAAGCGAATAGCAGCCGACTGCTTCGCATAATGCACCATATCATAATCAATATTCAGTTCAAAGCGTTTGTTTTCATCGACGTCCTTGGCTTCACTAAACGTCTTTTTGAAATGCTCTAAAGCTGAATTGGCGTAGCTTTGAATCTTGTCATCTAGCTCTTTTTGATGAAAAAGAGGATAGTTGACTGCATATCTCATAAATTTCCCGTCATTTACGAGAGTGACGATTTCGACGTTTTTATAGTTCGTATCCTGCTTTACATTTTTCTTCTCGGTACCACTTGCTTGTTGATTCTGAAAGAAAGCAACGACTCCAATGACGATCGCAAGTGCAAATAGGCCGATACTCCATTTTCCCTTTAATGACACAACGTTCAAATCTCCTCTCAAGACGGGTCATTCTTTATCAGTTTGACATCTGTTTGTAATATTTTTATAACATTTGACTTACTTTTGTCATTTTAGAGGATATTCAGGCGGAATGTCAACTATTTTCCTATTAAACTATGAGAAAAAATGATAGATCATTTCAAACGAGCAAAGACTGTCATCTGCATACCTTCATTAATTAAAAAATAAGGTGTACATTGATTTTTGAGAGGCAGGCAGATATAATTTTGATGATTATGATTCTCATTTTCAAACAGACTTTTAATGAAGAAAAGGATGACACCGATTTTGCAGGATAAGCGAACACCTCAACAAAAACGATCATCATATATTCTGTTCTTTTTGATATTTTTTCTCGCCGTCCTTAGTTTGGCGGCTGCCATGTTTTTGGCTGTGTCATATGGTGCCAAAACATTGTCTCTGCAAACGGTTTGGACAGCTGTATTTGACTATCAGTCAGATGTCACAGAGCAGCAGATCATCCATGAATTAAGACTTCCTCGTGTTTTAGGAGCAGCTCTTGTTGGAGCGGCATTTGCCGTAGCGGGTGCGCTCATGCAGGGGATTACAAGAAACCCGCTGGCCGATGCGGGGATTTTAGGCATCAATGGCGGTGCGATGTTCGTGGTCGCTCTTTGTTTTGCTTTTTTCCCAGGAATCCCTTATTCGGCACTTATGTTGTTTTCCTTTATTGGTGCAGTGCTCAGTACGCTGCTGATCTTTGCGATTGGTGCGGCTGGTGGCGTTTTGACACCACTGCGCTTAACAGTAGCAGGAGCCGTTGTGGCTGCATTGCTTCATGCACTTAGCTCTGGAATCGCGATTTATTTTGACTTAAGTCAGGACCTTGCGTTTTGGTATGCAGGCGGAGTGGCAGGTGTGAAATGGCCGCAGCTGACAATTCTTGCCCCGGTCATTCTCGTAGTGATCGTATGGGCGATGCTATTAGGACGGTCACTGTCGCTACTGTCGCTTGGTGAAGATGTAGCGGCAAATTTAGGGGTGAAAACGCGACAAGTGCGAATACTAGGAATGGTAGCTGCTGTATTATTAGCAGGGGTTTCTGTATCAGCAGTCGGCTCCATTGGGTTTGTCGGTCTTGTCATCCCACATATCGCACGAAAGCTGGTTGGTGTAAACTATCGTTTCGTCATTCCGATGTCAGCGATATTAGGCGCGGTACTGCTTGTCTTTGCTGACCTTGCCAGCCGCACCGTTAATCCGCCGCGAGAGCTTGCCATTGGCGTGATGGTGGCACTTGTCGGTGTTCCTTTCTTCTTGTATATTGCCAGAAAAGAAGGGAGGAACCTGTCATGAGAGAGAAACAGCGGGCTCTTGTTGTGACAGTCGTTTTGTTTTGTTTAAGTGTGGCCGTTGTGCTGTATAGCTTAAATACCGGTACGCTGAAACTAAATCCTCTTGTAGTCGTCAAAACGTTATTCGGCTTTGGAGATTTTCAAAGTGAAACGGTGCTGTTTGACTATCGTCTGCCTCGAATCGTGGTAACGATGCTAGCTGGAATTGGTCTTGGTATTGCGGGAGGCATTTTGCAAAGTCTATCTCGTAACCCGCTGGCCGATCCAGGGATTATTGGACTGAATGCAGGCGCTGCATTTGGCTTAATCGTATTTGTGACGTATTTCCACGCACTAGAAGGCAATCCCTCTCTTCTTATTCCGCTCTTTACATTTGGCGGAGGGCTTCTTGCGGCAGCGGTCATCGTGCTTCTGGCGTATGACCGGCAGGAAGGGCTCGTTCCCATCCGGCTGATCCTAGTAGGAATTGCAGTTGCCGCGGGATTCAGTGCTTTGACGTTATTTTTGTCATTGAAGCTAGATGAAGATACATACACATTTGCTTCAAGATGGCTTGTCGGCAATGTCTGGGGGAGAGACTGGATTCATGTGTTAGCGCTTCTGCCTTGGATTGTATGCCTTGTACCGCTTACGCTGATGCAGTCAAGCACGCTCAATGCGTTGACATTAGGAGATGCTGTCGCCTCAAGTGTAGGTGTACGTGTTCAGCGTCAGCGTCTCCTTTTGCTGACCTTAGCTGTTGGTTTGGCGAGTGCAAGTGTTTCGATGACAGGCGGTATTGGTTTTATTGGACTTGTCGCTCCGCATTTGGCAAGGCGGCTTGTCGGCTCACTCCATCAATATTTTTTACCAGTTAGTGCGCTGATTGGCTTGTTGATTTTGGTCAGTGCCGATACAATTGGACGTTCCATCTTTGCCCCAAATGCCATACCAGCGGGTGTCGTTGTGGCTTTTATCGGCGCTCCTTATTTTCTCTATTTATTAGCAAAAACGAAATAAACAAGAAAGAGGAACTCATCATGAAAAAATTACTTGTGCTTGGTTTAACGCTCTGTTTTATCTTGCTTGCTGCTTGTGGTCAACAGGAAACAAAGAATACAACAACTCAAAATGATCATGGAACACCGAAAATTGCTTCCTTGTCTATTCATTTAACGAATGACTTATTAGCACTCGGTATCAAGCCAGCAGGCTCTGTTGTAGGAGGGGATTTAAAAGATTTCCTTCCACATGCGAAGAAGCAGCTGAGTGGTACGAAGAAGCTGGGCATCGCAGTCGATCCTGATATGGAGTCGCTGCTTGCATTACAACCAGATGTTATTTACGTTGATGAAGAACTAGCTGGACAAGATTTATCGAAATATAAGAAAATCGCCAAAACGGAAGTGTTTGATTTAAATAACGGCACTTGGCGTGATCATTTGAAAAAAATCGGCAAGCTCGTCAATAAAGAGAAAGAAGCCGATCAATATATTCAGGATTACAATCAAGAAGCAAAAGAAGTCAAATCGCTCATCAAACAAAAGATTGGAAACGGAAAAGTAATGGCGATCCGTGTGACGGCAAAGGAGCTTCGAGTATTTAGCATGAAGCGCCCAATGGGTCCAATTTTGTACAAGGATTTAGGCCTCACACCTGTCGATGGGGTGAAGAAACTGGACAGCAAACGGCCATTTGAAGTGATTTCTCAAGAGGTTCTTCCTGACTATGATGCAGATGCTATCTTTGTCGTCGTGAACCGTGATGATAAAGCGCAGCAGGCATTCAAGCAATTAGAAAAGACGCCGATTTGGAAGGGTCTAAAAGCTGTGAAGAACAATCAAGTCTATCCGATTGCCGATCAGCCATGGCTCGATTACTCAGCACTAGGCAATAAAATGGCTTTGGATGAAGCGAAAGAGATGTTTTCTACATCAAAATAAGATGAAATCAGGCATCATTCCTTATATAGGCATGATGTCTCTTTTTTTGATCCGGTCTTCTATTCTTTCGGTTTTTGCATACATATGAGAGAGAACGAGCCTTACCGGCCGTGAAGCGGAAGAAAGGGAGGGGTTACAGTTGGAAGTTCAAAAAATTAGTGCAGGTACAATCGCAAGGCTTGTGCTGCTTTTGCTCGCACTTGTCAACAGTGCGCTAACCGCTGCGGGAAAAAGCCCAATTCCTATTGATGAAGAAGGTATTCAGCAATTCATCACGTTAGCCTTTCTTGGAATTACATCTCTCTGGGCTTATTGGAAAAACAATGATATAACGAAAAAAGCACGAACAAAAAAAGCAGAATAAGAGGAAAAAGAGCCTTTTCATGATAAAAGGCTCTTTTTCAGCGAAGCGTCAAACGCTTCTCCCCGCAATTTGACTCTTCCTGAAAGGCTTACGCCCGTCGTTCTCCCATGTTGGCGAGGAATGCTTTTACTTCCTCAATGCTTAAGCCGATAGCTTTCGCCTCACTCATCAGACGCTTCCACTCTGTTATATTCGAATCCGTCAACTTTCTATGAGTGACATGTAACGTCTTTTCTTCCTGCTTCTTTCGGTACGTTTGGAGCAGCTGATAGAGTTCTTCTTTTGGCATGCCGGATTGGACGGCATTGACGATATGCTCCCGCCATTCGTGTTCACCACTCTCAGAGTCATGAAACATCAACGTCTCTGCATCAAATAGCTCTTGTAAATCAATCTCTAGCGAAGAGGATACCTTTTTTAAAAACTGGACAGATGGATTTCTGTGGACACCACGCTCAATCTTACTCAAATACGATTTAGAAACATGGGCATCTTCAGCCAACTGCTGAATGGAGTATCCTTTCCTCTTTCGGTAAATGCGTATCACCTTTCCTATCATTCGATCATCCCTTCTCCCTGGCGAATCGTACTGCGACCTTTTCGTTCATTATAAGAAATAAATTGTTCTTTATAAAATTCAAAAACGTAAGAATTAGGAAGTAAACAAAAGAAAACGAACGATTTCGTTCTTTAAAAAGAACTATAAGACCTATTATGACATTTTTCTTTGCGGGTATTATCTTTTATAATCCAATCATTAACAAAAAGAAACCATATATAACCTTTTTATGATGAAATCGGGAGGTATCTATGAATGAGATTATAGGTTTTAAGCAGCTGTTTTCTGTCATTAAAGAGAAAATGGCCCTTCTGATCCTGATTGTCCTGATCGTAACGGGCATTTCAGCCTACTATCAGTTCTATGTCTCGACTCCTGTATATCAGGCAACCACTCAAATTCTTGTTCATAAACGCAGCAATGACGCACAAGCGAACTTAAACGATATTCAGATGAACCTTCAATATACACGTACCTTTCAAGTTTTATTAAAAAGTCCGATCGTCATTGAAAAAGTAAAAGAAACACTCAACCTTACAGAATCAGCTGAAGGATTAAAACACAAAATTGCCACAAGTACAGAAAATGAGTCTGAGGTCATCAATATTTCTGTACAAGATGAGGATCGCGCAAAGGCAGTTGCCATTGCGAATACTGCAACAGAGGTGTTGCAAGAAGAAATCAAAAAAACCATGAATATGGATCGCATTAATGTTTTGTCTGAAGCCAAGCTGTCCAATACGATTCTTATGAATTCAAGAAAATTCGTTCATATCGTACTGGCACTAGGCGCCTCTTTATTAGGGGGGGTAACACTCATTTTCTTAATGAACCTACTCGATGATACTGTAAAACGAACACATCAAATAAGAGAAGAGATCGGATTGCCGTCGCTCGGCAGCGTCTATCGGATGCAGACAGACAGGAGGGCAAAAAAAGACAAGCAGTCCGTCATAACGGGAGGACAGAACATTGATCTTTAAAAGAAAGAAAAGAGAAAAGAGAGATTTATCCTGTATTTCTGTATTAGATCCTCACTCTGTCATAGCAGAACAATTTCGTACGATCCGAACGAACATCGAATTCACATCAATCCAAACAAGGCTGAAATCCATATTGGTGACATCCTCCTTGCCGAAGGAAGGGAAATCATTTACGGCTGCAAATCTAGCAGCTGTTTTTGCACAGCAGAAAAAGCGGGTGCTGCTAATGGATGCTGATTTGCGAAATCCGGTTGTTCATGAATATTTTGACCTGAGTCATCACACGGGCTTGACCAATGTGCTATTAAATAATTGCAGCTTGGAGGAAGCTATTTTACCCACACCTATTGAACATTTAGAGCTGCTTCCGAGTGGAACCATTCCGCCGAATCCAGCTGAGTTGCTCTCCTCACCTGTCATGAAGCAACTTTTTTATGAAATTGAACAGCAATATGACATGGTGATTGTTGATTCTGCGCCGCTTCTGCCAGTAGCCGATGCAAAGATCCTGGCGAACCGGACAGATGGAAGCATTCTTGTTGTCTTAAGCGGCAAAACCAAGATAGCTGCGGTGAAGAAATCAAAAGAAGTGTTAGACGGGACAACAGGTAAACTGCTTGGGGCTATGCTAAATGGCAAGAAAGAGAAAAAGGGAAGGCTGTATATGTATTAACAAGATTGATAGGTGATGTCTCCTAATCTTTAACAATGGAGGCACTCGATCCTGCTGTGGGCATGACCAATGCCTTAGATGCTCGTCATCAATAGTGGGATGTGAGGACGGGTTTGATGCCCATTTTACGTAAGAATAGTGATGCTTTAAAAAGGGGGAGGAGCGTTGACTTACGCCCAAAGATTATCAATCATCGTGGCACTAGATTCATATCTCATCTTAGTGGCTGTCTTTTTTGGTTTTCAATTTGTCCAAGAAGCGGCGTTAACTGTTTATACATTTGAAATGCTCGTCATTTCTTCGCTCAGTCTACTCATTGGGCACCATTTGTTTTCGTATATTTTTCACGTGTACAAGCAAGTATGGGCTTATACAGGGGTAAGAGAGCTATTTTCTTTAATGAAGACCTTTGTATGTTCTTTTTTATTTTCAATGGCAATGCTGTACCTCTTCGTGCAGACATGGCCCTTCCGTTTTTTATTCATCGTATGGCTTTTTCACGTATTATTCATCGGCTCATCTCGAATGGCGTCCCGGCTATTTCATGATGGGGCAAAGCGGCTGCAGGTAGAAAAGGAGCGGGCATTAATCATTGGCGCCGGATCAGCTGGGACGATCATCGTTCGTCAGCTACAGCAATCGAGTGATGTACATATTGAACCAGTCGCCTTCATAGATGATAACAAGACGAAGCATAAGCTTGAAATCATGGGACTGCCTGTTCTAGGGGGAAAAGAACAGATTCAAACAGCTGTTGTGATGATGGATATTCAAAAGATCATCATCGCCATTCCGTCCAAAAGCAGCCATACCTTAAAAGGGCTTTATAAAGAATGCGTAGCGACTGGGGTTAAAACGCAGATCATGCCGGAGATGGAGCAGATTTTAAAAGGAACCCATGCGCTGAATCAATTACGAGATGTACAGCCAGAGGATTTATTAGGTAGAGAACCAATTCAATTAGATTCAAGCCGTCTATCTGTCCATTTAAAGGGGAAAACCATCATGGTCACAGGGGCAGGCGGATCGATTGGATCAGAAATCTGTCGTCAAATTTGTGTGTTTGCTCCTCAAGCGATAGTGCTTGTGGGACATGGAGAATTTAGCATTCATTCTATTTTACTAGAGCTGAAAGAAATGTATGGGGATACCATCAGTCTCTATCCGCAAATTGCGGATATCCAAGATAAACAGAAAATGAGTGAAATCGTTGGTCAGTTTCAGCCGGATATGATTTATCATGCTGCGGCACATAAGCACGTCCCGCTCATGGAGATCAGTCCAAAAGAAGCAGTGAAAAACAATATTATCGGGACAAAAAATGTCGCAGAAGCTGCACATGAGCATGGCATTGAAACATTCGTCCTCATTTCCTCTGACAAAGCGGTCAATCCTGCCAATGTGATGGGCGCCACAAAGCGATTTGCTGAAATGCTGATCATGCAAATGGGGGCAAGCAGTGACACAAAATTTGTCGCGGTTCGGTTTGGAAATGTACTCGGAAGCAGGGGAAGCGTCATCCCAATTTTTAAGAAACAGATCGAACAAGGCGGTCCGGTCACGGTCACACACCCAGCCATGACAAGATATTTTATGACCATTCCAGAAGCATCAAGACTTGTTATTCAGGCGGGTGCCTTGGCGGAAGGAAGACAGATTTTCGTATTAGATATGGGGGAGCCAGTGAAAATTGTTGACCTCGCAGAAAACCTCATTCACCTCTCAGGTTACACCACAGACCAGATTCCGATTACGTTCACAGGCATTCGTCCTGGGGAGAAAATGTATGAGGAACTACTCAACCAGCATGAAAAAGCACAGGAACAAATTTTCCCGAAAATTCATATCGGCCATGCGCTGGACGGGGACCCATATGTGCTGAACCGCTTTATCCATGAATTTGACATGATGAGTGAAGAGCAAATGAGAGAAGCATTGTTTGTTGCCATCGAATCGGATGATTTGTTGTCTGAACAGATGAAAAGAGAGGGGGAAGCGCTTGCTGATGAAGAAAAAAGTCTTGTTTTGCGCAACGGTTGATTATCATTTTAAGGCATTTCACCTTCCGTATTTCCGGTGGTTTCAGGAACAAGGATGGGAAGTGCATACAGCGGCAAATGGTCAGCTGGAGCTTCCCTATGTGGATCAAGCGCACTCGATTCCGATTCAGCGATCTCCTTTTCATGTGCACAACCGGTTTGCGTATGTGGAGCTGAAGAAGCTGTTAGCGAAAGAGCACTACGACTTCATCCATTGCCACACACCAATGGGAAGTGTGATTGGCAGACTTGCAGCCAAAAGCGCGCGCAAAAAAGGGACGAAGGTTCTTTACACAGCACATGGCTTTCACTTTTGGCAAGGAGCGCCGCTTCAAAACTGGCTGCTCTATTATCCGATTGAGCGGTGGCTCGCCCGCCATACAGACGCTCTGATCACCATTAATGGAGAGGATTTTAAAAGAGCAGATCATCTATCAAAAGAGCGGACATCTGTTTATTATGTTCCTGGTATGGGTGTGGATATGAAACGATTTGCACCAGTTAATGAAAAAGAGAAGCAGCGTCTTCGTACAGTCCATGGCTTTTCTTCAGAAGATTTTATTGTGCTGTGTGCTGGCGAATTAAATGCGAATAAAAACCAAGGAATGCTCATCAAAGCATGTGCCCAGCTATATAGGAAAATACCAAATGTGAAGATCGTGTTTGCCGGGGAAGGGGCAAGGAGGCCGATGTATGAAAAGCTGGTTCACGAACTCCATCTTGAAAAGCATGTCCACTTTGCTGGTTTTTACAAACAAATTGAGGAATGGATGCATTTGAGTGATGTATGTGTGTCGACTAGTTTAAGAGAAGGGCTCGGCATGAATCTGCTTGAAGCGATGTCTGCGGAAAAGCCGGTCATTGCAACAGAGAATAGAGGGCACTGTGAGCTGATCAGACATGGCGTGAATGGTTTTTTAGTCAAACCGCATGATGTGAATGATTTGGCTGAATATTTGCACCAGCTTTATCACAAAAGAGATCAGCTGCCCCTCATGGGAAAAGCGGGGCGCTCCTTAGCCCATGCATTTGCACAGGAGCAGACGGTGAGTGCTATGGAAGAAATTTATACAACTTACATGGATCAAGCAGAGAAGGTGATGTGAGCATGCATAAGCCAAAGGTGTCTATCATCATGGGCGTCTACAATTGCCAAGACACAGTAGAAGAAAGTATTGAATCCATTCTTCATCAAACATATGACAACTGGGAGCTCATCATATGTGATGACGCATCAACAGACGGCACCTATGAAAAAGTGCTGTCCTATATAAAACGAGAACCTGAAAGAATTCGCCTTATCCGCAATGAGCATAATCAAAGACTCGCTGCCAGTCTGAATCGCTGTCTAGCTGAAGCGAGGGGAGACTTGATTGCAAGGCAGGATGGCGACGATATATCAGTACCTGATCGTTTAGAAAAACAGGTGCATTTCCTTGAATCACATCCTGAATATGATGTGGTCGGGACGGCGATGACCGTGTTTGATGAATCGGGTACAAAAGGTGTACGTACACTGATTTCAGAGCCTGATCGAAAAGTGCTGGCAAGAGGGACGCCTTTTTGTCATGGAACCATTATGATGAGGGTGGCTGCGTACAAGGCTTTAAATGGATATCGCTCTGTGAAAACAACGAGACGGATGGAAGATATTGATCTGTGGATCCGTTTTTTTGCTGCGGGGAGAAAAGGCTTTAATTTACAAGAGCCGTTATACCTTGTGAGAGAGGATGAAGCGGCTTTTCAGCGTCGTAAGTTTCAATATTCGATAGATAATGCTTGGCTCGTTTTAAAAGCATGCTGGTTATTAAAATTGCCGCCGGTTCATTATTTGTTTGCGCTAAAGCCGGTGGTCCGTGCCTGTTTATCACCGAAGATCATGAAATTTTATCACCAGCGGAAGCTGGAGGCGTCTTTGTTGAAAAGGAGGCCGATTCGGGATGAGTGAGCCAAAGCGTGTACTTCATATTGTGGGCGGGATGAACCGCGGCGGAGCTGAAACGATGATCATGAACATCTATCGTGCACTCGATAGAAATGTCCTCCAATTTGACTTCATTACCCACCGGAAGGAGGTCTGTGATTATGATGAGGAAATTCAGAGGCTCGGAGGACGTATCTTTTATGTCCCGAGTATTGGGGCTTCCTCTCCTTTGGCATTTGTTAGAACTTTGACAAAGACGATCAAACGAACAGGACCGTATCAAGCAGTGCATGCTCATACAGATTTTCAAACAGGCTTCTCTGCCCTTGCTGCGAAATTGGCGGGTGTGAAGGTGCGGATTTGTCATTCGCATAATACAGCTTGGAAACAGTCGCCAAATTGGGTAGACCATATGATGCTCAAAGGGTTTCGCCGGCTGATTTTTGCATTTTCTACAAAGCTTGTTGCATGCGGTGAGGATGCCGGCTCCTTTTTATTTGGGCAGAAAAAAATGAAGAATGGACAGGTTGAGGTGCTGCCGAATGGGATTGATTTATCCCTTTTCTTTCAGCCTGATCCAGAAGAAAAGGTGAAGATCAAAAAGCAGCTGGGTCTTCAGGAAAAGAGTATGGTGATAGGTCATATTGGCCGTTTTCATGAACAAAAAAATCACGTTTTTTTTATGGAACTGGCACAGACCTTAAAGAAGCAGGGGGTCTCATTTCAGCTCGTCCTTGTAGGGGATGGACCGCTGAGGCAGGTGGTTGAATCATATGCGGAGAAGGCCGGTTTGTTAGACAACATTGTCTTTACAGGCGTCGTATCGGACGTTCCAGAATATATGAAAGCATTTGATGTTTTTGTCATGCCTTCCTTGTTTGAAGGCCTTCCGCTTGTTTTAGTGGAAGCACAGGCATCTGGATTGCCTTGTGTGATTTCAGATCATATTACAGAGGAAGTAGATTTAGGCTGCGGTCTTGTGAAAAGAATGTCGCTACGGGATTCCGCGCATGAATGGATGAAGGCGGTGCTTGAAGCGTATCATGCAGAGCCTCCTCTTCAAGAAACCATTACGTCCCAGCTTGAACAAAGAGGGTTTGATGTCAAACAGAACATCACACGTGTGATGAGTGGATATGGACTGTAAGGAAGGAATGGCAGATGGCGGTATATTTGGTGAACATGATCATGGTCTATTTATGGTCGAGCTTTGCCGCATTTTACGGCAGGCGTGATGATACCATTCAAAGCGGATGGCGGCCTAACAAGATTCTCGTGTTATTTCCGTTTTTGTTTCTTTGTATTGTCGCTGGTATTCGGTACAAAGTAGGAACCGATTTTGTCACATATGGACAGATGTATGAGTTCTCCGTCAATTATGAAAAGCCTTGGCACATCTTCGGATTTGGTGTGGACAAGGCGGCCACTGACCCAGGATTTACATTTATTTTATGGATGCTCAATCAACTGTCCCATGATTCGCAAATCATGTATATCTCGGTTGGGGCGATCACTTATTTTTTTATCATCAAGACGCTCATTCAATATGGCCGTCCCTTTGAGCTGAGTATGCTGCTTTTTCTCGGCACCTTTCATTATTACGCTTCGTTTAATGGCATGCGTCAGTATATGGTGGCGGCGGTTCTTTTTTACGCCATCCGTCTTGTGATCAATGGTCAGTGGAAATTGTATTTTCCGCTTGTCCTCGTATGTTCATTGTTTCATTCATCGGCTCTTATCATGATTCCTGTGTATTTTATCGTGAGAACAAAATCGTGGTCATGGATGATGCTGGTCTTATGCATGATTTTCTTAGGGTTAACCGCTCTTTATGACCGATTTGTTTCCGTGTTTGTCGTGATGCTGCAAGGCAGTTCGTATGGGCATTACGAGGAATGGCTTACAACGAATACAAATGGAATGAATGTGACAAAAATCGGTGTATTGATTTTGCCGCTTTTGCTTGCTTTTCTTTATCGAAAACGGCTTCGTGAGCTGACGCCTGAGAGTGATTACGTTGTGAATTTTTGTTTGCTCGGTTTCTTGTTTGGGATCCTTGCCACAAAGGATGTCATTTATGCAAGATTTCACATTTATTTTGGCTTGTATCAGCTTATTTTACTGCCGTATTTCACACGCATTTTTGATCAGCGGTCTAATGTCTTTATCTATGTAGGGATTGCTGTTTGTTATATTCTGTACAGCATCATGCTGATGCCGTTCGATTCATCTGTGTTACCGTACAGGACGATATTTACAAAGTAGATTTTGAGAAAGGTGGGGCATGTTGTAATGCCAGCTATCAGTCTATTGGTCGCAGTCTACAATACGAGTCAGTATGTGGAGCAATGCCTTCAATCAATTGCAGATCAAAGTTTTTCAAATATAGAGGTCATTCTCGTAAATGATGGATCTACAGATCATAGCGGAGAATATCTTGAAGCATTTGCTTCGCAAGATCAGCGGTTTCGGGTCATTCATCAAACCAATCAAGGGTTAGGCGCTGTGAGGAACCGGGGCATCGAAGAAGCAAAGGGCACGTATATTGCCTTTGTTGATTCAGATGATATTCTAGCGCCTCATTACTGCGAAGCCTTGTATGAAAAAGCTGAAATGACCGGCGCAGATCTAGTTGTCAGTGAGTACTGGATTCAATTTGAACAGTCAAAGCGAACCATACCAACGACGTTTTTAGCCGAGCGGTCGGCCGAAAAAACGAGTTTAATTGAAGCGTTATTGCATGGAGACATTACGGGGTTCTCATGGAATAAGCTGTATCGACGTGCCTTTATCGAAGAACATCACATTCGATTTCCGCTGCGGGGGGAACTTGAGAACATAGAAGATCAATATGTGACGCTGCGCTGTTTTTCTTTATCACGCGGCATTGCCTTTGTTCATGAACCTCTTTATTACTACCGGGTTCATCTGTCTTCTATTGTGCAGCGATATCAGAAGCAGTATTTTCATCATGGACTAACCTTTTATCATGCGCAGCGCTTGTTTTTGACAGAATATGATGACATCTCTCTGTATGAAAAGGCACTTGATTTTTTTATTGTCAATCATACCCTTCATTGTATGCTCAACGAATGGAAGAGCCAAAATGCACTCTCTCTTCGGGAAAAGCTTGATCACATGCGGGAAATGGTGACACACGAGGCTTTTCAGCATGCTGTCAAACAAGTGGAACCATCGAAGCTCACCGCTCGAAAGCGAATGATTTTATTCCTTGCGAAGTGCCGGCTGGTTTATCCGCTGTCTGCCGCCGCTTCTAGCTATCAAAAATGGATCGAATATCAAACAAGGAAATAGGGGTGATGAGATTGACATTGCAGCAATTGAAGGCGCACGCCGCAGAGTGGCTGCTCTTAAAGGTTAAATATCCGCTTGAATATCGACTGAGCCGCCAAAGCCTGCCAGAGCGGAGTCATCAGAAGAAAATCATTCTCACGCTGCTGCCAGGACATGATAATTTAGGGGATCATGCGATTGCCTATGCGAGTTATTGTTTTTTAAAAGAGTACTTTCCCGCCTACGACATCATGGAAGTGGACATGAAGGAGATCTATCGCCTCGCCCGTCCGTTAAAGCGTATGCGGCACCCAGAAGATATCGTCTGTATCATCGGTGGGGGCAATATGGGGGACTTATACCGTTATGAAGAATGGACGAGACAATTTATCATGAAAACCTTCAAGTCCTATCCGGTGATTCAATTGCCGGCCACTGCCCATTTTACAGAAACAAAGAGAGGAAAAAGAGAGGAACGCCGCGCCATTCAAACATACAAACATCATCCAAGGCTGCTTCTCATGGCAAGAGATCAAACAACCTACACTTGGATGAAGCAGCACTTCCCTGATCAAGATGTGTGGAAACAGCCTGATATGGTGCTGACATTAGATGAATCAAACAAGGAACAAAAACGTGAAGGGGTTTTACTTTGTTTGCGAGAGGATAAGGAAGCGTATCTCACTGAAAAGGAGCGGCGGCAGCTAAAGCAGCATATTCAAGAGACATATGATCAAGTCGGTTTGATCACAACGACAATTGGCAAACGAGTGGATCGAACGACTCGCTTAGATGAATTATCTGCTTTATGGAAAGAGTTAAGTAAGGCGCAGGTCGTCGTGACAGACCGGCTTCACGGCATGATTTTTTGTGCGATTACGCAAACACCGTGTGTTGTCCTCAGGTCGTTTGATCATAAGGTGATGGAAGGGTATGAATGGGTGGCTCATCTTCCGTTTTTGACGCTATTAAAAGAACCGAATGAGGCGTCTGTGAAAGAGGCGATTCATCAGCTGATGAAAACGAGCAGACAAAAGGGAGAGGAAGCTGGATGAAGGCTTTTACACGCTGCGTGAAATCAAAATGAATCGAGCGTTTCTTTACAATGCCAGTGCAAACATCATGACGTTTGTCTTGATGATGCTTATGTCTGTTTGTTTAACACCGTATATCGTTCATACACTTGGAGTCGAAGCATTCGGCTTAATCCATCTGACGCAAAATATGATCAACTATTTATCGGTTATTACGGCGTCATTAAGTGCTGTGGTGGTGCGCTTTTTTTCTGTGGCGGCTCATAAAGGAGAAATGGAGAAGGCGCAGCGCTATCTCTCATCTTATTTCGTCAGTTCCATTTTTTTATCGATTAGCCTTTTTTTGTTTTGTCTGTTCATGTCCCGCCAGCTGGTAGAGTGGCTTCATGTGCCTGATGATCTCGCCAAGGACACACAGACCGCCTTTATATTAGGAGGTCTTTTATTTATGCTCAATTTTGTCATGTCCGGCATTGGGGCTGCGCCGTTTTATGCGAATAAGTTATATGTATCAAGTATTGGTCAGACCATTCAAATGTTTTTGAGGGCACTGATGATTGTGCTGCTGTTTACATGGATGGCACCCGCCATCTGGCATATTCCACTTGCGGCTGTGATAGGAAGCTTGGGGGCTATGGGAATTGGTATCTATTATTTTAAAAAACTCATCCCTTGGTTTTCGTTTAAGTGGCGGCACGTTTCACTATCTTCTAGTCTCACACTTGTTCGATCAGGGGTCTGGCATTCTTTTGAGCAAATGGGGATTTTGCTATTTTTACAGATTGATTTATTGATGACGAATCTGCTCATTGGAGCGGAAGCGACGGGACAGTATGCGGCGATATTACAATTTCCATTATTATTACGCACACTCGCAGGGACATTGGCGGTTGTATTTGCCCCAACGATTACGAAATTTTACTCGAATCAAGATGAAGAAGGTCTCATTCAATATGCAGCCAGTGCCATTAAGTGGAGCGGATTATTTGTCGCGTTTCCGGCCGCTCTGCTAGGAGGACTTGCCGGTCCGCTCATGCTTTTATGGCTTGGACCTGCCTTTGAAGAGCTGAAATGGCTTCTTATGATTCATGCTGCTTATTTATGCTTGACCTTGATGTTTTTACCGCTGACATATGTGCCGACCGCTTTTAATCGATTGAAGGTTCCAGCGGTGGTCACGCTCATATTAGGTGTATCCAATGTACTTTTTGCCTATGGATTGACTCATACGCTTCAGCTTGGTTTATACGGCATTGCATCAGCGGGAGCGATTGTTTTATTGATCAAAAATATTGTGTTTCTGCCATTTTATACGGCCCGCATCACGAATCAGAAACGCACCATCTTTTACAAACATACGATGGTTCCACTTGCAGGAGCGCTCATGATTTGGGGCGTCTGTGCAGGAATTCAAGCGATTTATGACGTGACGTCCTGGTGGGAGCTGTTTTGTATTGGCGGTCTATGTTTCTTTCTTTATATGGGCTACTTGTATCAATTTGCAGGAACAAAACGAGAGCGGCAACAGCTGGTGCATAAGGTAAAACAAGCTGTTTCCCGCTAGTGAGAAAAGGAGATTTCATGATGAAAAGAATGTTAGATGTGATGGTGGCATTGACGCTGCTCATCGCAGGCAGTCTTCTTTTTCTTCTGCTTTATGGACTGATTCGGTGGAAAATTGGGACGCCTGTGTTGTTTCGGCAGAAGCGGCCTGGTCTGTATGGCCGGCCATTTATGCTATATAAATTTCGGACGATGACCGATGAACGTGACGAGCACGGGGTGCTCCTGCCAGATCATCTTCGATTAACAAAAACCGGCGCCTTGATTCGCAAGCTCAGTCTTGATGAATTGCCGCAGCTAGTCAATGTCCTAAAAGGAGAGCTCAGTCTCGTTGGACCAAGGCCGCTTCTGATGGAATATCTACCGATGTATACAGAGGAGCAAGCAAGGCGCCATCTTGTCAAGCCTGGCATTACTGGATGGGCACAGGTGAATGGAAGGAACACGATCTCCTGGGAGGAGAAATTCACTTATGACCTCTGGTACGTCGAGCATCAATCGTTTTGGCTTGATATGAAAATTTTATGGATGACCTTGCTGAAAGTCATCAAAACAGAGGGGGTGCAGCAGCCGCATCATGCCACAGCTGAAAAATTCAAAGGAACCGATATGTAAAGAGCAACCGATTGGTTTAATTGGGGCTGGCGGGCATAGCAAAGTCATTCAAGAAATGATTGCTGCCCATCCCGATTACTCATTATGTGCCGTATTAGATGATCAATTTGAAGAGACTACGACTCAAAGCAGTATCTTGTATGGACCGATCTCCGTGAGTCAACAGCTGAGAGAGACAATGCCACATATGAAATGGCTGATTGCGATCGGACAAAATGAGAGCAGACAGTTAGTAAAGGAACGCCTCTCCTTTGAAAACACGGCATTTTCCACACTCATCCATCCACAGGCGGTCGTAAGTCCATCAGCGGTCATTGGAAGAGGAGCTGTCGTAATGGCAAGGGCAGTAGTTCAAGCCGATGCAGTAATCGGTGAACATGCGATTATCAACACAGGATCTATCGTAGAGCATGACTGTATACTCGAATCATTTGTCCATCTGTCACCGGGAGCAGTGTTAACTGGTTGTGTGTCTGTACGAATGGGAACCCATATTGGGGCAGGTGCTATTGTGATACCCGGGACATCAATCGGAAGCTGGACAATCATTGGCGCAGGAGCCGCAGTAACAAGAGATATACACGATCAGAAAGTCGCTGTAGGCGTTCCTGCAATAGAAATCAAAGATCGGAGAGAGGGTGGGAAATGATGCAAGAAAGAAAACGGATTTACTTATCACCACCGCATATCAGCGGAAAAGAGTATTTGAAAATAGAGGAAGCTTTCAAGAGTAATTGGATTGCACCGCTTGGACCTCTTGTGAATGAATTTGAGCAGGCAGTCGCGCGCTATGCAGGAGTGAATGCAGGAGCGGCTTTATCTTCTGGAACAGCAGCAATTCACCTCGCATTAAAGCTTATTGGCGTTGAAAAAGGGGACATTGTCTTTTGTTCCACCCTCACATTTGTGGCAACTGCAAATCCGATTTTATATGAACAAGCCACGCCCGTTTTTATTGATTCTGAAAGGGATACATGGAATATGTGCCCGCTTGCTTTAGAGAAAGCCTTTGTGGAATCAAAACGACTTGGAAAAAGACCCCGTGCAGTCATTGTCGTGCATTTATATGGACAAAGCGCAAAAATGGACGAGATCCTGGCGTTGTGTGAAGCATATGATGTGCCAGTCATTGAGGATGCGGCTGAATCGTTAGGTGCTCTATATAAAGGAAAAAAAAGCGGCTCAATGGGCAGGTTCGGCATTTATTCGTTTAATGGCAATAAAATCATTACAACATCAGGCGGCGGAATGCTTGTGAGTAATGATGAAGCTGCGATCGAACGCTGCCGCTTTCTCGCTTCACAGGCAAGAGAGCGCGCGATGCATTATGAGCATCAAGAAATAGGATACAACTATCGCATGAGCAACCTGCTAGCAGGCGTCGGGATTGCTCAGATGGAAATATTGGACGAGCGTGTTGAACAAAAGCGCCGCATTTTCAAGCGGTATCAGGATGCGTTATCTAAAGTAGAGGGTCTTTATTTCATGCCTGAATATCAAGACACCAAGTCCAACCGCTGGCTGACGACATTGACCATTGATCGCGATAAAAGAACCTCTCCAGTGGACATCATTGCTGCACTAGAAGAAGAACAGATTGAAGCAAGGCGTGTATGGAAGCCGCTGCACCAACAGCCGCTCTTTCGTGATTGTCCCTTTTATTCAGCGGCGAAAGGCACTCCCGTATCTGAATTGTTATTTGAAACAGGGCTTTGTCTCCCCTCTGGAACAAGTATGACAGACGCTGAACAGGATCGTATCATTGACACACTTCGTCATGCCCTGCGAGAAAAAACCTTCACCTCTTCACAGGCTGCTCACTCGTAAGCAGCCTGCCTCTCTTTTTATCAAATTCATCAATTTGTGGAATAAATAGGTTTATTTATTGTCAATTCGTTTTAAATATGATATTGACAACGGGGTCCTTCCTCCTTAAAATGAAAATGATTATCAGCATCAATTAGGAGGAACATCTTATGTTTATTAGGAGTCAATTTTTTCCGAAAATTAAAATAAATACAGTCATCCCTTTCCTGCTTATCTTTTTATTAGTAGGCTGTTCTCAAGCAAACAATGGGGCAGATGGAAACAAGGATCATCCTGACATGATCACGATGGCTTGGCCGAGAGATATTGGCGAAATGAATCCGCACGTATACAACCCATCACAATTGTTCGCGCAATCAATGATTTATGAGCCATTGGTCAGCTATCAAAAGAATGGAAAGCTAAAACCTGAATTAGCGAAATCATGGGATGTGTCAAAGGATGGCAAGGTGTACACGTTCCATCTAAGAGACAAAGTGACATTTTCAGATGGATCTGAGTTTAATGCAAACATTGTGAAAAAGAACTTTGATTCCATCTTAAAAAACAAGGATATACATAGCTGGTTAGGTGTGATAAAAAAGATCAAAAAGACAGAAGCAGTAGACAAGAAAACGTTTAAACTCACATTAACAGAGCCATATTATCCAACTGTTCAAGAATTAGCCGTTGTCCGCCCGGTTCGTTTCTTAGGCGAAGCAGGCTTCCCTAAAAACGGTGATACGTCAAAAGGAATTGAAAAACCAGTGGGGACAGGCCCTTGGGTATTAAAAACATATCAAAAAGATGACTATGCCATTTTCGAACGAAATGATCATTATTGGGGAGAAAAACCAAAGGTCAAAGAAATCAAAGTCAAGGTCATCCCAGATGCGGAAACGAGAGTCATGGCATTTGAAAAAGGTGATGTAGACATCCTTTACGGAGAAGGAACCATTAGCCTGGATGCCTACAAACAGTTAGAGGCGAGCGGTAAGTATGAAACAAAAATGTCAGAGCCTGTAGCAACGAGACAGCTTGTCATGAACACAAAAGTCGATCAGCTGTCAGATGAGAAAGTGCGACATGCCCTTCAATATGCGATCAATAAGAAATCAATGGTAGAAGGTGTCACCTCTGGCTTAGAGGATGAAGCAGATCACATATTGCCGACCAACATGCCTTACACATCTGATATTAAGGTGAAGTCGTTCCAATATGATGTAGACAAAGCGAAAGCATTGCTGGATGAAGCAGGCTGGACACTACCAAAAGGAAAAACCGTTCGTGAAAAAGATGGAAAAACGCTTGAATTTAGTATGATGTATGATTCAGCAGAATCGATTCAAAAAGCGATGGCTGAGACGCTTCAAGCAGAATGGGGTGCCATTGGCGTTGGTGTCAAACTTGAAGGTGTGGAACTGGCAACACAGGTGCAGCGCTTTAAAGCTAATAAGTTTGATATGAACTTCTTTAGCAACTACGGAGCGCCATATGATCCGCATACATTTATGAACGTCGTCTCATCAGATGGTTTTGGATTCAAAGAAGCCATCTCAGCCTATCCAAATAAGGACAAGCTGATCAAAGAAATGAGCGAAATTCCATCAACAACCAATGAAAACAAACGAAAAGCACTTTATTCGTCTGTCTTATCTTCATTACAGGATCAAGGGGCAATTGTGCCAATCTCTTATTTTAAAAAGACAGCCGTTTATCAAAAAAATGTGAAGGACTTTGAGTTCCCAGCAAATCGCGACGAACATCCATTCACAGGTATTAAGCTGAAGTAATAGAAGGAAGGTTAGGAAATGGGCCGCTATATCGTCAAACGCATGCTATCAATCATCCCTGTATTTTTATTAGCCACTCTTTTCACGACTGGTATGATTCACCTTTCGCCAGTTGACCCGGCTGAGGCATATTTAGCAGCGGCTCATATCCAGCCAACGGATGAAATATTAGCGCAAAAACGAAGTGAATTTGGTTTAGACCAACCGTTTTATATGCAGTATCTTCACACCATTGAAAAAGTCATTCATCTTGATTTTGGCAAGTCATATATGTCCAACCAGCCTGTGCTCAATGAGGTGATCTATAGAATACCAGCGACGATTCAATTGGCGCTGACTAGTCTACTGATTGCAATTTGTGTCAGCATTCCACTCGGCTTTTTCAGCGGCATGAGGAAAAATGGCATCGTTGATCATGTGAGCCGGCTCATTTCTTTCTTAGGAGCATCTATCCCTACGTTTGTCTTGGGGTATTTGCTCATCTTCTTTTTTTCAGTGAAGCTCGATCTTCTACCGGTAGAAGGGGTGGGAACATGGGAGCATCTCATCCTGCCGTCGGTCACACTGGCCGTCCCTTTAATTGCGATGTATACAAGGCTATTACGATCAAGTGTGAGTGAGGCGCTTCAAGAGCCGTTTGTTCAATATGCGAGAATCAGAGGATTAAAGGAACGGTCGATCATGTTCAAGCATGTATTGAGAATCGCGATATCGCCAATGCTGACAGGGCTTGGGGTGAATCTTGGCAAGCTGCTGACAGGAACCATTATCGTAGAGGCAGTTTTTTCATGGCCAGGGTTTGGGCGTTTCTTTATTGAAGCGATCTTTAACCGGGATCTGCCGGTCATTCAATTCTATGTCCTCATGGCAGCATGTATCTTTATCTTGAGCAGCTTGATTGTGGACTTACTTCAGCTGATCATTGACCCCCGTATTTCCAGAAAGGAAGGCCGCCAGACATGATGACAAAAGGAAAAAATCTCTTCTCTCATCAAAAGCTGATCTCGATCTGCGTGGTGCTCCTTGGTCTATTGCTGATTGTGACAATATGTGCGCCGTGGATCGCTCCACATGATCCGGCGGCTGTCAATCTAGCGATGAAGCTAAAGGGGTCTTCGTGGGAGTATCCTCTTGGGACAGATCAATTAGGCCGATGCAATTTATCTCGAATTTTATATGGTGCACGTGTTTCACTAGGCTGTGCGTTATTAATCTTTCTCTCTTCTTTATTGATTGGGTTAATCGTTGGTTTGTTGTCAGGTTACAAAGGTGGCTGGATCGATCACGTCTTAATGAGAATCTGCGACGGGATCATGGCATTCCCGAACCTAGTGCTGATCCTCGGATTAGTCGGCATCTTCGGTCCTGGACTTTCTCAAGTAGTGCTTGCCTTGATGCTTGTGCAGTGGGTATACTATGCTCGCGTCTTCCGAGGGATGGTGCTAAGTTTAAAAGAACAGAACTTTATTGCTGCTGCGAAAATTAGCGGAACATCCCACTGGAACATCATGAGAAAGCATATGATTCCAAATGTCCTGCCGCCACTCGCGGTCATTGGCACACTCGAAATGGGCTGGGCAATTATGGACATTTCAGCGATGTCCTTTCTCGGATTAGGCGTTCAGCCTCCTATGCCTGAATGGGGAGCGATGATCCATGAAGGGAAATCGTATATTCAAACGAATCCTCAGTTGATGCTGTATCCAGGTCTTGTCATCATGGCTGTCGTCGTCCTCTTTAATTTACTAGGAGAAGCCCTTTCAGAGAAATATGGTATCAAACGCCGTGTGTAAAGGAATGATCAATGTGCAAGAGTCCATTTTACAAATAGAGAACCTGCATGTGCAGACGAAAACGCCTCATGGGACAACCTCTCTTATTCAGGACGTATCGTTTGAAGTAGGGCGAGGTCAAATCGTTGGATTAATAGGTGAGAGCGGCTGCGGGAAAACGGTGACAAGTATGTCGATCTTACATATGCTTGACCGGAAAACAACGGATGTTACTGGTAGCATCACATTACAAGGACGAGAATTGATCGGTATGAGTGAAAGGGCTATGCGCTCTATTCGGGGCAAAGACATCTCATATATTATGCAAAATCCAATGAACAGCTTTACGCCAGTATGGACGATCGGTCATCAGCTGATTGAAACCATCCGCCGGCATACCACTGTCAGTAAAAGGCAGGCAAAAGCGAAGGCAATGGATGCGTTAGCGCAGATGAATCTGCCGCAGCCAGATAAGCTGTTAAACAAGTATCCTTTTGAACTAAGCGGCGGCATGCTGCAGCGTGTCATGATTGCCATGGCTGCCTGTATGCACCCGCCTCTCCTCATAGCAGATGAACCAACAACTGCTTTAGATGTACACACACAGAAGCTGGTGCTTGAGCATCTGAACCAAATTCGTCATGAGTATGGAACCGCCATTTTGCTCATTACTCACGACCTTGGCGTCATTGCAGAAATGGCAGATCAGGTTGTTGTCATGAGACAGGGAGAAATGGTTGAAAAAGCAGAAGTGCTTGAGCTTTTTGAAAACCCCAAGCATGATTATACAAAGAAACTATTAGCAGCTCGTCCATCCATCCCAGCTGTTTGCCCGATTTGAGGTGAGAAGGCCCTTGCATTTATTAGAAGTGAAAGCAGTTAGTCATTCATACAACAGCCGGTCGTTTCTGATGAGAAAAAAAGGCGCAGACCAAGTCTTAAACGGCGTCAATTTAATCATTGAAGAAGGCACGTGCGTCGGATTGCTGGGGCAAAGCGGCGCAGGGAAAAGCACGCTAGGCCGTATCATACTTGGTCTAGAGAAGCCAAAAGCCGGTCAGGTTCTTTTTGAAGGGCAGGATATTTATTGTGCAGATCAAAGAACACGCAAACATTATCGCCGGCATGTGCAAGCGGTGTTTCAAGATTCGTACTCGGCGGTGAATCCAAGGTGGACAGTCGAACAAATTTTATCCGAACCGCTTGAAAACTATGAAACCATGAGCCGAAAAGAACGCAAAATCGTGCTGATCCATTGGCTGGAAAGAGTCGGGCTCAGCGAAAAGGACTTGTCTAAATATCCGCATCAATTCAGCGGTGGCCAGCTGCAAAGGATCAACATTGCAAGAGCCTTATTGCTGCAGCCAAAGCTCGTCGTACTGGATGAATCCGTCAGCAGCTTAGACATGGTCACACAGGGTGTCATTTTAGATTTATTAGTAGAATTAAAGAAGGAACTAGGTGTCGCTTACTTATTTATTACACATGATATGACGGCAGCCTATCACTTAAGTGATCAATTGGCGATATTAGATCAAGGTGAACTTGTTGCTCAATTTCGATCAAAGGATGATTTCTTTTCATCTGAAGAGATAGCGGTGCAAAAGATGAGAGATGCAATGCTCGCAGACCATCCTTTGTCCCGAACAATTGGCAGACCGGTTCGATAAATCTTCATTACATCAATGCCTCTTTTAGAAGAGGCTCAGCGTGTAGACAAACCCTCGCATTCGTTGTCAGGTCTGCGCGCTGGTGCTCACGAATGTTCAATTCGCTCCGCGCCAGTGCTCGCCCTTCCTAGACTTCAAAGGTTTTCTATCACGCTGAAAAGAAGACAAAGTGCTAAAATAAAAATCATTTTAGCACTTTGTCAACAATCTAAGCCTCTTTTAGAAGAGGCTATTTTTCATGAAAGGCAGGTGGCATCGTGAACCATCGAGCGTATTTAGCTTTAGCCATTCCTTTAACCATCTCAACGATGACCACTCCATTACTTGGAGCTGTTGATACAGCAGTTGTCGGTCAGCTTGCCAACCCCGCGTATATTGGAGGCGTCGCGGTTGGCAGTCTCATTTTCAGTACACTCTATTGGCTCTTTGGTTTTTTGCGGGTGAGTACATCTGCTTTTGCCGCTCAGGCAAACGGGGCGCAGAGTGAAGAGCAGGGCGTACTTGCTTTTCTAAGACCCTTTTTAATCGCCATCATTGTCGGCCTTTGTTTTATTGCCCTACAATGGCCCATTATTCAATCTGCTTTTCTCGTGATCTCTCCGGCTGCGGATGTACGGCAATTTGCAGCAGATTATTTTCATATTCGGATTTGGGGTGCGCCGTTTACCTTAATGAATTATGTGATATTAGGCTGGCTGATGGGAATGGCAAAAATGAAAGAAGCCCTCTCTTTACAAATCTTGATCAATGTCATGAATATGGTCCTTGCCCTCCTGCTTGTTCATGTGTTTTCGTTTGCAGTCAAAGGGGTGGCGGCCGCGACATTGATATCTGAATTAACCGCCTTTGTATTAGGCGCATGGATCATCATGAAACATTCAAAAAACGGGTTCCAGATGCCGTCTATTAAGAAAATCATGGATACACAGGCAGTTCAGAAAATGTTTCATGTGAATAAAGACTTGTTTATTCGGACGATTTGTCTGCTTGTCGTGATTAACATGTTTACAGCAAAAGGTGCTTCTTTTGGAACAGAGATGCTGGCGGCCAATGCCATCTTATTTCAAATTCACTACATCATGGCTTATTTGTTCGATGGTTTTGCCAATGCATCCAGCATCCTTGTGGGGAGATCAGTTGGGGCAAATGATCGCACCCTTTATGAGAGAACTTTAACCCTTTCGAGGCAGTGGGCACTTGTCATGGCATGCCTAATTGCGTCGGTTTATTTTCTCTTAAAAGAGCCGATCTTGGGCTTGTTTACAAATCTTCCCCGTCTTTTAGATGTGACATTAGGCTATGCAGACTGGCTCGTTCTCTATCCGTTTGCCGCTTGTTTCGGTTTGGTCATATACGGTGTATTTACAGGTGCGACAGAAATTGCCCCTGTCAGAAATTCAATGCTGTTTGCGATGATCTTGTTTATCGTTGTTCAAGCAGCGGTTACGCCTATTTGGCATAATCACGGATTATGGTTTGCCTTTATCATCTATACTACCGGACGGTCTGGCTTTTTGATGATGTACAAATCAAGGCTGGATCAGAAGCTTTTCGCAAATGAAAAACACCCTTTGCCATCATGACAAAGGGTGTTCATGTTCATTCGCTTTCTTTTTTCACCTTTTGATACGCCTCATCAAGGTGCTGAATTCGCTTCAAAACCACAGCATTTTTGGTCAGCTGATCTTGTACAAGCGTTGACACCACTGAGCGGTAATAGGCATTCATGGCATGAATCTTGTCTTCATTTTGATTCATGGCGATGTGTTGTTTCAAGTTGTCAACAAAGTATGGAACGGAAAAAAGTTCAGACATGGGAATCACTCCTATTTCGTATATACGGTCCGTCAATCTTCATGTAAAATGATGAGAGGGAGGGGAGACAATGAGCCTTAATCTGCAACAAGAACAAGTATTAAAGCAGGTGCTCACACAAGAACTCAGGCAGGCCATTACATTGCTCCAGCTGAATAGCACTGAGCTTGGCGAGTATCTTGACCAGTTAGCGCTTGAGAACCCTCTGATTGAGCGGAAAGACACGGACAGCTATCAACCAGTTTATCATAAAAAATCTCAAGACCGAATGACAGAGCCGTATCGAACGCATCAAAAAGAAAGCCTGCAAATGTATTTAAAGAAACAAGCCATTGATTTGAATTTAAGTGAAAAGAATCAAAGGATCTTTCATTTTATGATCGAGTCCATTGATTCCAATGGCTATTTAAATGAACCAGTTGACGAGATGGCAGCAGTCTTAAAGGTGTCAGCTGAAGAAGTTGAAGCCGTCCTTCATCAGCTTCAATCGCTAGAGCCTGCCGGTATTGGCGCAAGATCTTTACAAGAAGGCATCCTGCTTCAGCTGAGAAGAAAAAAGGAGCGCTGGTATGAAGCTGAGCTGATCATCGATGAGCACTTCTTTCTCTTTGCAAGAAAGGCATGGAAGGAAATCGCGGCGAAAACAGGTATTTCCATGAAAACACTTCAAGCGGTACAAGATGAGGTGTCGCAGCTTGAACCAAGACCAGGCATCCATTTCTCATACGAAGAAGACCATGTGTATATAGAGCCGGATGTGACGATTACTGTCGTGCAAGACCACATCGCATTTGAGCTGAATCAGCGCGCTTTCCCAGACGTTGAAATGAATGAAGGATACTTCGCTATGATTCAAGACCGAAAGCGGCATGAAGCATATGTGTATCTAAAGGAAAAAGAGCAACAGTACAATTGGCTTCTCCAAGCGCTGAAGCAAAGAAAACAAACGATGACCCATGTCGTTCGTGAGATTATCTTACACCAGACAGATTTTTTCCTTACAGGGAAACATAAAATGAAACCGCTTACGATGAAGCGTATCGCAGATATATTGCAAGTGCATGAGTCAACAGTCAGCCGAACGGTGAAAGGGAAAATGGTGCAAACCCCTTATGGCCTCATGGAAATGAAGCAATTTTTCCAAGCAAAGCTAGAAGGACCCTCACTGGAAGAGGCGTCCAGCTACACAGTCAAGACGTACATCGCAGAGCTGATCCAAACGGAAAATAAGAAAAAACCGTATTCAGATCAGCAAATGATGACGCAGCTTCAGCAAACCTTTGGCATTCGAGTCTCACGCCGAACCATTGCGAAATATCGTGAACAAATGAATCTTCCATCATCTACACTGCGGAAGCGCTATGATTAAAAAGAAGTACTTGCCAGAAACATGGCAGGTGCTTCTTTTTTGTTGAAAGGGAGGCACATAGAAGATTTTTTGAAAATTAAATCGGGGAGACGTGTGAACGGAAATTTTGGGGTAAAGTATAAGATAGGGCATGAGCCGAAAAGGATAGACAACAGTGATGAGGTGAGACCAATTGAAATATAAACAAATCAAAACCAAAAAAATATATGAAGAAATTGCGGATGCATTAATCGAATCCATTCGCACTGGTGAGCTTCTTCCGGGAGAAAAATTAGATTCGGTTCAAGCGCTCTCAGAAAACTTTCAAGTCAGCCGTTCCGCTGTGAGAGAGGCGCTGTCTGCTCTCAAAGCGATCGGATTAATAGAGATGAAGCAAGGGGAGGGCACATATGTGAAGCAGTTCGATCCTGAACAGCTCGCATTTTCTTTATCTCCTGCATTTTTAATGAAGCAGCATGATGTCAGGCAGCTCCTTGAAGTGAGAACCATTATTGAAACAGGTGCTGTCAAAAAGGCGGCGCTGCTTCGGACGGACGATGACCTTCATCAGCTGCGTGATGCACTTGAACAAATGAAGCTGGCAGAAGCCCATGAAGAAATTGGTGAAGAGGCAGATCTCACCTTCCATCTCGCCTTAGCCAAAGCCTCGAAGAATGATGTATTAAAGGTGTTAATGAATCAGGTCTCATCCTTGTTAGTAGAAACGATGCGGGAAACGAGAAAAGTCGTGTTATTCTCAACGAAAGCCTCCATTCGGAAGCTTTACGAAGAACATGAACAAATTTACAAAGCCATCGTTGCAAGGCAGCCAGAAGAAGCAGAGAAAGCGATGCTTACGCATTTGAAAAATGTAGAAAATCTGCTCGGTGATGTGCTGCAAAAACCAGCAGAACAAACAGATACACAATAAGCTGTGCCGAATGATGGCACAGCTCTATTATTGACGAGAAATATGTAGCTTTTTCATTCGATATTGCAGACTTTGCCTGCTCATGCCCAATAAATTTGCAGTCTGTGAAATATTATCGTCCATTTTTTCTAAGTAATGGACGATGTATTGTTTTTCGAATCGTTCCATTTGGGTTTGGAAATCAGTCGTCTGATCTGGGCTTGTATACACAAAGGTGTCAGCAGCTGCGGTTTGCTGCAAAGAATTTGTTTGCAATTGCGCCTTAGGACGGTCTTCCCCGTGTTTAAATCTAAAATGATAGGGAAGGTGATGCATGCTTAAGTCGTCTTCATCCATCATCATATTCATCCCCGCCTCAATCACATGCTCAAGTTCTCTTACATTGCCTGGCCAATGATACGCCTTAAAAAGGGCAAGTACCTCTTCATCTGCCGCCTTCACCTTCATTTGAAACAGCTCATTATATTTTTGAATAAAATGATTCACAAACGTAGGAATGTCCTCTTTTCGTTCAGAAAGCGGCGGAATAAATAAGGTGACAATACCGAGACGATAAAATAAATCCTTGCGCATACGTCCACCTGCGATTGCATCCACAGGGTCCTCATTCATATTGGCAATCACTCTTACATCAACAGCAATTTCCTTTGTGCTTCCTAGCCTTCTCACACGTTTCTCCTGTAAGACGCGCAGTAGTTTTGCTTGAAGATGAGGATTTAATGAGTTGATCTCATCTAAAAGCAAGGTTCCTCCTTGCGCCTGCTCAAATAAGCCAGGCTGATCAGCTGCTCCCGTAAAAGCCCCTTTTTGTGTACCAAAGAGCAGGCTTTCAATCAAATTATCAGGCAGTGCCGCACAATTTTGGGTAATAAATGGTCCGGATGACCGGCTGCTGCCGTTATGAATGCTTTGAGCAAACAGCTCTTTCCCAGTCCCAGTTTCGCCAACAATGAGCACATAGGAAGAGGTGCGTGTCGCTCGTTTCGCATGCTCAATCACCTCTAAAAAGGCAGGGCTTTGTCCAATAATAGAATCGAAGGTAAAGCGGGTGCTTCCTTTTTTCTTCATATTGTGATGAATCAGCCGTTCCAGCTTGGTCACATCATTCGAAATTTCAACAGCCCCTTGAATGAGACCGTATCGAACGAGCGGGTATGTATGGTTAATCGTTGTGATTTCTTTTCCGTTGTAATTATGATACGTCTGCTTGGCATGTACGGTTTGTTTCCCGGTACGCAGCGCTTGGACAAGTGTACTGTGCATTTCATCTTGAAACGCGAAGAAATCGAGTACATTTTTATGGAGAACATCTGAGCGTTTCAATGATTCAATTTCCATCATTTTTTTATTATAAACAACAGTATTGCCATTCTCGTCAATGGCGTGAACCCCGACATCAATTAAATCGAGCATTTGTTTATATAAATCAATCTCATTTTCAAGCTTTGCGGTATGCATATCTTTTTTCACTTGCGCCACCTCCTGACGTTACCTCTATTTTACATGAAAAATTTTGCAGTTTCCTCTAAAAAATTTTGCGCATGCAAAGATATTTTGCGTAATGAATGAGGTAAACCCTTATGATCAAGCGGTCAGAAAGTTGGCACGATCCTTGCATAACATATGGATGAAGATGAACCCAATTGAAAAAAGCTACCTTACAGAAGGAGGAATAGATGATGACACAGACAAATGAATTGATTCAACAAACAGAACAATATGGAGCGGCAAACTATCATCCGTTGCCAATTGTAATTTCAGAGGCTGAGGGAGTGTGGGTGACAGACCCTGAAGGCAATCTATATATGGATATGCTGAGTGCGTATTCCGCAGTGAACCAGGGACATCGCCATCCCCGCATTATTGAAGCGCTCAAAAAACAGGCAGATCGCGTGACACTCACGTCGAGAGCCTTTCATAATGATCAGCTTGGTCCTTGGTATGAAAAAATTTGCAAACTGACGAATAAAGACATGGCACTGCCAATGAATACAGGTGCTGAAGCTGTAGAAACCGCTGTAAAAGCAGCGAGACGCTGGGGCTATGATGTGAAAGGAATCGAAGAGAATCGTGCAGAAATCATTGCGTGTGTTGGCAATTTCCATGGGAGAACGATGACGGCTGTGTCTCTTTCCTCAGAAGCAGAATACCAAAGAGGTTTCGGCCCAATGCTTCCTGGAATTAAGTTGATTCCTTACGGAGATATAGAAGCGTTACGTGAAGCTATCACACCACAGACAGCGGCTTTCCTCATTGAACCGATTCAAGGTGAAGCGGGTATTGTCATGCCGCCAGAAGGCTTCTTGAAAGATGCCAAAACGCTTTGTGAGCAAGAAAATGTGCTGTTCATTGCGGATGAAATTCAAGTGGGGTTAGCACGAACAGGTAAGATGTTTGCGTGTGATTGGGAAGACATTGAGCCAGATATGCTGATTCTTGGGAAAGCTTTAGGCGGCGGAGTATTCCCAATCTCGTGTGTTGTAGCAAACCGCGATATTTTAGGCGTGTTTAACCCTGGTTCTCATGGGTCTACCTTTGGAGGAAATCCTCTTGCGTGTGCGGTGTCGCTTGCTGCACTGGATGTTTTAATCGACGAAAAGCTTGCAGCCCGCTCTATGGAGCTTGGTGAATACTTCAAAGACAAATTGGCACGCATTCAAAGTCCTGTGATTAAAGAAGTGCGCGGCCGCGGACTATTTATAGGCATGGAGCTGACAGAGGCAGCTAGACCTTATTGTGAAAAACTGAAGCAAGCAGGTTTGTTATGTAAGGAAACTCATGAAACAGTCATCCGTTTTGCACCACCGCTGACCATTTCAAAAGAAGATTTAGACTGGGCGATTGGTCATATTGAAGCACTGTTTCAAGCTTAAATGGCAAAGGGGGAGGAAGCTTCACTTTCTCCCTTTCTTTTTCAACGAACAGCGAATTTTGTCAAAGGATGCTGAATAGAAGAGGGAAAGTGGGGAAGTGGATTTGATGCAAGAACAGCATAATGAACTAGAGCGTTCCATGAAAAGCAGACATCTTTTTATGATTGCCTTAGGCGGCGTCATCGGTACGGGCCTTTTCCTTGGATCAGGATTGATTATCCATCAGGCAGGACCGGGGGGAGCCATTCTATCGTTTATCATTGGCGGACTGTTAATGTATTTGGTCATGCTGTGTCTTGGAGAATTAGCAGTGGCGATGCCAACAGCCGGTTCCTTTCAGGAATATGCAACCAAATATATAGGCCCGTCCACAGGCTTTATGATTGGTTGGCTGTACTGGTTTAGCTGGGCGTGTACGATTGGTCTGGAGTTTACATCAGCAGGCATATTGCTCCAAAGGTGGTTTCCAGATATCCCGGTTTGGCTCTGGTGTCTAGCATTTAGCGTGATATTATTTGCCGTGAATGCCATCTCTGCTCGCAGCTTCGCTGAAACGGAGTTTTGGTTTTCAGCTATCAAGGTTGCGGCCATCCTATTGTTTATTATCATCGGAATTGGCGCAATTTTCGGAATGATTCATTTGAAAGGCGGAGAACCAGCCCCTTTATTTCGTCATTTGACGGATCATGGCGGACTATTTCCTAATGGTGTTTTTGCTATTTTATTAACCATGGTCACGGTCAATTTCTCCTTCCAAGGAACAGAACTTGTAGGGATCGCAGCAGGTGAGAGTGAAAGCCCTGAAAAAACATTGCCTCGATCAATACGGAATATTATTTGGAGAACGATGGTCTTTTTCGTTTTATCAATTGCGGTTCTGGCAGCACTTCTTCCATGGCAGACAGCAGGCGCTGTCGACAGTCCGTTTGTGGTCGTGCTGGACAAGGTCGGCATCCCATATGCCGCAGATATCATGAATTTTATTATCATCACCGCTGTCTTATCTGTAGCAAACTCTGGATTATATGCGTCATCACGTATGCTCTGGTCGCTTTCAAAGGACGGGAAAGGACCTGCTTTTACGAAAAAGCTGTCCAAGCGTAAAATCCCGATCAATGCATTATTGGTGACAATGGGTGTATCCGCTCTATCTCTGCTCACAAGTGTTGTGGCACCAAAAACGGTGTATGTGTGGCTTATTTCGATTTCTGGAATGGTTCTTGTTGTGGTGTGGATGTCCATTTGTTTGTCTCAATATTTCTTTAGAAAACAATTCATAAAAGATGGTGGAGATGTAAAGGATCTCGTCTTCCGTACACCGCTCTATCCATTTGTCCCACTAGCAGGCTTCATCGCATTTGGCATCGTGCTCATCAGCCTATTCTTTATTGAGGATCAGCGGATTGGCCTTTATTGCGGCGTTCCGTTCATGGCAGCCTGCTACATCATTTATTATCTCAAAATCAAACCGAAGGAAGAGGCAAAGCGTTTTGCCGAAGAGGAAGGAATCCCAAAAACATAAAAGACGACTATATCAAAAAAATGTGCATGCGGACCTCTTACGCATGCACACTTTCATTGATGAATTCATTCAATATAGAAAAAAATAAAATATTTTGAAAAGAAATATCATAGCAAGAACCTTGATGACAAGCAGGCTATCGGTGAAAATGTGTCTATTTTTTGTCTAAATGTGTTTGTAATAGTTGAAAATGCAAGATGATCCTGTTAAAATAATTAAAGAAAGCAGGGTTTGATTTTTTTTGGCTGTGGCGGGACGTTTTTTGTCACAGTGGGACGTTTTTAGTCCAACGTGAAAAGAAAGGGTCGTTAGCCATGAATCGTTTATTGGAAGCTCAAAAAAAATTATTGCCAGATCTTCTCATCGTTATGCAAAAACGCTACGACATTTTGCAGTACATCAGATTAGCTGAACCAATCGGCCGCAGAAGTCTTGCGACGAGTCTTGGTCTCAGTGAGCGCATCTTACGTGCTGAAGTTCAGTTTTTAAAAGAACAAAATCTGCTAGATGTCAAAACGAGCGGCATGATGCTGACGAGTGAAGGCCACGCTTTGCTTGAAATGCTTGAAGGAATGATGAAAGACGTTTTAGGTTTAACCTTTTTGGAAAATACATTAAAGAGGAAGTTAGGCCTAGAAGAAGTCGTGATCGTTTCTGGTGACAGTGACGAATCCCCGTGGGTGAAGCAAGAAATGGGAAGAGCTGCTGTCCAATGTATGAAAAAAAGGTTTACTGGAAATAATATCGTCGCCGTCACTGGCGGAACGACGATGGAAGCCGTTGCCGAAATGATGACCCCTGATGCCAAAAACAGAGACATGATGTTTGTCCCTGCGAGAGGCGGTCTTGGGGAGAATGTAAAAAATCAGGCAAACACCATTTGTGCCCACATGGCTGAAAAAGCTTCCGGTACTTACAAACTGCTGTTTGTTCCAGGACAGCTGTCAGAAGGTGCTTACTCTTCCATTATTGAAGAGCCGTCAGTCAAAGAAGTGCTTCAAACGATCAAATCATCCACGATGCTCATTCATGGAATCGGTGAAGCAAAAACAATGGCGATGAGACGAAACACACCAGCTGAAGATTTAAAAAAGATTGATGAGCATGACGCAGTGACAGAGGCCTTTGGCTATTACTTTAATCGTGATGGTGAGGTCGTCCACAAAGTGCACTCCGTCGGCATGCAGCTAGATGATTTAGAAAGCATTCCACACATCATTGCTGTTGCAGGTGGATCATCAAAGGCAGGGGCCATTGAAGCTTATTTCAAAAAACCCCGCCGAACGGTTCTCGTCACAGACGAAGGAGCCGCAAAAGAGTTATTAAGGGAGTCAATTGATCCCTCAATATAAACATTGTGACCTATAAAAGGAGGAAACATCATGGCAGTAAAAGTCGGTATTAACGGATTTGGACGTATTGGACGTAACGTATTTCGTGCAGCATTAAACAATCCTGAAGTTGAGGTAGTAGCGGTTAACGATCTAACAGACGCTAACATGCTTGCACACCTTTTACAATATGACTCTGTTCACGGAAAACTAGATGCAGAAGTTTCTGTAGACGGTACAAACTTAGTAGTGAACGGTAAAACAATCGAAGTATCAGCTGAGCGTGACCCTGCGAAATTAAGCTGGGGTAAACAAGGCGTAGAAATCGTTGTTGAATCTACTGGATTCTTCACAAAACGTGCAGACGCTGCAAAACACTTAGAAGCTGGCGCTAAAAAAGTCATCATCTCTGCTCCTGCTAACGAAGAAGATATCACAATCGTTATGGGTGTAAACGAAGACAAATACGATGCAGCTAGCCACGATGTCATCTCTAATGCATCTTGTACAACAAACTGCTTAGCTCCATTTGCAAAAGTACTTAACGATAAATTTGGTATCAAACGCGGTATGATGACAACAGTTCACTCATACACAAATGACCAACAAATTCTTGATCTTCCGCACAAAGACTACCGTCGTGCTCGTGCAGCTGCGGAAAACATCATCCCAACTTCTACAGGTGCTGCGAAAGCTGTTTCACTTGTATTGCCTGAACTTAAAGGTAAATTAAACGGTGGCGCTATGCGTGTTCCAACACCTAACGTATCTTTAGTTGACCTTGTGGCTGAATTAAACCAAGATGTAACTGTTGAAGATGTAAATGCAGCACTTAAAGAAGCAGCTGAAGGAGAACTTAATGGAATCCTTGGCTACAGCGAAGAGCCACTAGTATCTAGTGACTACAATGGTAATGCAAACTCTTCAACAATCGATGCTCTTTCTACAATGGTCATGGAAGGCAGCATGGTGAAAGTCATTTCTTGGTACGATAACGAGAGTGGATATTCTCACCGCGTTGTTGACCTTGCAGCTTACATTGCAAAACAAGGTCTTTAATTTCTCACACTGAAGGAACTCACTTGGTTCTTTCCTAGAGACACGATATAATGAAGACGGACAAGGGAAGGGGAAGCATCCCTTTCCCTTTTTCTCTGTTTTTATCCGTTCTGCACGATTTCTCGTTTTGATGAGGGCAAAATGGGAAAAGGATAAAGAGAGACTTGTCCAATGTGTAAGGAAACCAGAATAAAGGAGGATCTCCTGACGAGCATGAATAAGAAATCAGTAAAAGACATTGACGTAAAAGGTAAAGTTGTGTTCTGCCGCGTAGATTTTAACGTTCCAATGAAAGACGGAAAAGTGACGGATGATACTCGTATTCGCGCAGCATTACCAACGATTGAGTATTTAACAGGACAAGGCGCAAAGGTACTATTAGCTAGTCATTTGGGTCGTCCGAAGGGTCAAGTTACTGAAGAATTGCGTCTGACACCTGTAGCGAAACGTCTTCAAGAGCTTCTTGGACAAGAAGTGAAAAAAGCGGATGAAGCTTACGGCGACAACGTGAAAAAGCAAATCTCTGACTTAAAAGAAGGAGATGTGTTAGTGCTTGAAAACGTTCGTTTCTATCCTGGTGAAGAAAAGAACGATCCTGAACTATCAAAAGCATTTGCTGATTTAGCCGATGTGTATGTCAATGATGCGTTCGGTGCTGCACACCGTGCACATGCATCCACTGCTGGTATTGCAGCATATCTTCCGGCTGTTTCGGGCTTCCTCATGCAAAAAGAGCTTGAGGTTCTAGGAAAAGCCATTTTAAACCCTGATCGCCCATTTACAGCGATTATTGGTGGCGCCAAAGTAAAGGATAAAATCGGTGTGATTGAAAGTCTTCTTGATAAAGTGGACAACCTCATCATCGGCGGCGGACTTGCTTACACATTTGTGAAAGCACTAGGCCACGAAGTAGGAAAATCTTTATTAGAAGAAGACAAAGTAGATTTAGCGAAATCCTTTATGGACCGAGCAAAAGAAAAAGGCGTGAACTTCCTGATTCCAACAGATGTTCTGGTAGCCGACGACTTTTCAAATGATGCGAATACAAGCATTGTGCCAATCTCTGAAATTCCAAGTGATCTAGAAGCACTTGATATTGGAACAGAGACAATAGGCAAGTACGCTGATGTTATTAAAAACAGCAAACTTGTTGTTTGGAACGGACCAATGGGTGTATTTGAAATCGACGCATTCGCTAAAGGAACAAAAGCAATCGCAGAAGCACTGGCAGAAGCAAAAGATACATATTCTGTCATTGGCGGTGGAGATTCAGCAGCAGCTGTTGAGAAATTTGGTCTTGCTGATCAGATGAGCCATATTTCTACAGGCGGCGGCGCTTCACTTGAATTTATGGAAGGCAAAGAGCTTCCAGGTGTTACTGCATTAAACGATAAATAAGACCAAAACTGCTATAAGGAAGTGTCAATCATGAGAAAACCAATTATAGCTGGGAACTGGAAAATGAACAAAACACTTGGCGAAGCGGTTAGCTTCGTTGAAGAAGTCAAGTCATCCATTCCATCTCCTGACAAAGTGGAATCCATTGTCTGTGCGCCAGCCCTTTTCCTTGAAAAGCTAAACAGCCTTTCTAACGGAACAGACCTTAAAATTGGTGCACAAAACATGCACTTTGAAGAAAATGGTGCATTCACTGGTGAAATCAGCCCTGCTGCACTAAAAGATCTTGGCATCGGCTACTCAGTGATCGGTCATTCAGAGCGCCGTGAATTCTTCGCTGAAACAGATGAAACAGTGAACAAAAAAGCACATGCTGCATTCAAACATGGCATCGTTCCAATTATCTGTGTAGGTGAAACGCTTGAAGAGCGTGAAGCTGGCAAAACAAATGAACTTGTCGCTGATCAAGTGAAGAAAGCACTAGCTGGTTTAACAACTCAGCAAGTCGCTGAATCTGTTATTGCATATGAGCCAATTTGGGCAATCGGTACAGGGAAATCTTCTACAGCGAAAGATGCAAACGACGTTTGTGCGCATATCCGTCAAACGGTTGCAAGCGAATATGGTCAAGAAGCGGCATACAGCCTTCGCATTCAATATGGCGGAAGCGTGAAACCTGCGAATATTAAAGAATATATGGCAGAATCCGATATTGACGGTGCTTTGGTAGGCGGCGCAAGCTTAGAACCTCAGTCTTTCGTTCAATTATTGGAGGAAGGTCAATATGAGTAAGAAACCAGCTGCATTAATCATCTTAGACGGATTCGGTTTAAGAGGCGAAACAGTTGGTAACGCTGTTGCCCAAGCAAAGAAACCGAACTTCGACCGCTACTGGAACGAATTCCCGCATCAAACCTTAACGGCTTCTGGTGAGGCAGTAGGCCTCCCGCAAGGTCAAATGGGGAACTCTGAAGTTGGGCATTTGAACATCGGTGCAGGACGCATTGTGTATCAAAGCTTAACAAGAGTGAATGTTGCCATTCGTGATGGGGAATTTGAGAAAAACGAAACGTTCCTAGAGGCAATGACTTATGCAAAAGAGAATGACAAGGCCCTTCATTTATTCGGTCTCCTGTCAGACGGCGGTGTGCACAGCCACATTCAACATCTCTTTGCCCTGCTAAAGCTGGCGAAAAAAGAAGGCTTAACAAAGGTATACATTCATGGCTTCTTGGACGGACGTGATGTTGGTCAGAAGACAGCCAAAGTGTACTTAAAACAGCTTGAAGAACAAATCAAAGAAATCGGTGTCGGAGAAGTGGCAACACTTTCTGGACGCTATTACTCAATGGACCGTGACAAACGCTGGGATCGTGTGGAGAAAGCATATCGCGCGATGGCGTATGGTGAAGGCCCAAGTTATCAAAACATCTATGATGTCGTTGATGACTCCTATGAAAATGGAATCTACGATGAATTCGTTATTCCATCTGTCATCACGAGAGAAAATGGTGAGCCAGTTGCAAAAGTAAACGACGGCGATTCTGTGATTTTCTATAACTTCCGCCCAGACCGTGCGATTCAAATTTCGAACACCTTCACAAATGAAGATTTCCGCTCGTTTGATCGCGGAGAAGCACATCCGAAGAATTTACACTTCGTCTGCTTCACACACTTCAGTGAAACAGTTGATGGCTATGTTGCCTTCAAACCAGTGAATTTGGATAACACAGTAGGAGAAGTGCTAGCGCAAAATGGATTGAAACAGCTGCGGATTGCTGAAACAGAGAAATATCCTCACGTGACGTTCTTTATGAGTGGTGGACGTGAAGAAGAATTTCCTGGTGAAGACCGCATCTTGATCAATTCGCCAGATGTGGCAACCTATGATCTCAAGCCAGAAATGAGCGCTTATGAGGTAAAGGATGCACTTGTTGCAGACATCAATGCTGACAAGCATGATGCGATCATCCTGAACTTTGCTAACCCGGATATGGTTGGTCATTCAGGTATGCTCGAGCCAACAATCAAAGCCATTGAAGCAGTAGATGAGTGCTTAGGAGCTGTTGTCGACGCAATCCTAGCAAAAGGCGGACATGCCATCATCACAGCAGACCACGGTAACGCAGACGTGCTGATTACCGAAGAAGGAAAGCCGCATACTGCACATACGACAAACCCTGTTCCAGTCATCGTAACGAAAAAAGGTGCAACGCTTAGAGAAGGCGGCATTCTAGCCGATCTATCTCCAACGCTTTTAGACTTACTTGGTCTTGAAAAACCAAAAGAGATGACAGGAACATCATTGATTCAGAAATAACAAATTGATTCAAAAGGAGAGAAATAACGATGCCATACATTGTTGACGTATATGCACGCGAAGTATTAGACTCTCGCGGTAATCCAACAGTTGAAGTAGAAGTTTACACAGAATCTGGCGGCTTTGGCCGTGCACTAGTACCAAGTGGTGCTTCTACTGGTGAATATGAAGCAGTAGAACTACGTGACGGAGACAAAGACCGTTACCTTGGAAAAGGTGTTCTGACAGCTGTAAACAACGTAAACGAAATCATTGCACCAGAGCTTTTAGGCTTTGATGTCACTGAACAAGTAGCAATTGACAAAATGTTAATCGAACTTGACGGAACAGAAAACAAAGGGAAATTAGGCGCAAACGCAATCCTTGGCGTATCTATCGCTGTAGCACGTGCGGCTGCTGATTTCTTACAAATTCCACTTTACCAATACCTTGGTGGATTCAACTCCAAAACGCTTCCAGTGCCAATGATGAACATCGTCAACGGCGGAGAGCATGCGGATAACAACGTAGACATTCAAGAATTCATGATTATGCCTGTAGGTGCACCGAACTTCCGTGAAGCACTTCGCATGGGCGCACAAATCTTCCATAGCCTGAAATCTGTATTAAGTGCAAAAGGCTTAAACACAGCTGTAGGTGACGAAGGTGGATTCGCTCCAAACCTTGGTTCTAACGAAGAAGCACTTCAAACAATCGTTGAAGCGATTGAAAAAGCTGGTTTCAAACCAGGTGAAGAAGTGAAACTTGCAATGGATGCTGCATCTTCTGAGTTCTACAACAAAGAAGACGGTAAATATCATTTATCAGGTGAAGGTGTTGTGAAAACATCTGCTGAAATGGTTGACTGGTATGAAGATATGGTATCGAAATACCCAATCATCTCGATCGAAGACGGCCTTGATGAAAACGACTGGGAAGGTCACAAACTATTAACTGAGCGCCTTGGCAGCAAGGTTCAGCTAGTAGGAGATGACTTGTTTGTTACAAACACGAAGAAGCTTTCTGAAGGAATCAAAAACGGCGTTGGTAACTCAATCCTAATCAAAGTAAACCAAATCGGTACATTAACTGAAACATTTGATGCAATCGAAATGGCAAAACGTGCAGGATACACAGCTGTTATCTCTCACCGCTCTGGTGAAACAGAAGACAGCACAATTGCAGACATCGCTGTTGCAACAAACGCTGGACAAATCAAAACAGGTGCTCCGTCTCGTACGGACCGTGTGGCGAAATACAACCAATTACTTCGCATCGAAGATCAATTGGCTGAAACAGCACAATATCACGGCATTGCAACATTCTATAACTTGAATAAATAATGCCAGCAACGCGCTGCGTTCCGCTCTTATATCAGAGTGGGCGCAGCGTTTTTTTGTGTTGAATGAGATCCCGCAGCTGTTTCAATAGTCACATCCTATTTTTGTAAAAAATCGTCCTTCAGTCAGAGGGAAAGCGCGCAACTCCACCATTTATAAGCAATAGATCATGAAAAATCGACTAAAAATATGATCTGAAATGAACTTATGTTTTCTGTATGTGGGATGGTATCATTTTACATATATTAGGGGGTGATGAGATGCTGAATCCTTTTAGCCTTCGTTTTCCAGTAGGTGTGTATATGTATATCCTTCAGCTACTGGCGGCATATGATGAAAGGAAGCAACGAATTCTAACTTCTAAGAATGTACAGAAAAACGCATTTTGGATTTATGTCCTTGCCGCTATATTGGGCATTATTTCACTTGGAGCATTGATTTGGGCATGTAAGACCTTTGGAAAGGGCTCCAAATTTTTAGGAGAGTTCAAATTATTAGGCATGTACGTTAAAATCCAATGCGGTTTCTAACAGGGATGAGAACAGATGCAAGGTCATCTGTTCCATCTGAAACAAACGGAGGGATATGATGCTGTCACTACAATTACAAGAAAAAACGTATAGCCGCACCTTCTCTCTCCGTAATATTCAAATGAACGTGGAGAAAGGCCAGACGATGCTTCTTTTAGGGCATAATGGTGCAGGAAAGACAACGATGATTCAAGCTATGTTTGGGCTGACGCCATTTACTGGATACGTTTCCTTACATGGTGAACAGCTGAACCTTCAATCCTCAGCTCATATTTCCCTTTTGAAAAAACATGTTTCCTATATTTCTGACGATCATGCGTTGTTCGATTATTTAACACCGAGGGAATACTTTCAATTACTTCAGCTGCCAAATGAGAAAGATGTCACACGAGAAGAGACATTCACCGATTTGTTTGAGCTGAGTCCGTATATGGATCAGCCAATCGCTCAGCTGTCCCATGGCAATCAAAAAAAAACACAGATCATTTCGCAGCTTCTCAGACCATGTGATTATTATGTGTTCGACGAGCCAACGAACGGACTTGATCCAGATATGATGATCATCTTAAAAAATGTGCTCATGAAGCTGAGAGATCAAGGCGCTGGCATCCTGATTTCAACTCATCATTTGAGCTTTGGTGATACATTATATGATCATCTCATGATCTTAAGAAATGGTGACGTGAAGCTGAATATGTCCCGCCAAGAAACGAATGAGACATTTCCTCATCAGGCACTTGAAGAGATTTATAAAGAAGTAAATCGAGATTACTATATGCAGGTGGAGAGGTTACTCAATGATTTGGACACGACACGTTCTTCATAAAATCGAATGGGGCATGCTGACAACGAAAGGAAAGCAGCTTGGAAAAAAGTATCCTTTGCAGCTTCTCGCAGCTGCCGTTTTTTTCTTGCTCATCTATGCAATATACGTTGTCATCAGCCTGCGCTTTTACATGCAGGCAGGTGAAAGTGAGCCAGCTGCGCTATACCTCCAATTTGTCAAAATGTCGCTCTTACTATTAGGAGCAGGGATTGTGTTATCCCGCAATAAACTGAAGCGCCAAGAATATCAATTCTACTTTTTGAACAGTGCGATACAAAGTGTACCCTTTGTCCTTTGTGCGTATTTCTTTCCAGTGCTTTTTTGCTTCCTCATGGCTGGATTACTTTTTTTACCGATTGTATTAGGTCTTTTGATCACGGGTGTCACCCCATCTCTGTATTGGATCATCGTTGTTTGCATCACATGCGGCATATTGGCACTTTATACGCTCTCTTCATGGATGCTAATGCGGATCGGTGTAAGTCATTTCGTATCAAAAACAAAGGAGCATTTACTGCTACAAACAATCGGCTTTGCGGCACTTCAAGTACTCATATTTCTTCTTTTTCAAAAAGCAGTGGAGATGATCCATGTATGGCCGGCTGTCTATCTGACGTTGCTGGTGATTCTTCTAAGCGCTGGCTGGCTGTGGGTGAAGGGCTTAGCAGCTTGCTATGTTCATCAAATGTTTTTGCAGCTGAAAACAGAGATAAAGTCGTTCTCTTACCAGAAAATCAGGACGTATTCTTCCTTTCTGACGCACCTGCGGCAGGAAATGGTCTATTTCATTCGATCAGCTGTTTTTAAAGAACAAAGCATTTTGTTCCTCTTTCTCGTTTGTTTGACGATTGGGCTGCCATTTGTTTTTACGCCGGAAGAAACTGGATGGCTGTATGCCTTTATTGTGCAGTTTGCGTTAAAGGAAATATTGATCATGCTTCCACTGATGATTGGTAGAGAATATCATCTCAATCAACGGGCCATCTTTATGTTAAATACATCAAAGGGCGCGTATATATTGTCAAGAATTTTATTTTATTACACAATCAATTTACTCATTTATTTTGTGTATATTGGCCTTGCTTATTTGGTGATCGGTATTGAAAGTGAAGGTCATGGCTTGGCGAGTTTGTCTATTTTATTCATGACCGTCATGGCAGCCTGTACGGGGTTTGTCGTGAAAATCAGTGATTTTAATAAACTGTTTGTCATCGTGATGATGATTGCTGTATTCAGCTTCATCGATATGCTTTTATTAGAGTGGCTGTCAGCTAATATGTTTCTTCTTGCCACCGCTTATCTGCTTGGTTCACTTGCTTTTTTCAGTTGTATATATGCAGTGATGTTAAAAAGGCCGATATTGCGATGATGGGGCTTGTCATTAGTTTACTAGCGGTTGTGCTCATTCATGAACTCGGTCATATGCTGATGGTCATGGTGTGCAACAAAATTGAAAAAAGACCGCTCTTTGATTTTGTGGTCACGATTGATTGGAAGCATGTGGCGATCGTCCATGAGACATTTTCCCGGCCGAGCTTTAATCTGATGGTGGCACTTGCGGGTCCGCTGTTTCCGGTGCTCTGCTCGATTGTGCTTTTTTTAATGTGGAAGCATCCGGTGAGTCATCAGCTGCTGTTTTTTTCTTTACTGAACACTGTGATGCTGCATCCAGCTTGCCCAGACGGGAAAAATATCACAGCCAGTTTAAAAGAGATGAAGGAGAGAAAGAGATGATCAAAGTATTTCATTCGTTTTCTAGCGGCTTAACACTTGCGATGCTGTATATATTTTCTGTGTTTATGACCCCTGTCTTTTTACTGCTGCTAGAGGTCAATCATATTGAATCAAGTCCAACGCTGTTTGGCATGCCATTTTATAATATGAAAATTGAAGAGTATCAATTCAGCTCTGAGGCGACGCTTTTTGGATGCGTTGTCTGCTTTTTAGCTGGCGCTGGGCTTTATTTTTTCATTCAATATGTGATTCATGCTATGAAGAAGCGAAGAGCATAAAAAAAGCAGGCTGAACAAATAGTCAGTCTGCTTGAAATGTGAGAGACAGCCGTACCATATCCATACACTGAATCCCGTTTTCATAAATTGGTTCATCATAATGCTTAAGGAAGAAATCGCGATCGATCGACGTTAGGCGGAAGCCGCATTTTTGATAAAGTGCGAGCTGCTGAATACTCGAGTTGCCTGTGCCGATTTCAATCGTATGAAAACCAGTGGCTTTCGCTTCAGCGATCGCATGGCGGATCAGCTGCTTCCCAATTCCCCTTCCTTGCCATGACTCCTTCACAGCAACATTCATGATTTCCACTGAATGCTGAGAGAGCGATGATAGCACATAGACACCAATCACTTCCTGTTCATGAAAGGCGGCATAACAAGAGCCGGATTGCACATAAGCGAGAACCTTTTCCTTTGAAGGATCAGCTAATAGTAAAAGATCCATAGGGAGAGATTGATCATGAGATAATGGCCGAATCTGTATCACATTTTTTCATCCTTTCTATTCTTTAATATACCCTTGTTTCACGCCCCAATCATATTGGTCCTGTACCCACTGAGAGGGAGGATGATGAGTGACATTCGGGTCTTTTTTGACAGTTGGTTTCCTTGTAGATTGAGTGGTCTGCTTATTTGCTTGAGCAGTGGCTTTTGCTGCCGTCAGCTCTTTTTGAAGCTGGTCGACTTTTATCTCAAGCGCTTTACGCTGTTTGACCTCTTTTTCATAGGCTTTCTTTTCTTTTTTGAGCTTTTTTGTGACGGTGGCTATTTGCTTTTTTTGTTCATCGTTTTTATGCTTCATATCTGTTTGATCTGATGTTAACTGCGAGAGCTTCAGATCGCTCGTTTTGCTTTCTTGCTGGTGTGTTTTCTCTGCTTTTTCGATGGTCTGCTGCTGCCAAACAATCCAGCCACCTAAGGCAATAACTGCTACAGAAAGAAGAATGATCGTCATTGTTTTCTTCATGTGTGAACCCCTTTCTTTAAACCACTATTATCATCGGTTAAAGATATACAGGTTTTAACATCACAAGGGCATATTCACATCAGAATGGCAGACACTATGCAAAAAGGAGGGTGTCTGTTGATTTCCTTTATGATTCATGTTGTCGTCTCATTATTTGCTGTATCAAACCCCATAGGAAACGTACCTCTTTTCATCACCTTAACAGAGGGCTATACAGAAAAAGAGCGCTCCCAGACAGCCAAAAAAGCCACCGTGGTCTCTTTTATTATTTTGATTGCCTTTCTATTGGCAGGCAGGCTCATTTTCAAATTGTTTGGGATCGATATTCATGCACTCCGCATCGCTGGTGGTATTTTTATTTTTGGTATCGCTTACAATTTACTGAATGCAAAAGAATCACACGTCCAAAATCCTCATTCGGAGGAAAAGGCAGAAAGCAAAGAGAAGTCAGATATCTCCGTTACGCCGCTCGCCATTCCGATCATCGCTGGTCCCGGTACAATCGCTACAGTGATGAGTTTAACCCCGGGAAGTCAAGGGATGCTCCACATGTTTTCGATTCTAATCGGCATTGTCATCGTTCTTGCCATGACGTATTATGCCTTTCATTATTCAAGTTTTATTATGCGAAAAATGGGGAAAACAGAGATGAATGTCGTGACACGTTTGATGGGATTAATTCTGGCTATAGTGGCAGTTGAAATGATCGGCGCAGGCTTAAAAGGGATGTTTCCGATGTTTATGTCATAAGTGTATATAAAAAAGCTGTTTTTTTCTACAATGATGTAAAATAAAACAGCTTTTTTTAAGGTTTCGGCACATGCTTAAATACTTCTTCACTTTCAAAGAACTCAATTAAGCGGCTAATCCAATCATAGTAATCAAGACTTTCCTTGATTTCTGAAAGAAGCAGATTGATTTTATCCTCTGTTTCTTCTGGTAAATCTTCCTGTTCAAGCAGCTCTTGCAATTCCTTGCACGTTTTCTTATGTGCTTTACGGTTTTTACTGACAACACGTGTCCAATTGGCTGCAAACAATGAAATAAACGTTTGGTATTGATCTTGCTCAACATCATAAAGATCTTTACGTATTCCTTTTTCATAAACCTTTTCCGCAATATTTAAATCAAGCATTTCTCGAACGACTTGACTCATCCTCGTTTTGCTCATGCCGGTCGCCTCTGATAGCTCTTCCAGCGTCATTGGTTTACGGTTCATGTGAATGATACCAAGCACTCTACCCACTGTAGAAGAAAGACCAAAGGCATTCATGTTCTCTGCAGCTTTTTCAATATAATGATCCTGTGCTTTTTGAATGGCGCCTAGCGCTTGCTTGTCCACTCCCCGCTTCATCCCTTCACGACTGACAATTTGTAACACAATATATCATATACCTGTTTGTTGATGAAAACAATAAATATTGAGTAATTGCTAGTAATTTGGAGGAAAAAGGAGAGATATCTAGATATTACGGCGTTAACTGAAAATTTTATATAAATGTTATGCAATACAAACACATTATAAACTTTTTATTTTATAAAGTTTGCACTATAATGAATAAGGTGTAAATTTTCTGAATATATAGATCCAACTAATTGGAGGTGTCTCATTTGCTGAAACTAGAGAATGTATCTAAGACGTATAAAGGTGGAAAAAAAGCTGTCAAAAATATTGATTTAGACATAGCAAAAGGAGAATTTATTTGTTTTATTGGACCGAGTGGCTGTGGTAAGACCACAACCATGAAGATGATCAACCGACTCATCGAACCTTCCTCAGGAAACATTTTTATCGAGGGAGAAAATATTATGAAAAAAGATCCAGTTCAATTAAGAAGAAAAATCGGTTATGTGATTCAGCAAATTGGACTGTTCCCCCATATGACCATCGCGCAAAACATCTCACTTGTGCCGAAGCTCTTAAAATGGCCGGAAGAAAAACGGAAGGAACGAGCACGCGAACTGCTGAAGCTCGTCGACATGGGCCCAGAATTTTTAGAGCGCTATCCTCATGAACTCAGTGGAGGACAGCAGCAGCGCATCGGAGTTCTTCGCGCACTGGCAGCAGAACCCCCTCTGATCCTCATGGACGAACCATTTGGTGCACTTGATCCAATTACACGAGATACATTGCAGGAAGAATTTAAGAAACTGCAAAAAACGTTAAATAAAACCATCGTATTCGTCACACATGACATGGATGAAGCGATTAAACTGGCTGACCGAATTGTGATTTTAAAAGATGGAGAGATTGTCCAAGTAGGCACACCTGAAGATATTTTGCGTAACCCAGCCAACGAGTTCGTAGAAGAATTCATCGGAAAAGAACGCCTGCTTCAATCAAATCCGAATATGGAACGTGTAGAACAAATGATGAACACGTCACCAGTCACCATTACAGTCGAACAAACGTTGACTGATGCCATCTACATCATGAGAGAAAAGCGGGTCGATTCCTTGCTTGTAGTAGACGAACATGATGTGTTAAAAGGCTATATCGATATTGAAACAATTGATGCGAACCGCAGAAAAGCGGCTTTCGTTGGTGAGATCCTAAATACAGAGTTCTATACTGTACAAGAAGGCGCACTTCTCAGAGACACCGTTCGGAAAATCTTAATACGCGGTATTAAATATGTACCGGTTGTCGATGCCAAAGGGCATTTAAAAGGCATTGTGACACGGGCAAGTCTTGTAGATGTTGTGTACGACTCCATTTGGGGAGACGATACGCCAGCGTCTGCCATTGAAATGAACTAAGGGAGGTGGACACATGGATCAAATCATCGATTTTCTAGAGAAAAATGGTGGGGAACTCCTCACAAAAATGTGGGAGCATTTATATATTTCCTTAATCGCTGTCGTGCTAGGAATTATCGTTGCCGTTCCTTTAGGCGTCGTTCTCACGCGAATGAAACGAGGCGCAGGCTTTGTCATCGGTGTCGTGAATATCTTTCAAACACTCCCTAGTTTAGCGATTCTTGCATTTTTTATTCCTATTTTGGGGGTTGGGAAAATACCTGCAATCGTTGCTCTCTTTTTCTATTCGGTATTGCCTATTTTGAGAAATACGTATGCCGGCGTCCAAGGTGTGAACAAAAATCTGCTTGAATCCGGTAAAGGGATCGGCATGACGACATGGGAGCAAATTCGTCTTGTGGAACTTCCGCTTGCTGTACCGATCATTATGGCAGGTGTCCGAACGTCAACGATTTATTTAATTGGTTGGACAACACTTGCTGCTTTTATCGGTGGAGGCGGTCTTGGTGACTACATTTTGATTGGACTTCAGCTATACCAGCCGGAATACATTATTGCAGGTGCCATCCCAGTCACTATTTTAGCGGTTATCATTGACTTTACATTGATGAAGCTGGAGAAAAAAGTAACACCAGAAGGCTTAAAAGGATTGAAGGAAGTTTCATAAGGAGTTGGCTTATGTGAAAAATCGAAAAACAAAATGGATCAGTGCACTGCTTGCCGGATGCTTGCTATTGATAAGCGGCTGTTCACTTCCTGGACTAGCCGGCTCCTCAGGCAATACGCTGCGGGTGGGAGCACAAAACTTTACCGAATCAGAAATAATGGCCTATATGGTTAGCGAAATCATCGAACATTACACAGATAAAAAGACAACGATTGTGAAAAACTTAGGCTCCAATACCGTACAGCAGAAAGCAATGGAAAACGGTGATATCGACATTTCGGCGACAAGATATACAGGGACAGATTTGACAAGTACGCTTGGAATGGATGCGGAAAAAGACCCGGAGCGTGCAATGGAAATCGTCCAAAAAGAATTTAAGAAACGCTATGATTACAAATGGTTTGATTCCTATGGCTTTGATAATACGTATGCCTTTGCCGTGACGCAAAAGATGGCGAAGGAAAACAAGTTAGAAACGGTCTCTGACTTGAAAAAGAATGCGAAGAATTACCGGTTGGGTGTCGATAATATATGGCTCAAAAAGAAAGGCGACGGGTATGAAGGATTCGTGAAAACATACGGAATTGAATTTGGAAGCACGTATCCAATGCAGATTGGTTTAGTCTACGATGCATTAAAAAATGAAAAAATGGATATTGTGCTTGCCTATTCAACAGATGGACGAATCAAAGCCTATAACCTCAAAATCTTAAAAGATGATAAGCGGTTTTTCCCGCCATATGATGCATCGCCCGTTGTCCCGGAAAAAGTTTTAAAAGAGAACCCAGGGCTTGATAAGGTGATCAACAGACTGATCGGAAAAATTGATACAGAACAAATGCAAGAGTTGAACTATCAAGTCGACGGAGAGCTTCAAGAACCAGCCACCGTTGCGAAGAATTTCCTGGAAAAGCACAATTACTTTGAGTAAGATGGGGAGGTGTCACGGCTGATGGACACACTGCAGCAATTATGGACGTATTATCAGCAGAACGGTTCATATGTGTTAGAAGAATTTTATCGGCATTTTCTCATGTCAGCGTATGGGGTGCTGTTTGCGGCGATAGTCGGAATTCCAGTAGGCATCTTTGTGGCGCATTACCGTAAGCTGAGCAATTGGATCTTCGCCATTACCAACGTCATTCAAACCATACCGGCGTTAGCGATGCTTTCCGTGTTGATGCTCGTGTTAGGACTTGGCGCAAATACAGTCATCTTATCACTCTTTCTGTATTCGCTTCTGCCGATCATCCGCAACACGTATACAGGAATTGTCAGCATTGAACATGCTTATTTAGAAGCGGGTAAAGCGATGGGCATGACGAAATGGCAAGTGCTGAGAATGGTTGAATTACCGCTTGCTTTATCAGTTATTATGGCTGGTTTAAGAACTGCACTGGTCATCGCCATCGGCATTACAGCGATTGGGACATTTGTTGGTGCAGGAGGTCTAGGTGATATCATCATCAGAGGATCAAACGCCACAAACGGAACAGCCATCATTTTAGCAGGCGCTATTCCAACTGCACTCATGGCTATTATCGCTGACCTAGTCATGGGCTGGCTTGAACGCTATTTAAGCCCAACGAACAAGAAAAAAGAAAGAAAAGCATTAGCTGAAAAAAACATGACATCTGCTTAAGCGGTTGAAAAGACAAAACCTCCCTTACATCTGTAAGGGAGGTTGTTTTATAATGATCAGGCAGTTCACATGCGGTTATTTTATGATTCGAGCGTGATCCATTCAGTAGACCACTTCGAAATTTCCTCAAAAACGGGTGCAAGGGAACGCCCCATATCAGTTAAAGAATACTCAATACGCACGGGTGTTTCAGCAAAAACCTCCCGTTTTACAATGCCTGCTGCTTCCAGCTCTTTTAATCTCTCAGATAATACTCTTCCGCTTAAATTTGTCAGAGCGGCCTCAATTTCACTAAAGCGCTGCGGACTTGAGAGAAGCTGAAAAACAATCAGTGCAACCCAGCGTTTACTCAATAACTCAACTGCTTTTTCAAACCGCGGGCATATGTCAGATTGATTCATCTTTCTTCACTCCAATCTGAACTCATTATACCGTAAATTTGTCATAAATCAGCTCTAAAAGCTTGTCAATGATCAAAACATTCTATGATGACGAACGGCTGTTTAATATAAATAACAGATAGCGGTTAAGATCTTTTATTTCTTTTTTCGAAAGAGTTGACCAAATGTCTCCATCAAATAGCTCGAGATCACCAAGTTCATATTGCGTTGCGGCTTCCTTTATTTTGGATAATGCAATTTCCTCTTCCTTCAGCTGATGGACAGAAGAGGCTTCCTCAATATAGCCCGCAGCCTGCATCATTTCCTCATAAGGGACCTTTAATGCACCGGCTAGTTTTTTTATCGTAGGAGGCTTCGGAATGCCGCGTTTCCCATTTTCAATACGAGAAATACCAGCAGCACTGACCTCTGAATACATCGCTAATTGGTTCACTGACAGCTTCTTTTCCTCACGTAATGCTCTTAAGTATGCACCAAAGTTCATCAAGGCAAAACCTCACATGGTTATAGATTAGATATGTCTATTTTACTTGATTTGTTGACTATTGGCAACAAGTATACCATGAAAATATTGACATTAGTTAATAGTGAATGTATCTTAGGGTTATGCCCCGCTATTTGTTCGTCTTTTTTTGGTTGATGAGCGTGAGAAAGTATTCATTCAGCTGGCTGATGTCTTGTGCGGATAGCCTTTCCCATAGGTCTCCGTCAAAAATGGGAAGATGTTCTACATCCTTTTGAAGCGCCGTTTGATAGATTTTCAACACGGATTCATATTTTGGTTTCATTTCATGAACTTGTTCCTGTTCAATATGACCGGCAAGCAGCATTAAATCCTCATAAGGCACCTTCAAGGCGTGTGCTAATTTTTTTATGGTTAAAGGCTTCGGCACACCACGCTTTCCATTTTCAATACGAGAAATACCAGCAGCGCTTACACCTGAATACATGGCGAGTTGATTGACAGACATTTTTCTATTTTCTCTTAAAATGCGTAATTGTTCACCAAAGTGATTCATGACATCGAACCTCACATTTCAGTATATGACTTATTTTAGTATGATCATTGACCAAAGGAAATAGCAGAGGGGTAAAAGTGTTGACTTAAGTTAATGGATCTGTTTCATGTGAGCACCTACACGTTGTACATATTGATTCCATAGGAGGTTGTAATGATGGTCGAAAAGATTCAGATCAGGCGGACTTTTGTCATGCAGTATATGATCGAAAACGATATGTCTTTAAATCAGCTCGCTGATGAAATTGGCATTTCTCCTGCCACACTCAGCAGGGTATTAAATGGTCATCGGAAACCAGGCCAGCTTGTCATTGGCAAAATGATTCATTACTTTGATAAAAAATTTGAAGATCTATTTTACTATGAAGATGTTGACAAAAGTCAATGAACAAAATGATCAAGGAGGCAATGTCGTTGAAAAGAACTGGGATGGTCAGACATATTGATTCACTAGGCAGAATTGTTCTGCCTTCAGAAATGCGCAAGGTACTCAATATTAAAGAAGAGCAGCTTTTAGAAATTTTCATTGAAGATCAAACCATTATGCTGAAAAAATATGATGCAGATAAGAGCTGCCTGTTAACTGGACAAGTGACGAAGTATAACAAAAGCTATGGAAATGGGAAAGTGATGCTGAGTCTTGAAGGAGCTGAACGTTTGTTAGTAGAATTAAAACAGCTATTGAAAGAAGAAGCAACCCGTTAAAAACGTGTTTTTAACCGAAAATTGCATATAAAAAATGCTGCATACTACTCTTTGGAATGAAATTGAATCAAAATAACAAATAAAGTCGACAATATAGAGGGAATCTTTATTTTGATGTTTCGTGACATGCACCTTGTTTTCATGTAAAATAAAGTTATGTGTACCAGTTTGTCTGGAGGTGTTTTCATGCACGCATTTGTTATCACATTACTCGTAATTGTCAGTATCGCACTTATCATCGTTGTATTGTTACAATCTAGTAAAAGTGCTGGACTGTCAGGCGCTATTTCAGGTGGAGCCGAGCAGCTTTTCGGTAAGCAAAAAGCGAGAGGTCTTGACTTGATACTTCACCGTTTAACGGTTATTTTGTCAGTGCTTTTCTTCATCTTAACACTTGCATTGGCATATTTAGGCGTGTAAAGCGCGAGTAACAGAAGGTCTGATCTTTTTTCAGACCTTTTTTTATTATCAGCACTCTTTTGTTTTGTTTCATACATACAAGTGGAAAATATAAACCATATCGGAAGGAAAGGAAGTCACATCATGAAAGTTGTTACACCAAAACCATTTACGTTTAAAGGTGGAGAAAAGGCGGTGCTTCTTCTTCACGGTTTTACTGGGAATACAGCCGATGTTCGAATGCTTGGCCGTTATTTGAACGAAAGAGGGTATACGTGTCATGCACCACAATATAAAGGACACGGTGTGCCGCCAGAAGAGCTTGTCCATTCAGGCCCTGATGACTGGTGGAAAGATGTAGAAGAAGGCTATCAATTCTTAAAAGATGAAGGCTATGAGGAAATTGCGGTTTGCGGCCTATCCCTCGGAGGAGTTTTTTCATTGAAATTAGGTTACACTGTACCTGTAAAGGGAATTGTACCTATGTGTGCACCTATGTACATAAAAAGTGAAGAAGTCATGTATCAGGGTGTACTAGAATATGCCCGTAACTATAAGAAATTTGAGGGTAAGTCAGAGGAGCAAATTGAACAGGAAATGGAAGAGTTCAAGAAAACGCCAATGGATACACTGAGGAGCCTGCAAGAACTCATTGCAGATGTTAGAAACAATGTCGACATGATTTATTCACCTACTTTTGTTGTTCAGGCACGTCACGATCATATGATTAATACAGACAGTGCGAATATCATTTACAACGAAGTAGAGACAGATCAAAAGCATTTGAAATGGTATGAAGAATCAGGCCATGCGATCACGCTTGATAAAGAGCGCGAGAAGGTTCATCAGGATGTATATGCATTCTTAGAATCACTTGATTGGTCAGTTTAAATATATAGGGGGTTAGAGTGTGCAAAAAGAAGAATTTATGAATGAATTACTCGCTTTTATGAAAGATGAAGCGTATAAACCGTTAACCGTTCAAGAGCTGGAAGTGATGATGGAGATTACCAATCCTGATGATTATAAAGAGCTCGTCAAAGCACTTGTGATCCTGGAAGATCAAGGGCTCATCGTTCGCACGCGCAGCGATCGCTACGGTGTACCAGAAAAAATGAACTTGGTAAAAGGGAAGCTGTCTGCTCATGCAAAAGGTTTTGCATTTGTGACACCAGAAGAGTTTGGACAGGATGATATTTTCATTCCACCTAATGAGCTAGGCACAGCGATGAATGGTGATACGGTCATGGTTCGTGTCAGTCACAAATCAAACGGCACAAAAAAAGAAGGGACGGTCATCCGAATTCTGGAGCGTAATACTCAGACGGTTGTCGGTACCTACACAGAAACGAAAAGCTATGGCTTTGTCATTCCTGATGATAAAAAAATCACAACCGATATCTTCATCCCGAAATCCGCTAAAAATGGAGCGGTCGAAGGGCATAAAGTGGTCGTGACGCTGACTAGCTACCCAGAAGGAAGAATGAGTGCAGAGGGCGAAGTGACTGAAATTCTTGGTCATAAAAATGACCCTGGCATTGATATACTATCAATCATTCATAAACACGGCCTGCCAGGGGAGTTCCCTGAAGAAGCGCTTCAGCAGGCAGTAGACACACCTGAAACGATTGATGAAAAAGACCTAGAAGGCAGACGTGACTTACGCAACGAAACGATTGTAACCATTGACGGAGCAGATGCGAAGGACTTAGATGATGCCGTTACGGTGCAAAAGCTGGATGATGGCAAATATAAGCTAGGGGTGCATATTGCAGATGTCTCTCATTATGTCACAGAGAATTCCCCCATTGATCAGGAAGCTTATGAGCGTGGAACGAGTGTGTATCTCGTAGACCGCGTCATTCCGATGATCCCTCACCGCCTGTCAAACGGTATTTGCTCATTGAATCCGAAGGTCGATCGTCTCACGCTGTCTTGTGAAATGGTCATTGATCGAAATGGGAAGGTCGTCAAACACGAGATTTTCCAAAGTGTGATCAAAACGACGGAAAGAATGACCTATACTGATGTGAATAAGATTTTAGTCGATCAAGACGAAGAGCTTATAGACAAATACGAGCCGCTTGTGCCAATGTTCCAAGAAATGGAGAAGCTTGCAGAGATTCTTCGCGAAAAACGAATGGAGCGCGGGGCAGTAGACTTTGACTTCAAGGAAGCAAAAGTGCTTGTAGATGATGAAGGAGCGGCGAAAGAAGTTGTCGTTCGTGAGCGTTCTGTCGCAGAGAAATTAATTGAAGAATTCATGCTTGTTGCAAACGAAACGGTTGCAGAGCATTTCCACTGGTTGAATGTACCTTTCATCTATCGAATTCACGAAGAACCAAATCCTGAGAAGCTTCAGCGCTTTTTAGAGTTCGTGACAACGTTTGGTTACATTGTAAAAGGAACGTCGACAAACATCCACCCGCGTGCACTTCAAAGTGTACTTGATGCTGTGAGGGATCAACCAGAAGAAGTTGTGATACAAACTGTGATGCTTCGTTCGATGAAACAGGCGAAATATGATCCAGAAAGCATCGGTCATTTTGGTTTATCAACGGAATTCTATACACATTTCACATCACCGATCCGCCGTTATCCGGATTTAATTGTGCATAGACTGATCAGAACCTATTTGATTCAGAAAAAGACAGACGAAGCAACTCTAGAAAAGTGGGGCCAGCTGCTTCCTGAAATTGCAGATCATGCGTCTACAATGGAGCGCCGCTCAGTTGATGCAGAGCGTGAAACAGATGATCTCAAGAAGGCTGAATTTATGCTTGATAAAATCGGTGAAGAGTTTGATGGAATGATTAGTTCCGTGACGAACTTCGGACTATTTGTTGAACTGCCGAATACAATTGAAGGTCTTGTCCATGTCAGCTACATGACAGACGACTACTATCGCTTTGATGAGCAGCACTTTGCCATGATCGGTGAACGCACAGGAAATGTCTACCGTATCGGTGATGAAATCACAGTCAAAGTGGTGAATGTCAATAAAGATGAGCACTCGATTGATTTTGAAATCGTCGGTATGAAAGGCACTCGCCGTAAATCGGCAAAAGATTTTAAGTTTAAAAAACGAACAGATTCACCAGCGAAAAAAGGGCGCGGAGGCCAAAATGCCTCTGGGGATAAAGCCAAAGAGGATAAAGGCGGAAGTGACTGGTTCTCAGGCCGTAAGAAGAAGAAAAAGAAAAAACGCGTATTTGATAACGCACCAAAACAAAAGCGTAAAAAGAAAAAGTAACGTGACAAAAAGCAAATAGGGCATCACGCTCTATTTGCTTTTTGACCACATAGCGTCAGCGTTGTCTAAAGCTGGATTGTTTGATAAAATAATCCGTACGATTTGGACCGTGTTTGTGTCAAAAGGAGGGTGTACGCCAATGCCAAAGGGAGAGGGAAAGGTTGTTTCCCAAAACAAAAAAGCAAATCATGACTATTTTATAGAAGAAACATTTGAAGCTGGCCTTGTGTTACAAGGAACTGAAATCAAATCGATTCGTGCAGGAAAAGTGAATTTAAAAGATTCTTTTGCCAAAATCGAACGAGGAGAAGTGTTTCTTCATAACATGCACGTGAGCCCATACGAGCAGGGGAACCGTTATAATCATGATCCGCTGAGAACGAGAAAGCTGCTGTTTCATCGCAAGCAAATCAGTAAATTGATTGGTGCGACAAAGGAAGAAGGCTACTCACTCGTGCCTCTGAAACTCTATTTAAAAAATGGCTTTGCCAAAGTGTTGATCGGAATTGGTAAAGGGAAAAAGAAATACGATAAACGTGAAGATCTGAAGAAAAAAGATGCAAAACGTGAAATCGACCGTGCCTTCCGTGATCGACAAAAGCAATTCTAGATTCATGCAGATGTCTTGCTGAGAGCGGAAGCATTATGCTACAATATGTTATGCAGTAAACAATCATTGCTTTTCTTACAGAAACCACCAGTTGTTTCAAGCGATGAGATTGTTATAATAGTTATATACGGAAGCAGTTAAGCTGAACGTTTCCATCCCGTATATCCCTTTTACAAGGGGACGTTACGGATTCGACAGGGGCGGTTCGAGCTTGAGCTGCGAGCCGAGAGGCGATCTCGTTAACACGCACTAAATGTAACTGGCAAAACTAAAAGTTTTAACCAAAACTTAGCACTAGCTGCCTAATAAGTGCAGCGAGCTCTTCCTGACATCGCCTATGTGTCTGTGAGGAGCCCAATGAAGTAGGCTACGCTTACGTTTTCGTCTGAGGACGTAAGAAGAGATCCATCAGACTAGCTCTCCAAGCGCCCGTCAGCAGGCATGAGGATGAGTGAACACCAAATATGTTGACTACGCTCGTAGACGCTTAAGTAATCGATGTCTCTGGACGTGGGTTCGACTCCCACCGTCTCCATACATATGATTTCGAAGGAAATCAATGAGGTCAAAGTCCTTTCATATTAAGGGTTTTGGCTTTTTTCTATTGTCGGTGATTTATAAAACTTACAATGTAGTGAGCTAATAATAAGTGTTCTTTATATCAGGTTGACCTGAAGAGTTACCAATTCCAATGTCTTTGGTTAAAGTTTCTATTTTTTGCAGTTACGTTTTGTTGTTGGAGCATTTATAATTGAATGTACTATTGCATTATTTTTACAAGAATTATTTTCGGAAAAATAAATTTAAAATGAGGTACATAACATGATCAACTTCCAAGATAAAGTAGGCTTCATTTGGTCAATTGCAGAGATTTTACGTGGGCCATATAAGCCAGAAGACTATGGTGAAATTATTTTGCCATTAGCTGTATTACGCCGTTTTGATTGCGTATTAGAAAGTACAAAAGAAGAAGTGTTAGTGAAAGCAAAGCAGTATCCAAATATGACAGATGAAGCACGTGAACAAATTTTAAATCGTGTTTCTAAGCAGAATTTCCATAACATAAGTGAATACAATTTTAAAAAGCTATTAACAGACGCTGATAATATTGCTGAAAACTTACGTGACTATAAAAATGGTTTCTCAAAAATTGTTCGTGATATCATGGAGCACTTCGACTTCGATCGCCAAATCGATAAACTTGATCAAAATGACTTATTGTACTTAACGATTAAACGTTTTAGTGAAATTGATTTACATCCAGAAACAGTTTCAAACATTGAGATGGGTTATGTATTTGAGGAACTAATTCGTCGTTTTAATGAGTATGCTGAGGCCGGGGATCATTACACGCCACGTGAAGTCATTCGTTTAATGACACATTTATTATTTTCACATGATGATGCTAACATTTTAACAAAACCAGGTTTAACACAAACACTTTATGACTGTGCGGCTGGTACAGGTGGTATGGGTTCAGTTGCCCAAGAATATTTACTAAATCAAAATCCAACAGCACATTTGGAATTTTTTGGACAAGAGGTTAATCCTGAATCCTATGCGATTTGTAAGGCAGACTTACTTATTAAAGGTGAAGATGCACGTAATATCCGTTTAGGGAACACATTATCAAAGGATCGATTCCCACATGATACATTCGATTATTTAATTTCAAATCCACCGTACGGAGTGGACTGGAAATCATATGAGAAGGCGATTAAAAACGAACATCAGAAACAAGGTTTTGATGGTCGTTTCGGACCTGGTACACCTCGTACAAGTGATGGGCAGTTATTATTCCTCCTGCACTTAATATCAAAAATGAAGCCAGTCACAGTGGAAAATCCACAAGGCTCTCGTCTAGCCATTATTATGAATGGTTCGCCGTTATTTACAGGTGATGCAGGTTCTGGTGAAAGTGAAATTCGAAAGTATGTGCTTGAAAACGACTTAGTAGAAGGTATTGTGGCATTGCCGAACGACCTATTCTACAATACAGGCATTGCAACATACATTTGGATTTTAACAAACAATAAAGCGCCTCTTCATAAAGGGAAAGTGCGGTTAGTCAATGCAGTAGACTTCTCGAAAAAAATGAAAAAGTCGATGGGTAGCAAGCGTAACGAAATTACGGAAGAGCAAATTAATGAGATTGTTCGTTTATACGGTGATGCACAACCAAATAAGTACGTGAAGATTTTTGAGAATGAAGACTTTGGTTATGCGAAAATTACAGTAGAACGTCCATTACGTTTAAACTTCCAAGTAAATGAGGAGCGTTTGGCACGTGTAGTAGAGCAAAAAGGCTTTGCGAACTTAGCAATATCGAAGAAAAAAGGTGATGCAGGTCATTTTGAAATCGAAGAAGGGAAAAAGCTGCAAACACAAATTTTATATGTGTTACGCACGTTAGAAAGCGATACAGTATATAAAAATCGTGACGAGTTTACGAAAGTACTAAAAGATGCATTAAAACAAGCGGGCATTACTATCGGAGCACCTGTATTAAAAGCAATTTTAGCTGGTCTATCTGAAAAAGATGAAACAGCTGACGTATGTATGAAAAATAAAACAGACATCGAACCAGATCCTGATTTGCGTGATACTGAAAATGTACCGTTAAAAGAAAACATTCATGATTATTTTGCACGTGAAGTATTACCACATGTACCAGATGCATGGATTGATGAAACAAAAACAAAAATCGGCTACGAAATTCCTTTTACTCGCCATTTTTACAAATACACTGAATTACGTAGCTCAGCAGAAATTATGGAAGAGATTCGTGCATTAGAAGCGGAGATTACTGACCAGTTAAAGAAGGTGATGGTATGACTGTAGTTTTAAAGAAAAGCAAATTGAAATATCATTTAAAAGTTAAGAATGGTCGAGAAATAACAAATGAAGTGAATTATGGTAAAAATGTTATTAACGTATATGGATCGGGTGGAGTTTTTAAATATACTGATAAAAAACTATTTACTGGGCCTTCAGTATTATTTGGTCGAAAAGGAACGATAGGTAAACCTTTATATGTTGAAGGTGATTTTTGGGCTGTAGATACTATGTATTACACTGAGGTTTATTCAGGTAATTCTCCGAGATATTTTTATTATCTGTTAGAGGTATTCCCCTGGGGAAAAATTGTAACTCAAACAGCTTTGCCTAGCATTGTAGGGTCAGAGCTAGAAAATTATGAAGTAAATATCCCATCTGAAGAAGTCCAAAAAATCATAGCAAAATTTTTAGATCGTAAATGTGTTGAAATTGAGACTTTATTGAAGCATAAAGAACGTCTGTTAATATTATTGGAACAACAACGCCAATCAATCATCACAGAAGCTGTTACGAAAGGTTTAAATCCGAATGTGAAAATGAAAGATTCGGGTGTTGAGTGGATTGGTGAGGTTCCAGAGCATTGGGAGATAAAAAAAATTAAGCACATTACACAAGTAAAAAGAGGAGCGTCGCCTAGACCTATTGATGATCCAAAGTATTTTGATGATGATGGAGAATATGCATGGGTACGAATAGCTGATGTTTCAAGAGCAGGAATGTATTTAAATGAAACATCACAAATAATGTCTGAATTAGGTGCTTCATTAAGCATCAAACAATATCCAGGTGATTTATTTGTTAGTATTGCAGGTACTGTAGGAAAACCATGTATATCCAATATAAAATGTTGTATTCACGATGGATTTGTCTATTTCCCAAATTATAAGTATAATAAGAAATTTTTATACTATATATTTGCGTGTGGTCAGTCATATAAAGGTTTAGGGAAAATGGGGACTCAATTAAATCTAAATACAGACACAATTGGTGAGATAAAAATACCCTGGCCATCCGTAAAAGAGCAAGAGGATATTTTAAATAGACTTGAAGAAGAGGTAAATAAACTTGATAAATTGATAGGGTTGGTGAACTTTCAAATTAAAAAACTAACTGAATACCGTCAATCCCTAATCTACGAAGCAGTAACAGGCAAAATCGACGTATGTGATATGGAACTTGATTAAGTGAGGTGAATTGTAATGGCGATCGATACTACAGAAACAGGTTTTGAGACAAATATCGAATTAGCATTAATCGCGAATGGCTATAAAAAGCGTGTGTTAGAAGGTGAGGCAAGTAGTTCTTTCAAGCAGCATGCGATTGATGTTGAAGAGCTATTTGCATTTTTAGAAGATACGCAGGAAAAGCGGATGCGTACGTTAGAAAAATCGTATGGTCCTACTTATAAAGAACAAGTGTTAAAGCGCATTAAAGATCAGCTACATAAACAAGGTTTGGTTGAATGTTTACGTAAAGGGATTAAAGACCGTGGTGTGACATTACAGCTTGCGTATAATAAGCCACCTACGGATATGAATAAAACATTAAATGAGCAGTATGGGAAAAACCGCTTTAACGTTGCTCGCCAAGTGTTTTACAGTGATAAGCATAAAAACAGCTTAGATATGGTGGTGTTTTTAAACGGTTTACCACTTGTAGTGATGGAGCTGAAAAATCCATTAACAAACCAAACAGTTGAAGATGCGATGATACAATTAAAGAATGATCGTGATCCACGTGAGCAGCTATTTAAATTTAATGAGCGTGTTGCTGTCTACTTTGCCGTTGACCCAGATGAAGTGTTTATGACAACAAAGCTTGATAAAGGCAAAACGTACTTCCTCCCATTTAACAAAGGTAATAATGGCGGGAAAGGCAATCCGTTAACTTACGGTGACAACTATCGAACGCATTATTTATGGGAAGAAATTTTAGTACCTGATAGCTTACTCGATATTATATATCGCTTCATCTTTATTAAGAAAGACGACATTAAAGATTCAAACGGTGAAACAATAGGTGAGCGTCAAATGCTTATTTTCCCTCGCTTCCATCAGCTTGATGTTGTACGTAAGTTAGAAGCAGATGTTGCACAAAAACTTGTCGGTCATAATTATTTAATTCAGCACTCTGCGGGATCTGGTAAGACGAACTCGATCTCATGGCTTGCACACCGTTTAGCTAAGCTACATAACGAGGAAAATGAATCGATCTTTAGTAGTGTCATCGTGATTACCGATCGCCGAGTGTTAGATAAGCAATTGCAAGACGCAGTGTATCAGTTAGAGCATAAAGCAGGAATGGTCGAACCAGTCGATAAAAACTCAGAGCAATTAGCACGTGCTATTAATAGTGAAACACGCATTATTATTACAACGCTCCAAAAGTTCCCATTTATTTTGGAGAAAGTAGCGGGTTTAGAGCGAAAAAAATATGCAGTTATTATCGACGAAGCGCACTCATCTCAAGGTGGTAAAGCATCTACTGCCTTAACAAATGTTCTATCAGATAAGACATTAGAAGCAGCATATGAGGAAGACCGCATTGCCGAAGAAAACTTAGCTGATGTAGATGAGAAAATTGTAGAAGCCATTTTGAAAAGTGGGAAACAGGATAACGTATCGTTTTTTGCATTTACAGCGACTCCAAAGCCCAAGACGTTAGAGAAGTTTGGTACAGTTGGCATTGATGGTAAGCCAGAGGCCTTTCATCAATACACAATGCGCCAAGCAATTGAAGAAGGGTTTATTTTAGATGTACTTGAAAATTACACAACGTATAAAACGTTCTGGAAAATTGCCAAGACTGTCGATGATGACCCTGAAGTATCGAAGAAGCAAGCCACCAAAAAACTTGCTCAATACGTTTCATTGCATCCACACAGCATTGAACAAAAAACAGAAATTATCATTGAACATTATCGGAATTTTGTACAGCGGAAAATTGGTGGGCGTGCCAAGGCGATGGTCGTGACAGCAAGCCGTTTACATGCAGTACGTTATAAAATTGCTTTTGATAAGTATATTCATGAAAAGGGATATAACGATTTAAAAACAGTTGTGGCATTCTCAGGTACTGTAAAAGACGGTGGAATAGATTATACGGAGCCGGACATGAACAGTTTCTCTGAAAAAGAGCTACCTGATAAATTCAATTCAGATGAATTTAAAGTGTTACTTGTAGCTGAGAAATATCAAACGGGATTTGATGAACCACTGTTGCATACGATGTATGTAGATAAGCCATTAAGTGGTATTAAAGCGGTGCAAACCCTATCTCGTTTAAATCGTACTTGCCCAGGTAAAGAGGACACATTCGTACTGGATTTTGTAAATGAACCAGAGGTTATGAAAGCTTCATTCCAACCATATTACGAATCAACAAGCCTATCTGAAATTACGGACCCAAATATCCTTTATGATATGCAGGCTGACATCGAGCCTCATCAAGTATTTAAAGAAGATGAGGTGCAAAGGGTTAATGAACTTGAAGTAACAGACGGTGTGAAAAAGTCAACTAAGGCGCAAACAGAGTTAAATGCAATTCTTGACAAAGGTGTAGAGCGATATAAAAGGCTTTCAGAAGAAGAACAGTTTGATTTTAAACAAGCCGCAACAAAATTTATTCGTACGTATAGTTTCGTGCTACAAGTTGTAACGTTTATTGATCTAAGCTTACACAAGCAATATATTTATTTAACATACTTGTTGCGTAAGCTACCTCGTACAACTGGTGATAAGGACGTTTATTTAGCTGATGATATCGCACTTGAATACTATCGCAATCAAAAGGTATTCGAAGGGAGCATCGAGTTGGAAAAAACGGGTGGCATTGAACTTGATCCACAGAAGCATGGTGCTGGTGGTGTAGCTGAAGATGAGAAGGTGCGATTATCAAGCGTGTTAGAAAAGTTAAATGAGCGCTTTGGTACACAATTTACAGAAACAGATTTTCTTTCTCGTGAACAAGTGAAAGAGGACATGTTGAATGATGATGATCTCCGTCAGAAAGCGAAAAACAATACAAAAGAAAACTTCAAATTTGCTTTCGAAAAAACATTTATGAATTTTGTTATCGACCGAATGAGTAGCAATCAGGAGTTCTTTATGAAGATTTTAGAGAACGATGAATTTAAGTCGTACATTATGGAAGACATGTTGAATGAGGTATATGGAGAAGTGAATCGATGATGATTCTATCGAAATATCAGTCTAAGTCCTATAAGAAAAAAGATGACGGTCCGTCATCTTTTTTTGTAGGAATCACTGTTCAGTTTTTTGAGAAGGTTTAAGGAATCGAATAAACAAAGGGCTAACTACGAAAATAGCTATAATGAGTAAAAGTTTATTTGATATAAATTTCATAAACGTTGTATTAATGATATACAATGAAATGAGTAATAAATAACATACTAAGAATAGTAAACCAGACTTTCTTTTTTGAAACGGTTTATCTAAAAGAATGAGCATAAATAAACCTGCCATGATTATGATGAAGGTCATTTTTTTACCTCCCTATATTTATTGTGGGAATACACCAGATGGAACTGCTGCATAACCTAATCCGGTAAATCTTATTCTTACGCCATGTCCTTCATGTTCATCTTGAATCATTTGACCAAAGCCTACAAGCCCTCCACCTATTACTCCAGCAATAGCACTAGCTAGTTGAGTAGGAGGAATGGGTATGAATCTAGAAATGGCTGCGATTCCACTAGTAGCGCCCCCTCCAGCTTTGAAAGACTGATATAAAGATCTGGTCTCATTGCAATCAAAGTATAAGTTATATCCCCACCAATAAACATTGTGACCGTTCTTTCCGCATCCTTTAGATAATGTTGATACCTTATGATCAAGTGAATTAGTGTTAGATTCATCTAGCATTTTAATACTAAAATCAGGTTGAATAACAGCTTTCTTTTCAAGTACTAATTGGTTACTATACTTAAGCCACGCCTTTACTTCTGTAATTATTGAATGATCTAGATTCAAATCAGTATAATTTGACTTTAAAATAAGTGTTCCTTTTTTAGATAAATATAGATATGACTCTATCTTCTTTATGTCTTTCATACTTACCTTTGTTTTTTTAACATCTTTTTGTTCAGAATGAAGTGGTTGATTTTGTTCAGAGTTGTTAACATCTGATTTTTTTTCTTCCGCAGAGCCTACATTGGAAAAACCCGTTGTGGATATGATAATTGTTAACAAGCCTATCAATAGTTTAGAAAACTTTCTACGATTGTTTTTCTTCATTAAGTTTTCCCCTTCCATTTAATGTTTTCATCATTGTACTGCAAATAAAATATGGTGTGGTCATTATTATAAAAAAGGGTAAAAAAGTAGGTTTTAAATTGAGCTGGAAGATAATTTTCGGCGAATTTTTAATTAGTTAAAAAGGTGCCTTAAGACTCTTGTTGAGTGTGTTGTGAAAAAAAGAATAAACAAATGTCATAAAGATTTTAAAAAACCTCCAACCAAATCAAAATCACATCTTCCCATTTGTGACTTCCTCATATATAGTAAGATTAGACTAGTTCTAAATAACTGAAATTGGGGCGTTTACATGGATTCGATTGTTTTACATTTTATTGTGATCATGAGTGTTTCTGGCATTCTGTCCGTGATATTATCAATCATTGCTCATGCGAACCGCCACCGGTATATTGGCTGTCAATTGTTTATGTACATGTCTGGAGCAACTGCGATTTATATCTTTGGGCACACGTTTGAATTATTGGCAAGTACACCTAGGGAGATTATGTTCTGGGTTTGTTTTCAATACATGGGTCTTCCGTTCATCGCGCCATTCAGTCTAATGATTGTGCTGCAATTTACGGGATTCCATCAATATTTCACAAAGCGCCGCGTGCTTCTCATCTTACTGATTCCAACTCTCACCACCATTATGGTGTTCACCAATTCTTTTCATTCACTCTTTTATCGAAGCATCACGATGAATCCGGTAGACGGATTTTTATTGGCTGACTTTACGATTGGCTATTGGTATATCATTCATGGTGTCTATACATTTGGCTGTTCGATGCTGGCTATTTTTATGCTGGTTTGGTTTTTGCGTGTCACAAAAAAAGAATATTTAAAGCAGATTCTAATTTTGCTAGTGGGCATGTTACTGCCAATCACGACATCTTTTATCTATTTATTAGGTGTGACACCTCTTCATATTGACCCGGTCCCTGTGGTGATGTTTTTAACCAATGCACTCTACTTATGGGCGATTATGTCGTTCCAGCTCTTTAAGCTCTCTCCCATTGCGATGGAGCGTGTGTTTGAGCATATGTCTGAGGGGGTTCTCATTTTAGATCGATACCGGACACTCATAGATTACAACCCCGCTGCTGCATCGATCATTCCAGCACTTTCTAATAAAAAGGGGATTGGCTATAAAATAGACGATATTTTCTCAGGAATCATCAAAGATACTGACTTCATTCAGTGGCTGCGTTCTCCGCAGGATCATTCGCAATTTGATTTAATGTTGAAAAGGGAAAAAGATCATTCCAGCTATTATCACTTGACCGCATCGTCCCTATTTAATAGGAGAGGAGAGATCGAGGGCAGGCAAATTGTGATCAGTGATGTAACAGAGCAGCGTTTGCTTCAGGAAGAGCTGGAGCGCCGTGCGTATATTGATGGATTGACGAATATCTTTAATCGGTCTTCATTTATTGAACGAACGCAGATGATCCTAGAAGAGGATGCGCAAGATACGGCTGTTATGCTGTTTGATATTGATTTTTTTAAACAAATCAATGACACGCACGGACATCATATTGGAGACGAGGCGCTGCGTCATGTTGTCACCATTTGTCAACAGCATTTAAAAATGGATGATTTATTCGGACGATATGGCGGAGAAGAGTTTGCTATTTGTCTGCCGCATCATTCTTTTGAAGAGGCATGCCATATTGCGGAGCGAATTAGACATTCCTTTGAGATGAGTTTCTTTGAGAATGATGAGGAAAAAGTGCGGGTGACAGCGAGCTTTGGAATTGCTCACACAGCTTATGATCCCAATGTATTAGAAACTCTTCTATTTGAAGCAGACCAAGCTTTGTATATGTCAAAACGCCAAGGACGCAACCGGATTTATGCGTCCACTGGAGCGGACTATATGCTTTATGAAGAGCATTAACCTGCTGCTAGCTTCTCATTGACGGTTGTCCTGACATTCGATATGATAAACATAACATTTGAACGGTTTCCTAAAGGGGAGTAGCTTTTACGGTTTGGTCGTCATTACAGAAACATCCGTTGTTTCTCGGCCATTCCGGCATGAACATGTTAGCCAGACCTTTGCCTATCACACATGAGGCAAAGGTCTGGCTTTTTTAGGTCTTATTGCATCTGTGTGATGGGGGAGCGGGACAAATGATGCTTTCAATACCTCAGATGAAAGGATGATCAATCTTGAAAAAATATGTGATCTCTTTGCTCTTTTCCGGCACGCTTGTATTAAGTGGATGCTCTGGTTTGCTTGACCAAGTAAGTGATACAACGACATATGTCACAGAGGCAAATGAGTATGTGACGGACATTCAGCAATTTACGGAGAACTTTCCACAGCTCGCAGAAGAAGCTGTGAAAAACGCCGCCAAAAAAGCAGAATTAACCCAGCAGTTAGAATCATTGAAGGCAGACATTCAAGAATTTAATGAAATCACAGCACCCAAAATAGCAGAAGACCTGCATGCGCAGATCATTGAAAAAAATAAGGTGCTGTCAGAGGACATTCAGACGTATTTACAGCAATTGAAAGCAGACAACATCGACGTTGCTGCCATGCTTGAGGATCAGCAAGGATTGATCAAGCAGCTTCAGCAGTCCGTCAATCTATTGCAGGACATTGAACAATTAACAAACTAAAGCAAACACGATAGAGTGTATTCAGCATATCTTTGCCTTTTCCGGTGGAGATATGCTTTAATTTAAGTAAAGATAAGTCATATTAGAAAAAAGGTGATCACATGACAGAACATGAAGAAAGACATATGGCTTCGCCAAGAGCCGAGAAGGATAAAGATCAATTGATCAATCGGTTGAAACGAGTGGAAGGACAAGTGCGTGGGATTCAGCAAATGATTGAAAACGATCGTTACTGTATAGATGTTGTCAATCAAATCTCCGCTGTCAATGCGGCTTTGAAAAAGGTCAGTCTTCAATTGATGGAAAAGCATACCCATCATTGTGTAGCAGATGCAATCAAGAGCGGCAATGGGGATGAAGCCATTGAAGAGTTAATGACGGTCTTTACGAAACTGACAAAATCGTAGCATTTATATGTTTACATTGATACCCTACTAGTGTATAGTAAGGTGTAGAAAATGATTGATGGAGGCGATGAGAAGTGGAACAAGCAACACTTCAAGTGCAGGGCATGTCTTGCGGACATTGCGTGAAAGCAGTCGAAGGAAATGTAGGAGAACTAGCAGGTGTTGAATCTGTGAAAGTCCATTTAGACAAAGGAGAGGTGGAAGTTTCATTTCACCCAGATCAAGTCACGTTACACCGTATCTCTGATGTAATTGAAGAACAGGGATATGATGTCGTATAAATGAACATACGTGCTGCATAACAGCACGTATTTTTTTCAAAAAAAGATACCCCTATGGAGTATATGAAGAGGTGAGATGAATGAAAAAGGAAATTGATTTTCAAATTACGGGGATGACCTGTGCTGCCTGTGCAGGACGCATCGAAAAAGGATTGAACAGGCTGGAAGGTGTGGAGGATGCCAATGTGAATTTGGCGCTTGAAACATCTCATATTGTGTATGAAGCAGAACAACTCACACCAGATGATCTCAAGCAAAAAATTCAATCCTTCGGCTACGATGTGGTGATGGAGCAAGCGGAATTTGATATAGAGGGAATGACGTGTGCAGCGTGTGCCAACCGAATCGAGAAAAAAATAAACCGGATGGATGGTGTTGATCACGGATCTGTGAACTTTGCGCTGGAGACCCTTCAGGTCACGTATCACCCAGGCCAAACGTCTACAAGTGATATAAAGGAAGCGGTTCAGTCCATTGGGTATTCTTTAATTGAACCAGCTGTAGATGAAGCAGAGGAAGGAAAGAAAGATCATCGCCAAGTAGCAATAGAGAAGCAAACGGCACGCTTTTTATTTTCAATGATTCTGTCACTGCCGCTTCTTTGGGCAATGGTCAGTCATTTTTCTTTCACGTCTTTTATTTGGCTGCCTGAAGCGTTCATGAATCCTTGGGTTCAGCTAGCGTTAGCAGCGCCCGTTCAGTTCATTGTCGGCTGGCCCTTTTATGTAGGTGCGTATAAAGCGTTACGTAATAAAAGTGCCAACATGGATGTTCTTGTCGCACTTGGGACGTCAGCTGCGTTTTTCTATAGTTTATATGAAAGCATTCAGTCAGCGGTTCAAGGCACACATGAGGCAGCCCTCTATTATGAAACAAGTGCTGTACTCATTACGTTGATCGTGCTCGGAAAATTAATGGAAGCAAGAGCAAAAGGGAGATCATCAGAAGCGATTCAAAAACTGATGGGCCTACAAGCGAAAGAAGCGGTCATCGAGCGAGATGGGAAAGAGATGACCGTCCCTATTTCCGAAGTGAAAGTGAATGATCTTGTGTTTGTCAAACCGGGAGAGAAAGTGCCGGTAGATGGAGAGATCGTGGAGGGAAGAACCGCAATTGATGAGTCCATGATTACGGGCGAAAGTCTGCCTGTTGATAAAACGGCTGGTGATGCGGTCATCGGGGCAACGATCAATAAAAATGGGTTTGTGAAAGTGAAAGCGACAAAGGTTGGAAAAGAGACCGCCCTTTCACAGATTATTAAAGTCGTAGAACAGGCACAGGGCTCAAAAGCACCGATTCAAAGGATGGCCGATCAAATTTCAGGGATATTCGTTCCCATTGTTGTAGGAATTGCAGTGCTCACCTTCATGATCTGGTTTTTCTTTGTTGATCCAGGGAATGTGACTTCAGCACTTGAAACCTTTATAGCGGTCATCGTCATTGCGTGTCCTTGTGCACTCGGTCTTGCTACACCAACCTCTATTATGGCGGGTAGCGGCCGTGCGGCTGAATCCGGCATTCTGTTTAAAGGCGGAGAGCATTTAGAAGTGACCCAATCACTGGATACGGTGGTTTTAGATAAAACAGGGACTGTGACAAAAGGGGAGCCGAGTCTGACAGACGTAATAGTGTCTGCCAATTGGACAGAAAATACGCTCCTACAGTTAGCAGGATCAGCTGAACAACAGTCGGAACACCCGCTTGCCAGAGCGATCACAGATGGAATGAAGGAACAAGGTCTAGAAGCGGTCGAGATTGAAGCCTTCCAAGCTGACCCAGGTCATGGAATTGAAGCAAAGGCGGCAGGGCGCAAGCTTTTGATTGGAACGCGTAAGCTATTACAGAAACATCATATCCCATATGATCAAGTCGAAGCATCCGTCACAACGCTGGAGCAGCAAGGGAAAACGGCTATGCTTGTTGCCGTTGATGGAGAAGTCGCCGGCATTGTCGCGGTCGCAGATACGATCAAACCATCTTCACCTCAAGCGATCAAGCGTCTGAAAAAGCAAGGGATTCACGTCGTGATGATGACAGGTGATAACAAGATGACAGCAGAGGCGATTGCGAAACAGGCGGGCATTGATCATGTCATTGCTGAAGTTCTGCCTGAGGAAAAGGCTGCTCACATTGCGGCGCTTCAGGAACAAGGAAAGAAAGTCGCCATGGTCGGAGATGGCATCAATGATGCACCGGCCCTTGCGACAGCAAATATTGGGATGGCAGTTGGAACAGGGACAGATGTCGCCATGGAAGCAGCAGATATCACACTCATGACAGGAGACCTCCATGCCATTGCTGATGCGCTTGAATTTAGTCGAAAAACGATAAGAAACATCAAGCAAAATCTATTTTGGGCGCTTGCTTATAATTGTATTGGGATACCGATAGCTGCTTTAGGACTTCTTGCGCCATGGCTTGCAGGAGCAGCAATGGCCTTTAGCTCCGTGTCGGTTGTATTGAATGCGCTCAGATTGCAGCGACTGAAACCGGTTAGAGAGGGAGTGGCACAATGAAGCTGAATGTCAAATGGATTTGGACGATTAGTGCTTTGTTCTACGTTGCTCTGGTCCTTATTGGATATGCGATATACGATGGAGCTTATTTACAAAAAGATACACCAAGTGAACAAATACAAAATCATTAGGACTTCGCTCAAAAGCGAAGTCTTTTTTTAACAATTTTGTGGAAAAACCCACCTTTTAAAAGATTTTTCATAAAAAATTCACTTCTTTTTGTTCCTTTTTGTCGTTTTTTGTAGGTTCATCGTTAAGATGCGATTAAGCAACAAAGAAAGCGTTATCAAAAAAAGGGGGTTCACGTATGAAAAAGTTAGGTTTAGCTTCTCAAATACTCATTGCGCTTGTTCTGGGTGTTATCGTGGGAGCGCTGTTTTATCAAAATGAAACCGTTATTAATGTGTTAACGCCAATTGGCGATATATTCATCCATTTAATTAAAATGATCGTTCTTCCAATTGTTATTGCTGCGTTGATTGTAGCAGTAGCTGGTGTAGGGGATATGAAAACCATCGGAAGACTCGGTGGGAAAACGATTCTTTACTTCGAAATTGTCACAACGATTGCATTAGCAGTAGGACTGCTTGCAGCAAACGTCTTCCATCCTGGTACAGGAATTGACATGAGCAACATGGAAAAAGGCGATATCTCTAAATATGAAGAGACATCGAAAGCTTCTTCCGAAAAAGCAAGTTTCTCTGAAACGATTGTGCATCTAGTGCCAACAAACGTTTTCCAATCCATTGCAGAAGGTGATCTATTACCAACGATCTTCTTTACAGTCTTATTCGGATTAGGAATAGCCGCAGTAGGAGACAAAGGGAAACCAGTGTTAGGGTTCTTTGAGGGTATACTCGAAGCCATGTTCTGGGTGACCAATAAAGTGATGAAGTTTGCACCATTTGGTGTATTCGCGCTCATCAGTGTGACGGTGATCAAATTCGGGGTCGGAGCGCTTCTCCCGCTAGGTAAACTGGTACTTGTCGTTTACGGCACAATGGCATTCTTCGTGATTGTCGTACTTGGCATTATCGCAAAATTAGCTGGAACAAGCGTCTTTACACTATTTAGAGTGCTAAAAGAAGAAATCATTCTTGCATTCTCAACAGCAAGTTCAGAAGCTGTACTGCCTAGACTAATGGATAAAATGGAGAAGTTCGGCTGCCCGAAAGCGATCACTTCGTTCGTTATCCCAACAGGCTACACCTTTAACTTAGATGGAAGTGCCATCTATCAATCCATTGCCGCCATATTTGTTGCACAAATGTACGGCATGCCACTTTCCATCTATGAGCAAATTACGTTACTATTAATCTTGATGCTGACATCTAAAGGAATGGCTGGTGTACCAGGTGCATCAATCGTTGTTGTCATCACAACACTTGGTGCAATGGGACTGCCGCTTGAAGGACTTGCCTTCATCGTTGGGATCGACCGTATTCTTGACATGGTTCGTACAACTGTTAACGTATTTGGTAACTCACTTGCAGCCATTGTCATGTCTAAGTGGGAAAAAGTTTTTGATCAAGAGAAATCGAAGAAGTATATTGAGGAATTAAAACAACAAACAAAAGCAGCGTAAAAGGAGATCTTTTCAAATGACGAAGCTACAGGACAAGAAAGTTCGAATCGAACGAGACTTTCTAGGTGAAAAGGAAGTAGACACTCAAGCGTATTATGGAATTCAAACATTACGTGCAGTAGAGAACTTTCCAATTACTGGCTACCATGTTCATGAGGAACTCATCAAAGCATTAGGGATTGTCAAAAAGGCAGCCGCACTTGCAAATATGGATACACAGCGACTATATTCTGGTCTTGGAGACAAAATTGTTCAAGCCGCAGACGAAGTTATTGAAGGAAAATGGAACAATCAATTTATTGTCGATCCAATTCAAGGCGGGGCTGGCACTTCAATGAATATGAATGCCAATGAAGTCATTGCAAACAGAGCGCTTGAACTACTAGGAAAGGAAAAAGGTGCTTATACTGAGCTAAGTCCAAACACGCATGTGAACATGTCGCAATCAACAAACGACGTTTTCCCAACAGCGATTCATATTTCAACATTGAATATGATTGAAAAACTACTTTATACGATGGAAAACATGCATCAAGTCATGACAGAAAAAGCGCAAGAATTCGATCATGTCATCAAAATGGGACGTACGCATCTTCAGGACGCTGTTCCAATCAGACTTGGTCAAGAGTTTAGTGCTTATGCAAAGGTTCTTGCTCGTGATATTAAACGTATCAAGCAGTCTAGACAGCATTTATATGAAGTCAATATGGGAGCAACAGCAGTCGGAACTGGATTAAATGCTGATCCTAAATATATTCGCCAAGTGGTTGGCTATCTATCTGACATTAGCGGATTACCGTTAGTTGGAGCTGAAGACTTAGTCGATGCCACGCAAAATACGGATGCTTATACAGAAGTATCAGCTGCACTGAAAGTATGTATGATGAATATGTCCAAAATGGCGAACGATATTCGCTTGATGGCATCAGGTCCAAGAGCAGGCTTTGGTGAGCTTCACTTGCCGCCAAGACAGCCAGGTTCATCCATTATGCCAGGGAAAGTCAACCCAGTGATGCCTGAGGTCATGAACCAAGTGGCATTCCAAGTCATCGGAAATGACCACACGATCTGTCTTGCATCAGAGGCTGGTCAGCTTGAGCTGAACGTGATGGAACCAGTCCTTGTGTTCAACTTGCTTCAATCTCTCAGCATCATGAAAAATGTATTTGAGTCCTTCGTAGACAACTGCTTGCGTGACCTAAAAGCAGATGAATCTAGATTAAAAGAATATGTAGAAAAAAGTGCTGGTGTCATGACGGCGGTCAATCCGCATATTGGTTATGAAGCTGCTGCACGAATTGCCAGAGAAGCGATTCTTACAGGCGTATCTGTACGTGAGCTTTGTCTGCAAAATGATGTTTTATCAGAGGAAGAGCTTGATGTCATCTTGAATCCTTTTGAAATGACTAAACCAGGTATTGCTGGCGCATCACTTTTAGAAAAGGATCGTTTAGAAGATTAAGCGGCATCATGAGAAGCGCACACCGACAAAGTTCCGGTGTGCGCTTTTTCATGGATGTTTGTTTTTCTCAAGCCCACATAGTATACTATCGTCAATTATTAGGGATGTGACTGCGTTTGAATCTACTGAAAAAATGGCTAAATACAGAGCCTTATTTAATTGTGATGCTCATTGTACTGACACCGATTGGCGGAGAGTTTAAATTTTATCCTTTTGAGGACAGCTTTCGGGTCAGCTTTGGAACCGTTGTCTTTTTCTTTATCCTGCTTCAAATGAAAAAATTCCCGGCATGGGCAAGCGGTATCATTGCAGGGGTTTCTGTTTTTGCGTTTCGCGTGCTTCTTGATACAGCCGTCACAGGTCATCTTCCACTGGAAGAGGCAATTTCATTCAGATTTCCTCCCCTGCTTTATTACGTCGTCTATGGCACGCTCTTTTATTTATTAAAGGTCAGACGTTTCCGCGATCAGCCTTGGCTGATTGGAGCGACAGGTATCATCATGGAGCTATGTGCGAGCGTTGTTGAAATGATTGCACTTCGTGGCACCATCGATGAAATTTTAACGATGCGGACGCTGTTTCAACTTTTCGTTTTAGCGATTTTCAGAAGCTTTTTCGTGTTGGCTTGTTATACAATGATTCGCTTATATGAAGAGCAGGCGAGAGAGCGTCAAATGAAAAAGGAAAAGGAACATCTGCTCATGCTCCTGTCTAATCTTTACACGGAATCTACATACTTTCATAAAACACTTGCACATGCTGAGCACATTACAGCGACATCCTATCAATTGTATCAATCCTTGCATCACGCAAAGGATGCAGAGTCAGTGGATTTGAAAAAGCTCGGAAAAACAGCCCTGCAAATTGCAGGAGAGGTGCATGAGATCAAAAAGGATAACCAGCGGATTTTTTCTGCCTTATCAAAGCTGATTCATGAAGAAAATTTCCAGGCTTATGCAAGTCCTGCCCATATTGCTGGGCTTGTGATTCGTATCCATGAAAATTACGCAGAATCTCTTAAAAAAAACATTGTCTTTCATTATGATGAAGATGGGCAGCATCCCGCCTATCACGTGTATACCATTCTATCTTTGTTAAATAATATCGTTTCCAATGCTGTCGAAGCCATTCCGGTGGATGGAGAGGTGTCTCTCTCTATTTCCCAGAAAGAGAACCATGTGATTTTTCAAATTAGTGACAACGGGCCTGGCATTAAAGAGCGTAATCATCATGTGATTTTTAAACCCGGTTTTACTTTAAAATACGATCAGGCTGGGAATCCATCAAGCGGTATCGGGCTTTCCTATGTGAAGGATACAGCGGAGAAGCTTGGCGGAAGTGTTGAGATGAGGAGTATCCCAAATAAACAAACGATTTTCACGTTAACGATACCATTGGATCAAGTTAGTAGAAAAGAGGGGGTTGGGAGATGAGATTTTTTATTGTGGATGATGATGAAGCCGTGCGTTCTTCACTGGCTCAGCTTATTGAAGATGAAGAGCTTGGCATTGTCGCGGGGGAAGCAGAGGATGGCGCAGAGTTAACAGCAAGCTACTTAAATGATTTGCATATTGATATCTTATGTATTGATCTATTGATGCCGGAACGAGACGGACTTGAAACGATTCGAGCTATTAAGGATGAGTTTCATGGGAAATACTTAATGCTGTCACAGGTAGAAACAAAGGAATTAATCGGCCAGGCGTATACGCTTGGTGTTGAGTATTATGTGACAAAGCCAATCAATCGTGTAGAGGTCTTAAGTGTGCTCCACCTCATGATTGAGCGGCTTCATTTAGAGCATTCAATTGAAAATATTCAGCACTCACTCAAATCCGTCATGCAGTTTCAGCAGCGCGGTCAGACGAAAACGAAGCAGCGGGGGAAAAGTCTTGCAGAGGCAGGTCAGTTCTTGCTGGCGGAGCTTGGGATTGTCGGTGAGAAGGGGTCTAAAGATTTATTAGATATGATTCTCTTCACAGATCAATATTTAGCGCTGCATACCGATCATCATGATTCCTTTCCTTCTTTAAAGGTTATTTTCACGGGCGTCACCGAGGAAAAATTAAATGAGCCTTACACATCGGCAGACATTGCAAGAGAAGCGAAGGCAGCGGAACAGCGGGTAAGGCGTGCGATCAACCAATCATTGAAACATATCGCATCACTTGGGTTAACCGATTTTTCTCATCCGACCTTTGAAAATTACGCATCTAAATTCTTTGATTTCACCATCGTGCGAAAGAAAATGAGTGAATTAACAAAAGAGACGAGCGGTAGAGAAGAACATACCCGTATCAATGTGAAGAAATTTGTGCAGGTGCTCTACTACGAAGCAAAACGTATTTTTATGGAAGATTAAAAAAAGACATGCTCCCTCATGAGGGAGACATGTCTTTTTTGGTGATGGATTGCAGGTGCATCTGCAGTACGGAGCGTATGAGCTGAGGCGGTAAGCGATGAGGCTGCAAGATTCCATTCAATGCAAGTCCGTTGATGACCGCATAAAGCCGCTCAGTTTCGACTAAAAGATCGATATGATCAAGCAAGAGCCCATCCTCTTTTAATTTCATTAAACAATATTGGGTCATTTGGAAAAGCTCGTCATACATCTTTGCATTGAGCGGCTGTAAATCAGGTTCAGTCATCGACTTGACTGTAAAAGCCTGCCACACCTCCATTTCAAATCTTCGTTCTTCATCAAGTGGAAGAACCTGTTCCAATAACGCGAGGACATTTTCTTCCGTTGAACCGTTCAGCTGAAGTCCTGTCATCCGCTCTTTGACTCTTTCCTGAATCAATGTCATAGAGAAAAGAAATAGCTCCTGCTGTGTGGAGAAATAATGGCGCATAGAGCCCGCTGAAATGCCAGCTTCTACCGCTACTTTTCGTACAGAAGCGTTCTCCAATCCATCCTGTTTAATCACTCTCATGGCAGCTTGAGCGACTTTTTGTTTTTGTTTATGGTGATCGACGATTTTTGGCATACATTGATTTTAGCACAGCTATTGTTTTTTTAACACAGTTGTGTTACTTTTTATTTAGTACGATTGTATTAAAAAGGATGTGGTGAATATTGATCGGGTTATTGATTGTGGCATGTGAAATTGGATTTTGGCTGTTTATTCTGGTGGGTTTAACACTGCGTTATTTGCTTAGACAGAAAAAGTGGGGCGCCTTCTTTCTCATTTGTACACCGATTTTGGATCTCATTCTTCTTGCAGCGACGTATATGGATTTAAGGCAGGGGGCTGTGGCGAGTGTCATTCACGGGCTCGCGGCTGTTTATATTGGGGTGAGCCTCGCTTTTGGACAACAAATGGTGAAATGGGCAGATGTCCGGTTTGCTTATCGATTTGCAGGAGGCCCTAAGCCGAAGGGAAGACCAAAGTATGGGAAGGAACGGTCTGTGTATGAAATAGCCGGCTGGACACGGCATCTCGTCTCTTATGTCATCGGAGCCGGTCTACTATTTGGGTTATCTTTTCTCATCCAAGCACCAGAACGAACGGAAGCACTGATGCAGCTAGCGAGAGTATGGGGAATGGTCTTAGCCATTGATTTCGTCATTAGCATCAGCTATGTGATCTGGCCGAAAAAACACCCGCAAAATATAGCCAGCTAATAAAAAAGACAGGCGAAATCACTCCGCCTGTCTTTTCTTATGATGAAAGCCCTTTGTAAATGGTGTCAATATTCCATTTCATCATCTTATAGTAGCTGTCTCCATCTTCACCTTTCTTTCCAATGGAGTCAGTAAATACTTTTCCTTTAATCGGAACCCCAGTTTCTTCAGATAGGCTTTCAAGGCTGCGTTGATCGACACTTGTTTCAAGAAAGAGCGCAGGCACTTGATGATCTTTGACGAAATGAATGATGCGCTTCATTTGTCCAGGTGTTCCTTCATTTTCTGTGTTAATCTCCCAAATGTAGCCTGCCTTCAGTCCATAGGCATCTGCAAAATACTTGAAGGCTCCCTCACTTGTCACAAGACGCTTTTTGTCTTTTGGCAGCTGGTCGAACTTGTCTTTTGCTTCATCATGAAGCGCTTGAAGCTTTTTGATATAGGCTTCTGTATTTTTTTCGTAATCCTCTTGATGCTCAGGGTCCGCTTTAATAAGTGCATCTCTGGCATTTTTAGCATACAGAATCCCATTTTCGACATTTAGCCAGGCATGGGGGTCCTGCTGGCTTTCCAGTCCTTTTGAAGACAAGTGCTTTACTTTGACGCCTTTACTTAATTCGGCTACAGGTGCATCATCCCCGTCCTTGCCACTCGATTCGAGCAGCTTTTGAAACCAGCCATTCCCTGTTTCAAGGTTTAAACCATTATATAGAACAAGGTCTGCATCCGTTGTATGCTGAACATCCTTTGGCAGTGGGTCAAATTCATGTGGGTCTGTACCAATGGGAACAATGCTGTGAATAGAGACGTGCTCTCCGCCTACTTCCTTCACAATGTCATAAAGAATGGAGTAGGTCGTGACGACTTTTAATGTGCCGTCATCTTTGCCGGAATTATTTTGTTTTGTAGAACAGCCTGTGATGACCATAAGGGCAATGAATACTGCGGTCAAACGGATTGCAAATACCTTCTTCATATATGTCCTCCTTTTACATAGACGCTTCCTTTTTTAGCTGCGTTCGTTTTCGTTTAGACCTTAATGATCTCCATAGAATTCCTTGCTTTGGTGAAAGGATAAAGGCACTCCCGAATAAAATGGTCGCAACTAGCACGATAGAAGCGCCAGACGACAAGTTATACGTAAAACTAAGCCCAAGTCCGACGACGGCAGAAACTGCCCCGAAAAATGCAGATAAATAAATCATAATCCATAGCCGGTCTGTTAAGAGATACGCAGTGGCTGCCGGCGTAATAAGCATGGCAACGACAAGAATAATCCCAACAGTTTGCAATGAAGCAACGGTCACAAGGGTCAACAACGTCATGAGAAAATAATGGATCATTCGATTCGGTAAACCGTAAACCGAAGAAATCACCGGATCAAATGAACTAATGAGCAATTCTTTGTAGAAAACGATGACGGCCAGCAGGATAAAAATGCCGATGCCAAGCGTAATCCACATATCAGATGATCGAAATGCTAGAACGTTTCCAAACAAGATATGATATAAATCACTGGAACTTTTCAAAAATGTGATCAAAATGATCCCGATTGAGAAAAAAGCGGTGAAGACAATGCCAATTGCAGAGTCATTTTTAATGCGGCTGTTTTGACTCACGTATCCGATCCCAATCGCTGTTAATACGCCAGTTAAGACGGCTCCGAAGAAAAAGTTAATTCCCAGCATATAAGAGATGGCGACACCTGGCAGCACAGCATGCGATATGGCGTCTCCCATCAATGCCATGCCCCGTAAAATGATAAAGCAGCCAATGACCCCGCAAATAATGCCTACCATCACGGATGTAAATAACGCTTTTTGTAAAAACGCATATTCAAAGAGTCCGGTTAAAAATTCCATTACACGTCTCCTCCTGCTGATTTTAAGAATGGTAGCTGCGTTTCATATGCCTCCAGCATGACCTCTGGGCGAAGGATGTCGTGTACAGGTCCCGCTTTGATGAGTTTTTTATTTAACAGAACGAGATGACTGAAGTAATCATCGGCTTTACTTAAATCATGATGGACCACTAAAATGGTTTTTCCTTCATCCCGTAATTCCTTCAAAATGCGAATCATTGTTTCTTCACTTGCCATATCAATTCCAACAAATGGTTCATCCAAACAGAAGAGCTGTGCGTTTTGCGCAAGTGCTCTTGCAAGGAAGACACGCTGTTGTTGACCGCCGGATAACTCACCAATTTGTCTTTTGGCAAAGTCCTGCATGCCGACTTTTTCTAAACAGTGGTATGCATATGCCCGGTCTTCTTTTTTCGGACGTTTGATCAGGCCAAGCTTCGGATATGTTCCAAGTAGGACGGTATCCAGCACATGAATAGGAAACGTCCAGTCTAGATCATTTCTCTGAGGTACATAGGCGATCTGTTTTCTAACTTGTTTAAAGGGCTGTTCAAAAAAGCGAATATCCCCTTGGTCTTTTTCAATTAAATCTAAACATGCTTTGAGTAAAGTCGATTTACCGGCACCATTTGGACCTATGATTCCTGTCATCGTTCCTTCCTGTATGGAAAGAGAGATGTTCTCTAAAGCATCCTGCCCATGATATGAGACATGAAGACGGTCGATTGTTAAAGCATTTGGCATCTCTTGCGGCCCCTTTCAATCATCATTGCACTTCCTAAAGATATATGCATACATTAAATAATTTTGATTAAAGGATGAAATGATTCTCTAATCCTATTTTGTTTCCTTAGGGAAACTTTTATTTTATTCTAAGCGTCTGTCCTTCTTTTGTAAAGAGAAAAACTATATCTTATTCTGTAAGAGGGCAAATGATCGTTTTTATGTTATGCGCAGAGCGGTGGGCATGAGCTTGGTTTATTGAAAATCCGTGTGACAGAATGGGACACAAAAAAACCAATTATTTCTTCATAAATGATTGACAGAAGATAAGAAATCCTCATATAATAAGGGTAATCCAATATATGAATATATGCTCATATATAAAGTTTTTAATTTTTAATAGGTTGAATCGATCCAGGGAACGTTACTTATCATATAGAAAAAGGTGAGAACATGAAAAAGATGAAGGATGAATACGTATTAAGCGGTCTTGATTGCGGCAACTGTGCACGTAAAATAGAAACAGGTGTCAGCAAAATGGATGGAGTGGAAGCTTGCTCTGTTAACTTTGCGACAGGCACCTTGACTGTGACGCATGCAGATAAGCAAGAAACGATGTCAAAGCGAATTGAAAAAACTGTTCAGTCCATTGAACCTCATGTGAGTGTATCACCGAAAGAAGATGGTCATCATCACGATCATGATCACGGGACGAAAAATTTAAAAACGATTGTGCTGAAATTAATTGGCGGTGCAGTCATTGGAACAGCCGCTTTCTTTATACCTGAAGATGGTATATTAAAGTTCCTTATGTTCTTCGCAGCATATTTACTAGTCGGCGGTGATGTGGTTTTTAAAGCGCTGAAAAATATCGTGCGAGGCCAAGTATTTGATGAGAACTTTTTAATGACCATTGCAACAGTTGGTGCTTTTGTTATTCAGCAATATCCAGAGGCACTGGCAGTGATGCTCTTTTACCAAATTGGAGAGCTCTTCCAAGGGGCGGCAGTGAACCGTTCAAGACGTTCAATTAGTGAATTAATGAATATACGTCCAGAATACGCGAATCTAAAAGTCGGAAATGAAACGAAAAAAGTGAATCCAGAAGAAGTAAAAGTCGGTGACCGTATTGTCGTGAAGCCTGGTGAAAAAATTCCGCTGGATGGGCTCGTTATTGAGGGCTTCTCACTTGTTGATACATCCGCATTAACAGGGGAGTCGGTGCCGCGGGATGTAGAAGCGGGAAAAGAAGTTCTTGCAGGATTTGTGAATCAAAACGGTATACTTGAAATTGAAGTGCAAAAAGAGTTAAGCGAATCGGCCGTGACGAAAATTTTAGATTTGGTTGAGAATGCAAGCAGCCGAAAAGCGCAGACAGAAAATTTCATTACAAAATTTGCGAAATATTATACACCGGCTGTCGTCGTGCTCGCCTTATTGCTTGCCTTTGTGCCGCCGCTTCTTATTCCATCAGCACAATTGTCTGATTGGGTGTACCGGGCACTTGTCTTTCTCGTGATCTCTTGTCCTTGTGCTCTTGTTGTATCCATTCCATTAGGATTTTTCGGGGGAATTGGGGCAGCGTCTAAACGAGGCATCCTTGTCAAAGGCAGTAACTATTTAGAAGCATTGAATTCTGTGAAATATGCGGTATTTGATAAGACGGGCACGCTTACAAAAGGAAACTTTACAGTGACCAATATTGTCACAGCCAGTGACAAGTGGTCAGAAGAAGAGCTGCTTTCTTTTGCAGCACTAGCAGAAGCCCATTCCTCTCATCCTATTGCAGAATCGATTAAAGCGGCGTACAGCTCACCGCTTGATGAAAGTCAGATCGAAGCATATGAGGATATCGCGGGACATGGAATTAAAGCGACCATCAGCGGTTCTCACGTCTTAGCGGGAAATTACCGCTTGATGGAGCGAGAAGGTATTGCGTATGAAAAAGAAAAAAGAAGCGGAACCGTTGTGTACATGGCAATTAACGGTGAGTTTGCCGGATCAATCTTGATCGCAGATGAATTGAAGGACGATGCAATCGAAGCCGTTTCTGCTCTAAAAGCGTCTGGTATTCAAACCGTCATGCTCACTGGTGATGCTAAGCAAGTCGGAACTGCGGTCGCTAAGCAAATTGGCATTGATGAAGTACATGCAGAATTATTACCGCAGGATAAAGTAACGAAATTAGAAGAAATTGATCAGAAAAAAGCGCCTCAAGAAAAGCTATTATTTGTTGGGGACGGCATTAATGATACACCGGTATTAGCAAGAGCAGACATAGGAATTGCAATGGGCGGGCTTGGTTCAGATGCAGCTGTCGAAGCGGCTGATATCGTCATCATGACGGACCAGCCATCAAAGGTAGCTGAAGCCATCGCTGTTGCAAAACGAACAAGAAGGATTGTATGGCAGAATATCGCATTTGCCCTTTGTGTCAAAGGCGTTTTCCTATTACTCGGAGCATTCGGAATTGCGACGATGTGGGAAGCGGTCTTCTCGGATGTCGGTGTCACCGTACTCGCTGTTTTAAATGCGATGAGGGTCATGAAATAAAATTGTAAGGAAAATTTCATGAATACCATCTTTCATAATGGACCCCCTCTTGTTAAAATAGAAGAAGTTGGATAATGGCATTTTTCTAAGCTATTATCCAACTTCTTTTTTAAAGGAATGATAAAGATAAGGTAGGTGCTTATGTGAGTAAGAAAAATAATCAATCTTCATCCATTAAATTTGCTGTCATTTTAACCATTATCGCAGCTCTTCTCATCGGTATATTTGTTGTGATTGGAAACAAGAACAGCCAAGAAGCACAAACAGTTGACAGTAAGCCTTCGATTAAAGGACAGCCTGTCATAGGAGACAAAAACGCAGCGGTGCAAATTGTCGAGTTTGGGGACTACAAATGTCCGTCATGTAAATCATTCGAAACAGACATTTTCCCAAAACTGAAAGCAGACTACATAGATAAAGGCGATGTATCATTTTCATTTATTAACTTGCCACTGCCTGTTCATGGAGATGGCGCAGTGTTAGCAGCACTAGCTTCTGAAGAAGTATGGAAAGAAGATCCAAAAAACTTCTGGGCATTCCATGAAGCTGTCTATCAAGCACAGCCAGATAGTGAAGCAGAATGGGTTACGCCTGCTAAGCTGACTGAATTAGCGAAAAAGACAACAAAAATTGATACGGACAAACTCAAAGATAACCTATCAAAGAAAACGTATCAGCCGCAGCTGAACACAGACGATCAGCTTGTGAACAAATACAAAGTGAATTCAACACCAACGATTTTGATTAACAATAAACAAGTTCAAAACTTCTATGACTATGATGAAATCAAAGAATTAATTGATCAAGAGCTCAAAGGGAAGAAATCATGAAGAATAAGCTTATTTACTTGTACAGTGCTTGGATTGTCTCGATCGTTGCGACGATGAGCAGCCTGTATTTAAGTGAAATTAAGAAGTTTATTCCATGCGATATGTGCTGGTTCCAACGCATTTTCATGTACCCGCTCGTGCTTTTACTTGGAATTGCTACGTTCCGGGGTGATGTCAAAGTGAAGTATTACGTACTGCCTTTGGCTGTGATCGGTGCTGGCTTTTCCATCTATCATTATATGGAACAAAAGATCCCAGGCTTTGCGTCGATTCGCCCTTGCCTCAGCGGTATTCCTTGTTCTGTTGATTATTTGAACTGGTTTGGTTTTATCACCATTCCGCTGTTAGCACTTATTGCATTTATTCTGATCATCATCAGTATGCTGCTGTTAAATGCAAAAGAAGATTAAGAGATAGCCTGCTTTTTAGCGGGCTATTTTTTATTTTTGCAAAAAGATAAAATTTAAAGAAAATTTGTATTGCTTTTCGTTTATGTCAGATATACATTAAGGGAGTAGTGTTAGATGATCAGATCATGTAAGGAGATAAGCGGAAAATGGCATGGGAAGTCTTAAGTATCATTGGTATTATCGCATTCGCCATTAGTGGTGCGATAGTGGCAATGGAGGAAGAGTACGATATTCTTGGTGTGTACATTTTAGGGATTGTGACAGCATTTGGCGGTGGAGCGATTCGGAATCTATTAATCGGTCTTCCGGTGTCTGCTTTATGGTCACAGGGCAAGATGTTTACCATTGCTCTTGTATCCATTACGATTGTGTTTCTTTTTCCAAAGCTTTTGCTCAAGCACTGGAGCACATGGGGGAATTTCTCGGATGCGATTGGCTTAGCAGCGTTTGCGATTCAAGGTGCATTATTTGCTGTGCAAAGAGAGCTTCCACTCAGTGCGGTCATTGTTGCAGCCATTCTGACTGGAAGCGGTGGCGGAATTGTGCGTGATTTATTGGCAGGGCGAAAGCCGCTTGTGCTAAAAGCAGAGATTTACGCAGTCTGGGCAGCACTTGGCGGCTTACTCGTAGGACTCGGTTTAGCACAAGGAGAGATTGCTTTGTATTTGCTGTTTCTCATCCTCGTCGTATGCAGGGTTTGTTCCTATCTATTCAAATGGCGGCTTCCCGCTAGGTCTTATTTTTTAAATAAAGGGTAAAACGAGAAAAGAGCGATTTCGCTCTTTTTTTTGTGTTTGAAACGAGCTGGATGTCAGCAGGTAATGGAGTTTTCGTGTAAAATAAAAGCAGGGTCTTTTTGTTCATCATTGGAACAATACATATGATGAAAATTTTGTCAGCTGGCTGAATATCTGGATTCAGCCTTTTTTTGCCTAGATGGATTGTTATGTGTTGGTTTCACATTTTGCGGAATACTAAAGAAGCTCCTATGATCGGACGGATGAATCAACTCCAAATGAACACATCTTTGCATGTAAGCAAAACTTGACGAAAAAATTAAAAGAGGAGGGACACGTACTAGTGGAGATTTTTTTGGCAGTGCTCGTACTACTTGCACTCATTGCATCATCTAATATTATCAATCGTTTTGTCCCCTTTATTCCAGTCCCGTTAATTCAAGTGGGCTTAGGAATACTGGTGGCAGCTTTTCCTTCAGGTTTACATATTTCTTTAAATCCTGAACTATTCTTCGTTTTATTCATTGCGCCGCTGTTATTTAATGACGGGAAGCGTACCCCAAGGGACGAGCTGTGGAAATTAAGAGCGCCGATTCTTCTGTTAGCCCTAGGGTTAGTTTTTGCGACAGTCATTGTCGCGGGATATACCATCCATTGGATGATCCCAAGCATTCCGCTTCCAGCCGCATTTGCGCTTGCAGCGATTTTATCACCGACAGATGTGGTAGCAGTCAGTGCTCTTTCCAGCCGTGTGAACATGCCAAAGGGCATCATGAGATTGCTGGAAGGCGAGGGATTAATGAACGATGCATCAGGACTTGTTGCCTTTAAATTTGCCATTGCAGCAACAGTAACTGGCGCTTTTTCAATTGCTGAGGCATCCTTTAGCTTTGTCCTAATTGCCGCAGGTGGTCTATTGACTGGATTTATTCTATCCTTTTTTATCATTCGTTTTCGCTATTTTCTCCGCCGTTTAGGAATGGACGATGTCACGATGCATATCATTCTGCAAATCCTTACACCATTTGTCATCTATTTAGCAGCTGAAGAAATTGGTGTATCCGGTATTTTAGCCGTTGTTGCTGGCGGTGTGACACACGCTATTGAGCAGGATCGAATGGAAGCAAATTTAGCCAAACTGCAAATTGCTTCATCAAACACATGGAATATTATTTTATTTATTTTAAACGGACTTGTTTTCGTTATTCTTGGATTGCAGATTCCTGATGTATCGACAGTGATTTTCCAGGATGAAGCGTTTAATAATATGCAGGTCATCAGTTACATCTTAATCATCACGCTATGTCTCATGATCCTGAGATTCTTATGGGTATGGCTCTTCTGGGCAGGTAACTGGAGTGTAACGAAAAAGCAGAATGTGAAAAAACCGAAGCTGCGTGCTTCGATGCTGATGACATTCTCTGGTGTTCGTGGTGCTGTCACTTTAGCTGGTGCCTTCTCAATACCATTTACGCTTGCGGACGGATCACCATTCCCCGAGCGGCATTTGATTATTTTCCTCGCGGCAGGCGTCATTTTATGTACACTCATTTTAGCTAGTGTATTATTGCCTCTTTTATCTGAGAAAAAAGACAAGCAAATCGCCGTGGATTTGGATACAAAGGTTCAGCATGCGAAACGGAAGCTGCTGAGAAGTGCCATTAAAACCTTAAGAGAAGGAATGAATGAAGACAACAGGGAAGTGTCTCTAGCACTCATTAATGATTACCGAATGAAGCTGCGTAATATCCAGCGTGAGCCGTACCAATTCGGGATGAGAAGACAGGAACGAAAAATCAGATTGCATGGAATTAAAGCAGAACAAATGAAGCTTCAGCAATTAATTGATGAAGAGAAATTAGATAAAGAAGAAGCCTATGAGCTACAGGAGAGATTTCATGAGCTGGAAATGCTGTATTCAAACTCCTTCAAAATTCGTTTTTCAAAAGTGAAGTTCCTGCGCTTGCTTCAATGGCTCCAATTATGGCGACCGAATCAGCTCGTTTCCAGCGGTATTTTAGAAAACGAAGACTCGTACAAGCAAATCCGTAAGAAAACGGCAGAGGCTGCTGTGGACTCGATCAAACAGCATATGACCGATGAAAATAAACAAACGTGTCACCAAGTGATTGGCTTTTACAACCAAGTCATTTATCGATGTGAACACGGTCCAAGCTTCTTTCAGCAAAAAGATCGTTCGTTTGACCGGAAGAAAAAAGAGCTTAACTTCCAAGCTGTACAGACGATTCGAAATGAAATTCAAACTTTGTATGAAAATGGTGAAATCAATCGTGATATTGCCCATCATTTAAGGGAGTATATCAATGATATGGAAGCTGTTCTCTTGACCAATACGTAATGTTGTCATCTTTTTCCCTATGTTTTATGATGAAGAAAGAGAACGAGCAGGGGGAGATCAATGATGGCGTATTATGGAGCAATTGAAGCTGGCGGTACAAAGTTTTGTTGTGCAATTGGCAATGAGCACGGGGACATTCTCGAAGAAATGACGATTCCTACAGAGCACCCAGAAAAAACGTTGCAAAAGCTCATTCCATTTTTCGAGCAGCATGACATTGAAGCATTAGGGGTCGGCTCCTTTGGACCGATTTGTGTCCAAAAGGACGACCCTTCTTATGGTTATATCATGAACACGCCGAAAGTAGAGTGGAAGCATTACCCGTTCATCCCAGAGCTAGAGAAGCAATTAGAAGTCCCAGTATCTTTTACAACAGATGTCAATGCGGCAGCTTTAGGTGAATTAACAAAAGGAGCAGCCAAAGGGCTGAATAGCTGTATGTATATCACGGTCGGTACGGGGATCGGTGCTGGCGCTGTTGTAAAAAACGAGCTTCTTCACGGTCATTCGCATCCAGAGATGGGGCACATCCTTGTCAGGCAGCATGAATCAGACCCATTTGAAGGAGTCTGCCCAGCGCATGGAACGTGTTTAGAAGGACTGGCAGCTGGCCCAGCGATTGAGAAAAGGTGGGGGAAATCTGCCAAAGAGCTCACAGAGGAAGAAGCAGTTTGGGCACTTGAAGCCGATTATTTGGCGCAGGCACTGATGCAATACTCGCTCATTTTAAGCCCAGAGCGCATCATTATGGGCGGGGGCGTCATGAAGCAAAAACAGCTGTTTCCACTAATTCGAGAGAAGCTTGCTGTTTATCTCAATGATTATGTAGACCTGCCGCCGCTTGATACATACATTGTCTCTCCTGGACTTGAGGACAAGGCCGGCATGACAGGAGCTTTGCTGTTAGCCATCGAAGCGAAGAAAAACGCCTGATAATAGAGTTTTAATGGACAACGTGAGATAATGAAAAAGATGGAATCTATGAAAAAGGTGGTTGTTAAAATGGTTAAAAGCTTGAATGATACCGTAACACTGAATAACGGAGTGGAAATGCCTTGGTTTGGTTTAGGTGTATTCAAAGTGGAGGACGGCAATCAAGTGGTAGATGCCGTAAAAGCAGCCATACGAAACGGATACCGCAGTATTGATACGGCTGCCGTTTATAAAAATGAGACAGGCGTAGGCAAAGCGATTAAAGAATCTGGCGTGAAACGAGAAGATTTGTTCATTACGTCTAAAGTATGGAATACGGATCAAGGCTATGACAAAGCACTGGCTGCATTTGACGCAAGCTTGAATCGACTAGGTCTTGATTACTTAGACCTCTATTTGATTCATTGGCCTGGCCCAAATGCAGAAACATTTAAAGACACATGGCGTGCGCTTGAGAAGCTTTACAAGGATGGGAAAGTGAGAGCCATTGGCGTCAGTAACTTCTACATTCAGCATTTAGAAGAGCTGTTAAAAGATGCTGAGGTTGTTCCAGCCGTGAACCAAGTTGAATTTCATCCGAAACTGACACTTGTCGAACTGCGTCAATACGCAAAAGAAAAAGGCATTCAAATTGAAGCATGGTCTCCGCTCATGCAAGGAAAGCTATTAGATCATGACGTATTAAAGGACATGGCTGCACGCTACAACAAATCTGTTGCTCAGGTCATCTTGCGCTGGGATCTGCAAAGCGGCGTCGTGACGATTCCTAAATCAATCAACGAAGAACGCATTAAACAAAATGCAGATATTTTTGATTTCGAACTTTCAAAAGAAGACATGGAAAAAATCGATGCATTAAACAATAACGAGCGCGTCGGCTCGAATCCAGAGACGATGACGGTTGGGTTTGAATAAATGAAAAAAATCCTCTTTCTCATGTGAGAAAGGGGATTTTTTATGTACTGCTTCTTCGCACAGCCAAGAGCATAATAAAAGATAAAATCACAATACAAATCGTCCATGCCCAAGCAAGCTCCATGCGTCCAGAATCAATCGCCACATAAATAGCGGTTGGGAGTGTTTGGGTTTTTCCTGGGATGTTGCCGGCAAACATTAAGGTCGCTCCGAATTCTCCAAGGGCTCTTGCAAAGCTGAGGATGCTGCCTGACAAGAGGGATGGCAGGGCAAGAGGTACCGTAATATAGGCAAAGACTTGGAAGGAATGAGCGCCATCTACTTTTGCAGCCCCTTCAATATCTGACTCAACTGTAGAAAAGCCAGCCTTTGCTGATTGATACATGAGCGGGAATGCCACGACTGTCGAAGCAATGACCGCCGCCCACCATGTGAAAATGACCGGCTGATGGAAGATCCATTCAATCACGCCCCCTATTACACTATGCTTTCCGAATACGACGAGCAATAAAAAGCCAACGACTGTTGGCGGGAGAACGAGCGGCATCATCAGGAGCGTTTCCACAATCATTTTCCCTTTAAAAGTTGTTCGCTTCATCCAGAAGCCAATCGTTGTGCCAAAGACAGTGGCCAACAGTCCGCTAACGATGGCCACTTGAACGGACAGCCAAATGGGTGATAGAAAGTCTTCAGTGAGCATAGGCATTACGACACTTGAAAGCCGTATTTCTTAAAAATGGATGTGGCTTTATCAGATTGAAGAAATTGAAAAAAGGCCTTGGCTTCCGTTAGATGTTTTGTCCCTTTGACAATCCCTACTGGATATATAACCGGAGAGTGCATGTCCGAATTTGCTTCAGCTGCAATCTTTACCTTTTTGGAGACGAGGGCGTCTGTTTTATACACAACACCTGCTTCGACATTTTCAGTTTCAACGTAGCTTAGAACTTGTCGTACATCTTTGGCATAGACAGCATTCTTTTTCACTTGGTCCCATATGTTCAGTTTTGTGAAGATCTCTTTTCCATATGTACCAGCAGGAACCGATTCAGGTGTGCCAAGAGCCATCTTTCCTTTTATGTGCTGGACGTCTTGAAAGCTTTTAATAGAGGAAGAGCCATCTTTTGGCACAATAAGGACTAGCTCATTTTGTATGGCGTCCTTGATATAATCTTGATCAATGTCTCCAGATTGAACAAGTTCATCAAAGGGCTCTTCAGCTGCTGAGAAAAAGAGATCCGCTTTTGCTCCTTGAGCGATTTGCTGCTTCAATGCGCCGGATGACCCGAAGTTATTCGTTAATGTCACATGTGGATGCTGTTTGTGAAAGGAGACTTCAATTTCCTTTAGTGCATCCTGAAGACTTGCCGCTGCTGAAATCACAAGCTCTGTTTTTTTATTCGAATTAGATGGCTTCATCTCTGTTTGGCATCCACTCAGGAGCAAACATATGGAGATGAGGGCTAAGAATGTATACTTCATGTTCACACCTCTTATCATTCAATATCATGTAGTTCCCTTTATTATAAGCAAACTTATTTGAGCATTCATAGGCTTTCAGCAAAAAGAGAAAAGAAAAAGCCGCCAAATGGCGACTTTTAGCGTGACGACTAAGGAGATCGTTCTATCCTGTTTACTGCTGATAAAAACGCAGCAAATTCCCATTGATCACCTTGTCTGATAAGGAGAGCTCTTTATTGGCTTTTTCGATATAAGGCTGACATACCTCATCCTGCTTCACGGGTTCTTTTGTTTTTTGATCATAGCAGGTGTTTTTTGTATAGAGATAATCATCTGTAATAAAGTTACCGTTTCTCAGTACAGCGAAAGGCGTCCGTTCATTTGAAAATAAATCATTGCCGAATTGAATGGAATCCTTCGTTTCAATCCCTAGTAAGTGAAGAAGTGTTGGCTTTACGTCTATTTGACCAGCTGTTTCAGAAATCGTCTGCGGTGCTTGATCCGTGACACCAGGAATGTAAATTAAAAAGGGAACACGCTGCAGTTTGACCGCATCAAACGGTGTGATTTCCTCTTTATTGAGCAACTGTGCCATTGCCTCATGATGTGCCTCAGAGATGCCATAATGGTCACCCATGAGGACAAACATCGTATTGTTATACAATCCTTCTTCTTTCATACGGTCAAAAAATGTCTTAATTGCTTCATCTTGATAGCGGACGGTCGTCACATAGCGATTTAAAATGGTACTGGACGAATCATATTCATCAATAAACTGATCCTTCGGGTCAATTTCAAATGGAAAATGGTTGGTCAAAGTAATAAACGTACTGTAATAAGGCTGCTTCAACTTTTTTAAATGATCAACGGATTGATCAAAGAAGTCGATATCCTTTAAGCCCCAGCCAGTGGAATTCAGTTCATTGACATGATATGAATCGACATCATAAAAACGATCAATTCCTAGAGATTCATACATCACATCACGATTCCAAAACGTTTTATTATTTGCATGAAATTGGACGGATTCATAGTTTTCTTTTTTCAACTGCTTGTATAACGTGTCATATTCATTGTCACTTGCTGTGAAAAAGACAGCGCCGCTGCTAGAAGGATAGAGGGAATTAGCGACAATAAACTCTGAATCGGACGTCTTCCCCTGCTCTGTCTGCTGATAAAATTCATCAAAATAAAAACTCTTTTTAGCCAATTGATTTAAAAAAGGAGTGATATATTGTCCATTTACCTTTTGGTTCATGACAAATTGCTGCGTGGATTCAAGTGAAATGAACACAACGTTTTTGTCTTTAGCAAGTCCGAAGTACTCTTCGTTTGGTCCGCTGTAATCAGCCTTTGTGTAGTTTGCTACAGTAGAAAGCGTATCTTCATCTGCAAAGGCCTTTTGTCCAATGCGTGCCGTTTGGGCAGCACCGTCATACAGATGGAATTGGAACAGCCCGAGGTTTCTGACAATGACTTCACGATCATAAGAGCTTGTCAGAAATCGAGGGTGATCCATCATAGCTGAGCTGACATGAAACAATAGGAAGCTGCAACAGATCGCATAATATGTTTTGATCGTCTTGTATGACGCTTTTGGGGCTAATGGTTTGCGCTTGAGCAGCCAAGCAAGTACAACAAAATCAACGAGCATCAGCACAAAGAGCGGGTGGAATAATTCCGTCATACTGCTGCCCATATCTCCCATGTTCTTCGCTTGGAATAGCACGGGAATGGTAATGAAATCAATGTAAAAACCATAAAAGATCGTATTCGATATAAGAATCGCCGTAAGAATAAAATTTGCAGTCAATAAAAAGACCTTTTGTTTGGTTTCATTTAGAAAAAGAGCTATCCCAAACAAAGGGAGTAGAAAGCTAAGTGGATTGATCAAAAGTAGCCATTCATGAAACAGATTGGCCGTTCGTATGTGAAATCCTAGTTGATAAATGATGTATGTTTTCATCCACATGAAGAGGATGGAATACACTAAAAACCAGTGATTTTTGAAAAACGCTTTCATTTATGTATCTCCTCATCATTCTGTATTCAGCTGCAAGGCAAAAACACTTATCTTAAACCTACTAAAAAAATGAGGAATGATCAATTGATATCTTATTTTTTCGCAAAACTCTTTTTTATTCTGTTAGAACTGAATGGGGATAGATATGCCGCAGATGACGGCGATGTAATAGCAGGTGACGACAGTGAGAGCAGCTAGTACGACTTGTTCTCCTGTGCTGCCTGTTTTGACATAGAAGGGGAGACGCACTTTAATGGAAGCTGGAAATAAAAATTTAATGCCGTTTACTGTTCCAGCATCAAGGATAAGGTGGCTCGTCATTCCAACTAGTAAACCGATACTTAGGCTGTCATTTGGTATATATGTTGTCGCGAGAAAATAAATGATCAGCAGAAATAATAAACTGTGAGTGAACGTGCGATGACCGAATACGCTGCTGATCATTGCCGAGAGCAGCGGAAATTTTCTACCGATTTTACTTTTTGTATGGCAAAGGTCGGGGATCAAAGCACCTGCTGATCCAGCTGCAGCCATGATGACTGGGTCGAATCCGTAGTAGTAGGCGACGGCTGTTGAGGCGGCGATTCCGCCCATAATGTGTGTTTTTCCTGTCATGATGCGTACTCCTGTTCTATCTTTTGTTCAAGTACCCACTATATCAAGGGTGAATTCATTCAGCAAGGCTTATTTCTAAAGAAAAAGAGGACAAAAGGGTTGGCTGATTGGAAAAACATTCTATAATAAGGGGGAAGTCATGTTGATACTAACGATAAGGATGCGATTCGGATGGGTAATGCAGACATTTTAAAAGAAATTGTTCTTGTACATTATGAAGTCAGCCGTAAATTAAACCGCAAGTTACTTGAGTTAGAAAAAGACATCACGCCTCCGCAGATATATGCTCTTTCTATTTTGATACAAGGCAAAGTATCACATGCCGAAGAGCTGAAACAAAGACTCTCTTTAAACCCAGGTGCAGCCTCCATTGCACTCAATAAATTATGTGAGCAGGGCTATATTCAGAGAGAACGGGACAAAGACGACCCCTCGCTCGTCCGTTTAGAAGCCACCGAAAAAGGGCAGGCGATTTATGAGAAGCATACACGTCTTTTCGGAAAGGTGATTCAGCATATGATGTCAGACTTCACAAAGGAAGACTTAAAGACCTTTTTGACGTACCTGCAAAAAATGAGACAGACCTTTCATGATGATTGAGCCTTTCCACTTTGTATAATGCGGCGCACTGTAGCACAAATTAAACAGGCAACCGCATTTTATGAAAAGGGAGGAAACAGCGATGTCATTTTTCCAAAAGGATAAAAAGGCGAAAAGCGAGAAAGACCACAAGCAAGTAGATCAGCTGTTAGAAGAAGCAAGCAAAGAGCTAGCAGGCGATCCGCTTCAGGAAGCTGTACAAAAGAAGAAAAACAATGATCAATAAGCAGGTATAGGGCAGAGAAATGATTCTCTGCCTTTTTTCTATGTTTTTCCCTTTGACAGAAGTGAGAATGTTTGATAACCTTCGTGTAGTAAAAATGAATAGAAATCCTCACGCTATGTCTCAGTGAGGTAGAGGTTGCGCGGATGATGAGTCACTCATGGGAGAGATGGAATCGAAGATCATGAGAAAAAAGGCATCAGCGCCGAAGTGTAGAGAGAGCTCCAACTTTCTTTATGCTGGGTCTGCATTGAATAAATGCAGGACTGCCACGTCTTTGAAGCGTGGAGGGCTATCCGGAGATCAAGGTGTATGTTTTGAAAAGCATGGACTGTTGTTCAGGCTTTTTTTTATGTTCTGAGTACCGAAGATAAGGGTATGCTGTTAAGAAAGTGACCCATGATGAACATAAAGAATACAAGTCATTGCTTCACAAATATATCAATGAAGATACTGCCGGGTCTGGTCCGAAGTGAATATAACGGAGGTACGGAAATGGAACAGACAAAAAAATGGGGTTTTTGGTTATTGACGGCTTTTGTCGTCGGAAATATGGTAGGTTCAGGCATCTTTATGCTGCCAAGTACGCTTGCCCAGCATGCGAGTCCTTTAGGTGTGACGATGGCATGGCTTGTCACAGGTGGCGGTGTGCTGATGATTGCACTTGTTTTTGGGCATTTGTCCATTCATAAGCCGCAGCTAACGGCTGGACCACAAAGTTATGCAAGAGCGCTTTTTAACGATCCGAAAAAAGGGAAAGCGGCCAGTTTTACAATGGTTTGGGGATATTGGGTAGCAAGCTGGATTAGTAATGTCGCGATTATTACGAGTCTTGCCGGTTATTTAACGACATTTTTTCCTATTCTCACAGTGAAGACGGAGATTTTCACCTTTGGAAAAGAAGCGATCACACTTGGTCAGCTGACAACATTTATTGTATGTACCATTCTTCTTTGGGGAACACATACTATCTTAATTACAAGCTTAAGTGCTGCAAGTAAATTAAACTTTATTACGACCTTTTCAAAGGTACTTGGATTCGTCCTTTTTATTGTTGCGGGATTATTTGCATTCCAAACGGCATTATTTGAACATTATTACTTCCCAGTTGCAGCAAAAGGCGAAGGAATGCTCGGACTTGGAGGCCAAATTCATCATGCGGCCATTTCCACACTATGGGCATTTATTGGCATCGAATCTGCTGTCATTTTATCAGGAAGAGCGTCCTCGCAGCGCGATGTGAAACGTGCAACGATTACAGGTCTTTTAATTGCACTTTCTATCTACATGGTTATTACTTTGATTACAATGGGCGTCCTACCGCACGATCAGTTGCAAGGCTCAGATAAACCATTCGTTGACGTGCTTCAGCTCATTATAGGACCGGCTGGCGGAATTGTAATGGCATTGCTTGCGATTATTTGTTTATTTGGTTCGATGCTCGGCTGGATCTTACTTGGTTCAGAAGTACCGTATCAAGCAGCAAAGGCTGGCGATTTCCCGGCAGTATTTGCAAAAACAAACAAAAAAGGCAGTCCTGTTTTTGCTTTAACGGTTACAAACATTATGTCACAGCTGTTTATTTTCTCAGTGATGTCTCGTACGATTAATGAAGCTTTTACCTTTTTAACGACATCAGCGACACTTGCGTATCTCATTCCGTATATTGTGTCTTCGATCTATAGCTTTAAAGTCATCATGCAAGGTGACACGTATGATCTTCAAAAAGGGAAGCGAACAAGAGACGGAATCATTGCACTTGTAGCGATGGGGTATTCCGCTTGGGTCATTATTTCTGGAACAGCTGATTTGAAAACATTTGGACTTGGCATCGGTCTGTTTTTAGTAGGTATTTTGCTTTATCCATTCATGTCAAAAGGATTTGCCAAAGGAACAGAATAAGGGAAACGTTTCTTCACTTGTGGAGAAACGTTTTTTTATGATGCAGATGTTAAACGGTCCACAATAAACTCAAGCTGTCCTTCTAGTGACACTGGGTCATTAAAGAAGTAACCGACAGGATCGATTTCAAATACGTGTTTATTTTGTACAGCAGGAAGTGATGCCCAAATGCTGCTTTCATACACCTGGTCTCCTTTACTTTTTGAACCGCTCCATGGACTAGTGAAAATATAGTCGCCTGCGTATTCTGGCAGCTTTTCAAGGGAAATGTTTGCATAGCCGACCCCGCTGTCGATGGCATCTTTTTTAACTGCCTTTGGCGCACGTAATTTCAACTCGTCATAAATAATTTCGCCTCCGCGTGCAAAGGTGTTTCCAAAGATATAGATACCTTTATCAAAAGGTGACACGATTGAAACGGTTTTGCTGCCGACCGCTTTTGTTACTCTAGGCTTTACCTCAGCAATTTTGGTGTCCCATTTCGTGATCCATTCTGCTGCTTTTTTCGGTGTACCTGTCATTTTACCGAATTCTTTTAGTTGATCTTTAAAGGAATATTGATTGTATTTAATGGCAACGGTTGGCGCAATTTTTTTGTATTGATCAAATTTCTCGTCTTCTTCCCAAGCAATAATCATATCTGGATTCAAAGCGGCGACCTTTTCGACAGAAGGGGTTGTTCCAAGGTTTTTGACACCATCCGTTTTGCCTTTATAGAAAGGGTTTTTAAAGATGGGCGCAGTTGCAGCAATTGGTGTCTTGCCAAGTGTCACGAGGTCACCGTAGTAGCTTTCTGCTAGAAGCACAATTCGTTTTGGATCTTTAGGGAGTTTGACTTCACCTTTCACATCCTGATAGGTGATTGTGTCATCCTGATTGGCGCCAGATTTTTTATTTGAAGTGCTGCCGCAAGCAGCTGTAAACAGCATAAGAATGGCTAAGGAAATCAAAAGAAATCCAGATCGTTTTTTCACAAAGATTCTCTCCTATTCACTTTATTGTGATAATGATTCTCAATTTCAATTGTATCGTAACATGATGGGATGAAAAATGCATCGGCTATTTTAGGGCCTAAAGAAAAATGGTAAATTTCTCACGGTTTTTTGATGAAAATAAAGAAAATGTTCAGAACAATGATTTCAAAAAGAAAAGAAAGTGATATACTAGACTTCGAGATTGATAATCATTATCACTAATGAGGAATAGATTTGAACGGAAAGGAAGAGACTGGTTTTGGGCTCACAATCGAATAAACAGCTGCCGGCCAAAGACGATGCAATGGATATTGTCACAAAGCCCTTTGGAACAGCAGCTGTTGTCATCATAGGAATCATCGCTTTAGCATTTGGTCTTTTTTTATCGGTATCATTAGGAGCGGCAAACATTCATTTGCACACTGTGTGGGAAGCCATTTTTTATTTTGATCCACAACAAACTTCACATCAAATCATCCGGGAATTAAGGCTGCCTCGTACAATTGGAGCAGCACTCGTCGGTGCCTTTTTAGCCGTATCGGGGGCTATTATGCAAGGCATGACAAGAAATGCGCTTGCGTCTCCTGAAATTATGGGTGTGACAAATGGCTCTGCATTTGCGATTGCCATTGCGTTTGCTTTTTTCCCAGGACAATCTTCTTTTACATTAATTCTTTGGTCATTTGTTGGTGCGGCACTCGCTGCCTCTATTGTGTTTGGTGTCGGTACTCTTTCAAAAGGTGGATTGACCCCAGTGAAGCTCGCACTAGCTGGTACGGCTGTTGGGGCACTTTTAAGCTCCATCTCCTCAGCAATTGCCATCCGGTTTGACGTCGCTCAAGACATGAGCTTTTGGTATGCTGGCGGCGTGGCTGGTGTGAATTGGAGCAATATTAAGGTCATCATTCCAGTTGCGGTTGCGGGGCTGATCATCGCAATGATTCTTGCCCGCTCGATCACTGTTCTCAGCTTAGGTGATGAATTGGCAAAAGGGCTTGGACAGTACACGAAAACTGTCAAGGTACTTGGAATATTGGTCGTCATTCTTCTAACAGGTGCTGCTGTCTCAGTGGCCGGTTCTATTGGCTTTATCGGGCTTGTGATTCCTCATGTCACTCGTTTCTTGGTCGGAGTTGACTATCGATGGATTATCCCATGCTCAGCTATTTTAGGGGCGGTTCTGTTAATTTATGCAGACATTGCTGCAAGGCTGGTCAATGCCCCATTTGAAACGCCAGTCGGTGCCATTACTGCAATTATAGGCGTTCCTTTCTTCTTATATTTAGCTAGACGTGAAAGGAGCGGGATTTAGATGGAAATGGTGCAGCAGGCAAAGAAAAAGAAATACAAACGAACGATGCTCATGATCTTTTTGGCGATCGTGGCTGTGTTCCTTATTAGTTTAAATACCGGAGAAATTCGCATTTCTCCGATGGATACATTGAAAACATTTTTTGGATTCGGAAGTGAAATGGATGAGCTTGTATTATTCGAGTTCAGACTTCCAAGAATGGTCATCGCTTTACTTGTTGGCGCTTCTATCGCTGTATCAGGAGCGATTTGGCAAGGTGTTTCTCAGAACGGTTTAGCCGATCCAGGCATTCTTGGTGTCAATGCGGGCGCAGGCTTTGCAGTGGTTTTGTTTATTTTTGCTTTCCAAGGTACGATGTCAAACCTAGGTGATTTTACGATCTTTGTACTGCCGCTCTTCGCTTTTGTAGGTGCAGGCTTTGCTGCATTTCTCATCTATGTGTTAGCGTGGAAAAAGGGCATCACACCTGTTCGTTTGATCTTAACTGGTATTGGTGTCAATGCTGCATTTTCAGCAGCGATTGTGGTGATTCAATTAAAAATGAGCCCAAATGATTTTAACCAAGCCATTGTGTGGTTATCTGGAAGCATTTGGGGCTCAAGCTGGACGTATGTCCTGGCTGTCCTGCCATGGATGCTGATTTTCCTTGTATTAGCGGTTGTAAGAGCACGCTACTTAAATATCATGAATTTGGGTGACCAGCTTTCCTATGGCTTAGGGATTTCGGTTCATAAAGAAAGAAGCTTTTTTATGCTGATTGCTGTTGCATTAGCAGGTGCTAGTGTCGCTGTTGCAGGTAGTATCTCGTTCCTAGGGTTAGCCGCACCGCACTTGGCGAGAAAGCTTGTTGGACCAAAGCATCAAGGAATGATACCAGCCTCCGCGTTGATTGGCGCATTGTTATTATTACTGGCAGATACACTTGGCCGCGTCATACTTGCACCATCAGAGGTGCCAGTTGGTCTTGTCGTTTCGGCTTTAGGCGCACCTTACTTCATTTACTTATTGATGAAAACGAACTAAGAAGGAAGGAGAGTACAACATATGAAATCGCTCGAAACAGAAAAGCTTTGTATTGGCTATAATGACCGTTTGATTGTAGACGATTTAAATATCAGTATCCCAAAAGGCAAGGTGACGACATTGATTGGACCGAATGGGTGCGGGAAATCAACGATTTTAAAAACAATGTCCCGTATCATGAAGTCCAATCAAGGAGCTGTTTACTTAAATGGCCAGGCCATCCATCAAACGCCAACAAAAGAAATTTCAAAACAAATGGCGATCTTACCGCAGACTCCCGAAGCACCAAGCGGGCTGACAGTCTATGAGCTTGTGTCATATGGACGTTTCCCGCATCAAAATGGATTTGGACGCTTATCAAATGAAGATAAACGAATCATCAGATGGGCACTTGAAGAAACGGGTATGATTGCTTTTCATGACCGGCCAATTGAAGCACTTTCTGGTGGACAGCGTCAGCGTGTATGGATTGCGATGGCACTTGCCCAGGAAACAGAACTGCTTCTATTGGATGAGCCGACGACGTATTTGGACCTTGCACATCAGCTCGAAATTCTTCAGCTGTTAGAACGGTTAAACAGAGAGCAGGGACGAACTGTGTTGATGGTCATTCATGATTTAAATCATGCGGCACGTTTTTCTCATTACATGATTGCCCTCAATCAAGGAAAAGTTATCAAAGATGGGTCGCCTCATGAGGTCATGACCAAAGAGGTGCTTGGTCAGGTATTCCACATTGATGCAGAAATTGTACTTGATCCTAGAACAAATAAGCCGATCTGTTTAACATATGACTTAATGAATCATGAAAGAAAGCTAGAAGCTGTGAATGGATAATAGATGGACAAGGAACTCGGTGTGACTACCGGGTTTTTTTTGTCCTCGAAAATACCTAGTGTTTCCATTTTCTCCAGTTGATATTTTTCGCTTTTATGCAGAAAAGAGGTACTTTTTTACTTTAGACAATGGTAATATACGGTTAGAGATCATAGCTAGAAAGGAAAGAGATGCGTGGAAACAGCAAAAATATTGATTGCAGATGACGAAGAAGCAATTGTCAAAATGGTTGAACGCGTATTAAAAAAAGAAGGATTCAAGCATATATATAAAGCCTACCATGCAGATGAAGCATTAGATATTGTCAAAAACGAGGACATCCACCTCTTACTTCTAGACGTGATGATGCCTGGTAAGTCTGGCTTTGATGTTCTTCCTGAAATGAGAAAATATACGAAAGCGCCCATTTTCTATTTAACTGCAAGAACGTCTGATGTAGATAAACTGACCGGCTTTGCGCAGGGGGCAGATGATTACATTACAAAACCATTTAACCCGCTAGAGCTAGTGGCTAGAATTAAGGCTCACTTAAACCGAACTTATATCTCCTTGCAGGAAGACCAAGATGATGCCCAAAGCCGATATGAATATGCCCATTTCTCCTATCATCCTCATTCAGCCGAATTGAAAGTAAGAGGAGAGGTGACTGCATGCTCAGCCCAGCTTCTCTCCTTGCTGAAGTACTTTTGTGATCATCCGAATGTGGTTCTTTCAAAAGATCAAATCTATGAGAAAGTATGGGGCGTCCCATCATATGGTGATAACAACACCGTGATGGTTCATATCCGAAAGCTGAGAGAAAAGATCGAGTTAGATCCGAGTCAGCCAGAATATATTGTGACGATCCGTGGTATGGGCTATAAATTTATACCGCACCCAGCAAAGGTTCTTAAATAATTTATGAATTTACGAGCAAAACTCTTCTTTCACTTTGTTGGACAAATGTTTATTGTGATTGCCATTTTGATCATCGGAAATACGTTCTCTGATAATTTATATTTAAAAAAATACTACGAGAACATGGCTGAAACCGGTTTAACAAAAGCTGATGGAGATACACTCATGAGCTGGCTTTATTTTAACGAGGATGGAGAAATGGAAGCTGATGATCAGCTGAAACAAGCAGTGAGAAAACGAGACGGCTGGCTGCAAGTCATTGATTCAAAAAAACACAACGTCTATAGCTATCACCGCCCTAAGTCCATTCCAACTTCCTATCAAAAGGATGAAATGATCAAGATCTTTGAAAAAAGACAATTCAAAGATTATAAGATGTACTTCTGGCCAATTGAGATTGATCAAAAAAGCTTTATCGTGTTGTATGGGTTCAAAACGAACAGCACAAAGGTCGCCAATTATCTGAAGCAGCACGAGAAAGACTTGGCTGCACTCTCTCAATATTCGGTTGATACGAAAGAATTCTTGAAGAGAATGAATGGATCGGTGCATCTGTTCAATGATGAAGGGAAATATTTAAAGGGCATTCGAGCCAATACCAATTTGAAGCATGAGGTAACAGATGTTGAACTGCTCAAGTATCAATCAAAGCCTTGGGAGTTTAGAAGTGATCTGTCTTATATCAGGGTGAATAAAAACCGGTATATCATTATTTCTGTACCAAATAAAGTATACAGCCCAGATGGATTATACGATAAAGAAACAGACGCTTTAAATCAATATACGACCATCTTAATTGCAGGTCTTGCGATTACGATTATTATCGTCATGACATTATGGTACTCGTATCGCTATGGACTGCCGATCTATCACATTATCCGCTGGCTGATTTTCTTATCTAGAAATAAATTACAGGAACCAACAAATAGAAAAGGAATTCCAATTAGTAAAAATAAAAAAGGTCGTATTAAGCGGGAATACCGATTATTTGAGGATATTCTAAAAACAATGGATCAGCTCACGCTTACATTAAAAGAGAATGAAGCAAACCGAAGAAAAATTCAAACCACAAGGGAAGAATGGATTGCAGGATTGTCGCATGATTTGAAAACACCCCTTAGTACGATTTACGGCTACGGGCTCATGCTTGAATCTGATCAATATCAATGGTCCAAGGAAGAAGTCATGGAAATGGGACAGGTGATTCGTGAGAAATCAGAATACATGTCGACCTTGATTGAAGATTTAAACCTTACGTATCGATTGAAAAATGGGGCCTTGCCTATTAATCGAAAGCCGGTCGAGCTGGGTGAATTTTTAGCCTCTATTATGGACGAGTTTTCAAGAAGCTCTTTTTCTGAGGATTTTTCATCCTCTTTTGAAGATCAAACTAACGGTGTCATCTTTGAGATCGACAAAGCTTGGTTCAGACGAGTGATTGAGAACCTGCTGGCGAATGCAGTCAAGCATAACCAAAAAGGCACGCATATTACAGCTGTTTTGTCTGAAACAAATGAAGAAGTTCGGATCGAAATGAAAGACAACGGATGCGGAATGGCACAAGAAACGGTCGATCACTTATTTAACCGCTACTATAGAGGGACAAATACAAATGACCCAACGAATGGAACAGGACTTGGTCTGGCAATAGCAAAAGAGCTTGTCTTGCTGCATGACGGTGATATTCAAGTAGAAAGTGAACCAGGTGCAGGAACAACTATTGCGATTATCCTAAAAAAATCACCTCCTGTAAAATAGCCAAAAAACGATTTTCCTTTCTTAAGGAGATCGTTTTTTCCTGTTTTAGGATTGAAATCAACTTTATAAACGATTACAATTAAATTGTTAACGTGAACAAATTATTTTCATACGATAAGAGGGATGGGGGAATTTGATGAAAGCCTTTTTAGATGAGCAGTTTTTACTAAACAGTCCAACGGCGGAAAAGTTATACCATGAGTTTGCAAAGGATCTTCCAATCATAGATTACCATTGTCATTTAAGTCCTAAAGACATCTATGAAAATAAAACCTTCCGAAATATTACCGAGGCATGGCTTTATGGAGATCATTACAAATGGCGTGCCATGAGAGCAAACGGCATCCCTGAAACGCACGTCACGGGGGATGCATCTGATTATGATAAATTTTTGGCGTGGGCGAAGACCGTCCCTATGACCATAGGAAATCCGCTCTATCACTGGACCCATCTAGAGCTGAGAAGGTATTTCGGAGTCGAATACCTATTAAATGAAAAAAATGCAGATATCATTTGGCAGAAAATCAATGAAAAGCTGCAAGGAGAGGGATTTGGGGCGAGAGACTTCATCATGAAATCAAACGTTGAAACCGTTGTGACAACAGATGATCCGGTCGATTCACTTCAATATCATCAAAAACTGCGGGAAGAAGGATTTTCTGTACAAGTGCTTCCAGGGTTTCGACCTGATAAAGCACTCGATATAGCGAATGATCTGTTTGAAAAATATGTTCATGAGCTGGCAGAGGCTTCAGCTATCCCAATACAATCCTACCAAGACTTCTTGAATGCCCTCCGTGCGAGAATTGATTTTTTCCATGAACACGGCTGCTTGATCTCGGATCATGCCATTAATGAAATGACATATGAAGAAACGACACAAGAAGAAGTGGAGACCATCTTTCATAAAAGAATGTCTGATCATCCATTGACGGAAAAAGAGAAGATTAAATTTAAAACAGAGACATTCATTATGCTAGGTCAGGCTTACTGTGAGCGTGGCTGGGCAATGCAGCTTCATATCAATGCACTTAGAAACAACAATACGAAAATGTTTGAGAGGCTTGGACCAGATACGGGGTACGATGCGATGAATGACGAAGACATTGCAAAGCCGCTTTGCCGAATATTAGATCGTTTAGAACAAGAAGATGCATTGCCAAACACGATTCTGTATTCCTTAAATCCAAGGGACAATGTAGTGATATCAACATTGGCTGGAAGCTTTCAAGACGGGAAGACACCTGGGAAGATGCAGCACGGCACAGCTTGGTGGTTTAATGATACGAAGCAAGGAATGACAGAGCAGATGATGGCTCTTTCCAGTATCGGACTGATCAGCCGTTTTATCGGGATGCTGACAGATTCACGAAGCTTTTTGTCCTATACAAGGCATGAATATTTCCGAAGACTGCTTTGTGATATCATCGGGGATTGGGTAGAAAAAGGAGAAGTGCCCTATGACATTGAGCTGTTAGGGGAGATCGTGAAAGGAATCAGCTATGAAAATGCGAAGCGATATTTTCAATTTGACCGGGCAAAGCAGCTCCATCATCAAAGTAAAATCACATGAGGAAAAAGGCGAGAAAATGAAAGCGGTTTTATGATAAGATGGAAAAAAATCATAAAAGGCGGAATAGCATGACAGTCACAATTAAAGACATAGCAAAATTGGCAAATGTCTCTCATACCACAGTATCAAGGGCTTTGAATAACAGTCCTTTTATTAAAGAGAAGACAAAACAAAAGATTTTGTCGATTGCAAAACAGCTGAATTATTCACCAAATGTCCATGCCAGAGGCCTTGTATCACAAAAATCGTTTACAATCGGTCTGTTTTTTACGAGTTTAACAGAAGGCACATCCTCAAGCTTCTTTGTGGATGCGTTAAAAGGCGTCAATAGCGTCATGACAGAGCATTACAATCTGTTTGTTAGGGGTATTGACGATTTTCACGATTACACAACCATTCATAAACAGCGCTACGATGGCATTTTGCTGATGAGTCAAAGCGAGCACGATGAAGCGTTTATCCATCATGTCAAGAAACAGGGCATTCCAATCATTGTGCTGAACCGCCGTGTAGAAAGTAATGAAGTGATGAATATATTAGCAGATGATAGTCAAGGAGCATACCAGGCAGCGCACTATTTCATTCAGAAAGGCCATCAACAAATCGCCATCATTGAAGGAAAAGAAGGCTTTAAATCGACTCAGGAGAGAAAAGCTGGCTTTCTCCAAGCGTTAATTGATCACCATATTCCTATGAAAAAAGAATATATGATCAAGGGTGACTACCATATGAAAAGCGGCTATGAATCAATGGAATCCCTGCTGACACTTGATCATCCGCCAACAGCGCTTTTTTGCTCTAACGATGACATGGCCATTGGTGCGATGAATGCTTTATATGCAAAGGGCAAGACGTGTCCAGACGATGTCTCTATTATTGGTTTTGACGATATTGCATTTTCATCCTACACCACGCCTGCACTGACCACGGTAAAAAAGCCAATCGAAAAAATGTGTGCACTTGGAGCAGAAGCCATCCTATCGGTCATAAACGGTGAAGAGCAGGAAGAGGATCATATGGAAAAAGTGTATGTCCACACAGAGTTGATGATCAGAGATTCAGTCAAAAAGGTGCAGTAATCAGCATCTTTTATAGAAAAATGTTCACGTGTGCATAAATTGTAGAGAGGGGAATCCATTTGAAACGTTTATCAAAAACCATATACCCGGTGCCTGAGTATCCAGAAACGATTTTGCAGATTGGTGAAGGGAATTTTATGCGAGGCTTTATTAATTGGCACATCCAAAAGCTGAACGACTGCACAGATTTTAAAGGAAGAGCTGTTGTTGTTCCTCCGAGAAAAGGATCTGTTGCAGCTTTAAATGAACAAGATGGCTTATACACATTATGTATACAGGGCTATCATGACCAGCAAGAAATGAATGAGCGCATGGTCATTCAATCGATCAGCAGAGGAATCAGTACTTATACGGATTATGATGTTTTTTTACAAGTAGCTGAAAACCCCGATCTCCGTTTTGTCTTCTCCAACACGACAGAGGCAGGACTTATGTTCAGAAAGGAGGATCGCTTGGAGGATCGACCGCAAGCGAGTTTTCCAGGAAAGCTGACAGCGTTCTTATATCACAGGTTTAAAGCATTTGCTGGAGATGAACAAAAAGGGCTGATCATCCTTCCATGTGAGCTGGTCGAACATAACGGTGACCGCTTGAAGGGATATGTGATAGACATGGCAGCTGAGTGGGATCTGCCGCTTGCGTTTATCACATGGATCAAGGAAGCTAATACGTTTTGTAATACGCTTGTGGATCGGATTGTTCCTGGTTTTTCTAAGGAAGCAGCTGAAACTGTCCAAAAGGAAGAGGGGTATATCGACGAGTTGCTTGTATCGGCAGAATACTATCAGCTCTTTGTTATTGAAGCACCCGTCTTCGTACAAAAAGAGCTACCCTTTCAAGAAGCAGGTTTAAATGTCCTTTTTGTAGAGGATATTGCGCCTTATCGCATGAGTAAGGTACGGATTTTAAACGGTGCCCATACAGCGATGGTGCCAATCGCTTACTCATGCGGGGTAGAAACTGTAAAAGAGGCTGTGGATGATGAGGATGTTGGTACGTTCATCCGGCGGATGCTGGAGGAGGAAGTGCTGCCAGGGCTTGAGCTCTCTCGAGATGAGCTTCTTCTTTATACACAATCGGTTTGGGATCGCTTTTGCAATCCATTTGTGAAGCATCAATTGCTGGATATTGCGCTCAATGGTGTATCTAAGTTTCGAACCCGTATTCTTCCGTCATTGCTTGATTATGTTGAGCAAAAGAAACAGCTGCCAATGAAACTCGTGTTTTCACTCAGTAGCCTCATTTTTTTTTACAGATCACATGCAGATAAGATAAAGGATGATGAGACTGTACTGGTTTTCATGAAGGAAGCCTTTGAAGGAGAGAACCAATCTAATGAAGCGATCGCAGCTAAGATTCTATCATGTGAGTCATTATGGGGGAGAAATTTAACGGATATAAATGATTTGGTTCACGCTGTAGCTGATCAGCTTACCTTCATACAGGAGCAAGGGATGAGAGCGGCTGTTCAACGAATGCTGCAACATCATTATGAAAGTCAGGGGGAGAAGGCATGAAAGATTTTATTGTGATTCACCCTTCAGATAATGTCGGTATTGCTTTAAAAGTACTTGAACAAGGGGAGGAGCTGCAGCATCAAGATCATTCCGTTGTTTTAAAAGAGACCATCGCCAAAGGTCATAAGTTTGCATTGGCTGATATCAAGCAAAGAGAGAATATCATGAAATATGGCTACCCCATTGGGCATGCAACGACTGCCATTTCTGCTGGAGAATGGGTGCATACACATAACATCAAAACCAATCTATCAGGCAAGCTTGATTACGAATACAAGCCTTCATTCACAGATAACCCCTATGAAAAAACAAATCTTACATTTAAAGGATATAAACGAAAAAACGGGGAAAGCGGGATTCGCAATGAGCTTTGGATTGTCCCAACCGTTGGATGCGTAAATGGCATCGCCGATCAAATCATCCAAATTTTTACCGCTGAAATGGGCGGAAGCATCCATCCGTTTGAAACAGCACTCGTATTAAAGCACAATTACGGATGTTCACAGCTTGGGGACGATCATGAAAATACAAAAACCATTTTACAAAATGCCGTGAAGCATCCCAATGCTGGAGGAGTGCTCGTCCTCGGACTTGGTTGTGAAAATAACGATATTGACAATTTTCAGTCTACATTAGGTGAATATGACCGTGAGAGAGTGAAATTTTTAAGAAGCCAAGAAGTAGGTGATGAAATTGAGACGGGAGTCGCTTTACTCAAAGAAATTTATGAGGCAGCGAAAGAAGATCACCGTGAAGAGGTCCCGTTATCTGAGCTGAAAATCGGCTTGAAGTGCGGGGGATCAGATGGATTCTCCGGCATTACCGCAAATCCGCTTTTAGGAAGGCTGTCCGATTTTATTGTTGCTCAAGGAGGCACGACAGTGTTAACAGAAGTGCCCGAAATGTTTGGAGCTGAAACGATTTTAATGGAGAGAGCGGAATCAGAAGCGACTTTCGACAATATTGTGCAAATGATCAATGACTTTAAACAATACTTCATGGATCATCGACAGCCAGTATATGAAAATCCTTCCCCGGGAAATAAAGCAGGTGGAATTTCGACATTAGAGGATAAATCTCTCGGCTGTACACAAAAAGCAGGGACTTCTGACATTCAAGATGTGTTGAAATATGGGGAATTGCTGAAGCGAAAGGGCTTAAATTTATTAAGTGCGCCGGGGAATGATTTGGTTGCTTCATCTGCTCTTGCCGCTTCTGGCTGTCAGCTTGTCCTTTTTACAACAGGCAGAGGGACACCATTCGGCACGTTTGTCCCAACAATGAAGGTCTCGACGAATACAGCCTTATATGAAACAAAAAAACATTGGATTGACTTTAATGCGGGAGAATTGCTTGAAGATGTACAAGAAGATATTGTGTTAGAAAAATTCATTTCAACTGTCATTGATGTGGCGAGCGGAAAGCGATTAAATCATGAAAAAAACAATTTTAGAGAGCTGGCTATTTTCAAAACAGGTGTCACACTTTAAGGCGACTGGGGGATGAGAACATGTCTAAAAAACGGGATTTAATGTATATCACAGCAGGAACGGTACTCACAGGAATCGGACTCACTCGTTTAGCAAGGCAAGGGAAGAAAGACAAAGAAGCAAAAGGAATCGATCAAGTGTTAAAGCAGATAAAAGCACCGCTGTTCCCTGATCGTGAATTTAATGTGGTTCATTATGGTGCAGATGCGAAGGGGACCGAGCTTTCAACAGATGCTATCCAGTCTGCCATTGATGATGCGCACCGTTTGAAAGGGGGACGTGTGCTGATTCCAGAAGGGACGTTTGTGACAGGTGCGCTAGAATTGAAGAGTCATGTAGAATTGCATTTGCATGAGAAAGCGTATGTGGCATTCAGCCAAAACCGAAAGGACTATTTGCCGCTTGTACTGACAAGATATGAAGGGGTTGAGCTTTATAATTATTCACCTCTCATTTATGCACACCATGCAGAAAACATTGCCATTACAGGAGCTGGAACGCTTGATGGCAGAGGGGATGAGCATCATTGGTGGCCTTGGAAATATGGCACGAATGGCCAGCCTTCTCAAGATCGAGATCGTCAGCTTCTATTTGACATGGCTGAAAAAAGAATACCAGTAGAAGAAAGAGTGTTTGGAGACGGGCATTATTTAAGATCAAGCTTTATCCAACCTTACCAATGTCAGCAAGTTCTTATTGAGGGAGTGACAGTGAAGGATTCACCGATGTGGCAAATTCACCCTGTACTAAGTGAAAATGTGATTGTCCGTGGAGTCCATATTATCGGGCATGGACCAAACACAGATGGTGTCAATCCAGAGTCTTGCCGGAATGTGCTCATTGAAGATTGTTATTTTGATAATGGCGACGATTGTATTGCCATCAAATCTGGAAGGAACGAGGACGGACGGAGAATAGGGATTCCATCTGAAAACATTGTCATTCGTAGAAATAAGATGCGTGATGGACACGGCGGAGTGACGATTGGGAGTGAAATCACTGGCGGGGTAAGGTATGTCTATGCAGAGAATAATGTCATGGATAGTCCGAATCTTGACCGGGCACTGCGGATTAAAACCAACTCTGTCAGAGGTGGTACCATTGAACATATTTACTTTAAAAACAACACAGTCAAAAGCCTAAAGCATGAAGTGGTCTGTATCGACATGATGTATGAGGAAGGGGATGCGGGTCCACATCGTCCTGTTGTACGTCATATTCAAGTAGAAGGACTGAAAAGCAGCGGCGGACGATATGGTGTGAAAATAGCCGCCTACTCACATTCCCCCGTGACAAACTTCAACATGAAAAATTGCGTCATAGATCATGTGACGTATCCACTTTCTTTGGAGCATGCAGTAGCGCCTTCTTTTCAGAAAGTCGTCATCAATGGGGAACAAATTAATAAATAGATAGGCGAAAAACAGTCTTTTTAGAGGCTGTTTTTCTTTTATCAGAACGAAAAAGACGCTTTTAGAAATCACATATACAACCTATCTGCACTGTAGTATAATATTCCCGAAATTAGAAAAGAATTGACGGAGAGAATTCGTCAAGCAGTACATAAATCAGGGGGTTCATTCATGAAAAAGTTAACGGCCATTTGGCTATCGCTCCTGCTTGTGATGGGTGTTTTAGCAGGATGTGCAGGTGCTGAAACAGACCATAAAGCAAAGAGTTCACAAAATAACGAAACAACGACTGCGGCATTTCCTGTCTCGATTAAAGATGCAACAGGTAAAACAGTCGAAATCAAAGAACAGCCTAAACGAATTGTTTCATTAATTCCAAGTAATACAGAGGTTGCGTATGCGCTTGGTCTTGGAGATAAAATGGTTGGACGATCTGATTTTGACAATTATCCAAAGGAAGTTGAAAAGGTAGAGAAAATTGGCGGACTTGAATTCAATGTCGAGAAGGTGATTTCCTTAAAGCCTGATCTTGTACTAGCTCATGCCTCACAGATGGGATCAAAAGAGGGATTTAAACAGCTAGAGGATGCAGGAATTCAAGTACTGACTGTAAATGATGCCACTTCTTTTAAGGATGTGTACAAATCGATCAATATGATCGGTGAAGCAACAGGTGTAAAAGAAGTATCAACAAAGCTTGTAGACGAGATGAAAGCAAAATTGAATCACATCAAGAAACAAGCAGAAGCGATCTCCAAAGACAAACAAAAAACAGTCTTTGTTGAAGTTTCAGGTACGCCTGAAATTTATACAACAGGTACTCATACATTTATGGATGAAATGCTTTCTATTATCCATGCGAAAAATGCTGCTGGTGATCAAACTGGCTGGGTACAAATGACAGAGGAATCAATTATCAAACGAAACCCTGACGTGATCGTCACAATTGATGGTTCCAGTTTAGCTGATCTGAAAAAGAGAGACGGCTGGAATGCGGTCAAAGCAGTGAAGGAAAAACAAGTCTTTCAATTGAATACGGATCTCGCATCAAGACCGGGACCGCGATTGGTTGAAGGAGTCGAGGCTCTTGCGAAAAGCATCTATCCTGACACGTTCAAATAAATTCATCATCGCATACACACTAAGTGCTTTACTTCTTGTGGTGAGCATTGGAATGGGAATCTCCTTTGGAAGCTTAGGGATTCCCATTCCTTCTATTCTCCGTATATTTGTTCATGAACTATTCGGTGTGCAGATAGGCACAATAGATTCAATTGATCGCAATATTATGATGAATATCCGGCTGCCGAGAGTGATATTAGCGGCACTAGTCGGAGCAGCGCTGGCGTTATCTGGTGCAGCCTTTCAAGGTTTATTAAAAAATCCTCTTGCTGACCCATATACACTGGGTGTATCTCAAGGGGCATCAGTTGGAGCCGTCGCGACCCTATTTTTCAGTTTGCAGCTCCCTTTGCTCGGCAGTTTCACACTGCCTTTTTTCAGTATGATAACAGCGCTTGTGACCCTATGTCTCGTCCTCTTTTTTGCGCGTCTTGTTCATCGGGGGATGAGCATTTCCTCTTTAATTTTAACAGGAGTGATTTTCAGCTCTTTTTTGGGCGCGCTTATATCATTAATGATTGCTTTAACGGGTGATGATTTAAAAGAGATTATTCATTGGCTTCTTGGCAGTGTGTCCATGAGGGGCTGGCGCTATATTGCGCTTTTTCTTCCTTTCTTTCTGGTTGGGACCTTTGCATTAATGCTGATGGGGCGAGATTTGAATGTCATGACGTATGGCGAGGAGAAAGCAAAACTATTAGGTGTACATGTGAAAAGGAGCAAATATATCGTGCTGCTTGCTGGATCGATTCTGACTGGTAGTGCAGTAGCGGTGTCAGGTACGATCGGATTTGTGGGACTTGTGATTCCGCATTTTGTTCGCCTCTTAGCGATCACAGACCACCGGCACCTCCTGCCTTTGTCTATGCTGAATGGCGCTTCCTTTCTCGTTTTAGCAGATGTGTTATCACGCACGATCATTGAGCCGACTGAATTACCGATCGGCATCATCACAGCGTTAATTGGTGCCCCTGTATTCGGCATCATCCTCATCCGTAAATACAGAGGAGGGACGCATCTATGATTCAAGTGAAGGAAATCAAAGGTGGATATGGAGAGAAAGAGGTCATACGTGGCATCAGTTTTGAGGTAAAGCAAGGGGAATTTCTCGGTATACTTGGTCCAAATGGAAGCGGGAAGTCGACCTTGCTTAAAATGATCTCTGGGTTGCTGGAACCTGATAGTGGTGAAGTACGCCTGAGCGGTCAACTGATTCAATCCTATCGTCCAAAGGCGCTTGCGCAAAAAATGGCTGTTCTACCGCAGAAAACGGACCAAGCCTTCTCATTTACAGTGGAAGAAACGGTTCAATTCGGTCGTTATCCATATCAAAAAGGATGGTTGCAATCTGTTACCCAAGAGGATATGCGAATCGTAAACAAAGTAATGGAACAAACGGATGTTGCTCAATTTAAGGATCAATCTATTCATGAGCTAAGCGGGGGAGAACAGCAGCGTGTGTACTTGGCACAGGCACTAGCCCAGCAGCCTGAATATTTATTGCTGGATGAACCAACCAGTTTTCTTGATTTGGCCTATCAAAAAGACTTGCTTGATTTAATTAAAGAAGAGACCACTTCCTCTAGGCTAACGGTGATCGGTGTGTTTCATGATGTGAACATCGCCAGTTTGTATTGTGACCGGCTGCTGCTGCTTGATGAAGGAAAGACGGAAATAGTAGGGCTGCCGCATCACGTCTTGACGCCTGAGCGAATCAACCGTGTATATGAAACAGATGTAACACCGCTCCAACACCCGCGAAGGGCAAACCCTCAGTTGACCATTGAACCTGCGGGGGCTTCTGTAGCATCAAATGCAAAGTTAGCGGATGGGTGGAAAACGTATGGCGGAGAAGGAATGACGTTTTCCCTCAAACAGCCGCTCCGCATCCTTTCCTCACATCAGAAAAAGGGCGGCTTCTTTTGGAAAAGGTCTCTCGGAACGGGAAGTGAGATGCTTCGTGACGAGTTGGATGATCGTGAAGGACTATTGTTTTACGATCAAACAAGTGGACCAAAACAATTTGCTGCTGAAGACACAGACGACGACATGGTGCTTTACGGCATGCGTCATCAAGAAGAGTTGACCATTTGGCTTGTACTGAAAGAGTCTATATCAGACGGATCGTCTGTTCAGCTCATGGGGCAGCTTGTCCACATGATGAAACGGGAGACGAGCATGTTCATTCATCATCTATGTATCGCTGCTGCGGGTATGCAAGAAACGGAAGATGATGAGCATTTACACGAAAGATTAAAGCAGAAAGTGCACCTTCTTCTTTATTCATTGAATGCCATTTAAAAGTGAACCAAAGGGTTCGCTTTTTTGTTTATGATGCGATCACAGTACTTTAGTTAAACAAGTACATCCTTTTCACTTCAGGTTATACTAAAAGGACAAAGCAATAGACAAGGAGGAACACCAATGAAACTTTATACAAAAACAGGGGATCAAGGTCAAACAGGCTTGATCGGCGGGAGAGCCGATAAGGATGATGTGAGAGTAGAGGCGTACGGCACGTTAGATGAGGCGAATAGCTTCATTGGACTCGCGCATGCACATTTACGTCAGCATGGCGAATTGTTTCAAGACATTTTGTCAGAGCTGATTGTGATACAGCACGAGCTGTTTGACTGCGGCGGTGATTTGGCAGCAGTGAAACCACCGAAAGAAGGTAAATTAACTGAAATGTCTGTAGCAGTCCTTGAGCAAAGAATGGATGTCTATGTAGAAGAAGCCGCGCCACTCACGAAGTTTATTTTACCGGGCGGCCAGGAAGGTGCAGCTCTTTTACATGTGGCGCGGACAGTCGTCAGAAGAGCAGAGCGGCATATGGTGACGCTTGCGAAGCAGGAGGAGATTCCATCAGTTGCGCTCACATATGTAAACCGGCTTTCTGACTATTTATTTGCAGCTGCCCGAATCGTGAATCATCGGCTCGGTGAAGCGGATGTTGAATATGAACGAAGTGCAAACGTATTTCGGTCTAAATAAAGAACAGCACTCTTCAAATGAGAAGAGTGCTTTTTTATTGGATTCTACCGCTCAGTCTGAGCGAAGTTACGACTCTGGTCGCAACGAAAGATCAATCTGCGACACGTTTTGCCAGCTTTCTTTTTTGACTATAGTAAAAGCAAGGAGCAAGAAAGGAGGCATGAAGATGAAAATAACAAGTAAAACCATCATCGGTTCGATTTTAATGTTTGTCGGTCTATCCATCTTCTTCGGTGGTTCACTAGGAGGGCTGATCCCGATTCTGATTGGGGCGTGGCTCATCTATGTAGGTGTAAAGAAATATGAAAAAGGCAGTAAAACCTTCGGCGTCATTCTAGCAGTCATTGGTGTCATGATCGTTGTGCAAGCTCTGCCGTTTATCCTTGGAATCGCATTGGCTGGGGGGCTTCTCTACTTCGGCTGGACGATGATCAATGGTGAACAGGCAAAAGAATCATCAAGTAGATCATATATGGAGCCAAACACGTCACCGAAAATGGAAGAACCTATGCACACGTCATTTGATCAAGAATGGGAAGATTTTTTAAAGAAAAAATAAGAGGAGGAAATTCAAATGGTATTCAGAAGAATGAGAGATATGTTTGTTGCAACGGTCAATGAGGGCTTAGATAAAATGGAGAATCCACGTGTCATGCTAAATCAGTACGTTCGTGATATGGAGGACGATATTGCCAAAGCGAAACATGCGATCATCAAACAGCAAACGATTCAACAAGGCTTCCTGCGCAAAGCAGAAGAGACGGAAGCATTTGCTGATAAAAGAAAGAAGCAGGCTGAGCTGGCATTTCATGCAGGAGAAGAAGAATTAGCACGAAAAGCGCTCACAGAAATGAAGTATTTTGAAGAAAAGCATCAGGAATATCAGGAAGCTTATCAGCAATCTGTGAAACAATTAAAAGAGCTGAAAGAGCAATTGCAGCAGTTAGAAACGAAGCTGCGTGATATTAAAGACAAGAAGCAGGCACTCATAGCAAGAGCAAATGCCGCACAGGCAAAGCAGCATATGAACGAATCTATGAATAAAGTAGATAGTGAAAGTGCATATAAAGAATTTCTTCGAATGGAGAATCGTATCGAAGAAATGGAGACAAAAGCGGGCAGCTATACACAATTTGAGGATCAAGGATCATATGCTCATCTAGACTATGCTGATGAGGTTGAAAAAGAATGGCAGAAGCTCAAGCTGGAGAAGAAGCCTGAGCAGCAGCAAGCAAACTAAGAAATCAATGGCAGATCGGAAGAAAAGCAGGATTTTTCTTCCGATATTTGATTTCTTTCTGTTTCGCTTTTCCTTATAATGAAAAGGTCAGAAGATAAAGGGATGGTATGAATGAAGCGATTAATTGGTCTAATTTGTATACTTGTAGGTGTCTTTTTAATGATTGGGATGCTTTTCAAAAACGAAGATCTCTTTCATTTGAGTTTCTCCCGTGAAAAAGCAGTCACAACAGCTTCAGCGAAAAAAGATGAAATTGATCAATTAGATATTTCTCTTTCTGGATTTCGCGTGAAGGTAAAACCTGAAAATCGTTCCGATATTTCCGTGATGGTCGTAGGTGGAAAAGGGAAAATGTTTGCGGAACAATCAGGCAGTACATTTAACGTCCGTGCTGAAAATAAAGGATTCTTGTTTTTCTCTTCATTTGAAAAAGGAGAACTCTTAGTCAAAATCCCAACAGATTATCATAAAAATGTGAAGATTACGGGTGGAAGCGGGGTCAGTGAGATCGACGGCGAAGGGAAGCTTTCTCTTGAAGATGTGATCCTCAAATCAACAAGCGGAAACCTCAATGCCGAGAATTTCTCAGCAAACAAAGTCGAAATCAAAGCGACATCCGGCAGACTCTCTGTGTCTCACATCGATGCGAAAAATAGTGATATTGGAGCAACCTCAGGTCGTGCCGATATTAAAGATGTCAAAGGCGAAATGCAGCTAGAAATGACGAGTGGTAGATTGACGGCAAGCTTTGATACCATTGAATCACCTGTCTCCTTTCACATGACATCAGGCAGCGCAAAATTTAACCTGCCGGATGAAGGAGATTTTAACGTCAAAGTGAAAAAAACAAGTGGAAGTGTCGATCACTCCTATCATTTTGATCAAGCAGATAGTGAAGGTCGAGGCTTTACAGGTACGCAGGGAAAAGGGACACACTTAGTCGATATTGAAATGACAAGTGGAAACTTAAAGCTGCGGTAATGAACGGAAGAAAGGAAGGAGGCGAGTCAACTGCGTTTTTCAAGGAATCAAATTTTAGGCATCATTGTCGTGATTTTTGGTATTAATCTATTTCTCAAAATTATTGGGATCGGAGCCGAATTGTTTTGGCCCGTGTTTTTTGCGCTGGCTGGCTATTGGCTGCACTCAAGATCCAAACGTTGGCTCGGTTCAGTTTCCTATATTTTTGCCGGCTTTCTCTTTTTAAAATTCCTGCTCAATATTACATTTAGTCTCACAGGATATTTATTTGCGGCCTTTTTGATATATGCCGGCTATCGCTTATTGAAAAACAAACCCGTTTTTGATGTCGATAAAAAGGAAGCACCGGAGGGCGATAAGCCTTCTCTGAAAGTCAATCTTGAAAAAGAGGGCGAGCAAAAGAAAACAAAGAGCCAGACAAAGCCGCGCAAGGAGCATGACTTTTTTATCGGTGAAGTCAGGCTGATGAAAAAGCCGTTTCAATTAAGTGATTTGACGATTTCAGGGTTTATCGGGGATGTCAAAATCGACTTATCAAAGGCCATCATTGCAGAAGAAGAGAGCACGATCGTGATAAGCGGGCTCATCGGAGATGTGGATATTTTCGTACCGCAGGATATTGAAGTATGTGTGAGTGCTTCAGCTGCCATTGGTGATATGAAAATTATTGATGAAAAAAGAAGCGGATTCGGCAGTAAAGTGTATGTGATGACCGACAATTACGATGAGAGCAAACGAAAAGTGAAAATCTCCATCTCTTTACTGATCGGAGATGTGGATGTGAGATACTTATGAGGAAACTCCATCTAGGTATCCAGTGGCAATCTATTCGTCTTGGAGTAGGGATCTCGCTTGGTGTTGTCATCATGACGATGCTGCCCATGTTTTTTTATTATCAGCTTGATCCGATGATTCTCCTCTCTACCCGCTGGTTCGGCATCCCATTTTTTTGTATTTTACTGATCATTAGTCTTGCCATTGGGGTTTCTGCCTCACATGTATTTGGCTATCAGCATAAAAAGCGTCTTGATCAGCTTGTAGAGTCGATTTTAAAGTTTGAAAATGGGAACTTTGCATACAGACTGCCGTCTCTTGGCGACGATGAAATTGGCTTAGCGGCAGATCAATTAAATGAAATGGCGAAACGAGTGGAAGGTCAAGTAGCCTCTTTGCAAAAGCTCTCGAATGAGCGGGCAGAATGGCAGGTGCAAATGAAAAAGTCGGTCGTCTCAGAAGAACGTCAGCGTTTAGCACGAGAACTGCATGATGCGGTCAGCCAGCAGTTATTTGCGATTTCAATGATGACCTCTGCGATTCTTGAAGTCATGAAGGAAAAGGATGAAAAGATTTTAAAGCAGATGCGCCTAGTCGAACGAATGGCTGGAGATGCACAAAATGAAATGCGTGCCCTTTTGCTTCATCTCAGACCGATCACCCTTGAAGGAAAAGACTTGAAAAAGGGCTTGATTGAGCTCCTAAATGAATTTCAAGCAAAGCAGCCGATTGATATTGATTGGGAAATAGAAGATGATGTTCCGCTGTCTAAAGGAGTAGAGGATCACCTCTTCCGAATTGTACAGGAAGCCCTGTCAAATGTGTTCAGGCATGCAAAGGCGACAAAGGTGACGGTGCGTCTGCTCATTCGAAATCGGCAGGTGCAGCTGAAGATTATCGACAATGGGATCGGCTTTCAAACCGATCATGTGAAGACGGCCTCCTACGGACTGGAATCAATTCGTGAAAGAACAAGTGAAGTAGGCGGTGTCGCAGAGATTATGTCATTTGAAGGAAAAGGAACACAAATTGATGTGAAGGTTCCCATTTTTGATGAAGGAAAAGGAGAGAACGTTCGATGATTCGAGTGCTTTTAATCGACGATCACGAAATGGTGAGAATGGGGCTTGCTGCTTTTTTAGAGGCACAGGCTGATATTGAAGTCATTGGTGAAGCGTCAGATGGACAAAAAGGTGTAGAGCTAGCAGTTGAATTAAGGCCAGATGTCATTTTAATGGATCTTGTCATGGAAGGCATGGATGGCATCGAAGCAACGAATAGAATTTGTCAGGAAATTGAAGATGCACGAATTATCGTTCTGACGAGCTTTATTGACGATGATAAAGTTTATCCAGTGATTGAAGCAGGTGCTTTAAGTTATTTGTTAAAAACATCCAAGGCAGGAGAAATTGCAGATGCCATTCGGTCTGCAAGTATCGGCGAACCAAGACTAGAGTCAAAAGTAGCTGGAAAGGTGATGAATAAACTTCGTCATTCCTCAAATGGATCGATCCTTCATGATGCATTAACAGCAAGGGAAATGGAAATCTTGAAGCTGATTGCCGATGGGAAATCGAATAAAGTCATCGCTGAGGAACTATTTATTACAATTAAAACAGTGAAGACACATATTACAAACATTCTTTCCAAACTCGATGTAGAAGACCGGACGCAAGCGGCTGTGTATGCGCATCGTCATAAGCTGATTCAATAAAATAAAAAAAACAGCTTTCAAAAGAAAGCTGCTAGAACATGCGTAAATTTAGTCCTTCTGTCCTGTGATCGGACGTTCGGATAGTTGATGGAGCTCAGGAACTGGAAAAGCCTCCTGCTCCTCGGCCGATTTGTCTTCTAGGGCTTTCTTCATCTCGGATAATAGCTTTACGCTCTCCTTTGCCAATGCTGCCTTTTTCTCTTGCAAACCAATGATCTGTGAAAGTCCGACGAATATACCGCCTCCAACAAGAAGGAGCGCAGGGGTTTGTCCATAATAAATCACGATCAAAAATGTGCTCGAAAAGCTGTCGGCTTCAATGAAGAAATCTTCTTTTGATTGCATGAATACAACGACTAACAGGAGTATTCCTAGAATCAAAAATAGAATGCCGGCCGAAAGTAAAGCTCGTTTCATGATTGACACCCTTTTTTTCTTACCATTTTAACATACTCTATAAGGATTGTGTTGCGCCCTTAGTCCCGAAGTCACGGATTTTCACATTTACTTTGTAACGAATATCTGATTCACTAAAAATTTCATCCCAATGTTTTGCTTCTTTTCGAAAATCCTTCGGGTAGGCAATACTCGCCTTTTGATAGAACCCACAAATATCTGCTTTGATCTCATGCTGTAATTCACCGATGAAATCTTTAACGCTTGTCTCTAATCGACGCTTGACAACGCCTTCAATTTCTCTGAGATACTTTTCATTAAAAGCGTTTTCACGTTCATTCCAATCCTCAGACAATCGTCCATCAAGCTCCACTGACACATCAAATTGATATTTTCCGTTGGCTGATTTATTGGTTTTAATATGGTGCTTGAGTTTGAAAATCTCAAAAGAGTAGATGCTGTGTTCATATTCAAATTCAATGACTCCACCCAGTCCATCTCCAGTTAACAGATTGTATGACTGTACTGCTAACGGAGAGATATTGGTGAGAAATCGCTTATTCTTAATAATAGAGGCTCCATCGATCATTAATTTTCCTTGATCGACGCTGACTTTCGGAATAGCGAAAGATACATTGTTTTGCATGGCAGAAGAAATATCTCCTAATGAGACAGTCTTAAACATGAGAATGGTCGATTTTCTATTCTCAGAAAGATCGTATAAGGTCGTAGAGGCTGGCTGTCCCTCGTCATTGATTTTCAGCATGTCTCCAGGATTCTTAGAGGTCATAAAGACGAGGCCTCCTCTCCTCGTTTCATTGTCTCGAATGAATTGATTAATGACGAGGTCGAAATCATTCTCATTGATGAGTCCCTCAGAAAACAAAAACACCCGTAGCTGCTGTGCGAAAATGCGATGGCTTTTCAGCGCCGTTGTGAGGAATATTTGATGCACAGAATCCCCGTTTGTTTCAATGATTTTCGTAGGGTCTTTGATGTTTGATTCCTGAGAGATCTTTTGAGGAACGAGGACTTGCATAGATACCTTTAATTTATTCCCTTGGTCCCCTTTGTCTACTGCAAATCCAATCGCCATGTTAAGCTCCTCAATATTTGTACTATCCCAGCAACCGCTTAATAGAACCAGCGTCAAAAGAGCACAAGCTGCCTTCTTTTTCATGCTGTTTTCCGCCTCCTTTTGAAAAACACGATAATGAATAAGAGAAACGGGAGAATGCCGAACAGCAGGAAAAAGAGGTTGTTCACATAGGTTAAATAATTTCGCACTGTATCGACATCCTTTGGGAAAATCGCTGCAAAGTAAATGACAATTCCCATTAAAACAAGGACCACTTTTTTAGGAAACTTGGTCAGTTTAGACACCCCGATTGCAGCAAAAAATGTATATCCGACAAAGCTTGTATAAAGCTGAATCAGCCAAACGATAAGCAAAAAGGAGTCAATTCGTTCAATAAAAATCCCCTGAATATCAAATGATTGAAATAAGGCAATGGTCGGCCAAGTCAAAGTCGCCGTTTCTTTCACCGTGAACGCACCAACCACAAGAATATAGGTGAAAATATAGATGATCGCAGGAATCAAAAAGCCGACTGTACCATAAGCAAAGGTGTGTTTTTGCGTGTTCAAATAGGCAGGCATAAACAGAATCATTTCAATGCCTACAAACGAAATGGCTGATGCGTTCAAAGATTTGAAAACAGGGGAGAATCCCTCTCCTAAAACGGGACGGAGGTTATCTAGCTTAAATTCTTGCACGCTCAGTCCGTAAGCGACAAATAAGATGATGAGCGTCACAATCAGAATAAAAGGAAATAGCCTGGCTAAATCACCAATCCCTCCAATGACAAGATAAAAACCAACCAAAATAAAGCTGATCATTGTCATCGCTACAGGTGTGTTTTGAAGCAGAAAGAACTTCACCATTTCCGACATAGCCCGTACTTCATAGCTAGCAACGCCAAGAAAATAAATAATAATCAAGAGGTTGGCAAGCGTGCCAATCCATTTTCCAAGACCCTCATTCGTATAATCATAATATGAGGAGAAGGGGACTTTTTTCATCATCAGGACATTTGCAAAAATAAACACAATGTAAATGACACTCATGAGTAAGAGTGCAATCCAGCCGTCAGGTGTAGCCGCAGCCTGAGCCATTGCTCTTGGCAGAATCATCATACTTGCGCCTAGTGTTGTATTTGCAATAATGGCACTTGCCTGATAGCTTGATATCGACTCTTTATGATTGACCATCTCGTTCTCCTTTCTGTTGATTTCTTAAGGGCAATCGAATAATGGAATTGTCCTCGTTTTTATAGCTGAACACAAAATCTGGTGAGAAATATGGTGTGCCAAAACTTTTTTGCCGTGTGAGATGAGTAAGGAGTACGAGCATAAACAGCACAATCCCGTATAAACCAAAGGTAGCCGCAGCAAACATGGACACAAAGCGGAGCACACGAAAGGACATGCCCATCCCGTATTGAGGAACAGTAAAGGACGCAAGGGCCATCACGCTGACGATAATTACCATGATTGAGCTCACAATATGAGCCTGAACGGCTGCCTGCCCAATGACAACCCCGCCAACAAGTCCGATCGTTTGACCGAGCGGGTTTGGCAGCCTTAAGCCGGCTTCCCGCAGAAGCTCAATCGTCATCTCCATGATGAGTGCCTCCACAATAGGCGGAAAGGGGACATTTTCTCTTGTACTTGAGATCGAAATAGCTAGAGTTGTTGGTAAAAGTCCTTGATGGAACGACACAAGCGCAATATAAATGGCTGATAAAAATAATGTCAGAAAAATTGAGGTAAACCGCAGCATACGAATGAGAGAGGCGGCGATCCATCTTTCATAATAATCATCCGGTGATTGCATAATCGTCGCGAGCGAAGCAGGTACAATTAATACAAAAGGCGAATGATCGACAAAGATGGCGACTCGCCCATTGTTCAAAGCAGAGGCGACTTTATCAGGCCGTTCTGTGTTTTGAATTTGCGGAAAAGGAGAATACACATTGTCTTCAATGAGCTCCTCAAGAACACCAGAGTCTTGTATATCATCAATGGTGACTTGTTTGAGCCGTTTTTTTACCTCTTTTAAAACAGAGGTTTCAACGATACCGTCAATGTACATGATGGTCACTTGGGTGTATTTCTTTTCCCCGATCTTCATGTTACCTGTTTTGAGGTCAGGGTTTTTCAAGCGCTGTCGCACGAGAGCTAAGTTCGTGTTTAAATCTTCAATGAAGCCAACTTTCGGCCCTCTTACGACTGTTTCAGATGTAGAATCCCCTAAACTGCGTTTCTTTGTTCCCTTCGTTTCTAAAATATACGCATGCTGAAATCCATTAATCAGCACCACGCAATGCCCTTCAAAAATCGCATCGACCAATTCTTCAGAGGTCTTCACCGAACGTGTCGTCATCATGGATAAATTAGATTCCAGCTTCTCTTTTGTAAGAGACGTATGATCTTGGAGAAGCAGCTTTAAAAAGGTTTGAATCTCCATCTTTTCGTTCATTTCTTTTATGTATAAATAGTAAACAACCTGCCCGTGAGGCAGCGTTTTTTTCTCATGGACTAAATCATCCATTTCCTTTAATTGAGGGAGAATGACGGAGAGATTATCGTATAAGTGCTCTTTCAATGGAGTCTGATTCAAAATGATCACCCGCCTCAAATAACTTTTTCTTAGCATTACCTGCTTGAAAAAACAATATTCTGTGTTACATTATTTTGTGGTAAAAGAAAGAATGAGGGTTTTGGAGGAAACAAGATGGCACAAATTCGTTTAGCAGGAACAAAAGAGGAGATTGACCGTATTCTACAGTCGTTTGACAAGCATTATGAAGTGACATATACATCAAAGGATTACGGAAAAACGAACCCAAAATACAAATATTCGAAAGATGTCCGCGTTTATATTGAACTAAAATTAAAATAAAGATAAAATTTTAATTGAAAACGCTTAAAGGATTTTGGTTTTTTGTATAGAATAGAGTTGAGTGTATAAAGCTATGGAGGGATACATAATGACAGAATTTAGAATCGAAAAAGATACAATGGGCGAAATCAAGGTGCCAAAGGACAAGTTCTGGGGTGCACAAACACAACGAAGCAAAGAAAATTTCAAAATCGGTTCTGAGAAAATGCCAAAGGAAGTTGTGAATGCGTTTGCAATTTTGAAACGTAGCACAGCGATTGCCAACGAACGTCTTGGCAACCTTGAGAGCGAAAAAGCAGAAGCAATTGCTGCTGTATGTGATGACATCATCAGCGGAAAGTATGACGAGCATTTCCCGCTTGTTGTATGGCAAACAGGTAGCGGGACACAAAGTAACATGAATATGAACGAAGTCGTTGCAAATAGAGCAACTGTTTACTTGAAAGATAAAAATAGTGAGTTCAGCATTCATCCGAATGATGACGTCAACCGCAGCCAAAGCTCAAATGACACATTCCCAACTGCTATGCACGTGGCAGCTGTTTTAGCTGTGTACAAAAAATTATTGCCTGCGATTGATCAATTAAGAGCGACTCTTGATGAGAAAGCAAAAGCATATCAAGAGATTGTTAAAATCGGTCGTACGCATTTGCAAGACGCAACTCCACTGACAGTAGGTCAAGAAATTAGCGGCTGGGTGTACATGCTGGACCGTTCAAAAGAAATGATTCTAGAATCAACTGAAAAAATGAGAGAGCTTGCGATTGGCGGAACAGCTGTTGGTACAGGAATTAACGCACATCCTGAGTTTGGTCAATATGTCGCTGAGGAAATCAGCAAGCTGACAGGTCAAAAATTCAATTCTTCACCAAACAAATTCCATGCGCTGACAAGCCATGATGAAATTACGTATGCACACGGTGCCCTAAAAGCACTTGCAGCTGATCTAATGAAAATTGCCAACGATGTGAGATGGCTGGCAAGTGGTCCTCGCTGCGGAATTGGTGAATTGATCATTCCTGAAAATGAGCCAGGAAGCTCCATTATGCCAGGTAAAGTCAACCCAACTCAAAGTGAAGCTTTAACAATGATTGCAGCACAGATTATGGGGAATGATGCAACGATCGGTTTTGCTGCCAGCCAAGGAAACTTTGAGCTGAACGTATTTAAGCCGGTTATCATCTATAACTTCTTGCAATCAGTTGAATTACTTGCTGACGGTATGAACTCATTCCATGACAAGTGTGCAGTTGGAATCGAACCAAACCTAGAAACAATCGAGAAAAACTTGAACAATTCATTGATGCTTGTGACGGCACTTAACCCGCACATCGGATATGAAAATGCAGCGAAAATTGCAAAGCTTGCTCACAAAGAAGGTTTAACGTTAAAAGAAGCAGCACTTCAATTAGAGCTGTTAACAGAAGAGCAGTTTGAAGAGTTTGTGAAACCAGAAGAAATGGTGACACCGAAAGCAAAATAAGAACCAGGGGCGGCTGCCCCTGGTTTTTTTCATTGAACGTGATGTGGACAAAAATGAAACCAAGGTTGTGCCTTGGGTTCTACAAATGATCTTCTTTCAAAATACGCAAAAGTGATTCAGAGTGGGTTTGGAGCGGTGCGTATAATTTTAATTGATGCAGCATGCCTTTCACGATGACTTGTCTAGGTTTCTGTTTGTTTAATTCATTTTCTAGAATGCCGAGTGCTTCAAATAAATCAGGCTCGTCTTTCACTTCATAGTGTGCTTCAGCCTGCTCTCTTAATTCTTTTAAAAGAGATTCTGTCAGCGGGTCGAATGACCGTTCATAAATAGGACCAAACCAATCGCTCGCTTGATCTACAGAGATGAGCGGAAGATCATGTCGCTCCATCATACCGCCCATCAAATCATCGATACGGTGAATCATCGTTGCGGCTAGCTCCTCAGCCTCTAGCTGAAAATCATATAAAATCGCAAGCTCGAAATAAACGTGGCTCATTCCCTCAATCGTCAAACAAAGATCAGCCATATAAGGAATCGCTGCATCTCCATATACCTGCTTAATGTTATCAATGTGAAGCTGAATGGTGGCAAGTCTGATTTGTTTTGCGAGCTGCTGCGTTTCTTCATTCATTGGCAGTGCTCGATCGCTCAGCTGCATTTTAATAAAATCCTTTTGCTGCAAGATATTATCGTAGTAGACAGTGAGCTGCTTACGGTAGGCTTCCTTTGGTGTGCCTCCCTCTGTTTGAACCTCATGGATCCGGGTAAATACCTTATCGTAATAGTAATGTAAGATTGAAATGAGCAGTGCTTCCTTTGATTTAAAATAAAGATAAAAAGCACCCTTTGACATGTGGCATTCATCCGCAATTTCCTGAACAGACGTTGTATTGTAGCCTTTACTGGCAAACAATTTCATGCCGGCCTCAATGATCATTTTCTCTTTCTTCTTCAATATGAATGTCATCCTTTCTTACCGAGAGACAAATGTCTTAGGAAACGTGCGCAAAGAGATGTGACTTATCGGTCATAAACGACGAAAGTTTTCAAAAATTAATCAGATTGTAACTTGTTTTTTACAGTGTAATTCTTTATATTATAAAGTAAGGTGACCAACTGGTCAAAAAATGTGAAAGGATGATGTTCCATGAGAGAAATCGATGATATGATGAGACGCTTGCAAACAAAAGGAATTCAAGTAGAAAAAGTCAAAATGCCGAAAGAGACAACCATTGAAAAGAAATGGATGTATCAAGCTGGCAAGAAAATCAAAGCCACATACCGTGATTTCAATGGGTATTCATTCATCTAAAAAAGACTGCGATCAAAAACCTACAGTCTCTTCTTTGGTACCGTGATCGTATAACGTACACCTAGATCATCATTTTCAATTGATATAGACGCTTGATGCATGGAGAGAATTTTTTTGACAATGCTTAATCCAATACCGAATTCGCCCTTTTTTCCCTTACTAAAAGGTTCGTATAGGTTGGATAGCATATGTTCTTCAATTGGAGGACCGTCATTACGAATAACAATGCGTATTTGATCCTCTTCCTGTTTCATTTGAATATCAATTTTCCTTTTTGCGTAGCGAAGTTGATTTTCTAGTACATTCTCAAATAATTTGCTCCATTGTTCTGGATCGCCTTCAAGAGTAGCCTCATCATCTAAGTCCACGTTCCACTGTAATTCATTTTTCGACCAGCGTATTCGGTCGACCACTTCCAGCATCGTATTACTCAGTAGGAAGGAAGCATGTGCAGGGTGTTGATTTGATAAATAATCAAGCTTTGTTAAGTACAGCAAATCCTTGATTTTCTTCTCAAGCTTTTCCGCTTCACCTTCAATGACTTCCACCGTTTGTTCAAGATCTCCCTTAGGAAAAATACCATCTTTAATCGACTGCGTATAGCCGCGGATGACCATGACAGGTGTCTTTAAGTCATGTGATATATTTTGCAAAAGAGTCCGTTCTGTTTCATCCTTTTGAATGAGTTTTTGTCTCATTTCTTCAATGGTATGACCAAGCTTTCCGATTTCATCTTGCCGGTCAACGATGACAGGATCGTCCCAGTCCTCTTGTGCAATCCGCTTCACGTGCTTTTCAAACGCAACGATTGGACGGGATAAGTAGCGGGCAAGCCAAATCGATGGAATCCAGCTTAATAAAATAACGGTGCCCAAGATAAAGATCAGCTGTTTAAACAGCGTAAAGGACAGGTCATCTCGATAAGAGTCTGGCGCATAAGACAAAAGAATATATTGTGTATTGCCTGTTGATACTTTTTTGATGACAAAAAAGATGTGCTGGCCATTCACCTCTTCAGAATAGCGTTTCGTTGCGCTTTTTTGTTTTTTCACAAAGGATTGGATTTTCTCAATAAAGGCGTGCGGGAAAAACTGCGCCATTTGGTTTAATTCATCTGACGGAATCAGAATGTGCTGCACCGAGCGGTTTTCAGGTGTCGACTTTGGCGAGCCGTCTCGGTTCAACGGATATTCTGTGAGAACCTGTTGTTCATTTTCGATATTTTTATAAATTTCATTCGTGAAAAAATTTCGTAATGTATTGGAAAATAGAATGATCAGGACAATCGAGATGGTGAGCAAAATACCAGAGATGACGATCCAAATTTGAAAAGCGAGTGGTTTGTTCTTCATCCTTTTAGCATCCTATAGCCAAATCCATAGATGGTCTCGACCTTTAAGTCGGGCATTTTTTTGCGCAATCGTCTGACAAGGTCATCCACCACACGATCTGTCCCGAAGTAATCGTGTCCCCAAATTTTGACGAGAATATCTTCACGAGAAAAAGCATGTCCTTGATGATGTGTAAATATAAGCAGCAAGTCAAATTCCTTAGAAGTTAAGTTAATCAGCTGATCTCCTTCATACACCTCTCTTACATCCTCATGAATGACATAGGAGGAGACGGGTGTGACACTTTGCTGCTGCGGAGTATCGCTGTTTTTGTACACAAGCTCAAGCAGCTTTTGCACCCGAATGATCAGCTCGCGCGGAAGAAACGGCTTCGCAATATAGTCACTGCTTCCTAGCTCTAAACCGAGGACACGATCAATATCTGCGTCGCGTGCTGAAATGAAAATGACCGGTACGTCAGGTGATGCGGCTTTGATTTCTTTAATCAGTGTGTAGCCATCTGTATCAGGCAGCATGATATCTAAAATCCATAGATGCGGCGGCTTATTCATTGCTTCGCGTGCCGCTTCTCCGGTTAAAAAAGAGGAGACATTCCAATTTTCACTTTCTAAATATTTGGTTAAAAGTTCGTTTAAGTTTTGTTCATCTTCCACTAAATAAATGGTGTACGACAAAGTCTTCCACATCCTCTCACCGTCATTATAACGGGATACAAAGGCGGCATGTCAACAATCACATGCTTTTTTCACAATTTCACATATTCTTCTCATCATTATCCCATAATGTTTGTTTATGATAAGCTCAAGGGAAAAAAGGGCATAGATAAAAGGCAGATCAATAGGTGCTTTTCACGAATGTGCGCACCTTGCTTTTTTTCTATGAATAAGTATTATATAATTTGACATATTGTCATGTAGTATTTTCAATGATGTTGCCATTAAGAGGACATGAGTCCGATCTACACATATGAATCAAGCAAGTCATGAACATGATGTAAAGGAGTGTAAGCGATGGATTTCCGAAGAGAAGATGAAGAGAAGAAGCTGAATCAACAAGAAGATGTACATCAAGAGAATGAGAAACAAATAGACGAACCTGAAAAAGAAAAGGAACTCGTTTTTCAACCTCATGAAAAAGAAGCTTCTGCCACTCAGGAGAGTGTGACAAACCATTCTCCTCAAATGGGGGATGACCGTGTGTCGAAAAAGGAGAAAAAGCGGAAAGCAGCATGGCTCAGTCCGATCCTTGGAGGAATTATTGGCGGAGGCCTTGTGCTTGGCATTACACCGCTTTTGCCGCAGTCACAGGACACAGCAGCAAACACTCAAACGCAAACAGCGTCAAGTGAACCTGCAGCTTCTGAAAATTTCTCAACAAAACAAATTACCAATGCCACGAATGTCTCTGATATGGTAGAAGATTTAGAGCCAACCATTGTGGGAGTCTCAAACTATCAATCTACCCAAAATTCGTTTGGCCTTAGCGGTGATTCAACAGAAGCTGAAGCTGGAACGGGTTCTGGTGTCATCTTTAAAAAAGATGGCAAAAAAGCGTACATTATTACAAATAACCACGTAGTCGAGGGTGCCAATAAACTGAAAGTCACACTTTATGACGGAAAAACAAAAGAAGCGAAGCTTGTCGGCAGTGACGTGATGACAGATTTAGCTGTTGTAGAAATCAATGCAGACGGCATTGATAAAGTGGCGAGCTTTGGTGATTCTTCTAAGCTCCGTGCTGGGGACAAAGTGATCGCAATTGGGAACCCGCTTGGTGCCCAGTTCTCTGGTACTGTGACAGAAGGGATTATTAGTGGTCTTGATCGTACAGTTGAAGCGAACACATCGTCTGGTACGGTGGAAATGAATGTACTGCAAACAGATGCAGCGATCAATCCAGGGAACAGCGGTGGACCGCTTATCAATACAGATGGTCAAGTCATTGGTATCAACAGCTTAAAAATTAGCGAAAGCGGTGTGGAATCACTTGGCTTTGCAATTCCAAGTAACGATGTCAAACCGATTGTAGATGAGCTGTTGAAAAACGGAAAGGTTGAACGTCCTTACCTTGGCGTACAAATGATTGACCTTGAGCAAGTGCCTGAAACGTATCAAGAAAATACGCTCGGCCTATTTGATAAACAAATCGGCAAAGGGATTTACGTAAAGGATGTATCAAAAGGATCACCTGCACAAAAAGCAGGCTTGAAGTCTGGAGATGTCATCATCAAGTTTAAAGGAAAAAACGTGGCGAATAGCTCTCAGCTGAAAGAAATTTTGTACAAAGAAACAAAAGTCGGCGATAAAACGACAATGACTGTTATTCGTGAAGGGAAAAACAAGAACCTAGACATTACCCTCGGACAGTCTGAAACTGAATAAATGAAAAAACAGGTGGACGTTAAAGGTCTACCTGTTTTTTTATGCTTATTTTTTTGAAGAGAGTGTACGTAATATGATCTTTTCCCACATGCTCCAAGGCAGGAGCTGCTTTGCTGTAAATGAAAACCGCACTCCTTTCCCAATTGGATATCTCAGCTTTTTCAGTCGCTTCTTCTCGGCTAATCGAATCACAAGATCTGCGACTTCACGCGGGTCCCCGTAGTTTGATTTCTGGGCATTGATATGAGCCATCATTTTTTGATAGATGTGTATGTATTTCGAGCCTTCCTCTGGCTGCAACATGTGCTCGTTCATAGACGTGTTCCAAATATTCGTTTGGAAAGAGCCTGGCTCGATCAAGGCTACCTGTATACCGAACGAGGCCAGTTCAATGCGTAAGCTCTCTGTGTAGCCCTCTAAAGCAAACTTGGAGGATACATAAGGAGAAAGTGCGGGCATTCCCATTAATCCGCTGATGCTACTCATATTGAATATCTTTGCACCATTTGTCATCAGCGGAAGGACGGCTTGTGTCACTTCCATGACTCCGAAGACATTGACATCAAATTGGTGGCGGTACGTGTTAACTGGAACCTCTTCAGCAAAACCCGCATAGGCTGTTCCCGCATTGTTGACAAGCAGGGTAATGGGTGCGTAAGCATGTAGCTTTTTCTGAAATGCTTGAATTGACTGCGTGTCTGTCACATCTAATGCTTCAATATGTATCGATGCGGATAACGAGGCTTGCTCGATTTCTTCAGCAAGCTTTTTTGCATTGGCTTCCTGCCTGACACCTGCAATCACTTTATAGCCTTGCTTGGCGAGACCTATCGTGATGAGCTTGCCAAAGCCGCTATTGGCACCAGTTACAATGGCTGTCCTTTTCATCATCTCGTACCTCCTTTTTGTTTCAATTTACCATAGCCCGCTCTTTTATTGAATAACGAAAAGAAGGATGGAGAAGAATAAAAAGCGATGATAAGAAATAGGAGGTAGCACATGATGTGTTGGAAGAAGGCGGGACAAATAGGAGTGCTGCTTTTTATGCTGTCTGGCTGCCAATCGATTGAGCCGCTCCAGCAAACAAAGGAAGCAGAAGCAGAGAGTCTCTCAGCGGTTCAAATGAAGGAACTTCCATTTGAGCATCTCCACCTGTATGTTCAATACGGGCAGAAAAGCGAATTATACGAAGCCACCTATCGTCAGGCGAAAGGAAAAGAAGAAGCACTTATTCGTGATCATATGAACGGTGTCCGCTATGAAGGTGAAGAAGCATTACGCGAGATGAAGATGAAGCTAAATGATATGTCGATTCCTAGTGCGAAGATCAATGAAACGTATGTAAATGAGCTATTAGCTGCTTTTAATTTAGACGATGATTATCAGCGAATTCAGGTCGATATTAAGCTTGAAGATGGGACCAAACGTACATTCCAAAAGAAGAAGTAAAACGGAACTTTCTCATTTTTTAATTGAAAATGATTTTCAAGATCACTTAAATCTGATACACTAAATTGAGATAAGTGATCTTTTGCGTCTATATATAGACGATATTTCATATAAAAAATTTGCATGAGAAAAGGAGCGTTTGAGCGGAATGAGTGCCATTTCTACTGAAGCTTTAAGCTTAGGCTACGGAGAAACAATGATCATAGATGAACTAAATGTATCAATCCCTAAGGGTGAAATCACAGTATTTATTGGCAGCAATGGATGCGGTAAATCCACGCTACTTCGCTCTTTGGCCCGTCTCATGAAGCCAATGGGTGGTTCTATCCTGCTTGAAGGTCATTCCATTGCCAAATTACCAACAAAGGAAGTAGCGAAACAGCTCGCCATTCTTCCGCAAGGACCAGAAGCGCCAGAAGGATTAACCGTGCATCAGCTAGTGAAGCAAGGCAGATATCCTTATCAAAATTGGCTGAAGCAGTGGTCAAAGCAAGACGAGGAAGCAGTGAATCGTGCACTGAAGTCAACAAAGATGGAAGACCTTGCTGATCGAACGGTCGATTCATTATCAGGTGGACAAAGGCAGCGTGCATGGATTGCGATGACGTTAGCGCAGGAGACGGATATCATTTTGTTAGATGAGCCGACGACGTATTTAGATATGACGCATCAAATTGAAATTCTCGACCTTCTGTTTGACTTAAATGAAAAAGAGCAGCGCACGATTGTCATGGTTCTTCATGACCTGAATCTCGCATGTAGATATGCTCATCACCTTGTAGCGATTAAAGACAAGACGATTTATGCAGAAGGAAGACCAGAAACGGTCATTAATTGTGATCTTGTGAAAAATGTCTTTGATATGAACTGCCAAGTGACAACAGATCCTCTATTCGGAACTCCATTATGTATTCCGCATGGCAGAGGACGCTGTATTGTGCAGCAAGCGCAAGCGGAGACATTTCTCGCTGCAAGATAATCGTATGTCAAAAGCCTGACATCTGTTACGTACAGAGTCAGGCTTTTTTCTGAAAAAAGGAGCGGAAGATCAATGGGAAATGAACTAGACGAAAAGCTGGAAGGCTTGCTTGAGAAATATACTGAGCTGTTGCTTGGCGAATCAACAGACGCACTGAAACAAGATGTGAAACAGTGGGTAATCTATTCTCATATTGCAAAAAGTATGCCGCCTCTAGCAAAGCACTTTAATGAAACGTATCCAGAGGCTAAGGAAGAAATCAAAGAAACAATTCAGCGGATCAAACAAATGAACGAAGCTCATCGAGCGAATCAAGATCGCTAAAAAACTGCCAGCTCCATACTGGCAGTTTTTCTTTATGACATCTGTGATGGTCCGTATGGAGATTGTTCTGTCAGTGTTTGCTGGAATTTCTGGTGTGCCTGCTGGAGCTTTTGCTGCTCAGCGGCTTCAACAGAATACCACCCATATCGGAACATGACATCATATAAATGTCTTTGTGTTTTCTGAGTTTCTAGTGCAATTCGCTGAATATCCTGATAAAGAGATTCATGACTGAATTCATTGAGCGCTGTGTTGTATCCGCTTGTCATATATTTTTCAGTCGACAAGAGATCTGTGACAAAATCACGATCATTCATGTTTGTTGTCGTGGGAACCGGAGTTTGAAGATTCCCGATTTTTTGTTGGTTTTGTTGTTCCATGTTTTTTCCTCCTATTGCATAAAGCCAGTAGACTGGCCTTGTCCTGAGCTGCCTAAATGCTGAAGAATTTGTGTGTAATGCTGATGGTGCATTTGGCCCACTTGATTTAATTCTTGTTTCAATGTTTGTTCCTGGCAATGCTCGGCCATAAAGTGAGCCTTTTTCATAGCGATCAAGTTCCAATTCAGCATATCCTCTAAGTACAAGGAATCCTTCACTGAAATGACTTGCGGGGGCATATTCATTTGCTGATTGTTCAAGGTGTGTTCCTCCTTACGATTTTGTTTCCTTACTGATTCTTTTTATATTGTTGATTTTGACTAGTCTTTTTGCCGCCTAGGTCTGCTTCCTGTGATGGACCTGCGTTTCCTTTTACACTTGCAGCACTTACGCCTGCTTTCGATGGGTTTTTCTTCAAACGAGACATGTGGACATCACCTCCATTCTTACAATGCCCTCTCATCTTTAATTCATACGCCGCAAAGTAAGGCACATGAGAATGTGTAAATTTTTGAAATCCGCTCTTGAACTGTTTCGGAAAATCTTTTAAGATAAAGAAAGAGGCATTGCTTTTTTTTGGACAAAAAATGAATGACTATTCATTCAAAATGTTTAGGGGGATATATATGGGCAAACATATTCGCAAGGCGGCTGTCATTGGTTCAGGTGTCATGGGCTCAGGCATTGCTGCGCATCTAGCCAATATCGGGATACCAGTAACATTGCTAGATATTGTGCCAAACGAACTGACAAAGGAAGAAACGGCAAAAAAGCGAACGCTTGATCATCCTAGTGTTCGGAATAGATTAAGTCAAGAAGCGATGAAAAAATTGTTAAAGCAAAAGCCAGCACCTCTTACTTCAGCAAAAAACCTATCATACATCACACCGGGAAATCTCACAGATCACCTTTCCTTATTACATGATGCTGACTGGATCATTGAAGTCGTCACTGAAAAGCTCAGCATTAAACAACATGTATTCTCTCTCATCGACGAACACCGCAAAGAAGGCAGTATCGTATCAAGTAACACATCTGGAATTTCGGTTGAAAAAATGGCAGAAGGCCGATCAGAGGGATTTAAACGTCACTTTTTAGGTACACATTTTTTTAACCCAGCTCGTTATCTAAAGCTTTTAGAAATCATTCCTATTCAAGAAACAGATCCAGAAGTACTCCAATTTATGAAAACGTTTGGCGAGGATGTACTTGGTAAAGGCGTCGTTGAAGCGAAAGATACGCCGAACTTTATTGCCAATCGTATTGGTACTTATGGACTCCTTGTGACAGTGCGTGAAATGCTTGAAAACAAATACACCATTGGAGAGGTTGATTCGGTCACAGGACCCCTCATTGGAAGACCGAAAAGCGCGACTTTCCGTACTCTTGATGTTGTAGGGCTCGACACGTTTTTCCATGTAGCCCGCAACGTATATGACCAAGTAGAAGGAAAGGAAAAAGATATTTTCCAGCTGCCTGAGTTTATTGAACGAATGCTTGAAAAAGGATGGATTGGCAGCAAGGCAGGGCAAGGATTTTATCAAAAAAATGGAAAGTCCATTTTAGAACTTGACCCTGTGACGCTCACATACGGAGAACGAACGAAACTTAAAGATCCAGGCATTGAGATGGCAAAGCAGCAAAAGGGAACGAAAGCGAAATTGAAAGCGCTTATTTATCAAGATGGCCGTGCAGGACAATTGCTCTGGAACATGACGGCACCTGTGCTCCTTTATTCAGCTCAGTTAACAGGCGAAATTGCGGATGATATTCAGTCCATCGATAACGCAATGAAATGGGGATTTGGCTGGCAGCACGGTCCATTTGAGCTATGGGATGCAATCGGTGTGAAAAAAGCAGTCGAACGCATGGAAGCAGAAGGACACAGCATCCCGCAGTGGGTGCAAGACATGCTGTCAGAAGGACACGATACATTCTATCAAGAGAATGCTGATGGAGAGCGTGCGTTTTATCACAATGGGGCTTATGAACAGGAAAAAGGAAACGACAAGAATATTTCCTTAGCGAGATTGAAAAAGAAGCAGGGCGTGATTTTTAAAAATGCTGGTGCGAGCTTGATTGATATCGGTGATGATGTCGCCTTGCTCGAATTTCACTCCAAAAGCAATGCCATTGGACTAGATGTCATTGACATGATCAATCGCGCTGTCGATGAGGTGGAACAGAATTATAGAGGGCTTGTCATCGGAAACCAAGGGAAGAACTTCTGTGTTGGTGCTAACCTTGCTTTGATTTTAATGGAAGCTCAGGACGATAATTTCTTTGAAATTGACTTTGTGATCCGCCGCTTCCAGCAGGCAATGATGAAGGTGAAATATAGCGACCGTCCAGTCGTTGCTGCTCCGTTTGGTATGACACTCGGAGGCGGAACTGAGGTTTGTATGCCGGCAGCAGCTATTCAGGCGTCCAGCGAATCATACATGGGTCTTGTCGAAGCGGGAGTTGGACTGATTCCAGGCGGCGGTGGAAACAAAGAATTATACCTTCGCCATCTTCAAGGATCAGCTAAGCCGCCAGAGACCGCTATACAAGACGCCACGATGAAAACATTTGAAACAATTGCAATGGCGAAAGTGTCCACTTCGGCAGAGGAAGCGAGGGATATGAACATGCTTCGCGCGAGTGACCGAATCAGTATGAACGGAGATCACCTGATCTATGATGCGAAACAACTTGTGCTCTCTCTTGATGAAGCGGGTTATCGTGCGCCGCTCAAGCAAAAGGTGCCCGTCATGGGAGAAACAGGCTATGCAGCAATGATATTGGCGGCCGAAAATATGAGATTGTCTGGATACATTTCAGAGCATGACATGACCATTGTTAAAAAATTAGCTCATGTTATTTCCGGCGGGAAACTGCCATTTGGAACAGAGGTAGAGGAGCAATACTTATTAGAGCTTGAAAGGGAAGCCTTTTTAAGTCTTGTAGGAGAAGTGAAATCACAAGCACGCATGCAGCACATGCTCGTCAAAGGAAAACCTTTACGTAACTAAGGGGGAGTCAAAATGAGAGAAGCAGTCATTGTCGCTGGCGCGAGAACACCAGTAGGGAAGGCGAAAAAAGGATCGTTAAAACATGTTCGGCCTGATGATATGGGCGCATTGTGTGTAAAAGAAACAATAAAGCGTGCCGGTGATTACGACGGACAGATAGATGATTTGATCATCGGATGTGCAACACCAGAAGCAGAGCAGGGGTTAAATGTGGCTCGTAATATTGGAGCATTAGCAGGGCTTCCGTATACAGTACCTGCGATCACCATTAACCGCTACTGCTCATCTGGTCTTCAGTCAATCGCTTATGCGGGTGAACGAATCATGCTCGGTCAGGCAGAAACAATCTTAGCCGGTGGAGTCGAATCGATGTCACAGGTGCCAATGATGGGTCACTCCATTCGTCCGAATGCTCATTTGGCAGAGCAAGCGCCTGAATACTATATGAGCATGGGACACACGGCAGAGCAGGTGGCGCAAAAGTATCAGGTCACACGTCAAGATCAGGACGCCTTTGCGGTAAGAAGTCATCAAAAGGCAGCCAAAGCATTACAGGATGGAAAGTTTTCAGATGAAATTGTATCCGTTGATGTAACAGAGCGTCGGGTAGGGAAGCAATATCAATTAGAAGAACATCAATTCAAGTTTTCACAGGATGAAGGCGTGAGAGCAGGGACAACGGAAGAGATTCTTTCTACTTTGCGTCCGGCTTTCTCGACAAAAGGCACGGTGACCGCAGGAAACTCTTCACAAACAAGTGACGGCGCTGCATGTGTGATGATGATGGATCGTGAGAAAGCATCCTCACTTTCCCTTCAGCCTCTTGCCAAGTTCCGGGCGTTTGCTGTTGGTGGTGTACCGCCTGAGGTGATGGGAATCGGTCCGATTGAAGCCATTCCGCGTGCGCTGAAAATCGCTGGACTTGAGCTGAAGGATATCGGGCTGTTTGAATTAAACGAAGCGTTTGCCTCTCAGGCCATTCAAGTCATTCGTCATTTAGGAATCGATGAAGAGAAAGTGAATGTCAATGGCGGGGCAATCGCGCTAGGACATCCGCTCGGCTGTACAGGAACGAAACTGACACTGTCACTCATTCATGAAATGAAGCGGCGAAACGAGCAATTTGGCATTGTCACAATGTGTATCGGCGGGGGCATGGGAGCAGCAGGAATTTTTGAATTGATCTAAAGGGGGAAATCAGAATGAAAGCAATGGAAGAAGTAAAAAAGGGTGGAAGCTTCTTAATTGATGAGACGAATTATGAACATATCTTTACACCAGAGGATTTCTCTGATGAGCATCAAATGATTGGAAAGACAACAGAGGATTATATTTTACAAGACGTTGTTCCATATATAGATCAAATTGAAAACCATGAATTTGAGCATTCCGTCAGGCTTCTCAAAAAGGCTGGAGAGCTTGGGCTGCTAGGAGCTGACGTGCCTGAAGAATTCGGCGGACTTGGATTAGATAAAATTAGTTCAGCCATTATTACCGAGAAATTCTCCAGAGCAGGGAGCTTCTCGCTTTCCTATGGCGCCCATGTAGGCATTGGATCTCTGCCCATCGTGCTGTTTGGAAATCAAGCACAAAAGGAAACATATCTTCCTGGACTCGCTTCTGGAGAAACGATTGCAGCGTACGCCCTCACTGAACCAGGATCAGGCTCTGACGCCCTTGGAGCAAAGACAACTGCGGTCTTAAATGAAGCCGGAACTCATTATGTGCTGAATGGTGAAAAACAATGGATCACAAACTCCGCATTTGCCGACGTCTTTGTCGTATATGCGAAAATTGATGGTGAACACTTCTCTGCTTTTATCGTAGAAAAGGATTTTCCAGGTGTCCAAACGGGACCTGAAGAGAAAAAGATGGGCATTAAAGGGTCATCGACGAGAACATTAATACTTGAAGATGCTCAAGTGCCGAAGGAGAATTTACTAGGTGAGGCTGGCAGAGGTCACGTCATTGCCTTTAACATTTTGAATATCGGACGCTACAAGCTGGCTGTCGGGACAGTTGGTGCGTCAAAACGTGTCATTCAATTATCGGCAGAATATGCAAATCAGCGTAAGCAATTCCAAACGCCTATTTCTCGATTTAGCTTAATTGGTGAAAAAGTAGCCAACATGTCGGCAAAGCTCTATGCGATGGAAAGTGCTGTTTACCGCACAGTCGGATTATTTGAACAGCGCATGGGCCTATTAAGTGAAGAAGAGCAAAAGGACGGCAAAAAAATCGCCCAGTCCATTGCAGAATATGCGATTGAATGCTCTCTTTGTAAAGTGCTTGGCTCTGAAACTTTAGATTATATTGCGGATGAAGGTGTGCAGATTCACGGCGGATATGGATTCATGCAAGAATACGAGGTCGAAAGAGCCTATCGTGACTCACGGATTAACCGTATTTTTGAAGGGACAAACGAAATCAACCGTCTGCTTGTACCAGGCACATTCTTGAAGAAAGCGATGAAGGGAGAGCTTCCGCTGCTTCAAAAAGCGCAAACCTTACAGGAAGAGCTCATGATGATGATGCCGGAAGAGCCGGGTGATCAGCCGCTCGATCAAGAAAAATACTTGCTCGCCCATGCGAAAAAGATCGCCTTAATGGTATCTGGAATGGCGGCGATGAAGTATGGAAAAGCATTAGACAAAGAGCAAGAGATTCTTGTGAACATAGCGGATATCGTCAATGAACTGTTTGCTGTTGAATCGGCGATTCTGCGTACTGAAAAGGCAATCGCTGCATCAGGGCTAGATAAGAATACTCAAAAGCTTGCTTACACACAAATTTTCACGCAGGAAGCCTTCTTAAAAATTGAAGCCCATGCAAAAGAATCCTTGATCGCGATGGAAGAAGGAGATTCACTCCGCATGAATCTGTCAGCTCTTCGCAAACTGACAAGATTCACCCCGATCAATGTCATCGCCAAAAAGCGCGAAGTGGCGAAACGAATCTTTGAAGCAGAGAAATATATCGTATAAGACGGCTTAAAAGGTGCGGATATCACTCCGCACCTTTTTGTAAGCATACATTTAGGGTTTTAAAATATTTTGTGATAAAATGTTCTCACTACTTGCAGGAGGTGAAAATAGTGGCTTTAGATTTTTATGAATACCCATCTTGCGGTACATGCCGAAAAGCAAAAAAATGGCTGGAAGAACACAATAAAGACATCAACAGCATACATATCGTCGAAGAGACGCCTGATAAAGAAACATTAAAAGCGCTTTACGAAAAAAGCGGCTTAGAGCTGAAGAAGTTCTTTAATACAAGCGGACAGAAATACCGAGAGCTACAGCTGAAAGATCAACTTCCTGCAATGTCAGAAGGCGAGCAGCTCGAATTACTCGCATCTAACGGAATGCTGATCAAGCGTCCGATTACAACAGACGGTAAACGAGTCACAGTTGGATTTAATGAAGATACATTTAAAAGCGTCTGGAAATGATGTAACTTTCATTCAGATTGTGGTATCTTCAATATAGATTGAAAGAAAAGACTGGAGGGGTATTGAATGAGCACACCAAAAGATTTACGTTATTCAGAAGAACATGAATGGGTCAAAGTAGAAGGAGATAAGGTGCGTATCGGTATTACGCATTTTGCTCAATCTGAGCTAGGCGATATCGTGTTCGTTGAGCTTCCTGAAGTAGGAGACAAAATTACAGCGGACGAGCCTTTCGGAAGTGTAGAATCTGTGAAAACAGTTTCTGAGCTTTACGCACCGATCAACGGTACAATCGTCGAAGTGAACGATGAGCTGGATGACAGCCCTGAATTCGTCAACGACTCTCCATACGAAAAAGCATGGATGATCGTGGTAGAGCCAGCTGATACATCTGAAATTGAGAACTTGATGACTGCTGAGCAATATGAAGAAATGACAAAAGAAGACTAATTCACGTGAAATTGGACACTCTACCTTTATGGGGGGTGTCCAATTTGTCTTTTCAAAAAGAACATGTGGATATAACAGATCATGTCACTGGACGATTCAAAGAAAACGGCATGGTGCTGTATCATCAAAATGAAGAGATTGGCACGATGATTAGTGAAAACCAATATGAGTTAAAATCAGGTTATTCCTATGATCAAAATCGTTTTTATCGTCTGACGGATACATTGACCCACGGGACAGAAAAATATGTAGACTGTGATGATGAAAATGGCTGGTGCTAATCACAGATGAGGCTGCAGTGAGCATAAGGTGCAGTCTTTTTAGTGCAAGCGCCTAATCTTTACAACCTGAATGAAAAATTGTAATCTAAGGGAGAAGTGAACAACGTCAAAAGGGCCGGGTGATCGTGATGAATGTAGAGGTAGAAAAGGTCATCATTGTAGAAGGTAAAACAGACAAACAAAAGCTAAAAGAAGTCATAAGTGAACCTGTTACCATCATTTGCACCAATGGCACGATCAGTACATCGAAGTTGGATCAGCTCGTAGACGAATTATTGGGGAAAGACGTTTACATATTAGCAGACAGTGACGATGCAGGCGACAAACTGCGGAAGCAATTTCGAAAAGAATTCCCTGAAGCACTTCATCTTTTTGTCGACAGAACGTACCGCGAAGTGGCCGCTTCACCGTCAGCCCACATTGCATCTATCCTATTAGCTGCAAACATTGATGTTCATTCGAAATATATATGAGGGTGGACGTATATGAAAGAGATTGAAGAACACGAATTCAAGGAGATAAAGGACGATTTATTTCTTTTATACTTATATACACCGTTTTGCGGAACATGTCAGCTGGCAAAGAAAATGCTGGCTGTCGTAGACACCATGCAGCCGGATGTACCTTTTTATGAAAATAACTTAAACTACTCACCAGGCTTTGCGAAAACTTTTGAAATCGAAAGTGTTCCTTGCTTTCTACTGTTTAAAAAAGGTGAGCTGGTGCAAAAAGGCTATGCCTTTCACTCCGTTCCATATCTTCATGAAATGATTGAAACCGCTAAATAAAGCGGTTTTTTGTCATATTTCAAGCACTTCATCTGAAAATTTGTCGAGTTATTTATAAAGGACAAGCGAATGTTTGTAGAGAAATGTTATGTATAACCAAATGACAGGGAGGTTATACATGTGGAAAAAGTGAAAACCCATGGAAACACAGGGCAGCGATTATTGCTAAAGCCGCTGCTCTCATCATCATCCTTGAAGATTACATTTGAGGCGGAAACTGACTCTTGTACATTGATTGTGGATGAGCGTGGTGAAGTGAAGAAACTACCTGCAATTGAGTTATCGGATCTCATCTTTTATGGTGAGAGAAAAGAAATACTTCAATTATTAGATGGACATATGTCCTTACAGCAGTTAATTAGCAGGGGACAAGTGAAAGTAAAAGGGTCATTCCGTGCGCTCCTAAGACTAGAGGCGGTACTTTGGCTGACGAACGGTTTTTTTCGAAAAATGATAACTTAGTCGTTTACTTGGAAATTAGCGATTTACAGCGTTGACATATCTCGGGTAGCATGATATTCTACGTTAGTAAAAACATGAACATCACATAAAACAACATATTTTCTCTTATTAAGAGAGGTGGAGGGACGTGCCCTATGAAACCCGGCAACCGTCAGCATAGCTGAAATTGGTGCCAATTCACTCAAAGCCGCAATGCTTTGAAAGATGAGAGAAAGGCGTATTGAACATAAAAGGCCTTTCTGCTTGCATTGCAGTTAGGTCTTTTTTACTGACCTCACGTCAGGCACGAGGCATTGCAGCAGGAAGAATAAATAACGTATGTGATGGCAACCTATAGATTCAGCAAGAAAGCAGGTGAACAGACTGTGATCCATTTACAGAATGTATCAAAAACGTACCACTCAAAAAGCGGAAATGTTGATGCCGTGAAAGACGTCAACTTGGATATTGAGAAAGGTGAAATATTCGGAATTATCGGGTATAGCGGTGCCGGAAAAAGCTCGCTTATTCGCCTATTAAACGGTCTGGAGCTGCCAACAGCAGGAATTGTTGAAGTGGCAGGCAACCGGATCAATGAAGTATCGAATGCGAAACTTCGGATAGCAAGACAAGAAATCAGCATGATTTTCCAGCACTTCAACCTACTTTGGTCAAGAACGGTGAGACAAAATATTATGTTCCCACTTGAAATCGCAGGTGTAAAGGCATCAAAACAAAGAGAACGTGCGAATGAACTGATTAAATTGGTCGGTTTAGAAGGAAAAGAAAATGCGTATCCGTCTCAGCTAAGCGGCGGACAAAAGCAGCGTGTGGGAATTGCGAGAGCATTAGCAAATGATCCAAAGGTTCTTCTTTGTGACGAAGCGACGTCAGCGCTTGATCCGCAAACAACGGATTCTATCCTTGAGCTTTTAGCGGATATCAATAAACGATTAGGGCTCACGATTGTGCTGATTACGCACGAAATGCACGTTATTCGCAAAATTTGTCATCGCGTAGCGGTGATGGAGAATGGACGCATTGTCGAAGAAGGCGAAGTATTACGCGTCTTCAGACAGCCGAAGGAAGAAATGACGAAGCGATTTGTACAGCAGCTTGCTGAACCAGAGGAAGCGAAAGAAACAATCGAGCACGTCTTAGAGCGTGTAAAAGAAGGTCAGGTCGTACGGTTGTCCTTTATTGGCGATTCTGCCGAGCAGCCGCTCATCACTGAAATCGTTCGATCCTTCCAGGTCGATGTGAACATCCTTCAAGGAAAGATTTCTCAAACGCAGGAAGGCGCGTTTGGAACACTCTTTATCCATATTAATGGAGAAGATACCGAGGTAGAAAAAGCCATCGCCTATATCCAAAGTAAACAGGTTGAAATTGAGGTGATGACACATGTTTGAGAAATGGTTTCCGAACGTTGATTTAGATGTCATTTGGAATGCAACGGGTGAAACAGTCTATATGACACTCATTTCATTGGCGTTTGCATTTGTCATCGGAATTATTCTTGGACTCCTGCTTTTCCTTACAGGAAAAGGCGGTCTTTGGGAAAATAAACCGATCAATGCTGTCATCGGTGCAGTCGTCAACATTTTCAGATCGATTCCTTTTATCATTTTAATTATTCTTTTATTAGGGTTCACGAAATTCTTAATGCATACAATTCTAGGTCCAAATGCAGCACTCCCTGCCCTTGTCATTGGGTCAGCTCCATTCTATGCACGTCTTGTCGAAATTGCACTGCGTGAGGTAGACAAAGGAGTCATTGAAGCAGCACGGTCAATGGGAGCGAAAACATCGACCATCATTTTCAAAGTATTGCTGCCAGAATCATTGCCAGCCCTCATTTCAGGTATTACCGTAACAGCGATTGCTTTAATTGGCTCAACTGCGATTGCAGGTGCAATTGGAGCAGGCGGACTTGGTGACCTTGCTTATGTGGAAGGATACCAATCTGGTAATACAGATGTCACACTTGTAGCCACTGTGTTTATTCTCATCATCGTCTTTATTATTCAAATAATCGGTGATTTGATTACAAATAAAATTGATAAACGTTAAGGGAGGATTTATTCATGAAGAAATTGATTTTAAGTGCACTATTTCTAGCATTTGCAGGCATCTTAGCTGCATGCGGTTCATCTAATAACGCAAGTGATAGCAAAACCATTACGGTTGCCGCTTCAAAAACACCACATGCCGAAATTCTTGAAGAAGCAAAACCACTTCTAAAAGAAAAAGGCTACGATCTAAAAGTGAAAGTACTTAGTGATTATAAAATGTACAACAAAGCATTAGCTGAAAAAGAAGTGGATGCAAACTTTTTCCAACATATCCCTTACTTAAACGAAGAAAATAAATCAAACAAAGATTACAACCTAGTTAGTGCCGGTGCGGTTCACCTTGAGCCATTCGGTATCTACTCTAAGAAGTACAAATCAGTAAAAGATATTCCAAACGGCGGCACGATTATCATGACAAACAACGTAGCTGAACAAGGACGTATGCTTACCCTGCTTCAAAATGCAGGTGTCATCAAGCTTGATCCGAAGGTTGATACAATCAATGCAACGGTAAAGAACATCAAAGAAAACCCAAAGAATCTAAAGTTCAAAAAAATCGCTCCTGAACTAACAGCGAAAGCTTATGAAAACAGTGAAGGTGATGCTGTGTTTATCAACGTCAACTATGCGATTCAAAATAAATTGAATCCGAAAAAAGATTCAATTGAACTTGAGCAAACAAAGAACAACCCGTATGCAAACATCGTGGCTGTTCGCAAAGGTGAAGAAAAATCAGATAAGATCAAGACGTTAATGGAAGTTCTTCACTCTGATAAAATCAAAGAATTCATCGACAAAAAATATGACGGTGCTGTACTACCGGTATCTGAATAACCATGTGTTAACCTCGCTTTCATCAAAGCGAGGTTTTTTTGTGTATTTTTTCAAATCTCGCTCATAATAAAAATGTACAAATGACCTGAAGGGATGGAATGAAGATGAATGAACAGCATATGAGCGGATCCATGCAGCAATCACTGACTGATTATAAAACGGCAATGGGTGAATTTCAGAAGAAAATGCCGGTATTTGGGAAGAAATTCAATGAATTCACGGAGCAGTGCTTTCAGAGCGATTCATTAACGCAAAAGGAAAAACAAATGATTGCCCTTGGCATCAGTATTCATGCACAGGATGAATACTGCATGATTTATCATACAAAGGGAGCGCTCGACCAAGGCGCGACAGAAGAGAATTTGCTAGAGGTCGTCAGTGTGGCGGCAGCGTTCGGCGGCGGGGCAGCACTGAGCCAAGGGATTACTGTCGTTCAGCAATGTATTGACGAATTTGGAGGACAGACGCATTAAGGGAAGGATAAGATGGCATTTTTCCATCTCAAGGAGTTGAGTCGTTCTCAGCCAATTGTGTGAGAAAATATGCCAGCATAGCGCGTCATATCCCTTTTGAGTGAAGCCGCATGCCTTTGATACAATAAAGCTACACTCAAAGAAGGGAATGGTTTATTATTTGTTCGGACCATAGTACACTGGGATTGGATTATACCGCCGAGATGGAAAAGGCCATGCACAAGGCTCATGGCATGAGCTATGCAGAGTACGAAAGAGACCATGACTTACGGATGAAAGTGGAATATAAACGAGAGCAGTCCTATCGAGATGAGAAAAGGCAGCTCGCAAAAATGAATATACGAGGCTATTGATAGCTAAGGGGCGGGGAGAACAGTTTCCCGTCCTTTCTTTATGGAAACAGTCTTTTCGACATAAATCCTTTTATCCACCTGCATTTTTTGTTAGAATTTTGAGAGCATCCTCTCACGTATATCGTGAATGTGTTGTATTCAGTTTTAATTTGTTATAAAATTAGAATGAGAATAAATTGAGAATAATGATTATTTTGGAGGTATCGATATATGACTGCTTCGACATTAACAATTAAGGACTTGCACGTTGAGATTGAAGGGAAAGAAATCTTAAAGGGTGTAAACCTCGAGATAAAAGGTGGAGAATTCCACGCAGTAATGGGACCAAACGGTACAGGTAAATCAACTTTATCTGCTGCCATTATGGGTCATCCTAAATATGAAGTAACAAAAGGCAGCATTTTGCTTGATGGCGAAGATGTACTTGAAATGGAAGTAGATGAGCGCGCTCAAGCAGGTCTTTTCCTTGCGATGCAATACCCATCTGAAATTAGTGGTGTGACAAATGCGGACTTCCTTCGTTCTGCTATTAACGCTCGCAGAGAAGAAGGCGATGAAATCTCTCTAATGAAATTCATCCGCAAAATGGACGAAAACATGGAGTTCCTTGAAATGGACCCAGACATGGCGCAGCGCTACCTAAACGAAGGTTTCTCAGGCGGGGAGAAAAAACGCAACGAAATTCTTCAATTAATGATGATTGAACCAAAAATTGCGATCCTTGACGAAATCGATTCTGGTCTTGATATCGATGCGTTGAAAGTGGTTTCTAAAGGGATTAACAGATTGCGCGGCGAAAGCTTCGGCTGCTTAATGATCACTCACTATCAGCGTCTACTGAACTACATCACACCAGATCACGTTCATGTCATGATGCAAGGACGTATCGTGAAATCTGGCGGACCAGAGCTTGCACAACGTCTAGAAGCAGAAGGCTATGACTGGATTAAAAAAGAGTTAGGAATTGAAGACGAAACTGTTGGTCAAGAAGCGTAAGCGTTAGGAGGATTATTGATGACATTAGAAACGAAATTATCAGTAGATCAAGATTATGTCAAAAGCTTCTCCGAGAAGCATCAGGAACCGGCATGGATGAGTTCCCTTCGCTTACAGGCTCTTGAAAAAGCAGAAGACCTTCCAATGCCAAAGCCTGACAAAACGAATATTTCTAAATGGAATTTAACCAATTTCAAACAGCATACAGTCGAAAGTGCGCCATTTGGATCATTAGAAGAGCTTCCTGAAGAAGTGAAATCTCTCATTGATTTAGAGGACGCGGATAAGACAGTCTACATTCAGCGTGATCAAACGCCAGCATACTTGTCCCTTTCAACAGAAGCGAAAGACAAAGGCGTGATCTTCACTGATCTTCATACAGCGATCCGCGAACATGGAGATCTAGTGCAGAAATACTTCATGACTGATGCAGTGAAAGTAGATGAGCATAAACTAACCGCTTTACATGCTGCTTTAGTGAATGGCGGAGCTTTCCTTTATGTACCAAAAAATGTAGAACTTGAAGCCCCAATTCAAGCCATCTACCTGCATGAAAATGACGACACGACTTTGTTCAACCATGTCATCGTCGTAGCAGACGATCATAGTGCAGTCACATATGTAGAAAACTACATCAGTACAGCAAAACCTGAAGAAGCAATCTTCAATATCGTGTCCGAAGTGTTCACGGGAGCTAATGCCCGCGTCACTTACGGTGCAGTAGATAACCTTTCAGAAGGTGTCACAGTCTATGTGAACAGACGCGGTATGGCAAATGGCCGTGACAGTAAAATCGAATGGGCGCTTGGCTTGATGAATGATGGAGACGTCGTGTCTGAAAACATCACAAAGCTTATGGGCGACGGGACATTCGGTGATACAAAATCAGTTGTTGTCGGCCGCGGGAATCAAACGGAAAACTTTACAACAAGCATCATCCACTTCGGTAAAAACTCTGAAGGGTATATCTTGAAGCATGGTGTGATGAAGGATCAAGCATCCTCTATCTTTAACGGAATTGGTAAAATCGAGCATGGCGCAACGAAGTCAAATGCCGAGCAGGAATCACGTGTTCTCATGCTGAGTGAGAAAGCACGCGGTGACGCAAACCCGATTCTATTAATTGATGAAGATGATGTAACAGCAGGGCATGCTGCTTCTGTTGGACGTGTCGATCCAATTCAACTGTATTACCTCATGAGCCGCGGGATTTCCAAAGAAGATGCAGAAAGACTTGTGATTTATGGCTTCTTAAATCCAGTCGTCAAAGAACTGCCGATTGAAGGAGTTAAAAAGCAGCTCGTTTCTGTGATTGAAAGGAAAGTAAAATAATGAATATCAAAGACGTTCGTGAGCAGTTTCCAATCCTTCATCAGCAAGTGAACGGACATGATTTGGTGTATTTGGACAGTGCGGCGACTTCTCAAAAACCAAGAGTGGTCATTGATGCAATGAATGAGTATTACCGGTCTTACAACTCGAACGTCCACCGGGGTGTTCATACCCTTGGAACAAAAGCAACGGACGCATACGAGGGTGCCAGAGAGAAAGTTCGTGCATTCATCCGTGCTTCATCTGTCCAGGAGATTATTTTTACTAGAGGTACAACAACCGCACTGAATACAGTGGCGATTAGCTATGCCAGAGCAAACCTCAAAGAAGGCGATGAGATTGTCATTACGCACATGGAGCATCATGCGAATATCATCCCTTGGCAGCAAGCGGCAAAAGCAACTGGCGCCACATTGAAATATATTCCGTTACAGGAAGACGGCACGCTATCGCTTGAAGATGTGAAGCAAACGATCACACATCAAACGAAAATCGTCGCTGTCACACATGTCTCAAACGTACTAGGAACCATCAACCCGATTAAAGAAATCGCCAAAATTGCACACGATCATGGTGCCATTATTGTCGTCGATGGTGCGCAAAGCACGCCGCACATGCAAATTGATGTTCAAGATCTAGATTGTGACTTTTTCGCATTCTCTGGGCATAAAATGTGTGGACCGACTGGCATTGGTGTGCTTTACGGGAAGAAGGACCTTTTGAATAATATGGAGCCTGCTGAGTTTGGTGGTGAAATGATCGACTTTGTGGATCTGTATGATTCCACTTGGAAAGAGCTCCCGTGGAAATTTGAAGCGGGAACACCGATTATTGCCGGAGCAGTTGGACTAGGAAAAGCGATTGATTTCTTAAATGAAATCGGTATGGAGGAAGTCAGCCGTTACGAGCATCAGCTTGCCACTTACGCGCTTGAGCGCTTTAAGGAGCTTGAAGGTGCGACTGTTTATGGACCGCAGCACCGAGCTGGACTTGTGACGTTTAACTTAGACGACGTCCATCCGCATGATGCGTCAACTGTTCTGGATACAGAAGGTGTCGCCATTCGTGCTGGACATCACTGTGCACAGCCGCTCATGAAATGGCTTGGTGTATCAGCGACTGCAAGAGCAAGCTTCTATCTGTACAATACAGAAGAAGAGATTGACGAGCTCATCGCAGCGCTCCGTAAGACAAAGGAGTATTTTACGAATGTCTTTTAATGTAAACTTAGACACACTGTACAGACAAGTGATTATGGATCATTATAAAAATCCGAGAAACAAAGGTGTGTTAAACGACAGCATTGTCGTCGATATGAACAACCCAACGTGTGGTGACCGCATTCGTCTCACGATGAAAATCGAAGACGAAAAAGTCATTGATGCGAAATTTGAAGGAGAAGGATGCTCTATTTCGATGGCATCTGCCTCTATGATGACGCAGGCAATTAAAGGGAAAGATATTGAAACAGCTTTGAAAATGTCTCAGATTTTCTCCGATATGATGCTAGGAAAAGAATACGACGATTCCATTGATCTTGGTGACATTGAGGCGCTGCAGGGAGTGGCAAAATTCCCAGCCCGCATCAAATGTGCAACATTATCCTGGAAGGCGCTTGAAAAAGGCGCATCTGCCGAAGATAACGGCAAATCATAAGATTGGAGTGAAAATGGATGGCTAAAAAAATGCCAGATGTTGGTGAATATAAATACGGCTTTTCTGATAAAGACGTTTCCATTTTCCGTTCAGAGCGCGGACTGACAAAAGAGATCGTTGAAGAAATTTCTCGTATGAAAGAAGAGCCTCAGTGGATGCTCGACTTCCGTTTGAAATCTCTTGAGCTCTTTTACAACATGCCGATGCCACAATGGGGCGGAGATTTAAATGCATTAAACTTTGATGAAATTACGTACTACGTAAAGCCATCAGAGCGCTCTGAGCGTTCTTGGGATGAAGTACCAGAAGAAATCAAAGAAACCTTTGATAAGCTTGGGATCCCAGAAGCAGAGCAAAAGTACTTAGCAGGTGTATCTGCTCAGTATGAATCTGAGGTTGTGTATCACAACATGAAGCAAGACCTTGAAGATCTAGGCATTGTGTTTAAAGATACAGACAGCGCATTAAAAGAGAACGAAGACATCTTCCGTGAGCACTGGGCAAAAGTCATTCCTCCGACTGACAACAAATTTGCTGCGCTTAACTCGGCTGTATGGTCTGGTGGTTCATTTATCTACGTACCAAAGGGCGTCAAAGTAGATACACCACTTCAAGCATACTTCCGTATCAACTCTGAAAACATGGGTCAGTTCGAGCGTACACTGATCATCGTTGATGAAGGCGCACATGTGCATTACGTAGAAGGCTGTACAGCACCAGTTTACACAACAAACTCACTTCACAGTGCGGTTGTTGAAATCGTCGTGAAAAAAGGCGGCTACTGCCGTTATACAACGATTCAAAACTGGGCAAACAACGTCTTCAACCTTGTCACAAAACGTACAGTATGTGAAGAGAATGCGACAATGGAATGGATTGATGGAAACATCGGTTCTAAGCTGACAATGAAATACCCAGCGGTCATCCTAAAAGGTGAGGGCGCTCGTGGTATGACATTAAGTATTGCCCTAGCAGGTAAAGGTCAGCACCAAGATGCAGGTGCGAAAATGATTCACCTTGCACCAAACACATCTTCAACGATCGTATCGAAATCGATTTCCAAACAAGGCGGTAAAGTCACATACCGCGGAATCGTTCACTTCGGACGTAAAGCAGAGGGTGCACGCTCAAACATCGAGTGTGACACACTCATCATGGATAACAAATCAACATCTGATACGATCCCTTACAATGAAATCTTAAACGACAACATTTCATTAGAGCACGAAGCGAAGGTATCAAAAGTATCAGAAGAGCAGCTATTCTACTTGATGAGCCGCGGAATTTCTGAAGAAGAAGCAACAGAAATGATCGTCATGGGCTTCATCGAGCCATTCACAAAAGAACTGCCAATGGAATACGCCGTTGAAATGAACCGCTTGATTAAGTTTGAAATGGAAGGTTCGATCGGTTAATAATAAAAGACCAAAAACGTGAAATCAAACGTTTTTGGTCTTTTTGTTTTTGAAAAAATCCAATTCACATCTCGCTAGGCGAGTAAAACTCATCAAAGGCTTTAGACAAATCGTCAGCTGCAGATGTCAAGATCGTTTCTTCCTCTAAAATCGCTGTTCCTTGTGCTCGGACAATATGAAATTGTTGAAAGCCCATCAAGTTATGGAATATTTCATTTAGGTAATCATGTGAAAATTCCAGAGGTGTGTATCGATCGTTATTTGTGAAAATTGAGCCACTTGCTTGAAGCAAAAGTACACGATAATCGTCAGTCATCAGACCAACTGAACCATTTTCTGTATATTTAAACGTTTCTCTAGCAATAAAAATATTATCTATATAATCTTTCATACGTGAAGTCACATTGAAATTATGAACAGGTGACACGATCACAATTCGATGATGTGCTTTGAATTGAGCCAATAAAGCAGATGAAGCAGCAGCGATTTTTTCTTCGGTAGCTGTTAATGTTTGTTCAGATGCTTGCTTATTCCAAATACGTAGCAGCTGGTCTTTTTCGATACGAGGAATTTCAGTTTCATATAAATGTAAAATTGTTGGTTCATCATGAGGGTATCTTTCTTTAAACTGTTCTAAAAATAGTGTTTGCAGTTTGTTTGAATAACTTTCTCGATGAGTGAAATCAGGGTGCGCGTTAATGATTAATGTTTGCATATACATGCTCCTTTTCTTTTGATAAACTGAGTATAAAATATAAAGGTGACAAAACATGTCACCTTTTTCAGAAGGAAAATCAAAATGAAAAAATCAGAACGATTAAACCAAGAGCTTATTTTTTTAAGCGATAAGTACTCATTTCAATTAAAAGATTTAGAAACCGAATTTGGCATATCGAAACGTACGGCTTTGAGAGATATGGAAGAGCTAGAGTCCATGGGTTTAGCTTTTTATGTTGAAAATGGCAGACATGGGGGATATCGACTGGTGAAACAATCTCCAATGGTTCCTATATATTTCAATATCGATGAAGTTCAAGCTATTTTTTTCGCGCTTAAAGCGCTAGACCTAGTATCAGCAACACCATTTAAAAAGTCCTACTCACAAATTCGGCAAAAGCTGTTTGCGACAATGTCTGTTGAGAGAAAACAAATGATCACGGAGAATTTGGATGTGATTCATTACTATAATGTCGCACCAGTTAGTGAACAAAATCATTTGGAATTGATTTTACAGGCGATGATGGAAGATCAAATCGTGAGAATGACGTACACTCAATATGAAAATAAATGGATCAGGCTGCAATTTCTTGAGTTGTTTTATCGAAATGGGATTTGGTTCACCAAAGCATATGAAGTTCAAAATAAAAAGTGGGGCATCTATAGATGTGACTTTATGAAGGACTTGATCATTGAAGAAGAAGGCAGAGGCACCTTTACGAAGGAAGAATTAAAAGAATTGCAGCTCAAGTACGAAAAAACTTATCATGATATCTCATTTAAATGTCGTTTAACGGAACAAGGAAAAGAAAAGTTTTTGAAGAATCATTACCCGAATATGAGATTGGAGATCATTGATGATACTCCATATATTGTAGGTGGGTACAACCAAGAAAAATTATCGTATATGACTCACTATTTGATCTCATTTGGGAAGCATGTGAAAATTGAATACCCAGATGAATTAAAAGAGAGTTATTTGACTCAATTACAAGAAATGATTGAGCAGTATTGAAAGTGAACGGATTGTCTCTGAATTACAAACTTAACATATTAAAAAAGGCGAAATGTAGCCATTCGCCTTTTTTCTTTTCTTTTACTTCGCCGCATGAAATGTATTGGTTTTCGATCTGTCATTGACCTTCCCATACGTCAGCTGCCGCCAAATAAATTCCATCGGTCCATACTTAAACCGCTTTAACCAAAACGTACTGAAAAGCACAAGGAAGACATACACGCCAATAGCCATGAAGAACGTACCAGCCGGCTGAAGATGATCGACAAGCCCCGCTCCATATTTTAGAAATAGCATGGTTCCAATGATTGAGTGAAGCAAATAACAGGTTAGTGACATCCGCCCGACTTTGGTAAATACCATCAAAGCACCTCGCAGCTGAGGAACGTGTAGAAACAGCATCGCAAGTGTACTCATATAAAACATACTGCCAGTTAATCCTCCGTTTTGTTCCAGAGCAGTGGCCATGTTCACCCAGAGTGTATTTTCAAAAGGATTGATCGCTGCTATGATCGTACTGCCTTGTGTGATGAGAAAAGCGATGGTACAAATGATCCAAATGCGATTCCAAATCGTTTTTTTCGCCTCCATGTTTTTGAAAAACTCCATTTTCACAAAATAAACACCAAGCAAAAACATGAAGAACATGGAATAGACGATTGAAAATGAGCTGGAAGCCATCGTCACCATATCTGTCCATCGGTCACCAATAGATGCTAAATAAGTCAGACTGTTGTGGCTGGTCAAATCAAAATCGGCAAGGTCCGGCTTGCCCGATGAGCCTGTACTGATGGTATGAAGCAGCATTGTGAAAAAGGGTGTGAGCAATTGAATCACAAAGAGTGTGATCAGCCAGTATCGGATGGTTTTGGCTGTACGTTTGTAAAAGAAAAGCAATAAAAAGCCAGCGACTGCATAATACGCTAAAATATCACCAATCCAAACAAAAGTGACATGCAGAAGGCCAAATCCTAAGAGAATGGTTAATCTGCGGGCAAACAGCTTGTTCGGACTGTCCACCTTCTGAGCAGCTCGATCCATAAAAATCATAAAACCAACCCCGAATAGGAAGGAGAATAACGTAATGAATTTCCCTGAGGCGAACCAATTCACCAAGTTGTGAAAGACATCATTTGCTTCCATATCGAATCCCTTCGCCGAATCCACGATCAAAAAGTAATTCACCAGAATAATTCCCATTAAGGCAAATCCCCTTACGATGTCTAAGAAATGAACCCGATCTTTCAAACTCATCGCGTGTGCTACTTTGTTTGCATTCATATCCATGCTCCTTTTCTTGTTATAATAGATGTGATTCGGATCTAATCATTGATCCTTACAATGAATCAATATAAAGACCAATTCTTAACAATTTATGAAGAAGCAAATTTTGGGAAATGAATGTGACAAATTGATGGCAGACCTTCACTTTCATATCCTGTTAAGATTTATACCGTATTCTTTTCACGTTGTTAGATGATATATAGTAAAGACATAAAAGAAAGTACATCACGTATCATGAGGTGAGAGAGACATGACGCATCGAATATTAGTCGTAGAAGATGATCAGGATATTGGAGACCTTTTGCAGGAATCCCTTACACGCGCAGGATATGAGGTGCTGAGAGCAATGAATGGCGAGCAAGCATTGAAGCTTGTGAACGATTCACTCGATTTGGTGATTTTGGATGTGATGATGCCAGGTATTTCAGGCATCGAAACGTGCCAGCAGATGAGAGCCTCCTCTAACGTCCCGATTCTATTTCTGACAGCCAAATCAAGTACATTCGATAAAACCGAAGGCTTACTCGCCGGCGGGGATGATTATATGACAAAACCTTTTTCACAAGAGGAGCTTCATGCTAGAGTGATTGCACAATTACGCAGGTATACTGTCTATCAGGAAAAGAAGGAACAGGAAGAAACTTTTCTTGTTGGGGGCAAGCTAAGGGTGAGCGAAGAATTTAATGAAGTGTGGAAAGAAAATCAACAAATCAAGCTATCTGATTTAGAATATCGTATGTTGAAGCTGCTCATGAGCAGGCGAAACAAAATCTTTTCAGCCCAAAATATTTATGAGAGCGTGTGGGGACAGCCTTATTTCTATTGTTCCAACAATACGGTGATGGTGCATATTCGAAAGCTGCGTGCCAAAATTGAAGATGATCCTGCACGTCCTGTATATATCAAAACAGAATGGGGAAGAGGATACCGATTTGGCACATCGTAAATATACACTAGCCAAAAAGCTAGCACTATTGATTTTGACAGCTACGGTCGTGAGTGGACTTGTCTTTTTGACGCTGCAAAAGATCACCAATGACCTCATTGACGGATATTTGAGTTCGGACGAGTATTACGAGGAGGAGTCAGCCAAGTACATTCAAAAATTCAGCCGCTACGTGTCAGAGAATGAGCTGTCTTCTACAGATCGAAAAGCGTTTGGTGAGTGGGTGAAAAAAGAGAATTACATTAATTTGACCATCTTCAAGGATGAAGTGCTGCAATATAACTCTATCTATTCAGCTGCTGATGAATCGGCGTATGGAAAAGAAAAGGTGACCCAGTACGCTGAGCATCATTCGTATCCAGTTCAGTTTAGCGACGGTGAAGGCCGCGTCATGGTGGATGGTTTCTATTCATCTCGTTACCACGATCTTGCCTTTACACTCGAGCTGCTCGGAGCGACACTTATTTTTCTCCTCATTGTTCTGCTTGGCATTCGCAAAAGTTTACGCTACCTGCAAACGATTCACCAAGACATTCATATTCTTGAAGGTGGCGAGCTGGACTATGAGATGACGGTGAAAGGGCATGATGAATTAGCAATGATTGCCAAAAGTATTGAGGATCTTCGTAAAGCTTTTCTGGACAAGCTCCAAGCCATTGACGAGCTGCAAGAAGAGAGTCGCAGTCTGGTGACCGAGATGTCACACGATATGAGAACACCGCTGACGTCGCTGATGATGAATTTAGAGTTTGCGAAAAAAGAGGAGGCTGGAGCGGATACACGTAAAGATCAATATATAGTAAGTGCTTATGAAAAAGCACTGCAATTGAAAAATCTATCTGATAATCTGTTTGCCTATTTTCTACTTGATAAAGAACATGAACCTGAGCTTGAGACCGTTGCAGTCAAAGAGGTCATTTACGATCTCTTATCAGATCAGGTGGCGATCTTGCAGCAAGAGACATTCAAGGTTCATCTTTTAGGAGAGCTGCCCGACAGCTATATCAACGTGAATGTCGAGGAACTTGGCCGAGTGTTTGATAATCTGATGTCGAACATACTGAAATACGCCGATCCGAAAAAAGACATCAATCTCACGTTTCTATCCGATCAAGAAATGTTTGAGATCCATGTGAGCAATGCGATAAAAGAGACAAATGGCACGCAGGAAAGCACTGGACTTGGTGAACGAAGCATAAAACGAATGATGTCCCGCATGCACGGGCAGTTTGAAAGGATGGAAAAGAACGATGTTTACTACATCGTGCTGCGATTCTGGCACATCAAAATATAAATCACAAATGAATAACATGGAATGGAGAGACAATCTAATGAAACGATTCAACAACTTCCAAAAGGTACCCGATCTCTTGCAAGGTCTTCTGAATATCTGTCTATTCTTTCTGGCCATTGCATTAAGCGTCCTCTTAATTAGTGAAACTTGGTATATTGTCCAATTCGTCTACAAAACTTTGTTTAACAAAGGAGAAAGCTATTATGGGATGCTTGGAGAACTGCTGATCTTCTTTATGTATTTTGAGTTTATTGCCTTAATTATAAAATACTTTAAATCCAACTTTCATTTCCCGCTTCGCTACTTTATTTATATCGGCATCACAGCTGTCATCCGTTTGATTATCATCGATCATGAAGAGGCTGTATCGACGTTCTGGTGGGCGCTCGCCATTCTTGCTATGACCTGTGCACTCTTTATCGCCAATAAACGACATACCGCGCAGGAGCATGAAGAAGTGAAGTGAGGGAAGAAGACGAACGATTGCCGTTCGTCTTTTTTCGTGTAAGGGTATTGACGAGGTGAACACTTAGTCGTCATCTGTCTATTAATGAATAGAAGTGTATTTAGTTGAGTGATCAGCGGGATGAAAAAGGTTTTTAAAAAGCAATTTATCTGATGTACGTATTCTTATATGCTTTAGAAGCGTTTTCCTTCCAACGACATTCATCATCATGATTCTAGGAACAGGTGGCGATTGAATGCAAAGTTTTTTAGTAGAACAATTCCCTATACTTTAAACAAACAAGCGTTAAAATAAGTCATTGGTATTATACAAAGTCAGGCTTTTCTTATAAAGTAGGTATATATGAATCATTTAATATGTTAATTTATTTGTTGTGAAACTTTTTTTGGAGTGTACTTTCTTCTACACCATCATTTTCTATGGTAAAATACTCTAAAATACTATGTTATTGCTATAGAAAATCTTTATCTTTATTTAACAATAAAATTTTTGTTGGATTTCTTATAAAAGTATATAATTTAAAATAGGAAACTAAATTTAGAAGATTGTCTGGAAGCAAGATGATTGAAAGTAGAGGTCTTATATGGAGAAATTATTATCGATAATCATTCCTGTATACAATAAAGAAAAATTCTTAAAGAATTGTGTTAACTCCATTATCAATATTAATTTTGATAAAGAGAAAGTAGAAGCCATTTTTGTAGATGATTGCTCAACAGATTTATCTGTTGATATTTTGAAAGAATTTCAAAAACAACATTCATTTATAAAATTAATTCAATTAAGTAAGAACTCAGGCAGTCCTTCCTTACCGCGAAATGTAGGAATTTCAGAAGCAAAAGGAAAGTTTATAACACTTCTTGATGCAGATGATTGGCTAGATAAAGAGGGCTTTCCGAAATTATTACTTCAAGCAGAAAAAAATGATGCCGATATAGCTTTTGGTCTACTAGTAAAACATACAGATCATGCAATCAAAAAAGGAGCAAGGTTTACTTCCTTCGAAGAAAAAAATAGGTTAATTCCATATGAAATAGACAAAATTTTTAGATCTGTAGGTCCGCCTGCAAAAATCTTTAAAAAATCGATTGTGGACAATCATCAAATTGAGTTTAAACATATGAAGTATGGAGAAGATAAATTATTCTTTATTGAACTCATCTCTAAATGCAAAACAGCGTCTATGAATACAATTCCTGTATACCATATTAATCGATATAAATTTAATCAATCTCTTGTTGGAGAGACAAGTATACTTGAAAAAACAGAATATAATTTAAAAGTACTAGAAGCAGTCTTGAAATTAGACATTCCAAAACAAGCAGCATATAATGCCATAAATAGAATTATTGAGCTTGATTTTTTAATTAGACTTTTTAAGAGAAAACGATTTATCATAAGTGAAGAAAAAAATAAATATTATGAACTCTTTTTCCGTTTAGTTAAATTAATGAAAAGAAATGGATTGAATATTGAGGATTTTATTCAATGTGATAAACTTGCTCTTTTGTTTCAACTTATTTCAAATCAAGAAGAAGAACAATTGTTAGATTATCTTCTTATCTTAACAAATGAAGGAGCAGCTAATAAATATATAGAAGATAATAAGGTTTATTATACTTTGCCGCCTTCAATCTCATATGATAAACGAATATGCGAACCTTTTTTTGCAGTATATGATGGAACTAAAAGAGTAGATGGGGAAATGTATGAAACCGTCCGTATTTATTGTGATTCACAGAAGCTTGTAAATAAAGTGTTATTAGTTGAACTAGGTAACGATTTAAATGAAAAAGAAGTACCAACAATTATAAAAGACAATATAGTTTATATTAAATTGAACGACCTCGATAAAATTGATTATGACTATAATATTGTCATAATATATGATCGTTATAATCCTGTCATAGTTAATGCAACATACCCTAGTGCGAATCCATTACATCAATTAAATAGGCAAAAATTCAAAATTGAATTTATACAAGAAAAAAATCATAAAAATATAAATCTTGACCTTTATATAAACAAAGCACCTGTATCAGTTGTTACAACTTCAAAGATTAAAGTTTATGATGATCGTGATTTTAAACACTTTATAGGGCATGAAATTGAAAAGGGACAACTTTTAAAAATTAAAGATATTACCTATAGTAAAAAAGGTACTCCTAGATTAATTTTAAATACGAATCAATTTATTACAGCTAATAAAAAGTTTATACAAGAAATAGAATTGGATCAGTTAGTGAATTACATTACTGACATTCCGCAAAGAGTAAAAATATTAAAAAAATGCAATTTGTATGAAACTAAAAACTTCAAAAAAGATCCTATTTCTGTTTTGAAAAAAAACGATTTAATTGAAGTACACTCTATAGAATTTACAAAGAATTTAATCCCGAGACTCAAAACATCAGAAGGTTTATATCTAACAGCAAATAAAGAATTTGTGAATCAAGTTATTGAATAAAGATAAAAGGCTATAAGTAAAAAACTTATACTCTAAGATTGTAGAGAACTCATGTTTTTCTACAATCTTTTTTATTTGTTAACTTTTGTATGAAGAATTAAAGTATTTAAAAAGGTCTATTACCTGCTTAGTCTCGCTAAGCAGGTGTGTGGTAATCTGACTCTTAGCTGAATTTCGCACACTGGCATTTTGTTTTCCTGTCAATCAGTAGTAGTGAAGTCTTTCTTTTCATCGACATTCATCGTCAGTATTCTACCAACAGGGAGCGATCGTATGAGAACTATTCAAAGTTTATTACGAAAAAGAAATTTCATATAGTTGGTTATTTTAATCTATTCTTATAAGTTGAAATCAAATATCCAGATAAAGAGTCCAAATCTTCGGCATCATTGAAAGTAAAACCTTCCCATTGCGGAATATCACTCATTAGGATATAGGAATGAGGATGACTAGCGCTTGCTGGCCATTCTCGCTTCTGTTTGAAGGAGCGAAAAAAATTGAAAGATATCGAGACAGAACCGTTCTCATTTGCAAGTATGCAGCAGGCAGCTCCTGTTCAGATTCCAGAAAGACAATTCATGCCATCACACGACGGCACAAGCCTTGCGTATTATCCGTTTTTAGCAGAAAAAAAGAACGTGGCAAATGTCATTTTGATCCATGGCGGAGGCGCTCACAGCCTAGCTGGTTACGAGCATATCGCCGATACGCTGCAACATGATTTTCATGTGAATACGTTTTTAATCGATTTAAGAGGTCACGGCCATTCGGAAGGGAAAAAGGGTGATACACCTAGTGTCACAGATGTGTGGCACGATATTTCGCAGTTTGTGGATACGGTCAAACAGCAGCATAAAGGAGCCGTTTATCTCTGCGGTCATTCATCTGGAGCGGGATTACTGCTAAACTACCTATTTTGGCCGAAAAAAAGAGAAGTAGACGGTTACTTTTTTATTGCCCCTGAATTTGGCTATCAATCAGGCACTGCGAGCCCTAATCAAATCCCTTTTGCAACCGTTCAAGTATGGAAATTCGTGCTGTCTGCCATGACAAAAGGATTGTTGATGAGTCATTCTGAAGCCGTGCGTTTTCATTATCCGGCATGGGCAGTTGAGCAAGACCCGCTTTTGTTGACAGCCATCACCGTCAATCTAGCACTTGCCTTAACCCCATCTGTACCTAAAAAACAATTTGCGATGATGGATCGGCCATATGCGATGTTAGTAGGAAGTGATGATGAGCTGTATGATATAGAAAAATTTCCTGCCTATCATGAGCTGCCTGATGAAACGATTAGAAAACAATCAGTCTATGAAGTGATGGATGGACATACCCATTTGTCGGTGTTACTAGAAGCGGGAAAACGGATTGGAAGTGGCATCCAAATATGGAATCGTTCTATTTAGTATGAACAACTAGTCAACACTCTCCCTTTTTCTTAAAAATTTACATTGACACCATCCTTTTCTATGATAAAATCATAGTGTGATAATGAGAATCGTTATCAAACGATATGACTACATATAGAATGGATAGGTGAGGTACATGTTCAAAAAATCTTTTTGGTCGCTATTAGTTGTGCTCTCCATCGTTTTACTTGCAGCTTGCGGCAGCAATAGCAGTGAAGGCAAGTCAGATAGTAAAGAGAAAACGAGAACCGTTGAAAGCGCTATCGGTTCAACTGAAATTAAAGGATCGCCTAAACGTGTGGTGACGCTGTACCAAGGAGCAACCGATGCAGCAGTCGCGATGGGCATTAAACCAGTGGGTGTTGTAGAATCTTGGCTTGAGGCACCTACGTATAAATATTTAAGAGATGACTTAAAGGATGTCAAAATTGTTGGGCAGGAAATACAGCCAAACTTAGAGGAAATTGAAAAGCTTAACCCAGATTTGATCATTGCATCAAAAGTCCGCCATGAGCAAATTTTTGATCAGCTGAAAGAAATCGCTCCAACTGTTGCAACAGAAACAGTGTTCACATTTAAAGATACAGTGAAATTAATGGGTGAAGCGTTAAATCAGCAAGACAAGTCAAAAGAATTGCTAACGAAGTGGGATGACCGCGTCGCTGACTTCAAAGAAAAAGCGAAAAAAGACATCAAAAACTGGCCAATGAGTGTGTCTGTAGTGAACTTCCGTGCAGATCATGCTAGAATCTATCAAACTGGATTCGCAGGGTCAATTTTAACAGAGCTAGGCTTTGAAGGACCTAAGAATGTCAAAGATAAAAAGCAAGACATCATTACACTGACAGACAAAGAGAGCATTCCGCAAATGGATGCAGATGTCATCTATTACTTCATGGATGATCAAGATAAAGCCGTTGAAAAAGCATATAAAGAGTGGACGAGTCATCCTTTATGGAAGCAGCTTGACGCAGTGAAAGCGAAACAAGTGCATAAAGTCGATGAAATCACTTGGAACATGGGCGGCGGTATTATCGCTGCAAACATGATGCTTGATGATATTGATGATCGTCTCGGAATTGATAAATAAGGATAACAGAGGAGAAAATGTGAAAAACCATTTTCTCCTTTTTCCATAACAGATTGAAAGCGGGAATCAGATGAGAAGTTTATTAAAAAAGGATTCGAGCAAGGCGCTGCTGTTTGCTGGATTCGTCGTATTGATGGTGGTCTTTTTTATACTCAGCATTTCTCTTGGGCAAACCTCGATTTCCCTCAAAGCCACCATCCATGCGTTTCTTCATTTTGATGAATCGGATCCAAACAGTGTCATTGTCATGACATCCAGATTATCAAGAGCTTTAATTGCAACAGTTGTTGGATCAAGTCTAGCGATTTCAGGTGCACTGATGCAGGCATTAACGAGAAATCCGCTTGCAGCGCCAGATTTGTTAGGAATTAATGCAGGTGGACTATTTTTTATCGTCATTTCGATTGTTTTCTTTTCAACAGAGTCATTAACAGGCTATATGTGGACAGCCTTTTTAGGTGCGGCAATTGCAGGGATGCTCGTTTTTCTTTTGGGCTCCATTGGAAGAGATGGATTGACACCGGTCAAAATTGTCCTTGCAGGTGCGGCGATATCTGCACTGTTTGCGTCCTTTACACAAGGTCTTTTAATCGTGAATGAACAGTCGATTCAAAGCATCCTGTTCTGGATGGCGGGTTCAGTGTCTGGAAGAAGCATTGATATGCTGCTGCCTGTTTTGCCTTATATTTTAGGTGCAACAGTTGTGGCGCTGCTTCTTGGACGCTCCATCAATGTCCTTTTGTCAGGAGATGATATTGCAAAGGGGCTTGGTCAGCGTACCCTGGTGCTGAAAATCACGATGGGGGTACTCGTCGTCTTCTTAGCAGGTGGTTCCGTCGCTGTCGCAGGATCGATTGGGTTTGTTGGTTTTCTAGTGCCACATATTGTGAAAAAGCTTGTCGGACCTGACCACCGCTGGGTACTGCCGTATTGTGCCGTTGTGGGGGCGTCGCTTTTACTTGTCGCAGACCTTGCGGCTCGTTTTCTGATCATGCCGCAGGAAGTGCCGATTGGTGTCATGACGGCGGTAGCAGGAGCGCCTCTATTTGTTTATCTCGTGCGCAAGGGGTTGAAGACAGGTGGCTAAAACATATACAGTGCGTTCAAAGGGCGGGCGCATTTCATTTCAATTTTCAAAGCGGACGTTTTTGATTTTACTTTTATTGACGGCCATTGCTTTTGGGTTATTTATTCTCAGTCTCTGTATGGGCAGCCGATTTATTTCGCCTGTGGATGTGCTTCTTCATATAATCGGTCAGGGAGAGGGAAATACTTTTGTGCTCAATACACTGAGGATTCCAAGAACACTGCTGGCTGTCTTAGTGGGGGCCGCGCTTGCGGTATCAGGGCTTATTTTGCAAGGTTTAATTCGCAATCCGCTTGCATCGCCTGACATCATTGGGATTACGAGTGGTGCTTCGTTCGGTGCGATTATGTTTATTGTTTTTTGGATGGGCACTGTGCCTATTGCGTATCAATCCTTATGGGCGATTGCAGGGGCTTTTGCTGTCTCGTGTCTGATTTATTTGCTTTCATGGAAAAAAGGGGTCAAGCCGATTACACTTGTCCTAATGGGAATTGGGATTTCTGCCATTATGAAGGCGTGTGTGACGTTTACTCTTGTTCTTAGTGATACGATGACGACGACAAAGTCATATATCTGGCTGACAGGCAGTTTATATGGTTCTACGATGAAGGACGTCACGTCGATGCTTCCTTGGATCATGATCATTTTACCGATTGTCATGGTGTTAGCAAGAACGATGAATGTGAAGGAGCTTGGAGATGATCTCGCAACAGGTCTCGGGGTGAAAGTGCAGGCAAAACGGTTATTCTTTCTGCTGATGAGTGTGACATTGGCGGGGATTGCCGTTGCTTTTGCTGGCGGTATTGAATTTGTTGGACTCATGGCACCGCATGTTGCACGGATGATCATCGGCCGTTCGTTCATTGCGCTGGTCCCGGCATCTGCGCTTGTTGGAAGTATTCTCGTGATGCTCGCAGATTTAGTCGCTAGAACGGCTTTTCTACCGTTAGATGTACCAGCAGGTGTATTCACGGCCGCAATTGGGGCACCGTTCTTTATTTATTTGTTATACCAACAACGAAATCGATAAACGAAAGATGGAGGTTTTGATATGAGGCCAGAGTGGGTTGAGAGAGAATTACTTGATTTCGGGGTACACATCACAAATGAACCAATGACATCTGATCGCACACTTGCTGCGCTTTTTTCAGAAGCATCTGTCCTGCGTTTATTAGAGGCTGAAAAGGAAGCTATGCATGCACCGAATTTAGCTGTAGCGGCGTCGATGTTTTCAAAGCGTTATGCTTACTTAGCCGTCAGTTCCTCTTTGTACATGATGACGTTGTATGACGGTGTCTATCAGTTTCCACCGGAGGCATGTGTCTTTAGAGAGGATCGGAAAATTGAAATTGATGAGTCATTGTGTTCGTTTGTTCCATTAGAAGGAGATCGATATGAATGGAGAGAGCAGGTTGTGCATGCGCTGTTTACGGAGTGTGTCACACCTCTTTTAGATGTACTGAAGCGTACGTCAAGACTTCCGTATACCATTTTGTGGGAGAATATAGCGGTTCGTATCAATTCTCTTTATCGCAGCATGATGCGGGAGGCTGAAGACCCTGCGGTGAAGCAGCGCGTGCGGGAGGATTATCTGTATCTGAAGCAAGCAGCTGGTGATGTATTCGGAGCAAAACAAAATCCATTTCATCACAGCTTAAACTTAGATGACAGTTTACTAGTAACATCCAACCGTAAGACTTGCTGTATGTATTATAAGCTAGAGAAAAAATCGGAGAGTCTCGATTATTGTCTTGTCTGTCCTCTTGATAAAAAGAAAGGCACTGCTTGTTCGTAGCAGTGCCTTTCTTTTTTATTCCCAAATCTCACTTGCCCATTCTGGGTGATCGATAAAGGGATTGCGGTTGTTCTGGTATGTTTGATAAATGATCTCGTTGCGGTTCCGTTCGATTTGATCGACAGGATCTTGTTTGTGCCACTTGAGAAGTACGGACATTTTGCCGTGAAGAGGGGCGCTACCATTATTCACTTTGTCGTTTAATTCTAAATCTGGAAAGCGGTCATCTCCTTCGTACCGCACCGCCATATAAAAGAGCATTCTTGCCACATCCCCTTTCACCCGGCTATGAGGTTCGAATGAGTCGCTATCGTAGAAGTTGCCCGGCGCTCCCTTGTATTCATTTCCGCCCAGATCAAAATCTAAATTTCCTCGTGTGCTATTCGTTTGCACGTCTGTTGCTCGCAGATGATGGAGATCTGTACCTGGGCCCTGGCTTGTCCCAAAATTTCCGTGTGACTTAGCCCAGACATGCTCCCGGTTCCACTGGCCAACATTTCCGCCATTCGCTTGCTTTGAGCGAGAGACACCACTATAGAGCAAGAGCACGTTGTTTGGATTTTTTGGATCTTCATCTGTTTTCTTTAAGGCATCCCAAACTTGGCTGTAGGATAGCTGCTTATGATGATCAATAATATCGTGTAAAGCTTTCTTTAAAGCGGGTCCTGATTTGCCATTAGCAGATTGATAATAGGAATCGATTTGACTTGTAGCGGTTATTTTCGCTTGTTGTGCAGATGTTTCGTTTTGAAGCTGTAACGGGGAAAATGTGATGGTTTGGCTCGGTTCATTCAGAGTAAAGCTTTGAGCATTCGCAGCTTGCGGCAGTGGGGCGGCTAACGTACCGAATATCATGATTCCGGCAGCCACAGTTCCAAATAAGGTTCTCTTCATTCGATTTCCTCCTTGATAGGGAATGTATTCTCTTTATTTCTATCATAATGCCAGAAAGAAATAAATGGATTTATCGTAAATTTTATGTAATGAGTTCATAGGAAAAGAGATTGCTATTTTATCAGCATTACTGTATAAGTGGGCATATAGGATGACAGCAAGGGAAAGGATGGATAACGTGAAAGAACTGCAAATACCTTCAAGAACGATTATGACACCAGGACCTGTTGAAGTAGATCCCAGGGTGCTCCGTGTAATGAGTACGCCCATTCTCGGTCAATTTGATCCAGCATTTACACATATTATGAATGAGACGATGACCTTATTGCGGTCCCTTTTCCAAACAGAAAATGAATGGGCTTTTCCAATTGACGGCACGTCTCGTTCAGGGCTTGAAGCTGTGCTTGCCAGTGTTATTGAGCCGGGAGATTCAATGCTTGTGCCTGTTTTTGGCCGGTTCGGTCATCTTCTCATTGAAATAGGACAGCGCTATGGGGCTGATGTACATACAATGGAATGTGAATGGGGAACGGTTTTTGACCCTAGCGATATCATTCAGGAAATGAAGCAGATCAGGCCTAAAATCGTTGCGATGGTCCATGGTGAAACATCCACCGGACGGTTGCAGCCGCTTGAGCAAATTGGTGAAGCGTGCCGAGCACTAGATGCTTTGTTCATTGTAGACGCTGTAGCAACCATTGGCGGGGTCCAGGTGAAAGTGGACGAATGGAAGATTGATGCGGCAATTGGTGGTACGCAGAAGTGCTTGTCTGTTCCATCAGGCATGTCACCTATCACGTATAATGACCGGGTGGCAACTGTCGTTGAATCGAGAAAGAAAGTGGAAAAGGGAATTGCGACACAGGATGAATTGCAAGAGCAAATGGATATTTCTCCAATTAAAAGCAATTACTTTGATCTCAGCCAGCTCCAGGATTATTGGAGCCCTAGGCGATTAAATCATCATACAGAAGCGACAACGATGCTCTATGCACTTCGTGAAGGGGTTCGTGTTGTGCTGGAAGAAGGTCTGTCTGAGCGTTTCCAAAGGCACGCATTTCACGAGAAAGCCTTGATGAAAGGCCTTGAAGCGATGGGACTTGAATTGTTCGGTGATCCACATTGTAAAATGCCAGTTGTGACATGTATTGAAATTCCAAGTGGTATGGATGGAGAAGCGGTACGTGCCGATCTGCTTAAGCATTTTGGTATTGAAATTGCCAGCTCCTTTGGACCGCTAGCCGGACGTATATGGAGAATTGGCACAATGGGCTATAGCTGCCGAAAAGAAAATGTGCTGTTTGTGTTAGCAGGGCTGGAAGCAATTCTAATCAAACACGGTGCATCTATCCATTGCGGCGCAGGGCTTCAGGCGGCTCTTTCTATCTATGAACAAGATGAATAAAGTCAGACGGATACTCGCTATTTGCGGGTATTTTTTTATTTGGAAAAGAAAACTAAATTTTGAAAAACTAGACTTATAGACAGTGATATCGCTATACTGAAGAAGTTCTGATCATTTTTGTCATCATTTTCATTTATTTTGCAGAAAGAGGTTTTTTGATATGAAGAAAATGGGCAGATTATATATTTTGATGCTCAATATTTTTATTGCCATGCTTGGGTTTGGCCTCATTGTCCCTGTCATGCCAAGTTACATTGAAGCCTTTGGCGCAACTGGAAAAACACTCGGTTTTCTTGTCGCTGCAACTGGTCTTACACAGTTTGCTTTATCGCCGGTTGCAGGCGCATTGACCGATCGATTTGGACGTAGAAAATTGATCATTGCCGGGATTGCCGGCTTTACCATTGCCCAGTTTATTTTTGCATTTGCAGATCAGCTTTGGATGCTGTTTGTGTCTCGGTTTTTAGGTGGTGCAGCCGGGGCTTTACTCATGCCAGCCATGTTTGCATACATCGCTGATATCACAAGTGAGAAGGATCGAGGGAAAGGAATGGGGCTATTTAGTGCAGCAATGACGTTAGGCTTTGTCATTGGACCAGGCGTAGGCGGCTATTTGGTCGAGTACGGAATTGCTTTTCCTTTTCTCATCGCAGGTTCCTTTGCAGCTCTTTCTACCCTATTATCCATCCTGTTTTTACCTGAAACATTAACAAAGGAAAAGCAGGAAGAAGCACGGTTAAACAAAGACATTCATTTCAACCCGTTTGTACAAATGATGCAAGCTTTAAAGACATCGTACGGTTTTTTGTTTATATTGGCGTTTGTCCTCAATTTTGGCATCATTCATTTTGAATCGATTTTTGGCTTATATGTAGACCAAAAACATGGATTTACACCGAAGGATATTGCGTTTGTGATTACGGTTGCGGGTCTTGCTGGCGTGCTTGTCCAAGGTGCGTTGGTGAATGCCTCTGTGAAACGATTTGGTGAAATGCGCGTCGTGCGTTATGCACTGCTTGGAGCGGCTTTGATGCTCATCGTCTGCCGTGTTGCGCCGTCCTTTTGGCTGATCTTTGCAGGCTCTATTTTATTTTTGTCGGCTACTTCATTTGTTCGTCCAGCCCTCAATACATTGCTGTCCAAAATGGCAGGTAATCAGCAAGGAGTAGCGGGCGGCCTCAATACATCCTTTATGAGCCTTGCCAATATTGTCGGACCGAGCCTTGCGGGGATTTTATTTGATGTGAATATCGAGTTTCCTTTTATGCTTGGAACACTGGTGCTTTGCATAAGCTTCATTGCATCCATCGTGTGGGGAAAAAAAGTGCAGCATCCTTCTGCAATTTCTTAAAATTCAATTATAAAAAACCGATCAGCACAGATGGATCGGTTTTTTTATAATGGTCATCACCTTTTATATGTCACGACAGGTGATTTTTCTTTATGAAGCGCACGAATCATGGCATCATCTACATGCAAATGCTCTTTCACTAATTGAGGAGGGGTTAAGGCCATCCACTGATTCAACGAAATATCTGCAAAGCGATCACTTTTAAAAATTTCTAAAAACCAAAGGCTCGTTTGGCCGATATTTTGGATGTAATGTCCCATACCAAAAGGAACATATCCGACATCACCTGCTCTGTAATTAAAGGTGCGGGCAGTGCCCCCGGCTCCAAAGACCGTCATTTTGGCTGTACCGGTTAAATAGTATTGCCACTCATCATTATTAGGGTGCCAGTGCATTTCTCTCATGCCGTTAGGCTTTACTTCAACAAGCGCAGCTGCAATGGTTTTTGAAACCGGGAAATTTCGTGAATCGACGATGCGGACAGTTCCACCAGAGGTCGTCAGCGGTTTTTGGCGAAGCAGCTGGTACGTAAATGGCGGCTCGATACTTCCGTATGGATCAGATACCGTTTGGCTTTCTAATGATGCTGGCGGAGAGCCTTGAAACATGTAGCGCTGCTTATTCGGAATATCATCAAACAGCTTCTCAGGAACGCCAAAATTGTCGGAGAGAATGTTTTTCGGTGTATGGGCAAACCAGTCTGTGATGGTGAACGTATCAAATTCAGAAAAAGCGCCATCATCAAAGACTAAAAGAAATTCACACCCGTCCTCAAGTCCTTGAATGGAGTGCGGAATACCTGGGGGGAAATACCATAAATCTCCTTCTGCTACATCAGCGATCATATTTCGCCCTTCTGCATCTACAGAGGTGATGCGGGCTTTTCCTAAAATCATATACGCCCATTCAGCCTGCTTATGCCAATGAAGCTCTCGCACTCCGCCTCGAGTCAGCCGCATATTGACACCCGCAATCGTTGTGGAAACAGGCAGCTCTCGATTCGTAATTTCTCTCGACCAGCCGCCATGATTCAAATGCATATGTGTATCGGAATATGAAAATTTCAAATTGGGAATGGTTCCGGCATCTGTTTTAGGTGGAACAAGCATATCTGGGTTCTCAATATCTCGAAGGACGTCCCGCGGGCCTAGATCGGTGGCACCAGCGCCATCCTCTCGAATTGGCTGCGGGATGTGACGCAGCTCATCATCCATTTATCATCCCTCCTTGTGTATCACTTTCTCCTCCAAACTATATGAAGCTTCGGAAGAAAACATTCAATCAGGATGGGGTGAAAGAAGCATCTGAATACGTAATGCTAAGCGCAGCCTTAATGTGGTTTCAGGGTCTTTTAAGCTGATCCGAAGCAGCTCCTCACACTTCTCCAATCGATAAATGACCGTGTTGCGATGAATAGACAAACGTTTTGCTGTTTCTGAAATGTGGCAATGCGTTTCTAAATAGACAGATAAGGTGTGGAGGAGATTTTGACCGGCTTCATATAACGGGTGAAGGTGCATCTGGTGAAACGTGACTAAGTCCTTTCCTGGAATAAGCTTTAATAAATCTGGCACATCCTTTGCCTGATAGAACTGAATATATTCCCACTGCGCCGAGAGATGTCCGGCTTGAAGCGCTTCTAATGCTTCACTATAGCCCTCAGACAGATGGGTGATGCGACAACTAGTCAAGCTCGCGCCAAAGGAAATGGTGTGATTTACTTGAATGCTAACGAGCATCTGCAGCTGTTTCAAAAAAGAAAGGAGCCTTTCACTCATCTCTGACCAACTGCTCGTCTCTTCCATTAATACAATGCCCATATCACCTTTGACAAATAAAAAGGAAGGGAAAGGAGAGCTTGGAAGTGCGCTGTCGAGCAGATCAACGACTTGTTCTAACATCAGTTGCTGCTTCAAAAAATGAGTGGTCTCATGATACTGATCAAGCTGACAGATCATACATAGATAGCTGCTATCTACATTTAATCCAAACGCCTTCGCAATGTATGCAGCGTCTTGCTGAGAATACGATGGACCCTCTATCCATCTGCGAAACCCTTCATTTCTGGCACGCTTGGCCGTTTGCTGGGCAGTATATTGTCTCATTCGCGCAATCGAGATTTCGTGTACTGCTTGGTCAATGATGACTTGCAGTGTTTCATCCAGCGGAAGAATGAAGGAAGGGGTGATCACATACTCGCATGTTTGTTCGGTTAGATCAATCGGAAAGACAGAAAAGGTTTGCTTCGTATCTATTATCGAAAAATAATGAGGTGTCCTGCTTTGGAAAAAGGGGAGAATGCGTATCCAATCTGGGCTCGTGATGTGCGAGTTGCAGAGAAGACGCCCATGCTGGTTACACAAATAGACAGGCTTGTGAATCTTTTCGGCGATTTTTTGCAATGCTTCAAACTGGTTATCGTCTATGTTCATATCCACTAAGTCTCCTTTATTGAGAACTTAAGTTCTTGGTGAAGATGAATAAATAAATGGACAATCACTGTTCACTTCTCTGATATATATTATGTTATCAGCTCACATCATTTTAGATAGAATGTTGTCAACTAATATGACAAACAGAACTCATAATAAAATCACATACCATCAGTCATCTTCATTCAGAATTACCGGCAAATATGATATGTTGTAGACAGAAGAATTTCTTTCAGAAAGATGGGTATCCCAAGAGAAAAAGGCTTTCATGTGAGGAAGCCGTCTATACATGAAAGTGGCAAGAGGTGAGAAACATGATTTATATCGGATTAACTGGCTGGGGTGACCATGACAGTCTTTATCCGCCGAAAATCGGCAGCGCGCAAAAGCTGTTTCACTATTCATCTACGTTTCCCATTGTGGAGCTGGATGCCAGCTTTTATGCAGTTCAGCCTGAACGTAATCATGAAAAGTGGATCAAGGATACGCCAGATACCTTTCAGTTTGTCGTGAAAGCATATCAAGGAATGACTGGTCATCAGAGGGGCGAAATTCCGTTTACTTCGAAGGAAGAGATGTTTGACGCATTTATCCTTTCATTGACTCCGCTCATTCGTGAAGGGAAACTAGCCATGGTTCTATTTCAATTTCCACCATGGTTTGATTGCAAAAAAGAGAACGTCCTTTATTTAAGATGGTGTAAAGAGAAGATGGGGGACATTCCGTGTGCCCTCGAATTCCGTAACCGCACATGGTTCTCAGATGAATTTTATGAGCAGACCTTGTCCTTTATGGAAAAAGAAGGCTGGATTCATTCTGTCTGTGATGAGCCGCAAGTTGGAGAAGGCTCTATTCCGCCAGTCATACAAGCTACGCACCGTGATAAAACATTGGTCCGTTTTCACGGAAGAAATAAACAGGGCTGGCTTCACCCAGCAGATCATGAAAATTGGCGTGAAGTGCGATACTTATATTTATATAATGAAGCTGAATTAAAAGAGTGGAAAAAGAATCTCGACATCCTGCATCAGCAATCAAAAGATGTCTATGTCGTGTTTAATAATAACTCCGGCGGAGATGCAGCGACGAATGGCCAGCAGATGATTGATTTGCTGGATATTACGTATTCAAGCCTTTCTCCGAAGCAGTTAGATTTATTTAGTTAAATGAGAGCTGCGGCTTTCAATTTGAATGAGACGGTTCAGTGACAACTTGAGGGAGAGATCAACATGCTGCAGAAGCTATGGTTATATCATACAAACGACTTGCACAGCCACTTTGAGAACTGGCCAAAAATCGCAGCTTATATTGAGGAAAAGCGTCAAGTTCACGATCAGATGCTCTTGTTTGATATTGGCGATCATATGGACCGAGTGAACCTTGTGTCAGAAGCTGATTATGGAAAGGTAAACGTCAAGCTTCTCAATCAACTTGGCTATGATGGGGTCACGATTGGGAATAATGAAGGCATTACGCTGCCTCATGATCAGCTCGATCAATTGTACGAGCATGCACAATTTCCAGTGATCCTGTCTAATTTATTTGAGAAAGGCAAAAGGCCATCGTGGGCAAAGCCTTATCATATAATCCAAATGGAAAACGGACTGAAAATATGTCTCTTAGGCGTGACCATTGCGTATACACCTGTCTATGAAAAGCTGGGCTGGGAGATGACAGATCCGTTTGACAGCATACGGGACATGCTGCAGGAAGTGAAGGGACAAGCGGATATCATTGTGCTCTTATCCCATCTTGGTATCATCCATGATCGGGAGGTCGCCCGTGATTTTCCAGACATCGATATTATCCTAGGCTCACACACGCATCATTTGTTAGAACAGGGTGAAATGGACAATGGGGTACTGCTTGCATGCGCTGAAAAGTATGGGCATTATATTGGCTGTGTCGAGCTGACCATTGATACAGCGAGCAAAGAGTTAATCGAGAAAAAAGCAACGGTGCAGTCAGTGGATCAGCTGATCAGTGAATCAGATGAAGCGATCACTACCTTACACCAAGCAGAGAGAAGAGCGAAAGCCCTCATGCAGGAGAAAGTAACAGCGATTGAATCAAGGCTAGAAACGAAGTGGTTTGATGAATCCCCGCTTCCGCAGCTCTTAACAGATGCCATTAAAGATTGGTGCGGGGCAGATATCGGCATGATGAATGCAGGCATGGTGCTTGATTCATTAGAGGCAGGAATCGTGACAAGAGAAGAAGTCCATCGAATCTGCCCGCATCCCATTAACCCAATTAGGGTGACGCTTTCCGGTCAACAGCTCATCGAAACCGTTCGGCGTGCATGTGAAGAAAAAATGGAACAGCTACGCATCAAGGGCTTTGGCTTTAGAGGTGAACTGATGGGGAAAATGTTGTATAGCGGCCTCACTTATACAGTAGAAGAAGGCGAAACCAAACGGGTAAAGGATGTTTTTGTGCACGATCAATTGATCAGAAAAGACGCCTTATATACGGTTGGCACAGTCGATATGTATACATTAGGCTCTCTATTTCCTCATATCCGTGACCATGAACACATTGAATATTTCATGCCGGAATTTTTACGTGATGTGCTTACTTGGCGCCTGAAGGAAGCCACATGAAATCCGCTATAGCCTAACAACACTCGCCCTCTTGTCACATAGATTGTGATGAGAGGAGTGAAGGGATTTGGTGAATTTAACACCTATAACAATCGATGGACATTCCTTTACAGCCGTCACCGTCAAACTGCCGAAAACGAATTTTATGGCAGTGACAAATGAACATGGATATATCATGTGCGGTGCACTGGATGTCGGGCTCTTAAATGAAAAGCTTGCAGATAGAGGCATTATCGCAGGGAGAGCAGTTGGTGTGAGAACGATAGAGCAATTGCTTGATGCCCCTTTAGAATCTGTGACATACGCTGCAGAAGCGTTAGGCATTACAGCTGGAACCATTGGAAGAGACGCCTTATTAAAAATGGTCAAATAAAATGGAGAGATGATTCCTATCCCCCCGCCTGTCTGCATACACTTGTAGTGGAGAAGGGGGGATTTTTTATTGAGAATGAACCGCCGCTATCGCCCCTATAAAAAGGGCCCTTTGCCATTCCGATACGTCATGCTGCTTGCCATCTTATTCTTTGTACTCTCAACCGTCATTAGTCTATTTTTTATTAACCGCTCCATTAAACCAACCCTTATTCACATTGCTGAACTAGAAACAGAACGTATCGCCAATCATCTGATTCAATATTCCGTCCAAGACTTTGCAGACGATCAGGAGAATATGAAGGATATGGTGGTCATGAATACAAGTGAGAACGGAAAAGTAACGACCATCGATTTTAATGCGCAGGCAACATCGAAAGCAATGGCTGACCTGTCACGTCATCTTCAAAAAAATTTAGAGGACATTGAAAAGGGGAACTTTCAAAAAGAGGCAAAAGAAGCATTAAAGGATCAAACAGATGGACATGATGGCATTATATATAACATTCCGCTTGGGCAAGCGTCCGGAAATGCACTCATCGCCAACCTAGGACCAAAAGTGCCTGTACGGTTTAGTGTCATTGGTGATCCGCATACGGACGTTGAAAAAAACATTAAGCCTTATGGCATCAACAATGCCTTGATTGATATTAGTGTTCTAATCGAGGTCAAGGTGAGAGTCATTATCCCGTTTGCATCTGAAACAATCGTGGTCAAAAACTCAGTTCCCGTCTCCATCCAAGCCGTTCAAGGAGACGTACCAGATTATTACAATGGCAGCGGAACGAACTCAGGCGCTCCATCGATTGTTCTCCCAGAGAAAAAGGAGAAGAAAGAATAACAGCCCAAGGAATGATTGGGCTGTTTTTTGATGTGCAGTCATTGTAAATAAAAACCTCATTCACTACTTGATTCCATATGGATGAATGTGTCATGATCAATTTTAATTGTTATTAGGGGGAGCAGCTTTATGAAGAAACTTTATGTAAGTGGTATTTGTTTTTTGGTTTTTGCCATAGTATTTAGTGCTAAATATATCACAGCATCCATTTTACTGCTCAGAAATGAAAGTTTAAGTATCGATATTTTTAGAGGTATGTTTGACATGATTCCATTGGAAGTAACAGTTGTGTATTTCATTTTTCTCATCATGGGAATTCTATTTTTAATTTTAGGTTTGAAGGAGAAAAATGAGCAGTAACTTGCTTAGACATGAAAAAGGAGAAGAGTGCGAAAACGCTAAACTTCTCCTTTTCTTTAATGTCGTTTCCGCTCAGCTCTTTCCCACGCCCTTAAATGAGGGTATGGATCAAAAGACCATTCAGTTCTGCCATTGTCTTTATACATGCCATAGTGAAGATGCGGCGGAAATTTTCCTGCTGTGCCTGGAGGGCCATAACCGGAGCTTCCGACAGATCCAATGACCTGTCCGGGTTCAACAATTTGACCTGCTTTGAGTCCTTTTGCAAAGCCATTTAAATGAGCGAAGTAATGATAATGGTTATGAATATCTCGAATCCCAATCCGCCAGCCGCCAAAGCGGTTCCAGCCTTTCATTTCAATCACACCATACGATGTCGCACGAACGGGAAGTCCATAATGGGCAAATAAATCCGTACCCTCATGAATTCTTCTGCCTCCAAATCCTCTTGCATCTCCCCATGTACTCCGGTAGCTGTAGTCAGCTCCGACTGGAAGAGGGAAAGCGTGCTTTCCGAGGTCAAGATGACCATAGTGCTGATATAGCTTCATAAAAGATGAAATGATTCCAACGGTTTGATCTCGTCCATAATAGTCCCATAAAGCAATTTTTAATTGATCAATGCTGTTGCCGTAATGAAGCAAGTATTGAGCAAACGTGAATAATACATCCTCATCGTCATCGCTGTTCGCTTTTCCATCCCCGTTTCCATCAAGTCCAATTCCATCAAACACTTTAATGCTTAAAGGAGAGGTATCCTGCTTATTCGGGTTTTCAGGGCCGATCCACATTTCCCGGGGAATGTAGATACCAATGACGCCTTTTTGTTTCGGTAAATCTCTTCTGCTTTTTCGAATATTGTGCTCATACTGATCAACCGCAGCAAGTACATACCATGGAACCTGTGTCGTGATGGCGACTTTTTCGTATAGTGCCATTCGCTGCTTTAGTACATCTGGCTGCTTGCCTTCCCCTTGTGCATGAACAGGTAAAGGGAGCATTGAAAGAGCGATTATGATGGCTAAAACCACTTTCACAAACGTCCATCTCCTTTCATCAAGCATCGTCTTCTACCGTTTAGTGTGGTTAGATCACCCTATTTCATAAGAAGAAAATGTTAGTAATTTTCTTGTGATTTTTTTAGGAGGCTTTTGGGTATTTTTGCAGCTCATTCCCTTGTTGTTCAATCTGTACTATGTTAAAGTGTCTAAAGAAAAGGCTTTAGGCCGAAGATTCAATTTTTTGCAGCTTCTTAGCTGCATCCATCGTATATAGCAGGAAGATTTTTGTAGATGCACCTTTAACGAATTCATATGGAGATGATGGAATTGGCAAAGAAGGAAGAGCACGTAAGAAAACCGGACTGGCTTAAAATTAAGCTGAATACGAATGAAAACTATACCGGTTTGAAAAAAATGATGCGGGAAAACAACCTGAATACCGTTTGTGAGGAAGCAAAATGTCCGAATATTCATGAATGCTGGGCAGTGAGAAGAACCGCTACATTTATGATCCTTGGATCTGTTTGTACGCGCGCATGCCGTTTCTGTGCGGTGAAAACTGGACTTCCAACTGAGCTAGACCTGCAAGAGCCAGAACGCGTGGCAGATTCAGTGGCTTTGATGAACTTAAAGCATGCTGTTATAACAGCGGTTGCAAGGGATGACCAAAAGGATGGCGGAGCAGGTGTGTTTGCTGAAACCGTTCGTGCCATTAGAAGAAAAAGCCCATTTACGACAATTGAAGTTCTCCCTTCAGATATGGGCGGCAATTACGATAATTTGAAGACGTTAATGGACACACGTCCTGACATTTTAAATCACAATATTGAAACCGTTCGCAGATTAACGCCAAGGGTTCGTGCGCGTGCTACATATGATCGTTCATTAGAATTCTTGCGCCGTGCAAAAGAAATGCAGCCCGACATTCCAACGAAATCAAGCATTATGATTGGACTCGGTGAAACGAAGGAAGAAATCATTGAAGTGATGGATGATCTTCTTGCTAACAACGTCGATATTATGGCGATTGGTCAGTATTTACAGCCTTCGAAAAAACATCTAAAAGTTCAAAAATACTATCATCCGGATGAGTTTGCAGAGCTGAAAGAAATTGCGATGTCAAAAGGCTTTAGTCATTGTGAAGCTGGACCGCTTGTGCGCTCTTCCTACCATGCAGATGAACAAGTAAACGAAGCGTCTAAAAAGCGTCAGGCGCAAGCATAACAAAGAAAACGCCAGAGATCTCTGGCGTTTTTTCTCGTGTTAATTTTGGCCGTAAGGGGCATTTCTTCTCATGGTACGGTCGGAATTCGTCATACCATTTGCATCTTCTTTCGTAGAAATATCCCCACCTTGAGGAGAATATTTCATTTGTTGAATTGTTTTGGTTAAGATTTGATCAAAATCACGTGAATTGGTTTGAAGACGTGAAAAATTGGTAATGGATTGAAAGTGCTCTGGATTATCAGAGACGTATACATGATAATAACGAGGGAGAACAGAAACCGCCGTTTTCTTTACTTGATCGGCAGATTCATCCCGGTTTTTGTTGCCTGTTCGATACACAATCAGTGCATCCTCATCTGTCACAAGTGTGGCTGCATCTTTGATGTTTGGCAGCTGCACAGTTAAACTTGTAATAACGTGGGCAAGATGCTCGCGATTTAAAGCAGGTGTTCTTTCTTTCTGATCTGTTACTTGCTGGCGCTGATAACGAACATATCCTGCTCTGTTTGTGTCTGCTTCTGGCATGTTGGAATTATTCCCTTCATGACGATCCGACAAACGGATGGTTTTACTTGAAGAATCTTCATCCACTTGCCGGTTCATACCTGATTGAAAGCCGCACCCGCCTAAAAGCATGCTGAGAAGAATCGCGGCTGTCAGTTGTTTCTTCATAAAAGTGACCTCCTTTTTTCTTTAGCTTCGGCTAAAACGGAAAAAACATGCTTTAGCAATTGATGGAGTTCTTCCAATGAATTATCATTAAAGATGGATCGTTTAAAAAGAGGTGAGAAGATGATCGTCATTCAAAATGCTACTTTTGATCTTGTAAGAGATATTAAAGACGGTTTTGATGAAGAAGCGTTTAAAGCAAGGTACTCAGATATTTTAAATAAGTACGATTATATTGTGGGGGACTGGGGCTACAATCAGCTGAGATTGAAGGGGTTCTTTGATGACCAAAACCAAAAGGCCACATTTGATACAAAAATCAGCACACTCGATGAATACATTTATGAATACTGTAATTTTGGCTGTGCCTATTTTGTCTTAAAACGAATCAGAAAATAACGCAAAGGGGAGCGTCATGATGTATTTCGTAGACAGAAAAAAAATTGAAGAGACATTACGTTTTTTCGAGGATCAATATGAGTTGATGCGTAGTCATCAAACATGGACAAGTCCACTAGAGAAAAAAGCGCTGGAACGAATTGTTCATTTGCTCGTCGAATGTATTCTTGATACAGGAAATGACATGATTGATGGCTTTATTATGCGTGATCCAGGAAGCTATGATGACATCATGGATATTCTTGTTGATGAAAAGGTTGTACCAGAAGAGGAAGGCAGTCAGTTGAAAAAGCTTGTCTCGTGCCGTAAAACACTTGTACAGCAATACCAAGAAGTGGTTCATCACGACTTGCTGCAGGTGATCAGCGAGGTTGAGCATGCGCTACAGGTTTTCCCAAACCGCATCCGTACCTACTTAGAGCAGGAGCTTGGCCCAGTATCAGCATTTAAATAAACCATTGGAGATGTGAGCATCATGAAATACAAAGGCTATTTAATTGATTTAGACGGGACGATGTATAAAGGAACAGAAAAGATTGAAGAAGCAGGTCAATTTGTTCAAAAGTTAAATGAGCTAAACATTCCCTACTTGTTTGTCACGAATAACTCGTCACGCACGCCAAAGCAGGTAGCAGAAAAACTTTTTTCATTCAATATCCCAGCAACAGAAGAACAAGTCTTTACAACAAGTATGGCAACAGCCAATTATATTGCCGAACAAAAGAAAGACGCGTCTGTTTATGTCATCGGTGAAGAAGGAATCAAGCAGGCCATTGAAGAAAAAGGGCTGACGTTTGGTCAGGAAGACGCTGATTTCGTTGTTGTTGGAATTGACCGCGACATTACATATGAAAAATTCGCAGTCGGTGCGATTGCCATCCGTCAAGGCGCACAATTTGTTTCAACAAATGGAGACATTGCTATTCCAACAGAAAGAGGGCTTTTGCCAGGCAACGGCTCGTTAACATCTGTATTGACCGTTACCACTACAGTCCAGCCAACATTTATCGGAAAACCAGAATCCATCATCATGGAACAAGCCATGCGGGTGCTCGGGACCGATGTGTCTGAGACGCTCATGGTGGGCGATAACTATGATACGGATATTATGGCAGGGATGAATGCAGGAATGGACACATTACTCGTTCATACAGGCGTGACAACAAAAGAGCTGCTTCAGAAATATGACAAACAGCCAACCTATGTCATTGATTCATTATCAGAGTGGATTGAGCGATGATCATAAAAAAAGAGGACAAGCGTTATGCGCGCGTCCTCTTTTTTGCTTTATTCCACATTTCTCGCACTATGTGCCAGCCTGCTTGATGCTGCAGCAGCAATGGCGCCGACAATGTCATCTAAAAAGGTGTGGCACTCTCCTGTGGATTTATCGTTGAGTGTCCCGAGAATTCCTGGTTTTTCTTTATCGATATATCCGTAATTCGTAAAGCCAATCGAACCATAAATATTGACGATAGCAAACGATAAAATTTCATCAACACCATACAGGCTTTCGTCTGTTTCTAGAATAGACTGAAGCGGCTCGGTCAGTTTTTTTTGCTCGGCGAGTACGTCTAGTTCGATGCCTGTTAATATCGCATTTTGGACTTCTCGTTTTGCGATGACACGCTCCACATTGTGGATGCATTCTGTCATGTCTAAGCCAGGATGATATTTTTCCTGTAAAAAGTAGACAAGGTCTGCTATATCTTGAATGGATACGCCTCGTTCTTGTAAACGGCGTCTTGCTGTTTTTTCTACTTCGTTCATCTCATGATGATGTGGCATATATTCCTCACCCAATCCTCGTAATTTGTCCACAACGTGTAAAAAGCTTCGGATAGTAAATAGTATTCATAAATCCCTCAACCTGCGACTAAGATATGATAAGAGATCGATCATATGAACGCAGGTGAAAACATGAAAGAAACCATTTATCACACATTTGGTATTGATGTGCGTCAACTTATGCCATATGGCAGTTATCAGAGCTTTCAAACGTCGGAGGCTCTCTTTATCATTGTTCCTGTGTCTCATTTGCGAGAAGAAGAACTCACAGAGCTGTTTCATATCAGTCAGTATTTACTGAATGCCGGAGACCCATACGTCGCTGTGTTTGAATTAACAAATGAAGAGAAGCCCACCTTTACTCATGGAAAGGAGCTGTATGCTTTACTAAAGGCAGCACCGCCGATCTCAAGCCGTTCGTTTCAACAGGCGTCAGAGCTGGCGGCCTTTCATGTCAGGGGAAGAGGATTTCCATATGAGGTGTCTGAAACAAAACGAGTGGGAGCCTGGAAGGAATTGTGGGCAAAACGGTTAGATCAGCTTGAAGGCTTTTGGATGCAGCAAATGCACCAAAAACCACTGGAACGGTTTGAAAAAAAATTCATCGAATCCTTTCCGTATTATCTAGGATTAACGGAAAACGCCATTCAATATTTAGTAGATACTGAGCTGGATGATGAACCGAAAGAATGCGACTCAGGCACTGTCTGCCACCAGCGTTTTTCGCGGAGGACGTGGCCGCATGAGCAGCCGCTTCGTTTACCTGTAGATTGGGTCTTTGATCATCCAACCCGGGATATTGCCGAATACTTAAGAGAAACCTTTGTCCAGCATAAGGAAGATTTAATTGAAGAGGGTTTTTCCTTTCTTCAGCAATATGAGCAGGTGACACCACTTTCTTCTTTTTCTAAGCGTTTGTTATACAGCCGCTTGTTGTTCCCGCTTCATTATTTTGAAATTGTGGAAGGCTACTACATGTCGGGAGAAACTGAAAAATCATATTATGAAGAACGGCTAGATTACGTCTTAAATGATGCCAATCGCTATGAATACTTTCTAAAGGTCTTTCAAGAAATGAGTGCCATGCGAAGCGGCGGGAGCCTCATTCCACCTGTTGGCTGGATCACAGGTCCACTGATTTGAAGTTTCAGTGAACAGATGAAACGTCTCTTTTCTCTTGAGGCGTTTTTCGTTATGCTTAAAGAAATCAATCAAAGGAGTGTTCTTCTTGACGAAACCTTATGTCTATATCACAAGAAAGCTGGATGAAGCATCACTTACACCACTAAAAGAAGTCGCTCATATCGAGATGTGGCCAAGCGAAGATGAGTCGTGTCCACGAGAAGAATTAGAAAAACAAGCAGCGAAAGCGGATGCGCTTCTCACCATGCTGTCAGATCAAGTAGATGAAGCCCTTTTATCAAAGGCTCCACATGTTAAGGTGATCGCAAACCTTGCTGTGGGTTATGACAATATTGATCTTGAAGCCGCTAAAAAGCGCAACATCACCATTTGTCATACGCCTGATGTATTAACGGAATCCACGGCTGATTTAGCCTTTGCCCTTCTGATGGCATCAGCGAGACGGATTGTCGAGGCGAGTGATTGGATTAAGGAAGGAAATTGGACAGGCTGGGGCCCGCTTCTTCTTGCAGGAGCTGATGTTCATCACAAAACCCTTGGAATTGTCGGCATGGGCAGCATCGGAACAGCGCTTGCCAAGCGGGCAGCAGGTTTTGACATGAAAGTGCTGTACCATAACCGGTCAAGAAAGCCAGAGGCACAAGCGCAGCTCGGCGTGACCTATGCGGCTTTTGAGGACTTGCTCACGCAGTCTGATTTCATTGTCTGCCTGACGCCGTTAACCCCAGAAACGAAAGACATATTTAATGAAAAGGCATTTGATCTGATGAAGAACTCTGCTTATTTTATTAACGTATCAAGAGGACAGACTGTGGATGAGGATGCTTTATATGAGGCAGTCACGACAGGAAAAATTGCCGGCGCTGGTCTGGATGTATTTAGACAGGAGCCTGTCAGCCCATCTCATCCGCTAACAACATTACGTAACGTCACGGTTCTCCCTCATATTGGCAGTGCAAGTGTCGAAACGAGAAAAACGATGATGCGTTTATGTGCTGAAAATATTGCGCTTATCTTACAAGGTCAGCAAGCTAAAACGCCGGTTCGTTCATCATATCAGGCTCCCTGAGTTTCGAGAGCTTTTCTGACAAAAATATTTTGAAAATATAGAATCTTGATATAAATAGCTATTAAGCGGTTTCATTCTCACAATCTCATATTTTATTACCTTGTCAAAATGAGGATACCCCTTTATAATGTGTGTACATTGAATGTCTGTGTTAGGTTAACAAATGTCTTTTTAGAGAGGACATTGACGGAGAAAGGTGGAATTTCAGGTGAAGGCAATTCGAGTTGGACTATTAGGATTAGGAACAGTGGGGAGCGGTGTCGTCAAGATTATCCAAGATCATCAGGATAAATTAATGCACCAGATCGGCTGTCCGGTATTAATACAAAAAGTACTTGTAAGCAATCCTGATAAAAAGAGAGATGTGGATGTGGCAAGAGAGGTCTTCACAACTGAAGTATACGATGTGATTAGAGATCCAGAGATTGACGTCATTATTGAAGTGATGGGCGGCATTGAAGAGACAAAACAATATTTAATAGATGCGTTAAATGAGAAGAAGCATGTTATTACCGCCAATAAAGATTTAATGGCACTTTACGGAACAGAGCTTTTACATGTTGCGAAAGAAAATGGCTGTGATCTTTATTATGAAGCAAGTGTCGCCGGAGGAATTCCGATTCTGCGTACGCTGGAGGAAGGATTAGCCTCTGACCGAATTACGAAGATGATGGGGATTGTGAACGGCACAACGAATTTTATTTTAACGAAAATGAACGTCAATAAAAGCGCATATGAAGATGTCTTAAAAGAAGCGCAGGATCTTGGCTTTGCAGAAGCAGACCCAACAGCTGATGTAGAAGGACTAGATGCAGCAAGGAAAATGGCGATTCTTGCAAGACTCGGATTTTCCATGAATGTGGAATTAGAGGATGTAAAGGTCAGGGGCATCTCTGACGTTTCTGATGAAGACATTAATTTCAGTAAACGATTTGGCTACACAATGAAGCTCATCGGAATTGCCCAGCGAGACGGAGAAAAAGTAGAAGTTAGTGTCCAGCCAACCTTACTCCCTGATCACCATCCGTTATCATCGGTCAACAATGAATTCAATGCGGTGTATGTCTATGGGAGTGCTGTAGGAGAAACGATGTTTTACGGACCTGGAGCTGGAAGTCTGCCAACGGCAACCGCTGTTGTATCAGACTTAGTCGCAGTCATGAAAAACATGCGTCTTGGCGTAAACGGAAGCGGATTTATCGCACCGCAGTTTGAGAAAAAGATCAAATCACCATCGGAAGTATTTGCTCAGCAATTTTTAAGAATTCATGTTAGAGATCAAGTCGGGGCATTCTCCCGTATTACATCTATTTTTTCTGAAAGAGGCATCAGCTTTGAAAAGATCCTTCAGCTTCCTGTGAAAGGGCATGATGAGCTGGCTGAAATTGTGATTATTACACACCAGACCTCAGAAGAAGATTTCTCAAATATCCTGCAAAAATTAAACGATCTCGACGTGGTGGTTCAAGTGAAGAGCACGTACCGAGTAGAAGGGAACGGTTTAAGCTGATGAAGTGGAATGGACTTATTGAAGAATTCCAAGAATTCTTACCAGTAAACGAATCAACACCAAAACTAACATTAAATGAAGGGAATACCCCGCTGATCCACCTCGCCAAGCTTTCGGAAAAACTAGGGATTGAGCTTCATGTGAAAACAGAAGGCGTCAACCCAACAGGCTCTTTCAAGGACCGCGGGATGGTCATGGCTGTTGCAAAGGCAAAAGAAGAAGGCAATGATACGGTCATGTGTGCTTCGACAGGGAATACTTCTGCAGCGGCAGCGGCTTATGCAGCCCGTGCTGATATGAAATGTATCGTCATCATTCCAGACGGAAAAATTGCCTTTGGCAAGCTTGCACAGGCTGTGATGTACGGAGCAGAGATCATTGCGATTGACGGTAACTTTGATGATGCACTGAAAATCGTCCGCAGCATCTGTGAAAAATCGCCGATTGCCCTTGTGAACTCTGTCAATCCGTACCGAATTGAAGGACAAAAAACGGCGGCATTTGAAATCTGTGAGCAGCTAGGCTCGGCTCCGGACGTACTGGCGATTCCTGTTGGAAATGCAGGAAACATCACTGCCTACTGGAAAGGCTTCAAGGAATACCATGAGAAAAAAGGAACTGGGCTGCCTGTCATGCGCGGCTTTGAAGCAGAAGGTGCAGCAGCGATCGTGCGAAATGAAGTGATTGAACAGCCAGAAACTGTGGCAACTGCCATCCGTATCGGAAATCCTGCAAGCTGGAAACAAGCTGTGGCGGCGGCAGATGAATCAAACGGAAAGATTGATGAAGTGACAGACGAAGAAATTCTTCATGCATATCAATTGATTGCACGGTTAGAAGGCGTGTTTGCAGAGCCAGGCTCATGTGCGTCTATCGCAGGAGTGCTAAAGCAGGTGAAATCCGGAGAAATCAAGCCAGGCAGTAAAGTTGTTGCGGTATTAACAGGCAACGGATTGAAAGATCCGAATACGGCCATTGATATTTCACAAATCAAGCCGGTCACACTTGATGCAGATGAAGACCAAATTCTTGAACACTTAGAAAAGGCCGCGCGCGTATGAGTAAAGCCTCCATGCTTTTTTCAATCACAGTACCGGGAAGCACTGCCAATTTAGGACCAGGCTTTGATTCAGTTGGAATGGCGCTCAGCCGCTATTTAAAGCTATCGGTCTATGACCATGATAGCTGGCTGTTTGAAGCAGAAACAGATGTCGTGTCTGGGATTCCATCAGGCACCGACAACCTCATTTATCAAACAGCCAAAAAGGTCGCAGATCACTTTGGAAAAACACTCCCGCCTGTTTATGTCAAAGTGTGGAGTGATATTCCATTGGCACGGGGGCTGGGAAGCAGTGCTGCTGCAATTGTGGCAGCCATTGAGCTAGCCAATCAGCTTCTCGAATTAAATATGCCGGATGATCAAAAGCTCTTTTTTGCAAGTGAGGTAGAAGGCCATCCAGATAATGCGGGTGCCTCTTTATTCGGAGGTTTACTGATTGGTCTTCATGAAGAAGACAAGACACATGCTGTCAAAGTGCAGCATGTGGATATAGATGTTGTTGTCGTGATTCCTTTTTATGAAGTGCTGACAAAGGATGCCCGTGATGTCCTGCCAGAGGATTTTTCCTATAAACATGCCGTCAGTGCGAGTGCTGTGAGCAACGTGCTTGTTGCGGCATTAATGACGCAAAACTGGCCGCTTGTTGGAGAAATGATGAATAAGGATTTATTTCATCAACCTTACCGTACAATGCTCGTCCCAGAGCTGTCGAAAGTAGAGCATGTCGCTTCGCTAAAAGGAGCGTATGGAACGGCATTAAGCGGTGCTGGTCCGACAATCTTAACCTTAGTTGAAAAAGGGAAGGGAGAAGCGCTGAAAAAGCAGCTTGCCCAAAACTTCCCGCATTGTGAAGTAGATTTGCTGACAGTACCAGTAGAAGGTGTTGTCGTGGAGCATGATCCTGTCAATCAAGTAAAGAACGTGCTGTAAAAATGCAATTTCCAGCGTGTAGGCAAACCGTCAGTCCTGCGTGCTGGTGCTCACGAATATTAATTCGCTCCGCTCCAGTACTCGTCCTTCCTAGGGCTGCAAAGGTTTTCTATCACGCTGAAAAGAAGAAAAAGAGCTAAAATAAAGATCATTTTAGCCCTTTTTCAATAACCTGAGAACGTGCTGTAAAAATGCACGTTCTTTTTTTATTCTTGTTTTTATAAAATGAAGCAGGGATTATTATTTAGAGGATCGAACTATTTTTTATGCATAAAAGGAGGAGATACATTCATGAAGAAACTGATGACAGCAGAAGATTTAACGAAGATTGTTTCTGTTTCTCATCCGGTTTATTCACCAGATGGAAAAAAGGCGGTTTTTACAAAGGTCACGGTGAATGACAAAAAGGACGATTACAACATCCATTTATGGGTTCGAGATGAAGAGACAGAGGAGCTGTCACAATGGACATTTGAGGATGGAAAGCATCATCAGCCAGTGTGGTCAAAAGACAGCAGGCAGCTTGCGTTTATTTTGCAAAAGCCAAAGGGAACTCCCCAGCTTGCACTGATTCAGAGCGAGGGAGGCGGTGTGCGCACCTTAACGGCGATTCCTTACGGGGTATCTCATCCTGTCTTTTCACTAGATGGAGCTTTCATTTATGCGGCTGTGTCACTGAAACCATCAGAATCTGTTCATGATGAAAAGAAGGAAGAGCGAGATGAGTTCGCTCCTGCGGTATATGATGATTTGACCTATAAAGCAGATGGCAGAGGTTTTTTAGATGGGCGTTTTACGCAGATCATTCAAGTGGATACTCACTCAGGAGAGGTAGAGGCTGTCACAAGCGGGCAGCATCATCATGTGAATCACATGCTCTCTCCTTGCGGGAAATGGCTTGCCTATATTCAATCAAATCCTCAGAAACCTTACATAAGTGACGTGTGCCTCCGATCATTAGAGGATGGTACGACAAAGAAAATCACACAATCATCAGGCGCTTATTCTACCATGTCTTTTGCTCCTAATGGAGAAAGCCTCGTGTATATCGGACATGAGCGCGAATTTCAAAATGCTACTTTCCCAGCATTATGGCTGTATGATCTGAAGGAGGGAAATGTCGTTCAGTTGTCAGAAATGCTCGATATGTATGTGGGCAACTGTATGGCAGGGGATAGCGTTATGGGCGAAGCCAATCAGCTTCCGCAGTGGACAAAGGATAGCCAGGGATTTTATGCACTTGTTTCTGATCAAGGCAGTACAGGGATTTATTATTTCTCTGTTGAAGGCTTAGCCTATCCTGTTCGATTAGAGGCAGAACATATCACAAACTTCAGCCTTCATCCAGATGAATCCAAATTATTGCTTAGCCGACTGTCACCCGTTTCACCAAGTGAGCTGTATGAGCTGACATTAGGGGAGGCGGATCTAAAGCAAATCACGTTCGAGCATGATGAATTCCTCAAGGAGCATGTCCTATCGGTACCAGAGCCATTTTCGTTTCAGTCAAAAGAAGGCGACGAGGTGCAGGGCTGGTTTATGAAGCCCTCCCAAATGGAAGAGGGGAAGACTTATCCGCTTATTTTAGAAATTCATGGCGGACCGCATGCCATGTATGGTTATACGTATTTTCATGAATTTCAAATGCTCGCCGCTGAAGGCTATGCCATCGTATATATCAATCCTCATGGCAGTCATGGATACGGACAAATGTTTACCGACCGTGTGAGAGGGAGCTATGGTGACGTTGATTATGAGGATGTCATGCTGGCTGTTGATCATGTGCTGAAAGCCTATGATTTCCTTGATGAGACAAGACTTGGAGTGACAGGCGGCAGCTATGGCGGTTTTATGACCAACTGGATTGTCGGACAGACCGACCGTTTTCACGCAGCCGTCACACAGCGGTCCATTTCAAACTGGATTAGCTTCTATGGCATCAGTGATATCGGTTATTACTTCACAAGATGGCAGATTGATGGGAATATTTATGATTCAGTCGATAAGCTATGGGATCGTTCGCCGCTCAAGTATGTGAAACAGGTGAACACGCCGCTTCTCATCCTGCACAGCGACGAAGACTATCGCTGCCCAGTTGATCAAGCAGAACAGCTTTTTGTAGCACTGAAGGAGCTTGGGAAAGACACAAGGCTCGTCAAATTCCCGAAAGCTTCTCATGATTTATCCAGAAGCGGACATCCGGGGCAGCGTATTCAAAGACTGACCTTTATAAAGGACTGGTTTAGAGAGAAGTTAAGCTAATAATAAAAAAACGACCCAAATCGGGTCGTTTCAGCGTGATGACAAACCCTCGCATTCCGTGTCAGTCCTGCGTGCTGGTGCTCACGAATATCAATTCGCTCCGCGCCAGTACTCGTCCTTCCTAGAATTCAAGGGTTTTCATATCACGCTGAAAAAGGCTAATACTGAAAAAAACGACCCAAATTCGGGTCGTTTTCATGTCATATATGAATTAGAAAACCTGTTCAACTTCTACAACGCCAGGCACTTCTTCTAATAATGCGCGCTCAATACCGGCTTTCAATGTAATGGTTGAACTTGGGCAGCTGCCGCATGCACCAAGAAGACGTAATTTCACAATGCCATCTTCAATGTCTACAAGCTCACAGTCTCCACCATCACGTAATAGAAATGGACGAAGTTTGTCCAGTACTTCCTGTACTTGGTCTTTCATTTCGACTTCAGTCATTGGATATAATCGCTCCTTTCACAACATATCACCATTATATTCATCTGGACGATAAAAATCTATTGATTGGTTTCAAAGTTTCCTTCTCATTATAGCACAAACTCATCTTGAAACAAAAAGTGATTTTGACTTTTTTCATACAGAAAATTCAGCTAAAATAAAGAAAGAATAGGGGGCTTGCCAAATGAATCAAACCGTCGATCTTTATGTATATGGAAGAGATGTACTTTGCGCTAGCTGCGTGAATCTGCCTTCTTCAAAAGATACATTTGAGTGGTTAGATGCAGCATTAAAACGAAAATATCCGAATCAGCCGTTTCGCATCACATATATTGATATTGAGCACCCACCAGAAAACGAACACCAAAAGGAATTGTCTGAACGAATTCTTGATGATGAATTCTTTTATCCGCTTGTCTTAGTAGAAGATCAAATTGTCGGAGAGGGCAATCCAAAATTAAAAGACATCTATCAAGAAATGGAGAAATACGGATACAAGAAGAGCAGTGAATAAACTGTTCTTTTTTTCAAAAATAAATCGAACAAACGTTCCTTTTTAGGTTGAAAAAGAACGTTTGTTCGATTATAATCAAATGAAAGGAGCGTGAGCATCATGAATTATTTACTGAAACAATCTCTTCATCAGCAAATACCAATTGAGATGATTTATATGAAGAAAAACGGAGAGTGCACGAAGCGTAAAATCATTGTCCACCGTCAAACGGACCAGCTCATTCAAGCGTATTGTTTATCAAAAAAGACGATGAGAACGTTTCGTAAAGACTGCATCCTTGCCCTTGCTCCGATTAAATTGACCCGTTCATCGGCACATGCCGTTTCATAGAAAAAAGCTCCCTCGTCATGAAGGAGCTTCACATGATGTTAGCCATTGTGATGCTTGTACATCCAAAGGAGTCCGGATTTTAGAAGTCTTGGTACACGGCCAATAAGTGGACGATCTGCTACTAAGCCAAAGCCGGCTTTTTTCCCTAAAGAGCCTAAGACACCTTTTAGCTTAAACTGAGGATAAGCCTCAGGAAGCGGCTCGTTTTTCCAGCGTTTTTGCAGAGATTGGACAATTTGTTCTGCCTGCGCCTCGGCAAGCTGTGCACTTGGGGCATGCGGCAAGCTTGCGCAATCACCCACGACATAGACGTGCTCATCTCCGGGGAGATTGTGATGAGGTGTTAGTACGACGCGGCCTTGTGCGTCTTTTTCAACATCCATCTCTCGTATCACTTTGCTTGGCTGAATGCCTGCTGTCCATACGGTGACCTCTGCTTCAATGGCGTCATCATGGTTGTAAACAACACCTTCTTCAACCTTCGTAATATTGGCACAGTTAATGATCTTTACGTCATTTTCTTCAAACCACTTTTGCACATATAAACTTAATCTTTTTGGGAAGCTTGATAGAATCAGCTCTCCGCGGTCAAAAAGAATAATGTTTAAATCAGCACGGCTTTCTCTTAATTCACTGGCTAGCTCTACCCCGCTAAGTCCAGCACCGACGATACCAACCGTTGCACCTGCACCCAAATTGTTTAATTTGTTATACGTATGTCTTGACTGATCAATGGTTTGAATGCTGTATGTATGTTCTTTCGCACCAGGGACATTATGATACTTGTCCTCACAGCCGAGTCCAATCACCGTGTCGTCATAAGGAATGGGTTCACGGTCGCTGAATAAGATCTGTTTGTTTTCAATATCAATTTTTTCTACTTCCCCATATTGAATATCCAGCTTCGGATGCTCTGGAAAAGATACTCGGATGTGATGATCAGAGATCGTTCCAGCAGCGAGTGCATAATATTCTGTTTTTAAACAGTGGTAAGGATTTCGATCAATTAATGTGATAGTAACATCATCAGGTAATTGATTTGGCAATAAGCGGTGGAGAACCCGCATATTCCCGTAACCTCCGCCGATCAAGACTAAATTTTTCATGACGATTCTCCTTTTCCCCGTAGACATTGAAAAACACTTATACTAAAAAACTTTAAGTTAAAATACCAAATAAAATTATATCGAATTTACTGTGAAACCACAATAATTGTTTCAAAATAACCTACATATTCATTAGTTAGTCCTAAATAGTAAAACATTTTACGAGTAATAGGCGTAACGATACAGGTGAAGCTCATGTTTTGACTAATAGAAGGAATTTCGGTAGGATGGTAAAGCAATGTGAGGTGAAGCAAAGTGTTCCCACTGATCGAATTTTGTGTAAGTAATCTTGCGCAAGGGTCTCAAGAAGCAAAAGAGAAGCTTGATAAAGACCCAAACCTAGACGTTATGGAATACGGCTGTTTAAGCTACTGCGGCAAATGTATGGACTCCCCATTTGCACTCGTGAATGGAGAATTTGTTTCAGGAGAAAATGCAGAGCAGCTAGTCGAGCGTATTTATGCTTTTATAGAGGAAAATGAGATGTTTTAAATGCACCACATGGGTCATGAGGTGCATTTTTTTCATACTTTCAGTTTCCATTTTCAAGGAGAATTAATAGAAAGCGCATCCAATATGTTATGCTAATAAAATATCTTCAAAATGAAGCATCACACGAGAGAAAATGAGGCATATGCATAATAAAAGCCCCTTGCCATGGCAGCAAAGAGCTTTTATGTATGAAAAACGGGGGATGATAAGATTGTCTCCTGAATCGACTCCTTTTATACTATAAAGAAACAACATTTTTGGAGGACGCTCATGACATCATTTCAATTCACGAAAATGCACGGATTAGGAAATAATTATATTTACGTCAATCAGATGAAGGAACAGCTTCCAGAAGAGCAGCTATCAGAGATAGCAATCCGCGTGTCTTCTGTTTATACAGGAATCGGTTCAGATGGTATGATCCTCATTTGTCCATCAGATATTGCACCTGTGAAAATGCGCATTTTCAATAATGATGGATCAGAGGGTAAAAATTGCGGCAACGGTCTGCGCTGCGTCGCAAAATATGTGTATGAGCATCAAATCGTAACAGACACAACGTTTCAGATTGAAACATTGTCAGGACTCGTTGAAGCGACCGTTCATGTGCAGGATGGTCACGTACATTTAGTGACAGTTGATATGGGAAAACCTCGTTTTGAAAAAGAAGAAATGCCGATGCTTGGTGAACCAGCAAGCACAACGATTAATGAACCGCTTGATTTTGGCACGACGACCTTAAACGGAACGGCTGTTTCAATGGGAAACCCGCACATCGTTTTTTATTTAGAGGACATTGAAAAGGCACCGCTTGATACAGTTGGACCAATCATCGAAAAACATGACATGTTCCCAGAAGGCGTCAATGTAGAATTTGTAGAAGTGGTCAGTGAAACAGAACTGCATTTTCGCGTGTGGGAAAGAGGGTCTGGCATTACTCAAGCCTGCGGAACGGGAGCTTGTGCGGCGGCCGTATCCACGATTGTGAATGGACAGGCGAAAAAAGAAACGGACATGACGGTTCACTTAGCAGGCGGAGATCTCATCATTCGCTGGAAAGACAATGAGCATGTGCTCATGACAGGACCTGCTGAAACGATTTGTGACGGCACATTTTATTTGTAAACCATTTATTTGAGAAAAGGCACCATCACGTTTATAATTGAAAAGAAACATCCAGTCAAAAGGAGGGATGATCATGAGTACACCAGTAACCATTACAGAAGATGCTGCACTGCAGATTAAAGATATGATGAAAGAACATGAAGAAGAAAATGCGTTCCTACGAGTTGGCGTAAAAGGCGGCGGCTGTAGCGGTCTTTCATACGGAATGGGCTTTGACCATGAAGTTTCAGAGAAAGACACGCAGTTCGAACAGCAAGGCATCCAAGTCCTTGTCGATTCCGAAAGCCTTGATATCATGAACGGCACCATCATTGACTTCAAACAATCACTAATGGGCGGCGGTTTCACCATCGACAATCCGAACGCGATTGCTTCATGCGGATGCGGCTCTTCTTTTAGAACAGCGAAGAATACCGGTACGCCGGAAGAGTGTTAACAACTGATCATGGATTAAGATAAGCCTTCTTGTTCGTTTGTTTTTGTAAACAACACGATCGAGGAGGCTTTTTTATTGAGGAAAATCAACCATAAAAAAAGACACTCATTCAGTGTCTCTTTCTCATATAGCTTCTTCTATTTTCAACAGTTCTTTATCCAAGACATCCACCAGCTCTTGGGTGCTAAACATATAGATCACCACTTCTTTATTGCCATCTTCCACATGAACTTCAATCACAATTTTAATCTTTGCTTGTTTTTCATGGTACACCACTTCAAAAGTACCCACTTTTTTCGTTTCATTGTTTTTATTCATTTTTTGAACTTTAGAGAGTATCTGTTTGATTTCTTGATCACTCAAACCAGAATCTAAAATTGAAGTGGACACATGCTTTAAAAAAGGTTCTAGTTGATCAACATCCATATTCAATCCTGCTGCGAACTGAGCATAATGTTTATTGTAGTCTTTTGCAAACAGTTCAACTGAGCCACCAATCATCAGTAACAAGCTCAAACTGATTATTAAACGCTTAAACATCTTTCCACCTATCCTCCATTATATCTTCTTCATTTCCTATATCGGTTGATCAGATAAAACCTTCATTCTCACTTCAACAATTTATAAATCGCTCAATTTTGTTACAGCTTGCTCTCACAACTGGCTATTTCCACCCGAAAAGAGTATCATGAGAACCAAACATAAACTGTAGGTAGAAAAGAGGTTGCTGAGGTTTGAGTGAACAAATCAATTGCAGGAACTGTCATGAACTGATTCCGTATCGTTCCAAAACGTGTCCAGCTTGCGGGATTGAGAAGCCGCTTCCGAAAAAGGAACGTGTGAAGGATCGGGTGATTTTGGTTGTGGCAGGGATTGTTGTGGTGCTGCTTGCTGCAATGGTACTTGGAATGGCGAATGCCTATATTGGGGTTTTTAAATAAACGAAAAAGGAGTTCCGCTAGTGGGAACTCCTTTTTTTGATCTCGCTTATTTGTTTTCAAATAAGCTTGTGGAATGAAGAGGCTGTACACGGGCTTTCGGGTCCATGTAGGCTTTCGCATTATTGACAGCCGTTGGTGCTTCACCGAATCCGCTGGCAATTAATTTGACTTTTCCTTCATACGTACAGATGTCTCCTGCCGCATAGAAGCCTTCAATGTTTGTTTCCATTGTGGATTTCACGACGATCGAGTTCTTTTCGATTTCAAGACCCCATTGCTTAATTGGTCCAAGAGAGGAAACAAAACCGAAGTTGACGATCACGTCGTCCACATCAAGCACTTGTTTTTTATCGCCTTTGACTTCTTCTAGCACAATCTGTTCAATGCGGTCTTCACCAATGAGCTCGGTTGGCACAAATGGTGTCACGACATTGACTTTCGAATTGTGCAGGTTTTCTACACTGTGCTCATGTGCGCGGAATTTATCGCGGCGGTGAATAATGGAAACCTCTTTTGCGATAGGTTCAAGCATCAGTGCCCAGTCCACCGCAGAGTCTCCGCCGCCAAGAACAGCGACACGTCTGCCAGCAAATTGATTCAAATCATTAATGAAGTAATGCAGGTTGCTTCCTTCATATGATTCTGCTGCATCTAGTTCAAGCTTTCTCGGTTGGAATGCACCGTTACCAGCTGTGATGATGATCGTTTTAGAATAATGAATCTCTTGATTTGTCACAAGTTTAAAGATACCATCTGCCTGTTTTTCAACTGTTTCAACTGCTTGCTCTAAGCAAATGGTTTGATCAAATTTATCCATTTGTTCCTTTAAGTTATCAATTAATTCTTGTGCGCGGATTTTTGGAAAACCAGCCACATCATAAATGTATTTTTCAGGGTAAAGAGCGGATAATTGACCGCCGAGCTGAGGAAGGCTTTCAATGATTTTCACACTTGCCTGTCTCATGCCACCGTAAAACGCAGTAAACAATCCTACTGGGCCGCCCCCGATAACGGTAATGTCATATACCTTAGAATCTTCTTGCATTCCTTTAATCCTCCCAAATGAAAATTGTTATCACTATATCATATCATACCACACATCGTCGTTTGACTTGTTTTGAAAAACTTGTCGTTTTTTGATGTCGAAGCTTTGAAAAAGAGGAAAAAGTGAGAAAGACCGTTTATCATAAGGATTTTCAGTTTAAAGCCTTGAAAATTGGATCAGAACTCGCTATTATTGTTAAGGGAACTAAATATTAATTTTTTATGAATTTTTGTCGGATACGGTCAAATGCTTTCGTTTTATGTAGGTGAAAGTTCAGATTTTCACATACTTATTTTTTTGTTTAAATTTCATAAAATGCCGCAAAGCGGTTGAGAATAACGATATGTAATTCTTTATCCGTTTTACAGCAAATTTAAAAAAGGTGGATGTGATTCCAGTGAATAAACCGAAAATCGTTGTATTAGGTGCAGGTTATGGCGGATTAATGACTGTAACAAGATTAACAAAACAGCTTGGCACAAATGATGCGGACATTACTCTTGTGAACAAGCATAATTATCATTACGAAACAACATGGTTACATGAAGCAAGTGCAGGTACACTTCATCATGACCGCTGTCGTTATCAAATCAAAGATGTGATTAACAGTTCCCGTGTCAACTTTGTACAAGCAACAGTTGAAAGCATTAATAAGGAAGAGAAGAAAGTCGTGACATCAGATGGCGAACTTTCTTACGACTACCTTGTTGTTGCGCTTGGTGCTGTTCCTGAAACATTTGGTATTGCAGGACTGAAAGAATATGCATTCTCAATCTCTAACATCAACTCTGCTCGTCAGCTTCGTGAGCACATTGAGCTTCAATTTGCGACATATAATACGGAAGCTGAAAAACGTCCAGAGCGCTTGACAATCGTTGTCGGCGGTGCGGGCTTCACAGGTATTGAGTTCCTTGGTGAGCTTGGAAACCGTGTGCCTGAGCTTTGCAAAGAGTATGATATTGATCAAAAAGATGTGCGCATCATCTGTGTAGAAGCTGCACCAACAGCTCTTCCAGGATTCGATCCTGCATTGATCGACTATGCAATGAACTACCTTCAAGGTAAAGGCGTTGAGTTCAAAATTGGTACAGCGATCAAAGAATGTACGCCTGAAGGCATCATTGTTGGAAAAGACGATGATACTGAAGAAATCAAAGCTGAAACTGTTGTTTGGGCTGCTGGTGTACGCGGTAACCCAATCGTTGAAGAAGCTGGATTTGAAAACATGCGCGGCCGCGTAAAAGTATCTCCAGATCTTCGTGTACCAGAAAATGATGATGTATTCATCATCGGTGACTGTTCATTGATCATCAATGAAGAAATCAACCGTCCATACCCACCAACTGCACAAATCGCGATGCAGCAAGGTGAAACAGTAGCGAAAAACCTTGCTGCACTAGTGAAAGGTGGTTCTCTTGAAAGCTTTAAGCCAGACATCAAAGGAACAGTTGCTTCTCTTGGTGAACACGACGCTGTAGGTGTTGCGTTTGGTAAAAAACTTCAAGGAACAAAAGCTTCAGCAATGAAGAAAATCATCGACAACCGTTCTTTATTCATGGTTGGCGGACCAGGACTTGTTCTGAAAAAAGGAAAATTCAAGTTCTTCTAAACCATCATAGACAAAAACGTGTATCCTCGTGATACACGTTTTTTTTGACATATTTTCTTACTTGGTTATCGGCAGTAAAGTATGGTATGATAAATTATCAGAAAATTTAGATTAAGGGAGTGAGCAATATGAATGCACATACAAAAGAAAAGAAGTCCACCTGTCAATATTGTTCGGGGAAAGGATATTTTCAGCTATTGCTCGGCGGATCTGAAACATGTGAGGAATGTAAAGGGACAGGAAAGAAGCTTTAATCCATCTGCTTTTTCCATTGATTGACTTCATCTCTATTTCCAAGTTAAACTAATGATGGGATATTTGGGGGTGGAGATGAAGTGATCAGTTTACCAGTCGTTATCATTTCAGTTATTTTATTTTTCGTGTTATTCTTCGGCATTGGCTTTTTGCTCAATATGCTGCTGAGAATGTCATGGATTATGGCTATTTTATATCCAATTGTATGCCTTTTCATTATCAATAATCAAAAGATGATCGCTTATGTCAGAGAACCGGGCACCGCTTTTTCAGGAATAGGAGACCGCATTGTCTCTCTCGCTGCGGCCGATATCATGATCTTGTTAAGTGGTCTGATTGGTGCAATTGCATCAGGTTTTGTCATCAATGCACTTCGAAAAAGAGGATATCAAATGTTTTAACTCACTTGTGGACATGCAAGTGGGTTTTTTTGTTTCTCCTTTGCATAGTTTCCATTTTGTTTGGAAACAAATAGATGGGTAGAGGAGTGACAAATAAAGATGAAAACATGGATGAAACGATTGTTCATGACAGCCCTTTTTATGCTTGCTCTTTTGACAAGCTTTACGGGCATATCTGGAGTCGAACCAAGTGATGTAGCTGCCTGGGTGAAAGAGACTGACCCTGGCAAGCAAGTATCTTCTTTTTTCCAACAGCCAAAAAGAGAAACGATGGCACTCAAAAGTGATGACTTGCGGGCTATTTCTCTCGAAGAAGCGTTTAATTGGAACGATTACCCGAAGCAAAAGGTTGTCGCCACAGGCTATACAGCAGGTGTGGAATCAACAGGTAAAACGAAGGAACACCATGCATATGGCATTACATATTCAGGCGTCAAAGTGAAACGTGATTTATATTCAACCGTGGCTGCAGATCCATCAGTCTTTCCGATTGGAACTGTTCTCTTTATCCCAAACTACGGCTACGGAGTGGTCGCAGATACGGGAAAAGCCATTAAAGGTCATAAGCTTGATTTATACTATGAAACCGTAGATGATGTGTATAGAGAATGGGGTAAAAAAGTGCTCGATGTGTATATCATCAAAAAGGGCGAAGGAACGTTAACGGAAAAAGACTTAAACCAGCTTAATGAAGCAAAATCAATGCAAGTATTCCGTCAGCAGTTTCAAGCCAATAAAGAATAAAAAAGCTTTGGACAAGTTTTAGGTCCAAAGCTTTTTCGCTTCTACATGAAGTAATAATCTAAGATGAGTGTCAGTAAGACCCCTGTTAAGCCGCCAAAGAAGACTTCAATCGGCTTATGACCAAGAAGCTCTTTCAATTTCTTTTGCTTTTCTTTTTCTTCCGCACTCGGGAAATTCTTTGCTTCAGAAACAAATCGGTTAAAATCTGTTACCAGCTTGTTCAGTACAGTCGCCTGTTCTCCTGCCTGTCTGCGTACACCTGTTGCATCGAACATGGTAATAATCGCAAAGATGGCTGAAATCGCAAAGATCGATGTATTTAGCCCGTGCTCTAAAGCCACTGCTGTTGAGAGTGCTGTTACGGCTGCGGAGTGTGAACTTGGCATTCCGCCTGTGCTTGTAATGAGCGACCAATCTAGTCGTCTAGAAATGATAAATTGAATCGGTACTTTTACAAATTGAGCAAAAAAGATGGCTGCAAGGCTGGCAAGCAGCGGAAAATTCGTCAGTACGCTCATGAACAAGAAACATCCTCTCTGTAAGAAAAAATATCGTGCAAAATGGTGGACTGTGTACCCTAGTATGATGAAAAAATGATAGCAGATTCAAATGCTGCCAAGTCCATGTTCAATTATAACATTAAAGAAAGTAGATGTGGAACGAGGAGACGCGGACGGGCTGTACAAGTTTTCATCGCTTTTTCATGATGCCCTTCCGCGTGTGAAAATATAAATGTTCATCAAGTAAAGACAGACTGGCAATGATCGTATAGACCCGCAAATTTTGATATAATAGAAGTTCCAATGTGAAAAATGGAGTTCATTGAAGGAGCGTGTGATAAATATGTTTTTCTCGACAAATGAATGGCAACATAAAGATACACTGGCGATCGGACTTTTTCAAAAGAGCCAATTATCAGGAAAAGCAAAAGAAATGGATGAATTACTTGAAGGACGAATCACTGAATTATTAAAAGAAGGCGATATTTCATCTAAACGAAATCAGCTTTCGAAGTTTTTCCCATCCCCTGAAACAGGCATCAAACGCATTTATTTTGTCGGGCTTGGGAAGGAATCAGATTACACGTTTGAAGAGGCAAAAGAAGGGTTTGCCCATCTATTTAAAAAGCTTCATCAAGATAAAAAGCAAGCGGTTTCGGTCTTGCTGGACACGTTTATAGGAAAGGATCTGCCTGCCCAAGATGCAGCCCATGCCCTTTCTGAAAGCTGCCTTTTAGCTACATATGAATTACAAGATTTTAAACATAAAACAAATGAGCCGGATCGCTTCATCGAATTTGTTTATGCAATGACGGATCATGATACGACTGAAATTCAGGCAAGTCTGAAAGTGGGCGAGGTCTACGGACAGTCCGTCAATTCGGCTCGTACCCTTGTGAATATGCCGCCGAACATGCTCACATCCTCTGATCTGGCTTCGTACGCGGCAGAGCTTGCGTATAAATACGAATTTGAGATTGAAATTTTAGATAAAGAACAAATGGAAGAGCTCGGGATGGGCGGGATTCTAGCTGTCAATAGAGGCTCAACAGAACCACCAAAGCTCATCGTTCTGAAATATCAAGGCAAGGAAGAATGGACGGACGTGATTGGTCTTGTCGGTAAAGGCATCACATATGATACTGGTGGCTATTCGTTAAAGCCAAGAGCCAGTATGGTTGGGATGAAAACTGATATGGGCGGCTCAGCCTCTGTTTTAGGTGCTATGGAAATCATCGGTGAACTGCGCCCAGAGCAAAATGTCATTGCTGTCATTGCCTCAACCGATAATATGATCTCGGCTGACGCCATGAAGCCAGATGACGTCATTGTGTCGCTTAGCGGTAAAACAATCGAAGTACTGAATACGGATGCAGAGGGGCGTCTTGTTTTAGCAGATGGGGTGACATATGCGAAGCAGCATGGTGCCTCTGTCCTTGTAGACGTGGCGACATTAACAGGCGGAGTCATTGTGGCACTTGGAAATGAGACAACAGGCGTCATGACGAATAACGATGAACTGTATGCCCAGTTTAAAGAGGCATCAGAAGAATGCGGTGAAATGATTTGGCAGCTGCCAATCACTGAAAAAGATAAAAAGCGCGTACGAAACAGCAAAATGGCGGATCTCAATAACTCACCAGGCCGTGATGGACATGCGATCATGGCAGGAGCATTCATTGGTGAGTTTGCTGAGGATACGCCTTGGGTTCACTTGGATATTGCAGGAACAGCAACAACAGAAAAGCCTTCATGCTTTGGGCCAACAGGGGCGACAGGTGTGATGGTAAGATCACTCGCAACGTTTGTGGAACGATTTGAAGGAAAGAAATAAAGGATGAGGCTCTGCCAAATGGCGGGGCCTTTTTTATGTAGGACAAACGCCATTTGACGTAGTATTTTTTCTATGGTAACATACGTTGGTACTTTAATTATCTACTACATTAGTAAACTAAAGGATTTCGGGGGTTTCACCATGAATGCAGTTGTTTTAGCGGTTGTTTTAATGTTGATATTAAGCTTGCTGCGGGTCAATGTCGTGATTGCACTGTCACTTGGTGCTTTAGCTGGCGGACTTGCGGGTGGGTTAGGCCTGGGAGGAACAGTGGAAGCCTTTACTGACGGGCTCGGAGGAAATGCGACAGTGGCGATTAGTTATGCGCTTTTAGGGGCATTTGCTGCGGCGCTGACAAAAACGGGTCTTCCAGATGCGATGGTTGAAGGAGCAGTGAAGCTTTTAGGAAAAGAAGGCGACTCAAGAAGAAAAACATTATCAAAAGTACTGATCATTCTTGTGATTTTGATCGTATCTTGTTTTTCACAAAACGTCGTTCCTGTTCATATTGCCTTTATTCCAGTCTTAATTCCGCCATTATTAAAAGTGTTTAACGAGCTTCAAATTGACCGTAGACTGCTAGCGTGTGTCATGACCTTCGGACTCACTGCACCATATATTTTACTTCCAGTCGGTTTTGGACAGATTTTCCACGGAATGCTTCGTGATAATATGAAGGATGCAGGTCTAGCTGTGAATTTAGCAGATATTCCATATGCCATGCTGATCCCTGTTGGGGGGATGGTGCTAGGATTGATCGTCTCCCTTTTCATGTATCGTAAGCCAAAAGTATATGAGAATCGCGATATTACAGATGTAGAGAAATCAGCGTATACGACAAAAAGTCTATTCTTTGCCGGTCTTGCCATTCTCGTGTCCTTGATTGTCCAGCTTTATCTGTCTCAAAGCCTTGGCGTGGAAGGGATGATCTTCGGTGCACTTGCAGGACTGCTTGTCTTGTTTGTAACCGGAATGATGAAACGCGATGAAGCAGATCAACTGATTACATCTGGAATGAACATGATGGCATTTATCGGTTTTGTCATGCTTGTTGCGGCTGGCTTTGCCAACGTTTTAACCAAAACAGGAGACATTGAAACGCTTGTTAAAGCATCTTCTCAATTTATCGGCAACAGCCAAAGTCTCGCGGCCATTTTAATGCTGCTTGTGGGTCTGCTTGTGACAATGGGGATCGGATCATCATTTGCCACGATTCCGATTATTACGACCATCTTTGTTCCACTTTGTTTACACCTTGGATTTAGTCCAATGGCGACCATTGCCATTATTGGTTCGGCTGCGGCTGTTGGGGATGCAGGTTCACCTGCAAGTGACAGTACGCTTGGACCGACATCTGGATTGAACATGGATGGACAGCATCACCACATTTGGGGTACATGTGTCCCGACTTTTATCTATTATAATATTCCGCTTGTTCTATTCGGCTGGCTTGCGGCAATTATCCTGTAAGATGAAAAGCTTGTAGAGAAAACGATGATGTTTTTTCTATAAGCTTTTTTGTTGTTCACAAACGAAAAAATAATTAGGACTAAAGTATGTATTAAATGAATCTTTCTTCCTCTATTTTACGTATATATGCTGATAAAAATGAAAAGGGGAAGATGGGACATGTCATTTTTTAAAAAGCTAGCGGCAAGTGCAGGGATTGGTGCGGCAAAGGTAGATACCATTTTGGAGAAAAACGCTTATTATCCTGGACAAGAGGTAAGGGGAACTGTCCATGCAAAGGGCGGAAAAATCTCTCAGGACATCCGCTATATTGATGTTAAGATTCAAACACAGTATGTGATTGTGCAAGATGATGAAGAGCGTCGAAAATATGTGGATATCATTTCTTTACGGGTGACGGATTCTTTTACCATCCAGCCTGGCGAAAAACAAGAATTTCCGTTTTCATTTATTCTTCCGATTGATACCCCGATGACTATTGGAAAAGTAGAAATTGCCGTAGTGACAGACCTTGATATCCAAGGCGGAATTGATAAATCTGACTATGACCGTATTTTTGTGGAAGCACATCCTTGGGTGAAAAATGTACTGGAAGCAACTAGTCATCTAGGCTTCCACCTGAACGAAGCAGACTGTGAACAAGCGCCTTACTTCCAGCGTCGTCTGCCATTCGTTCAAGAATTTGAGTTTATTCCGACATCAGACGACTATCGTTATATGCTTGATGAGTTAGAGCTGATTTTTCTGATAGATGAAGGCGGATTAGACATTGTTTTCGAAGTCGACCGCAGAGCAAGAGGACTCAGAGGGTGGCTTGAGGAGATGTATCATGATGGAGAACAGCTTGTGCGCTACCGCTTCAGTCCATCAGATCTTGAAGATGTAGAAGTGCTTGTAGGGATGCTAGAAGGAATCATCAATCAATACGCTGAGTAATGATGAAAAAAAGAGCCTAAATGAAGAGAGGCTCTTTTCTCTATGTTCAACTTGTAGATGATGTCTGCACTTATGATGCGGCTTGTTGTTTTCGAAAGGACGTGGCTTTTGAAACAGAGCGATAAATTTTAGGTGCCAGCATCGCAAGCAATATCGTCAAAGCGTAGTCTTTCACCATAAACCAGATCATAAAGAACCACGTGGTTTGATAGGAAATGGGTGCATTCAGCCACACATTTAATGCGAGATACGTATAAGTCGTTCCGATCACATACATGACGGTCGTACCTGCAATAGCTGCAAGCAAAAAGCGGCCAAAGCCAGGATTTTTTCTTTTTTCTAAAATGAATCCAGCTAACCAAGCAGCAGGAATATACGATAAGACAAAACCACCGCTTTTACCTAAAATCACCCCAAAGCCTGCTGAGAACTGTGCGAATACAGGTGCGCCAGCAATTCCGACCAAGGCATATACAATCATAGCTAATGCACCAAGCCGTCTGCCGAGCAAAAGACCAGCAAGTACACAAAAAAACGGCTGCATCGTAAGTGGAATTCCGCCGACTTGCAAAAACGGCACAATGGATGTGATATTGGCTCCAATCGCCATGAGTGCAGCAAACATTCCGACTAACACAAAATCAGCGGTTCTTGTTTTCTGTTGCATGATGTTTCCCCCTGTCTTATCTGTACAAATAGATTAAGGGGAGGAGGACTATTTGTCAACCTGTTTTTATTGTTGGTTAACAATAAAACCCGCCCATCAAAAGGGCGGGTCTGTATTAAGCTTCTGTCATAGAAGACGCATCGATCGCTTGATGAACAGGTACATAATCATAGCCGAGATCACGAGCGACGGCTTCATATGTGATATGTCCGTTCATGACATTGACACCTTCTGCAATGGCTTTGTTTTCTTGAATGGCTTTTGCAGCGCCTTTATTAGCAATTTGCAGCGCATATGGAACGGTGACATTCGTTAAAGCAACAGTCGATGTCCGTGGAACTGCTCCAGGCATATTGGCGACAGCATAATGTAAAATACCGTGTTTTTCATAAGTAGGTTGATCATGTGTTGTGATATGATCTATGGTTTCGACAATGCCGCCTTGGTCAATGGCTACGTCTACGATGACGGAACCGGGCTTCATTTGCTTCACCATTTCTTCCGTCACAAGCGTTGGTGCTTTGGCACCTGGGATCAGTACCGCACAAATGAGAAGGTCTGCCTCACTGACTGAATCGGCGATGTTGACAGGGTTAGACATTAACGTTTTCATTTGATGACCAAATTGATCGTCCAGCTGACGTAAGCGTTCTGCGTTTACGTCAATAAGAGTGACATCTGCGCCAAGTCCAATCGCCATTTTCGCTGCGTTTGTTCCAACAACACCGCCGCCTATAATCGTGACCTTCCCTCTTGATACCCCTGGTACGCCTGCGAGCAAGATGCCTTTACCGCCTTTTGGCTTTTCTAAAAATTGTGCACCGATTTGGGCGGCCATTCTGCCTGCCACTTCAGACATAGGTGTTAAGAGAGGGAGTGATTTTCCGTCCGTTACAGTTTCATAAGCAATAGCTGTGACGCCTTTTTGTTTTAAAGCTTCAGCCAAGGAGGGCTCTGCAGCAAGATGCAGGTACGTAAATAAGATGAGTCCTTCTCTGAAAAATGAATATTCCTCAGGTAATGGTTCTTTTACCTTCATGATCATATCAGAAGATGCCCACACATCTTTCGCTTGATCAAGAATTTCTGCACCAACAGATACATAATCGTCATCAGTGAATCCGCTTCCAAAACCAGCGTTTGTTTCAATCAAAATCTGATGTCCAGCTGAAAGTAATTGAGAAGCTGCTCCTGGTGTTAATGCCACTCGGTTTTCATTGTTCTTAATCTCTTTCGGAATGCCGATGATCATGTTTATTCCTCCCATGCTTATCTATTCATATTGTATGTCTAGTGTATCCTGAATGTTTAAAAAATGCTTCGGTTGAAATAAAAAATAAAAAAACGCCTCTTTGTGAAATTTCACAAATGGACGTTTTTTAGCTTCATATCAAGGTATATGGTCATTTTCTCATTCATGTTTTTTAAATCGATTTCTGCAATGTCTGTAATGCGTTTTAATCTGTAATTCAATGTATTGATGTGGATGTTTAATTGCTTTGCCGCAATATTGGCATTGCTGTCACAGTCAATAAATCGTTCAAGGGTTTCGACTAGGTTGGAATGGTGCCTCAGGTCGTAATCTTCCAGCTTTGATAATGAGTAACTGGAGTAAGATGAGCCCCTTCGTTTTTCAGCGAGGACATCTAAATATTGATAAATACCAAGTTCAGAAAAACTGTGTAAACGTTCGGTTTCAACAGGGAAGCGCTCTTTTGTTTTTAATACAGCGAGTGCTTCTTTATAGGATGGCTGAATATGAGAGATGTTATCGTAAATTCCACCAATCGCTGCTTGAACGTGATGGATATGATAACGGTCAGACAGCTGCTGCAGCATGCCACTTGTGAATTGTTTAATATCCTGCAGCGGGTGCTCTGTTTTTGGTGAGACAAGAATAATGAATTCGTGAAAATCAACAGTCGTTAACAGCACTTGGACTTGCTGCGTTGTTTCAAGCAGATAAGATAGCTTTTTTTCTGTGTCCTCTGTGAGTTCGTCACGAAGGCGGAAGATGATGATGGCATACGTGTCTGGACATCTGATGCCGAGTCTTAAAAATAGGTCGAGCATCTCATCCTTTTCATGAATATGACCTGTGAGCATCTTCCAAAAAAGCTCCTGATTGCGTACTTCTGTTTTCGTTTTACGAATTTGTAAGTTAAGTAATTTGTTTTTAACAGCATGTGCTGCCATCTTCAGAAGGTCCATGTCTTCTTCTGAAAAAGGCTGCGTGGATTCAATCGCCCAGATAAATCCGAGTACTTCTTTGTCCTTCCAGATTGAAATGGCAACCCTGCTAGATAAACCCACCTCTGCAATTTGAGGGACACGAAGCGGTTCGTCTGTTTTAAGAAGTGTAGGAATGATGCCGTCCTTCCAAAGCCGATTAATGACCTTTTCCGGTACGCGGCGGGAGATAATGGTTGAAGTTCTGGCGGGATCAGTAAAATCATTATGTGTGCTATAAGCCAACAATCGATGATGCGTATCTTCTATAGTAATAGGGCAATTGAGCACATCACTAATTTGGTCTGCCACATCCTCTAAACGATCAAGACTATACTTAAATGGATCCGTCTTTTTTGTCATAAAAACCCCTGCTTTTTCGAATATTTCACGTACTTACATTATGAAGAGAAAGAGGTACGTAAATCAATAACAAAATGCCATAAATTTAAAAAAGAGATCGCTATGAGAAGCGAGCGCATCGATGCTGAAAGATGGCGAAAAAGAAATAGTACAATAATAACGTAGTAATAAATCAATAGGCGGAAAGATTCAGTGAAGTGTGTCTACACTTATTAAGAATATATGACCAAAAAAATGTTAAATAATAGATAAAAAGCGAAAATACAGTAATTCTATAGACTCATTTTGTAAAATAAAAACAGATTTGTTTGACTGTGTATCATTTCTGTTTTTATAATAATAACGTCAAAAAATAAGTGGATTAGCCCATTATATGGCGGCTATGCACGGGAGGTAATGAGGAATATGTCAGGAATTATTCGTGTAACCCCAGAAGAACTAAGAGCGACCGCTAAGCAATATGGTGTTGAAAGTCAAGAAGTGTTAAACCAAGTTGATCGTCTAAATAGAATGATCTCAGATTTAAAAGGAATGTGGGAAGGTGCTTCTAGTGAAGCATTTGCTGATCAATACGAGCAGTTAAAGCCTTCATTCATCAAAATGTCTGATCTATTAACAGATGTCAGCAATCAGCTTGATCAAACGGCAAATACACTTGAAAGCACTGACCAAGACATCGCCAGCCAAATCCGCGGCTAATCAAAGGGATTTCCTTTCTAAGTGTGAAAAGCAGAAAAAGCGCCGAGTCTGTCAATGGATGCCGGCGCTCTTTCTATTTTGTGAGGTGGAAATTTGTGTATATCGATATTACCATCGACTTAAAAAATTATGATGGCAGTGTGTTTGATTTGAGACTATCAAATTATTTACATATTAAACAAGTCATCCATATCGCCTGGCAGGCAAAACAAATCTCACTTCCTAAGCGAGAAGGCGGCTGGGTGCGAGTAGTCAATAAGAAAGCTGTGTTTTCAGGCGAATATAAGCTGTCAGACTGTGGAATCACCACAGGAGACAGGCTGGAAATACTATGAAAGGACTTTTGTAAATGGCAGATAAAAAGAGTTCCTATTTAGAAGAACAATTAGAAGCAGTGATGAAAAAAGAGGGCGTAACCTACAGCTTCATTTTTCAAAGAGAGACCATTAAACTCTTAGACGGTTTAGAAGCGGCACCAATCAAAGACATCAATCCTTCATTCAAAAAAGAGATTCAATTAACTGAAGATGAGGTCATTATTTCTATTCAACCGCCTCCTGCCTATCAGGAATTTCGTTTCATCCATGCGAAGGATGAAAAAAGCAAATGGATTTTTTCATACCAGCTTGTCGATGCAGTGTGCAAACACGACGTGAAGCGGCTGCATCCTATTGTTTCTCCTGAAAACATTGTTTTTCATCAAGGCTTAGCTCCTGCACTTTTGCATTACGGCGTCAAAGAAAGCATCCCGCCATATGAAACGGATGAGCATCGTCTGTTAAAAGAGGTCAAAGCCGTCATTCTTCGAGTGGTGGACCATGAATATCAGTTTCAAGAATATGTGGCTTACAGCGAGACGCTGAAATTATCTGAACTGGCAAAAGAGATCAGCGAAACGCAGTCTCTGGAAGAATTGTCTGCCCTGATTCAGCAAAAGATCGAAGCGATTGAAACGAAAGAGAAAACGCTATTGACCATTCCGAAAAAGAAATGGAAGGTCGAACGATATGTCGGACTAGGTCTGCTTGTCCTATTAATCCCTGCATTGGTGTACACCATCTACACCTTCTTTTTTGCAATGCCGAAACAAGAAGCGTATGTCGAGGCAAACAAATATTATCTCAACAAACAGTACAGCCAAGTGGTGGATACGTTAGAAAAATATTCAGCCAATCAAATGCCGGTCTCTCTTCAATATGAACTGGCCATTTCGTATGTACAAACAAATCAAGGCAATCTGTTACTCGATCAGCATAAAAAAGAAATCACAGATACATACACATTACAGACTGATCCGCAATATTTCCTTTTCTGGATTCATATCGGACAAGGCAATAGCAAGGAAGCACTTGATATTGCACGGGTACTTGGAGACGACCGGTACATATTTACGGCACTCGTCGCCTACCGCAATGACATTCAAAACGATGACAGTCTTTCTGCTGAAGAAAAACAAAAACAGCTAGATCCGATCATTAAGGAAATGGCGAAATATGAAGAAAAAGAAACAACGGAGACAAGCACCAATGACTCCTCGGGCGCAAGCCAAACAGATGAAACAGCTGAACAAAAAGAGCAGTCAAAAACCGATCAAGAGAAAAAAGAGAAAGAATCTGAAGCGAAAAAGAAAACCTCTCAGACGAAAAAAGATGAGAAAAAATAATTCTTTCGATACAACTGACAGTTGGTGCTGTCCCATGAGGAGGTGGAGCGTTTGGGTCTTCTTTGGGTTTTTTATGAGGAGGATTATCAAACCGTCCGTTTAGACGAGCAGTTCAATCGAGAAGCTGTGATTGGACCTGAAATAGAGCATACGGTGACAATCCCTTCACTTTCGTTTGATGAAGGGGTCATCCGTTTAACTCCCGATGAACCGAATGATGGCTTTTCCATTTATCAGGGTGAAGAGAAGAAAGGCACATTGCTTCCACATGAACCATATAAGCTTAATACACTGACACTTATTTTAATGGAAGCACATCATGATCAACACATTTATTACCTAGGAAATAGAGTCGAGCTGTCTTTTTCACGTGAGAACAAAGATGAGATCGATGTGTGGAAAGAACAAGCGCATTCTATGTTTCAAGATGCGAGACAGTTTACTTTGGAGAAAATCGAAGGAACTTGGTACGTCATGCCTCAGGACGAAACGATTTATGTGAACGGGAAAAAAATTCACGGTCCAGAGACAATTGATGCTGGAGATGAGCTGTTCTGGAACTTTCTGACGGTGACATTGAAAGATGATGATTTATTGCAGGTGACTGCATATGAACCATTTCAAACACGTTTGGAAAAAACAAGAGCACCAAGCACAGAAACAAAACAAAAATATCCTTTATATAGACGAACACCACGTTTAATTTATGATCTGCCAGATGACCGGGTTTCCTTTAGCTTTCCTTCGCAGGAGAGCGAAAATAACAGCAGAGGGCTTTGGCTTGTTGTCCTCCCGCCGCTTGTGATGCTTCTTGTGATGGGAATTGTCGCTCTTGTCCAGCCGCGCGGAATCTTTATTGTCGTGTCGATGGCGATGTTTATCATGACATTAATCACATCGTCTGTTCAATACTTTAAAGAGAAATCACAACGCAAAAGACGGGAAGAGAAACGGCAGCGAGTCTATTCTCTTTACTTAGAAAATAAACGAAAAGAGCTGCAAGAGCTTTACGACCGCCAGCAATATATTTTGACGTATCATTATCCGTCATTTGAACAAATGAAGTATTTAACGTCAGAAATTAGCGGCCGAATTTGGGAAAAAACACTTGTGAGTGATGATTTCTTGCAGCTGCGTCTTGGGACGGGCGCAGTTCCGTCAAGCTATGAACTATCGATGAGCGGCGGTGATATGGCCAATCGTGATATCGATGACTTAATGGAACAAACGCAGCACATGCAACAGGTCTATCGTGAAGTGAAGGATGTACCTATCACATTCGGTCTTGCCGATGGCCCAACTGGATTGATTGGAAAGCCAGCCATTGTAAAAAAGGAGCTTCATCAGCTTGTCGGACAGCTTGCTTTCTCGCATAGCTATCATGATTTAAGATTTGTGTTTATTTTTCATGAGCAAGAGTATGAGAATTGGGAATGGATGAAATGGCTTCCGCATTTCCAGCTGCCTCATACATACGGCAAAGGGTTTATTTACAACGAACAAACACGTGATCAGCTGTTGTCCTCCATTTATGAAATTTTACGTGAGCGTGATCTAGAAGAAGAAAAAGAGAAGAAGATCTTTACGCCTCACTTTGTGTTTATCGTGACAAATCATGAGCTCATTGCGGAACATGTGATTTTAGAATATTTAGAAGGCAGCCGAACTGACCTTGGCATCTCCATAATTTTTGCTGCTGAAACAAAGGAAAGCTTAGCTGAAAATATCTCGACGCTTGTCCGTTATATTAACGAGGAAGAAGGAGATATTCTCATTCAGCACAAGAAAGCCGTCCGAATTCCATTTCAGCTTGATACACATGAGCGCAGGGACAATGAGCTATTTGCCAGAACGCTGAGAACATTAGATCATCAAGTTGGCATGACCAATTCGATTCCTGAAACGGTCTCCTTCCTTGATCTTTTTCATGCCAAACAGGTAGACGAGATTGGCATTCGTGAAAAGTGGCTCACATCAGAAACGGCCAAATCACTCTCTGTGCCAATCGGTTATAAAGGAAAAAATGACATTGTGGATCTGAACCTGCACGAAAAAGCACACGGCCCGCACGGCCTGTTGGCGGGAACAACAGGATCAGGGAAAAGTGAATTTTTACAGACGTATATTTTATCGCTCGCTGTACACTTTCACCCGCATGAAGTCGCATTCCTATTGATTGACTATAAAGGAGGCGGAATGGCGCAACCGTTCCGGAATATTCCTCATTTACTTGGCACGATCACCAATATTGAAGGCAGTAAGAACTTTAGTGAAAGGGCGCTTGCTTCAATTAAAAGTGAATTGAAGAAAAGACAACGCTTGTTTGATCAATATCATGTGAATCACATCAATGATTATACGAAGCTCTATAAGGAGAAAAAGGCTGAACAGGCAATGCCTCATTTATTCTTAATCTCTGATGAGTTCGCTGAATTAAAAAGTGAAGAGCCGGACTTTATTAGAGAGCTTGTCAGTGCTGCACGTATCGGCCGAAGCCTCGGGGTCCATCTCATTTTAGCTACACAAAAGCCAGGCGGAGTCATTGATGATCAGATTTGGAGTAACTCCCGCTTTAAGGTCGCACTAAAAGTACAAGATGCGTCAGACAGTAAGGAAATATTGAAAAATAGTGATGCGGCGTCTATTACCGTTACAGGCCGCGGCTACTTACAAGTAGGAAACAATGAAATCTATGAATTGTTCCAATCAGCTTGGAGCGGTGCGCCTTATATGGAAGATGGCTACGGATCAGAAGATGATATTGCCATTGTGACAGATACGGGACTTATTCCGTTATCTGGGGTAAGTACAGAGCCGGCTGTGAAAAAGGAGACAGTGTCGGAGATTTCTGCTGTTGTGGATGAAATTGAACGTATGCAGCAGAAGCTTGGGATTGAGAAGCTCCCAAGTCCTTGGCTTCCACCGCTCGAAGAACGGATTCCAAAATCACGTTATGCGTCAAGTGAAGAGCATGTCTTCCATTTTGCGCTTGTCGATGAGCCAGATCAGCAAAGCCAGCATCCACTTTCTTATCACATGATGGAGGATGGAAACATTGGCATCTTTGGTTCCTCCGGCTACGGAAAATCACTTGCTGCCACAACACTGCTCATGAGCTTTGCGGAGAGATATTCACCGGAAGAATGGCATGCGTACATTTATGACTTCGGAAACGGAACATTGCTTCCGTTAGCCAAACTGCCGCACACGGCGGATTATTTCTTAATGGATCAAATGAGAAAGATTCAAAAGTCGATGACGCGTCTGCGGGAAGAAGTTGAATACCGCAAGCGGTTATTCAGGCAGCAAGAAATGAGTCATATCAAAATGTACAACGCCTTAAATGAGAAAAAGCTCCCATTCATTTTCATCGTGATCGACAACTTTGACATTGTCAAAGACGAAATGCATGAACTTGAATCTGAATTTATCCAGCTGAGCCGTGATGGTCAATCATTAGGAATTTACTTCTTGATTACAGCGACTCGGGTAAATGCAGTCCGCCAATCTCTTATGAACAACTTGAAAACAAAGGTCGTCCATTACTTAATGGATCAAGGAGAGGCGTACTCGATTATTGGCAGACCGAAATTTAGCTTAGAGCCGATTCCGGGGCGAGTCATTATCAACAAAGAAGAGCTTTACTTTGCACAAATGTTCCTACCAGTTGAAGGAGAGAACGATCTCGAGCTGTTTGAGCATTTGAAACAAGAGATTCAGCTTCTTCATGATCGCTTTGAATCAGCTGAAAAACCAAAACCTGTACCAATGCTTCCTGATAAACTAACCATTTGGGAGCTAGAGAATCGCTTAGAAGAACAAAAACAGCCTTATGACATTCCAGTTGGACTAGATGAGGAATCTGTTGCACCTGTTTACTTTGACTTGAAGAAGAATAAACACTGCCTCATCATCGGTCAAACGCAGCGAGGGAAAACAAATGTGACAAAACTGATGCTTGATCAGCTTTTAGCAGCAAAACCTGAGAAGCTGGCCGTCTTTGATTCGATTGATCGGGGTCTCTCTCATTATGCAAAAGAAGAGAACATTGATTACCTTGAAACAAAAGATGATATCACCGAATGGGCAGAGGAAATAGACCGTTTATTCAAGGTGCGGGAAGAGATGTACGTCGAAGCTGTGCGCCGGGGAGAGACTGATCAGTTGTCGTTCCCTCAAATTGTGCTTGTGGTTGATGGGATCACGCGTTTTCAGCAGACAATTGACCCGCGTCTTCAAGATCAATTGGCTGATTTCATGAAATCATATGCGCACCTAGGCTTTAGCCTGATCGCATCAGGAAATCATACCGAATTCAGTAAAGGCTATGATGCACTCACAAACGAAATCAAACAAGTTCGTCATGCCATGTTACTCATGAAAAAATCAGAGCAAAACATCATACCGCTTCCGTATGCAAGACAAGAACCAGATATTCAGCCAGGCTTCGGGTATTTGGTTGAGAACGGGAAAGAGAAGAAAATTCAGGTTCCTTTATGTGCGGTAGAAAGGAAGAGTGTTCAATGACAGAGCAGCAAAAAAGCTCCATCAAAATCGTATCGACGATGATATTGATTCTTGTTCTGCCGGTTTTATTTTTCCACCTCATTGGAGATGACCCGGCAAAACAGAAAAAGAATGCCACACGTAATATTGCTGTGGTCAATGAGGATATGGGAGCGAGCGAAAGTGAAAACACTGCTCGTTTCGGACAAGATGTCGTCGCCGCATTATCAGAGCGTCCAGATTATACATGGACCGTAGTGAACCGCAGTGCGGCGGAAAATGGACTGAAAAGCAGAAAGTATGACGCTGTCCTCTATATCCCGTCTGATTTCTCTAAAAATGTGCTGAGCTATGATAAAGACCATCCTGAAAAGGCATCCATTCAATTTTCCATTCAAGATCAGCTCAATTCAGTCAATAAAGAGAAAGTGCAAAGAGAGCTGGAAAATGCGCAAAAGAAAATGAATGAACAGATGTCGACGTTATACTGGAGTTTTGTATCACAGGAAATCGGCAATGTCAGAGAAGAGTTTGAGCATATTGTCGGCAAAGAAGTCGAATTCCAAAACACGATGTATAACTTCTATAAGCCAAACTCAAACAAACTATCAGACGCGGTTCAGCAGCAGAAGAAACAAATAGAAGAATTAAAAAATGCGATGACCGACTCGCAGAAACAGTATAAAGACGGTCTGACTACAACAGAAGAAGCAAAGAACCAGTTAAAGGACTTTGTGAAAGTAGTCGATCAGTACCAGCAGTATCAAGACAAACAAAAGGACCTCTTGATCAAAGCGCAATCGACAAACCAAAAACAAATCCAGCAGGGGCTCAAACAGCTTGCTGATATCCAAAACCAAAATGCCCGCAGCTTTAGTGATCAAATGGGCGGACTCAAAACAGACATCAACGGGGTACAAAGTCAGCTGAACACAACGGACAGCGCCATCCAATCTGTTCAAAAGTCAAGAGAAGAAGCCATTCCTAAGCAATCAACGGGATTAACGGAACTTGTGATAGCGTCTCAGAAGGAACTAATTAAAAACTATGAAGAGCGTTACTTAGAAGACTATCGAAATAAGATATCAGCCTTGCAGACAAAGCTATTGGCAAAAAGGCAAGAGTTGATGGACGAGCCTGAGCCGCCAGTTGATTCTGAAGATGACGGGCCATCAGATCAAGATAATGAAAACCCAGAAGATATTGGGATGAACCTAGATGAAGAAACAAATGAGCTCGCGCAAATTTCAATAGAAATGAACGACCTTGCGGATCAATTAGGAGAACAGGAGACACCGCCTTCGGCTGGAGATGGGGAAGAAGGTGAAAGTGGTGAAAATCCTGCTCAGCCAGATACCGGCAGCAAGAATTCATCACAGGATGACCTAAAAGCACTCTCAACTCGCTTAGATGAAGTGAAAAAGAAAATTCAAGAAAAAGCGGCTGCTCATAATGACGAATTGAAAGACAAAGTGAGTCAAATGAGTAAAGAGCTTGAGAGTCTGACGAAAAAAGTAGATAAACTTGAAAAGATGATTCTATGGTTACAAGATCGATATAACGTCATTCCGAATGAAATCAAAAATCAAGAATCATCCATTGTAAGCAAAGTAAAAGAGCTGAAGCGCAGTAACTCACCGATTAGTCATGCCTTTAGCGATCATCTTTTTGAGAAAAAGTTTGAAACAAAATCAACAAGAACTAAAAAATTAATGGAGTATTCTAATCAACTCTCTCAGCTAGAGCTGATGATCGCAAATGTCTACCTACCATCTAATAACTCTTCTTTATATGACGCAAAAGAAGAGAATATCCAGTCCATCCTCTCCATCAAAAAAGAGGAAACAGACAACTGGGATACGCTCAAAAAACAAATGCTGACGTCAAACGAGGATGTGTCTACTTTTATTGATGAGATGCAGAAGTTTTCAGATGGCTATGCAGAATACATTTCGACTCAGCAGGCAAGCATGGAACAGGAATTAAACACAATTTCTGAAAGTGCGGACAATGTTGCGGAGCAAATGGCTGATCAAGGAGATGCAGTGTATACGGCAGACCTTGCAGGCAGTTCTATTGTTGTCAGTGCACAGGATTCAATTGGTCAGGAAGTGCTTCGACTTTCTGAAAATATGAGTTCGTTAACCGACCGCCAAAAAGGGGTGGCGGATTATACGAATAACATTGAAGAGAGTGTCACAACGGTCCAAGAAAAAGCGGATACGCTGAATGAAAACTGGAGCAAGAATGTTCATTCCACGAAGCTTGTTCAGCAAGATTTGAAAGGTATTTTAGGAAACACATTAAGCGATCAAGGCAACAGCAACTATGTGTATAATCACTTAGCCAATCCGCTGAAAATTAGCGGTGATGTACCAGAAGAAAAAACGCAGACTGTACCGCCAGTGGTCATTTTGGTCATTGTGATGATCAGTAGTTTGTTAATTGGCTTTTTCAGCTCGTATTATGCGGCAGCTCCGATGCTGGTTAAAGGTGCACTGTTTGGCATCTTAAATCTATTAGTCGGACTCATGATCAGCTTGTTCGGACTGAACATTTACAAGCTTGCAGATGATCAAGCGATTCAATGGTCCATTTTCACGATTTTACTATTGGTGGCTTGCTCCGCCTTTATTCGCACGGCGTTCCATTTCGGCTCTATTGCCGGATGGATGGCAGCAACGGCGCTTATTTTCTTCTTTGTCGCACCATTAATTGATTTGGTGATGCCGAATTTCCATTTCACAAATCCAGTGACAGACGTGTACCTGTCCATCCAATATGGAGATGGAGATCACTTTGGAATGGGTGTTATAGGATTAGTGATTTTAACTGTCCTCTTCATGGCCATCCCGCTTGTGACAAAGCTATGGAAAGATAAAACGGAGGAACGTGATGTGACTCATGAGGCTTAATCTGTTCGTGAAAGGGATGGCACTTGGTGTCATGTCCCTTTTTCTCATCATTCCTGCTGCTTTCGCTGCTGGTGAAGATACGGATACAAATGTCAGGCCGAATGAATATCAAGAAAAAGAACTCAATATTAACTCAAGTATATTGAGGGATCAAACGAAATACGAACAAAGCAAAAAGACATCAACAGTTAAAACAGACATTCATTTTGCTGAACCGCCTAAAACTCCGGGAGGGTCTCTTTCTCCGCAGCTTTTCAGTGATCTAAAAGAGAACCCGCCCAAAACATCAGCACACATGATGGAAGAGATGAATATCTCTTTTCGTGATGCCGCTGTATCGGCACCTTCTGGCGATGATCACAAGAAGCAGTCATCCGCACTGCTTCCGATCATCTTTAGTTTCTTAATCGTCTTTGGCATCGTTGTGATGTTTATTCTAATTCCAAAGGTGAATGTGAAGGCTGAGAAGAAATAGCCTGTCTCTTTAAAAAGAGGCAGGTTTTTCTTTATGCAGATTGCTTGAAGTCGTACCGTTTCACTACGTAAAATAAGGTTATCAAGGGAGGAGATTGTCATTCGAATTTCAATCGTTACAGGCGGATCAAAAGGATTTGGCCTAGCACTTGTGAACCGGCTGCTCTCACGCGGAGATCATGTGTACACGGCAGCAAGAAGTGCATCACCGATTTCTCATCCGAAGCTTACACATACACAGGTCGACCTGACAGATGAGAAAGCAGCAGCCAAATGGCTTCAAGATTGTCTCACGCCGCAAACACTGGCAGCAGCTGATGACATCTTATTCGTTAATAATGCAGGCATGGTGACACCAATCAAGCGTGTGGGGCAAGGCGGACAGGATATGCTTCATCAGCATTATACGCTGAATCTTGTGATTCCTGTTTTGCTGAGCCATGTGTTTGTTAAGCAGACTCAATCATTTAATGGAAAGAAATCGATTGTTCACCTTTCTTCTGGAGCGGCGAAAAATGCTTATAAAGGCTGGAGTGCGTATTGCAGCTCAAAGGCAGGACTTGATATGTTTATGAGGACTTTGCATGAGGAACAGCAGGACGAGGCGTATCCAATCAACACGTTTTCATTTTCCCCAGGCACGATTGATACAGATATGCAGGGAGAGATTCGGAAATCATCAAAACAGGACTTCGAACAAATTGAACGTTTTCAGCAATTATATGAAACAGGTACTTTGAAGAGTCCAGATGAAGTCGCAAGTATTTTGCTCGATCTTTTAGCGGATGATCCAGCTGGCGGCTGCGTATACGATGCACGTGACTATGGAAAAAAGCAGTCATAACGACTGCTTTTTTCCGTCTTGTACAAGCAAAACCGGCTAATTTGACATAAGCTAATCTTGAGACTCATAGAAAATATAACAGAACATTTGAGTTTCTTTTCAGAATATGTTAGGATGCTAAAAATATAGATAAGGAGGGGTTTCCATGAGAAAGGTTACATTAATGGATGTTTACACCCATCCAGTTGCTCAAAAGTATTTAAATCGTTCAGGAAAAGCCCATGCGATTGCTTGTGCTTATCACGCATTCAAGCTGGCGATGAAGGCTGGGATTAACCCAGATCTGGCTGTGAAAGCAGCGCTCTTACATGACATTGGCCATTATGAATGGTATACAGCCGGCGGAGAGTGGGATTACGAGACATATAGACGAAATGATATTCATGCCATTAAAGGTGCAGAGCGGGCACATAAACTGCTCATACGGCTCGGGGAGGAACCAAAAGCAGCCAAAGATATTGCACTTGCGATTCTGCTTCATACAGATTCCTATTTGCCAGAGGGCGACCTTCATAAGGACACACTTCAACAAATTGTGAAGAAAGCAGATGAAATGGATGAAGAGCCTGGCGGACACCACCATTACAGACAAATAGACGAATCACTCGCAATGAAAAAAATTGCCGATTTGGATCAGAAAGTGCAGCAGGCACTTCAGCCCATGAAACGCTCTGTTTAATATGGAATGTCTCCATGAATCGTTCCGTGCTGATCGACATACAATGTTCGAATAACGGTACGGTTAAACGCAGATGTCCCTGACGTAGTGAGTCCAGTGTATTGCACCGTGACGGAATAAGCACCTTCTTTTTTCAATTGAATAGCTGATGAGGTACTTGTTTTCAGTGGATGATCCTTTTGTGCGTCTTTAAAGTAATTGGTTTCCACTGATTTGCTTAACCGCTTAATCAGACCGCTTGAATGGGTCGATGCGCCCCCTGATTTCGATGCAGCTTCTTTAATTTCTTCATTTAATGGTGAATCAAAGGATACAAGCAGCAGATAAGGAGCCTTTTTTCCTGAATTCGATTGAATCGTCCATTTTCCAGGAACGGGTTTATTGATTTTTACATGGTGTGAATATGCGCCTTTATAAGGGAAAGATGTTTCCGATGTCTTAAGGTTTGTTAAGACATCGCCATTTGGGGCAATGATTTCGGGCTGCGTCTCCTGCCTTTCATTTAACCACTGGATCGATAAGCCATTCGTTCCTTCCTCTACATAGAACGCTTCTGTTTTATCCTTTTCACTTTCTCCACCTTTCACATAAACATCTGTATTGAGCTCGGCAGAAACGGGCTCTTGTTCCTCTTTATGTTTATTTTCAGCGCTCGCGGCATTTGCCAGCAGCTGATGCTGGAACACAGGAAACATACTTGTGCCGTTTTTGATTGAATGGTGATCCCATTTTCCCGTTAAAATATTGTTTGCATACGATAGTCTTGTGCTGTTTACCGTGACAGCACCATCATTTGCACCAAAGCTCTTTAAATACATGCCGCCTAAATATAGCACACCGCCAAATGTTCCCCATTCCGAGCCAGAGTAGGTGACATATTTATTGGGAAACGCCTCAAGCTGGTCGGTTTCACTTCGAAAAGCCGCCATCAGACCGGTTTGCAAAGAATAAAGCGCGTCGCTTTTTTGTCCAAGAATTTCCGCAAGCCAGCTTCCGCCCTTGCTATACGCTAGATCCGCAAGCGGTGTCCCGTTATGAGGAGAGCCGAGAGTAATGACTTTTTCCACATAGGGATGGGCTTTGAAATACACCAGGGCGGACTGTGTATCGACCCCTCCTTTACTATGACCAATCACAATGAGTTTTCTACCAAACGCATCATAGATTTCTTTGAGCTTTTCTGCTAATAGTTTGCCGTTCTTTTTCATGTCCTGATCTGGATACAAATCTATGAATGCGCTTTCGTATCCGTTCAGAACAGCCTGCTTTGCCATATCGTTTCGATCGGACCAAGTGGAGGAGGAGCTGTTAATGCCATGAACAAAAACAAGTGGTGGTTTTGATCCGTCTTTTTGAACGGGCTCTTCTCCTTTAAACCACTTCCCTGGCGTCCCAGGTGGATCTCCAATTGTGCCTGCATACGCATAACTTGCAGAGGATAGAAAGAGCATGACAAAAACAATATAGATGAGTTTTTTCAAGACAATTCACCTCTTCAAATGATTTAAATGGTTGGCAGCACCAATCTATTATACTTCTAAAAAATGTAAAAACGTACCTGTTGTTAAAATATGGTATTGGTGTTGTGGGATTGCTCTGAGTGACATTCACATGGGTTCATGCATACGCTGTGGGTAAATACACAAGTAAAGGGGCGAGTAGTATGGCACAACAAGGAAGTCCACAGCTTGTTTCATTAGTTGATCCATATGTTTATCAAACATTGCAGAAAGTGGTCGGTATGAGATTAATTGTGCAAACAGTGAAAGATACGGTCCGTGGGAAATTGAAGGAAGTCATGCCGGATCATATTGTCATAGAAGCGGGGGCGAAATCAGTTTTTTATGTGCGGATCCAGCAAATCGTGTCGGTGATGCCTGATCACAGTGAAAGAGTGTAACAAGCAGACGCATAGGTGTCTGCTTTTTTTCATGCTTATAGAATGTATATCTAGAAAAAGTGCATGATATACCAATTGTTCTTTTTTTTTCAAAAAATGAGGTTCTAAAAACAAGAAGCAGTTGACAGAAGGTGGGTTGAATAGTAGTTTTTTAATAAGATCAATATGTAACAGGAGGAGCATCTTTGTTAAAATCTAAAGTTCATTTTTGGACATTCCAAATATTACTTGTTTTACTCATTGTGTATGTATCAACAAAGGTTTCGTTTTTATTTCAGCCGATTATTTTATTTGCGTCAACACTGTTTGTCCCTATCTTGCTGGCAGGTATTCTCTTTTTCATTTTTAATCCAATTGTGCGATTCTTGTCCAAGAAGATTCCTAGGTCACTCGCCATCCTGATTATTTATCTCCTGTTCATCGGACTCATCACATTCATCGTCAATGCTGCCGGACCTGTCATTGTCACGCAGTTAGGCGGACTTGTCAAAAGCTTCCCTGGATATGTGACGGACATGCAGAAATTTATCAATGACTTTTCGCATTCTAAAACATTTACTTGGATGATGAGCCAAGATTATGTGTCTGTCTCAAAGTTTGAACAGACGGTCGTTTCGACATTAAAGGCATTACCGGAAAACATTGCTTCAAGCATGTCTGCAGTGTTTGGCGTGATTGCGAATATTGCCTTAGCCGTCATCACAGTTCCATTTATTTTATTTTATATGCTGAAAGACGGGCATAAGTTTCCGGACAAGCTCGTTCAGTTCTTACCAATGCCTTACCGCAAGGAAGGGCTCAAGATCTTCAAAGAATTAAACGACACGCTCGCAGCCTACATACAGGGGCAGATTATTGTCTGTTTGTTTGTCGGAGTCGCTTGTTTTATTGGATATTTATTAATTGGTGTGAAATATGCGCTTATTCTCGGTATTATCATTGCGGTCACAAATGTGATTCCATACCTTGGACCATATCTTGGAGCGGCACCAGCTGTGCTGATTGCCTTTCTTGATTCGCCTGGAAAAGCAGTGGTGACAGTGATTGTGATTCTTGTCGTGCAGCAAATTGACGGAAATGTCATTTCTCCATTGATCATTGGGAAACGCCTGAACACACATCCTTTGACCATTATCTTGTTATTAATTGGGGCAGGAAGCTTTGGTGGCATACTTGGCATGATCTTTGCGGTTCCTGTCTATGCACTGCTCAAAGCCATCACCCTGAATATTGTCAGATTGGTTCAGCTGCGTCAGCGGTCTCGTAAAGAACAGCATTTAAACGTCTAAGTCAGGGCAAATGCACAACTTTTCCCTTTCTGCATAAGATGATTGACATAAGCAGATAGGGGGAGATTCTGATGCCTGCCATCGTTGGACCTATTCATATCGAGTCATTAGGAGGAAATGGTGCAGCTACTTTCGGTGATGTACTGGCCATTGCTCCTTTAGCTGTAGACCACTCGACTGGCGGGGCTGGAGCCTTTAATTCAGGTGATTATATGTCTCTTACAAGTGATCCAAATGCGACGATGCTTTGGGACTTCACATTGTTTGACCAGCCTCAATCATTTAATGCATAGAAAGACAGCTGGTGATGACGTATCAGCTGTCTTTTTTATTTGTGATACACGTATTGTTGAGCTGGGCATATGATGTAGATAGAAAAGGTGGTGGAGCAATGCCAGCGATTGTTGGACCTATTCATATAGATCGTGTGTACGGAAATGGGGCGGCACATTTCGGTGATGTTTTTGCCATTTCACCAAAAAGTGTTGATCACTCCGCCGGTGGTTCAGGTACCTATAATGCAGGGGACCTCGTCCAATTTTTTAACAGTCCAAACGTCACATTTGTTTGGGATTCAAATCTTATTAGTCAGCAAAAAAGCTTCAATGCGTAGCCAGCTTTGAAAGGGAATTCCTTTTCAGAAGCTGTCTTTTTTTATGGTACAATGGATATGGATGTAAGAAGAAAAAAGAGGTGTGAACAGAGTCAAATGAAAATTAGAAAAGCACACATCACAAGCCGACAACCAAAGACCTACAATGTATATTTACATGAAAATAAAAAAGAATATAAAACGCTTGTTGCCGTACCTGATATTGAATGGAGTATCTCCATTGCGTACGAGGACGAAAAAGAGCAGCTGATCCATACGCTCGAGCAATCCTTAATGGAAAGAGCAGAAACAGACGAAGCCCGTGAACTTGCACTAAAGATTGTGCACTGGGTCACAGAAATGTAAATTTTAAAACCAGGAGTGAAAACAGCGATGAAAGAAGAATCCGTAGACTTTTATTTGCAGCAAGGGATATTTGGACATGCTGAAACAAAACCCGATGAACGAAGAATGTTTCTCGGTTCATTAAGAGAACGAGCGCTTCTTGCCCTGACAAAGGGACAGGTATCACGAAATAAACCGTATCAAGAGGTCGAACAAATATTAAAGGTCAACCGTCAGGCCACTGTTCTTTTAAATGGTGAGTTGTCCTATGCTTCTTATTCTCAATATGTGAAAATGGCTAATGCCGCTGGATGTTCCTTTAAAGTGGTGAATCATCATGAGGCACATTCACCTTTTGGTCTTGTGATAGAGCTGCCGAATGCGGTCAATCAAGAACACATCTATATAGAAGATGAGCTGTTTCAAAAGGCTTTTGCTCACGAATCTGTTGAATAGGTTTCCCTAGTGAAATGAATAAGCTATAATGAGTCAAAAGAGCATATGGGAGAGATGCGGATGGGCAAAGCATTGATTTGTATTGATTATACCGTTGATTTTGTTGCAGACGATGGAAAATTGACATGCGGAAAGCCTGGACAGGCGATTGAGCCTAAGATCACAGAGATCACTTCTTCTTTTATTGATGAAGGGCACTTTGTCGTCTTTGCAGTCGATCATCATGAGGAGCAAGACCCTTATCATCCAGAGACAAAGTTATTTCCGCCCCATAATATTCGCGGGACAAAGGGAATTGAACTTTATGGCAAACTAAGTTCACTATTTCACACGTCAAAGCATTTAAAACATGTCTACTATATGGAAAAAACAAGATACTCTGCTTTTGCAGGCACTCAATTAGAAATGAAACTGCGCGAGCGTGGCATCACTGAACTTCATTTAGCCGGCGTATGTACCGATATTTGTGTACTTCATACAGCTGTTGATGCGTACAATAAAGGCTTTGAACTTGTGATTCACGAGAATGCTGTAGCGAGTTTTAATGAAGCGGGGCACGAGTGGGCACTTTCTCACTTTGAGCAGTCGCTTGGTGCGAAAGTGGTTAAGTAAGGGAAGGAGAATGGAAGTTGGAGCATCGGTTTATTGACGACAGTTTATCACTACATACAGACCTTTATCAAATTAACATGGCAGAAACGTATTGGAGAGACGGCATTCATGAGAAGAAGGCAGTGTTTGAACTCTTCTTCAGAAAGCTTCCATTTGACAATGGCTTCGCTGTATTTGCTGGTTTAGAGAAAGCGATTGAATATTTATCGGACTTCTCCTTCACCGAAAGTGATCTAGCGTATTTAAAAGACGAACTCGGTTATAAAAGCGATTTCATTGATTATTTAAGCGGGTTGTCCTTTACAGGCTCCCTTCATTCAATGCGGGAAGGCGAAATTGTCTTTGCAAATGAACCGATTATGCGCATCGAGGCAACGCTAGTAGAAGCGCAGCTAATCGAAACCGCCTTGCTGAATATTGTGAACTTCCAGACGCTGATTGCAACAAAGGCAGCTCGGATTAAAGGAATCATTGAAGACGAGACAGCACTAGAATTTGGAACAAGACGTGCACATGAAATGGATGCAGCAATGTGGGGAGCAAGAGCGGCACTCATCGGCGGCTTTCAGGCGACAAGTAATGTTCGTGCTGGGAAACGCTTCAACATCCCAGTGTCAGGAACACATGCTCACGCACTTGTACAAGCATACCGTGATGAATATACGGCATTTAAAAAATACGCTGAAACCCATACAGACTGTGTCTTTTTAGTCGATACGTATGATACCGTGAGATCCGGTATTCCAAATGCCATTAAGGTAGCGAAAGAATTCGGAGACAAGATCAACTTTATTGGTGTCAGACTTGATAGTGGTGATCTTGCCTACTTGTCTAAAAAAGCTAGAACGATGCTGGATGAAGCTGGATTTCATGACGCAAAAATCATTGCATCAAGTGATCTCGATGAACATACCATCATGAATTTAAAAGCACAGGGTGCCAAAATTGATGTGTGGGGTGTTGGAACAAAACTGATCACAGCATTTGATCAGCCAGCTCTCGGTGCAGTGTATAAGCTTGTGTCCATTGAAGAGAATGGTAAGATGAATGACACCATCAAAATTTCATCCAACCCAGAGAAAGTGACAACACCAGGACGTAAACGTGTGTACCGCATTATCAACCAATTGAATCATCACTCAGAGGGTGACTACATTGCGCTCGAAGAGGAAGATGTTCATAGTGAGGATAAGCTGAAAATGTTCCACCCTGTGCATACATTTATCAGCAAATTTGTCACAAACTTTGTGGCGAAGGATCTACATGTCCCGATTTTTGAACAAGGAAAACTTGTATATGACAATCCGGATATTCAAACAATTCAAGCCTATGTGCAGGAGAGCCTCGGACTTTTCTGGGAGGAATATAAACGAATCAGCAAACCAGAAGAATATCCAGTCGATTTGAGTCAAAAATGCTGGGATAACAAGATGCAGTTTATCCATGACGTGAAAAATAAAATTAAACTAGAGCTTTATGAAAGCTAATGTTGGAAGAAAAGGAGATCATCAAGCCGGGTGATCTCTTTTTTTTATTTTTTGACCGATTCAAATTGAACCATAAGCGCAATCATTTGGTATACTGAAAGCACATCTTGTTTGTCATTGCATAAAGGAGGATTGGAGCAGTTGAGGGTGTTTGTTGCGAGACAGCCTATTTTTAACAGAAAAGAACAAGTCGTATCATATGAGCTACTTTATAGAGATAGTGAAACCAATACATATAGCGCTGAAGATGGTGACCAAGCGACAACGGACCTCATTATTAACAGTTTTTTAAATATCGGCATCGAAACATTGACAGAAGGCAAAAGATGCTACATTAATTTCACCGAAAGCTTACTTTCGTCTGATCTGCTCACCTATTTTGATCCGCATCAGCTTGTGATCGAGATATTAGAAAATGTCCCGATTACCCCGGCACTTATTATGAGATGTAAGGAATTAAAAAAATGGGGATATACGATTGCACTTGATGATTTTTTTCTAAGCGGATCACATTTCAGTGACAAGTTGCTTGACGAACTCCTCTATTGCATTGATATTTTAAAAATTGACTTTCTAAAGACCACATCGGAAGAACGTAGAAAAATTCTACATACCTATAAAAAATATCGACTTCGTTTCCTTGCAGAAAAGGTGGAAACGCGAAGAGAATATGAAGAAGCGCTAGAAGCCGGCTTCCATTTGTTTCAAGGGTATTTCTTTAGTGAGCCGCATGTTATATCAGGACGAGCATTATCGACCAGCTTCCATGCGTACCACCAGCTTTTAAATGAGCTGAGCAAGGAACAGCCGAATATCCAGGTCGTGACACATTTTATTGAAAGTGACCTTTCGCTATCATACCAATTATTAAAAATGCTCAATTCAGGCGGCATGAGACGTCTTTATCAAATCAAAAGTATCCGGCAGGCGATTATTCTGCTCGGGTTTAATGAAATTAGGCGCTGGATCTTTATTCTTTCATTTAAAGAATTGAATGTTCAAGCCAATTCAAGCCAAAAAGAAATTATTAAAATGTCCTTCATTCGGGCGAAAACGTGTGAACTGATTGCGAGTCGTACCGAACGAGAGCACCCAGCCTCTTATATGCTGACAGGCATGTTTTCTCTCATTGATACACTTGTCAGGGCAGATATCACAGAACTTGTAAAAGAGCTGCCACTTTCTGATGAAGTGGGCGAGGCACTGCTTGGCTATGAAAATGATTATTCATTTGTACTCGGTGTAGCCAAACGGATTGAACGAAATGAATGGGATGATGAGATGTTAGATGGGAATCTCCCGAAGCAAGAAGCCTACGGATGTTATATAGAAGCCATTGAATGGTGTCATAAAATGTTTGAATCTTAAAAGCCGCTCACGTCAGAGCGGCTTTTTTTGTTATGCCCACTGTAAAAGAAGAAACAGTCTGCTAGAGGCGAGAGACAAGTAGATACGAATGCCTTCTGGACTAAAGCGGATGTCAATACCACTTTTCACACCGATTTGTTTCAGCATTCTGATGACACTTGTCGAATCAGAGCGCTCAGCAGCCTCCATGATCCGCTGTGCAAACGAAAGTGAGCTGGAAATCTGCTGTGTAATAAGTGAAGCATCAGCAACAAGTCGGGCTGATTCCTTTGCGGCTCGTTGAAACGAGTGGGCATCTACTGGAGGAAAAGTCATAGGCGTGCGCGAATATGCACGGCTCATTGCGGGACCTTGCAAAGCAGGATAAGGAACATAGTAAAACACGTGGTCACCTCTTCTCTCATTGACGTGAAATTGGACGGATATCTGTTCTAAATGTATGTAGAAAATCAGAATAAAGAATCAAAATGATCTTTCTATCTTTATAAATCCAACATAAAAATAGGTACTTTTGCGGTCAATTTCGGTGAATGTCGCCAAAAAATTGCGGTGTCCACAATGGGGTCTGTCGTCTGACCTATAACACGCAAAACCGAGGTTATAGAAGGGATCGTATGTTCTGTTGTGAGAGAAGTGTGACGAATGATGCCTATTCTTGTCGCAAAAATGACGAAGTTCCTTTGAAATTAAGATAAAAGTATGATTTGAAAAGTCAGAAAATGATGAAAAAAGACCTATTGAATTTTGCGGTATCACGCACACATTTTGTGCATACTTTTCGGTGAAAAAATACTCAATTACATTTACACTGTTAGTAACAGATCAAATACTTATGACCCAATCACCATACACAAATACATTGATCTTCCAAAAAAGGAGAGTGGAATCGATGGAAAAGTATGAAATCGAAGAACTTAAACAATTATTATGGAAACTTGAAAACGAAATTAGAGAAACAACGGCTTCTCTTCATAACATTAACAAAAGCATTGATCAATACGACAAATATGAATATGTGAAAATTTCTTAAAGACTTGATAATCATCAAGTCTTTTTTTTATCCAAATACATACAAAAAAAGGATATATTATTATATAATTGTTAAGTAGTGATGTCAGTGGACATTTGCTCATGTCTTTTTAGTAAAATAAAAGGCGGAAGGGTGAGGGACAAGACCGAGTATGCTAAACTATCTAGAGAATACAAAAATCAAGCAGAATATGTCTGATTTTATTCAACATGCAGTCAGGCAGAAAGATTTACAGCAACTGCTTTTAGAATTTACAGATATAAAGAATGAATTTCCCTTTGGGCAATTGGCTTACAAGCATTATGAGGCATTTGGCGGACAAGACAAGCAAGCGATTACACAATTGGCAGCAGGGATTGAACTTCTCATCTTATCAGCCGATATATTAGATGATATCGAAGATCAGGATAAAGATTCGTATCCTTGGATGAAATGTCAGAGCGGAATTGCGATTAATGCGGCGAATGTTCTTTTTACATTGAGTTTTGAAGTCTTTTCAAAGCTTGAGCATGCAACGGAAATTTTACACAGTGTATATACTTATTCTATTCAATCAATGCAAGGACAGCATATGGATATGACACTGGAGCCAGAGAATGAGCAGGATTGTTTAAATATCATGAAGTCAAAAGCAGGATCACTGTTTGTGTTACCCTGTGTGTTAGGGGTTATCTTGGCAACAGGTTCTTTTGAAAAGAATGTAGAAGAATATGCGTATTATCTTGGAATGGCGGAGCAGCTTGAAAATGACTATTTAGGTCTTTTTAATAAAGAGAATATTGATTTTAAAAGAATGCAAACATTACCGCTAGTTTACTTGAAAAATGAGTTTAATCCATCTAGTTCAGACTTGCTAAGGTATTTTCAATCAAAGGATAAGAGTGCCGGCTCTGAAGAATTAAAGGATAAATTAAAAAAATCTGGTGCTCAACAATATGTATTTATTATGAGAAACCTTCTCAGAAATAAGTTTAAAGAAACATTCAAGAAACTACATTTAGAGGCTTCAAAAAAGAAAAAACTGATACTTTTTTTAATTGGAGATGGAGAAGATGAAAATTCAGGAATTGGTTAGTTATTTAGTGGAGAATCCTTCAACATTAAATCAAATCGTTAATGGGAACGCATCACTGCTTCACGTTGATCAAGAAACTGCAAGTATTATTGTTGACGGATTCCAGAAAGAAGACGTTATTAAAGCAATCATATGGTCAACTGCTTGAGTAGATAAATATTATGAGAAAGTTTTACTCTAAGTTAACAGTTATATTAGTTATCCTTAGCTTCATCTATGTGATTTATATCTCTTATATCAACGTATTTAATATTTTTGTTGGAGCAGCTGTTAAGGAAAATAGTCACGGTCAACTTGAGGTAGTGGATGTCGATAATTTTACAGATAGCTATCTAGCTGGAGTTAGAAAAGGCGATATCATACTTGAAGTGAATGGGAATAAAAAACCAGTTGAAGAAGTTAAAAGAGGTTTTTTAGCTAATGTTAAAAGTTTAGTCGTTGATAGACATGGTGATAAAATTGATTTAGAGAATGTAAGGTTATTGAGTCAAGCGAATCTGTTTATTTATCTAATACCAGTCATTCTTTATTCCATCTGTCTATTTTGTATATTTATGATTTTAAAAATGAATAAAGCAAACCAAAAAGAGTCAGCTTATATTTTAGCTTTATTTCTTTTGGCGGTGTCTATAGGTTATGTAAGTTCTGGTGGTTCTGGAAAAGGAGAGGCTATCAGTCGTATTCTTGTAATCGTTACAATGAATATTGTACCTCCACTATATATGCACTTTATGTATCAATATTTAAAAGAATTAGGAACAGAAATTATTCGTCGTCGAGTTCTTTTTTATTTGTATCTAGTTCCAGTTACTAACGTTTTATTAGTTTTATTCTATAAAAATAAAGCTGGACCAGTAGATCTATTAGCATATGTCAATTTACTTTCATTTTTTGTTCTGGCTTTCCTTTCGATTATTATCACTATAAGGGCTGCTAAAAAATTGAAAGACAATGAAGTCAGCAATGTACTTCGAGCATTTGCACTCATTTTAATCTCAGCATTCAGTCCATTCATGCTATTTTTTATCATTCCTTATTTTTTTGGTATATATTTTATTTCACCATATGTTGTAGCATCGTTTGTTCTTTTAATTCCTTTTTTCTTAGTCTATCAATTTATGTCAAATAAGCTGTATAATGTTGATTTCTTTATGGGGAGGATTAAATACTACGGTTTTTTAGCGATTACACCAACAATACTAGTGGTTGTTCTTTTTGATTTTATTCAAAAGCCGAATGCAAATTTCTATACAGTGAAATTTACGATCATCACGTACATTCTTATGCTCACCGTTTTCTACTTTAAAGAAATCATCGATTTCCGCTTTCGTCTGAAGCGTTTTTCAGAGAAGCATAATTATCAGGACAGCATATTTAAATTCACGCAGCTCATTCGTGAGGCGTCATCACTTCATCAAGTATTGTATCATTTAAAATACACCATCTTAGAAGTACTTGTTGTGAACAAAGCCTTTGTGCTTGAAGTGAAGGCAGATGGACAAATTGTTGAAATTGATGAATCAATAGAAGAAAGCCAGCTATGGAAAGATTATGTGGATCAATTTCAAGATATTTTAGGTGAAGTCGGAAAAATCATTGCGCTTGATAAAGGGTTCATGATGAAAATTGGTGAGCGGGGCGGTCACTCTTTTGTGATTTGCTGTTTATCTAATTTACGTACACCTAAATTGACGCGGGATGAGATTTCTTGGTTGAAAACATTGGCATTTTACACAAGTGTCAGTTTAGAAAATGTCGTCAAGATTGAAGAATTGATGGAGCATCTTGAAGATTTGAAGCAGCGTGAAGCGAACCCCGCTTGGCTGAAAAAAGTCATGTTTGCGATGGAGGAAAAACAGCGCTCCGATTTAGCGAGGGATCTTCATGATTCCGTGCTGCAGGATTTGATATCGCTGAAAAGACAGTCAGAGATGTTTTTAACGAATTTCCAAAACGATCAATGCCCAACGTCTATTGAACAATCGCTTATCTCATGGAATGAACAAATGTCTAAGGTGATTCAAACGACGAGAGAAACGTGTCATGAACTTCGGCCGCAGCTGCTGTACGATTTAGGTTTAGTGAAGGCGATATCGAAGCTGACTTCTCAAATTCAGGAGGAAGCACCATTTCATATTCGGCTGAATACGACACGCTTTGATAAGGAGCTGGACATTGATATTGACTCCCAGCTCAATATTTACCGAATTGTTCAGGAGCTGTTATCCAATGCCTTGAAACATTCTCAAGCCAGCCAAGTGCTCGTAATGCTGATTTGTATTAAAGATCAGGTTGTTCTTCACTACGAGGATGATGGAGTTGGGTTTGACGCAAGACATCTTGATCAGCACACCATGAGCATGGGCCTTTCTGGCATCAGAGAACGAGTCAAGGCGTTAAATGGGAAGCTTCACATTCACACAGCACCTGAAAAAGGGCTGAAGGTGAAAATTGAAATGGAATTGTAACGATTTATTAAGGAATAAGACTTGGCATCTGCCAAGTCTTTTATATAAAATGGAAGTGAGTGATTTAAAGGGAGGAAGACATGAAGAAGATATTGGTCATTGATGATCATCCGGCTGTCATGGAAGGGACAAAAAGCATATTAGAATCAGATCAGCAGCTATCAGTCGATTGTTTAAGTCCTGATGCAGAAGCCGCCTTTTTAAAGACGCATGACTTTTCCATCTATGATGTGATTTTGATGGATTTAAATCTCGGGGATATCAATGGAATGGACATTGCGAAACAAATTCTAGAAACCAACCAACAAGTGAAAATCATCATTTATACAGGGTATGAAGTAGATGATTATTTTGAAGAGGCCATTCGGGCTGGATTGCACGGTGCAATTAGTAAAACAGAGACAAAAGACAAAATTATTGAATACATACACCGCACATTGCAAGGAGAAGTTGTCATTCAGCTATCCTATTTAAAGAAATTAATTTCACAGCAGCAAGAAAAGCCAGAACAGGCGCAGGAGACCGATCACGAGCTGTTAACAGAGCGAGAGTGTTTGATCCTCAGAGAAGTGGAAAAAGGATACACGAACCAAGAGATTGCCGATGTGCTGCATTTGAGCAAACGCTCGATTGAATACAGCTTGACGTCCATCTTTAATAAGCTGAATGTTGGCTCTCGAACCGAAGCGGTGTTAATTGCAAAATCTGAAAGTGTGCTGTAAACGTGTGAAGGGAGAGAACCCTGATGGAAGTGAGTGGATCAAATACACTGCTTGAGGCACTGGGGATTGAGATTGTAGAGTGTAATGAGTCTCGATGCGTAGCGACAATGCCAGTTGATCACAGAACAAAACAGCCATTTGGACTGCTGCACGGAGGAGCTTCTGCTGCTCTAGCAGAAACAGTGGCAAGCATGGGAGCTGCGGCTCATTTAGACTTAACTCAGCAAGTTTGCTCAGGGATTGAAATCAATGCCAATCACTTAAAATCTGTACGTGATGGAGTAGTGACAGCGACGGCTGTTCCTGTACATGTCGGGCGCCGTACAATGGTATTTCAAATTGATATTAAAGATGATCGAGACCGGCACATCTGTACGTCAAGATGCACACTTGCTGTCATTGATCGCATATAAAAAAGCTCCCGGTGCAGCGGAAGCTTTTTTAGGTTGGATTGATTCATAAAAAGGTTTTTCCATAGAAATAAAAGAAAGGACCCCACATGTGAGGTCCTTCTTTCGGTTTATAAGTACGAGTCTTCTTTGCGTTTAATCACGAAGTTACGAAAACCGCCATAATCATCCTGTACACTTCGTTTGTCCATCTTGACCCCCGTATTGTAGGCGGCTCTTCCGATCAAGTGTGCGCCGACTGGAGCTGTTAAAAAGATAAAGACAATCCCAAGTAGGATCTTCGCAGAAATAATCCCTGCAAGAAACCATTCGTGAAAGAACACCCCAACTAATATGAGGACAACCCCAAGTGTCGATGCTTTTGATGCAGCATGCATACGTGTATAAACATCCGGCAGGCGAAGAACGCCAATGGCTGAAATGAGACAAAGGATGGCGCCAAGCAGGATAAAGAAAATGACAATAGCTTTAGCGATGACGATCATTTTCAATCACTTCCCCTTTCTCAAGGAATTTGGAAAAAGCGACAGTGCCGATAAAGGCAAGGATACCGAGCAGTAAAATAATTTCAAAGAACGTTGTCGTTTTCAGCAAAATAGAAACGATAGCTGTCATCCCAATTAAATTGATTCCTATCGCATCAAGCGCACTTACACGATCAGGAATAGAGGGCCCTTTGATAACCCGTATCACAAAAAGAAAGGTGGACAGCGCAAGAATGCCAAGTGAAATTTGTAATATGAGCTCCATTACTTACCGCTCACCTCCTGAATCGCTTTTTCAAATGAAACCCGGATATCGTGAATGGCTTTTTCTGCATCTTCAATATCCATCGCGTGAATGTATAAAATGGAACGATCATCAGAAATATCAATGACGAGTGTACCTGGTGTCAATGTAATCATATTAGCCAGTATGGTGATTTCCCAATCCGTTTTCAAATCTGTACGAAAGGCGAAAATACCGGGCTTAATGGTGAGCTTTGGAGATAATACGGTCTTTAATACACTTAAATTGGCAAGAAGCAGCTCCCGAATAAAAATCAATACGAGCTTGAAAATCGCAAACAGGGCATAGCCGTAAAAACGCTGCGGAAAAAACCGCCGAAGCATAAAAATGGCGACCATCCCTAGTACAAAGCCTGATACAAAGTCTGCGGCTCTGTATGTATCATTCATAAACATCCATGTAAAGGCGAGGAGAGCGTTTAGTAATATTTGAAAGGCCATGTTCATCTACTCCTTCAGCACAGCTTGAATATATTTTTCTGGTGTTGAGAGCATTTCCGCTGCTTGATTGATATAAGGGGCAATGAACTCTGTCCCTAACCCAATGGCAAGCGACAAGATCACAAGCAGTACGCCAGGGTACACCATTCCTTTAATCGACGGTTTCCTTCTTCGCATATCTTGATCCTCGCCCCAAAATGCGAGTATGAAGATCCTCATAATCGAATACAGGACAAGAAGGCTGGACATTAAGACAAGGATAGAAAAGGTCATGTGTCCAGCAGAAAATCCACCTTCTACAATCTTTAGCTTTCCAACAAACCCACTCAGAGGAGGAATTCCTGCTAGGGATAAAGCCGAAATGAAAAACATCCACCCTAGTAAAGGCTGAGATTGAATCAGTCCGCCCATCTTTTTCAAGTGATTGGTGCCAGCATACACAAAGAGTGCACCTGCCAGCATAAATAAAGCGCCTTTAATCACCATGTCATGAATGAGATAATAAATGGCCCCTTGGAGTGAGGCGGGTGTATTGGCTGCAATCCCAAACAAAATGACCCCAACTGCTGTGACAATGTTATAGATGACGATCTTTTGCACATCAGAATAGGCAATAGAGCCAATCACACCGAATATCACCGTAAGTGCGGCAAACCAAGCCATGAGTGTATGTGTAAACCCTGTATCATGTATAAAAATTAACGTAAAAACTCTGGCAATCGCATATAAGCCAACCTTTGTCAGCAGTGCACCAAATAGAGCAGAAATAGCCGCTGGCGGTGCATGATATGATCCTGGCAGCCAGAAATAAAGCGGGAAGATCCCAGCTTTTAAACCAAATACAATGAGAAACAGAATAGAAATGACAGTGATTAATCCTGTTTGCCCTGATTCAGCTATTTTCACGCTTAAATCAGCCATATTCAAAGTGCCCGTGACTGCATATAAGCAAGCGACACCGACGATAAATAAAGCCGATGAGATGATATTAAACACAATGTATTTGAGTGATTCTCGAAGCTGCGGTTTTGATCCGCCCAGTACAATGAGCATGTATGATGCCATCAGCAGCAGTTCAAAGAATACAAACAGGTTAAAAATATCGCCTGTTAAAAAGGCCCCACTTACGCCAGCTAACAAAAATTGTACGCCAGAGTAATAGAAAAGCCGCTCCTTTTCCTTCCCAATTGTTTGAAAGGAGAATAGAACTGTCACTAGCCCAACAACGGAAGCGGTGAGCACAAGGAGCGCAGCAAACTGATCGGCCACAAGGGCAATCCCAAATGGTGCTTTCCAGCCTCCTAAATAGAGAGTTTGAATCCCATTAGTAAAGATGGTTTGGACTAAATACACATTACAGACAATGGCTAAGAGCGAAGCAAACACACTAAAGCCTCTCGACAGCATGATGTTCTTATTCATAAAGATCAATAGTGTAGCAGCTAATAATGGAATTAAAATTGGCAGGATCACGAGATTATTCATGCTGATCATTTCCTCTCATTTGATCCATGTCATCTGTTCGCAGCTCTTGGAAGGCACGGAAGGCCATGACAAGTAAAAAGGATGTCACACCAAAAGCAATGACAATGGCTGTTAAAATTAATGCTTGTGGTAATGGATCTACATAGGATGTGAGCCCCTCTTTTAAAATAGGTGGAGCTCCTTTTTTTAAGCCGCCCATTGTCAAAAGAAGCAAATGGACGCCGTGGCTCAAAACAGCAGTACCGACGATGACCCGTAGAAGGCTTTTTGAAAGCATTAAATAGGTCGCCGCCATAAAAATAATACCGACGATTATAGACATTAGAAATTCCATTATTCCTTCTCTCCAATCGTTTGAATAATGGTCATGGTGACACCGACAACAACTAAATATACACCGATATCAAACAGTACGGCTGTCGCCAGTTCTGTTTTCCCTAAAAACGGCAGTTGAAAATAATCAAATGCATGGGATAGAAAAGGTGCACCGAATAGAAAGGATCCCATACCCGTCAGGATCGCGACGAGCAGCCCGGTCGCTGCAACATAAATAAAGTTAAAGGGCAGAATACGTCTCACTGTTTTCAGATCGTAGGCTAAGAGCAGAAGGACGACAGCACTGGCACTCATCAGGCCGCCAATGAACCCCCCGCCAGGATTGTTATGTCCCGCAAGAAATAAGTGAAGGGAAAAAAGCAAGATGATGAATGCTGTGATTTTTGTTGTGACTTGTAAGAGCATATCATTCGTATCAATCTTCCTCATCGCCGCACGCCTCTCTTCCGTTTTCCTTGTGCCTGTGCCTTTAATAATCCATAAATACCGAGTGCCGCAATGGCAAGTACGGTAATTTCAAAGAGTGTATCAAAGCCCCTGAAATCTACAAGAATGACATTGACAATGTTGTCGCCGCCAGCAAGTTTATAGCTGTTTTCAATAAAGTAAGTTGAAATGGACTCAAGTGACTGCTGACTTGTGGAAGCAAAAGCAAGACAAGTGACAGTGAGACCAACACCTATTGAAATGATCAAATTGGTTAATTTGAATTTTCTCGTTTTTTGCTTCAAGCTTAGCTTCGGCAAATGATAGAAGCAAAGTAAAAACAGTGCGACAGAAATCGTTTCAATAATCAGCTGTGTCAGGGCAAGGTCAGGTGCCCTGAAAATCACGAAGAATAATGACAGCGTGTATCCCATGACACCTAGAGCAATAATGGCAGTTAAGCGTGAGCGGGCGAATACGGTCGTGACCGTCGCCGCCACCATCACAAGTGAAAGAATGGCTTCATACGTGCCAATTGGCGCAGCTTTTTCTGTTTCAAATGAGAAAGCTTGCTGATAGAACATCACGCTGCCAAGTACAATAATCATGAACCCAAACACATAGACAAGGTAATCACGAAGGAAACCGGTCATATAACTGTTTGTCAGGCGGTATGAACCTTTTTCTAAACCGATTAGAGAACGATCGTATAACGTGTTAAATGACCATTTTTCCTTAAATATATTGTACATTGGACGCCATTTTGACAACGTTAAATAGCCGATTGTACCAAGTACAACAACACCTATCGTCATATAGAGCTCTGGTTGGAAACCGTGCCACGCTTCAATTTTTACTGCAAAACGGCTTCCTGTTTCAATGGCTTCCGGGATGATCGCAGCAATCGCGGGTTCAATGACCGAGTAGGCAAGAATATTAGGGAAAAAGAAGAAAGTGACCACAAGTGCAGCGAGAATGATTGGCGGAATGAGCATGCCAATCGGTGCTTCATGCGGTTTTTTCTCTAATTGGTCTACATTCAGACGACCTCTAAATGTTTTAAAGAGAAGCATCATACTGTAAATGAACGTAAAGACACTAGCGAGCCAAGCAATTGCTGGAAAAATAGCGCCCCATGTCGAAATATCTGTAAAGTTGATCTCAGAAATACGTAACATACTTGTGAAAAACAGCTCTTTACTTAAGAAGCCGTTAAATGGCGGTAGTCCAGCCATTGAAAATGTACCGATTAGCGTAATCGTAAAGGTAATCGGCATGATGGTCATTAAACCACCTAATTTCCGAATGTCACGAGTACCTGTTTCGTGATCGATAATACCTGCTGCCATAAAGAGACTGCCTTTAAACGTAGCATGGTTAATGAGGTGAAAAATAGCAGCAAGAACGGCTGCGCCAAAAAAGGCAGGGTTGTTTTCATGAATCGCAGCTGCGCCGACGCCAAGCATGAGCATAATCATGCCGAGCTGACTAACTGTCGAGTAGGCCAGAATGGCTTTCAAATCATTTTGCCGGACGGCATGGAATGATCCCCAGAATAATGTGATAAGTCCGACAATGGATATGGTCCAGAACCACACCTCTGATATAGCAAAGATCGGACTGAAGCGGGCAACAAGATAAATACCGGCTTTCACCATCGTAGCAGAATGCAGATAACTGCTCACAGGGGTAGGTGCTTCCATTGCATCAGGCAGCCAGATATAGAATGGGAATTGCGCTGATTTCGTAAAGGCACCTAGTAAGATCAGGATCATGGCAGGGATAAAGTAAGGTGATGCCATAATGAGCTGAAGCTGATTGACTGCTTCACGAATACTGAATGAATCAGTGATCAGGTAGATGAGGATGAAGCCACCAAGCATAGCTAATCCGCCAAAAACAGTAATAAGCAGTGATTTGGTTGCACCATATCTAGAGCGCTCCCGCTTATACCAATACCCAATTAAGAGGAAGGAAGAAATACTCGTTAGCTCCCAAAACAAGTACAGAACCACCATATTGTCAGAGAGAACCACACCAAGCATAGCGGTCATAAACATTAACAAATACGTATAGAAAGAGCCAAGCTGTTCTTTTTCTTTTGATAAGTAGAAAATACTGTACAAGACCACAAGTGCGCCAATACCTGTAATTAATAATGCAAATAACAGGCTAAGGCCATCGACATATACAGTAAAATTCATCCCTAAAGATGGAATCCATTCAGCTTGTGAGAAAAGCGTTCGTCCATTCGAGGTAATGTGTAACATTTGGACAAAATAGCTAAATAATAGAATAGGCAAGATAAGAACAAACCACCCTGTATGTATACGCTTTACGTATTTAAAAAGAAAAGGCACAACAAACGCAAGCAAAAAAGGCGATAGGATGGCGAAGTGAATAAGCTGCAAGAATATAAACCTCCTTCAATCAATATAAATTTCACGTTCTAAAGAACTGGTAAATAAAATTATAGCGTAAATACAGACATAGTGCATTGGTTTGAACTGAATTACAGCAAATTGTATTTGTTTTGAGTTCTTTTGACCACAAAAAATATTTTATCAAAAATAAAACTCGTTGTATATTGTTTTGTATTTCGTACATGCTTTTCTTAAAGGAGCTGATTACATGAAACTAAAAGCGGGCATCAGCTTAAGCATATTCTGCACGATTTTAGGAGGAGCATTCTTCATAGAACGAAATGATCAAAAAAGGTGGCAGGCGGAAAGTGAATGGCCGTTGTTTTCAGAACATCTTCTCTATATGACCTATCAAGAAGCAAGACAATATCCATTCCAGCCAAGAGAATATATACGAGTAGTTTCTGCTGAAGAATAAACCCTTATAGGATAAAAGAAATATAAAAAAAGCATGTGCCCGGGGACTGACCCCCGTTTTTGAGACAGGGATCAAAACACCTTTATACAGCCAATTGCCGATAGTTTATCGGTGATTGGTTGTTTAGTTTCGTTTGAATACGAATGTTGTTATAATAATAAATGTATTCTTTGACAGTGCGTTCTACGATGCTGGTCGTAGTGCGGTCAATCCTGTTAAGATAGAACGTTTCAGACTTTAGTGAGGAATGAAACGATTCGATGGAGGCATTATCAGCGGGCGTCCCTTTACGGGACATGCTCATGGTAATGCCTTTTATATGAACAGCTTTCTGATACTCGTAAGATGTATACACAGAACCTTGATCGCTATGTAACACGCAATTCTCAGGCAGTGCTGGGAGCTGATTAAGTGTGTTTAAGATAAAGTCTGTGTCCTGCTTATCACCAATCGTAAAAGCAATCACTTCTCCATTATATAAATCCAATATACTGGAAAGGTACAATTGTTTCTGTCCATAAGGCAAATACGTGATGTCCGTTACTAGTTTTTCAAGAGGGCGATCAGACTGAAAGTTCCGATCCAGTATGTTATCGGCCACGGCATAGGGCTGCCCATTCTTCTTACGCTTTTTCATTTTAACCCGGCATTGCCACTGGTTTTTCTGCATGATGCGTTGAACAGTTTTATGGTTAATACGCATTCTCCTTTTTAGTATGGCTGTGATTTTTCGATAACCATATCGATATTTGTGCTTTCGGCACAACGTGCCGACCTGTTTCTCTAGTTGTCTTTTAGAATGATTCTGAGTCAGATCCTTTTTCCATCTATAATACGAAGTACGTAAGATGCCTAAATGGACACAGATGTCCTGTACCGTCATCGTTTTGCACAATTCTTCTACCAGTTTGATTGACGTTTCCTTATCAACTTCCTTTCCAATTCGTTGTACTTTTTTAAAACTTCATTCTGTTGACTCAAATAGCGATTTTCTGCCTGCAGTCTCTCTAATTCGGAAGAGTACTCGGGACCCTTTCCATAGGTATATTGTTTTCCAACAGGCTGTTCGAACCGGTGTGTATCCCCAGCTTTATGCCACCTCACCCATGTCTGAACCTGCGTCTTATTCTTGATATTCAATTTCTGCATGATCTCTTTCATAGGTACGCCTGCCAATCTCATTTCTACAGCCTTCTGTTTGACTTCAACCGGATAACTCACTCTTGTCCCCATAGAAAAAACACCTCCATGTTTTATTTCGGATCACAACGATCCATTTTCAAACTTGAAGGTGTTTTTTATTTGTCTCATCTTATGGGGTCAGTTCCCCGTAATAGAGCCCATGCTTTTTATTGTTTGATTAAGTAAACATTCTAAGTAAGATTGTTGCGCAGATCACAGTTGCTGCTCCGCCAAGACGTGTAGATACTTGTGCGAAAGGCATGAGACCCATTCTTCCAGAAGCTGAAAGGATCGCAACGTCACCAGTACCGCCAAGTCCGCTGTGACAGCCTGTCACAATCGCAGATTCTACTGGGTACATGTTCATCAATTTCCCAACGAAATAACCAGAACCCACCATTCCAAGAACGACAGCGATACATACACAAACGAATGGAATAGAAATCACTGTTGCTACATCATCAAGTGGAATGTATAGAATCCCTAGACCGACCATAAGTGGCCATGTAAAGCTTCTTGATACAAACTTGTAGAACTGCTGTGAGCCATCTTGCAGATGCTGAGGCATCACGTTTAAGTATTTGATTAAAGCGGCAAGGACAATCATTAAGATTGGACCAGGAATATGAACAAAGCTTTCTAACAAACCACCAAAAATGAACGTTGTACAAGCAACGAGTACACCAGCACCCATTAAACCAAAATCAACTTTTGGATCCATATCAGGCTGTTCAAAAATTTCATTTGCCTCTTTAGACTTTACAAGACGACCATTTCCGTTTAGTTCAGGACGTTTTTCACCAAGCTTCTTCATTGCGCCAGCACAGATAATGGCAATGACGTTCCCAATGACGGCAGCAGGAATTAATTGAGAGATTAATGACTCTGCTGATACACCAAGAATTTGTGAATAAGCAATAGATAATGGCAAAATCCCTTCTCCAACACCACCGGCAATAATCGGAACAATAATAAAGAAGAACGAATGATGCGGTGTGTAACCAACTAAAAGACCAACAAGAATTCCGGCAGTCACAGCTGCAATTGTACCTGCAACAAGAGGAACAAACATACGAATAAGGCCTTGTACTAAAACAGTTCGCTGCATCCCAAGAATACTACCTACTACAAGAGCAGAAATATAGAAGTAAAGGAAGTTCGACGTCTTCATAAGAGACGTAACCGCTTCCAACGAGTTCGGATTCAGAACATGAAAAAAGACCAGGAACGATGGTACGAATAAAGAAAGAATCGCCGGTCCACCAATATCTTTTAATATCGGAATACGTTGTCCTATATCTCCAAGGAAAATCCCCAAAATCATAATAACAGCGAAACCACCAAGCATATTTGCTGGAATTTTATTAAAATAAGCGGCAGTTAAAATAATCGCTGCAAGTACTAAATACACAGGTAAGTCAATAACACCAATTTTCCAAGACATGATCTTACGGAAAACGCTTTTATTATTGTCAGAATCGTCTGTAATCGATTTCAATTGTTGTGTATTAGCCACATAAACACCCCCAAATGCTATTTGTCTCAATTGTAGAAGATTCTGTGACACTCATCTATTTATTAAACTAAATTAAGTGTAATAAAAGTAAAATAAACAGGAGTTTTTATGTTTTTATCATACAAAAATCCCCTGAAGGTAGTTTATCCTTCAGGGGATTGATCATACATCGTTATTATCGTTTTCCTTTTAAATAAGGTGTCCCAAGTGCTTTCGGTGCATCTGCTCGGCCGATGAAGCCAGTGAGTGCTAGGATGGTCAGCACATATGGTGCAATGAGCATATACACGTTCGGTATATCTTGGAATAGCGGCAGGAGAGAGCCAATAATGCTTAAACTTTGAGCAAATCCAAAGAATAAAGCAGCGCCCATTGCGCCGAATGGGTGCCATTTACCGAAGACAAGTGCAGCTAGTGCGATGAAGCCTTGTCCAGTAATGGTCGCATGTGAGAAATCAAGTGCGATGGTTGACGCATAAACAGCTCCGCCAAGACCACCAAACAGTCCACTAATAAAGACACCGATATAGCGCATCCGGTACACTTTGATTCCCATTGTATCAGCAGCCATTGGATGTTCTCCGACTGCACGAAGACGAAGACCAAACGGCATTTTAAATAAAACAAACCAAGCTACAACCGCAAGCGCTAATGCGAGTATGGACGTATAATAAACATCTTTAAAGAAGATATCGCCAATTATCGGAATGTCACTTAAAAGGGGAATATCCCCTTTATAGAAAGGCTCTGTAATTTTATCTGTTTGAGCTTTCCCGTAAATGAGTTTCACGACAAACAGCGTAGCGCCAAGTGCCAGCATATTAATGGCAACACCACTGACCGTTTGATCTGCACGGAATGTAATGGTCGCAACTGCATGAATCAGAGAGAACAATCCGCCAATCGCCATTCCGACGAGGAGCCCAAGCCACGGGGTCAAGGCGCCAAATGTATCAGCAAAAAACAAGTTAAAGATAATACTGGAAAATGCTCCGACGACCATCAAACCTTCAAGACCGATATTCACAACACCTGATCTTTCTGAAAAGACGCCTCCAAGAGCGGTTAAAATAAGTGGTGCAGCATAGACAAGTGTTGCTGGGACGATGATTTCAAGAATTTGCAGAAATCCCACTTATTTTCCCCCCTTTTTCTTCATTTGGTTCATCACAAGACGGATAATATAGCTTGAGGCGACGAAAAGAATAATGATCGCAATGACAATATCAACGACCTCAGTCGGTACGCCAGATTCAAGTGGCATATTTAAAGCGCCGACCTTCAATCCACCAAGCAATAATGCGGCTAATACGACACCAATGGCTGTGTTACCGCCTAATAAAGCAACAGCGATTCCATCAAAACCGACGCCAGTGAAGGCATCTTTTATTGAAGCATATTCGAAGGTTCCTAATCCCTCCATTGCCCCTGCTAAACCTGCAAAAGCACCAGAAATTAGCATTGAATATATAATATTTTTTCTCACATTCATTCCTGCATATTGGGAGGCGTGTGGATTCATACCAACAGCTCGCAATTCAAAACCTTTAGAGGTTTTTTGGATAATGATCCACATAATAACGGCAGATATAATAGCTACAATAATTCCGTTATGCATGCTTGAGAAATCAGTTATTTTTTCAAAAAAGTCAGAGTGCAAAGAGGCTGTGGATTTGATATTATCTGTTTTATCTTTATGATCTGTAAGAACATTTGTAATAATAAAATTTGTCACATGAAGGGCAATATAGTTCATCATAATGGTGACGATCACTTCATGAACATAAAAACGAGCTTTTAAAAAACCAGGAATAAAGCCCCATAATGCACCAGCAGCAGCTGCAGTGATGAGTGCAAGCGGCAGATGAATATACATAGGTGCATTGACAGTTGTTCCGATCCAAACAGCAGCTATCCATCCAATGAGCATTTGACCTTCTACACCGATATTAAATAGGCCTGTCCGAAATGCAAAGGCAACCGCAAGACCTGATAAAATATAAGGTGTCACTTGCCTGATGGTTTCTCCCATATAATAGGTTTCCCCGAAAACGCCATTCCAAAGGGCGCTATATCCTTCAATGACACTATAACCGCTTGCCAGCATAATAATGGCCCCAACTAAAAGGCCAAGTACAATGGCTATAAGCGGAATCAGCAGATTTGTTAAGCGATTAGACATTTGCTTCTTTCCCCACTTCCTGTTGCGTACTTCCAGCCATTAATAGACCAAGTTCTTGCTCTGTTGTTTCTTTTGGATCAACGATAGCAATAATGCTGCCTTCAAAAATAACAGCAATTTTATCACTGACATTCATAATTTCATCAAGCTCGAATGAGATGAGCAGGACGGCTTTGCCTTTGTCCCTTTGCTCAATGAGGCGCTTATGAACAAATTCAATCGCACCAACATCAAGTCCACGTGTCGGCTGAGCGGCAATTAATAAATCAGGATTGCGGTCAACTTCACGGCCAATAATGGCTTTTTGCTGATTCCCGCCTGACAGGGCGCGCGCCTCTGTGTATTCACTCGGTGTTCTGACGTCATACTCGGCAATGATTCGCTTTGCCTTTTCATAAATATTTTTCATATTCATCAAGCCAAATTTTGAGTATGGACGCTGATAATACGTTTGTAAGGAAATATTTTCTCCTATTGAAAAATCAAGCACGAGTCCGTGTTTATGACGGTCTTGAGGAATATGTCCAATTCCAGATTCGGTCACCTTACGAGGCGGAAGATTTTGAATGGCTTTCCCGTTCAGCATGATCGTGCCAGATTCTGATTTTTTTAGACCAGTAATGGCTTCAATTAATTCAGATTGACCATTGCCATCGACTCCAGCAATACCGACAATTTCTCCAGCCTTTACTGAGAGGTTGAGATGTTTGACTGCTTCAATTCCTCGCGCGTCTTTTACCGTAAGGTCTTGAATGTGAAGTACTTCCTCAGCAGGAGAGGCTTCTTTTTTGTCTGTCTTAAATGAAACTTCACGACCGACCATGAGGCTTGCAAGCTCATCTTTGTTTGTGCTTTCCACATCAAGTGTACGAATGCCCTGGCCTTTTCGAATAATGGTGACGCGGTGACAGGCATCCATAATTTCTTTCAGTTTATGCGTAATTAAAATAATGGATTTGCCTTCATTAATTAAGTTTTTCATAATTTGTATGAGTTCTTTAATCTCTTGAGGTGTTAAGACGGCTGTTGGTTCGTCGAAGATCAAAATATCAGCGCCGCGATAAAGTGTTTTTAAAATTTCTGCACGCTGCTGCATGCCGACAGAGATGTCAGATACTTTTGCGGCAGGGTCTATTTTTAAGCCATAGCGGTCAGAAAGCTCTTGTACTTGCTGTATGGCTTGTTCTTTGTCGATCTTTCCAAATTTCTTGGGCTCTTTTCCTAAGATAATGTTTTCAGCGACGGTGAAGGTATCGACAAGCATAAAGTGTTGATGCACCATACCGATGCCTAAATCACTTGCATCATTCGGGCTAGAGATGGACACAGGTTTTCCATGAACCTTGAGTTCACCTTTTTCAGGCTGGTAAAGACCGAAAAGCACGTTCATGAGCGTTGATTTTCCAGCGCCGTTTTCACCAAGCAGCGCATGAATTTCGCCCTTTTTTAGCTGCAGCGTAATGTTGTCGTTTGCTACAATGCCAGGGAATTCTTTGCGTATATTCAACATTTCAATGACATAATCCACAGGTTTAACCGCTCCTTTTTTAGGGTGCTGATGAAGATAAAAACTAGCAAAAGAAAAGCTGCAAAACGAGGCTGCAGCTTTTCTTTTACCACCTTTTACGAATAAAGAGGAGGTAAAGGAGAGGCAAGGGGATAAGACGCGCTTATCCCGATGCTCAAATTAAGCTTTAAAATCTTTTAGTTCATCACGTGTTGCAGGGATTTTCACTTCGCCCTTGATGATTTTTTGTTTCCATTCTTCAATTTTCTTTAACACATCTTTATTAAGGTTGTCCTGAGATGGAGAGATGTCAACGCCGCCTTCTTTCAGACCGTATGTGATCACTTGACCGCCAGGGAATTTACCTTCTTTTGCTTTTGTTGTTAAGTCTTGTACTGCTGTGTCAACTTTTTTAATCATAGAAGTAAGGGTGACACTTTGTTTTGTTCCAGGTACTTTTCCTTCGTCATACTGATCTTTATCAACACCGATGACCCAGACATTTCGATTTGGATCTGCCTTTTTTAAATTAGTTGCTTCTGTGAAGACACCATTTCCAGTGCCGCCAGCAGCATGATAGATGATGTCGACGCCAGATTTGTACATGCTTTCAGCTGTTGCTTTTCCGATGTCAGCTTTATCGAATGCACCAGCATATTTCACTTCAACTTTTGCTTTCGGATTAGCTGCTTCAACGCCTGCACGGAAACCAACTTCGAATTTTCTGACTAATTCAGAGTCAACTCCGCCGACAAAACCAATTTTGTTCGATTTTGTTGTAAGAGCAGCCGCAACACCCACAAGGAAGGATCCTTCGTTTTCGTTAAACATTATGCTTGCTACATTGTCTTTTTTTACAACTGCATCAACGATAGCAAAGTGGTTTTTCTTACGTTGATCGGCTATTTTTGAAATGGCGCTCTCCATTTTATAACCGATACCATAAATGAGGTTGAATTTTTGCCTGACAAGTGTATTTAAATTTGTTGGATAATCTGCATCGGTTTTGGATAGTAGATAATCAAAGCCGTTTTTACCTTTTTTTAGATTGTTGTCTTTTCCAAATGCTTGTAAACCTTCCCAAGCTGATTGGTTAAACGATTTGTCATCGACACCACCGACATCAGTTACCATTGCAACAGTGAATTGATCTTTATCTTTTTTGCTTTCACCGCTGTTTGAGCCAGAGTTGCCGCATGCTCCAAGGATGGTTCCTGCTGCTACGACTAAGGACAATGCTAGTCCAATTTTGCGCTTCTTCAAAACATAACCCCCTATAAAATTTAAAAGTTTCAGAAAAGTCTCGCGAAAAAAGGCCGACCTACCTCTTCTCACCCTTCTGAATAGGGTATTTTATCCTGCTTTCTTCTGAAACTTATGGAGGGCAGGAGAGAAGGTGTAAGACATCAGACTTATATCTCGTTGAACTAATCAATCATAATTTATCATTTCCAATCGAATAAATAAATAGAAATTTGTTTTATTTTTAAAAAAATGTTAAAAGGCTAAATTCGATGTCTTTTTATGTGCTGAAATATGATATAATGCCGCTTTTGTGATGTGATCTACTACAGTGGAACCGCTGATATCAAGGGGTTTGTCACATCGTGTTCCATAAAAAAACATCTGGCCTCTGTTTAAGGTCAGATGTGTCAAATTATAGATATTGCTGAATTAAATTCATATTTGTTGTACTGAGTTTATATTGGAAAACAGGGCGTCCAATTGTCCCGTATGCCATTTCAACATCAACTACTTCGATGTCCTCAAGGAATTTCAAGTATTTTCTAATAGAGACTTGAGAGATTTCTGTATGATTCGCTAGGTCTTCGGTCGTGAAAGCCTGATGACCGAATGATTGAATACTTGTCCAGATGAGTTTGAGTGTGCTTTTGGTCAGGCCTTTTGGCAGAAGGACTTTTTCCGTCTCTGCTTTTTTATGAAAGAGCTTCGCATCTAAATCATTTTGCGAGATGCTGTTCATCGTTTGGTACAACGCGTGTTTTCGTTTATATTCTGAGAGCGCTGATTGGAAACGTTCAAATTCAAACGGCTTGATTAAATAATCAACAGCCCCGTTTCGCATCGTTTGCTGGACCACGTCGACTTCATTGGCAGCTGAAATGACAATGACATCAACCGAATGATTTTGTTTGCGAATTTCTGATAATAATGCCAGGCCATTTTGTCCAGGCATATAAATATCGAGCAGTACGAGGTGAATGGCTTCTGTTTTTAAGATGTCCAGTGCCTGCTGAAAAGAGGTGGCAATCCCTTTTAATTCAAAGCCCTCGATTTGGGTCAGGTAGCGTTTGTTCAGCTCCCCAACCATTGGATCATCTTCTACTATTAACACATTAATCATGTGAATCCTCCTTTTGTTTATACGGAATGCGGAGACTAAAGGTCGTTCCTTCTCCTTTTTCACTCGTGACAATCAAATGTCCGTTCAATTTTTTGATGCTTTGGTCAACGAAGTAGAGACCGAATCCTCTGTCTTCGCCTTTAGTTGAAAAGCCTTGATCAAACATGATGTCTTGTTCTTCTTTTGTGAGACCAACACCTGTGTCTGTAATTTCAATATGAAGCTGCTCCTGAACGTATCGGAATGAGATCGAGATGTTTTTCGTCTCAGTATGAGAAACAGCATCGAGTGCGTTATTTAACAGGTTGCCAATGACGGTAATGAGATCATGCGTCACTGCCGGGTCCTCTGAATTTGGGACTTGTGTGCTGCATATGACTTCTAAGGTCGCGCCTTGTTCCCTGATATAGCTTTGTTTTCCTAGTAAAAATCCTGCTAAAACAGAGTTTTTCACATGGTTGATGATTTCATTTGTTTCCGTCTGCTGATAGATCGCAATATCTTTGATATAAGTGCCAAGGTCATCGTAGTTTTTGAGCTGAACCAATCCTAAAATGACATGAAGCTTGTTCATAAATTCATGCGACTGGGCACGGAGGGCATTTGCATACATTTTGACTCCGCTCAGCTGCTCAGCCAAGTGTTTGACTTCTGTTTTGTCACGGAAGGTGGCGATTGCTCCAACGATCTCGCCCTTTACCGTAATCGGGACTTCGTTAAATACGAGCTCCAGTCCGTTCATTCTCACGTCGCGGTCAAGCAGTGGCTTGCGTGTTTCAATGACTTGCTTTAGGCCGCTTGAAGGGAGGAGCACCTGAACATCTTGTTCTCTAGGATCAACCATAATGCCCATATTATGAAAGAGCCGTTTCGCTTCAGCATTGGCGAGCTTGATTTTACCGTGCTGATCGACGGCAAGAATCCCTTCTTTTGTTGATTCTAGCATGGCGCTTCGTTCTTTTAATAATGTAGCAATCTCATCGGGCTCTAGTCCAAACATAATTTTCTTCACTTTTCGTGCCACAATGAGTGCTCCGATGATACCAGAAAGAAGACTGAGCGATATGACGAAGTAGAGTGGGAGTAAGCTTTGGTGAATAATCAAGTCAATTTCCTTTAACGTAATCCCTACTGCCACAGCCCCGAGCTGCTTTCCGTCTTGATCATAAACAGGAACAAAAGCGCGCATGGATCTGCCTAGTGTTCCAGAAGCTGTACTAATATGTTCTTTACCCTGTAATGCTAGTTTTTCATCACCGCCAGCAAACCGCTTCCCGATCTTCTGCGGATTTGGATGGGTTTTGCGAATGCCGTTCATATCCATCACGACAACGAATTCAGTTTTGGTGATTCGCTGAACACTTGTTGTATATTGACGCAGTGCAGAGTATGAATGCTTTTCTAATGATTTCGCCGTGATCGGTGCCTCTGCGACCATTTTGGCAGTGGAGAGGGCGATGTCACGTTCCTGCTGATGAATGTTCTTAGCTGTTTCTGACCAGATCGTAAAGAAAGTGATACAAAGGGAGATCAGGACAACGATACAAACAAAAATCGTCAGCCGTGTTTGCAGTCTTAATGTTTTTTTCACGAGTATACCCCTAACGCACGATTTTTTCGTAATAGTAATACTTTAACGGGAAAATGTAAGTTTGTGAAGGAATGTACGTGCAAAATCACAAATTTGATTTTGCTGCCAGTTTACTTTGAAAGCATCTTGTCAATCCGTTTTAAGTGAGCCATAATAAATGTGAGCTTATGAGAAAGGATCTATTTATGAAAAATACATATTTGACTGGATATTTTCCGCTGATTTCGATTTTACTATTCAGCTCTGCTTTTTCGATTTTCACAGTAGGGATTACGACTGATTTCTTGACTCAAGCAGGTATTTTAAAAGGAATGCTGGAATTCTTCTCGGAACAGGGCATCCGGCTTGCTCTTTTTGCTGCTTTTGCACTTGTTTATTTTATGATTTTATCTGCCTTGAAACTGATTGCAGATACGGTGTTAGAGTTGGCGCTACTCTTTTTCGCGAAAGACCCTGAAGGAGAGAACTTAAAGAAAATTCGGATTGCATCCGTTGTTTATTTATTTGCCAGCTTGCTTGCATTTCTGCTGACGCAGCAGCTGATTCTGCTTGTCGGACTATTTGTTTTAGCAGGTCTTGTCTATTTTATCTGGGTAGTGGTCCGCATTTATCAATCGCTTTCCATGCTAAATTTAATTGGATTTATGATGTTTATTTTGCTGTTTTGGGCCACGTTTTTAATCGGCATTTTGTACTTATTTATTAAGCTTTATAATAGTGTTATGGCAAGTCTTCCTTCATAAACAGACAAAGAAAGCATCCTCCGATAGTGGAGGATGCTTTTTTTATGATAGAAACCGTTTTTGAATATCCGGTGTAGGTATCATACAAGATGTTTTTTGACCGAACCATTTGTAGCGATTTTTCGCTATCCGCTCATAAAACCAATCACGGATAGGGCGCGGAATGGCAAGGAATAAATAACTCCATCTGTAGATCCCTTTTAAATGCCGCGTGGCTTTTAAAATGCCTGTCGACTTCGTATAAAGGGTGCCTTTTTCAATATAAATGAATGAATTAAACTCATCTAGAGGCAAACCGTTTTCTTTTAAAATGCGCTGCCCTGTCTCTGATTGTAATGAAGCAAACATCATTCGCTCATTTGGATCACGTTTAATCACAAACTGAACAGCGCCGCTGCACACGTTGCAGACACCATCAAATAAAATCAAATGGGGTGGATGTGTTGAATGCATTGCAATCAAACCTCCTGTTTATCTGGCGTATTGCATCGTATTCTTCCAAATACGTAAGTGCGGACTTGAGCTGTAAATAGATTCAACCGTTCCTCTATCTCTTCCAACCCATACACCCATTGTATATTGATCTGTCAGTCCAACAAACCAAATGTCTTTGTAGTCATTGGATGTCCCTGTTTTACCACCAATGTAAGGGGAACTGAAATTCGCTTTTTTCCCTGTTCCGCTTTTTACAACGGAGGCAAGCAGTTTACGCATGGTGTCATTTGTCCGCTGAGAATACACTTGCTTCGGTGACTCTTTCCACTTGTAAAGGGTTTTACCGTTTAAGTCTGTCACCTTTGTGATCGAATGATTTTGCGTGTAAGCACCTTGGTTGCCAAAGACGGTATACGCATCTGTTATTTCTAGCGGCGAGAAGCCCTTCGTAAATCCGCCAAGTGCAGAAGGCAGGCGATAATCATCCGCTACGATATGTTCGAATGAGAATTTCTCTAAGTAGCTAAATCCCTTTTTGACACCAACTGTATCCAGCATTCGGATCGCAGGTGTATTGTAAGAGTTCTTAAAGGCTGTTTCAAGTGTGACGGTTCCATACGTTTTATGATTATAGTTCTGCGGACAGTATCCGCTGCTACAAAACTTGCCGGCACTAATTTTGCTTGAAGCTGTTGCACCGGTTTGGTCGATGTAAGGACCATAGTCTAAAAGCGGCTTAATCGCAGAACCAGGCTGTCTTTGCGCTTGATAGGCGTAGTTGAAATCAAACTTTTTATAGTTCTTCCCGCCAGCAAGTGCAACAATTTGATGTGTTTCATGATGAATGACCGCTGATCCGCCTTCTACACCTTGGTAAGGTAGTTGCGCATTGAGCTGATAGACGGCTCGCTGCTGTAAGGAAGGATCAAGTGCCGTATAAATTTTGACACCATCCTGAAGCAGAGCACTAACCTTTTCAGATAATTCTTTTTGAATGGCTTTTTTTGCTCCATCTGTTTTGGCCTTCTTCAAGCGTTTTGTAAAGCCTTCCTGATCTGACACAAGATCGGTAAATTCCTCATTGGCATATGTCACATAGTCAGGGTAAAGGTTTTTCTTTTCACTCAAGGACAGGCTGATTTTTTGTTTGACGGCTTTTTTGTATTGCTTTTTGGTGATGACGCCGTCTTTCTTTAAAATACCTAGCAGTCGTTCTTGGCGTTTCTTTGTGTGTTTGAATTGCTTCAATGGGTCATACAGTGTTGGGTTGTTTGGAATCGCAGAGATAAATGCCATCTGTGCAAGCGTTAAAGAACTAAGCGGCTTATCAAAATAGTAATTAGCCGCAGAACCGACACCGTAAACACCATTACTGAAATAAATCGTATTTAGATAGCTTTCGAGAATTTCATCTTTCGAGAATTTCCGCTCTAATTCATAGGAATAGAGCAGCTCTGTAAACTTTCGGGTGAACGAACGTTCATGGCTTAAATATAAATTACGAGATAATTGCTGTGTGATCGTACTTGCGCCTTGGCTAATGCCATGGTTTTTCACATTTGAGGCAAGGGCACGAACAACTCCCATAAAGTCAATGCCTTTATGGTCATAAAAGTTACGGTCCTCTGAGCGGAGGAACAGCTCCTTCACATGATCAGGAATTTTATCATACGTGACGAACACTCGGTTTTCATCGTTTGATACGATCTCAGAGATGAGAGAACCATCCCGGTCATACATATAACTGTTTTGGGAAAAATCTATCTTTTCCAGCTTGATTTTTTGATCAAGCACTTCGTTCACAGGCTTCACACTTGCAGCTTCTTCCTTTGATAGATAAAAAGTCAGAACAAATAATGGAATGAGGGCAGCAAGTAATAACCAACCAATCATTGCACGAAACATGAGGTCACTCACTTTCTTCAATTTTCTAGCCATATCGTACCATTCTTTTGCGAATACGAGAAGGTTATTTTTAGAAAAGAATGGGCTTGAAGTCTAGTGAATAAGGCTTCTACACAAGAAAAAAGAGTATCTGATGTTGGATCAGACACTCCTTTCTTTTGCCTTGGACTGTGAGCGGACTGCCCATAAAAATAATGCGCCAAATAGAAAAATTCCGGCGGTGACATAAAAGACAGCTGGAATCCCGTAATGACTCGCCACAATGCCGCCAATCACCGGACCGACAACATTCCCAAGAAAGCGGAAGCTGACATTGTATCCAAGCACTTCCCCTTGCATAGAGGCAGGTGCTTTGATCCGAATATATGCCGTCGTACACGGAATAATCCCGCCAAGTGCCATCCCGTATAGAAAGCGGAAAAGTACTAACATCGCATAGGAATCCGCCATTGCTTGCGGGATGAATAAAATAGAGGAGAGGATGAGAAGGGCAAGCAGCACCTTGTCGTGACCAATTCGATCTCCGAGATCTCCCCATTTTCGTGTAAAGAGCAGGTTGCCAAGTCCAGTTGCAGAGAACGCAAGACCTGCATAAAATGCGAGATTAACAGGACCGTGTAAATCATGAATGTATAAAGCCAAAAGTGGCTGAATGCTAAAGTTCCCTACTTGTGTAATAAACGTTAAAAGCATCGTGACGACAAGCAAAGGCTGTTTGAAAATATGAACGAGCACATCCTTCCGTGAGTAAGAAACGCGCCTCGCTTCTTTTGAACGGATGGGATGTTCTTTCACTCCGAAAATAATCACAATTGCTGACGCATAAATGACAGCCGCTGTGAGGAAAAACGTATAAATAAATCCGACGCTGTCTGCCATGAATCCGCCCATTAATGGACCAAACAATCCTCCGGCAACATTACTCATCTGCATCGTACCAAGGGTTTTACCGGCAGTTGCCTTTTCCGTCTGTGCAGAGATGAGTGCCATTGAAGTCGAGATAAAGCCTGTGACAAGCCCCATGAAGAGCCGCAGGGCGAATAGCTGATAAACGGTTTGCACAAGCCCCATTAATAGAATACTTGTTGCAATCCCAATCCCGTTAATGAGCAAAATCTTTTTATAGCCATGCCGGTCTCCAATCCGTCCCCAAATCGGAGAAATCAGAAAGGCCGTTAAAAATGTGACGCCAAAGACATAGCCGCTCCATCTTTGGACAAATTCATTTGAATAACTGCTATCAAGAGATTCTATGTAAAGTGATAAAAAAGGGACGATCATTGTAATGCTGGCAGATACAAAAAAGTTCACAAACCACATGATGTATAAGTTTTTCTTCCTGTTTGTGATAGAGACCACCTTCTTTATTTATTTCGTGTTCCTTAATAATTATAAAGGAAAATAAACGATCTTTCATCTGATGGATAGGTTGGGCATAGTGAATCTGCATTATTTTCAAGAAAATGAAGTGATTTCAAGGTCCGTCTTAATATAATGGTATCAGAATGAAAAACTGACGAAAAAGTGAGGTGAGACTGGTGGAACAGAAGACGGTGCTTGTGGTCGATTTTGAATTTACGATGCCTGATGGAAAGTATCATCCGCAAAATTTTTTTCCTGAAATTATTGAAGCTGGGGTAGTGAAAGCGGCAAGTGAAACGATCATAGACACGTTCTCTAGCTACGTCAAACCGAAAAAGTTCCCGAAGCTGACGAAGCGCTGTAAATCGTTCCTCGGCATTACGCAGCAGGATGTAGAGAGCGGGATTTCCTTTGAGGCATTTATCGAGAAGCTTGTGTCGCTTGATGGGGGAGAGGATTGTGAGATTATTACATGGGGCAATATGGACATGAAAGTGCTGAAGCAAAACTGTATGCTCAATCACATTGCCTTTCCTTTTAAGGGGAAGCTGAGGGACCTTGCCTTTGAATATAAAACTTTTTTTGGTGATCGCACACTGACAGGGCTTCGGAAAGCGGCAAAGGAATACGGCAGTGAAGGAGCTGGTAAGCATCATAAGGCACTAGATGATGCCATGACGACTTATCAGCTGTTAACCCTTTTTGAAAAAGACAGAGCCTATGTGGAAAATCCGCAAACAACCAAAATTGGTGAGCTGATTGATTTCTCACACTTTTTTGATTCGGCTGATTAGCGGGCGTCTTCTGGAAAATAATCTTTTTCGAGAGAAGATAGGCATGCTCTTGATTTTTCAGCCCATTTTGAATCATCCGCATGGAGCGCTTGTTTTAATTTTTCTACAGCTTCTTTTAGTGATACTTGATAATCTGGTATAACGCCATCATAAGGCTTCACCATATGATGAGGGATATTCGTCTGTTCACGATAGGCCAAAGCCCGTCTTTCTTGGAAAAAAGGCACGTCTGCTTCTTTTGGGTGATGCAGGTCGCCTTGAGTGGGATGTGTCAGAACGGCTTTTACTTGAACGAGATAGGCCGATGGTTTCACTGCTGTCACTTCCCCAACGTAAACACCTGTTTTATAAAATCCTTTCACAACTTGTCCAATTTGAATGTCTGTCATGTGAAATTCCTCCATTTCCTTCTCATAGGAAGGTATTTCATTTCTTTTAGCCAATATAGTGAAGTAAACGAGCAAAAGGGGGAATGGCGAATGCTGTCGTTCATCGCACTCTTTCTACTGTATTTTCCTGAAGATAAAAGGGAGTACATCCCAGCGGCAATCACCACGGTGATTTTCTTTATGGCTGCATTTATTTGCTTTCGTCTGATCGTTCGTGCGTCTAAGAAGCAGGAGCGGATAGATGAAAAAAAGACAAAAAAAATGGAGTGATCATTTTCTTCTTGTATCTTCAGGAAACTTCACGGTAACGGTTGTACCAGACTGAAGCGAGCTTTTGAAACGAATGGTGCCATGGTGATTTTCAATGATAGAAAATGTTACGGTCAGCCCAAGTCCAGTCCCTTTATTTTTCAAGGTGTAATAGGGTTCGCCAAGCTTTTTCATTTGGTTTTCTGTCATTCCTACACCGTTATCTACGAAATAAATGCATATTTTATGATTTTCTTTTGAAGCAAAAAGTTCAATTTTCCCTTCGTGTTCTGGGGCTGCTTCAATCGCATTTTTGATTAAATTAATCATGACTTGCTTAATCTTCGTTTCATCACCTTGAATGTATAAGTCTGGTTCAATGGATTGATGAATCGTGACCGATTTGAAATTCGCATAGGATGTCATCAGTGATGCACATTCCTCGAGTAATTTAGATAGGTTGAGAGATTCAATTTGATAATAATTTTGTTTCGCAATGTCAAGATAACTCGTAATAATATCCTGCGCCCTGTCTAACTCGGACAGAACGAGATTTTTATAATCTTTATTGGTTGACGTCTCTTTTGTATTGTCACTAGAAAAGAGCAATTGGATAAAGCCTCTCACCACTGTCAGCGGATTGCGTACTTCATGGGCAACGCTTGCAGCGAGTTCACTTACAATGGTCAGCTTTTCTGATTGGACGAGCTGTGTTCTCATTTGCGCATTTTCTTTCACGAATTCAATGGAATAGATACTTAGCACGAGAAAGAATATGTAGTAAAGAGTTGAGAAAAATAACTCAAGTAACTTCTGCTGCATAATAAAGGCCGGGCTGTATTCCATTATGCTGACCGCAAATAGTCCAATGTAAATAAAGAATCCTTTGGATAAACCGATAAGCACTCCATACATCAGCTTTTTCAGCTTCGGATATTGACGCCATTTCCGGTAGAACAGAAATGGGATGAAAAAGTAAATCGGTACGACAATGAGTCCAACCCATAAAAAAGAGCCATACATCACGAATTTGACCATGGAACTTATCAAGATGGCGACGATCCCAGCTGTGTAGCCTCCGTATAAAATGGCAAGTACAAGAGGGATGGATTGAAGGCCAGTCTGCAAGTCTAAAATCGAACCAACTGGATACATAATACATAGTGCTGAAGAGATGGATGCGAATACTGTGATGAGCAGTTTATTCGTTTTTGGGAAATGAGCAGGGGTCCGGCTTAGCCATAGCGCATGATATAAAAAGATTGGAAATAGAATAAAAGATACATGGAGCAGAAAATCCTTGAACATTTCCATTTAAATGCTCTCCTCGTAAATAATAGTAATTCCTCTCATTATATCATTTCATGTACAAAGTAGATATGATAAAAGGAGGGTTTTTTTCTTTAAAAAGAACACCCGTGAGGATGTTCTTTCGATCATATAGGCCTTATTCAGATGATTGCGTAAACGCTTGTTGAAGGCGTTTCAATCCTTCTTTGACTGTTGAAGCAGGACAGCCGAGATTCATCCGAATAAAGCCGTCTCCTTCGAGTCCGTACACGTGACCAAGCTCTAGGATCACTTTGCCCTTTTTTAGCAAATTGCGTTTCAATTCCGCTTGACTGAATTGATAATCCCGAATGTCTAGCCACAATAAATAAGAAGCATCTGGTTTCATATAACGCATGTTTGGAAGATGTTCGTCCATATAGTCCATTGCCATTTTCATATTGTTTTCGAGATAAAGAACAAGTGCATCAAGCCACTCATCCCCATGGCGGTATGCTGCTTCCATCGCAGGGATCGCAAAAGCATTCAGTTTGGCCAGTCCGTTTCTTTGCATTTCATTGTTGAAAAGGGTTCTTTTTTCTTCATCGGAAATGATAATGGCAGATGCTTGGAGGCCAGCTAAATTAAATGTTTTACTTGGTGCAATGCAAGTCACTGTGATATGTGCTATGTCGTCAGAAAGACTAGCAAATGGTACATGCTGCTTTCCGTATAGCATCAAATCAGAATGAATCTCATCTGAAACGACTGTGACACCGTGCTTGATACAGAGGTCTCCTACTTGCTTTAGTTCCTCTTTTGACCACGCTCTTCCGGACGGATTATGCGGATGACAGAGGAACATGAGCTTCGCTTCAGGTCTGCTTAATTTTTTCTCTAAATCATCAAAATCCATGACATAGCGGTTGTTTTCTATTTTTAAAGGATTGGTTGAGACTGTTCGTCCATTTCGTTCAATCATTTGATAAAAAGGTGTATACACAGGGGACTGTATGACGACTTCGTCACTTGGTTCTGTATAGGCTTGGACTGCAAAACTAAGTGCCGTGACAATCCCAGGTGTGAAGGTGACAGCTTCTGTCTGGATCGACCATCCATGCCTTCTTTTGAGCCATTCAGCTACTGCCTGCTGCGTATCCTGATCTTGAAAAGCATAGCCAAATACACCGTGATCCAATCGCTTTTTTAATGCATCAAGGACGACCTGCGGCGCTTTAAAATCCATATCGGCTACCCACATTGGCAGCGCATCTGTTGTAAGGAATAAAGACTCTGCTTGATCCCATTTCACTGATTTTGAACCTTTACGTATGATCTGTTCGTCGAAATTCATGAAACCCACCTCTAGCCGTTTTTCAACCATTGTTGGTTGTGCTAAAATAAACATCACAAAATTTATTATAAGCGGTGATACCGATGAAAGATAGTCAAGCTGTAGAAGAGATGATTCAACTCATTAAGGCATGGGACCCTTTTCAATATGGGGAGGATTTTTATGAAACGGAGCCTGCTGACGTCATCAGTGCATTATACGACGCAGAAGACTCTTTATCTTTAGCAAAAGACATTCAAGCCATTTATCATCACTCATTTGAGCAGCTCCTGCCTTTTGAGAGCTGTCAACATATAGCGAATCAGCTTTTCGTCATACGAGACAGCAGCTCCTGCACACGCTAAGACAGGCTGAAATGTCCGATTTGATCAGACACAAAGACCGGATTTTCCTCAGGAACGAGGTGCCCGGTTTTTTTTAATGCGTGCAAGGTCGAGTTTGGCAGATCCTTGTGCAGCCTCTCTCCTATTTGGATGGGAACGATTCGATCTTCCTCACCCCAAATGAGCAGCACGGGTGTCTCCATTTTCTTTAGGACATCCGAGGTCAAATCCCCTTCCCGGTGCCGAATCAAGCGGAAAATCCCTCGGAAAATTTGATCATCAGAAAAAGGCTTTAAATATCCATCCACCATCTCTTGATCAATGATGGAATGATCATGCACAACAGCCGTTAAATTTTTCATGATGCCTTGCTTCAAGAGCTTTCTTTTAAGATAGAGATAAAAATAAGGAATATATGTGCTGTAAACAACTGATCTCTTTGATTTATTTAAATATCCTGAGCTGCACAAAAGGACCGCCTTTTCAAATAGGTCTGGCCGTTCAGATGCGGCATATAAAGCAATTTGGCCGCCCATCGAATGACCCACAAGGATCGCATGCTGAATCTGTAAGTAACCAGCTAGCTCGATAATGATCTTTGCCATGTTGCGATAGCTGTAAATAAACGTATTCGACTTCTCGGACTGTCCAAATGGCGGCAGATCGATCGCGATTAAATTGAAGTCTTGTTTCAGAAGCGGGATGAGCTTTCGATAGCTGAAGGTAGAAGAGAAAAGACCATGAATTAAGATCAATGTTTTCTTCCCCTGATTTGGATAGTGCTCGTAATAGATGTCTAAACCGAATTTACTTTTCATATAAGCTGGCTGAACAATGTCCATACTCATCACTCCGATACTTGATACTCTCTCTGTTAGGTGACTGTATTGTACCCTAAAAAGTGGATTTTAAGCTATGGTTAGCATCTTTTCCCTGCTTAGCATAATGGGAAAAACGTGCTATAATGTTCAGAAGATTTTTTAAAACTAGCTTTTTACAATCTGAGGTGTGAAATCAAATGAAACTAACAGAAAAAGAAACTGAAATATTAGAGATTTTAGATGAAAACAGCCGTGCCGATTTAAATACAATTGCAAAAATGGCAGGCGTGACAACAGAAGAAGCAGAAGCGATTATTCAAAAACTTGAAGATCAAAAAGTCATTATTGATTACTCAACCATGATTGACTGGCGTAAAGTAGATGGTCACGAAGGCGTCACAGCAATGATTGATGTCAAAGTGACACCAAAAAGAGGCGTCGGATTTGATGAAATTGCTGAACGTATTTACCGCTTTCAGGAAGTGGAGTCTGTCTATCTCATGTCAGGTGTTTACGATCTATCTGTTGTGATCCGCGGAAGATCTATGTCTGATATTGCCCGCTTCGTGTCTGAAAAATTATCGACACTTGATTCCGTTGTTTCAACAACTACCCACTTTATTTTGAAGAGATATAAACATGATGGGAAAGTGTTTGAAACAGGAGACGATGACAAAAGAATCGTGGTGTCACCTTAAATGAAAAAGTCTTATTTATCTGAAACGGTGCAAAGCATTCAGCCGTCAGGTATTCGGAAATTCTTTGATTTGGCAGCCACAATGGAAGGGGTCATTTCCCTTGGTGTTGGCGAGCCAAATTTCGTGACAGCTTGGAATGTCAGAGAAGCAAGTATTATGTCATTAGAACAAGGGCTTACCTCTTATACGGCGAATGCAGGGTTATTATCTTTGCGAAAAGAATTGAGCAACTATTTATATAAGCGGTTTTACATTGACTACAGTCCTGAAGAAGAACTGATTATCACAGTTGGCGGAAGCCAGGCACTTGATTTGGCGTTTCGTGCGATTTTAAACAGCGGGGATGAAGTGATCATTCCAGAGCCTTGTTTCGTAGCATATGGGGCCCTTACGACACTTGCGGGCGGAGTACCTGTTTATTTAAGTACATCGGCTGAAAAAGATTTCAAAGCAGATTCTGCGGATCTTCGCACGAAGCTGACGCCTAAGACAAAAGCGATCCTGCTTTGCTCACCATCAAATCCAACTGGCTCAGTCTATTCAAAGGAAGAGCTTGAAGATATTGCTCAATTTGCAAAAGAGCATGACCTTCTCATTATCACGGATGAGATTTACGCAGAGCTGACGTACGATGAAGCTTTTACAAGTGTGGCGGCAATTCAAGATATGAAGGAAAGAACGATCCTCATTTCAGGCTTTTCAAAAGGGTTTGCTATGACTGGCTGGCGCTTAGGATATGTGGCAGCACCACCTGTACTGCGCGATGCCATGCTGAAAATACACCAATATTCTATGATGTGTGCGCCCTCTATGGCACAATATGCAGCAGAAGAAGCCTTGAAAAATGGGCTTGAAGATGTAGAGAAAATGAAGAAAAGCTACAGAAGGCGGCGAAATTTGTTTGTCGGCTCTTTGAATGAACTAGGGCTCACATGTCACCAGCCAAACGGCGCATTTTACGCTTTCCCGTCCATTAAAACGACGGGCATGACGTCAGAACAATTTGCTGAGGAGCTGCTCCTAAGTGAAAAAGTAGCCGTAGTCCCTGGTAATGTCTTCGGACCGAGTGGTGAAGGTCATATTCGTTGTTCATATGCTTCGTCTCTTGACCATCTTCAGGAATCACTTTCAAGAATCCAGCGCTTTTTGCAGGAACGACAAGTGAAAGAAGAAGCACCTGCCATCATCAAATAAAAAAAGGCATCAATCCATTAGGACTCATGCCTCTCAAATTAGGGGGGAATACTAGAAAGCATTCTTGTTTTCAGGTATTCCCCCTTTTGAACTGATCTAAACCCAATTAAAAAATATTTTGCGTAAAAGACCGTTCTGTGATATAGTTTTTAATTGCGTATAAACGAATATTAAAACATTTATTTAGGAGTTGTTATCATGGCGACAAAGTTTGAAGTAGGCAGTGTTTACACTGGTAAAGTAACAGGATTACAAGCGTATGGTGCGTTTGTTGCATTAGATGAAGAAACTCAAGGACTTGTGCATATTTCTGAAGTAACACATGGTTTCGTAAAAGACATCAACGAGCATCTTTCAATTGGTGACGAAGTTCAAGTGAAAGTTCTTTCTGTTGATGAAAAAGCTGGTAAAATCAGCCTTTCCATCCGTGCTACACAAGAAGCACCTGAAAGAAAAGAAAGCAAACCAAAGAAACAAAGACCACAGCAAGTGAAAGAAGAAGCTGCTACACCACAAGGTTTCAATACGCTTAAAGATAAACTTGAAGAGTGGATTGAGCAGTCTAACCGTAAAGACTTAATCAAGAAATAAAAAAAGCACCGCTTCAAACGGTGCCTTTGGCTGCCTCGTATAGGCGGCCTTTTTTATGTCTTTTTGTTTAGCGAACCTCTGGATTCGGCTCGTCACGGCGAACAGCTTCTTCGCTTGGCTTGAACAATAGACCAAGGTTAACAAGACCTGCAATTCCAACAAGACCATAAATAATACGTGATAATGCAGAGCCTTGTCCGCCAAAGATCGCTGCTACTAAGTCAAATTGAAAAAAGCCGATTAGTCCCCAGTTAATAGCACCGATAATCGTGAGCACGAGGGCAATACGCTGAATAGCACTCATCGTGATTCCTCCTTTCGCTACAGCATCAATACATTTATATTTTGCAGATTTTTAGCCAAACTATGCGTAAGAAAATGGATTAAAGCAAATTACTTTACTTTTGGAATGATTGAGGCGCATAATGTAGCGCGAGGAGGAGATCAAATGGATCGATTTACTTATTGGAACCCAACGAAATTAATATTTGGAAAGGGAGAAGTTTCAGCCCTTTCAGATGAACTCAAACACTACGGAAAAAACGTATTACTTGTATATGGTGGAGGCAGTATTAAACGAAACGGCCTTTATGACCAAGTTGTCAGCATCCTAAAAGAATCAGGAGCTGCAATCACTGAACTTGCTGGTGTTGAGCCAAACCCGCGCTTAACAACGGTAAGAAAAGGGGTTGAGCTTTGCAAAGAGAACAACGTTGACTTTATTTTGGCAGTTGGCGGCGGCAGTGTTATTGATGCAACGAAAGCGATCGCAGCCGGAGCCAAGTACGATGGAGATGCTTGGGATATCGTGACGCGTAAGCATGTCCCAATGGAAGCAATTCCGTTCGGTACGGTGTTAACCCTTGCTGCAACAGGTTCTGAAATGAACTCTGGATCAGTGATCACAAACTGGGAAACAAATGAGAAATATGGCTGGGGAAGTCCAGCAGTTTTCCCTAAATTCTCTATTCTTGATCCAGTGAACACATTCACTGTACCAAAAAACCATACGATTTATGGCATGGTTGATATGATGTCTCACGTGTTCGAACAATATTTCCATCACACGGAAAATACACCTTACCAAGACCGGATGTGTGAAGGGCTTCTTCGTACAGTCATTGAAACAGCACCGAAGCTGATTGGCGATCTAGAGAACTATGAGCTGCGTGAAACGATCTTATTCACTGGGACCATTGCGCTCAATGGTATGCTGTCAATGGGAGCACGCGGTGACTGGGCATCTCACAACATCGAGCATGCGGTATCTGCTGTCTATGATATCCCTCATGCAGGCGGACTTGCGATCTTGTTCCCGAACTGGATGAAGCATGTCATTCAGGAAAACCCAGGCCGCTTTAAACAATTAGCGGTACGCGTATTTGATGTGGATCCTGCGGGCAAAACAGACGAAGAAGTGGGCTTAGAAGGAATCGACAAATTGTCAGCTTTCTGGACAAGTCTTGGCGCACCGAACCGTTTAGCGGACTATGATATCAACGATGAGAAAATTGATTTAATCGCAGATCGTGCAATGGCACGCGGTGAATTTGGTCAATTTAAAAAGCTAAACAAAGAAGATGTTCTAGCTATTTTGAATGCTTCTTTATAATCAAACAATGAAAAGATAATTGCTTTCGAGCAGTTATCTTTTTTTGAGTTCGACGTGTACATATGTTAAAGTAGTCTTTCATGTTTTTGGATATATACGCTGTAAGGAGATGTATCAACAGATGGAAAATTTTATTTATTATAATCCAACGAAATTAAAGTTTGGAAAAGGACAACTAGACGGACTAAAAAGCGAACTCGCTCGTTATGGAAAACGAGTGTTACTTGTATATGGTGGAGGCAGCATTAAGAAAAATGGCCTTTATGATAATGTGATCAGCGCGTTAAATGAAGCAGAAGCTGACGTATTTGAGCTGTCAGGTGTTGAACCAAACCCGCGCCTCACCACAGTGAAAAAAGGAATCGACATCTGCCAAAATGAAAAAATTGATTTCTTATTAGCTGTTGGCGGCGGTAGTGTGATCGACTGTACAAAAGCGATTGCAGCCGGAGCGGAATATGACGGAGATGTGTGGGACATTATCTCAAAGAAAACAACCGCTCAAAAAGCATTGCCGTTTGGCACAGTGCTGACACTTGCGGCAACTGGTTCTGAAATGAATCCAGACTCTGTCATCACAAACTGGGAAACAAATGAAAAATATGTGTGGGGCAGTTCAGTCACTCATCCTGCTTTTTCAATTTTAGACCCTGAGCATACTTATTCAGTGCCAGAAAACCAGACGGTGTACGGCATGGTCGATATGATGAGCCACGTCTTCGAGCAATACTTCCATAATGTCAAAAACACGCCGCTACAGGATCGGATGTGTTTTGCTGTTCTTCAAACAGTCATCGAGACAGCACCAAAACTGCTTGAAGACTTACAAAACTATGAGCACCGTGAAACGATCCTTTACGCAGGAACGATCGCTTTAAATGGCACGCTGCAAATGGGTTACTTTGGCGACTGGGCGTCCCATACGATTGAGCATGCAGTATCGGCTGTCTATGACATTCCGCATGCAGGCGGACTTGCGATCCTCTTCCCAAATTGGATGCGTCATACACTCGATCACAATGTGGAGCGCTTTAAAAATCTCATGCTGAACATGTTTGACATCGAGACAGAAGGAAAATCTGATCGTGATATCGCATTAGAAGGTATCGACAAGCTGTCAGCATTCTGGACAAGCCTCGGTGCACCAAGCCGTCTAGCCGATTATGACATTGGTGAAGATCAGCTGGACAAAATTGCCGACATTGCGGCGAAAGAAATGGAATACGGTGATTTTGGTAACTTTATGAAACTTGGTCGTGATGACATTCTTTCTATTTTGAAAGCTTCTTTATAATCCTGCGTGCCGTTTCTCTCTATGAGAAACGGCTCAGCGTGTAGACAAACCCTCGCATTCGGTGTCAGTCCTGCGTGCTGGTGCTCACGAATGTCAAATTCGCTCCGCGCCAGTACTCGTCCTTCCTAGACTTCAAAGGTTTTCTATCACGCTGAAAAGAAGACAAAGGGCTAAAATCAAGATCATTTTAGCCCTTTGTCAACAATCTGTGCCGTTTCTCTCTATGAGAAACGGCTTTTTGCTATCGGAGTGACGATCACTTGATTTCAATAGCTAGTTCCGCTAAAGTGAAAGGGACAGAACTAACGTAATGGAGGGCTTACAAGCGATGACACATATTCAATTTGACTACTCAAAAGCGTTACCTTTCTTTCAAGAACATGAGCTTACATATTTAAAAGATTTTGTGAAGGTGGCCCATCATAATATTCATGAACAAACGGGTACAGGCAGTGATTATTTAGGCTGGGTTGACTTGCCGAAGCAATATGATCGCGAAGAATTTGCCCGCATTAAAAAAAGTGCAGATAAAATTAAGTCAGACTCTGATGTCTTGCTTGTTGTCGGAATTGGCGGTTCGTATCTCGGCGCACGTGCGGCGATTGAATTTTTGAACCACTCTTTCTATAACACGCTGCCAAAAGGCAAACGCAAGACGCCACAAATCATCTTTATTGGAAACAACATCAGTTCTTCTTATTTAACAGATGTGATGGATCTATTGGAAGATGCAGATTTCTCTATTAACGTTATTTCAAAATCTGGTACAACAACAGAGCCAGCGATTGCGTTCCGCATCTTTAAAAAGCTCCTCATTGAAAAATACGGTGCCGAAGAAGCGAAAAAACGTATTTATGCAACAACTGACAAGGCACGCGGTGCATTGAAAACATTAGCAACAGAAGAAGGCTACGAATCATTTATCATCCCTGATGATGTAGGTGGACGCTATTCAGTCTTAACAGCAGTAGGTCTATTGCCAATCGCTGTGAGCGGTGCAGACATTGATCAGATGATGGAAGGTGCGGCAAAAGCAAGCGAAGACTTCGCTTCATCTGAGCTTTCTGAGAATGCGGCATACCAATATGCTGTCGTCCGTAATGTCCTTTACAATAAAGGCAGAACGATTGAAATGCTGATTAACTATGAGCCAGGACTGCAATACTTTGCAGAATGGTGGAAACAATTATTCGGTGAAAGTGAAGGGAAAGATGAAAAAGGAATCTATCCTTCATCTGCGAACTTCTCAACAGATCTTCATTCACTTGGTCAATATGTTCAAGAAGGAAGAAGAGACTTGTTTGAAACAATCGTTAATGTAGACAAGCCTCGTCATGAGCTTGTCATCGAAGCAGAAGAACAAGACCTTGATGGCTTGAACTATCTAGCAGGAAAAACGGTTGATTTTGTTAATAAAAAAGCATTTGAAGGAACGATGCTTGCTCATACAGATGGAAAAGTACCGAATCTGATCGTCACAATTCCTGAGATGGATGCTTATACATTCGGATATCTCGTTTACTTCTTTGAGAAAGCATGCGCGATGTCTGGATATCTACTAGGCGTCAATCCATTCGACCAGCCTGGCGTAGAAGCTTATAAAGTGAATATGTTTGCTTTATTAGGAAAACCAGGCTTCGAAGAGAAAAAAGCCGAACTTGAAAGCCGACTGAAACAATCATAAGAATGAAAAGCACACCTTTGAAGGGTGTGCCTTTTTTATTTTCTCACGGTTCCTGTGCAAGCCTCCTTACGCTCTGTACATAGAATAATGAGTAGAGGAGGGTGAAACATGAGAACGAATCATATTTACATTCACGATATTTCAGACCAGGCAATCGTCAACTTTGGCAATGTCGGACGCATTTGTCCTATGAGTGCTACGAAGGAAACATCAGGTTCCGTCAGTGCGAACGAGACGAATCAATCATCCAATCAAAACTTATTTGATGCCACTTTTTCAAACAATGTACAAATCACGAGAGATAGATGTATGAATTCTTCTCTTTAACGAAACCTATTAGACAAAAGGAGGGTTTCGTATGATTCATGTACCATCCAGGCTGCCTGGTGAAAGCTTTTCACTTTACCATTTAGAAGAGACGATGAAGCCGCTCGGTTATGTTATTAATGGTAACTGGGATTACGATCACGGATACTTTGATTATAAAATTGATAATCGTGATGGCTATACTTTTCTCAGAGTTCCTTTTACAGCCGAAAAGGGCCAGCTGGATCAGCCAGGCGTTGTGGTGAAACTGGGAGATCCATTTCTCTTAAAGCATGTCTATCAAGATAAGTTAGATGATCATGCGATGGTTGGAAATGTGGGAGCATCCTTTAACCAATTCCAAGAACCAAAAGAGAAAGATGGAGATGTATCAAAAGCTTATACTGAGATTGGCTTTTCGCTCGTCAAGGAATTAGAAGACGCACTGCTTTAAAGGCTGATTAGTTCATCCTCTGGATGAAGCTCATAATCAAAGGGAGGATTCATCATGGGTCCTTCTTTTTTTTGTACACCGACAATGATCACATGATGCTCTAAAAAATGATGGAGCGCTGTTAAGAATGTTTCTCCGGCTAACGAAGCTGGAACCGGTATGATGGTGATCTGTTTATGCAAGGTCATATGTCGTTTTTTCTTTAACGCTTTGAACTGTTCCTTTAAAAGAAAATGCTCGACCATTAAATGATTGACTGCATCAGAGGTATGAATGACTTGATTGGCGCCAGCCCGCTCGGCATTTTTCACGTAACGATCTGTTAAAATTTCAATTAAACAGTATAGAGAAGGGTTTAATCCTTTTGCTGCAAGTAATGTTAAAACACTCTGCATATCAGCTGTCACTTCATTCTCGTGCTGATCTGCGGTAATCATCAGTGCATCTGCACCTGAAATATTGGCTTTGCGAAGTGTGCCATCTTCGGTGCCATGTCCTTTAATAAAATGAACATTCTCTAAAAGCGGCCCTTCCTTCAAGGAGTCATCAATCAGCACAATCGGCATAGCTGGATCAATTGTTTGAAACGACTGAAGCAGTTTGTTCGTTTTCTCATTCCAGCCGACGATAATGAGATGTCCTTTCCCTTTAAAGGCGACCTTTCCTTCTACATAATGGTGCTGCTTGCTGAACACAGCGGCGGCAAGTGTGGCGAAATAAGCCGTGACAAAGCTTGCCCCGATCAGAATCAGCGCCATACCTGCGATTTGTCCGGGCATGGTTTGCGGCACAAAATCACCGTAGCCGACCGTCGCAACTGTAATGAGGGCCCACCAGATCCCATCAAAGATCGTATGATACTGCTTCGGTTCAAGTAAAACGATTAATTGTCCAAAAAAAAGAAGCAAGAAACAGATGATGATGGCAATTCGAAGATACAGTGGCCACCTTAGCCAAGCGATAAAGATACGATTTGATTTCATTGGACTCTTCCTTTCAGGAAACTGCTAATGTCAGTATGCCCGATTGAGGAAACATTTTTTCATCTTCGTCATGTAGATCCCATATCTTAAAATAAGAGAGAAGAAGGAGGGAATGCGAATGTCGTTCGTTCAAAAGACCGTACTTCTTTTTATCGGCGCTCACTTTTTATCATCAGCTATGATCTTACTTGTTTTTGACTTAAATGCGGTGAATCATTTTATGAATGATTTTTCATGGCTGCACTTTTTTCAAAACCTATACGGAACGGTGACCTTTTATACAGCATGCTTAGGTGTGTTCTTCTTTTTCATTGGCGTGGTGATCCCCCTTAAAAAGACCTAGTGCTTTTTTCTGTACACGTTACATAAAAGTCATTAAAATTGTAAATAAATATATAAAATAAAAAGGAAGCTGATGAGCATGCTGTTTTTTTATTTTTTAACTTTTGCCGCATTGGGATTATCATTTTGGGCACAATTTAAAGTAAAGAATAATTTTGAAAAGTATTCAAAGGTTGAAGCATCCAGTATGAAAACAGGTGCGGAAACCGCTCGACATATTTTAGATCTCAACGGGTTATACGACGTGCCTGTTGAACCGGTAAGAGGAACTTTGACTGATCATTACGACCCGACGCAGCGTGTGGTTCGCTTATCTGAACCTGTGTACTACGGCCATTCCATTTCGGCCATTTCAGTCGCATCACACGAGGTTGGACATGCCTTGCAGCATCAGGAATCCTATGGTGCGCTTGTCTTGAGACATAAGATCTTTCCTGTCGTGAACTTTGCATCTGGTGTTGCCCCGCTTCTTTTCCTTGGTGGAATCTTACTTGGCAGCCTTAACTTAATCGGGCTTGGGATCATTTTGTTCTCAGCGGCTGTGTTCTTTCAGCTTGTGACATTGCCTGTCGAGTTTAATGCAAGTTCTCGTGCGAAAGATATCATTGTTTCAGAAGGAATCATTAGAAGCAGTGAAGAAAGAGGCGTGAACAAGGTGTTAAATGCTGCCGCTCTTACGTACGTCGCAGCAGCCCTTGTCTCCTTGTTTGAATTGCTCCGTTTTGTAATGATCTTCCTAAATGGCCGTAATGATTAATTGATGCCAGAGGAGGTGAGCCCTTACCATTGTTAGGTAAGGGTTTTTTTGTATATTTTAAACGTATTTTTAGTCATATTACTCATTGCTGCGACAGCATTTTTTGTTGTCACTGAATTTGCGATTGTGAAAATTAGAGGCTCTAAAATCAATCAACTGATTGAGAGCGGAGATAAGAGAGCCATTCACGTACAAAAGCTTATATCAAATCTCGACGAATATTTATCCGCCTGTCAACTCGGCATTACCATTACCGCTTTAGGCTTAGGGTGGCTGGGCGAGCCGACGGTGGAGCATTTTCTGCATCCACTGTTTGAGGATTTGGGGCTTCATTCCGCATTAACCGACATCCTATCGTTTATCATCGCATTTGTGATCATTACGTTTTTACATGTCGTTGTGGGAGAACTGGCGCCTAAAACGATTGCCATTCAAAAGGCAGAGGCGGTCAGCCTTGTGACAGCAAAGCCACTCATCTTTTTCTATAAAGTCATGTACCCGTTTATTAAAGCATTAAATGGATCTGCGCGAGGCATTGTGAAATTATTCGGTTTTCATTCTGTCAAAGAACATGAAGTGGCGATCAGTGAGGAAGAATTGCGTCTCATTTTATCTGAAAGCTATGAAAAGGGTGAGATTAACCAATCTGAGTACAAATATGTGAATAAAATTTTTGAATTTGATAACCGAGTGGCGAGAGAGATCATGATTCCTCGTACAGAAATTTCAGCCATAGAGATTGAACAGACGCTTGAAGACGTGACACATTATATGCTGAACGAAAGATACACACGCTACCCCGTCATTAAAGAAGACAAAGATCATGTGATTGGTGTCATCAATAGCAAAGATGTGTTTAAGGCGAGTTTCCTGAATCAAGATGTGACAATTGAAGACTTAATGCGTCCTGTGATACGGGTGATTGAAAGTACGCCTGTTCAAGAATTGCTCATTTTGATGCAAAAGGAACGAATTCATATGTCAGTGCTCGTAGACGAATATGGAGGAACAGCCGGGCTTGTTACAGTAGAGGACATATTAGAGGAAATCGTGGGCGAAATTCGTGATGAATATGATCAAGATGAAACACCTCATATCGTCAAAAAAGGTGACTTCCATTATGTAATGGATGGGAAAGCCTTGATTGATGAAGTGAATGATTTATTGGATTTAGCTATAGAGAATGATGATGTTGATACAATTGCTGGCTGGATGATGACACATAAATTTGATATTGAGATTGGAGATACGATTGAAGCAGAAGGCTGTGAATTTACCATCATAGATGCGGAAGACCATCATATTCGGACCATTGACATCAAAAAGGTCCACTTTTCCTAAAAACCTCGTAACACTTGACGAGGTTTTTTTACTTGGTAAACTTTAGGTGGGAGAATACCTTCCACCGATAAACAGTGATTGATTTCACATAAAAAGGGTATGGTTTTATAGAAATAACAAAAGGGAGCCGCTCATATGAAAAAAATCAATGTACAAACAAACAGACGTGATGAGATGATCGACGTGACGAACGAGGTCCATCAATATATTAAGGAAACAGGTATTCAAAACGGAACCGTCATCGTCTACTGTCCTCATACGACAGCAGGGATGACCATTAATGAAAATGCGGACCCAGATGTGAAACGAGATATGCTCCGCCGGCTTGACGAAATCTTTCCGTGGGAACATTCGAAGGACCGCCATATGGAAGGAAATACAGCCGCACATATGAAAGCGAGCTATATGGGTGCCTCGCAGCATGTTCTCATCCATCATGGTGATCTTGTCCTTGGCACATGGCAGGGAATCTATTTCTGTGAGTTTGACGGACCGAGACATCGCCATTTTTATATACAGGTGTCATCAAACGAGTAAGAGATGGGGGACATAAATGGGGGATATCACGAAATTACTGCAAATCAAATATGGGATGATCCAAGCACCAATGGCAGGAGGTGCCGTGACACCGCAGCTGGCAGCCGCTGTTTCGCAATGCGGGGGACTTGGCAGTTTGGCAAGTGGATATGTGCAGCCTGACCATTTGAGGCAGCAGATCAAACAGGTCAAACAGCTGACAACGGGCCTGTTTCAGGTCAATGTATTTGTACCAGAGCCAATTTCTGAAGTCAAAAAAGAGGATGTGGCTTTTTGGGAGAAGAGATTGCCAGCAAGACAAGTAGCTGATAGTCTGCCGAGCGAAGAGGAATTGTGGCATGATTTTGAACAGAAAATTAACATTCTTTTGGAAGAAGACGTACCGGTCGTTTCCTTTACCTTCTCTTGTCCAAATGAACAAACGATACATCGCTTAAAACAAAAGGGGATCTTTTTGATCGGAACCGCCACAACAAAAGAGGAAGCACTGCTTTTAGAGGAAAAAGGGATGGATGCCATTGTTCTGCAAGGAAGTGAAGCAGGGGGTCACCGAGGTACCTTTTTACCTGCAAAAGGAGATGCCCTGATGGGACTCTTTAGCCTAATCTCTGACGTCCAGACGCTCTGTCATGTGCCATTGATCGCCGCAGGCGGGATTACAGATCGAACAGGTGTGGAAGCCGCTCTAGCGCTTGGAGCGGATGCGGTGCAAATCGGCACACGATTTTTAGCCAGTCAGGAAAGTGCTGCGGCAGACGTATACAAAAAGGCGATTTTACAGGCAGAAAGCAGTGAAACAAAGATCACAAGGCTTTTTTCTGGAAAAAGAGCAAGAGGTATTGTGAATCAGTGGATGGAGGAAGAAAGACAGAATGAAGATAGGGTTCTTCCTTATCCGGCTCAGCATGTATGGACGACACCGATGCGAAAAGCAGCAGCCGCTGCGGGTAACCCTGATCAAATGGCTCTTTGGGCGGGACAGGGCGTCGGTCGCATTCACTCGATTTTAACCGTTGAGGAGATCATGCATGAACTGACGCACATATAAAATCATGTTGGGTGGTGTGAAAGGGTGGACATCTTAAAACATTCATACCGAAAAAAAGGACAAATTGAATTTTGGTTTGATGAATTTCCGCACTCTCCTGCCGTCCTTACGCCCATTCGTCATTACTATTTTGTTCGTTATGTAAAATGGAGCCGGCACGATCCGCCGGTCACAAGAAAAGACTTAGAAAAAATGGAGCTCCTTGCGAACACGATGCTTGGCACGCTGCAAGATTATCGAAAGCGCAAGGCATACAAAAGCGCAAGGCATACAAAAGCCCCTTGTCATAACCACTAGACAAGAGGCTTTTTTTAGCTGCCAAACATTTGCCTGAGATAAATCACATCCATCCGAGTAGTCTGCGGCAATAGATAAGCAGATTGAACAGCACCTGGCCGCCTTCTCTTATTCAATTTATCGATAATTTCTGCCGCTGTTAAAATCCCTAGTCCATGTCCGTAATATTGATCTTCACCTAAGTAAATCACATTTTCCCCGCGCCACTGTGACTGCTGATAGCTAAATTCTGGATTCTCGAAATATAAGCAATCCCCATAGATAAAGTCATTCCCGCGCTCTGTATAAATCGACAATGTATCATAATGCCAGTCATACAGGGTTAGACTGCGAAGCCTTCGGTTAAACTTCTCGTCTCCTACCGTTTGCAAGACGCCCATATAAAACACGATGACAATGGCGGTGGCACATTCAAATGCATATTGTGAGCCATTTTCAAAAATGTCTTTAATGCCTCTAGATGGTTCGACTTGATAGCGCAGCTCTAATGCCCCTGCTTCCGATACGCGCCAAAAGGCGTCATTTGCACGGGACCTTTGAAAGATGGCAAATGAGGCACCACTTTTATGCAAATCTCTTGCAGCATTCATAATGTTCGATCTCAATGTGACCTCAAATAACAAATCAGATGCTTGCCTGTAGCGGAACGTATCATTTGAGGCTTGTAACTGCATCAAAATGATCCGCTTTTGTCCTTCTAGCTGAAATGAAGCCAGCTGCTCATTTGTCACTGGCTGTCCTGAAAGGATAATCATATGAAAAGCGCCCCCTTTTGTATTAGCGTATGCAGGGTGCTTGGGCAATGAATCAATTTGTGGAAATAAACAAAAAGGCATCCATTTTATTAGAAAAACATGAAAATAATATGAAGATGTCCGATATATAACATATCGTTTAAAAGGAGGAAAAACATGAAAAATGCATTAAAATGGTTGAAAAAACCATCGATTTCTAAGAGACTGATTATTTCATTCACTCTCGTTCTTGTCTTGCCAATTATTACACTCAGTACGATTTCATATCAGATTGCCAAAGAAGAATTAGATCATGAAATCATGTACGGAGCAAACACAAGAGTCAATGAACTGAATGATATGATCCAGCAAAAGCTTATGAATAAGGAAAACGCAGTAAAACTCTTTACTGAAACATCTACTGCTGCAGACTTTAAGAAGAACAACCAGGATGAACTGTATGAGCATTTCGAGATATACAGTAAAATCAATGAAGATGATGTGGTTGGATTTTATGCAGCAAGTAAAAAGCGTGATTTCATTCAGTTTCCTAAAGTAGACATGCCAAAAGGCTATGATCCAACAACGCGCGATTGGTATCAACTAGCTATGCAGGATGACAGTGGTAATCCAGTTGTAACCAACCCATACATCTCTGCTACAACAAACGGTATGGTTGTCACGATTGCCCAGCGTCTGAAGGACGGATCTGGGGCGATCGGAATTGACATTGATGTGCAAGACATTGTCGATAAAATAAAAGAGATTAAAATCGGACGTCAAGGATATCCAATTATTGCAAATAAAAACAAACAAATTGTGGCTCATCCAGAAGAAAAGTCAGGATCTAAGGTCACTGAAAATATTTCATCTATCCTTTACAGCGGAAAAGAAGGAACGTCAACTTATGAGAATAAAGGAGAACAAAAGCGTCTCGTTTTTGTGACAAATGATTTAACAGGTTGGAAAATTGCTGGAACGATGTTTGTATCAGAAACAGAAGAAGCAGCACAGCCAGTTTGGAATTCTGCCATTATTCTTTTAATTTCTTCTTTTATCCTTGGCGGTATTGCGATCTTCTTTATCGTTCGCTCCATCACAATTGGACTTCGAAAGCTTGTTGATTTCTCAGAAAAGGTGAGTGATGGTGATTTAACCGAAACCCTTGAAACCAAATCGAAGGATGAAATTGGAGATCTCACGAGAAGCTTTAGCAAAATGAGTGAATCCCTTCGTGACGTCATTCGAGCGGTACAGCAATCTGTCGACAATGTGGCTTCCGCTTCCGAGGAGCTGACGGCAAGTGCCAGCCAAACAAGTCAAGCAACCGAGCATATCACAATGTCGATTGAACAATTTTCAAACGGAAATGAAGCACAAAACGAGAAAGTCGAATCTAGTACGAATCAGCTTGTGGCAATGAATGAAGGATTACAAGGCATGTCACAAACGTCATCAGAAGTGGCTACTGTCTCACTTCAATCGACAGAGGCAGCTGGTCAAGGCGGCCGAATTGTTGAAAGCACAGCGAGCCAAATGAAACATATTGATACATCTGTACAAGAAGCAGAACAAGTCATGAAGCAATTAGAATATAAGTCTAAAGATATTACGAGCATTTTAAATGTCATTAACGGCATTGCAGATCAAACGAATCTTCTTGCGTTAAATGCAGCCATCGAAGCAGCTAGAGCAGGCGAATCAGGACGCGGCTTCTCTGTCGTGGCAGAAGAAGTGAGAAAACTAGCTGTCCAATCGGCAGACTCAGCGAAAGAAATAGAAAAACTCATTCAAGAAATTGTGTTAGAAATTGCTAAATCTCAAGATATGTTCAAAACGGTCAATCGAGAAGTACATGCAGGACTTGGTATGACAGAAGAAGCAAAAGAAAGCTTCCAGAACATTTATGAGGCGGCAGAAGGAATGTCGAAAAAACTGACGCAATTAAACGATACAGCCATTGATCTATCGAGCGGTTCGAAGCTAGTTTCACAAGCTATGCAGGAGATGCGCCAAGTCTCTAGAGAAAGTGCGGCGAACATTCAGGACATTGCGGCTTCTGCTGAAGAGCAACTTGCATCTATGGAAGAAATATCATCTTCTTCAGTGACACTATCTAACATGGCAGAGGAACTAAAAGAGCTCACAAGTCAATTTAAAATTGATTAAATAATGATGAAAAAATACCCAAAATTGTCTGGGTATTTTTTTTATATTTTAAACATCGTTTTCAGCCTGTAAAAATAAACCTTTCATCCGATAATAACTTTAGAGAAGTAAAGGGGGAAAGAGAAAATGGGGAAAATGATCCAATGGTTAAAAAAACCATCCATTTCAAAAAAATTAATTATGGCTTTTTTGGTAGTCCTTATCCTGCCAACCACTGCACTGACAATTAGTGCATTTTTTACATCAAAGACAGAGCTAGACAAACAGATTATGGGCAGTGCAATGAGTCAAGTCAATGCATTTGATACTTTAATCAATGAGAATATAGGAAATAAAGCAGATGCTGTGGCTCTGTTTACAGACTCACTCAAAGCGTCTAATCTCCAAGAAAAAAATAGAAATTCGACCATTAAAGAATTGCAGCAATTTGGAAAAATTAATGAAAAAGATGTTTCCGCTATCTATGCAGGCTCCGAAAAGGGATTGTTTATGCAATATCCTGTTCAAAAGATGCCTGATGGCTACGATCCGAGAGAGCGCCCATGGTATCAAGAAGCGCTCAATGCAGAAAACGGTAAACAAGTCATCACAAAACCATATGTAGCAGCCTCCACAGGCAAAATGGTCATCACCATTACTCAAAAAATGAAAGATGGTTCAGGTGTTATTGGACTTGATATGGAAATTAACACCCTGATTCAAAAGTTAAAAGAAATCAAAATTGGGCAAAAAGGTTATGCCTTCATCATGGAGAAAGATAAAACAGTTTTAGCAGATCCGACCCAAAAGGCAGGAAGTCAAGTCAATGAGAATCTAGCAAATATTATTTATAAAAACAAAGAAGGAAGCGGCAGCTACACACTCAAAGGAATAGATAAAAAGGTTGCGTATGTGACCAATGAATTAACCGGCTGGAAAATAGGTGGAACGATGCTCGTATCAGAAGTAGAAGATGCAGCAAAGCCCGTTTTCAATACAGCCATTATTGTGTTCAGTGTGACACTTATCGTAGCAGGTACCCTCATCTTCTTTATCGTCCGCTCTATATCTAAAAGATTATCCAACCTTGCCCGCTTCTCGAAAAAAGTCAGCGAAGGTGATTTGCGCGATAAGCTTCAGATCCAATCAGATGACGAAATTGGCCAAGTTGGGAAAGGCTTTAATACAATGATTGACTCATTAAGAACCCTCATTGGTGCCGTCCAAACCTCAGTCGAAAATGTCGCTTCTTCATCAGAAGAACTGACCGCCAGCGCAGGGCAAACAAGTAAAGCAACAGAGCATATTACACTAGCCATTGAACAATTTTCAAATGGAAATGAAAGTCAAAATGACAAAGTCGAATCCAGCTCAGAAGAGTTAGATGAAATGAACCGTGGCCTTCAGCACATGAATGAGTCGGCTGAATCCATTACTGCTTCATCGATCAAATCAACAGATATCGCAGGGGAAGGCGGACAGCTTGTCGAAAAAACCGCTTCTCAAATGAATGTCATTGATCAGTCCGTGAAAAAAGCAGAGAATGTCATCAGCGCTCTTGAAAGTAAATCAAAAGACATTACACAAATTCTAGGTGTCATCAATGGAATCGCCGACCAAACGAATCTACTTGCGCTAAATGCAGCAATTGAGGCAGCAAGAGCTGGGGAATCCGGCAGAGGCTTCTCCGTTGTAGCAGAAGAAGTAAGAAAACTGGCTGTTCAATCAGCCAATTCAGCGAAAGAAATCGAGAATTTGATTAAAGAGATCGTTCAAGACATCGATGTATCACAGGAAGTATTCACTGCGGTGAATCGAGAAGTTCAATCAGGCTTAAGCTTCACTGAACAAACAAGAGTCAGCTTCCACAATATTTTCGAAATGACAAAAGAAATTTCTGACCAGCTTCAAACAATGAATCAAACGGTTGTCCAGCTTTCAAATGGCTCTGCACATGTGTCAGAGGCTGTCCGTGAGATTGCAGACGTCTCACGTGAAAGCTCCGCAAACATTCAAGACATTGCGGCTTCAGCGGAAGAACAGCTGGCATCTATGGAAGAAATCAGCTCCTCCTCTGCTACGCTTTCATCAATGGCAGAAGAATTGCGTGATTTGATCAGTAAATTTAAAGTCGAATAGACATAATGAAGAGCCCTTCAGCTAGAGGGCTCTTTTCCAATTGAGTAAATCAAAAGAAATAGGTAATTTTACTTATTTTTATTTATTTTCGAACATTAAGTCTTGAAAAATAATTCATATTACCTAAGAATAGAAGAGAAAGACCACAAATCATAATCCAAAAGGAGCAGAGTCATGAAAAAAATCAACTTTTTTAAGCACTTTACAATGTCGAAGAAATTAATTACTGCATTCTTAGCGATTCTCCTAGTGCCAATTCTCGTATTGGCAGCATTTTCTTATGAAGTGGCATCAAAGTCTCTCAATGATGAGATTATGTCTAGTGCTGCAAATGGTGTTCAGCAATTAAACGAACTCATTAATAAAGATGTACAGCCTAAAATTGATATCGTTTCTTATTTATCGAAATCGGTGAAAAAGAGTGAATTGACTTCTAAAAACAAGGATTTACTCAAGGTGAAATTAGAGCAATTATCGGAAACAGATGAAGATGTAGTGGAAGTATTCATTGCAGATCAAAATGGTAAACTAACCGAATATTCCGAGATTCATAAAGGTAGTGCGGCGAGTGCAAAAAACGAACCGTGGTTTCAACAATCGATGGGAGATGAGAAACTCATCATTTCAGATCCTTTTGTCGACAAGTCATCAGATGACCTGCTCATCACAATATCAGAACAGTTAGCAGATGGTTCTGGTGTGATTGGAATCAATGTGCGCTTGAACACGATCGTGAAAGATACAAACAGTATCAAAATAGGCAAAGAAGGCTATGCGTTTGTCGCGACTCCAGATCAGCACTATGTTGCCCATAAAACAGACAAGCCTGGGGCGAAATTGACAGGTGATTTCATCACGAAATTGTATGATAAAAAACAAGGCAGTTTCAAATATGAATACAATGGACAGCCGAAGCAAATGTTCTTTGACACAAATGAAGCAACAGGCTGGAAGCTTGCTGGAACCATGTATGTGGACGAAGTCCATGAAGCTGCAAAACCAGTGCTCGACTTAACAATGATCATACTGGCAGTTGCGATTGCCATAGGCGGAATTGCGATTTATTTTATTATTAAATCGATCCGAAAGCCACTGATAGCACTCTCTGAATCGGCTGAGAAAATCAGTCAGGGTGATCTGACCCAGCACATTGAAGTTCGTACTCATGATGAAATCGGTAAGCTTGCGCAGAGCTTTAACGAGATGTCAGCTAAGCTGAAACAAGTCATTCAAGCTGTTCAAAATTCCATTGAAAATGTGGCCGCCTCTTCTGAAGAATTAACAGCAAGTGCGGGACAGACCGCTCAAGCGACTGAGCATATCACATCATCTATTGAACAGTTCTCAAACAGCAATGAACATCAAAATGATATGATCGAAAAAAGCTCAGTCCAGTTAAACGAAATGGATCGCAGCTTATCCCATATGGTCGATACGACCTCTCATATGATGGAATCGTCGATTGATTCAAGCAAAACGGCTCAGGCTGGTGGAGAACTTGTTCAAAAAACAGCAGGGCAAATGCAAACCATCGAGCAGGCAGTGAAAGAAGCAGAGCTTGTTATTCAAGGCTTAGAGCAGAAATCAAAGGACATTACGAACATTCTGGGGGTCATTAACGGCATTGCCGACCAAACCAATCTCCTAGCTTTAAATGCTGCGATAGAAGCCGCTCGGGCAGGAGAAGCAGGTAGAGGTTTCTCTGTTGTTGCAGAAGAAGTTCGTAAGCTGGCAGAGCAATCCGGAAGCTCTTCAAAGGAAATTGAAAGCTTGACGAACGAGATTGTAGAGGAAATTCAAAAATCACAGAACATGTTTAAACAAGTAGCAGGTGAAGTACAATCTGGATTAAATATTACAGATGAAACGAAAATCAGCTTTGAGAAAATCACCGATAAAACATCAGAAATGACAGAACAAATGAAACAAATGAACGGAACGGCCAAAGAACTATCGCATGGCTCAAATGATATTTCACATGCGGTGAATCAAATCAAAGAGCTTTCACGAGAAAGCTCCGCAGGCTTCCAAGATATCGCAGCATCCGCAGAAGAACAGTTGGCATCTATGGAAGAGATTAGCTCCTCCTCTGCTACGTTATCTCAGATGGCAGAAGAGCTAAGAGAGCTCATTAAACAATTTAAAATGTAAGAGTATAAGGAAGCACCTGACGTTTTGGCGTCAGGTGTTTTTCCATTCAATGCATATAATTTGGGTATTTTGGTCTTATTTAGACTTTAATAAGTTAAAAAAGTAAAGAACGTAGTAGTGCTTCCGATATATATACTATCTTACTAAAAGGAGTTTTCTTTTTTATGAAATTCATACAGTATTTCAGAAAGCCATCTATTTCAAAAAAGCTCGTATTCTCTTTCTTATTCATTCTTTTATGCCCAATCATTGTATTGGCATTCTCTTCATATCATACGGCGAGCACCTCCTTAAATGATCAAATCATGCAAAGTGCAAAGGAGAACGTCGAACAGCTAGATAAAAATATTACGAAGGTTGTGAAAGTGAAAACAGACGCAGCCGATTTCTTTAGCAAATGGATCACGGAGAAAAAGCTTAAGCAAAAAGGCACGACAGATATTCAAGGGCGCTTTGAACAGTTCATGAGTATGAATGATGACACAGAAGGCATTTTTGTCGCTTCAAGTGATGGCAAAGTGTTTTCAAGATATCCTAACAAAAAAATGCCTGCTGACTATGTCGCAACGGAGCGGGATTGGTATAAAGACGGCTGGGCGAAAAACGGAGAGCTGTCTGTTTCAGCACCGTATCCAACAGCTTCCACAGGTACGCTTGTGGTCACCATCTCTAAAAAGTTAGAGGACGGATCAGGAGTCATTGCAATGAACCTAGATATTGCAAATCTAGTAAAAGAATCAAATAGCATAAATATCGGGAAACAAGGCTATGCCTTTATCGGAAGTCCGGATCGTACCTTTGTTGCCCATCCTACGAAAAAAGCTGGAACAAAATTATCTGGTGAATGGCTAGAAAAGCTTTATTCACAAGATGAAGGTTCTATGAGTTATATGTTTGAAGGAAAAGAAAAGCAAATGGAATTCACCACAAACAAAGCGACTGGCTGGAAAATTGTCGGTACGATGTTTGTGACAGAAGTAGAAGAAGCTGCACAGCCAGTCTTTAACATGGCCGCTATCATTTTAGCAGGCGCGCTCATCATTGGCGGGATTCTGATCTTCTTGATCATCCGTTCCATTACAAAACCACTATCTATACTTGTCTCTTCTTCAAAGAAAATCAGTGAGGGAGATTTAACAGAAAAAATTGATGTCCGGTCAAAAGATGAGATTGGACAGCTAGGCACAAGCTTTAATGAAATGAGTGAATCATTAAGAGATGTCATCCAAGCAGTACAAACATCTGTAGAAAACGTGGCTTCTTCATCTGAAGAACTGACAGCAAGCGCAGGTCAAACAACAAAAGCAACCGAACATATCACATCATCTATTGAAACATTCTCAAACGGAAACGAAAATCAAAGCGAAATGGTGGAGCAAAGTGCGGCTCATTTAAAACAAATGAATGAAGGTCTGAACGAAGTCGCAGAAACATCTAATGTCATCACAGCATCATCTATTCAATCAAGAACAGTCGCGGAATCAGGCGGACAGCTTGTGGAGCAAACCGTTGGCCAAATGAAGACGATCGACCATTCAGTGAAAGAAGCTGAAGGGGTGATCAACGGGCTAGAGCATAAATCAAAAGACATCACAAACATCCTAGGCGTGATTAACGGCATTGCGGATCAAACGAATTTACTTGCACTCAATGCTGCCATTGAAGCAGCACGTGCAGGTGAGTCAGGCAGAGGCTTCTCTGTTGTCGCAGAGGAAGTACGTAAACTTGCAGTTCAATCATCAGATTCAGCAAAAGAGATTGAAAAGCTTGTGAAAGAAATTGTATCTGAAATCGAAACATCTCAAAATATGTTCAAATCAGTGAATGAAGAAGTGAAGAATGGTCTTTCCATTACAGATCAAACGAAAGAAAGCTTCTCACAAATTAATCAGCAAACAGCGGAAATCGCTACAAGAATGAATGAAATGAATACAACAGTACGCGAGCTTTCAAAAGGATCTGAGCAAATTTCTAAAGCAGTGCATGAAATTGCAGATGTATCACGAGAGAGTTCAGCAAGCATCCAAGATATCGCTGCATCTGCTGAAGAGCAGCTTGCTTCTATGGAAGAGATTAGTTCTTCCTCTACGACTCTTTCCCAAATGGCGGAAGAATTACGTGATTTAATTAAAAAATTCAAGATCAGCGAATAGGATCAAGTGGTTCTCCTCAAGGGGAACCGCTTTTCTTTTTAAGAGGTCATCTCGTACAATAGAGGAAATCGAAAGAATAGGAGAGATGTTATGCGTTTATCAAATAAGAAGGTCATTGCGTTTGTCAGTGATGATTTTGAAGATTTAGAGCTATGGTATCCGGTTCTACGTTTAAGAGAAGAAGGGGCAACTGTGCATCTTGTAGGAGAAAAAGCAAATCATGAGTACACCGGGAAGTATGGTGTGCCGGCCGTATCTGATGCAGATTTTTATTCCATTCAAGCGGATGAATATGATGCTGTGCTTGTCCCAGGAGGATGGGCGCCAGATAAACTGCGCCGTTATCCAGAAGTGTTAAACATCGTTCGTTCATTTGATGAAAAGGCGAAACCAATCGGGCAAATTTGCCACGCTGGCTGGGTGCTGATTTCAGCAGGAATCCTGCACGGCAAAAAAGTGACAAGTACACCTGGTATTAAAGATGATATGACAAATGCTGGAGCGGACTGGTTTGATGAAGCAGTTGTCACAGATGGTCACCTCGTCTCGAGCAGACGTCCGCCGGACCTTCCTCCATATGTGAAAGCATTTGCGGATGTGTTAGCGGCAACATAAACAATGGATCCACAACAAAAAACAAAGGGCGAACTTGCACATCATGTTCGCCCTTTGTTTATCATTTCATGCCCATTCATTTTATCTATCGGCAGGAAACCTCACGCCCATTTGTTTTCTCGCCTCGTCCATGACGGACATGGTTTGAACAGATAAGGCAAATGTATTGACCGGAGACTGACTCATTCCTTGCTGAATACACTCAATAAAATGACAGATTTCATAATACATGGCTGGCTGATCATCTTTGAGAGAGATGTCGGTATGGTGTCCTTGCCGATCATGGATCGTGATATGCGAAGGACGGTGGAATTGATCAATCACCATCGTCGCATCCTCTCCTTGAATTTCCGCAGATAAATGAGACGTTGAAATTTTAGAATGAAAAAGGAGTGCTTGATGCCCGTCATATTGTAAAAGGACAGAGCCGCTCCCATCTACACCAGAAGAAAGCTTATAGCCTCTTGCGGTGATTTGATTCGGCAGACCAAATAAATAGACCACCGGGTAGACGAGATACACACCGATATCCATTAAAGAACCATTGGATAATTCAGGCTTAAAAGCATTTGGAATCTCGCCATTTCGGTAGGCATCGTATCTTGAGGAATATTTACAGTAATGAGCGACCACTTGCCGAATGGGTCCGAGCTGATCAAGATGCTGTTTGATTTGAAGGAAGTTGGGCAGAAATGTCGTTTTCATCGCTTCCATCAAACACACTTGATGTTTTTTCGCTGCAGCAATCATCTCTTCCACTTCTTTTCGGCGAGAGGCGAATGGTTTTTCGCATAAAACGTGCTTTTGGTGCTCCATCATCAACATGGCCTGCTCCTTATGAAGGGCATTTGGACTCGCAATATACACGGCATCAAACGCATCACTTTCTGCCATTTGATGTAAGTTCGTGAAAACTGTATCAATACCGTATTTTTCGGCAAATGCCTGGCCTTTTTCAGCGGACCGTGAATAGACGGCTGTACATGTAAAATCAGCTACTCCTTCACCGGCCTGTAAGAATCGATCTGTAATCCAGTTCGTTCCGATGACAGCAAATCGAATCATGTCGTTCCCTCCTTCTACTTTTCTCTGATTATACATCCTTTGAAAGCGTTTGTATGAAAGAACATTCTTTTTATTGAAAAGCGGATGAAACCTTTATATAGGCTGATGCGTCTTACATAAAGGATATAAATGTACGAAAAGGGGTAGTTTCTTCCTTCATTCGGGTAATACTCTGATAGAAGGGAGAGGAGGAAACGACCATGAAGCGCGTCCTGCATATAGGAAGTACATACGTCTTTGCGCTTTTATTCATAGCAGCCGGTATTTTTCATGTGATAGAGCCGAGCGGCTTTGCCCGTATGATGCCAGGCTGGCCATATCCATATGTAATGGTCTATGCGACGGCATGCTTAGAATGGCTGCTTGCTGTCTTGCTGCTTTTGCCAAATGTCAGGATCGCAGCAGCAAAAATCATTGCTGTCTATCTTGTCCTCATTTTCCCTGCAAACTTATTTGCTGCACGAGAGGGAATTCCATTTCCAGGTCAAGAAAGCACAGAGCAGTCTTTGCTATGGATAAGACTGATAGGACAGCCAATTCTGATTGTATGGGTGATGTCCATTGCAAAATGGGAAAAAAAGCTGAAACAATGACCACCATATCATGATCAGGTAGTGTACAATTTATTCATAAATAAGCCCGAGTTTGGAGGAACGATATGAATTCTATGCAAATGTGGAGCAGTCGATTTAGAAAATTTTTTCTTGATAACAAGTTTGTTCTCTTTTTACTCGTCCTGCTATTAATCGGATTGAATATCCTTGTTTTCATGAAAACATCCTTTATTTTCACACCGCTCATTGTACTCGTCAAAACCATTGCCTTACCGATTATTTTAACGGGGGTCGTGTATTATTTATTAAATCCGATTGTCAATTTGTTAGAGAAGTTTAGAGTCAAACGGATCTTTTCGATTTTGCTTTTATATATTGTCATTATTGGCATTATTACAGTGACGATCGTGTCTATTATTCCGTTTTTACAAGCGCAAATGATGAGTCTGTTTCATAATCTTCCGAAATATGTTGATACGGTAGAAGATCAGATTAGACAACTAACGGGAAGCAACTTCATTAATCAAGCGCAAAAAGCGATGAATTTTAACGTTTCTGAATTGGTGAGCAAAGCGTCAAGTCAAGCGACGAAAATTTTGGAAAGTACCTTTACCGGAGTGGGGACATTCTTAGGGGCGCTCACTGAAGTCATCATCTCGATCGTGACCGTTCCGTTCATTCTGTTTTATTTATTAAAAGACGGCAAAAAATTACCTGACTATTTCTTGAAATTTATTCCGAATAAGTTTAGAGAACATACACATATCGTGCTTCACGAAATGAACCATCGCCTGAGCTCTTATATTCTCGGACAGATCATTGTCAGCTTTTGTATAGGTGTTCTTCTTTTAATTGGTTATATGATCATTGGGTTAGACTATGCCTTTTTGTTAGCTATCATTGCGGCATGTACAAGTATTGTGCCTTACCTTGGTCCAACGATTGCCATTACACCAGCGATTGTGATTGCCCTTGTTACGTCACCAATTATGCTGCTCAAACTAATCATTGTCTGGACAGTTGTTCAGCTCATTGAAGGGAAATTTATCTCACCTCAGGTCATGGGGAAAAACCTTCATATCCATCCAATCACGATTATCTTTGTTCTCTTAACAGCAGGTAAATTGTTCAGCGTAGTCGGCATTATTGTTGCGATTCCGACATATGCCGTCCTGAAGGTCATCACGACCCACTTGTTTGATTGGTTCAAAATGCGATCCAATTTGTATAAAGAAGAAAAGGTTTAATGTCATAATCTTTTTTTGAAAAAAATATAGTATCATAAAGACGAGCTTTCGATGAAGGAAGCTTGTCTTTATGCGGACATAGATGGTTGCCTGTTCAAAAGATCAGAATTGAAAGGAAAGAAAATCATGAATCTATGGGATTTATTCGTGGCACTGGTTTTAGGAATTGTCGAAGGATTAACAGAGTATGCACCTGTCTCGTCTACAGGTCACATGATCATTGTCGATGATCTATGGTTAAAATCAAAGGAAATCATTACGCCAGAGGCGGCAAACACATTTAAAGTCGTGATTCAGTTAGGCTCTATTTTAGCTGTCATGATTGTGTTCAAGGATCGGATTTTGAACTTGTTAGGCTTAAAGAAAAATATTACTGAAGAACAAAAGCGCAGCGGGCATAAGCTGACCATTGCTCAAATTGCAGTAGGACTCGTCCCAGCCGTCATTTTAGGATTCTTATTTGAAGATTATATTGATAAATACTTGTTTGACGTGAGAACAGTTGCTGTCGGTTTGATTTTAGGCGCAGTGCTGATGCTTGTCGCTGACTGGATCAATAAACGTAAAACAGAAACAAGCTCTGTCGATAACATGACGTACAAACAGGCGCTTTATATCGGACTGTTTCAATGTTTGGCGTTATGGCCAGGCTTCTCTCGCTCAGGTTCAACAATCGCAGGTGGTGTTATTCTTGGTTTGAATCACCGTGCGGCAGCTGACTTTACATTTATTATGGCGATGCCGATTATGGCGGGCGCAAGCTTCTTAACACTTGTGAAAAACGCCGAATATTTAACAACAGACATGCTGCCATTCTTTATCGTCGGCTTTGTGAGTGCATTTGTTGTGGCTCTCTTTGTTGTTCGATTCTTCCTAAAACTGATCAATAAAATCAAGCTGGTGCCTTTTGCAATATACCGAATTATCCTAGGTGTGATTTTATTTATCCTATTCATGTAATGCTGAAAACTACTATTTAACTACTCTTTAAAAAGAGTAGTTTTTTTGTTATTCCAACTCTTTTAAACAGTAAAATCACCCTCTTAATTGGTAGAAAAAGAAGTTTTTTCATAAATTAGTGTTTAAGAGACAAGAGAAGGGGTAGTACATAAACATACCAATTAAAGGAGGAGTTAGAAATAATGAGAAAAACAAGCAAATTTTTTGTTAGTTCTGTGATCGCTACGTCAATGGTTGCTGCCCCTCTATCTCTTACGACTTTTGGTCAAACGGCTGAAGCTGCAACGACAACAGGTGTTGATGGAAGTGTCTCTATTGATCCAGTAGCCATTGCCGATAAAATTGAACAAGCAGTAAAATCATCTCAAAATCGTGATGGGTTCGTTAAAAATGCAGCTTACAGCGCCTTCTATGAAGCAGGTCAAAACTATAACGTCGTAGTCCAAAACTTAAGCCAAGACCATGACTTTAGCGGACTGAACAATGTGGTTTACTATGATAGTGTTGAATATGATGGTATTACGTTTGGTATTTGGGTATTCGAAGATGGGACGTTCGTCAATAATGGAGACGGTGGCTATATTAACTGGACATTTGTTGGTAGCTTTGACCGTGAGGAAGGAAGCGGCACTGTCGACTTCCATAAAAGATTCTAATCTTATTGTTAAAAGTCTGCCGATTCACCGGCAGACTTTTTTTATAACGCACATTCTTCTATGTCAAAACCTAAATCTTCAATGATATGATGATCCATTTGGACTTGCTGACCTTTTGTTGTCAAATAATCGCCTACGAAAATGGAATTTGCCGCATAAAGGGCAAGCGGCTGAAGCGTCCGTAAATTGAACTCTCTGCCTCCAGATACTCGAATTTCCTTGGTTGGATTGACAAACCTCATGAGTGCCAACACTTTCAATGCTTTGACCGGATGTGTTCGTTCTTGATGCTCAAGTGGTGTTCCTTCAATTGCATGAAGAAAGTTGACTGGAATAGAATCCGCATCAATGGCTCTGAGCGCAAAAGCCATTTCGACAATTTGCTGGTTGGTTTCACCCATTCCAATGATAACCCCTGAGCAAGGTGACATGCCCGACTGTTTGACCTCCTCAAGGGTCGACAAGCGGTCATGATATGTATGAGTTGTCGTAATGTGAGCATGATGATCTTGATGTGTATTGATATTGTGATTGTACCGATGAACCCCTGCTTCCTTCAGCCGCTTCGCTTTGTCTTCATTTAATAACCCAAGACATGCACACACCTTCAAAGGCATGGTCTCAGTGATCTCTTTTACTGCTGCCGTCACCTCATCTAATTCTCTGTGAGAAGGTGCTCGGCCGCTCGCGACAATACAATAAGTCCCCGCTTTTCTCTTGAGCGCCTCACGCGCGCCAGCCACAATCGTTTTTTGATCAAGCATTGTATATCGTTCAACCGGTGCTTTAGAAATGATCGACTGTGAACAATAACCACAGTTTTCAGGACAATAACCGCTTTTTGCGTTAAAAATCATATTTAATTTCACCTTATTTTGAAAAAAATGAAATCGTACTTGATAGGCTGCATGCATGATAGATAATAATTCTCTATCGTCAGCTTCAAGAATATCTAGACCTTCTTGCAGCGTGATCCGTTCATTTTTCAGCGCTTTCTCTGCTATCGCTTCCCAAGACAAAGACATTGGTTTTCCCATCATAAGCTCCTCTCATTATGTTAACTTATTTTTATTAAAAGTTAACATAATGGATAGTCGTTGGCAAGCATTGGATAAATGAAGTCTACAAAAATACTTGAAGACACACAAAAAGGCGATGATCATGAAGTCATCGCCTTTTTATATGTAAAGCTTTATAGCTTATCGAACAGTAATATAGTTAATCACAAGCTCGCCTAGTGAATTATAGTAGGAAACTGTGACAGAACCACGTTGTACGGCACGAATCCAAGTGAAGTTCGGAGCTGTTTGATCTAATTGAATGGCATATGTTGCGCCTGACACAGAAATTTGACTTGCTGGAAGAGAGACGGCGATTGAAGAACCTACAGTAAGCGTACGGTTCACTGTAATCACTTTATTCATAATAGGAGCTTTTGCTATAACTGGTTCTTTTGGCTGTGCAGCTACATGAGCCCCTTCAGTTTGAGAGAACGTAAGAGCACCTAAAGCAGCTAAAGACAGTGTACAAGCTTTCATTAATTTTTTCATCGGTAACACTCCTTTTTTTGGTATATACATATATTAATAATAATAGTATTATATGTCAATTAAATATGTGGAAAAAAGAGTATTTATGGTGAAATTTGTCACATATTATTCATGGGTCGTCTCTTTTTTCGGGGAAAAAGAGACATAAAAAAAAGCTGGGCGTATCCCAGCAATGTAAAGCTTTATGAAAAGAGATGATCAATCGTCGTCTCGCTGTTTTGGCTGACGGCCTTTTTGCTTCTCTTTTTCTTTAATGTAGTGAATAAAATCGATGGTTTGTCTTCGTGCTTCTTCGGAAAAATCGGAGGCAGCCTTAAATGCAATTTGCAAATCAGGATCGTCTGCAAGGTCGGCATCAATTCCGCCTTTGTCCTTACCTGTGAGAAGATAGTCCGTTGAGACCCCGTATAACTCGGCGATTTTCACAATCATTTCACCGTCAGGCTTTCTCAAGCCATATTCCCAATTTGCATAAGTGGACATCGCCTTTAATCCGAGTTTTTTAGCAACCGTTGACTTGCTCCATCCATGCTTCTCTCTTAATTCAGTTAAAATCTTTCCAGTCAAATTATCCATTGGAAACACCTTTTTTCATGTTATGAGTAAATTTTATCATGAATTACACGGAAAAGATAAATAATTACACAAAAAGAATAAAAAATGATTGACTTACTCGTTTTGTGTATATTATCATAATGAATATAACTTACACATATTGAGTAAGAGGTAGAAAGATGAAACTTGAAAATTTACGAGAAGAACGCATTTTACAAGGAAAAACACAAACCTATATGGCGAAAAAGTTAGGGTATAAGTACACGAGCGGCTATGCAAATATAGAAATGGGCAGAACGAAGACCAGCTTAGAAATAGCAAAGCATATTGCAGATTTGCTAAATAGGGGTGTTCAAGAGCTTTTTTTTTGATCAAAAGTTACACGAAATGAGTAACTTCTTTAAAGGAAAAGCACTTCTTTGAAAAGGAGAGACAAACAAAATGAATATTGAACATCCAATGGTAGCGCAGATGAATGACTTTGGATATCTAAAAAGCTACTGGTCATATGACATGACACGTTATGGGTATCAAGCAGAGATTGAGGAAAGTCTGGAGGGATTTGAAGAAGATGAAACATCAGATGACGTTTGATGCCAGAAAGGAAGCGCAGCTTTGTTTAGTCCAAGCTGGCGGCTGGATGACCTTTCATCATCAGAAACCGGTGTTTGTTTTTTCCACATCAGAAGACAAGCAAACATACATGACCCTCTTGGCGGAAAAGGTCGCTGAAGCAAAAAAGGAGGAATCAAGACGACATGAAACGATGGAAGAAAATCATGGCAATCCTCAAATGCTTGCTCAAAGCGAGTAAAAACGAACAAAACATCCGTCAGTGGGAAAAGGATGACGGGAGATCATAACATGGTCATCCATTTCATTATTGAGGCAGAGTTTTTGTTAACAAAAGATACATTGATAAAAAGAATACGAGCAGCAGCAAAAGCGCAATGCCCGCATAAAATAAAAGACGCACTATCACTCGAGATTCGTTTATTTGACGACATGCCGCTTGACATAGCTGACTGTCAAATCAAGCGTACATACGCAGAAAAAGGTTTGATACGTCCAGTGAACGTCAGCATCTTTCAGCCCCGACTACACCATATTCAAGAAGCACTTCATTCTATTGCGGATAGGGCCCCTCTACAGATTGTCGATTTAAGAGTTTCCCAGTTTTATAGTATGCGTCCAAGAATTGAAATCATTTTAAATACGATAGGTGATGGCACGAAGTCCTCACCAATTAAGGAGACAAGCATATGAACGAGCCAAAACAATTATTCATTCAAGAAAACCAGACATTTGTCGGTGAGATGGAAACAGGAAAAATTCAAGTCATCGTGTTAGATGGGAATGTAGGAACAGCTTATCAGATAGATGTACCTGAACATGGAAAAACCATTATCCAAACGGCAAAAGGTCATTTTGCAAGAGTAGACCACGAGATTGGTTTTAAAATCAGCTAGATCACTGAACAGATCACAACATCATACGTCCAAGACGGAAAGCCTGCGGACACTGATCAAGACCCTATGAAAAGGGGACTGATTGGTGTCCGTTTTTTATTTTCTTAAAAAAGGGAGAGAGCCAATATGCAAGATTTACTTATCGAATACAAACGAGCATTAAAGGATGCTAGAAAAAGATATGAACCATATAGAGAAAAAGAAGACAAACAGCTGTCAGATCAAGAGAAGCATGATAAAAAAATTATCGCTAGTATGGTCAGCGATCTCGAATACGTCGTGGAATGGCTTCAAATTGGCAGACAGCCAGGCGCACGCAGAGGATTAGACAGACGTTCAGTCTATCAGCGCACCATTCTAGCAAATCCAGAAGTGTTAGAGGCTTTATCACATGAATATACACTCATCCAAGAAAATGAAAAAGAAGTCAGTGAGCGGGACAAGAAACGAATTGACGAAGCCTTGTCCGTTTTAACGGATCGAGAAAAGGACGTATTCTTCATGCACACAACACAAGGATTATCGTTTAGCGAGATTGCGATTATGCTGGATGTGAAAAAAGGAACTGTCCAAAAACATATGGAGAGAGCTCGGACAAAGATGTCCAAAAAAGTACAAGAACGCCTATTCGAAGCAGCTGAATAGGCGTTTTTTCTTTTACAAAATAAATGGAGCAACACTTGTCTTACAGTTGCCACCTATAGTTAGAAAGACCAAACGGATGTTTGCTAGCCCTACACAAATGATTCCTTCACAGAAAATCGTTCGAATTAAAAGGAGGCGGCAGGTGAATGTAAATGAAAGATAAACGGATAGAAGCCAAGCAAGATTATATGAAAGGGATGACGTACCAGCAAATTGCTGATCATTACAATGTCTCGATCCATACCGTGAAATCATGGAAAAGACGATACGGATGGCAAAGGCAAAAAGGTTCGTCAAAGCAGGCACACTCGATCTTCAATCAGTTTCTTTCAGATGAAACAATTGAAATCATGGAGAAAATGAGCGGGCGTACATCGCTTGATTTAATCTGGGATCAAATTCAAATTCAATATGCTGCCATTATTCGGGCGCAGCGCATCATGTATGTGTCAGATCAAGATGACATGATCAAAGAGCTGAAAAAGGCGGCATACATGCCTTCTTCATTAGAAGAAACAGTAGAAGGCATTCAGCCAGAACAAGAAATCAGCACAGAAGAATATTCGTTTCAATTTTCATGGGATCGGCATGCCACCTTTTTAAATGCCCAATCCCGTGCAATGGGAGAGCTCAGGCGTCTCATTAAACAGTTTGAAGAGCTTGCACATGCGAAGGATGAACGAAGATTAAGGCTAAAGCAAATTGAACTGACCATCGAAAAAACAAAAAAAGCAGTGCGCGAAGAAAAAGAGGAAGATCTTCACATCATGATCAAGCGAAAAGAGGATAACTCATGACGTCATTGATTGAAAAAGAAGTCAATCCTCACTTTGAACATTTTCTATTCGATTGGAATCAAAAGTTTCAATTTTTAGTAGGCGGCTACGGCTCCTCGAAAAGCTATCACATTGCGTTAAAACTCATTTTAAAGCTGCTGGAAGAAAAACGGACAGCACTTGTCATTCGAGAAGTATATGATACGCACCGTGAATCAACATTTTCTCTCTTACAAGAGATCGTCAGCGATCTTGGCATCGATCATTTGGTGAAGTGCCGCAGTTCGCCGCTTGCCTTGACGTTTCGAAATGGCAGCAGCATCTTATTCAAAGGGCTGGACAAGCCTGAGAAATTGAAATCGATTAACAACATCTCGATGATTTGGATTGAGGAGTGTTCAGAGGTTTCTTATGAAGGCTTTAAAGAGCTGCTTGGAAGATTGAGGCATCCGTCCTTACCGCTTTATATGATGTTATCGACCAATCCTGTTGGTCAAGATAATTGGACGTACAGACATTTCTTTCGAGATGAACAGCTGAAGCGATTTGTCCTAGATGACGAAACCTTATACAAAAAACGCACCGTTGTGATCAAGGATACGTACTATCATCACTCCACAGCGGAAGATAACCTATTTCTCCCTAAAAGCTATGTGAAACAGCTGGATGAGCTGAAAGAATACGACCCAGACCTCTATCGAATTGCGAGGAAAGGCTATTTCGGCATCAATGGAACAAAGGTTTTTCCTCAATTTGAGGTAAGAAATCATTCTGATGTATTAGAAGCGATTCAGCAGATTGACCGGCCGCTAAAACGAGCAGGCATGGATTTTGGATTTGTTGAATCATACAATGCCCTCATTCGATTAGCCGTCGACCATGAAAAAAAGTACTTATATATTTACTGGGAATATTACGACCGCGGGAAAACAGATGATGAAACAGCTGTTGACCTAAAAGAGTTCATTGAATCAAAGGAACTCATCAAAGCCGATGCAGCCGAGCCTAAAACCATTCACTATTTTCGGCAACTTGGATTTCAAATGGTGGCAGCACATAAGTTCCAAGGCTCGCGTTTGCAGTATACGAAAAAGATCAAACGGTTTAAGAAAATCATTTGCTCTGATGCTTGTCCGTATACAATCTATGAACTTCAATCACTGACCTATAAGGCAGATAAGGATGGACGTTTAGAGGAAGATACATTTCAAATCGACCCGCACACATTATCAGCGATCTGGTATGCGCTGGATGATTATGAAGTGACGGATTTGAAACAGTCCGCCTCAGAGCGTGTCCGTCCAAACAGAGAGAGGAGGTCCATACAATGAAACAATTGAAAGCAACGATTATGAAGGCAAACATGTCTGATCATACAAAACAAATGTATGCAGATGAATTTTCCTATGAAAAAGATGACATTGTTCCCCCTCCTTACAACATCAATGAATTAAAAAGCATGGCAGAATATTCAACCATTCTTCAGCAATGTATTGATGCGTACAAAACGAATATTTTAGGCTTTGGATTTGGGGTGGAATACGCCTTTGACTTTAATGCAGAAGGTGTAAAACTGGCAAAAAAGAAAGCCGCAGAAAAGGAATGGACAAGACTTGAAGAGTTTACGAAGTACATGAACTATGATGAGTCCGCTGATGTGATTCTTGGCTATGTCCTCGAAGACCGAGAGAAAACGGGCAATGGTTTTTTAGAGGTGCTGAGAGATGGACAAGGAAAGCCGGCCGGAATCGAGTATTTAGATGCGCTTCATATCCGCATTTGCAAGCTTAGTGAGCCAGTCGACGTCGAATTCAGGTACACCGAAAATGGCGAAATGAAGACAATGAATCGAAAGAAACGATTCCGTAAATATGTACAGGTAATCAACGAAAAGAAAGTCTTCTTCAAGGAGTATGGTGATCCGCGCATTTTGCACTGTGAAACAGGCAAGTACGATGACACTACACCAGAGCCGCTTCGCGCAACAGAAGTGATTCATTTTAAAATTGGCAGTGGAACGTATGGGATTCCCCGCTGGATTGGCAACATCGTCAATATGTACGGAGCACGCAAGGCAGAGGAGCTGAACTATCTTTATTTTAAACAAGGGCGGCATGTACCAGGTGCCATCATTGTCGAAAATGGCATGCTGTCAGAATCCTCTTATCAGCAGCTTCAAGATTATATGGACGATATTGAAGGATCTGATCATGCACATAAATTTCTATTGCTTGAAGTTGAAGGTCTGCCGACAGAAAAAGGGTTAACGGGAGAAGAAGATGTCTCAAATGTCAAAGTAAACTTCAAATCTCTAGCTGAGATCCTGCAAGAAGATGCGCTTTTTTTAGAATACGATGAAAAAACAAGAAACAAAATCCGCTCTGCGTTTCGCCTTCCGCCAATTTACACAGGTGAGTCTCAAGACTATAACAAAGCGACAGCAGATACAGCGCGTAAAACAACAGAAGAGCAAGTATTTCAGCCGGAACGTCATCTCATCACAGGAAAACTCAATACTCTTTTCCTGCCGGATCTTGAAATTTGGCATGTCCGTTTTCTATTAAATGGTCCTGATTTTAGAGACCCATTAGAGATTGCCAAGGTACTGACACCATTTATTCAGGCGGGAGCAGTGTCACCAAACGATTTGCGCGATCTAGCAGGAAGAATTCTCGGAAAAACGCTAGAGGAATGGCCTGAGGAACTGTATCACCGCCCTTTAGAAAGCCGCATGAAATCAGCTGAAGAAAAGCCTCAACCAGAGCCGGACCAGCTGACGAAATAAACAGAAGCGAGTGCGCTTTTTTGAAAGGGGGTGAACATATGCCAAGAGAACTAAAAAACGCTAAAATTACGCATGTTTCCTACGTGGACAAAGCAGCGAACAAGAAGAAATTCTTTCTGATGAAAGCAAAGAAAAAGCGGCCTGACTTTCAAAAGGAGGTCAGTGTCCTGACAAAGGCAGAAGATGCTCATCGCCTCGTGTACGGAGTCGTGTATGAGCCGAATACGCCTGATGCACATCAAGACTTTATGACAGCCAAGGAAATTGAAAGAGCGGCACACGGCTTTATGAAGGATGCCCGTCATATTGACAAGCAGCATGATTTTCAGGATGGTGTTGGCGAAGTGGTTGAATCATATATTGCTCCGGCTGATGTTGAAGTGGGAGGGGAGCTGATTCGCAAAGGATCTTGGGTGCTTGTGACAAAGGCTTCCCAAGAGATTTGGGATCAAATTCAGAAAGGCCACATTACAGGCTATTCAATGGCTGGAACGGCGGACATCGTCGCCATAGAAGAACAAGATCAGCTTCTATCTCAAGATACAAATGAGAGAGGGCTTTTTTCTTTGCTGAAAAATTTCTTTTTAAAAGAGGAAGGTGCAAACATGTCACAACCATTTTGGAACGTTTTAGACCATCTGCTGGAAACCTTACAGTCAAGTGATGGTGATGAGGCGGAAGTAAGAGCTGCCTTAGAACAGCTCATTCCAATCATGCAGGACATCCTGAAGACAGAGGATGTACTTCAAACGATTGGTGAAAGGCCAGCAGACGTACAAAAAGAAGAGGCCGCTTTGACGACGGATCAAGTACGAGAGCTCGAAAAAGCAAAAAAGGCCATCGAAAACGTCTTGCAGCAGGCTGAACAGCAGGAAACAGAACAAACAGGGGAAGAACCTGTCCAAAAAGTGCTCGAGCAAGTCGTTGCACCGATTCGTCATCAGCTCTCTTCCTTAGAGAAATCAGCTAGCAGAGAAAAAGCAGCAATGCAGGAAGTGCTTCAGCAGCAGCTTTTGCCTATTTCAGAGCGGATTCACATGCTTGAAAAGGCAAGGGGCATATCAAAACAAACAATCCATGATACACAAAACGACACGACAAAACCCATATGGGATGGCTTACTATAAGCCGAAATAAGGAGGAAACAGTGTGAGAAATCAAGAGTTGATTCGTAAGGCTGAAATGACACTTGCCAGCTTAAAAACCGGCGGTCTCATGAACGCAACCCAATCCAACACATTCATTAGAATGATGCAAAACACACCAACCGTTTTAAATGATGCACGCATCATTCCGATGGAAAGTGATTCACAAAAAATCGAAAAAATCGGCTTTGGCCAGCGTATTTTGCGCCCGGCAGAGGAAGGCAAAGCGCTTGATGCGAAAGACCGTGTTGTCCCAGCGACAAGCACTGTCCAGCTAAATGCAAAAGAGGTCATTGCAGAAATTCATATGACCTACGACAGCATTGAAAACAATATTGAAAAAGACGGAATTCAGCAGACCATTATGCAAATGCTTGCTGAACGAGCGGCCGTTGATATTGAAGAGCTCATCGTCAATGGGGATACGACTTCATCAGATCCGTTTTTAGCCCAAATGGATGGCGTGAGAAAACAAGCAGTATCTCATATTGTTGATGCAAATGGAGCGGAAATTAGCCGCCAAATGTTTAAACAAGCCTATAAAGCGATGCCGTCAAAATATTTACGTGTACCTCAGGATTTCCGTTTCTACACATCCCCAAGTTTAGAGGTGGAATGGAAGGATCAAGTAGCAAACCGTCAGACAACTCTCGGAGATGCGGTGATTCAAGGCGGACTTTCTTCTGCATTCGGTGTGCCGGTCAAAGGTCTTGCCAATATGCAGCCATATGACGAAGCGGGAACAGACGTATCAGATATTTTGCTGACACACCCTAAAAATATTATCGTAGGTTTTTCTCGTCATATTCGAATTGAAGTAGAAAAAGATATTCGTAGCCGGAAATTTATTATAGTTCTGACAGCGAAGCTAGACAGCAAATTTGAGGAAGAGGATGCTGTAGCAAAAGTGATGAAAGTGAAAGAGTAGGTGACGGCAGGTCATGATTATTTCTCCTGAAGAACTGCAAGCCTATTCTGTATTTGAGCGTGTGAAAAATCGATCTGTAGAAAGACTGACAGCAGATATTATCGAAGCAGAAGCTGCGGTATTTCAGATCGTCGGTCATGATTTCTCAAGCGAAAAATATCAGCCCCTCCCTGAAAAAGCAAGAATCGCATTATTAAAAATGGCTCAATATTTTGCCATGCTGAATGATGATGAGTCTATGATGAAAGGCTTTACGTCAGAGAAAATGGGTGATTATTCATATGCGAAGGCAGCTGATCAAGTGAAAGGCAAACCTTATGTATATGCCCTGCTTGTCGATTACATTGAACCATCATTATCGGGCGGCAGTACCAAATTAAAGGTGAGATCATTATGAGTTATCAATCTCTCTTAACAGACCGCTGTGATCTTTTTCACCTTGAACATCAGGAGGCTTCCCGAGGAAAATTTGGGATTCCAGCTGATGACTTACAAATGACTCTTTCCTATCCTGATGCGCCTAGCCTGACGGACCTGGCTTGTTATGTCATAGAAAAAAATCAGTCACTTGTGCAAGAAGAGCCGAATACAGTGATTTATCAATCCTATCTTGTCCATTTTCCTTTAGCAAGTGATATTCGCCTACATGACAAAATGGTGTGGAACGGCGTCTCACTTAAGTTGCAGCAGCCCAAAATAATGAAAAATCATCACATTGAAGTGATGGCAGTCAGGAAGGAAAATCTATGAAAATTGATGGACTTGACCGGCTACTTTCACAGCTGGAAACAGCGTGTGCTGGCGGCTTAAAAGCAGAATATCAAGATTGGCTAGAGGATATGGGCCTAGAGCTTTTGGACATCATTCAAGATGAGCTAATCAAGGAGAATACTGTCGATACAGGCCGGCTTCTAAGCTCTTTTACGCAAGGAGACAAGGAGAATCATTTTCTCATGTCAAAAGGTGGTCTCACACTTGAAGTGGGAACGCAGCTTGAATATGCCTCCTATGTCAATGACGGACATGCTACTTCTTCAAGTGGGGAGCGAAGATGGGTGCCTGGCAGGTGGGCTGGCAGCCGCTTTGAATATGATCCGAATGCAAAGACAGGAATGATGCTTGCCTCTCAATGGATAGATGGAAATGGCTACTGGGATCATGCTGTCATGCTCTATGAGCAAATGTTTGAACGGTCGCTGGATCGAAAGCTTCAAAGCTGGTTCGATCGACATTTTGGGAGGTGATGAAATGAATCAAGAAGTCGGGGCAATCATGCATTATATTTACACACACTTTCCTGTGACAATGTATGATCGTCTTTTACCAGAGCGTTTTCAAGTACCATCCGTTTATGTGCCGCCCGTAACAGTCATCAGCGGTCCAGATACGGTATCTACGTTTATGAAATCTTATTCGCTGCAAGTGAAAGTGTTTCATATGGATTCAGAAAAAGCGCATGACGCGGCAGAAACGATTGTTGATGCATTGCTTGCTGATCGTCAAATGATTCAGATGATGAGTGAAGATGGAGAGGTGCTTGATGATTATGTCCGCATAAAAAGAGTGGAAACCAGAATGTTAGATCAAGGCGTAGCAGCGATTGTCCTGACGTGGGATAGCAGTTATTGGTACAACCGAGACAAACAAGCAAGCCTTGAAGATATCAATTTTTCAGATGGGGTGATCAAACGTGAGCAAGACTAAAAAAGCAGAGCCCGCTCAAACAGCTGGCGAAGAAAAAGAATTTGGCTTTTCATTTGAAGCCTTAAAGGAGCACAGTAAGGATCTTTTTGGTGTTAAACCAGAAATCCTTGAAGGTGCTCTTTTTTATATCAAACATCAACCAATTACAAAAACAGAAGCGAAAAAGCACATTGATGCTTTTTTGTCCAAGGAGGTTTAAAGGATGAACGGAGGCACATTTACACCAGGTACAGAGAAAAAGCGTCCTGGCATTTACTTTAATTTTAAAACAACAGCAGAGCAGCGAATTACTTTAGGCGATCGAGGTACGGTGGCACTTCCTCTTGTGATGAGCTGGGGAGAACCAAAAACCTTTATTTCCATTTCCAATATGGAAGACTTAAATAAAAAGGTTGGACTTAATATTGATGACAAGTCGCTTCTTCTTTTCCGTGAAGCAAAGAAAAAAGCGCAAACAGTCTTGCTTTACCGTCTAAACGAAGGGGAGCCAGCCAAAGCTGAAATCTCAGAAAACTTTGTGGTTACAGCCAATTATGGCGGTCTAAAAGGAAATGAGATCACCATTCAAGTGGCAGAAAATGTACTCGACAGCACCAAACGTGACGTCATTACTTATCTTGGAACAGATATTGTGGATAAGCAGATTGTGACGGATGTCAAAGATCTTGTGAAAAACAAATATGTTCAATTTTCTGGTGAAGGTGAAGCAGTTATCACAGCTGGTGTGGCACTAAGCGGCGGAAAAAACGGTGTGGCAAGTGTCGCAGATTATACAGCTTTCCTAGAAGCAGCAGAAACAGAATACTTTGATGTCATTGCGCTCCCAGTCGATAATAGTGAGCAATTAAAAGCAACCTTCGCTTCATTTATCGAGCGTCTACGTGATAAGCAAGGACGTAAGGTGCAAGGCGTTGTCGCTAACTATGCAGCTGACCAAGAAGGCATCATTAATGTGACAAGTGGTGTTGTGCTGGAAGATGGAACAGAACTAACACCTGCTCAAACAACAGCTTGGGTCGCAGGGGCTAGTGCAGGTGCAAACTTCAATCAGTCACTCACCTTTGTGGAATACGAAGGAGCGGTAGATACATTAGAACGCCTTGATAATGATCAAGTAGAATACCGGTTATCACAAGGGGAGTTCCTCTTCACCTTTGATGCGAGAGACCGCACGGTGAGTGTTGAAAAAGATATTAACTCTTTAACAAGCTTCACAGCTGAAAAGAATCAGCAAATGGCGAAAAACAAAATCATTCGTGTGCTTGATGCCATCAACAATGATTTAACGTTCGAATTAAAAAATCTGATTAAATTACGCAAAGCCAATGGCAATGACATTCCAGCATCCGATGATGGAGTGCAGCTTGTGAAAACACTGATTACACAGTATCTCACACAGCTTCAAGATGGCAGCGGCATTACAGGCTTTAACTCAGAAACAGATATCGTCATCGGTCTCAATGAAGATCGTGATGGATTTATCATCGATCTAGCTGTTCAACCAGTAGATGCAGCAGAAAAATTCTATTTCAATGTGGAGGTGAAGTAAGATGGCTTTTAAAGCGCAAAATACAATTTCAGGTAAAGAGGGTCGTCTTTTCTTAGAAGGTGAGGAACTTGCCTTTATCAAAACGTTTGAAGCAAACGTGGAAAAAAACAAATCAGAAGTCAACGTGATGGGCCGCCGAATGACTGGTCATAAAACAACTGGGGCAAACGGAACAGGAACGGCAACATTCTATAAAGTTACGTCTCGTTTCGTTCAATTAATGCTCAACTATGTGAAAAAAGGGGAAGATCCTTATTTCACTCTTCAAGCGGTGATTGACGATAAATCATCAGGCCGAGGTACTGAGCGTGTAACATTATTTGATGTCAACTTCGATTCAGCTAAAATTGCTGGACTTGATGTCGATTCAGAAGCACTAGAAGAAGAAGTACCGTTTACGTTCGAGGACTTTGATCTTCCTGAAAAGCTGAAGAATTCCTTTTAATGAACAAAAGGCATACAAATGACGAAAATATATGTTGTTTTTATTTTATTCAGCAATATGGTATAATTTTTCATAGTTACAGAGTAGCTACAAAAGAGTGACTGTGTAACCCCAAAGATTTTCTTAGAAATATGTTTACATGCAAAGTACTTTGCATAAAATAAAAAGAAGCCAGGATGCGTCAACATCCCGGCAATGTACAATTCGGCCCTCAAGGGGCTGGCTAATCGAATAGGATACTTTAGGATAGACTTCCCTTTTACCTACCAAAGCTCAAGGGGGAGTCTATTTTTTGTCTATATACGTCAACAGGGTTATAATAAATGACCCGAAAGCAAGCATTAACATTAGTGCTTGAAATGTTGACATGAGCATCACCCCCTTCCTATCGGGGGATGAGCCAGACACCCTTGAGCTAGCCGTTCAATTGTACAATTTAAATTATACATGAAAAGATTGGAAAGCACATTCAAAAATGGATGTGCTTTTTTGCATTCAAAAAAACATAACAAAGGGAGTTTTTAAACATGAGCGAAAAACAAACATTTGATCTTTCATTTTTTATGCCAGGACAAACAGTAGAAGCAGAAGAGGTCAAAGTGCCAATTTCTAAGCGTTTTGTTGATAAAAAAGGGAATGTCATTCCTTTTGTCTTTAAAGCCATTACAACTGAACGCATTGATGAACTGGAAAAAGAAAACACCACGTTCAAAAATGTCAAAGGAAGAGGCCGTGTGAAAGACTTAGACAGCCAACGCTTCTACGCACGTATTGCCATTGAATCAACGATTTACCCAGATTTCCGCTCAAAGGAATTAAGAGAAGCCTACAGCACACAAGATCCAGTTGAAGTCGCAAAACGTGTATTATCTGTCGGCGGTGAATACGCAAACTGGTTAAACAAGGCCATTGAAATCAACGGATTCGAAGACGAAATTGAAGATTTAGAAGAAGCAGCAAAAAACTAATAAAAGATGGGGATAAAGAAGCCGTGTTTTTATATTACGCCATGCATGAGCTTCACTACTCCCCATCTGAACTCCTAGATTTATACGAATCACCAAGACCGTTCAAAGCACTCCTATTCGGACTCATCAGCTACAAGCTCGACATGCTAGAAAAAGAAGCAAAGAAAGGAGGGAAATAATTGGCGAAACTCACTGCACGATTTGAATTAGAAGACAAAGTATCGAAGAAGCTGCTGCGAATACAAAAGCGATTTCAAACATTTGAGAAGCAGCTCAAACCATTTAGAAAACCGGTGAAAATAAACCTGGATATAGATGACAAGAAATTAAAAAACTTCAGTTTATCGCTTCGAAAAATTTCAGTGATTTCCATGAGACTGGATCAAGGAATCTTTCGTGATCTTAAAGCATTAAACAATCAGTTAAATATGCTCCCGAATCACTTGGTCTTATCCATTCAAGCGAAGGGGCTAAATGTCATTAAATCCAGCATAAATCGTTTAAAGCAAGCGGGAACAAGCCCCATTATGCTGACGTTTAAACTAAACGATCAATTGTCAGATAAAATGTCATCAATCAAAAAATCTATCTTTCAGCTCATGAACAGAACGTACTATATGAGATTAAACATGGTTGACCAAGCCACCGCTGCAATTCAACGAATCAAAAAGACACTCAAAAGCTTGACGATGTCTAAACACGAAATCAGAGTGTCTGTTCAAGACAATGCAAAGAGTAAGTTGAAAAAACGAGATCAAGCAGAGTCGGTTGTGAAAGAACAAAACATAAAAAAAGAACCTGAGGCTGTTAGTCCGTCAGTGAAAGCGGAAGATCCTAAACAGAGCTGGCTCCAGAGCCTTGCCAATAAGGGATTAAGTGAAATTCAAAAATATGCAGGTGACGTTGCAGATAAAGTGAAGGAAAAATTGAGTCCTAGAAAATTTTGGGATGAAAAGGCACTTCCTTGGGTTGAAAATAAAATAGAAGAGTACAAGCAAGACGTGATCGGAAGAATTAAAGAGAAGATTAAATTTAATCCTGAAAAAAAACTAGATCAATTAGTGAAGGCTGGATTAGATCGACTCTTAGGTGCAAGTGATCAATCAAGTGAAAGTACCACTCAGACACCAACAACAGCGCCAACAACAGCACCAACATCTACACCATCAAATCCAGCTCCCAAAACGAAACCACAGTCACGAGGTGGAAAAGGCTTGTTTCGCAATAGTTGTTGCCCCTGTTGTGCAAGAGGTTTAAGCAGGGGAGGATCTACTAAAACTAAAAATCGAAATGGTCGCTCACCAAGACAGACAAGAAATCCAAATGCTACATCAAGGGCCGAAATGAATAGAAGACCCCCAAGTAGATTAGGGAAGCTGAAAACAAATGCAGGTAAATTATTTGGAAAAATCCCTAATGGACTAAAGAAAGGTGCGGGTATCGCAGCTTCAGCTGGTGGACTTACGGGTTTAGTGAAAGGTAGCAAGGGGTTAAGTGGATTAGGGAAAGCGATGAAAAGTATAGGTAAAGGGAGCGGCAAGTTATTAAAGAAAGTACCTATTCTAGGAAGTGTACTTAGTGCAACAAATCTAATCGGTATGAACAAAGAGAATGCTGGTGAAAAGATTGGTACGACTGGAGGCGGCATCGCCGGCGGAATGGCAGGTGCTGCAGCAGGTGCAGCTATTGGAAGCGTAGTCCCGGGGATAGGTACAGCCATCGGCGGTCTAGTAGGTGGCATCGCTGGAAGTATGGGCGGAGAATCTATCGGTGAAACAATTGGGAAATGGTTTGATGGCGGCGGATTTGAAAAGATTGGCCAAAAAGCCATTGAAATCAAAAATCAAATTGTCGAAGTTTGGTCAACAGTCGCGGCTTGGTTCACAGAAAATGTCTGGACACCATTAAGCAGTACGGTTGTCACAGTAGCGTCAGCCATTTGGTCAAGTTTAGTCAATGCCTGGACATGGATACAAGAAACGTTCAGTGCAGTAGCAGGCTGGTTTATTGAAAATGTCTGGACACCGCTCAGCGACACAGTCGTTACAGTAGCAACGACCATTTGGACAAATCTAGTCAATGCTTGGACATGGATACAAGAAACGTTTAGTGCAGTAGCAGGTTGGTTTATCGAAAACGTTTGGACACCGCTCAGCGACACAGTCGTTACGGTAGCAACGACTATCTGGTCAAGTTTAGTCAATGCCTGGACATGGATACAAGAAACGTTCAGTGCGGTAGCGGGTTGGTTTATTGAAAACGTTTGGACACCACTGAGCAGTACAGTTGTTACAGTCGCTACAGGGATTTGGACAGCATTATCAAATGCATGGAAAAAGATACAATCAATCTTTGGAGCTGTATCGACATGGTTTATGGAAAATGTGTGGAATCCACTTGTAGATACGGTAGGAACCATTAAAGACAGTTTCGGTAAAAAGTTTGAAGAAGCATATAAAGTGGTGACAGATATATGGGATGGATTATCCAAATGGTTTGAGGACAACATTCAAAAGCCGATTGTAAAAGTAGCAGAAGCTATTGGTGATGGGTTTTCTAAAGCGTTTGGCTGGGTTAAAGATTTGTTTAATAAGGCTGGCGGTGGGGTTGATTTTGTATTGAAACATGTCTTTGGAGGTGCTGATAACAATGCCACAGGCGGCTATATCACCCAGCCAACCTTATCATGGGTCGGTGAAGCTGGTAACGAATTTGTCATTCCAACTCAAAATAACCGAGGGCGCGGGAAGATGCTGCTTGCTCAGGCTGCTTCTCAACTTGGAATGTCTGTTATGCCAAGCGGAGCAGCTGGAAATCAAGTATCAAGCTCTCCAGCTCCTACAGCAGTAGCTTCATCATCTTCTGTCGGTTCAATAGACGGATCGGTCGCGATGACTGGGAACATTCAAGCCTCCAGCATAGGCGAGCAATTTAATAAGGATTTTGAACAAGGATTAAATCAAAAAATGATTACACTTGATCAATGGAAACAAAAGAATATTCAGCAGCCTTTTGGTCAATTGACCTCAGACTCAAATAAGTATGGTCAGCAAACAGTTGCTGCTTTTGCGAATGGTCAGCAGGTGACACCAACAGGAACAGACAGCTTTTTGCAAAGTCGTGTAAAAGCACCATACCAACAAATGATGACAGCATCGCCAACTTGGGGTTCTGGAACGGTTAGTGGTTTTGCCACAGGTCAAAATGCCACATCAGTTGGTACTAGCCAATACGTAGATCAGCACATCAAACAACCATTTCTACAAGCAAAACAAGAATCACCAGGCTGGGGCTCAGGAATGATGGATGCCTTTAACAGTGGCATGCGTTCAAAAGCAAGTGAAGTCACACAAGCCGCCAAAGAAATGGCGAAGAAAGTAGAGCAGGCGTTTAGAGAGGAATTAGACATTCATTCCCCTTCACGCGTCATGATGAGTCTTGGGAAATTTGCATCGATCGGTGTCGTCAAAGGGCTCGACTCAGTGGATGTGAAAAAGTTTGCTGAAAATCAGGCTGGTTCATTAATTGGAGCTTTCAGCGGTATGGGGGCTTCGGGTCTTAGTGTTCAGCAATGGCTCATGGCAGCTCTCATGGCAACTGGCACATCGATGAACTGGCTTCCAGGTCTGATGACCATTGCGCAGCATGAATCGAATGGAAATCCGAGAGCAATCAACTTATGGGATTCTAACGCCAAGAAGGGAACACCTTCTAAAGGCTTAATGCAAACCATTGGACCGACGTTTAACTCCAATAAAGGCAAGGGCATGAATAACATTTGGAACCCAATTCATAATGCCGTAGCAGCCATTAACTACATTAAGGGCAGATATGGAACAGTCTTCAATACACCGGGATTACGAAGTATGAGAAGAGGCGGACCTTATAAAGGCTACGCAAATGGTGGACTGATTACTCAGGAGCAGGTTGCTAGAGTCGGTGAAGGAAACAAACGCGAATGGATCATTCCTGAAGAAAGAGGCATTCGCGGAAGGTATTTATTAACGCAGGCAGCCAAGGCACTTGGGATGCAAGTATATGATCCAGCAAATGCGTCTGCTCCTTTACCAGAATCACAGATGCAGCAAGTCACCTCAGCTCAGTCTTCTAGTCGTACGGCATCGTCAAGTAATAAGCAAATCACCATTCAATTGAATGGGGATCAGCATTTTCATAATGGACAAGATCAGCAATCGCTTGTCGAAAAAATTAGACAAATGCTCGTAGATGAACTGGAAGTAGAGCTTCATACAGGAACGAAGGGGGTCGTGATCGATGGGTAAATCAGTGTATCAATTGTGGATTTCCCAAGGAAAGGACAAGTTGCGATTCCCTGTCCTTCCATCTGAACTTGAAATCACAAATAACGTACAAAATGAAACGGTAAAGGTTGCCTCTTTTGGAGAACTGACCTTTATTGATGTCCCATCGGCTAAACAAGTATCATTCACTTCATTATTTCCTAAGAAATATTCGCCAATTGCTGAATATAAAAGCATTCCATCACCGGAGAATGCGATAGCGAAAATAGAACGAATGATGCGTTCGAAGAAGTCTGTGCGGTTGATTGTAACGGGGACAAAAATCAATATGACGTGCAGCATTGAAAGCTTCACCCATAAAGAAGGATCCTACGATATTGGCGATCGTGAATTTACGATCGAGTTAAAGGAATACAAAACCGCATCGCCTAGGAAAATTAAACGAAAGAAAAAAGCAAAACAAACGAAAAAGAAAAGGCCTTCAAAAACACCGCCAAAAATGTACACCGTCAAAAAAGGGGATACGCTATGGACCATTTCAGGCAGGTTTTATGGCGACAGTACAAAATGGCGGCGTATTTGGAATGCCAATAAATTAGCGATGATTAAACGGAGCAAACGCAATATTAAGCAGCCGGGGCATTGGATTTTCCCTGGACAAAGGTTAAAAATACCACAATAGGGGGGCTGGCATTGATCGAGCTTTTTGCCATCAGAAGCGGCACCATGTATGAGCTTGTCACAGAGAGTGTGACACTTCAGGGGCAAAGGTATCAAGCCCCTCGCTCTATTCAAGCAAATATTATCACAAAGCAAGGGAGTCAAACATATTACCGTATCTCAGAAGGGGACACGGTTCTTTTTAAATGGAAAGGAAAAGAGCTGTTCAGAGGCATTGTGTTTTCTCGGACGCCTGTTGAAGGGAAACTGACCTTTACCGCATACGACATGCTTCAATATTTGGTGAAAAACCAAGATGTTTATGTTTTTTCAAAACAAAGAGCAGATCAAATCTTGAGACGGATTGGGGCTGACTTTCAAATTCCAATGACCTCCATCGCCAATACAGGTCATGTCATAAAATCACTAGTGTTTAAAAACGATACGAGCCTATATGACATGATTCTGAAAGCATTAAAAGAGACAAAGCGGCAAACCGGCAGAAACTATCAAATCTATTCTGCTAAAGGAAAGATGGGGCTGAGAGCTTGGCCAGATCCAGAGGACGTATGGGTCATTGAATCAGGTGTCAATCTCATTGGCTATCAGTACAGCACCTCGATTGAAGAGACAGCCACTCGTGTCAAGCTGCGCACGTCTGCAGATGAACAAGGGAAAAATAAGAAAAAAGGCAGCAAATCAGAGATTGTAGTGGTCGAACAGGATAAAGCAGGTCAGAGTAAATACGGTATTTTACAACATGTTGAGACGGTTACAGGACAAATCAACCAGCCGCAGCTGCAAAAAAGAGCCAAAGTACGGCTGGCAGAGAAAAAAGGCGTGAAACAAGAAGTCAAAAGCATCCAAGCGCTAGGCATTCCTGAACTGCAAAGCGGTCTTCCAATCTATTTGAAAATCCCTGAAATCAACGTAAAAAAAACGTACTGGATCGATCAGGACAAACATGAATTCAGTGGGGTGAAACACACCATGACAATTGATGTCGTTGAGAAAAATTCCATTCCAAAGGGTGATCAAGCGTGAGGTTAAGTGAAGCGATTAAACGATTAGCAGTGAATGCTGTAGACGCCGCCTCTCCAATTGATCTGGTGGTTGGAGAAGTCACGGCAGTTTCTCCTGTAAGCATCCGGTTAAATGAAAACCATAAACTGATCATCCCGGAAGAATTACTGATTTGGCCAAAGCGTCTAAACAAGGGTGAGGATGATGAACTGAAAAGGGGAGACAGCATTATGGTGCTGGCAATGGCAGGAGGGCAATCCTTCTACATCATCGACAAATTGTAAGGGAGGTGATGAACGTGGCACTTTCACCAGAGGAAGAAATTGAGGAAACAGAAGAAGACGAAGAGGTGGAAACCTCAACGACGTATCGAATAGATGTTGAAACTGGCAGACTGACAGGTGAAACCATTTCAGGTATTGAAGCAATTCGTCAATTCGTTTATATGACACTTAGGACAGAGCGGTATGCACATCCTATTTACAGTCACGACATTGGCACTGAAATTCAGGAGCTCTTGACGGATACAGAAGCCACGGATGAATACAAAGAAATGGAGATTCCGAGGCTACTAGAGGAAGCATTGATTGTGGACGAACGGATTGATCATATTGAAGAGATAGAGGTCACTAAGGAAAATGACTCGTTTCATGTCAAGCTAGCTATTGTCACAGATGAAGGCACATTAGAAATAGAGGAGGTGATGGAGAGCGATGTTTGAGGAACAAACGTACGAAGCATTAATGGAAAGAATGCTAGACAGACTGCCAGATGACATAGATAAAAGAGAAAACAGCGTCATTTGGAATGCCTTGGCACCTGCTGCCGCTGAACTGGCCCAGTCCTATATTTGGCTTGATCAAGTATTCGAGCTGGTCTTTGCAGATACAGCACAAGGAGAGTTTCTAGATCGGCGGGCTGCTGAAGTAGGAATTGAAAGAAAACCAGCGACTAAAGCGGTTTGGTCCGCAGCTATTCAGCCGGAGGATATCAATATCCCAGCTGGCTCACGGTTTTTTATTGAAGACGTCTATTTCCAATATTCGATTGATGGCACGCTAGAATGCGAGACACCTGGCAGGGTCGGCAATGGTCAATTAACAGATCAGCCGCTACTTTCACTTGATACAATCCCAGGGCTTGAATCGATTATCATGAAAGATTTGGTGATACCCGGACAAGAGGAAGAAGATGACGCTACGTTATATGATCGCTACTTAATACGTGCTAGGCGGGAGGCTGTCAGTGCCAACAAGGCACATTATAAAAAATGGGCTGAGGAAGTGACAGGGGTTGGCAGAGCGAAGGTATTCCCGCTTTGGAACGGAGAAGGGACGGTCAAAATTGTCATTACAGACGGCAATCTAGATGTTGCATCAGATCTGCTTGTTAAAAGAGCACAGGAATATATTGACCCAGTACCAGGCGAAGGAGAAGGACAAGCGCCTATCGGTTCAAAAGCGACCGTCGAAAGCGCCAAATGGCTGAATATTGACATAGAAGTAGCCGTCGAACTTCAAATGGACTGGACCCTTGAAGGAGCGCAGAAAGAAATAGAAGAAAAGGTCAAAGCGCTGTTGAAATCAATCGCATTTGAAAAGAGTACCATTCGAATGTCCGCATTAAATGACATTCTGTACCATTCAGAAAGTGTATCAGATTATGCAAACGTGTTATTGAATGGGGAGTCAAAAAACTTAGTGTTACAGGACATTGAGATACCGCGTCTGAGGCAGGTGAAGGTTATTGAGCAAACAGGATGAAATGAAAAACTACTTGCCGCCATATTTTACAGAGATTTATGAAGTCGATCACCTGCTCAAAACAGAAGCGCCAGAGTTTGAGCAATTGGATGAATCCATTTTCGATTTAACGGATCAGTTCTTCCCTTTGACAGCGACATGGGGATTGAATAGATGGGAAAGAATGCTGAAGGTGCAGCGAGAATCAGATGATTCCATTGAACTTCGCAGAGCACGCTTACTCAATATGATGTCAAACATTCCACCGATCACGTATCTTTCATTAGAGAAATCGGTGAATCGCTTTCTCAAAAATCCAAGTGCCAGCATCCGTCTGACCACCAATCGCTATCATTTCGCCTTACGTGTGAACCTAGATGATCTGCAAAACACTAGATATATTGTAGAAATACTTGAAACGTTAAAGCCGGCTCATTTGGCTTATACGTTCACTGCATTTCATCATACCGATGTACATGAAAAAAATGATCATCACGGGAGGCTCACACTGCGAAGCAGAGTGGGTTTTTTCGATCATATCCCAATTTTACTCAATGGTGAATTTGTATTAAATGGTACGTTTTATCTGAGCGGAACTCGAGGGACAACCGATGTACCTGCTCGTTTTCGGCATTCGTTGAAGATGAGAATGCCGCTTCAGCACAAGTCAGAAACCACATATCGCATGAATTATGTCATGACTGGATCGGTACATGAAACAAGGCAAAAAGCGGCACTGACATTACGCACAAAAAACCAGCTGTCAAATCAAACCAAAAAGAAAATGACGTTCCGATTGCCAGTACAAGTCCAAACTGAACAGGGCGGCAGCTTACTAATTAAGGATCATTACTGGATTCTCGACGGATCTGTTCCGCTCGACGGATCAAAAATGCTAGCAGCTACTTCTCAAAAAATAGAGCTATAAGGAGGATCACAATGGCTGATCAATTAACCGTAACAACACTATATGCACGTCAACAAATGGCAAAGGCAAGAGCAGAAGGAACAAAACTCACAAAAGTCGTCAAAATGGCATTTGGAAATGGCGGGACGAAGGATGGGAAACCGATCTCACTAGACGGCACTGAACAAAAACTCAAAAAAGAACTCGTCCAAAAAGAGATTGATTCGTTTACATTCATGGAACCAGCAAAAATCCGCTACACCTGCACGATCGCCGAAGGAGAACTTGCAGGAGAAGTCATCAACGAACTAGCACTTGTCGACGAAAGCGGCAAATTCACCGCCATCCGCACCATGACAGACAAACAAAAAGACGGCGACATCGAATTTGTTTTTGAGATTGATGATATTTATTAATGGAGGGGAATGAAATGGACATCAAATCACCTTTACCGTTTGAAACCTCTGACAAAGCACATGCCAACTTATTTAACCGGATGGTCGACACTCTAGTTGAGAATGACAATGCGCTCAGGCTACAAATAGAAGGAATCACAAATGAAAGCTTATTTAAACTTACAGGCGATCAAGCCATTCAAGATGCATCAGTCAGCGGTGAGGAATATCCAGATGGCATTACGTTCATGGATATTGGACAAGCGAATGATACCGGATATCCTACGAGATTTGGCTTTGTGAAAAATGAAAAATATAGTAACTTTCGATTTGTTCAATATTACTATGGGACTGGAAACGAAGCGGGCAGTTATTTTGATAGCACGGGTACATGGTGCCGTCATTGGTGGACTGGATCTGGTTGGACCGACTGGCATAAGCTCTCTGGATTCTGTCATGCCAATATAGGTACAACTGGAAAACAGTTATTAACCAAAGGTGAGTATCAAAAAGTCCTTTTTAATCGAAAGATAAAAGACAGTCATAACAATTTTGATATCAAAAATAATCGCTTCATCTGCCCTGAAAACGGAATGTATTCAGTGAATGCAGGTGTTTATGTTGAAACCTTTCAACGATACGCAAACTTTGAATTATCGATCTATTTAAATGGTAGAAGGTATAAAAATATTGCACATCAAAGACAGAGTCCGACAAGCCCATCTGATGTGTTGAGCTTTAGTATGGGACTTTATGGTGCTGCGAACGTACCGGCTAATAAAGGGGATTATATAGAAATTTACATGTATGCAGGATATGACGGAGATGTTAGTCGTTATGTATCAGATAATTCAGGCTGGTACAACTATTTCGATATTACGGAATTAGGCGGCCGCAATTTCCCGAGAGTGTAGGAGGATTCTAATGATTTTATATGAAGCCATTAAATATAAATACCCTGATGCGGACCCGCAAAAGGATTTTGAATTAAGAAATGACGGTGCTGGTTCGTATATAGATGAGTGGCATCTAGATGTGCCAAAGCCAACGGCAGAAGAATTGAAAGAATGGTGGGAGGAATCTCAAATCAATCCAAGGTATCAACCGCCTCTTCCGCTAGATTATCTAGCACAAGAAGTAGCCAAAGAAAAGCTCATGAGAAAACAGCTTGAACATCAATGTGATCATCTAACAAACGAAATAAAAGCGCTAAAAAATGAGCTCCTTTTATATAAAAGAGAGCGTGAATCATGAATTATTGGGTGATGGCGTTGTATTTTAAATGGGTGACCCCTGAATTGGTCAAACAAGCGGTGGAACTAGGCGATTGTTCAATGGAAGATTTAAAAACAGGATATGAACAAAGGATGCTCACTCTAGAGCAGCTACAAGAAATGGAACCAAGCATCAAAGCAAGGGAGTGAAAACTGAATGGAAATAAAAGAACCAAAACCTTTTGAAGTAAATGATAAAGCACATGCTGATTTGTTTAATGACATGGTCAAAGTACTTCTTGAAAATGATCATGGATTAATAGAGCAGTTCTTAAAACATACAAATGATTCGAGAGTACACGCATCTGAAACAGAAAAGAAGAAATGGAATAATTCACAGAACTATAAGATCACAGCAGATAGTGGAAGACAGCTGATTAATGTATCTGCTGACGGCAGAATATTTGATGCGATAAAAGATAAAGGAACATGTACTTTTTATGCAGCTGCTGGTGTGGAGGATTCTCCGGCTTCATCAAATGTCTCAATCAGAGGGCTGCAGACAGTAGGTCAAGAAAATATTGGCTCTGGTTTTGCGATGGATAGTTCAGGTAATGCTTATTTTTTCTATTACGAAGCCGGACATACGTCGATTAAATGGACAAAGCTGCCTACAGAAAGCGATAGAAAAAGATGGGATAACGGTCAATTAGTAAAAATCACACAAGATGATGGAAAGCCCTTTTATCATGGATTTGCTAGCGAAACAGACTACAATACCCTTATGGAGACAGGGATGTATCTTATATATAATACTGGAGTGAACGGTCCATCGCCTTCCCATAATCGAGTGTTTTTATTGGTCATGAGTTATGGCAGTACATTAGTACAAATAGCATACGAATCTGTTTATGGGAAGAACACATACTTTAGAGTTCTTAGACACAAAGCACAATCATGGACACCATGGGAGAAGCAAATCACGCTATCAGATCTATTAGAAGGTTCATGGGAAACACCTAAAGAGATTAGTGGCAATTGGAAGGAATATGACCCTATTAATTTGCCAGTGAAATATCGAAAGAATCTCTTGGGGGAAGTTGAGATAGTAGGTGCTATAAAAGGTGGGATTTTAGGAAATAACCCAGTGTTTATTTTGCCTGAAGGATATCGGCCGCAGCAGGCAATCCATTTTGTGGGTATCGCTTCGAGTATAGGGACACCTGGAGTACCTCAATTCCATCGAACCTTAGTAGATAAGAATGGAAATGTATGTGTGCAATCATCTTCAAATAATGCTAATCCAACTGAGTTTATTACATTTGGTTTTAAGTTCAGTACAAGATAATTCCATAAACAATGTGAAAGGAGAATCACATGAAGATAAAAGACACCACGTACTTTCAAAACAAGTGATACAGCCCATGCAGATCTGTTTAATGACATGGTAAAGGTTATTATTGAAAATGATGCTGAACTATTAAATCATATCAATCAACACGAAAATGATGTAACATCTCATGCATCTAAAACAGAAAATCAGAAATGGAATCAATCTCAGCTATATAAAATGACGAATGATAACGGATCCCAGTTGATCAATATCCCATCTGGCGGCAGTATTTATAACGGGATAAAATCGTTAGGTGCCTGCTTTTTATAAAGCTGCATTTGATGTGGAAAAACAACACGGGTATGAATCAGCGACACAGGAGTATATAGATAGCCTAAAGCAAGCCCCTCTCCCGCCAAGTGATATAGAACTTTTAAAGAAACAAAATGCTTTGTTATCGAAACAACTCATGCAACTATTAACTATGCAAAAAGTAGGTGCTTCAGAATGATGTTTCCGACTGTAGCGGATATCAAACAATTCTGGGACTGGCAGTGTTACGACTCAGAGGACATAGCAATTTATGTAAGCATTGGCTGGATCTCGGCAGAAGACTATCAAAATATAACTGGAGAAATATACGAAGCCTAATGGCTTTATTTTTTTGCCGGAAAGAAGGTGATTTCAATGGAAGTAGATGTTGTTCAAAACTTAATGACACAAGGCCCGTTTGCCGTTCTTTTTTGTTGGGTGCTGTTTTATGTATTAAACACAACAAAGGAAAGAGAAAACAAGCTCAATGAACAAATCGAGGCGCAAAATGATGTGTTAGCAAAGTTTAGTGAGAAGTATGATGTGGTGATCGACAAACTCGACAAAATTGAACGGAATTTAAAATAGGAGGAGAAATCATGAAGACATTCGACAAAGGCACTGTGATTCGCACAGTGCTTCTTTTTATTGCGCTCATCAATCAAACGCTTGTCATGTTTGGACAGACGGTGCTGCCGATTAGTGAGGAGCAAGTACAAACCGCTGGTGAGGCACTATATGTAGCAGGTTCCACCATTTTTACGATGGTTACAGCCATTATCGCTTGGTTTAAAAACAATTATGTAACCTACAAAGGTCAATTACAAAAAGATACCCTGAAACAAAGAGGGCTAACAAAATAATCGTTTAAGGAGAAACAATATGGTCAATATCATTCAAGCCTATATTCCAAAACACAACCGCAACAGACCAGGAAATACGATGAAGCCGCTCTATATTACGGTGCATAATACCTCTAACACGGCAAAAGGTGCAAATGCGGGGAGTCACGCTGCGTTTGTTGCACGTTCAAGTACCGGAGTCAGTTGGCATTACACTGTCGACAATCAAGTGATTTATCAACATTTACCGTTAAACGAAAACGGCTGGCACGCAGGAGATGGCAGAGGCAATGGCAATATGAAATCAATCGGAATTGAAATTTGTGAAAATGCAGACGGCAACTTTGAACAAGCAGTCGAAAATGCCCAATGGCTCATTCGAAAGCTAATGGGCGATTTGGGAATTCCTTTATCAAATGTAGTGCCTCATAAACATTGGAGCGGGAAAGAATGTCCAAGGAAATTGCTCGGACGGTGGGATCAATTTAAAGTTGGAATAGCCACAGATCGTACCGGCAGCAAAAGCACAAGAAAGCCAGTTCGAACAGAGAGCTTGAGTCACAAAGCACCAGTTACCAAACAGAAATCGTCAAATCTGCCATCTGGCATCTTAAAAATAACCAAGCCCTTAACAAAAGGACCACAAGTCATAGCCGTGCAAAAAGCCTTATCCTCCCTCTATTTCTACCCAGACAAAGGGGCAAAAAACAACGGGGTTGATGGCTATTATGGATCAAAAACAGCGAATGCGGTCAAGCGGTTCCAGCTTATGAATGGTCTAGCGGCAGATGGGATATACGGTCCGAAGACGAAGAACAAAATCGAACGATTGCTGAAAAAGTGATCATTCATAAAGTGCTATCAGCAGGTGAATGGATTTCCCCTTGCTGATAGCTAACAAAAAATGACATCATTTGTGATATAATCGACCGAATCACTATCATAAGGGGAGAGTGAAATGAAAAAGGAACTGTTCCAAGTCATCATACTGTCAGTGCTGCTCATCTATTTCTTTTATCACGGAATGACGAGTGATTATCCTGTGTCTTACACAATTATTCTCATCACGGCTTATGTCTCTGTGATTGCGTACCGCATCATAAAGATATTAAGGTTAAGAAAAAACAAAGAACAAACAGAGCTGTAAGAAATAAATACATAAAAAAACCATCCTTGATTTCTCAAGAATGGTTTTTCGTTATGGAGCATAGCGGGATCGAACCGCTGACCTCTACGCTGCCAGCGTAGCGCTCTCCCAGCTGAGCTAATGCCCCGATGTGTTACGACATAATTTATTATAATCAATCCTCCTGTAAAATTCAAGCTTTAAAACGCACACACATCTTCTATTTATCTTTCTGATCAATCGGGATATAGTCAAAGATTTCCCCTGAATGAACAGAGTCTGCTAAGCGTCTCAGCCAGTCATAGTAGGCTTTTGAGCTTTCAAGCTGCTCTATGAGCTGCTGCGCTTCCTCTCTTATATGTTCCTCCAGCTGATCATCACGAGCCACCTCTTGAAGCCGCACTTGCGCTTCTTCTATCGCCGCTAAATTGACCTCGACCTCTCGTTCCCATTTTTGTGGAAAGAAGTTCATGAAAAACTTAAAAAAGTCTTTTTCAGCAACAAAGCTATGTTTTCTTCGTCCTCGGTGAAAGGTCTTTTTGACAATATTCATGTCTTGGAGTTTTTTCACACCCGTACTCATACTTGGCTTGCTCATTTGCAGCTCTTCACGCATTTCATCCAGCGTCATTTCTTCATTTAAATACATGGTCCCATAGAGAATACCAGCACTTCGTGTAATTCCATAGAGATCCATCGTTTCAGCTATGGAATCAATGACTAGATCTTTAGCAGCTAAAAAACGATCCTCTGCTTGTGACTGCTCCTGCTTTTTCATCTTGTCCCTGCTTTCTATTTAGAGAATTCAATACGTTCAAAAAAATCTTTATGGACTATATGTTAACGAAAGAATGCAAAATGTCAAAAGAAAATGAAGCATATCTCCCTTTGACAGAAAAATTTGAACATGATACGTTAATTATGTTCAAAACGTTAAAATTTTATTTAACAAATTTATTGAAAAGAATCAGAGGAGGTTCCTTCTATGAGTCAAACACTATTTATAGATGGACAATGGGTTGGCGCCAAAAGTGGCGACACGCGGGATATCATCAATCCATTTAATCAAGAAGTGATCGCGACAGTCAGTGAAGGATCAAGAAATGACGCGCAGCTCGCCATTAAGGCAGCGAGAAAAGCCTTCGATCAAGGTGACTGGGCAAACTTGCCTGGACTTGAAAGAGGAAATATGGTGTTTAAGATTGCTGAATTGATTAGACGTGATCTTGATGAACTAGCCAAATTGGAATCGCTTGATACTGGTAAAACAGTAGAGGAAAGCAAAGCTGATATGGACGATATTGCGAACGTGTTCCAATATTATGCAGGGCTTGCCGACAAAGATGGTGGGGAAATCATTGCGTCGCCGATCCCGAACTCAAAAAGTGAATTAGTCAGAGAGCCTGTCGGTGTATGCGGGCAAATTACTCCTTGGAACTATCCATTGCTTCAAGCGAGCTGGAAAATCGCTCCTGCTCTAGCGGCGGGGAATACAATCGTATTAAAGCCAAGTGAAATTACACCACTCACCACGATCAAAGTATTCAAACTCATGGAAGAAGCAGGCATTCCAGCAGGGGTTGCGAACCTAGTCCTTGGGCCAGGTGCAACGGTTGGTGATGAGCTTGCTGTGAATGATCAAGTAGATTTGATTTCATTTACAGGCGGTATTGAAACAGGCAAGAAAATCATGCAGGGAGCCAGTGGGAATGTGAAGAAAATCGCCCTTGAGCTCGGCGGAAAAAATCCGAATATTGTGTTTCAAGATGCTGATTTAGACGTAGCGGTTGACCAGGCAATGAATGCTGTGTTTTTCCATTCAGGGCAAGTGTGTTCAGCAGGTTCACGTTTGCTAGTGGAAGAATCCATTCATGATGAATTTTTAGAAGAACTGGTGAAGCGTACGAAAAAAATCAAGCTAGGCAACGGCTTTGATGAAGAAACCCAAAGCGGCCCGCTCATCTCAGCTGAGCATCGAGAAAAAGTAGAAAAATACGTCAGCATTGGGTTAGATGAAGGCGCCAAATTAGAAACAGGCGGAAAAAGACCTGACGCAGAGGAGCTTTCAAATGGGTTCTTCTACTTGCCAACGATTTTCTCAGGCTGCACGTCAGAGATGCGGATTGTCCAGGAAGAAGTCTTTGGCCCAGTATTGACAGTTGAATCCTTCCGTACAGAGGAAGAAGTGATTGAGCTGGCAAACGATACGATTTATGGATTAGCAGGAGCCGTGTGGTCTTCTGATATCAGCAAGGCCGAAAGAGTCGCTCGTCAATTAAGATTAGGCACAGTTTGGATCAATGATTTCCATCCTTATTTCGCTCAAGCACCTTGGGGCGGATATAAACAATCAGGTCTAGGACGTGAATTAGGGCGCACCGGGCTCGAGGAATATACGGAGCTGAAGCATGTATATCGTAATACAAAACCTGAAGCGATTCGTTGGTTTCAATAAAAATCACACATTTGGAGGAGATTCTATATGACATTAAATATGAAAATTGAAAGCATGCAGAAATTCCATACATTTGAAATTCCGACTGTCATCAAACATGGCATCGGTGCAGTGAAACATGTTGGGGAAGAAGTAAAAGCATACGGTGTCTCAAAGGTATTACTTGTAACAGACCCAGGTATTTACCTGGCGGGCGTGGTAGATCCAGTGATTGCTTCATTAAAAGAAGCACAAATAGATGTGGTGCTATTTGATAAAGTAGAGCCAAACCCGCCAGTCCGTTTAGTGAATGAAGGCTCTGCGTTATATGAAAAAGAAGGCTGTAATGGATTAGTTGCAGTAGGCGGCGGAAGCTCAATGGATACAGCGAAGGCGATCGGTGTAGAAGCGACGCATGAAGGCTCAGTCCTTGATTACGAAGCGGCAGAGGGAAAAAAACCGCTTGAAAAGAGAATCCCACCTTTAACCACTATTCCAACAACGGCTGGTACAGGTTCAGAAGTAACGCAGTGGGCAGTGATTACAGATGAAGAAAGAGAATTCAAATTCAACACAGGTGGCCCGCTCATTGCAGCTCACCTCACAGTCATTGATCCAGAGCTTCATGTATCCATGCCGCCTCATGTGACAGCAATGACTGGAATTGATGCACTTGCACACGCCATTGAATGCTATACAATGAAATTTGCTCAGCCTATTACAGATGCGGTCGCGCTCATGGCCATTGAATATGCAGCTCATTATATTCGCCGTGCCTTTGCCGATGGTGAGGACTTAGAAGCCAGGTATGGAATGGCACAAGCTGCAATGCTTGCCGGGCTTTCTTATGGAAGCGAATCAGCTGGAGCTGCACATGCGATGAGTCAAACACTCGGAGGCATTATTCCTGTAGCGCACGGTCAGTGTGTCGCAGCAATGATGGGACCGGTGATGGAGTATAACTGGAAAGGGTATCCCGAAAAATTTGCTCGTATTGCGCAAGCATTTGGAATTAATATTAGCCGAATGTCAACAGAGGAAGCCGCAAAAGCAGCAGTGAACTGGATGTATGATTTAGTGGAAGACCTAGAAGTTCCTTCATTAGAAGAACAAGGTGTATCAAAAGATATGATTGACCGCTTATCTAAAGAAGCAATGAAAGATCCGCAAACAATTGGAAACCCAAGAGATCTAAACGAAAAAGCGTACAACTGGATTTATGCTCGCTGTTTTGATCTAACACCTAAAACAGTGTAACAATGAAAAAAGGCTAAAATGATCTTTATTTTAGCCCTTTGTCTTCTTTTCAGCTCAGCGTGATAGAAAACCTTTGAAGTCTAGGAAGGACGAGTACTGGCGCGGAGCGAATTTGACATTCGTGAGCACCAGCACGCAGGACTGACACCGAATGCGAGGGTTTGTCTACACGCTGAAAAGGCTCCCAAAAGGGAGTCTTTTTTATGTCTTATAGCTGTTCTTTAATTTCTTTGATTTGATGGATATGGCGTTTTTCGTGTGCGCCGATAAAATCAAGATATTGCTTAAGGGATAACTCTTCAAACACAGGGTGTGCAATGACGCGCTTGAAATCATCCTCAGTAAATGTTGATAAAATTTGATTGAGCTGCTCACGTGCTGTATCAAGCTCATCTTTTAAATGTGTAGGTGTCACATGCTTGCGCTCAGGCTCAACAATACTAGGCGCAGTCGCTTTTCTAGAACGATTCTCTGCCATTTCCACCGGCTTTGGCTCATATTCTTTGATCGGTGCTTTTTTTCCCTCAGCAGCTAGATGTTTTGCTGCCACGAGGTCCATCTTCTTTAAATGATCTGCCACCTCTTGAATACTCCAAGTATCATCAGATAATTTTTGATTCAATTGTTCTTCGTTCAAACCTTGTAGCTCTTGCCACAATTCTTGTCTTGCATCATGTAATAAACTCATTTTCATCACCTCAAGATCAAATTTTAACATACTGGTACATGACAATCATTCTTTAGCTATCGGCGAATTCCTGTGAAGAATTGTGAGGAAATTTGAAACCTTTACAAAAGTGGTTCGTATTACCTGTTAGAAGGAATACATTGGAGGTGAGCATGGTCTAAATGAAACAAAGGCTGTTCATTTCATGAAGAAAGGGTGAGGAAGATGGATGTGTTCGGGCTGCCACTTCAGACGCTGTATTTATACATATTGATGATATCAGGAATCCTGACACTTGTTTTCGTCTTTTTCGGCGATGTATTTGATGGATTGTTTGAAGCGATTCCTGTTCCATTCCTTCAACCAACATTAATTCTCGCATTTCTTACCTTTTTCTCGGCTGGAGGGTTTATCTCTGAAAAAACAGCAATTGTAGGGAGTGGACTTGGCGCAGTCTTATCTGCCATCCTCGCAGTAGTTCTTGTGACCTGTTTGAATGTATTTGTCTTAGTCCCGCTTTCCTCAGCTGAAGAATCTCTCTCATATACGGAGGCCGACTTAAAAGGAAGAACTGGGGAGATCATTGTATCTGTTCCAAAAGACGGGTTTGGAGAAGTGCTGTTAATTAGTAATAGCGGGAAAATCTCAAAGCCTGCCGTCAGTTTCGACGAAGAGGAGATTCCATATGGAACTCAGGTACTGGTCGTCGAAGTGAACAAAGGCGTCTTATCAGTTATACCAAATGAAGAAATCTAGGAGGGAATGCTATGCCAGGAACAACCATTTTGATTATCATTGGAATTGTGCTTGTGATTCTGATTGCACTTATTGGTGTATTTGTTTCGAAATACCGGACTGCAGGTCCAGATGAAGCGTTAATCGTCACAGGAAGTTACCTAGGAAGTAAAAATGTCCACGTGGATGAAGGTGGAAACAAGATTAAGATTGTAAGAGGAGGAGGTACCTTTGTACTCCCTGTTTTTCAACAAGCAGAGCCGCTCAGCTTACTATCTAGCAAGCTAGATGTTTCAACACCTGAAGTCTATACTGAACAAGGTGTTCCAGTCATGGCGGACGGAACAGCCATCATTAAAATCGGCGGATCGATTGAAGAAATTGCTACTGCTGCAGAGCAATTTTTAGGTAAAACAAAAGAAGACCGCGAAAACGAAGCGAGAGAAGTTTTAGAAGGACACCTTCGCTCCATTTTAGGGTCAATGACAGTTGAAGAGATTTATAAAAACAGAGAGAAATTTTCTCAAGAAGTACAGCGTGTCGCTTCTCAAGATCTAGCGAAAATGGGCCTTGTCATTGTATCGTTTACAATCAAAGATGTCCGTGATAAAAATGGCTATTTAGAATCACTAGGTAAACCTAGAATTGCCCAAGTGAAACGCGATGCAGATATTGCAACAGCAGAAGCAGATAAAGAAACACGTATCAAACGTGCAGAAGCAGATAAAGATGCGAAGAAATCTGAGCTTGAGCGTGCCACTGAAATCGCTGAAGCAGAAAAGATCAATGAGCTGAAAAGAGCAGAATTCAGACGTGAACAAGATACAGCAAAAGCAAGTGCCGACCAAGCGTACGATCTTGAAACAGCACGTAACCGTCAGCACGTAACTGAACAAGAAATGCAAGTGAAAATCATTGAACGTCAGAAGCAAATTGAATTAGAAGAAAAAGAGATCCAGCGTCGTGAGCGTCAATACGATTCTGAAGTGAAAAAGAAAGCAGATGCGGATCGTTATGCGGTTGAGCAGTCAGCTGCGGCGGAAAAAGCGAAACGCCTCGCTGAAGCAGATGCCAAGAAATACAGCATTGAAGCAATGGCAAAAGCAGAAGCTGAGAAAGTCCGAATTGACGGGCTTGCCAAAGCGGAAGCTGATCGTGCGAAAGGGGAAACAGAAGCAGAAGTCATTAGACTGAAAGGACTTGCGGAAGCGGAAGCGAAAGAGAAAATCGCTGAAGCATTCGAACAGTATGGTCAGGCAGCAATCCTTGATATGATTGTGAAAATGCTTCCTGAATATGCGAAGCAAGTCTCTGCACCACTTTCTAACATTGATAAAATTACGGTTGTGGATACGGGAGGTAACGGAGAAGGTAGCGGTGCCAATAAAGTCACTGGCTATGCTACAAACCTCATGTCCAGTCTGCAAGAAAGCCTGAAAGCATCCTCTGGAATTGACGTCAAAGAAATTATTGAGAACTTTTCCGGCAAAGGCAATGTGAAGCAAAGCATTCAGGAACTAACGAATGAAATCAAACAACCAAGAAAAAAAGAGATCGCTGATACTCAAATAGAAGAATAAAATCAATAGACACCTTCCATCAGAAGGTGTCTATTTGGCATGCGCCCGATATGGATTCCTTTTTACATATGAAGAAAGATTTACGAGAATACCAGCAGATATCATCATGAACACTAGGGAGGAGCCGCCATAACTAATGAAGGGAAGCGGAATGCCTGTGATCGGAAGAAGACCAAAGACAGCACCTAAATTAAAGACTGCTTGGAGCATGATTTGAAACGTAAGCCCGATCGTTAACAGTTTTCCAAAAGGGTCATGTAAAGCCCGCACAATTCGCATTGCGCGATACATGATGAGTAGATATGCACCCATCACAATCAAAATCCCCATGATGCCCAGCTCTTCACTGATAATGGCCATAATAAAATCCGTATGGGCTTCGGGGAGAAAGCCTAGCTTTTGAATACTCCCGCCTAAGCCATTCCCTGTCAGTCCGCCTGAATTCATTGCGAGATACGAATGAATCAGCTGATAGCCATCTCCATCTTCATACTGAAAAGGATCACGAAAAGAAGTCAGCCGCTTCAAACGGTAAGGTGCTGTCACTGCAAAAAAAGTGATACCTGCTACGGCAGTCGATCCTAGCAAAATAAGATGGCGCGTTTTCAGCCCAGCACATAATAAAATGATGCCACAGCTTGATAAAATAGACACAGCTGTGCCTAAATCAGGCTGCTTTAAGATTAATAAAAAAACAAGACTTAAAAGGATGAGTGGCGGTAGCACGCCTTTTTTAAAAGATGTAATGTACGCCTGTTTTTTCGCGTACACATAGGCAAAATAGATCACCATCACTAGTTTCACAGCTTCAGAAGGTTGGAGCATAAGAGAGCCCAGCTGAATCCACCGCTGTGAATTGTTTTTGACAACACCGATTCCAGGAATCAGGACTAGGATGAGACATAGCAATGACAGCATGACAAGCCATTTCATCCATTTACGATAAATCTGATAAGGGAAAAGAGCGGCAATGAAGAAAAAGAATCCCCCAATCAGGAGCCATTGCCATTGTTTGATAAAGAAATAGCTGCCCTTCTCATACTTCACTTCTCCTAAAGGATAACTTGCACTGTACACCATCAGTAAACCAAATAAGCAGAGGAACACAATCGTTCCAACAAGAACGCGGTCAACTTTTTTGAAATGAGATAGAAGAAATGCCATCATCTTCAATTCCAGTTGTCTCCAAACATATAGGATGATGACCTGATATTGACACTAAACACGAGGCCAATGGCGGTCATGTTAGTCAATAGCGCACTGCCTCCATAGCTGATAAAAGGAAGCGCAAGTCCCGTCACAGGCATTAAACCGATTGTCATCCCTACGTTTTGGAAAACTTGAAACACGATCAGCCCAACGACACCTGCACATATGTACAATCCATAAAGCGTATTAGCATGCATAGCCACATGAATGATTCGGTAAATCATCATTAAGTACAAACACATCAAAAGGGAGGCGCCGATAAAACCAAACTCCTCACCAATGACGGCAAAGATAAAATCCGTATGCGCTTCAGGGATATTACCTCCTTGTACTTGATGCCCCTGTGTAAAACCGCTACCTGATAATTGACCTGATCCAATGCCGAGCATCGATTGTTTCAGCTGATACCCGTATGTTGAATCAAATTCATCGGGAGAGAGCCAGCCATAAATGCGATCAAGCTGATGTGGCTTAATGATTTTTGTGAAATGCTCAAAGTGTTCGTTGTGTAAGTAGACCAAAAATGAAAGAAGTGCAAGAAAAGAAGCCATTAATGCGGCCATCATCTTGCTAGAAATTCCTGACACAAGCATCAGTGTAAAGGCGATAGATAATATCACGAGCGCTGTCCCTAAATCAGGCTGAATTAAGATGAGGAAAAAAGGGACAACGGTCCAGCAAACGATTTTACTTGTAGGAATGATGCTTTCTTTAAACGAAAATCGCTGATGCTTGTATTGGTTCAAGACAGCCGCTAGCAGCAGGATCACAAAAATTTTCATGAACTCTGATGGCTGAACTTTAATTGAACCGAAGCTGATCCATCTTTGGGATCCGTTTTGACTCGTTCCGAAAAAATGCACAAGAATAATGAGAAAAATACCACCTGTAAATAACCGAAAAGATAAACGCTCAAGAAGTTCATAATCAAAGTATGCAGCAACGGCCATAAGACCGAAACCGACGATATACCAGAAAATTTGTCTTTTGACGAAATAAAACATATCCTGCGATTCATACTGTCCTGATCCGCTATATACAGCTATCAGGCTGATGACAAATAAACAAATCACAGTGAGTAAAAGTATGAAGTCAATGTTGTACTGTTTTTTCATAGCTTCTTTTCCTGCTACCTATTTGTCAGCTGGTCTATGACGATTTTCACAGCCGCAGCATCATCAATATAGCCGATCGGAAAAATAAAATCTGGTATTAAGTCAACAGGCATAATGAAATAAAGGAGTGTGCCCCCCATCAGCATTAATTCTCGAGAAGTACCTCGTTCGGTCATAAATAAGCTGTACATGTCTTTCAAATGCTGAAGGAATGGCCCGGCGCCGTTTACCGCCTCCATCTTTTTCTCAAACTTTGCTGAGATCGTTTCTTTTCCCTCGTTTGTTTGGCTATAGGTCTCATATTCGTTTAGCTTTTGTTTCAATTTGGTCTGACTAAATGTACCGTCGTAGACCTTCTCATCTTTCAGTGTTTTTTCGATCTCTACGACCGTTTGTATGAACGTATCACTATGTACCTTTTCGTTTTTGATTGGAAACCCTGAAGCAGCTAATAGTTGATCTAATGATAGGTTCAGAGAATCTGAAAGCCGCTGCAGATGATTCAAAGTTGGTTTTCTTTTTCCATTCATGATTCGAGACAGTGTCGCTTTATCAATTCCTGTGTACGTGCTGAGCTCTCTTAAAGATAGAGAACGTTGTTGCAATCTTTCCTTTAAGAGAGACCCAAGCTCAGTTGTTTTAGAATCCATTTTACGCCATCCTTTGTATGATGTATCAACTCTTCTATAAAAGAAGTCGTACCCAATATAAAGGCATGTTGACAAAATGTCAACGAATATCCTTTATTGATTGAATTATAGGAAATAGGAATTTATCATAATAAAGATAGGATGAAAACAGTGAGAAGGAGTGGCGCGAATGAAGGTGAGGCATGCTGTACAACAAGATATTCCTAAAATTTCCGAAATACATGTGAAGAGCTGGCAGACGACTTATCAAGGCATTATTAATCAGGATTATTTGGATGGTTTAAATATAGAAGATCGAGAAGAGAGCTGGAGAAGAAGGTCACTTGAAGGGACGTTTGTCGCAGAAGATGCCGAGGGGGTATTTGGTTTTGCTTCTTTTGGAAAACAACGTGATGAGCGCTATCCAACATATGATGGAGAACTTTACGCGATCTATTTATTGCAAGAGAAACAGAGATCAGGAGCAGGTATTGCTTTAATTGCAGAAGGAGTGAGTTATTTAATAGAGAAAGGGTATCAGAATATCATGCTGTGGGTATTTGAACAAAATTCGGCAAAGCATTTTTATCAAAAGCTTCAACCTCATTTTGTCGTTACCAGCCAGTTCGAGCTGGCTGGCGAGAAGCATGATGAAATAGGGTATGGGTGGGAGCTGCCTGTATTAAATGACCATCTACACCGAATTAAATCGTCAGCTTCCAGTAATAATGAGAGAAAAAAGTGAAAAGCACAGCTAGCAACATATAAGAGATAAGAGGAGAAGCTTCTACTTTTCCTTTTATTCCTGCTATTTTTAAAGCTTCATGGAAACCTGCCAAAAAATAAGCAAGACTGAGAATATAGCAGCACAGCATAATGGAGTAAGGGTTCATTGGCGTACCTCCAACATGAAATCTTCTACTATTAATAGATTCCATAGAGCGGCAAATTATGCATAAAAAAATAACCAGCTGAAATCAGCCAGTTATTTTTGGTGCGGAAAAACCAAACGAGATGCACTTGGTATGAGTATGCAAAGAACGATACTGCAAATAATAAATGAAGGAACCATATATGTGCTGTTATAAATTAAAGAGTAAACCCAACCTGGAGTTCCTTTTGGTGCATAATGAGAAAAGAAAACAACACCAGAGATAAAGAACGTCAACAGTCTAAAGAAACTTGCAACAAATACGGATAAGGTAATATAGAAGAATTGCTGCTTTCGCTTTTGATCCTGAATGGCTTTTTTAATCAATCCAGAAAATAGGCCGCTTAGGGAAATGACAACAGATGCGACGAAATAATCGAGAAATCCTTGAACTGGTGTAGCGATAATAGGGCCATTCATCAGCTGAAGGCCTGCAATAAGCACACCAATGATAAACCCGGTTGATATTCCCCATCTAATAGACATAAGAATGACGGGTATCATAATCAGCGCAAGAGATCCGCCGTTCGGCATTCTTAAAAAGAGACCTGATAAGTAATCTAATACTAGTGCAAGTGAAGTCATAATTGCGATTTCCATCAGTCGTACCAATTGATTTGATTGCTGCATAAAAAAATCTCCCTTTTCATGAATTGAGCAAGGAGAGACCGTGTAAGGATGAGTATGTTATTCATAGAAAAACATATCGAGTTGAATACACCACATGTATTCAATTGAATCCACATTCCTACTTCAGTATTAACTGACAGGTTCAAAGGGTCAGAACAACGAATGTTCACTCTCAGCACAAAGCTCCCCCTGCGGTTATTTAGTTTTCTTCTATTATAAATATACTAAAGACCTTCAGGATCAACAATAGAGAATTCCTGTGACAATCAATTTTTGTATAATTATATAGGAAGAGATAAGAAAAAATAAATTATTTAGAAAAAATACTTGTTTCCTCTCTCAAAAGGTGTTATATTTGTATTCGCCGCTAAAACAGCGCGGTTATTAAATAACATAAAGAAAAAAGTTGTTGACTTTATCTTGATAGAATGTTATATTAATAAAGTCGCCTTTGAGAGACGGAGAAGATGATCTTTGAAAACTAAACAAGACAAAACGTACCTGTTAATTCGAGTTTTTATAAAAAAATCCTATGTTATATCATAGGTAGTCAGTCAAACGCTGACGAAAAACAAAACTTCGGTTTTGTACTTTTTCGGAGAGTTTGATCCTGGCTCAGGACGAACGCTGGCGGCGTGCCTAATACATGCAAGTCGAGCGAACAGAAGGGAGCTTGCTCCCGGATGTTAGCGGCGGACGGGTGAGTAACACGTGGGTAACCTGCCTGTAAGACTGGGATAACTCCGGGAAACCGGAGCTAATACCGGATAGTTCCTTGAACCGCATGGTTCAAGGATGAAAGACGGTTTCGGCTGTCACTTACAGATGGACCCGCGGCGCATTAGCTAGTTGGTGGGGTAATGGCTCACCAAGGCGACGATGCGTAGCCGACCTGAGAGGGTGATCGGCCACACTGGGACTGAGACACGGCCCAGACTCCTACGGGAGGCAGCAGTAGGGAATCTTCCGCAATGGACGAAAGTCTGACGGAGCAACGCCGCGTGAGTGATGAAGGTTTTCGGATCGTAAAGCTCTGTTGTTAGGGAAGAACAAGTGCGAGAGTAACTGCTCGCACCTTGACGGTACCTAACCAGAAAGCCACGGCTAACTACGTGCCAGCAGCCGCGGTAATACGTAGGTGGCAAGCGTTGTCCGGAATTATTGGGCGTAAAGGGCTCGCAGGCGGTTTCTTAAGTCTGATGTGAAAGCCCCCGGCTCAACCGGGGAGGGTCATTGGAAACTGGGAAACTTGAGTGCAGAAGAGGAGAGTGGAATTCCACGTGTAGCGGTGAAATGCGTAGAGATGTGGAGGAACACCAGTGGCGAAGGCGACTCTCTGGTCTGTAACTGACGCTGAGGAGCGAAAGCGTGGGGAGCGAACAGGATTAGATACCCTGGTAGTCCACGCCGTAAACGATGAGTGCTAAGTGTTAGGGGGTTTCCGCCCCTTAGTGCTGCAGCTAACGCATTAAGCACTCCGCCTGGGGAGTACGGTCGCAAGACTGAAACTCAAAGGAATTGACGGGGGCCCGCACAAGCGGTGGAGCATGTGGTTTAATTCGAAGCAACGCGAAGAACCTTACCAGGTCTTGACATCCTCTGACAACCCTAGAGATAGGGCTTTCCCTTCGGGGACAGAGTGACAGGTGGTGCATGGTTGTCGTCAGCTCGTGTCGTGAGATGTTGGGTTAAGTCCCGCAACGAGCGCAACCCTTGATCTTAGTTGCCAGCATTTAGTTGGGCACTCTAAGGTGACTGCCGGTGACAAACCGGAGGAAGGTGGGGATGACGTCAAATCATCATGCCCCTTATGACCTGGGCTACACACGTGCTACAATGGACAGAACAAAGGGCTGCGAGACCGCAAGGTTTAGCCAATCCCATAAATCTGTTCTCAGTTCGGATCGCAGTCTGCAACTCGACTGCGTGAAGCTGGAATCGCTAGTAATCGCGGATCAGCATGCCGCGGTGAATACGTTCCCGGGCCTTGTACACACCGCCCGTCACACCACGAGAGTTTGTAACACCCGAAGTCGGTGAGGTAACCTTTATGGAGCCAGCCGCCGAAGGTGGGACAGATGATTGGGGTGAAGTCGTAACAAGGTAGCCGTATCGGAAGGTGCGGCTGGATCACCTCCTTTCTAAGGATATATGGAGCAGTGTGCGTTTTCGTCTTGTTTAGTTTTGAAGGATCATTCCTTCAAGACATGTCTCTAGCGAGACAGGATTGTTCTTTGAAAACTAGATAACAATAAGTAATACATTCACATTGAATGCAATGCAAAGTTCATCACACATAGTGATTCTTTCTAAAGTAAGAAATGGTTAAGTTAGAAAGGGCGCACGGTGGATGCCTTGGCACTAGGAGCCGATGAAGGACGGGACGAACACCGATATGCTTCGGGGAGCTGTAAGCAAGCTTTGATCCGGAGATTTCCGAATGGGGAAACCCACTGCTCGTAATGGAGTAGTATCCATACTTGAATACATAGAGTATGAGAAGGCATACCCGGGGAACTGAAACATCTAAGTACCCGGAGGAAGAGAAAGCAAATGCGATTCCCTGAGTAGCGGCGAGCGAAACGGGAACAGCCCAAACCAAGAGGCTTGCCTCTTGGGGTTGTAGGACACTCTATACGGAGTTACAAAGGAACGATATAAGCGAAGAGGTCTGGAAAGGCCCGCCAAAGAAGGTAACAGCCCTGTAACTGAAATGTTGTTCTCTCCAGAGTGGATCCTGAGTACGGCGGAACACGTGAAATTCCGTCGGAATCCGGGAGGACCATCTCCCAAGGCTAAATACTCCCTAGTGACCGATAGTGAACCAGTACCGTGAGGGAAAGGTGAAAAGCACCCCGGAAGGGGAGTGAAATAGATCCTGAAACCGTGTGCCTACAAGTAGTCAGAGCCCGTTAAAGGGTGATGGCGTGCCTTTTGTAGAATGAACCGGCGAGTTACGATCCCGTGCAAGGTTAAGCAGAAGATGCGGAGCCGCAGCGAAAGCGAGTCTGAATAGGGCGCATGAGTACGTGGTCGTAGACCCGAAACCAGGTGATCTACCCATGTCCAGGGTGAAGTTCAGGTAACACTGAATGGAGGCCCGAACCCACGCACGTTGAAAAGTGCGGGGATGAGGTGTGGGTAGGGGTGAAATGCCAATCGAACCTGGAGATAGCTGGTTCTCTCCGAAATAGCTTTAGGGCTAGCCTCAAGGTAAGAGTCTCGGAGGTAGAGCACTGATTGGACTAGGGGCCCCTACCGGGTTACCGAATTCAGTCAAACTCCGAATGCCGATGACTTATCCTTGGGAGTCAGACTGCGAGTGATAAGATCCGTAGTCGAAAGGGAAACAGCCCAGACCGCCAGCTAAGGTCCCAAAGTATACGTTAAGTGGAAAAGGATGTGGAGTTGCTTAGACAACCAGGATGTTGGCTTAGAAGCAGCCACCATTTAAAGAGTGCGTAATAGCTCACTGGTCGAGTGACTCTGCGCCGAAAATGTACCGGGGCTAAACGTATCACCGAAGCTGCGGACTGTTCTTACGAACAGTGGTAGGAGAGCGTTCTAAGTGCTGTGAAGTCAGACCGGAAGGACTGGTGGAGCGCTTAGAAGTGAGAATGCCGGTATGAGTAGCGAAAGACGGGTGAGAATCCCGTCCACCGAATGCCTAAGGTTTCCTGAGGAAGGCTCGTCCGCTCAGGGTTAGTCGGGACCTAAGCCGAGGCCGAAAGGCGTAGGCGATGGACAACAGGTTGATATTCCTGTACCACCTCCTCACCATTTGAGCAATGGGGGGACGCAGGAGGATAGGGTAAGCGCGGTATTGGATATCCGCGTCCAAGCAGTTAGGCTGGGAAATAGGCAAATCCGTTTCCCGTAAAGGCTGAGCTGTGATGGCGAGCGAAATTTAGTAGCGAAGTTCCTGATTCCACACTGCCAAGAAAAGCCTCTAGCGAGGTGAGAGGTGCCCGTACCGCAAACCGACACAGGTAGGCGAGGAGAGAATCCTAAGGTGATCGAGAGAACTCTCGTTAAGGAACTCGGCAAAATGACCCCGTAACTTCGGGAGAAGGGGTGCTTCTTAGGGTGTTAAAGCCCCGAGAAGCCGCAGTGAATAGGCCCAGGCGACTGTTTAGCAAAAACACAGGTCTCTGCGAAGCCGTAAGGCGAAGTATAGGGGCTGACGCCTGCCCGGTGCTGGAAGGTTAAGAGGAGCGCTTAGCGTAAGCGAAGGTGCGAATTGAAGCCCCAGTAAACGGCGGCCGTAACTATAACGGTCCTAAGGTAGCGAAATTCCTTGTCGGGTAAGTTCCGACCCGCACGAAAGGCGCAACGATCTGGGCACTGTCTCAACGAGAGACTCGGTGAAATTATAGTACCTGTGAAGATGCAGGTTACCCGCGACAGGACGGAAAGACCCCGTGGAGCTTTACTGCAGCCTGATATTGAATGTTGGTACAGCTTGTACAGGATAGGTAGGAGCCTTGGAAACCGGAGCGCTAGCTTCGGTGGAGGCATCGGTGGGATACTACCCTGGCTGTATTGACCTTCTAACCCGCTGCCCTTATCGGGCAGGGAGACAGTGTCAGGTGGGCAGTTTGACTGGGGCGGTCGCCTCCTAAAATGTAACGGAGGCGCCCAAAGGTTCCCTCAGAATGGTTGGAAATCATTCGCAGAGTGTAAAGGCACAAGGGAGCTTGACTGCGAGACCTACAAGTCGAGCAGGGACGAAAGTCGGGCTTAGTGATCCGGTGGTTCCGCATGGAAGGGCCATCGCTCAACGGATAAAAGCTACCCCGGGGATAACAGGCTTATCTCCCCCAAGAGTCCACATCGACGGGGAGGTTTGGCACCTCGATGTCGGCTCATCGCATCCTGGGGCTGTAGTCGGTCCCAAGGGTTGGGCTGTTCGCCCATTAAAGCGGTACGCGAGCTGGGTTCAGAACGTCGTGAGACAGTTCGGTCCCTATCCGTCGCGGGCGCAGGAAATTTGAGAGGAGCTGTCCTTAGTACGAGAGGACCGGGATGGACGCACCGCTGGTGTACCAGTTGTTCTGCCAAGGGCATCGCTGGGTAGCTATGTGCGGACGGGATAAGTGCTGAAAGCATCTAAGCATGAAGCCCCCCTCAAGATGAGATTTCCCATTCCGCAAGGAAGTAAGATCCCTGAAAGATGATCAGGTTGATAGGTCTGAGGTGGAAGCGTGGTGACACGTGGAGCTGACAGATACTAATAGATCGAGGACTTAACCTATATTCTAATGTGAAGCTTGAACATTGTTATCTAGTTTTGAGAGAACATTCTCTCCATCAGGTTTGGTGGCGATAGCGAAGAGGTCACACCCGTTCCCATACCGAACACGGAAGTTAAGCTCTTCAGCGCCGATGGTAGTTGGGGGTCTCCCCCTGTGAGAGTAGGACGCCGCCAAGCTTTTCTAAGGATCAGTTCCATACGGAACTGGTCTTTTTTGTGCTTCTTGAGAAAATATGCTGTTGGTTGCACTTGTTTGATGAACGTTTGGACACTCTAACTCATTTACAAGCATGTGAAACACATTAAAACAAAAGAGATCGAGCGTTTCAGTTAAACCAGTAGAGAGTTAGGTTAATAGATGATAGAAGAGCTCTGTATCGTTATTAGTAGATAATTCTATTTCGGACATACTGTATCTAATGTGAGATGTTAATATTTATAAAGGAATTGCCCGTTTTTAAAGAGAATATAGAGTGGACAAGTTTAAGTGATGAACGTTAGATCACGCTGTTTGAATAGAGGAAATAACGGTCATTTGTTAAAAGAAATACGTAATGAAAATTGAAATAAATTTTTTTTAATATAGCCTTTACAAATGATGAAAACCTGTATATAATAATCTTTGTCGGATCGAGAGATTCCTACATAGTGGAGGATTAGCTCAGCTGGGAGAGCATCTGCCTTACAAGCAGAGGGTCGGCGGTTCGAGCCCGTCATCCTCCACCATATTTATTCTTACATAATGTTGGGATAGATAAAGCCGGTGTAGCTCAACTGGTAGAGCAACTGACTTGTAATCAGTAGGTTGGGGGTTCAAGTCCTCTTGCCGGCACCACTTTCATATGGTAAGATAGACAAGTCGCTTTTAAAGCGAGCCATTAGCTCAGTTGGTAGAGCATCTGACTTTTAATCAGAGGGTCGAAGGTTCGAGTCCTTCATGGCTCACCATTTTCATGCGGGTGTGGCGGAATTGGCAGACGCGCTAGACTTAGGATCTAGTGTCTTTATGACGTGGGGGTTCAAGTCCCTTCACCCGCATAGCCAAACAAAATAAAGAAATCCTGTAATGCGGAAGTAGTTCAGTGGTAGAACACCACCTTGCCAAGGTGGGGGTCGCGGGTTCGAATCCCGTCTTCCGCTTATACCATCCACGCCGGGGTGGTGGAATTGGCAGACACACAGGACTTAAAATCCTGCGGTAGGTGACTACCGTGCCGGTTCAAGTCCGGCCCTCGGCATTATACAATAAGCGCCCGTAGCTCAAGTGGATAGAGCGTTTGACTACGGATCAAAAGGTTAGGGGTTCGACTCCTCTCGGGCGCGCCATTAAGATCGGGAAGTAGCTCAGCTTGGTAGAGCACTTGGTTTGGGACCAAGGGGTCGCAGGTTCGAATCCTGTCTTCCCGACCATCTTTTATGGGGCCTTAGCTCAGCTGGGAGAGCGCCTGCCTTGCACGCAGGAGGTCAGCGGTTCGATCCCGCTAGGCTCCACTTTTAAAAGATTATTTTGATCATGGCGGTGTAGCTCAGCTGGCTAGAGCGTACGGTTCATACCCGTGAGGTCGGGGGTTCGATCCCCTCCGCCGCTATAAAGGACCTTTAGCTCAGTTGGTTAGAGCAGACGGCTCATAACCGTCCGGTCGTAGGTTCGAGTCCTACAAGGTCCACCATCTATACGGAGGAATACCCAAGTCCGGCTGAAGGGATCGGTCTTGAAAACCGACAGGGGTGTCAAAGCCCGCGGGGGTTCGAATCCCTCTTCCTCCGCCATATTTTTTAAAAACTTATATCATCGCGGGGTGGAGCAGTTCGGTAGCTCGTCGGGCTCATAACCCGAAGGTCGCAGGTTCAAATCCTGCCCCCGCAACCAAATTATTTTATTTACCAATGGGGAATGCTCTTTGAGTACAACCAAAATGGTCCGGTAGTTCAGTTGGTTAGAATGCCTGCCTGTCACGCAGGAGGTCGCGGGTTCGAGTCCCGTCCGGACCGCCATTTTTAAAATGAATACTTGGCTCGGTAGCTCAGTTGGTAGAGCAACGGACTGAAAATCCGTGTGTCGGCGGTTCGATTCCGTCCCGAGCCACTTTTATAAAAAAATATTGATAGTATGGCGGTTGTGGCGAAGTGGTTAACGCACCAGATTGTGGCTCTGGCACTCGTGGGTTCGATTCCCATCAATCGCCCCATACATATTTTTGCGGGTGTAGTTTAGTGGTAAAACCTCAGCCTTCCAAGCTGATGTCGTGGGTTCGATTCCCATCACCCGCTCCATTTGTATATCCGTTCATGGGCCTGTAGCTCAGCTGGTTAGAGCGCACGCCTGATAAGCGTGAGGTCGGTGGTTCGAGTCCACTCAGGCCCACCATGATATTCCGCAGTAGCTCAGTGGTAGAGCTATCGGCTGTTAACCGATCGGTCGTAGGTTCGAGTCCTACCTGCGGAGCCAAATGGAGAAGTACTCAAGTGGCTGAAGAGGCGCCCCTGCTAAGGGTGTAGGTCGCGCGAGCGGCGCGAGGGTTCAAATCCCTCCTTCTCCGCCATTTATCTGGCCCGTTGGTCAAGCGGTTAAGACACCGCCCTTTCACGGCGGTAACACGGGTTCGAATCCCGTACGGGTCATGTTTAAAAGAGATCTTGTCAAAGATCTCTTTTTTATTTTCTTCAAAAAAGAAAGACCGCCATTATAGCGGTCTTTTTTACATGTTCATGGAATAGATCGTATAAGACAAGTATGTTGCAAAGAAGCCCCATAAGACATAAGGAATTAGTAAAATTGGAACGACTTTGCTTAGTTTACGTGAGACGATGACAAGAGCAAGTGCTGTCAGTGCTACAAGCAGGCAGTCGATCGTAGCGGCAAATAGATCTTTTTGTGTAAATTGAAAAAAACTAAAGGCTTGATTAAATACATAATTTAAAAGAAAAAGAATCCAAAATGGTAAAGTGATTTTTTGAAATCCGTACTTTCCATAAATGATCGCTGCGGACAACGAGATGAGAGCAAATAAGACAGCCCACACAGCACCAATTACTCCACCACTCGGTGTCCATTCCGGTTTATTTAATGCATCATACCACTCTCTGTCAATCGGAAACAAGAACCCGGCAATAGAGAATAATGCGTATGTAATAAAGAAGACAACCACTGCCCAAACGATACTTTTTCTAGCCATTAAGAATCTCCTCCAATCAAATTCACTCTTAAAATGATTTCCCAATCATTACATGATATAAACATAAAGCCCCCAATATGAGGGGACTAATGATTTTCTTCTGTATAAGGTTCTTTTTCGTACGGCTTCAAGTCACCAAATACCGTCATGATGCCTTCTTCGTCTAATGCTTTTTCATAGGCTTCGTGAGCTTTATTTGGATATACTTTACTTGCCTTGCCTTCAATATCAGCAGCTGCGAATCCTTCATAGTCTTCGACATAATCTTCATCTTCTGATTGTGTATACACATCATCGTATGTCAATGGAGGAAATTCCATATCAGACGGCGTATCAGAGTTTCCGTAGCGTTCTACGTCTTGATATGCATCCTCTCCATCATAGGCTGCACTTTCTTCATTTTCGAATTTCCCTGATGGCGGACTTAATAAATCCTCTTCAATCGGACGGTTTTGTGAAACGGTTTGTTCTTTTGAATGCTCTGTGCATGTGACGGCACTAGGTAAGGCTTCTAAGCGTTCCTTTGGGATAGGTGATTTACAGACCTTGCATAGGCCATAAGAGCCGTCTGTGATGGCTTGAAGTGCTTCATTAACGTCTAACAGATGTTCATGTTCCAAACTGTTTAACGCAATATCCTTCCCGCGTTCGAACAGCTCTGTCCCTTGATCACCTGGGTGATTATCATAGGCTGACAGGTCTCCTACCGAATCATAAGGAAATGATACTTTTTGTTCATCGTCATGGCTTTTGGCTTCGAGTTCGTGCTTTTCATCGAGAAGTCGCTGCTTCAAATGATGTAATTCGTCTTTAGACAACAAAGCGATCATCCTTTCATATCAAACATAATGTTAGTATGAGCAATTTTATCTGTAAGACTAGTTCCAATTTGAAGCAATTCCTCATGAAAAAACGCCTGCGGCTGCAGGCGTTCTTTGTTACGCGATATAGTATTGTAAGATCAAAGCGATTGTCAGCAGAAAACCGAAAAATGTATTGGTTTGAGCTGTAGATTTCATGGCATTCATTAATTGAATTGGTTTTTCTTTTTGCCTAAATTCTTTGATAGCTGTATATGCTTTTGGCACACTGAGTAAAACAAGAAGACTCCAAAGGCCGACAATATCTGTGAAGATATAAACAAAAATAAGTACATAAGAGAGCAAAAACATGGAAAGTAAAATGTTCACAGCAGCCTTTCGCCCAGCAAGAATAGCAAGTGTTTTTCGTCCATTTTCTTTGTCGCCGTCTAAATCGCGGATATTGTTTGATAGTAAGATGGCACCAACTAAAATAGAAATTGGTAATGAGACGAGAACAGCTTTAGACGTTAGTGTGCCTGTTTGAATATAGAAACTGATCAGGATGATTCCTAGTCCCATAAAAGCACCTGACACAAGTTCTCCAAACGGTGTATATGCAATAGGAACAGGACCGCCTGTATAGAAATAGCCTGCTGCCATACAAATGAGTCCTATCAGTGCAATCCACCAGCTAGACATCATGCAAATATACACTCCTAGTAGTAAAGAAAGCGCAAATAGTGCATAAGCAAGGCCGAGAACGGTTTTAGGCTTCACGCCATTTCTGACAATGGCGCCGCCGATGCCGACAGATTTCTCATTGTCCAATCCGCGAACATAATCAAAGTACTCATTAAACATGTTCGTTGCGATTTGGATAAACATAGATGCAAACAGCATAGCTAAAAATAGCCCAACATGTATTTGACCACTTGGAAGTGCTAGAACAGTTCCTAAAGTAACGGGAATAAATGCTGCTGTTAATGTATGCGGTCGTAGTAAATTCCACCAAATCCGCCAGTTCTTATCAGGCTTAATCGGTGAAAGCTGATCTGATATCGATTGATGCTGCATAAAATATACTCCTTTAAATAAAAAAATACGTACACGTCCAAATTCCAGTTTAGCAAAGTTCAAAAAGGTGTCAATATATTGATGCGATGAAACCTGAAAAAGATGTTTGCTAATCGTTGCCATATCCAGAGAAAGCTTGATCTTAGAACAAGACTTTCCATTTTTCTTATAGATGCTCTCGTTTCAAGAAGCAGAGCGAAAAAATCTAGAAAGCGTGATATAATAAGGATTCGAGGTTTTAAAAGCTGTTTTCTTTACTAAGTTCATCTGTTAAGGTTTATAATAGAAAAGCAGGTCATTCGACATACTCGAATGTTCATGTATTTTTTCATTATGGTTTTATTTTTTTATGTTATTTCATGGATTTTGGAGGAATGTATCATGGTGACAACAGTGCAAAGTACTTTCCGGCAGGAAGCGCTTGCGACATTAGAAGAAGCGAATAACGTCAACCATGCTGTTTTGATAAGCTACTCCAGAAGAGTTGACGATCTGGATCCTCTTGCCTTTTTCCAAAGCGGCGAAGCGGATTTTTTAGGCGAGCGGTTTTTTTGGTCTGATCCAGAAAGCCAAATGATATTTTCTGGACTTGGCAGAGCGGCCGTTATTAAATCATCTGAGCAAGGCAAGGAACGATTTGATACAGTCCATCAAGAATGGGAACAGCTGAAGCAGCACATGTTCCATTTTCATGATGAGAAGGAGTTAAGGCAAGCGGCTGTTGGTCCGCTTTTATTTGGAGGATTCTCATTTGATCCGTATGAAGAGAAGGCGCGTCACTGGGAAGCTTTTGGCGAGGCTCATTTTTTTGTGCCATCGATGATGCTCACTGTCTCGAAAGAAGGCACGTTTCTTACGATCAATGAATGGAAGCAGGTGGACGGTAATGTTCATCAGCTCATTCAAGAATTAGAACAAAAAGCCTCTCATTACGAAACATTACCGCTCAGACATGGTGGACAAGCTGAACTTGTTCATATGGAAGAACGAGATGTGAAGGAATGGATGAAGGCGATCCAAGAAGCGACAGACCACATTCGTGCAAACGAATATGAAAAGGTTGTTTTAGCAAGAGAAGTCTTGCTTCACTATAAAAATCAAATTGAACTCGCTCCACTGTTATCAGAATTATTAAAGCATCAAACAACGAGTTATGTATTTGCGGTTGAGCAGGGGAGACAAGCATTTGTCGGAGCTACGCCGGAACGCTTAGTGAAAAAAAGCGGCGGAGAGGTCTTTTCATCTTGTTTAGCAGGTTCGATTGTTCGTGGAAAAGATGAAGAGGAAGATCGAGCATTAGGCAAGGAACTGCTGCATGATGAGAAGAATTTGATTGAACATCAAATTGTTGTCAATATGATTGAGCAAGCATTTGAGGCCAATTGCCTTCGCGTGCATAAACCAAATCAACCTAGTCTTTATAAAACAAAAAACATTCAGCATTTGTTTACACCGATTGTAGGAGAAATTAAAAGCAGCTGTTCTCTTTTTTCATTAATTGAACAGCTCCATCCGACGCCAGCATTAGGCGGATATCCGAAGGAAAAGGCGGTTGAGGTCATTCGTGAAATCGAACCGTTGAAACGTGGCTGGTACGCAGCGCCGGTAGGGTGGATTGACTCTCAGGATAATGGAGAATTTGCTGTTGCCATTCGGTCAGGTCTTATTGAGGAAGACCATGTTCGTTTGTTCGCTGGCTGCGGCATTGTAGAGGATTCCCTTGCAAAGCAGGAGTACGAGGAAACGCAAGTGAAATTAAGACCAATGCTATCTGCTCTTGGAGGTCGTCCTATTGAATAATCAAATCATGACAATATATATTGGCAGATTGATGGATGAATTTGTCCAAGGTGGCGTACAAGAGGCAGTTGTCTGTCCAGGTTCTCGTTCGACCCCGCTTGCAATGCTGGCTCTAGCCCACCAAGACATCAATGTCCATGTATTAGTGGATGAACGGTCTGCTGCTTTTTATGCGCTTGGTCTTGCAAAAGCAAGTCAAACTCCAGTGCTGCTTATTTGTACGTCAGGTACAGCAACAGCTAACTTTTACCCAGCCATTGTAGAGGCACATTATTCCCGTGTCCCACTTATTGTTTTAACTGCTGATCGACCGCACGAATTGAGGGAAGTTGGGGCACCTCAAGCGATTGATCAGCAATTCTTATTCGGTAAGTTTGTTAAATGGTTCACAGACTTAGCGTTGCCAGAAGAAAGTCAGACGATGTTACGCTATGTTCAGACGGCTGCGGCAAGAGCAAATCATATGTCGATGCAAGAGCCGAAGGGACCTGTACAAATCAATGTCCCTCTGAGAGAACCATTGCTTCCTGATTTGTCTATTGATCCTTTCGAGCGAGAAGAAACAGACCGGAAAAAAGTATTAGCTACAGGACAGGCTTTCCCAAATGATGATGCGATATCTGAAATTGTGACGGTCATGAACCGTTCCAAAAAGGGACTGATTGTGTGTGGCGAGCTTCATACGGAGGAAGAGAAAGAGGCAGTAATACGTCTTTCAAAAGCCTTGCATATACCGATTTTAGCGGACCCGCTTTCTCATTTGCGAAATGGTCATGAGCATGCAGATCTTATTATTGATGCGTATGATTCTTTATTGAAAGATGAAGTATTGCAGCAGCACCTATTGCCGGATATGGTTATTCGTTTTGGACCGATGCCTGTGTCTAAGCCTTTATTCAAGTGGCTGGAAAAACATGCGGAAGTGAATCAGATTGTTGTTGATGCTGCTGGAGGTTTTCGAGATCCTGGGCTGAGTGCTTCATATGTCATTGAAAGTGATGTGGCAGCTTTTGTAGATGAAGTAGTCAATAGAGCGGATCAACGTGAGGATACAAGTTTTCTAAAGCGCTGGCAGCATGCTAATTCATCATTCAGAACGCATGCTTCCCATTATTCTGATGAGGATCTGTCATTTGAGGGGAATGTGTACCGTCAGCTTCAGCATCTTTTGCCGAAGGAGAGTGTCCTGTTTATCGGGAATAGTATGCCGATTCGTGATGTGGATACATTTTTTGAAGCGCAATCGAAGCCTTTTCGAATGATGGCGAATCGAGGAGCAAATGGTATTGATGGTGTTGTGTCTACAGCACTTGGCACGTATGCAGCTTTGAAACAGCCGGTCACCTTAGTGATTGGAGATTTATCATTTTACCATGATATGAATGGTCTCCTTGCAGCGAAGTTGATGGACATTCCACTGACGGTTGTGTTGTTAAACAATGATGGAGGAGGCATCTTTTCTTTCCTTCCGCAGGCGTCTGAGGAACCGTATTATGAAAAACTCTTTGGTACACCGACTGGACTGAATTTTGAGTATGCTTCGAAGTTGTATGGGGGAACCTATGCGAAACCGTCAACGAAACAAGAATTACATGATGTCTACAAGGCGCATATAGAAGAGCCTGGACTTCATTTAATTGAAATTGATACAGATCGGCATTCTCGTGCAAGCAAGCATCGTCAAATGATGGATGACATATTGGAAGAAGTGAAAAAAGAATGTCTTCTTTCATAATACGGATGCGTGATGGTGTGGCGTACGAGGTGGTGGATCAGAATCCATCAGGTGAGAATGCCACGCTATGCTTACACGGCTTCACTGGAAGCGCGGCTTCTTGGACATTCTTGAATGCTTATATGGGAAATACAAGATTGATTCAAGTCAGCCTGCTTGGACATGGCCGCACGGACTCACCAGAAAGTATAAGAAGATATGCGATGTCGCATCAGCTAGCAGATCTTGCAGAGATTTTAAACCAATTAAAGCTTCACAAAGTGAATATTCTCGGATATTCTATGGGAGGACGTATTGCTTTATCATTTGCCTCTCGTTATTCAGAGCGAGTCAACAAGTTGATTCTAGAGAGTACCTCTCCAGGGCTTCGTACGTTTAAAGAGCGGATGGCAAGACTCAAACATGATCATCAGCTGGCTCAGAAAATGAGACATGAAGGTTTAGTGAAGTTTGTGGATTTTTGGGAGAGTATTCCACTGTTTGCTTCGCAGAAAACTTTATCAGCTGACACGCAGGCTCAACTACGAGAGGAAAGGCTAAAAGCCAATCCACTTGGACTGGCTCGCAGTTTAGAAGGCATAGGAACAGGTTCGCAGCCCTCTGTTTGGAAGGCTTTAAAGCATATGAATTTACCTGTTTTGTTGATTTGTGGAGCGCTTGATGAAAAGTTCTGCAATATCGCCACATGTATGCAGCAGGAGCTTGAAGGCAGTCAATTTATATTAGCTGAGCAGGCTGGGCATACAGTTCATGTGGAACAACCACATTTTTTTGGTAAAATAGTTAGTGAGTTTATTACCCAAGGTTAGAGGAGGAACTATTGATGGCTATTGAATGGCAAACTGAGCGTCAATATGACGAAATTTTATATGAAACATGCAATGGGATTGCAAAGATCACGATTAATCGTCCACATGTACATAACGCGTTTACACCAAAGACTGTGAGTGAATTGATTGATGCATTTTCACGTGCTCGTGATAATTCAAATGTTGGTGTGATCGTACTTGCAGGTGCTGGCGGCAAAGCATTCTGTTCTGGTGGAGATCAAAAAGTACGCGGTCATGGCGGTTATGTAGGAGACGATCAAATTCCGCGTCTAAATGTACTCGACTTACAGCGTTTAATTCGTGTGATTCCAAAACCTGTTGTTGCGATGGTTGCTGGTTATGCAATCGGCGGCGGGCACGTTCTTCATATTGTATGTGACCTGACAATTGCAGCAGATAATGCGATTTTTGGACAAACTGGTCCAAAAGTAGGCAGCTTTGATGCTGGTTATGGTTCAGGCTACCTTGCACGTATTGTTGGTCATAAGAAAGCGAGAGAAATCTGGTACTTATGCCGTCAATACAATGCACAAGAAGCGCTTGATATGGGACTTGTTAATACTGTTGTACCATTAGAGCAGCTTGAAGAGGAAACAGTGAAGTGGTGCGAGGAGATGCTAGAAAAGAGCCCGACTGCTTTACGATTCTTGAAGGCTGCATTTAATGCAGATACGGATGGATTAGCTGGAATTCAACAATTTGCAGGAGATGCGACACTTCTTTATTACACAACAGATGAAGCAAAAGAAGGACGCGATTCCTTTAAGGAAAAACGCAAGCCAGACTTCGGTCAGTTCCCGCGTTTCCCTTGATTCAATCATACCGATGAAAAACAGCTTAGTGCATCAGACTAAGCTGTTTTCTTTTACGAAAAGGAGGTGTCGTGATGAAGCAACCGAATTGGCTGCTGCACCGTGCTTATTTAACACCAGAAAGAGTCGCGCTCATTTATCAGGATAAAAAGTGGACATTTCGCAATTTAGCTTATGAAGTCAATGAGCTTTCAAATAGACTTGCACAAACATTATTAAAAAAAGGGGAAACGGTCGGGATTCTGATGAACAATCATCCTCAAATGGTGATGCTTGTTCATGCTTGTTTTTCATTGGGATTCAAAATCGTGCTATTGAACAATAAGTTAACAAAAGCTGAAAGGCGCTATCAACTTGAAGATGCAAAAGCAGCCGCCTTATTTACTGAACCGGTTTATGCAAGTGATCATAAGGGTGATCTACCCGTTTATACAATGGAGACTTTACCTGAAGCAGGTCACGACAATGTAAAGAAAATCGAAAGCGAATTTGATTTGAATGAAACAGCAACGATCATGTATACATCTGGCACAACAGGACAACCAAAAGGGGTCGAGCAAACGTTTGGCAATCATTTTCATAGTGCTGTTTCCTCTGCACTCAATGTGGGCCTCAGAGAGGATGACCGCTGGCTTATTGCACTGCCTCTTTTTCATATTAGCGGGTTATCCGCTTTATTTAAGTCTGTGATTTATGGGATGACTGTCGTACTTCATCAAAAGTTTGATGTCGATGAAGTAAAGGGTTCGATTGAACACCATCGTGTGACGATGATATCTGTTGTTCAAACGATGTTATCCCGTTTATTAAGCAGGCTGGAAGAATGTCCGTCTTCTTTGCGCTGTCTTTTATTAGGCGGAGGACCTGCGCCTTTTGCGATGCTTCAAGAAAGCAAAGAGAAAGGTTTCCCTGTGTTTCAATCCTACGGCATGACAGAAACCTGTTCACAAATTGTGACCCTTGCGCCTGAATTTAGTGTAGAGAAGCTTGGATCAGCGGGAAAACCCCTTTTTGGATGTGAGCTGAAAATTCAAGATGGTACACGCATTTGTCGTCCTTTTGAGCATGGCGAAATTATGGTGAAAGGGGCAAATGTCATGAAAGGGTACCTTTACCGTGAAGAGGCGACCGTGGCTGCTTTTGATCAAGGCTGGCTGAAAACGGGTGATATCGGCTATGTGGATGAGGAAGGATTTTTATTTGTGCTTGACCGCCGTTCAGATTTAATTATTTCTGGCGGTGAGAATATTTATCCTGCTGAAATTGAAGCGATCCTGTTAACACATCCGCATGTAAAGGAAGCCGGAGTGACGGGTATGTATGATGATAGATGGGGAGAGGTACCAGCTGCCTTCCTTGTCACAGACCATAAAATACCGGAGAACGAGCTCTATGCTTTATGTGAGTCGCATCTAGCAAAATATAAATGGCCTGCCGCTTTTCACTTTGTGGACGAGCTGCCAAGAAATGCGTCAAATAAATTGCAGAGGCACAGACTCAAGTCAAAGGGGTTTTTAGATGATTCAAATTGAACGAGTGATTTTATATCATGTCACGATGAAGCTCAAGCAGCCATTTACCACAAGTCTTGGGACCATCTCGGAGCGTGAGTTTATTATTGTCGAGGTAAAAGATCAAACGGGATTGACTGGATGGGGAGAGGTGTCAGCCTTTTCTTCTCCTTGGTATACAGAAGAAACCATTGAGACTTGTTACCATATGCTGAGAGCTTTTTTTATACCAAATGTGCTGACACGCACCTTTACACACCCTTCAGAAATACCAGACAGCCTGTACCAATTTAAAGGCAATAGGATGGCGAAAGCGGGAATTGAAGCGGCTGTTTGGGATATTTATGCGAAGCGTGAGAATAAGTCGTTACGAGATGTATTAGGCGGCACCAAGGATAGAATACCTTCTGGTGTTGTGGCGGGGTTAGGACCCGTTGATGACCTGCTGAAGCAAATACAGCAATTTGTGGACCAAGGTTATCAGCGGGTGAAGGTGAAAATTAAGCCGGGGCAGGATATTGGACTCCTTAAAAAAATTAGAGAGTCTTTCCCTCATCTCCCGCTAATGGCGGATGCAAACTCTGCTTATGAGTTAAAGGATATTAGCAAGCTCAAGCAGCTCGATGACATTCGTTTATTAATGATTGAACAGCCATTAGCTGCAGATGATATCGTCGATCATCGCCATTTGCAAAAGCATTTAAAAACACCGATATGTTTGGATGAAAGTATTTGTTCCTTAGATGATGCTAGAAAAGCGGTAGAGCTTGGTAGCTGTCAAATTATTAATGTGAAGCCTTCACGAGTTGGTGGGCTGACAGAAGCCCTTAAAATCCATACATTCAGTAAGGAGCATCAAATTCCGTTATGGTGCGGTGGAATGATTGAAACAGGTATTTCCCGCGCGCAGAACGTGGCACTTGCTTCGCTTCCGCAATTTACAATTCCAGGTGATATTTCAGCTTCGTCAAAATATTGGGAGCAGGATATCATTTTTCCTGAAATCAAGGTTGAAAATGGTTTTATAGAGGTACCTCGTTCCCCAGGAATGGGCGTAGAAGTGGATTATCAAGCGCTTCGTTCCTTTTCAGATAAAATTGACGTCTTTACAAAACATGATTTTGTGATGTGAAAATGAGGTATTCACCTTTTGCACATCCAATAAAATCTATATATAGTGAGAGAAAGTTTTTCCTTCCTGTCTCAACAAAAAAGAAAGAGCGGTGATCCGCTCTTTCTTACTCTTCTACCAGTTTGCTGTCATAAGCAAGCTGTCCAATATAGTGATCCATTTCACTGGGCATGTCTGCTGCATGGCCATATTCATAATCCCAAAGGTTTAAAAAGGAGTGAGCAGCCTGATAAAATGCGGCTTCGTCCGCGTCATGAATTTCGTCAAAAAACGTTTGAAGCAGCCGATCGTGTTTCAATGCGATGCGCCTCCTTAAATGAGACTTAAAGATCTTGTGGTTTAAACGTTTTACAATCCGTTTCTTCACTTTTTTCAGCCGTTTTTCCTGTGTGGCTGACGACATAGATTGCATCTGCCCCACAGCGGTTTCCAGCATTCCAATAGGAACAGTTATTGACTTCACAAAGGATTTTTTGACTCATACAGATGACCTCCTTTTGAGTATGTCTTTCTTCTATAATGTAACCGAAATGAACCTCATCCATTCACGTTAATCTTCCTGGCGAATATAGCGCTTATCCTTCATAAACAATTTCCAGAAGAAATAGAACCCAGGGAATAAGATGATAAAACCTACAATATACGTGATAAATAATGCTCTAAATGTCACAGGGTCTGTAAATCCAGACATGATTGTAATATCTGGATAGGCCATATAAGGCAAATGGGCACGTCCGTACACATAGCTTGCTAAAAAATATTGAACGGTAATCGCAATGACAGCTAAACGCGGCCGGCCTTTCCGATGCTTAAACCGGCTATTTGGTAAAAATAGAGCCAGCCCTGCTAGCAAAAACATCAGGAGTGATACAAGAAGAATAGGGATGTTCTGCATCATTTTTGTGAACAGCCAATTTGCCTCGCTTCTTAATGTCAGCATGATGAAAAAGGCCATCATGAGTGAAAGCGGACCCGTAATGAGCGCTCCTCTTCTATAAATGCTGTAAGCTTCATCTTCATCAGCCACATTCGAGAAATCAGCTAAAAGCAATGACGAAAGAAAAAGGGTGCTAAAAATGGCAAAGCCGACAAAAGAATAGACATTTGCACTTGTAAAGACCAGTCCAAGATCTAATGAGTAGTTGTTGTTCTCCTCAAAGATAAATCCACCATGTGTAATCGGAAGAACCATGATCAGGATCGATGGAATGATAAAGCCGCTAATCCCTGAAATATAAGTCACTGCTTTTCTGTATTTTTTAGGGAGAGAATGAGAAAACACGAGAAATCCGCTTCGCAGTGCAAGAAGCAATAATATGATGCTACCGGGTATTAATAAAACAGTACCAAGGACAAAGGTCGCACCTGGAAACATGCTAAACAACGCAACAACAATTGCCACAATGAATACGTTAGTTACTTCCCATGTTGGAGAAAGGTACTTATTTGCGATATTAGCGGCCTTTGTTTGTTCTTTATTCATATAAATCATGGACCAAAATCCTGCGCCGAAATCCATTGATGCCATCACTGCATAGATAAAAACGAACCCCCATAAGATGGTGATTGCAATGAGTGCATCAGTTGTCACATCCATTTGCATCTTGATCGCTCCTTTTTAAGATTCTGTTAACCGTAGGTCTTCTTCAATCGAATGTTTTCTAAAGTAGTACGTTAGCACAATCACAGTTGCTATGCCTAAGATGAGATAGACAATGGCAAAAAGGATAAAGAGTGTGCCAATTGAGCCTGATGATGTGACGACCTCTGAGGTTTTGAGCATTCGATAAATAACCCATGGCTGACGGCCTGTACATGCAAAGATCCAGCCGAACTCAATGGCCAAAAGACTAAGGGGCCCGCCGAATAAGTAAAGAAAAAGGAGCCACTTCGGATAATGATCGCGTTTTAAAATTTTACGGTAAAGCAGTGCTAACACCGCAAACAAAATGAGGACTGAGCCAATAATGACCATGCCGTTAAATAACGTGTGAATAAATAAAGGCGGCCACTCATCACGAGGGAAATCATTTAAGCCTTTGACCACCGTATCAAAGCTATTTCCTGCCAGAAAGCTAAGCGCCCAAGGGATTTCAATTGCTCCTTTAATTTCCTTTGAATCGGCATCAGTAAAACCACCTATTGCGAGCGGCGCATGTGATTGTGTTTCAAATAAACCTTCAGCACCAGCTAACTTTTCTGGCTGATATTCATACAGAAGCTGAGCAGACTCATGACCATTTATGGCCGTTAGAAATGAGAAGAGGCCTCCTACAATAAGTCCAAGAAAAAGGGCTTTTCGATGAAACGTATAGAGTTTCTCATTCTTTCTTGTTTTGAGCATTTTAAAAGCTGCCACTGATGCAATCACAAAAGCACCTGTTGTAAAAGCAGACAGCACGACATGTGTCGCAGTTACGACAAAGCTTGGATTGAAAAAGGCCTTCCAGGGCTCGATATTCGTAATTTCTCCATTGACCATTTGAAAGCCAGCAGGAGTTCCTTCAAACGCATGTACGTTTGTGATCAGAATCGCTGAAGCGGCTGCGCCGATCACGACAAAAATAACGGTAATGATGCGCATAGCAGGTGATAGGCGATCCGCTGCGTACACATAAATAGACATAAATAATGCTTCAATAAAGAACGCATAAATTTCAATCTGAAATGGAAGTGACATGACCTTTCCGATGACCTCCATAAAACCTGGCCATAGAAGAGCGAGCTGGGTACCAGCAATCGTGCCTGTTGGAATGGCGACACCTAACAAGACAGCCTGCGCTTTCGTCCACCGTTTGGCCATGACAGCATAGTGAGGGTCCTTCGTTTTTTGGAAGATGAGTTCAGCTAACAAAATCATTAGCGGGATGCCGACGCCAAGCGAGGCATAAATAATGTGAAAGCCCATGGTTGTGCCGAACAGGCTTCTAGCTAAAACGAGATCAGTCAATTTTTTCTCCGCCTTTCTTATCACTTCTCTTTTTCATGATGTTATTATTCTCCACCATTTTTAGATTATTCTTCCTGACTAAGAAAGCTTGATTTTTGACAAGTTGTAAAAGAGGGAGTAGAATATAAATATAAAACGTAATCATTACGTTTTGATAACGAAAGGAGTTTTGACATTGAAAAGAGATATTCATCCAACCTCACATGAAGTTGTATTTATGGACGTAAACAGCGGTTACCGCTTTTTGAGTAAATCGACAAAGTCATCCAATGAGACAGTAGAATGGGAAGATGGGAAAACGTATCCTGTCATTAAAGTAGAAACAAGCTCTGATACGCATCCTTTTTATACAGGACGCCAAAAATTCGGAGAAAAAGGCGGAAGAGCCGAGTTGTTTAAGAAAAAGTATCAAATGTAATATAAAAAGCACACCCTACAATGGTGTGCTTTCAGCATGTAGACAAACCCTCGCATTCGTTGTCAGTCCTGCGTGCTGGTGCTCACGAATGTCAAATTCGCTCCGCGCCAGTACTCGTCCTTCCTAGACTTCAAAGGTTTTCTATCAAGCTGAAAAGAAGACAAAGGGCTAAAATCAAGATCATTTTAGCCCTTTGTCAACAATCTGAAAGCACACCCTACAATGGTGTGCTTTTTTACAGCAAGAAACCCCGGATAATCACCCGGGGTTTTAACAATTAATCATTTAAAGCGGTTTTTAAGGTCTTTAGATTTTGTTTCATTAAGCTGACGTAGCTTTCGCCATTTTTGGCATCATCTTCAGTAATAGATTCTAGATTTTTAAGTGTGAGGCTTTTTGCCCCAATTTCACTGCGGATCGTATCTGAGACTTTGCTGCTGACGTTGTTTTCAAAAATCACATATTGAATGTGATGCTTTTCAGCTTTTTGTACAATGCTTTCGAGCTGCTTTTGTGAAGGCTCTTCAGAAGCGGATAACCCTAATACACTGATTTGTTCAATGCCGTAGCGCTTTTCCCAATAACCGTAGGCTGCGTGGGAAACAAGGATTTCTTTATGTTTTGCTTTAGATAACGTTGTGTTGAACTCTTGATCTAGCGATTGCAAATCCTTTTTTAGTTTTTCGTAGTTTTTTGTGTATTCGTCTTTATGATCTGGATCTAATGAAACGAGTGTATCTTTAATGTTTTTCGCCATTTGCTGTGCATAAACAGGGTCTAACCATGCATGAGGATCTTTATCTCCGTGATCGTGTCCATCATGGTCATGATCTTCCCCTTCATGATCGTGATCATGGTCTTCGCCGTCTTCATGTGAATGCTCTTCTTTTGTCGATAACAACTTGATGCCTTCGGCTGCTTTGACTGTTTTCACGCCTTGGTCTTTTAACGTAGAAGCGGTTTTGTCAGCGAATGCTTCAGCGCCTGTGCCGCTGTAGATGAAGGCGTCTCCTTCAGCCATTTCAACCATCGTTTTTGAACTTGGTTCAAAGCTGTGTGCATCTGCATTGGCAGGGTACACGCTTTGCGCATGAACATGAGAACCACCAATTTTTTCAGTGAAATCTTGAATCGGGAAAATTGTGGTGTAAACGGTTAGTTTTCCGTCTGCTTTCCCTTTTGAAGCATTTGTCCCCGCACTGCTTGAGCAAGCGGCAAGACCGATCGCAAATAAAGCAGCTGTTAACATATAAAAGATTTTTTTCATGTGGAAAATGTCTCCTCTCAATCTATTAGATAGAAATGATTACGATTTAATGTCCTGAGTTATTGTATCGTAATAATTACGATTTGAAAAGAGGAAAATAAAAAATTTTCATCAGCAGATGTTTCCTTTAAAAAAAATGCGCTGCAAAACGTGACGAAATTTCTCACATTGTGCTATATTTATTTTTAAAAAAGATAAAGGAATGGACAACGTATGAAACTTTTAGAAGAAATCATCGAATATAATCAACAATTTATTGAAGAAAAGAAATACGAAGAATTTACAACAACGAAGTTTCCACAAAAAAAAGCTGTCGTTCTGTCATGTATGGATACAAGACTTGTCGAGCTGCTTCCACGTGCAATGAACATGAAAAATGGAGATATCAAGATCGTTAAAAGTGCTGGTGCTCTTGTGTCTCATCCATTTGGAAGTATTATGCGAAGCATTTTAGTGGCTGTTTATGAATTAAATGCTGACGAGGTTTATGTCATTGGGCATCATGATTGCGGTATGAGCAAAATAGACAGCCAAACACTTTTAAACAAAGCCATTGAGCGTGGTATCCCAGAAAAACGTATTGAAGTACTGGAATACTCAGGAATCGATTTTAAACAGTGGCTCAAAAGCTTTAGTTCGGTTGAAGAGAGCGTGAAGGACAGTGTGTCCGTTGTGAAAAATCACCCGCTTCTCCCATCAAATGTGCCTGTGCACGGTCTTGTCATTGATCCTGGAACTGGCAAGCTTGACGTAGTCGTCAACGGATATGAAGAAAAATAATTTATTTTTCCTTTTTCGGCGGGACAGGATCGATGCCGCCAGGATGGAGCGGATGACATTTTAAAATCCGTTTGATGGTGAGCCAGCCGCCTTTTAAAGCGCCATGCGTTTTGATCGCTTCTAGCCCATAGTTTGAGCATGTTGGGTAAAACCGGCAGCTAGGCGGTGTAAGAGGGGAAATACATTTTTGATAAAAGCGTATGATGCCGATAAAAATTTGTTTCATAAAGGTTCCTCCTTGTCTATCTTTCACAGTATAAGAAAAAAGGACAAGGAAGGAAAGTTTTATAAACTAAACTGGTCGGAGAAATATGTTATAATATAGGAAATTGCAATTATAGGAGTGGTGATTATGCCTTCAGTTGAAAGCTTTGAACTTGATCATAATGCTGTAAAAGCGCCATACGTTCGTCATTGTGGCGTTCATAAAGTGGGATCAGATGGAGAAGTCAATAAATTTGATATTCGTTTTTGTCAGCCAAACAAACAAGCAATGAAACCTGATACGATTCATACATTAGAGCATTTACTTGCGTTTAACATTAGAACACACTCAGAGAAATACGATCATTTTGATATCATTGATATTTCTCCAATGGGCTGCCAGACAGGCTACTATTTAGTGGTCAGTGGTGCACCAACTCCAAAAGAAATCGTTGAACTTCTTGATGCAACATTCAAGGATGCAGTTGAGGTAACAGAGATTCCTGCTGCAAACGAAGAGCAATGCGGTCAAGCGAAGCTTCATGACCTTGAAGGTGCAAAACGTTTGATGCGTTTCTGGCTTTCTCAAGATCAAGAAGAGCTTCTCAAAGTATTTGGTTAATCGATCATAAACCGGACATGATGATGTCCGGTTTTTTTGTATTCGATCATGAGATGTCAAAATAGGGGATATTTGTTAAAATGGACATGTCAGTAAAAGAAGGGGGAACTCGGGATGCGAAAAATGTTGGGAATGATATTGATGCTTTTGTTACTAAGTGCATGTGGGAACTCTGCAGCAAATAGTGGCAAAGGGGAGGTACCTGAGCTATTAGAAGTGAAGCTTACAGGACCTGAACAAGTGGAGAAAAATGAAAGCGTTATAGTAAAAGCAGCTGTCACATATGGTGATACGCCTATTGATGATGCAGACGATGTTCAATTTGAAGTGTGGAAAGATGGCGATAAGGATAACAGCAAGATGATTCAGCCAAAGAAAGAGAACAATGGTGTATATGAATTGCATACAGCCTTTAAAAAAGATGGCCTTTATATCATACAAGTCCATGTGACAGCTAAACAGCAGCATAATATGCCAAAGACAAATATCCATGTAGGTGATGTGAAAAAAGAGAGTTCATCTACTGAAGAAGAAACCTCACATCATTAAGTGTCATTTTATTTCGGGTTAGGACGTTGGTTTGGTTCAGCATCCTGTGGTGAATCGATTTTATGCTTATATTCATAAGCCTTCGATGTTGTCCACAACGATAAAAAGACAACGATTGAGATAATGATAAAGCTGATAATTCCAAGTAGCAGCATCTAACTCCCTCCTTATTTCCATATTAACATATATTTCATGCAGTCAAAATAGAAGAAATTCATGGCAGGTTTCAGTATAATAGGAAAAGGGTATTCTCATACTAAACGCAATTACATAAGGAGGAATAAACATGTCTGAAAAATTATTACACGTCGTCAATAAACAAGTAGCTGATTGGACTGTGCTTTACGTAAAATTACATAACTATCACTGGTACGTAAAGGGAAAAGACTTCTTTACACTCCATGAGAAATTTGAGGAACTTTATACAGAAACAGCGACATACATTGATGATTTGGCTGAGCGTATGCTCGCGTTAAATGGAAAGCCTGTTGCGACAATGAAAGAATGCTTGGAAATTTCTAGCATTCAAGAAGCTGAAGGTAATGAATCAGCGGAGCAAATGGTGAAAAATCTATATGATGATTTCTCCAATATCGCTGAGGAATTAAAGCAAGGAATGGAGCTGGCTGGAGAAGTTGGCGATGAAACAACAGGAGATATGCTGCTTGCGATTCATCAATCTATCGAGAAACACAACTGGATGCTTAAAGCATTTTTAGGATAATACGTATGTGGAAGGAATGTCGATCATGAAGAGATCGACATTCCTTTTTTGTTGGAATCGGGACAGACAGCCCATTGAAATCATAGGGCTTTCAGCCGAAGAGAAAAGAGAAGGGAGGGGAGAAGATGTCTTCTATTGCAGGAATGATGAGTCAGCAAGTCGCGAGCATTCAAAAAACACTTAATATTAGTTTGTTGAATTCACAGCTTGCTACGAATACAGCACAAGCCATGGTCATGCTGGATCAAGTTCAGCAGCAGCCTCAAGCTGTTCAACCAAAGGATTCAGACGCTCGCTTTATTGATGTGAGAGTCTAAAGATGGAAGCCGCCGCACAAGGCGGCTTTTTTTCTTGTCATCACTCTGTCTGATTTAAAAGGCAACGCCTTATTTTTTGTCGTCCAAGCTATTGCGAAGATCTAGCATATAATATTGAGGTAAGGAGTTCCACTCTGAAAGGATGTTGATGCCAAGTGAGCAAGGATTTAGGCATCTTTTCGTTGTTTACAGTCAGTTTGTCAGCGATGGGCTTTCTGTTTGGTGGAGCAGGAAATTTACTGATGATATTAGTAACACTCATGGCCATTGAATTAATTTGTTCAAGCCTAAGAGAATCTTTGACAGGGCAGCTCACAATGAAACGTTTTTCTACACGGCTTGTTCGAAAGATTGTGACGGTCTCCTTAATATCCATGGCGCATTTCTTCGATGTCATGCTGAAGACAAATGGGATGATTAAGGATTTAGCGATCATCTTCTATATTATTTATGAATCTTACCAAATCGTCTCGACAGCCAATGCCCTCGGAATTCCCATTCCACAGTTGTTTATTGATGTGTTGGACATGTTAAAAAATAAATTGCGCAAAAAGCCGTAATTTCTTCATATCTGGTCATACTAAAGGAAAAAGGATGAATCAGATGACGAGACACACATATTATGTATCCGTACAGGATGGGTCGATATCGCAGCATAGAGATGCGGCGGCTTGGCAATTTCAAATAGAAGCAGACGATGATCAAATTTTGCAGCTGAGAGACTATTTCGATGAACAGTATATGACAGATTGGAAAGGCTTCTTTCGAGCGCATGTTCCGTATCTTGAATATCATTATGACAGTCCGAATGATGAAATGGATCGAAAAAGAAAAGAGATATACTCAATGATTTTCGAGCTCGGGAATGAAGAGACAAAGAGCTTTATTGAAACAAATGGATTAATGAATTGAAAAAGCATGTAGAGATTTTCTACATGCTTTTATTTTCGCGGTTGTAAGATGCCTCCGATCAGGTCACTAAGCCCGCCTCTATTCTCTTGCTGAGATGTCTGTGAATTAGTGAATTCATGAGAGGAGTTCTGGCTCTGAGGCTTATAACGGTTATCATCTAAACCAACCCGTAAGCCGGATGTACGCTCAGATGGCTGGATAATGACAATTTGGTCTTGTTCTTGGAACTCAAATAAGTAGGATTCACCAGATGTTTGTCCGATGAGGGTCTTCCAGTTCACATCTAATTTGACCTTCGGTGCTTTACCTGTCCAAGCAACGATGGCGTCAGGGTCTACACGGCAAGGGGCTTTTAAAATGAGCGGGTTTCCATTTGTTTTAATGGCGACCTGCGCCCCGTGGCCTTGATAGGAGAGCTTTGATGTAAACAGTCCTTTCTGTGATAAAATCCCTACGCCTACTGGTGTCACGCCGTAATGACATTCCTCAGTAAAGGCAAGTAAATCCTCACTTTCTACACTTACATGCTGCCAAGGACCGCTCGGCTCAAGATTAATCACTGTCACGTGCTCGCTGGAATCAGCCAAATAACAAGTACCTTGTCCACTTACTTCCATCACCTCAAGGTTTTCACCTGTCAATTTTCTGCTGATATGGTTAAATACTTGACTGACCATATTTCCTTTGTTCGTACCGAGTAGTCGTTTGCGGTATTGAAACGTACCTTGATCGGCAATCATTGCGCCTTTTTTCGCAAAAAAGATTCCGCTGCCTTCTGCTTGTAAAGTGAGTTCTTCTATCGTGTTGAAATGAAATCCCATTGGTGCCGGCTCCTTTCCTGCGTCAAGATGTGAATCCGTAGATGCGGCATAAGTCATTTAAATCTAGCGTAGTTCCTTGTCCGGTTGCGATGATTTTCCATTCTTCTTCATCTCTTGTGAGTTGAGCGCAAATGATGGAGGTACAATACGAATAATCTTCTGTTAATTGAAAGGTACAAATCTCTTGTTGTGAGATTTGATCAGTCAGATGCACGTAAGCGTTCTCCACTTGTCCAAAATGATGCTTGCGCTCGTGTGCATCATGTATCGTGGCTGTTACAACGATTTTATGAATATTAGGAGAGACTCTGCTTAATTGCATAATGATCATTTCATTGTCTCGATACCCGCCGCCAAATTGATGATCACCAAGATGGCGAACAGCCCCGTCTAAGCTTTGCTGCTGATGATAATAGATCAGATGGCTTGGAGACAACAGTTTGTCCTCTTCATTTAAGAGAAACACTTGCGTATCTAAATCAATTGGCTGGCCAGCCAAATCCCAGCCAAGCCCGATTTGAATTTGGTCGATATTTGGATTGTCTTTAGTTAAATCTAGCTTTTGCCCTTTGATGAGGTGTTTCTTGATCACCTCATGAGGGGCGTCTTCTTTTTCAATTTTACTGGGCGTAAGCGATTGATCTTTTTCTTGTTTTGACCCATTTGTTATCCTCATGCTGTTTTCCTCCTCGTCGTAATAGGACAAACACTAATTGATTTACGTCATTAAGGGATAAAAGGTTTCATGATTAAAATGGGGTGAAGTTGGGGATGATAAAAAGGTTTTAGCAACGATACCTCATTTTAAATACAGACGAAATGAAACCACTCGTTTGTTTCACTTTTGATAAAAATTCTTCAGAGAAATGTGATCTGTGGTATGATGTTTTACAAGAAGCAAGGACAGGATATGAGGGATTTTACATGCATGTATTTAAAGACTATTATCATAATACGGTCAAGCTCTCCTTTGAAGAGAAGCCTTTTTCAAGTCATCCAAAGCATGTTTGGGCCATCTGCCGTTACCAGGGGAAATGGCTGCTCACTGAACATGAGGATCGGGGCTATGAGTTTCCAGGAGGGAAAGTTGAGCCAAATGAAGAAGCAGACCAAGCCGCTATACGTGAGATTCAAGAAGAGACGGGTGCTGTTGTTCGTGAATTAACGTATATTGGCCAATATCAGGTGCTAGGCAGAGAAAAGATCATCGTAAAAAATATTTATTTCGCTGATATTGAAAGGCTAGTGAAGCAAGACACGTATTTTGAAACGAAAGGTCCTGTTCTTTTCGCAGACTTGCCAAGATCCATCGCAAAAAATAAGAATTTCAGTTTTATTATGAAAGATGATGTGTTAAGACAAAGTCTTGCTTATTTAGAAAAGAACGGTTTGATTCGTTAAAAAAAGCGAGCGCAGGGAGACCATCCCTGCGCTTTTTATTTTTGGAGAAAACGGCGTTCGAGCCATTCCACAAGCTGGTACATGATGGTAGCAAACACAGCAATAATGAAAAGACTTAAGAACACGAGTGTAAAGTTGAAGACTTGAAAGCCGTATATGATCATGTAGCCAAGCCCTTTTGAGGATACAAGAAATTCCCCTACAATGACCCCAACCCAAGAAAGACCAACATTCACTTTGATGGCAGAAATCATCGTTGGAATACTAGCTGGCAAAATGACCTCACGAAAGACGACGCTTTTTTTCGCGCCAAAGGTTTTCATCACCTTTAAATAATTCTCATCGATCTCTTGAAAGGCAGTGTAAATGACGATCGTCGTAATGATCACACTAATGATCGCACCCATGGCGACGATGCTAATCATACCAGGTCCAAGGGCAACAATTAAAATGGGGGCGAGGGCAACTTTTGGCATGGCATTTAAAATAACTAAATAAGGATCAAGAACGTTTGCGAATCGGGTAGACCACCATAAGGCGGCAGCGAGCAAAATGCCGCAAAAGGTACCAAGTAGAAAACCGAGCACCGTTTCAAATAATGTAATACTCATATGATTCATTAGAGAACCATCTTGAATTTTTTGCACAAACAATTGGCAGACTGCAGATGGTGAACTGAAAATAAGCGGATCAATGAACCTGAAATGACTGGCAAGCTCCCAAAGCGAAAAGAAGCTGGCGAATATGATGAGCTGATAGATACGTGTGATCCGTTTTTCCATTCGGTATTTTTTGCGATAGGCTTCATGTAAAAGGTCACTGTGTTTCAACTGTTTTCAGCTCCTTCCAAATCGTTTGAAAGAGCTCTTGGAAATGCGGGGTCTGTCTCGCTTCAAAAGGAGAGAGAGCCCTTATGTCGTCTGGAACGGTAAAGATTCGCTGGATAGAGCCTGGATGTTTTGAGAATAAGAAAATGCGGTCACTCATCGCAATGGCTTCGCCAATGTCATGTGTCACAAGGACTGCTGTTTTTTGATAGTCTTTTAATGTGTGAAAGACGAGATCTTCTAATGTGAGTTTGGTTTGGTAGTCTAGCGCTGAAAATGGCTCATCTAGTAAAAGCAGACCGGGATCAACTGCAAGCGTTCGGGCGAGAGCCGCACGCTGCCTCATTCCGCCAGACAGCTCCTTCGGATATTTTTCCTCGACTTCAGGCAGTCCAAGCTTTGGCAGTAAATCAAGGGCAGCTGAGGTGGCCTCATGCGAATCTTGTTTCGCAATTTTCAACCCGAGAATGACATTTTCCTTGATGGTCTTCCAAGGAAACAAATAATCTTGCTGGAGCATATAGCCGATTTGATGCTCCTGTTGATTTGGTTCTTTTCCTTCGATTAAAATTCGACCTTCAGAGGGCGGCGTAATTCCTGCGATGATAGACAGCAAGGTGGTTTTTCCGCAGCCGCTGGGACCAATAAATGAGATGAATTCACCTTGGTCTATCTCCATATTGATGTGCTGTATAGCTGTTGTTTTTTCTTTTAAAGAGAAGTACGTATGGGTCACATGGTCAATTTGAAGGAAAGACATGTGCTACCTCCTATTCTATTTGTGATCTGTGACCTTCTTTGCAATGGATGAATCGACAAGTTGTTTGTACGGGATAAATTCCGGCAATTCACCGCTCTCCTTCATGATTTCCTGCAATTTGTTCCATTCTTCTTCATTTAGAAGGGGATCTGTTGCATAGGAATCTTGCTGTTTGTAGCGTTTGATGGCAGTTGATAAGACTTCAAGATCTGTATCAGGAAAATGAGACTGAATGGCCTTTGCGATCTCCTCAGGCTGCTTGGCTTCTACCCATTTCTGCGCTTTGTAAATGGCTCGGATGAAGGCTTCAGCGGTCTCTTTGTTTTCCTCTAAGTAACTCTTCTTTGCCATGAAGGTGGTATATGGCACCTTGCCAGAAGCTTCTCCAAAGGAGGCGGTAATGTACCCTTTCCCTTCTTTTTCGAGTAAGGAAGCGGTCGGTTCGAATAACTGTACAAAATCGCCAGTTCCAGAGGAGAACGCACCTGAAATGTTGGCAAAATCAATATTTTGAATCATACGAAGATCCTTTTTTACATCAATGCCTTCTTTTTTCAAGACATATTCACCAACCATTTGCGGCATGCCGCCTTTCCGCTGTCCTAAGAAGTCTTTTCCTTTTAATTGATCCCAAGAGAATTGGTTTACTTTCTCCCTTGAAACAAGAAATGTGCCGTCTGTTTGTGTCAGCTGTGCAAAGTTTATGACAGAATCCTTTGTGTCTTGAGCCTCTACATAGATAGAGGATTCAGACCCAGTCAGGGCGATATCAGCACCGCCTGATAAGAGAGCTGTCATCGTTTTATCGCCGCCCCAAGTGGTTTTTAGTTCAACCTCCAGGCCTTCTTCTTTGAAGAAATCCTCTGATAAGGCGACATATAGCGGAGCATAAAAGACCGAATGGGTCACCTCGGCTACTTGTACGGTCTGCTCTTGTTCTTTTTTACAGGCGACAAATGGAATAAAGAGCAGGACGACGACGATGAATGCCAGTCTGACTTTGATGGAACGATTCAAGAGTAATTCGCCTCCTTTGTTCTAGATCACTATTAAAGTATGTGAAAAGGGATTTTTGGTGAGTGCCTAGACGAAAATAAGAAGCGCATTGTTTATTTATAGAACGCGTCTTTTTTTCTATACTAGAGGCATGAAGGCTTTCTTGAATTTGGCAGAAATAAAGGAGCGGTTTCGTGTATAGATTGAGTTGGGTATTTATTGGATGGTATTTAGTAGGTCTGATCTTAATGGTCTTTTTTGAAGTGCCAGCATGGCTTCAGTTTGCAAACGGAATCTTTCTTGTGCTGTATGCTTGCTGCGTCATCGAGATTGGGCGACAGATATATGGGTCATGGGGGTTTGTCATCAAAAGGGCAGTCATTGTCGGGGTGCTTACATTTACGGTGGAGTGGGTAGGGATCACAACGGGGTTCCCATTTGGGGCCTATGACTATTATCCGACGCTAGGTTTTCTAGTGGCGGGGGTACCGTTAACCATTGCATTTGCTTGGGTTGGCGTGTTTTTAAACAGCCTTTTTTTATCCAGTCAGCAGTCAAAGTGGAGACGAGCCGTCGAAACAGGGATATGGATTGTGTTGCTTGACCTCATATTAGATCCAGTAGCAGCTGAGCGGAAGTTTTGGGTGTGGTATGACGGCGGTGGGTTTTATGGTATTCCTTTTGAGAATTTTGTGAGCTGGGGTATGATTGGAGCAGGACTTTCATTTCTTTTCCCGCTTGTCTCAATTGATCAAAAGGTACTCAGCTGGACGAGTCGTATTTATCAGGCGATGGTGTTCTTTTTTGGTCTTTTGGCATTAAAGGGCGGACTCGATGTCATTTTTTATTTAGCACTGATCATTGTCATTTTGTGTGAAGGAAGGGTTCGATTTGAAAGAAAGCGACAAAAGCCGATCGTTTAGACGTCTATTTTCACTTTATCTAGAGCGATATTTACTCCATAAGCATTTCCGCTGTGTCATGATGAAAGGTTCGGTGGACCCGAAGGAAAACCTGCCAGTTCTTTATCTCGCCAATCATAGCTCATGGTGGGATGGACTGATCATTTTTCTTTTAACAGAAAAGGCGTCTGAACTTGATCACTACATGATGATGGAAGAGAAGCAGCTGAAGCAATATGCTTTTTTCCGAAAGCTTGGAGCGTTTCCAGTTCATAAAGAGAATCTGAAAAGTGTGAAGCAAGCATTAATGACTGCAAGAGAGAACATGCAGGATGGCGGAGCGGTATGGCTTTTTCCACAGGGGAAAATTATGCATCAGGACGTGAGACCGCTTGAACTGGAAGGCGGGGCTTCTTTTTTAGTGAGGCAATTTGAACAAGTCGTGGTGAAGCCTGTAACCTTGCAGTATACATTTAATCAATATCAAAAGCCGATAGTTTCTGTTGTGTTCGGTGATGATGCCATCGTATCTGGAAGCTCCCTGCGAAGCAAGGACATGACGCGTATACTTGGCGATCTGCTTGAAACGCAGTTAAACAGACATCAATCACAGATCATTGCGGATCCTGATTTTTCAATTAACGAAGAATTTAAACAGGTCACAAGGACAAGTCAGTCAACAAGTGATGCGTTTGATTCTTTTAAAAAGTGGGTGAGAACATGGCGCTCTTCTTAACTGTAATCAGTGTGCTGTTGCTTTGTCAGTTTCTATTCACCATATGGAATATGAAGCAGTTCCCTGTGTTAAAGCCCGCTTCCTTTTCGCCAGATGAACCTATTTCGTTATCGATCTTGATTCCGGCTAGAAATGAGGAGAAACGGATAGAAGCCTGTCTTCAGTCGATCGTTGATCAACGTCTTTATCCGAAAGAGGTAATTGTACTTGATGATCATTCGGCCGATCAGACAAGAGCGATTGTGGAGCGCTTCTCACAAACATATCCATGGATTCGTGTGCAGTCAGGCCGGCCATTAAAGCCAGGCTGGCTAGGAAAATCATACGCCTGTTCTCAGCTCGCTGAGGTGGCGGCTTCTGATTGGCTGTTATTTTTAGATGCGGATGTCCGGTTGAAACGGGGAGCAATTGAAGCTGTGTATGAGCAGTTATGCGCGCAAAAAATGGGCATGCTGTCAGGTTTCCCAGAGCAAAAAACAGGAACATTCTTTGAGCATCTTGTCGTTCCCATGATGATGTTTACGATTGGCTGTCATCTGCCTGTGAAGTGGGTCAGAAAATCAAAGAATTCGGCTTTTGCCGCCGCACATGGGGGCTTTATTGCCATTGAAAAGAGTTGCTATCACAATATCGGCGGGCATGAAGCGATTAAGGATTCGCTAGTGGATGATATGGCATTGGCTAGACGGGTGAAGGAACAAGGCTTTCCGTTCACACTTGCAAGCATTCATCCGTTTGTGTATATGAGAATGTATGAGAGTGGACAAGAGGTATGGGAAGGTTACAGGAAAAATTTGTTTCCAGGTGTCAATCGAAGCATTGCTTTGTTAAGCAGTGTCTTTTGTTTATACACCCTGCTTTATTTGGCTCCAATCATTTGCTTGATGGTGGCTTTGCTAAAGCTGGATGTGCTTAGTATATGCTTAGCCATTCTTTGCTACGGACTAGGTGTGTCGATCAAAGCGGCAATTGATATTGAGAACGGAAGAACATCTGCAATGGCCTTTTTATTACCGCTCAGTATTTTGAGTCTGATCGCCATTGGCTTTGCTTCTATGAAAATCGGGCTGAAAAAAGAAGGGTATGAATGGAAAGGGAGAAGGTACGAATGAAAAAAGTGATCATCATCGGCGGCGGGCTTGGTGGATTATCAGCAGCGATCCGCTTACAGTCACGCGGGGTTCAGGTCACCATATTAGAAAAAGAAGCAGCTTTAGGCGGGAAATTGCAGCGCCATCAAGGGGCTGGCTATTCTTTTGATCTAGGACCGAGTACCATTACAATGAAGTCATACTTTGAGGAAGTATTTGCTTCCTGTCATAGACGGATGGAAGATTACGTCACATTTTATCCGATTTCTCCTCTGACCAAAAATGTTTTTTCAGATGGACATACGGTCGAATTTACGCCGAATATTGAGCAGATGGAATCACAAATTGCAGCATTCAGTCCTGAAGATGCGAAGCAATACCGTGCATTTTTACAGGAATCAAAGATGCTTTTTCAACAGGCTGAGGATCAGTTTTTAAATCGTTTGTTATTGACGTGGAAGGATAAGGCGGATGTAAAGCTCGTGAAAGCATTTCTCTCTGTCAAACCGTTTACAACCGTTCAACGTTTGCTGCGTCAATATTTCCATCATCCGCATACATTGGCGATGTTTGGACGGTATGCTACATACATCGGCTCTTCTCCCTATGAGGCTCCGGCTATTTTTAATATGATGGCGTATTTAGAAGGGGAGAAAGGGATATATGCAATAAAGGGCGGTACATATCGTTTAGTTGAAGCATTTGAGACTTTGGCAAAGGAATTAGGCGTACAGATTCACCTGAATGAACAAGTCAACAAGATTCATGTGAAGGACCGGCGAATCAAAGGAGTAGAAACGGCTCACCAGATGTATGAAGCAGATCAAGTCATTGCCGGAGCGGACGCGCTGACTGTCTACCGCCATCTGATTGATGAGAAAGACCGTCCGAGCTTTTTAAATCAAAAGTTTGCTGCCATTGAACCGTCACTATCTGGCTTTGTTCTCTTATTAGGTGTACCTAAAGTCTATGAACAGCTGTCCCATCACAATGTGTTTTTCCCAGAGAATTATGAGCAAGAATTCAAGGATATTTTTCAGAAAAAACAACTGCCTCAGGATCCAACGCTTTACATATGTTATTCAGGTCATTCAGAACCAGCTTTAAGCGGAGGACCGGGAAGAAGCAACTTGTTTGTACTGGCGAATGCGCCTTATGTGACAAAAGAGCAAGATTGGGACATGCTAAAGGAGACATACCCGCAGCTTATGAAAACAAAATTAAAGGAAAAGGGTCTCTTTGATCTGGATAATGTGGCCGAATATGAAGCGGTTCAAACTCCGCTTGATCTGCAGCAGAAAACGGGCGCATATTATGGAGCCATTTATGGTATGTCTTCCAACTCGTTCAAGCAGGCGTTCTTCCGCATCAATAATCAGTCAAAGGACATTGAAGGACTTTGGTTTGTTGGAGGAACGAGTCATCCAGGCGGCGGCACGCCGATGGTGACTAAATCAGGCCAGCTTGTGGCAGAAGCGATCATCAAGCATTTGACGTAAGAACAGATGAAAAGGAGAGAAATCAAGTGATTGTGGAAAAAAGAAGGTTTCCGTCCCCCCATCCGCATATTCACTTATTTACAGTGACCTATGAGGCAGATGGACTTCGGATCAAAGGGTTGCTCGCTGAACCAGCCGGAGAAGATCTCTATGATGGCTTTTTGTATTTAAGAGGCGGCATAAAAAATGTGGGGATGGTCAGACCAGGCCGGATTGTGCAATTTGCCGCGCAGGGATTTGTTGTATTTGCGCCCTTTTACAGAGGAAATCAGGGAGGCGAAGGAAACGAAGACTTTGCCGGAGAGGACCGGAAAGATGCTTTTGCTGCCTTTCAATTGTTAAAGCATCATAAAAAGGTGAAGCAGGATCGTATTCATATCTTTGGTTTTTCGCGCGGAGGCATTATGGGCATTTGGACCGCTGTTGAAATGAAACAGGAGGCCGCTTCCTTTGTGACATGGGGAGGCGTCAGTGATATGAAGCTCACCTATGAAGAGCGTGTGGATATGAGAAGGATGATGAAACGTGTGATTGGCGGTCCCCCGCACAAGGTGCCAGAGGCCTATGAGGATAGAACGCCTTTAAATGATGTGGATAAAATTGAAGCGCCTGTTCTCATCATCCACGGAGAAGAGGATCAGAATGTATCCATTGAGCATGCGTATTTATTAGAAAATGCGCTGCGTCAGCACGGAAAGTCAGTGGAGACTTGGTATTTCCATGGATACAACCATTATTTTCCGCCGCAGCATAATCGGGAAATTGTCAGAAGGCTGACGACGTGGATGCACAGCCGGAAAAGCGGAAATGTGGTAAAATAAGCAGTATAACGAAATTTAGAAAGTAGGGGGATTTTCAATATGGGAATGCCTGTTGAATTTAATACAATGATTGTCACGAAGGGAAAAGAGACAAGAATTGAAGAGAATGTATTTGAACTCATGAAGGAAGGGTACCGCATTTATCCATTAAATATTCCGCTTGAGGTGCGTAAAACGAAAGACGGAGAAAAAACAGGGACAGCACTCGTTGAAAAGCTAGAGCTTACAGACAATGTGACAAAGGTGACTTACCGTCTCGTATCATTACATTCAACGAACTAACAAAAAAAGCTGAGGGAATGATTCCCCTCAGCTTTTGTCATTTGATTATACGAGTGGTCCGCCTTTGGCTTCAATGTCACTTGCTGCATGGCTGAATTTTTGGAAGTTCTTTTTAAATTCATTGGCAAGGAAGTGTGCTTTTTCTTGATAAGCCTCTTGGTCATCCCATGTTTTAGATGGTTGAAGCACTTCATCTGGTACGCCAGGAATATGAAGCGGGATGTGTAATCCAAAGATGTCATCAGTGATCATTTCGGCGTTGTCGAGGTCGCCTTCGATCGCTGCTTGCACCATTGCTCTTGTATGCGCTAGGTTCATACGTTTGCCTGTACCATAACCTCCGCCAGTCCAGCCTGTATTCACAAGGAATACTTTTGCGCCGTGCTCATCAATTTTCTTGCCAAGCATTTCAGCATAGACGTGAGCTGGAAGCGGCAAGAATGGTGAACCAAAGCAAGTAGAGAATGTCGTTTCTGGTGATGTGACACCGCGCTCAGTTCCTGCTAATTTACTTGTGTAACCGCTCAAGAAATGGTACATCGCCTGTTCTTTTGTTAAACGGCTGATTGGAGGTAAAACGCCAAATGCATCAGCTGTTAAGAAGACAATGGCAGATGGGTGTCCTGCGATACTTGGCTTCACGATGTTATCAATCATTTCGATTGGGTAAGCAGCTCGTGTGTTTTCAGTGAAGAACGTATCATCATAATCTGCTTCACGTGTTTCTTCATCAAGCACAACATTTTCAAGAACTGATCCAAAGCTGATGGCTTTGTAGATTTGCGGCTCTTTTTCTTCGCTTAAGTTCACACATTTCGCATAGCATCCGCCCTCAATATTGAAGACTCCTGAGCCAGACCAGCCGTGTTCATCGTCACCGATCAGCTTGCGGCTTGCACTTGCAGAAAGCGTCGTTTTCCCAGTACCTGAAAGGCCGAAGAATAGTGCGACATCGCCTTCTTGACCGACGTTTGCTGAGCAGTGCATGGATAAAATATCTTGCTCAGGAAGCAGGTAGTTCATGACAGAGAAGATGGACTTTTTCATCTCTCCTGCATACTCTGTTCCACCGATCAGAATGGTGCGTTTTTCAAAAGAAACGATAATAAACGTTTCAGAGTTTGTGCCATCTGTTTCAGGATCTGCTTTAAAATGCGGTGCAGATAAGATGGTGAATGGTTTTTCGTTTGAAGAAGGTGTTGATCCGTCAGGTCTGATGAATAGTTGCTTTGCAAAGAGATTGTGCCATGCAAATTCGTTTACCACTGTAATTGGCATACGGTATCTTTCATCTGCGCCGGCAAATCCTTCAAAGACGAATAGTTCATCACGTTCTTTTAAGTATGACACAACCTTTGTATATAAACGGTCAAATGCTTCTTTAGAAATCGGCTGGTTGACTTGACCCCAATCAATTTTATGTTCAGAGCTTTCTTCTTTCACGATAAATTTATCTTTAGGCGAACGTCCTGTGTAGGCACCCGTTGTAGCACGGACAGCTCCTGTTGATGTTAAAACGCCTTCATCACGTGCCAAAATCTTTTCAACAAGTTTCGGAACAGATAAATTTTGGTGCGTATTTTCTAATGAGAGCAATGACTGCAAATCTTCTTTTAAATCCACTGAGTTCATAAAAAAACCCTTCCTTTACCGTTGAATTTGTTTTGTTTCAATTAGTATAACACATTCATAACAATAGTCTATACTATTTAAATATTTTTGTGTGTGTTTTTTCATTTCTGCTATGAAAATATGCTTTTTGGTGATGCTCATATTGTGGTGAAAAAAAGGGAAGATAATTCTGATGAAGCATTGACATGACGCAAGTGTTTAAGATAAGATATCTTATTGAACGGATACTCTTATCCCGAGTTGGTGGAGGGACAGGCCCGATGAAGCCCAGCAACCGGTTTCTTATGAAAAGGCATGAATATGCTGAGAAACCAAGGTGCTAACCTGATGCAAGGTACAAGAACACCTTGAGCGATAAGAGTGAAAGGCATGCGATCCCAGACCCTTTCCTCGCAATGAAGGAAATGGTTTTTTTATTTTTGGGACATCATATGAACAAATTGCCAATAACATCTCTAATAGAAACGTTTTCAAATATAAGAGGGAACGAGTTCCGTATCATATTGGAGGCCTCATCTTGGGATGATGTGGTCTTGTACAGGAGGAAATAGCCATTATGAGTCAAAATCGTCGTTTATTTACTTCAGAATCAGTGACAGAAGGACATCCGGATAAAATCTGTGATCAAATTTCAGACAGCATTTTGGATGAAATTTTAAAGAAAGATCCAAATGCACGTGTTGCCTGTGAAACTTCTGTTACAACGGGTCTCGTATTAGTAAGCGGAGAAATTACAACGTCTACTTATGTCGATATTCCAAAGACGGTGCGTGACACGATTAAGGAAATTGGCTACACGCGTGCGAAATATGGTTTTGATGCGGAAACATGTGCAGTGCTCACATCTATTGATGAACAGTCTGCTGATATTGCGCAAGGTGTAGACAAAGCGCTTGAAGCACGTGAAGGCACAATGACTGAAGAAGAACTTGATGCGATCGGTGCAGGTGACCAAGGATTGATGTTTGGTTTTGCCAACAACGAAACCGAAGAACTTATGCCGCTGCCGATTTCACTAGCGCATAAATTATCTCTCCGTTTAACTGAAGTTCGCAAGGATCAAACACTTTCTTATCTACGTCCAGATGGAAAAACACAAGTAACAGTAGAATATGATGATCAAAATAAACCTGTTCGTATTGATACAGTGGTTATTTCTACGCAGCATGCACCAGAAGTGACGCTTGAACAAATTCAAAGCGACTTAAAAGAGCATGTCATCAGCCCTGTCGTTCCAAGTGAACTGATTGATGAACAGACAAAATACTTTATTAACCCAACTGGCCGTTTCGTGATCGGTGGACCTCAAGGGGATGCTGGTTTAACTGGACGTAAAATCATCGTTGATACGTATGGCGGATACGCTCGTCATGGCGGCGGTGCTTTCTCTGGGAAGGACGCAACAAAGGTTGACCGTTCAGCGGCATACGCTGCTCGTTACGTAGCGAAAAACATTGTAGCTGCCGGCCTTGCAGATTCTTGTGAAGTACAACTTGCTTATGCAATTGGTGTTGCACAGCCTGTATCGATTTCAATTGATACTTTCGGAACAGGAAAAGCTTCTGAAGAAAAATTAATTGAAGTGGTTCGTGCGAACTTCGATCTTCGTCCAGCTGGCATTATTAAAATGCTTGACCTGCGTCGTCCGATCTACAAACAAACAGCTGCATACGGACATTTCGGCCGTCATGATTTAGATCTTCCGTGGGAAAAAACGGATAAAGCCGATACACTTCGCAAGGAAGCATTAGGACAATAACAACATATAAAACCGCTTATTTTAAGCGGTTTTCCTTTTGATTAAAAAAAATTCTACAATAAGCGAAAAAATGTGAAACAAAATCGGACAAATAACTGTCTAATTATAGGTCTACTTTTAAGAAATAACATAACGTGGAGGCAATAATATGTGTGGGTTTGTTGGTGTGTTTAATCACCGTCCATTGTCCGAAACTACTGAGCAGGAAGAGTTAATTAAACAAATGAATCGTCTCATCGTTCACCGTGGTCCGGATGATGAGGGTTACTTTCATGATGAGCATGTAGGATTTGGATTTAGACGTTTAAGTATTATAGATGTTGAGCACGGAAAGCAGCCGCTTTCTTATGAAGATGAAAAGTATTGGATTATTTTTAACGGGGAAATTTATAACTATGTGGAGCTGAAGGAAGAGCTTGTGAAAAAGGGCTATACGTTCAGCACAGATTCTGATACGGAAGTACTGCTTGCCACATACCGTCATTATAAAGAAGAAGCGGCTTCTAAGCTTCGCGGCATGTTTGCATTTTTAATTTGGGATAAAGAAGCGCAGCAATTATATGGCGCAAGAGATCCTTTTGGTATCAAACCGCTTTATTTTACACAAATGGATGAGCAAGTGTATTTTGCGTCTGAGCGCAAAAGCTTGATGGCTGTGAACGAGAACATTTTATTTGATGAGACTTCATTGCAGCAGTACATGTCGTTCCAATTCGTTCCTGAGCCAAATACGCTTGATCAAAAGGTGCATAAAGTTGAGCCTGGTCATCAGTTTATTTTACGCCCAGGACAGGAGATCGAATTTAAGACATACTGGAAAGTTCAATTCAAGCCTGAGCAAACACAAGAACAGAAGTTAATCGAAGAAGTACGTGATGCGATCTATGATTCTGTGAAAGTTCACATGAGAAGTGATGTACCTGTTGGTTCATTCCTCTCAGGTGGTATTGATTCTTCCTTCATCGTGTCTGTCGCAAAGGAATTACACCCTGAACTGAAGACATTCTCTGTTGGCTTCCAGCAAGATGGCTTTAGTGAAGTCGATGTCGCGAAGGAAACAGCTGATAAGCTAGGCTTACAAAACTTCAGCGCCGTCATTTCTCCAGAGGAATATATGAACGAGCTTCCGAAGATTGTCTGGCATTTAGACGATCCTTTAGCTGATCCGGCGGCGATTCCATTGTATTTCGTGGCAAAAGAAGCGAAGAAACAAGTGACGGTTGTTCTTTCAGGTGAAGGAGCGGACGAGCTGTTCGGTGGATATAATATTTACCGTGAGCCTATTTCTCTTAAACCATTTGAATCTGTACCATCTATGCTGAAAAAGCTTCTTCTTCGTCTGGCTCGTTTAATGCCAGAAGGAATGAAAGGGAAGAGCTTTATCGTTCGCGGCTGTACGCCATTAGAGGAACGTTATATCGGTAATGCGAAAATCTTTGAAGAGCCAGTGAAGAAAAACCTCTTAAAGCATTATGATCCAAGCATCACGTATCGTGACGTAACGAAGACATACTTTGAGGAAAGCGCAGGCTACAGTGATATTAACAAAATGCAATATGTTGATATCCATACGTGGATGCGCGGAGACATCTTATTGAAAGCAGACAAGATGACGATGGCGAATTCTCTTGAGCTTCGTGTTCCATTCCTTGATAAGGTCGTTTTTGAAGCGGCTTCTAAAATTCCAGAAGAGCTGAAAACAAAAGATGGCACAACGAAATATTTATTGCGTAAAGCAGCAGAAGGCATTGTGCCTGACCATGTGTTAAACCGTAAAAAGCTTGGTTTCCCTGTGCCAATTCGTCATTGGTTGAAAAATGAGATGAATGCTTGGGCAAAAGACATCATCAAAAACAGTCAAACAGATGAATACATTAACAAAGAGTATGTGCTTGATTTATTAAATGAGCATTGTGCTGGTAAAGCAGATCATAGCCGTAAGATTTGGACCGTCCTTATCTTTATGATTTGGCACAGCATTTATGTGGAGCGCAGCATTGATCCAGAGCAGTTGAATCATCAACCGAAAGAAGTTATCTTTAGTTAATGAAAAAAGGTTTTCAGCACAAAGCTGAAAACCTCAGCGTGTAGACAAACCCTCGCATTCGGTGTCAGTCCTGCGTGCTGGTGCTCACGAATGTCAAATTCGCTCCGCGCCAGTACTCGTCCTTTCTAGACTGCAAAGGTTTTCTATCACGCAGAAAAGAAGACAAAGGGCTAAAATAAAAGTCATTTTAGCCCTTTGTCAACAATCTGAGGTTTTCAGCACAAAGCTGAAAACCTTTTTTGTTATGATAGAAAGCGGCGGAAAAGGGTAAAATAACAAGCGGTTCATAGTTATTGCTTAATATCCTGAAAAAAACATGATAAAGTGAAGATACGCGTATGATGTTAACGGGATATAAGGGAACGATAGTATTGTCCTTTTTCTACATATTCTCTACGGATTCTGTCCATGTCTTGGATATCTTCATCTGTTAACTGCCGGACGACCTTGGCTGGACGGCCGAAAGCGAGTGATCCTTTTGGAATGACCTTTCCTTGAGGGACAAGACTACCTGCACCGATAAAGGCACCTTCGCCAATTTCTGCACCATCGAGAATGATAGACCCCATACCAATGAGGGCATTTTTTCGAATGATTGAGCTATGTAATGTGACTTGGTGTCCAATGGTAGCACCATCTTCTATAAGAAGTGTTTTTCCAGGACTTTGATGCAGACAGGATAAATCTTGAATATTGACGTTTTTTCCAATTCTCACAGGAGCGACATCGCCTCTGATGACGGTTTGGAACCACACGCTCGAATATTCTCCAATCGTGACATCTCCAGTAATGGTGGCGTTATCTGCAACAAAGACCGATTCATGAATCTCAGGTGTAAACTGATGATATGGATAAATCACTTTTTCGACTTCCTTTCTTAATACAACATTTGTGAGGTGTTTACTTTGTGGACTTGGCATGCTGAAAGACCAGTTGGTACAATTGTGATTGTACATGGTGCGAGTGAATATCACGGCCGATATAAATGGGTGATCGAAATGTGGCGAAATGCCGGCTATCACGTCGTCATGGGTGACCTCCCTGGGCAAGGGACATCGACACGTGCGCGCGGCCACATTCGTTCGTTTCAAGAATACATTGATACAGTAGATGAATGGATCGAACATGCGAAATCATTCAGACTTCCTACTTTTTTACTTGGACACAGTATGGGCGGACTCATTTCAATTGAGTGGGTCAAGCAGTATACCCATACGAAGATTGATGGCCTTATTTTATCATCACCTTGTTTAGGTCTGCAATTTAAACCGAAGAAGCTAATGGATTTTGCATCAAAAGGTCTAAATGTGCTCGCACCGTCCTTTAAAGTCGAGTCAGGGCTGTCGATTGAACTAGCCACACGAAATCAGGCTGTGATTGAGGCAGACTCAAATGATTCCCTTTACGTAACAAAGGTGTCGGTTCGCTGGTACCGAGAGCTGATCAAAAATATTGATGCAGCCATGCAGCCTACGAATGTCTTTAAATCGATTCCGCTCCTTTTAATGCAGGCGGGCGATGATAAAATCGTCGATAAAACGAGGGTGATCAAATGGTTCAATGGCATTGAATCAACCAATAAATCATATCGTGAATGGGAAGAGCTGTATCACGAAATTTTTAATGAACCGGAAAGAGAAGATGTGTTTAAGGCAGCAAGAGCCTTTACAGATCAATATATTTGATGGTGAGCTTTTAAGTTAGGGGTGGATTGATTTGTCAGTACCAGAGCGTCCTTTTGCACTGATGACAAAGGTGTATAAAGATATTTTTCCGCTTGTTCATCAGGAGCTAAAAAAGTGGCGAGCTCATGCAGAAATGATTGAAAATGAAGAACTGCGAACGCAGGCATTAGCAAGCATATCGAGTAAAACCTTTCACTGCGAAGGCGGAGGTATTTTATCTCTTCTAGCAGGTGAGGCGAAAGAAACGTGTATTGAATTCATTGTGGCGTATCAAACCATCAGTGATTACTTAGATAACCTATGTGACCGCAGTACGTCGCTTGATCCAAAAGATTTTCATATGCTGCATCAAGCAATGAGAGATGCGCTTGATATTCATGCTGAGCTCAAGCCGTATTATCAATTCCGTGATGAGCAAGAGGATCATGGGTATTTACATGCGCTTGTCCGCACATGTCAAGACGTGCTGTCACGCCTTGAGCATTATTCGATTATTCAGCCGTATTTACACACGCTGTGTGATTATTATAGTGATTTACAAGTACATAAACACGTGGTCCCTCATGAACGTGTGCCTCGACTAGAGTCATGGTTCCGCCAATATGAAAAGGATTTGCCTAAGATGGAATGGTATGAATTTTCAGCTTGTGCAGGATCAACGTTAGGGATTTTCTGTCTTGTGGCGTACGCGCTGCAGCCGGACTTTACAGAAAAGCAGGCGAAGCAAATTTACGAAAGCTATTTCCCTTATATTCAAGGTCTGCACATTTTACTTGATTATCTAATTGACCAAGAAGAGGACCGGCTTGGAGGAGATCTGAACTTTTGCTCCTACTATGCCTCTCATCATGAGATGATGGATAGACTTCAGCATTTTATTGAAAAAGCGGATGAACAGCTGAAAGGCATTCCGCACGAAAACTTTCACAAATTAATTAACAGAGGATTATTGGCAGTCTATTTGTCCGATGAAAAAGTAACAGCCCAAAAAGAGATGAATAAGCTGGCAAAACGGCTGATCAAATCAAGCGGGAAAACATCGTTCTTTTTCTATATCAACGGAAGAGCTTACCGGACCTATCAGAAAATGCCTTGGATGAAATCCTCATAAAAAAGCTCAAATCCATTAGGATTTGAGCTTTAGCTTTTTTTCAATGGCGACCACAAAAGGCGGGTCGTTTTGAATATTCATGTATTGATATGATAAAACTTGTACCTCTTCATGAGGAAGTGATCTGCAATAGTCGAGAAGCACTTCTTTTTCTCTTTTCCCTTCTGGGTGTCCATGATAAATCACAAGGACGATCAGACCTCCGGGTTTAAGCCAGTCGAGGAGCTGCTCAATGGCTTCAATGGTTGTATCGGCATGAGTAGTGACGGCTTTATCGCCTCCGGGCAAGTACCCAAGGTTAAACACCGCACCAGAGATATGTGCATATACATCTCTTGGCAAGTGTTGAGCCAGTTTTTCATGACCATCGTGAATCAGATGAACATATGGATATCCCTCGCCAAGCCTTTGGCGCGTCTGCTGTATGGCTTCTTCTTGTACGTCGAATGCGAAAACTTGTCCATCATGACCGACAAGATCAGCTAAATAGAGTGTATCGTGGCCATTTCCCATCGTTGCATCAATGACGATGTCGCCTTTTTGACAAGCCCGTTCTAACAGCTCTTTACTAAAAGGGAGCATGCGTTTCAAGATCATTTTGCTGCTTCTTCCAATCTGACGAAACGTTTGCCTTGGTAGCTGTTACGTCTTTCAAGCTCAGCATTAATGGCATTTAATACTTCCCACTTATTTACACTCCACATTGGACCGACCATTAATTCAATAGGGCCATCGCCTGTAATACGATGAATAATCATTTCTGGCGGCAGGATCTCTAGCTGATCACAAACAAGCTGGACATATTCTTCCTGGCTTAGAAACTCCAATTTGCCTTTTTCATATTGCTTGACCATTGGGGTTCCTTTTAAAAGGTGAAGCAAATGAATTTTAATTCCTTGCACATCTAAATCAGCAACAGCTTTTGCTGTCTCCATCATCATGTCCCGGTTTTCAAGAGGCAAGCCGTTGATGATATGCGAGCAGACACGAATGCCGTGTTTTCGCAGTTTTTCTACACCTTCTACGTAGCATTCATAATCATGGGCACGGTTAATGAGCATCGCTGTCCGTTCATGAACCGTTTGAAGACCAAGCTCTACCCAGAGATAAGTGCGCTCATTTAATTCAGCTAAATACTCCACCACGTCATCTGGCAGGCAGTCAGGTCTTGTCGCAATAGATAAACCAACCACACCATCCAAATTCATCACGGTTTCAAATTTTTCCTTTAAAACAGGAAGCGGGGCGTGTGTGTTTGTATACGCCTGAAAATACGCCATATATTTTCCGTCTTTCCATTTTGTATGCATCCGGTCTTTGATTTCGTTAAATTGAGTGACGAGATCATCCGCCCGGTTTCCTGCAAAGTCACCAGATCCTGCGGCACTGCAAAATGTACAGCCTCCGTGGGCTACAGTACCATCACGGTTTGGGCAGTCAAAGCCGCCATCTAATGCCACTTTAAATACTTTATGACCAAAGTGCTCTCGCAAATGATAGTTCCATGTGTGATAGCGTTTTTCGCTGTTTGAATATAAAAAAGGGTTATGCTGATCCAAGTCAGTAACCTCCTTGCGTAATAATAGGCATCCTTAAAGTTTAACAAAAATCATGAAGGAGGACAATTGAATCTGTCCAACATTTTCTTTAGTGAAAAAGCTTTACGTGGGCAAAATAGGCGTGAGCAATGATGAAATGGAGGGAATGCAGGATGGCAACAAGGCAGTCGATCGACGAATTTATCCAAAAAAGTACTGAAACCCTTGAGTTTGCAAATGAGCAATTTGATTTGAACTTACGCCAAGAGCATTATAATGAGGACGAATTTTCTAAGGCGCAGCTTATGCTTGAAGATGCAGTCAACGAATTAGAAAAATTAAAAGATATCGCCAATGACCAGCAAAGAGAGCGGTTAGATAGGGCGCGTGTTCAAATTCAAAGCTTGCAAAATCAAATGATTTTAGGTATTTCTTACGACAACGAATGATAAACAGATCCTTTTTTAAAGGGTCTGTTTTTTATTTTTGATAGGCTATTGATTTTTTATTTGAGTGTCTATATTGTATTGAGTGTACTACATCAACTAATACACTAAAGACACTTAAAAAGTGAAGAAAGGTGTTCAACCATGAAAAAAGAAAAAAAACCAATCAATTTGAAGTGGATGGTGCTGGCTGTTGTGTTAGCATGTACATTTTTTTTCGTTCTCGTTTTCATTGGTTTTGAAGTTCAAAAAGATTTGATACTTAATTCAATCCCTTTAATGCAAGGGCATGAACAAGCAATAGGACTGCAAAAGCATGAATGAGGAAAGAGGGAGCCGTCATGATTCAAATAGATCCACGAAGCGCTGCGCCAATATATGAACAAATCATTGAGCAACTCAAAATTTTATGTCTAAAAGGTGTAATGAAGCCTGGTGACAAACTGCCCTCTGTCAGAGAGCTCGCCACTATTATCATCGCCAATCCAAACACCGTCAGTAAAGCATATAAGGAGCTTGAGCGGGAAGGGATTATTGAAACACTAAGAGGTCGCGGTACGTATGTAACAGTAGAGGCTCAGTTAAAGCTGAATGAAGGGAAGGTATTGGAGATGAAGGAGCAATTAAGACAACTCATTATAGAAGCTCATTATGCCGGTATTGATATTCAACAACTGAAGGAATGGATAGAAGAGATCGGCTCAAGTCTTGAGGGAGGAAAAAAAGTTGATTGAGGTTAGAAATGTATCGAAGACATTAAATGGTCGTGAAGTACTCAGTAACGTTTCCTTCAAAATAGGCGAAGGTGAGATCTTTGGTTTGCTTGGCAGGAATGGCTCTGGTAAAACAACACTTCTCCGCTTGATTCAGCAAATTCTTCTTCCAGATGAAGGAGAGATTTATTTTAAAGACGTGCTTGTGAAAGACCACCCGTTAGTAAAGCAAAATATTGTGTATATGCCAGTCGTCAATCCCTACTTTGACAGATACAATTACGGGCAGCTTGTCCAGCTGTTAAAGCATATTTATCCGAAGTTTGACGTGACATATGCCAATGAGCTTGTGAACCGCTATGAAATTCCGGAAAAAGTAAAATACCGTGAACTATCGACAGGGTTAAAAAAGCAGCTCTCATTAATTTTAAGCTTTGCGATCAAGCCAGCCGTGATTCTGTTAGATGAACCGACAGATGGTATTGATGCCGTCACAAGAAATGATGTTCTTCAGCTCATGATCGACGAGGTAGCGGAACGTGAAACGTCGATTCTCATCACATCGCACCGATTAGAGGATATTGAGCGTATGTGTAACCGAATCGGGTTTTTAGAAGGAAATCAACTCACAAGTGTCATGGATCTTGATGAATTAAAGAATGATTATCTCAAAATCCAGATGGCTTTTGAAGAAGATATGAACTTGAGTATACGAAAAAATGGTGTTGCTATATTAGATCAAGCTGGCATTTTTTATACAGCGCTTGTTCTTAAAACCGATGTAGAGGCTAAAGAGTACTTAAAGTCGCTGCAACCAAAAGTATGGCATGAACTGCCTGTCAATTTAGAAGAAGTATTCATTGCAAAGTTTGGAGGGAAACGGAGATGGTGAAGCGGCAATTATTATATAAGGAATGGAAGCAATCAGAGCTGACATTTATTTTAGTCATGCTGGTTGCGGTGTTTGCAACGCCCTTTGCATTCTTAATGGAATATTCGTCTTTTCAAACATGTCTAAAGGATGCAGAGTGTATTGTAGATTCACCGCGTTTTTCTTATTTCTTTAATACAGATGTGTTTCTCTCCCTTTCTTGGTTAATGGGGGTCTTCTTTGCTGTCATTCAGCTAGGATTTGAGAGAAATAAAGGGCATATGGACTTTACCTTATCTTTGCCGTTTAACAGAAGTACAATATATCATACAAAGTTTTTCTTAGGTGCTGGAATCATTGCAATCGTTCATGCCGTATCGTATGTTCTTACGTATTTACTTATTTTGGGACTGAATCCACTAGAGACATCTGGCTTTCATAGCGGTTATGTCATTTCATTTGTGACCTCCTTAATGTTTTATAGTTTATTTTTTGCAGCTGGTACTTTAACCGGAAGTTCCATTTCACAAGCAATTGTTGGGTTCAGCACAGCTATTTTACCCTTTTTAGTGATCGGATTACCGATTGTTCATTTAGATTTTATCTTGAAGACAAGTGGGGATTGGTTAGATAAGAGCTTCGTTCATTTGATATCGCCTATGTCTCCAATTATTTACATTACAACTGAACCTTTCCAATCTGATTATCCTCATTGGTTCTCGGGTGAAAAAATTATTATCCCTATTGTCATGATGGTTCTATTTTATCTAATTGGTTTAATTAGCTTTATAAAACATCCAATTGAACGAAATGGCCGTTTCTTTCTTTATCAAAAAATCGACCGGCCCATTCAGATTATGGTTATTGTCTTCGGTGTTCTAGGATTTGGCTGGGTTGGATTTTCTTCAGATAATTCTATATTTGGTTATATCGCTGGCATGCTTATTGGTGGAGCTGTAGGCGCACTAACAAGTTATTTCTTAATATATCGAAAAAGATAAACAGAGAGTAGGGGAGTAGAGATGATTCAGGTTCAAGCGTTAGATCATGTGTTTACAATTGGTAAAAAAGGCAGAGAGAATGAGATTCCTGTGCTAAAAGGGATTGACCTATCCATCAAAAGAGGCGACATTGCTTGTATTGTGGGTCGGAGCGGTTCGGGGAAATCGACCTTATTGAACTTAATTTCAGGATATATTACGCCAACGAGCGGACAAATTGTCATTGATGGGACCGATGTGACTGGCTTTAATGAAAAAGAATGGGCGGACTTCCGCTTAGATCATTTTGGTTTTATCTTTCAAAGCTTTCAATTGATCGGGAGCTTAACGACGTATGAAAATGTTGAACTTCCGCTCACTTTAAAAGGTGTGAAGCCGTCTGAACGAAAGGCGAAAGTAGAAGAAATGCTGAAACGAGTAGGTCTAGAACATCATGCAGGGCATTACCCGAATGAGTTGTCAGGCGGGCAGCAGCAGCGTGTGAGTATTGCAAGAGCCTTGATTTTAAATCCATCTATTATTTTAGCGGATGAACCAACAGGCAGTCTAGATTCAGAAACCGAAGGAGAAATTTTAGCCTTTATCCAGCAGCTCAATCGTGAAAAAGGAATCACGTTTGTTATTATTACACATGACGATGAAGTCGCTTCAATCGCAGATACCACGTTCCAGCTTCATGATGGTGTATTAAAGAAAGGGGAACAATCCATTGAAATTTAGAGATCAGGTCAAATTCATTAGAAGAAACATGAAGAAAAATAGATTGCGTGTGTTTATGACCATTCTTGCGACGACAATGGCATGTTCTTTCTTAATCGTTTTAGCATCTGTTGGTTTTGGTCTGCAAAAATCGGCGCAAGATGAAATCATGAAACAGCAAATCATCACAGAAGTGAAAGTGTTAGGCAAGGAAAAAGGTGACGTCAAAGTAGATGATTTAAAGAAATATGATCATGTGAAATCTGTCGTCTCGAGAACGGCGCTCATTCCAACGGTAAACGTCGAGCTCGATGATCGCTCAGGTGAAACGCAGGCTGCTCTAACCGATATGAAAGAAGAAAAAGAAGCAGGGCTTGAGCTAGACCGAGGGAAAGTCCCAACATCAGCGAACGAAATTGTGGTCGGGTATCATATGGCTGAACAACTGTGGACAAAAAAAGAACGCCAAGCCTATGAAAAAAAATTAAATCAGACATCAAATGGTGAAGAAATGCCAAAGGAGCCTAAGGGCTACACGAAAGATATTTTAAATAAAGTGATTCAAGTCAAAGTACCAAAACTCAATGAAGAAAATGAAGTCGTCAAAGAAAAAACATTTGATTTCCGTGTAGTAGGTGTGTTGAAAAAGCCGAATCTGGAGTGGCAAGAGGATCATAAAATTTTTATTCCGAATGCGTATGAAAAGGAATTTGGTCAAATACTCGATCTGTCTCCTGAAGCAGGAAATGTCGAGAAAATGACTTCTGTTTATGCAGATAAATTCGACAATGTCGGTGCACTCACGAATAAGCTGACAGATGAGGGCTACCAAGTCATCTCTGTGACGAATCAGCTTGAAGGTATGGATATGTTCTTTACAGTCTTCAAAATTGGACTTATTTTTGTTGGATGTATTGCGGTCATTATTTCTGCAATTGGTATTTTTAATACGATGACAATGGCAGTAACAGAGCGAACACAAGAGATTGGTATTATGAAAGCCATTGGCGCGAATCCATCGATTATCAAGCGAATGTTCCTGATGGAAAGTGCTTATATTGGGGCGATTGGGTCAATCATCGGAATTATCATCTCATATATCATTAGTTTCGCCGTCAATTTAATCATTCCAGCTATTTTGTCGTCCATGTCAGAGGGAGGGTCAAGTGATCAATTCTCGATCACCTTCTCCTACATTCCACTCAGCCTTGTGATTACGGCAACAGTGATTAGCGCAGGGGTAGCGATCCTTTCAGGGCTCAACCCAGCACGTAAAGCAACAAAAACGAATGTATTAGCAGCATTAAGAAGAGAAATCTAAAAAAAGAACCTCCTAAGGCACCCAATTGGGCTGACAGGAGGTTCTTTTTTTCGTGACAAAAATGGCTATTGCTTAGGTGCCCGGTACCCTGCACGCTCTGCTTCTTCTACGGAGCAAAACATTTTGGTTACATTTTTGGTTCTAGAGTAGTATCTGCTGCTCGGTGTGTGATAAATACCGTTGACACTTCCTTTAATGTTACAGGCTGCAGATTCTTTTTTTGTTTCCTTCTGTGATTCATGACCGCCTGTACTTTTTCCTTCATCTTTAGGAGCGGAGCGCTGAACGGTAGAAGACTCCGTATCGCTGCTATTTTTCTTGTTCTCTTTTTTAAGTGTTTCAATGCTTGAGGCAAGCTTGTCTATTTTCTCTTCAAGCGCTTGAATGGTCTTTTCTTGCTTTTTGACTGTTTCTTTTTCTGAGGTGATGGTTTCTAGCTTTTTCGCTAGTTTTTCTTTATCCTTTGTTGCGTCCTCTAAAGAAGCGGTAAGTTCCTCTTTATCAGCTTTTAAGCGCGTTATGTCAGATGTGAGCTGCTTTTGATCCTTTAACAGCTGTTCTGAAGATGGATCTGCTTGTGCCTTCGGTGCATCTGTGGCAGCAAACGGTAATGACATAATGGAAAAGATGAGACCCAAGATCAAGAAAGGATAAAATAGTTTCTTTGAAAAGATCTGCGCATTCTGGTGTTTGAGTAATAAGAAATTGACGGCATATCCTATGGCAAAACAAACACATAAAAGACCTATGATGAGTAACATCATCATCTAGTAGCCCCCCTACATCTTTCATTACACCTATCATACCTCATTTTTCCATTTTTAGGGGGCGTATCAACTAAAAAAACCCTGTTTTACACAGGGTTTTCAGCTAATGGTAATCCTTTGATTGCTTCCTTAACCGTCAAATAAGTGATTGTATCCTGAAAATCTGTATCCAAGTCTTTCATTTTCATTGCAAGCTGCGGTTTGATCCCTGTGATGATCAGTTCGGTTCCGGTTAGATTAAGAAGACGATGCAGCTTGAAAATGCGTGCTGCAACGGAATCATCGACATCGATTAAACCAGAAAGATCGACAATTAAATAATCATCCTTTGAATCATCTAATATACAAGTTAACTTCGCGACAATCGCATCAAAGCGTTCTTCAGATAGTTTTCCAATGAGTGGGAGAGCAGATACACCATTTTTGATTGGGACGATTGGCGTCGAAAGAGAGGTGACTTCCTGTAAGGAATCTTCTAGGAGCTGTTCATATTCTTTCTGTTTCGTAATATCCTTTTGAAAGCCAATGAAAAATGTTTTATCATCTTGTTCAATGTATAGAGGATCTATATTGAGTTCATTCCAAAAAAAAGTACCGTCTTTTTTATAATTTTTTAGCTGTGTGGTAATAGGTGTTTTATTCTGTATTCCATGACGTATTAAATCGAGCTGCTTTTGATCTGTGTCTTTCCCTTGAAGGAATCGACAATTACGCCCAAGAATCTCATCTGGTTTGTATCCAGTCATGTGTGTAAAGCCATGATTCACATAAACGATAGGGTTATCCTCTAAAGAAGGGTCTGTAATGACAACACCGATCCGCGCATGATCTAGCGCTTTTTTTATGAGTTCAAGCTGTTTTTGTAAGCCGAAGATGTTCGAGCTGACCATATTACCCTCCTTTGTTGCTGCTATCAGACATATCAAATGGTTGTCTTTTCAACCAAAGGTATTCCTTACTAACGTAACATAACATATGTTCTGTTTCAACGATTGCAATGGCTTTGTTAAATTTGTCATCATAGTTTGTCCTCCATTAGAATATAGTAAGTAAGGAGACTTTTCTTTAGAAAAAGAAGGAATCAATTGCTTATAATTCATAAAATGACATAAATAGTTAATATGAATTAGGTAAAAATGATTCCAATGCATCAAGATTGTTTTGGGTCATTCACATATAATGGAAGAAACAAGCTTTTTTTCTTCGTTAGAGAGAATAGACCTTTTACATGGATTATGACGGAACAGCAGAATGGCATTACAGGGGGCTGGACAGCCTGAAGTCGCTTTACTATTCTAAGGGCTTTAGGAAGGTGATGAAAATGCTGCAACAAGTCATTATTGCTTGCGCCATTGGAGGGGTCATGGGCATTCTCGGTCACGTAAAGAAAAAAGGCAGGCTAGAGAAGCCCAGAATGACAAAAAAGTTTATTTATTTAGGGTTTATTGAAGATTGGCTCGTTGGGATGATTGCCGCTACACTGCTTGTCTTATCCTCAAATCCCGATTCTAGTCTGCACTTGGTCATCTTATCAATTATTTCAGGTTACGGAGGAGAAGCAGTTCTGCGAAGCTTTGATTTTGTAAGAGAACAGCATTCACAGAATGCAGACTCCAACCGTCATAACCGATCTCCACACGAATAATATCCTCTACTTTACCCTGATCTAGGGTACATTCCCATTGTATACAAACCTGCTTGCACTTATGATCATAATTCTATAAAATACTACTTAGATGACGGTTACGATAAGAACAGTGAAGAGGAGTAGTAGGAAAGCAGTATTTGTCTTTAGAGAATTGACGGCTGGTGAAAGTCAATCAAATCTGCTTCTGAACTCGCCTCAGAGTTGCAGTTGCGTTAAAGCTTCTGTCGCATGTCTGCGTTAAAGATATTAAGTGAGCGTACAAACAGAAAGTTACGCTAACAAGGGTGGTACCGCGGGAACCAAAAAATCTCTCGTCCCTTTCCAGGGATGAGGGTTTTTTGTTGATTTTAGAAAAATCTGAATTCTTGCAGTGGTCATCTGAGCAGATACAGCCGTACATATTAAAGGAGGTTTTCACATTGAGTTTTCAGCATCGGGAAATTGAAAAGAAGTGGCAGGATTATTGGCTGACACATAAAACATTCGCCACATCTGACTCGGAAGATAAACCAAAGTTCTATGCACTTGATATGTTTCCATACCCATCAGGAGCAGGACTTCATGTCGGGCACCCTGAGGGCTACACAGCAACGGATATTTTATCACGCATGAAACGTATGCAGGGATATGATGTTCTTCATCCAATGGGATGGGACGCATTTGGTCTTCCAGCAGAACAGTATGCACTAGATACAGGGAACGATCCGGCGGTCTTTACAGAAGAGAACATCAATAACTTCCGCCGCCAAATTCAATCACTAGGGTTCTCATATGATTGGGATCGAGAAATCAACACGACTGATCCAAATTATTATAAATGGACACAATGGATTTTCTTGAAATTGTACGAAAAGGGATTGGCGTATATCGATGAAGTACCAGTGAACTGGTGCCCAGCGCTTGGTACAGTCCTTGCAAATGAAGAAGTCATTGATGGAAAAAGTGAACGCGGAGGGCATCCGGTTGAAAGACGTCCGATGAAGCAATGGATGCTAAAGATTACGGCATATGCGGACAGGCTGTTAGAAGATTTAGAAGACATTGATTGGCCTGAAAGCATTAAAGATATGCAGCGTAACTGGATCGGACGTTCAGAAGGTGCACATGTTCATTTCGAAGTAGAAGGACATGATGAACAGTTTACTGTATTTACAACGCGTCCTGATACATTATTTGGTGCAACCTATGCGGTACTTGCACCAGAACATGCACTTGTTGAAAAAATCACAACAGCTGCTCAAAAAGAAGCAGTCGAAGCATATATGAAAGAAATTCAATCTAAGAGCGACTTAGAGCGGACAGATCTTGCAAAAACGAAGACGGGTATTTTCACAGGCGCTTATGCCATCAATCCATTAAATGGTGAAAAGATGCCGATCTGGATTGCAGATTACGTGCTGGCTACTTATGGAACAGGCGCGATTATGGCGGTACCTGCCCATGATGAGCGTGACTATGAATTTGCCAAAACATTTGATCTGCCAATCAAGGCAGTTGTCGAAGGCGGAGACATTGAAAAAGAAGCTTACACAGGTGATGGAAAACACATTAACTCTGATTTCCTCGATGGATTAGGAAAAGAAGAAGCGATTGAAAAAGTCATTGCATGGCTGGAAGAACATCAAAAAGGCGAAAAGAAAGTCACTTATCGTTTAAGAGACTGGCTATTTAGCCGCCAGCGTTATTGGGGTGAGCCAATTCCAATTATTCATTGGGAGGATGGAACTTCTTCAGCTGTTTCTGAGGAAGAGCTTCCACTGATTTTGCCTAAGACGACTGAGATTAAGCCAAGTGGTACAGGTGAATCACCTTTAGCCAATATTAAAGATTGGGTTGAGGTTGTCGATCCTGTTACAGGTAAAAAAGGACGCCGTGAAACCAATACAATGCCGCAATGGGCAGGCAGCTGCTGGTATTTCTTACGTTATATTGACCCGCATAACTCAGAAGAGCTTGCATCTCCTGAGAAGCTAAAGAAATGGCTTCCTGTTGATGTATATATCGGCGGAGCAGAACATGCTGTACTTCATCTTCTATATGCACGCTTCTGGCATAAGTTCTTGTATGATATCGGTGTTGTTCCGACAAAAGAACCTTTCATGAAATTGTTCAACCAAGGAATGATTCTTGGGGAAAATAATGAAAAAATGAGTAAATCAAAAGGAAATGTCGTCAATCCAGATGATATCGTAGAATCTCATGGTGCGGATACATTACGACTTTATGAAATGTTCATGGGACCTTTAGATGCATCAATCGCTTGGTCTGAAACAGGACTTGATGGCGCTCGCCGTTTCCTTGATCGTGTATGGCGTCTATTCACAAATGAAGATGGCACAATCAGTGATAAAGTAACGGAGCAAACTGGAGGCGCATTAGAACGAAGCTATCATGAAACCGTGATGAAGGTAACAGACCATTATGAAGGCCTGCGCTTCAATACAGGGATCTCACAATTAATGGTGTTTATCAATGATGCCTACAAGGCTGATACACTTCCGAAAGAATATGCAGAAGGCTTTGTGAAACTACTTTCTCCAATTGCACCGCATGTAGCGGAAGAGCTTTGGAATAAACTTGGTCATGAAGGGTCTATTTCTTATGAAGCATGGCCGCAATATGACGAGTCAAAGCTTGTCGACGATGAAGTAGAAATTGTCGTACAATTGAATGGGAAAGTGAAAGCAAAATTAACCGTTCCTGCTGATGCAACAAAAGAACAGTTAGAAGAGCTTGCGAAAAATGATGCACGTGTAAAAGAACAGCTTGAAGGGAAAACCATTCGCAAAGTGATTGCGGTTCCTGGGAAGCTTGTCAATATTGTTGCGAATTAGTGATGACACCCATCGGTATGAACCGGTGGGTGTTCCTTATTTCCCGGGACATAATTTTGTCGAAAACAAGGTGATTGCACTATCGATCTCGTATGTTAACAGATGATCAACAAAAGGAGGAGTGACGTCAATGGAAAAGGAAAGCAAACGTGAACAACTGCTCAGTCTGTTAGGAGAAATGCCAGAACGCCATCGCGTGGAGGCATATACGTTAAAGATCGAGGATCGTGAATCGTACGTAGTCGAAACACTCATTCTTTCAATTCATGGTGTGGAGGAAGTGCCCGCTTATTTTGTGAAGCCAAAGGATACGGTGAAAAAAAGACCCGTTGTGCTCTTTCAGCACTCTCATGGTGGGAACTACGTCGATGGGAAGGAAGAGCTCATCAAGGGTGCTCATTATTTGCAAGAGCCTTCATATGCGAAAGAGTTCACCTCAAAAGGCTATAGTGTCCTGGCTATTGATCATGCAGGATTTGGTGAGAGAAGAGGAAGAACCGAAAGTGAAATTTTTAAGGAAATGCTTTTAACAGGGAAAGTGATGTGGGGCATGATGCTGTATGAAAGCATGTGTGCAATTGATTATGTGCTGTCTCGACCTGATGTGCTGCCGGACCGGTTAGCTGTTTTTGGAATGTCAATGGGCGGGCTTCTTTCCTGGTGGACGGCTGCGCTTGATGAGAGGGTCAGTGTGTGTATTGATCTTTGTGCACAGGTCGATCACCACACATTAATTGAAACGAACAATTTAGACAGGCATGGCTTTTATTACTATGTACCAAGCTTAGCAAAGCACTTTACGGCAGCTGATATTCAAGCAATGATTTTTCCAAGGCCGCATTTAAGCTTAGTTGGAAAACTTGATCCACTCACGCCTGCTGAAGGCGTCGCACGCATTCAAAAGGGATTGAGCCAAACTTATCAAGCGGCTTCATTGAAAGAACGGTATCAGCTTGTTGGTCTTCATGCAGGTCATTTTGAAACAGCCGCTATGCGTCACGAGGCCACTCGATTCTTAAAAAAATGGCTGTAATCTATAAAGGCTTGGACATACTACGTCATTAGAAAGGAGGAGACACATGAAGAAGATCACGATCATTGGCGGGTGCGGTGTGATCGGCCGTATTTTAACAAAAACGCTCTCTTCTGAGTATGAGATCACCATTATTGATCAAGCGAGCTGTGTAAAAGGAGTTATTATTGCAGATGCAACGAATGAACAGGAATTATATGAGGCGATTCCGCGAGATACAGATGTCATCATACACCTTTTAAACATGGAGATGACGCATGATGTGATGAATCATGAGGAGTTTGAAAAAATGAATGATATTTTTTGGAGGAGCTCTTATTCTATGTTTCGATCAGCTATAAGTCTCGGCATACGAAAAGTCATTTTTGCAAGCAGCAATCATGTGACTGATCGTTATGAAAAAGATGGACGCTCCTTACTAGGGAGACATATTACAACAAACGATGTACCTGCGACTAAAAATGTCTATGGCATTTTAAAATTTGCTTCTGAACAGCTAGGCCGTCTGTTCCACGATCAAACGGGAATGTCTGTTATCAATTTACGGATTGGAACGGTTGTGACAGATGAGATGGAGGCATTACACGAGAAAGAACGGACGAAACGAACACTTCTTTCACATGAAGATCTAGCAGGGATGATAAAGGCAGCGATTGAAACGGCCGTTCCCTTTGGGACATATTATGCCGTATCAGAAAACGAAGAAAAGCCTTGGTCTACGGAAAACACGAAGCAGGAGTTAGGCTACAGACCTGATGTGAATACGACGGAAATCCTTGAAGAAAATGATCGGGCGTAGGGCATAATCATGTCATTAGCTGATGATCTTATTCTTTTGTTTCATGAGCATAAAAGCACGACTGACAGGATCGACCCAGTTGGACTGTCAAGATGATTATAGACGCTTTCTTCCCCCATTTGTTACATTTTAATCACGATATCGTCACAGGCTGCAGCTTATTTTCGGATAAAATGATAACGCTTTCAAAGAAAGGGTGTGATGAACATAGATCGTTCTATTAAAGGCCGATTGTTCAACTTATTTAATTACTCTTTTCTACTCATGTTCGCATTAATATGTGTGCTTCCGTTCATCCATGTCATTGCAGCCTCTTTTGCTACAGTAGAAGAGGTCATCACGAAGAAGTTTATCTTGTTCCCGACCACGTTTTCTTTAGAGGCCTATCGGTATATTTTCTCTACGGATATTGTGTACCGCAGCCTTATCGTGTCCATTCTTGTGACACTCGTTGGAACAGCTGTCAGCATGTTTTTGTCCTCACTCATGGCATATGGGCTGTCTCGTCAGGAGTTAAAAGGCCGGAGAACATTGATGTTTCTCGTTGTCTTCACGATGCTATTTAGCGGAGGCATGATTCCGACGTTTATTGTGGTGAAAACACTTGGTCTACTTGATACCTATTGGTCACTGATTCTACCGGTTGCGATCAATGCGTTCAATTTGATCATTTTGAAAAACTTCTTTCAAAACATTCCGGCAAGCCTTGAGGAATCAGCAAAGATGGATGGCTGTAACGATTTAGGGATTTTCTTTAAAATTGTGCTGCCACTTTCTTTGCCAGCTATTGCGACCATTTCACTTTTTTATGCCGTGACGTATTGGAATACGTACATGACCGCCATCCTGTATTTAAATGATTCAGTGAAATGGCCGATTCAGGTACTTCTAAGGCAGATTGTCATTGTTTCGAGCGGAATGCAAGGGGATATGTCGGATATGGGATCATCCACACCACCGCCAGACCAAACGATTAAAATGGCTGTCATTGTGGTAGCCACCATTCCTGTTCTGCTTGTCTATCCATTTATTCAAAAGCATTTCAACAAAGGGGCATTACTAGGTTCTGTAAAAGGTTAAAAAGAAGGAACAACGGAGGGATCTTATGGGGAGAAAGAAATTATGGTTGATTGCGTTTGTCCTGTTATTTGCAGCAAGCGGTATTCTATCCGCATGTTCAAGCAAAGGAACAAGTTCATCAGATGAAAAGGTTGATTTAGACAAAAAAGTGAAGCTGACATGGATGGCCATTTTGTATCATCAGCAGCCGCCGAAAGATTCGGTTTTAAAAGAGATTGAGAAGCTCACAAATACAGAACTTGATATTACGTGGGTGCCGGATGCTGTGAAGGAAGACCGGTTAAATTCTGCACTTGCCGCCGGGAATTTGCCGCAGATCGTGACGATTCAAGACATTAAGAATTCGTCTGCTATTAATGCGTTCAGATCAGGTATGTTCTGGGAAGTTGGTCCGTATTTAAAGGATTATCCAAATTTAAGTAAGATGAACGAACTGATTAATAAAAACGCCTCTATAGACGGTAAGCTTTATGGCATTTATAGAGAGAGACCACTTTCAAGACAAGGAATTGTCATTCGAAAGGATTGGCTTGAAAATTTAAATTTGGATACACCAAAAACCTTAGATGATCTTTATGAGGTAGCGAAAGCCTTTACTGAAAAAGATCCGAATCAAAACGGAAAAGCGGATACAATTGGCTTTACGGATCGGAACGATTTGATTTATGGCGCATTTAAAACACTTGGTTCATATGAGGGAATGCCAACAGACTGGAAAGAAGAAAACGGCAAATTCACGCCAGACTTTATGACAGATGAGTACATGAATACGATGAATTATATGAAAAAACTGCGTGATAATGGCTATATCAACAAAGACTTCCCTGTGACAAGCAAAACACAGCAGCAGGAATTATTCTCACAAGGAAAAGCAGGAATCTATGTTGGAAATATGGTTGATGCTGTGAACTTGAGAGATGACGCGACAGATAAAAACATGAAAGTCGATATCTTGAACCGAATCAAAGGTCCAGATGGCAAAGAACGGGTGTGGGCATCAGGTGGTCATAATGGCATCTTCGCATTCCCTAAAACAAGCGTGAAATCAGAGGCAGAATTAAAGCGAATTTTGGCCTTCTTTGATCGCATTGCAGAAGAAGATGTCTATGGTCTCATGACGTACGGTATAGATGGTGAGCATTATAAGAAAGAAGAAGGGAATACATTTGTCAGGGAAGAAAGCCAAGTGAAAAGCTGGCAGACAGATGTACAGCCGCTTGTCAGTCTAGTAGGCATTGATAAACGTTACTTGAAAAATAAAGGGGATGCAGTTCGTACAAAATATGAAGAGCTAGAAGAAGACAATCAAAAGATCATCGTCGCCAACCCTGCTGAAAGCCTGTATTCAGAAACAGCCTCAGAACGAGGAAATGAATTGAAAAAAATCATCGATGATGCGACCTATAAGTTCATTCTTGGAGACATCAGTGAAGATCAATTTAAGAAAGATGTAGAGAAGTGGAAATCAAATGGTGGTCATAAAATCATAGAAGAATATGAAGCTTCCTTTAAAAAATCAAAATGATCAACATCAACACCCCCGCACAGTTAAAGAGCGGGGGTGTTTTTATTAAAAATCAAAGTTGTCTGGGTCTGGACCGATACGTTTGTTTTCATTTAAGTCAGAAAGACGTTTCATATCCTCATCAGATAAGACAAAATCAAATATATCTGCATTTTCTTTTAAACGATGCGCTTTCGTTGATTTTGGAATGGTAATGACGCCTTTTTGCACATCCCAGCGCAAAATAATTTGAGCAGGTGTTTTGCCGTATGTGTCCGAGAGTTCTTTGATCACCGGATGATGAAGCAGTTCCCCCTGCATTAGCGGTGACCAAGCTTCCATTTGAATACCATGTGTGTTCAAATACGTATAGAGTGCTTCCTGCGTTAGTTTTGGGTGAAACTCGACTTGATTGATGGCTGGTATGATGTCTGCATCTTTTAATAGTTCGTCTAGATGATGCGGCTGGAAGTTGCTCACACCAATGGCTCTAACCTTTCCTTCACGATACAAGGTTTCCAGCGCACGCCAAGCGTTTTTATATTTTCCTTCAACCGGCCAATGGATTAAATATAGATCCAAGTAGTCAAGCTGAAGTTTTTTCAAGCTTTCCTCATATGCTTGTAGAGTGGATTCATATCCTAAATCGGCATTCCACACTTTTGATGTCACAAAGAGGTCTTCGCGGCGCAGTCCTGTTTCTGCAAGACCAAGTTGTATGCCTCGTCCAACCCCTTCCTCATTGCCATAAATAGCCGCTGTATCAATACTGCGATATCCTATTTGAATGGCTGTTTTGACGGCGTCTATTAATTCTGCACCATCTTCAACCTTGAATACACCGAGACCAAATCCTGGCATGTGGACCCCATTGTTTAATGTTTTTGTACTTTGTAAATGATTCATTTTGAACACTCCTTAGATGGTTTGATTTTGTTCTTGTTGTTCCATTCGAAAACTAATCATCGTGAGAATCGCTGCGATGAGGACCATGATACCGCCGACCCAGCCTGTATGCACAAGCCCAAGAGTATCTGTCACGATGCCTCCTAAAAATGAGCCGATGGCGATACCAGCATTAAAGGCAGCAATATTCATAGCGGAAGCGACGTCGACTGCTCCTGGTGTGTATCTTTCTGCAAAATCAACGACAGCTACTTGAAGCCCTGGTACATTCATGAAAGCAAACAGTCCCATCAGCATGACGGTTGCGATGCCTAGCACCGTAAATCCAGCAGTCAAGCTAAGGATAAACAAAATGATGCTTTGGATGATAAACATGTAAATCAGTGCTTTCATTGGCTGCTCATTAGCAGCCTTTCCGCCAATGACATTTCCAGCTGCGATCGTGATCCCGTATAAAAGCAAGATCAATGCCACCGCCCCAGGCGCAAGACCTGTCACATGCTGTAAGAGAGGGGATAAATACGTAAAGACGACAAAGGTTCCTCCGTATCCTGTTGCTGTAATGACAAATAGAAGCAAGATTCTTTTTGTTTTTAATAAGACCGCTTGATCCTTAAATGATGTTTTCACGCCTTGCTTTAATTGAGATGGAACAAGAAAATAGTTAGATATTAGTGCAATCAGACCAATAATGACAATCACACCGAATGATGTCCGCCACCCGAGCTCATGGCCAAGAAATGTCCCGAATGGCACGCCCGTCACAGTAGCAACTGTTAATCCAGTGAACATGAAGGCAATCGCACTTGCCCGTTTTTCTTTCACTACAAGTCTTGCAGCAATCGTAGAGCCAATGGACATAAAGATTCCATGGGACAAGGCTGAAATGATCCGTCCGATTAAAAGTACTGAAAAGGTCGGAGCCATCGTGGCAAGTGTATTTCCAATCAAAAAGACGAGCATAATGAGCAAAAGCAATGTTTTTCTTTTCATCGTTGAAGTCAGAGAAGTCAAAATAGGCGCGCCGAATGTCACACCAAGTGCATATAAAGAGACGGTCCAGCCCGCCTGGCTGACGCTCACTCCAAAGTCCTCCGAAATCATTGGCAAAAGACCGACACTAATAAATTCAGTGGTTCCTATAGCAAAAGCACTAATAGCTAGTGCGAGAAGGGCAAAGTGGTTTTGTTTTTTCTTCATGAATCAGTTCACATCCTTCTGTGATGACATTTTGATAGACGAAGCCGATCGGCAAGAGTTATTATCTAACATAGATGACGAAAAAAAAAGTACGTACTTTTTTGTAATATAGGTACTAAAAAGTGCCTGTTCGTATAAAGAGGAGTGAGGATTTAATGGAAAAGAAAAAATATAATATCTCCGTGGAAGCGACCCTTGAGGTCATTGGCGGAAAATGGAAGTGCGTGATTTTATGTCATTTAACACATGGGAAAAAACGTACAAGTGAATTGAAGCGGCTCATGCCAAACATCACACAAAAAATGCTTACACAACAGCTGAGAGAGCTTGAAAGTGATGGGGTGATTAACCGGATTGTGTATGAGCAAGTGCCGCCTAAAGTGGAATATGAATTAAGTGAATACGGTCAGTCGCTTGAAAGAATTCTCAATGCGCTATGTGATTGGGGAGCAGCTCATATTGAACGTGTGTACGGAGAGCCGCTTTCAGTGCTAGAAGACAGCATTTTAAATGAACAGTTTAAATAAAAAAGTCCCGCTTCCTATGAGAGCGGGACTTTTTGTCTTATATGCCTTTTTTCTGGTCACGGTATTTGCCAGGGGTCGTGCCTTCTAGTTTTTTGAAGGAACGGATGAAGTTTTGCGGGTTTTTATATTTCAGTTTTTCCGAAATTTCTTTGACGGACATATCGGTCTCCACGAGCCAGTTTTTGGCGACATGGTGTCTGTAGGATGAGAGATATTCACTAAAGGAAATATCCATTTCCTTTCTAAAAATACTGCTTAAATAATTTGGGTTGTAATGCAGGCGTGTGGCAATTTCATCCAATGTGAGATCTGAGTCGAATTCTTGATGAATGATATGGATGATCTTTTCTGAGATGTTTTTGTATTGTGATTCCTCGCGTGCACCTAGCTGGTCAATAATCGGCCGAATGATCTCATGTTTCAGCCATGCTTCGGTATCTTCAAACGTTTTAAATTCAAAAATCGTATCATACAGCATTTTATTGTCTTCGACCTCAAATAATTCAATGCCAAGCAAATGCATCAGCTCAATCAAATTGTTTAAAAAACGGGCGAGGGCGATATGGTACTCGTGCGGTCCTGCATTTTTAGAGAAAATGGATTGCAGGAGCACATGTAAATAGTGATCTGCCTTGCCTTGATCACCTGCTTTCATCGCATCAAATAAATCATGCTGCAGCTGCTTTGGAAAATGGGTTTTAAACGTTTTTCCTTGCTGGATATGTTCATATAAGATAATGGACTTTTTCTCTGCTTTGAGTCTGTATTTTAAGGCCTCTTTTCCTTCAATGTAAGCCTGTTTTGCCATCGTGAGCTCCTGAAACTGGCGGCTGATTCCGATGCTGATCGATAAACCAAGCTGTTCCTCGATACGCAGCTGAATCGTTTCCGCTAATTGGTTTAAATATTCAGTAAACTCTTCATCTGACTTTGAGTGATTTAGGATAATCGTCGTTTGATGCTGATTGACAACTGTTGGCTGAAGGTGCTCCTCTTGCGGAATAATCTGCTCAATCAGTCCATTGATCGCAAATAAAAGTAAGTCAGCATCCTTTTTTTCATAAGGTGTTCCTTTTAGCGTATCAATTTGGGTCACAAGCATGGATAAGTGAGACCAGTCCTGAGGGAATCCTAAACTTTGGAACCGGTTGTTAATCTCTTCTTCTGTCAATTTTCCGAGTAATAGCCGCACCATAAAGTATTGCTGGAGGTGCGTGACTTGCTGCTCAATACGTTCCTCTAAATCATTGTTTTGATCCTTCATTTGTTTAATACTCGATTCAATCAACTCAAATTCATTTTGAAAAGGCTGCTTTTGCAAAAAGGATTCATTGCGTGCAAAGGACTCATATAACAAGCGGATTGGTTTATAAAAATGTCTGGACCCAAACCATGAAAATAGTAATGAAAGCGCTAACAAAATAAAGCAGATAATAAAGGTGATCCACCCAATTGATTTCGTTTGTGCCTTGAGTTCTGGTATGGAAACAAAGGATAGGTACGTCCATTCGTTATAGTCTGATTTTTGAAACGTAATTTGATAGTTTAGTTCCTCGATCTTCATGTTAAATTGACCTGATCGCTCTTCACGTGATAGGACATGCTTGACGAACTCTTGATTTTTCAAGGATTCACCAATTTGTTCTTTGCGGTTATGTAACAGCACTTTTCCATTAGTATTAATGACAAACATACTGTCAGATTGAGAGAAGTCCGGCATATTGTCAGCAATCATGCAGCTCGGAATGCTGGCGACAGCGATCCCTTTTTTCTGGACACTGTTCATAGGGAGTTGTTTGATTAAGTTCACATTGTATTTGCAAAAGGAGGCTTTTCCTTCTTTTGTCGCAACAAGTGGATTATTCTCTTCAAGTGCCCAGCTGGAATGACTCGGAATATTGAGGTAAGAGGTGAGCGCTTTCTCTTGGTCTCCACTTGTGACATGATAAAGCCCCGAATTGTTCATGTACCAGTCTTCCATTTTACTGACGAGCGTAATATTGGAAAGATCGGTGTCAAAGGTTTGCAGGTAGTTCAGTTCCTGCTGTACTTGATTATAAAGCTGGAATTGGTCTGGATTTAAAGGTTCTGCCAGTGTTTGAAGGAGAGGCGGCGAACTGACATAGTGAGTGAGAGAATGATCAACTGTCTTTAAAATATGCTCAATATTGGATTGCGTTTGTTTAACGCTGTCCAGCTTTTCATTTGAGATATTTTCGAGTGCTGTTTTTTGTGAATGCTGATAAGAAAAAATACCGACAATGATGACAGGAATCGTACTAAGCATGAAAAAAAACGTGACGAGCTTGTAATAAAATTTATATTGCCTTCTTTTCATAAAACCCCCCATTTCAAACGGAACAATCTTTTCCTCTTTATTTATTAATCCAAAAATCTGGTAGGTTTGTCAATAATCATTTTCTGAGATTAGGATCATTTTCTCATGTTTTATGTAACGTTTTGAGTAGCTTCCCCTAAGTAAATATGATCTGATGATATGATTGTAGACGGATTTTTCATCCTTAAGATACAGTTAACACATGCACCAGCATGAGGGGAGGCTTTATCTATGAAAACAGAGGATGTCACTGCCAAGGGTGTGCCTGCGGCAGCTTTGAAAAAAGAAAGAAGAAAGCGCTTACTTAATCAAATGCTTAGTCAAAAGTTTTTGTATGTCATGATTTTGCCAGGGCTCATTTATTTTCTTGTCTTTAAATATGTGCCGATGTGGGGGCTGATCATTGCCTTTCAAGATTATCAGCCGTTTCTCGGTATTCTTGGCAGTGAGTGGGTTGGCTTCAAACACTTTATTCGATTGTTTACAGAACCAACATTTTTCATCTTATTAAAAAATACACTGATTTTATTTGCCATGAATGTCGTGATTTTCTTTCCAATTCCGATCTTATTGGCCTTGCTTTTAAACGAGGTCAGATTGGCATTGTTTAAGAAATTTGTGCAGACGATGATATACATTCCTCACTTCATGTCATGGGTGATTGTCGTGTCCTTATCCTTTGTTTTGTTAACAGTAGATGGCGGGTTAATCAATGAATTGATTGCTTTCTTTGGAGGGGAAAAGATTAACTTCCTTCTTAGTCAGGAATGGTTTAGGCCGATGTACATTTTACAAGTGATTTGGCGGGAAGCAGGTTGGTCGACGATCATTTACCTTGCGGCGATTACAGCGGTAGATCCGCAGCTATATGAAGCAGCGAAAATGGATGGAGCCGGCAGACTGAGACAAATGTGGCACATCACTCTCCCTGCCATTAAAAGCGTAATTGTCGTTCTGCTTATTTTAAAAATTGGTGACACATTAGAGCTTGGCTTTGAGCATGTCTACTTATTACTCAATGCAACGAACCGGGAAGTAGCAGAAATCTTTGATACGTATGTTTATACAGCTGGTCTTAAGCAAGGGCAATTCAGCTATAGTACCGCTGTTGGTCTATTTAAAGCAGCCGTTGGACTCATTTTGGTTATGCTGGCGAACCGTTTAGCGAAGAAATTTGGGGAAGAAGGTATTTACTAAAAAGGGAGATGAAAAAGAATGACATTATCGACTAAAAAGGAATCACCACTTGAGCATGCAGAGAAATTAGCACAAACAATTATGAAAGCGCATACACCGATCGAGCTACCTCCAGCTGGAAGATGGCATTATCATCAAGGCGTTTTTCTTTGCGGTGTGATGAAGCTATATGAGTCAACGGGGAACGAGACATATTTCAATTATGTGAAAAGCTACGCAGATTCGCTCATTGATGAGTATGGAAACCTGTTATTCCGGAGAGATGAGCTTGATGCGATCCAAGCAGGGCTCATTTTATTCCCTCTTTATGAACGAACAGGAGAGAAGCGGTATGTGCTGGCAGCGGAGAAGCTCCGCGGGCTTTATCGCACATTGAATCGCACATCTGAGGGCGGATTTTGGCATAAAGACAATTATGCTTATCAAATGTGGCTGGATGGTCTCTACATGGGCGGACCTTTTGCCTTAAAGTATGCAAAGCTGAAAGATGAAGAGGAACTGGTGGATATGGTGATCGAGCAAGAGCATCTCATGAGAAAGCATACAAAAGATGAAAAAACAGGTCTGTATTATCACGCGTGGGACGAACGAAAAGTGATGCCATGGGCTGATCAAAAGACAGGCTGTTCTCCCGAGTTTTGGGCAAGGTCATTTGGCTGGTATGTCCTTGCATTAGCAGATATGATCGAGGATCTGCCAGAGCAGCATGAGGGGCGAAAGGTGTGGAAGGAAACGCTGACAGACATGCTGGAAAGTGTAGCTAGGTACCAGGATCAAGACACAGGTCTCTGGCATCAAATCATTGATAAAGGTACTCATAGCGACAACTGGCTTGAAAGCTCTGGATCGTGTTTATTCATGTACGCCATGGCAAAAGCCATGAACGAAGGGTATGTCAGCCTTCGCTACGCTGATCATGTGGTGAAAGCATATCAAGGCTTAATTCAGCATAAGACGGCTGAGACAGAAAACGGTGATTTTACCATCAATGATATTTGCATCGGAACATCTGCTGGATTTTATGATTACTACGTCGGTAGAGAGAGAAGTACAAATGATTTGCACGGGGTAGGCGCTTTTATTATGGCGTTAACTGAGCTAGAGAAGCTGCCTGTTTTTCAAAAGGCATGAAGAGGCAAAAAAGGGCTGCGGCATGGCTCCTCAGCTTCATCGCTGCCTTTTGTTTGTCAGCCTGTCATGGGAAAACAAACGGTATCGATGTTCTGATTTTTTCTGACATGTCAAAGGGGATGAAGGATCAATTAGTCGAGAAGGCTTTTCAAACGGACCAAGAAACGTATAGCGTCCACATCTTTCCCGCGATTCCTGAAAAACTTCTTGTTGAAATTACCGCAAAAGAGGGGGATATCATGCTTGTCCCGGAAGAAATGTTTCGAACGTATGATGATCCTGAAAGCTTTCAACTGCTTGAAGAGATGGGTATAGATGATCAAGTGGCAGGGCCATATACGATCGAAGATCAAAAGACAGGGAAAACGGTTGATTATGCGGTTCAAGTCAATAAAGGCACGAAAAAGCTAAACGGCTATACCTTTCGATTACATCGAGATATGGTCGCTTTTATTCCCGTTTATGCAGACAAGTCCAAAGAGGCGCTGTCTCTCATGAAACAGCTTCGTGAAAATCGATAGAAAAAGGGGTGAGGCCTGTGAAACGGATCGTGGTTTGCGGACTCAGTCATCGTGCGTTCAATATGTTTATTAAACCACTCACAGAGGATTTCAATGAGCATTACAGGATTACAGGGCTTTTAGATATAGATCATCATCGGTATACACTTTGTCAGGAGCGTTTTCCATCACTGCGGGGCGTCTCGTTTTTTCATGAAGAGGCATTTGATCAAATGGTGAAGGAAGCAAAGCCAGATATCGTCATTGTGGCAGGCAGGGATGACACACATGTCACCTATATTTTGCAAGCACTTGACCATGATCTCGACGTCATCACTGAAAAGCCGATGGTGACAACAGCAAAAGACGCCAAAAAAGTAATGGAAAAAGAAAAGGAAAGTAAAGGAAAGGTCACAGTCACTTTCAATTATCGCTACAATCCATTTCATCGAAAGATCAAAGAACTCATTTTAGAAGGGAAGATTGGAAGGGTCACATCTGTTGAACTGAGCTGGCTCATTGATACGTATCATGGTGCTAGTTATTTCAAAAGGTGGAACCGAACGCGGCGATTCTCTGGCGGGCTATCCATTCATAAATCGACGCATCATTTTGATTTGGTCAATTGGTGGATCAATCAAAAGCCGAAGCAAGTATTTGCCTATGGGGCGCTGAACTATTACGGAGATAAAAGTCCTTGGAATCCTTTGCAGGGGGAAGAAAACAGGTATTGCGGAACATGTCATGTGAAGGATAAATGTCATTATGAAGCAAGGTGGAATCCGAGGGTAGTACGCTCAAAGGTCGAGGACGATCATATCGAATCCGGTCAGGAGCAAACGCAACAATACACCAATTATCGCCCAGACGCCTGTATTTTTGATGAGGAAATTGACATTGAGGATACATATGTGGCATCAGTGGCATATGACCAAGGGGCTCTCTTCAGCTATTCGATTCAATTCTCAGCGCCTTACGAAGGATATCGGCTTGCCATAAATGGGACGAAGGGGCGCATTGAAACAAATGAGTTTCATGTGCCATCAAGAATTCCTTTTCAATTCCCAGAACAGACGATTTCTTATTATCCGATGTTTGGAGCAAAAGAGACGATTGAAGTTGTGAAGCAGCCTGGGGGACATGGCGGCGGAGATCCTCTGCTTTTGGCCGATTTATTTATAGGGAAAGATCCTTTAATTCACTATGACATATCAGCAGGGGCAGAGGCTGGTGCTTATTCAATTGCACTTGGGGAAGGCATGTGGCGGTCTGTTGCAGAGAAGCGCCCAATTGACATAGAAGAGTTGCTTCAGAAAGAGACGGTGTCATAAAAAAAGAGAGGAGGGGAAAGAGATGGATCATGATGGTTCAATGAGCAGAATGCTTCGAATGTGTGAGTGGGTGATGCGACTCGCCTATACAAATTTGCTATGGCTACTGTTCACCATGCTGGGACTTGGGATCTTTGGATTGATGCCTGCGACCACTGCGTTATTTTCGGTGATGAGAAAGTGGATACAAGGGCATGAGCAAGTTAGCGTTTTCCGGACTTTTTGGAAGGTGTACCGTGAGGAGTTTGTACGCTCTAACTTGATTGGAGTGGCGCTTTTGATCATAGGAACGATTATATACGTAGACCTTGCGTATATTTATCCAACAAGCTGGTTTTTGCATGTGCTTCGTTTTGCCATTTATATCTTTGGTTTTCTCTTTGTTGTGAGCTTGTTTTATATTTTTCCGCTGCTGGCTCATTATGATTGGAAAAAACGTCTCTATCTGAAATTCTCTCTTTTGCTTGGTATTTCATATTTGCAATATACACTCTGTATGCTCGTTTTCTCGGCTCTGCTGTTTGTTCTCTTTGCTTATTTGCCGGGGATCGTGCCGTTCTTTAGTGTGAGTATACTCGCCTATGGTCATATGTGGCTCGCCTACCAAGTATTCAAAAAAGTAGAGTTCGAAAGTGAGCAGCAGACAGCCGAAGTAAAGAAACGCCTGCCGTCTTTCCTGCAATCGAAGCGGGTGAATACACAGTGATGCAGTTCATTTGCTATAATGGTGTCACCGTGATTAAAAGGAGAGATGAGCACCGTGTCAGTAAAAGAAATCTCAATAGAAGAATTAAAACAAAAGCTAGAGCAAGAAGAAGCCATTCAGCTTGTTGATGTGCGTGAGGACGAGGAAGTAGCAGAAGGAATGATTCCAGAAGCTGTCCACATCCGAATGGGAGATATCCCCGAGAAACTGGATGCATTCGATCAAACGCAGGAGTATTATATTATTTGCCGCTCTGGTAAACGTAGTGAAAATGTCTGCTATTTCCTAGAAGACCAAGGCTATCAAGCGACCAATGTCGTTGGCGGAATGCTTGCTTGGACAGGAGAAACAAAACCGAAGCTGTAAACAGAAGTCCTTTCATCTCATAGATGAAAGGCTTTTTTGTTCATATGCCCGCCCTGATGTGCATAAAGATAGAGTAGCGAGAGAAGGGAGAGTGGCATATGTGCTAAAGGTAGCTGTATTTGATGAAGAGCATGAAAAAGATTTGCAGAGCGAAATCAATCTTTTTTTAAAAGGAATGGATGACGACCAAATCATTGACATCAAGTACAATGTAGCGGTGATCTGTGAGCAAGGAGGAGAACAGCTCTACTGTTTTTCTGCACTCATTTTATATAAAAAATAGACGGTATCAAAAAAAGGACCTGTTTGAAGGGTCCTTTTACTTTGTTTAACTGGCGTCAATATATAAACGATGCTTGTTGCAGTGAACACATTGAAAGAGATAGCCTTGCAGATCCCCGCCGTTGACAAGCCATTGCTTTAGGTTCTCTTTCGTTAATCCTCCGCCGCTGCAAATGTCTTCGATATCTTCTGTGAGCTCTTCCTCTAAATGTTCTATCTCTTTCCATCCGACATACTGGACGATCGCACAAAAATCTCCGCAATGGCTTAACCAATATTCCTGCTGCCAGCCGCGATAACCTGGTGTTCTATAGATCAGTTCATCTATATATTCCTCTTGCTCAACGTCGTCACAGCTTGCATCGTCTTGAAAGATGCCATCGTATTTTTTAGCGGCTGAACCATCTTTAATGCACCAAGGGCAAATTCCCTTCACATCTTCAACAGAATAAAATGGACCATGATACACATATTCTCTTTCTTTTTCACAAACAGGACATGTCGTAGGCTCTTTTTTGATCACGTTTAACGAAACTGGATCTGGGTTGTACTTGAATGTAGGCAGCGTCATATAAACCTCCATTATGTAGAAATGATTTCATCATTATTTTACAGGAGTCATCCTGCTTGCAACAATCTTAAATTGTATATATAGATAGAAAAAAGCCGTTCTTATGAGGAACGGCTTTTCAGCGTGTAGACAAACCCTCGCATTCGGTGTCAGTCCTGCGTGCTGGTGCTCACGAATGTCAAATTCGCTCCGCTCCAGTACTCGTCCTTCCTAGACTTCAAAGGTTTTCTATCACGCTGAGCTGAAAAAGAAGACAAAGGGCTAAAATAAAGATCATTTTAGCCCTTTGTCAACAATCTGAAAAGCCGTTCTTATGAGGAACGGCTTTTTTCGCTTGAGATTATGCTTTTTTTACTCTTGGACTTCGTGGTTTACTGACTTTATTGGCTTGCTTGATGGCTCTTCGTTCATCATTCAATGACTTATACAGTGAGATAATCATCAAAATAATGACAACGGAGAATGGCAAGGCTGCGAGCTTGGCTGTATTTTGCAGGGCTTCAAGTCCCCCTGAAAATAAAAGTACGGCAGCAACAGAAGATTGGATGATACCCCAGCTAACTTTGACACTGCCAGAAGGGTTCAATGATCCATAGGTTGTCTGCATTCCAAGCACAAATGTAGCTGAATCAGCCGATGTAATAAAGAATATAGCGATTAAAATAAGTGCTAGAATCGATGTGATCATCGCCAGCGGATATTCATTTAGTACACCGAAGAGCATTGTTTCTGTTGATAGACCCGCAACAGAAACAATATTCTTTTGCTGTAAATCCATCGCAGATACACCGAAAATCGAGAACCATAGGAATACTAGGATAGAAGGAGCCACTAAGACACCTACTAAAAATTCTCGAATCGTTCGTCCGCGTGACACCCTTGCGATAAAGATACCGACAAATGGTGCCCAAGAAATCCACCATGCCCAATAAAAGATTGTCCATCCATTAATCCATTCTCTCTTCTCAGGATCATTTGGAGATAGACGGAAGCTCATTTGAACGATGTTGGATAAGTATTGCCCAATTGAGTCAGTAAATGAATTTAAGATAAAAACAGTTGGACCTACCAAAAGTAAGAAAAACATCAGAACAGCTGCTAATACCATGTTGATATTACTTAAATATTTAATGCCTTTTCCAATCCCGCTTAGAGCAGATGCAAGGAAAAGCACCGTCACAATCATGATAATGATCAATTGTGTGCTAAAAGCATTCGGAATTTGAAACAGGTAATTCAATCCACCGTTTATTTGTGCCGCGCCTAATCCTAGGCTTGTCGCAACACCAACTACAGTTGCAAATACCGCAATACAATCGATGGTTTTTCCGATCCATCCATTCGTTTTATTTCCTAAAACCGGCTGCAACGTTGCACTGATTAAGCCAGGTGCATCTTTTCTGAATTTAAAGTAAGCAATACAAAGTGCAACAATGGCATAAATAGCCCATGCATGAAGCCCCCAATGGAAAAAAGTATATCGAAGGGAATCTCGGAATGCCTGCGCCGTTTCAGTATCACCTGTTGGTGACTGGATAGCATAGTGGCTGATTGGTTCAGCTGCTCCGTAAAAAACAAGACCAATTCCCATACCGGCACTAAATAGCATCGCAAACCAAGAAAATAAGCCGAATTCAGGCTCTTCCCCAGGTTTTCCTAGCGTAATCTTACCGATCGGGCTAAAGATAAAGAATAGACAAAAGCCGACGAGTAGTGACACCACTAACAAGTAATACCAGCCAAAGTCATTTGTAATGTATGTTTGGATTTGATCTGTGACATTTTGCAGTGTTTCTGGAGAAAAAGCTCCCCATATGACGGTAACAAATGTGATCGCAATCACAATCCAAAATACACTTGATACGTTTTTCACACCATCTCACTCTCCTGTTGTTCTACACGTTTAAGCAGAGGATTTACTTAATATCCCCTAACTCAACTAATTTCAAACAAAAAGAGGCGAGCTTCTCACTCGACCTCTACTTTACCGTAACATGTTTTGCTTCCATTAATCAACTATCGATATGTGAAGATGATTTTTCTTCGATTCGTTTACGAAGACGGTAGACGTATTCTTTTAAACAAACAGCGAAGATGGTAAACGCCAAAACAATGGCTACTTTTAACGGGTTAATGGACAGCTTCAAGAAAAAAGCGGCTGTCAAGCTAATAACGACTGCAAATACAATTGGAAATGCACGTCTGATCATTGATCTCTCTCCTTTGCTTCTAGTGCAGCATTCATACCAGCAAGTCTGCCTGTTACAAGTGCTGACGTGATATTGTATCCGCCTGTATAACCATGGATGTCTAGAATTTCTCCGCAGAAATAAAGACCGGGCATTTTTTTAGACGCCATTTTTTTCGGTTCAATTTCTTTCACAGAAACGCCGCCTCCTGTGACAAACGCTTTGTCCAAAGAGAGTGTACCGTTCGCATGAACGATAAAATGTTTGCAATCATGGGCGAATGCACGCAGTTTGTCCTTAGCAAGACCAGAAAAAGTGTCTTGCGGATCTATACCGTTCCTCTCTAACAGAAACAATAAATAGCGTTCTTGCATCCAAGACTTTAGGACATTTTTAATGGCTTTTTTTGGTTCATCTTTTAGGTCTCGATGAAGCTTTTGGAACAGATCTTCGTCATTAAGCTTCGGATATAAGTCTATTTGCAGACGGACGACCTGCTGTTTTTTCAATTCTTTCACCACAAATCCGCTGCATCTAAGAACAGCTGGGCCGGATAAGCCAAAGTGTGTAAAGATCATATCCATGACATGTGTGACGACGGGTTTTCCTTTTTTATTTAAAACACTGACAGCCACACTTCTTAAAGAAAGCCCTTGGAGCACTTTTTCTTTTATAAAACGTTCATCTGATGTGACCGGTACTTCTGTTGGGAAGAGCTCTGTAATTGTATGACCAGCGGCTTCTGCCCATGCGTAGCCGTCACCAGTAGAACCAGTATGCGGCACACTTTTTCCGCCAACAGCAATCACAATGGAATTACTTGAAATTTTTTCATCATTATTTGTAACAATTCCGGCTGCTTGTCCGTCTTGATACAGAACTGTTTTAATCTTTTCATTCGTTCGAATGGTAACATTGAGGTTGCGGAGCCTGTCTAAAAGGGCATCCACAACAGATTGTGCTTTGTTTGAGACAGGGAACATACGTCCATGGTCTTCTTCTTTAAGTTCAATGCCGAGGTTTTCAAAAAATGAAATAATATCCTCGTTATTGAACTCAGAAAATGCACTATATAAAAAACGGCCGTTTCCGGGAATATGCTTGATGATTTCTTCTACTGGAAGGCGATTGGTGACGTTACAGCGTCCACCGCCAGAAATGGCAAGCTTTCTGCCAAGCTTGGTTCCTTTGTCAATTAACAGAACAGTTGCACCGTGCTCTGCTGATGCAATCGCGGCCATCAGTCCAGAAGGTCCACCGCCTATGACAATGACATCATAATGTTTCATGTTACATTCCTCTTTCTACTTTCAGTCATTCATCTATTATAACGAAAATTGGGGAAGGCTGAAATATGAATTGATTGGTTTTGTACCTTCTGTATTGGATTTGTTACCTGTGCGTCGAAATGATGTGGTAAAATAGTTGAGTTGAATATTCATTAGAAAAATGGTGGTTAAGCGCATGTCTAATAAACTGCTTCGTGGTACGTTGGTTTTAACGATAGGGACTTATCTCTCTCGTATTCTTGGTATGATTTATTTAATTCCATTTAGCGCAATGGTTGGAGCTACTGGTGGAGCGCTATTTCAATATGGATACAATCAGTATACGATCTTTTTAAGTATTGCTACGCTTGGTTTTCCAACAGCGGTATCAAAATTTGTTTCTAAATATAATGCAATCGGCGATTATGAGACAACGAGAAAAATGTTCAGGGCGGGTATGTCGGTCATGCTTGTCACCGGGATTATCGCCTTTTCTATTTTATATTTGACCGCACCGATTTTTGCCAAGATTCAGCTTGGCGGATCAAATGAAATAGGCGGTTTGACTGTCGATCAAGTGGTATATGTGATTCGGATGGTCAGTTTAGGTCTTTTGGTTGTACCTATTATGAGTCTTGTGCGGGGGTTCTTCCAAGGACACTCTATGATGGGACCGACAGCTGTTTCCCAAGTCATTGAGCAGCTTGTCAGAATCATCTTTCTACTAACAGCAACGTTTATTATTTTAAAAGTGCTTGATGGCGGTCTTGTCATCGCTGTCGGATATGCCACATTTGCAGCACTTATTGGCGCATTTGGCGGTTTATTCACGCTTTATTTATATTGGCTGAAGCGCAAGGATCGACTCTTATCCATGCAGCCGAATACAGGTGCTTCCTCTGACTTATCTTATAAGCAAATGTTTACAGAGCTATTTAGCTATGCGGCACCGTATGTGTTTGTTGGACTAGCGATTCCAATTTATTCTTATATAGATACAAACACTATTAACAGAGCCATGATTGCATCAGGACATCAGGATATTAGTACAGCGGTATTGTCTATTGTGACGTTATATTTACCGAAGCTCGTGATGATTCCTGTGTCGCTTGCAACAGCGTTTGGCTTAACCTTGATACCAACGATTACAGAATCATTTACAGCTCGTAACTACAAGCTGCTCAATAGACAAATTGATCAGACAATGCAGGTCATATTATTTTTCGTGCTGCCTGCTTCATTTGGTATCTCGGCATTGGCTGGACCGGTTTATTGGTTTTTCTATCCGTCTGTTCATCCTGAGATTGGGATGTCAATTTTGTTCTGGTATGCACCTGTTGCGTTATTGTTTTCTTTATTCACCATTAATGCAGCGATTTTGCAGGGAATTAACAAACAAAAATTTGCCATCGTCAGTCTGTTGTTAGGGATCATCATTAAAACGGTTCTGAACATTCCGTTAATCAGTTGGCTGCAAGGAAATGGTTCTGTGCTTGCAACTGCGTTAGGCTATAGCGCGTCCATCTTGTATATGTTTATCATGATTAAGCGCCATGCCGGCTATTCGTTCCGCAGGATTTTCAAACGATTTATTCTCATTGGTATTTTGACTGCGATTATGGCTGTAGTGGCGTATGTGACATGTCAGCTTGTGAACCAAGTGATTTCGTATGAAGGTGGAATTGTTAATGCGGGTATTGTCATTTTGATTTCAATGATCACTGGTAGCGGTGTGTATCTGTTCCTGTCATATAAGGTAGGATTACTTGAGCGTGTACTCGGCAGCCGTATGCCGAAATTTTTAAGAAAAAAGAGTTAAGAAGAGGTGGAGTTTCATGAGGCTTGATAAATTGCTTGCTAGCAGCGGCTTTGGTTCAAGAAAAGATGTAAAGAAGCTGGTCAAGGCACGGGCAGTCACCGTGAATGGAGAACTGGCGAAGCAGGTGAAAGATCATGTTGATCCATCGAATGATGAAGTGCTCGTACACGGAGAGCGTGTAGAATATAAAGAATTCATTTACTTAATGATGAACAAACCAGATGGGGTCATCTCAGCAACTGAAGATTTGCGGGATGAAACGGTTGTCGATTTACTTGAGCCGGAGGATATCGCAAGGGAGCCATTTCCTGTCGGGAGACTGGACAAGGATACAGTCGGTCTTCTCCTCCTCACAAATGATGGACAGCTTGCACATCAATTACTTTCTCCAAAAAAGCATGTGCCAAAAACGTACGAAGTTCATTTGAAATATCCATTAGGAGATCAAGACATCAAGCGCCTTGAAGAGGGTGTTATCATTTTAGATGATTACCGTACGAAGCCGGCAAAGGTTGAAGTAGATGCGAATGAAAGTGAAGATACACGCATCCGTTTAACGATTACTGAAGGAAAGTACCATCAAGTGAAGCTGATGGCGCAAGCGGTGGGAAATGAAGTCATCTTTTTAAAAAGGCTCTCGATGGGGGCTGTCACTTTAGATGAAGACCTAGCGCCTGGAGAGTACCGTGAATTAACGGATGAAGAATTAGACAGCTTAATCAATCGACCATAAATATAGAACAAAAGACAAAAGAAAAGAACCGGCATGTCGCCGGTTCTTTTTGTTATATGGACAGTTCATTATACGCTTAAGATGATATTTTTACTTTTTTTCTCGTTGTTTCCCATTTGCCTCTGCTTGGACTATGAACAAGATCGTTATAGGCAAGCACGTTTAAGTCTCTTTGAATGGTTCTAGGTGTGATCCCGAATTCATCAACCAGCTCTTGTGTCGTCACAAGACCTTTCTCTTGAATGAACATATAGACTGATTTTATTCGAGTCATCATACGGTTTGTTGAAGGTTTCAAAAAACCACTCCCTATCAATAAGATCGGATGGACTTGACTAACCACAACTTACTACACTAAAACTGCGAAATAAGGACATGCAACAATGGTAAATGTTCGTGTTTCTTAATGTTTTATTCTATTATACACGTTATTATGCATCTAGTTCCACCAAAAAGTCAACTTTACATGTTATTTAACTTGTCTTCATGAATCGAAACATGGTATATACCATGTTTTGAATTCGGTTACAACCCAATGGGGGTAAGGCGTATGGAGAATACTGTCACATTCAAACGCCCAAAAATGAAACACAGAAAATTTACAAAATAAAAAATTCACTCATCTTAAAAAGACACATCCCTTGTTAGAATGTGCCTTTTTTGTTTCTGTTATCCTTCTAAGAAAAAGAGCTGAATGAAAAATAAAATGGCAAAGATAAGGACAAGAACATGTACTTCTCTCCATTTCCCTTTTGCCAGTTTCACAAGTGGATATGAAATAAATCCAAGTGAAATTCCGGTTGAAATACTAGATGTCAGCGGCATGGAAAGGATCACTAGAAAAGCAGGGAATGCTTCGTCTAGCTCGTTCCAGCGAATGCGTGACACGGAGTTCATCATCAAGCACCCGACAATGATGAGAACAGGTGATGTGATGGATGGTAAAGAAGAAATAGCCTGAACGAGCGGACCGAAAAACAATGCCACAATAAACAGTGCAGCGACCGTTAAAGACGTTAGCCCGGTTCTTCCGCCAGCAGCAACCCCAGAGGATGATTCAATATAAGCTGTTGTTGGGCTTGTCCCAAACATAGAACCGATCGTCGTTGCAGCAGAGTCAGCGAGCAGGGCTCTGCGTACCTTTGGCAGCTGGCCTTTTTTCATGAGTCCGGCTTGTTCAGCCACTCCGATCATTGTGCCCGTTGTATCAAAAATCGTCACTAGTAAGAAGGAGAAGACGACCGCATATAAATGATGAGAGAATACATCACCAAAGGCAGCGAATGGATTTGTAATCAGCATACCTTCTGGCAGTGCAGGGATGTCCATCAGCATCTTAGGGAAATGAAGCTGTCCTGTTACAAGGGCAATCAGTGTCGTTGCTAACATGCCGATAAACAGAGCACCATTGATTTGAAGTACCATTAAAATAACAGAGATCATTAAGCCGACAAGCGTTAAAATGACAACAGGCGAGCTTAAGTTGCCAAGCTTCACTAGATTTTCCGGGTCAGCTGTGATAATCCCAGACTGACGGAGGCCGATAAATGCAATAAAAAGCCCGATTCCGGCTGTAATGCCGTATTTTAAATTATCTGGAATGGCTTGAATCAGTTGTTTTCTAAGGGATGTTAACGATAAAATAAAAAAGAGTATACCAGCAACAAATACCGCACTGAACGCTGTTTGATAGCTGATGCCGCCACCACCGACAACTGTAAAGGTGAAATAGACATTCAGCCCCATACCTGGTGCAATCGCAATCGGATAGTTTGCAAAAAGTGCCATCCAGAGTGTACCGACGACAGCAGCGATAATTGTTGCAGTAAAGACTTGGTCAAAAGGAATGCCTGCTTTTGAAAGAATTCCTGGATTAACGGCAACAATATATACCATGGTAAAGAATGTCGTCATACCAGCGATTAATTCTCTCTTTATGTTGGTTTGGTTTTCTTTTAACTGAAACATAAAATCCTCCATTTACGAACATTATTACAAAACAATTAATATAATATTCGTTTTAAGGGTGGATTGCAACCTTTTTTCAAGGAGGAATGGAAAAATGAATTGGGAAGCTGAAGTCATACGAAAAAAAGACGACTTAATAAAGGACACACAATCTTTTTTGCAAATTGAAAGTGTCCTTGATGAAGAAGGTGGAAAAGAAGGACAGCCATTTGGTGAAAAAGTCGATCAGGCCCTTCAGTATATGCTGAAGAAAGGGGAATACGAAGGCTTCACAGTCAAGAATGTGGATGGCTATGCAGGTCATATTGAATATGGAGAAGGCGAAGACATTGTAGGTGTGCTATGCCATGTGGACGTTGTGCCTGCTGGTGACGGCTGGACAACCCCGCCATTTTCAGCAGACATAAGAGAAAATAAAATATTTGCACGAGGCGCCATTGATGATAAAGGGCCAACCATGGCGGCTTTCTACGCACTGAAGATGTTAAAAGATACTGGGATGAAGTTGTCAAAAAAGATTCGAATGATCATTGGAACAGATGAAGAAAGTGATTGGCGCTGTGTGGACCATTATTTCAAGCATGAGGAGATGCCACAAATTGGATTCGCGCCAGATGCTGATTTTCCGATTATTCATGCTGAAAAAGGGATCGTTGATGCCATTGTGTCATTTACATATCAACGTACAGAACAACATCAGCGCTATACGCTCAAGCAATTCACATCGGGTATGCGGCTGAATATGGTGCCGGATGATTCAACTGCCACTGTGACAGCGGCACAAGAACGCGATGCTGAATCATTAAAAACAGCTTTTGAAGCTTATCTTGCTGACAATCAATTATCAGGTGAGGTAAGGAATGTAGCGGATGGACTGCATTTCACATTAAAAGGTGAATCAGTTCATGCCATGGAGCCAGCGCATGGCATCAATGCGGGCATTCATATGGCCAATTTCCTATGTGGACAAGAATTAGATGAAGACGGGCTTGCGTTTACCTCTCAAATCAATGCTTTATTTGATCAGGATACAAGAGGGATAAAGCTGGGGATTGCTTGCAAAGATGACATTAGCGGAGATTTGACTTTAAATGTTGGCACGATCCGCTATACACAAAGCGAGGAAGCGAAGCTAGGATTAAATGTCCGCTATCCAGTGACAGCAGACGGCAAGGACGTTAAAAAAGGGATCGAAGGCATCAAAGGGGCTACCCTTCTGAAATTTGACGACAGCCCTCCGCATCACGTCTCAAAAGATCATCCGCTTGTGAAAACATTGCAGCGGGTATATGAGGAACAAACGGGAGATCCAGCTCATCTGATTGCCATTGGTGGAGGAACGTATGCGAGATCTTTAGAAGCGGGCGTTGCCTTTGGTCCTCTCTTCCCTGGCAGACCAGATTGCGCACATCAGAAGGAAGAATATATCGAAATCGACGACTTACTAAGAGCAACCGCTCTATATGCTCAAGCCATGTATGAATTGGCAAAATAGAAAAAGAGAAGAGGGGATTCACAGTGAAAAAAATGTTCTTATGCTCTTCATTCAAAGACAGCTATTCTCTCTTGTCTGACTTTGCGGGTGAATCATTAAAAGGAAAACGCGTGACATTTTTTCCAACAGCAAGTGCTGTGGAAGAAGTCACGCACTATGTGGAGGCAGCGAAAGAAGCCTTTCATCAACTCGGTATGCAGCTAGAAATCGTTCAAATAGCTGAGCAGTCTACCGAAGAAATCATAAAGATGATAAAACAAAATGATGTGGTGTACGTATCAGGAGGCAACACCTTCTATTTGCTGCAGGAATTGAGAAAGCACGGTCTCGATGACGTGCTAAAAGAAGAAATCAATAAAGGCAAGCTGTACATTGGTGAATCCGCAGGGAGTATCATCATGGCGCCAAGCATTGAATATATTTCCGTGATGGATGATCGGCAGAAGGCACCAGAGCTTTCATCTTATCAAGGATTCAATGAGATAAGCTACTGTCCGGTACCGCATATGTACAATACCTATTTAGGCGAGGCTGCGCAGCAAATCATGGAGCAGTATGAGCAGACGCTCGATTTATGCCCGCTTACTGATGAGCAGGCTTTACTCATCACAGGGGAGCAGGCTGAGGTGAAGGCTGTCAAATCGTCCTAACCGAGAAAAGAAGAAAAAGGAACAGGGATTCATTGCCCTGTTCCTTTTTTAATCTTGAAAAACATCACTTGATAAGTATCGTTCGCCTGTATCTGCTGTCATACAGATCACAATTTGATCTGCCGGCAATTGCTTGGCTTTTTCAATCGCAGCATAGCAGGCTGCACCAGATGATGGACCAACTAAAATTCCTTCAAGACGGGCAAGCTGACGTGTGATAGTGTACGCATCTTCATCGCTTACTTGCACGATCTCATCATAGACATGCTCATTTAAAATATGAGGAATAAATCCTGGACTTGTGCCAACAAGTTTATGTTTGCCAGGTTTCCCGCCAGATAAGACTGGAGATCCCTTCGGCTCTGCCACACGTATGGTTAAATGAGGGAATGCTTTCTTTAATTCCTCACCAGTGCCTGTAATGGTTCCGCCAGTTCCTGCTGTTGCGACAAAGGCTCCAAGGGGCTTGCCAAGTTGTTTGACAGCTTCTATGATTTCAACAGCCGTTGTGCCTCTATGAGCATCTGGATTCGCTCTATTATCAAATTGCATCGGGATAAAGCTATGAGGAATTTGAGCTGCCAGCTCCTCTGCTTTGCGAATACAGCCTGGCATTTTTTCTTCTCCTGGGGTTAAAATGACCTGCGCCCCGTAAGTCTTCAAAATATTGATTCGTTCCTTTGTCATCGTATCAGGCATCACAAGGATGGCTTGATACCCTCTAGCTGCTGCGTTCATAGCTAAACCAATCCCTGTATTCCCACTCGTCGGTTCAATAATGGTCGCTCCTTTTGTAAGCTTCCCTTGTTTTTCAGCCTCAACGATCATATTGTAAGCAGCGCGGTCCTTCACACTGCCGCTAGGATTAAACGATTCCAGCTTTAAATAAACAGCTGCCGCATTGTCTGGCTGAAGCCGCTGTAATTGAACAAGTGGTGTATCGCCAATCAGCTCAGCTATATTTTGTGCAACCTTCATCATGTGACACCCTTTCTTCTCATTCCGCATTTCTTTAGTTATACTATCATCAATGGGGATTCGTAAAGTTTGTTATAAAAGGACAGGTGATATTGTGTCAGAAAACCGTCATTATTTTATTGGGGTTCACATCCCTGAACAACTTGCGCATCAAATCAAAAAAGACATTGATCAAAGAAGCGGACTGTCTTTTCAAAAATGGACAGCACCACATGATTATCATGTGACCTTGATCTTTTTAGGTGCCATTCCAGATGAGCGCTTAAAGAAGATCATCGAGCTGCTTGAGATCCTCTCAAAGGAAGCCGCTGCATTTTCACTTGAGCTGAATGAGGTCGGACAGTTTGGCACGAAGGAGCGTCCGAGAGTCTTTTTTGCAAAACCTGATGAAAGTGAACCGCTCATGCAATTAAGAGAAAAGGTGAAAGAAGCCGTATTGTCAGCAGGACATCCTGTTGAAAAGAGACCGTTTCATCCGCATATGACGATTGCACGCAAATGGAACGCGGATCACTCTTTTGCAGAACAAGCGCCTTTACGCAAAGAGCCATACGTGATAGAGGTTTCTTGTATGACTCTATATGAAATACGTCCGAGAGAAACCCCGCGTTATCACGCAATCAAACAATTTGCACTACATAAATGATTCTAAAAGTTGGAGTGAGCAGCAGATGGCGCAAATTATCAAAATTCAAGATTGTATATCACGATATGAACAAGACCCGCATCACTACATCAATCAATTCATTCGATTGAAAAAGCAAAGGTGGGACGAGTTAAAAAAAGCTTCAAAAGAGAAGACGCAGCATTCATTTGACCAAATCTCTGAACAAGTGCCTAAACAAGAGGAGGAAAAGAGAAAGAAATTCTCCTTAAAGAGAAAGCAAAAAGAAGCCGATATGAAGAAGGAACGGGACCTGAGTCTTTTTAACGAGCCGACAGATATAGAGCAAGGTGTCTTTACAAACGTTCCTACAGATGAAACGAAGCTCATTCATTTTTTTAAAGATCATCTATTCGATGTTCAATTAAAATGGGCGAGCTCGACGATTTCCAACATTTCGACCGTTTCCCATCACATTCGATATGACGAAAAGCTGCGCATGCTTGCTAGGCAGCTTCCGGATTCATATTTTGTGATGTACAAACCGGTGCTGCTCATTCAAAAAGCAGAGATGGAATTATGTCCAGTCCTCATTACGCCGCTGGAAGTGATTTGTTTATCCTTCTTAGAGGCAGAGCCTGACAGCGTATATATCGGAACGAAGGAACGTTTTTGGGAAAAGCGGGCGAATGGGAAAGCGGTTCAGTCCGTTTTGAATCCTTGCGCAAGCCTTCTACGCTCTGGCACCGTCGTGTCAAAGATCTTACAGCAAAGCGGTGCCCATCTTCCTGTGAAAAAAATCTTGATCAGCCGTACCTCTTATATTGACTTACCGGAAGTTCCATACGGGATGGAGGTTGTCGATAAGAAGAAGGCGGAAGATTGGTTTGAAAAGCAGCGGAAAAATACTGCGCCGACAAAGCATCAGCAATTTAAGGCGACAAAAGCATTGCTTGCTTATGGTGAATCAGACAGCAAAAGAAGGCAGGAATGGCTCGATTAAAGGCATAATGGAAGGTCACGAAAAATGAGACCTGAGTGGAGCTAATATATGAATGAATGGTACTTTATCGTTAATCCAGCAGCAGGACATGGAAAAGGACTTCGTACATGGAGGAGCATAGAGAAAGAACTACAGAAGGTGGAGATCTCATATCGATCGTTTCTCACCCAGCATGAAGGTCATGCAGAAGTATTGGCAAGACAAATTAGCGCCATGCAAGATGACAGGCTGAAGCGCCTGATTGTCATTGGCGGTGACGGAACCATTCATGAAGTCCTAAATGGCTTAAAGGAAATGGATCATGTGCAGCTAAGCTTTGTCCCCGCCGGTCATTGGAATGATGCGGCGAAGGGCCTTGGCATCCATCGTCAAGATGTCCTAAAAGAAGTGAGAAAGCAAAAGAGAATGCTCACCAAAACATTTTCACTCGGCTCCTTTCAAGATCACGCAGAAAGCGCGCAATCCGTTCTCTTTCTCAATCATATCGGTGCGGGGTTTGATGCGCATGTGCTAAGGAAAACAGTGTATTTCAGAGGAAAAAAGTGGTTGAAACGACTGGGGCTTGGGTTTATCATCTACCCGCTGTCATTTCTCCATTCTTTATGGTCCTTTAAGCCGTTCGACCTTGCGCTGTTTATTGAAAACGAGAAGAAGGTCTTTCGCCAAGTGTGGTTTGTGATTGTTTGTAATCACCCCTATTACGGAGGCGGGCTGGAAGCAGCACCAGAAGTGAGCGCGAGGCAGCCAGGCTTTCAAACACTCGTTGTCACAGATTTGAATCCATTTAAAGTGCTCTTGTTTCTAAGTGCGATGGTGTTTCGCAAGCACCTTGGAATGAAGGGCGTTACCCTGTTTCAGCACGAAGAAGCGTACTTGGAGGCAGATGGAAAAATCTTATTTCATGCAGATGGAGAAGTGATTGGTGCAACGCCTGTTTTTGTGAAGACGAGTGATCGCTCCTTAAAATTACGTGCTTAAATCATGTCTCATGAATGTCCTAGTCAAAGAACCATGAAAAAAGCCTTTCTTTTCATAAGGTTCTTGTCCTGATTTTCTAGTTTTGCTTGACGAGTATAAGAAGGTAACGATAAAATCTATAGGACGGCTATTGTTTAGCATCTCATTCTCAATAGCTGTCCTTTTTGTTTTTATGATCATATAAATAAAAAAAGAAACAGCCTATTGACCTTCAATCGGCTGAATTTTGTCGACTAAAAAAGCACGATTTAAAATATTTTAAGAAATGATGGGTTGAAAATTGATATGAACTGGTTGGGACAAATATTAGGTAGCGAATGGCACATCTCTCCTGCTGGAGGCGCTACGGGAGATGCGTACTTCGCAACACACAATGACCAAAAGCTATTTTTAAAACGCAATACGTCACCGTTTCTTGCGGTTTTGTCAGCTGAAGGCATTGTGCCGAAGCTTGTCTGGACAAAACGGATGGAAAATGGGGATGTCATCACTGCGCAGCACTGGCTGAGCGGCAGAGAGCTGAAGCCAAAGGACATGAATGACCGTCCTGTCGCAGAGCAGCTAAGAAAAATTCATACATCGAAAGAATTGCTTGATATGCTGAAACGATTAGAGAAGCACTCTCTAGACCCAGCATCCATTCTGAAGCATTTAAAACAGTCCATATTTAAAGAGCAAATTGATTCGCGCGACGTCACACGTGCCATCCAGTACTTAGAGAAGCATGTGGAGGCAGTTCAATTTGAAGACAAGGTCGTGTGTCATTGTGACCTCAATCATAATAATTGGCTGCTGACAGATGAAAACCAGCTTTACTTGATCGATTGGGATGGGGCGATGATTGCTGACCCAGCCATTGATCTTGGACCACTTTTATACCATTATGTTGAAGAAGAGAACTGGGAAAGCTGGCTCTCAATGTACGGTGCCCCACTGACGGACAATTTGCGAAAACGCATGGCTTGGTACGTCCTCGCTGAAACCGTATCGTTTGTCGTGTGGCATAAAAGAAAAGGAAATGAAAAAGCGCAGCAAGAAGTGCAAGCGGAGCTGAGCGCACTCTTACAGCGGTTAAACATTCATTAAGACAGAGGAATATTCTCGACCCACTCTGACAAATGCGATTGATGCGCCTCAATATGTGCATCAATAGAACTGACAGAAGTGCCCTTTTGGCTGTAATCATAAATATCTGTTAATAATTGACGAATGTCGGCATCAAGGTCTTCTTTTGCCAGCATGAATTGAATCACGCGTCCCACCTGTTCATATTCTGCAACAGTCCCGCAGCAATCCAACTGGTGATCGGTTAAAATATCTTTGATTAATTGAAGCTGATGTTGACGGTTTAATCCCATACGTATGCTCCTTTTCTGCGTGTCATTTATGTGGTTAAACTGTGCATTCAGCGCCCAATTTATACATGCGGCAGACCAGCTCAAGCGAAGGGCTGGTCTTTTTCATATGCGCATAAAGATGCTGTCTTGCGGGTCTTTATGTTTCATGGTATCTTGATAAAATGTAAAGAAAATAGAGGTGTATCAAATTGAGAATGCGACATAAACCATGGGCTGATGATTACTTAGCTGAAAATGCTCATATTGCCTTAGCAAGCCCCGAGCAATATAAAGGGAAATGGCATGAGCTATTTGGAAATGATCATCCAATCCATATCGAAGTTGGCACAGGAAAAGGGAGCTTTATCGCTGGAATGGGCAAGCTTCATCCTGATATCAACTATATTGGCATTGAATTATTTAAAAGTGTCATTGTGACAGCAGTAGATAAAATCAAAGAGACAGATGTTGAAAATGTAAAGCTTTTGAACATTAATGCGGAAACGCTGACAGATGTGTTTGCGGCAAATGAGATTGACCGAGTGTATTTGAATTTCTCTGATCCGTGGCCAAAAGCAAGACATGAAAAGCGCAGATTGACGTTTAAGGCCTTTTTAGAGCGATATGAACATATTCTTCGTCCAGGCGGTGAATTGCATTTCAAAACAGATAACCGTGGGTTATTTGAATATTCTATAAAGAGCTTTTCTGCATATGGCCTTCTTTTAACGTATGTAAGCTTAGATTTACATAAGGACGGACTAGAAGGAAATGTGATGACGGAATACGAAGAGAAATTCTCGTCTATGGGACAACCTATCTATCGATCAGAAGTGAAATTTCCAGAATAACAAGTGACATCAAGCTGGCTGCAAAAAAAATTGCAGTCAGTTTTTTTCATGAAAAGATTGATGCATGCGATTTTTGGCTGTATTTGCTACGATAGAAAAAGGAGGGATGACAGCAATGGAGACAATGAACATAGGTGACATGGAACTGTTCTGGTTAAACGGGGGAGATACACACATGGACGGCGGTGCGATGTTTGGTGTGGTGCCAAAGCCGTTATGGTCAAAAAAATACCCGGTGAACGATCGCAATCAAATTGAACTGCGGTGTGACCCAATCCTTATACGGTGGAATGGTCTCCATTTTTTAGTGGATTCCGGCATCGGATCAGGTAAGCTGACGGATAAACAAAAACGCAATTACGGTGTAACAGAAGAGACGAAATTGGAAGAGTCACTCGCGGCACTCGGCCTGCAAACAGCAGATATTGATTACGTTTTAATGACGCATCTTCACTTCGATCATGCAAGCGGATTAACAAAACGTGAAGGAGAAAAGCTCGTGTCTGTTTTTCCGCAAGCAAAAATCATCACATCCAAAATCGAATGGGATGAAATGAGGGCGCCTAACATCCGCTCAAGAAATACATATTGGAAAGAAAACTGGGAGCCTGTAGCAGATCAAGTGGTGCCATTTGAAGAAAGCATCGAAGTAATAGAAGGCATTCAGCTGCATCATACAGGCGGTCATAGCAATGGCCATAGCATCTTAACGCTCACAAGTCAGGGCGAAACAGCGATTCATTTAGCTGACATTATGCCAACGCACGCTCATAAAAATCCATTATGGGTCTTGGCATATGATGATTACCCAATGACTTCAATTCCAGCTAAGCAAAAATGGCAGGCATATGCAGAAGAAAAAAATGCGTGGTACTTGTTTTATCATGATGCGATTTACCGCGCTGTTAAGTGGGATGAAGATGGGCAAATCACACATGAAGTCAAAAGAGAAACAGGGAGATAAAAGATCATCTGCATGTTTTTTCGCCTTTCACACAAAATAACGACAAAATGAACTTGTGAAAGGAAGAGTGCAGGTGAACCAATTTTATCGTGTACATGGTGATGTCATTGAAACACCATTAAGAGGGATGGAAGTCATGTCCGTCCCTTATTTAAACAAAGGGGTTGCATTTACGAAGGAAGAGCGGGAAGAGCTTGGTTTAAAGGGATTTCTACCGCCTAAAGTTTTAACATTAGAGGATCAGGCAAAGCGTGCATATGAGCAGTTCAAGGCACAGCCGGATGAACTTGGGAAAAATGTGTATTTAACATCACTTCATGACAGAAACGAAGTGCTTTTTTACAAATTATTAAATGAGCACTTGGCAGAGATGCTGCCGATTGTCTATACACCGACGGTTGGAACAGCCATTCAGCGTTATAGCCACGAGTATCGAAAGCCAAGAGGGCTTTATTTATCAATTGATGACTTGGAAGGCATGGAAGAGATATTTGCCTCTTACGGTGTGGATGAATCCATTGACTTAATCGTTGCGACAGATGCAGAAGGTATTTTAGGTATTGGAGACTGGGGTGTTGGCGGTATTGCCATTTCAGTCGGGAAACTTGCTGTTTATACAGCTGCAGCAGGCATTGATCCTAGCCGCGTGCTGGCCGTAGTACTTGATGCCGGGACGAACCAAGAAAGTCTCTTGAATGATCCGCTTTATGTTGGAAATCAGCATTCTCGCGTTCGAGGCGAGCGTTATGATCAGTTTATCGATCAATATGTAGAGCTTGCCCGCGCAACCTTTCCAAATGCACTCCTTCACTGGGAAGACTTTGGGACAAAAAATGCACGAGCCATATTGGAAAAATATAAGGAACGGATCTGTACATTTAATGATGACATTCAAGGAACTGGAGCTGTTTCACTTGCTGCGGTTCTGGCATGTGCAAAAGCTTCGAAGGTTCCGCTGAAAGATCACCGAATCGTCATTTTCGGAGCGGGTACGGCAGGGATTGGCATAGCGGAGCAGATCCGTGATGCGATTGTCAGAGACGGAGTCAAAGAAGAGGAATCATATGATCATTTCTGGTGTATTGATAAAACAGGTTTACTTACAGATGATTCGCCTGACATTCAGCCATTTCAAAAGCCATATGCAAGACGTTCTGACGAAGTAAAGGATTATGCCCGTAATGGTCCTAAGCATTCCATTGATTTATTAGAGGTCGTCAAACAGGCTAAACCAACCATCTTAATTGGCACCTCGACAGTAGGAGGAGCATTTACAGAGGAAATTGTGAAAGAAATGGCGTCACACGTAGAGCGCCCAGCCATTTTACCGATGTCGAACCCGACACCTCTTTCAGAAGCAAAGCCTGCAGATCTCATTGAGTGGACAGAAGGTCGCGCCCTTGTGACAACGGGAAGCCCATTTGACCCTGTCGAATATGGTGGCGTGACATATGAAATTGGGCAAGCGAATAATGCTCTTGTGTTCCCAGGGCTTGGTCTTGGAACGATTGTGTCTAAAGCACGCCTCATGACAGACAGCATGTTTGTTGCGAGTGCTGAAGCGATTGCCAGCATGGTCAATGTCGGAAAGCCGGGTGCAGCGATGCTGCCAAGTGTTGATCAGCTTCGAACCGTTTCAGCGACAGTAGCTGTTCGTGTGGCGCAAGCAGCGATCGATGAAGGAATTGCAGAGGAAACGCCTGAGTACCTTATTCAGGCAGTACAGGACGCTATGTGGCATCCTGTGTACAAAAAAATCAAAGCCATATAAAAAAGAAGCTTCGCAAGGACACCCTTTGCGAAGCTTTCTTTATCAAGCCACAGAATCAATGACATCCACAATCATGCCTGTTTTGGCATCAATCATGACTTCGTACTGTTCAAGCTCGCCAAAGGCTGAGCGAGTAATGCCAGATTTGTACACATCAATCGTTTCACCATTTACGTTATACGGTTCTGGTACAGTATAAATCCAAGAGCCATCAATTGGGCCGCGCTGTTTAAAAGCGGATTTCACAATTTTTAATGCTTTTTCAGACGAGATATACGTAGGGAAAAATACTTTCTTTGCAACAATTGCAGCGGCTACGCCAATACTCGCACCAATCAGAACATGTTTTAACTTCAACGTGCTGCACCTCCGTATTGCTGTTTTTTCCATTATACAAAACTTGTCCATTGATGTTAAGGAATCCGAATAGTTGAAAGCATATTCAAAATTTCTGGAGAGATACTTGGAAAACCGAAAGAATTCTTATAGTATAAAGTGAGTGTTATTTTTATAGGAATATATATGGTCATTACATAGAAACGAGGTAAATCGTAGAATGAATGAAGAAACATTGTCACTTTTCCGAAATTTAACAGAATTACAAGGTACTCCAGGTAATGAGCACCATGTGCGTGCTTTTATGAAAAAAGAACTTGAGAAATATTCTGACGAACTCATTCAGGATCGTCTTGGCGGTGTGTTTGGGGTTCGCAAGGGACCGGAGAACGCACCTAAAATCATGGTGGCTGGTCATATGGATGAAGTGGGATTCATGGTTTCATCCATTACAAAAAACGGGATGATACGCTTCCAAACACTCGGCGGCTGGTGGAGTCAAGTCATGCTGGCGCAGCGTGTCGACGTTCATACCGATCACGGGCCAATTCCTGGTGTCGTCTCTAGTACACCGCCTCATCTTCTAACACCAGAACAAAAAAGCAAACCTGTGAAACCATCAGACATGCTCATTGATATTGGTGCAGACAGTGAAGAAGAGGCAAAAGAACTTGGCGTTCGCCCAGGACAGCAAATCGTGCCTGCAACAGTCTTTACCCCTATGGCGAATCCTAAAAAGATTTTAGCGAAGGCTTGGGATAACCGCTATGGCTGCGGACTTGCGATTGAATTATTAAAAGAAATAAAAGACGAACCACTTTCATGTCATCTGTATTCAGGTGCAACGGTTCAGGAAGAAGTAGGGCTTAGAGGGGCAGAAGTAGCTGCGAATATGATTCAGCCGGATCTGTTTTTTGCTTTAGATGCAAGCCCTGCAAACGATGTGACAGGTGACAAAACCCAATTCGGCCAGCTTGGTAAAGGTGCACTTTTGCGTATTTTTGATCGAACCATGATTACGCACCGCGGGATGAGAGACTTTGTGCTTGATACGGCTGAGTCAAACAATATTCCATACCAATACTTCGTATCACCAGGTGGTACGGACGCTGGACGTGTGCATATTTCAAACCAAGGCGTGCCTTCTGCTGTCATTGGAGTGTGTGCTCGCTACATTCACACAAGTCATTCAGTATTGCATGTGGATGATTATGCAGCGGCAAAAGAATTAATTGTCCGTCTTGTGAAAAACTGTGATCAAAGTACAGTGGATTCTATTTATCAACAGGTGTAAATATAATCAAAAGGCTGCCTCTTTCAAGAGAGCAGCCTTTTGTTATTGCTGTTCAAACACGTAAGATAACGCCTTGATCGCTTGGTTCACGGTTTCCACAGTGATATTCGCTTTGTTTGATAGTTCCTTTAACGGATGGTGCAGTTCTTTTGGGCGGATCAAAATGAGAGGTTTCCCTTTAGCGATGGCAGCAGACGCATCCATTGCCGTGTTCCACTGTTTATATTTCTCACCAAAGCGGGCAATGACGACGTCTGCCTTGTTTAATAGCATCTCAGTACGGAAATTGTTCAAATCAGAAGCAGCATCATCTTTGTAAATGGCATTCGGCTGCTCACCTAAAATGTCCTCACCAATGTGATCGGAGCGGTCATGATTTTCCATTGGACCAACAAATGTCACTGGCAGTTTCAACGATTGGCTTTTCTCCTTGATTTCATCACGCCACTTGCTATGAATTTCTCCTGCTAAATAGACGGTTAATTGCATAACGATCTCCTCCTTTTGTACAAACTTAGTAAAGGTTTGCCCTGTTTCTTTTCATGTTACACAAGAAGTGCTTGATAAAGCAAAAAAAATATGATTATGATATTCATGGTAGAGACTATTTTTTCATCGTAAGAATACTACATATAATGGGAAGGACAGGCCTCTTCGTCTTTCCTATGAGAAAGCAGGAAGACGACGTTGATGACTTATTTGAAAAGAAAGGGAATCTCCCTTTCGCCAAAAGTGTACTTCATTGATGCACTCTCTTATATGGCTTTAGGTCTATTTGCTACATTAGTAGTAGGTCTGATTTTAAAAACAGCAGGCGGTTTGTTATCACTTCCGCTCATCATCAAAATGGGAACACTCGCAATGGGGCTCATGGGACCAGCAATTGGTGTAGCCGTAGCGTACCGGTTACAGGCATCTCCATTGATCATTTTTGCAAGTGTTGTTTCAGGTGCTGCAGGAGCAGAGCTTGGTGGACCTGCTGGAAGCTTTGTCGCAGCATTAATTGGTGTAGAACTCGGCAAACTGGTCAGTGGTGAGACAAAAATTGATATTATTTTGACACCGCTTGTCACCATCATCACTGGTTTTTCCACCGCCGCTTTGATCGGTCCAGGGATTGAAGCCGTGATGACAGGGCTTGGCAGGCTCATCATGTGGGGGACTGACCAAAGTCCGCTGATCATGGGCATGCTAGTAGCAACCATTGTTGGACTTGCCCTCAGCTCACCAATTTCAAGTGCTGCGCTTGCGCTCATGCTTGATTTAAGCGGTCTTGCTGCTGGTGCTGCAACGATTGGCTGCTGCGCTCAAATGGTCGGTTTTGCCGCTGCTGGCTTTAGAGAAAATCGTTTTGGTGGTCTTGCTGCTGTCGGTATTGGCACGTCAAAATTGCAGCTGCCGAACATTGTAAAAAATCCCCTTATCCTTATTCCGCCGACGATAGCGGGCCTCATTCTCGCGCCAATTGGTATTATTGGCTTTGGGATGGTCAATAATGCGGCAGGGGCAGGAATGGGAACGAGTGGCCTTGTTGGACAGCTCATGACACTGACGGTTATGGGATTTCATCCATCTGTTTTTCTAGCGATTGCTCTTTTGCATATCGTTGGCCCGGCAGTGATTAGTTTGGTAGTATCAGAATGGATGAGAAAGAAAGGCTATATACAATTCGGAGATTTAACCATACAAACTGGAGGAATGAAACATGAAAAAAATTGAATCAAACGAAGAATTACAAAAAGTGATTCAAGAAGACTTAACAGTATTGCTATTTTCAGCGGACTGGTGCCCAGACTGCACCTTTATCGAACCATTCTTGCCAGAGCTTGAAGCAAACTACCCAGAATTTGAGTACTTCTATGTGGATAGAGATCAATTTATTGACACTTGCGCAGAGTGGGAAATTTACGGCATTCCAAGCTTTTTAGTATTTAAAAATGGGCAAGAGATTAACCGCTTTGTCAGCAAGGATCGTAAAACGAAGGAAGAGATTGAAGCATTTTTAACAGATTCTCTTTCTAAATAATGAAAGGAGAGTCTAAATCATGGCAAAAATGACATCAAGACAGCTTGCGAACGAACTCAAAAGCCGTCTGACAAATGACAGCTGGTCACACCAGTTTGACCGAGAAAAAGACACGCTTCGTATTGAAGATAAACAAACAGGCAAAGGGATCACACTAGAGCTCCCGCCAATCATTGCAAAGTGGGAAGTAAAGCCTGATGAAACATTGGATGAGATCGTTTATTATGTGAAAGAGGCGCTAAGTGCCATGAAAGGCGAAGCGCAGCACATCTCAGGAAAAGAAAAGCAAATTTATCCGGTCATTCGATCCACTTCCTTTCCCGAGACATCAAGTGACGAGATTCCGCTCGTTTTTGATGAGCATACAGCTGAAACGAGAATCTACTATGCACTTGACCTTGGAAGCACCTACAGGTTAATTGATGAAAAGATGCTTCAAAAGGAAAACTGGACAAAAGAGCGAATCAGGGAAACCGCAAGCTTCAATGTCCGCTCACTTGAAACTGTGGTGAAAATGGATGAAGTGGCAGGCAACCGGTTTTATTTCTTCCGTGCGAATGACGGATATGATGCAAGCAGACTTTTAAAAGAATCGATTTTACAAGAATACGCGCAAAAAATAGAAGGACAGATGGCCATTTCTGTCCCCCATCAAGATGTATTCATCATTGCAGATGTTCGCAATGAATCAGGCTATGATATTTTAGGACAGATGTCGATGAGCTTCTTCGCCAGCGGCACGGTTCCGATTACCGCATTGTCATTTTTATATGATGAGGGCAAGCTTGAACCGATTTTTATTCTTGCTAAAAGCAGACCAAAACAGCAGTAGAAGGGAATTTTGAAGAATGAACGTTTTTTATAATGCAGAAGGTGTAGGCGACACACTCCTTATTTCATTGAAAGATGTGACGAGAGAAGAAGTAGGTCATGAGACGTTTGGAGATGTCGTAAGAATCTTCAATCAAGAAACAAAAGAAACAACAGGTTTTAATATCTTCAATGCGTCCACTTACATGAAAATTGAAGAAAACGGATCTGTACCGCTTTCTGAAACACTTGTTCAAGATATCAACGAAATTTTAAACCGCAATGGTGTCAGTGAAACGTTGACTGTGGATCTATCACCAAAATTTGTTGTCGGTTATGTAAAGGAAAAAGAAAAGCATCCGAATGCAGATAAATTAAACATTTGCCAAGTGGATGTTGGCGATGAAACATTACAAATCGTGTGCGGTGCACCAAACGTTGATCAAGGTCAATATGTCGTGGTTGCAAAGGTTGGGGCAGTGATGCCAAGCGGTTTAATCATCAAAGATGCTGAGCTAAGAGGTGTTCCATCAAGCGGAATGATTTGTTCAGCAAAAGAATTAGATCTTCCAGACGCGCCTGCTGAAAAAGGAATTCTTGTTCTAGAGGGAAGCCATCAAGCTGGCGAACCCTTTCAAGCATAACCTCCCATAAACGGGCACATCAGAGCGAAGATTGTGTTATACCAAAAGTCACTAAGTACGTACTTAGTGACTTTTTTTCATCTACAGACAGCACAAATAGCAAAGAGCGGCACTTTTCTCGCTTTTCTGCATGAAAAAGCAATGGTATACTAAAAATCGCCCAAGAAAACGTAAGGGGAGTTAAAGTGAGTGATAAATGATGAGTTGGTTAGATAAATTTTTTAGTGTATTTTTAGGAGAAGAAAAGAAAGAAGAAAAAGCTGTGAGACCTGAGGAAGGTCCAGTTGCACCAAAGCAGCCAGTTTTTGAACAGCATAAAGAATATAAAAAAATTGAAGATACAAAAGTCTATTATGAATATCCGACAGGCAACTTCCGCTTTCCGCTCGTTCCAGATGAACCTCAGCGTGACGGAGTAAAGCGGGAAAGAAGACGCTCAAAGCAAGGCCAGTCAAAGGCTAAGCAGAAGACCTATGAGTCAAAACAAACGGTTCAGCCTGACATGAATAAAAAGCCATTCAAACCAGAGCAAATTCCATCACCGATCTATGGCTATCATCAGGATATGCGTCCGAAACGAACAGAGTCGAAAGAAGAATCATCTTCTGTTCAAATGAAAGCAGCAGAAACAGCGCAGCGTGTCACCCTGTTATCAGAAGAGGCAGAGCGTGAACGAAATGTCAGACAGCAAATGAACATTCCATCAATACGAAAAGAAAATCGTATGGAAGAAACAGTTCCAGCGCCATCAGAAGAAAGAGTGGACATGCAAACAGACGTGACCCCGCTTACTTTGCAAGAGGAGCTCGCTTATCACGATCACGTTCAATCAACGATGGAGCGTTTAAATGACGAGCCTTTCATTCAAACAGAGGAAAAAGAGCCAGCCTTTTCTGAGCCTCAAGACCACATTGAAGCTGACTTACATCATCAGCCAGCCGAAGTATATCACAAGCCGCCGGTAGAGTCTGAGCCTGTACAGGATGTTTCCAGTGAAAACGAAGAAATACAAGACAAACCGGTAGAACAGTTTGTAGATCATACTCAGGAAATAGAAATAGAACCGTTGACATTCGAAACAGCGGAAGACACGCATTCCGCTATTGAAATGGAAGTAGACATACCGGCAGAAGAAGTAGAGGTACTAGACGTCATCTCAGCAGAACCAGTCGAGGAAATAGAAGCTGATTCCTTAGAAGACCATCAAGAAGAAGTGCCAGCGGCAGCATTGGAAGAAACAGAGCCAGTTGCCGAGCATGATCTGCAAGAAGAGCAATTGATAGAAGAAGCGGAAATAGTAGAAAATCAAGTGATGCCAATAGAACAAGAAGCAGACGATGAGACCCCTACTGAACGAGTAGAACCTGTCATAGAGCAGCAAGAAAAGCAAGAACAAGTGCATGAAGTGATGGAAGAAAAACCGAAACAGGCATCTCCTCAGCCACAACGTGCAAGCGGACAAACCTCAACGGTTCCTTTTAACGTCATGATGTTAAAAAGTGATCAACGCGTGCAAGGACAAAAGAAAGCAGCAGATGGACAAGGATATGTGTTTCCAAGCCTCGCCCTTTTAGATGTACCTCCGGCTCAAAAAGGAGAGGACGGGACATGGGTGAAAGAGCGGGCAGAGCTGCTCAATGCCACGCTGAAAAATTTCAATGTCAGAGCAAGTGTTGTTCATGTCACGCAAGGCCCTTCTGTGACAAGATTTGAAGTACATCCAGAACCAGGTGTCAAAGTGAACAAAATCACGAACCTGTCAGATGATATTAAACTCAGTTTGTCCGCAAAGGATATACGAATTGAAGCACCGATTCCAGGAAAGAACACGATCGGGATTGAAGTGCCGAACCTTCACAGTAAAATGGTTTTCTTACGAGAGATGATCAGAAGCAGTGCGTTTAGAGACAATCCATCTCCTTTAACAGCAGCACTTGGATTAGATATCTCAGGACAGCCTGTTGTCGTTGATCTGCAAAAAATGCCGCATGGCTTAATTGCTGGAGCAACAGGTTCAGGAAAAAGTGTCTGCATCAATACCATTTTAGTAAGCTTAATGTTTAAAGCATCACCAGATGAAGTGAAAATGCTTTTAATCGACCCTAAAATGGTCGAATTAGCGCCGTATAATCATATTCCGCATCTCGTGAGTCCTGTTATCACTGATGCTAAGACAGCGACAGCTGCTCTGAAATGGGTAGTGGATGAAATGGAAAGACGCTACGAGCTGTTTGCGCACTCTGGTGTGAGAGAAATCAAACGATTCAATGAGCTTGTCAAAGAAAAACAAATGGGTGAAAAACTACCTTATCTTGTCGTGGTGATCGATGAGCTCGCTGATTTAATGATGGTCGCACCAAATGAAGTCGAAGAAAGCATTTGCCGAATCGCGCAAAAAGCAAGAGCGTGCGGCATTCACTTATTGATTGCGACACAAAGACCTTCTGTAGATGTCATCACAGGTCTGATTAAAGCCAATATTCCAACAAGAATTGCTTTCTCTGTCTCAAGTCAGGTAGATTCTAGAACCATTATTGACATGGCAGGTGCAGAAAAGCTTCTCGGAAAAGGAGACATGCTCTTCTTAGAAAATGGCTCCGGCAAGCCTACGAGGCTGCAAGGGAACTTTGTATCAGACCGCGAGATCGATCAAGTGGTGGCACATGTGAGGAAACAACGCAAGCCGGTGTTCCTTTTCGAACAGGAGGAATTAATGCTCCAAGGCTCTGCGATTACAGATGAAGACGAATTGTTTATGGATGCCTGCCGTTTTGCCATTGAGCAGAATAGCGCTAGTACATCGAGTTTGCAGAGAAGATTTAGAATTGGCTACAATCGTGCAGCCAGATTGATCGACATGATGGAACGCGAGGGCATGATCTCTGGTGCAAAAGGCAGTAAGCCAAGGGAAGTCCTCATGACACTGAGTGACTTAGAACAGCTGATCTAAACAAACCACTTCATTTTTTTCATAAACATGGTATGATAGCACATAGGTGCAATTTTGGAATTGGACGCTTTTCGCATGCCTGTCAGAACGCTTTTTTATGTAAAATGAGCGAAAGCAGGTGTTAGAAATAGGAAAGTTGTCGGATACTAATCATAGTTAATATTGATTAGAATAGGAAGATCGGAAAAAAATCTTTATTTGGAGCTGCGATCTGTGAGCCGCTAGAGACGAAAATCACAAGTTGCAAATTGAAATGAGCGTCATATACTGTAAGTCAGATAGACGTTTGTTGGAGGTACAATTATGACTGTTTATCATTTTGTTGGAATAAAAGGGACAGGTATGAGTCCACTGGCCCAAATTCTTCATGATACTGGGTATACTGTCCAAGGATCGGATATCGAAAAACATATCTTTACACAAAAAGCATTAGAAGAGAGAAATATTAAAATTCTTCCATTTGACCCAGATAATATTCAGCCAGGGATGACCGTCATTGCAGGTAATGCATTTCCTGATACACACCCTGAGATTGAACGCGCCCTTTCTGAAGGGATTCCTGTCATTCGTTACCATAAATTCCTTGGAGAATACATGGATACATTCACAAACGTTGCGATTACTGGTGCTCATGGTAAAACGTCAACAACAGGTCTGCTTGCCCATGTGATGCAATCAGCGAAACCAACTTCATACTTAATCGGTGATGGATCTGGTATGGGGAAAGAAAACAGCGAGTATTTTGTATTTGAAGCATGCGAATACCGCAGACACTTCCTCAGCTATCATCCAGACTATGCGATCATGACCAATATTGATTTTGATCATCCTGATTACTTCTCGGATATTGACGACGTGTTTGATGCGTTTCAAAACATGGCACTTCAAGTGAAAAAAGCCATTATCGCTTGCGGTGATGATGAGCATCTGCCTAAGATTCAAGCGAAGGTACCTGTTGTGTACTACGGTTTCAATGAAGAAAATGATTTCCAAGCACGCAATGTTGTGAAAAACACGGAAGGCACTACATTTGATGTCTTTGTACGAAATACGTTTTATGATACCTTCTACATCCCTGCCTATGGAAATCATAATGTCCTTAATTCATTAGCTGTGATTGCATTATGTCACTATGAAGCCATTGATGTAGAGCTCATCAAAGGGGCACTCACGACATTTGGTGGTGTCAAACGCCGCTTTAATGAAAAAGTAGTCGGTGAGCAGGTTTTAATTGACGACTATGCCCATCACCCAACGGAGATTGAAGTCACAATTGAAGCAGCACGCCAAAAGTATCCAGACCGTGATATTGTCGCTGTCTTCCAGCCACATACCTTCACACGTACACAGCAATTCTTAAGTGAATTTGCTGATAGTCTGAAAAAAGCGGACTATGTATACCTATGCGATATTTTCGGTTCAGCCCGTGAAAACATTGGGAAGCTGAGTATCGAAGATTTACGAGAAAAAATCCCGCAGGCCCAATTGATTGCAGAAGAAGATACATCTGTGCTGAAAGCGCATAGAGATGGGATTCTGATCTTTATGGGAGCAGGAGATATTCAAAAATATTTGCGTGCTTATGAAAAAGTCGCTGTATAAATACTTAAACGAAAAGTGCCGTTTTGATCGGCACTTTTTTTATTTTGAATAAAATGTGACAAAGGGGCTAAATGTGTCAAGAACTGCTGCTTTTTTTCATTCGCTGTGGACAGGAATTAGTCAATAAGTGTAGAATTATTAATCAATCGGTCATTCTAGGCGATGTTTGAATGATACAACGAGAGGGTATTGAATTAAATATGCCCGCAACAAAGGAGGTATCAGATGATTATTATTCTATATCTAAGCGTTGCACTGATCGCAATTGCTTTCCTCATTCTTGTCATCTACTTGTCCAAAACATTAAAATCCTTACAGCTGACATTAAAGAATGTTGCATCAACTTTAGAAGGTCTTGAAGGTCAGATGCAAGGGATCACCACAGAGACAGCACAGTTGCTACATAAGACGAATCAGCTTGCTGAAGATATTCAAGACAAATCGGCAAAACTCAACACAGTTGTGGATGCGGTGCAGGGAATTGGCGGCTCGATCAACCAATTTAATACAAGCATAAAGCAGGCAGCTGGTGCGGTTTCTTCATCCGTTGAACGAAATCAAGAAAAAGTCACGGATGTGATAAGCTGGAGTAACGTAGCACTTGAAATTTATAAAAAATGGAAACAACGAAAACACCAAAAATAAACCATTTTCGCATAGGAGGAATAATCATGAGCAAAGACGGAATCAATAGCAAAGACTTTTTGATCGGAACACTTATTGGTGGCATAGTTGGTGCAACAACAGCATTATTCTTAGCGCCGAAGTCAGGGAAAGAGCTTCGCGATGATTTGAACAACCAAGCGAATGCTTTAAAAGACAAAACAGATCAACTCACAACAGATGCAAAGGAAAAAGGCACTGAATATGTGACGATTGCGAAAGATAAAACGTCTGAATTATCTCAGCTGGTGGCAGAGCAGTCAAACCAAATTTTAGACAAAGTGAAAGACATAAAAGAACGTGCAGCTGGAAAAGCTAATCATATGAAAAGTGAAGCAGAAGATGCGGCAGCTGACCTAGCAAGTGAAGCATCAGATGTAGCAGATGAAGCCAAAGTACGAGCACAAGAAGCGAAATCAGAAATTGAAGATGGCATTAAAGATGTCAAAGAAAAAGTAGAACAATCGACTAAAGGCTAACTCTTACTGCACAGAGTGAAGAAGGAGAACATCATGTCAAAACAACTCATTGAAACAGAAGAACAGTTTGATCAACTAACGAATCAAGATGGGACCTTTGTCTTTTTTAAGCACAGTTTGACATGTCCGATCAGTCAAGCGGCTTTTCAAGAGTTTGAAGCATTTGCGTCTGCACATGAAGACGTGCCAACTTATTTCTTGCAAATTCAAAACACAAGAGAGCTTTCATCCTATGTGACAGAAAAGTCAGGGGTAAAGCACGAAAGTCCCCAGGCACTCGTCTTTAGCGGTGGAAAAGTAAAATGGCATGCATCCCACTCAAGCATTACAAAAGAAGCACTTGAACATAATGTGTAGAAGAAACGTCAGCAATTGCTGACGTTTTTTTGATAAAAAAAGGTTTACTTCAATCAAAACTATGCTATAATCTTACACATAATACTTTATCGCTTAAAAGCGTTTGGGTAATAAAGAAAATTTTCGTGACAATTCCGAAATCTTTGTTTATAATAAACCCTATCATGAGAGAATGAAAAAAAAAGCGAGAACAGGCAGAGGAAAGGATGACAAAAATGAGCAACAATGAACTAGAACAATTGAGACAGCAGGCAGATGAACTAAATCTTCAAATCTTAAAACTGATCAATGAAAGAGGAAGCATTGTAAAAGAAATTGGAAAAGCGAAAGAAGCGCAGGGTGTCAACCGTTATGATCCTGTCAGAGAGCGCACAATGCTGAACCAAATTCTTGAAGCAAATGATGGACCATTCGAAAACTCAACAATTCAGCATATTTTCAAAGAGATTTTCAAAGCAGGCCTAGAGCTTCAAGAAGATGACCACAGCAAAGCACTTCTTGTTTCTCGTAAGAAAAAATCGGAAAATACAATCGTGAACATCAATGGAGAAGCGATCGGTGATGGGAAACAGCGTTTCATCGTTGGACCATGTGCTGTTGAAAGCTACGAGCAAGTCGCAGAAGTGGCGGCAGCAGCGAAACAGCAAGGACTAAAACTACTTCGCGGAGGTGCATTTAAACCACGCACAAGTCCATACGATTTCCAAGGACTTGGTGTAGACGGTCTGAAAATTCTAAAGCGTGTAGCGGATGAATACGGTCTTGCTGTCATTAGTGAAATCGTCAATCCTGCTCATATTGAAGAAGCGATTGAGCATATCGATGTCATCCAAATTGGTGCACGAAACATGCAAAATTTCGAGCTATTAAAAGCAGCCGGATCTGTGAAGAAACCAGTTCTTTTAAAACGTGGTCTTGCAGCGACTATTTCAGAATTCATCAATGCAGCTGAATACATCATCGCCCAAGGAAATGACCAAATCATCCTTTGCGAGCGCGGTATCCGCACATATGAAACAGCGACAAGAAATACACTAGATATTTCTGCTGTGCCAATCTTGAAACAAGAAACACATTTACCAGTCTTTGTTGATGTGACGCACTCAACTGGACGTAGAGATCTTCTCCTTCCGACAGCGAAAGCAGCTCTTGCGATTGGAGCAGACGGTGTCATGGCAGAAGTACATCCAGATCCATCTGTTGCTCTATCTGACTCAGCGCAGCAAATGGACATTCCTCAATTCGAAAAATGGTTAGATGCGTTAAGACCACTTGTCAACATTCACGCATAATCATAGATAGAAAAGCCGCCGGATGACTGCCCGGCGGTTTTTCTATGGATAAAATACGATGAAGATTGGGAATGAAAGGAAAAGAGCACATTGCAAGCTTTAAAAGTGCTTGTTCACAATGTTTTCATTTTTAAAATTCAATAGAATCTGCTAAGATCGTTGTCATAGCTGACGTTCTCGACGATTTTTCATGAAATATGATTCAATTTACAGGTAACAAGCTCATTAAAGTTTGTTTAATTTAGTTATAAAAAGAAAGGGAACGTTTTCATATGGTGAAAAAACGTGTATAATTTCATAAAAGAATGTCATTTTGATGTAGATTGAAAAATTATGTGTCTCTTTTCATCGTTTTAATGACAAATAGGATATTATTTTCCTCGTATCTGACATGTCTCTATCCAATTGGTGAATGCTATAGATATGAAGTGTATTTGAAGGAGTGATTTATGTGAATAATGTTACAATATATGATGTAGCAAGAGAAGCAAATGTAAGTATGGCAACGGTATCACGCGTAGTGAATGGGAATCCGAATGTAAAACCAACAACAAGAAAAAAGGTACTTGAAGCGATTGATCGCCTTGGCTATCGCCCGAATGCTGTGGCGCGAGGCCTTGCAAGTAAAAAAACAACAACGGTTGGGGTCATCATCCCTGATATTTCTAGTATCTTCTATTCGGAGCTTGCTCGCGGAATTGAAGATATCGCCACAATGTATAAGTACAACATTATTTTGAGCAACTCAGATCAAAATACCGATAAAGAGCTCCATCTTTTAAATACAATGCTAGGTAAACAAGTAGATGGGATTGTCTTTATGGGTGGAAATATCACAGATGTGCTTGTTGAAGAATTTAAGCGCTCTCCTGTGCCAATTGTTCTTGCTGCATCTGTTGAAGAGCAGGCTCAAACACCATCTGTCAACATCAACTACGAGCAAGCGATTTATGATTCAGTTCAGCTTTTAGTTGAAAAAGGACATAAACGAATTGCCTTCGTATCTGGCCCAATGTCAGAACCGATTAACTCTATGAGAAAGCTTGCAGGCTATAAGCGCGCGCTTGAAGAAGCGGGCATCGCATTTGACGATGCGCTCGTCGCTGAAGGCGATTATTCGTATGATTCTGGAATTGAATCACTTGCTCACTTGCTTGAGCAGTCTGACAAGCCGACAGCTGTTATTGCGGCTACGGATGAAATGGCGCTAGGTGTCATTCATGGAGCACAAGATAGAGGCGTATCCATTCCTGAGGATTTAGAAGTGATTGGTTTTGATAACACGAGACTTTCTCTCATGGTGCGTCCTCAGCTGACAACTGTTGTTCAGCCGACGTATGATATTGGTGCTGTCGCAATGAGACTGCTGACAAAGCTGATGAACAAAGAGCAAGTGGATGACCAAATTGTGGAACTTCCGCACAGAATTGAAGAAAGACAATCAACAAAATAAAACGAAAAAGCAGGCTTACACATCAGTGAATGCCTGCTTTTCTTATGCATTTTTCTTTTCTCTTCTAACGGGCATCAGTGCTTTTTCTACAGTTTGAGCATTTTTTTCTGTGATTTCTGCTTTTCTTGGGATCGGTGGATATAAATCGTCAGAATCTCCCCATGTGGATGGCAGGGTGACAGGCGATTGTTTATGCCAAGCCTGAACCCAGTCCTGAGGCAGTTCATCAGGCGGTGTAATGCCTTTCATTTCAAGCCAAATCCGGCTCCACGCCCTTGGCACGACACGCCAAATATCATATCCTCCTCCGCCGACAGCGATCCATTTGCCATCACAATATTGATGCGCTAACTCATGGGCAAGTCTAGGAATTTCCTCATATATTTTCATGGTGGCAGATAAATGGGTTAACGGATCATAGTAGTGTGCGTCTGCACCGTTTTGCGTCAAAATCACATCTGGTTTAAAAAAAGCAGCAATTTCAGTCACTGCTGTTCGGTATGCTTCAAGGAACGATTCGTCTTCTGTAAATGCATCAAGCGGAATATTGTAGGCGTAGCCATAGCCTTTATCATGACCTCTTTCCTGTACTTGTCCAGTTCCAGGGAACAAATAGCGTCCCGTTTCATGAATTGAGACTGTACAAACCTCAGGGTCGTCATAGAAACTGAATTGTACACCATCTCCGTGATGGGCATCCGTATCAATATACAAAATTCTTGCACCGTATGTCTTTTGAATATATTGAATCGCCACTGAGCTGTCATTATAAATACAGAAGCCAGATGCACGCCCTTTAAACCCGTGATGAAGTCCACCGCCAAGATTCAGTGCATGCTGCGAGTGTCCCATCATTACTTGGTCAACGGCTGTGAGTGTCCCGCCAACAAGGAGAGAAGCTGCCTCATGCATACCTGCAAACATCGGTGTATCCTCCGTGCCAAGACCGTAGCGCTCACCCTCTGCTGTAGAGAGCTTTCCTTCACTAGCCCGCTGCACAGCTTGAATATAATCGGCTGTATGGACGAGCTTTAATTCCTCAAGGGTCGCCATACGCGGTGCGACGATCTCATCATTTGTTAACGCCTTCATTTTTTGAAGCATGTCATATGTTAAGTAGACACGAAGCTGATTGAAGGGATGGTCTTGGTGAAACTGGTACGTTTGAAAAGAGGGTGAAAAAACAAAGGTCGCTTCCTTCATTTGATCGTCTGCTCCATAGGCCACAGCACCTTATAGCCTTTTGCACGAATCAGCTTCGTCACATGATCTGCATGCATGGTTTGAAGGCGGAAGACGAGTACTTTAGATGATTCATTTGCATGCGGATACACAAGCACACTCAGCATTTGAATATGCTGCTCTTTTAAAATGGTCGTAATGTCTGCAAGACCTTCTGTCATTTGGTCCACTTCAACCTCTAAGTGTGACCCAGGCTGATCTGCACCTGTCAGTCTGACAAACGTACGAAGCAAATCAGTCTTTGTGATAATGCCTACAAGCTTGCCGCGTCTCACCACTGGAAGGCAGCCAATTCCGTGTTCAAAAAAGACACTAGAAATCTCTTCAACGAAATCAAGCGGATGAGCAGTAATCGTCTCTAATACCATGATCTCTTCAACAGGCCGCTGAACAAAGAGCTTCCTTTTTTCTGTTTCAAATATACTTGGACTGGCATTTTTAATATCTCGATCTGTCACCATCCCAATGACAGAATCTTGATCAGATACGATTGGAATATGCCGAATGTGATGTGCACTCATTTTGTTTATGGCTTCTTCAATCGTATCGGTTTTTCGCAGCGTGATCACATCACGCTCCATAATTTGTTCAATCATCATTGTTTACCAATCCCCTTTGCCAAAAAAACGAATTGAACGTTAATACATAAAGCGTTGATGGAAGCGAAGACGATCGAAGCGCTCAATCGAATCAGGATTCACATTTTTCCCGATTCTGGCCATTAAACAATTGGCTGGATGTGAGCTGATCTCTGGCTCGTCTGTTGCAAACCAAACAAGACCGCCTGCGTTCATCATTTTCTCCATCATCTTGCGGTACTCCCATACGTTTTTCTTTGTCCCCTTTAAATCCCAATGCCAGTAATATTCAGTTGTAATGATGATATAATTCTCCATTTGCTCATCCATCATGCTCACATCAAGTAAATGCTTACCAAGTGAGCAGCCTCTAAATGGAGGAGCGACCTCAATCGCGCCAAGCTCGATTAAATTGTCCATGTTGCCCTCTGACCAGCGCTCAAGCGGATCAGGATATACATACGTGACATAGCCGACAACAAGCTCATCCACTCGTGCAATGATAATACGTCCTTCTGGAAGGTCTGCTATTTCAACAAGTGCTTGTTTCTGTTCCTCTGGCGTGCGAAATGCCGTTAGGCCTTCATGAAACGTATAGTTCGCAAGCTCTGATGCAGGTACCGGACCTTCAATAAGGATGGTACCTGTTTCTCGCTCAATGGTTTTTGAATAATAAGTTTTAGGATGCTCCACGTATCCACCGCCTCAAATTCTAGTGAGTCGTCTCTATTTTATCTTAAAACCTGCAAGAATTAAAACGGTTTCACTATAAGTTTTTTAAAAATTGAGAAAAAAAGTCATCTATACTATAATGGTCATTGTAAACGTATGCAAAGGGGGACTGTTTGATGAAAGTGGAAACGCTACCATCAGTAAAAGGAAACTATCATTTAAATGATTATGAGCAGGCATACAAAGAATTTTCATGGGAGGAAGCAAGAAAAAACTTCTCATGGTATGAAACAGGAAACATAAATGCAGCCTATGAAGCGATTGACAGACATGCGGACTCGTTTCGTAAGAACAAGGTGGCGCTTCACTACAAAGATTCACAGCGGGATGAAAAGTATACGTTCAGGGATATGAAAATCAACACAAATAAAGCGGGAAATCTATTCAGAGAAAAGGCGCATGTGCAAAAAGGGGATCGCGTATTTATCTTTATGCCAAGATCACCTGAGCTCTATTTTCTTCTGCTTGGCGCAGTTAAAATTGGTGCGATCGTTGGCCCGTTATTTGAGGCATTCATGGAAGGTGCGGTCAAAGACCGTTTAGAAAATAGCGAGGCGAAGGTCATTGTGACAACGCCCGATCTGCTTGAACGAATTCCGTTTGCAGAGCTTCCGAAACTTGAATCCGTCATCATTGTCGGCGGTGAAAAGGAAGATATCGATGGCGTTCGGACAATCCATTATGAAGAGGCTTTTGCGCAGGCGGCGAAGGACCTTGAAATCGAATGGATGGATGAAAAAGACGGCTTTCTGCTTCATTACACGTCAGGGTCGACAGGTACGCCAAAAGGTGTGCTGCATGTCCATGGTGCAATGGTGCAGCAAGACCAGACTGGTAAATGGGTGCTTGATCTGAAAGAAGACGATGTCTACTGGTGTACAGCTGACCCAGGCTGGGTAACAGGCACAGTGTACGGCATTTTTTCACCGTGGTTAAATGGGGCGACGAATGTCATTTTAGGCGGCAGATTTAACCCTGATACGTGGTATGAAACGATTGAATCACTAGGTGTGACCGTTTGGTACAGTGCACCGACCGCCTTTAGAATGCTAATGGGAGCAGGAGATGACCTCATTCAAAAATATGATCTCAGCTCGCTCCGTCATGTGTTAAGTGTAGGTGAGCCTCTTAATCCAGAAGTCATCCGCTGGGGAGATGCTGTATTTGGCAAACGAATTCATGACACTTGGTGGATGACTGAAACCGGTGCTCAACTGATTTGTAATTATCCATGCATGGACATTAAACCAGGCTCAATGGGAAAACCGGTTCCAGGCGTAGAAGCTGCGATTGTGGATAATGCCGGAAATGAACTTCCGCCATATCGGATGGGCAACCTCGCCATCAAAAAAGGCTGGCCGTCTATGATGCATACGATCTGGAACAATCCTGAAAAATATGAATCTTACTTTATGCCGGGAGATTGGTATGTTTCAGGAGATTCAGCTTATATGGACGAAGACGGATACTTTTGGTTCCAGGGACGTGTCGATGATGTGATCATGACATCAGGAGAGCGGGTCGGTCCTTTTGAGGTGGAAAGCAAACTGGTCGAACATCCAGCCATTGCAGAGGCTGGTGTCATTGGAAAACCAGATCCGGTCCGCGGTGAAATTATTAAAGCATTCATTGCGCTTAGAAGCGGATATGAGCCGACAGATGAGCTAAAAGAAGAGATTCGTACGTTTGTGAAAAAAGGACTCGCTGCACATGCGGCACCGAGAGAAATCGAGTTTAAAGACAAACTGCCTAAAACGCGAAGCGGAAAAATTATGAGACGTGTGCTAAAGGCGTGGGAACTGAATTTACCGGCTGGCGACCTATCGACAATGGAAGATTAATTTTTTTCATCAGTTGACTTGATATCAAAAGTATGTTTAAAATGGCATTAGTTGAATATATAAAGGTTTTGACTGAGATTCAGTAGAATCATCTTTCCCTGTCCAAGAGAGCTGACGGCTGGTGCGAGTCAGTACAAAGAGATATTCGAATTACCCTCACGAACCGCTTTTACGAAAAGGAGCATACGTGCTTCCCTGATTAGTGAAAGAACGGATCTGTCCGTTATCAGTGTAAGTGAAAAGATGTGATTTGTTGTCTTTTAAGCAGGGTGGTACCGCGATATATATCGTCCCTTCGTTCATTCGAAGGGGCGTTTTTTATGTTAAATTGTAAAAAAAGGAGAATGAAATATGAGTCAATTGATGGAAGAGTTATCGTTCAGAGGATTAATTCAGCAGCAAACAGATGAAGAAGGTTTAACAAAATTATTATCGGAAGAAAAAATCAAGCTTTACTCCGGTTTTGACCCAACAGCGGACAGCTTACACATTGGTCACCTATTGCCAATTTTAACATTACGCAGATTCCAGGAAGCAGGCCATCACCCGATTGCCCTCGTTGGCGGCGCAACTGGACTAATCGGCGACCCTAGCTTCAAAAAGGCAGAACGTTCACTAAACCCAGCAGAAATCGTGGAACAGTGGTCAGAGAAAATCAAAGGACAGCTCTCTCAATTTCTTGATTTTGAAGCAGGCGAGAACCCAGCCGTTATCGTGAATAACTACGACTGGATCAGCCAAATGAATGTCATCACGTTCCTTCGTGATATTGGAAAGAACTTCGGTGTGAACTTCATGCTGGCAAAAGATATCGTCAGCTCACGTATCGAAACAGGGATTTCGTACACAGAATTCAGCTACGTCATTCTGCAATCTTTAGACTTCTTAAACCTTTACAGAAATGAAAACTGTAAGCTGCAAATCGGCGGAAGCGATCAGTGGGGAAATATCACGTCTGGACTTGAGTTGATCCGTAAGTCTGAAGCAGAAGGCGCAAAAGCATTCGGTCTCACGATGCCGCTTGTCACAAAAGCAGACGGCACAAAGTTCGGTAAAACAGAAGGCGGCGCAATCTGGTTAGATAAAGAAAAAACGTCCCCATATGAATTCTACCAATTCTGGATCAACACAGATGACCGTGACGTCGTGAAATACTTAAAATACTTTACGTTCTTATCGAAAGAAGAGATCGCATCGTACGAAGAAAAAGTGCAAACAGCACCTGAAAAACGTGAAGCACAGCGCCGTCTAGCAGAGGAAGTCACGACACTTGTACATGGCCGTGAATCACTAGAACAGGCAGTCAACATCTCAAATGCGCTATTCAAAGGCGAGATTAAATCTCTTTCAGCCGAAGAAGTCAAAGTAGGCTTTAAAGATGTTCCATCAATGGAGAAAAGTAGCACAGAAGAGTTAACACTTGTCGATGTCCTTGTGGAATCAAAGCTGTCACCATCAAAACGTCAAGCACGTGAAGACATCACAAATGGGGCAGTTTCCATTAACGGAGAGAGACAAACCGATAAAGACTATGTCCTTTCAGCTGAAGATAGAATTGAAAACCAATTTACTGTTTTAAGAAGAGGGAAAAAGAAATACTTCCTTGTGAATTACAAATAAGAACGATGTGCAGCCGGCTGCGATAACCGGCTGCTTTTTTTATTCAGAGTTAAGAGTCTATTAGACTGCTAATAGAGACTTAGTCTAGTCTTTTGGCATTGGCGTTTTAGAAAGTCAAAGGTGCTTTTTCAGTAATTATTTTCTATAAAATAAAGCAACAAACAGTGCCTTGTTCACTTTTCTGACATATTTTTCTTGTATAAAATAGAGTCGAATAAGATGAATTAGGGGGAATGAAAGTGATTTGTTTTAAGAAAAAGAGTTTGCAAATTCTTGTTGCCCTTGCCTTAGTGATAGGTTCAATGGCCTTCATCCAGCCGAAAGAAATCAAAGCGGCTGAGCACAATCCGGTTGTGATGGTGCATGGTATGGGAGGAGCGTCTTACAACTTCGCTTCGATTAAAAGTTACTTGGTCACACAAGGCTGGGATCGAAATCAATTATTTGCTATCGATTTCATAGACAAAACAGGGAATAACCGCAACAATGGCCCGCGTCTATCTAGATTCGTCAAAGATGTGCTAGGCAAAACAGGTGCCAAAAAAGTAGATATTGTGGCACATAGTATGGGCGGAGCGAACACGCTATACTATATTAAGAATCTAGACGGCGGTGATAAAATTGAAAACGTCGTCACACTTGGTGGAGCGAATGGACTCGTTTCACTCAGAGCATTACCAGGCACCGATCCAAATCAAAAAATTCTTTATACATCTGTCTATAGCTCAGCCGATATGATTGTTGTCAACAGCCTCTCGCGTTTAATTGGCGCAAGAAATGTCCTCATTCACGGCGTTGGTCACATCAGTCTATTAGCTTCAAGCCAAGTCAAAGGGTATATCAAAGAAGGACTGAACGGCGGGGGCCAGAATACGAATTAAAGGAAAAATGAAAAAAGACAGCGAAATGTGCTGTCTTTTTTGATGTTATTAGAGAGATTGTGACGAATAGATCATGAGAGAGGCTTTGATGGAGGAACGTGAAAGCAAAAGCATGCAGACGATGACGCAAAAGCTAAAGCTATATTTTTTAGGATACTTTCTTTATTTTTCATGCTCATTTTTCATCATCTATTTCATCTGGATGAATATCGTCAAATCAGTTCAAATGGGAGAGGTGATGTCTAACTGTACCTCGACCATCGCGGTATCTATTACATTCTTGCTAGTGTATGGTTTGTCTTGTTGATTCAAAAACAAGCAAAACATCATGAAGAGAAATAAAAGCATATACAAATGGATCACCATTCCTTACACTACATGTATTGGATAAGAATTTTCGGAGGTGGGCATTTGTGCAGAAGAATCAAAAAGCTTTAATCATTGTGGATGTACAGAAGGCATTCGAGCATGAAAAATGGGGAGAACGTAATAATCTAGAGGCAGAGAAGAATATTAGCCGTCTATTAACGTTTTGGAGAGAGAAAGGCTGGAAAGTGATTCATATTCAGCATACAGCTGACAATCCGGATTCTTTATTTTATCCGGCAAATGAAGGGCATTGCTTCAAAGGTATCGCCAAACCGCTAGATGATGAAATGGTGATACAAAAGAAAGTCAACAGCAGCTTTATAGGCACAAACTTAGAGGAACAACTAAGATCAAACGAGATCGACACTGTTGTAATCGCAGGATTAACAACACCGCACTGCGTATCTACAACAACAAGAATGAGCGGCAATCTAGGCTTTGATACATTTCTCATTTCTGATGCATCTGCTGCCTTTGGACTAACAGATCAAAACGGTACATATTATAATCCCGAAATGATTCATCGGCTATCACTTGCTACATTGCATGATGAATTTGCTACTGTCATGACAACAGAGCAATTGATTAGTGATTTGATGGAAAAATAAAAAATCACACTTGAGAGAAACATGGAACAAAAGATCCTCTAGAATTCTAGGGGATTTTTTTTATGATAGAATTTATGGATTTGAACAGTTTCTAGTCATCATGAAAAAAATAGACAAATTTAGCGCAAAATTCAATCAAATTTTCATAAAAGGCTTTTGTCAGAGTCTAGCAAATGATGTTGATTCTACGCTTATCTTTATTCTTTGGAGATTTAACTTATCTGCACGTATTTATAGATGTAACATATCTATAATGATAAAGGAGATGAATAACTGATGGGTTGTGATAAGTATAAAAAATGCCCTAAATGTAAACAGAAACTATCAAAATCAAATTGTTGCATCATTTGTGAAACAAAAGTAATTGTAGGACGAAGAGGATTACGGGGATTACGAGGGGTTCGAGGAGCCACAGGAGCGACCGGTGCAACAGGAGCAACAGGCACGGGCACAGGAGCAACGGGAGCAACGGGAGCAACGGGTGCCGCAGGAGCTACAGGAGGCACAGGTCCAACAGGTGCAACGGGAGATACGGGTGCCACAGGAGCGACCGGTGCAACAGGAGCAACGGGTGCCGCAGGAGCCACCGGTCCAACGGGTGCAACAGGAGCAACGGGTGCCGCAGGAGCGACCGGTCCAACAGGTGCAACAGGAGATACGGGAGCTACAGGAGCGACCGGTCCAACAGGTGCAACAGGAGATACGGGAGCAACAGGAGCCACCGGTCCAACGGGTGCAACAGGAGCAACAGGTGCCGCAGGAGCGACCGGTCCAACAGGTGCAACAGGAGATACGGGAGCTACAGGAGCGACCGGTCCAACGGGTGCAACAGGAGCAACGGGTGCCGCAGGAGCTACAGGTCCAACAGGTGCAACGGGAGCCACAGGAGCGACCGGTCCAACGGGTGCAACAGGAGCAACGGGTGCCGCAGGAGCGACCGGTCCAACAGGTGCAACAGGAGATACGGGAGCAACAGGAGCGACCGGTCCAACGGGTGCAACAGGTGCCGCAGGAGCCACAGGTCCAACAGGTGCAACAGGTGCAACAGGAGATACGGGAGCTACAGGAGCGACCGGGGCAACAGGAGCAACGGGTGCCGCAGGAGCTACAGGTCCAACAGGTGCAACGGGAGCAACGGGAGCCACAGGAGCAACGGGAGCCACAGGAGCAACGGGAGCCACAGGAGCAACGGGAGCCACAGGAGCAACGGGTGCCGCAGGAGCGACCGGTCCAACAGGTGCAACAGGAGATACGGGGGCTACAGGAGCCACAGGAGCAACGGGTGCCGCAGGAGCTACAGGTCCAACAGGTGCAACAGGAGATACGGGAGCAACAGGAGCGACCGGTCCAACGGGTGCAACAGGAGATACGGGTGCCGCGGGAGCAACAGGAGCGACCGGTCCAACAGGAGCGACCGGTGCCGCAGGAGCAACCGGTGCAACGGGTGCAACAGGAGATACGGGAGCTACAGGAGCGACCGGGGCAACGGGTGCAACAGGAGATACGGGAGCAACAGGAGATACGGGAGTCACAGGAGCGACCGGTCCAACGGGTGCAACAGGAGATACGGGAGCAACAGGAGCCACCGGTCCAACAGGAAATACGGGTGCCGCGGGAGCTACAGGAGCGACCGGTCCAACAGGTGCAACAGGAGATACGGGAGCCACAGGAGCCACCGGTCCAACGGGTGCAACAGGAGATACGGGTGCCGCGGGAGCAACAGGAGCGACCGGTCCAACAGGAGCGACCGGTCCAACGGGTGCAACAGGAGATACGGGTGCCGCAGGAGCCACAGGAGCGACCGGTCCAACAGGTGCAACAGGAGATACGGGAGCCACAGGTGCAACAGGAGTAACCGGTGCTGCGGGAGCAACAGGAGCGACCGGTCCAACGGGTGCCACAGGAGATACGGGAGCCACAGGAGCGACCGGTGCAACGGGTGCCGCAGGAGCTACAGGAGCGACCGGTGCAACAGGAGCCACAGGAGCCACAGGAGCAGGGCTAGCTGAATTTGCATATGTATACAATCTAAGTGCTGAAACAGTAGCTTTAGAGGCCCCGGTGATTTTTGACTCAACTGGAATTATTACTTCTGGTATTACACATGCCCCTGGAACTTCTCAAATTATAGTCACCAATCCAGGAAACTACGAGGTTACTTTTTCAGTTTCTGGCGTAGAGCCAAATCAATTTACCCTATTTGTAAATGGAGGTCCTGTGACGAACACAGTTTATGGGTCAGGAGCTGGTACTCAACAGAATAACGGTCAGGCAATCCTCGCTCTAGCAGCGGGTGACACGCTTACTCTTGTAAACCATACTTCCGCAGCAGCAGTTACTCTTCAAACCCTAGCAGGAGGGACTCAAACAAACGTGAATGCTTCTATTATTATTAAAAAATTAGACTAACTTCAATGTGTAGAAATGCTTTTAGAAGTTTTGTCTGGTGCTCGTCTTGTGTATAGTCTGTTTTCTATATATGTTTTTAATTCATTTGTTCATAGGAGAATGCAAACAAAAAAACCTAGACCACCTTGAACAATCAAGGGATCTAGGGTTTGTTTGACCTCTCTTTGGAGAGTCATGAAATTAACGAGAGTAGAACTCAACGATTAGTTGTTCGCTGATTTCAGGCGCTAATTCAGAACGCTCTGGAAGACGAGTGAAAGTTCCTTCAAGCTTTTCAGCATCGAAAGTAAGGTATTCAGGAACGAAGCTGTTAACTTCAACTGATTCTTTCACAACTGCAAGGTTTTGAGATTTCTCACGAAGAGCAATCGTTTGACCTGGTTTCACAGAGAAAGATGGGATGTCTACACGGCTTCCATCAACAAGGATGTGACCATGGTTGACTAGCTGACGAGCTTGGCGGCGAGTACGAGCAAGGCCAAGACGGTATACTAGGTTGTCAAGGCGAGTTTCAAGAAGGATCATGAAGTTTTCACCTTGTTTACCAGGAAGTTTATCAGCTTTGTCAAATAGTGTACGGAATTGACGTTCGTTGACACCGTACATGTGACGAAGCTTTTGCTTCTCTTGTAATTGTAAACCATATTCAGATAGTTTTTTGCGTTGTCCTGGACCATGTGGGCCTGGAGCGTAAGGGCGTTTTTCAAGTTCCTTACCTGTTCCGCTTAATGAAATGCCTAAACGGCGGGAAATCTTCCAACTTGGACCTGTATAGCGAGCCATAATGTGACTCCTCCTTATTTGTTTTTATTTGTGAAAAATAAAAACCGTCTGTTCTTTGTCTTTTCCGTCATTATGTTTTCATGCATCCTCGCTCCAGCAGCAGGGAGTTACAAGATGCACCTTCATATAGAAGGAACAAAATGATACAAAAAAGCCGAACAAAAAGGCTGCCATATTTCACACAAATTCTATTATATGACGCTGGATAGGAGAAGTCAACCTATTTAAAGGGCAATGGCGATGCTTTGCGTCTGCGAAGAAAACAAAAAAGCAGACAATATGCCTGCTTTTTTGTAAGATTACGCATTTGTAGAGGCGGATAATGCCTTTTGGAGTACCTCGGTAAATTGAATTAAGTAGGTTTCATCTAATTCACTGAAACGGTCTTTCACGGGACTGTCAATGTCGAGCACCCCAATGATCTCTCCATTTACCTTGAGCGGAACGACAATTTCAGATTGTGATGCTGCATCACATGCAATATGTCCAGGGAATGCGTGCACATCAGCGATACGCTGGACTTCACCTGTTGCAAATGCAGTACCGCAAACGCCTTTTCCAGATGGGATACGCACACATGCAGGCAGTCCGTTAAACGGTCCGAGCACAAGCTCGCCGCCTTTAGCCAAATAAAATCCTGCCCAATTGACCTCTGGGAGTGAATGATACAATAGCGCCGCCGCATTTGCTAGGTTGGCAATTAGATCAGGCTCGCCATCTGTAATGGCTTCGACCTGTTTAACGAGCAATTGATAGTCTTTTGATGGATCGCCAGACTGTTTTTCGACATGAAACATGAAAATCTCCTACTTTCTATCTCAAAAATACATAACTTGCGTTTCGCATGTGGGATTTGTCGAGCAAATATAAAAGGAACTTCCGCCTTCATCTTGAAGTATGTACACATGAAGAGGGGTGAGCGGATGAAAGCATCAACAACCGTGCAAACAAAAGACCGTATTATTGAAGCTGCCATCAGACTTTTTAACCAAAAAGGATTTTCTGGAACCTCTGTCCGTGAGATTGCGAAGGAAGCAAACGTCAACGTTGCCCACATTTCTTATTACTTTCAAGGAAAAGGAGGGCTGCTTGAGCAGCTCGTATCCGATTTTTATGAAGGCTATATTCACATGATTGAATCACATATCCATCACATGGAAACTCGTCATGCAAAAGAATGCTTACTACATGTGGTTTTTGATATTTTATCTTATCAGCACAAGCACCGTCAATTAACCCGTTTCGTTTATCGAGAGGTGACGATTGATTCGACGCTCATTAGAGAAATTATGTCGACCTATTTAACGAAAGAAAAATATTTGTTTCAGCTCATCATTGAAAAAGGAAAAAGCACCCATGTGATTTGTGAGCAGCTCTCCATCTCATCTTTTATGATTCAGCTGAAATCACTACTCATGATGCCCTATTTACAGCCGCAATATTTAACGGAGGTGCTTTATTTAAATCCAAATGAGCCTTATTTCTATCAAATGTATTTTAAGGAACTGAGCCGCTCGCTTCATCATTTACTAGAACCAAAAAAGCCGGCATTAGATTCTCATTTAAAACTCATGATGTCTTCGAATTGATCATAAGCATATCCGAGATCTTCCGCTTGATGGGCATCAGACCCAAAAATGAGCGGAATTTTTTTCTGTTTTGCAAGATCAATCATCCATTGATCTAAATAGATACTTCTGGCATATGTTTTACGAAGACCTGATGTATTAAAATCTAAGGACATGCCTTTTTTTTCCGTTTCTTCAAGACAAAGGGTGACCTTTTGACAAAGTGCAGGTGTCATCTCAAATGGGAAAAGCTGTTTAAATTTCTGCACAAGGGTGATATGACCGATTCTATTTGGCTTATAGCGACCTAAAGATGATAGAATAGAAGAGTAAATTTGGTCATAGTAGCTTTGATAGACCTGTTCGATGCTGCCGTAGAGGCTTATTAGCTGCTGGAAGGCATGCTCGTCAAAATCAAGGCAAATATAATCATCGCAAGCAGGAAGAAAGTGAACAGATAAAATGCTATCGTCTAGTTCTGGACCATAGCAGTCTAAAAAGGCACTTGTTTCCTCTTCATACTCTTTGATATAGTCAACCTCAAGCCCAGTTTTTACTATTAATTGGCCTTTGTATTCCTGTTTCAACTGATCCAATTTCGTTATATACGATTCAAGTTCTTGGAGCTTCATTGCACTATCCTGCTCTGGTGTTGGATCATGGAACGATGGAGGCAGAGGGGCATGCTCGGTAAAGGTTATGGAATCAAATCCCTTTTTGATGGCTTTTTCAATATAAGAATGAAAAGAATCAAGCGAGCCGTGCGGGCAAAACGGTGTATGTAGATGTGCATCTTGCTTCAGCATGTCGTCACCTCTTGTCGATATTTTGAAAAACGTCATGTTTATCAGCGAAAATAATGAAAAATCATGACCAAAAATGCTGGTTACATGGTATCATAATAACAATGAAAACGACAGCTTCCGCATACATAAAAGCAGGTCACATGAAGACGTGTGATCAAATGATAGAAAGCACTCAAATACTTTCTTGAAAAACATACATACAACCGTGAATGGATGGTATTGGAAAACATACGATCCTGTTTATAAAAAAACAAATGCAAAGCGGACACGAAAGGGTTCTCAGGTCTACTCGGGACACTTTTACCCTGACATCACTTAGATCACAACAAGGGGGCTCATTATGGAGTTTATCATCGGTTTAATTGTCATTTTGCTTGCTTTGTTTTCAGTCGGTTATTTCCTCAGAAAAAATATATATAAAGAGATTGACCGATTGGAAGCATGGAAAATTGAAATTTTGAACAGATCAATTGTAGAAGAAATTTCAAAAATCAAACACTTAAAAATGACCGGAGAAACAGAGCAATTTTTTGAAAGATGGCGTGCAGAGTGGGACGATATCGTCACAGCCCATCTTCCAAAGGTAGAGGAGCTATTATATGACGCAGAAGAGTATTCTGATAAATATCGATTCTCCAAAGCCAAGCAGGTTCTAACGCATATTGAGGACTTGCTGAGTGCTGCTGATTCGAACATTGAAGACATTTTAAAAGAAATTGCAGACCTTGTCACAAGCGAGGAGCAAAATCGCAAGGACATTGAAAAGGTCAAAGAGCAATATCAAACGGTTCGAAAAAATCTACTTGCGTACAGCCATTTATATGGCACCCTTTATGACAAAATGGAGCAGGACTTAGATGAGGCCTGGGAAGGGATCAAGCAGTACGAGGAAGAAACAGAAAACGGAAACTACATGAAAGCAAGAAAGATTTTGCTTGAGCAAGACCGCAGACTCGACCTGCTTCAACTATATATCAATGATGTACCAAAGCTTATTGCAGACTGCAAACAAACCGTACCAGGTCAGCTGACGAAGCTGAAAGACGGATATCAAGAAATGTCAGAAAAAGGCTACAAGTTGGAGCACATTCAGATCACGAAAGAGCTGGAGACTTTAAACAAACAGCTTGCGAGGGCGGAAAAATTGCTCATTGATGAACTCAATTTAGAAGAGGCATCAAGCATTCTGCAAATGATTGATGATGCGATTGAGACGCTGTATGATCAGCTGGAGGCGGAAGTAGAAGCAGGTCAGGAAATCAAAAGCAGATTGCCTGAGCTCACAGAAGCATTCGAAAAGCTCGAGCAAGATCACACACAAACAAAGGCAGAAACGGCTCTTGTGAAAGAAAGCTACAAGCTGACAGCAGGAGAACTCGATCAACAGAAAGCATTTGAAAAACGTTTAGAAGAAATTGAAAAGCTGATGAAACAAATCCGTGAGAAGCTTGATCGTGATCACGTGGCATATTCATTATTAATGGATGAAATCAATCAGCTGGAGACCTTTATCGAAGATGCAAAAGCATTGCATGACACATTTAAAGGTCATCTCCAATCGTTAAGAAAAGAAGAATTACAAGCGAGAGAAACACTGGCTGAGCTCAAAACCATGCTGACAGATACAGTACGCCAGCTGCATAAAAGCAATATTCCAGGTGTACCTGCTGAGATGAAAGAGCGGGCTGAAAAAGCGCAGGAGATGATTCATCAAGTACATGAGCAGCTGGAAAACCTGCCGCTCAACATGCCGGCAGTAAATCAGCAATTAAAAGATGCCTCTGACACAGTCAGAAATGTTGTGGATGAGACAGAAGAAATGCTTGGTAAAGTGGATCAAATTGAACGAATCATTCAATACGGCAATCGTTTTAGAAGTCAAAACCATATTCTTTCAGAACAATTAAAAGAGGCTGAACGAAGATTTTACGCCTATGATTACAACGGATCATTTGATATAGCAGCAGCGGCTGTTGAAAAAGCATCACCCGGAGCTGTTCAAAAGCTGTTAGCTCAGCAAGAAAAAGAGTATCAGCATCAATAAAAAAGCTGAAGTCCTATCAATGGACTTCAGCTTTTTTTATATTATGACGCTTGTTTTTGACGCTCTTCTGAAGCAGAAGAAGTGAAAAGAGAGATTACAAATCCGATCACGATCCCAAGTATTGCAGGGACAATCCAGCCTATGCCAAGGTCATATAAAGGTAGTATTGATTGGAAGAAGTCTTTTATTGGATCGATTGGAAGTTTCGCAGCTGCTAAGCCGTCAAATAAGCTGACGCAGCCTGTTAAAATTAAAGAGAGAGCATATACAGGTCTTCTATGTCCAAGCCACTTATCAGCAAGTGACAAAACAATGATCACAATCGCTAGCGGATAAATCGCAGTTAAAACTGGTACAGAGAAAGCGATAATATGAGCAAGTCCAAAATTCGAAATGATAAAACTGAATAATGTCACGAGTGTAACGACCATTTTATACGAAAGCTTAGGTAGTAACTTCGAGAAATACTCTCCGCATGATGTAACGAGGCCGATACTTGTTGTTAAACAAGCAACCGTAATCGCAGCACCCAACACAATATTTCCTAAACTGCCAAATAGGAATTGAGAAGACTGAGCCAAGATTTTACTGCCATCTCCAACAAAACCAATGGCGTGTGTACTTGAAGCGCCTAAATAAGCAAGAGATAGATAAACAAATGTTAATCCGCAAGCTGCAATCAGACCCGCTTTGATACAAGCAGATGTCAGTGCCTTTTTACTTGTCACACCGCGTCCTTTAATGGCGTTGATGACAACAACCCCAAACACAATAGAAGCAAGAGCATCCATTGTTTTATAGCCCTCTAAAAATCCTTTGAAAAATGACCCGTTGCTATAGGATACATCAGGTGTGCCAATGACGCCCATCGGCGTTAAAATGGCTTTGACAATAATAAGAAGAATAATCGTAAATTTAATCGGTGTTAACACTTTCCCTACACGATCTACAATCTTCGTTGGATTTAGAGCAAGATAATACGTAATACCAAAAAAGACAAGTGTGAATAAAAGAAGGGAGAGCCAAGCTGGTACACCTGCTAAAAAGGGTAATGCACCAATTTCATATGAAACTGTTCCTGTACGAGGAATAGCGAAAAGTGGCCCAATAGATAAATATAAAATGACGGTAAACGCTGTTCCAAAAGCTGGGTGAGCTTTATCAGCTAATCCTTTCGCATCTCGACCTGTCAAAGCGATTGCAATAATCCCTAGAAGAGGTAAACCGACACCTGTTAATAAAAATCCGCCCATTGCTTTCCATACATTTGTGCCAGCATATTGCCCAAGTTCTGGTGGATAAATCATATTTCCGGCGCCGAAGAATAGAGCAAATAACATAAAACCGATAATAACTGTATCTTTCGTCGACAATGTTGCCTTCATTGAATATAAAGCCTCCAATATTATGTTGAAATATTCTGTTAATTAGTTGCTAAAACCGTTCTTCATTAACATTCACTAATTATAAAGGATGTGCGTCTGATGTCAACATGTGTTTTCGTACAAAAGTCATGAATTTTTCTATTTTAGTATATGGAGGACAATAAAAAAACATCCCCTTCATCTTTGGAAGGGGATGTTTGAAGCATGATTATGATGCGAGCTGTTTAGGCGGGCTAGTAAACATAGAGATGAGTACGCCAATACCTGCGCCGATAATTGCTGGTACGACCCATCCAATGCCTAAATCGTAAAATGGAATGAATGCGTCTAAGAAGGCAGGCAAACCACCGAGATTGAATTTGGCAGCCAGTAAGCCGTCAATAATGGCAAAAAACCCAGTGAAAATCAGGGGTACTGCATAAATCACTCGTCTACCGTTAATCCAGCGGTCAAGGAATGACAATAAAATAATGACAATTGCCAGTGGATATATCGCTACGAGTACAGGGACCGATAGAGAGATGATTTGTGCCAGTCCAAGGTTTGCAACCAATGTGCTAAATAAAGAAACAATGAGTACGACTGTGCGATAAGAAAGTGCTGGGAAAAGCTTTGAAAAATATTCGCCGCATGATGAGACAAGCCCAACACTAGTTGTGAGACAAGCAAATAAAATGGCTACACCAAGGACAATGTTACCAGCAGAACCAAATAAAAAGCTTGCTGATAGTGAAAGCAGTTTGCCGCCTTCATTTGCCCCAACCATTCCGGTTGTATCAGGACTTGAAGCACCGACATAAGCAAGCGAGATATACACTAGTGCTAGTCCAGCTGCTGCAACAAGGCCAGCTTTTATACAGGCCGCCGCAAGAGATTTGCGCTCTGTGATGCCTCTTTCTTTAACAGCTGTCACAACAACGATTCCAAATACGAGAGAAGCGAGAGCATCCATTGTTTTATAGCCCTCTAAAAACCCAGTGAAGAGAGGGTTTGCTTTATAAGTCGCATCAGGCGCACCGATTATTCCCATCGGTGTAGCTATGGCTTTAAATACAATAATTGCAATGACCGTTAATAAGATAGGTGTCAACACTTTGCCGATTCGATCAACAAGCTTTGAAGGGTTCAAAGCGAGCAGATACGTAATCGTGAAAAACACAAGGGTGAATAAGAAAAGCGGTACCCATGAAGAGATTTGTGTTTCAGACAGAAACGGTGCTAATCCAATCTCGTAAGAAACCGTACCTGTTCGCGGGATAGCAAAAAATGGTCCTATGGATAAATACAGAATGACAGTGAAAATGGTTCCAAATATAGGATGGGCTTTATCCGCAAGGCCTTTTGCACCGGTACCTGTAAGGGCGATAGCAATAACTCCTAGAAGCGGAAGACCAACTCCTGTGAGTAAAAATCCACCGATAGCAAGCCAAACATTCTCACCTGCATATTGTCCAAGGACAGGCGGGAAAATCATATTTCCTGCGCCAAAGAATAATGCAAAAAGCATTAAACCAATGGCTAATGTCTCTTTTATACTTAAACTATTTTTCAAAATAGTTCCTCCTTATCCAGTGTATTGTGCTAAATTTAAATATTCTGACAATTTAGGTGTTTATGTGCCAATTGCACTATGCATGATATAGTGAAAATGAAAAGTTGTCAACTGCCATTTTCAGAAAATTCTCTGTCTGACTTCATTATGGTAACATATAAATGCATTTATTTTTAAAGCTTTTTGTAAGGAGTCCAAGTATGATTTATCTCGATAATAGTGCAACAACAAAACCGTACCCTGAGGTTTTACAAGTATATCAGCAAGTGAGTGAACGTTTTTTTGGGAATCCGTCTTCGCTACATCAGCTCGGAATTGATGCGAGCCGCTTGCTAAGTGAAACGAGAAAACAAATCCTTCACTATACAGGTTTGAAACAATATGAGGTTATTTTTACTTCTGGTGCAACAGAAGCAAATAACATCGCCATTAAAGGAGCAGCTCTCGCCAAAATGAATCGGGGGAAACATATTGTGACAACAGCAATTGAACACCCCTCTGTCATCGAATCGTTTGAACAACTGAAGGCTTTATTTGGTTTTGACATCTCCTATATTCAAGTAAATGAGCATGGCCATGCAGATATGAACCATTTAAAAGAAGTGCTTCGCCCTGATACAGTGCTTGTCAGCATGATGCACGTCAATAACGAAACGGGTGCCATCCAGCCGATTGAAGAAGCTGCTGGCATGATTCGTGAGCATGCTGAAAATGCCCTATTTCATGTCGACGGGGTGCAGGGAATGTGCAGAGTAGCACTTGATAAACAACTGGATGTGGATCTTTTGACGATATCTGGCCATAAAATTCATGGCTTAAAAGGCACAGGAGCGCTCTTTTTAAAGAAAGGTGTAGTGCTCGCACCTTTTATCACAGGAGGAGAGCAGGAATTAGGCCTACGTTCAGGTACCGAAAACCCTGCTGGTGCTGTCAGCTTAGCAAAAGCCATGAAACATTCATTCGAACTGCTGAAAATACATCATGATGAAATGCTAAACTTAAAAACGCAGCTGCAAAAGCAGCTTGGAGAAATAGAAGGTATTGTCATCAACACACCGCTAACCCAAAGTGCGCCGCATATTGTGAATTTTTCAGTACCAGGTATTCAAATTGAGGTCCTTCTTCATATGCTTGAAAAAGAAGGCATGTATGTTTCGACAACATCTGCCTGCTCAGCCAAGAAAAAAGAGCCAAGCCAAGTTCTCCTAGCGATGGGGAGGCCGGAAGAAGTGGCAAAAAGCAGTATGAGAATCAGTTTGACGTATGGACAAGGACCCGAACTAGCGCCGCAAATCATCACATCGATCGCACAAAGTGTGAAAAAATTAAAAGGAATGAGATAACAGCATGAAATATGATCATATTTTAGTCCGTTTTGGTGAAATTTCAACAAAAGGAAAAAATAGAAAGAAATTTATTGAAAAACTAAGGCAGCATATCCGGTTTGTATTGAAAGACTTTGAAGCATTAAAGTATGCATCTGACAGAGACCGCATTACGATTATGCTGAACGGAGAAGACCCTGAACCGATTTCAGAACAGCTTAAAGGCGTATTTGGCATTCAAAGCTTTAGTCTGGCGGTGAAATGTGAGACAAATCTCGATGCCATTAAAGAAGCATCTTTAACAGCGGTACAGGAAGTGTATGAACAAGGAAATACATTTAAGGTCTCAACGAAACGCTCTTATAAGCAATTTGAACTTGATTCAAATGAAATGAACCGGGAAATTGGCGGACATGTGCTGAAGAATACGGAAAACTTAACGGTCAATGTCAAACAGCCGGATGTGCATTTGCGCATTGAAATAAGAGAACATGCGACATATATTACATTTAAAGATGTCAAAGGTGCAGGCGGACTGCCAGTTGGTTCAAGCGGAAGAGCGATGCTCATGCTTTCAGGCGGCTTTGACAGCCCAGTTGCCGGCTATCAGGCCATGAAACGCGGAATTCAAATTGAAGCTGTACATTTCTTTAGTCCCCCATATACAACTGAACGTGCCAAGCAAAAGGTCATTGATCTTGCAGAATGTTTAGCGGCATATGGAGGCGAAGTGAAGCTGCACATTGTTCCTTTCACCAAAATTCAAGAGCTGATTCACAAACAAGTACCTGAAAACTATACGATGACATCAACAAGAAGAATGATGCTGAAAATAGCAGATAAAATAAGAGCGAAGCGTGATGCACTTGCGATTATTACCGGTGAAAGCCTTGGCCAAGTCGCAAGCCAGACGCTTGAAAGCATGTATGCCATTAATCATGTCACAAATACGCCAATCATTCGCCCGCTGATTGCGGTTGATAAAAATGACATTATTGATGAAGCGAGACGAATTGGCACATATGATACAAGCATTCAGCCTTTTGAGGATTGCTGTACGATCTTTACGCCGCCGTCTCCTAAAACAAAACCAAAGCTTGAGAAAGTAGAACGCTACGAAAGCTTTGCTGATTTCGAGCCAATGCTTGATGAGGCAGTAGATCAAATCGAAACGATTATCGTCAAAAATGAGAAGAAAGCGGCTGACGAATTCGCTGATTTATTCTAAAATAAAAATTTCATAATAATTACCATAAAATCAATCGCATGAAGTCATGTGTTTCTACACATTCTATATTCACAAGGAGGTGAGAACACATGGCTCAACAAAACAGACAAAGCAGTTCTAACCAATTAGTCGTTCCAGGCGCTGCACAAGCGATCGACCAAATGAAGTATGAAATCGCTTCAGAATTTGGTGTAAACCTTGGACCAGAAACAACAGCTCGCGCTAACGGATCAGTTGGTGGAGAAATCACTAAACGTCTTGTATCTTACGCTCAACAACATATGGGTGGCGGATCTTTCTAAGACACACAATTGAAAAGCTATGGCTTATGAGCGGGATTATTCCCGCTCTTTTCTTTTTGTACATATAAATTGTTAGAATATTTTTTAAAAAGAGGACGAATGGCGAAAATTATGGCATAATACTAGGAGTAGGTCCTAATTCAAGCATTTTTCAGTTATGAATGTTAGAATAGGTAAATTGAAACATGAATGGTTTCATAGAAAGAGGCAAAAAGGAGCTGTACCATGAAAAGAGAAGACTTAATTGCACCAGAACAATATAACTTAGTCAGCGAGATTGAAGCATTCAGTCATAACCGCGAGAAAATGGCTCTGCACTGGCAGGACGGAAATGGCGGGGAAGCACATGTGACTTATGCAGCTTTAGTGGAAGATGCCAATAAAATCGGACATGTGTTGTTAGATGCAGGCTTTAAAAAAGGCGATAAAATCATTGTGATGGTGCCGCGCATGCTAGAGGCATACAGCATTTATTTGGCTATTTTGAAAACAGGGATGGTCGTCATTCCTTGTTCAGAAATGCTGCGTGCAAAAGATTTAGATTACCGAATTGAACATGCAGAAGCAAAAGGAGCGATCGTTTACTCTTCATTCATTCAATCGTTCGATGGAACCAATCAGCCAAACGATTTTAAAACATTCTCAATCGGTGAAAACGATTATGGCTGGACAAACATTTTCGCGCAAAAGGAAGAGCAATCAAGCGAGCTGCAAATGGCTCCAACAACACGCACAGACATGGCGTTCTTATCCTATACATCAGGTACAACTGGTAACCCAAAAGGGGTTGTTCATACACATGGCTGGGCATATGCACATTTACGCACTGCTGCCAAAGCATGGCTCTCCATTAATGAAGGAGATAAAGTGTGGGCGACAGCAGGACCAGGCTGGCAAAAATGGGTGTGGAGCCCTCTCTTATCTGTGTTAGGAAGTGGCGCAGAAGGCTTTGTATACGGAGGGAAGTTCAATCCAAATACGTACTTAGAGCTACTTCAAAAAAATGAAATCAATGTCCTATGCTGTACGCCGACAGAATACCGATTTATGGCGAAAGTAGATGACTTGAGTCAATACGAGCTTCCAAAGCTGCATAGTGCCGTGTCTGCGGGAGAGCCGCTGAACCGTGAAGTCATTGATACATTCAAAAAGCATTTCGATATAGAAGTACGAGATGGCTATGGCCAAACAGAAAGCACACTGCTCGTAGGGGTGCTAAAAGGAATGGACATCAAGCCTGGTAGTATGGGCAAACCAACACCTGGTAACGAAGTCGAGATCATTGATGAAGACGGCAACGTATGCGCTCCTGGAGAAGTTGGTGACATTGCGGTTCATCTCGAAACGCCAGCGCTATTTAAGGAATACTACAAAGATGATGAGCGTACAAAGGCGCAGCGCCGCGGGAATTACTTTATTACCGGTGACCGAGCGAAAAAAGATGAAGATGGATACTTCTGGTTTGAAAGCCGCAGAGATGATATCATCGTCAGCTCAGGCTATACCATTGGGCCGTTTGAAGTAGAAGATGCGCTGATTAAACACCCAGCAGTTAAAGAATGTGCGGTTGTGGCTAGTCCAGATGAAATCAGAGGATCCATCGTGAAGGCATATGTTGTCCTGCGTGATGAATCAGCGCAAAGTGATAAGCTGATCAAAGAGCTACAAACACATGTCAAAAACACAACAGCACCTTACAAATACCCAAGAGAAATTGAATTCATTGACGAACTGCCAAAAACACCGTCAGCGAAAATCCGTCGTGTCGAGCTGAGAGAAAGAGAGCTTGCACGTAAGGGATCATGATGAATAAACGAAAAGCGTTTGGATGAAAGCATCCAGCGCTTTTTTTATGGAAAATTAAATCTGCTGGAAGTGATTATGATGTTTTATGTTAAAATGTGTAGGAATTGCTGGAAAAGGAGAATGTTAGAAGATGTTCATTGCCATCGTTCATGGAATTGTGCTTGCCTTTGGCCTCATTTTACCATTGGGCGCACAAAATGTATTTGTGTTTCAGCAAGGAGCGCTTCAGCCGCGATTATATCAGGCCTTACCTGTCGTTATCACTGCTGCTCTTTGTGACACACTTTTAATTGCGTTAGCTGTCATTGGGGTTTCTGTTGTGGTGTTCAACATTCCTGTACTGCAAATGTGTCTTTATCTCATTGGATTTTGTTTTTTAGTTTATATGGGATGGTCTGTGTGGAACACAAGCTCATCAACAGATGCTAAAGAGCAGCGGGAATTCATGCCTGCGAGAAAACAAATTCTCTTTGCCTGTTCAGTTTCACTTTTAAATCCCCACGCCATTCTCGATACCATTGGCGTGATTGGAACAAATTCGCTTCAATATAACGGGGCAGAAAAACTGGCATTTACACTCGCTTGTATCATCGTGTCCTGGTTATGGTTTATTGGGCTCGCTCTTTTAGGGAAAATGCTAGGGAAGTTAGATACAAACGGTAAGTGGATGAACCGTATCAATAAAGCTTCAGCGGTCATGATCTGGCTTGTCGCGTTATATATTGCGTATCAATTGGTTGTATAAAAGTACATAGAGGATAAAGCAAAGAAGCGCTTGGGAGGTAAGATCCGGCGCTTTTTTGTGTATTGGAAAGGCTCTTCAGCCAGTATCACTATCATCGCAAGAGGAAGATCACATTCAATTGCCTATAGGAAATGATAAGAAATAGGGTATATGATACATTACCACTAGTGGGTTTTATTAGCAAAAAGGACTATTACATTATTTTCCTTTAGAGGTTATAATTTTTTTGAAATTTGCTAAAGGAGGATATATGATGAAGTTAAGAAAAATGTTTTGTGTGTTAATGTTTATAGCACTTTTATTCGGACAATTTCCTGTAGGAAAAGCTATTACCATAAAAAAGGACGAGTCTTTTAAAAAGATACAAAATGATAAAATAGAAGAAAAACTCATAAAAAAGGCAAAAAAAAGCTCTCAATTTTTAAAGGCAAAAGAATTAGCCCAAAATAAAGGTTATCTATTAAATGGAGAAAGTGCAGCCGTTCATCTGAACGCTGCTGAAACGGATGTTGTTTACTTTTATCTTAAAAAGAAGAAGTCAGATAATCAGCTGTTAGACAATGTTTCCTTCATTTCAGTTTCATTGAGCCAAATAAAAGCTTACTATATTCAACTTGCAGAATACGATGAGAAAGGAAATTTGCACTCATATTTCTTCCAAAATGGAAAATTGAAAAATAAGTTCCATATCAACCAAAAAGGGGAGTTTTTAAAAGGATCTTTTACCTATGGTGAAAATGGTGCAAAGCAAGATATGATGGAATTAAATAAAAAAATTTTCCAGGCAGATGATTCAGAAATTCAAACGAGTTTTAGTTGGAACAAGTTTTGGAACTGCTTAAAAAAGCAAAGCGGCCCGAATGAATCTCTTCCGCTACGTTCAATGGTTTTAGGAGCGTGCTATTATATTTGTTTAACGGGACCTGCTAGCTGTATAGCATGCGCAGTGATTAATGGAGGAATATCTGCAGGAATAGCCGGTTATTGTGTGAAAAAAGTTTGGTGAATGGGGGTTTTAGAATGGCTCATAATGAACAGCGCAAGGGAGTAGTTCTTGCTGTTTTTGATACGTTGACATTTGGTATACCAGTGCTGCTATGGAATTTATATAAGAATACAAATACAACATTGAAATTCATGATTCCAATTATTCCTATTGTTGGTTTCATTACGTATCTTTTAGCATCTCTTCATTAATAAAATAAAAAACCTTTGCATGAGCATACCGCTCATGCAAAGGTTTTTTTTAAAAGATTGTTCGGTTTAAAAGACGGAGAGCTTGTACGATGTCATCCACCTGTTGTATATCTGAGGAAGAGAGACGGTCTATCAACATCTTTTCGATATACATGAAGGCTTCGTTCATACAAGCGCGGCCTTGGTCAGACAGCGTAATGACATGCTTTCGTTTATCAACTGGGTCTTCCTTTTTATCTATCAATTGTTTTTCATGTAGTTTTTTCAGTTCTCTACTGACATTCGGAAGAGACATGTGCTGACAGTCGGCAATTTCACTAGGCGTAAGCGGTTCGCTGACTGCTAGCTGCTCTAGTATTAAGTATTGTAAGGTCGTTAAGTTAGCTGGTTTGACTTTGTTCATCAGGTCATGTTTTAGTTCTGAAAAAGTAGAAGCAAATGCTACGAATTCCTGGAAGAAATGGGGATGCTTCATGTTTATCACCTCCTACGTAACATACCAAAATTATTATCAAAAAACAATTATCATTTGACAACTATATAACGAAGGTATATCCTTTAGTTATCAAATGATAATAAAAGGAGATCATACATGAATGTACTCATTATTTATACTCACCCCCATCACAATAGTTTAAATGGTGCTTTTTTAAAAGAAATTATGAAAGGCAGTGAAGAAAATCCACTAGTTCATGAAGTGAAAATCATCGATTTATACAAAGAAGAATTTGATCCCGTGCTGATTTTTAATAAAGAGAAAAAAAGACGTGACATGCATAAGGACCCTGACATTCAGGTGTATCAGGAGAAGATCAAATGGGCGGACAAAATCGTGTTCGTATATCCTATTTGGTGGGGAAGACCTCCAGCCATGCTGCTTGGCTTTATTGACCGCATGTTTGCTGCGAATTTTGCTTATCGTCAAACAGGCGGGCTGTTTCCAGAAGGACTGTTAAAAGGAAAAAGTGCTGTTTGTGTATCGACGATGCAAGGGCCAACCAACTACCCTTTGTTCTTTTTGCAAAATGCACACAAGATCTTAATGAAACGAGCCCTTTTACACTATGTCGGAATCAAACCTGTGAAGTTTTTTGAGTTCGGCATGATGGAAAGCCCAAAAGGAAAACATGACGTCAAATTAAAACGTATTTACAACTATTTCAGAAAAATCAGCTCATAAAACAGTTAGCGAAGTCACTTTTCTTCTAATTTGATCCTTTTATGTTTTAAAATAACAGTGAGGGTGGGAGAACTCTTCCTCGTCATTTGAAAAGGGGGATATGGATGAAGAAAACATTGTTTAAAGATGCAGCGCTTTTAACTCTTGATCCAACTTTAGGTTTTTTAGAAAAAGGAGATTTATTAATTGAAGGGACACACATTTTAGAAGTCGGACCTTTAATTGAAGCAAATGATGCCGCCATTGTTGATGCGTCCGATATGGTGATCATGCCAGGGCTTGTGGATACACATCGTCATGTGTGGCAGTCTGTCATCAGAGGCATAGGCACAGATTGGTCTTTACAGACATATTTGAGCAAAATCTATTATAGGAACTATGGTGCGATGAGACGCCCATCTGACGATCGAATTGCGAATTATTTAGGGGCATTAGAGGCGTTAGATGCCGGAGTGACCACATTTCTAGACTGGACGATGATCAATTCAATGGATCATACAGAAGAACTCATCGGAGGGTTGAAAGATGCGGGCATTCGAGCTGTTTTTGCTTTCGGTTCCTCTGGAGATGCTGAGTATTGGGATAGGGGGAGCACGCTCACCAATATGGAGGACGCAGCACGCGTGAAAAAAGCACATTTTCAATCATCAGATCAGCTTTTGACAATGGGGCTTGCGATTCGTGGACCAGAGTTTTCTTCATGGGAAACTTCAGTATTTGAAATTGAAACAGCCCGGTCGCTAGATGCTCTATGCAGTATGCACATTGGCTTTGGGAACTGGGGAGCGGAGGATCATTCGATTGAGCTGCTTCACAAAGCAGGGTTACTTGGACCTGACCTCAACATGGTGCATATCAATGCAATCGATGCGGATCAAATGAAGATGCTGGCAGATAGTGGAAGCTCCATATCCATTACACCTGAAATTGAGATGATGATGGGTCACGGTTATCCTGTCACAGGACTTGCGATCGAACAAGGTGTTCTTCCAACGCTCGGTGTAGACGTGGTCACAGCGACAGGCGGAGATTTGTTTGCTCAAATGAAATTCGGGCTTCAGGCAGAGCGTGCGATCCAAAATCAATCATTGCTGATGGAGGGCATTATGCCAGGACCTGAACTTGGAATTTCTGCTCATCAAATGCTTGAAGCTGCGACGATCAATGGAGCTCGTGCATTACAGCTTGATCATAAAATTGGCTCGCTCACACCTGGAAAAGAAGCTGATTTCATCCTGATCGACCGGACAAGCATGAATCTTCTGCCGATGACAGACCCTGCTGGAGCGGTTGTCCAAACGGCACATCCTTCAAATGTTGATTCTGTCTATGTGGCTGGAAAAGCAGTGAAACGAAACGGAAAGCTTGTCGGTGTGAACCTAGAAGAGGTCAAACGGAAAGCTTATGCGGCAAGAGATCATATTCTATCGCATAAGTTTGAATCAACTCCATCATAAACAAACATATCCCCATAGGCAACTGCCTATGGGGAATAGATTACAAGGATTCTTTAATGACCTTTTTGTAATACTGGACAGATAGGAATCCAAAGATAGAATATAACACCGTATAAATCGACATGACGATGAGCATTGGTGTCCACAGTTCACCGCCGAATAAAAACCAGCCTGACTGTATTGCAAAGTAGCTGTGCAGTAATCCGATGATGAGCGGAATCCCAAAGTTAAATAGCTGTTTGAGCCGAATGCCTTTTAATAGATCTTTCTCTGTAAAGCCAAGCTTACGTAAGATCGTGTACGAGCTTTGTTCCTCTTCACTTTCATTCATCTGTTTGAAGTATAAAATACAGCCTGATGTGACAAGGAAGCTTAGGCCTAAAAATCCGAGGACAAACATCATCAGTCCCATTGTTTGCTTCTGCTGCTGAGCTGAAGCTAATTGAGACATGCTGTCATCACCCATTTTTAAAGAAGTAAAGATGTCATTGGCTTGTTCAACATGTTTCTCATCATTTACATTGATCGCAATATATTGGTTATTCTCAAGCTGAAGCTTAGGATCCTTGTTTTGGTCCAGCTGTTCAAAGACGTTTTGACTAACAACGGCAACAGGCATGCCGCCAGCAGTGAACCGGTAAGAGATTAAGTGATCTTTCTTCATATCAATGACTTTTAAATCAAGTGGTTTCTTTATCAGAAGTTTCACATCACCTGAGCTTTTAATCGGCATGACTTTTTTTAATAAATCATTGTAGCCGCTTAAAATGACTTCGTTGTTCTCCACATGAATGCTTGGTACGTTCCTCTCACTAATTACAGGAAATATCAATACTCCTGGACTCTTATTCAAACTGCTTAACTCCGTATCAATGATCTTCTTTGCGTCAAAATCCGCTTGAATGACCTTGAACTGCTTTTTTTCATATGCAATATGCTTGTCTGAAAGTGCACGAGTGAAGGTGGCTGCTTCCTTTTCAGAGCCCATGACAAAATGTGATGGAATCTGTTGTTCAGCCGTTTTTTCTGCTGAGTAATAGGAAATGTAGCTTAAAGATAACAACCCGATCGCAAGAGCAGATACGGTTGTTATAATCGTTAAAAGCAGTGCATTTGATTTTAATCGGAACATAATAGATGACAAAGACAGGACTTCATGAATGGCGAGATAGCCATTTTTTCTTTTCCGTACAATATTGGCAATGAAAGAAACAGAGCCTTTATAAAAAAGAAAGGTACCGATAATGACAGAGGCTAGAATATAAATCATGGCTGAAAATAACTCAAGCATGGACGTGTATGAGCCGCTAAAAAGCTGAGAAGAAATATAATAGCCTGAGCCGATCAAGACAATACCGAAAACCCCAATGATGATTTCAAACACAGAGATTTTTTTCACACGCTGCTCTGTAGAAGACGTGGTTCTAAACAAAGATAAAATCGTCTGTCTATTAATAAACCATCTATTTCTTAACATAATTAATCCATAGATGATGAAAAAGACAATGAGCGTTTGCAGAAGGGCCATGCCTGAAAAATGCAGGTTGGCGATGGCGTTCACGCCGGTTACTTTAAATAACACCATCAGCATGAGCTTTGAACCGATAAATCCAGCTATGATGCCAACAGCCATTGAGAACACATATAGGATAAAATTTTCTGCATTGAGCAGTTTGGCAATTTTTTGTTTCGTCATGCCAATGAGCTGCAGGAGACCTATTTCTTTCCCTCGGCGTTTAATAAAAATGCTGTTCGCATATAACAGGAAGATCCCAACAATGGCAATGAGTAGGACCGAAGCGGCTTTAATCGACGCACCGCCCTTAATGGACCCTTTTACATCATCAAGTGCTGGTGAGTACTGCAAGGTGACAAAAGAAAAATAGAGCGCCACACTAAACACAAGAGCGAACACGTATAAGTAGTAATTTTTCAAATTTTTCTTCAGGTTTCGGAAGACGAGCTGATTAATGTTCATGCTTCACACCGCCTAAGACACCTTGCGTTTTCATAATATCCTCGAAAAACATCTTTCTCTCTAAAGCACCTTTATTTAACTGAGTATAGATTTGTCCGTCCTTGATAAAAATGACGCGTCTTGAATAGCTGGCTGCGACAGGATCATGTGTCACCATGACAATGGTTGCTTTTCGTTTTTGATTGAAATCTTGCAGCTTATTGAGTAAATCAGATGCAGATTTGGAATCAAGCGCTCCAGTAGGTTCATCTGCGAAAATCAGACTCGGCTCATGAATGAAGGCACGGACCGCTGATGTCCGCTGCTTTTGTCCACCAGAGAGTTCATTCGGGTATTTGTCTCTTAGTTCATAGATACCCATGTCCTCCGCAAGCTGTTGAAAACGTTCGAAAGCTTCTTTCTTCGGCGTTTTGGAGATAGATAATGGCAAGAGGATGTTCTCTTTGACCGTGAGTGTATCAAGTAAGTTATAATCCTGAAAAACAAAGCCAAGCTGCTTTTTTCTGAATTCTGCGAGCTGCTGATCCTTCATTTGCGTCATCTCAGCATCTGCGATACGAATCGATCCGCTGGACACATGATCGATCGAGGACAATACGTTCAGAAGGGTTGTTTTCCCCGAGCCTGATGGCCCCATGATGCTGACGAATTCTCCGGCTTCAATGGTCAAGTCAATGCCACTCAGCACCTCTTGTTTGTTGAATTTATTTCCGTAGCTTTTATATATTTTGCGAGCTTCTAAAATGTTCATTTGTCGATCCCCTTTTCTATTTAATTGATACCTCTAGTATAAAAAGAAGCCCGCCGCATTTCCTTCGATTTGGCGAACAAAACAGACGAGCATGTGACATTGTTGTCACATGCTCGCAATATGCACAAAATCATTCTTTTTCGGAAAGATGAAGGTGAAGGTTGTACCTTGATCTATCGTGGAGTTGACCTCGATCTTGATATGAAGAGCGTCTGCTCCTTTTTTTGTTAAATAGAGTCCCATTCCTGTTGAGGCTGTGTCATTGTGATGTCTTGTTGAGGTAAAGCCTTTTTCAAAAATACGTGGAATGTCTCTTGGGTCAATTCCTCTGCCTTGATCTGTAATCGTCAGCATCACTTGGTCATCCATTTTCTTGCTTTCAATGGCAATATCGGACGAATGACTGTACTTGACTGCATTTGTGAGTACCTGCCTGATCATAAAGGATAACCATTTTGTATCACTTAATACGTGACGTTCTTCTAGCGTGATTTCAAAGCCGATTCCTTTTTGCATGCACCATGATTGGAGCGCTTTGATTTCCTTCGCTATGATGCTTTGCAGGTCCAGCTGTTCAATAAATAAATCATTTTCGATATGACGTATTCTGCTTTGATGCAGCTGGGCATCGAGTAATAAATGAATTCTGAGCCATTCGTACGTCATATTCGATTTCAGCGGCTGTTCTGTTAAACGGTCAATCATTAAGTGCATCGCTGTGAGAGGTGTTTTCACTTCATGTATCCATGAGAGCAATTCATCCTTCTCTTCTTCAAGGGCGATTTGCTGCTCTGCTGCCATTAGCCTGTAGCGGGCAATTTGCTCAGACGTCGCATCATGTACAAGCTGTTCAAATGGGGAAGATGGAGTGAGCCGCATTTGATGATCAATATGATCGTCCCATTCTTTCAGACGCTCATAATACGCCGTTTCTTTACGGTATCGGAAAAAGAGAAAGACGATCATGAAAAACGTAGATAATAACACAATATAAAAAAGCGACGCCATTGGAATGGTCGTATCCAAATAAGCAACAAACAGAATGAGGAGCTGCAAACCAAGAAAGAACAGGATCCAGCTTCTTCGTTCTTTTAAAAATGCTTGCAGCATCATTGATCATCCTTTTCTTTTGCAAGATAGCCTTGGCCCACTTTTGTTTCAATGTAGGTGCCAAGGGAGATCTCATCTAGTTTTTTTCTAAGGCGATTGACGTTTACGGTCAGTGTGTTGTCACTGACAAACCGTTCATCCTCCCACAATGCTTGAATGAGTGATTCACGGCTGACAATATGATTTTTATGCTGAATCAATTCCTTAAGAATAAACAGTTCATTTTTCGTTAATTCCACTTCACCGTGGTCATTTGTGACGGTGTTTTTTTCTAGATCAATCGTAGCGCCACACCATACCTTTAGGCTAGCCGGTTCTGCATTATAATCATGCACGCGGCGAAGAACAGCACTGACTTTGGCAATGAGCACGTCAAAGTGAAAGGGCTTTTGTACAAAATCATCGGCACCGAGCTGCATTGACATGACCATATCAGCAGGATGGTCACGAGAGGAGAGGAAGATGATTGGTACATTTGAATGATGCCGAATCATCCGGCACCAATGAAAGCCATCGTATTTTGGCAGCTGTATATCAATAATGACGAGATCAGGCTGAACAGAAGTGAATTCCTGCATCACCTGTTGAAAATCGTGAATCCCATAAACATCATAGGACCAGTTGACTAGACGTTCTTTGATTTCTTGGAAGAGGGTTGTATCGTCCTCAATGAGTAGAATTTTAAACAAAACCAGCACCACACTTTTTGTATTCGCTTGTATGTCATTGTAGCGGAAAAAAGATGCTGCCGCTAGAAGCAGATAAGAAAAAAGCAAGGGAAGGGGTCCCTTGCTTCTGTTTATTTACCTAAAAAGTGCTTTTTAAAGAATGATAGTTGATACTCGAGTGTGAGCGGATCATTAAAATAGAATTCTTCTGCATTTGCCACATACACACGATGTTTTTTCACAGCTGGTATGGACTTGTAAATTTCACTGTTTTGATAGGAATTGTCCATTTCGCTGTTTTTACTAATGATCATATAGTCTCCAGCAAATTCAGGGATGACCTCTTGCGAAACTGCATAGTAGCCAGCTTTTAATGCTTTTTCTTTCACTTTTTCAGGCATTTTTAGTTTCATTTCTTGGTAGAGAATTTCTGTGCCGCGGCCCCATGCATCTCCAAACACGTAAAGATCTTTTGTGCCGCTTTCAAATACAGAAACCGTCGCATCCTTACCGATTTTTGCTTTGATTTCTTTTCCAGCTTCAGCTGCGCGTTTTTTAAAATCTTTTACCCATGATTTGGCTTCTTTTTCTTTGTTTAATACTTTTCCAATTTCAATATGCTGCTGAAGGTAATCGACTTTGTTATACGTAAACAAGACGGTTGGTGCGATTTTTTTTAGTTTTTCTACATTTTTTGTATTGCTTAAGCCAATGATGACATCAGGCTTTAGCTTCATGATTTTTTCCACATTCTCATCCGACACTTCTTCCACATTTTTTAATTCCTTTTGGAAGCGTGGGTTCTTTTTTGACCAAGAGTCGACGCCGACCAGGTTCACACCAAGTGACATGACATTACCTGTGTAGGAACCAAGTACAACGACACGTTTTGGGTGCGCTGGCAGCTTCACAGGGCCATTTTCAGATTCATATGTAATCTTGTCTGATGATGTTGATTGATTTCCTTTATTTGAGGAAGAGCTGCTGCTATTGCCACATGCGCTCAATGCAAGTACAAAGATGAGCATCAGAGGGAACAATATTTTCTTCATGAATGTAGACTCCTTTGAAATCGGCACATTAGCCGGGTATTTGATTACATGAGTGATAATGATAATTATTATCACTTGGATATCATATCATAGAAGTACGGTCTATTGTCAATTACATTTTGATAGTTGGTGATAAAAAATAGGAGGGGAGATTTTTGGTAGAAAAAAAGATCAAGGCAGCATATGACCTGATCTTTTTTCTTATTTAAACCAGCCTTTTTCTTTAGAGCGTGTGATAGCCTCAATACGGTTTTTGACTTCTAGTTTATCTAAAATAATGGAAATGTAGTTACGGACAGTGCCGCTTTTAATGCTGAGTTCCTTTGCGATCTCTTTCGTGTTTTTGCCGTCTGCGACGAGTTCAAGGACGGATTTTTCTCGTTGGGTTAAAGGATTTTCGTCGCTATATAAGTCTTCCATTAATTCAGGGGCGTATACCTTTTTTCCTTTCATCACGCTGCGAATGGCACTTGCCAGATCTTCGCTTGGGCTGTCTTTCAGCATATAGCCGCTAACGCCAGCTTTCAGCGCCCTTTGGAAATATCCAGAACGGGCAAAGGTCGTTAAAATGATGATTCTCACATCTGATTCCTTGAGTTCTTCGGCTGCATCCAGTCCCGTTTTCCCTGGCATTTCAATATCCATTAAACAAATATCAACGGGGTGTTTTTTAGCAAAATCAATGGCGTCCTGGCCGTTTGTGCCTTTTCCAACAACCGTCATATCATCTTCTAAATCAAGTAGTGAACCGAGTGCACCAAGCAGCATTTGCTGATCCTCTGCGATAAAAATGTTGATCATTTCATTCCCTCCTTGTCTTTTGCTGCTGAATCATTTGGAATGCTCATGATCAGCTTCGTCCCATTTTTTGTCTCAAGGTGAAGGCGTCCATTTGCAAATTCCAATCGTTCTCTAATCCCTAAAAGGCCATGTCCCTTCGTTTGAGAGGAGGGGGGATCACCTTTAAATGTCCCATCATCTTCAACCGTGATGACCGCTTCTTTTGACTTTTGATGAATGGTTATTTTACAGACTGTGGCATCACTATGTTTGACGATATTGGTGACCGCTTCTTTGATACACATGCTCACAATGTTTTCGTTAAGAAGAGAGATGTGTTTTGGCGCTTCCTTTTCATCATAGATCAATTCAATTCCAGCTGCTTCGAGAATTTGCTCAATGTTCGACAGTTCATCCTTGATCCGAATACCTTTCATGGAGGACACAATTTTCCGCACTTCATTGAGAGACGTTCTGGCTGTTTGCTGGACGCTTTTCAGTTCGGCGCGTGCCTGCTCTGGGTCTTTATAAACCAGTTTTCGGGCAAGATCACTCTTTAAACCGATGAGGGAAAGCTTTTGTCCAAGGGTATCATGCAGATCACGTGCAATGCGCTGCCTTTCTTCAATTTTTACAAGGTCAGCGATCCGTTCATTGGCATCTTCTAATTTCTCTTCGAGCCGTTCACGTTCCTTCCTGCTTCGAATGCTGAGAGGGAGGAGAATGGCACTAATGAGTGTAATGAGAACCAAGGGAATTTGCGTGAGAAACCAGCCCTTTTTTAAGATCAGACTGAAGTTTACCGCAATGGCGGCGCTCCCGACATGAATATAGTATAAGATATAGAAAGGTACTTTTCTTTTAATATGCCCATTGAAATAGGCGATGCAAAAAGCGAAATAAATGTAGCTGTAGAGTATGACATAGCCAGTAGAAATCGCAATCAAGAGAAGGCCTAATACATATAAAGACCAGCCTTTTGCGATAAAGGCAAAACGATAGACAGCGAAAAAGACAACGTTCAAAATAATGCCGATCACAATGCCTAAAGTCGAAGGAGCCTTAATGATAAAATAAAAGGGAAGGATGAAAAAAATGGCCCATATATACGGGGATATCCCATGCAATTTTTGAATTTTAAGTTGTTTTTTCATCCGTGAATCACCTTTTCCATTTTTTCATTCTTTTTCACTACTTTAACAAATTGAACACGTTATCGCATCCTGTAAATACCAACAAGCTCCTTCTATTGTAAGAAAGAGCTTGCGTCGTTTATGCATTCTTCTTGAGAATGTCTCCTTTGATGACAGGTGTGCTTCTCGTCTGACGTGCTTCTTTAAAGGTAACGAATGCTTTCGTTTCTTCATCCCAAAGTCTAAATTTCATTGACTCGATACTTGTTTTTAAAGTGATGGTTGGAACATTTTGAAGCGGCTCACTATGCTCATGTGCATGCTCCAAGTGATAATTTGGTACCCTCGGACTTAAATGATGGACATGGTGATAACCGATATTACCTGTTAACCACTGAAGAAGCTTTGGCAATTTGTAAAAAGAACTGCCTTCTACAGCTGCCTGCACATAATTCCAATTCTCATCTGCTTCAAAGTAAGAATCCTCAAACGTATGCTGCACATAAAACAGCCATACACCGATTGATCCAGAAATCAGAAAGATTGGACCTTGGACAAGTAACAAACCTTCCCAGCCAAAAAGGAGATAGGTAGCTCCTGCCAATAAAACAATTGATATGTTTGTGAAATACGTGTTCCAACGCTCTTTTTTACGAGCATTTTTGACGTTGAAACGGTTTTGAAACAGGAAAACAAAGATCGGTCCTAAAATAAACATGACAAAAGGATTGCGATAAAATCTGTAGCGGAATTTCGTCCAAGCTGATGCTTCTTGATATTCTTTGACTGTCAGGAGCCAAATGTCGCCAGTACCTCGTTTGTCTAGATTACTGCTTGTGGCATGGTGAATTGAATGATCTCTTTGCCATTGAAGATAAGGGAAAAGGGTGAGTACACCCGTTATGAAACCAAACAGGTGATTCAGTGGCTTCTGTCTGAAAAAGGATTGATGGCAGCAGTCGTGAAAAATAATAAAGACACGTACTAAAAAACCAGCTGCAATAACCGCAAAGAAGAGGGTTAAAAGATAGGAGATGTTCAGGCTATAATAGGCAAGAAACCAAAGCCCCAAAAATGGAATAAATGTATTAAGGAGTTGCATGATACTTTTTTTTGAATCAGCACCAGAAAATTGACCAACTTGTTTTCTTAAAGTCGCTTGCTTCTGTGTGTTTGTTGAAGTCGTCATGAACGTTCAAGTCCTTTCCGTTTCTTTCTACTTCAAAGTATAGAAGGAAAGGTGTCATGCTCATAGTAGCACCCATCATGTATTCGATATGACATTTGTCATGTTGATTGCAGGAAAGGCTGACGGTATCAAGGTTTGTAAGCTTATTTTATTTTAAATAAAAAAGTAAAGGCGATTAGCCTTCACTTTTTATGAACGTGCTTCATGAACTTTTAATTGCTTGCCTTTAATGGTTGTGTGGCGCATGGCATTCAGCACAAGAGGGCCTTTACCGTTTAAAATATCGACATATGTTTTTGTATCTTGAATGGTAATAATCCCAATGTCATCAAAGGCAACGCCTTCTATTTTGGCAATGGTCCCAACGAAATCAACAGCCCGCAGCTTCTTTTTCTTCCCGCCGTTAAAATAAAGCTTCATTATATCCTTTTCAACGCCTGCCTGTTTATTTTCCTTTTGAATCGGCGTTTCAATCTTTTCTTCAAAGCGTTCTACATGCTGCTCTGCGTCTTCCTTTGTTGGGTATGGCTGCGTCTTGAAATCAATACCTGCTTCCTGCTTTAATTCATCAATCAGAGGCTTTGCATTATTGGTCATAAACGCAATGGTTTTTCCGCTTTTTCCCGCTCTGCCTGTTCTTCCTGTTCGGTGAATATAGCGCTCTTTTTCATAGGGGAGGTCATAATGAATCACATGTGTCATATCACTGACATCAATGCCCCGGGCTGCTATATCGGTTGCGATCAAATAACGGAATTCGCCGTTTTTGAATTCATCCATGACAGCGAAGCGGTCTTCTTGTCTCATGCCTCCATGAATTTTGTCACAAGGCACATCCCATTCATCCAGCTTCATCGTGAGTTCATTCACTCGGTCCTGTGTATTACAGAAAATAATGCAGCTATCTGGATTTTCAATGACGATCGTACGCTGAAGAAGAGAGAATTTCGCTTCTTCTTCCGTTTCAATCACGGTGTGGGTGATTTGTGGTACAGACGTTTCCGCGCGTGCTATTTCAATTACTTTTGGTGATTGTAGAAACTGTTCACTTAATTTCTTCATCTCATCAGACATGGTCGCTGAAAAGAGCATTGACATGCGCTTTGGTGGCAGATACTGAATAATAGAAGAGACTTGATCAATAAATCCCATGTTCAGCATTTCATCCGCTTCATCTAACACGAAAAATTTAAGGTTTTCTAAGGAAAGAGTACCTTTCTCAAGGTGATCTAAGACTCGTCCTGGTGTTCCGCACACAATGTGGTTTTTTTGTGCAAGCTCTACTTTTTGAGCTTGGAAAGGGGCTTTTCCATAAATGGCAGTGGCTTTGATTCGTTTCAATCGTCCAAGGCTTGTGAGATCCTGTTTGACCTGCATGGCGAGTTCTCGCGTTGGAACGAGGATAAGGGCTTGAGGTTTATTTTCAGCCCAATCGACCATTTCACAAATCGGGAGACCATAGGCTGCGGTCTTGCCGCTGCCAGTCTGAGATTTGACAATCAAATCCTGCCTTGAAAAAGCAACGGATAATGTCTCGTGCTGAACAGGTGTAGGTGTATGGAAGTGAAGTGCTTTTAGCGCTTGTTTTAAATCATCGCTTAATGGATATTGATCAAATTGTTGTAATGTCATCGAGTTCTCCTTTTCGTACATTCATACTTGTGACATCATACCATAATCATGACCGGGAATGAAAAAACATGAAAAAAAGCCCCATAAAGGAGCTTTTTTGATTAAAGGAATCTGCGTTTTACTTTTTCCCAGTAGGAGTTGTCTTTTAATTTCACCGTTTTAATGACTTTTCCTGAAAGGCCGATGTCAATTTGTTTGACATGTTTCGTGCCAAGCGCTTCGTTATCAAGCCCGATAATCGGATGGTCGTTACCGTCCTGCACAACCTTCAGCGTTAGCTTGCGGTCACTGCTTAAGATGAAAGGAGCACCCAGTGTACGATACGAGTTGTTGTTTAGAGATGCGAGCTCTGTGACTTGCATACAAGGGAGCATCGGATCAACCACTGCGCCATTTACCGATTTGTTGTAGGCTGTTGAGCCAGTCGGAGTAGAAATAATCATTCCGTCTCCTCTAAATGTTTCAAAGTGGAAATCATCTATATACACATCGATCACAAATGTTTTAATAATGCTTGAGCGGATCGACAGTTCATTTAAGCAATGGAACTGGTTTGTACTGTCAACGCTTACATCAATGATCGGATATTTTCTCACTTCAATCTGTTCAGTGTTCATGGCATCAATCATTTTATCAAAATGTTCTAATGAAAAATCGCAGTATAGATGCGAATTCTCTGTTTTTGATACCCCTACATACAGGCAGTCATCCCGGAAATTCGTTTTACGGACTGCTTGAAGAAATGTGCCATCTCCGCCAATTGAAGCAATAATATGGGCATCCTCTGCACGCTTGACGACTTGAAAGCCTTGATCGGTAGCGAGCTTCTCCAGAGAAGAAATGTGTCCATCCAATTCATGATCTTTTTTGTAAAAGAAAAATACATTGCGACGATTGTCTGTCATTGACGTTCTCCCCTTCGTTGTCAAAAGTAGATTTAGAGTAATAAAGGGCTTACATATGAAGCCTTGCTCACATTTTACACTTTTTTCATATGAAAGTAAAAACATTAGAAAAACCTTCATGATGGTGGCATTCATTTTTAGAAATGAGTCAATGTAAGGGATTTGAAAAGGGCAGAATTTGAGCATAATTGAATAGCTGTTTTCTCATGAAAGAGTGGATTAGGTGTTTCGTTGTGGTGAAGCTCTAGCCTATTAGATGCAGAGAGAGGAGAAAAAAGCCAATTTTTCGTCATGCGTATCACTTGGCAGACGATGTAAAGTTGATCGTGAATAAAGAGAGGTGCTATCATATGATGAAATGAAATGTAAAAAAACCACAATTCCTGTGAAACATTTCATGTGAATATTCGTATCAATGAAGAGAGACAAAAAGGAGGAGAAAAAGATGAATGCGAAAAGATGGGTAGCGTTAATCATTGCACTTGGAGTTTTCGGATTTTCAATTGTGATTAGTGTCACGACGGCTTTGTATGAAAGCTTCAATGACAATAAAATGAGCTATCAATTTGGGGATGAAATAGAAGAAAAGGTACTAGAGGATGGAAGTGGTGCTGGAAAAATAGCGGTTCTTGAGATTAATGGAACCATTCAAGATAATGGCGGCGCATCAAGTCTATTAGGCGGAGAAGGTTACGATCATCGTGCATTTCTTAAGGAACTAGAAAAAGCGAAAGATGATGCTTCAGTAAAAGGTGTACTGCTGCGCGTCAACTCTCCTGGCGGCGGTGTCTATGAAAGTGCAGAAATACATAAAAAATTAGAAGAAGTGAAAAAAGCGAAGAAGCCGATTTACGTCTCCATGGGCTCAATGGCAGCTTCTGGCGGTTACTACGTATCAACTCCAGCCAAGAAAATCTTTGCTTCACCTGAAACATTAACAGGATCGTTAGGTGTGATCATGCAAAGCTTGAACTATTCAAAGCTGGCAGATAATTTAGGTATTAAATACGAAACAATTAAGAGCGGAAAATTCAAAGACATCATGTCGCCAAATCGTGACATGACAAAAGATGAGCGCGACATCATGCAAAGCATGGTCGATAACTCGTATGAAGGATTTGTCAAAGTCATCTCTGAAGGACGCGGCATGTCAAAACAGAACGTCAAGAAAATTGCTGACGGCCGGGTCTATGACGGAACACAGGCGAAATCCAACGGATTAGTCGATGAGCTTGGATATTATGAAGATGCAATTAAAGCAATGAAGAAAAATGAAAAAGGGTTAAAAGGAGCGACAGTGATCAGCTATTCTCAAAGCTTTGGCTGGAACTCTCTCTTCAATATGAGTGCAAGCAAACTTTTTAAAAGCGAAATTGATTTTCTCAATCTAAAAGAAACACTGGCTGGCTCAAACGGGTCTAAACCGATGTATCTCTATTCAAAATAAAGGAGGGATCATAGATGGATTCTACATTCGATGAAGTAACCGAAAGCCGTAGCCAAGAAGAATCGAATCCGGCTCTTGCGAAACGTGCAGTGATTGAAGCACAGGCGTTTGCAGGCTTTTGGATTAGGTTTTGGGCGTTTATTCTTGATTGGCTTGTCGTCTGGGGTGTCAACCATTTGACGGTTTCTCCAATCTTTAGTCTGTTTGGCTGGTCCAAAGGAGGAGGATGGTTTTCTCCATTCTCTGTCACAACGACGATAGTATTCCTACTTTATTTCGCCATCATGACGAAAATCTTTCAACAAACGCTTGGGAAAATGGTGTTTGGGATCAAAGTGGTCTCACTTCAACCTGAGAAGAAACTGGCATGGGATGTCATTTTCTTTAGAGAGATTGTGGGACGCTATATTAATACGCTTTTTGTACTCTATGCTGTTGTTGGATTCACACCGAAAAAGCAAGGGGTTCATGATTACTTTGCCGATACGGTGGTCGTCCATGAACATTTATATGAAAAAACAGAAGCAAACGTATAATCAGAGGAGTTTGGCCGGGTACCGGTCAAACTCTTTTTTCATGATTGGGTATAAAATCCCGAATGAGAGCCATAATCGTAGAGGAAGCATCATTTGTTATGGAGGAAGTGAGCACAGTGCTTTACGTTTGGATCGCAGCTTTTTTGTTCCTTGGGATCTTATTGATCTTCATGAAAGTGACCATTTCACTGGATTATTCACATGCAAATGACAATGACCACCTTGCACTGAAAATCATCACCTTATATGGAATCATCAGACTCAAAAAAGACATTCCGATGGTGAGGGTCAATCCAGAAGATCAAACGATCGATATACGTGAAAAGAAAATGGCGAGCGCCAAAACCCCTAGTCACGAAAAAGAATCTATACATAAAAAAGTGGGAAAACGTGATATGAAGCAAATCCTTCATCAAATGGAGCGCATCACAAAAGAGATCGTCGATTTAAACCGGATCATGCATAAATTCTTCATTCACATGAGAATTGTATCGTTTCACTGGTCAACATGGATCGGCTTTCATGACGCCGCTTTAACAGGTGTAGCAGCCGGCGGGGTGTGGTCAGTGAAAGGAGCACTGCTTGCCTTTATGCAGGAGCATCTCACCTTTAAGCATAAACCGGTATATGAAGTCATTCCTGCCTTTCAGCACAATGTGTCACAAACCCAGTTTACATGTATAGCTTATTTTCGTATTGGACATGCTATGCTTGCAGCCATTCGTTTACTTGTCCATTGGTTAAAAGGAAGAAAGGCGAGAAAAAGTGCCTCTCTTCAAGCAACGAAGAATGAATCATCTGTTTAAGGAGGAACCCGAAAATGGCAGATCATCCAATCCAAGGTCTTATGAAGACAGCGATGGAAAACTTAAAAGAAATGATAGATGTGAATACGATCATCGGCGATCCAGTCGAAACACCTGACGGCAGTGTCATCCTTACTGTATCGAAGGTTGGTTTTGGATTTGCAGCAGGCGGCAGTGAATTTAACGGGAACCAAAAGAAAGAAAAACGTTCTGATGATCAAGAACGAAAAGAACCGAGACTCCCATTTGGCGGAGGAAGCGGCGGAGGTGTGTCTATTACACCAATCGCCTTCTTAATTGTCGGAACAAACGGCGTTCGAATGCTTCATTTGGATGAACATACACATCTGCTTGATAAAATATTGGATTCTGCTCCTCAAGCAATTGAACGTCTTCAGCACATGTTTAAGAAGGATGAACGGGAGAACCGTCATAAAGAACGAAAACTAGATGACATAGACCTTTAAAAAGTTAGCTGCGCTGCAGTTAACTTTTTTTTCAAAAGCGAAGATTAGGCTTTGCAGTTTTTTGCTTTCTCTACTATGATAGAACCATACATTTGATAAGGGAGGAATTGTTTTGGCATCGATCACATTTAAAGGGAGTTCTGTCACGCTTGTAGGAAATGAAGTAAAAGTAGGCGAGCAGGCTCCGGATTTCACGGTATTAACGAACTCACTAGGGGAAGTTTCACTTTCTGATTTAACAGGAAAAGTGACGATCATCTCAGTGATTCCTTCTATTGATACAGGTGTGTGTGACGCACAAACAAGACGTTTCAATGAAGAGGCAGCCGGTTTAGGTCCGGTCAATATCTATACAATTAGTGCAGACCTTCCATTTGCACAAGCACGCTGGTGCGGAGCAAACGGAATTGAAAATGTCGAAACATTATCTGATCACAGAGATATGTCATTTGGTGAAGCATTCGGTGTATATATGAAAGAATTGCGTTTATTGGCGCGTGCAGTTTTCGTATTAGACCCTAATGGGAAAGTGGTTTACACTGAATACGTAAGCGAAGCAACGAATCACCCAAATTATGAAAAAGCCATTGAAGCTGCAAAATCACTGTTATAAAAGCAGCATCGACAAGAGCTCCGGCTTCATACTGGGGCTCTTTTCAATGAGAACATATAGCTTTTAACAAAGCGAGGAGAGAAAAGCATTGCAGAAAGATCAAGTAAGTACGATTTTCGAGCTGCTCGATACAGCTTCTATTCGATTAAAAAAGGATCAAAGCATTTCCTATATTGAGGCATTAGCTGAAGCAGGAGAAGCCTTTTTCCAAGCAAATGATCGAGACGGTTTACTAAAGGATGTAATAGAGAAAGCAGATTTTGCTTCTTATGATCATGAGCAGATTCGTAAAGCGTTTCAGCTCGCCGTATTGAAAGGACAAAAGGATATTTCCCATCCAAATCGTCAGATGACCCCAGATACGATCGGGCTGTTTGTCAGCTATTTGGTGAATAAATTTTTAGAAGGTCAAAAAGAGCTAGTTGTCTTTGATCCAGCAGCAGGGACAGGGAACTTACTGCTTGCTGTCTTAAATAATCTGACTGCAGAAACAAAGCGCGGTTTTGCGTCTGAAATTGATGATGTACTCATTAAAATTGCATGGGCACAGGCGAACTTGGAAGAGAAGGAAGTCGAGCTTTTCCATCAAGACAGTCTTGAGCCGCTTTTGATCTCTCCAGTAGATGTCACTGTATGCAGTCTGCCAGTTGGTTATTATCCAAATGATGAGCGTGCAGCAGACTATGAATTAAAGGCAAAAGAAGGACATGCATTTGCGCATTATTTATTTATTGAACAAAGCCTTCGTTACACGAAAGAAGGCGGCTTCCTATTCTTCATCATTCCAAACGATTTGTTTGAAGGAAAAGAAAGCGTGCAATTAAAGGACTTTATCAAAGATCAGGCATATATGAATGCATTAATTCAGCTGCCGGTCTCCATGTTCAAGGACAAAAAGCACGTCAAAAGCTTGTTTGTGATGCAAAAGAAAAAGGAAGGCTTGGAAGCACCAAAACGGATGCTGTTTGCCAATCTGCCGTCTTTCTCACAAAAAGAATCAATGGTGGGTGTAATGAGAAAATTAGACCAATGGTTTATAGAAGAAAAAGAAACGAAAGAATAGCCAGAGTGATGTCTGGCTTTTTTATTATTCAGAAAATAACGACTTATCGATGTAAGCGATAACAGTTCGAAGGTGCACTTGAAATGCAAAGTTTTCAATGTTTAAATGAAAAAGTCAGATATTTTTCGGACTAATCGTTAAACTATAAAAGACCCGTCAAACAGGTTGAATATAGCACCGGAAAAAACGTGAAACCTTATATAACAACTGAGTAAAAGGAGCGACAAGAATGTCTAAAATTATTGCAATCAACGCAGGAAGCTCATCTCTTAAATTCCAATTGTTCGACATGCCAGAAGAAACCGTTTTAACAAAAGGTCTTGTTGAAAGAATCGGAATGGACAACAGTATCTTCACGATTTCTGTAGATGGAGAAAAGAAAACAGAAGTCACAGATATTCCAGATCATGCAGTAGCGGTTAAAATGCTGCTTGAAAAACTAATTGAATTTAACATCATAAAAGACTTTAATGAAATTGATGGTGTAGGACACCGTGTTGTTCACGGCGGAGAGAAATTCAGCGACTCTGTTCTTTTAACTGATGAAGTCATCAATGACATTGATAAGCTTTCAGAGCTAGCACCACTGCACAACCCTGCAAACGTTGTAGGAATCAAAGCATTCAAACAAATTCTGCCTGACGTACCAGCGATTGCTGTGTTCGATACAGCCTTCCACCAAACAATGCCAGAGCAGTCTTACCTATACAGCCTTCCGTACGACTACTATAAAAACTTTGGTATTCGTAAATACGGATTCCACGGGACAAGCCATAAGTTCGTAACAGAGCGTGCATCAGAGCTCTTAGGCCGTCCTCTTGAAGAGCTTCGTTTGATCTCTTGTCACCTTGGAAATGGTGCGAGTATCGCAGCAGTTGAAGGCGGAAAATCAATCGATACTTCAATGGGCTTCACGCCGCTTGCGGGTGTTGCAATGGGTACACGTTCAGGTAACATTGACCCTGCCCTTATTCCATTTATTATGGAGAAAACAGGACATACAGCTGAAGAAGTACTTTCTACTTTGAATAAGAAGAGTGGTCTTTTAGGTGTGTCTGGTCTATCAAGTGACCTTCGTGATATTGAAGAAGCAACAGAAGAAGGAAACGACCGTGCAGAAGTAGCTCTTGATATTTTTGCAAGCCGTATTCATAAATACATCGGTTCTTATGCAGCGAGAATGAATGGCGTAGATGCGATCATCTTCACAGCTGGAATCGGTGAAAACAGTTCAGAAGTAAGAGCACGTGTCCTTCGTGGTCTAGAATTCATGGGCGTTTACTGGGATCCTTCTCTTAACAACATGAGAGGCGAAGAAGCATTCATCAGCTATCCGCACTCTCCTGTGAAAGTGATCGTCATTCCAACGAACGAAGAAGTCATGATTGCAAGAGACGTTATGCGCTTAGCATAATCAAAATGAAGAAGCTCTTTTCCAAAAAGGAAAAGAGCTCAGATTGTTGACAAAGGGCTAAAATGACTTTTATTTTAGCCCTTTGTCTTCTTTTCAGCGTGATAGAAAACCTTTGCAGCCCTAGGAAGGACGAGCACTGGCGCGGAGCGAATTTGTCATTCGTGAGCACCAGTGCAGAGGACTGACACCGAATGCGAGGGTTTGTCTACACGCTTAGCTCTTTTCCAATAAGGAAAAGAGCTTTTTTCTGTTGAAAGCAGCATGCTATAATGTTGTCCAATACGAACCAAAAGGGAGCGGTGCGAAAATGAGCGTGACAGAACATAAACGTGAGGCGAAAACGAGGCTTTATGTGAAAGTCATTACGGTCAGTGATACAAGAACGAAAGAAACAGATAAAAGCGGCCGCTTGATGATTGATTTGCTTAAAGAACAGGGACATCTCATTCTTGCATACGATATTGTAAAAGATGACATTGGAGCGATCCAAGACGCTGTGTTAGAGGGAACAGGCGAACCGAAAATAGATGCCGTCTTGTTAAACGGGGGCACAGGAATTGCCGCAAGGGATGTCACCATTGAAGCGATCACCCCGCTTTTCTCCAAGGAGCTGCCAGGCTTTGGCGAAATCTTCCGCATGCTGAGCTATACAGAAGACATTGGTTCAGCCGCTATCTTGTCCCGGGCAGCGGCTGGGGTCGTTAACCAAAAAGCGGTCTTTGCCACACCAGGCTCTACTGGAGCTGTTCGTTTAGCCATGACAAAACTCATCATTCCTGAGCTTCCTCACGTCTTGCGAGAGCTTGAAAAGGATCAAAAATAGCCCAAAATGACTCTGCCAAGAAAATTTGGCAGAGTTTTTTTCATAAAGGGGTTGAAAAAACAATTTTTCCTTGTTACAGTGTATACATACTAAATGCATGTTTATAAATTAAAACTTATTTTTATGCAAAAAAACATTCACAGAATCAAAACAAGTGAGAGGAGCTTTTCAATCATGTCACAAAATAAAAAAGTCGTATTAGCATATTCCGGAGGTCTTGATACCTCTGTTGCAGTTAAATGGTTACAAGAGCAAGGATACGAAGTCGTTGCTTGCTGCCTGGACGTAGGTGAAGGAAAAGACTTAGCATTCGTTCAACAAAAAGCACTTCAAGTCGGAGCGGTTCAGTCTTACATGATTGACGCAAAAGAAGAATTCGCAGAGGAATTTGCACTAACTGCTTTACAAGCACACACGATGTATGAAGGGAAATATCCGCTTGTATCTGCATTATCTCGTCCACTTATTGCAAAAAAACTAGTGGAAGTCGCAGAAAAAGAAAATGCAGTAGCGGTTGCGCACGGATGTACTGGAAAAGGAAACGACCAAGTCCGTTTTGAAGTATCCATTAAAGCGTTGAATCCAGACCTAGAAGTTCTTGCACCAGTGCGTGAGTGGAAATGGTCTCGTGATGAAGAAATCGATTATGCACAAAAACATGGTATTCCAATTCCGATTAACTTAGACAGCCCATATTCAATCGACCAAAACCTTTGGGGCAGAAGTAACGAGTGCGGCATTTTAGAAGACCCTTGGGCTGCGCCGCCAGAAGGAGCATATGATTTAACGACGCCACTTGAAAAAACACCTGACACACCTGAAATCATTGAAATCACGTTTGAAAAAGGAAAACCAACAGCTATTGATGGTATTCAGTATTCATTATCTGATCTCATCCTTCATTTAAATGAAGTCGCTGGTCAGCATGGGGTTGGCAGAATCGACCACGTTGAAAACCGTCTTGTAGGCATTAAATCTCGTGAAGTGTACGAATGCCCAGGTGCTGTCACACTTCTAAAAGCACATAAAGAGCTTGAAGATTTAACACTAGTGAAAGAAGTCGCACACTTTAAGCCAATCGTTGAACAAAAAATGGCTGAATTAATATACAATGGCTTATGGTTCTCACCTCTTAAAGGAGCACTAGATGCTTTCTTACAAGAAACACAACAGAACGTAACAGGTGTTGTACGTGTGAAACTATTTAAAGGCCATGCCATTGTAGAAGGACGTAAATCACCATATTCACTTTATGATGAAAATCTAGCAACTTACACAAAAGCAGATGAATTCGATCATGATGCAGCGGTAGGATTTATTAACCTTTGGGGCTTACCAACAAAAGTAAACAGCATCGTGAATAAAAAGGAGCAGGTTAAAGCATGAAAAAGCTTTGGGGAGGCCGATTTCAAAAAACACCAGAAAAATGGGTCGATGAGTTTGGCGCGTCCATTCATTTCGACAAACAATTAGTCAAAGAAGATCTGACCGGCTCCCTTGCTCATGCAAGTATGCTGAATACATGCGGTATCCTGGGCGATGACGAGGCCGCTGCCATTAAAGATGGACTGAATACGCTCATGAAAAAGGCAGAGGCAGATGAACTCGAATTCTCAGTGGATTATGAGGACATCCATTTAAACCTTGAAAAAATGCTCATTGATGAGATTGGTCCGCTTGGCGGCAAATTGCACACAGCGAGAAGCCGGAATGATCAGGTTGCAACCGATATGCATTTATATTTGAATAACCAAGTAGAGCATATCATTGAACTGATCTCTTCCTTTCAAACAGTGCTAGTGGAAAAAGCAGAACAGCACGTTGAGACGATTTTTCCAGGATATACGCACTTGCAGCGTGCACAGCCTATTTCCTTTGCGCATCATATGCTCGCCTATTTCTGGATGCTAGAGCGTGACAAAGCGCGTTTCCAAGATTCTTTGAAGCGAATTAACGTGTCTCCACTTGGATGCGGGGCGCTAGCAGGAACGACATTCCCGATTGATCGTGAATATACAGCAGAGCTGCTTGGCTTTGATCATATTTACGAAAACAGCCTTGATGGCGTGAGTGATCGGGATTTCATTTTAGAGTTTTTGTCTAATAGCAGCCTTGTCATGATGCACCTCTCGCGTCTTTGTGAGGAAATCATTTTATGGTGCTCTCAAGAATTCAAATTCATTGAGCTTGATGACACATATGCAACGGGCAGCAGCATGATGCCGCAAAAGAAAAATCCGGATATGGCAGAATTGATCCGCGGGAAAACAGGCCGTGTGTATGGCAACCTGATGGGGCTTCTCACCATTATGAAAGGCTTGCCGCTTACGTATAACAAAGACTTGCAAGAAGATAAAGAAGGCATGTTTGATACAGTCAAAACCATTGCTGGCAGCCTGCAAATCTTCACAGGCATGATTCAAACAATGACAGTGAACGAAGATATCATGAAAAAAGCAACAAAAGAAGATTTCTCAAATGCGACCGAAGTGGCAGACTACCTTGCGAAAAAAGGCATGCCATTCCGTGAAGCACACGAAATCGTTGGCAAGCTCGTGTATACATGCATTCAAAAAGGCATCTACTTAAGTGATCTTCCGTTTGAGACATTTATAGAAGCGAGCGATCTTTTTGAAGAAGATATTTACACTGTTCTTGATCCATATGTTGCTGTTGAAAAAAGAACAAGTGCAGGTGGAACTGGATTTAAACAAATTCAACTCGCTTTAGAAAAAGCAAAAGCCTGCCTAGCGTAACTGACCAAAACCATTCGTTTATACGGATGGTTTTTTGTCATGGAAAAAGGAGATTGATCATCATTGGAGAAGTTTGAAAACATACCAGTGTTAAGCTGAAGAGGGAGTGACAGCAGTTCATGAAGAAAACGCTTCAGGCTTTGTTTGACCAGCCCATCGTATCAGTTGAAACGTTAGGAGAACAGTACGACGGACGGGCTAATGATGTGTGGCTGATCTCCTTACAAGACAAAACGGAATATGTGGTGAAATCTCCTGAAATGACAATAGTAGAAAGTGAATTTGTATATGGGATCAACATGATCTATGGAGTAAATGCCCATACAGGACAAGAACATCTCGATCAAATCAATGAAAAGCTGGCTCTGACGAATTCCTTTCATATTCCGGAAGTTGTTCGTAAAGTGAAGAAGGTGGGGAGACACTATTATGTCATGGAAAAAGTAGAAGGAACGCCTTCTATCGTTTTGTTTCGCTACTTCTTGATATCCATGGCTCATGGGATTTGAAAAAGTGGATGAATCACCCTATACTGTTTTACCCGCATTGATAAGGGGTTCATAAGTGCGAAGGGAGCCGGTTTATAGTAAAGTAAAGATAACAAAAGAAACACATGAACTTGCAACCTTTGTTTTAGGAGGAGATTGTGTGCGACACGCATTAATAACAGCGGGTTCTAAGGGACTTGGCAGGAAAGTCACCGAGTCTTTACTGAATATGGGGTATTCTGTGACAGTAAATTATCGAAGTGATGATGAAGCTGTGCGCCAGATGAAAGAAGAATTGCAGCAATATGAAGATAAGCTTCAATTTGTCCAAGGTGATGTGACAAACAAAGAAGATTTAAAAAATATGGTCGAGCTGGCAGCCGAGCGATTTGGGCGGATCGATGCCTTGATTAACAATGCCGGACCTTATATTTTTGAACGAAAAAAACTAGCGGATTATTCCGAAGATGAATGGTATCAAATGATGGAAGGCAACCTATCTGCTGTGTTCCATTTGTTCCGAATGGTCATCCCAATGATGAGAAAGCAAGGCTTCGGCAGAATTGTCACATATGGCTTTCAAGGCGCAGACCATGCGCCGGGATGGATGCACAGATCAGCCTTCGGAGCAGCAAAAGTGGGGCTGGCGTCACTTACGAAAACCATTGCGATTGAAGAAGCCGAAAATGGCATCACAGCCAATATGGTTTGTCCAGGCAAAATCGTTGGAGACATGAAAGAATCGACAATAGAAGAAGCACGCCAGATGAAAGACGATGAAACGCCGATTGGCAGGTCTGGTACTGGAGAAGATATCGGGCGCATCATTTCCTTTTTATGCGATGACCGCTCTGATCTGATTACAGGAACCGTTATTGAAGCAACAGGTGGTCTTAACGTCATTCACAGACATTAAGTTTTTCAGTTTTTTTATACAGGGAATAGATGAAATGAGATCAAATTCGAAAGGTGGATATACTCACATGAAAGCTACATATCACGGACATTCAGCCGTACACATTGAAACAAACGGATACCATATTTGGATTGATCCATTTTTAAATGGAAATAAGCACACAGATATCAAACCGCAAGATGTCAAAGCGGATGTCATTTTGCTCACGCACGGGCATGGAGATCATGTCGGTGATACCATTGAAATCGCTAAAAACAATGACGCGCTTGTTATCGCGCCATTCGAGCTTGCCACTTATTTAAGCTGGCAAGGGGTGAAAACGCACCCGCTTTCTATTGGGGGCGGACGTGAGTTTGAATTTGGTAAAGTGAAGCTCACTCAAGCGTTCCATGGTTCTGCTATCATTGATGAAGATGCAAAAACGATTACGTATACAGGCATGCCATCAGGTATTTTATTTACTGCAGAGGGCAAAACGATTTATCATGCCGGAGACACTGCACTCTTTTCAGATATGAAGCTGATCGGTGAGCTGAATCATATTGAGCTTGCATTCCTTCCGATCGGTGATAACTTCACGATGGGACCGGACGATGCAAGAATCGCAGCCGAATGGCTTCGGGCGAAGCAAGTCGTGCCGATTCACTACAGTACATTCCCGCCGATTGAGCAGGACCCACATGCATTTGCAGACAGCCTGCATGGCGGCGTCGGTCATGTGTTAAATAGCGGAGAATCGATAGAGATTTAATCAACATAGCAAAAAGCCGGCACTCAAATGCCGGCTTTTTTTGTTTACATGTATCGCGCTGAAAAAAAGACAAATTGCTATTAAAAGCCTCCTGCCCTTATAATGAAACTTAGATGAAAACGCTGAAAACAAAAAGGGTGAACGGGATTGGCGACAAAGCATGAACAAATTTTATCGTATATTGATTCATTAGAAGTCGGAGAGAAAATTTCTGTCCGGCGTATTGCGAAAGAAATGAAAGTGAGTGAAGGGACCGCTTACCGGGCCATCAAGGATGCTGAAAATAAAGGATTCGTTAGTACCATTGAACGAGTTGGTACCATTCGAATTGAACAGAAGAAAAAAGAAAATATTGAAAAACTGACATATGCAGAAGTGGTCAATGTGATTGACGGACAGGTGCTTGGAGGACGAGCTGGCTTACATAAAACATTAAACAAATTTGTCATCGGAGCGATGGAGCTTGATGCGATGATGCGCTATACGGCAGCTGGAAACCTGCTGATTGTCGGAAACCGGATCAATGCCCACAGACAAGCATTAGAGGCAGGAGCAGCTGTGCTGGTCACGGGCGGCTTCTCAACAGATGATGAAATCATTCAGCTCGCAGATGAGCTTGAGCTGCCGATCTTATCGACAAGCTACGATACATTTACCGTAGCAGCTCTCATTAACCGGGCCATTTATGACCAACTCATAAAAAAAGAGATTGTGCTTGTGGAAGATATTTTAACGCCGATCGAACGAACAGTGTATTTATCACCAGAGGATAAGCTTGAAAAATGGTATGAAAAGAACTATGAAACTGGTCACGGACGCTTTCCGGTCGCAGACGACCAAATGAAGATTCACGGCATTCTCACCTCAAAGGATATCGCGGGGCATGACCGCTCCACACCGATTGAAAAGGTGATGACGAAAAACCCGCTGACAGTCATTGGCAAAACCTCTGTCGCTTCTGCTGCTCAAATGATGGTATGGGAAGGCATTGAGGTGCTGCCTGTTGTAGATGATTATGCGAAACTGATTGGAATGATCAGTCGTCAGGATGTGCTGAAGGCGCTTCAAATGATTCAAAAGCAGCCGCAGGTCGGAGAAAAACTGGATGATGTTGTCTCAAGAGGGTTTAAAGAGACCGATACAGAAAAACCAAAGGCAGATGCCGTGTATCAATATGAGGTCACACCACAAATGACAAACCAGCTCGGAAACATTTCATATGGCGTGTTCACGCAAATTTTAATTGAATCCGCCAACCGCTTCTTAAAGTCTCATAAAAAAGGAGAGCTGATTGTCGAAAGTCTCTCTGTCTACTTCTTAAAACCGGTTCAAATGGAATCCACGATACAGATTAAGCCAAATATTTTAGAAGTAGGACGCAAGTTTGGAAAGCTGGAAGTAGAGGTTTATCATCAATCGAATATCGTTGGTAAAGCGATGCTGATGGTGCAGCTCATGGAGAGAGGATAATCAATCATAAAAGGGCGATGATGAAAAAGACAAAGGGCTAAAATAAGCATCATTTTAGCCCTTCTCTCTTATTATGCGTGATCTTTTTCGCCTTCCTTTAAAAAGAGTGGAAGGTAATGCTTGTAGGCTTTATATCCAGCCCACGTACTGCCGATACCGACAGCAACAAAAATAAATCCAATGACAAATGCGAGTGACGAGCGGTTTAAAAATAATTGATTCACACCGAAGAGCAGGACAAAGCAGCCAAGTGCCATACTGGATTTCGCCGACCAGAATTTCTTTTCGACTGGGCGGTTCGTACGGACATTCTTTGCTTTGTAGTATAAATAAAACATGGCAGAACAAATAATAAACACAATCAAAACAAGCATGTGCCAAGCCTCCATTGTAAGTGGTTACAACCCTATTTTAAACGTAAATAGGCTTGCTTACTAGAATAAATTGTCTATTCCTCACTTTTCCGTCAGGATAGATTATGATTTAATAATAAAAAGAGTATCGGATAAGAAGGAGTTTTTATGAAAAAAGAACTGATTAGAACCATATCATTATATGACACCATCATCATTCATAGACATGTAAGACCAGATCCTGATGCGTATGGATCGCAGTGCGGCCTTACGGAAATCTTGCGTGCCACCTATCCAGAAAAAAATATTTATGCAACAGGAACCCCGGAGCCAACCCTTTCATTTTTGTATGAACTTGATGAGGTGCCGGATGACGTGTACAAAGATGCCCTTGTCATTGTCTGTGATACAGCCAATCAAGCAAGAATTGACGATCAGCGCTATTCAATGGGCGACAAGCTGATGAAAATTGACCATCATCCAAATGAAGATCCTTATGGTGATTTGCTTTGGGTAGATACAGAGGCAAGCTCTGTGAGCGAAATGATTTATGAATTGTATTTAGAGGGGAAAGAAGAAGGATATCAGCTGAATACAAAGGCGGCTGAACTCATTTATGCCGGCATTGTAGGAGACACAGGCCGCTTCCTTTTCCCAAATACGACGAAAAAGACGCTCAAATATGCTGGAGAACTGATTGAATATCCATTTTCATCTTCAGACCTTTTCAATCAATTGTATGAGACGGATCTGAATGTCGTGAAATTAAATGGCTATATTTTTCAACATATTTCTTTGTCAGAGAATGGGGTCGCTTCTGTTTTCATTAAGCAGGATATTTTGGAATCGTTCCAAACGACAGCGCAGCAAGCCTCACAGCTTGTTGGGACACTTGGAAATATTGCAGGGATTAAGGCATGGGTCTTTTTTGTGGAAGAAAATGATCAGATTCGTGTTAGATTCCGCTCGAAAGGCGTCGTCATTAATACCATTGCGAAAAAATATCATGGCGGCGGTCACCCGCTTGCAGCTGGTGCGTCTATTTATGATTGGGCCGTGGCAGATGAGATTTTGCGTGATTTAGAAGAAGTATGTAAATCATCATCATGAGAGAGGGGGGCTTCAAGTCCCCTCTCTCTTTTTTTGTCATGGAGAAAAGGGTTACTTGCATACAGGGATAAACCAGCAGCCGATGTCAGTTGAATCTTCATAGGCTTGGAGATTTTGATGTTTTAATTCTTTTTTAATTAAATGAGCCATCATTTCTGTCTCAGCATAAGCACACATGCCGTCCTTGATCCGGCTTGCTTTGTCTCGTGCCATTTGACGATAGCTATAAACCTCCATTGTCCTCACCTCTTTCTGTTTTAGATCTCGTTCTACTTTTAGTGTATAAAAATTAAGGGGGAAAAGCGATCATTGAGGGCAGAAATTCATAAAAATTCCACATGATCATTTATTCAGCAAATGAAATGCGCACTTCAAGTGAAAGCTTCGTATAGATCGTCAGCTCCGTCACTTTGGCGCGGTATGCTTTTTCCCGAATGGTATATTCTTTGTTTTCGACCGTGCGTTTTAATAATTCCTTTGTTTTATAGACACTTTCAATATCCTTTGTAATAACCTCTGAGATATCCTCCTTGACCTGATCTTCAAATTTTAGCGTATCTGGCTCTGGTATTTTATATTGCTCACGATTGACGAGATGGACATCTACGCTTTGGATCAGCAGCCGCTTCTTATTATCCTCATTTAACTTATGCAAATCTTCCCGATAGAGTGTGATTTGTTCTTTCAGACTGTCCATATGGTGCTGCTGGCTTCTCAGCAGTGTCACCTGCTTTTCCTGAAAGGTTCCGTATGTAAAGAGGAAAATGAGCCAGCTCACAATCGCGCCAAACATCATCCCCGCAAAAAAACGCTGCCAGCCTGGACGTTTGTAAAGCTCCGGTACCCTCATGATGACACATGCTCCTGTGTGAGCCACGTTATAATAAGATAACCCGTTTGCGCACCGCCCATGGCAGAAACAATTAATAAAATCTGTTTGAAAATATCACGCGTGTTCCCTTCAAAAATGCCTCGTTCAAAGCTATAAACAGCATCAAACGTTCCGCCGATAGCTGCGACAAGTGCCCAAATCTTTAAACGGTTGGCAAGACTCGTAATAATGGATAAAGGCGGCTGACCAGACAAATAAGCACCAACACCGCCTATAATGGCACCACCCAAAATGACCCCAAGTGCAATAAAATAACAGCTAATAAAATTTGGAATAAAAGCTTCCTTCACATCCATTTTGTCCACCTCACTCTATTCAATATATGGTGCGTGCGGGACAAGTATGAACGGACAGAAAAGAAAGAACATTTGTTTCTCATCGCATCGCGTTTTATAATGAAAGAATGACTTTAGACGAAAGGAGTGGATTAAGCATGTCTTATGTTCATCTTCAGGTCCACAGTGGATACAGCTTATTAAGCAGTGCAGCAAAAGTAAAGGAGCTCGTGCTGAAAGCAAAAGAACTTGGCTGCAAGGCGCTTGCTCTTACCGATGACCATGTGATGTATGGAACGGTTGAATTTTATAAGGAATGTAAAAAACATGGCATCAAGCCGGTCATCGGTTTAACAGCTTCTGTCTTCATAGATGAACAAGAGACAGAGGCTTATCCCTTGGTACTCCTTGCCAAAAACAATGAAGGCTACCAAAATTTGATCAAGATCAGCAGTGTGCTGAAATCAAAATCAAAAGCTGGACTGAAAGAGAAATGGTTGAAAAGCTATCACCGCGGGCTCATTGCCATCACACCAGGCGTTTCCGGCTACATTGAAACGCTGCTTCAGCATGATCAGATAGAAGAAGCGCATGATGCGGCGAAACAATTGAAACATATTTTCGGTGAGGGACATGTGTACATCGCACTTCAGCCATTTCAGCAAGACGAATCGCTTGCCGGTAAACTGAGGGACGTCTCAAAAAGTGCGGACATTCCTCTTGTTGCGACAGGAGATGTCCACTACATCAACCTGGAAGACAAAACGGCCTATACGTGTTTAAAGGCTATTAAAGCAGGGCAGCAGCTGCCTGAGGTTGTGGAAGACCGAGCAGAAAAGCATTTCAGAACCTTTGAAGAAATGAAGGAATGGTATACGCAGGATATGGAGCTGCTGACAAGAACTGTGGAGATTGCAGACCGCTGCGAAGTCGATTTAAATCTTGGGCAGACAAAACTCCCATCCTATCCGACCCCTGATCAATCAACAGCAGATCAGTTTTTACGCAAAGTGTGTGCAGAAGGGATGAAGCAAAGAAAGATTGCTTCAAATGACGCGTATGTTAAAAGGCTTGAGTATGAACTGAGCATTATCCAAAAAATGAATTTCAGTGATTATTTTCTCATCGTGTGGGATTTTATGAAGTATGCCCATGACCAAGGCATTGTCACAGGGCCAGGACGGGGATCGGCAGCAGGCTCACTTGTTGCCTATGTACTGTTTATTACGGATGTTGATCCGCTCCGTCACGGTCTGTTATTTGAGCGTTTCTTAAATCCTGAGCGAATCAGTATGCCTGATATTGATATTGATTTCCCCGATACGAGAAGAGATGAAATCATTTCTTATGTAAAAGACAAATACGGAGACATGCATGTGGCGCAAATCGTCACGTTTGGAACCCTTGCAGCAAAAGCAGCCTTAAGAGATGTCGGACGTGTGATGGGGATTGATTCAAAAGCAGCGGACCGTCTCGCAAAGCTGATTCCATCAAAGCCAGGAACGACGCTGAAAGAAGCGCTCACTTCATCTCCTGAATTAAAAACAATGCTCCAGCAGTCCGAAGAGCTCAGGCAAGTCTTTCAAACTGCTTTAAAGGTTGAAGGCTTGCCAAGACATACCTCGACACATGCAGCCGGCGTTGTGCTGAGCGAGGAGCCGCTGACAGAGATCGTTCCTATTCAAGACGGCCATGATGGTGTGTATTTAACGCAGTATGCGATGAATTATTTAGAAGATCTCGGGCTTTTAAAGATGGATTTCTTAGGACTAAGAAACTTAACCTTAATTGAATCCATTAAAAACCAGATTGAAAGACAGGAAAACGTCCACATTAACTTTAGTGACATTTCATATGAAGATCAGAAAACATTTGAATTGTTATCAGCGGGAGATACAACTGGGATTTTCCAGCTTGAATCACAAGGGATGCGTCAGGTGCTGAGACGCCTCAAGCCCTCTAGTTTAGAAGACATCGTGGCAGTCAATGCCCTCTATCGCCCAGGTCCAATGGAGAATATCCCGCTTTTTATCGACCGAAAGCACGGCAGAGTCAAGGTCTCTTACCCGCATCGTGATTTGTATGACATTTTAAAAGACACATATGGCGTCATCGTCTATCAAGAGCAAATAATGCTGATTGCAGCGAAGATGGCAGGCTTTCAGCTTGGCGAGGCAGATCTATTAAGAAGAGCCGTTTCGAAGAAGGATAAAAAGGTCCTTGACGAAGAACGGAGCCATTTTGTTGAAGGATGCCTAAAAAAGGAGTATCCTGTTAACATTGCAAATGACGTTTATGACTTAATCGTCAAATTTGCAAACTATGGTTTTAATAGAAGCCATGCTGTTGCATATAGCATGATTGGCTTTCAGCTTGCTTACTTAAAAGCGCATTATCCGTTATATTTTATGTGCGGACTTTTAACGAGTGTGATTGGAAATGAAGACAAAGTCGCTCAATATTTCTATGAGGCAAAGGAAAAAGGGATATCTGTGTTGAAGCCTTCTATTAATAAGAGTGAATTTCCATTTACGGTTGAAAAAGGGGAGATCCGCTACAGCTTAAGAGCGATCAAAAATGTCGGAGTGTCAGCTGTAAAGGATATATACAGGGCAAGACAGGAAAAGCCGTTTGAAGATTTATTTGATTTTTGCGCAAGAGTATCAGTAAAGAGTGTCAACCGAAAAACGATTGAAGCGCTCATTTTTTCAGGGGCGATGGATGAGCTTTATCCAAATCGTGCGTCGTTATTGGCATCAATAGATATTGCATTAGACCACGTGTCATTTTTAAATCCAGATGATCAGCTCGACTTTCTGGGGGATACAACCTTCTCCATTAAGCCAAAATATGCGGAGATAGAAGAATTGCCGCTTGTCGATCTCCTGCAATTTGAAAAAGAGGCACTTGGACTATATTTATCAAATCATCCTGTACAAGCGTACCGAGATCGCTTAAGAGAGAATGGTGCAGTGGAAATCATCAGGCTTTCTTCCTATATAAAGCGAAGAGTCTCAATGGGTGGTCTTTTGACAAAAGTGAAATCGATTCGAACAAAAAATGGACAATCGATGACATTTGTCACATTTGGGGATGAAACGGGAGAAATGGAAGGCGTCGTCTTTCCAGAGCAATTTAGAAAGCTGTCCCCCTTACTTGAGGAGGGCGCCATGCTTTATGTTGAAGGCAGAATAGATGTCAGAAATGACAGCAGCCAGATCATCGTGCAAGAAGCCGTTCTGCTTGAAGAGATGGGCACACAAAGAAAAGAGTCTGTCTACATTCGGGTGAAAGAAGAAAATCATACGCAGGAGCTGCTAGAGCAAGTAAAGCGGGTGATCTCGATGCACAGCGGAGAAGCAGATGTCTATTTGTATTATGAGAAGCAAAAAAAGACAGTGAGACTTCCAGATGCATACAAAGTTCATGCAGATCATGCTGTCATTTTCCAGTTAAAAGAGCTGCTCGGTGAACAAAACGTTGTGATTAAATGATGACAAATCGCCTGAATATGTTTTACAAATTCACCTATTGTGTTATCATTTTAAAGATTCTGTGTATTTAAAACTGCCAGTATGTGCTTATCAACTTAGCAATTCATTAAATCATTTTCCACTTGAAGGAGTGTTCATCACATGTCATTAAGAGAAGAAGCATTACATATGCACAAAGAGAATCAAGGCAAACTTGAATCAAAATCAAAAGTACAAGTGAAAAATGCGAAAGACTTGAGCTTGGCTTACTCACCTGGTGTTGCAGAACCATGTAAAGATATTTATGACGACACAAGCAAAGTGTATGATTATACAATGAAAGGCAATATGGTCGCTGTTGTCACAGACGGAAGCGCTGTTTTAGGGCTTGGAAATATTGGTGCAGAAGCATCTCTTCCAGTCATGGAAGGAAAAGCTGTATTATTCAAAAGCTTCGCTGGCGTTGATGCCTTCCCAATCGCGCTTGCGACAAACGATGTAGACAAAATCGTTGAAACAGTAAAGCTTCTTGAGCCAACGTTTGGCGGTGTCAACCTTGAAGATATTGCAGCTCCAAACTGCTTTATTATCGAAGAGCGCTTGAAAAAAGAGACAAACATTCCAGTGTTCCACGATGATCAGCACGGAACAGCGATTGTGACAGTAGCTGGACTTGTAAATGCACTGAAACTGTCTGGAAAATCAATGTCCTCTATCAAAGTGGTGGCAAACGGCGCTGGAGCAGCGGGAATTGCGATTATCAAGCTTCTATATCATTTCGGTGTACGTGATATCATCATGTGTGATACAAAAGGCGCAATTTACGAAGGCCGCCCGAACGGTATGAATGCAGTGAAAAATGAAGTGGCTAAATTCACGAACCAAGACCGTAAAGAAGGTTCATTAGAAGAAGTTATTGAAGGCGCTGACGTCTTCATCGGGGTTTCGGTAGCAGGTGCTTTAACAAAAGAAATGGTTGGAAAAATGGCAAAAGATCCTGTCATCTTCGCAATGGCGAATCCTAATCCAGAGATCATGCCAGAAGATGCACATGCAGCAGGCGCAAGTGTTGTAGGAACTGGCCGTTCTGACTTCCCGAACCAAGTGAACAACGTACTGGCATTCCCAGGAATTTTCCGCGGAGCTTTAGATGTACGTGCAACCCACATTAACGAAGAAATGAAAATTGCAGCCGTAGAAGCAATTGCTTCTCTTGTTTCAGATGATAAATTGTCAGCTGAATACGTCATCCCTGACCCATTTGATGCACGTGTAGCACCAGCGGTAGCAAAAGCGGTAGCAAAAGCAGCAATGGAAACTGGTGTTGCAAGAATCAAAGTCGACCCAGAAGAAGTCGCTGAAAAAACAAGAAAATTAACGATTATCGGCGAATAATCAATTGGAAAAGTGTGCACGTTCTTTCTGAAATTGGAGGAAAGACGTGCACTATTTCCTCTCATACGCGAAATTTTTTTCATCCGGAATGATATTTTTTTGTAGACGTTCACAATTCACATATATCAACTGCTCAGCGCCCCAAACACATACTCATTTCTCATCAATTCCCCACTGAAAAAATTGAATGAAGGATGACAGCGTTTGACAAAAAAAGTACAATAGTTTCGGTACAGTTATGACATGTCCTATAATAGTGGATGTGCGTGTAAAGAAAAAACCCTTCAAAAAGGGAGGTAGTCATTTGTCAATCAAAAATATTTTCAGTAAAAAGAAAAAATATGCATCTGTACCCTCTGAACAGGCAAGTCAAGATGTGCCTGAAGGCATCATGACCAAATGTCCGCAATGTAAAAAAATAATGCTCACCAAAGAACTAGATAAAAATTTACGTGTTTGCATGAATTGCGGTAGACATTTGCAAATGAATGCAAAACAGCGTATTGACAGCCTTGTTGACGAAGGCACATTTGAAGAATTTAACGGGCATCTGATCTCAGAAAACCCGCTCGGATTCCCAGGCTACGAAGAAAAGCTTGAGAAAGACAGAGAAAAAACGTCTTTGAATGAAGCCATTGTTACAGGTCAAGGTGAAATTGAAGGCAAGCGTGCTGTGATCGCTGTCATGGATTCCACATTCCGTATGGGCAGCATGGGCTCAGTTGTTGGTGAAAAGATCACACTTGCGATCGAGAAAGCAAAAGCGGACAAGGTGCCATTTATCATCTTTACTGCATCAGGCGGAGCGAGAATGCAGGAGGGGATCCTCAGTCTTATGCAGATGGCAAAAACAAGCTCAGCATTAAAATTGTTCAGCGAGGACCAAGGTTTGATTATCTCTGTGATGACGAACCCAACAACTGGCGGTGTATCAGCTAGTTTCGCGTCTCTTGGTGATTACAACTTTGCAGAACCTGGTGCTTTAATTGGGTTTGCAGGCCGTAGAATCATTGAACAAACCATTCGTGAAGACCTGCCAGAGGACTTCCAAACGGCTGAATTTTTAATGAAGCATGGTCAATTGGATGCTGTCATCCATCGTGCAGAGATGAAAGAAACATTAGGCCGAATCTTAGCATTACACAGCACAGGAGGTGAACGAGAGTGGCTGGAGAACTAGAATTTGAAAAACCTGTCATTGAACTTCGAGCGAAAATTGATGAACTGAAAAAGTTCACACAAAACTCAGAAATGGATTTAAGTGCAGAAATTGATCGTCTTGAAACACGTCTGAGCAAACTTGAAGCAGACATTTATACAAATTTAAAGCCGTGGGACAGAGTACAGATTGCTCGTCATGCGATGCGCCCAACAACTCTCGATTACATTCAAGAGCTGTTTGACAACTTTTTCGAGTGTCACGGTGACCGTTTTTATGGCGATGATGAAGCGATCGTTGGAGGAATTGCCACGTTTAAAGGGCTTCCTGTCACGGTGATTGGCCATCAGCGCGGTAAAGATACAAAAGAAAACTTGCGCCGTAATTTCGGAATGCCTCATCCAGAAGGCTACCGTAAAGCGCTGCGCTTGATGAAACAAGCAGATAAATTTAATCGCCCGATCATTTGCTTTATTGATACAAAAGGAGCTTATCCTGGTAAAGCAGCTGAAGAACGCGGGCAAAGTGAAGCAATTGCGAAAAACCTATTCGAAATGGCAGGACTTCGTGTACCGGTTGTCTGTATTGTCATTGGAGAAGGAGGAAGTGGCGGCGCACTAGGCTTAGGCGTAGGAAACCACCTATACATGCTAGAGAATTCAACGTATTCAGTGATTTCACCTGAAGGTGCAGCAGCACTGCTCTGGAAGGACTCATCACTTGCGAAAAAAGCTGCAGAATCAATGAAAATTACGGCTCCAGACCTAAAAGAATTAGATATTATAGATGATGTTATTAAAGAAGTGCAAGGTGGAGCACACCGAGACGTGAAACAACAAGCAGCCTACATTGAAAAAACATTAAAACAGTCACTTACATCTTTGCTCAAACTAACACCTGAAGAACTAGTCGAACAAAGATATCAAAAATACAAAGCAATCGGGAAAGTATCGGTTGAAAATCAATATATTGGGGTAAACTAAATAAACGTGCAGCCTTTTTGGCTGACGTTTATTTTTTTCATCTTTTTTCATGAAAATCGTCCTCATGTAAGCGCTATTTGAAAATAATTTTCTTTTGTTTTCATAAAGTTTGAAACGTCTGAAAACCTTGATGCCGTGGGCTTTAGAAGGCTGAATCTTCCTCGGTTTTGAAAGAATTGCTTTCATGACTGTCTTAACTTTTGTTTAAAAACGGTTTATTTAATTGTATAATAAGTACGGTTTTAGAAATACGTATTGAAAACATCAGGTTTTGCTCATGATTGTTTTCAAGCAGTGGAAATGGTATGTTTAATTCATATATGGTCTCTGAGGTGAAAAAGATGAAGCGTATAGGAGTTTTAACGAGCGGTGGGGACTCCCCAGGAATGAATGCAGCTGTGCGCGCAGTTGTAAGGAAAGCGATTTACCATAATGTTGAAGTTTACGGTATTTATAATGGATATTCAGGTCTAATTAACGGTAAAATTGAGAAACTTGAAATAGGTTCAGTTGGAGATATCATTCATCGTGGAGGAACAAAACTTTACACGGCAAGATGCCCTGAATTCAAGACAGTTGAAGGTCGTGAAAAAGGCATTGAGAACTTAAAAAAATTCGGTATTGAAGGACTTGTTGTGATCGGCGGAGACGGTTCATTCATGGGAGCGAAGAAATTAACTGAGCTCGGTTTTCCATGTGTAGGTGTCCCGGGTACAATCGACAACGATATCCCAGGTACTGATTTCACTATTGGCTTTGATACAGCACTGAATACAGTCATTGACGCCATTGATAAAATTCGTGATACAGCCACATCTCATGAACGTACATACGTAGTGGAAGTAATGGGAAGACATGCTGGTGATATTGCTCTTTGGTCAGGTCTTGCAGGCGGAGCCGAATCTATTTTGATTCCTGAAGCAGACTATGACATGGATGAAATTATCGCGAGATTAAGAAGAGGGCACGAGCGCGGCAAGAAGCACAGTATCATCATCGTCGCAGAAGGCGTAGGCAGCGGTGTTGAATTTGGTAAGCGGATTGAAGAGGAGACAAGCCTTGAAACCCGTGTATCTGTCTTAGGACATATTCAGCGCGGAGGTTCTCCAAGCGCATTTGACCGAGTACTCGCAAGCCGTTTAGGAGCATACGCAGTAGAACTACTTCTTGAAGGAAAAGGCGGACGCTGTGTGGGGATTCAAAGCAACGAACTCGTTCACCACGATATTTTAGATATCTTAGATAAAAAACATACAGTCGATCAAAATATGTACCGACTTTCACAAGAGCTCTCTATATAAAACGAGAAGACCTTAGGAGGAACAGTAATGAGAAAGACAAAAATCGTTTGTACAATCGGTCCAGCAAGTGAAACCATTGAAAAGCTGACTGAATTGATTGAAGCAGGAATGAATGTAGCCAGACTAAACTTCTCTCATGGAGATTTTGAAGAGCATGGTGCACGCATCGAAAACATTCGTAAAGCAGGTGAAACATTAGGCAAGGACATTGCGATCCTTCTTGATACAAAAGGTCCAGAGATCCGTACACGTACAGTTGAAAACGGCTCAATTGAGCTAGTCGCTGGTGCAGATCTTATCGTAAGTATGGAAGACATTGTTGGAAATACGGAAAAAATTAGTGTGACGTATGAAGAGTTAATTCATGATGTAGAAGTAGGCTCAACGATTCTGTTAGATGATGGTCTCATTGGTTTAGAAGTGAAAGAAATTAACATGGACCGCAAAGAAATCGTCACAAAGGTCATGAATACAGGCACGCTCAAAAACAAAAAAGGTGTAAACGTTCCAGGTGTAAGTGTGAACCTGCCAGGTATTACAGAAAAGGATGCCAATGATATTTTGTTCGGAATTGAACAAGGCGTCGATTTCATCGCAGCTTCTTTTGTGAGACGAGCTTCTGATGTTCTTGAAATTCGTGAGCTTCTTGAAAAGAATAACGCGGCTGACATTCAAATCATTCCTAAGATTGAAAACCAAGAGGGTGTTGATAACATCGATGAAATCCTTGAGGTATCAGACGGTTTGATGGTTGCACGTGGAGATCTTGGTGTAGAGATCCCGGCAGAAGAAGTACCGCTTGTTCAAAAAATGCTGATCAAAAAATGCAATCGCTTAGGCAAACCAGTCATCACAGCGACCCAAATGCTTGACAGTATGCAGCGTAATCCTCGTCCAACTCGTGCGGAAGCAAGTGACGTGGCAAATGCTATTTTTGATGGCACAGATGCGATTATGCTTTCTGGTGAAACAGCAGCAGGAACATATCCAGTGGAAGCTGTACAAACGATGCATAACATTGCATCACGTTCAGAAGATGCACTCAACTATAAAGCCATTCTTTCTCGTAGAAGCGAAGAAGTAGATGTCAGCATTACAGATGCCATCGGTCAATCTGTTGCACATACAGCGATGAAGCTTGACGTTGCAGCGATTGTGACACCTACGGAAAGCGGTCATACAGCGAGAATGATTTCAAAATATAGACCAAAAGCACCAATCGTAGCAGTCACAGCAAACGAATCAGTAGCGAGAAAGCTGTCTCTCGTATTCGGTGTATTTGCAAAGAGCGGATCGAAAACGACATCTACTGATGAAATGCTTGAGAATGCAGTCGAGAAGTCGATTGAAACAGGCTATGTGAGACATGGCGATTTAATTGTTATTACAGCTGGTGTGCCAGTTGGTGAAACAGGTACTACGAACTTAATGAAAGTTTATGTTGTCGGTGACATCATTGCGAAAGGTCAAGGAATTGGCCGTAAATCTGCATTTGGACCGGTTGTCATTGCACAAAGCGGAAAAGAAGCAGAGGAAAAAATGTACGATGGTGCGATTCTTGTCGCAAACTGTACAGACCGTGACATGATGGGTGCTTTAGAAAAAGCATCTGCTCTGATCACTGAAGAAGGCGGCTTAACAAGCCATGCAGCAGTCGTTGGACTTAGCCTGGGCATTCCAGTGATTGTGGGTCTTGATGGTGCTACAACACTGCTAAAAGAAGGCGAAGAAATTACAGTAGATCCGGCACGCGGAGCGATCTACAAAGGCCGTGCAAGCGTCCTTTAAATGATACACACGAGGGGAGTTGTCTGACTCCTCTCTTTTTTTATGTTACACTAAAAAAGTAAAACAGCTTTCGGGTGAAAGATACCCCATGAGGTGATATGGCTTGAAAAAATATTTGCTACTATTATTGATTCTGTTCCCTGCAGTGGAAATCAGTTTATTTTTAATATCAAGTAAAATCATTGGCATTTTGCCAACGATGCTGATGATCGTACTCACGAGTGCATTAGGTGCTTATTTTGCAAGAAAACAAGGAATCGAAGCTTTTCAAAAAGTGCAAAGAGATTTACAATATGGCAAAATGCCAGGGGCAACGATTGTCGATGGTTTTTGCATTCTAATCGGCGGTCTACTTCTGCTCATTCCCGGCTTCTTATCTGATATCATCGGTGCGCTGCTGCTCATTCCGATGACGAGAAAGCAAATCAAGCCGCTTTTTGAACGCTGGCTCAGGAACATGTCTAATCGCAGTCGCTATACAATTATTCGCTAAAGAGACCTTGAGCTGAAGGTCTCTTTTACTTTTGCATGCCGTACCGAATGTACTGATAGATATCCCTGAAAACACCTGCATTACGAAATGCTTGCCACACGACAAGGGAGGCAGGGCCAATGACGAGTCCGAGGAAACCCAACCATTTTAACCCGACAAATAGTGCCACAAGGGTGGCTAAAGGATTAAGCCCAATGGATTTGCTTAAGACTTTTGGCTCTGAAATTTGTCTTTGAATGAGCACGACAATATACAAAATGCCGAGCCCGATGGCGAGTGAAAGGTTTCCTGTCATAGCAGAGTAAATGATCCATGGCAGAAAAACAGTGCCGCTCCCGATATAAGGAAGTAAATCGACAAACCCAATACATAAAGCAATGACAAGGGCGTGCTCGACTTTTAAGATGATCAGTCCAATGACGACAAGGCCGATGGTCATAGCAACAAGCAAAAGCTGCGCCTTCATAAAACCGGTAATGGCTTTTTTGATTTCAGATAAAATGGCTCGTGTATGCTGCATCCATTTTGCGGGAAAGATACGAGAACCATATTTTTTTAATGTAAACCAATCTTTCGTGATAAAAAAAGTCGCCAGTGCAGAAAACAAAAGGGTTGCGGCTGCATCAGGCAAAAGACTTAAAAAAGCCGGGATGAGCTCGAGTGTTTTTGAAAGAAAAGTCCCTATTTTTGCGGCAGCTTCATCGCCTAGCGCTTGGATTTGTCCCAAAATCGATTCCTTTTGACCTGCTTGAAGTGTATTAAATTGGGCGGTTACATCATGGTACAAAGGTAGGATCTTATCTGTAAAAAACTGTTCCACAATCCCAATCATTTGATCAAGGTGACCAGGCAGAACCTTTGCCAAATAAGCACTTCCTGAAATGATTTCTGCTACTAAGAGTGTGATGAAACCGGCTGCTACTACTAAAAAGAGCAGTAGTACAATGACTACAACAAATCCTCTCGGCATTCCGGTGATCTCTTCTATTTTGCATACAGCAGGGTGAATCAGGCAGGATACAATAAGTGCAATCCAAAAAGGATATAAAAAAGGAAAAGACTGATATAAAAAGGCAACCGCAAATACAGCAATGCCGATCATCATCAAACTTCGTAGAAAAATGGCCATATAGGTGTGGTTCACACAATCCCCTCCAAAAAAACAAGCATGTCCGATACTTCATTTTATTCAAAAAGATTAGTAATATGAAAAGGTCGCAATAAAAAGAAAGGAAGGGGCGGCGTATGTTTACTCAAGCAAATTTATTTTTGGTTCTTTTACTCGTTATTGCACTTATTGCAAAAAACAATTCATTAATTTTAGCGGTTTCTGTGCTCATTGGGATTAAACTGATTGGTTTGGATCAAAAAATTTTCCCAGTTCTTCAATCGAAAGGCATCAATTGGGGGGTCACCGTCATTACAATTGCTGTGCTTGTTCCTATTGCAACAGGTGACATTGGATTTAAGCAGCTTGGAGAAGCCATGAAATCATCTTATGCTTGGATTGCACTTGGAGCGGGTATATTAGTAGCATTAATCGCAAAAAACGGTATTGTGCTACTCGAAAATGATCCGCATATCACGGCAGCGCTTGTGTTCGGGACGATTTTGGCAGTTAGCTTATTTAAAGGTGTAGCTGTCGGTCCGCTGATCGGAGCAGGAATTGCTTATTTGGCGATGCAGGCTGTGAAATTTTTCAGCGGTTGAAAAGAGAGTGGTTCATGCCACTTTCTTTTTTATTTTTTTCTTGCGTGAGCTTTTGCAAAAAAACATAATTAAATATAATAAAAGAAGCAAAATCCCTTTATTCCATGCCTCATATGGAAGACTGGAAAAAAAAATATCAAAAAAAATTATAGTTAAACATTTAACAAATGTCTGATTATTGTTTATAATGGGAATAGGCTTAATTTTGAACTCATTGATCACACAAGAGATATGAGGCTAAAAGCGCTCTAACCGTATAGGTAAATGTAAGCATTTTCTTTTCTGAACCTGCCGTCTTATTCGGATTGGATAGCGCTTTCAAAAAGCGAGAATTCTGCAACGAAGGGGAATTTTTTTAAAAAGGGGAGATTGAACATGACAGCAACAAGAGGTCTTGAAGGTATTGTGGCAACAACTTCATCCGTAAGCTCAATTATTGATGATACTCTTACTTATGTAGGGTACAATATCGATGATTTAACTGAAAAAGCTACATTCGAAGAAATTGTCTACCTGTTATGGCACTTAAAGCTGCCGAATGAGCAAGAGCTGAGTGAGTTAAAACAGCAGCTCAACGAAAATGCTCACATTCCGCAAGAAATCATTGAGCACTTTAAATCGTATTCGCTGGATGGGGTTCATCCAATGTCTGCGATTCGTACAGCGGTATCCTTACTAGGATTACTTGATGACGAATCAGAGATTATGGACAAAGAAGCGAATTACAGAAAAGCCATTCGCTTACAGGCGAAAATTTCTGGACTAGTCGCTGCGTTTTCACGTATTCGTAAGGGACTTGAGCCTGTACAGCCAAAAGAAGAATACAGCTATGCTGCGAACTTCTTGTATATGCTAAATGGCGAAGAGCCGTCACCAGTAGAAATTGAGGCAATTGATAAGGCACTCATTCTACATGCGGATCATGAATTAAACGCATCGACATTTACAGCGCGTGTATGTGTTGCTACACTATCAGATATCTACTCTGGTGTAACAGCGGCTATCGGTGCGCTGAAAGGACCACTTCATGGCGGAGCCAACGAAGGCGTGATGAAGATGCTTTCAGAAATTGGCGAAGTTGAAAACGTAGATTCCTATATTCATGGTAAGCTAGAGAAGAAAGAAAAAATTATGGGCTTTGGCCACCGTGTATACCGTCAAGGTGACCCGCGTGCAAAGCATCTAAAAGAAATGAGCCAGCGTTTAACAAACCTGACTGGCGAGCCGAAATGGTATGAAATGTCTGTTCGCGCAGAGGAAATCGTGACATCAGAGAAAAATCTTCCACCAAATGTTGATTTTTATTCTGCATCTGTATATCACAGTCTTGGGATTGATCATGACTTGTTTACACCAATTTTCGTGATCAGCCGATTCTCTGGATGGATTGCTCACATTTTAGAGCAGTATGACAACAATCGTCTCATCCGTCCAAGAGCTGACTACATTGGACCTGATCTTCAAACCTTTGTTCCGATCAGTGAAAGAGACTAATGTTTATAGAATAAGCGGAGGCTGATCCAAATAAACCAATCAGCCTCCATATCAACAAAAAACGAATCACGTGAAAAACTTCTTCGCTTGCAGACATCAAGCCAAGAAGTTTCAAATATTCACTACATAACCTGGGAGGTAATATCATTGTCACAAGGCGAAAAAATTACAGTTACTGGCGGCGTATTGAATGTACCAAATAATCCAATTATCCCGTTTATCGAAGGGGACGGAATCGGTCCTGACATTTGGAAAGCAGCATCAAGAGTACTTGAAGCCGCTGTAGAAAAAGCATATAAAGGTGAAAAGCAAATCACTTGGAAAGAAGTATATGCTGGTGAGAAAGCTTACAATAAAACTGGAGAATGGCTTCCTGAGCAAACACTTGAAGACATTCGTGAATACTTAATCGCAATCAAAGGACCACTGACAACACCAATCGGCGGAGGAATCCGTTCGTTAAACGTGGCACTTAGACAAGAGCTTGATCTATTCACGTGCTTACGTCCAGTTCGCTGGTTCAAAGGTGTACCGTCTCCTGTGAAACGTCCAGAAGACACAGATATGGTCATCTTCCGTGAGAATACAGAAGATATCTATGCTGGTATCGAGTATGCACAAGGATCAGACGAAGTGAAGAAGTTAATTGACTTCTTGAAAAACGAATTAGGTGTAAACAAAATCCGTTTCCCAGAAACATCAGGTATCGGAATCAAGCCAGTTTCTGAAGAAGGAACTTCTCGCCTTGTCAGAGCGGCTATCCAATATGCAATCGACCAAGGCCGTAAGTCTGTGACACTTGTTCACAAAGGAAACATCATGAAATTCACAGAAGGTGCCTTCAAAAACTGGGGCTACGAAGTGGCTGAAAAAGAGTTTGGCGACAAGGTCTTTACATGGGCACAATATGATCGTATTGTGGAACAAGATGGAAAAGATGCGGCAAACAAAGCGCAAAGTGAAGCAGAAGCTGCTGGCAAAATTATTGTCAAAGACAGCATTGCAGATATTTTCCTTCAACAAATCCTAACTCGTCCAGCTGAGTTCGATGTTGTGGCAACAATGAACTTAAACGGAGATTACATCTCTGATGCTCTTGCAGCACAAGTTGGTGGAATTGGTATCGCACCAGGTGCGAACATCAACTACGAAACAGGACACGCTATTTTTGAAGCGACTCACGGAACAGCACCTAAATATGCTGGTCTTGATAAAGTGAACCCATCTTCTGTTCTTCTATCAGGCGTGCTTTTACTTGAGCACCTTGGCTGGCAGGAAGCAGCTGATCTAGTGATTCAATCTGTTGAAAATACAATTGCATCAAAAGTCGTCACTTACGATTTTGCTAGATTAATGGATGGCGCAAAAGAAGTGAAATGTTCTGAGTTTGCTGACGAGCTCATCAAAAACTTGTCTTGATTCTTAAACTTTAAAGTTAAAGGGGAAAAAGGAAATGGCAAACAAGCGTAAAAAAGTATCTGTTATCGGAGCAGGCTTTACTGGAGCAACTACAGCATTTCTAACGGCTCAAAAAGAATTAGCGGACGTCGTATTAGTCGATATCCCGCAGCTTGAGAACCCAACAAAAGGGAAAGCACTTGATATGCTGGAAGCAAGTCCTGTTCAAGGCTTCGATGCAAACATTACAGGAACTTCTAACTACGAAGATACAGCCGGTTCTGATGTCGTGGTCATTACGGCGGGGATTGCAAGAAAGCCGGGAATGAGCCGTGACGATCTCGTGTCAACAAATGAAAAAATCATGCGCAGTGTGACACGCGAAATCGTTAAATATTCTCCAGAAGCCATCATTGTTGTATTAACAAACCCTGTTGATGCAATGACGTATGCAGTTTATAAAGAATCAGGATTACCAAAAGAAAAAGTCATTGGACAATCGGGTATTCTTGATACAGCACGTTTCCGTACGTTCGTTGCTCAAGAATTAAACCTATCTGTTAAAGACGTGACGGGCTTTGTGCTTGGTGGACATGGCGATGACATGGTTCCTCTTGTTCGTTACTCTTATGCAGGCGGTATCCCGCTTGAAACATTGATTCCTAAAGAGCGAATTGATGCAATTGTTGAAAGAACAAGAAAAGGCGGCGGCGAAATCGTGAACCTGTTAGGTAACGGTAGTGCATATTATGCACCTGCTGCTTCACTAGTCGAAATGGTTGAGGCGATCCTTAAAGATCAGCGCCGCGTCATGCCGACGATTGCTTACCTTGAAGGTGAATATGGCTACGAAGGCATTTACCTAGGTGTACCAACAATCGTAGGTGGAAACGGCCTTGAGCAGATCATCGAGCTTGAGCTGACAGAAGAAGAAAGAAGTCAGCTTGACCGTTCTGTTGAATCAGTTAAGAATGTCATGAAAGTATTGTCTTAATATGAATAAAAAAGAAGGCTTCTCGTATGAGGAGTCTTCTTTTTGTTTACAAAACAAATCTTGTCGAAATTTTAAATTGTTCTCTTGTTAAGCTTTCGTTAAAATGAAAGAGAAAGCATGACTTCTCGCTTTTCACATAAGATACAAAAAACGGATGCAGGGGAAATCACTAATTGGAGGCACAACATGAATAAAAAAATATTAGTTGTGGATGATGAAGAATCGATTGTAACACTTCTAAGCTATAACCTTGAAAGAGCGGGCTATGATGTCGTCACAGCAAGAGACGGGGAAGAAGCGCTTGAAAAAGCAGCAAGTGAACAGCCTGACCTTATTGTATTAGATTTAATGCTTCCGAAGATGGACGGCATTGAAGTGTGCAAACAACTGAGAATTCAAAAAATGATGTTCCCTATTTTAATGCTGACAGCAAAGGACGATGAATTTGATAAGGTGCTAGGTCTTGAGCTTGGGGCCGATGATTACATGACAAAGCCATTCAGTCCTAGAGAAGTGGGTGCTCGGGTAAAAGCCATTTTGAGAAGAGCACAGCAATCTCAGCCTGCCCCCACGCAAGAGGAGAAGGAAGAGATCGTTGCAGATCAAATCAAAATTGGTGAACTGCGCATTTTACCAGAACACTACGAAGTCTATTTCCAAGAAAAACGTCTAGAGCTGACGCCAAAAGAATTTGAACTACTGCTTTATTTGGCGAAGCATAAAGGACGTGTCCTCACGCGTGATTTATTGCTAAGTGCCGTTTGGAATTATGACTTTGCAGGTGACACTCGTATTGTGGATGTCCATATTAGTCACTTGCGGGACAAAATTGAAAAGAACACGAAAAAACCAACATACATTAAAACGATTCGCGGCTTAGGCTACAAATTGGAGGAGCCAAAGTCAAATGAGTAAAATTAGAACCCGTCTGTTTTCGGGACTCATTTTTCTCCTTTTTATTGTGTTTGTGGCACTTGGTCTTTTCCTGGATCACATGTTCCATGTTTTCTATGAAACAAAATTAACAGAACGAATGGAAAAGGAATCGAGCTTTCTCCTGTCTTCTATGAATGGTGATGATCTAAAGGCGAAGCAAAACAAAGAGGTCCTCAACCAGGCAAAGCAGCATTTTGATATGAATGCGTCGATTGTGGATTTAAAGGGGAATATCATACATACAACGGGTCAAGCAGAACAAAAGGCCGTCATTCAAAATACACTAAACAATGAACGTCTCCAAACAAAAGGGGTCGTTATTGACGATGAGAAGGATGCGCTTTTCCATTATGCTGTCCCGATCTTAAAACAAAACGAACCAGCGGGTTATTTATTTCTTCATGCGTCATACGAGCCTTTAAATGAAATTGACGACCAGCTTTGGCTTGCATTAGCCTTTTGTCTTGGCTCGGCGATTATCATTATCGTTTTCTTTGGGTACCGCATGTCGATGAAATATGTGAAACCAATTGATTATGCGACAAAGGTAGCCAAACAGCTAGAACGCGGGAACTATGATACGAATAATTATGAAGAGCTGATGATTGAAACAAGTGAACTGAATACTTCCATGAAGCGTTTGGCAGGAAGTCTTCAAGAAATGACAAGTGCCGGTGAAATGCAGAGAGACCGGCTGCAAACGGTCATTGAAAATATTGGAGCGGGGATTATATTGATTGATAAGATGGGGTATATCCACCTCGTCAATCGAACCTTCCGCAAGCAGTTTAAGGTGCAAAAGCACATTTACATGCACAAGCTGTATCACGAAGCGTTTACCCATGAAGAGATTATCGAATTAATTGACGAGATTTTCATGACAGAAACGAAGGTGCGGAAGTTTTTACGTCTAGCCGTTGACATTGAACGCCGCTACTTCCAAGTGGATGGTGTACCCATTTTAAGTACAGACGATGAATGGAAAGGAATTGTTCTCGTATTTCATGACGTGACAGAAACGAAGCAGCTGGAGCAGATGCGAAAAGATTTTGTCGCCAATGTGTCTCATGAGTTAAAAACACCGATTACGTCGATTAAAGGATTTTCTGAAACCCTTCTTGATGGCGCGATTGATGACAAAGAAGCACTGACAGAATTTCTTTCTATCATTTTAAAAGAGAGTGTCCGTCTAGAAACATTGATTCAAGACTTACTTGATCTTTCTAAAATTGAGCAACAGCAATTCAAGCTGAATATTCAAGAAGCCAATGCGACAGAAATCATCCAAGAGATTCAAGTGCTGTTAAGTCAAAAGGCTACAGAAAAAGGCATTCAATTACATGTGCGTGTCCCAAAAGAACCGGTCTATGTCATGGCAGACCCGCTAAGGTTAAAGCAAATCTTTCTCAATCTCGTTAATAATGCCCTTACCTATACACCAGAGGGAGGAAGTGTCACCATCTCAGCAAGACCGAGAAAAGGTGCCTATGAATTTGATGTAGCAGATACAGGAATTGGTATGAAGAAAAGTGAGATTCCAAGAATATTTGAGAGATTTTATCGAATTGATAAAGATAGAAGCAGGAATTCAGGCGGTACAGGTCTTGGGCTTGCCATTGTCAAACACCTTGTGGAGGCGCATGAAGGAACAATTTCTGTCGGCAGCAAACAAGGTAAAGGAACGACTTTTACAGTGAGCCTGAAATCGACATAGAGAAAAAAGGAAAGTCACGTTAAAATTTACATGATCTTTACAATGAATTCATGTTTTGTTAAACATTCATTGATAGGATGAATAGGAACCCCTTCATCCAAGGAGCCAATTTTGGAAGGACGAAAACACTTGTTGTTTTCGTCCCTTTTTTATGAAGGCTCGACTATTTTCTTTTCAAAATAAACTTTGATAAAATGAAGATACAATGTGTGAAAGAGACGGCTGAGATGGCTCAGCCGATGGAGGATTAAAACATGACAGACAAAAAGAAATTAGTGTTAGTGGATGGAAACAGCCTCGCATATCGAGCTTTCTTTGCTTTGCCGCTATTATCAAATGATAAAGGCGTACATACAAATGCTATTTATGGCTTTGCGATGATCTTAATGAAGATGCTGGAGGACGAGAAGCCAACCCATATGCTCGTCACATTTGATGCGGGAAAAACAACATTCCGCCACGAGACATTTAAAGAATATAAAGGCGGAAGACAAAAAACCCCGCCAGAGCTATCAGAACAAATGCCGTTCATCCGTGAACTATTAGATGCCTATCAGGTGAAAAGGTACGAGCTTCCTCAATATGAGGCAGATGATATTATCGGTACATTGGCTGTCGAGGCAGAAAAAAACGGCTTTGAAGTCAAAATCTTCACAGGAGATAAAGACTTAACCCAGCTCTCAACAGATCATACGACAGTGGCTATTACGAAAAAAGGCATTACAGAAGTAGAATACTACACACCTGCTCATATTGAAGAAAAATATGGCTTGCGACCAGATCAAATCATTGATATGAAAGGGCTGATGGGAGATTCATCAGATAATATCCCAGGCGTCCCAGGTGTAGGCGAAAAAACAGCCATTAAATTGTTAAAGCAGTTTGAAACAGTTGAGAACCTGCTTGAACATATTGATGAAGTGAGCGGGAAAAAGCTCAAAGAAAAGCTTGAAGAATATAAAGAACAAGCAGTCATGAGTAAAGAGCTGGCGACCATTCTCGTAGAAGCACCTATTGATGTGTCGAGCAAAGATCTCGCCTACGAAGGTCCACACATGGATCAAGTGATCTCTCTTTATAAAGAACTAGGCTTTCAAACCCTGCTAGAGCGTCTAGGAGAAGCACCAGAAACAGATGAACAGGTTGAAGTAGACGCATTAGAAGTGAAAAAAATGACAACTGTAACGGGCGATATACTGACAGATCATGCAGCCCTTGTGGTAGAACAGCTTGGAGATAATTATCACGAAGCGGATTTGATCGGTTTTGCGATCCATAATGAAAATGGTGCGTTTTTTATGACGAAAGAAGATGCGCTTCAATCAGATGCATTTAAAGAATGGGTACAGGATGAAACGAAGAAAAAATGGGTCTTTGATTCAAAAAGAGCAGTTGTCGCTCTCAGATGGCATGATGTCGACCTAAAAGGTGTCGACAATGATGTTCTGCTCGCTTCCTACGTCGTCAACCCGCAGAAATCATACGAAGACGTCTCAAGTGTAGCGAAGGAATATGGTCTGAATATCGCTCTTTCTGATGAAAAAGTATACGGAAAAGGAGCAAAACAGGCGATTCCATCTGAAGATGAACTGAAAGAACATCTTGGACGAAAAGCAGCGGCGATCTCAGCCTTGCATGATTTAACACTAGAAGCATTAGAAAAAAATGATCAGCATGAACTATATGAAGATTTAGAGCTGCCGCTAGCACTCATCTTAGGCGAAATGGAATCTCTTGGAGTAAAGGTAGATCTAAAGCGCCTAGAGAAAATGGGTGAAGAATTAACGAAAAAGCTTAAAGAATATGAAGAAACCATTCACCGCTTAGCAGGAGAAACGTTTAACATCAATTCTCCTAAACAGCTTGGTGTCATCCTTTTTGAAAAATTAGGTCTCCCGATTATCAAGAAGACAAAAACAGGCTATTCAACGTCTGCAGATGTGCTTGAAAAGCTTGAAGATAAGCATGAAATCATTCGATCCATTCTGCACTACAGGCAAATCGGAAAGCTGCAATCGACCTATGTAGAAGGGTTAATGAAAGTAACGCGCAAGGATACCCATAAAGTGCATACAAGGTTTAATCAAGCACTCACCCAAACAGGAAGATTAAGCTCAACAGATCCAAACCTTCAAAACATCCCGATTCGTTTAGAAGAAGGACGGAAGATTCGTCAAGCATTCGTTCCTTCAAAAGAAGGCTGGCTCATGTTTGCAGCTGACTATTCACAAATCGAGCTGCGTGTACTTGCTCATATTTCACAAGATGAGAATTTGATCGAAGCATTTACGCAAGACATGGACATTCACACGAAAACAGCGATGGATGTGTTCCATGTCTCAGAAGATGAAGTGACTTCCGCTATGAGAAGACAAGCCAAGGCAGTAAACTTCGGTATTGTATACGGAATTAGCGATTATGGACTTTCTCAAAACCTTGGGATCACAAGAAAAGAAGCAGCCGCATTTATCGAGCGCTATTTAACAAGCTTTAAAGGCGTGAAAACCTATATGGAAGAAATCGTCCAGGAAGCAAAACAAAAAGGCTACGTCACGACGCTTCTCAAACGCAGACGATATATCCCAGATATCACAAGTCGTAATTTTAATATCAAAAGCTTTGCAGAACGAACAGCCATGAACACACCGATCCAAGGCAGCGCAGCCGATATTATTAAAAAAGCGATGATTGATATGGCGCGAAGGCTCAAAGAAGAAAACCTGCAGACAAATCTTTTATTACAGGTGCACGATGAATTGATCTTCGAAGCGCCGAAAGAAGAAATCGCCATCCTTGAAAAGATTGTTCCTGAAGTCATGGAAAATGCACTTCAGCTTGATGTGCCGCTAAAAGTTGATTTTTCTTCAGGTCCATCTTGGTACGATGCGAAATAAATAATAGAGAGAAAAAGGAGCGAGGAGCATGCCGGAATTACCAGAAGTTGAAACCGTCCGGCGCACTCTCAAGCGGTTAGTCGAAGGAAAGACGATTGAAACGGTCGATATCAAATGGCCAAACATCATCAAACGTCCTGGGGAGCCGGAAGAGTTCGCAAGAAGAATGGTAGGAGAAACCATACAAACCATTGAAAGAAGAGGGAAGTTCCTCCTCTTTCATTTAGACCATTATGTGATGGTCTCCCATTTAAGGATGGAAGGGAAATACCGTGTACATGAAGCGCATGAGCCTTATGATAAACACGTACACGTCGTCTTTACGTTTACAGATGGGACGGAGCTTCGGTACCATGATGTGCGTAAATTTGGCACGATGCATTTATTTCAGCCGGGTGAAGAGGAAAAAGAACTCCCGCTATCACAGCTGGGATATGAACCATTTGATGAACAGTTCACTCCTGAGTATTTATGGGAGAAATTGAAAAAAACAACCCGAATGATCAAAACAGCACTGCTTGATCAAAAGATTGTCGTAGGACTTGGTAACATTTACGTAGATGAGGTCCTGTTTAAATCAGGGATTCATCCAGAAACAAAAGCGAATCAGCTCAGCCTGGAATCCTGCAAGGTGCTTCACAAACAGATCATCGATACGCTTCAAGTGGCGGTAGATGCGGGAGGAAGCACGATTCGTTCTTATATCAACTCACAAGGAGATATTGGCACATTTCAATTGCAGCTTCTTGTATATGACCGGCGGGGAGAGCCTTGCCAAACATGCGGAAGCATCATTGAGAAAACAGTAGTCGGAGGGCGCGGCACGCACTTTTGTGTGACCTGCCAAAAACGTCCTCAATAAAACTTAGCCATGAGCATGCTTCCTTTTTGCTATGCATACGATAAAAAACATTCATTTTTCAGCAAGGTGTAGACTGACACACAGCCCACCTGCTCTTCATATAGTGAAGAAGAGTCTAAGGACGCCTAGAGACTCTTGATCATCGTTGCATGAACAGAAAGGAAGAGTTCAGGTATGATTTCGATTTCGCTCCTGTTTTTAGCTATTGCAGTCAGCATCGACAGCTTTTCTGTAGGCTTTACGTATGGTCTCCGCAAAATGAGGATCCCATTTAAAGCTATCGTCATTATTGCATGTTGCTCAGGGATTGTGCTGCTCATTTCTATGCTGATTGGCAGCCTGCTGACGACATTTCTCCCTGTTTCAGTGACCGATAAACTGGGGGGAGGCATCTTAATTGCCATTGGCCTTTGGGTCCTGTATCAATTTTACAAACCAGCGAAAGAGCGTGATTTGCTTCTTCATGAAAAGACATTGCTCAATGTGGAAGTCCAATCACTTGGGCTTGTCATTCACATTTTAAGAAAGCCGACAAGTGCAGATATTGACCGATCTGGGACGATTAATGGAATAGAAGCGGTACTTCTTGGAATTGCTTTATCCATTGATGCATTTGGCGAAGGGATTGGCGCAGCGATATTAGGCTTTTCTCCAATTGTCATGAGTATCACGGTGGCAGTGATGAGCTCACTTTTTGTATGTATCGGGCTACGAGCCGGTCATTACTTGGCAAATTGGCGCTGGATCGATAAACTTGCATGTTTACCAGGGCTTCTGCTCATATTAATTGGGGTTTGGAAGCTGTAAAAGGAGGAAATCAATTGACGCTTGTCATTGGATTAACAGGCGGGATTGCTAGCGGAAAAAGCACAGTCTCACAGATGATAAAAGAGCAGGGCATCCGGGTTGTGGACGCAGATGTGATTGCAAAAGAAGCGGTCGCCAAAGGAACACCCGCCCTTCATCATATCGTTCAAACCTTTGGTGAGGGTGTCCTCCTGCCAAATGGAGAGCTAGACCGGCAGCAGCTGGGAGCCATTATTTTTTCTAATGAAGAGAAAAGAAAGCAGCTAAATGCGATCGTTCACCCAGAAGTGCGAAAGGAAATGCTCAGGCAGCGAGATGAAGGAATCGACAGCCGAGAAACATTCGTTGTCCTGGATATCCCGCTTTTATTTGAGAGTCAGCTGGAAAGTCTCGTCGACCGCATTATTGTGGTGTATACAACACCAGAATTACAGCTATCCCGACTCATGAATCGAAACGACCTTAGCGCGGAAGAAGCGCTGAATCGGATTCACTCTCAGCAGCCACTTGAGGAAAAATGTAAGAAAGCAGACCGGGTGATAGAAAATACACAAGATCTCGCTTTTATTAGAAAGCAATTGCAGAACATATTAAATGAATGGGAACATACAGATAAGTAAGAGTACATACACGTACTCTTCTTTTTTTATGCTTTTTATATTTCTCATGAAAAGAACAGCCCTTTTTAGAAAATATACGTTTATATACTGGCAATTACATTCTAATGTGATATACTAATTTCATAAATAAATTTATTGAGTATAACACATAATAGAGGAGTGACCTGTTCATGAAGGTAAAAGCAGCGATCAATGGGTTTGGCAGAATTGGACGCATGGTCTTCAGAAAAGCAATGCTTGATGATCAAATTCAAATTGTAGCGGTGAACGCAAGCTATCCTGCCGAAACGCTAGCACATTTAATTAAATATGATACAAATCATGGACGTTACGAATGCGATGTGACAGCAGAAGATGACGCACTGATTGTAAATGGGAAAAGAGTGCTTTTGCTCAATAACAGAGACCCAAAGCAGCTTCCGTGGGGAGAGCTTGGGATTGATATCGTCATAGAAGCAACAGGAAAATTTAATTCAAAAGATCAAGCGATGGGCCATATAGATGCCGGAGCGAAAAAGGTCGTACTTACAGCTCCAGGTAAAAATGAAGACATTACAATTGTGATGGGTGTCAATGAGGATGATCTTGATCCTGAAAAGCACGTCGTTATTTCAAATGCATCTTGTACAACAAACTGTTTAGCACCAGTTGTCAAATTGTTAGATGATGAATTCGGTATCGACAACGGTTTAATGACAACGGTTCATGCGTATACAAATGATCAAAAAAATATCGACAACCCGCATAAGGATTTGCGCCGGGCAAGAGCATGTGCCCAGTCCATTATTCCAACGACGACGGGTGCCGCTAAAGCGCTTTCTTTAGTGTTGCCGCACATGAAAGGGAAATTGCATGGACTTGCACTTCGCGTGCCAGTTTCCAATGTATCGATGGTTGATCTTGTTGTCGACTTGAAAAAAGATGTCACAGCAGAAGAAGTCAATGCAGCCTTCTCAAATGCATCAAAAACTTCTCTTTCCGGTATTTTAGATTACACGGATGAGCCGCTTGTTTCTACAGACTTTAATACGAACCCTTATTCAGCTGTCGTAGATGGACTGACAACGATGGTGATGGGGGATAGAAAAGTAAAAGTTCTTGCATGGTATGACAATGAATGGGGTTATTCATGCAGAGTGGTGGATCTTGTGAAGTTTGTCGGATCGCAGATGAAAGAGCTTTCTGCTGTTTGAAATGAAGAAGACGAACGTCCCTTTTCAAGGAATGAGAGAAAATCCCATTGAAAACACAGCTTGCAAAATGGGTCTAAACAAAGTATACTATTTTTCGTGAACTTCTTGTTCGCAGACTCATTCGGGTATACTTAAAGGGTTAGGACCTCTTTGGACTAACTTTCCCCCGTGGTATATGTCCGGTCCGGCTGCTTAGAACTTCACTCTTTCATTCTTGTTTAAGGGGGGTCCATGATGGAAACAATCGGACGTCACGTTATCTCCGAGCTATGGGGATGCGACTGTGATAAACTGAACGACATGGATTTTATTGAAAAAACGTTTGTAAATGCAGCTTTGAAATCAGGAGCTGAAGTAAGAGAGGTTGCTTTTCACAAATTTGCACCTCAAGGAGTAAGTGGAGTTGTCATTATTTCTGAATCTCATCTGACAATTCACAGCTTTCCTGAACATGGTTATGCGAGCATAGATGTTTATACTTGCGGCGACCTAGATCCGAATATCGCAGCAGATCATATCGGAGATGAATTAGGTGCTGAAACAAGAGAAAACATTGAAATTCCTCGAGGCATGGGACCTGTACAAGTGAAACAGGCACAAGCCAAAGCACTGTAAACATAAAAAAGATTGCAATGGGAGCTGGCCAAAAGCATTGAAATGCCTTTGTGTTATGCTCCTTTTTATATTTCTTTGATAGACAAAATCCAACATTCCCCAACTTGCCTATACTTTTGTTCTAGGAAAACAAAGGTTTTTTTTATAAAATAAAGAAGAGGCATTATGGCAAAGGGGATACGTATATGACTTTAGGACAAAAGTTCAAACGGTTCATGTCAAACCATACAGAAACATCTGACGAGCATCCAGTGTCAGAACTGAAAAGCCATTACTACAAATCGACGAATGCGCAAGTTTTTCAAGCGCTTGAAGCCATGCTTTCTGGGCACGCTTCCTATCAAGTGACATCTGTTTCAGCAGAACGAGGTGAAATCAGCGCAAACATCAGTATGCCGAAAAAAGCCTTTCTCGTAGCGACTGTCATTTCAATTCGTCCTTTTGAAACAGCTGTCGATTTTAATGTGACAACAGAAACAGCCTTGCCAACAGATTTTGGCTATAGTGAGAAAACGGTTTTTTCCCTTTATGATGAACTAGACAAACAACTTCCAAGAATAGATCGGAGCTGATGAAATGAAATGTCCCACATGTCAGCACCTTGGCACAAGGGTGCTTGATTCAAGACCAGTAGATGAAGGGAAATCCATCCGTCGTAGAAGAGAGTGCGAAAGCTGCCAATATCGCTTTACGACGTTTGAGAAATTAGAAGAGTTACCACTGATTGTGGTGAAAAAAGAAGGAATTCGAGAAGAATTCAGCCGCGAAAAGATGCTGAGAGGACTCATTAAAGCATGTGAAAAGCGTCCTGTTGCTTTAAAGCAGCTGGAGGATGTCTGCTTTAATATCGAAAAAGAACTGCGTAATCAAGGCATGTCAGAAGTGAAAAGTGAGCTTGTAGGTGAAATGGTAATGGACGAGCTGGCAAAAATTGATGAAGTGTCTTACGTCAGGTTTGCCTCCGTTTACCGGCAGTTTAAAGATATCAACGTCTTTATTGATGAATTAAAAGATTTATTAAAGAAAGAACGCTAAAAAAGAGCTGAAGATTCTTCACGCTCTTTTTCCTGCGTAAAGCGTAAAACGTAAAAAGGGTGTACAATAGAAACAATTGCAATTCATGGGGAGGATCAGCATATGACAGAGCATTGGAAGGAAGTGCTAGCCGTCGATCCGTATGTCGTCAAAAGCGCTTCATTGCTCGGTGACATCGATAGACAGCTCATCACTCTTTTATATCAGCCGCTTATAGGCATGTCCGCTTTCAGCTTATATATGACGCTGTGGGGAGAGCTGGAACAAAATCGTATGTGGGGAAAACCCGCACCTCATCGGCAGCTCATGGTCATGCTGCAAACGAATTTGAATGATATTTTTGAGGAACGTTTAAAGCTTGAAGCGATTGGGTTACTCCGCACATATGAACAGGAAACGGAAGAAGGCAGACTGTTTACATATGAGCTTGTGCCGCCGCTAAGACCAGATGAGTTTTTCCAAGATGGTATGCTGAATGTCCTGCTGTACCATCGTGTAGAGAAAGCGAAATATATGCAGCTTCGTGATTATTTCTCATATCCTGGTGTTTCGGCAGAGGCAAAGAACATCTCGCGGTCGTTTGAAGAAGTCTTTCACGTATTGCAGCCAGGTGAACGCAGGATGACAGAAGAAATCAATCAGGCGTCATCACTTGATCAGGGCTATGAATATGTGACCGTTGGATCGAGTCAACCGGCTCCTCTCTCAGACGATTCTTTTGATTTCGATTTATTGTTAGCAGGCATGTCTGATATGATGATTCCAAGAAAGGCTTTGACAAAGCAGGTGAAAGAAACCATTAAGAAGTTAGCCGTTGTATACGGCATCACCCCGCTTCAAATGCAAAATATTGTAGCAGGCGCCTGCGGTTCGGATCAAATGATCTCAACAGAAGAGCTGAGAAAAGCAGCAAGAGACTGGTACCAAATTGAATACAGAGGCGAGCAGCCAAAACTCATTGATCAAAAACAGCCGAGACACTTGCGTCAAGATGCTTCAAAAGCGCCAGCGGCAGAAACGCCGGATGCCAAATTGATTGAAAAGCTTGATCATATTTCGCCTAGGGAGCTGCTAAAAGATATGGCTGACGGCATTGAGCCAACATATGCCGACTTAAGAATTGTCGAAGATATTATGCTTGAGCAGCAGCTAGAGCCAGGTGTCATGAACGTTTTGATCTACTATACATTACTGAAAACAGATATGAAGCTGTCGAAAACATATATGCAAAAAATCGCCGCTCATTGGGTGAGAAAGAAAATTAAAACCGTAGCGGCGGCCATGAAAATGGCCAAAGAAGAGAACAGGCAAATGACAGAGTGGGCGCAGCAGAAAAAGCAGCGCAGCACATACGGATCAGGGAAAGTTGTCCGTGAAGAGAAGCTTCCTGACTGGATGAAAGAAACCGAAACGAAAGAACAGCCGGCAAAAGAACAAACAGACAGCCTATCGACAGAAGACCTCGAACGAGAAAAAGAAAAACTGTTAGATCAGTTTAAAAATATGAAAAAGTACAATGCACATTAAGATGAGGTGAGATGAGGATGAAACCGATCGGTCGTTCATTTGAACAGCTAAAAGGGCGCGTAGATTTTCGTGTAAGATACAATCAGATTAAAGAAAGTGTACTATCTGATGAAAATGTAAAAGCCTTTTTACAGGAGCACCAAGAAGACATGCACGAAGACATGATCAATCGTAGCTTGAACCGGCTTTTTGAATATGTGCAGCAGTCGAAGGGCTGTTCATATTGCTTAGATGAAGAGAACGTCAATGCGATTTTAGACGGTTATCACCCGAAGCTTGTGATCAAAGGTCAGAGTATTGATATTGAATATTCCCCTTGTCCAGTCAAGCTGCGGCTCGATAGACAGAAAAAACAGCAAGAACTCATGAAAAGCATGTACATTCCGCAAAATGTTCTTCAAGCGACGTTCGCTGATCTGAACGTTGTGGGAAGACAGGAAGTCATTCAAAAAGTAGGACAATTCCTGCAAAGCTATGATGAGACGGGCAAAGGGAAGGGCTTATATTTACACGGAAAGTTCGGAGTAGGAAAAACGTATATTCTGGCAGCCATTGCGCAGCAGTTAGCGGAGAAGGAATACCCATCTCTCCTTGTGTACGTGCCTGAATTTGTGAGAGAGCTAAAAAATTCGTTAGCCGATCACACACTAGAATCAAAACTGAACATGGTCAAATCCACTCCTATTTTAATGCTTGATGATATTGGGGCAGAGTCGATGACAAGCTGGGTTCGAGATGAACTACTCGGAACGATTTTACAATACCGTATGGCAGAGCAGCTGCCGACTTTCTTCTCTTCTAATTTCGCACCAAGTGAACTGAAGCATCACTTTACGTACTCACAGCGCGGGGAAAAAGAAGAGGTCAAAGCCGCTCGTTTAATGGAACGAATTCTCTATTTAGCAGAGGCAGTCTTGCTCGAAGGAGAAAACCGCCGTCATTTATAAAACCGTCTATCACCTGAAGGAGGAGCAAATGAAATGAACAAAAGAAAATGGCTGCTTTTTCTCGTGATTGCAGGTCTCGCTGTTTTACTTTGGTGGCTGAACAAACAGCATCTTCAGCTGGCGCCGAAAGATGTGAAGAATTGGGTGCTTGAATTTGGACTGCTGGCTCCCTTTGTTTTTCTTTTCTTATCTCTTTTTCGCCCGTTTGTTCTCGTCCCACTTACGGTCTTTTCGCTGGCAGCAGGTTTGGCATTCGGAAGTGTCCTTGGGACGATTTATGCCCTCGTTGGTGCTACTGCCGGGGCAACAGGCTCCTTCCTTCTTGCTACAACCTTTCGTTCAAAAAAGAAGGATACAGAATCAAGCAGCCGGAAGCTGAGAGCGGTGACGTCCCGCATTCAGGAGCATGGGTTTCTTTACATTTTGTTATTGCGAATTGCCCCAATTCATTTTGACTTTGTCAGCTATGCGGCAGCAGCTTCACGTGCAAATTATCGTGCATTTACGGCAGCTACCTTTTTAGGCTTAATACCGGGTACAGTTGCATTAAATGTCCTTGGCTCAAGCTTTGTCAGCGGCAATTATGCCGCTTTAGCAATCGTTTGTTTGATTTATCTGATCTTTATCTCAGTTCCGCTCATTTTAAAAAGAAAGATGCCTGATTTATTTTAGGCGTCTATTTTTTATGTTCTCCCCATATATATGTAACAGATGTCGTTAGGGGGGACAAACATGCTTGAAATAATCTTTGAAGATGAATATGATACCGCCGCTTTTTTACATCTTGCTGAACACTTGGACAGTCGGCATCACATGTCAATTCAACAAGGGAAAGACCGGCTTCTCATAGAGGCGAAGGAATCAAAAGAAGGACTTGAGTCCATTGTGCGGCCATTACTAGTTCACTTTTTTTTGGAATGCAAAGAAAATGAGCGCATGCGCAGCATTCTTGAAAACACGTATTTATTTAAAGATCCTGAAGAGCAGCACCAAATTCTTTCAATTGCCCACAGCATCATGAATGGGGATTTAGATGATATTCCCGGCATTCATCAAGAACCGTCAAGAGATGCCCTGTTAACAAAGGAGCTTGAGACCATTTCTTTACAGCAAGGTATTTTTTCAATTGGTTCATTTATGACATTCAGACTGTCAGAGTATGACAGGAGGCTGAAGAACTATGTTGAAGTCTCCATTGAAGAATACAAAATGGAACAAGAATATCAAAACTTCATTCAATCGCTTCGAGACTATGTGATGGCAAAAGAACCGAAGCTCGAAAAAGTACATGTTGTGCATCAGGATCGCCTGATGATTTGGGAATTTCGGTACGCTTCTGAGCGTGATCAAAAACAATACATAGACAGACAGTTTGTAAGAGAGCATCCAATGTATATTGATTCGCAGCTGATTGCACCACTCGTATCCATAGCGCCCAAAAAGATTGACCTGTTTACAAATGATACGGGTCACTCGATGGTACAGACCATTCAAAATATTTTTCAAGAAAGGGTCGAGGTATTCCCGGCTCATTCATTTCAAGAACACAATGTTCAATTTGTCCATGACCATTTGGAAGAGAAAAGTGAAAAGCTTTCTTGATTTTCACGAAAAAACGTTTTATAATACGGTGTAACTTCATACAGAGACCGTATTGATAAGGACATGAACAAATGAATACCCGCTTAAAGAGAGGGAAGCCTTGGCTGAAAGCTTCCTAGCAGAGGACCATTTGCTTTACCACCTTTGAACATCAGCTGTGAACGTTTTAGTAATGGCTGACGGGAATTCCCGTTATCGAAACACAAGCCGTGTTTGCTTATGAAAAAGAAAGCTGCAAATACGGGAAAAAGGGTGGAACCACGATTCCGTTTATTCAACCTCGTCCCTTTCCAGGGGGCGGGGTTTTTATATTGCCAAAAAAAGGAGTGACCAGAGATGTCAGAACAAATTCAACTTACATTTCCAGATGGAGCAGTCAAGGAGTTTGACAAAACAGCTACAACAGAAGACATCGCGGCATCAATTAGCCCAGGCCTAAAGAAAAAAGCGCTTGCCGGTAAATTGAACGGTAAAGAAATAGATCTGCGTACGCCGCTACTAGAAAGTGGAACAATTGAGATCATCACAGATAAAAGTGATGAGGCACTCGATATTATGCGCCACAGCACAGCTCATTTGCTAGCACAGGCAATCAAACGCCTGTATGGAAAAGAGCATCACGTTCAGTTTGGCGTAGGTCCTGTGATTGAAAATGGCTTCTACTACGATGTGGACATCGATGTTGCCATCACACCTGAAGATTTACCAAAGATTGAAAAAGAAATGAAAAAAATCATTAACAGCAATCTGCCAATCGAGCGAATTGAAGTATCAAGAGAAGAAGCGAAAAAACGCTTTGAAGCGATTGGTGATCAATTAAAGCTTGAGCTGTTAGAAGCAATTCCAGAAGGTGAAGCTGTTACGATTTATGAGCAGGGTGAATTCTTTGACCTCTGCCGCGGCATTCACTTGCCATCAACAGGGAAAATCAAAGAGTTTAAGCTGTTAAGCCTTGCAGGTGCATACTGGAGAGGTGACAGCAACAATCAAATGCTTCAGCGTATTTACGGTACAGCTTTCTTCAGCAAAGATGATCTAAATGAGCACTTACGCCTGCTTGAAGAAGCGAAAGAACGCGATCACCGTAAACTAGGAAAAGAGCTAAAACTGTTTGCGAACTCTCAAAAGGTAGGTCAAGGTCTACCACTTTGGCTGCCAAAAGGCGCAACGATCCGCCGCGTGATTGAGCGTTACATTGTCGATAAAGAAGTACGACTTGGTTATGAGCATGTGTATACACCGGTTCTTGCGAATGTCGAATTGTATAAAACATCAGGGCACTGGGCGCATTATCAAGAAGACATGTTCCCTGTGATGGAAATGGACAACGAAGATCTTGTTCTTCGTCCGATGAACTGTCCTCACCATATGATGATTTACAAAAACGAGCCGCATAGCTATCGCGAATTGCCAATTCGTATTGCAGAGCTTGGTACAATGCACCGTTATGAAATGTCAGGTGCTTTATCTGGCCTTCAGCGTGTTCGCGGTATGACATTAAACGATGCACATATCTTTGTACGTCCAGATCAAATCAAAGACGAATTCATTCGTACAGTTCGCCTAATTGAAGAAGTGTATCAAGACTTTGGCTTGAATGACTACACATTCCGCTTATCTTACCGTGATCCAGAAGATACTGAGAAGTATTTCGACGATGATGCAATGTGGAATAAAGCGCAATCGATGCTAAAGGATGCAATGGACGAGCTTGGTCATGACTATTATGAGGCAGAAGGCGAAGCGGCATTTTATGGTCCGAAGCTTGACGTTCAAGTGAAGACAGCTCTTGGAAAAGAAGAGACACTGTCTACTGTACAGCTTGATTTCTTACTTCCAGAGCGCTTCGATCTCACATATATCGGAGAAGATGGCAAGCACCATCGTCCAGTCGTGATTCATAGAGGTGTTGTTTCTACAATGGAGCGTTTTGTTGCCTTCTTAATTGAAGAATACAAAGGAGCCCTTCCAACTTGGCTGGCACCTGTACAATTCCAAGTCATACCGGTTTCACCGTCTGTCCATTTAGACTATGCGAAAAAAGTACAAGAACGTTTGCAGCTTGAAGGTCTTCGTGTAGAGCTTGACAGCCGTGATGAAAAAATCGGATACAAGATTAGAGAAGCGCAAATGCAAAAGATCCCATACATGCTAGTCGTCGGAGATCAAGAAGCAGAAAATGGCGCAGTCAATGTAAGAAAATACGGAGAGCAAGATTCAGAAACAATGGATCTTGAAGCCTTTGTGGAACATGCAGTAGCAGAAGCGAAAAAATAATCTTTTTCAAGCGAAGCAGCCAGTGATCTTTCTCTTTAGATCACTGGCTTTTTCTTTTTGGGGAAAATCCTCCACTAGTGATCCAGTCCCTTGAATCATACGTTTAGATAGTGCGAAAGTATGGGTAAGTATGTACTATTGGTTCGAGTTAAATTGGGGGAATGAAAGCGATGACGCAAACAACAAACACTTTATCATCACAAGTATTGGAGCGATCAGCAGTACTTCGTGCATTGGAACACTCACTGGCGATGATTGAATTTGATGTGACAGGTGAAGTCCTATGGGTCAATGATATTTTTGCAAAAGCCATGGGCTATTCAAAGCAAGAGATGATTGGTTTAAAACATAGACAGTTTTGTCCTCCTCATATTGCAGAACACGCAAGCTATCAAATGTTTTGGAAGCGTTTGAAAGAGGGGCAAGTCTTTCAGGAAAAGGTGCAGCGGACGACGAAGAATGGTGACAGCTTATGGCTTGAAGCGACATATACACCTGTCCGCAATGAAGAGGAACGCGTAGTGGGTGTTGTGAAAGTCGCAACAGACATAACAGAAAGAGAAAACACGATGAAACAGGTCGTAGACGATTTAAAGGAGATGTCTGCGAAATTAATGGAGCGAGCAGAAGTGGGCATCCAGCATAGTCAAAGAGTCAATGTCTCCTTTGATCATATAGCAAACGAAACAGATCAAAATATGAGCTTACTAGAAGGATTAACAGAGCAGGTAGAGTCCATCAGCTCCATCGCTACAACGATTAACAGCATTTCCTCACAAACCCAGCTCCTTGCATTAAATGCGGCGTTCGAAGCAGCCCATGCAGGTTCCTATGGAAATGGCTTTAGTGTAGTGGCGGCAGAAATTCGAAAGCTTGCAACTAATTCAAAAGAAGCGATTGTCAAAGTAGATCAATATGTAAAGGCGATTCATGCAGAAGTAGAGAAGGTCAGCAGCGGAACGAGCCGGGCCAAGACAACCGTGTTTACAAATCGTGATCTTGTGAAGCAGGCAAGCGAGGAATTTATAAATATAGGAGAAGCAGCCCGCAGCTTAGACAAGCAAGCGCAAAGTCTAGCGGTCATTGTGTAGTTTGAGCACACAAAAACACCCAATCTCGTCAGGGAAAGGGTGTTTTTTGTGTTCTATTTTAATATATCAAACAATTCATGTAAGTCTTTGATTTCATAATCTGGCGTTACATCTGTTTCATTCTTTTTGCCATGCCGATTGATCCAAACGGTTTGAATCCCGGCTCGAGATGCCCCAAGAATATCTGTTTTTGGATTGTCTCCGACCATGATCACATCGTCTTTTGTTAGATTTAACAGCTGAAGGCAGTGTTCAAAGATGCCAGGGTCAGGTTTGCCTTTCCCGTAATCTCCTGAAATTACAATTTCATTAAAATAAGGCGCAAGCTCAGGAACACCTGCTAGTTTTTCTTTTTGAAGACTAGGATCTCCGTTTGTTAAAAGGAGCAATTCATAGCTGCCTTTCAGACGGTCTAAAACAGGGTACGTTTCTTCATAGACAAATGGGCGTTTTCTCCGCTCGGCTGCAAAGAAATCAGCCAAATATTGTCCAAATGCCTCATCGTCAATTCCTGCTTCTTTTAAGCCATTGGTCCAAGCGTTCTTGCGGTACTCTGGTGCAAGGGCATTCAATTTTTGAAAGCCTTCGCTAATCGGTTCACTAAAATTGGACCACAGTCCTTCGAAAGGATTAATTCCGATCATGACAGTATAATCATATGTTTCATAGGACGAATACAGCTTTCTTGCTTCTTCACGAACAATCTGTTCAAATGTTTCTGGATTCAGTCCATATTTTTTTTCCGCTTCGCGGCATGTTTCCTGAAAAGTGGTATGAATGCTTTTTTCATCCCAAAGCAAAGTATCATCTAAATCGAAAAATACGGCTTTCATGATCTTCTCCCTTGTTATGTATGTGTTACCTTCAATTGCAAGTGACGGCTCAAGTTCATTTTACAATAGAAGATGAGGGCAATAAAGAAAAGATTTGAGAGATATTTGAACATTGACCGCACATGATAGAATAGAAAGACAGTAAATAATACATACATCAATTGAGGTGGCAGGTTTGCTTCATTTAATTATTATGATGATCGAGCGTGTTGGGATCATCGTTATTTTAGGGTTTGTGCTTGCACATGTGAAGGGCTTTCGCAATCTATTGCTTCATAATGAAGGGTTTCGAAAAAAGGCAGTTCTTGTCTTTATTTTTGCTTCTTTTAGTATTATCAGCAATTATACAGGAATTGAAATCCAGCAGCAGATGGTCATGAATCATGAGTTTTCCTATCATCTCGGCTCGTCAAGCTCAATTGCCAATACGAGAATCATGGGAATCGAAATGGGCGGATTAATAGGAGGGCCATTTGTTGGCATTGGTGCAGGGCTTCTAGCTGGGATTCATCGCTATTCATTAGGAGGAAGCACGGCACTCAGCTGTGCGATTTCTTCGATTTTAGCCGGTGTGATTGCTGGCTATGTCGGCAGCAGGTTTAAGCGGAAGAATCGAATGGTGACACCTCGCCAAGCCGCACTTTTTGGTGTGGCAATGGAATCCTTGCAAATGATCATTATTCTTCTATTTGCAAGACCATTTGCTGATGCCTGGGGGCTTGTGAGTATCATTGCTTTGCCGATGATTTTTGTGAATGGAATTGGCAGCTTTATCTTTTTATCGATTTTACAGTCAGTCATTAGGCAAGAAGAGCAGGCAAAGGCGATGCAGACACACCGTGTATTTTCAATCGCTGATCAAACGCTGCCTTTCTTCCGCCAAGGGTTAAATGAACAGTCATGTAAAAGCGTGGCGGAGATCATTCATCGATTAACAGAAACAGATGCGGTCTCCTTAACCGATACAGAAAAGATTTTAGCGCATGTTGGAGATGGGACGGATCATCATATTCCATCGAAAAGCCTCATTACAGGGCTGTCGAAACAAGTATTGATGAGCGGCAAAATTATGAAGGCACATTCGAAAGATGAAATCAATTGTTCAGTCACCCATTGCCCGCTTCAAGCGGCGATTGTGCTGCCCCTTACCTCCAATGGTCAAACGATCGGAACGTTAAAAATGTATTTCAATTCTCCGGTCGGATTAAGCAGGGTGGAAGAGGAGCTTGCAGAAGGCCTGGCAATGCTGTTTTCCACACAGCTTGAGCTTGGGGAGGCAGAAACCCAAAGCCGTCTGCTAAAAGATGCAGAGATCAAAGCGCTTCAAGCGCAAGTGAATCCGCACTTTTTATTTAACGCCATTAATACCATCTCTGTCTTGTGTAGAACGAACGTAGAGATGGCTAGGAAGCTGCTACTGCAACTGAGTATTTATTTTCGATCCAATTTGCAAGGCGCCCGCCAGCTGCTCATTCCACTTCATAAAGAAATTCAGCATGTAGAAGCATATTTGTCACTTGAACAAGCGAGATTTCCAAATAAATACCATGTGACCTTTCAAATTGAAAAGGAGCTGGAGCAGGTGATGATTCCGCCATTTGTGCTTCAGGTGCTTGTTGAAAATGCAGTGAGACACGCTTTTCCTAAACATCAAACGAGCTGTGAAGTCATCGTATCCGCTGTGATGAAAGATGGGCATGTCAATATGAAAGTGACGGATAATGGACAGGGAATCGAGAATGACAAGATGGCTCAGCTATTAAAAGCGCCTGTTGAATCCAAAGAAGGAACAGGTACGGCTCTTTTTAATTTAGATCAGCGGTTAAGAGGGATTTTTGGCAGACAAGCCGCTCTATCTATTCATAGCGGTCAAGGCACTGACATCTCATTTCGCATTCCAATGGACTATGTAAAAAAGGATGATTTTCGTTGATAAACGTATTAATCGTAGATGATGAAGTGTTAGCAAGAGACGAATTAAAATACTTATTACGCAGAACGAAAGAGGATGTTCAAATAGAGGAAGCAGAAAATATAGAATCTGCTTTTGACCGGATGGTGGATCATAAGCCGGACCTGCTCTTTTTAGACATTGATTTATCAGGTGAAAATGGATTTGATATTGCCAAAAGGCTCAACCGGATGTCTGATCCGCCAGCGATTGTATTTGCGACAGCATTTGATCAGTATGCGCTGAAGGCGTTTGAGGTCAGTGCGCTTGATTATTTAACAAAACCATTTGATGAAGAACGGCTTTTGCAAACGATCCAAAAGTTTAAAAAGTGGAAATCTGTTGAGACGCAAGACCACCAGCTGTCAGATGAGAAAATCCCCCATCAGCAAAAGCTAGCCATTTCAGTTGATGACTCAATTGTCATTCTGCAAGTAGAAGAGATCATGTATGTAGGGCTCAGTGAGGGGAAAAAGGTCGTGAAAACAAAGGATCACATGTATGAGGTCACAGAACCGCTTGTGGTCATTGAAAAGAAACTCCCTGAGGCTTACTTTATGAGGGTTCATCGAAGTTATATCGCGAACACCTCTCATATGAAAGAAGTACAGCCGTGGTTTAATTCGACGTATAATCTACATATGACAGACGGGTCGATTATTCCTGTCAGCCGCACTTACGCCAAAGAACTAAAGAAGTCGCTCCTGCTAGAATAGGACGGCTTTTTTATTTGTATTTCAATACTCGTTTTCTGCATTTCATTCATTGAATTCGGCGAGTTTGATTGTAAACGCTTCATTCATTTATTTCATGCCGTATACTGAGGGCAGTCGAAGAAAGAGGTGAAGGGGCATGAGTGCCACTAAAGTATATGGATTTCTATCTCAAGCATTTATCTTTGCAACCGTAATGTTCGTTTCTAATCTCATTTCAATGTATTTACCAATTCCGATGCCTGCATCTGTGATTGGTCTGGTTCTATTATTTGTTTTGCTGACAACGAAAATCGTCAAACTGGAGCAAGTGGAGCAATTAGGTACATCATTGACAGGGCTCATTAGCTTTCTATTTGTTCCCTCTGGTATCTCGGTTATTCAATCACTAGGTGTCATGCAAGAAGTAGGTGTGCAAGTCGTCGGTGTCATTATCATTGCAACGATTATGTTACTAGCAGCGACAGGGCTATTCACGCAGCTTCTCATGCAATTATCAGACAAACCACAGAAACGTAAAGAGACAAAGGAGAGCAAATCGACTCCTTCTCATTCTAATAAACCAGCTTCAAGTACGCATTAAAGGAGAGATGCAGGATGGGTACAAGTACGATGAGTCCTTATTTTGGTATAGTCGTCTCATTGGTCGCCTTTGGAATCGGTACATTCTTATTTAAAAAATCAAAAGGCTTCTTCTTATTCACACCACTTTTTGTGGCCATGGTGTTAGGTATTTTATTTTTAAAAATTGGCGGTTTTTCCTATGCAGATTATAATGAGGGCGGCAAGATTATCAAGTTTTTCTTAGAGCCTGCGACGATTGCTTTCGCTATTCCGCTTTATAAGCAGCGCGCATTGCTTAAAAAATATTGGTGGCAGATTTTATCCGCTATTTTTGTAGGGTCACTTTGCTCCATTACAATTGTGTATGTTGTAGCAAAAGGAATTCATCTTGATGCGGCTGTAATGAAAAGTATGCTCCCACAGGCAGCGACGACAGCGATTGCTCTTCCGATTGCAAAGGATATTGGCGGAATTGCAGATATCACAGCCTTTGCGGTCATATTTAATGCAGTCATTGTGTATGCACTAGGTGCTTTCTTCTTAAAATGGTTTCGAATTAAAAATCCAGTGGCAAAAGGGCTTGCACTCGGTACATCAGGACATGCACTTGGCGTCTCTGTTGGGATTGAGATGGGAGAAGTAGAAGCGGCCATGGCAAGTATCGCCGTTGTGGTCGTAGGAGTTGTGACCGTCATTGTCATCCCAATCTTTATGCAATTCATTCTTTGATGGCGTCATTGTTTTGAAAAAGCCTTGCCCAATTCGTTTAATCATGCTAAAATGAAAAAGTTGTTTCAAGAGTTCGCTTACTTGACGGACAAATGAAAATTGTGTAGAATTATTAACGAATTGAATAGATATCACAAGCAGAAGCACCCGCTTCTCACCTGATTGACACGTGTTTGTAGTTGACAGGTTGACCGTACATTTATTTTTTCATGCAAATGTTCGCAGTGTGGGTGTTTTATATGCCCACACTTTTTGTTTGCCTGTAAAACATACAACGAAATGGTCAAAATGAATTGTGAACTCAATTCAAAATCTCATGGAGGTGGCTCACTATTAGCAAAGATCAATTAGTTAATGAAGGTATTCGTGCGCGTGAAGTTCGTTTGATCGGACAAAATGGCGATCAGCTGGGGATTAAAACCCGCCAGGAAGCTCTGGAGATAGCTGCTAAAGCCAATCTTGACCTTGTGTTAGTTGCTGCAAATGCAAAACCACCTGTTTGCCGAATCATGGACTATGGTAAGTTCCGATTCGAACAGCAGAAGAAGGATAAAGAGGCACGTAAGAATCAAAAAATCATTAGCTTAAAAGAAGTTCGGTTGAGCCCGACAATTGATGAACATGATTTTAATACGAAGCTCCGTAATGCAATCAAATTCCTTGAAAAGGGCGATAAAGTGAAAGCTTCTATCCGCTTTAAAGGGCGTGCGATTACGCATAAAGAAATCGGACAGCGCGTGTTAGACCGTTTCTCTGAAGCTTGCGCTGAAGTAGCAACAGTAGAAACAAAACCTAAGATGGACGGACGTAGCATGTTCCTCATGCTTGCACCAAAAGTCGAAAAGTAAAGTAACAGAGGGAGGAAATATCCAATGCCAAAAATGAAAACTCACCGCGGATCTGCTAAACGTTTCAAAAAAACAGGTTCTGGTAAACTTAAACGTTCTCATGCGTACACAAGTCACCTGTTCGCTAACAAATCTACAAAGCAAAAACGTAAATTGCGTAAGAGCGCAATCGTAAGTGCTGGAGATTTCAAACGTATCAAACAACAACTTGCAAACATCAAGTAATTTGGAATAGGAATCATAGGAGGGAATTACAATGCCAAGAGTAAAAGGCGGAACTGTGTCGCGTCAGCGTCGTAAAAAGGTTCTTAAATTAGCAAAAGGTTATTTCGGTTCAAAACATAGATTATACAAAGTAGCAAACCAACAGGTGATGAAATCTGGAAACTACGCTTTCCGTGACCGTCGTCAGAAAAAACGTGACTTCCGTAAACTATGGATCACTCGTATCAATGCTGCAGCTCGTATGAACGGTCTTTCTTACAGCCGTTTAATGCATGGTCTAAAGCTTTCTGGTATCGAAGTAAACCGCAAAATGCTTGCTGACCTTGCTGTGAATGACCTAAGTGCATTCAATCAGCTTGCTGATGCTGCAAAAGCACAACTAGACAAGTAAGTCATATAAAAGATCATTCCGTCGAGGGATGATCTTTTTTGCTCATCATGTGAGGTGAAATGAATGAATATCGCGTTGATTGTGCTGCTCATTTTGGTAAATGGCTATGGTTTCTTTCTCATGGGAGAGGACAAGCGCCGGGCAAAAGCGCATAAATGGAGAATTTCAGAGGCGCACTTATGGAGTGCTGCCGTGCTTTTTGGGGCTTTCGGATCGTATCTAGGGATGCAGTATTTCCGTCATAAAACAAAGCATCCTGCCTTTCAAATTGGCATGCCAGTGTTAATCATGGTGCAGTTGATCATATTAGGATATATCAAGTTCATCTGAAAAAGGAGCAGACGCCATCAAGACGGCGTGTCTGCTCCTTTTTTTTGTTTGATTTTTTTAATGGGCTGATCCCAATCAATTTTTGTTTGAGGATAACGTTCGATAATGTTTTCCTCCAATTTTTCAAAGTCTTCTAATGTAAATTCACTTAGCTTCCCAGGTGACTCCGTCCAAACGTAAATGGAGTGGACAAATAGAGGATGATCCTTAGACGGAACATGCTTCTCCCCTTCAAACAAGACACCTTTATAGACGAAATTAAAATTTTTACGTGCATTTTGTTGTTCGTCCATAAAATAAAAGCCTTCTTTTAATTGTGCTTGTTTCAGCTTTCTTCTCGGATTTGAGAAGAATTTTACCGCCATGTAGAAGATGTAGACAAGCAGTGCAACAAGAGCTAGTCTAATGAGGATTACAAACATGACAGGATGCACCTCCAATACCGTTATCTGATATACTACGAATGAAAAGGCCAAAAGGTTTCAACTTTTTTTAAAAAAATATTTCGTAAAACGAAAAAATATTCATAAAAAGATCGTATTGAACGAAAAAGGTTTTGTATAATAAGAATGCACCATGAAGATAAAGGAGGATATATGGAATGACAAAGCTAGATCAAACATTAACTATGCTGAAAGACCTAACGGATGCAAAAGGGATTCCAGGAAATGAACGTGATGTCAAAAAAGTCATGCAGACATACATAGAATCATATGCAGATGAAGTCTCCAGTGACCGCCTTGGCAGCTTAATCGCTAAGAAGGAAGGAAACGCAAACGGACCTAAAATTATGCTTGCTGGTCACTTAGATGAAGTAGGATTCATGGTGACAAAAATTGATGACAAAGGCTACATTCGCTTCCAAACTGTCGGCGGATGGTGGTCACAGGTCATGCTCGCGCAGCGTGTGACCATTGTAACGAAAAAGGGAGACATTACAGGTGTGATTGGCTCAAAGCCGCCGCACGTCTTGTCACCTGAAGCTCGAAAAAAATCGATTGAGATCACAGATATGTTTATTGATATCGGTGCATCAAGCAAAGAACAGGCAATGGAGTGGGGCGTTCTGCCTGGAGATCAAATCGTCCCTTATTTTGAGTTTACAGTGATGAATGATGAAAAAATGCTCCTTGCAAAAGCATGGGACAACCGTATCGGCTGTGCAGTTGCGATTGATGTCATGAAGAACTTACACAATACTCAGCATGAGAATATTGCTTACAGTGTTGCAACTGTACAAGAGGAAGTTGGCCTGCGCGGGGCTAAAACAGCAGCGGCTACAATCCAGCCTGATATTGGATTTGCCATTGATGTTGGTGTAGCAGGAGACACGCCGGGCATTACTGAAAAAGAAGCAACAAGCAAACTTGGCAAAGGGCCAACGATTGTTGTATTTGATGCTTCGATGGTATCTCATAAAGGGCTTCGGGATTTTGTTGTCCAAACAGCGGACGAATTGAACATTCCTTACCAATACGACTCCATGCCTGGCGGCGGGACAGATGCTGGCGGTATCCATTTAACAGGTCATGGTGTGCCATCACTATCGATCGGGATACCAAGCAGATATATTCATACCCATGCAGCGATGATTCACCGAGATGATTATGAAAATGCAGTGAAGCTTTTAACAGAAGTGATCAAAAGACTTGATCAAAAAACGGTTGAGCAGATCACGTACGGTTCTTAAGTAAGAAAGCCTTTCCTCAGTATAGGGGAAGGGCTTTTTTTATTTGATTGAATTTCCCAGGAAATGAACTGTCATTTTAAGTTACGCCAAAAGAACTGTTTTTGGCAGAAGAAGAAAAAATATTCTAGTGAATAAGGCACATGTGATCTGGCTTTTATTTTTGTAAGATGAAAGCAATAAAAAGGACAGAGCCTAAAGAATGCCCTGTCAAAAGAGAGTTTATGGAAGTAGGTGAAGCTACCTTAAGAATAAACACATTATTCTTATTTGTCAACTTGGTTTTAAAAGAGAGAAAAATCAATCAATTTATGTTATATTTGTAACAAATTGTTTGTGCAAAGGGGAAGGTTAAATGAATGCGATTACAATTGTCATAGCATCTATGTGTATTTTAGCGATTGCCTATCGTCTTTATGGCACATTTATGATGGTCAAGGTCTTAAAGGTGACAGACGATCATCCTACACCAGCTCACACATTAGAAGACGGGAAGGATTATGTGCCAACTAATAAATGGGTCACATTTGGGCATCACTTTGCTGCGATTGCAGCTGCCGGCCCATTAGTGGGTCCGATTTTAGCCGCACAATTCGGGTATTTACCGGGTCTCCTTTGGCTGTTAATTGGCGCAGTGATTGGCGGAGCTGTACATGATCTTGTCGTCTTATTTGCGTCGATGCGAAAAAAGGGGAAATCGTTATCAGAGGTAGCGAAGGAAGAGCTAGGACCTGTCGCAGGATTTTGTACAGGGCTTGCGATGCTGTTTATCATTACGATCACAATGGCAGGTTTGTCTATGGTTGTGCTTCATGCGTTAGAACGTAACCCTTGGGGGACATTTGCAGTCGGAATCACGATTCCAATTGCGATGGGGGTTGGTCTTTATTATAAAAGGACAGGCAATTTAAAACAGGCCACAACTGCGGGATTTATTTTGCTGATGGTTGGCGTATTCCTTGGGCCGAATATTCAAGGAACGGCACTTGGCGATCTTTTAACACTTGATACAAAAACGCTTGCTCTTGCCTTGCCGGTCTACGCTTTTTTTGCTGCGGCATTGCCGGTTTGGCTGCTGCTCGCACCGAGGGATTATTTAAGCAGCTTTATGAAAATAGGTGTTTTTATCGCATTGATTGCTGGAATCTTTGTCGTCAATCCAACGATTCAATTCCCAGCCTTTACGGAGTTTGTGAATGGAGGAGGTCCTGTTTTAGCTGGTCCTGTCTGGCCTTTTATTTCGATTACCATTGCTTGCGGGGCCATATCTGGTTTCCACGCATTTGTTGGATCTGGGACAACGCCTAAGATGCTTGACCGCTGGAGCGATATGAAGCCTGTCGCTTTTGGCGCAATGCTAGTAGAATGTCTAGTTGGAATTATGGCGTTAATTGCCGCTACGGCTCTTCATCCAGGCGATTATTTTGCGATAAACAGTACGCCAGAAGTGTTCAGAACACTCGGGATGAGTGTCGAGAACCTTCCGCAGCTGAGTAAGGAAATTGGTCTTGATTTAGAAGGAAGAACGGGTGGAGCTGTGACATTAGCTGTAGGGATGGCGTATATCTTTACAGGAATTCCGTTCTTTGGTCATTTGGCGTCTTATTTTTTCCAATTCGTCATTATGTTTGAAGCTGTTTTTATTTTAACCGCTATTGATGCAGGGACACGTGTGGCACGTTATTTAATTCAAGACTTCTTTGGCGAAGCTTATAAACCGCTTAAACGAAATGACTGGGTCCCTGGGTCGGTGTTCGCAAGTGCGCTTGCTTGTTTTATGTGGGGCTACTTGCTTTACTCTGGAGACATCGGGTCCATTTGGGCGCTGTTTGGGGTGTCAAACCAGTTAATGGCATCGGTCGGTCTCATCATCGGAGCAACCGTTGTATTAAAAATTGCAGATAAAAGGCGATATATGCTGACTTGTTTAATTCCACTTGCTTACTTATATGTGACAGTGAATTATGCGGGCTATTGGATGGTAGCAAATGTATACCTTAATCCCGAGGCATCAGGTTACAGCGTGCTGAATGCGGTGCTATCAATCATTATGTTGATCTTAGGATTTGTGATTATTGTGTTTGCGATTAAAAAATGGGTCGACATTTGGCGTGATCCAGCGCTTCGGATGGAAACACCGATCACTGGCTAAATGAAAAAGCCGGTTTGCTATGATAAGCAAACCGGCTTCTTTTATTGCTGTTGATGAGGCTTTAAGCCTTGCTCTAATGTTTCAAGAATCTCATTTTTCTCGTTTTCTGATGCTTCTTGCCATAGCACTTCGAACAACACGCCAAGGCCTGGCAGCATTTTTTCCTCACCGCTTTGAATGGCATCTAAAATCGTATGCTCAAGCTGCTCTTGATTATGGCCAGTGATGTTTTGAATGACTGCGCCTCTTAAATTAAAATCCATTGCCCACACTCCTTTTTTGATGGTAATAGCCCTATTCTGTCTCAAAGACAGGTTTATTATGTAGTGTGCATGAGATATAATAAATTCATGATATTTAAAGGAGTTAAAGTCGCTTGAAATATATAGAATCTGCTAAAAACACAAACATTAAACAGTGGAAAAAGCTCCATACGAAAAAAGAACGAACGAAAACGGGGCTGTTTCTCGTGGAGGGAATCCACTTAGTGGAAGAAGCATTGAAGAGCGGAGTTGTGAAAGAATTAATGGTCACATCGCCTGATAAGCTTCCTTCTCATATTGATCCGGACATTGAACTGTATGAACTGAGCGAGGAAGCCTTTTCTGCCATGACCGAAACGGAAACGCCTCAGCACATCGCGGCAGTTTGTACAGTTCCTGTATTTGAAGAAAAGAAGTATGAACGACTTCTTCTATTAGATGCAGTGCAGGACCCAGGGAATCTAGGCACACTCATTCGGACAGCAGATGCCGCTGGACTTGATGCTGTGATCTTAGGCGATGGAACAGTTGATGCGTTTAACGGAAAAACGCTCCGTTCCGCACAAGGGTCGCATTTCCACCTGCCCATTTTAAAGCAAAGCCTTCAGCAGACCATACCAGTATGTAAGGAGCAAGGCATTCCTGTATACGGAAGTGCTCTAAACAATGCGAAAGCGTATAGAAGCGTAACGGCAGAAGGTTCGTTTGCATTAATTGTGGGCAATGAAGGTGCGGGTATAAACCCAGAGATTCTGCAAATGACAGACCACAATTTATATGTGCCAATGTATGGACAGGCAGAATCATTAAATGTGGCTGTTGCAGCAGCTGTTCTTGTCTATCATTTGCGTGGATAGTGTTGCATCATGCGCTCATTTTCACTATAATGAAACTAATATTTTAAAAACCATGATAGAGGAAGATTGTTTCAAAGAGCGGCCTGATAGGGAGAATGCATCGTAGACTGAAAGTGCATTTAAGGAATGCTGAAACAGGAATTCACCTCTGGAGTTGTCACCGGGACCGCAAGTTTTGCGTAAAGGTGAACCGGATTCGTTTGATTCCGTTATGTCAATGAAGCTTATTCGCACATGTATTTGTGCTTAACAAGGGTGGTACCGCGACCACAACTCGTCCCTTCTTTTTTAGAGGGACGGGTTTTTTTATTGTCTTCAAACGATCAAACAGCCGTTTATCCAGACGGTTTTGTATATCAAAAGGAGGATTACACTCATGCAAGAAACGTTAAAACAGCTTGAATTAGAAGCGATAGCGAAGGTTGAAGCAGCTAGCTCGCTCAAAGAAGTCAATGACATTCGTGTTCAATATTTAGGGAAAAAAGGGCCGATCACAGAGGTGCTTCGCGGAATGGGCAAGCTGTCCGCAGAAGAAAGACCAAAAATGGGCGCACTCGCAAACGAAGTGAGAGAGCAGATTGCTGGTGCTATTGCTGAAAAAAATGAACAGCTGGAAAAAGAAGAAGTGAAGAAGAAACTTGCGTCTCAAACGATCGATGTTACATTGCCAGCAAGCCCAATCAAAATAGGGGCAAGACATCCATTAACGATTGTTGTCGAAGATATTGAAGATTTATTTATTGGTATGGGCTATACCGTTGAGGAAGGTCCTGAGGTCGAAACGGATTATTATAACTTTGAAGCGCTGAATCTTCCAAAGGAGCATCCGGCACGTGATATGCAGGACAGCTTCTATATTACCGAGGATACACTACTCAGAACACAAACGTCACCAGTTCAAGCACGTACACTTGAAAAATATAAAGGACAAGGTCCTGTGAAGATCATCTGCCCTGGGAAAGTATATAGACGAGACAGTGATGACGCGACTCATTCACATCAATTCATGCAGATTGAAGGGCTTGTTGTCGATCACAATATTAGTATGAGTGATCTAAAAGGTACGCTAGAGACAGTGGCGAGAAAAATGTTTGGTGAAGATCGTGAAATTAGACTGCGTCCAAGCTTTTTCCCATTCACAGAACCATCTGTCGAAGTGGATGTGTCTTGCTTTAAATGCGGAGGAAAAGGCTGTTCTGTATGTAAAGGAACAGGCTGGATTGAAATTTTAGGAGCTGGGATGGTTCATCCAAATGTCCTGAAGATGAGCGGATTTGATCCAGAAACTTACCAAGGCTTTGCTTTTGGAATGGGTGTTGAACGGATTGCAATGCTCAAATACGGCATTGATGATATTCGCCATTTCTACACAAATGATATTAGATTCACAAAGCAATTCAAGCAGGACTAAGAGGAGGAAATCAACATGTTTGTTTCATATAAATGGTTAGAAGACTATGTCGATTTAGAAGGCATTCAGCCGGATGAATTAGCAGAAAAAATCACAAGAAGCGGAATTGAAGTGGAAGCCGTTGAATATAAAGGCGAAGGCATTAAAGGAGTTGTCGTTGGACACGTCGTGGAGCGAGAACAGCACCCGAATGCCGACAAATTAAACAAATGTCTCGTGGATATCGGAGAAGACGAACCGGTTCAAATTATTTGCGGAGCTCCGAATGTGGATAAAGGACAATATGTGGCTGTCGCAACGGTTGGCGCAGTCCTTCCTGGGAACTTTAAAATTAAAAAAGCAAAGCTGCGCGGCGAAGAGTCTCATGGCATGATTTGTTCTCTGCAAGAATTAGGTGTCGAAAGCAAACTCGTACCAAAGGAATATGCAGAAGGTATTTTTGTTTTCCCAAATGACGTCAAACCCGGAGATGATGCCCTTCAGGCACTTCAATTAGACGATGCGGTACTTGAGCTTGGCTTAACGCCAAACCGTGCGGATGCCCTGAATATGCTAGGTGTCGCCTATGAGGTTGCAGCCATCTTAGGGAAAGACATCAAACTTCCTGATACAGCACATAACACGTCTTCAGAAAAAGCAGCAGACTATATTTCGGTGAAAATTGAGGATCAAGAAGCGAATCCACTTTATGCAGCGAAGATCATTAAACATGTAAAGATTGGACCAGCACCGCTTTGGATTCAAACAAGATTGATGAATGCAGGCATTCGCCCAATTAACAACGTCGTCGATATTACGAACTTTGTACTGCTTGAATACGGTCAGCCGCTTCATGCGTTTGATTATGACCGCTTTGGTTCAAAGCAAGTGGTCGTACGTAAAGCGACTGATAGCGAAAGCATTCAAACACTTGATGAGCAAGAACGTACACTTTCATCAAAGCATCTTGTGATCACTAACGGAACGAAAGCGCACGCTGTCGCAGGCGTCATGGGCGGTCTTGAATCAGAGGTGCGTGATGAAACGACAACGATTCTTTTAGAAGCGGCATATTTCAACGGTCAAACAGTCCGTCAAGCATCTAGAGACTTGGGGCTTCGCAGTGAATCAAGCACACGATTTGAAAAAGGACTTGATCCGCAGCGTACGAAGTCTGCAGCCGAAAGAGCAGCGCAATTGATCAGCATCTATGCAGGCGGTGAAGTGCTAAGCGGGACTGTGGAGGAAAACCACCTTGAAACAAGTATGAATGTCATCCACGTATCCACTGAGCGTGTGAACAAGGTGCTTGGCATGAGCATTTCAAAAGAAGATATGATTCAAATTTTCAACAAACTGGGCTTTACAGTGGGCGAATCAAATGACGTTCTTGTCGTAACCGTTCCTTCTCGTAGAATGGATATCACGATTGAAGAAGATCTCATTGAAGAAGTTGCGAGATTATACGGCTACGATAATATCCCGTCTACACTGCCTGCGACAGCTGGTACAGTTGGCGGTCTCACGCCATACCAAGTGAAGCGCAGAAAGGTGAGACGCTTCTTAGAAGGCGCAGGTCTTTCTCAAGCGATCACGTATTCATTGACAAATCAGCATAAGTCTACAGCTTTTGCACTGAATCCAGCTTATAAAACGAGACTTTCCCTGCCAATGAGTGAAGAACGAAGTGTGCTTAGACAAAGTCTTCTGCCAAACTTACTTGATTCTGTTGCATATAACTTGGCAAGACAAGCTGATTCATTTGGTTTTTATGAAACGGGTTCTGTGTTCTTAGCAGAAGCTGAAGGAGCAAAACCGGTGGAAAAAGAGCATGTCGCTGGTGCGCTGACAGGCTTATGGCATAAAAATCTTTGGCAGGGCGAGAAAAAAGCCGTCGATTTTTATGTAGCGAAAGGAATTGCAGAAGGTCTATTTGAAAAACTTGGTGTATCAGACCAAATCACATATGTTCAAGCAGAGCGTGAGGGTCTTCACCCAGGTCGAACAGCAGATGTTCATTTAAATGGAAAAGTCATTGGGTTTGTTGCTGCACTTCATCCAGTCATTGAAAAGGAATTAGATTTAAAAGAAACATATGTCTTCGAGTTTGATTTGACAGATGTGATGACGTCTGAATCGAAGGATATGAAATATACAGCGATTCCGAGATTCCCTGCTGTGACAAGAGATATTGCACTTGTTGTAGATCAGAATATCTCAAGCGGACAGCTGGAGCGCGTCATCTATGAGGCAGGCGGGGATTTACTGACAGACCTATCCGTCTTTGATGTGTATGAAGGTGAACATATGGAAGAAGGCAAAAAATCTGTTGCATTCTCTCTCCAATATCTAAATCCGGAACAAACATTGACAGAGGAAGAAGTCACGGCTGTTCATACAAACGTATTGAAAGCATTAGAAGATACGTATCAAGCCGTCTTGCGCGGTTAAAGAAAAAAGAGCTAAGGCCACATGGGCCTAGCTCTTTTTTATAGCCATTTTTTCGCTTTTTGTGTGTTGGCAAAATGCAGTTTTGTAAATTGACGTAAAGCCTCTTCGCCGTGCAGCTTGATGAGCTTTGCAGCCGCCTTGTCCACATGAGGACCGGCTCCTTTTGGAATGTCAAACCCAGCTGCTTTAGATAACTTATCCATTTCAATTAAAAAAGCGTACCTTGCAATAATGGAAGCCGCAGCAACTGACAAATGAATGCCTTCTGCTTTTGTGCTAAAGTACGTCCGCTCCCGAATGATTTTTTTCCCAGCAAGATGCTTGAAATAAATACCCGGTTCTGCAAATTGGTCAATCAAAATAGCTTCAGGCTGCTTCCCGTCTAATTTCTCTAGCACAGAGGTGATGACTTGGTTATGAAGAAGCGCCTTCATTTTCCCTTGGCTCATGCCCTTTTCCTGCATCGCATTGTACTTTTCATTTCGGAGCACAAGAAGGCTGAACGGAATGGTTTTGATGAGATCTTTGGCAATATTGATAATCTGCGGGTCTTTTAGACCTTTTGAGTCTTTTACGCCAAGCTCTTTCATAAGAGCAAGCTGGCTGGCATCAACATAAGCGGCACAGACCGTCATCGGTCCAAAATAATCACCTGTTCCTACTTCATCTGAACCGATGACGGACATAGAAGCAATCTCTGACGGCGGACTATATTTTGTGACAGCCGGTGCTTTTGGGCTTTTCGTATCAGCTGCTTTTAAATGGCTGAATTGACTAGCTTCAGCTTCAGCCTTTTGTCCTTGAAACAGCACTTTTCCAGATCGATAGGCTGTAATTGTACAGCCAGAGACCTTTGCTTGAAAAAGGGCACCTGGTGGTAACGTATCAGTTAAGTGGTGCGCATACACGCTCTTCATTTTTTTAAGGTCTTCTGATGTTGCTTTTAAGACGGATTGGGGCACAGTGGATAACTCCTTTTTACCTTGATATCATTGATTTCTAAAGTGTACCATAACAGGGAAGGGCTCGTCTTTCCATTCAATGTCTAAACATGTTATGATAGAGACTAGGATTCTCGTGGAATGGAGGAGAAACGTTGTCTGACGGCGGTAAAACGAAAACAACAAAAACAACAGTTGAGATTTACGGACAGTCCTTTACGATCATCGGTCAAGAAACGAAGATGCATATGCGACACGTTGCTTCAATTGTTGATGATAAAATGAGAGAAATAAATGAAAAAAACCCATACCTTGATATAAACAAATTAGCTGTACTGACAGCAGTCAATGTCGTCCACGACTACATGAAATTAAAAGAGCAATACGAAAAACTAGAGATTCAGCTTAAAGAAAAGGAATGAAATTACCGTGATCGATATCATCATTTTGTTTTTGCTTCTTATGGGAACGCTTGTCGGTCTAAAACGCGGGTTTATTCTTCAATTTATTAAATTGATCAGCTTTGTTGTTTCTATCTTAGTGGCTTCCATGTTTTATCAGTCACTTGCACCACAGCTTACGTGGATTCCAGCACCTAATTTTAGCGGCGGTCAAGCGCAGCTCGCTTTCTTTAGTGGGAATCTAGAAACAGCTTATTATAATACCATTGCGTTTATCATTCTGTTTATCTTGACCAAAATCCTGCTCGCCATCATTGGCGGATTGCTCACAACCATTGCAAGTATACCTGTGATTAAGCAGGTCAACAAACTGCTTGGCGGTGTTTTAGGATTTCTTGAAACCTATCTATTTGTATTTATTCTCTTGTTTGTCGCTGCATTACTTCCAGTCGATGCACTGCAAACAATGTTGAGTAAATCCATATTAGCAGATGCGATCGTAAGCAACACCCCTTATCTGTCCGGTCTTGTCAAAGACTTATGGACGACGTATGGAGTTTAAAAACTTCTCCTTTCTTGGAGAAGTTTTTTCTCATTCCATGACAGAAAGTTGTAGGATGAAGGAAAAGTTTGTATATTTATAAAGGAAGATGCCAAAGCGGCTGGAGGATGAGAGATGAATAAAAAAGATATTATCAAACTTCTTGAAACAATTGCAGTATATATGGAGCTAAAAGGAGATAATCCTTTTAAGATTTCTGCCTTTCGTAAAGCAGCAGCGGCACTGGAGCAAGATGACCGCAGCCTTTCTCAAATAGATGATCTATTAGCATTACCTGGCATTGGAAAAGGAACCTTTGCTGTGATCACTGAGTATATCGAAAAAGGAAAATCAGAAACACTCGAACAATTAAAAACGGAAGTGCCCGAAGGACTTGTCCCGCTTTTGAAATTACCAGGACTCGGCGGGAAGAAGATCGCTAAGCTTTACCAAGAGCTTGGCGTCCATGATGCGCAATCTCTAAAAGAAGCATGCGAAGCGGAAAAGGTACAAGCGCTTGCTGGCTTCGGCAAAAAAACAGAAGAAAAGATTCTCGCAGCGCTTGAGGAAGCAGGAAAGCAGCCGGAACGACTGCCAATTGGCTTTGCATTAGATGTGGCAGAGCGGATTGATTATGCGCTTGAAGAGATGAAAGGTATCATCCGTTTTTCAAGAGCCGGCAGTTTAAGACGTGCACGCGAAACCGTCAAAGATTTAGATTATATCATTGCAACAGACAATCCTGAGCAAGTTAGAGAGCAGCTCGTTGCACTTGATGATGTCAAAGATGTTATCGCAAGCGGTGATACGAAGGTATCTGTTGTGCTTGCCCTTGATTTTGAGATCAGTGTCGACTTCCGGCTTGTGACAGTAGACCAATTCGCAACTACGCTGCACCATTTCACTGGCTCAAAAGATCACAATATTCGAATGCGTCAGCTTGCGAAGGAACGCGGAGAGCGCATTAGCGAATATGGTGTGGAAACAATTGAAACTGGAGAAGTAAAAACGTTTGAAGACGAAAGCGCTTTTTATGCACATTTTCAACTTCCGCTCATTCCGCCAGAAATTCGTGAAACCGGAGCGGAGATTGATACGTATAAAGAAAGTATGCAGTTTGTAGAACTGAAAGATATTAAAGGCGACCTTCATATGCACTCGACATGGAGTGACGGAGCATTCTCTATTCGTGAAATGGCGGAAGCATGTATCGCCAAAGGCTATGAATACATGGCGATTACAGACCACTCGCAATATTTAAAAGTAGCAAACGGTTTAACAAAAGAACGTTTGCGTCTGCAAGCAAAAGAAATTGATAAGATTAATCAGGAATTCGAGCATTTTCACATTTTCAAAGGGGTCGAAATGGATATCCTGCCGGATGGATCGTTAGATTATGATGATGACTTTTTAAAAGACATGGATTTTGTCATTGCGTCTATCCATTCTAGCTTCTCTCAGCCGGAAGAAGTCATTATGGAACGCCTTGAAAATGCCTTGCGTAATCAGCATGTCGATTTAATTGCACATCCAACAGGCCGTTTGATCGGCAGACGGGATGGCTATGCCTTAAATATAGATCAGCTCATAGAGCTTGCGAAGAAAACAGGCACTGCACTTGAGCTCAACAGTAATCCGTCAAGACTTGATTTGAAAACAGAGCATTTAATCAAAGCAAATGAAGCGGGTGTGCACATCATGATCAATACAGATGCGCACAACATCGCCATGCTGGAACATATGGAAGTCGGTGTAACAGCTGCAAGAAAGGGCTGGACACCAAAAGAAAATGTCGTGAATACTTTTACTCTAAACGAGATCAAAAAGTTTTTAACGCGTGACAGGTAGTCGTTAGGAGGCTGGACCATGCTGCAACAAAAAGTGTTAGCATCATTAGAATTTCATAAAGTAAAAGAAAAAGTGATGTCCTATACCGCATCCACATTAGGAAAAGAAAGAGCGCAGGATTTAACACCTCTGACGGATATAGAAACCATTCAGCATTTGCTGGAAGAGGTAGCAGAAGCGCAAGATGTGATCCGCTTAAAGGGATCAGCGCCATTTGGCGGGTTAACAGATATTAGACGCGCAGTGAAACGGGCAGAAATCGGCAGTACATTAAGCCCTTCTGAGCTGATGGAAATCGCAGGACTATTATATGCGGTGAAAAATATGAAGCACTTTCTCACGTCCATGTATGAAGATGGAGTAGATATACCACGCCTTCATACATATGCTGAGACACTGATATTACTGCCTGAAATCAGAAAAGAAATCGAAAGCTGTATTGGTGATAATGGAGAAGTGCTTGATCATGCAACTCCTGCACTTCGTTCATTGCGTATTCAATTACGCTCACTAGAATCAAAGGTCCGTGATAAATTAGAAGCGATGATTCGTTCACAATCGGCTTCGAAAATGCTGTCAGACACAATTGTCACCATTCGTAATGACCGCTTTGTTATTCCGGTGAAACAAGAGTACCGCTCGAATTACGGCGGAATTGTTCATGACCAGTCTTCATCAGGGGCGACCCTTTTTATTGAGCCGCAAGTGGTCGTGGATGTAAATAACACCTTGCAGCAAACCCGTTTAAAAGAGAAGCAAGAGGTTGAAAAGATTTTGCAAATGCTGACAGAGAGCGTATCAGAGCACATTGGGGAACTGCTTCACAATGTAAAGGAACTGCAGACGCTAGATTTTATTTTTGCTAAAGCTAAATATGCAAAGACAGAAAAAGCCACAAAACCTGCTGTGAATGATCAAGGAGAAATCTATTTAAAACGAGCAAGACATCCTCTATTGCCCCGGGATCAAGTTGTCGCAAATGATATTGAGCTCGGCAAAGATTTTTCAACGATCGTGATCACTGGACCAAATACAGGGGGAAAGACCGTTACTTTAAAAACGCTAGGTCTTCTGACGCTGATGACACAGGCGGGCCTCCATATTCCAGTTGAAGAAGGCTCTGAAGTGGCTGTGTTCGACCAAGTCTTTGCTGATATTGGAGACGAACAATCCATTGAACAAAGCTTGAGTACGTTCTCATCTCACATGGTCAATATTGTAGATATCTTAAAGCATTTGACTTCTAACTCTCTCGTGTTATTTGATGAATTAGGGGCAGGAACAGACCCAGCTGAAGGTGCGGCTCTTGCGATGAGCATATTAGATGAAGTGCATCAAACGAATGCACGTGTCATCGCAACGACTCATTATCCCGAGCTGAAGGCATATGGGTATAACCGGGAAGGCGTTACGAATGCAAGCGTGGAGTTTGATATTGAAACCTTATCACCAACGTACCGCCTGCTCATCGGTGTGCCTGGACGAAGTAACGCATTTGAAATTTCAAAGCGTCTTGGTTTGCCTGACCACCTTATAGACCGGGCAAAAGCGGATATGCATGCAGAGCATAATGAAGTAGACCAAATGATTGCTTCATTAGAAGATAGCAAGAAACAAGCAGAAGAAGAACTGCATGAGACAGAATTCTATAGAAAAGAAGCAGAAAAGCTTCATAAAGAATTGCAAAGACAAATTCTTGAATGGAATGAGCAAAAGGACAAACTGCTTGAAGAAGCTGAACAGAAAGCGAAAAAGAAAATTGAACAAGCATCAAAAGAAGCAGAAGATATCATTCAAGAGCTCCGTTCGATAAAAAGTGAACACCGTTCATTCAAAGAGCATGAACTCATTGATGCGCGAAAGCGTCTTGAAGAAGCCGTTCCTGAGTTTGACAGGAAGAAGAAGCCAGAGCCAGCGAAAAAAGCAGTAAGACAGCTGAAGTCAGGCGACGAAGTCAAAGTGCTCACCTTCGGGCAAAAAGGAACGCTGCTTGAACAAACAGGCGACAAAGAATGGAGTGTCCAAATGGGCATTCTGAAAATGAAGGTAAAAGAAAAAGACATGGAATTTATCAAATCAGCACCTGAATTTAAGCAAGAAAAAGCCATCACGGCAGTTAAAGGGAAAGACTATCATGTCTCGCTTGAGCTTGATTTAAGAGGCGAGCGCTATGAAAATGCCTTAAGCAGAGTCGAAAAATATTTAGATGATGCTGTATTAGCTGGTTATCCGCGCGTGTCTATTATTCACGGAAAAGGAACTGGCGCCCTTAGAAAAGGGGTTCAGGAATTACTGAAACAGCATCGAAGTGTGAAAAATGCTCGTTTTGGCGAACAAGGTGAGGGAGGATCAGGCGTCACCATCGTCGAATTAAAGTAAAAAGGAGAAAACGCATGAAAGCCTTTTGGGAAAATGAACTTGTGGAAATTGCCGCCTATTATAGCGTGGCCGTCCTGTGTCTCGTCTTATTTCTAACCATTTTTGAACTCGTCACCTCCTATAAGAACTGGGAAGAGATCCAGCGGGGGAACTTAGCCGTTGCCATGGCAACAGGCGGGAAAATCTTTGGGATTGCGAATGTGTTTCAGCATTCAATCGCTCAGCACAATTCCCTTCTTCAAATGGTTGGATGGGGCGTATACGGCTTTGTGATGCTGCTTGTCAGCTATTTCATTTTTGAATTTTTAACACCGCGTTTTAAAGTAGACAAAGAGATTGAAAATGATAATAGAGCGGTCGGGTTTATTTCACTCATCATTTCAGTTGGGCTGTCTTACGTAGTAGCAGCCGGCATTTAAGGAGACGACATGGAAAAGCTAGCAAAAGTATTAATCGTAGTTGCCTGCACTTTTGCGGTCATTGGTGCCGTTTATCTGTTCCTATGAAATGAAGAAAACAACGTTAGAAAGCTGTCAGGGAACCCCTTGGCAGCTTTTATCTCATCAAAGGCGGCGAATGACATGAAGCACATTCTGCAAAAAGACGAACTGATCAAGCGCATTGATACTTGTCTTCAAATGACATCCCTTCCAAGAGACATATACAAACCGTATATTGCACGTCCATTTCAAACGTCAGGATTTTTTGATGATTTGAGTCCCTATATTCAAATCGATTCGAGTGGTTATATCCTCATACAATATGAACGAGGAATTCAAATGCTGCATAAAAGAACAAAAGTGGCGGATGAAGTCATTTACTGGATTTTAGAAGACACCATTTTTCTCACGGTTTACATCGACATGATGAGGAAGTATCAAGTCGACAACATCCAGACGCATTTACCGAATGATCCAAGTATCCATCAACAGATCGTGGATAGAGTCAACGAGTCATTTCGTACAATTGGCGGTTTATATGAACAGTGGCATCATGAAGGAAAAAGAGCTTCTATCGAAACACCGGCGAACAAGTAAACATGTGCAATTGAACCAAGCCCTATTAGAAAAAAGCAAACTGCCCTAAGGAAAAGTTTGCTATAATATAATAGTACGAAAGTTCAGGAAGGAGGGTTTTTATGCAGTCAGATAAACGTTGGCTTCTGCATTACCCGAATCAAATTCCCCACGAACTCACCATCCCAAATGAAACATTACAATCTTACTTATTCAGCTCCGCAGAGGCTGCACCTGAGCATACAGCCATTCATTTTCTAGGAAAGAACATCACCTATGAACAACTAAAAGAAGACGTATTGAAACTAGCCAGTCATCTGATGAAAATTGGCGTGAAAAAAGGTGACAGAGTAGCGATCATGCTGCCGAACTGTCCTCATTCGGTCATTTCTTATTATGCTGTTTTAATAGCAGGCGGCATCGTTGTTCAAACAAACCCGCTTTATACGGAGAAGGAACTGGAATATCAAATGGAAGACAGCGGCGCCAAAGTGCTGATCACGCTAGATTTGTTGTATCCAAAGGCTTATAAAATGAAAGCGCTGACAAGTATGGAGCACTTAATTGTCACCAAACTACAAGATTATTTACCATTCCCGAAAAACATACTGTTTCCTATTGTGCAAAGAAGAAAAAATAAAATGGTCATCCAAGTGGAGAAAAATGACACCATTCATCACTTCGCGCAGATTATGAAAGAATCGGAAGGTGAACAGCAGATACCCGCACTTGCCTTTGATCCGAAAGAGGATATCGCTGTTTTGCAATATACAGGCGGAACGACTGGGTTACCAAAAGGGGTCATGCTCACACATGAGAATATTTTAGCGAATACTGAAATGTGCGCTTCCTGGATGTATAAAACGACCAGGGGGAAAGAACGCATCCTCGGCATCATTCCGTTTTTTCATGTCTACGGAATGACGACCGTTTTAAATCTTGCTGTCAAAGAAGGACATCAAATGATTCTTCTTCCACGCTTTGATGTCGCTGATACCCTCAAAACCATTGAAAAACAGAAGCCGACGCTATTTCCAGGCGCACCAACAATGTATATCGCCTTGCTGCATCATCCGAACATTGAAAAGTATGACCTGTCGTCCATCTCTGCATGTCTAAGCGGCTCAGCGGCACTTCCTGTTGAAGTCAAACAAAGCTTTGAAAAATTAACAGGAGGACGCTTAGTGGAGGGGTACGGACTTTCAGAAACCTCACCCGTCACTCATTCTAACTTTTTATGGGGAGCGAACAAAACAGGCAGCATTGGCTGTCCGTGGCCTAATACAGATGCCGGTATTTATTGCGAAGAAACCGGAGGCCTCAAAGAACCATATGAGCATGGGGAAATCATTGTTAAAGGCCCCCAGATCATGAAAGGATACTGGAATCAGCCAGAGGAGACAGAGGCTGTATTACGAGATGGCTGGTTTTTCACCGGAGATATAGGGTATATGGATGAGGACGGTTTTTTCTATATCGTCGACCGGAAAAAAGATGTCATCATTGCGAGCGGCTATAATATTTATCCAAGAGAAGTCGAAGAAGCCCTTTATGAGCATGAGCTTGTACAAGAAGTCGTTGTCGCCGGTATTCCAGATCCGTACAGAGGAGAAACAGTGAAAGCATTTGTTGTGCTGAAAAAGGGTGCCTACTTAACAGAGGACGAACTTGATCGCTTTGTCAGGACGAGAATTGCCTCATTTAAAGTACCGCGCGTGTATGAATTTAAAGAATCACTGCCTAAAACAGCCGTTGGGAAGATTTTGCGCAGAGTATTAATTGAAGAAGAAAAAAGAAAGCACGCTTCTTCATCTGAAACGCCTGCCGATCAACCGAGAACATAACGGCCTGCATCATCCGGTCCATCGGCCGGATGATTTGAATGTTGACTGTCTGCTCTGGTATGCTAAAGGTGGAAAAGAAAGAGAAGATCACTTGACAAATCGCCCGTTTCTTTTTAACATAAAGTTATGAATGAATACTCATTCAATCCAGAAAGGGACGAAGCACATTGAAGCAGAAAAGACCGAAGTACATGCAAATTATTGATGCAGCAGTTGTGGTGATTGCAGAGAACGGCTATCACCAATCACAAGTTTCAAAAATTGCGAAACAAGCAGGGGTAGCAGACGGAACCATTTATCTTTATTTCAAAAATAAAGAGGATATTTTGATCTCATTGTTCAAAGAAAAAATGGGACAATTCATCGAACGAATGGAAACAGATATTCAAAAGAAACCGTCGGCGAAAGAAAAGCTTCTACTGCTCATTGAGGAGCATTTCCGTATGCTTGCGCAAAATCATCATTTGGCTCTTGTGACACAGCTTGAACTTAGGCAGTCAAACCTTGAGCTGCGGCAAAAAATCAATGAGGTGCTGAAAGGGTATTTAAATATGCTCGAGTCGATTTTAGCAGAAGGAAAGAAAACAGGAGAATTCAGACAAAATCTAGATGTCCGTTTAGCGAGACAAATGGTATTTGGGACGATTGATGAAACCGCTACAACATGGGTCATGAATGATCAAAAATATGATCTTCCTGCACTCGCAGAAAACGTACGTGATCTACTCTTAAACGGAATACATCAATCTTAAAGACATTTTGAAAAAGGATGATTGACATGGAAAAGATACTCACCTTACATCATGAAGGACAGACAGCACTTATCACGATTCAGCATCCACCAGCAAACGCCTTATCTTCCCAGCTGCTCACCGAGCTTAATGACATGTTTGACCAGCTCGAACAAAATGAAGAAGTAAGAGCCATTGTGATCCACGGAGAAGGTAGATTTTTCTCAGCAGGTGCTGATATTAAGGAATTTACGACGTTACAGGAAGAGTCTGACTATTCAAGCCTTGCAGACAGAGGGCAGCAGGTCTTTGAACGGATTGAACAATGTCCAAAACCGGTCATTGCTTCAATTCACGGAGCTGCATTAGGCGGGGGCCTTGAGCTTGCCATGTCTTGTGATATCCGAATCGCAACAAAAGATGCGAAGCTTGGATTGCCGGAACTAAACCTCGGCATCATTCCGGGATTCGGCGGTACGCAGCGCCTGCCGCGCTATGTTGGTTCTGCTAAAGCGCTGGAAATGATGGGTACAGCTGAACCGATTACAGGTGAAGAAGCATTCGCCTGCGGACTCGTTTCAAAGCTGGCAGAAACAGAGGAAGAGGCGCTCGAAGCAGCCAAAACACTTGCGTCAAAATTTGCAACGAAAAGTCCAAAGTCACTCGAGTATGTGCTGGATTTATTGAATGCGACAAAATTGTATTCATATGATGGCGGTATGAAGCTAGAAGCCAAAAAGTTCGGTGAGATTTTCCAATCGAATGACGCCAAAGAAGGTATACAAGCCTTTATCGAAAAGCGCAAACCGAATTTTAAAGGGGAATAAAGGATTCAAACGAAACAAGGGGGAGAAATGGATGAATATATTTGTTTTGATGAAGCGTACGTTTGACACGGAAGAGAAGATTTCCATTCAGTCTGGTGCAATTCAAGAAGATGGAGCAGAGTTCATTATTAATCCTTATGACGAGTACGCCATAGAAGAAGCCATCCAGCTTCGCGACGAGCACGGGGGAGAAGTGACCGTTGTGACAGTTGGCAGTGAGGATGCGGAAAAGCAGCTGCGAACAGCGCTTGCTATGGGCTCCGATCAAGCCGTTTTATTAAATGTGGAAGACGACTTAGAAGAGTGGGATCAATATTCAGCTTCTACGATTCTTTACCATTATTTAAAAGACAAAGAGGCTTCCTTGATTTTAGCAGGGAATGTGGCAATTGACGGGGGCTCTGGACAGGTTGCCCCGCGTCTTGCTGAATTACTTGGGTTTTCATATGTCACAACAATTACAAGTATTCAAATTGACGGCGGCTCTGCTTCGATTGAACGAGATGCAGAAGGTGATGTGGAAGTCATTTCTGCTGAGCTCCCGCTTGTTGTCACTGCGCAGCAAGGTCTCAATGAGCCTCGCTATCCATCATTACCTGGCATTATGAAGGCAAAGAAAAAGCCTTTAGAAGAATTGGAACTGGATGATTTAGATCTGGATGAAGACGATGTGCCATATAAAATCAAAACAATTGAACGTTTCTTACCGGAGAAAAAAGAGGGTGGCAGGGTGCTGAGCGGTGAGCTTCAGGATCAAGTCAAAGAACTGACGCATTTATTAAGAAATGAAGCAAAGATCATCTAAACATCCACTTTACGATATCACGAGAACAAGGGGGAACTTGAAAGATGAGTAAAAAAGTTGTTGTACTTGGAGAAAGTCGTGACGGTAAATTAAGAAATGTGACATTTGAAGCCATTGCTGCCGCTCATCAAGTGGCAGTTGGCGGTGAAGTCATTGGCGTGTTAATAGGGGAAGACGTCAAAGACCTAGCGAATGAACTGCTTTACTATGGAGCGGATCATGTCATGATTGTGGAGCATCCGCATCTTTCATATTATACGTCAGATGGTTTCGCGCAAGCACTTCAAGCCATATTAGATCAGGTCAACCCAGATGCCGTCCTCTTTGGCCATACGTCTATCGGAAAAGACTTGTCGCCGAAAATAGCTGCACGCTTGCAGACTGGTCTCATTTCAGATGCGATTGATGTAAGCGTTACCGGAGAACATCTTGTTTTCACAAGACCGATTTACTCTGGAAAAGCCTTCGAAAAAGTGATTTCAACAGATCGTCTGCTTTTGGCGACTATACGCCCGAACAATGTGGCACCTCTTGAGCGGGATGCCTCACGAAGCGGAGACATTACACCCGTTTCTGTCGATATTCAGAACCTGCGAACGATCGTGAAGGAAGTCATTAAAAAAACGTCAGAAGGTGTAGATTTATCTGAAGCAAAGGTCATCGTCGCCGGGGGACGCGGGGTCAAGAGCAAGGAAGGGTTTGAACCGCTGAATGAACTCGCTGAGACGCTGGGCGCAGCAGTCGGTGCCTCGCGTGGTGCCTGTGATGCAGACTACTGTGATTATGCCCTGCAAATTGGGCAAACAGGCAAGGTCGTCACATCTGATCTCTATATTGCGTGCGGGATATCAGGGGCGATTCAGCATTTAGCTGGAATGTCTAACAGTAAAGTCATTGTAGCGATTAACAAAGACCCAGAAGCCGAGATCTTCAAAATTGCCGATTACGGAATCGTCGGTGACTTGTTTGAAGTGGTACCGCTTTTGAATGAAGAGTTAAAAAAGATGAATATCCACTCGTAACGCTCATACACTCAGAATGCCTAGGTATTCTGGGTTTTTTTGTATGTAATCAATACACAAAGGAGCGGTTGACAAGTGAAGGGGACAGTAAAAGTCAATGACGTGATCGGACGTATTTCTAAACACATCTATGGACATTTTCAAGAGCATTTAGGAAGAGGGATTTATGACGGGATTTGGGTCGGAAAAGATTCAGAGATTGAGCATATTGAGGGGATTCGGACTGATGTGTTAAAAGCCCTTCAAGCATTACATATTCCGGTGCTTAGGTGGCCGGGCGGCTGCTTCGCAGACGAGTATCATTGGGCAAATGGTGTGGGAGATCTCAGCGAACGAAAGCCGATGGTGAACACTCATTGGGGTGGTACGGTTGAATCCAATGCATTTGGTACGCATGAATTTATGAAATTGTGTGAGCTGCTTGAATGTGAGCCTTATATTTGCGGAAATGTGGGAAGTGGGACTGTTCAAGAATTAGCAGACTGGATCGAGTACATCACTTTTCCAAAGGGAACACCTATGTCTGATTGGCGCATTCAAAATGGAAAACAAGAACCTTGGGATTTGACCTATGTTGGTGTAGGAAACGAAAGCTGGGGCTGCGGCGGGAATATGACGCCTGAATACTATGCCGATTTATATAAACGATATCAAACGTATGTGAGAGAGTTTGCAGGTCAATCCATATACAAAATTGCGTGCGGCGCCAATTCAAATGATGTGAATTGGACAAAAGTATTAATGGAGCGGGCCGCACCTTGGATGGATGGACTCAGTTTGCATTACTACACTGTACCTGGTACGTGGGAGAAGAAAGGGTCAGCGACTGAATTTGATGAAGATGAATGGTTTATCACGTTGAAAAAAGCCTATGAGATGGAACGGCTTGTCGTGGATCATGGAGAGATCATGGATCGTTATGATCCAGACAAGCGAATTGGGATGATTATTGATGAATGGGGAACATGGTATGACCCAGAACCAGGGACGAATCCAGGATTTTTGTATCAGCAAAACACACTAAGAGACGCACTTGTTTGTGCCCTTCATTTTCATATCTTTCATCGTCATTGCCAGCGGATTCATATGGCGAATATTGCCCAGACAGTCAATGTTCTGCAAGCAATGGTGTTAACGGAAGACGAAAAGATGCTTCTGACGCCTACGTATCATGTGTTTCACATGTTTCAAGTGCATCAAGAGGAGGAAGCACTTGAAGTGGAATTCGTGTCAACGCCTTATGAACGCAGTGGTGAAAAAATACCTCAGGTTAGTGTGTCAGCTTCGCGTTCGTCAGATAAGATGCATATTAGCTTCTGTCACCTGAATCCACATGAACAAAACGAAGTATCCCTAGCCATTGAAGGTTTGGATGCAGAAACGAAAGTCACAGGCCGCGTGCTGACAGCAGACCGCATGAATGCGCACAACACATTTGATGATCCTCATGCTGTCCAGCCAGTAGAGTTTCAGCAATTTGCTGTAAAACCCGGTGAGTTGACCATAGAGCTGCCGCCAATGTCTGTGGTGATGATTACGATTGATCTCGCTTGATCGCATATTTAAATGTTTGATGAGCAGGATGTTGGGGCATCTTACATTGTAAACAAAGCGGAAAGGGAGTTATTTATATGCTTAGAACGATTCTCATGATTATCGGTGCAATTGTTGTCATTGGTGCGATTGTACGGTTTGTTTTTTAATTCATTTCATAAAAAAAGATTCGTAAGCATTTCATTCGCAAGTCACATTGGTAGATGCTATACTAAAAATCATAATTTACATTGGAGGAATGAATAATGGCAATCGTAAAAGCTACTGACGCAACATTTTCACAAGAAACTGCAGAAGGTGTTGTTCTTGCTGACTTTTGGGCACCATGGTGCGGACCTTGTAAAATGATTGCTCCAGTTCTTGAAGAACTTGATCAAGAAATGGGCGATAAAATGAAAATTGTAAAAGTTGATGTAGACGATAACCAAGAAACTGCTGGTAAATACGGCGTGATGAGTATTCCAACACTTCTTGTTTTAAAAGACGGTGAAGTCGTAGAAACGTCTGTTGGTTTCAAACCAAAAGAAGCACTTGCTGAGCTTGTTAACAAACATCTATAAACCTGTCTATGCCCTAGCGGCATACTCACTGAAGCGGTTCTCGTAAAGACGAGAGCCGCTTTTCTTTCAACATGGTATAAAACAAATGTTCGTGATACACTAGAAGGAGTGAAAGAGGAAAACAAGGACGGATGAAAATATGAACAAAATGATCAAAGAAAAGCTATCGGTCTTGCCAGATCAACCAGGCTGCTATTTAATGAAAGATCGACAAAATACAGTCATTTATGTGGGGAAGGCAAAGGTCTTAAAAAATAGAGTACGCTCTTATTTCACTGGATCTCATGATGCCAAAACGCAGCGGCTTGTCAGTGAAATTGAGGACTTTGAATACATTGTCACCTCTTCTAATATCGAGGCACTCATTTTAGAGCTAAATTTAATCAAAAAATACGACCCAAAATACAATGTCATGCTCAAGGATGACAAAACGTATCCTTTTATTAAAATTACGAATGAACGGCATCCTAAGCTGATCGTCACACGCAATGTGAAGAAGGATAAAGGGAAATATTTCGGACCATACCCGAACGTACAGGCAGCACGTGAAACGAAAAAACTGCTCGACCGTTTATATCCTCTCAGAAAATGTGCCACCCTCCCTGATCGCGTCTGTTTATATTATCATCTTGGACAATGTCTCGCGCCATGTGTGTATGACATTTCTGAAGAAACGAATAAGCAGCTCGTGGACGAAATCATAAGGTTTCTAAACGGAGGACATCAGCAAATCAAAAAAGAACTCACCGAAAAGATGCAGGAAGCCGCCGAACAACTAGAGTTTGAACGGGCAAAAGAACTGAGAGACCAAATCGCTTACATTGACTCTACGATGGAAAAGCAGAAAATGACGATGAGCGATTTATCAGATCGAGATGTTTTTGCATATGCCTATGACAAGGGCTGGATGTGTGTCCAGGTCTTCTTCATCAGGCAGGGGAAATTGATTGAACGCGACGTCAGCCTGTTTCCTATGTATCAAGACCCTGAGGAAGAGTTTCTCACGTTTATGGGACAATTTTATGCAAAGAACAACCACTTTCTTCCGAAGGAAATTTTGGTGCCAGATAGCGTAGATCAAGAGATGATTGAACAACTGCTTGAGACGAACGTTCATCAGCCGAAAAAAGGAAAGAAAAAGGATTTGCTTTTACTTGCTCATCAAAATGCCAAAATTGCCTTAAAAGAAAAATTTTCGCTCATTGAGCGTGATGAAGAGCGGTCCATTGGTGCGGTGAAGCAGCTTGGAGATGCGCTAAATATTTATATGCCTTACCGGATTGAGGCATTTGATAACTCGAATATTCAAGGTGCAGACCCGGTTTCTGCCATGGTTGTCTTTCAGGATGGGAAGCCGTATAAAAAGGAATACCGAAAATACAAAATTAAAACCGTCACAGGTCCAGATGATTATGCATCGATGCGTGAAGTCATTAGAAGGCGATATACCCGCGTGTTAAAGGATGAGCTCCCGCTACCAGATTTGATTTTAATTGACGGAGGAAAGGGACAGATCAATGCAGCGATAGATGTGCTTGAAAATGAATTGAATCTGTCTGTCCCAGTAGCAGGTCTAGTCAAAGATGAAAAGCACCGGACGTCGAATCTGATGATGGGCGATACACTGGAAATTGTTGCACTAGAGCGGAATAGCCAGGCCTTCTATTTATTGCAGCGTATTCAAGATGAAGTACACCGGTTCGCGATTAGCTTTCACCGGCAACTGCGCGGAAAAAATGCATTTCAATCTATTTTAGACGATGTGCCAGGTATCGGAGAAAAGCGTAAAAAACAGCTTCTTAAACATTTTGGCTCTGTGAAAAAGATGAAAGAAGCCTCTATCCAAGACTTTCAGGAGGCTGGCATCCCGAAACAAACGGCCGAGCTTTTAATGGAAGCGTTAAAAAAATAGATTGTACTTTTTCCAAAAGTCTGTTAAGATTGTGACTAAATTTAATAAATGAACGTGTTGTTTGTTGAAGATAGAGGTGCGAACTTCAAGAGTAAGCCTTCAGAGATCGATGGGGTCTAGGAAGAGGGCTGAAAGGGGAGCGTCGCCGAAGTGAATAAAATCCACTCATTTTATTCGCTGGCTGTACATTGAAGAAATGTAGGGCTGTCAAGAATTTATTTCTTGGAGGGCTATCTCATTGTTTGCATCGTTTGATGATGATTATAAAGCAATGGGAGATCTGTTCTCTCATTGCTTTTTTTATTTGCAGTGAGCAGGCAGTCTCCAAAGCCGCTTCTTGCCTCTTCTCTCACACGTGATCTTTTGAAAAAGGGTGGTAGACATGGGACTAATTGTACAAAAATTTGGCGGAACGTCTGTTGGATCGACAGAAAAAATTCGCAATGCTGCAGAAAGGGTCATCGCTGAACGCGAGGCCGGACATGATGTGGTTGTGGTTGTGTCGGCAATGGGTAAATCAACGGATGTTCTAGTAGACCTAGCGGAAGAACTCACAGATCATCCGAGCAAAAGAGAAATGGATATGCTGCTTGCAACTGGAGAGCAAGTGACCATTTCCTTATTAACGATGGCGCTGCAAGCAAAAGGCTATGATGCCATTTCCTTTACAGGCTGGCAGGCTGGTATGAAAACAGAGCAAGTACATGGTAACGCAAGAATCGTCGATATTGATGAATTAAGAATAAAAGAGGAATTAAGTGCTGGGAAAGTGGTTGTTGTGGCAGGCTTCCAAGGAATTGCAGATAATATGCATATCACAACACTTGGACGTGGTGGATCAGATACGACAGCTGTGGCACTTGCTGCTGCACTAAAAGCGGATAAATGTGATATTTACACAGATGTATCAGGTGTGTTTACGACAGATCCGCGTTATGTACCGGCCGCGCGGAAACTTGCAGGTATTTCATACGATGAGATGCTCGAACTGGCTAATTTAGGAGCTGGCGTCTTGCATCCAAGAGCTGTCGAATTTGCGAAAAATTATCAAGTCCCACTAGAAGTCCGTTCTAGTATTGAAAATGAATCGGGTACGTTAATTGAGGAGGAATCATCCATGGAACAAAATTTAGTCGTCAGAGGCATTGCATTTGAGGATCAGATTACACGCGTGACGGTGTGCGGTCTTTCAAGCGGTCTCACCACATTGTCGACCATCTTTACGACACTTGCGAAGCAAAATATCAATGTCGATATCATCATTCAGTCCGTCACAAGCACCAATCAGACGTCGATCTCTTTCTCTGTGAAAACGGATGATTTGTCTAAAACAGTTGAAGTGTTAGAAGAATATAAAGGAGCACTTGGCTACGAACAGATCGAGACAGAAAGCAAATTAGCCAAAGTATCCATCGTTGGATCTGGTATGGTCTCAAATCCAGGTGTAGCCGCTGAAATGTTCGCTGTGTTAGCGGAAAAAGATATACAAGTGAAAATGGTCAGTACGTCTGAAATCAAAGTCTCAACAGTGGTTGGCCGGGACGATATGGTCAAAGCAGTTGAAGCACTGCATGATGCGTTTGATTTATCAAAGGTAGCTGCGCATTCTTAAAGAGGCAGGGAGGTGTATCTCATGAAAGAGTGCACCTCTTTTTTATATTCGAAACCGCCGCATACAAGAAAGGAAAACGTGCGTAAACCCATTCACTAAGTATGCTATGATAGAAGAAGACAAACAAAAAAAGGCGTGACCTGAAGTCCGCGCCTTTCATAAAGAGTGTTAGCTAGGGTCTCTTAAATCCCATTTAACGGTTAAAATGACTTTATCAGCACGCTTTTTCACTTGTTCATAAGATTCAGCCACGTGCTCGTTGAGAAGCTGGATTTGTTCAGCAATAAAACCTGCTTCCATCTGAAAGCATGGCTCCTTTTGATAGGTGAGTCGATTTGATACAAGTGGACCTTCGAGCTCAAACTCAATTTCCTGTTTTTTCGAATGGACCATCGTGAGAGTTCCCCATCCGGCATCATGGAAAAATTCGGGGATTTTCTCCCATGACTCTTGAGGAAATTTACGAGCAAGCAGCTTACCCGCAAAATACATCATAGATGAATGATCCTGACCAAGAATATCAGGCAGCAGAACTTCGCGTATCAGCTCGTAGGCAAATCCATTGACTTCAATTTCTTTTAGCTGTTCTAAGTTAGATTCGAATTTATTCATTGTACGGCTCCCCTCTTTCAACAATTTATTATAGCTTATGTGAGCATATGATGACAGAGTTTTCCCTGAAGTCTAAGAAATTCTTATTGTAGTAAAACGAATTTTGATTTAAAACTTTTAAATTTCGGAAAATTTTAATTTATGTACGCGGTTTCTTGACGCTTTTTTGACATAGGAGTAAAATGAAATTGTCAATAAATTTGAATAAAGTGCTTACAATTGAAAGAAGCGGGGGTAAGACAATTTTCAGCAATTGCACTTTTTACTAGGGGGTAAAGTAATGTCGGGGAACAAAGAATTTTTTTATCGGAGATTGCATTCTTTGCTTGGCGTCATTCCGGTCGGTCTATTTTTAATTCAGCATTTAGTGGTGAACCACTTTGCGACGAGTGGACCAGAGGCGTTTAACAAAGCTGCACACTTTATGGAACAGCTTCCATTCAGATATGCACTTGAGCTGTTCGTGATTTTCTTACCACTGATCTATCATGCTGTTTATGGGGTGTACATAGCCTTTACGGCACAAAATAACACGTCTCGCTTCAGTTACTTAAGAAACTGGTTGTTCAGACTGCAAAGGGTTTCAGGTATCATCACATTGATTTTTGTCACTTGGCATGTATGGGAAACGCGAATTCAAGCGCAGCTTGGAGCTGAAGTGAACTATGACATGATGGCGAATATTTTAAGCTCTCCATTTATGCTAGGCTTCTATATTGTCGGCGTTTTATCTACTATTTTCCACTTTGCTAATGGCTTGTGGTCATTTGCTGTCAGCTGGGGAATTACTGTTTCACCACGCTCACAAAGAATCTCCACATATGTGACATTAGGTATATTTATAGCGCTTTCATATGTAGGGCTAAGAGCAATTTTCGCTTTTGTTTAAGAGGAAATAGATTAGTAGAAGAGGGAGAGGGGCTACAATGAGTAATTCTAGCATCATCGTTGTCGGAGGCGGCTTAGCTGGTCTTATGGCAACTATTAAAGCAGCAGAAGCGGGAACAGCTGTTAAACTATTTTCAATCGTACCTGTAAAACGTTCGCATTCTGTATGTGCACAGGGCGGAATCAACGGAGCGGTGAATACAAAAGGTGAAGGGGATTCACCTTATGAACATTTTGATGACACGGTGTATGGCGGAGACTTCTTAGCCAACCAGCCGCCAGTAAAGGCAATGTGTGAAGCAGCGCCGTCCATTATCCACTTACTTGATCGGATGGGTGTTATGTTTAACAGAACACCAGAGGGATTACTGGACTTCCGCCGTTTCGGGGGAACACAGCACCACCGTACAGCATTTGCTGGAGCTACAACAGGTCAGCAGCTATTATATGCACTTGATGAGCAGGTTCGCCGCTATGAAGTAGCAGGACTTGTCACGAAATATGAAGGCTGGGAATTCCTTGGCGCTGTGTTAGATGACGAGGAAGTATGCCGAGGCATTGTCGCGCAGAACTTGACGACAATGGAAATTGAATCCTTCCGTTCAGATGCAGTGATCATGGCAACAGGCGGTCCTGGAATCGTGTTCGGAAAATCAACAAACTCCATGATTAACACTGGCTCTGCTGCATCTATCGTCTATCAGCAAGGGGCTCATTATGCAAATGGAGAATTCATTCAAATTCATCCAACAGCGATCCCTGGAGATGACAAGCTTCGTCTCATGAGTGAATCGGCTCGTGGTGAAGGTGGACGTGTTTGGACATATAAAGACGGGAAGCCTTGGTACTTCCTTGAAGAGAAATACCCGGCATACGGAAACCTTGTACCGCGTGATATCGCAACGCGTGAGATCTTTGACGTATGTGTCGAGCAAAAGCTTGGCATCAACGGAGAGAACATGGTATATCTCGATCTTTCTCATAAAGATCCAAAAGAACTTGATATTAAACTAGGCGGCATCATTGAAATCTATGAAAAATTCATGGGTGATGACCCGCGTAAGCTTCCAATGAAAATTTTCCCTGCTGTTCATTACTCAATGGGCGGATTATGGGTTGATTATGATCAAATGACGAATATCAAAGGCCTATTTGCTGCCGGTGAATGTGATTACTCTATGCACGGCGGAAACAGACTTGGTGCAAACTCACTGCTTTCAGCCATTTACGGCGGAATGGTCGCTGGACCAAATGCTGTGAAGTACATTAGCGGCCTTGAAAAGTCTGCGGAAGACCTATCTTCTGCAACATTTGACAGCGCTGTGAAGAAAGAGCAGGAGAAATGGGACAACATCCTCGGCATGGATGGAACAGAAAATGCGTACGTGCTTCATAAAGAGCTTGGAGAATGGATGACGGATAACGTCACAGTTGTTCGTTACAATGACAAACTCTTAAAAACAGATCAGAAGATCGAAGAACTAATGGAGCGCTACAAGCAGATCAACATCAATGATACAGCTTCATGGAGCAACCAAGGCGCTGCCTTCACACGTCAGCTTGACAACATGCTTCAGCTGGCAAGAGTCATTACGATCGGGGCTTACAACCGAAATGAAAGCCGAGGCGCACACTACAAACCGGACTTCCCAGAGAGAAACGATGAAGAGTTCCTAAAAACAACGATGGCTACGTTCAAAGGAAAAAATCAAAAGCCTGCATTCCACTATGAGGACGTCGATGTATCGTTAATTGCACCTCGTAAACGAGATTACTCGAAGAAAAAGGTGGAGAAATAAGATGAGTGAAAAAAACACGATTCAATTCATAATCACACGTCAAGATACAGCAGATGGAAAGCCTTATGATGAAGAATTCGAAATCCCTTACCGCCCAAATATGAACGTCATTTCCGCACTCATGGAAATTAGACGGAACCCGGTCAATAAACAAGGGAAAAAAACAACGGCGATCAACTGGGATATGAACTGTCTTGAAGAGGTGTGCGGAGCTTGTTCTATGGTCATTAATGGAAAACCGCGCCAATCATGTACAGCCTTGATTGACAAGTTAGACCAGCCGATTCGTCTTCAGCCGATGAAGACATTCCCGGTTGTGAGAGATTTGCAGGTTGATAGAAGCCGGATGTTCAATTCCTTGAAAAAGGTGAAGGCATGGGTACCGATTGATGGTACGTATGATCTTGGTCCTGGACCAAGAATGCCTGAGAAAAAACGTCAATGGGCATACGAGCTTTCTAAATGTATGACATGTGGTGTCTGCCTTGAAGCTTGTCCAAACGTGAATGATAAGTCTTCCTTTATGGGACCTGCACCGCTTTCGCAAGTTCGTCTATTTAACGCACATCCGACAGGTGCGATGAATAAGTCTGACCGTCTAGAAGAAATTATGGGGGACGGTGGTCTTGCGAACTGCGGGAACTCCCAAAACTGTGTGCAGTCTTGTCCGAAAGGAATCCCGCTGACAACGTCAATTGCTGCACTTAACCGAGATACAACTTTACAAGCATTCCGTAACTTCTTCGGAAGCGATCACGCAGAATAACATTACATTCAGTCCTCTTTGCCAATCATGATGAGTGTTTAAGAGAGGCTGGATGCAACATATAAACAAACGCCTCTTCCAATACGGGAGAGGCATTTTGTTTCCAAATAAGGAGATGGTCAAGTGAGATTGCCGTCATATATTGAAGAACCGTTTGAAGAGTGGAGGGCATCCTTTCGATTTTATGTCGAAACGACCGTTCGTTTTTCAGAAACGGATATGTTTGGCCATATGAACAATGTTACCCCTTTTGTGTATTTTGAAGAGGCGCGCATTGCCTTTTTTCAAAAAACAGGAATTGTTGATAAACGGATGAAACGTGTGAGAGAAACCATGACAGTCGTCGCTAACCTGCAATGTGATTACATCAAGCAGGTAGAGATTGGAGAGAGGCTTCGTGTGTATGTCAAGCCGGAAAAGGTAGGCTCAAGCTCACTCATTCTTCATTATTTAGGAGAAAATGAGCAGCAGGAACCATGCTTTACAGGCTCAGTCACCATGGTGCAAATTAGTAAAGACACAGGCACATCAGTCCCATTTACTGAAAAAGAAAAAGAGACATTTCAGGCGCAGCGAAATGAGTAGCATGCTGGCTCATCAACGTGTACGCTTCATTTTGTTATAATAAAAGCATCATATCAAGAAGAAACAAGAGGAGAACATATGAAGATTTTTCAATATGACACCATTGATAGTACAAATAATGAAGCAAAAAGGCTTATGCAGCAAGGAGAAAAGCCTTCATTTGCTGTCTATGCACGCCAGCAGACAGCAGGAAGAGGCAGACTCGGCAGGCCGTGGGAAACAACTTTAGGGAATGTGGCGGTAACCATGACAGTCTTACCGCCAGAAGAACTCTCCACCCAGTCAACGATCGCCCCGCTGACAGCACTAGCAATCTATGATGTGCTGAAACCACTCATAAGAGCGAACGATCAACTGGCGATCAAATGGCCGAATGATATCCTCATTAATGAAGCAAAGGTATCCGGCACATTAATTGAAGCAGACCGCAGCGCCATTTATATCGGTGTTGGCATCAATGTAGAGACGAAGCCGGAGCATGTCCCGTACAAAACCATTTGCTTATTAGAGCTGACAGAGGTGAAAGCCGATCAGCTAGTGAAAGACCTGGCAGCGGCTTTTAAAAAATACCATACACGCTGGCAGAATGAAGGGTTTGAAGCACTCACTGCCCTCTATAATAAACGGTTATATCGTCTCAACAAGCCGCTTCGCATTTCGTTAGATCGTGAAAAACAAACATGGGAAGAAGGCATTTGCTGCGGCGTTAACCGCTTTGGGCATCTTCAGCTAAAAGATGATAAAGGACAGATCAAAGCTCATTCTGCCGGAGATATTGATGCCCCGCTTCAACATTAAAAAAAGCAGACGATGTTCTCGTCTGCTCAGCGTGTAGACAAACCCTCGCATTCGTTGTCAGGTCTGCGCGCTGGTGCTCGCGAATGTTCAATTCGCTCCGCAAAAGTAGCTGCCCTTCCTAGACTTCAAAGGTTTTCTATCACGCTGAAAAGAAGACAAAGTGCTAAAATAAAAATCATTTTAGCACTTTGTCAACAATCTAAGCAGACGATGTTCTCGTCTGCTTTAGGCTTCTCTTTTAATATGAGGCTGCACAATATAATCTTGTTTCGTAAAGACAACCCCGTCTAGTATTTCTCTTGCGGTTCGAATGACTTTGACTCTGTTTTGAGACACGTCAATGTCCGTTTGCATTATCCCAGCAGGATGCCCAATTCGAAGCGTATCATGTTGTCCATCATAAAGCTGTGCAGGAAGCGTATGTTCCATAAAACAGCTGGCTGACACGCAGACAGAGCCGGTAATGGCAAGCGCTTGGTGTGGTCTTTGCATCGATAGCATGCGTACGACGATATCCATATCGGCTGCTCGTCTCATCACTCCGTTTGTATCCACATAATCAGCAGGCTCGCTAATGATCGCAAGCTTCGGAACAGCTGGTGACTGTAATGTCGCCATGTCTTTTGGTGCAAAGTGACACATTTCAGCAGCGATGGAACGAATCTCTTCTAAATCATCCAGTAATTCGTCTGTAAACTCTTCAGGCAATTCAGTTCCTTTTAAATGAAGATCCTTCGCTCGGACAAAGGCAATGGGATTTGCGATGTCAACGATCGAGATCGGAATCTCTCCGAATTTTGTCTGAATCGTATCCATGCGGTTCCCTGTCGGAAAGGTTTTACCTGTCACAGCGCCTTCAGGATTTTCAAAAGATAAATAAATGGGAGAACCTGTCCCTTTTACTCCTGGAATTTCTGCCTGTCCCTCAAATTTTACTTCTCCATTTTCGACTTCGACCTCTGCTGTAATGACTTTATTTGTGTTGGTATTGAGGATACGTACAGTCGTAATGGGCTCAACCGCTTGAACAAGTCCTTTAATGATGGCGTAAGGTCCAACCGCTGATGAGATATTCCCGCAGTTCCCTTTAAAGTCGACATATCTCTCATTGATGCTGACTTGTGCAAACGTATAGTTCACATCCACATCTGGACGTGTGGCTTTATCGATAATGGCCACTTTGCTTGTTAAAGAATTACCGCCGCCGATTCCATCGACCTGCAAACGGTCAGGGCTGCCCATAATGTCTAGTAGAAATGCCTCGAGCTCATCGTGTTCAAATGGTGCATTGTTTGCTTGAATGAATACCCCTTTACTTGTACCGCCTCGCATGATTGTGATTGGAACTTTTCTCATTACTCTCACCCTCAATTTTTTAATGAACTGTTTATCTAATCAAAATGGTAAAGTATAATAAGAAATAAGTTAAATACATTATTTTAAGATGAATCAATAAAATTTTTTTATAACTAGTGAAAAAGGAGGGCACACAATGGATGAGAAAGACTGGCGGTTTTTAAAGGTGCTTTATGAAGAAAAGAACATCACAAAGGCGGCAGAAAAATTATTTGTCTCTCAGCCTGCCTTAAGCTATCGGTTGAAGCAGCTTGAAGAAGAGTTCGATATGAAGCTTTTCTTTAAAAGAAAACGAGGGATTGAATTTACGTCAGAAGGCGAGTACTTGGCTGCATACGCAAATGACATGCTCAAACAGCTTCAGCAAACGAAAGATGGCATGCTGAATATGCAAAAAAAGGTCAAAGGGACAATCCGGTTAGGGGTCTCAAGTAACTTTGCTCAGTATAAGCTCTCAGAAATTTTAAGAGAATTTTCTAAGCAGTATCCACATGTTCAATTCATGGTGAATACAGGCTGGAGCACGAAAGTCATGGATTTATTAGGCACATCAAGTGTCCATTTAGGGATTTTAAGAGGGGATTACGACTGGAATGGAGAGCGGTTTTTGCTCGATAAAGAGCGGCTTTGTATCATTTCAAAATCAGAAATCCAGCTGAAAGACCTCCCAAATCTGCCGCTCATTGACTATCATACAGATAGTTCATTAAAACGATTGATTAACAGATGGTGGCAGGAAACGTTCACCATGCCTCCACTTGTGACGATGGAGACAGACCGCCAGGATACATCAAAAGAGATGGTCAAGCATGGTTTAGGCTATGCCATTGTCCCAGAAATTTGCCTCAGACCAAGTGATGAGCTATTTGTAAAAGGTCTTTCGTATAAAGATGGACAGCCCGTTTTAAGAGATACATGGCTTATGTACCAGCCAGACTCCCTTCATTTATCTGTTGTGAAAGCATTCATTGAGTTTTTAAGAAGTCAGCAAGGCTGATTATAAAAAAAATTTATAGAATATACGAAAAAATCAATATTTTCATTATGAAAAAAGCTATTATATCCTTGAAATAGAAAGCGCTAACATATAGATCGCAAGTGCAAGGGGGCGCTTGCAGATCATGTAAAGAAGAGGATGGAGGGATATAAAGTGCTAGCTATTTTAGGGATCTTAATGGTCTTGACATTTACATTTCTTATTATGACGAAACGTATGCATCCGGTGGTGGCTCTAACCGTTGTACCTATCATATTTGCATTGATCGGTGGCTTTAACAAAGGATTAGGGGACATGATGCTTGATGGACTGAAAACTGTTGCACCATCAGCTGCTTTATTGTTATTTGCCATTTTATTCTTTGGTGTCATGCTGGATGCTGGATTATTTGATCCTCTGATTAAACTCATTTTACGTATTGTAAAAGGTGATCCTGTCAAAATTGCTTTTGGGGTAGCGATTTTGTCTATGCTTGTTGCTTTAGATGGTGATGGAACAACAACGTATATGATCACCGTATCAGCAATGCTACCACTTTTCTTAAGAATTGGGATGAACCCATTAATTTTAGGAACGATTTCATTATTGTCTTTAGGAATTATGAGCGGAATGACGCCTTGGGGCGGTCCGGCTACCCGTGCCATCGCGGCGCTTGGATTAGATGCTGGTGAATTTTTTATTCCATTAATTCCAACAATGGTTGGAGGCGGTCTTTTTATTCTTTTTACTGCGTATGTGCTTGGAAAAAAAGAGCGGAAACGAATTGGGGTTGCAGAGATTCAGTACAAAGAAGAGGCCTCGATCTCCCCTGAATTGGCAGCGTCAATAGAAGATGGAGTAGAAGATATGAAAAGACCCAACCTCATTTGGGTGAACTTCTTCTTGACGATTGCGGTGATGGCGACACTTGTTTTAGATATCGTACCGATTCCAGTTCTCTTCTTAATTGGATTTGTCATCGCTCTCATGATCAACTATCCAAAGGTTGAAGATCAGCGCGAGAGAATTTTGTCGCATGCAGGAAATGCCTTAACGGTCATTACCCTTGTGTTTGCAGCAGGGATTTTCACAGGCATTTTTTCGGGGACAAAAATGGTGGAGTCCATTGCTCATTTGGTCATTTACATGATTCCGGATTCCTACAGCTCATTTTTTCCGCTGATTGTTGCTTTGACGAGTATGCCATTTACATTTGTTCTTTCAAATGATGCTTATTATTTCGGGGTGCTGCCCATTCTGGCTGAGGCCGGTGCAGCATACGGAATTGATCCGGTGGAGATTGCACGTGCCTCTATTATCGGACAGCCTGTTCACTTGCTGAGCCCTCTTGTGGCTTCAACGCTGCTTCTTGTCAGTATGCTGAACAAAGATATTGGTGATTTGCAAAAATATGCACTGCTGTGGACTGTGTTAACTGCCCTTTTTACAACGCTTATTGCTTTGTTAACTGGAGCCATTTCTATCTTTTAAATATGTGTATGAAAAGGACGATGTCTCAGGTAGGAGACTCGTCCTTTTTTGTGCGGATAAAAGCGCACAAAATGGACGCTCATATGCGGGATTTCTTGATTTTAACGTCACCTACCTCGAGCAACCGGCATATGATATCTCGACTATACAGAATCCCATTCTATAGAGACTAGAGCTCTCACCTTAGCAAGGAGGGTTACAATACTTGAAGGAGAAAGAGTTTCAATCCAAGCCGCTATTAACCAAAAGAGAAAGAGAAGTATTCGAATTGCTCGTCCAAGATAAAACAACAAAAGAAATTGCAAGCGAGCTTTTTATTAGCGAAAAGACTGTTCGAAATCATATTTCGAATGATAAGCATACCCTTTGCAAACCAACCCCTCTAATAAATAAAAAAATGACTCCGAAAGTCATATGTTAATAAGTTACACAAAAGGATTATAATTGAATCTAAGAAAGCAATTACTTAGATATTAGATCAAAAATTCATACTTCTGCGACAATTTCCGACAACATTTTTTTGTACTTCATGATAAATTTAACAATGGTAAGGTGATCATATATGACAAGTACAATCGCGAAAGACTTACGGACACATTTAAGAAACTCAATAGAAATGTCTAAAGAAAGTCAAAAACAAGTTGCAGCAAAGCTTGGTATAAGCAGTAGTTATTTAAGTAAATTTTTAAATGGCAAAGATGTCTCGTTCTGGATTGTTCATAAGATCATTAATCACATTGACAAAGCGAACGAAATTGAACTTATTTTGAATTATTTTAAAGAAGGCATTAGTTCTAAAAATATTCCTGCTGCTTTGGAATATTGTTATTCCAAACAGTTGTACGATTATACAAGTGTTATTGCACGAGAGTATAAAAGCAAAAGGAATCCCAAGACTCAAGAGTTATGTTCTTTATATTCATTAATGATTGAGTCGAGATTTACATTTGAAAGGATTGCTTTTTTAGATAACTTGAGAAATTTCAAAACCACATTTTTGGAAACTGAGATCATGGTGAAGGTCTTACAAGTTTATTACTATTATTTGAATGGTCTTTATGATTTAACCATATATACTATTGATCAAATAAATGACTTGTTGTTTCAGATTAGTGATCCGTTTCTAAAAATGGCATATGGCGCTAGATTAGATGAAATTCAGGTTAATATTTACTTAAAGCAAAAAACAGAATTATTCCAATCAAGAAAAATAGCTAACAGGATTTTGGATAGAAATTTCAGTACGGCTCACAATATTACTGCTTATCATATTTTAGGTCTTTCATATTTTCTGGAATCTTATGAACAATCAATATCTTATTATCTTAAATGTATTGACCTTTATTCAAACTTCCCTGATAGGCAGGCCGAAATAATTGAGAATAAAGAAGAGATTGCTTTTCTTCAAAAATACTGGAATAAGAGAATCAATGATGAATTTGCAGCTGTGAGTGAATTTACCATTTTGTTAAAAGATGATGGAGATTTAAGCGAATATTATAAAGATGAAAAATATCATAAATATGCACTTCTTTTTGATGGAATAAAAGAATCTTCATCAGAAAAATTACTATTATCACATCATTATTTTTCAAAAAGCAAAGATTATTTCAGGGCAAGTTTTCCAAAAAATGAATTGAATAGAATTGGATTTAGGTATACACTCTAAGAGTTAGGGGGTGCTATACATGACTAAACGTTTCAATGTAATTGTTTTAACAGTTACACTAGGAGCAACAATAGTTGTTTCGGAAATTCACTCACTTATCACTAACAACCCAGAAACAATATATGAAACAAAAGATGTAAGACCGGGAATGTAAATATAAGATGTTAAAAAGACGTTACCTATAATCAGGTATCGTCTTTCGTGTTTTCTGGGGAAGTTTCCTGTTTTCAAAAAAAACGAAAACAGGAAATTCTTTTAAATATTTCTAATATGGATTAAAATATAAACAGAACAAATGTTCCTTGGAGGGAAGAGAAATGGCTATAAAATATGAAGAATTAATGGAAATCTTAGAAGCAACAAAAAAAGAAGATCAAAATCAATCCTCTTCAGGTGAATCGTCTTCAAAAAATTTAGCTTTAGAAGCTCTGTAATTTTTAAGGGCATCTAACATGAAATTACGTTCATCATCTGTTATTTGTTTGCCCTCTGCATCTATAATGTTTGCATTTTTGATATTCTCAAGAGTTAGTTCTTTCGCGAAAACTACTTTTTCAGCCTCTTTACCCATTTTTTCAATGTCCTTTGAATTTGTTACAAAGTACGTGGGATCAACATTGAAAAAATCTGCGAGTTTTGTCAAAGCTTCCAAAGAAGGTTTTTTAATTTTTCCCGTTTCAAGTTTTGATAAGTAGCCGTTACTTAAACCAACTTCATCAGCAAGTTTTCTGATAGACAGCTTTGGCTTTTGTTCTTCTCTTAGTCTTTTTAAGTTTATTCCGATTAACTCATTTTTCTTTTCATCCATAAAATAAAGTCACCTCGATTTAACGCTACTGATTAGTAACAACAACTTTAATTATATCATGTTTAAGATTCCTATAAGAAACATTTATGAAATTTATGGTTGCACTTAAAGTAGAAGGATGGTATATTTTACTTGTGCTTCCTAAAGGAAGCGTTCAGGAGGTGAAAACAATGGACCGTGAACCTGTTTCTTTTGCAGAAAAAATCAAAAAAATAAGGTCAGAAAGAAATGAAACTCAACGCCAATTCGGCTTGGTTACAGGGTTTTCTAGTTCTTATATTTGCAAGCTAGAAAAAGGAAGAGCTAACCCGTCGCACTCTTCTTTAGTTAAATTAAGCGAAAAACTAAATTTGCCACCAGCTTATTTTTTTTAAACTAAGTGCTTCCTGTAGTAAGCGAAATTCGAAGGGTAGTCCCTCCGTCCACATTGCATATTATGTTTCGAGGTGATCTTATGGCTCAAAGAAAAAAAAAGAAAAAAAGCAACCTGTTCGTGGGAGAGGTTTTCTTTGGAACAGAAGATCGAGAAAAACTCTTTATTGAAGCAGTAGCGCCATATTACACAGTAGTAAAAAAAGAAAAACTTAAAGAAATAAAAGAGGCTTGAAACTATTTGTTTCACCTTTTTTTGAAGGACAAGCTTAATCAAAAAAAGAGGTGAGTAACTCGTGGCAAAATTTCGCCATGTCTATACAACTTTTTGGCAAGATCCCAAAGTTACAGAAGAACTAACACCAGAAGATAGATATTTTTATCTGTACCTTATTACCAATCCTAACACTACTCAAATAGGAATATACCCAATTACCAAAAAGCAAATGGCTTTTGATTTAGGATATTCCATTGAGTCGGTCAACAGCTTGATGGATCGTTTTGTAAATCATCATAAACTGATCCTTTATAACAATGACACAAGGGAAATGGCAATAAAGAATTGGCCTAAATACAACTTGAATAAAGGTGGAAAGCCAATCTTAGACTGTGTCACGAAAGAATTAAGAGAGGTTAAAGATAAATCTCTTATGAGGGTACTTTATCCAAAAATCGAGAACACCAACATTCGGGATTTATTTGAACGATACGCCGACGATACGTTACACGACACGCCGACGACAAGTGGACAAGAAGAAGAAGAAAAAGAAGAAGAAAAAGAAAAGAAAGATATATTGTCGGGCAACCCGACTGCGGATGAATCAGAAATCCCATTCAAACTCATAACGGATCTTCTCAATCAAATGTCAGAGAAAAATTACCGTCACACTACACCAAAGACACAGCAACTAATAAAAGCAAGGTGGAACGAGGGATTCAGGTTCGAGGACTTTAAAAAGGTCATCTTAGCAAAGTGCTATGAATGGCGTGATAACCCTGACATGAGTAAATTTCTTCGTCCCGAAACACTTTTTGGGACAAAATTCGAAGGTTACTTAAACAACAGTGATGAGGTGATAAAGCGTGCACAGCATAAAGGCGGTGGCAGCCGAAGTAACCGACAAAATGACCTTCCATTCTGATTATTGTAATAAGCACACATACACTCGTGGCAGTGAAGATGTTGTAAAACCTGTCCGAATGATGGTGATGAACGGGAAAGTTATTTGCCCTCGATGTGAACTGGAAGAAGAATCGAAGAAATTGCAAAAAGACTTAGAAAGTCAAATTGAATATAGCCAGCGGCAGAAAAAATATAACACGTTGGAAAAACGAAGCATGTTCAGGGATCGAACTGTCTCTCAAGCAGCGTTTGATAATTACGATGTATCTGAGCCAGAAGAGACAAAGAATAAAAAACGAATGATGGATCTTGTTAAACACTTGCAACAAGGTGAAGTGTTCAACATATTTTTGCAGGGCCATCCGGGAGTGGGGAAGAGTCACCTTGCATATGCAGCACTTAAAGAACTTAATGTGCCTCCAGATCCCAACAACCCTAAAGACAAAGGTCAATCATGTTTGTTTATCAATATGGAAGATGCTGCTACGGCAATTAAAGATTCATTCAGCAACAAAGAGAGCAAGTACACAGAAGCATATGTGACTCAGTTGATGGGGGAAGCCGATTATCTCGTGATAGATGACATCGGTGCAGAAACAGGGTCTGAACATTCGGATAGTAAAGCCAGTGATTTCATTCATCGCCTCATCTACAAAGTCACATCCGCTAGGCAGGATAAAGTGACGATCTATACCACAAACCTGACTAGCGAAAAGCTGTATCAAATGTATGACAGCAAGTTAGTATCACGCATCACCCAAAAGCAGCAGTACATCATTTTTAAAGACACATCGGACAAGCGTAAAGAAGTATTGCCGTTCTAAGGGAGTGTAAAACATGAGCAAAATCACATCTGAGAAGGTTGATAGTTTAATAGATCAGCTGAAAGTAAGTCTGAACGAATATAAAAAACATAAGGAGGCGCGCTGAAATGAAAAAAGGCGGCAGAAAACCAACACGCTCAGAAAGAAAAATCCTAGTAGTGAATGGGTTGAACCCTCGTTACTGGCACGTGGAAAAGAATCTGGCAGCATCCATGCATATTGTGCATAAAGAGGTTGGGCGAAGAAAGGAAATTGCGAAATGAGTGTCATTAGAATCATTTTGGATCATGTCAATTTCGAATGGACGATTGTTGGCCTCAAGAGATTTTTGGATTACTGGTACGAAGGCAGATCGATCGAAGAGATGGCGGAGTTATTTAACCGACCATCAGAAGAAGTGTTGCTACTGATGATTGATTTTTCGAAAAGAGGAAAGATCAAGGAGCGTCCTAACGGTGTCGGCGCAAACGAGCCTATCTATATCAAAAAAAGCGCAATGAGCTACAAAAAAAGAGATTTACGCAGGCTGTTTGAACAACAACCGGTTTACTACGCTTGTCCGCACAGCGATTTCATATGGGATGAAAAAGACATTATTTTATTTAGACAAATGTGGCAGGAACATGAGCCGATTAGACACATCGCAAATCGTTTGGCCCGCAATGTCCATGACATCCTGTTGCTGATTATAGATCAAGCCGAACTAGGCAAGATCGAACCACGTAAAGGCGGCGCACTAGGAAAGGAGTACAAGCATGAAAAGAAAAAGCATCCTGTTGCCATTTGAGAAAGCAACGGCAAGACAACTCGAAGTCATTGCGAGATATGAAGATTGTCCGAAACAGCTAAAAACAGTAGCTGTTCGCCACCTCAAAAAGAGGGGAGGCATCAAGTGATGACCAGTGATGATAGAGCGTTAATGATCGAGTGGTTGAGTCTCAACAATGTTGGTCGCGAATATTGCGAAAAACTATCAGACGAAGAACTCGAAAGAATCTTTAATCTCAACGTTCCGCAACGTGATGAATAAAAGGAGGTGAGCATATTGGAAACTGTAGTGAATCCATACAAAGCAGGTCCAGTGAAAGCGTGGGTTATGTCAGAGGATGAACTAGAAGCATATAGGCAGCAGCACCCACCAAAACCATATAAAAAGAGACTCAAACGTAAAGACTGGCGTTGGAAGCGCACAGATCAATCCGTTGAATCTCAGTGGTAAGAATTCACATCTGTTCAATGTGAGTAATTAAAACTTAGGAACCTTAATTATATCACATTGGAGTGAAGATTGTGAATAGACCACAGACTGTCTCATTAACAAAAAACGAGCCTTTCACAACAGTAGTTGAACAAGGAAAGGTGCAAGTGATCGTGCTGGACGGGATCAACAACACTGCGCATTACATAGAGGCTCCAGAACACGGTCACACAATCATTGAAACGATTAAAGGGAGTTTTGACCGAGTTAGATTTGATTTCAGTTATAAAACTAAACAATAGCAGGGGTTCATCCCCTGCGGGGGAGGAACCACGATGTTATCAAAAGATCAATTAAGCGTTGAGGCCCTTTCGCATGAGGTCGAATGTTTAAAAAGAGAAATAGAGAAAAAGAATGATGCTCTTTACTCATTCTCACAGTTTTTCTTAAACGAACTGGATTGGGAGCAGAAACAATTTAAAAGAACTAAATCTGAGTTTCACAGAGGTGGATCAGAAGTCCTGAAAAACCTTGAGAAGCATTATGAATTTGTTTTTATGAAGCGATTGGACGGTGAAAAAGTATGAGTCAGAAACTCAAAAAAGGCGACATGGTAGTCATGCATACATGCGTGGAAGCGGTGCTAAACGAAGGAAGAGTATGGAAGTGTAAAGGTGATGAATTTAATCCAAGCGCACCTGCTGTTTTCCTAGAAGGTTTTTCAGGACACTTCGCTACTGAATTTCTTCAAAAAGTAGACGTGCCTGTCATTGAGTCAGAAATGGACCTATACAACGAGATTCAGAGATTGAAAGGCGAATTAAGAAAGTCTAATAGGAAGAACGAACAGTATTTGAACGAGTGGAAAAAAGCCGAGACACAGGCGAATTTAGCTACGGAGCAACTAGCCGATGTCACCATTGAACTGAAAAACTTACAGCGATCTTTACTAATGGAGGCGGGGAAATAATGAGTCTTTCAATTACTACTTCTTCAAAAATCGAGTTAACTAAAGAACAAGCCAAGGCGGTAGAAGCAGGCGTGAAATATTACGAATCACACGGGATGGAACGTGGCGTTAGATTAAATGGATTGTTTGTATTTGAACATTGGCTAGTAAAAAGAGGCGATACACCGCCGTGGGAACTATTATTCACACCTTTAAATGATGTTGATCCGCATGACTTAATGAGTGCTTTAACAAATGGCTATGTGGTGAAGGAGGAGCAACGATGAGTCTACCAAAACATATCGAGCTTTCACAGACTGTCAAAGCCTGCAAACATCAAGCGATCACGATTCAGGATGCTGCTGTCCATCTTAAAGTGCCGGAAAACGTTGTACCAATGCTGGTGCGTGAAAATGATGACCTTGTAATAGAGGGTAATGTCGTCATGGCTAAAAGGGAATCAAACGGGCCTGTTATTTTCACGCTACTGTTTTTCATGGGGATTATTGCGGTTGCTGGGTTAGTCGGAAACTAGAAAGGGGTGCGATATGGAACTAAATCAAATCATTCAAGGTGATTGCATAAAAGTTGTTCAATCGCTGCCACCGGATACAATTCAAACCGTGATCACAAGCCCGCCTTATTGGGGGTTAAGAGACTACGGCATGACTGAACAAATCGGTTTAGAAGAAACCGTTCAAGAATACATTCAAAAGATCGTCTCTTTATTCAGAGAGATTAAGAGAGTTTTAAAAGATGATGGCACCGTCTGGCTGAATCTAGGTGACGCTTATGCTGGAAGCGGCCGCGGAAGAATTGCGAATGGCCGTACTCATCCAGGTACTGAACATAAACAATCTATTGGTCAAAGAAGCGGCGTTATAAATCTTTCAAACAAAGTAGTCGGATTAAAATCAAAAGATTTAATAGGCTTGCCGTGGCGTGTCGCTTTCGCTCTTCAAGAAGATGGCTGGTACCTGAGAAAAGACATCGTTTGGAATAAACCCAATGCCATGCCGGAGAGTGTGAGGGATAGACCAACAAGCTCACATGAATATATTTTTCTTCTCTCAAAATCACAAAAGTATTACTACGATTATGAAGCAATTAAAGAAGAAGCTGCCTATAAACCGTTTCCGGATCCACCAAGAGGATCACGAGGCGCATTCGGAATGGAACAACAAGGGCGAAGAGAAGACAAGCCCCGTGGTTCATTCAAAGGGAAGTATGGTGACTTAGCATTCAGAGCTATCAGAAATAAGCGGAATAAGCGTTCAGTATGGACCGTTGCAACCAAGCCAACCAAAGACGCTCACTTTGCAACATATCCAGTGGAGCTGATAGAGCCGTGTGTATTAGCTGGCTGCCCTGTTGATGGCATTATATTGGATCCATTCATGGGATCAGGAACAACGGGCATAGCGGCACTCAAGCATAGTAGAAATTTTATCGGAATTGAATTGAATCCTGAATATATAAAGATCGCAAATAAACGCTTAAACGGCGTGCAAATCGAACTGTTGCACCATCTATAAACAGCCTAGCGGCTTAGGAGGAAACGGTATGAGTGAACAAGTGTTAAAAGATTTTGAAACGCTCAGGGAAGCGGTTGATTTTATAAAAGAAGAACTGAAAAAAACGGACGAGCGAAACACAAGAAACCTAAATGTAATTCGAACCTTGGACCCTAGTTCAGCATCAGAAACTATGGAGGAAGGTAACATGCACGATGAATTGTTTCTACTGTATTCGCTCGATGATGGTGATTCTTTCTTCGTCTTTGAATCAGATTATGATTTAGAAAGTTGGCTAGAAAGTGATGCATGGGATGATTGGAACTTATGGGAACGTAAAGATATTGAAGGTTCGTTGAATGAAGAGTTAATGATATGGAAGTTTCATAGAGATATTTGTAAAGAAATGTTTGAGTCTCTTTACAGAGATTCAAAACCATTTATAAACGGATGGTCAAGACAACGCAAACACATTGAATTCCGAGCAGTTCCATCATTCTCGTTAAATTAAATCGAAAAGGGGCCAACTTAAATGAACCTACAAAAAATGTTTGAAATGCAAAAAGAGCTAGATGACCGCATCATCCGAGAAAAAGGGCTGGAAGGTCAAGACCTTCTTCCTAACACATATGTTGCACTTATCACCGAACTAGGCGAATTTGCTAATGAAGGTCGCTGGTTCAAGCATTGGAGTAATATTCAAGAGCCTAAACAACCTGAATACAACTGGATGACATATAGGGATGATCTTGAATGGAAGCCTGAATACGGTTATAAATCCTATCCGTTGCTAGAAGAATATGCGGACTGCCTACACTTCTTCTTATCAATTGCCCTTAAAAAGGGATGGAAAGAGGAGTTAAATGTATCAGAAGAAGCGATTGTGGATTTCAAAGAAGCAGGATTTGACGGAGGGCTTTCAGGAGTTTTCGTGGAGATGCAATGGAGCTTATTGAATTCTCGAATGCTCAAGGATGAAGAAAGTAAAAAACAACACTTCCATATAGCTTGGGGATTGTTCTTGGCGATTGGAGTCGTTGGCTTCGGCTTCACACCTGAACAAATAGAAAAAGCGTACATGGAAAAGAACGCCGTCAATCACAAACGGCAGCAGGAGGGATACTGATGGATATTGTTATCAGATACATTTTCAAGCATCGTTTTTCAGGAAACATTGAGATCAAAAAGTATTCTACTAGTCAACTAGAAGCGCGGGTAGCAAAAAAGCTGTCACCGTGCTTCGATGAAACTGAATACGAATTGATCTCTCGTGATCTATGCGTACCCTTAGAGCAAAAACTAGATGTCTTTGTAGGTGACTTAATCAAAGTTTCTCATTTCGCAGGTGATTATGTGGCTGTTGTGAAATTCGGAAAATATGAACAGGATGGGAGCGGCAATGAGTACGAACCTTCAAAATGTGTAGGTTTTTATGCGGAAGCGGTAAATCCAAAGGCCACTGATGAAGACGGTTTTGAAGTTGTACCTGAATATCTCGTTCAAAACTCAATGATTGAGCTTGATTACTATCAACGTATAGGCAACATCTATCAAAATCCTGATCTATTGGAGGAAGCAGAGTTATGAAGAAAAGAGAAGAACTCAGAGAGTTACTTGAAAACTTGTCTTGCGAAAAAAACCTTTTGGCGCAGCAGAGGATCATTAGAGAAATTTTGAAAATGTTCGACGAGAAGGAGGAAGCACGATGAACGAAAACAACCCGATTATATCATCTGTAATTACAAAGCTACACAAGCAGCAGGAAAAAGGCCTGAAAAAGTACGGGGGTGAGGTCAAAACCTCCTCCTATGATTTGAAAGGCTGGATGAAACACGCTCAAGAAGAGACGCTTGATTTTGCGACATATCTCGAATCTGCAATTCAGCTACTTGAGGAACAGGCTAAAAGCAAAAAAGAAGAAATGAAGTTTTATGAGGTAAACGAGCCGTATTACGCACTGATCAAAGCGAAAAACGATGAAAATGCTATGACAATCTATACTGATGTTGTCGCTGATGATAATGGCGGATTATCAGAAGAAATAACCGAAGTTACAGAAGCATATGCAGCAATCATATACAGCCGAGTAAATGGAGAGGACAACAATGTGATCCCGGTCAAAGAAGTGCTTGAGCATTTAACAAACGAAGAAGAAATGGTGCTGATCATTGACGGGAGCCTACTATGAAATATTCAATTTTGAGTGTTCGTGATGCTTCTAAATATGTTCCAAGAGATCAACTAACGAAATTTTTGGAGCATCTAGTAGAGGTGGAAATGTATATAGAAGAAGGTCGGAAAAAAGATGGAAAAAAGCCTTCTAACAACTATGTGATTATTAATCAAGATGAGCCATATATCCATGAAATAATTGACGTTATGAAAAGAAATGGGCACTGGGAAGGGGAATGAATCATGGGATTAGATTTTACTCATTGCGCTGCACATTGGGCATACAGCGGATTCGGTAATTTTAGAAGAAAGTTAGCAGCATGTATCGGAATGAATTTAGATGATATGCAGGGCTTTGGTGGAGATATACCATTTGAGAACTATGATGATGACATCATTCCATTGCTGGATCATTCAGACTGTGAAGATGACTTACCGCCTGACGTTTGTAAAACTGTTGCTGCTAGATTGCGTCAACTTGTCCGTGATTGGCCGGATGATGATAGAGATAAAATCAACGCTCTCTATCTTGCAGAGGGAATGGAACTAGCGCATCAACAAAATGAACCATTGGAATTTAGATAAGAGGGGGAAAATGATAATGAAAAAACTACTAATCACACTAACTATTATTATTGCGGCGGTGCTTTATGCGCCGTCTGCTGCGGCAGTATGGTCAAACTGGCAAACCGAGGGATATGGTCATCAAGCACGAGTCTTTACCGATGACACCAATTACTATGCAGGAGCAAAAACGGTCGATTGGAGAGCGGAAAAGAAAGGAGCGAGTACGCTTTATTACACCGCTGGCGTTTACAAAAAGCGAAGCGGTGGCGGTTTAACAGATACGAATCTTGTGCAAAGAGGCAGCTTCAAAGCGGCCACGCCTCTAAAGTCGTTTAGTGTTAAAGAAATCCGCAAACGCACTGGCAAAGGAACATACGTGATCCAGCTGGACTGCTACACGGATTCAGCAAAAAAGAAGTATATCGGAACGTTTGAATCAGTTAAATTTAATATCCGATAGGCGGTAGCGGAATGGATGAGAAAAAAGAGTTAGAAAAAATAAAAGAGTCTTACTCAGATTGTGTTGATATGGCACTGTCTGTGGGTGAGACTTTACCCTATTACGATATAGAGGTATCCGATATGGCGTTCCTTATTAGACTGGCTGAAAAGGGTCTGAATAGCGATAGGGAGTTAAGAGGCTTATACGAATGTGTGAAAGTAATGCAGGAAATCAAATTAATATGTGTAAGGGCAAAACATCATTATGTCGAAAAAAAGGACATCGAAGATATTTTGAAATTACTTGAAGGCATAGTATGAGATTGGAGGTAGCGGAATGAAAGCAGAAGAATTGCACAGCTACTACTGTGAAGATTGTGATGAATGGACATACATTGACGAGCTTAATCATCCGGGAAACATCTATTGTGCTCACTGTGGTGAAGCAAATGTGAATATCAGCGCAAAGGATTACGAATTATTGAGATATGCAAGGTCGAAAGTTTTCGAATGACTATAAAAAGCGGCACGAGCCAAAAGGAGAATAAAGTATGAATCCAAGACAAGCATTTAGGAATTTCTTTAAATTTCAGTTAGAGAATGGAGAAGGTCTATCGGAATTAAAGCTTAATGAAAAAGACATAGAGAAATTCATAAACGGCGCGGAAGATGATTCGTTCTTTTACGATAAATTAGATGATTTTTTGAAGGAATTCATTGAGGATCATGGTGATGAATACGGAATCGAATTTAATTAATCAAACAACTAAATAAGTCCAAGACGGAGAGCCTGCGGACACTGATCAACACCTTTTACGGGTGCTGGTTGGTGTCCGTTTTTTATTTGTCTGAAAGGAGAGGCACCATGAAGAAGGAGAAACCAAAAAAACAGCCGCAGAAGCTCACTGACAGAGATTTAAGAGAGTTGATGGGGCAAAACATGCAGAGGTTAAAACGAGCCAAAGGCGGGGCAATGCGCAGAAAATAAAGGGGGGATTATCATGAATCAAACAAGTTTAGACATTCCGCAGATCGACGAGGAAAAAACAAGATTAAAAATGGAAAAAATGATGGAAAAATATAAAATGCTTAGGTTACAAACGCCGGAAGACTTTCTTCCGAAGATCACAACAACATATACCATTACACCGCCTAGTTTTTCCAATCAGTTTCATTCATCGACCGAGGATGCAGCCCTTAAAAAAATGGATTGGGAAATCGAGCGTGATCAATTCATGAAACGGATTCAGCGTGCAATTAATCGCCTTACGCAAAAAGAGCGCCGCATTTTAGTTATGCTCTATATGCAGGATGAAGAAATGTTCGATTACGAGATTTATGTGGACATGGGTCTCAGCCACCGGAACTATTACCGATTCAAAAATAAAGCCTTTTACCGTTTAGCCTTCGCGCTTAGGGAAGAAGTGTACAAGGGGGACAAGTCATGAATTTTGTTCAGCCCATAAGAGACTTTGAAAAGGTGGAGCAAATGAAGGCTTATCTAAAAAGGAAAAACCGAAGGAATTATATATTGTTCATATTGGGGATCAGTACCGGCTTAAGGATATCTGATATCCTTAAGGTCAAAAAAGAAGATTTGCTGAAAACACATCTGATCCTCAGAGAAACAAAAACAAAGAAGCGAAAGAGAATTCGTATACCGCCATCAGTTAGAAATGAATTGATTGCCTATGCTAAGGACCTAAAAGACGGTTCATACGTGATTAAAAGCAGGCAAGGGGAAAATAAAGCAATAGATAGATCTGTGGCATATCGGATTCTTAGAGAAGCGGCTGAACAAGTGAACATTACTGAAATTGGCACGCACACATTAAGGAAGACCTTCGGCTACCATTTCTATAAACAGACAAAGGACGTGGCAATGCTTCAAGAAATATTCAATCATGCCAGCCCAGATATTACATTGAGATACATCGGAATCAACCAAGACAACATGGATTCCGCAATGATGAAGTTTAAGATATAATTTTTTTTAGATATATCTGCACCAAAAAATATCAAAGAGTGCAGTCATTAAAGAAATTCCGAAAAAGGTTTATGTGGCAAGGATTTCAGCGATCCCGTGAGTGCAACACGCTATGTTTTATAATGCAGTCAAATTTACTCAGGAGGAAGATGATAAGCATGAACATTGAACAGGCAAGAAATCGAATTAGAGAATTGGAGAATTTCATAGAGATGGTGGAGAATTACAATGCCGATACGTTCGAAAAAGAAGCGGTTAAACTCTATGTGTTGAATGAAAGCGTCAGCAAGGTTGCGGATGAACTTAACGATAAAGGGTACAGAGTTGGGAATAGGAAAGTGATTGGTAAAGATGTTTCTGATATCCTTAGAAGTAAAGCCGAAGATGATTTGCACGCTTTGGCCAATAAAATGTTTAGTAGGAATAAAAATAAAGCTTCTAGGAGGTGGTGAATAAAATGATTAAAGCTATCACAAAAGGTAATTAATTTAAGAGCGGCTTCCATTGCGGAGGTCGCTTTTTTGATTGGCATGAAAATGGCACATTTTTGGCACGATCTTGGCACAGCATTTTGTCTGAGAGCGGTTATAATGGTATTAGGTGATAAATTGAGAGCGGCTTCCATTGTGGAGGTCGCTTTTTTATATGGAGGTGTTAGCTGTGGTAGAAGTAACTGTAATTTCTATGGAGCGACACATGAAAGAAGAAGTTGAGGAGTTATATCGAGGAGCAGATTTACTCATACCGTTTAAGAGTGTTCCTTATGTCGTTGTGAATGCTGAAATTAAACACAAGGGCAATATGATTAAATCAGAGTATACATTCCTTGATGCCGAGGATATGTCTTTCAAGGAAGCGCAAGAGCGCATAATTGATATGCTGATGAATGGTCTTGCTGATTGAATCTGCGTAATAAAGACAGGAGGTAACAGTATGAGCGACAAAAATAAAACAACCCCTGCGGCAACAGACAAAGGTGTAGGGGGTAGTGCTGCAGTCAAAAAGTGGGTTGCACAGGCTATAAGCATCACTGGAATTTCTCCATCCTATGCAAAAGCATTAGAAACCATTGCCATGAAGGAATCAAGCGGAAACCTGACGGTTGATGATGAACGAATGCAAGCTGAACAGCTTTTGAATGATATTAATTCTGGAAATATCTCAATTAACGAAGCAAGGTCTGTTCTAGGTTTGCCACCGTTAGCGAATATAGAAGCTAATCTAAAATATATTGCTTTTCAAAAAGAAGAAAAGAGAATGACGAATAAGAACATTATTGTTTATTCAAAAAAAGATGGCGTCAACAGACTATTACCTATTGACACCAACGATTTGATTTCTTTGACAAAAATCGTTGAAAAGAATTATCCGACAGAGAAAGATTTTATCTATGCCTTAGTGCAAGGTGTAGAGATTAAATTATTCTAAGCGAGTGAAATAAATTACAGGAGGTAATGGTATGACAATAGAACCGCCTTTAGGTGTTATTCCTAAGTGGATACATGATGAACGTAGAGTCGAAGATCTAGCGGCAGCTATTGAACGAAGAATATCAGCAAGATCAGAAATTCCCCTTGAGTGGTTTGAAGAGTATAACAACCTCATCAAGCATCAAGTGAAGAAATAAATGTGAAGCGCCTTTCCATTGGATAGGTGCTTTTTATATGGAGGAGTTATCTGTGGTAGAACTCTTAATCTTAAAAGGATGTTCAAAGCAATGCACAAGGACTTTCATTGTAGGGAAAACTACAAGGCATGCAAGAGCGCTATGGCAAGATTTAAAAAAGAAATTTCCACAGTATAAATACCCGCGCTATGTTTCTAGGGATGCAGCAATGTTAGACGGGGTGAATCCTAGCGAAACAATTTTAATTTTACTGCCGGGCTATTATCGAAATCCAATAATCAACTGCTATGAATTTCAATGGTTAAAGGAGAATGCTATTGAAGTAATTCATATCAATGAGGAGGAAATCAAATGAAAATATTAGTTATTAAAACGAATTGTATACTAGATCAGGGGACAAAGGAGAACATTAGAGAAGAAGCTATGAAAGCAGCACAGACTGGTATTATGATTCTTGATGGGGGAATGTGTTTGGATGTTATTGAAGTAGACAAGTCAACTCTATTAGATGAAAAGAGAATTGCAGCGAGTTTTGAACAAGCAATGAAAAAAGTTAGGGAAATGACGGTAGATGGAAAATATGTTCCGTACGAAGAACGCAAAATTGATAAAGATGATCTAGTTTGGGACAAAGAACGAGGGGTCTACATTCTCCAAAAAGGTAATATGAAATGAATGATGTTTTGTGCGAGAAATGCCAAACATATTATGCTGTGGAAGTGAGAGAGATAAAAGAAGCGAAAGGAATTGTAGTTCAATTCTTTCTTTGTCCTCATTGCGGAAACGTAAATATTGTTTCTGTAACGAATAAAGTCATACGTCAGAAATTGCGAGAATTGAGGAAGGCGCGCACCTTTTATGAACAAGCAACGACACATAGAAGCGCACAACGGCGTTTTGAAAAGTATACACAGTTACATGAAAGTGTCAAACGTCTTATGCTGCCTTTAATTGATAAAGTAAAACAACAATATAGTTAATTAGCATCCTTCGGGGTGCTTTTTATTTTGGGGAGGGACACAACGTGGACAACTCACTCAGGGAACTAATCATCAACACAGCAATTGGACACGCAATAAGGACAGACCAATTGTATAACGGTCTTAAAGCCCTTAATAAAAGGGGATGCATATGGGCGGATGGGGAGATCATCAGGGGGTTAGGGATGCTTGGGTCTTATGGTGTGAGGGATAGGCAAGCTATAGACAGCCTCCTACATGTCAGCCAGACTCTGTCCTATGAAGCAGCTCGATCCTATCTAGCATCATATCAAAAAGAGTACAGGGAGTTTTATGCCGTACAGAAAGTAGGGCATCTCCATGCCTTTGTTTTGTTTGCAATGATAGATCAGTGGGAAGCTGGTGAATCCAATGCCACCTAAACCATTGAGAGAGTGTAAGGTGCGAGGGTGCAGAGATTTAACAAGGGATGGTTATTGTCCTGCTCATGCTGATGGCAAGCAGCAGGAAGCGAAGTATTACAACAATCATGTTCGAGATAAACAATCAACAAGTTTTTATAAATCAAGAGAATGGAAACAGACAAGACAACTTGTTCTAATGAGAGACAATTACCTTTGTCAAAGCTGTTTAAAACAAAATCGTGTCGTACCTGCTGACATGGTTCATCACAAGATCGAACTTAAACAAGATTGGGGCAAGCGATTAGACCTAAACAACCTTGAAAGCTTGTGTAATAGCTGTCACAACAAGGTTCATGGTAAGCGAGGGTCATAGGTACCCCCCGGCGTTAAATCCCTAGAAAACGGCTTTGTGAAGATCGGTGAGCCGTCGTCTGCAAACAAACACCGCTTTTCAAAGTTTCCAAAAACACGAAAAACCCCCTCGGTGAAAATACCGAGAGGGCTTGGTATGACTGGTTTTGTTGTTAATTCGATCATAGCATGATTATGCTCAAAAACAAGCATAAATTTCAAAAATTTGAAACGGAATGAGGTGAAAAATATGCCGAGACCTGCAAAATCCGCAACGCTTCAATTGATACAAGGTAACCCAAACAAGAAAAATACTAACGAATTGGAAATGCGTGCTGAGCAAGAACAGAAAATGAAAATGCGATCAAACAATATCAAACCTCCATCCTGGTTAGATAAGGTTGCAAAAAAGGAATTTAAACGGATTGCCGAGCTATTAAAGGAAGTGGACATTATAACGGAGGCAGACATCAGCATGTTGGCCGCCTATTGTAATGCCTATTCTCAATATATTTCTATTACCAAGGTGATAGAGGAAGATGGACTCATGGTTCATAAAGATGGATTTGATGAGGACGGAAATCCAATTGAATTGATTGGAGAAGAACACCCATTATTGAAAAGACAAAAGAACTTCTTTGATCAAATGAAGTCAGCTGCAAATGATTTTGGTCTTACTCCATCAGCCCGCGCAAAACTAGCGATCACCAAAACGCAGGAGATTCGGGAAAAGACGGCTGCTGAGAAGGAGTTTGATAACGTGTGACAATTAAGCAGTTTATGATTGATTACTCAAATGATGTTCTACAAGGGGAAATTGTAGCTTGCCAAAAACACATTTGGGCTTGTCAACGTTTTTTGAATGATGTTGAACGAGAAGGAACAGAAGAGTTTCCGTATGTATTCGATGAAGAAAAAGCACGCAGATTTCTTTTTTGGATGACTCAATTTAAACATACCAAAGGGCCATTAGCAGGCGAGAATATTGATCCTGATCCTATTCAGATTTTTATTTTTGGCAATGTCTATGGATGGGTCCACAAAGATACTGACACTCGCCGTTTTACAACTGTATATTGGCAAGTTGGCCGTAAAAATGCAAAGACTCAAAGTTTAGCAACTGTTGGGTCTTATGAAGCAATGGCGCTTGGAGAAAGTATGTCGGAAGTGTATATAGGTGCCACCAAAAAAGAGCAGGCCAAGATTTGCTGGAAAGAAATAAATGCTCAAATTGAGGGTAGCGATCTTCTCAATAAACCATCAAAAAAATATAAGGTAGCATATGGGACAATTGAACATATTAAAACAAAATCAATTATCACACCACTTGCAAAAGATGCCGGGAAAACAGGAGATGGATTTAATCCCCAATGTGGAATTATTGATGAATATCATGCTCACCCAACATCAGAAATATATGATGTTATTGAATCGGGTATGGGAGCAAGATCACAACCTTTAATGGTAATTATCACAACTGCTGGACCTGAATTGAATAATCCTGCTTACCGTGTCGAGTACAATTTTGCTTCTCGTCTTTTAGATCCAAATATGGTAGAGAAAAATGACCATTACTTTGCAATGATTAATGAGTTAGATGCAGATGATGATATTAAAGACGAGAGTAAATGGGAAAAAGCGAATCCGATACTTGCAAAACACGAGTTTGGCATAAATTATTTAAGACGGCGTTTGGAAATGGCTTTGAATGTACCGGAAAAAATGCGTGATTTCCTCACCAAAAATATGGATATTTGGGTGAACATGCGATCAAACGGATATATGGATATGCAAGCATGGTCTGATTGCGGGTTGAGTGAGGGTCTACCAGATTTAAAAGGTAAGGAATGTTATGCAGGGATTGACCTATCAAAACGTATTGATTTAACAGCCGCCAGTTTTGAATTTCCACTCGAAAATGGGATGTATTATGTTACAGCGCATGGCTTTATGCCAGAAGATACGTTTCATGAAAGGATGAAAACTGACAAGGTACCGTATGATTTGTGGGTCAAAAAAGGTTGGCTAACTCTTACTGATGGTGCTGTCGTTGACTATGACTATATTCGTGCGTACATCAAAAGAATGGAAATAGAAAAAGGGTGGAAAATCAAAGAGATTGGATATGATCCATATAACGCAACGCAATTTGCGCAACAAATGGAAGCTGATGGATATGTCATGATCGAGATTAGGCAAGGGGTGCAAACCTTATCTGAGCCGACCAAAGATTTACGTGAGAAAGCTAAATCGCGAAAATTAATCCATGACAACAATGATCTATTAACGTGGGCGATGGGGAATGCCGTCACGAAGATTGACGCGCAGGAGAATATCATGCTTGATAAATCAAAATCGTCACAACGTATTGATCCAGCAGCTGCACTTATAAACGCTCATGTGAGAGCCAGTCAAGTAAATCAGCATTTTGACTTAAATGAATATATCCAGTCTGGCCAATTTAGTTTTTAGAAGGAGAGCTGTTGAATGAAAGAGTGGTCAAAATACTTAGAGGATGTTTTTCTTATACTTGGAATGGTTTTAATTGCAATTGCATGTTTTAGAATATCAGTAAACACCGGGCTTTTTGTCTCAGGTGTTTTTTTCGTTTCCACTGCTTTTTTAATTAGCAGAATCACCCTGAATCAAAATAAAGAAGATGAAATAGATAGGGGTGAATGAATTTGTTATTACGAGGACGACCGAAGATTGAAAATCGTGTAGCGGAAGAAGATAGCGGGTCTCTATTGAATCCTGCTAAGTGGTTTCGAAACATATTTGCTGGTGTTGAAACGTCATCAGGGGAGCATGTCTCTTCTGAAAATGCGATTTTACATCCAGATGTGTACGCTTGTGTGAAAGTGCTTGCCGAAGATGCAGCCAAACTCCCTATAAAATTATTTCAGAGCAAAGAAGGAAGCGTAAAGACTATTCAAAACGACATTAGCAGGATGATTTTGCATAAGGTAAACCCGTATATGACCAGTTTTACGTGGAAAGCTCTTGTCATGTTAAGAATGGCAACCTGGGGGAACAGCTACAATCGTCTTGTCTATAATAGTGATGGTGATGTCAAAGCGATTTACCCACTTAATCCCGAGTCAACAAATACAAATATTGACCCGGATACGGGGAAAGTTTGGTACTCAACTACGATCAATGGAAAGTATATTGAACTGCACTATCATGAAGTCCTGCACTTCAAAAACCTATCTTTAGATGGCATCGTAGGTCAAACACCTATATCTGTTATTCGAGATAATATTGGATCAAATAGGGCAGCCACAAAATTCAATGCTAAGTTTTACAAAAATGGTGGGGCACCGTTTGGTGTCATCAAAACACCGTCTTTGTTGAATAGAGAGAGTAAGAAGGTTCTTAGAGATGATTGGGAAGAAGTCAACGCAGGTCAATCCATTGCGGTACTTGATGCGGGTCTTGATTATTCACAAGTAACAATGCCTATGAAAGATGCTCAATTTATTGAATCTATGAAATGGAATCGTCAGCAAATAGCCTCCATCTATAAAGTGCCACCTCATAAAATTGGGGAATTGGACCGGGCGACCTTTTCGAATATCGAGTCACAGTCTTTGGATTACGTGAAAACAACCTTGCAGCCTATTGTGACAAATATTGAACAAGAATTGAACGATAAAATCCTTACTCCTGCTCAATTAAAAGAAGGCTTTTATTTTAAATTCAATTTGGAAACAGAATTACGTGGAGACAGTAAAACAAGAGCTGAATTTTACGAAGTCATGCAGCGTGTAGGAGCATTCACTATTAATAAAATCCTAGAAAAAGAGGATATGACAGGTATTGGAGAAATCGGAGATGAGCATTTTGGCAATTTGAATCTAGTTCCCCTTTCAATCATGAAAGAATATCAATTAAGCAGGGTGAGTAATAAGACTCTGGAAGGGGGTGATAGAGATGAAGAAAAAGAAGAAGTATTGGAACATGAAACCACTGAATGATGTTTCTGCAGAAATAACTTTGTATGGTTCTATTACTGGAGAAGGTTGGTTTAGTGAAAGTTCTTCTAAAGCATTTCAAGCAGATTTGAAAGATTTGGGCGAAGTCGCTGAAATTGATCTTTATATTAATTCACCGGGTGGTGATGTATTTGAGGGACAAGCAATTCACTCGATGCTGCAGCGGCATAAAGCGAAGATCAACGTTTATGTCGATGCGTTAGCAGGAAGCATAGCTTCTGTCATTGCAATGGCTGGCGACACTATCACGATGCCGAGTAATTCAATGATGATGATCCATAACCCTTACATGGGTATGATCGGTAATGCAGCGGAATTTAGAAAAGCTGCAGAAGACTTGGACAAAATCACTGATAGCATTGTTTCAACCTATTTGGCAAAGGCAGGAGAGAAACTAGAAGAATCGACCTTGCGCGACCTTTTAGATAATGAAACATGGTTAACAGCTGATGAGGCGTTGCAATATGGGTTAGCTGATGCAGTCACCGAGGAGAAAAACGTTGCAGCTCAGATAGATGAGAACATTGTTTCTCAGTTCAAAAATATACCTGCTAAGATCGTTGCAAAACTATCCAAAGAACCTGAAAGCAATCAAGAGAACATCATAAACTTGAAACAACAACAGAATGCCATACATGCAGCACTCCTAGAAATTTAGGGGTGTTTTTTTATGGGAAATTTGAGGAGGAAACCATTTTGAAAAAATCAAAAACACAGAACAAATTGCTACGCCTGCCTATCCAATTCTTCGCTAAGGAAGGTATGACAGTAAAAGAAAGAGAACTACGCCAATCTTTAGCGGAAAAACGTGATATGATCATGGCCCTAAATGATGAGGGCAAGGTTGATGAAGCGAAAACTATGCTTGCTGAGGCGCAGGTTTTGAAAGAACAAATTCAAAACTATGAAGAAATGCGAAATATGTACGTTGATTACGGTGATGAGGATCAGCAGGATGATCAGGGTGTTAAATCGCAGGTTGTTTCAAACGATGTCAGCGGTAAACAAGTATTAAATCATACAGAATTATTTGCTGATGCCATCATGAAAGGTAAGGCACCAAAACCATTGGCTGCAATGAAAGAGTCTGTGGATGAAGATGGAGGCTTAATTGTACCAGAAGACATCACCACAAAGATCAACGAAAGACGACGTCAATTTGATACGCTGGCTAATCTGGTTGATGTTATTCCAGTTGGCACAAATAAAGGTGCAAGAACGCTTGAGAAAAATGCTGATATGCAGCCTCTGGTCGACATTGATGAATTAGAAGATATTGAAGAATTGGAAAATCCAAAGTTTGAGAGAATTAAATACGACATTAAAAATCGAGCTGGTATTTTAGTTCTTTCAAATGATCTATTGAGTGATACGAGGGAAGCCCTCATGCAATTCTTAGTCAATTGGTTGGGAAAAAAATCAGCTGTTACACGCAACGTGAACATCTTGAAAGTATTGAACAAATTAGACAAAAAAGCTGTTTCCACCACAGATGACATTAAAGACATTACAAATGTACAGCTCGATCCAGCTATCAATGAAACTTCTGTATTTGTCACAAACCAGTCAGGATTTAACTATCTTGATAAGTTAAAAGACAACCAAGGAAGATACCTTTTACAGCCAGATCCAACAAACAAAACAAAAAAACTATTATTTGAAAAAACTGTACATGTGATTTCAAATAAATATCTTCCAAATGGCGGTAAAACAAAACCTAAATATCCTCTGATTATTGGTGATTTGCGTGAAGCAGTAAAACTTTTCGACCGTCAGCAGTATTCCATCCGATCTACTGATGTAGGTGGAAAAGCGTTTTATAGAAACTCAACAGATGTACGAGTTATCCAAAGGGATGATGTTGTGCTATGGGATGAAGAAGCTGTCGTGTTTGCTGAATTTACTGGAATTGAAGTCATTGATGAAAAGCCACCTGAAACTGATGATGATAAAGCTGTAGACGCTGGAAAATAAACAAAAAATGAAAGGAATTGATCTAACATGGCAAAAGATTTTTTGAATGAAAGTAATGGAGTATACACATCTGCAGAGGAGGGGGTAGACGGTAAGCCTATCACGCCTGTTTATGTAAAAGGAAACAGTGAAGAAAATCCTCTTATTGTTAAGGGATTAAAAGGTGATCCTGGTGAACAAGGTCCTCAAGGTCCTCAAGGTCCAAAAGGTGAAAAAGGGGATCAAGGAGAGCAGGGGCCGAAAGGTGATAAGGGTGACGCAGCAGTATTAGAGTCTGGCTCTATTAAAAATGAACATCTAAGTGATGGCTCAGTAAATTCCCGGACGATCGGCAAAGGCAGCGTTATGTTGGAAAATCTCAATTCTGCTGTAAAAGACTTGATCACCGAATTGCAAAATAGAGTCGAAGCTTTAGAAAACCCAAAATCTGATTAAAGGTGATGCCAAATGACTGAGGCAGAACAAAAAGAGCTTGAAAAAGCCAAAAAATACCTCCGCATTGATGGTGATGCGGAGGATGATTTGATTTTACATTTTATCGCTGCAGCAAAAGAGTACATCAGCTCTGCAACGGGTCTGAAATTTCCTAATAATTTAGCACGAGCAGAACTGGCCGTTATGTCTTTTGTGACTCACTGGTATGAGAATAGGCAAATATCCGGAACGACATCAAATCTTGATGGTGTGCTCACAACAATGGTCAATCAACTCAAATACTTGGTTGTGGATGGTGAAAAAGATGCTGAATGACATGAGACATCGCATCCAGTTTCAGCAGAAAAAAGAAAAGACTCGTTTACCTGTCGATGGTGACAACGGTTGGGAAACCGTGGTTGAATGCTGGGCCAAAGCAGAGGGATTAAAAGGTGCTGAATATTATGCGGCAGCTGCTATCCAAAAAGAACATACAATCAAGTTCACCATTCGCCACCGGGAAGACATTGACGAACATATGAGGATCTTATTCAAAGGGAAAACCTACGAAATTGAGTCTATATTACCGAATCATTCAAGGCTTCATTTCCTCACAGTTAGGGCAAAGGCGGTGAAGTGATGTTTAATTTACAAATCGATGGCTTAGAGGAATTAGAAAACGCCATTGGCAACATGCAAAGAAAGGTCAGCAAGATGCATAAAGAAGCTCTTACAGCTGGCGCAACAGTCATAAAAGATGAACTTCACCCAAACACACCAAGGTCCGACAAAGCACAGAAACACATGCAAGATGATCTTAATATTACGCGGCTTCGTACTGATGGAGACGGGATAAAATACGTCGCGGTTGGTTGGCCGAAATCTAAGTCGAGGAAGGATACTCAATGGAGAATCCATTTCCCTGAATTCGGTACATTACATCAGCCTGCGCAAAAATTCTTTACAAGAACTGTTGATGCAAAATGGGATGAGGCTATACGAAGAGTAGCAGATAAATATCGACAGGCGCTGAGTAAACTATGATCAATCAAAATTTAATAAGGCGTGCAGATACTTGCAAGAATGCCATTTTTGAAGCGTTGGAGAATGATCCAGCGCTTTTGTCTTTAATAGACAAAGGTGACATCTATGAGCTTGCAGTCCCAGAGGGTACAAAGTCGAGTCCGCCGTATGTTGTGCTGCAAGAAATCAACTACAAACCGATCAAATGGGCTGATAACAGGCCCATACAAGATAGTGCAACCTATCAAATAGATGTTTATCACAATGCCGATCCGCAACCCATCATGGCTGCAATCGGGGATGTGATGGAACGTTTAGATTTTGCGCCCACTATACCCATCAATGACTTTTTAGAGAAAGAGAGATTGATAAGAAAAGGGTATCGTTTTGAAAAAAATATAATACTAGGAGGCTAACTATGGCTGAGTACAGTTCAGTAACTGGTTTGGAAAATGTTCAGTTTGCACCACTGCAAAAGAAAGGGAAATTCTTTGTGCCTACTGAAATTTTAAAATACGAATATGCAATCAATATGAAGGTGGAAACTGAAACATCAACCGAAAAGCAGTACGCAGATAACAAACTGGTTGATTTAGTGGTTTCAACTGGTTCCACTAAGCTTGAAATTGAAATGCGGGATCTGCCTATGGAAATTCTTGCGAAGCTGCTAGGAATCGAACAGGACAAAAACGGGTTGTACTTGTTCAAAAAGAACATTACCCCACCATGGGTCGCAATGACGTTTGAAGGTCCAAAAGCAAACGGGAAGTCTCGTCATGTCGGTTTAGTAAAAGGGCGTTTTTCTCTTCCAGGCGATGAGTGGAAGACAAAAGAAGATAAGACAGATTTCCAAACCATTAAACTGTCTGCGGAATTTGTTGATCGTGAGCAGGACGATCTTTTTAAAGTGGTCACAGATGAAGATGCAGAAAACTTTAATCTTGATGCCTTTTATAAATCAGTTTTTGGTGATGCATACAAAGACGAAACAGAAAAAAGCAGCAGTGTTGATATTGGAAAAGGTGCTTAGAGGGCTGATAAGCTCTCTTTTTTAATTGGAAAATAAAAAATAAGGGGGAGTCACTATGACTCAGAAAAGAATCACTATCAAATTATGGTCTGATGCAGAACAAAAAGAAAAAACCTATGTAGCGCCACGCACAAGTGCTAAAACACTTCTAGATGCTTTGCGTTTGAATAAAAAGGCCGAGGATACCGCAGAGGACTTGGAAAAAAGCATCAAAGTATTAGAAGAACAGATTAAATTCATGGTTGATATTTTTGGAAAACAGTTTACTTATGATGAATTTGCCGAAGGATTACAGTCATTTGAAATTTCTGCTGAAATCAGTCGCGTGTTGGCCGAAGTAGTTGGTTATAAAAAAATTGATGAAGAAGATCCCGATTTTTTGCAACCGACGGAGACTGGAGCTACGAGCGAGCAATAAACCAAATGCAGAATATTTATAAACAGCTCCTAGAACAGGGATGGAGAATGAAAGAAATTGATGAAATGGATATTTATCATTTCTTAGAATTGAACGCTGAATCAAGAAAAAATAAAGAAGTTACGATTGATCAAATATTCTAAGTCTTGAAATCTTCGTCAGGAAAGCGGGGTGATACATAAATGACTCAAGCAATTGGCAATATGGTCGCTAAGGTCAATCTGGATGATTCGGGTTTTAATAGAGGTATAACAGGGCTTCAAAGGCAATTGAGATTGACCAACTCTGAAATGAAGGCATCTGCGGCCATTTATAAAAATACTGGTGATAAATCAAAGCAATTACAATCGCAAGTAGAGGGACTTAACAACAAATATCGCCTTCAAGGTCGAATTGTTCAGGAACATCGAAAACGATATGAACAGCTTGTGAGAGAAAAGGGCCGTGATGCGCGAGAAACACAAATACATGCCCGCAAACTGAATGACTCCATCGCTGTTCATCAAAAGCTAGAAAAAGAATTGCGAGATGTATCTAAAGAATTTGAGCATTTGCAAAGCACCGGCAATAAAGCAGCTGGTGTTTTTTCTGTTTTTAAGAAGAACGCTGGAGAAGTATCAGAAGAGTTACAATCTGTCTACTCTGCTGCGGGAATGGCAGGGAAGGCATTAACAGGTATCGGTGTAGCAGGCACCGTCGCAATAGGTGGAGCTGTTAAAGTGGCCGCAGACTTTGAAAAGGCTATGAGCAGGGTCGGTGCTGTGGCGAATGCATCGAATGACGAGATGGGCCGTCTCACAGAAACGGCGCGTCATTTGGGGGCTACGACACAATTTACAGACGGACAAGTTGCCGAAGGAATGCAATACCTTGCAATGGCTGGTTATAAGACAAATAACATCATTGGTGCTATGCCGGGCTTGCTTGCTACTGCGGCAGCAGGGCAAACAGATTTAGGTGTAACAGCAGATATTGTATCTGACATCTTAACGGAATTTCACATTGCTGCAGAAGATACAAACCGTGTGGCGGACGCCATGACCTACACGTTCACCAACTCAAACGCCACGCTTCAACAGATTGGACAAACAATGAAATACGCGGGGCCAGCAGCAAAAACTGCGGGTGTCAGCATGGAGGAGTTAGCGGCCGCAACAGGTATCATGGCGAACAGTGGAATCAAGGCAGATATGGCAGGTACCGCATTACGATCCACATTAACGAGGCTTGCAGCACCTCCGAAGCCAGCAGGTAACGCGATACATGAACTTGGCCTTAGTGTTACTGATGCCAGTGGCCGTATGCGACCATTGTCAAATATCATTGATCAGATCAATGATAAAACGAAAAATTATACAGAAACCGAGAAAATCCGAATCGCAAAACAATTGGCTGGTCAACATGCCTTATCTGGTTTTATCACTTTGCTTCATGCAGGCGGTGATAAGATCGACAAGTTCACTAAGCAGATTGAAAACAGTGGCGGTGTGGCTGAAAAAGTGGCAAAAGGTCAAATGGACAACCTTGCGGGGTCAATGGAGTACCTGCGTTCTGCAGCAAATAACGCAGTCATTTCATTGGGTAATCAGTTTATACCAGTGATCCGCGCCACTACAGATGGATTAACAAAGATCGTTAACTGGTTTGATCATTTGCCTCCTTCTGTTATGCAAACAATTGCCGTTACTGGTGCAGCCGTAACAGCTTTCAGCCTTTTAGGTGGGGCTTCATTATTGTTGTTGAGTGCCATTCCTAGGATGGCCGAAGGATGGAGAGTGCTTAGAACTGCTGGGACGTATCTGACAGGCACTGTCAGAGGATCATCAACAAGTCTTGGAGTATACACGACACAAGTTACTGCAGCTGGGGTTGCTTCGCGAACTGCTGCAACTGGTATCAACACAGCTGCAGCATCAACGGCCGTTATGTCCACTCGTATGGGACGTTTACAACAAAACACTGGTTTAGCGACTACACGCATGGGCCGTCTAAATCAAACGGCCACAAGAACATCAAGGACAATGCGTGGACTTGGCGGCGCGTCTCGAATTGCTGGCGGTGGTTTAATGATGTTTGGTGGGCCTATGGGTATGATTGGAGGTCTTGCTCTCTCTTTTCTTCCTGAGATACTCAAATTCGGTAAAGGTATAGTCATGGCGGGGGTAAACGCAGTAAAAGGTGCAGGAGGATTTTTGAAACTTGCAAAGGGCGGTTTTGGCCTGTTTAACATCCTAAAAAAAGGCGCAGGTGTTGTGAGTTTGCTTAGAGGCGGCTTATCGTTGCTTGGTGGTCCTGTAGGTCTTTTAATAACGGGAGTCACGCTTCTTGGTGAAGCAGGGTTTAAATATTATGACAACCTTGAAAAACGAGTCTTACCAGCAACAATTGATTTTGGCGATAAAGTGTCTGAATCCACTTCGAAAGCTGTAAATGCTTATTCGGAGATGGAGACAAAAGCCAATGCCAAATTAAATAGCCTTTATCTCAATCAAACGAAGATAACGGATAAGATAGCTGACAACTTGAATAAACGATTCTCAAAAATGGCTGACACTATAAAAAAAGGCTATCAAGATAGTGCTGACAAATCCCTTGACGTTTTAGGTGATTTCTATTCGAAGAACAATTCTCTAAAAAAGAAAGATGAGGAAAATATTCTCAATAAAATTAAAACGGGCAATGAGAAGAAGCAGAAGCAAATAGAAAAATACGAGAGCCGAGTCAAAAAAATATATGACAAAGCAGCAAAAGAACATCGTTCTCTCACCCAAAAAGAATGGGATGAGGTCAAAGGCATCACCCAAAAGATGAGTAAAGAAGTCGAAACGGCTCTTACAAAAAGCAAGGATGAGCAAACGCTCATTTCTAAAAAGCTAAAAGAAGAGTCGTCTACTTTGTCGGCCAAACAAGCAGCCGCGACAGTTAAAAATAGTAAATCAGCAAAAGACAAAGTTATTAGTAATGCTGAAAAACAATACAATGCAGTTGTGAAAGCTGCAGATGACCAGTATTACGTCAAAGGTACTATTACCAAAAAGGAACATGATGCTACGGTAAAGGCAGCGGAAAAACAAAAAGAAAAAACAATAAATGAAGCTGAAAAAAGTCATAAGGGCGTTGTAAAAGAAGCGAAAAAACAGGCTGCAGGACATATCGAGCAAGTTGATTGGGAGACTGGTGAAGTTCTCGGCGCTTGGGATACGTTTCTTGTGGATTTAGCAGGTGTGGTCAATACCATTACTGGTGGTATTAATAAAGTTCTTGAATTCATGAACTTAAAAACTATCCCAACTTGGAAACCTAAAGGATATGGGGGCAAAAAGGATGGAGCAAAGCATTCTTACGCCAAAGGAACTGACTATCATCCGGGTGGCCGCGCGCTTGTAGGTGAGGAAGGATATGAGCTTGCTCATACTCCGGGTATTGGAACATATATGGTCGGCGTTGGTGGCCCTCAAATTTGGGATTTACCTCGCGGAACATCGGTACTGCCACATGACGAGACCAAAAAAGTCACTTCACAGGGATTACCGGGTTATGCTGGCGGCGTTGGTGATTTCTTTAAAAAAGGTGTTAAAAAAGCTGGTGAAGTAGTCGGCAAGGTGAAAGATTTTGGATCAGATATGTTTGATCTTGTGATGGCTGGTCCAAAGAAAATTATCAGCAATATATTTGGTGGTCTTATCCCGTTTAAAACTGGTAAAGGAATAGATGGTCTTGGAACAGGTATTTTAAAGACGATCCAAAAAGGTGCTTTGGGGTTTCTAACGAAATCATTAGGTGATTTTGGAGGGGACGGAGGGTCATTCAAAGGTGTAGGTGGTAGTGCTGCGGTCAAAAAGTGGGTTGCACAAGCTATCGGTATCACAGGCATTTCCCCATCCTATGCAAAAGCATTAGAAACCATTGCCATGAAGGAATCAAGCGGAAACCCGACATTAGTTAACAGATGGGATAGTAACTGGAAAGCAGGACACCCATCACAAGGGCTTATGCAGTTTATACCAAGTACATTTTCTGCATACAAAAAGCCCGGATACGGAAACATCAAACATCCAGTTCATCAAATTGTTGCCGCGATTAACTATTTAAACAAAAGATACGGCGGAATATACAATCACCCGGGTCTTAAATCTATGGCGCGCGGTGGCCCTTACATCGGTTATGCATCTGGTGGTGTCATTGACAATCATCAAATTGCGCAACTGGGAGAAAACGGCTGGCGAGAATATGCGATCACGACGGAGCCTAAGTATCGTAAACGCTCTTTACAGTTATACTCTAATCTCGGTAAAGAGCTTGGAGTGCCTAGTTTTGGGGATGGTATGATCTCCACGGCTTTACAGATGCTTGACCGTATTAGTAACAAAGGAGACAAGCCTCAGAGCAGGCAGCAAGACGGATCTGACATGAGACAGATGATTGAGAATCAAAACAAGCAAATTGGTCTGATGGCTCAACAAATAGACCTGCTGTCTCAAGGATTAATGATGATGCAGAAGGGGTTTGAACAATTAATTGCGAAGGACCCTAACTTCAAAATTGATGGGCGTAAAGTTGATCAAACCACTGGAGACAGATACAGAAAAGAAGCATTTATGAGTGGGGTGAGGTAGATGGAATTGTATATTGATTTTAACAATGGACTGGGTGAGCAAAGCCTAAATGACTTGCTTCCTCATTTTCAACCGTTGAGTCTGACACCTGCCTCACCAATTGTTGAATTTGAGAAAGTGACATTACAGAGAGTGAATGGAATCATTTTGCCACAGCATCCACGGGACGTACAGTACAAAGAGAGATCAATTCAAGTTGAAATATACATGAACTCTAGAATCGCTGAGAATTTTTATAGTTATAGAAGTGAGCTTTATGCTTTATTGGTTAAACCATACCCTTATTTTATTTCTTGTGATTTATTCCCTAATAGGCGCTTTCGAGTTACTTGTGAGGGGAACTTTTCAGTGCCGAAAGAAAAAGAAAAGAATCACGTTGTGTTTACTGTAGAATTTACGGATGTTTTAGGGGCAGCAGAATCAAAAAGTACATCACTAAATCCTCAAGCATTCGAGGGTGAGCGATGGAGTCCCGGAATGAATATTGAGATGCGTGATGACCTAGAGTATTCATTCAAGAATAAAAAAACGTTCAGCATATATAACATTGGAGATTTTAGTATTAACCCACTTTGTCATGATTACCAAGTCACGTTGAAAGCTAAAGGAAAAGGTGTGACTATCATCAATCATACGACAGGTGAGCGTTTGAAAATTGAAGATGAATTATCTAATTCAAGGGAAGTTTCTTTTGTGAAACAGTACACCATTGCGAACAAGAAGCGTCTAAAGACATCTGGTAGGCTTCCCTCACTTGATATTGGACGTAACGACTTTGAAATACAAAACGCAAGCGAAATTGAAATTGTTTTCGACACGAGATTCTATTATGCATAAGGAGGGATGGCATGGCTGCGGCTGATTTTATCAAAAAACTGGCACCGGGAGCGCAAAAGGTTTACAAAAAATACAACGTTCTTGCAAGCCTTGTCATTGCTCAAGGGTGCCTTGAAAGTGGCTTCGGAGCAAGCGATCTATCTAAACAAGCTTACAACCTCTTTGGAGTCAAAGGGACTTATAACGGAAAATATGTATTAATGTGGACCAAAGAACAGGACAAGCACGGCAATGAAACGAGAGTACAAGCGCGCTTTAGAAAGTATCCATCATATGCTGAGAGTCTCGCGGATTTAGGAAGTTTGTATACTCGTTTGAGTCGATATAAAGATGTGGTAGGGGAAAAAGATTATAAAAAGGCTACTGCAGCAGTTTCAAAAGCTGGTTACGCCACTGATATCAATTATGCTACAAAATTAAACAGCATCATCTTTACTTACAAGCTCACACAATATGATAATTTGGATGATCTACCAGAAGAACCGAGTGAACCAGAAACACCAACGGGCCCTGAGTTTCCAAGTAAGGAATACGATGGGATAGACATGCCACTCAATCAAAATTTGCCGTCTGATGTGGATTTTCCACAGCTTCACGTATCAAGTAAGGATGGAAAGGATGTCATAGAGATCACGGGCGTGTCTGTTGATTTTACAGCCGATCCAACAGGTAAAAAATCGTTTAGTTTTACACTGCCACGCACACAGGAAAATGGTGCAGAGTTTGAGCTGTTAATTGTTGACAATGTTTTATATCTTGATGAAAAGAAATATAATCATCAAAAATACTACATTACGAATGTAAGTTTGCATCAGGAAAATGGAGTGCTAACAAAAACGGTTACAGCTGCGCATATTTTCTCCGTTCTGTTAATTAATAACAGAATTGAAAAAACAGTTTCTAAGAAATTAAGCATAAAAGAAGCGCTTGATATTGCTCTTAAAGGAACTGATTTCAAGTATGTCATACATGCAAAAGCGGGTGAAATTCCTTCCGCAGAACAAGAAAACTTCGGTGAAAAGAATTCCACAGAATTGATGGATGAAATCATTGAAGATTATGGCATAGAGTTAGACGTGGATAATTACAAAATCCATGTTTACAAAAAAATGGGACAAGAAATAGACTTTGTGCTTGATAGTCGTTATAACATGCCAGGCATTACTATTACGACAGATTCTCAGAATTGTACCACTCGTGCGTGGGGATACGGCGCACAAAAAGAAACAGATTCCGTCTCTGAATCAAAAGGTGATGGCAAAACGAAAGAAGATGGTAAAGAAGAGTCAAAAGAAGAGAAAGAGCCTGAGTATATATTTGAACCAGTTCTATATATTCATCCTGATGAAGACAAATTTTTGATCGAAGGTAAACCACGCTGGGCGGAGCCGATAAAAGATGAGAGATACAAAAAATCTAGCAGCATCATTTCAGCATTAAAAAAGCATGTAAATCCATATCCTGAAATGACAGTAGAGGTGGAGTTTCAGAAAATATATGAACCAAAACTTCTTGAAATTGAACAAGATTTCTGGTTAGGTGACACGATACATGTCATCGCTGACACTGCAGACGGAATAACCTTTGAGGATGATCTAAGGGTCGTATCAATTCAGCATAACCCTCTCAATCCGTATAGCAGCCCAACGATAACATTTGCGAACTTCCGCAAGGACATTCAGCGTATTAATGTAGACCAAGTGAAGAAAATGAAAAATTTACAACGGTATATAAATGACATGCTCAAGACGCTTAGATAGGGTCTTTTTATTTTTGCCAAAAAGGAGAGTGAGAACATGGTAAGGCTGAGAAAACAATATGATACAACCCGAAACTCGAAATACGCAGAGCAGCTGCGAGAGGATATGCAGTCTATAGAAACTCATTTGAATCAGAATGCAGATGATTTGAAACGGCATAAAACAAACGATATAGCTCATACATCGAATCAAATCAAACATGGGTTATTCTCTGTTGCCAATCGAATAGACAACATGTGGTCAAGGATTATCAATCTAGTATTAAATCACGATGGAAAAGATGTTAAAGAAGTGGTTGATATTCGTGTCGCTAGGGATGCATCCATTCATCCCACCGCAAAAGATCGTCTTGATTATGATTTCCAAATACTTGAGCAAGAAATTGAAGATTCTGCAGTTTCTCTCAATCTCAAAAAATTCATCAAGAAATACGGGAGCTTCACAGCGGGCTTTAAAGCTGCGCTAAGCCTTGCGAAATTATATCCTGTGCATATTGTCGTGCCACCCGGAAAATACAAGCTGATGGAAACAGCACGCATCTATAAAAATACACATTTAACCTTACAAGCTGGTGCCGTTATAAGGCGTGGCTTTGTAGGATCAATGCTTGTAAATGGGGATAAAGACGATCGGACTCAAGGTTATAATGGCCACGGAAACCTACTGATCGACGGTCAAGGGGTGTTTGATAGTGCAGGGGGAGAGATCAAAGAGCAATGTTCAGTCTTGGGATTCGCTCATGCTGAGCGCATTATCATCCGCGACATCACAATCAAGGATGTGTGCGGCGGTCATGCGTTTGATTGTGCAGGTAATAAACACGTATTAATAGAGAATGTATGGTTTAAAGGTTTTGCTGATTATAAAGGCGACAGATGGTTTTCTGCTGCTGTCCAGCTGGACTTGATGAGATCGGCGGGCAACTTCGGTGCATTTGGAGCTTATGACCAAACCGTGAGCAAGCATGTTACCGTTAGGGATTGCTATTTCAGCAGATCAGAGAATCTAGGAGGATATGCGAGGGGGATAGATTCTCACACCAGCACTGATGGCTTTTGGTATTCTGATATTCGTATCGAAAACAACGATTTTGAAGATACGACCGAGTACGCAATTTCAGGGAACAAATGGGAAGACGTTTTAATAAGCCGAAACCGATTTAAAAATTGTGCATCCGGCGTAAGGCTCATGATTCCAAGAGTTGAATCGGTTTACACGCAAGATGCAAACGGCAATCCTACGAACAGGGTCAACAAGGTAAAGCGTCTATCAGTCAAAGATAACACCTTCACCAATATCAAAGTGCGTCATGCCATTCAGGTATATGGCCGTAAAGGGATTCAAAAAATTGACGACGTGGATGTTTCCGGTAATAAAATCAATGGCGTAAAGGTCAAGCACGCTATCCATTTATCAGACGTGGATGGCTTTTTGGTGTCTAACAACCAATTTAGAGACATCAAACATCACGGGGTACTCTTAACACGCTGCAGCAATGGTAAAGCTGATCTAAACGTTGGACGAGACATCGAAGGAAACGGCGTGCGTGTGGAATTAGGTAGTAAAAATATTGATATAACTTACACAACTTTACGTGAAGTTGGATATTCAGGGATTTCTGTTTCAGGTGATTCAGAGGACATAAACGTTGATTTCAGCGATATTCAAAACGCCGGTAAAAGAACATCATCCTCAAACCCGTATTACGGAATTATCTTCATGGATGGAGTCACAGATTCAGCAGCAAGATTCAACAAAGTGCGCGGAAAAAAATGCAGATACGCGATGTATTTTACTAGCAAGTGTTCTCGTATTCAGCATTTCGGCAATCGACTTAAAGGAGCTGGCGCAGAAGGCAGCTTGAAAGATAATAGTGTCGATCCAATTAAAACAATAGAAAATGTAATTTGAGTGAGGTGATAACAAATGATTCATAAGAACGGTCCACTTGATTTCAATGTAAACGCATATACCAGTTCAAGTGTATCAACCAGTATTAATTTTTGGACACAAGATCGACAGACAGCTAGATTAGTATTTCATCTCACGAAAGACGGAGTTCCATTGCCTCTGGCAGCTGTCACAGGCAAACTTGTATTAGTTATGGCCGACGGCAGCCGATTCATTCGAGACGTAACTATTATTGATCGAGTGGAAGGTCAAGCGGAATACATCTTGTCTGATCAAGAGATCAAGCATTATGGAGACGTACAAGCTGAGTTGAATTTGTACTATGCAAATGATCAATCTTTGTCTGTGCATCAGTTCTCTTTTAACATTTCAAAGTCCCTCATTGATCAAGATATTGTGCCGATAACGGAGTATTACGTGGATGAGTTTGAGGCATTAAGAGCTAAGATAAATGAGCTTTACGATGAGTCTATTAAAACGATTGCAGATTTGAGGGCCAAGTTTGAGGACTTGGAAAAGATCGAAACAAAGGAAGGCGCGCAGTCTAAAGTAGATGCTGCGCTTAAGGCAGCCAATAAATACACGGATGCTCACGCGGAAACACCTGCTGGTGCAAAAGATAAAGTAGCGGCGGCGCTGGAAGCGGCAAAAGAATACGTTGATCCGCACCTTGAAAACAAAAAGATTCACGTAACGGAATCAGAAAAAAGTAACTGGAATAACGGCCAGCTGCACAGGCTTACACCTAACGACGGTAAAGTTGCAAGGTTGCCAAACGGTACTGATATTTTTTTACTGCCAACGGGTTTTTATATGGGAGCAAATCTGATAAATCTGCCTGTAGAGAATGATTCCAGTTTCTATTACATTGAAGTTTTAGAAACATCATATGTACAAAATGAAGTTAATTACAAAAGGATTATTGCCACGAGATCATTTGATAATATGACTTGGATTGGCACGTTCCATGCACAAGGCTTTCGAGGATGGAAACGTCTCTTAACAGACGGAGATGATGTAACGATGCTAAAAAAACAAGTCGCTCTCCTTACATTACAGCTTTCGCAGTTGCAGAAAGGCGGGGCATCATGATTTATCCAACGGCTGCCGATATAAAAGTATTTTGGGATTGGGGCGTTTACACTCTTGAGATCATGCGGAAATATGTCGCATTAGAAGTAATAACAAAAGAAGAGTTTGAGCAGATCACTGGCGTTTCGTTTGATAAGCCAGCTGCTTCTGCGGATTTAGGAACAACAGCATCTTAACAGGTGCTTTTTATTTTGCCTTCGAAAGGAGGTGGACAAAATGAGGGAGTAGGTGAGTGAAATGGAAATGGATTTGGCGCAGTATTTAATGACACAAGGACCGTTTGCGGTGTTGTTTTGTTGGGTGCTGTTTTATGTGCTCAACACAACAAAAGAGCGTGAAAACAAACTTATTGAGCAAATAGATGCTCAAAACCATGTGCTAGAAAAATTCAGTGAGAAATATGACGTTGTCATTGAAAAACTAGATCGTATCGAAAGAAACCAAAAATAAAAGAAATGGGGAATTGAATATGAATAATTTAGACAAAGGCACTGTGATCCGTACGGTGCTTCTTTTAGTTGCTTTGATTAATCAGTTTTTAGTGATGTTTGGAAAGACACCTTTACCATTGGATGAAGAATCAGTAAACAATTTAGCAGATGTTTTATATGTAGCTGGCTCAACACTCTTTACAACGGTTATGATGCTCATCACATGGTTTAAGAACAACTATGTGACATCTAAAGGAAAGAAACAAAAAGAAGTCCTAAAACAAAAAGGATTAACGAAGTAAAGGGCTGCCCTAGGCGGCTTTTTTTATCCAAAAAATGATTGGAGAGATTTAATATGACAAAGAAAATTATGATTGATCCGGGACACGGCGGGCACGATCCAGGAGCGACTGCAAACGGATTAAAAGAAAAAGACCTTGTACTAACTATCGCAAAGAAAACAAAAGTGATTCTTGAAAAGGTGTATGGGGCATCAGTTAAGCTCACACGATCAACCGATGTTTATATTGATCCGTCTCAAAGAGCAAGACTAGCAAATAATTGGGGTGCTGAGTATTTTGTTTCAATCCATATCAATGCTGCTGGTGGCACAGGCTTTGAGACGTTTCGTTTTGATAAGCTATCAGCAGCATCCAGCACTGGCAAGCAGCAAAAGATCGTACATGATGCGATCTATAGAAAAATTAAAGGTAAAGTAGGGGACCGTGGTACCAAGTCTAAAGATCTTGCAGTATTGCGAGAAACAAATATGCCAGCGATTCTAACCGAGAACCTTTTTATTGATCGTAAAGAAGACGCAGCGCTGTTAAGACAAGATTCGTTCCTGAACCTATTGGCCGAGGGTCATGCTGATGGGATTGCGGCAGCCGTCGGACTCAAAAAGGTATCTTCTTCAACTAAAACAAAGCCTAAAAAGGAAACGGCGCCAAAAGGCGTTAAAATGGCCGTGGTGAAGCCGAATGCTGACGGGTGGCTATGGGTCTATGATAAGTCAAGTTGGTCAGCAAAGCACAAAAAAGTAAAGTCGGGAGAGGCTTTTACAATTGATAAAACCGTCAACGTAAACGGATCGAAAATGTATAAACTGAAATCAGGACTGTACATCACTGCTGCCACGAAATACGTTCAGGTAAAACAAAAGTAAATGAAAAGCCCTTCCTTATCGGAGGGGCTTTTTTTGTTTGGTATTTAATTAACGCTATCAATGTTAGTATCTACTTCTGAAATCCACTTTTTTGTTTTGGTCGTTTTGTACTTACCTTTAACATATATTTTTGTTGTTGCTTGATACTCTGCTTTGGTATATTTCTTAATCCATCTGTACTTTTGTACTGACTTTAATTTTATATCACCTTTTGATGCTACATAACCGGTTACCATTCCAGTAAATGCAACTGCTGCAGCTGGACCAAGTTGAAAAGTTGCGGTTAAATATCTTGTAATATGGTACATACCGGAGGATGCAGCTGATGCAACTACATAAGCTGGTATAGTGTAAGTTGAAGTAAATTGACCGTCCCATTTTGCTTGAGCTTCCAATTCAGTGTTTAATAAATTCTTGTTGATTAAAGAAGATTCGTAGTTTACTTGTTTTTTCGGAATCACTTCATTATGCTGCGCCATTAAAGGAGTACTTACAGAAAACACTAATACCACAGACAAACATGCAAGAAACAAAGATTTGAAGATTTTCATCAACCCTCTTTCTGGAAAAAATGTAATTCATTTATAATTATAGATAAAAAAGTCTTTTAATGCCAGCTTTTATGTAATAAAATGTATATGATTTATACAAAGGGGTGAGATGGTGGTGAAGCATTTTTTAACGGCAATCGCAGTGGCTGTAGTTGTGGGGATAATTGTTTATGTTGCAGATGATCGCTTAAGTATGTTTCCATTGATGTTGATTTTAGCGGTTGCGATCTATATCGTAAGCAGGATTAGTGAAACGCTGATTAAGAAATATTCAAAAGAAGATAGTCATTAACACAGCCCCTCCATTGGAAGGGCATTTTTTATTTAAATCGCCATTCCTTCTTCTCCTTATCCCACGCCAGTTCATTTCTAGTCATAAGGTTTCTAACGGCTTTTCTAATGGACTTTTCGTCTTTACCTGTTTTCCGTTTAAGCTCATCTATTGATGGGTTTCGTCTGAATCTGCTCATGTTATAGATGATTCTGTATAACTTCCTTTCAAGATCGGTCACGCCGTACCCTCCTATAAAAGAATGTATGTTCGATTATAAATGTAAATAAAAAACCCTTCAAGTCGAAGGGTCATCTTAAAGAAGATACTTTATCAGTGATTATCATTTGTTCTCCTGAACGTTCGTATGAGAATTTAGCTAATATTTCATCTTCATCTATATAAGGAACTTTCCAAAATACAGCGATTTGGTTAATCGTGTTATTGTCAGTTCCAATTTTTGAAGCTAAATCATCACTAAACATTTCCACCATGTTATAAGAAGTTTGAGCAGAATTTTTAAAATCAAACGACAGGTAAACAAGAGCGATTAGTTTGTTATCTTGGTCAGTACTCATATCTTGATTAATTTCGATCTTTTCAATTGAGGCAGTCTTGTAATTATCCTCTACAATAGATTCAATTTCATATTCCGCCTCACTTTTCAAAGTAGACAGTTCTTTATCCTTCTTTTTAGTAACTTCTGCAGCATTGTCTTTCTTACTTTTTTGTTTAACTTTTGAGGAGTTCTTAATTTTAAAATTAATTTCAGCAGTAGCTACTCGACCATTTTCACCGCTAACATTAGAACCCGCAAGATTAGCCCCATCTTCTCCAAAAATCTCTTTAACATGGTCAGTTTGCAGATTTTCGGGTAACGTTTCTACATAAGCAATATACTTCCCTCCGTCAAAATCCTCGCCTTCTTCATTAGAAAATTGATAATCAAACATTCCACCTTCTTTAACTATTCCCTTAGCTAGCTCGCTTTGATCAGAATTTGGTGCATCTAAGTAAATGTTTATTTTTGTCTCTTTAGGTAAGTTGCTTTTTCCGCTAATGAGAATTTTTTTATTGTCTTTAATTTTTTTATTCAAGGTGATCTTTACATTTAATTTTTCTTTAGTTTTAATGCTTTCTTCTTTTTTACTGGAGTCACTTGTGGATGTGTTTTCTGCTTTGCCACAAGCAGTTATGAATAAGGTACATGTACACAAAATTAAAAGGAAAAAAGTTTTAATAAGATTCAATATAGACCCTCCGAAACAAATATTTTCCAGATAAGTCTATCATATTATTGAATTAATAAGAGGATGAAATAATGTTTTTTTCCAAATTGAGAATATTACGGAATTGACATTCGAGATGTTATAATTTAGTAAGAACAATTAACAATTGGGGTGTGTTATATGTATTTCCGCAAAAAATCATTAGTTGAAGAAATCATCAAATATGACGACTACCCTTATAAAGTTTATACAAGGGTTTCGACGGACAGAGATGAACAAATAAGTTCTAAAGAAAACCAGATCGACGTTTGCAGGTATTGGATCGAACAACATAATTATGAATGGGATGACCGTTCTGTTTTGTTAGATGATGGTATTAGCGGAACCGTCCTTGAAGATAGGGCAGCAATGAAATACATTTTTTCATTGGCGAAAAAGAAAGAAATAAAAATGGTGATTTTTAAATCCATCACACGTCTTGCACGTGACCTAAAAGATGCGTTATATATCAGAGAGATTCTAGTGTCTAATGGGGTTCGTGTCGTTACACTCGAAGAAGATTATGACTCCCTTTACGAGAGTAAAGCGTCAATGAAATTTGAAATGTCTGCCCTGTTTGCGGAGCAGTTACCTAAGTCAATGTCAGTCAATATAAGTGGTGTACTTGCAGCAAAAGCAAGGCGTGGGGAACATTCTGGTCGAGTACCCTATGGTTATATGAAAGAAGGCAAACACCTTGTGATTAACGAAAATGAAGCGCAAGTTATTAGATTGATTTTTCATCTTTATAATAACGAGGGCTTGGGCCAGAAAAGGGTTACATACGCTTTGCAAGAAAAATGTAAGCTAGGTGAAATACCACCTCCAAAAAAACGTAGCAATTGGCAGCTTACAACAGTTCAAACAATATTGAAAAACCCTATATATTGCGGCGTGCATATAGCTAATAGGCATACTACAATAAAAGTTGATGGTCGAAAAAAATTTATTAGGAATCCACCCGAAAAGTGGAATATTTACGAAGACTTTTGCCCTCCGATTGTATCGAGAGAGGATTGGGAAAAAGCAAACAATAAACCTACTGTCAATAAAAAAACTAAATTCACACCGTGGAATGAGTTGAGACAATTACTCATTTGCGGTAAATGTGGTTCTAACATGGTCATTATTCAAACAAGTAGAGTCAAACAAAATGGAGAAAAAACGTATTGGAAATATGTTAAATGCAGTAATTTCAGAAGAGCGGGTCAAGAAGGTTGTGTTAACCATGTTCCAATTACTTATGAAGAGGTTAGGGATTTAATCATTGAAAACCTCATCGAATTCTCCAAGGATATATCACACGATTTTAAAAGAAATGCTTTTGAGCAAAAGGAAAAACAAATTAAATCAATAAAAGTAGAGTTAAAATCCTTAGAGACTCAGAACAAAAGGTTATTGGAGTTATACTTGGAAGATCAATTGATTACCAAATCCGAGTTTCAAATAAAACGTAATGACATTCAATCTAAAATAACTATGCTTGAGCAGAGTTTATTTTCATTACAACAAGTACAGGATGAGAAAAATTCAATGGTTGAAATGAAGGCAGTTCTCCGAGAACTTGAGGATAGGGAAAAAGATTTAAAGCATGTGTTTGACAAACTCATTGACCGTATCGTCATTCATCCTAACGGGAAGATGAACTTTCACTATAGATTTAAATAATCATCTACGCTATAATCATTTGCAAAAGGTATGCATTCCAAATGCCATGCAAAAGCTAGGAGTCAAAGGTCGTTCACAGGCCGTAGTCGAGCTTCTGCGTATGGGTGAGCTAGAGCTCTAAAGTCAGCCGGTTTTCCTTCCATACAAGGGAGGAACCGGTTATTTCTATATGGTTTCCATGAGTCTCTTCTTGCATTTTCTCTGAAAAACGAGGAAAATAGGAATGTACGTTTTAATCAAAGTGAGATGCTATAGTGAGGTATCAATGAAATGGAAACGAATGAGTTCGACCATGTAGCAGAGATTGAAAAATCATTGCGCCATATTGCTGCAATTATTAAGCAAAAAGGCAGAGAAATCCTGAATCAATATACGATTACACCTCCTCAATTTGTAGGGCTTCAGTGGCTTTATGAATTCGGAGATATGACAATAGGTGAGCTATCACAAAAGATGTATTTGGCTTGCAGTACAACCACCGACTTAATTGATCGAATGGAAAAAAGTGAACTTGTCGAACGAGTAAAAGATCCTTCTGACCGCCGCGTGGTTCGCATTCATTTATTGCCTGAAGGCGAGCGGATCATTCAAGAAGTGATTGTTAAACGCCAAGAATACGTCAGTGAACTTCTAGGGGCTTTCTCAGAAGAAGAAGCCATCGTTTTCAATCAATCCTTAACGAAACTACAGCAGCAAATGAAAAGAAAATGAGGCGATTTTGTTGGATCAACCAATTGGCGTCATTGATTCCGGCGTCGGCGGTTTAACCGTTGCAAAGGAAATCATGAGACAACTGCCAAAAGAAAAAATCATTTACGTAGGCGATACAAAACGGTGCCCGTATGGCCCACGGAAAGAAGAAGAAGTTCTTCAATATACTTGGGAAATGGCACACTACTTATTAAGACATCACCATATTAAAATGCTCGTCATCGCATGCAACACAGCGACGGCAATTGCCCTTGATGAAATCAAAGCAACACTCGATATCCCGGTCATTGGTGTGATTCAGCCCGGTGCTCGCACAGCGATCAAGGTGACAAACAACCAGCAGATTGGTGTCATCGGTACAGCCAATACGATCAAAAGTGAGGCTTACAAAGAAGCTCTGCTATCTTTAAAAGCAGGACTAGCGGTTCAAAGTCTGGCATGTCCGCTGCTTGTTCCCTTTGTGGAAAGCGGTACATTTTTAGATCAGACAGCAGATGAAGTGGTGAAAGATTCCCTTGAACCGATGAAAGAAACAGGAATTGATACACTCATTCTTGGCTGCACACACTATCCGATTTTAAAAGAGTCGATTCAGCGCTTTATGGGCAGTGATGTAAGCATCATTTCATCAGGGGATGAGACCGCTAGGGAAGCGAGTACAATTCTTTCCTATAAAGGACTGTTAAACACTTCTAAGGAAGCGCCTGTTCATACATTCTATACAACAGGGCAGCAGCAAAATTTTGAAAACATCGCTCGTGACTGGTTTGGCTACCTGCCAGGGAAGGTCGAAACCGTATCACTCGAACACGTCTATCAGCAATAACCCGCTTCTTCTTGTGGTGGGTTATTTTTTTATGAAAAGGGTCTAATCCGCAGAGGGAGCTCGTATACATAGTAGTACAAACTACTAGAGGAGGGTGAAGTATGCTGAAAAAAGGATCTACAGCAGCTGTGACGTGTATCGCGTCAGCCATGCTTTTGTCAGGATGCGGATTGTTTCAAACAGACCAAGCGAAAACAGAGATTGACCCGCCACAAAACGTCACATATGTGAAAGATAATAAAGAAGATAAACAAACAGCCAAAGAAGGAAAAGAAGAGAAGCAGGCAGATACAGTCATGAGAGAATTATATTTAATTGATAAAAACGGGTATGTCGTCTCTCAATCCATGCCACTGCCGAAAAATGAAGGAAGTGCCAAACAAACCCTTGAATACCTTGTGGACGGAGGACCGATTTCGAACCTCATGCCAAATGGATTCCGGGCTGTTTTGCCGGCCGACACGAGCGTATCTGTCGATATTAAAGACGGAACGGCCGTAGTGGATTTTTCAAATGAATTCAAAAACTATAAAAAAGAAGATGAACAGCGCATCCTGCAATCTGTCACTTGGACGTTAACACAGTTTGATTCTATCGCCAAAGTCAAATTGAAAATGAATGGTCATGAACTAAAAGAAATGCCTGTGAACGGTACACCGATTTCAGATGATTTAAGCAGAGAAGACGGTATTAATATTCAGCACGAGGCTGCTGCTGATATGACATCGACAAAGCCAGTGACGGTTTATTACTTAGCTGAATCTGATGAACAGACGTATTATGTTCCGGTGACCAAAAGGGCGCCAAAAGATGAGGATGATCAAATTACAGCGGCCATTGATGAGCTCGTTTCTGGACCAAGCAAAAAAAGCCATTTGCTCACAGACTTTGATCAAGATGTCAAGCTGAATGATATCCCGAAAGTAAAAGACGGGCATGTGACACTTGATTTCAACGAATCCATTTTCGGCAGCGCGAATGAAAAGAAAAAGGTGATTTCACAAAAAGTTCTTGATAGCATTGTGCTCACATTAACAGAGCTGCCGGACGTCAAAAGCGTCTCCGTTAAGGTAAACGGCAAGGCTGAACTTGTGAACGAAAAAGGAACAGAGCTGACAGAGCCAGTTTCAAGACCAGAACAAGTGAATACAGGTAGTTTTTAACGGCACACATTGATATAATGGAGAAAAAGAGGCATGCATATTCGCTGCCTCTTTTTTATTCCAAGCGATTAGAACGAGCCGAGGTTGTCAAAGTTAGTAGGAGAACCCCGCTGGCATACGCGCGGAATGTATATTGTAACGGAGGTAAATCATGAGATTAGATGAAAGACACTATGATGAATTAAGAAAAGTTGAAATAGAGGCAGGCTACATTACGCATCCAGAAGGCTCTGTCTTAATCTCAGCGGGCAATACGAAGGTGATTTGTAACGCATCCATCGAAGACCGCGTACCTCCTTTTTTAAGAGGAGAAGGAAAAGGCTGGATTACAGCAGAATATAGCATGCTTCCAAGAGCAACTGCTCAAAGAACCATTAGAGAATCATCTAAAGGAAAAGTGACAGGACGTACAATGGAAATTCAGCGATTAATTGGACGAGCACTCCGTGCAGTCGTTGACTTAGAAAAGCTTGGCGAACGCACGATTTGGATTGACTGTGATGTCATTCAAGCAGACGGCGGCACACGCACAGCATCCATTACAGGTGCTTTTGTCGCCATGACACTTGCGATTCAAAAGCTTCGAGCAGAAGGAGTCATCAAACAAAACCCGATCACTGATTATTTAGCGGCGATATCCGTCGGAATTGATTCTCAGCAGGGTCTTCTGTTAGATTTAAATTATGAAGAAGATTCTTCAGCTGAAGTAGATATGAATGTTATCATGACAGGCGCTGGACGCTTTGTTGAACTTCAAGGCACAGGCGAAGAAGCGACATTCTCAAGAGAACAGCTAAACGGACTGCTTGATTTAGCCGAAAAGGGCATCAAAGAATTAATCGAAAAGCAAAAAGCAGTGACAGGAGAAGTCATCGAATAAAAAGAAGGGTTTGATCAGGATGAAAACAGCCATCATTGCAACGCACAATGCGGGCAAAGCGAAAGAATTCAAAGCCATTCTTGAGCCAAAAGGATTCACGGTCAAAACACTAGCAGACATCAGCTTTACTGAAGAAATTGAAGAAACAGGACATACCTTCGAAGAAAATGCCATTATCAAAGCCGAGGCGATTCAAGCCAAAGCGGGTGAAATGGTCATTGCAGACGATTCTGGTTTGTCGATTGACTATCTTGGCGGAAAACCTGGCGTCTATTCAGCCAGATACGCTGGAGAGCATAAAAACGATGCTGAGAATGTAGAAAAAGTGCTGAGCGAACTTCAAGGCATTGAAAAAGAAGACCGCACAGCTAGATTCAGATGTGCCCTGGCTGTCAGCATACCAGGTAAAGAAACAAAGACGGTAGAAGGATCAGTAGAAGGTTTTATCGCAGAGGAACCAATCGGCGAAAACGGCTTCGGATATGACCCAATTTTCATCGTCAAAGACAAAGACCAGACGATGGCCGAATTATCACCAGAAGAGAAAAACAAGATCAGCCATCGAGCGGTCGCGCTTCAAAAGCTTTCATCACTGCTAGACGCAAATGAATAAGGGGGAATGAAGCCATGAAGATACTCATCATTAGTGACAGTCATGGACTCACAGACGAACTTCAAACCATTGCCAAACGGCATGCGGCTGAAGTCGACATGATGATTCACTGTGGAGATTCAGAACTCGAAACGAACCACCCAGCACTCGAAGGATACAAAGTCGTCAAAGGAAATTGTGACTTTATGGGCGATTTTGAAGAAGAGCTCCTGCTCCCACTTGATGGAGGCGGAAAACTATTTCTCACTCACGGACATCTGCATGGCATCAAACAATCCTTGCTTCAAGTCTACTACCGTGCAGAAGAGCTAGGTGCAGACATCATCTGCTTTGGCCACTCGCACATCCCAGGCAGTGAGTGGCTAAGAGGTAAACTACTCATTAACCCAGGCAGCGTGCACCTGCCAAGAGTGCGAAAAGAGCGCAGCTACGCTATACTGACACTAGATGGAAGCGAAGCAAACGTACAGTTTTTCACAGACGAAGGTCAGGTCATACAAGACCTCGAAAACACTGTCACATTGGAAGGTATTTCATAAGGGTGCAGCATTTGCCCCTTGTGAAAAAACTTTCGAAAAACCGTTGACTTTAAAGAACAATAGTAATATAATAAATCTTGTCGGTGAGGTACTCACCAACAGAACACTACATAACAACATGTCCCAGTAGCTCAGCTGGATAGAGCAACGCCCTTCTAAGGCGTCGGTCGGGAGTTCGAATCTCTCCTGGGACGTAATTATTTACAGTATCAAGCCTTGATATGACATGGTTTTGGGCTGATAAGGGATGCTAACGCAGATTAGAACACTGTGGGAGTATCCCCTTTTTTATGCCTACAAATATTTCAGCAACTGTTCTGTTACCTCCAATTCATTTTTTAACTGGAGGAGACAGTATGACAAAGAAAAAAGGCATCTTTGATGTAGATGCAGACATTAATCTGTTTAAACAAGGAAATATTACAGGTATACAGGAAAAGTTATCAGGTGCTAAGGCATCTACAACAGTTACAACAAGTAAGAGAGATGGCTAAGACTTAGACAATGTTATGAATATAATTATTCAGCAAATGACAGTTAGTGGATACAGAGAGAGGACTATTACTGACTACATCAGCTATATGGCTCACTTTAGGAAGGCTACAAATGTAGAATATATTGAGGATATTACAACAGATAGCATATATCTGTGGCTTGATTCAATGGCTGTTTCAAATCAGACTAAGCTAACAAGATTAAAATGTCTCAAGGCTATATTAGGTAAATGTTTCAATAATGGGTGGTTCAGCTCAAAGTTTTGGCATGGCATCAATATCAAAGTTGATAAGCAGGTTAAAAAAGGTGCTAAAAAAGATGATGTAATGGTTCTGTTATCTTTGTTAGACTTAAATATAGGTTTAAGGGATGCTGTAGCAGTCCTTACTCTTTATAGAACAGGTGTAAGGATTAACACACTTGGGCAATTAGAAGAAAGACACATTGATTTTGAAAATAAGTTACTCTGTATGGAAGGTACAATTTTAAAAAATCATAAAATTTTAAAGTTACCTCTTGATGATGAATTGTTACATTTGTTAATGATACTTATAAGCCAAAACAATAAAATTAGAGCCTATTATGGTCAAAGAAACTCATACTTATTTATTGGGTACAAAGGAACTTCTCTTAATACAAAGTTAACAAACAATGCTATTTCTAAGCAATTAAACAAATATGCTAAAAAGTATAACTTACAGAATATTAATCCTCATGCCCTTAGAACGGGTTATGCAAAGAGCTTGTTAGACAAAGGGGCAAACCTTGCATTAATCTCGAAAGCCTTAGGACATTCAAATTTAGCTGTAACAACTCAGTATCTAGATTTAGATGTTGAGGAAGTTGTTGATAACCTCAGGGAATATTTATAAGTGTCTTTACCTCCTGCTAAATTTGGTAGGGGGTTGGCTTTTAAAATTATCCACTCTCTAATGAGCTGTATTATAAAAATGCAGAAAAGGGTTCAAGTCTTTTAATATTTTATTTAGAGGTTAATACAGACACATTATAAATATTGTATGAGGAGCTGTTAGGATGGGCTGGACAATAGGTTATATGAGGGGAAGTACAGATAAGGAGTCACAAAAGTTTGACAGACAGCAAGTACAGTTAGAGGCTTTGGGGTGTAATCATATCTATGCAGACAGAATATCAGGAGCAAAGAGAGACAGACCTGAACTTAACAGGATGCTCTCTGATCTACAGGCAGGAGATACAGTTTACATAGTGGAGATTTCAAGATTGAGCAGGAGTACAAAGGACTTACTTGAGATAGTGGAGGCAATTAAGACAGCAGGAGCATCCTTAAAGAGTATTAATGACTCTTGGCTAGATACATCTACAGAAAATCCAATGTCAGACTTTCTTTTAACTGTAATGGGAGCTTTAGGGCAGATGGAAAGGCAGATGATACAACAGAGGATTAAAGAGGGTGTCAAAGTAGCTCAGGAAAAAGGAGTTAAGTTTGGCAGACCAACAGCTAACAGGAACAAGGTAGTCTATGCCTTGGAGCTGTATCATTCAGGTAGGCACACTACCAGAGAAATAGCAGACATTACAGGGGTCAGTAAGGCTACATTATATAGAAAGTTAAAGGAGCAGGCTTAAGTGCCTAGCTCTTTTTTTGTAAAATTTTGTTGAAAAAAAGAGGGTTTAGTGTGTAGAATTGTAATTATATTGTAGTAGTTGTAAAGGTTGTGTAAATAATATGCCTGAAAGAAGAAATTTAACACCTCAGGAAAATGCCATATTGTTAGCTGAGGTTGGGAGTTTGTGTCCTATTGATGCAAAAACTTTAACTTATGAAAAGAAGGGTAGACAGTATAAGTCATGGGAAGGTGCTCATATATATCCTCTAAATCCTACAGAAGAAGAAATAGAATTATTAAAGGATGAGGAGAGAATACATGAGGATGTAAATAACATAAGAAATTTTATAGCTTTGTGTAAAGAATGCCATACAAGATATGACAATCCCAGAACAGTTGAAGAATATAGGCAGTTATTAAGCATAAAGAAAAATATCTTGTCAAAAAAAGAGACAAGGTCAAAATATGCTGATTACCAAATAGAAAAAGAAATAAAAGAAGTTATTAAATCATTGGTGGAGGAGTCAGATGAGGAATTATACACCCCATTAAATTATGATGCCTTACAATTAGATATTAAAGCTGATGATACATTATCCAGAATGACAAAAAATAGAATCAGGCATGAGATAACAGAAAATTATATATATATTAGACAACTGTTTAAAGAAATGGACAGCCAATACCCCAGAAAATTCAAGTCTATAGCATCCCAAGTTAGGTCATTCCATGACAATATGAGTGTAACAGAGCCTTCTCAGGAGGTTATGTATGATCTTCTTACTGAGTGGTTGTATAAAAAAACTGGAAATATTTCTAAAGGTGCTTGTGCCATTATCATCTCATTCTTTATTCAAAATTGTGAGGTGTTTTCATGATAGTACCTAACAAAGTAATTAGATTTAATGAGTCAATTATTGGAAAAATGACCATTATTCTTAACTTTTTATCAGAGAAAGAAATGACAGTAAAGGAACTGTTTTTTATAACTCAAGATTACTTTGATGAAATTGATGAATTCATATATTCACTTGATGCTTTGTTTCTACTTGATGCCATTCAAGTAGATTTTGATAAAGGAGTAGTTACATATGTTAACTAGGATAAAAAGTGCAATATTTGCAGAAGGAACTATAGATTTCCATGAAGGGTTAAATGTTGTATTAGGGGATAACAAAGGCTCTAACTCTATTGGTAAATCAACTTTACTTATGATTATAGATTTTGTTTATGGTGGTAATACATATATTTCCCACAATAGTGATGTTGTTGCAAACTTAGGACATCATGAGTTTGGCTTTACATTTGAATTTAATAAGACTAAATACCATTATGTAAGAGGCACAGAAAATTCAGAGGTTGTCTATGAGAGCAATAATAAATATGAAAGATTAGTTGGAATCAGTGTTGATGACTTTACAAAGCAATTAAAGAATTTTTATGAACTTGAATCAGAGCAATTAAGTTTTAGATCTGCTGTGAGTAACTATTCTAGAGTTTGGGGCAAAGAGAATAATAATGTTAAAAAACCATTACATAGCTTTGCTCAAGAAAAATTCACTCAAACTGTAACCAGTTTGATTAAGCTTTTTAATGAATATGATGCCATTGAATTACAGGACAAGGCAGTAAAGAATCTTGAAGATCAAAGAAAAGTATTAAATAAGGCAGGTAAACACAAGTTAATTCCTAAAATAAATAAAACTAAGTTAAAGAAGAACTTAAAAGAAATAGAGGCATTAACTAAAGAAATAGAAAGAATAGGGAAAAGTGCATATAGCGGCTCAGGTGATATTAGTGAGATTGTTTCAGGAGAAATGATAACAATTAGGGAAAAAAAGAAAAAACTTATAGATGAAAAAGAGTATTATGTTTCAAGGTTAAATAGAACAAATAAAACTATTGAGAAATCTTCAGTTGCTGGCTTTGAAAGCCTCTTAGAATTTTTTCCAAATGTAAATGTTGATAAATTACATAATATAGAATCATTTCATCAAGGCATCAGCTTTATACTTACTGATGAATTAGAGAATGCCAAAAAAGAACTGGCAGATAAAATAAATGAGCTAAATAAAGAAATTGATAAAGTAGTTAAAAAGCAAGATCAGCTATTAAAGCCAGATGAGGAACTTACTGTATTTATTGATAGTTTGATTGAAATGTCCTCAATGCTAAAGAATTTACAGCTTGAAAATGATTACTACAATAAATTGGCAGTAATAAAAGAAGATATTAAAACCAAGAAAAGTGAGCTTGAAGAGTTAAAGGAAAAAATTGTTGAAAGAATTAGCAGGGCAATCAATAAAAAACTAACAGAGATTAATGACTTAATTCATGAGGATAAAAGAACAGCTCCTAAGTTAAATTTGTCTTATAACAAATATGATTATGAGGTCTTTGATAACACAGGAACAGGTAAAGCATATGCCAATCTTATTATTTTTGACTTAGCAATACTCACACTTACTAAAATGCCATTTATAATGCATGACTCCTTTTTATTTAAAAATATTGAAAATGAGGCTGTTGAACATATTATAAAATTTTATAATTCAATTTCTAAACAAGTGTTTGTAGCAATTGATAATACTGATATGTACAACAAAGAAACTCAGAAGATATTAGAGGAGAAAAAAGTAATTCAGCTATCTAATGAAAAGTTATTAACCACTAAGGATTGGGGAGATAAGAGTAAGAAAGAAACTGAGTAAAAGTGTGATTAAATATAGCAATAGAAAGTATTATTAAGATATTATGCTAACTTAAGGGGAGCGCTTACATAGAATATTTTGGAGGCTTATTATAAATACTGCTGTTGAAGAACCATCTCTAAAAGAAGAAGAGTTTAACCAAGTTCTAGGTTTATGGTTGATACTCGGGGTTCAAGTAATGGTTGTCGGAGCTTTTTTGTATACTGGTATACATTATGCCCAAAAAATTTTAAGTTCGAACAAAAACTACAAATTATTAGAAAAGCTTTTTTATAGCTATCTTTTAGAGAAAAACTTGAATACTTCAGTAAATAAAAAAGCAAAAAAGTCTAAGAAGAGAAAATAAACAAAAAATTTGCAACTAATCAATAAAATGTTATTAACCAAGAGCACAGAAATAATAAGCTATTTTAAGATGTCATGATTACAATAGGCTTCGGCCACGGAATGTATCCAAGCTTTTGGGGACTAGATGAAAATGGAGAACCTGCTTGCCTTGTGACGGATTTTCTTATCATTGAATGACGAGAAACCCATGAAATCATGGGTTCTTTTTTTGTTCTTTGATCATAATTTCAGTGTGTTCATAGATATATCATCAAGTGTATAATGAGGTTTTATACGAAAGTGACTTCAGCCACTTTCGTCCTGCGAACGATTTTAAGAGCCAATTAGTCCCGGCGAAATTTGTTCAACTCTTGCCCAATCAAATATGGTTTCGATTTGCATTTGATTCTTACAGTTTATTTTTAATAACCCTTCATTCTCTGTTGTGCTAATCTCAAAATGATGAATTATATTATTATTTCCTAAGTGATTAATTTTTAAATCCGTTACACCAATGAATGATAATTCAACGTAGACAACATCAAAATTTCCCCAACGTTTAGGTTTATTCTTCACGGAGTCTTTTGTCATTAGTCTTATAAATAGGGTAGGACCATCTCTGTTTAAATCAACATTCATGATTTCTGCGTTTTTAAAATGAGGGATCCCCCCGAAAATTTGAGTCATCGCTTGTGGGTTCATAAATTTTTCTTCTCTAATCATTTGGATACTCCTCGTTTGGGTTATTTATTGTTTCTTCTTTCAAAATAATAATGGTCTTCTACACCTTCAACTTTACCATTGCGTGTGTTGTTTTCAGGTCTTACATTGTGGTGTGAAGGTTGATTTCCGACGCCACCTTCTCCAAAATCGTGACCATTTGAATGATCCTGAATAACAATCTTCTTACCATTAACTTCATACGTAAGTTCTCTCGTAAGAATTGGTTGGTTTTTTTCATTTAATAATCGTTTTCCATTCTTATCTGTTAAGGGCACCATCTTTTGACTTTCAGGATTCTGTGTTCTTGGTATATTTAATTGGCGTTTAATTTCTTTTAAACTAGCTTTTCTAGATTCATGATGGTTTTTATTTAAGTTTTTCGGTACGTCTAGTGTTGCTTTAGTTTTTAATTTATTACTTACACCATTTAGCCCAAACGGCAAAAGCATTCCAAGCGCCGCGTTCATACTCGCTTCCTGCTGTTCTTTCGAAATCTTATTTCCAAACATGTCTCGTCCTGTGATCGCTTCGCTGAAGCCATTGGTGGCGGTGAGGCCATATAAACCTTTTTGAGATGTTTTCAGGGCGTCAAAGGATTTTTGTGATGTCTTGTAGATGTCGACTGCCCTAACTGCGGCTGACGTGGCTTGAGTCGTTTTGTAGACAGCTTTTCCGCCTTTGAAAATGCGCCCTGCCCAACCCACGATAGGGATGTAGCCGGCTGCTGCCATGCCGCCTGCCGCGACTCGCTGGCCTGCGGTGAGCTCTTCGCCTGTGATTGGATCAACGCCTGTTGTAGCACGTTTTGCATCGTTCACACCTGTCAATTCATTGACGATATTTTCGCCATAATCAAGTGCTTTTTCATACCAAGGGCGGTTGGCGAGTGCTTCTTGTTCTTTTGCGATCTCGCGGGCTTCCTCTTGTTCTTTTTTGATTTTCAGATATTCAGAAGTTTGCTTCTCAATATCGCTTTTTGCCTTGTAGATTTCACTATTTTGATACGCTTTTTTGTCAAAGTTCATAGGCGAAATGGATTTTCCGTCATTTGTCGCATTCATCATTTCTGCGTACAATGCCATTGTAGCTTGCTGCTCCGTCTCTGACAAAGCATATTCATCTTTTAAATTTTGATCAAGCTCTCGTAGGTCTTTCACTGTCTTTTTTCGCTCGTCTTCCGCATCTGCAATTTTTTCATCAAAGGTTTGACTATCAAATACCTCTAGAGAAATGAGGTCGTCGATGTCTTGAAAAATCGTTTTAAGCGCCTTTTTTTGATCCTTCACAATGCTTTTGGCATTTTTGATGCCCATATGTACAGCGTTGTCTAAAAAGTGTTCTTCTACAAAGGTGTCGCCGCCAAAGTTTGTATCATCTAGTGTCCCAGAAACACCTTCATGAAAGGCTTTTTGCTTATCAATGAAGCTGATAAACATATCTACATTTCCAGCCAATTCTTTATAGAAGCTTTTAATGTTATCGGCACCTTTTCCAGTGAAATCATCACCGAGGTTAGCCACGCCTTGAAGTGTCTTTTTTAAATCTACCATTTGTTCACGGAGTTCCTGGTAGTGTTTTGCCCTTGCATCCATGGCACTTGTTAGTGCTTTTGCATCAAGTATTTTGCCCAGAAAGGTTCACTCCCTTCTCACATAAGTATGTTTTATTTTAACAATATAAAAAAATGTAATGAATAGGAAAAAAGTAGTGAGTGATAAAGCTTTAAATACATTCTATTGGTCAACACTTTGCTGAAGTAGTATGACCTCTCCATGAAAGAAGTCAACGCTTTCCTATCCTGGTACAAAAAGCGTGATGCCGGAGAAGGACCAGGGTTTTATGAAATTGATGAGCATGACAACAATAAAGGTCCCTTTGAAAGTAAAAAGGATTATGTGGTGTTCAAAAACATTCTCATGTTCGAAGTCAATAAATATAAGAAGTAATTGAAATCAAAGCCATCTAGGCAAACTAGGTGGCTTTTGTGTTTATTCGACAGCTTTCACCAATTTTAAGGCAAATTTAAGCTCGGATTTCATTTCAAATACATTAAATCTTTGTTACAATAAGACAGCTTTGCGCAAAAGTGGCGTTCAAAGGTTCGACAACTTTTTTATCATTTCTTAAAAATTTTATGTTTTGATATGAAACTCTTTGAATGATTCATGCGTCTCTATAAGTGTCAAAAGAAAAGAGGTTATCAATATGCTATTCAAAAAGCTATCAGAAAATAAGTCTGTAAAATGGATAGGATATACGAGCTTTTACTTACTTATTTTGCTATTATTGTTCTTTATTTACGGATTCCACACAGCTAATACGGGATCATTCATTTACAACGATTTTTAATTGGAGATTAAACTATGAAACTATTACACACGATTCAAGAATACCAACAAACGAAACCAACACAGCCAGCATTTGTTTCTCAACAGGCTTCGATCACATATGATGAGCTTTGGCATCTATCAGACCAAATGGCTGGTGCGATCGATGCAGTCGCAACTGGCAGTGCACCTGTCATTGTATACGGTCATATGGAGCCAGAGATGCTCATTTCTTTCTTAGGCAGTGTGAAATCAGGCAGACCTTATATTCCGGTCGACATCTCAATCCCTGCCGAGCGTATCGTCTCAATTATTGAAAGCTCAAAAGCCAGTCTGTTGATTTGTGCAAATGAGCAGAATGTACTGGATGTAGAAGAACACATTGAAGTGAAAAGTGCGGCATCTCTTTTAGCTCTTGAAAAAGAAGCACCGCCATCCACGCAGTGGGTTCAACAGGATGATGTTTTTTACATCATTTATACGTCTGGCAGTACCGGAAAACCGAAAGGCGTTCAGGTAACAGCCGATAATTTAGAAAGCTTTACAGAATGGATGTGCCGAGACTTCCCAATTGGCGGGGGACGCACGTTCTTAAATCAAGCACCATTTTCTTTTGACTTATCAGTGATGGATTTGTATCCAGCGCTTCAATCAGGCGGCACGCTTTACTGTTTAGTGAAAGATCTAGTGAATAAGCCGAAGGATATGTTTGCAGCACTTGGTCAATCTGACGTTGAAGTGTGGACATCAACCCCTTCATTTGTGCAAATGTGCTTAATGGACCCTTCCTTTACAGGGGAGCTTTTACCAGAGCTGAAAGTTTTCATGTTCTGCGGAGAGGCACTTCCTGTATCGGTAGCAAGTGCACTCCTTGAGCGTTTTCCAAAAGCGCAGATCTTTAATACGTATGGTCCGACTGAAGCAACTGTTGCGATCACATCGATTGAAGTCACGCAGGCCATTCTTGATCAGCACGATTCTTTACCAGTCGGCTATGCCAAACCGGATACAGATATCGTCATTTTAGATGAAGAAGGCAAGACCCTTCCTGATGGTGAAAAAGGGGAAATTGTCATCGTGGGGCCAAGCGTCACGAGAGGCTACTTAGGTGAACAAGCCTTAACGGATAAAGTGTTCTTTGAATACGAAGGGCGCCCTGCTTACCGCACAGGTGATGCAGGTGTGGCGCAGGATGGTTTGATTACGTGCCACGGTCGTCTGGACTATCAAATTAAGCTGCACGGATACCGAATGGAGCTTGAAGAAATTGAATATCATGTGAGCGAGACAACGTATGTCAATGCTTGTGTGATTGTGCCGTTCCAGCCAAACGGTCATGTGGAGTACTTAATTGCAGCCATTGTTCCAGCAGCACATTCTTTTGAAAAGGAATATCAGCTGACAAGTGCAATTAAGAAAGAAATGGCGGATTCACTGCCTGCGTACATGATTCCAAGAAAGTTTATCTATCTTGAGCAGCTGTACATGACGCCAAACGGGAAGGTTGACCGTAAAAGAATCGCGAAAGAGGTTCTTCTATGATTCCGTTTAGTTCATTCTTTTTCTTCATTCTAATTGCTGTTCTTCTTTTGCCGACGATCATTCTTGGTCTTCGCGGCAAAAGAATGCAGGGCTACAACATGTTTGCAACGGTTGTGGCACTCGCGCTTATTTTCTCAAAGGATGCACATGGCGCGCTGCTGCTCTTCTTGTTTACAGTGTGGCAAGTCTTGATCATCCGCTTGTACCTTTCGTACCGGTTGAAAGCAAATCAAGCGTCTGTCTTCTATATGGCAGTGGTGGCATCGATTTTGCCGCTTGTACTATCAAAGGTTTTACCGTTCTTTTTAACTCATCAGCCGCATCAACCGCCGCCAATGAACTGGCTGAGCTTTTTAGGGATCTCGTACTTAACATTTAAAGGTGTTCAGTTAATTATCGAGACAAGAGACGGCTTGATTAAGAAGAAAATTCCGATTCACCGTTTGGTCTATTTCATTGTCTTTTTCCCGACGATTTCATCAGGTCCGATTGATCGTTACCGCCGGTTTGAAAAGGATATGGATACGCCGCCTGAAAAGGAAGCGTACAGTGATCTTTTATACGCCGGTATGCATAAAATTTTTATCGGCTTCTTATATAAGTTCATTATTGGTTATCTGATTCACACGTATATTCTGATGAATATTCATCACATTAGCAGCAGTCACTTTGTTCAACAGTTAACGTATATGTACGCATACAGTATGTATTTGTTCTTTGACTTTGCTGGCTATACAGCATTTGCTGTTGGTGTGAGTTATATGATGGGCATTAAATCACCAGAAAACTTTAACAAACCGTTTATCAGCCGGAACATTAAAGACTTCTGGAATCGCTGGCACATGTCCTTGTCCTTCTGGTTCAGAGACTACGTGTTTATGAGATTTGTGTTCTTTATGACAAAAAAGAAGTGGATCAAGAACCGTATGGCTGTATCAAATATTGGGTACTTTGTCCTCTTTCTATTGATGGGTGCTTGGCATGGTCTAGCACTTCAATATATTATTTACGGACTATATCACGCAGTTGTGATGTCCGGTTACAATTTATTCGAAAAATGGAATAAAAAACACAAGTGGTGGCCGGATAATAAGGTCACAATGGTTGTGTCGATCATTATTACATTCCATGTGATTTGTTTCGGATTTTATATTTTTTCAGGAAAACCATTTCATCATTAATGATTAAGGGAGTAGAAAATTATGGAATTTAAAAATCAAGTATACGGTATTATTGCAGAGGTTTGTCAGGACGACGTTGTGAAAGAAAATCCAGAGATTGCAATTTTTGACGAGGGTCTTCTAGATTCATTTGGTACAGTAGAACTGCTTATGGCCATCGAAAGTCAACTTGGAATTACTGTTCCGATTACAGAGTTTGATCGTGATGTGTGGGATACACCGAATCACATTGCTGAGCAGCTGGCAGAGATGAAGTAATGAAAAAGCGTTTTTTTGGGCCGCTTATTTTAGCGGCTGTTCTATTCATTGGTGTTCTTCTTGTACCAAATGCATGGCTCTCACATCTGATCCCAAAAGACAAATTACAAAAGTCAGCCACAGAATTAGATCCGGGGATGTTCCAAGGGCTTTATTTACAAGATGAAATGCTAAAAGATCCAACTTATTTGCCGATCTATGGATCTTCTGAACTATCACGTTTTGATCCATATCACCCTTCGAATTTCTTTCATGAGAACCCTCAAGGGTTTACACCTTATCTTATTGGAAAAGGTGGATCGCAATCATTAATTCATGCGATGAACTTCGCAGCGCATATGGATGAGTTAAAAGGGAAGAAGCTTGTATTTATCGTGTCCCCGCAGTGGTTTGTAAAATGGGGATCTGACGAAAATCACTTTGCACCGAACTATTCAGCGCTTCAAGCACTGAATCTTGCTTATAATAAACAAATTGATCCAACTGTGAAAAAAGAACTGATTAAGAGAATCATGACGTTTAAAGCAGTAAAGAACGACATGGTCATCACAGAGCTTTTTAAAGCAGAGCTTTCTGGGAACAAATTCGCTTATGGCGCGATTTCTCCTATTGCAAAAATGTATTATGGCATGCTTCAAAAGAAAGACATGTACTATACAATTGGATCAGGGAAAGAGCGTAAGCTTCATCCGTCTCCATCAGTCAAAGGAAAAACATGGACTGAGCTTGAAAAAGAAGCGAGCGTTTTTGGTGCGAAAAGAGCAGGGGACAACCCGTTTTATATTAATCAAAAACTGTTTGAGCGCAAGCTGAAACCGATTATGAAAAAGATGAAAGATTCTCGTGAAGACCACTCTTATGCGGAATCACCAGAATACAAAGATTTTCAAATCATGCTGGATATTTTAAAACAGGCAGGGGCAAAGCCTTTGTTTGTGACGATTCCTGTCAACGGAAAATGGTATGATTATACCGGTTTTCCAAAAGAGGGACGTACAGAGTATTATGAGAAAATCAATCGTCAAATACGTGATAACGGGTATGAAGTCGCAGATTTGACTAAGCATGAGTATGATCCTTACTTCTTTAAAGATACGATTCACGTGTCTTATAAAGGATGGGTGTACATCGATAAGGCAATCGAAAAGTTTTACAAAGAGCAGTAGAATGCAGCAGCTTTCTGCTGCTTTTTGTTTGTCGAATCGGCGGATATCTTGTATAAAGAAGGGAAAAGGGCTATGCTTTAAATGGAGGCGATATGATGAATCGTTCTGAGAAAAAAGAACTATTGAAGCGTTCAAAGAAGCATTTTAATGATCATGCCTTTTGGGAAAAGTTAAAAAAGACGGCACAAAAAGCTGGTGTCTCTCTTGTCTATGCTGTGCTATTACTTTACTATACATTGCAAAAACCTGAAGTACCTGTCAAAGCAAAAACCCTTATTATTGGGGCGCTCGGATACTTTATCCTTCCAATTGACCTTATTCCCGATACATTGATTGGTGTCGGCTATACAGATGATTTAGGCGCGATCACATTTGCTCTGATTCAAGTAGCGGTCTACATTGATGATGATGTGAAAGGAAAAGCGCAGGACAGGCTGTCAAAATGGTTCGGTGAAAAAACCGATACGTCTCTGATTGATCAAAAACTTTAAGATGGCGGGATGCCGTCTGCACACTGAAAAGAAGACAAAGGGCTAAAATCAAGATCATTTTAGCCCTTTGTCAACAATCTGAAGCCTCCACAGCTGGAGGCTTTTTTTCATTACCCTAAAAATTTCACGCAAACTGGATGAGGGACTGAGATGTCTGATTGTAAGACAGTAAGTCGTCCTGTTTCTTTGTCGCGTTTGTATAACACTAGGTTGCTAGATTCTTGGTTTGAACCAACGAGGAATTCTTCAGTTGGATCAAGCACAAAGTCTCTAGGCCAGTTTCCTTCAGAAGAAGCAATCTCGACAAGACTTAATTGGCCTTCAGCGTCTGCTTTAAAAATCGCAATACTGTCATGTCCGCGATTTCCTGCATAAACAAATTGGCCGTCTGAAGAGACGTGAATCGCACTGCCTTGATTGTTCTCTGTAAAGTCGCTTGGAATGGTTGCGATCGTTTGGATCTCTTCGAAATGACCATCTTCAAAGTAACGAAGCACAATCACCTCTGAGCTTAGCTCTGTCATCACATATGCCACAGGTTTCGTTGGATGGAATGTGATATGACGAGGCCCGGTGCCTGGTTTTGTTTCAAATGTATGAGCAAGCTCGAGTTTGCCGTCTTCTTTCTTATACGTATAAATGCCATCTGTCCCAAGGTCAACAGCCACTGCAAATTGTTCATCTGGTGTCAGACCCATAAAGTGAGTGTGTGGTTTTTCCTGACGATCTTCGTTAGGGCCAGTTCCTTCATGCTGCGCCTGTGACAGAGTGCGGATCACTGAGCCATTTTCAGCATCGATTTCATACATCTCTGCTGTTCCTTTATGATAGTTTGCTGTAAAAGCTGTTTTTGTTTGACTGTCCACGCTGACGTGACAAGGAGAAGCGCCTTCGGCAAGTTCTTGGTTGATGAAACGAAGTGTGCCGGTTTCTGCATCAATTTGATAAGCAGCCACGCCGCCCTGTGATCCTTCTTTCACAACAGCATACACAAACTTTTGAGAATCTGAAACGGTTAAATATGTAGGATTTTCAAGTTCAGCAGCTACTTCTACTTTCTCAATCTGCTGTTTGTCCGTATTTAATGTAAAAGTATAAATGCCTTTACTGTCTCCCTTTGTATACGTTCCGATATAACCTCTGATGTTAGCCATGTATTGCCCTCCTTCTATAAGATGCTCTCATTCTATCATAAATTCATAGGAAAACGCTTTAGAAAGGCATGACGAAAGAAAATCAAAAGCGTTGGAATCTACCAGTATTCATTAAAAAAGATGTGAAAAAATATGACAAACGTTTTCTCAAATGAAAAGCGTTCAGGTAAAGTAAATAAATTGAAGAAAAAATACAAAAAATTTTAAGTTTTTTCATTCCTTGTCTAGCAAAGGTGTAAGCGTATACATTTAATTTTGATTAGTCTAAATTGTCTAATAATTTTAAAAATGCTGTTGACACTGTATGGAAAGCGGCGTAAGATGGGTTCAACAAAAGCTAAACAAACACTCAGAGCAAGCGTGAGACGCTTCAATATAAAATGTCTGAAAATTCAACTACTTTTTGTTTGAAAGAGAGGGTGCTCACTGAAAATGGAAGACCAAAAGGAACAGTGGATCTTTTTAAACGATGAACTCGTGAAAAAAGAGGATGCGAAAATTTCAGTTTATGATCATGGCTTCTTATACGGTGACGGTGTGTTCGAAGGGATACGCGTGTATAACGGAAATATCTTTCGAATGAAAGAACATTTAGACCGCCTGTATGATTCCGCCAGATCGATTATGCTGAACATTCCATATTCACTTGAGGAACTCACGGAAAAAATGATTCATACAGTTGAAAGGAACGGCCTAAAGGATGCCTATATCCGTCTTGTTGTCTCAAGAGGAGCTGGTGATCTTGGTTTAGATCCAAACAACTGCGGGAGAGCCAACACAGTGATCATTGTAGAGCCGCTGGCCATCTTTCCAAAGCACCTATATGAAACAGGGATTGACATTGTGACGGTACCGACGAGACGAAATCGTCCAGATGTACTGAGTCCAAAAGTGAAATCATTAAATTATTTGAATAACATCCTTGTCCGAATCGAAGCCCATATGGCCGGTGTGAGTGAAGCGCTGATGCTGAACGATCAAGGGTACGTGGCAGAAGGTTCTGCAGACAATGTGTTTATTTATAAAAAAGGTAAGCTCTATACACCGCCAGGTTATATCGGCGCTCTTGAAGGCATCACAAGAAATGCCATCATGGAGATTGCAGAAGACTTAGGCTACGAAGTGAAAGAAGAACCATTCACAAGGCACGATGTGTATACAGCAGAAGAAGCTTTTCTAACAGGAACCGCAGCCGAAGTGATCGCCGTTGTAAAGGTTGACGGCCGTACAATCGGTGAAGGAAAACCTGGGATCCACACAAACAAACTTCTTGAACAATTCCGCAAGCGAGTAGTTGAAGAGGGAGAAAAAGTCGTTTTTACAGATGAAAACATTCACGCAAGCTAAATAGATATCGATAAACGTTGAAGAGGACTAGTAGTTTTAGAGTCAGTATCTACAGAGAGCCGGTGGTAGCTGGAAACCGGTGTTACTTTCTAAAATGAACTCACCTCTGAGTGTCTGCTTGAATTGATAGTAGGGCAGACCGAGTGACATTGCTCACTCGTTACCAAAATGGATGAAAGATGTCCATGAGACGGCAGCAGATGTTGCCGTGAACAAGGGTGGTACCGCGAAAAACAAAGCTTTTTCGCCCCTTTGACCTAGTGAAAAGTAGTGTCATTGTGGGGTGAGAAGGCTTTTTTATATGGTTAAAATCACGATCTTGAATAGAAAAGGGTGAAAAAACTTGACTGAAGCAAGACAAAGAGGAGGAAAACAAATGGGGACAAATGTACAAGTGGAGACGGAAACATCTAAAGCACCACAAACGATGAACGGTGCACTCATGCTAATTGAAGCACTTAAAAGAGAAAAAGTAGAAGTCATTTTCGGATATCCAGGCGGAGCGGTTTTACCGATCTACGATAAAATTTATGATTCTGGGTTATTTCATGTCCTGCCAAGACATGAACAGGGAGCGATTCACGCGGCAGAAGGATACGCAAGAGTATCAGGCAAGCCGGGTGTTGTCATTGCAACATCAGGACCTGGAGCGACAAACCTTGTCACAGGAATTGCAGATGCAATGATTGATTCACTTCCTCTTGTTGTCTTCACCGGGCAGGTGGCAACCTCAGTTATTGGATCAGACGCTTTCCAGGAAGCAGATGTGCTCGGCATCACAATGCCTATCACAAAGCACAGCTATCAGGTGAGAAATCCAGAGGAATTACCAGGTGTCATTAAAGAAGCGTTCCACATCGCAACGACAGGGAGACCTGGTCCAGTCTTGATTGATATTCCAAAAGATGTGGCAGGTATTGAAGGAACGTTTGAATACGATCAGCCAATCGATTTACCTGGTTATCAGCCAAAAGTGGAGCCGAACTATTTGCAAATTCGCAAATTAGTAGAAGCTGTCAGTAGAGAGAAGAAACCGGTCATTCTAGCAGGAGCTGGCGTTCTTCATGGCAAAGCATCTGAAGAATTAAGGCAGTATGTAGAGCAGCAGCAAATCCCAGTCGCTCATACACTGCTAGGACTTGGCGGCTTTCCGGCAAAGCATCCTCTTTTCCTAGGGATGGCTGGTATGCATGGCACATATGCGGCGAACATGGCTCTTCATCAATGTGATTTGCTCATTTCAATCGGTGCGAGATTCGATGACAGGGTAACTGGCAATCTCAATCACTTTGCGAAACATGCGAAGGTAGCACATATCGATATCGACCCAGCAGAAATTGGCAAGAACATTCATACTCATATCCCGGTTGTTGGAGACAGTAAGCTAGTCCTTGAAGAGTTGATTAAGCAAGACGGGAAGCAAGGAGAGTCAGACGAATGGAAAAACCAACTAGATCAGTGGAAGGAAGAATATCCACTCTGGTACGTTGAAAACGAAGCAGAGGGCTTTAAACCTCAAAAGCTGATTGAATACATTCATCAATTCACAAAAGGTGAAGCCATTGTGGCAACTGATGTTGGACAGCATCAAATGTGGGCAGCGCAGTTCTACCCATTTGAAAATGCAGATAAGTGGGTCACATCTGGGGGCCTTGGTACGATGGGCTTCGGTTTACCGGCAGCCATTGGCGCTCAGCTGGCTGATCAAGAGGCAACGGTTGTGGCGATTTTAGGAGACGGAGGTTTCCAAATGACCCTGCAAGAACTTGCCGTTATCCGTGAGCTGAACCTTCCAGTGAAAGTGATTGTTCTAAATAATCACAGCCTTGGAATGGTAAGACAATGGCAAGAAATTTTCTACGAAGAACGCTACTCATATTCTAAATTTTCAGAGCAGCCAGACTTCGTTAAATTATCTGAAGCTTATGGCATTAAAGGAATCAGAATCTCATCAGACGAAGAGGCGAAAGAAAAGCTTGAAGAAGCGCTAACCTCTAGAGAGCCTGTTTTCATCGATGTCAATGTAGCAAGAGATGAAAAAGTATTCCCGATGGTAGCACCGGGGAAAGGACTTCATGAGATGGTGGGGGTGAAACCTTGAAAAGAATTATTGTGTTGACTGTATTAAATCGATCAGGCGTACTGAACCGAATCACAGGCCTTTTTACCAAACGACACTACAACATTGAAAGCATTACGGTCGGCCATTCTGAGATTCAAGATGTATCACGCATCACGTTCGTCGTCCATGTAGACCAAGAGAAAGACATCGAACAGCTGACAAAACAGTTGAACAAACAAATTGATGTTCTCAAAGTAACAGACATTACAAACCAATCAATCGTCCAGCGAGAGCTGGCTTTGATAAAAGTCGTTTCTGCACCAGCATCTAGAATGGAGATCACAGGGGTCATTGAACCGTTTAGAGCTTCTATTGTAGATGTGAGCAGAGAGAGTGTCGTCATTCAGGTGACAGGTGAGTCTTCAAAAATTGAAGCACTCATTGAATTACTTAAGCCATACGGCATTAAAGAAGTCGCCAGAACTGGCACCACGGCCTTTGCGAGAGATAATCAGCAAAAGCCGCAACAAAATAAAACAATTTCAATTGTCTAAACAAAAGGAGAGAGTCAAATGGTAAAAGTATATTATAACGGTGATATTCAAGAAAACGTATTAAATGGTCAAAAGGTTGCCATCATTGGATATGGATCACAAGGTCATGCACATGCATTGAACTTAAAAGAGAGCGGCGTAGATGTCATCGTCGGCGTGAGAAAAGGCGGATCTTATACAAAAGCACAAGAAGACGGCCATCAAGTATTCACAGTAAAAGAAGCGACAGCACAAGCAGATGTCGTGATGGTACTACTACCAGATGAGCAGCAAAAGAAAGTATATGACGAAGAAATCAAAGATCAATTAGAAGCAGGCAACTCACTTGTTTTCGCACACGGATTCAACGTTCACTTCCATCAAATTGTTCCTCCTAGTGACGTAGATGTGTATCTTGTGGCTCCAAAAGGTCCAGGACATCTTGTGAGAAGAACATATGAGCAAGGCGCTGGTGTACCTGCACTATTTGCTATCTATCAAGATGTATCTGGTCAAGCGAAAGACAAAGCACTTGCTTATGCAAAAGCAATCGGTGGAGCAAGAGCGGGCGTTCTTGAAACAACATTTAAAGAAGAAACGGAAACGGATCTATTCGGTGAGCAAGCAGTCCTTTGCGGGGGTCTTACTTCACTAGTGAAAGCAGGATTTGAAACATTAACAGAAGCAGGTTATCAGCCAGAGCTTGCATACTTCGAGTGTCTACATGAACTGAAACTGATCGTTGATCTTATGTACGAAGAAGGATTAGAAGGCATGAGATATTCAATCTCTGATACAGCACAATGGGGTGACTTCGTATCAGGACCACGCGTTGTGGATGCAAACGTAAAAGAATCGATGAAAGCTGTCTTGACTGATATCCAAAACGGAACATTTGCAAAAGAATGGATTGTTGAAAACCAAGTGAATCGTCCACGTTTCAATGCGATCAATGCTAATGAAAATGAGCACCAAATTGAAATCGTCGGAAGAAAGCTTCGTGAAATGATGCCTTTCGTCAAACAAGGAAAGAAAAAGGAAGCGGTGAGCGTCGGTGCGGAAAATTAATTTTTTTGACACAACACTTCGAGATGGAGAACAATCACCAGGAGTGAACTTAAATGCACAAGAAAAGCTAATCATTGCAAAGCAGCTTGAGCGCCTTGGGGTTAATATCATTGAAGCGGGTTTTCCCGCTTCATCCCGAGGGGATTTCTTAGGCGTACAAGAAATTGCTAGAACGATCAAAAACTGTTCAGTTGCTGGTCTTGCGAGATGTGTAAAAGGTGACATTGATGCTGCATGGGAAGCATTAAAAGATGGAGTGGAACCAAGAATTCATATCTTTATTGCTACTTCTGATATTCACTTGGAGCATAAACTAAAGAAAACACGTGAAGAAGTCGTAGAACAGGCTGTCTCCATGGTGAAATACGCGAAAGAACGTTTTCCAGTTGTCCAGTGGTCAGCAGAAGATGCGTGCCGTACAGATCTTGCTTTCTTAGCAGAAATTGTAGAGAAGGTCATCGACGCTGGAGCGAGTGTCATTAACTTGCCAGATACAGTTGGATATCTAGCGCCAAAAGAGTATGGCAATATTTTTAAATATATGAAGGAACACGTTCCAAATATCGACCGCGTCAACTTGTCTGCTCACTGTCATGATGATCTAGGAATGGCTGTAGCAAACTCACTTGCAGCCATTGAAAATGGAGCAAATCAAATTGAAACGGCTGTTAACGGAATTGGAGAACGTGCAGGAAATGCCGCATTAGAAGAAATTGCAGTCGCTCTTCATATTCGAAAAGACTTCTACAAGGTCGAATCAACGATTCAATTGAATGAAATTAAGCGTACAAGTGATGTAGTGAGCAAATACTCAGGAATGATTGTACCGCGTAATAAAGCAGTCGTTGGCAACAACGCTTTTGCACATGAATCAGGTATCCACCAAGATGGTTTCCTCAAAGAAAAAACAACCTATGAAATCATTTCTCCAGAGCTTGTCGGTGTGACAACAGACGTACTTGTCCTTGGGAAACACTCCGGAAGACATGCGTTTAAAGACCGCATGAAAACGCTAGGTTTTAAACTAACAGAAGAAGAAATCAATAAGTTCTTCGAAACCTTCAAGAACTTGACAGAGAAGAAAAAAGAAATCACAGATGATGATTTGATTTCTATTATATTGGAAGAAAAAGTAGCAGACCGAAAAATTGGCTACGAATTTGAAAGTCTTCAAGTGCATTATGGAACAGAACAGATGCCGACAGCAACGGTCTCTTTGAAAAATCAAGAAACGCAAGAAGTCATTCAAGAAGCAGCTACAGGCGCAGGCAGTGTAGAAGCTGTGTACAACACGCTGGAGCGCTGTATGGAGGAAAGAATTCATTTGCTAGACTACCGTATTCAATCAAATGGAAAAGGCAGAGATGCACTAGCCGAAGTATATGTCACTGTTTCAATAGAAGGAAAAGAAACAGCAGGACGCGGTGTGGCGCAAGATGTGCTGGAAGCATCAGCGAAAGCCTACGTCAATGCAGTAAACAGGCATTTAATCTTTAAATCAAATCTCATTGAAATTGAGAAACATCACGCGATCTCATAGGAAAGGAGGTAGGTCCTCATGAAAAAGAAAATTGCACTTTTGCCCGGCGATGGAATCGGACCGGAAGTTGTGACATCAGCGGTCGCTGTCCTCAAAGAGACAGCGGCTCAATTTAGGCACGAATTCGAATTCGAAACGGCGCTCATTGGTGGTATCGCAATAGATGAAAAAAACAATCCGCTCCCAACAGAAACGGTTGATGTATGCAAGAGCGCTGATGCGATTTTATTAGGAGCAGTCGGCGGACCAAAATGGGACCAAAACCCACCAGAGCTTCGTCCGGAAAAAGGCTTGCTCGCCATTCGTAAACAATTGGACTTATTTGCCAACATCCGTCCTGTTAAAGTGTTCGATAGCTTAAGCGAGGCGTCACCGCTAAAACAGGATCACATTAACGGAGTCGATTTTGTCATCGTTCGTGAATTAACAGGCGGTCTCTATTTTGGTGAACCAAGCGAACGCTACACAGATGAAGAAGGAAAAGAAGCTGCGGTTGATACGCTTCTTTATACAAAGGAAGAGATTGTCCGTGTACTAAAAGAAGCATTCGACATGGCGTTAACGAGACGGAAAAAAGTAACGTCTGTGGATAAAGCAAATGTTCTGGCTTCTAGTAAACTATGGCGGGATGCGGTAGAAGAAGTGGCTTCTCAATATCCAGACGTTGAATTTGAGCACATGCTCGTTGATAATGCCGCCATGCAGCTGATTTATAAGCCTGCACAATTTGATGTCATTGTGACAGAGAATATGTTTGGTGACATTTTAAGTGACGAGGCTTCAATGATTACTGGATCACTCGGTATGCTACCATCTGCTAGTCTATCAAGCACCGGCCTCCATTTATATGAGCCGATTCATGGATCAGCACCCGATATTGCGGGGCAAAACGTCGCAAACCCTCTGGCAACTATTTTGTCGGCAGCAAGCTTGCTTAGAACATCCTTTGCGTTAGAAGAAGAAGCGGCTGCCATAGAAGAAGCTGTGGAAGTTGTTCTTGCCTCTGGCAAAAGAACAAAGGATTTATCGACAAAAGAGGGAACGTATCAAACAACTGAAGACATCACTCATGCAGTTGTAGACGCACTAAAGCAGCGCGTGAAAACAATTGTATAAATAGAATCTTGTGGAATTAGGTAGAGGGAGGAAAAGGGTTATGCCTCGAACAATCATCGAAAAAATATGGGATCAGCACGTTGTCAAAAGCGGCGAGGGGAAACCAGACCTTTTGTATATTGATCTGCACTTGGTGCATGAAGTCACATCACCTCAAGCGTTTGAAGGATTAAGACAAAAAGGGCGCAAGGTGAGAAGACCTCAAAATACGTTTGCAACAATGGATCACAACATCCCGACTGTGAATCGATTTGTGATCAAAGATGAGGTTGCTAAAAAACAAGTGAGTGCTCTAGAGCGTAACTGTGCTGAATTTGGTGTCCGTCTAGCTGACCTTCACAGTGTAGACCAAGGAATTGTCCATGTCGTTGGACCAGAGCTTGGTTTGACACTTCCAGGAAAAACAATCGTTTGCGGAGATAGTCATACATCCACTCATGGCGCATTTGGCGCACTTGCTTTTGGAATCGGTACAAGTGAGGTTGAACATGTACTTTCCACACAAACACTTTGGCAGCAGCGTCCGAAAACATTAGAAATTAGAGTAGACGGAAAGCTACAAAAAGGGGTAACGGCCAAAGATGTCATTTTAGCAGTCATTGGTGCGCATGGCGTGAAGTTCGGATCAGGTTATGTCATTGAATACACAGGGGAAGTATTCAGAAACATGACGATGGATGAACGTATGACCGTTTGTAATATGTCGATTGAAGCAGGCGCAAGAGCAGGATTGATTGCACCTGATGAAGTCACCTTTGAATATTGCCGCGGCCGCAAATATGCACCGCAGGGAGAAGACTTCGAAGCAGCGATTAAAGAATGGGAAGAACTTAAAACAGATCCGGGTGCAACCTATGATAAAACGATTGTTTTAGATGGGAATGAGATTTCACCAATGGTCACATGGGGAATTAACCCAGGAATGGTGCTGCCTGTAGATGCATCCATCCCAGGACCTGAAGATTTTGCGCAAGAGGATGACCAAAAAGAAGCGATTCGTGCGTACGAATACATGGGTGTTCATCCGCATCAGCGTATTGAAGATATTACGATTGAGCATGTGTTTATTGGCTCATGTACGAACTCAAGAATGACTGACTTACGCCAAGCAGCTTCTATGATAGAAGGACAAAAGGTAGCTGAACATGTCAGAGCGATTGTCGTGCCTGGCTCTCAAAGCGTCAAATTGCAAGCAGAAGAAGAAGGTCTTCATGAAATCTTCCTTGAAGCAGGATTTGAATGGAGAGAATCTGGCTGCAGTATGTGTCTAAGCATGAATAACGATGTGGTACCAGAAGGCGAACGCTGCGCATCCACATCAAACCGTAACTTTGAGGGTCGTCAAGGAAAAGGTGCGAGAACGCATCTTGTCAGCCCGGCAATGGCTGCAATGGCTGCAATACATGGCCGATTTGTCGATGTCAGGAAGTTTAATCAAGAGAAAACAGTCGTGTAAGGAGTTGTCATAAATGGAGCCTTTAGTCACACACAAAGGAAAAGCCGCTGTGCTTAACCGTATCAACGTAGATACAGATCAAATTATTCCGAAGCAATTTTTAAAAAGAATTGAACGAACAGGTTATGGCCGGTTTGCCTTTTTCGACTGGCGGTATTTAGCCGATGGCAGCCCAAATTCTGATTTCGAACTGAATCAGCCGATTTATGAAGGTTCATCCATTTTGATCGCAGGAGAAAACTTTGGCTGCGGATCATCAAGGGAACATGCCCCTTGGGCACTTGATGATTATGGTTTCAAAATTGTCATCGCACCATCATTCGCAGATATTTTTCACCAAAACTGTTTTAAAAATGGGATGCTTCCGATTCGTCTTGATTATGATGTGTGGAAAACATTCGCTGCGTCATATGAGAACAAAGGGTATGAGATGACGGTTGATCTTGAAAAACAGCAAATAGAAGATCACGAAGGGAATATCACTCCTTTTGATGTGGATCCTCACTGGAGAGAAATGCTCCTGAATGGCTATGATGAGATCTCATTAACTTTACTACTAGAAGATGACATTCAAGCATTTGAAGATAAGCGCAGCAGCTGGCTGCGTGCGTAAACAACAAGAAGACGTCCGCCCGAGGTGTGACGGCTTCTTTTTTGCATGAAAACCTCTCGTTACTTGTGTTTACTAACCTTCGTTGGTAAACTGATAAAAAATATGCGCCCGAAAGGAAAGTAAGCATGAAACATGACAAGAAGAAAGATAATGTCATTTTGTTTCCTGGTCTGAAAGAAAGACTGATTGAAAAAGGAATGGCAGCATTAAAAGATAAACAGTATCAAGAGGCGCTTCACTTGTTTTCAGAAGCAAAATCTTATGATGACGATGAAGAATCCGATATTCATCTCGGTATGGCGATTTGTTTTCTGGAGCTGGGCGAGCTGCAGGATGCAAAACGTGTGTGTGAAAAGATGCTGAATGAGGGATATGGTCATTACTTCACCGTGCTTCAAGTGTATATGACAATCTTAATTCAGCTGAAAGAATATGAAGAAGTGAAGCGGACAATTGAGGCAGTACTTGAGGAAAACCACCTTCCAGCAGAAAGCGCAGAGCATTTTTACAAGCTGCTCGAATTTAGTAGAAAAATGATCGAATCGCCTGAACAGATTTTAGATGAAGATGAGGAGGTCGGCAGTGAAATCAATATAGATGATATGCTCGAGCGGCCAGAAGAGCAGGTGCAGTTCATCCATTCGCTGAAAGACCGAAACATCACGCCGCACATGGGTCTATTAAATACGATCCTACAAAAGCCTGATGGAAACCCTTTGGTCAAATCATTGATTTTGCAGCTTCTGTCAGATCATGATGTGGCAAAGCCGGTTCATGTCACGAAATTCGGTGATTCTTTAACGCTTGTTCCTTCTGAGGCTGTTAAACCAGAGCAAATGCCGCTGCTTCAGCAAGTCCTTCGTAAGCTCGATGACACACTTGGCAATGAGAACCCAACCCTTTATCAAGGCGTGGAAGAGTTATGGCGCCGGCACTTATTTGTGCTATATCCATTTCTTCCTAAATACACAGATCCGAATCTTTGGGCAGCAGCACTTCATAAAGTCGGTTATGAAATGCATGGGATCGAGATTGACCTCGAAGAATTGCATCTATTGTATGAATTTGATGAACGAGAGCTGAGAGAAGCTTGCACAATGCTGAAAGATATTGAAGAAATTTCTTATTTGTAATTTGTCGATTTAGTTGAAAGACGGACTTGTTATGTTATAATATAATGGTTGTATTTGTGCATATATCGTGCAGTTGTCGATTCCAATGGTTGAAAGACGATATGTATAATCAAGTCAAATGTTGTATACATAATACCGCTTCTTTAGCGGCGTGCGTGGTTTTTAATTGGACGAAGTCTTTATGATGCTTTAGAATGTAACAACGCACAATCTGAATAGATTTTTGGAGGGAAACACACATGTCAGTAAAATGGGAAAAACAAGAAGGTAACGAAGGCATCTTAACGGTAGAAGTTGATGCTGAAACATTTAACAAAGCACTTGATGATGCGTTTAAGAAAGTTGTTAAGCAAGTATCAATCCCTGGATTCCGTAAAGGGAAAGTACCACGTGGTCTTTTCGAACAGCGTTTTGGTGTAGAATCTCTTTATCAAGATGCATTAGATATTCTTCTTCCAGTTGAGTATCCAAAAGCAATCGACGAAGCTGGTATCGAGCCAGTTGACCGCCCTGAAATCGATGTTGAGAAAATCGAAAAAGGCGAAAGCTTAATCTTCACTGCAAAAGTAACAGTGAAGCCTGAAGTGAAACTTGGTGACTACAAAGGTCTTAACGTAGAAAAAGACGACGCTACTGTCACTGATGAAGATGTACAAGAAGAGTTAAAAGGCATGCAAAACCGTCAAGCTGAGCTTGTTGTCAAAGAAGAAGGCGCAATCGAAAACGGCGATACAGTTGTTCTTGATTTCGAAGGATTCGTTGATGGAGAAGCATTTGAAGGTGGAAAAGCTGAGAACTACTCTCTTGAAGTAGGTTCTAATTCATTCATCCCTGGTTTTGAAGAGCAGTTAGTTGGTCTTGAAACTGGAGCTGAAAAAGATGTAGAAGTCACTTTCCCAGAAGAATACCATGCTGAAGACCTTGCAGGTAAACCAGCTGTATTCAAAGTGAAAATTCACGAAATCAAAGCAAAAGAACTTCCAGCACTTGACGATGAGTTCGCGAAAGATGTTGATGAAGAAGTAGAAACTCTTGCTGAACTAACTGAAAAAACAAAGAAACGTCTTGAAGAAGCGAAAGAAAACGAAGCAGAAGGTAAACTTCGTGAAGAGCTAGTTGAGAAAGCTTCTGAAAATGCGGAAGTTGACATCCCACAAGCGATGGTTGACACAGAGCTAGACCGTATGATGAAAGAATTCGAACAACGCCTTCAAATGCAAGGAATGAACCTTGAGCTTTACTTCCAATTCTCAGGACAAGATGAAAATGCGCTGAAAGAGCAAATGAAAGAAGATGCTGCTAAACGCGTAAAATCTAACCTAACACTTGAAGCGATTGCTGCTGCAGAAAACTTACAAGTGTCTGATGAAGAAGTAGAAGAAGAGCTTTCAAAAATGGCTGAAGCATACAACATGCCAATTGAAAATATCAAACAAGCGATCGGATCTACTGACGCAATGAAAGAAGATTTAAAAGTTCGTAAAGCAATTGATTTTCTTGTAGAAAACCGTTAATATGGTGCATAATAATAAAACAGGGCGCGAGTGACTCGTGCCTTGTTTTGTACAATTTTTGACTTATCATCGCTTCTTTTGGAAACGATAGTGTAAGTCGCATCTTTCTGTTATACATATCTCGATGTGCAGTGTTAGAAACACATCATTACCGTCTTTTAGGAAAGTATGGTAAAATGCATACATACTGGACCCAGAAAGGTAGCTGACTGTTAGCTACAGGCAAGTGAAGAAGAATAAGGGGTGAAAGAATGTTTAAATTCAACGAGGAAAAAGGTCAATTAAAATGCTCGTTTTGCGGAAAAACGCAAGATCAAGTGCGTAAACTGGTCGCAGGACCTGGCGTATATATATGTGATGAATGTATCGAGCTTTGCACGGAAATAGTTGAAGAAGAGCTCGGCACTGAGGAAGAAGTTGAATTCAAGGATGTTCCGAAGCCTCATGAAGTTCGGGAGATTCTTGATGAATATGTCATCGGCCAAGAAAATGCGAAGAAATCCTTAGCTGTAGCGGTTTATAATCACTACAAACGGATCAATTCCAACAGCAAGATTGATGATGTTGAGCTTTCGAAAAGTAATATCTCTATGATTGGGCCAACAGGAAGCGGTAAAACATTACTTGCTCAAACGCTTGCTCGTATTTTAAATGTGCCATTTGCGATTGCAGATGCAACATCACTAACTGAAGCAGGTTATGTTGGTGAAGACGTAGAGAATATTTTACTAAAGCTGATCCAAGCAGCCGATTATGATGTAGAAAAAGCGGAAAAAGGCATTATCTACATCGATGAGATCGATAAAGTAGCAAGAAAATCAGAAAACCCTTCTATCACTCGTGATGTCTCTGGGGAAGGTGTTCAGCAAGCACTATTGAAAATTCTTGAAGGAACTGTCGCTAGTGTACCGCCTCAAGGTGGACGTAAGCATCCTCATCAAGAATTCATTCAAATCGATACAACAAATATCCTCTTTATTTGTGGTGGAGCCTTTGACGGCATTGAGCAAATCATCAAACGCCGCCTTGGTCAAAAAGTCATTGGATTCGGTGCGGAAAATAAAATCGAAGATCTTGAAAAAGAAGTTCTTCTATCAAAAGTACTCCCAGAAGACTTGCTTCGCTTCGGTTTAATCCCAGAATTCATCGGTCGTCTACCGGTTATTGCAAGCCTAGAGCCGTTAGATGAAAAAGCACTTGTAGAGATCTTGACGAAGCCTAAAAATGCACTCGTTAAGCAGTATACAAAAATGCTTGAGCTTGATGATGTAGAGCTAGAATTTGAAGAAGATGCTCTTAGCGAAATTGCGAAAAAAGCAATTGAGCGTAAAACAGGAGCTCGTGGTCTACGTTCAATCATTGAAGGCATCATGCTTGATGTGATGTTTGACCTTCCGTCACGTGATGATATTGAAAAATGTGTCATCACTGGTGCAACAGTTGCTGATGGCGAGTCACCGCGTCTTGTGTTAAAGGACGGCACAGTTGTCAATAAAGATACGAAAACATCTGCATAAGAGTAGTCTCACTCCTGAATCTTTTTGATTCAGGAGTTTTTTATTTATCGATGAAGTGGTGTTTATTCCGTCCAGCTCTAGGAAATACTAGCAGACAGAAACCAATACATACGAAAGATAAAGGAGGGAGCACCGATTGAGCTGGACAGGAATCGTACTATTCATACAGCTGTTCTTTGGTATCGTCATCGGGCTGTACTTTTGGAACTTACTGCGAAATCAGCGCACACAAAAGGTGACGATAGACAAAGAGTCAAAGAAAGAAATGGAAGCACTCAGAAAGATGCGATCAATCAAGCTGAGTGAACCTTTATCAGAGAGAGTCCGGCCAAAGGGGTTTCAGGATATTGTAGGGCAGGAAGACGGCATTCGTGCACTAAAAGCGGCACTATGTGGGCCGAACCCACAGCATGTCATCGTCTACGGACCACCGGGAGTCGGTAAAACAGCCGCTGCCCGTCTTGTGATGGAAGAAGCAAAGCGTCACGCTGATTCACCGTTTAAAAAAGATGCGGTCTTTGTAGAGCTCGATGCCACAACCGCGAGATTCGATGAACGAGGCATTGCAGACCCGCTTATTGGTTCAGTGCATGACCCAATTTACCAAGGGGCAGGGGCAATGGGACAGGCAGGCATTCCGCAGCCAAAACAAGGAGCCGTCACACATGCTCATGGCGGGGTTCTGTTTATCGATGAAATTGGCGAGTTGCATCCGATTCAAATGAACAAAATGCTCAAAGTGCTGGAAGATCGAAAAGTCTTTTTAGACAGTGCATACTACAGTGAAGAAAATACCCAAATCCCGAATCACATTCATGATATTTTCCAAAATGGACTTCCGGCTGATTTTCGATTGATTGGTGCCACGACAAGAACACCTGACGAAATTCCACCAGCGATCCGGTCAAGATGTCTGGAAATTTTCTTTAAAGACCTTGACCAGCATGAACTGAAAATCGTCGCTGCCAAGGCTGTCCAAAAAATTCAAAAGGAATTAAGTGATGAAGGGCTTAACCTGTTAACCTCCTATGTGAAAAATGGACGTGAAGCCGTCAACATGGTGCAGATTGCCGCTGGCATGGCGGTCACGGAAAACCGAAAAGACATCACGATCGAAGATGTAGAATGGGTCATTCATTCGAGCCAGTTGACACCAAGATATGAACAAAAAGTACCGGAAAAGCCAAAAGTGGGGGTAGTCAATGGACTGGCCGTTTATGGACCAAACAGCGGTGCCTTGCTTGAGATTGAAGTGAACATCTGTAAGGCGCTTGAAAAAGGCAGTATCAACATTACAGGCATTGCAGAAGAAGAAAGTATTGGCAATCAATCGAAATCCATTAGACGAAAAAGTATGGCCAAAGGGTCAGTCGAAAATGTATTAACGGTGCTACGAAATTTAGGTATTCGGACAAATGAATATGACATTCATATTAATTTTCCAGGCGGTGCCCCTATTGATGGGCCGTCTGCTGGGATTGCCATGGCGACCGCAATCTTCTCAGCCATACATCAAATCCCGATTGATCATCTAACAGCCATGACGGGTGAAATCGGATTGCAAGGTCAGGTGAAGCCGATCGGTGGTGTGATACCGAAGATTAAGGCAGCGAAGCAGGCTGGTGCCACAACCGTCATTATTCCTTATGACAACCAACAGTCAATCTTAAAAGAGATTGAAGGGGTCACCATTGTGCCTGTGAAGCACTTCCAAGAAGTGCTGGATCAGTGTCTGGTTAACCCGCCAGACGAGAAGAAAGATGGACTAGAAGACGAAATGAAAAGAAAATCTGTTTAATCCCCATCACATATGGGGATTTTTTAGTGAAATAGATCTTTTTTTCTTTTTCAAGATAAAAAGAAAGGGTATACTACGGTAAGATCAACATTTCTTAAGTCTTTTACATTGTACAAGACTGAAACAGGTATATTATAATGATTCATACTAGTGACGGAGGTGTCAATCAACATGGCAGATGAAATCAAAAAGAATGTTCCGCTCCTTCCATTGCGAGGTTTGCTTGTTTATCCAACAATGGTCTTGCATTTGGACGTTGGACGCGAAAAGTCTGTTCAAGCATTAGAACAGGCGATGATGAACGATCATATGATTTTTCTAGCAACACAGCGGGAAATTTCAATAGATGAACCAGGTGAAGAGGAAATTTTCAAAGTCGGCACCTACACAAAAATTAAACAAATGCTGAAGCTGCCAAATGGAACGATTCGTGTACTCGTTGAAGGCCTAAATCGAGCACAGATCGAATCATATGTCGAGCTGGAGGACTATACGTCTGTCGACATTAAAGAATTGGCAGAAGAAGAATTAAAGGACGCAGAAGCAGAAGCACTCATGCGTACATTGTTAGATCACTTTGATCAATACATAAAAATTTCAAAAAAAATCTCAGCTGAAACATATGCAACAGTGACGGATATTGAGGAACCGGGGAGAATGGCAGATATCGTTGCTTCTCACCTGCCGCTCAAACTAAAGGACAAACAAGAAGTACTGGAAACAGTGGATGTCAAAAAACGGCTGAACCGGGTCATCAGCTTAATTCACAATGAAAAAGAAGTACTCGAGATTGAAAAGAAAATCGGGCAGCGCGTGAAACGTTCAATGGAACGGACGCAAAAAGAATATTATCTACGTGAACAAATGAAAGCCATTCAAAAAGAGCTTGGAGACAAAGAAGGGAAAACTGGCGAAGTCAGTTCTTTAATGTCTAAAATCGAAGAGTCGAGCATGCCGGATTCTGTTCGTGAAACGGCGCTCAAAGAATTGAACCGTTATGAAAAAATTCCTTCAAGCTCTGCTGAGAGCTCTGTGATTCGAAATTATATTGATTGGCTGATCGGTCTCCCGTGGGGCATCTATACAGAAGATCGTCTAGATTTAAAGCTTGCAAGTGAAATTTTAGATGATGAGCATCACGGGCTGGAAAAGGTCAAAGAACGGGTGCTTGAATATCTTGCTGTACAGAAGCTGACCAATTCATTAAAAGGACCGATTCTTTGCTTAGCAGGACCTCCTGGAGTAGGGAAAACATCACTTGCCAAATCGATTGCCAAATCACTTGACCGAAAGTTTATCCGTATCTCCCTTGGCGGTGTGCGTGATGAATCCGAGATTCGTGGACATAGAAGAACGTATGTAGGTGCGATGCCAGGCCGTATCATTCGCGGAATGAGCAAGGCAGGAACGATGAATCCGGTCTTCCTTTTAGATGAAATTGATAAAATGTCCTCTGATTTTAGAGGTGATCCATCTTCTGCGATGCTCGAAGTCTTAGACCCAGAGCAAAATCATAACTTTAGCGATCACTATATTGAAGAAACATTTGATTTGTCTCAGGTGTTATTTATTGCCACTGCCAACAATTTAGCAACCATTCCAGGTCCACTTCGTGATAGAATGGAGATTATCACGATTGCAGGGTATACAGAGGTTGAAAAAGCAGAAATTGTGAAAGATCATCTTCTGCCGAAGCAGCTAAAGGAGCACGGATTAAAGAAAGGGAACTTGCAGCTTCGTGAAACAGCGATTTATGATACGATTCGCTATTACACAAGAGAAGCTGGTGTTCGTGGATTAGAGCGTCAGCTTGCGGCGATATGCCGTAAAGCGGCAAGAGCGATTGTGGCTGAAGACCGCAAACGCATCACGGTGACAGAAAAGAACTTATCTGAATTTCTCGGAAAAAGACTTTACCGTTATGGTCAGGCTGAAACGACAGACCAAGTGGGAGTTGTCACAGGACTTGCGTATACCACTGTTGGCGGAGACACCTTGTCAATTGAGGTATCACTTTCTCCGGGTAAAGGCAAGCTGTTGTTAACAGGTAAGCTTGGTGATGTCATGAGAGAATCTGCACAGGCGGCATTCAGTTATATTCGTTCCAAAGCAGATGAACTGAACATTGATCCTAATTTTAATGAAAAGCATGATATTCATATCCATGTTCCAGAGGGTGCGGTTCCAAAGGACGGGCCATCAGCTGGTATCACCATTGCGACGGCTCTTGTATCAGCCCTCACAGGACGACCTGTGTCAAAAGAGGTTGGTATGACAGGAGAGATTACGTTAAGAGGAAGAGTGCTTCCAATTGGCGGACTAAAAGAAAAAGCATTAGGCGCACATCGCGCAGGACTGAAAACCATTATTCTTCCAAAGGACAATGAGAAGGATATTGATGATATTCCTGAAAGTGTGAGAGAAGGACTAACCTTTATTCCAGTCTCGCATTTAGATGAGGTGCTTGAGAAAGCGTTGGTAGGAGAGGGAAGATGAAAGTAACAAAATCAGATATCGTCATCAGTGCGGTAAAACCAGAGCAGTACCCGAGCGGGGGACTGCCTGAAATCGCTCTTGCTGGACGATCAAATGTTGGGAAGTCCTCGTTCATCAACTCATTGATTAATCGTAAAAATTTAGCACGTACGTCTTCTAAACCAGGTAAGACTCAAACGCTTAATTTCTACATCATCAATGATATGCTCCATTTTGTGGACGTTCCAGGTTACGGCTTTGCTAAAGTATCAAAGACAGAGCGTGAAGCCTGGGGTAGAATGATCGAAACGTATATTACAATGCGTGAAGAATTAAAAGCAGTCGTCCAAATTGTGGACCTGCGTCATAAGCCATCAGTAGATGATGTGAACATGTATGAATTCCTGAAATATTACGGAGTTCCTGTGATCGTCATCGCAACAAAGGCGGACAAAATTCCAAAAGGCAAATGGGAAAAACATGCGAAAGTCGTCAAACAGACACTCGACATTGCCCCATCAGATGAACTAGTCCTATTCTCTTCTGAAACAAAAAAGGGAAAAGACGAAGCCTGGAATGCCATCCTTGCGAAGATTAATAACTAAAAAAAGGCATCTGTCATGAGCAGATGCCTTTTTATTGTATAAGTTATTTCCTTTTTAAAAATAATAAGAGGAGACTGACAGCAATCAGTACATAAGGCCAGTACAATTCAAAACCGGAAGTAGGGATCGAAAGGGAACTTAGCTGTTTTGTAATTTGCTGAAAGAAATAAAGGAACAGACCGAGTGCAATGAGAACAACACTTTCAATACGATATTCTTTTTTCTGAGATGATTTCACAAAAAGAGCAAGTCCAACGATGAATACGATCATCGTAAATGTGTCTGGCCAGTAGTCCAATTTTGGCTGAAGAATAAAGTGTAGCGAAAGGCCCGTCATCAGCATACCGATAAACACATGAGCGCTTTCTTGCTCCTTCTTTCCTTGATATAAGAAAGCAAGGCCAAAAAGCAGTACGAGTGTATACCATTTCTCTTGGTCCTTCCAAATGTCAAATTGACTTCCTGAGAGAATGGCATATAGCGCTACAGCCAGCAAAGTGAGCGGTAGCAAAATGGATTTCTTCTTCAAAGATGTCACCTTCTTTTAAGCAGATCATTTGTCCGCACGCGCCAAATCTGGTAAATTGCTTGAAGTGATGATATGGCTTAATGGGTGTCGAACATTTTTCTACTATATCACAACATTTTTGAAATCTGTTCACAATTTTCATCCAGTTAAAAATGAATATATGTTATAATCACTATAAATAATAAATTCTATATTGTAATTATTATAAATTAGACAGGGCGTTGGGGGTGCAAGCTGAAGTTATGCATATTCTTGTTGTGGGTTTAGATTATAAAACAGCCCCTGTTGAGATACGGGAACAGCTGAGCTTTGAACCGAGCGAGCTCGGAACAGCGATGTCCAAGCTTAAAGAAGAAAAAAGCATTCTAGAGAATATCGTCATCTCAACATGTAATCGAACAGAGATCTACGCAGTGGTAGATCAGCTTCATACTGGACGGTTTTATATAAAAAGATTTTTAGCTGATTGGTTCGGTTTAGAAAAGGAAGATGTCTCGCCATATTTGAAGTTCTATGAAAATGATGGAGCGGTCGAGCATTTATTCCATGTGGCCTGTGGACTTGATTCCATGGTGATTGGCGAAACACAAATACTTGGTCAAGTGCGCTCTAGCTTTAAAGTAGCTCAAGAGGAGAAGACCATTGGTACCGTTTTCAATTATTTATTCAAACAGGCGGTCACCGTTGCAAAACGGTCTCATGCGGAAACAGACATTGCGTCTAATGCCGTGTCTGTCAGCTATGCAGCTGTCGAGCTTGCGAAAAAAATCTTTGGACGTCTTTCTGATAAACATGTCCTGATTCTTGGTGCGGGTAAAATGGGCGAACTAGCGGCTCAAAACCTTCAAGGTCAAGGGATTGGTCAAGTAACGGTTATCAATCGAACGTATGAGAAAGCAAAAGAATTGGCAGGCCGTTTTTCAGGAGAGCCTAAAAGCTTAAACCAATTGGAAAAAACATTATCCGAAGCTGACATTTTAATTAGTTCCACTGGTGCGAAACAATTTGTCATTACAAAAGAAATGGTCGAAAGTGCGAATAAAAAGCGGAAGGGCAGACCTCTATTTATGGTGGATATTGCTGTCCCTCGTGATTTAGATCCAGCCATTTCTGAAGTAGAAGGTGCTTTTTTGTATGACATTGATGATCTTGAGGGCATCGTGGCAGCTAACTTAAAAGAGCGTCGTGCGGTGGCTGAGCAGGTTGAGCTTCTCATTGAAGCAGAAATTGTGGAATTTAAGCAATGGCTGAATACGCTTGGTGTGGTTCCTGTCATTTCTGCACTTAGAGAAAAGGCGCTAACGATTCAAGCGGATACGATGCAGAGTATTGAGCGAAAGCTTCCGAATCTCACACATCGTGAAATGAAGCTATTAAATAAACATACGAAAAGCATTATCAATCAAATGCTGAAAGATCCTATCTTAAAGGCAAAAGAAATTGCCGCAGAGCCGAATGCAGAAGAAAAACTTTTACTGTTCAAAGAAATCTTTGATTTACAGGTTGAAGATGAAGAGCAAAAGGCGGAGCCGATGCAGGTGGAGCAAGGGTCATTTCAGCTGTTTAAACCAAATATGGCACAAGGCTTTGCTACAGTTGCCAGTGAGTGATTAAGCGATGATGGAATCCATTGTAGCGAGACTAGGCGAAGCGACGACCTTGATCTATGCACTAAGTGTCTTGTTCTATTTCATAGATTTTCTTCAACACAACCGGAAGGCTGGAAAAATGGCTTTCTGGTTGCTTTCTATTGTCTGGCTGCTGCAAACAGTCTACATGTTCTATATTATGATGGAAACAGACCGATTCCCTGTGTTGAATGTAGCAGAGGGGTTATATTTTTATACGTGGGTGCTTGTGACACTTTCACTTGTTCTCACAAAAATATTGCGTGTTGAATTTATCGTCTTTTTTACAAATGTCATCGGTTTTTCCTTGATGGCGATTCACACCTTTACACCATCTGATCTCCACTCAGCAGAACTAACTGGGAAGCTGACGAGTGAATTGCTTGTGATTCATATTACGATGGCGATTTTATCATACGGTGCCTTTTCACTTTCATTTGCTTTCTCTCTACTCTATCTCTTTCAATATCGTTTGCTGAAAAAGAAAAAATGGGGAAAATGGCTTCTGAGAATTGAAGATTTATCGAAACTTGATCATATGGCATACGTATTAAACATTATTGGCGTGCCGATGCTCTTACTTAGTTTGATTCTTGGCATCATTTGGGCATATGTTTCGTATGATACGTTGTACTGGACAGATACAAAGGTGCTTGGTTCGTTTATTATGCTGTTTTTATATGGTGTTTACTTATATATCAGATTGGTGAGAAATATGCAGGGCAAAGTCGTGGCACTGTGGAATGTCGGTTCATTCTTTGTGCTGATGATCAATTATTTTCTGCTTGGTAGCTTATCAACCTTTCATTGGTTTCAATAAATAATGATGAGTCTTAAGGGCATTGTCGGGAGGAAGACGAATTGCGTACAATTAAAGTAGGTTCTAGAAGAAGTAAGCTTGCAATTACACAAACAAAATGGGTCATTCAAAAGCTGTCTGAACTAAACCCTTCTTATTCTTTTGAAATAAAAGAGATTGTGACAAAGGGTGATCAAATTTTAGATGTGACCTTATCAAAGGTTGGCGGAAAAGGACTGTTTGTCAAAGAAATTGAACAGGCGATGCTGAATCACGACATCGATATGGCAGTTCACAGTATGAAGGATATGCCGGCTGCTCTTCCTGAAGGATTAGTCATTGGCTGTATTCCTGAGCGTGAAGATGTAAGGGACGCTCTAATTTCGAAGGATCATCTGCGTCTTCATGAGCTGCCGAAGGGTGCTATTGTGGGAACGAGCAGCTTACGGCGCAGTGCCCAGCTTCTTCAGGAAAGGCCAGATCTGAACATTAAATGGATTCGAGGAAACATTGATACACGATTGGAAAAGCTGAAAAATGAAGAATATGATGCCATTATTCTAGCGGCTGCCGGTCTGTCCAGAATGGGATGGAGCAAGGAGGTCGTGTCTGAATTTTTATCTCCTGAGACTTGCCTGCCCGCAGTTGGTCAAGGCGCTTTAGCAATTGAGTGCCGCGGAGATGATGAAGAGCTATTGCAGCTTCTCGCTCAATTTACGAATGAATACACAAAGAAAACGGTTCTCGCAGAAAGAGCCTACCTCAAACAAATGGATGGCAGCTGTCAGGTGCCGATCGCTGGCTATGCAACGATGAATGAGCGTGATGAAATTGAACTGACGGGTCTTGTGGCATCTGCTGACGGACACACGATTATTCGAGAAACTGTATCAGGCACTGACCCTGAAGCAATTGGAACAGCATGTGCGAAGCAGATGGCTGATAAGGGAGCAAAGGATTTAATCGACAAGGTGAAAAAGGATCTGTCCTCCCAATGACCATAGGGCAATCGCTTCACGGACAGACGGTGCTTGTCACTCGAAATGAACGTCAAGCGGGTGTGTTTCAGCAGAAGATTGAAGAGCTGAACGGCCATGCTGTTTTAACCTCTCTTATTCGATTTGAGCCTACGCTCACAAATGAAAAAGCGCAGGCCTTTTTAAAGGACTTAGAAAATAGCCAATGGCTTGTTTTCACGAGTGTAAATGGCGCGTCTTTTTTTCTGAGCTACATAGAAGACCATCATTTACATAAGAGTTTATCCCATTTGAAAGTGGCTGCGGTAGGTGAGAAAACCTCTGCCTATCTTGAGCAGCACGGCTTGAAGGTGGATGTAGTACCAGAACGATTCATAGCGGAAGAGCTCGCAGATGCGCTGCTTGACCATGTGCGTCTGGGAGAGCGTGTGTTTGTAGCAAAAGGACACCTGTCTCGAGATGTCGTGAAGAAAACGCTTGTTCCACTTGGCATAGAAGTAAAGGAATGGATTTTATATGAAACGGTCAAGGATGAGGAAGGAATTGCCGCTCTCAAAACGGCAATGACGAAGCAATCATTTGATTTTATTACATTTACGAGCTCATCCACTGTCCATTCATTTATGCATGCCATGGAGGCAGATGCAGCGAAGCTGGCTGCTTCTGACACCTGTTTTGTGACGATCGGTCCTCTGACAAAAGAGGCACTGCTTCAATACGGGATTTCTTCTGAAACCCCAGATACTTATACGATAGACGGAATGCTTGAATTGATGTGCCGTTTATCTGAAAGGAAGTTGAACCAATGATGAAATTTAACAGACACCGCAGACTGCGGACAAGTGCAGGAATGAGAGAATTAGTCAGAGAAACCTTTTTAAGACCATCTGATTTCATTTATCCGATCTTTTTTGTAGAGGGAGAAAATGTCCGAAAAGAAGTCCCTTCAATGCCGGGTGTTTATCACATTTCAGTGGACCTTGTAAAAGAAGAAGTCCAAGAGCTTGTTGAACTTGGCATCAAATCAATTATTGTATTTGGTGTTCCAGATCATAAAGACCATGTGGGCAGTGAGGCGTATCACGATCATGGCATTGTGCAAAGAGCGACGCTTGAGATCAAAAAGCATTTCCCAGAGCTTGTGATCATTGCAGACACTTGCTTATGCCAATATACAGATCATGGACATTGCGGGATTGTTGAAGATGGTGAAATTTTAAATGATGAATCTCTTCAGCTTTTAGCGAAAACAGCTGTTAGCCAAGCGCGCGCAGGTGCAGATATCATTGCGCCTTCAAATATGATGGACGGATTTGTGGTTGCCATTCGTGATGCGCTTGATGAAGCTGGCTTTATTCATGTACCTGTCATGTCATATGCTGTGAAATATGCAAGTGCGTTTTACGGTCCGTTTCGTGACGCAGCGCATAGCACACCGCAGTTTGGAGATCGTAAAACATACCAAATGGACCCTGCAAACCGTTTAGAGGCACTAAGAGAAGCGCAGTCTGACGTAGAAGAGGGAGCTGACTTCCTCATTGTGAAACCATCTCTTTCTTATTTAGATATTATGCGTGATGTCAAAAATGAATTTACACTCCCAGTTGTTGCATACAATGTGAGCGGAGAATATGCAATGGTCAAAGCCGCTGCTCAAAATGGGTGGATTTCTGAAAAAGAGCTTGTTCTTGAAATGCTGACAAGCATGAAACGTGCAGGAGCAGAACTCATCATTACGTATCATGCAAAAGATGCAGCAAAATGGCTCTCAGAATAAAGAACGGATAGATAGGAGGACATTGAAATGGGACGTAGCTATGAAAAATCAAAGCAAGCATTTGAAGAAGCGCAGCATTTAATGCCTGGCGGTGTCAACAGCCCTGTGCGTGCATTTAAATCAGTGAACACAGACCCGATTTTTATGGAGCGAGGCAAAGGCGCCAAAATCTATGATATTGATGGAAATGAATACATCGATTATGTCTTATCATGGGGACCACTTATTTTAGGGCATACGAATGACCGTGTGGTTGAAAGCATTCAGCGAGTGGCAGAAAAGGGGACAAGCTTTGGTGCTTCCACATTAGTTGAAAATGAATTAGCTAAGCTTGTATCAGAGCGGGTTCCTTCTATCGAAGTCATTCGTATGGTCAGCTCTGGTACAGAGGCAACTATGAGTGCACTTCGTCTAGCTCGAGGCTTTACAGGCAGAAATAAAATTGTGAAATTTGAAGGCTGCTATCATGGACACGGCGATTCCTTGCTCATTAAAGCAGGTTCAGGCGTCGCAACGCTTGGGCTTCCAGATAGCCCAGGTGTACCTGAAGGGACTGCAAGCAATACGATCACAGTGCCTTACAATGATTTAGAAAGCATTCAAGTTGCATTTCAGGAATTTGGAGACGATATTGCAGGTGTCATTGTCGAGCCGGTTGCAGGAAATATGGGGGTTGTCCCTCCGCAAGACGGTTTCTTACAAGGGCTGAGAGACATCACAGAGCAATACGGAGCTTTACTCATTTTTGATGAGGTCATGACCGGCTTCCGTGTGGACTATCACTGCGCGCAAGGCTATTTTGGCATCACACCTGATTTGACGTGTCTTGGTAAAGTGATTGGTGGCGGCCTCCCGGTTGGCGCTTATGGCGGAAGAGCGGATATTATGAGACAAATTGCGCCAAGCGGTCCAATTTATCAAGCAGGAACGTTATCTGGTAACCCACTTGCGATGACAGCAGGCTTAGAAACCTTAAAACAGCTGACACCTGAGTCTTATGAAGAGTTTAGACGAAAAGGAGACCGGCTGGAAGAAGGCATTTCAAACGCGGCGAAAACACAAGGAATTCCATTAACGTTTAACCGTGCGGGTTCGATGATTGGATTCTTCTTTACAAATGAAGAAGTGGTCAATTATGACAAAGCCAAAACAGCTGATCTCGCTTTATTTGCTGAATTTTACAAGGAAATGGCCGACCACGGCATCTTCCTTCCGCCTTCTCAATTCGAAGGACTATTCCTGTCAACTGCTCACACAGATGAAGACATCGAATATACGATTGAGACAGTGGAAAAAGTATTTCAAAAACTACGTCGATAAACGAAAGCTGATATGGAGACATATCGGCTTTTTTGTGTTGCTGAAAACCAATCATATTTTCACTGCCTCTCACATACATCTGTATTGACATCTAATTTTATTTTGAAGGATTAGATGAAAGGAGGACACCGACTTGTCTCAAAACAATCGATTACAGTTTTCAGTAGAAGAATCAATCTATTTCAAAAGCGGACAGGAAGTCAGTGAGCTGCTGTCTATTTCTCTCGATCCTGACATTCTCGTTCAAGAAGTGAATGATTATGTTTCGATTAGAGGTTCACTCGAGCTAACAGGAGAATACAACATAAATCAAGAGGAGCTATTGGGTGAATTGAGTTCCTATGCATCATACAGAGAAGCTGATGAGGTGAAGGTCAGAGAAGACGGGACGGCGGAGCTTCTGCATCAATTCCCAGTCGATATCACGATTCCTAAAAACAAAATCAGTCATTTAAATGATGTGTTTGTGTTTATTGATGCGTTTGATTACCAGCTGACAGAAAATCGTTTGCTGACCATTCAAGCTGATCTAGCGATTGAGGGTCTTTTAGACGAGGAAACGCCTCAAGCGCCTGTAGAGGAGCCGTATGAATTTGTTCATCGTTCTGAAGAAGAATATGGCGACGTGACCTACGATTATCAGCTGCAGCCAGAAGATGAAGAGCAAGAAGAGCTACAAAACTATGAACGTGAGATTGATGAGGATCAGGCTGTATTACAGCATGACACACGCGCCGAAGAAGAAAAGCAGGAAGAAGAAATTGAGATAGAGCTGGTGAGTAGGGAAGAAGAAACCGAAGAACTGGAAGAATCGGAAGAACGGGAGGAAACGGAGAGCCAAGAAGAAGTGGCGCTTGGTTATCGCTCCTTACCTGATGCTCAGGTGCAAGAACCACCATTTTTTGAACCGCCTAAGCTCTTAGAAGAAGAGAAACGGGAGGATACATTCTTTGAGTTGGAAGTGAGAAAAGATCCCGAAGCAGCTGAAGAGCTGGAAGAAACGGTTCAGCCGTATCCAGTATTTGAATCACCCGCTTATCACGTGGAAGAGGAAGAGGCGCAGGATGATACGTACCAGCTCGGACGGTTATATGAACGAGAAGCACCAAAAGTATATGAGTCAGCTCAAGAAGAAGAGGAGTTTGAAGAAGACGTGAGAGAAACGTCTGGCAGTGAAAACTCTCTTTATTTAACAAAGCTGTTTGCTAAGCAGGAGGAGGAAGATTTTTCTCGCATGAAAATATGTATAGTTCAACAAGAAGATACGGTCGATCGTATTTGTGAGCGATATCAGTTGAATGTGCAGCAGCTCCTTCGCACAAACTCATTATCGATGGATGCGGAGCTTGAAGAAGGGCAGCTTCTTTATATTCCTGAATATCAAAAAAGCAATGCCTAACAAGAGATGACCGATCGAGAAAATGTGGTGAGTGAACGTGGATGAGATCCAATCTGTCCTATACGAATACGGGCTTGAGGCGGAATACGTTGAACCTGTCAGTCCTGCTGTCGTCAAAGTGTATACAAAGCAGGGCGTATTTGCCTTAAAGCGAGTAAAAGCTAACAGGCATATGCAGTTTACAGAGCAAATGCTTGAACTAGAATCAAAGGGCTATCGCTCTTTTGTGCCGATTTATCGGACGAAGAGCGGTTCTTTTTTCTCAAGTCATCGTGAAAGCCAGTACGCATACTATCTCATGCCTTGGCTGACGAATGAAAAGAGAGAAGAGCAGGACGATAAACATGAATATTTATTTCAAGAAATTGCAAGACTTCATAAGCGGACTGAAGTGATGATGGATATCACAGAGCAAGAGATCGAAGCGCACTACACACAAATCAAGACCAAATGGGAAACAGAGAAAGACATGTATGAACGATTCATAGAGCGGGCAGAGCAAACTTGGTATATGTCGCCATTTGAACTGGCTGCTGCGATGTATTTTTCAGAGGCGATGTCTGCCAGCGAATTTGCCCTTGAACGACTAGAAGACTGGCATGAAGAAATGAAAGATAAAGAAACAACACGTGTTGTGTTAAATCATGGGCAGCTGTCGATTCATCACTTTTTGTATAATGATGTGGGTACAGGACATTTCACCAATTTTGAGCGGTCTAAAAAAGCCGCCCCGATTTATGACCTTCTGACCTTTTACTTTCGGACATTCAAAACCTATCCCACATCTTGTCCTGAATGCACTTCCTTGTTTTATACGTACCAAAAAGGAAATCCTCTTCGGGAGGAAGAGCTTCATTTGTTTCTTAGTTACCTTGCTTATCCGCAAGGTCTGTTTGATACAGTTAAAACCTATGAAGCAGGCGGGCAGGATGAGATGGAAAGCTGCCAACAGCTGTTAAGAGCGTATTGGCAGATGAAAAATTCAGAGCCGACCGTCATGAAAATTCACGAGATTGAGCAGGCTAGACGGCTTGAAGAAGAACAGAGTGCCTCGTCATCAACGGAATGACGAGGTTATTTTGTGTTCATATTGGCCGGTACATAAGCGCGAGTGTTTAAAACCAATCAAGGTGAAAGGCGCAGGCGAGAAAAATGAGAATACCTAGGATGAGGACGTCAAATGTTGTGGGAAAAATGATCGTACGAAACCCTTGAAATATTGCAATCGGGAGAACGACTTGGGAGGCCACTGCCCGAATTTGTCTCAGCCAGGGGGGAAGTGTGTAAGGATTGATCTTTTTCAAAGCAAACGCCCTCCTTCTTTATTTTGTTATTATCATATGGGCAAAAAGGCAAAGGGTGCTTGCCCAATTTGTATAAAGAAGAAGAAAAGCGGAAAAGATGATTGACGAAAACAAAAGGCATTTAGTAATATAAATAAAAGATGAGTATGTGCTGATGAACGTGATATATCGTAAGCGTGGATCAGGAAGAGTACAAGCAAGACCCTAAAGAGAGGGAGACCATGAGCTGAAAGGTTTCCTAGGATGTACTTGTTTGGAAGGTCGCCTGTGAGCTTAATTTCTTGAATGAACAAGTAGAGAAATTCGGGAGAACCCCGTTATCCTTTAGAGTGTATGGGACACGTCTATGTGTTCCATGAAAAAAGGTGGTACCGCGAAAAAGCTTTTTCGTCCTTTTATAAGGATGAAAAGGCTTTTTTTATGTTTCATCAGCCGAAAAAATGTGGAGGTTACATAAATGGAAACAAATAATCAAGAAATGCCAACAAAGTACGACCCAAATGCGATTGAAAAAGACCGCTATACGTACTGGCTTGAAGGAAAATTCTTTGAAGCACAAAATGACAAAACGAAAGATCCATATACAGTCGTCATTCCTCCACCAAACGTGACAGGAAAACTGCACCTTGGGCATGCGTGGGATTCTACACTTCAAGACATCGTGACACGTATGAAGCGGATGCAGGGCTATGACGTTCTATGGCTTCCAGGAATGGATCATGCCGGTATTGCGACCCAAGCAAAGGTTGAGGCAAAGCTTCGCGAAGAAGGCGTAAGCCGTTATGACCTTGGCCGGGAGAAATTTGTGGAAGAAACGTGGAAATGGAAAGAAGAATATGCGGACTTTATTCGCAGTCAGTGGGCGAAAATGGGACTTGGTCTTGATTACTCACGTGAACGTTTTACATTAGATGAAGGTCTGAATAAAGCGGTACGCCAAGTGTTTGTTCAATTGTATGAAAAAGGGCTTATCTATCGTGGAGAGTACATCATTAACTGGGATCCAGCGACGAAAACGGCACTTTCTGATATTGAAGTCATTTATAAAGATGTTCAAGGCGCGTTTTATCACTTAAGATACCCACTTTCAGATGGCACGGGTTCAATTGAAATTGCGACGACAAGACCTGAAACAATGCTCGGAGATACAGCCGTTGCCGTGCATCCTGATGACGAACGTTATCAGCATTTGATTGGAAAAACAGTGGTCTTGCCAATTACAGGACGCGAGATTCCAATCGTTGCTGATGACTATGTCGATATGGAATTTGGCTCAGGAGCTGTGAAAATTACACCTGCTCATGACCCGAATGACTTTGAGCTTGGAAATCGCCATGATCTAGAGCGTATTCTTGTCATGAATGAAGATGGCACAATGAATGTAAATGCACTGCAATACAAAGGAATGGACCGCTTTGAATGCCGTAAACAGCTTGTTAAAGATTTGCAAGAAGAGGGTATTTTGTTCAAAATTGAGGACCATATGCATTCAGTTGGTCATAGTGAGCGAAGCGGAGCTGTCGTTGAACCTTATTTATCTACTCAATGGTTTGTAAAAATGCAGCCGCTGGCAGACGAAGCCATCAACCTTCAAAATGGGGACGACCAAGTTCAATTTGTTCCAGACCGCTTTGAAAAGACGTATTTACACTGGATGGAAAATATCCGTGACTGGTGTATTTCTCGTCAGTTATGGTGGGGACACCGCATACCAGCTTGGTATCATAAAGAAACGAAAGAAGTATATGTTGGACTGGAAGCACCAGAAGATTTAGAGAACTGGGAACAGGATAACGATGTGCTTGATACATGGTTTAGTTCAGCGCTTTGGCCTTTCTCTACAATGGGCTGGCCGGATGCAGATAGTGAAGACTTCAAACGCTACTATCCAACAAACCTGCTTGTTACAGGCTATGACATCATTTTCTTCTGGGTCTCTCGCATGATCTTCCAAGGTCTTGAATTCACAGGAGAAAAACCGTTTAAAGATGTTCTGATTCATGGGCTGATCCGTGACGAGCAAGGACGGAAAATGAGTAAGTCGCTAGGTAACGGAATTGATCCAATGGAGGTCATCGACAAGTACGGTGCAGATTCATTAAGATATTTCTTAGCAACTGGAAGCTCACCAGGTCAGGATCTTCGCTTTAGCTTTGAAAAGGTTGAATCCACTTGGAACTTTGCGAACAAAATTTGGAACGCATCACGTTTTGCTTTAATGAACATGGATGGCTTAACGTATGATGAGCTTGATTTAACTGGAGAAAAATCAGTTGCTGACCAATGGATTTTAACTCGCTTAAATGAAACGATTGAAAGTGTCACACAGCTAGCTGACAAGTATGAATTTGGTGAAGTGGGCAGACATTTATACAACTTCATTTGGGATGATTTCTGTGATTGGTACATTGAGATGGCGAAGCTTCCGCTTTATGGAGAAGATGAAGCAGCGAAGAAAACGACTCGTTCGATCCTTGCGTACGTATTAGATCAGACGATGAGACTTCTTCATCCGTTCATGCCATTCTTAACAGAAGAAATCTGGCAGCATCTTCCGCACGAAGGTGAATCGATTACTGTAGCGTCTTGGCCTGAGGTGAAACCGGAGCTTTCAAACGAACAAGCGTCTGCTGATATGAAACTGCTTGTGGAACTCATCCGCTCTGTTCGTAACATCCGCAGTGAAGTGAATACGCCAATGAGCAAACAGGTGGAGCTTTACATTAAAGCTTCTACATCTGATGTGCAGGAACGCTTAGAGAAAAACCGTTCATATATTGAACGCTTTACGAACCCAAGTGTACTTGAAATTGGTACAGATGTTCCAGCTAGTGATAAAGCGATGACGGCTGTTATTTCTGGAGCAGAGCTCATTCTGCCGCTTGAAGGCTTAATCAACTTAGATGAGGAAATCGCTCGTCTGCAAAAAGAACTTGATAAGCTGACAAAAGAAGTAGAGCGCGTCCAGAAAAAGCTTGGCAACGAAGGCTTTATGAAAAAAGCGCCTGAAAGTGTCGTAGAAGAAGAGCGTGCGAAAGAACGTGACTATGTCGCAAAACGCGAAGCTGTTCAAAAGCGTATTGAAGAGCTGAAAGCATAAGGTTGAAAAGACGGCTCCTAACAAAATGGAGTCGTCTTTTTTGAAAATTTCGGATGAAATGAGAGATGACATTGTTTACAACCTATCATGAAGCCATTGAGTGGATTCACAGTAGACTGGCCTTTGGTGTAAAACCGGGTCTTGAAAGAATGAAGTGGCTGATGAACAAACTAAGCCATCCGGAACAACGCATAAAAGCGTTACATGTTGCAGGTACAAATGGAAAAGGTTCAACGATTGCGTTTACTCGTTCCGTTTTACAGGTAGCAGGCTATTCAGTCGGCACCTTCACCTCCCCGTTTATTTTAACGTTCAATGAACGAATCAGCGTGAACGGAGCACCTATACAGGATGAAGAATGGCTGAGTTTGGTGAATAAAATCAAGCCTTTTGTTGATGAGTTAGATCAAACAGAGCTTGGCGCAGCAACAGAGTTTGAAATCATTACCGCATGTGCATTTGCTTATTTTGCCGATGTGCAGCAAGTAGACTTTGTCCTATTAGAGACAGGACTTGGTGGAAGACTTGATTCAACAAATGTTGCCGTACCTATCTTAACAGCGATTACGTCGGTTGGTCATGATCATATGGCGATTCTAGGTGACACACTTGAACAAATTGCATCTGAAAAAGCAGGCATTATCAAAGAGGGTATTCCGATGATCACCGCAGTTCATCAACCGGAAGCACTTGCGGTCATTCAAAACATCGCAAAAGAAACGAAGGCGGAATGCATTTCATTACAGGATACTTGTACCTTCAGTCATCAGCAGCCAACAGAAACAGGAGAACGATTTACGCTAAGCACATCAAAAAGGCAGTATCCGCAGCTTGAAACAGGGTTAATCGGAACGCATCAACAGCAAAATGCTTCCCTTGCTGTTCTACTCATTGAATGGCTGGAGCAAGAAGGCTATATTAGCGTGACAGAAGAGCAGGTATATGAAGGTATTCGGCATGCTGTTTGGGCTGGGCGATTTGAAAAAGTCAAAGATCATCCACCAGTGTATATAGACGGCGCTCATAATGAAGAAGGAATCGACCGTTTAATTGAAACCGTGCAAGCCCATTTTTCTAGTAAACAAGTACATGTCTGTTTTAGTGCTTTAAAAGATAAGCCGTACAAGCAAATGATTCAAAAGCTTGAAACAGTTAGTTCCTCTATCCATTTTGTTTCATTTGATTTTCCAAGAGCTGAATCAGCGGAAAAGCTTTATGCGTGCAGTCAGTTAGAGGCAAAATCGTATGATGATGACCCTCGTGCAGTGATTGAATGGATTCAGAAAAAGAGTGATGATCCTTCAGCGGTGATTATAGTGACAGGCTCTCTTTATTTTATTTCAGATATACGAAATCGTATGTTCGGGTAACGAAAAGACGCAAATGGCTTTGATGCCTCCTGCGTCTTTTTCTTTTTATATGTAGAATAGGGGGAAAATCATATTTTCACTAGATGCTTTAGTGGGTAGGGTCATGGTAAAATCCAATCTATCTTATTACCGGAAGGAGCACCACATATGATTGAGATTTTTCTGTTTCTTGCAGGCATCACGATGGGGTCGTTCTTTCATCTCGTTGGCGAAAGACTGCCAGTGAAGCGATCTATTATCTTCCCTCGATCTCACTGCACAGCCTGTAAACAGCCGCTATCCCTGCACGAGATGGTTCCGCTCGTTTCTTATGCTGTATGGAAGGGGTCTTGTAAACATTGCGGCATTCAGCTGCCTAAGCTATATCCAATGGTTGAGCTGCTGACAGGCGGTCTTTTTTTGTTCATTTATAGGATCGCTGGTTTTTCGTTTGAAGGTCTTTTTCTTGTGATTCTTTGTAGTTTATTCGTGATTGCTGTCGTGAGTGATCTTCTCTATATGAGGGTTCCGAACGAGCTGTTTCTCTTCTTTTTCCCTCTTTTCGTCATATACCGCACGCTGGAACCGCTTCTTATTTGGTGGGAAGGGGCGGCTTCTCTGATTTTTAGCATTCTTTTGTTTTCTAGTTTAGATTATTTTAAGCCGAATAGTATGGGCGGAGCTGATATGAAGCTATTCAGTGTGCTTGCGTTTTGCTTTGGCTTCAAGCCGTTCCTTCTCATGCTTTTTCTCTCATGTATCGCTGGAATGGTTTATGCAAGGGTCTTTTCCTTTCGAGTAAACGAGCCATTCCCTTTTGTTCCTTCGATCACTATTTCTTTTTTGATGTATCTTTGTGGTGCTCCTGTCTTGTTTTTATTTGGCTAGTCGAAGGGGTGAAAAAATTGGCGAACACTTTTTTGCCCTGCCGACAAAAGTCTTGTTCTTTTTTTTTACTGCTATGGTAAAGTGTGAAACAGAAAGAAGGACGGGTTAAATTCGCGCTGATTCATTGGACAGAAAGGTCTTTCTTACAAACATGTCAGAAAGCGGGGAATGACAGTGAAAAAGAGGCAGGCAAAAAAACAAGGGCTAAAGGTCAATATTAATGGCAAGGAAGAAATGGTGCATGAAGATGATCATCAGCCTCCAAAACAGCAAGAGGATCAAGTGACGTTTTCGAATTGGGAGGAAAAGAGACATTCGGAACAGGAGACAGCGGCTTCTCAGGAAGATTCGTCTAAACCGAAAGAAGAAGATTTCCAGTGGGATGATGCTGCTGATCATATTTATCATTCTGATCCAAAAGTCGTCACACCTTATCAAAAGAAAAAAAGCTCCTTTGATCAGAAGTTCGGTAAAAATCGCGGTCCCTTCAAGAGAGTGATGACAACGATTGTGTTTGCGGTCGTTCTTGGGACAGGCCTTGGGGTGTTTGCGCTTAGTTTAAGTCAAGATGGTACACCAAATCCTTCAGGTGGAGATATCAGTGTCTCGGCATCTGGTTCTGAAAATCAATCATCGATGAAAGCTGGCGGGGATGCGCCGAATGCAGGTACTACAGATGAATCAAAAGAGAACAAAGATGAAAAAAGTGCCTCTGGCAGTTTATCAACCTTTGTTGTACAGGCTGGGAAATTCTCTTCTGAAAAAGGAGCAGATGACTTAGTTGGCAGTTTAAAAGATGCAGGGTATGCAGGGAAAAAGATTTCCATGGATGATGGATATTATGTCATTGCCGGGCTTGCGACAGAGCAGGGGATGACAAGCGCTGTAGGGAAGAAATTGATTGATCAGCACTTTGAGGCGTGGGGAGGAAAGGAGCTCTCATTTCAAGTACCGGATGAGCTGACTAGTTTAATAGAAAAGGCATCTGTATTATCATCCAAAGTAATTGCAGGCGATGAAGTGGATCAAAAGGAAGTCACGCAGCTAATTTCTGAGCTTGAAAGTGCCAAAACAGAGGATGCACCGGCTAAAAGCAGTTTGCTGAAAGCTGTGCAGCTATTAAATGATCCAACCGCTGAAAACGGCTGGAAATCTCAGCAAGCATTGCTTGATCAATTAAATACGTAAAATCATTTTTTAAGAAACGAAACTAGTCAAAAAATGACTAGTTTTTTTCTTTTGCATCCAACATAATGATGAAGGTACATGAAAAATGAATTTTCGTAAATTGTCGGTAAGATGTACATTTGCTAGGATGAATGGGTATCTTACTTCTTAGGCTAAACCCTGAAAGGATGAACAAACATGAACCAATTGATTCTCGCATCGCAATCACCTAGAAGAAAAGAATTGCTTGATCTAGCAGGGTTTTCTTATGACATTCAAGCAAGTCATTTAAAAGAAGAAATAAATCGAAACCTTTCCCCTGCTGAGAACGTCCAATGGTTGGCAGAACAAAAAGCAAATGATATTCAAAGATTAAATCCCAAAGCTGTGGTCATTGGTGCAGATACAATTGTTGCAATTGACGGCAAATATCTTGGGAAACCAAAAGATAAGAAAGAAGCGGCTTTTATGCTTCAATTATTATCAGGAAAGACACATCAAGTCTTGACGGGTGTCACGGTTCAGTCAGAGAATAGAAAAGAAACATTTTATGAACAGACAGAAGTGACATTTTGGACGCTGACTCAAAATGAAATAGACCGCTATATTGATACGGGTGAACCCCTTGATAAAGCGGGAAGCTATGGCATTCAAGGGAAAGGCGCACTGTTTGTTCAAAAAATAGATGGTGATTATTTTTCCGTTGTCGGTCTACCTATTGCGAAAACAGTCAGAGTGCTTGAAACCTTTGGAATCACCCCTTTTTGAAGACAGGAAGGAATTCTAAAAGGAGTGGTCACCCTGAACGATTTCCCTATGCTGCTAAAGCATCTCCCTCATGATGAAAAACCGAGAGAACGATTTATCAAATACGGGCCCAGCAGTTTGTCAAATCATGAACTTGTTGCGATCCTTCTAAGAACAGGCACAAAAAAAGAATCAGTTCTCCAAATTTCTGCAAGACTTCTGCAAACATTTGGCGGGCTTCGCTCTGTAAAAGAAGCCTCAATTGAAGAAATGTCGAAGATTCGAGGAGTTGGAAAGGCGAAGGCGATTTCTCTTTTAGCTGCTTTAGAACTCGGCACTAGATTACACCATCAAACGACGGATAACCGCTATGTGATCCGCACACCAGAAGACGGAGCGAATTTTGTGATGGAAGATATGAGGTTTTTACAACAGGAGAATTTTGTTTGTTTATATCTGAATACTAAAAATCAAGTTCTTCATAAACATACTGTGTTTATTGGAAGTCTGAACTCATCCATCGTTCACCCGCGTGAAATTTTCAAAGAGGCCTTTAAACGTTCGGCCGCTTCATTTATATGTGTGCACAACCATCCATCTGGAGATCCGACGCCCAGCAGGGAAGATATTGAAGTTACACAACGACTTTTTGAATGTGGAAAGCTGATTGGAATACAGCTGCTTGATCATCTGGTCATAGGTGATCAAAAATTTGTGAGTTTGAAGGAAAAAGGGTATTTGTAACACTTTTTTTTTCAATGTTTTACGATATAATAGAGTTTATGAGTTTTTCCCTAAAGGGAATTTTGGTTTAAGAAAGGAAGATACATACATATGTTTGGAATTGGTACAAAAGACCTTGGAATAGATCTTGGAACAGCGAATACGCTTGTTTTTATTAAAGGGAAAGGCATTGTTGTAAGAGAACCTTCGGTCGTAGCTTTGGAAACTGATACGAAGTCTATAGTGGCGGTTGGAAATGACGCGAGAAACATGATTGGCCGTACACCTGGTAATATTGTGGCACTTCGCCCAATGAAAGACGGAGTCATTGCAGATTACGAGACGACAGCAACAATGATGAAATATTACATTAATCAAGCATTAAAAGGCAAAGGGCTTTTTGCTCGTAAACCTTACGTGATGGTATGTGTACCATCTGGTATTACAGCTGTAGAAGAGCGTGCAGTTATTGATGCAACAAGACAAGCTGGTGCACGTGACGCATACCCGATTGAAGAGCCATTTGCTGCGGCGATCGGTGCTAACCTGCCTGTATGGGAGCCAACAGGAAGTATGGTTGTTGACATTGGCGGCGGTACAACAGAGGTAGCCATTATTTCTCTTGGCGGTATTGTGACATCACAATCAATCCGCGTGGCAGGAGATGAAATGGATGATGCGATTAGCAGCTACATCCGTAAAACGTATAACCTGATGATCGGTGATCGTACGTCAGAAGCTATCAAAATGGAAATCGGTTCTGCGCAGCCTGATGTACATGATGAAATGGATATTCGGGGCCGTGATCTTTTAACTGGTCTGCCAAAAACAATCTCGATTACAGCAGATGAGATTGCAAAAGCGCTTCGCGATACAGTGGAAACAATTGTTGATGCGGTGAAAATGACACTTGAAAAAACTCCGCCTGAGCTGGCAGCAGATATTATGGACCGTGGAATCGTCTTAACTGGCGGCGGTGCATTGCTTCGTAATCTTGACAAAGTCATTAGTGATGAAACGAAGATGCCAGTCATTATTGCAGAAGACCCGCTTGACTGTGTGGCAATCGGAACAGGAAAAGCACTAGAGCATATTCATTTGTTCAAAGGAAAATCAAAAGATAATCGATAATCGGGCGTAAATAAAGAGGTGTAAGACATGCCGCAGTTTTTTATGAATAAAAGATTAATGTTGCTCCTTGTCTGTGTCATCGTACTGGTGGCCATGATTGGTTTTTCAGTGAAAAGCGGCAGAGGTGCTTCATGGCCGGAAAAATTAGTGGGGGATACGACAGGCTTTTTTCAAGGTGTCTTTCATAAACCATCACAATTTATCGCCGGTATTTATGGGAACGTACAAGATTTAAAGAACACATACGATGAAAACGAACGTCTTCGAAAAAAACTTGATGGACAAACCCAATATGAGGCGAAGCTTCAAGAACTAGAAGATGAGAACAAAAAGCTACGCAAGCAGCTCGGTTATGTGAACTCTATTCGTGATTATACGCCAATTCTATCTACGGTTATCGCGAGAAACCCGTCCCTTTGGGATAGCTTTGTCATGATTGATAAAGGGAAAAAACAAGGCGTTGACAAAGATATGGCGGTCACAAATGAGAGTGGTGCGTTAATTGGGAAAATTGAAAGTGATAAGCTCAACAATTTTACTTCGACTGTAAGGTTGCTAAGCTCTACTGACCAAAATAATAGAATTTCAACGAAAATTTTTGCGAAAAAGGGCAAAGAAGAACTCAACGGAATTATTAACGGCTATGACAGTAAGAAAAAAATGCTGACAATGAATATTCTGAAATCTGATGCAGATGGAGATGTCAAAAAAGGAGATCTTGTTGAAACATCTGGAGCAGGGGGCGTATTCCCTCAAGGCTTGACGATTGGTAAGGTGAGTGAAATCGAGCCAGATCATTACGGCCTGACAAAAATCATTTATGTAGAACCAGCGGCTGAACTCAACAATTTAGACCGCGTGATTGTGGTGAATCGCAGCTCAAGTACGGCAGATGCATCAGAATTGACGAAGGAGGAAGGCTCGTGAGACGTGTCCTTCTTGCTTTCGTCATGTTGTTTATCTTCGTATTTGACAGTATTTTTGTCGATCTAGTGAAGCTCCCATTTGTTTCAGACAATCAAATTTTAGCTCCTCATTTCATCTTACTCGCACTTGTATTTATGACGGCTTTTGTGAATCAAAAATATGGTGTGATTTTCGGTTTTATCTTTGGACTTTTATATGATATTTCGTATACAGGCATACTTGGTGTTCATATGTTTGGCTTTGGAGCGCTCTGCTATTTGCTAGCGAAAGCCTTTAAAGTTTTGCAAACGAATATGTTAGTGGTCGTCTTTCTGTCGATTATTGCTGTTTCCGTGATGGAGTTTTATGTATACGGCGTTCAAGCGACAATTCAACCAGGTATTATGCCGTTTAATACGTATGTCATCGAACGCTTTATTCCAACGATTCTTTTAAATACTGCTGCGTCTCTCATACTTGTTGTGCCGCTTAGGCTCTTTTTCATCAATATGAAACAAGGACTGATCGACGAATAAAAGCAGGAGTTTGTCCAAATACGGCGAAATGAGTATGTTGTTGAGGTGAGCATCTTGAAAACTCAAAAACAGCAATATGTGACAATAAAAGGTACAAAAAACGGATTAACATTACAGTTAAATGATGACTGTTCGTTTGATGACCTTCTTTCTGGCTTGCGAGAGGTTCTTTTACTTGAGCAATATACAGATGGAAGGGAAGGTCATAAGGTTAATGTGCATATTAAGCTTGGTTTTCGGTATTTAACAGAGGATCAGGAAATGCGTTTGACTGAAGCAGTCTCTGAAAATGAACATCTCGTCATTCACTCTATTGAAAGTGACGTCATGTCAACTGAAGAGGCGAGACGATTAAAAGCAGAGGCCGAAATTACCTCTGTAGCCAAAATTGTGCGCTCTGGACAGGTACTGTATGTTGAAGGAGATCTCTTATTAGTAGGAGATGTCAATCCTGGCGGAACGATTCGTGCAGGGGGAAATATTTTTGTGCTCGGCGCTTTAAAAGGCGTGGCACATGCTGGATGTAATGGGAATAAACAAGCTGTCATTGCGGCATCTCATATGATTCCAACACAGCTTCGCATCGCACAAGTGTTTAACCGTGCACCAGATCAAAAAGAAGATGGAAATGAAATGGAATGTGCTTATTTAGATATAGATGGCAACATGATCATTGAACGCCTGCAGCAATTGGCTCATATAAGACCTAATCTGACAAGGCTTGAGGGAGGAATGTGAAATTGGGCGAGGCTATTGTGATTACCTCAGGAAAAGGCGGCGTTGGCAAAACAACAACATCTGCAAACTTAGGCACAGCACTAGCAATTCAAGGGAAAAAGGTGTGTCTAGTTGATACCGATATTGGCCTTCGGAATTTAGATGTCGTGATGGGGCTTGAGAACCGCATTATTTATGATCTAGTCGACGTAGTAGAAGGAAGATGTAAAATTCACCAAGCGCTTGTAAAAGATAAGCGTTTCGAGGATCTTTTGTATCTTTTACCCGCTGCTCAAACAAGTGATAAAACGGCTGTAGAACCAGAGCAGATCAAAGAATTAATTCAATCATTGAAACAAGACTTTGATTATGTCGTCATTGATTGCCCTGCTGGAATTGAGCAAGGCTTTAAAAATGCTGTATCTGGTGCAGATAAGGCAATTGTCGTGACGACGCCTGAGATCTCAGCTGTGAGAGATGCCGACCGTATCATCGGCTTGTTAGAACAAGAAGATATCGAACCACCTCGTTTGATTGTCAACCGTATTCGTACACACATGGCGAAAAGTGGCGATTCAATGGATGTGGATGAAGTTGTCCATCACTTATCGATTGATCTTCTTGGCATTGTCGCTGATGATGACGACGTGATTAAGGCTTCAAACAATGGTGAACCGATTGTCATGGATGCTAAAAATAAAGTCTCGATTGCATATCGTAATATCGCCCGCCGCGTACTAGGCGAATCTGTTCCACTTCAATCATTTGAAGATGAAAACAAAGGAATGTTTGCTAAGCTGAAAGCATTTTTTGGTGTAAGAGCTTAATAAGCATTCAGGTAAGATGAGACCGATTCGATCAGAATCGGTTTCAGCGTGTAGACAAACCCTCGCATTCGTTGTCAGGTCTGCGCGCTGGTGCTCACGAATGTTCAATTCGCTCCGCGCCAGTGCTCGACCCTTCCTAGACTTCAAAGGTTTTCTATCACGCTGAAAAGAAGACAAAGGGCTAAAATAAACATCATTTTAGCCCTTTGTCAACAATCTAAGACCGATTCGATCAGAATCGGTCTTTTTGTTGCATATCAGATGAGGTCGTCACATAAAATGTACAAACTGTTTGTATGTAAAGGGTGATCTCATGAAAAGAGTGGACGAGTACCGAAAGAAAATCGCGCAGCGCCGCAAAACGAAGCAGTCAGCTGCTCCATCTAAGAAGACGACTTTTAAGAAAAAAGAAGATATCCCTCCATGGGTCATGCTGACAGAGGAAGAAAAGCATTCAGGGTCGTCTTCCTTTGAATCGTCGTCTCATCAGCCGAAGAAATATCAGCATCCGCTATTTAACCCCAATGCCTTTGTGCTGAAGTGTTTATTATCTGCATCCCTTGTCTTGATTGCAGCCATTTCATTTAAAGGTCAGGCAGGGCCGTTTCAGCAGCTGAAGCCGATCATTACGCAGACCTTTGAGCAAGATTTTCAATTTGCTGCTGCCAATCGCTGGTTTGAGAAAACAGTTGGAAACCCCCTTGCCTTTTTAACAGACAAAAAGGAAGACCAAAAAGATGTACAAGCGAACCAAGAACTGGCCGTACCTGCTTCTGGAAAAGTGCAGGAATCCTTTATGCAAAATGGAGCAGGTGTCAAAGTCGAAACATCGGCTGAAGCGATTGACAGTATGAAGGAAGGCTATGTAGTAGAAGTGAAAAAGAAAAGTGACACAGGGCTGACAGTGGTCGTGCAGCATGCGGATAACAGCTATAGCTGGTACGGTCAATTAAAGGAAGCCAATGTGGCTTTATACGATTTTGTCGATAAGGGTGAGAAAATTGGCCAGATCTCACTTGATGATCAAGGAAAGGGCACATATTACTTTGCCATTAAGCAAAATGAACAGTTTATCGATCCTATTCAGGTGATGACCTTTGAATAGATGGCTGATCATGCTGACGAAAATTCACATTCATCCGCTGCTGTGGATTGTAATGGCGTTTGCGATTCTCTCTGGTCAAATCAAGCCGCTGCTTTGTCTGCTCATTATCGTCTTTGTCCATGAGCTTGGACATGCAGCGGCTGCTTGCTATTATCATTGGCGCATTCGGCGGATTTTTCTACTCCCGTTTGGCGGAGCGGTAGAAGTAGAAGAGCATGGGAACCGCCCGCTAAAGGAAGAGCTGGCGGTCATTTTATGCGGGCCGCTCCAGCATGTACCGCTCCAGCTTATGGCATGGTTTTTCATGGAAGCTTCTTTTATTTCACACGACATTTTTACGATGTTCACTTTTTATAATATGGCGATTTTCCTTGTGAATCTTTTGCCGATTTGGCCGCTAGATGGCGGAAAATTATTCTTTTTGCTCTTATCAGCATATTACCCGTTCCAACGTGCACATGCCCTTGCCATAAAAGGCTCCCTTGTCTTTTTCATTCTATTGACAGGCGGATTACTTTTGTTTGCGCCGCTTCAATTTAACGGCTGGGTGCTGCTTACCTTTTTAGCCTATTCACTCGTGATGGAGCACCGGCAGCGGCATTATGTCAGGGTTCGTTTTTTACTAGAACGCTATTACGGTAAAAAAGAGCAAAAGGTAGAAAAGCTGATTCCGCTGAGAGCGAGCGCTGAGGAAAAAGTATATGAAGTAATGGCGCGATTCCAAAGAGGCTGTAAGCATCCGATTATTATTGAAAGAGATGGAGTGAAAATGAGCCAGCTTGACGAAAATGAACTGCTTCATGCGTATTTTTCAGATCGAAGAACCACCTCCTCAATGGAAGAGCTTCTTTTGCCGTACTAGTGATGAAAATACGTTGACATTCTGCGTCTAATTTGATATATTTTTTAATGTTATGGATATGTAGCACCCGTGCTACAACCGCGCGAAGCAGGTGTAAAGAGCCTAAGGCCCCCTGTATTCGGCGAGTCTGAGTTTATTAGGAGGTGCAGAGATGTACGCAATTATCGAAACTGGTGGTAAACAAGTAAAAGTTGAAGAAGGTCAAACTGTTTATGTTGAAAAACTAGCTGCTGAAGCAGGTGAAACAGTAACTTTTGAAAACGTATTGTTTGTCGGCGGAGACACTGTCAAAGTGGGTAACCCTTCAGTTGCTGGAGCAACAGTAACGGCTAAAGTTGAAAAACAAGGTCGCGGTAAGAAAATTACTGTGTTCAAGTACAAACCGAAGAAAAACAACCACAAGAAACAAGGTCATCGTCAACCTTACACTAAAGTTGTTATCGAAAAAATCAACGCTTAAGGCGTGTGAGTGATATGATCAAAGCAACCATTACTCGGTCGGCAGCAGATGAAAGCATTACGTCTTTTCAGATGACTGGACATGCCGAGTTTGCTGAAAAAGGTCAGGATCTCGTTTGTGCAGGAGTATCTGCTGTTGTTTTCGGCTCAGTCAATTCAATTATTGCACTGGCAGGATTGGACCCTCTGCTCGATATTGGTGACGAAGGCGGCTATTTCTCTTTTGAATTGCCAGCTGATACAGATCCAGTATCCTTTGAAAAAGCCCAGCTGCTTTTAGAAGGCATGGTCGTTTCCTTAGAAACAATCGAACGAGATTATCACGATTATGTGAGAATATCTACAAAAAAATAGGAGGTGAACTTCATGCTTAGATTAGATCTTCAATTTTTCGCATCTAAAAAAGGGGTAGGTTCTACAAAGAACGGACGTGACTCTGAGTCTAAACGTTTAGGCGCTAAACGTGCTGATGGTCAATTCGTAACTGGTGGTTCTATCCTTTATCGTCAACGTGGAACTAAAATCTATCCAGGTGAAAACGTTGGACGCGGAGGCGACGACACTCTTTTCGCTAAAATCGACGGAACAGTTAAATTCGAACGTTTCGGTCGTGACCGTAAAAAAGTGAGCGTATATCCTGCGGCACAATAATTGCTAAAAACTCCGGTCATTGACTGGAGTTTTTTTCACTTTTTACAAGTAGTATCGAAGATGAAAAAGAGATGCACTCCATCAATATCAAAGAACGTTTGCTGACTTTGCCTCATTTTCTCCTATAGATCAGAAAAAACAACCTTTCCTCACATAACTAGTGTTTTTCTATGCTGTCTTCTCTGTTATAATTCAGGGAGACATAGTGATGATAAGACTCCTAAAAGAGAGACCAAACGATTGGGAGTGCGATAATGGAAGAGATATCAAGTAAACAAAACGAAAAATTAACTCACGTTGCATTAACAAATGAATTGATCTATCTGCTCAGTCGTTCAAGACATGACTGGATGAATAAATTGCAGCTGATCAAGGGCAACTTGACATTAGAAAAATATGACCGTGTGTTTGAAATTATAGAAGAAATGGTCATTGAAGCACAGCATGAATCCAAACTCTCAAATTTAAAAATTCCCCAATTGGCCTATTACTTTCTAACATTTAATTGGGAGTCGCATTTTATCACCTTAGAATACGAAGTGCTTGGTGAAACCCGAGACTTATCAGCATATGAATCGCAGCTGCTAACGGTATCACAGGAGTTGTTTTCGATATTCGATCAATCAGTTTGCCAAAAAACTGAAAATCATTTAACGGTCACGTTCCAAACAGATCATGAAGAGAATGATGTGGTCTTATATTTTGATTTCAAAGGAAAATTAACAAGTTTGGATGCGTTAAATGCGTTTCATGACGCAAACTATCCATGTATGAGTGTAGTTCAATTTCATGTGACAAGTCATGAGTCCATGATCGAGCTTTGTTTGAGGCAAGAATGAGATATGTGATGCAGAGAAACGGAGGAAGTTATGTTTGTAGATCAGGTTAAAGTGTATGTTAAAGGCGGTGACGGCGGAAACGGTATGGTGGCGTTTCGTCGTGAAAAATATGTGCCAAAAGGTGGACCGGCTGGCGGCGATGGTGGAAATGGTGCAGATGTTGTATTTGAAGTAGACGAGGGACTTAGAACATTGATGGACTTTCGTTACAAACGCCATTTTAAGGCGGATCGCGGCGAGCACGGAATGAGTAAAAACCAGCATGGTCGAAATGCGGAAGAAATGATTGTCAAAGTTCCGCCCGGTACAGTTGTGACGGATGCAGAGACGGAACAAGTACTCGCAGACTTAACAGAGCATGGACAGCGGGCAGTCATTGCAAAAGGCGGACGAGGCGGACGAGGAAATTCACGTTTTGCAACACCGGCAAACCCTGCGCCACAGCTTTCTGAAAATGGCGAGCCAGGTAAAGAGCGTGACGTCATCTTAGAATTAAAAGTACTTGCAGATGTTGGGCTTGTTGGTTTCCCAAGTGTCGGGAAGTCAACGCTGCTTTCAATTGTCTCTTCTGCGAAACCGAAAATTGCGGATTATCATTTCACTACGCTTGTGCCGAACCTAGGAGTTGTCGAAACAGATGATAACCGAAGCTTCGTCATGGCGGATCTGCCAGGACTGATCGAAGGCGCGCACGAAGGCGTTGGCTTAGGTCATCAATTTTTACGCCACATTGAGCGGACACGTGTCATTGTCCATGTGATTGATATGTCAGCACTTGAAGGACGTGACCCGTACGAAGATTATGTGACGATTAATGAAGAGCTTGAGCAATACAATATGAGATTGACTGAGCGTCCACAAATCATTGTAGCGAACAAAATGGACATGCCAGATGCAGCTGACAATCTAGCGGCATTTAAAGAAAAATTAACGGATGACTATAAAGTGTTTCCAATTAGTGCGATCACAAGAGAAGGGCTTCGTGAGCTTTTATTTGAAATCGCCAATCAGCTTGAAACAACACCGGAATTCCCGCTTTATAATGAAGAGGAACTGTCTGATAACCGCGTGATGTACAGGTTTGATGAGGGAGATGCACCATTTGAGATCACAAGAGATCCTGATGGTACATTTGTCATAACGGGTAAAGCACTTGAGCGACTGTTTAAGATGACAGATTTCTCAAGAGATGAGTCCGTGAAACGATTCTCTAGACAACTGCGCGGAATGGGCGTCGATGATGCCTTACGTGAGCGTGGTGCACAAGACGGCGACATCATTCGTCTGCTTGAATTTGAATTTGAATTTATTGATTGATCAAAAGGAGGGTCCAGTCCATGGGCTCTCCCGTTTTTAAAAGGGGAGAAAACAGGTGAAAGAAGAAACGTTCTATTTAGTAAGAGAGGATGTCCTTCCAGATGCGATGCGAAAAACGCTTGAAGTTAAAAAGCTTCTCGATCGCAAAAAAGCGGATTCAGTTGCTGATGCTGTTCAACAAGCGGATTTAAGTCGCAGTGCTTTTTATAAATACAGAGATGCTGTTTTTCCATTTTATACGATGGTGAAAGAGCAGATCATCACATTGTTTTTCCACCTTGAGGATCGGTCTGGGGCTCTGTCAAGACTGCTTCAAATTGTGGCTGACTCTGGCTGTAATGTGTTATCCATTCACCAAACGATTCCGCTGCAAGGAAGAGCAAATGTCACCCTATCCATTAGCACGGCTGGTATGGCAGATGATATCAATACAGTCATGAATCAATTAAGAAAACTTGAATTTGTCGAAAAAGTTGAAATTCTAGGTTCTGGGGCGTAAAAGGAGAGATCATAGCAGATGAAGCAATTAACTGTAGGTTATTTTGGACCAGAGGCAACATTTACTCATTTGGCCGTATGCTCTTGCTTTCCAGCAGATGCAGTGCAGCGTGCCTATGCAACGATTCCGCAATGTATGGATGCTGTGTCAAAAGGCGAAGTCGATTTGGCGGTCGTTCCACTTGAAAATGCACTCGAAGGATCTGTGAACTTAACGATTGATTATTTAATTCATGAAGAAGCGCTGTCCATTGTTGGTGAAATGACAGCACCGATTCGGCAGCATTTGCTTGTCCACCCATCAAGAGCGGAAAGCTGGGAGACATTAGATGTGATCCAATCACATCCGCACGCGATTGCCCAGTGTCATCAATTTCTGAAAAAGCAGTACCCGGATATTCCGCATCGTCCAGTTGAATCAACAGGTTATGCAGCGAAATATATCAGTGAGCATCCGGATGAGGCTGCTGGGGCCATTGCGAATGAAATTGCCGCACAAACGTATGGTTTAACGATTGCAAAAAAAGACATTCATGATTATCCGCACAATCATACACGCTTTGTTATTTTACATAAAGATCCTAAAGCATCGTTCCCAATGAATGCAGGGTTCTCATCGAAGCCAAAAACGACCATTGTCGTCAGTCTGCCAAAGGATGACCAATCAGGTGCATTGCACCGCGTGTTATCTGCCTTTTCTTGGCGAAATCTCAACTTGTCAAAAATTGAATCTCGTCCAACAAAAACTGGTCTTGGACACTATTTATTTATTATAGATATAGAAAAAGAAATGGATGATGTCCTTGTCCCTGGTGCGATTCAGGAATTAGAAGCGATTGGCTGTGAAGTCAAATTGCTCGGCAGCTACCAAACATATGAACTAACGAATGAAAAATAGTGTCCTATAAGGGACACTATTTTTTTAGTCTTTAATTAAAAAGCCAGCATCATCGAGCGCTTGGATGGCTTGGTCAAGCTGCTTTTGACTGTAAGAAGTGAGTGTATGTAAATGCACGCCGTCTGTTAGTTCTGACAAGTAGGAGGCGCCCGTGTTAGAAATGTGATGAACGAAATCAGCTACTTGCTTGCGGGTGCTGACGCGAATAGAGGCCGTTAGTTCACCGTAAACAGGGTGCTCTATAATCACATCTTTTACCGTCACACCAAAGTCTACAATTAAGGTCAGTTCCTCTTCTGTACGAACAGGATCATGCTTGCAGGCGATGATTTGTTCAATTTCTCTTTCTGGCGCATGCTGAGATGCCATATACACATAGCCTTGACTTGTGGCAATAATGGGTTCGTTTTTTGCTTTCAATAGTGAGATATCTTGTACAATGACTTGTCGAGAGACAGCCGCCTTTTTAGCCAAAAAGCTTCCGGTGAGCGGTGTATCTGTTTCTTTCAACCACTCTAAAATGGCGTTTCTTCTCTCTTCGCCAATGAGTTTCCTCTCTTGCTCCACGTCTTATGCTCCTTTCTTCTCCTTTTGCAATTGTTCAAATGTATGCAAAAGCTGATCGATGTCCTCTTTTGACGACTTCGATCCAAATGATAGTCGAATGAATTGAAGAGCATCACGATCTGATACGTGCAATGCCTTCACAGCCGGGGAAGGATGATGATAACCAGAAGCACATGCGCTTCCAGTCGATATACAAATCCCATGCCGGTTACATGCTAACATTACATATTGTCCTTCAAACCCTTCAAAAAAACAACCAATAATATGAGGCAACATAGGGCGATTGCCATTGTTCTGAAGTGTACGAACAGGAAGCTGTCTCATTTTCAGCTGCTGATGAAAATAATCACGAAGCTGCTCATTTTGCCGCTTTTGCTCATCTAGCTTAAGTATCAATTGTTCGCTCGCAGCAGCAAAAGCACCGATGCATGGAACGTTCACTGTTCCAGGGCGGAAGCCATTTTCCTGAACTGCACCTGAATATAGTGGCTTCCAAGGAACATGAGCACCCATATAGACAGCACCAGCGCCCTTAGGTGCATACACTTTATGGCTCGATATGGATACAGCATCAACCCCAAGCTCCTTGATGGACACACGAACCTTTCCGAATGTTTGCACGGCATCTGTATGAAAAAGAATGTGCCTTTCTTTTAAAATGGGTGCTAATTCAGCGAGCGGCTGGATAATCCCTGTTTCTGAATTAGCATGCTGGATAGATACTAATCCTGTTTCAGGCAATAATGCATCTTTGAGAATGTCCTGAGTGATGATCCCATCTTGATTCGGTTCAATGATCGTAACCTTCGCGCCAAGACGCTCTAAGCTCTTAACCGCATGATGAACAGAAGGATGCTCTACAGAAGTTGTGATGACATGCTGCCTGTCTGCTGGCAGACCATTTGCCATCGATTGAATCGCAAGAAGATTGGATTCCGTTCCACCGCTTGTAAAGTAGATGCCCTCTGGTTCGCCCTCAAGAATGGCAGCGATTGATTGTCTGCTGTAAGTCAGTATGTCATTTGCTCTTCCACCTGCATCATGTAGACTACTTGCATTCCCGTAGCAATCTTTACTTAGCTGCTGAAATACATGCAGTGCCTCCTCCGAAACAGGTGTAGAAGCTGCGTAATCTAAATAAACCAATCCATCCATCTCCTATGAGAAAATTTTTTCTTGTATTTATTGTAGTGTTGTGTAATGATATGTGTCAAGACAGGTGTAAATGACAGGAGGGGCGATGGTGTCATCAATCAAAAAAATCATTGTGGTGGGATCAGGCATTGCAGCGCTTTCCTTTGCAAAAACCATTTCAGCAAGCTGCCAAGTCATCATGATGACAAAAAAACAATTTTCCTCTAGTAATTCCATGCTTGCACAAGGAGGAATCGCTGCTGCCTTTTCAGCACAGGATTCTGTTCATCAGCATGTACAAGACACATTAGCTGCCGGCTGTGATCACAATGATGAAAGGGCGGTACAAGAGATTGTAAGTCTTGGAAAGCATATGGTGGAGCAGCTCGTAGAAGAAGGCTGTCCATTTGATCAAACGGAGACGGGCGTGCCGCAATTAGGTAAAGAGGGGGAGCATACGACTCATCGCATTTTGCATGCAGGAGGAGACCAAACAGGTAAAACCCTCGTGCAGTATTTAAAAAATCAGCTTGGCTCACATATTCATTTATATGAAAATTCCCATGTCGTTGATCTGCTCGTTCACGAAGGAACCTGCATAGGAGTGGTCTGGAAAGACGAGAAAGATCGCGTACATACTATGACCGCAGATGCCGTTGTTTTATCCACGGGCGGCTGCGGCTCCCTATATGAAACAAACACAAATGACCCTTCTATAACAGGAGACGGACTGATGATGGCTTATCGAGCCGGAGCACAATTAGCTGATCTCGAATTTGTTCAATTTCATCCCACCCTCTTGACGATCGCTGGAAAAACAGTCGGTCTCGTTTCAGAGGCAGTCCGAGGAGAGGGAGCCTATTTAGAAGATGAAACAGGCAGGAGGATCATGAAAGGCATTCACCCACAAGCTGATTTAGCGCCTAGAGATATTGTCGCTAGAGCTATTTTTCATGAGCAGCAATTAGGTCATGATCTGTATCTCAATATCAGCGAAATTCCACATTTCTCAGTTCGTTTTCCAGCCATTGCTGCAATGTGTGAGCGGGCAGGTGTCGATATGGCAAGCGGCAGGCTCCCAGTTTCCCCTGGTATGCATTTTTTAATGGGCGGAATCTGCGTGAATGAATATGGCGAAACGACGCTTCCATCTCTTTTTGCTATCGGAGAAGCAGCCTGTACAGGCTTACACGGAGCGAACCGATTGGCGAGTAATTCTCTCTTGGAAGGTCTCGTTTTAGGAAACAAAGCGGCACAGAGAATTGAACAAATACCTAAAAAGAAAAAAACAATCCCTTCTTTCTCTATTCAAGAAGTATGGTCCGTGCCAGAGATTTCAGGGGATCAGTTGAGACAATGGATGACGACATATGCCGCAATTGTAAGAGAAGAAAAAGGGCTAAAGACCTTGCTTCAAACATTACAGCAAGTCCCTTATCAGCAAGTGAATGTGAAGAATATCACAAGCCGACAGATCGAATTAAGTAATCAATGGACATTAGCGATTTGCCTTGTGAAGTCTGCATTACTTCGTACAGAAAGCAGAGGCGGCCATTATCGAATGGATTATCCAAAGCGGAATGATGCTTTGTGGAGGAGCATGCAGATTGTCCATGAAAAAGGCCACATTCACATGATGAAAAATGAAAGGATCGGTGCCAAATGGAACGTTTACAGTTAAAACAAATGCTGACTCATTTTTTCACAGAAGATATTGGCTTTGGAGATGTATCTGCTGATGGCATTTTTGGAGAAAAGAAAGGAACAGCCTATATCATCGCAAAACAATCGGGTGTATTGGCAGGTTCTCAAGTCATTGACATAGGGTACCGCCTGCTGAATGAACAGATTCAGGCTGAGTTGTTTTTTGAAGAAGGTGATTGGATTCATTCAGGGGCAGTGCTGGCGAAAATAAAAGGACCAGTCAGCGACTTATTAAAAGGAGAACGGGTCATTTTGAATGTCTTGCAGCGCATGACAGGTATCGCCACTTTAACACATGAAGCAGTGCAGCGATTATCGGACCCGTCGATTACGATTTGTGATACGAGAAAAACGACGCCCGGCTTGCGTATGTTAGAGAAATACGCTGTGAAGACAGGTGGGGGAAAGAATCATCGCTTCGGCTTATCAGATGGGGTAATGATTAAAGATAATCATATCGCCGCATGCGGCTCTATTCGTGAAGCAGTAGAGAAAGCAAGAGCATATGCCGGTCATATGGTGAAAATTGAAGTAGAAATTGAATCAGAAACGCAGCTAAAGGAAGCCATTGATGCAAAAGCCGATGTCATCATGTTTGACAACTGCTCTCCGGACGAAGTCAAACGTTTTAAACAAATGACGCCTGAGACAATTCTGACCGAGGCTTCAGGAGGTATCACGCTAGAGACATTGCCAAGTTACAGAGGGACAGGTGTCGACCTTATTTCACTTGGTTTTCTGACACATTCTGCTCCAGCATTTGATTTTAGTATGAATATGGAATTCAGTCATAAAGGGGGAACAACTCATGTCACTGCTTGATGTACTTGCGAATCAACATGCAGCCATGATGCCAGAAGAATATAAACACCGCTCTGTTGATGAGATGAAGCAGCGTGTGTTAGACATTAAACGAGCCTTTGGATCAAAGCTTTTTATACCAGGGCATCATTATCAAAAGGATGAAGTCATCCAATTCGCAGATGCAACAGGAGATTCATTGCAGCTCGCACAAATAGCCGCGGACAACAAGGAAGCGGAGTACATTGTGTTCTGCGGTGTTCACTTCATGGCTGAAACGGCAGACATGCTGTCAAATAAAAATCAAAAGGTTCTATTGCCAGATATGAGAGCAGGCTGTTCAATGGCAGATATGGCAAACATGAAACAAACGGATAGAGCATGGGAGCAGCTCACTGATCTGTTTGGGGAGACAATTCTTCCACTTACGTATGTCAACTCAACAGCTGATATTAAAGCATTTGTCGGAAAGCATGGCGGGGCCACTGTGACATCATCAAACGCTAAAAAAGTGCTGGAGTGGGCGCTCACACAAAAAGAGCGGATTCTGTTTCTCCCTGATCAGCATTTAGGGCGTAATACGGCCTTTGATTTAGGCATTTCACTTGAAGAAATGGCTGTCTGGGATCAAATAGAAGAAAGGCTCATCACCGATCAGCCGCTTTCCCGCATCAAGATGATTTTATGGAAAGGCCATTGCTCTGTCCATGAGAAATTTACGGTGCGAAATATTGAAGAAACGAGAAAAAGAGACCGTGACATTCTAATTCTTGTCCATCCAGAGTGCACGCATGAAGTCGTCACGGCTTCTGATCTTGCCGGTTCAACGAAATTTATTATTGATACGATCAAGGAAGCACCAGCAGGAAGCAAGTGGGCGATTGGAACAGAGATGAATTTGGTTAAGCGGATCATAGATCAGCATCCAGATAAACAAATCGAATCCCTCAATCCGGATATGTGTCCATGTTTGACGATGAATCGGATCGATCTCCCTCATTTGTTATGGTCACTAGAAAGCATAGAGAAAGGTGATCCGGTCGGTTTGATTCAAGTCAATGAAGACACGACAAAAGACGCTTTACTTGCACTGAATAAAATGCTCGCCATTAAATAATGAATCAGCCCCTCCTATCAGAAAACAAGTTTTTATCATATTAGCTTGTAAATAGGCATAAATTTATGGTGAAACATATTGTACTTCTGACATAACCGTTACGTTCACGTTTTGCATAGGAGGGGAAAACGTTGAAAATTCATATTGTGCAAAAAGGAGACTCCCTTTGGAAAATTTCAAAGAAATACGGAGTCGACTTTCAAGAATTGAAAAAACTAAATTCACAGCTCAGTAATCCAGATTTGATCATGCCGGGTATGAAGATCAAGATTCCATCTAGTGGTGTTCCTGTAAAAACAGATCATCAGAAAGCAAAAGAAATGCCAAAGCCGAAAGAACATCCGTATGTGAAAGAAAAGCCAAAAGATGTCGTGCAAGTGCAAGATACGAAGCCGAAAGAAAAGCCAAACGAACCTGTACCTTATGTACCGCCAGTGCCAAAGATCGAGCAGCCAGTTTTTCCGCAAGTCGATGTGAACTATTATCAGACCAATCTCTACCAGCCATTCACGCCTCCTCCCAAAAAAGAACATCATGAGAAAAAAGATCACGTTCATGAAAAGAAAGATCATGCTCATGACAAAAAGGATCATAAAGATCATGTTCATTATGAGAATAAGGAGCATAAAGATAACAAGGATCATTTCCATCATGAAAATAAGAACTATCAAGATAACAAAGACCATTTTTATGATGAAAATAAAGGTCATTTAAAAGATGATGTGGCAAAGGGGTATGATCCGTTTATTCATATTCCGCATCAAAAGGAGGAGGGAAAAGATATGGAACACAGCAATTACCCAAACCTTCCTAATTTTCCGCAAATGCCGAATGTAGGAGGCGCAGCGGTAGGGGGAATGGCTGAGAATAAGGAACATCATCACCATCACCAGCATCATGACGCATATGATCCTTATTATGGTCATGGTCATTACATGCCGGCAATGTATCCATATCCGCAGCAAATGGTGCCAGCATCGCCAATTTTACCAGGGTCAGGTCTTTGTTATCCTATCCAGCCTTATTATCACCATCATCACATGATGCCATATCCATACCCAGCGCAGCCATATTTTCCTGCGTATCAAGCGCCAGCTTATTACGGAGAACATTATGAACATCATGCAAACGACGGGCATCACTGGCACCATCATATGCATCCAAATGCCAATGCCAACGCAAATGTCAATGCGAACGTGAATCAAGGCTTTTATCCAAATGTTTCAAATGAAGCTTACGGCAAGGAAGACTGCGGATGTGATGATGGCATGAAGCAGCATCAGCCGTGGCCAGGACATTACCCGAATCCTGTACCTTATGGCCAAATGGGGGCTTATCCAGCTCAGCCTTATATGCAGCCATATCCAGGTCAATCTGTTTTTGCAAGACCAGAGGAAGACGAAGAAGAGTAATGACAGAAGGAGCGATCTCAATCGTTCCTTTTTTTGTTTATAACTGACAGCTTGATTTTTTCCCGAACTGTACATGCTAAAACAGAGCCTGTTTCGCGCTCATGAGATTGAATTTGTACAGGGGGTTTTTCGTTTGAGACAAAAATGGCAAAAAACGATCGCATTAGTGCTTCTTCCTATTGGGTTAACGGCATGTGGTGCAAATGACAATGCAGGTGTAGATACACGACAAAATCAATCAGGTCAGCCAGTCGGATATCATTCGAATAACCGTGTGGATGACAATAACCAAGATCATCAAGGGCCAGTTTCAGAGCTCATGGAGGGAATGAACGGTGGGAATACAACGAATGTTGATTATCGCACCCGTCCTCAAGCTGATGATCGAACGCCTCTCGCAGGTGGAGATGGACGCTACAGTCATGGAGATATGAACTATCATAACCAAATGTCGTTCTCTGGCTACGATAAACAAGAGAACGTGCAGCGTTCAAGAAAAATTGCCAATCGCGTCAATAAAATGAACCACGTTGCAGACTCACAGGTGATGGTAACTGATGAAAGTGTGTATATTGCCATTAAATCAGATGGACGTCTAACGTCAGAAGGCGTATCACAAGTGGAAGAAGCAGCGACTCGTTATGCGGATGGAAGAGCTGTCCAAGTGATTAAAGACGAGGGTGCTTTCACACGCTTTAGAGATATGAGAAGAACACAATTTGAAACAGGTCAAACAGGCATGACTCGATAGGTTGAAGAATAAAAAAGGCTAAAGTTCCTCAAGAACTTTAGCCTTTTCTTAAAAATAAACCTTAATGCCTATATAAAATTCGTAAAAGAAATAACAGCCAAATCCAAGTAATAAAATACCAGCAATAATGGATGTCCATTTGATCATCGTTCGATTCATCACTTTTCTTGTTAAGGATATAAGGGTGAGAAGACCGATGTCATGAAGGAGAATCCCTGCCAAAATACCGCCTGATGCCAGCATAAATTCAGATGAATCTGTTTTTGTATATGCATCTGCCAGTACAGCTCCGAATACAGAAACCCAGAACACAAGGTTTCCAGGAGACACCGCGACAAGCAAGCCGTTTCTGTACGTTTTTGCGAAAGATTTATTGACTTTTTCGCCAGCTAAATGGATGTCTTGATCCGCATGTTTAATGGAATCGTATGCGAGAATCATTAAGAATATAGCTCCGATCAGCCAGAGCGGGATTTGGACAAATGGCAGTGATAAAAACTGAGCAAATCCAGCATATAAAGCCAAGATTAGTAGGAGATCGATGGTCATACCGCCTGCTCCTACAGTTAAACCATGAAAGAAGCCGTTTTTTAATCCCTGTTTTGTCATTTCAACCGTGATCGCTCCAACTGGCAAAGCAATTGAGAATCCTATGACGATAAATGTGAGAAATGTTTGCAATCGACTAGAACTTCCTTTGAAAAAGTTTGTATAAAAATTCTCCGTTTAGATTAATTATACATAATAGGAGAAAAGGATCAATGGTTATTTCAGATTTTATCTAAATGTTTGGGATAGATGATGTATATAAAGGTGTATATCAAGCTGGCTTTATCTCTTTTGTAGTGGAAAGGAACTATTTTCCTAAAACTTCTTTTTTTCATGGCATCTCTATGCTACACTGTTGTGGAAATGAATAAATGTGACTAGGGGTGCCCGCGGCTGGGCTGAGAGAGAAGTGTATGCTTCTTAACCCTTTGGACCTGATCTGGCTCGTACCAGCGTGGGGAAGTTGAAGATGATACATGTGTCATATGAATGACATTCATGTTTATTTCTAACGACGAAACCAGGTTCTGTTCATAGAGCCTGGTTTTTTTGCTGGTGCTGATTCCATCCTGTCCGGTGACAAGAAGAGAAGGAGAGAACAGCAAATGAAAGAAAAGAAAAATACCCTAACAACTCAATCCTTATTATCAAGCTTTGAAGGCAGCCGAAAGGTGTATGAGAAAGGGTCAAGACCTGACATTTTAGTGCCAAAAAGAGAGATTGTCCTTTCACAAACGGTGACGCAGGCAGGAAATATTCAAAATGAACCGATTCGTGTGTACGATACGAGTGGACCTTACACCGATGAGCGTGCTCATATCGATGTTACAAAGGGGCTTCATCGTCTGAGAGCGGCATGGATCGAAGAAAGAGAGGATACAGAAAGCTATGAAGGACGTCATGTAAAACCTGAAGATAACGGATATCGCTCCAAAGAGAAAGCGTCACATCATCATGTTCTTACTGATTTTCATCATGAGCCGCTTCGCGCAAAAAAAGGTGCCTGTGTGACGCAAATGCATTATGCAAAAAAAGGTATTGTGACGCCTGAAATGGAGTTCATCGCGTTAAGAGAAGGGCTAAGCCCTGAGATCGTGAGAGAGGAAGTAGCCAGCGGAAGAGCGGTCATTCCAGCGAATATTAACCATCCTGAAAGTGAACCGATGATTATCGGAAGGCATTTTCATGTCAAAATCAATGCGAACATTGGTAATTCAGCTGTGACATCATCCATTGATGAAGAGGTAGAAAAGATGACGTGGGCCATCAGATGGGGTGCAGACACCATGATGGATCTGTCTACAGGAAAGGACATTCATACAACGAGAGAATGGATCATTCGCAATTGCCCAGTCCCAGTAGGCACCGTTCCCATTTATCAGGCGCTTGAAAAAGTGAATGGCGTGGCAGAAGATTTGACGTGGGACGTGTACAGAGACACGTTAATTGAACAGGCAGAGCAAGGAGTAGACTACTTCACGATTCATGCGGGAGTGCGGTTAAGGTATATTCCGCTGACAGTCGATCGGGTGACCGGAATTGTTTCAAGAGGCGGTGCCATTATGGCAAGATGGTGTCTTGCCCATCATCAAGAAAATTTCCTTTATACCCACTTCGAAGACATTTGTGAGATTATGAAAACGTATGATATTGCTTTTTCACTTGGAGACGGACTCAGACCAGGATCAATAGCTGATGCCAATGATGAAGCGCAGTTTGCAGAGCTGGAAACGTTAGGTGAATTGACAGAGATCGCTTGGAAACATGATGTACAGGTGATGATTGAAGGGCCTGGACATGTTCCGATGGATAAAATCAAAGAGAATGTAGACAAACAAATGGAGATTTGCAAAGAGGCACCATTTTATACATTAGGACCTCTTACAACAGATATTGCTCCGGGATATGATCATATTACATCTGCTATCGGCGCAGCTATGATCGGCTGGTATGGGACAGCGATGCTATGCTATGTGACGCCAAAAGAGCATTTAGGTCTGCCGAACAAAGAAGATGTAAGAGAAGGTGTGATTGCCTATAAAATTGCTGCACATGCTGCTGATCTAGCAAAAGGACATCCTGCTGCTCAAAAGCGCGATGATGCTTTATCGAAAGCAAGGTTTGAATTTAGATGGCGGGACCAATTCAACCTGTCACTTGATCCAGAAAGAGCGATGGCGTTCCATGATGAAACATTGCCTGCTGAAGGCGCTAAGACTGCCCATTTTTGCTCGATGTGCGGACCGAAGTTTTGCAGCATGAAAATTTCCCATGATATTCGCAATCAATCAGAAGAAGTGAAAAAAGAGATGGAGAAGAAGGCGAAGGAGTTTATCAGCCAAGGAAGTCAAATATATTCATCCTAAAAAAGAACCTCGCACGCATGTTGTGTGGGGTTTTATCAGATCGCGGATAAGGCTTTTCTTAAGAGGTGGAAAAATGCCTTTAATGCAACCCCTATCATGTCCAGACTCGGAATAAGGGCATCTGTTAAATGAAACACGACTGTTTGTCTTTCTGGAGATGTTCGTTTCTTTTTCCGTTTCATAAAGAAAACCTCCTTTTAAATCATATACTTCTTTGCAAAGAAGAGGGATAGAGATGTTGTTTGAATTTAAACAAAATTTAAACTTCTTGTGTTTGACAGGAAAGAAGGAGGGGAAACGAGTTGAGTAGAGAATGAATGAAAAGAGCCGATCTATTTGGCAAGCTAACAAGAGAGAGTGGAAGGTGATCTTATGATGAAAGTATTTAAGGTAACATTTCATATGAACAATGGGGAAGTGCTTGATTTCGAGCTAAAACGTCCAGCTACCTATGATGTGTATAAGAAAATTGAAGAAGCCAATCATTGGTTTAAGCTGAATAATGAAATCATTAACTTATTAAATGTGAATAGCATCCATGTTGAAACAGATTGACACAGAAAAGCCGCTCAGTGAGAGCGGCTTTCATTATGCAGAGAAATCATTCCGATTATTAAGCTGACCGCGGGACAGCCAGTTCTTTTTATATAAATAAGCAATCACTTCAAGCCATAGACGCGGTGCTTTTTTCGGGAAAAAAGGTTTTTGATAATAAGCGTAAGCGGCTTTTAAATCATCCCACTGATGGCAAGCTTTTGTTTGTGTGAAACGGGCAACATCGATGACCCTGACCTGTCCTTCCTTTGTTAAGATCAGATTCCTCAGATGGATATCAGAAGGGTTCAATCCTTTCTCGCGTGCTTCTTCTAGCGCATCATCGACTTGCTCAATCATTTGTTTTTTAATAGGAATCCCCTTTGTGAGGCATTCATAGAATGTATATCCTTTAATATATTCCATTAAAATATACTGATCCCCAGATTCATAAATCTCAGGGTAGTAAGACGAACCAGAGAGCTTTTCATAAATAGCGGCTTCTTTGCGGGCAATATGCTGATAAGAAGGGAAAAAGACTTTTAGCGCCATTTTCTTGCCGTCTTTTTTGTATGAAAAGACATAGGCACTTCTTCCTTTGCCGCACAGCTCAAGCTCTGCCGGTTTAAAGGCAAGCTTATGAAGACGTTTATCCTCATGATACTGAATCGATTCGGCTAATCTTTTGACTTCTGACATTGACTTCACCTTCTTTGGTTTCAGTTTATGCGGCTGAAAAACGAATGATGAAAAAACCGAGCATTCGATAAAGCAATGGATTGTATAAAACATACCATTTACGAATGAAGGATACAACGAAAGACTCTTCCCATATATTCATGTCATCGATTTGGTTAATGTTTAGAAAAATGGGTCAAACTACATATGTCATGCATCGATCTCATGTTCTAAAGAGGTGTAAATAGTGAAAGTGAAGATGAAATGTTTCGTTACAGGACTTATCATGACAAGTGTGCTTTTTTTCGCTGCGGATATGGAAGGAAAAGAACACTTGCAAAAGCAGTCAAACTCGATCACCGTGCAGCTTGAAAAAGTCTATCTAGACGGAGATGTGAGTATTGAAAGACACCGGGCATCATTAGAAGACAAAGACACATTCTGGTCGCAGTATAAAGGCTGGACGCTAGTAGAGCAGAAAGAGGATTTTGCGCTTTTTAGAAAGCAAATTGATGATATCTCTCCATTAAGTAAAGCAAATGGATATATCGGATTATCAGAGGACGGTGTGATTTCTACGTTTCATGGAAGGCCTGACGGCTGGGCGGAGCCCATTCATCTCTTTTTTCAAATTGATACGTCCCGTTTAGAAAGTCATGTGGAGGAGCAGCTTCAGCAAGGCATTCCTTTTCGAACAAAGGATGAATTTGAGCATGTGCTTGAAGTCATGAAGCCTTACCGAAATGAAATATCGTTTTAAAGCGTATAACAGCTTGCTGGTGTGAAGGCCGCAAGCTGTTTTTCGTAGTGTCATCGTAAAAATGCATTGAGCGAACGTATGTTAACTTTTATTGCGGTTTTCTTCTCGATTTATGTTACAATGAAGAACAGTCAAAGAGGTGAAAACGGTGATAGAGTTTGTAAAAGGGACCATTGATTATGTGTGCCCGCAATATGTTGTCATAGAAAACGGCGGAGTGGGATATCAAGTCTATAGCCCAAACCCGTTTATCTATCAAATAAATAAACAAGAAACAATTTATACGTATCATTACATAAAAGAAGACGCTTTTTCGTTATATGGATTTCAAACACGAGAAGAAAAAGCGCTGTTCACAAAACTGTTAAATGTCACAGGGATTGGGCCGAAGGGGGCTCTAGCGATTCTTGCTTCCGGTGATCCAGGCGCTGTCATTTCAGCGATAGAACGTGAAGATGAAGCGTTCCTGATTAAGTTCCCTGGTGTTGGCAAAAAGACAGCTCGCCAAATCATTCTCGACCTAAAAGGAAAGCTAGCTGATGTCGTGCCCGAAATGATTGGCAACCTATTTAATCACGAGGACCATATTCAGGTCGAAACGCAGCAAACGGCATTAGACGAAGCGCTTGAAGCCTTAAGTGTTCTCGGATACGGTGATCGCGAAATTAAAAAGGTTCTTCCATTGTTAAAAGAAGAAAAGAATCTCACAACCGATCAATATGTGAAAAAAGCTTTACAAAAAATGTTGAAATAGGGTGATGTCTCATGGATGAACGGCTCGTCTCAACTGAAGCAGACAACCATGAATCAGCCATTGAGCAAAGTCTGCGGCCACAGACACTTAGCCAATATATCGGTCAGCAAAAAGTAAAGGATAACCTCAGCGTGTTTATTGAGGCTGCCCGTATGAGGCAGGAAACACTCGATCATGTCCTTTTATATGGACCGCCCGGACTCGGGAAAACAACGCTCGCGTCGATTATTGCCAATGAAATGAATGTTCAGCTGCGTACAACATCTGGACCAGCGATTGAACGTCCTGGTGATTTGGCGGCGATTTTAACGTCTCTTGAGCCAGGTGATGTGTTGTTTATAGATGAAATTCATCGCTTGCAGCGCTCAATTGAGGAAGTGCTTTATCCGGCCATGGAGGATTTTTGTTTAGATATCGTCATTGGCAAAGGAGATACAGCACGCTCTGTACGGCTTGATTTACCGCCATTTACCCTTGTAGGTGCCACGACCCGCGTCGGGCTTTTAACAGCGCCGCTTCGTGACAGGTTTGGGGTACATGCAAGATTGGAATACTATGAGCAAAGAGATTTGGCTCACATTGTGGCAAGAACAGCCGAGCTGTTCGAGATTGGGATCGATCTTCGCTCAGCCGAAGAGATTGCAAGACGTTCCCGCGGTACGCCGAGGGTTGCCAACCGTCTGCTCAGAAGAGTAAGAGATTTTGCGCAGGTGCTTGGGAATCATGCGATTACCGAGGACATTGCGGAAGATGCCCTTGAGCGCCTTCAAGTCGACAAGCTTGGTCTTGATCATATCGATCATAAGCTGCTTTTAAGTATGATTGAAAAATTTAGAGGCGGTCCTGTTGGGCTTGATACGATCTCAGCGACAATTGGAGAAGAATCACATACGATTGAAGATGTGTACGAACCGTATTTACTGCAAATTGGTTTCCTGCAAAGAACACCAAGAGGACGGGTTGTCACAAGAGAAGCGTATGAACATTTTCAAATGGAGGTTCCGAATCGTGACTGAATTCCCTAAAATATTGATGATTTTAGGTGGTGTCCTTTTTGCCGCAGGATTAGTATTTCAATTGGTTGGTAAGCTTCCAGGTGATATTTTTGTGAAAAAAGGAAATGTGACGTTCTTTTTTCCTGTGATCACATGCATTGTCATTAGCATCGTGCTCACGATATTACTTAATATCTTTGGACGGATGAAATAACGTTAACTAGTTAACTACAGAATAGGTGAAGGAAATGAAGCTAGAACTATTTGATTTTGATTTACCAGAAAGATTGATTGCACAAGTACCGCTTGAAAAACGAGATGCATCAAGACTGATGGTCTTAAACAAACAAACGGGTGAGGTGACACACGATACATTCTCACAAATCACCGATTATTTTCAAACGGGTGATTGTCTCGTTTTAAATAATACGCGCGTTTTGCCGGCACGTTTGTTTGGAATGAAAGAGGATACAGGTGCAAAAGTTGAACTTCTTCTCTTAAAACAAGAGGAAGGCGATAAATGGGAAACACTTGTAAAACCAGCCAAACGGGTGAAAAAAGGAACAGTTATCACCTTTGGTGATGGACGGCTTCAAGCGGTATGTACAGAAGAATTAGAACATGGTGGCAGAAAAGTTGAGTTTCAGTATACCGGCATTTTTTATGAAGTACTTGAATCCCTCGGTGAGATGCCGCTGCCTCCTTATATTAAAGAGCAGCTTGACGATCGTGAACGCTATCAAACGGTGTATTCGAAAGAGGTTGGCTCCGCTGCTGCTCCAACTGCTGGTCTTCACTTTACAAACGAGCTGCTGGATGCGCTGAAAGCAAAAGGTGTGCACATCGCATTCATTACACTGCACGTGGGGCTTGGTACTTTTCGTCCGGTCAGTGCAGATCGTATTGAAGAACACGAAATGCACGCAGAGTTTTACGAAATGAATGAAGAAACAGCGGCAGAGCTTAATCGCGTTCGCAAGGAAGGCGGGCGGATTATTTCAGTGGGGACAACGTCAACGAGAACGCTAGAAACCATTGCAAGTGCGCATGATGGCGAATTCAAAGCGTCAAGCGGCTGGACGTCAATCTTTATTTACCCAGGCTATACATTCAAGGCAATTGATGGTATGATCACGAATTTCCATCTGCCCAAATCCTCGTTAATCATGCTTGTCAGCGCATTAGCTGGACGAGAGCATGTCCTAAAAGCGTACAATGAGGCTGTAAAAGAGGAATACCGATTCTTCAGCTTTGGCGATGCCATGCTGATTCAATAACATCATACAACAAAGACAGGAGGGCTCATTTTTGTCGCAATTACCGATACGTTATGAGTTCATTAAATCATGCAAACAAACAGGTGCACGACTAGGGCGCGTTCATACACCACACGGCTCCTTTGACACACCTGTATTTATGCCGGTAGGTACACTGGCTACAGTCAAAACGATGGCGCCTGAAGAATTAAAGGCAATGGAAGCAGGCATCATCTTAAGCAATACGTATCACCTATGGCTTCGTCCAGGTCATGACATTGTGAAAGAAGCAGGCGGCCTGCACAAATTTATGAACTGGGATCGAGCGATTTTGACCGATTCAGGCGGATTCCAAGTATTCTCTTTGAGTGAATTTAGAAAAATTGAAGAAGAAGGCGTCCACTTCCGTAATCATTTAAATGGAGATAAGCTGTTCCTTTCTCCTGAGAAGGCCATGGACATCCAAAATGCGCTTGGCTCTGATATTATGATGGCATTTGATGAATGCCCACCATATCCAGCAGAATACGATTATATGAAACGATCTGTAGAGCGGACAAGCAGATGGGCAGAACGCTGTCTAGAAGCGCATCAGCGTCCAGAGGATCAAGGACTGTTTGGAATTGTCCAAGGCGGAGAATACGAAGAGCTTCGCAAACAAAGTGCACAAGATCTGGTTTCACTTGATTTCCCAGGCTACGCCATCGGAGGCTTATCTGTTGGTGAACCAAAAGATGTGATGAACCGTGTACTCGAGTTCACAACGCCATTGTTACCAACAGACAAGCCAAGGTACTTAATGGGTGTCGGCTCACCAGATTCCTTAATTGACGGTGCCATTCGCGGTGTAGATATGTTTGACTGCGTGCTGCCAACGCGAATTGCCAGAAACGGTACGTTGATGACAAGCGAAGGACGTCTTGTTGTGAAAAATGCAAAATATGAGCGTGATTTCAGACCAATCGATGAAAACTGTGACTGCTACACATGTAAAAACTACACACGCGCTTATATTAGACATTTAATCAAAACAAATGAAACGTTCGGAATTCGATTAACAACTTATCATAATCTTCATTTTCTGTTAAAATTAATGGAGCAAGTGAGAGAAGCTATCCGTGAGGATCGTTTAGGTGATTTTAAAGAAGAGTTTTTTGAGCGTTACGGCTTTAACGAACCGAATGCGAAAAACTTTTAACGCATAAACGAAAAGGCTTTACAATGCTTTAGAAAGGGGTGAAATAGAATGGATGGTGGTATGGGTTCAATCATTATGATTGTTGTCATGTTTGCTGTGCTTTACTTCTTATTAATCCGTCCACAGCAAAAGCAACAAAAAGCTGTGCGTCAGATGCAGCAATCTTTATCAAAAGGCGATAAAATCGTCACAATCGGTGGTTTACACGGTGAAATCGACTACATTGATGAATCAAAAGTGGTCATCAAAACAAGCGAAAACAACCGTTTAACTTTCGATCGACGTGCTATTAGAGAACTAGCTGACAAAGGCTAATCCTCCGATACATAGCCATAAAAAAAAGAGCGATATATCCGCTCTTTTTTTATTTGCCTCGAAGATTGACGCCAATCATTCCGCCGAGCATACAAATTCCTAGAAATGCCCCATGATAGATGAACTGCTCTGGTGAAAAGGTTTCTCCAAACCCTAAATATTGAAACAAAAATACAGTGAGAGAAAAGATCATAGAAGTGATCGCACCAATGAGCCAGCCGCGCTCCTTTGCTTTTCCTCCAGAAATGATCCCCCCTAATAAAAGCGCCACAAAGGACAAAATCATAATCATCCATTTAAACGATGATTCCTGCATACTTGTGAAGGTAAGCATGAGCGATACAAGTAAGCTTGTGGCAATCATCACGATAAAAATGGCCATTAAGCCGGATAAAATCCCTTTTCCGATTTGTTTCGTTTCCTGCATGTGATTCGTCTCCTCTCCAATTGACCGAAGCTTGTCTTTTACTAAAATGTATTCACTATGAAGAAAAAATAGACATGTTTCTCACGATAAAAACAGAGGCTTTCTTTTCTACATAAATAAAGGGTTTTGACACAAGCTATGTTAGAGAAGGAGGGTTTACATCACATGCAGGACATCTTGATTATCTCCATGAGAACAATCATTTTATATTTTCTTATTTGGTTTATTTTTCGGTTAATGGGCAAGAGAGAAATTGGCGAATTGAGTATTTTAGATCTTGTCATTTTTATGATGATCGCAGAAATTGCGGTTCTCGCCATAGAAGAAGTCGAGGATCACATGTTACATACGGTATGGCCGATCCTGCTGTTAACCTTCATTCAAATCACACTCGCCTACCTCTCATTGAAATTCCAAGGTGTCCGGCGCTTTCTTGACGGTAAACCGGCCCTGCTCATTATCAATGGGAAAATCGACGAGGGTGCGATGAGAAAACAGCGATACAATTTTGATGACCTGCTCATTCAATTAAGAGAAAACAACATCGATAGCATTCAGGATGTGTCTTACGCCATTTTAGAGCCATCTGGAAAGCTTGCGGTCGTTGAAAAAGAAAACAAGCACACACACGGAGCGCTTGAGCTGCCACTTATTGCTGATGGCGTTGTACAGCACGATCATTTGAAGCAAATTAATCAAAATGAACAGTGGCTGAAAGATGAGATTGCCAAAAGGGGCTATCATGAAATTGATCAGATTTCCTACTGTAGCTTTAATCAAAAGACATTTTATATTGATTTGAAAGATGAAGTGATCAAGAAGACATGAGCTAAAGCAGTTTCCCTATAAACGGGATACGGCGAAGCTCTTCTCGCTTCACTAGCCCTAGACAGATTAATAGAATGACATACAGCGCGCACGTAACAAAGATCAGTATCACAAGCTCAATCGGGGCAGAAAAGAGCCCATTTACTTGAGATTTCAGCCAAAGGCTGACAGCCCCAGTGCCGATGATCACAAGAACGCATATCCCATATTCCTTCATTGGTAAATGAATAGGCAGTACTTTACCGACAGTTGCCGCATGAAGCAGCGTGACAAGGACGATGCCGATTAATATTGCAAGTGCTGCCCCCATAATGCCAAAGCCCGGCTGTGAAGCAAGGACAAAAATCATTCCTGTTTTCACAACAGCACCTATCAGACTATTTGTCATCGCCGCACCAGCTAAATTGAGTGCTTGCAAGACGGCTTGAAGCGGCCCTTGAAAATAATATAGAAGGAAAAATGGTGCCATGAATTTTACATAAATAGCCGCATGCGATGAACCATACATAAAGAGCGTTAAATCTTCTGCGTAAACGAAAAGAATAATACAGGAAATACCTCCGCTGAGTAGACAAAGACGCATCGCCTGCTTCAGCCTGTATTCGACCGTTTTGCGTTTGTTCTGCTCCATTCCTTCACTGATCGCTGGGACCAGTGCAGTGGAGAGAGAATACGTAATAAAGCTAGGCAGTGTCAACAGAGTTAGCGCAAGACCAGTCAACTCTCCGTATTGTCTTGTTGCCTCGACAGCCGCATATCCAGCAATGGCAAGACTTTGCGCGACAACTATCGGTTCTAAAAACCACGAAATATTCCCGATAAAACGGCTGCCTGTTGTTGGCAGGGCAATACTCATCAATTGCTTAAACGTGTCCTTACCGTCATGAATCGCCTTAAAAAATCGTTTTCGAATACGAATGGTCTTTTTATAACGAAAGGCAATCAGTAAATAAGCAAGTGAAATCATCTCTCCAATAACAGATGAAATCATCGCACCTGCTGCTGCATATTCAATCCCATAAGGAAGGAAAGCTGTTGTACATACTGCCACTAGAGAAATTCTTGCAACCTGTTCCAGTACTTGAGATATGGCAAGCGGGCTCATTTGCTGTCTGCCTTGAAAATACCCTCTTAGCACACTGGAAATGGCGATGACTGGGACAACGGGCGTAATGGCAAGCAGTGGATAGACCGTTCTAGGATCTGTCAGCATATTTTCTGCCATGATGGGTGCAAACCATAAAAAGAGCGGCGTGAATATCAGGCTGAGTGTCCCTGTTATCGCAAGGGACATGACAAGAATACGTTTTGTTTTCTGTTTGTCACCCCGGGCTTCTGCTTCTGCGACAAGCTTACTAATAGCGACAGGCAGTCCGAATTGTGTGAGCGTCACAGCGAGAAAAAAGGTAGGAGCAGCCATCATATAAAGCCCGACTCCTTCTTCGCCAATGAACCTTGCAATGACAATTCGATTGACAAAACCCAATATTCTCGTGATAAAACCTGCTAAAATTAAAATAATTGTCCCTTTTAAAAACGTTTGCTTCGTCAAATCAAAGATCACCTGCCTTCTCAAACGACATAGAATCATATACAATAAGATATGCGTGTATATCGTCCAAGCATGACAAGTCTCTCGATAAAAACTGAAAAGGGGGAGCATCCCATTGACACAACATCCGGCTGCAATTTACAAAGACCATTTAAAGCCTTTTCTGTTCAGTAAGCTTGAAGAATTCATCGTTTTGGGCTATAAAGATGTAGATTTAGAGGAATTATGGTCATACTTAGAGAATAAGAAGTGGAAGAAAAAACAAGAGTATCCGATTCATGAAATGGTTGCAGATATTTTATCTGTGAAAATTGGCGAATTTATGAACTATGCAACCGTTCAGTCGTTTAAAACGTCTGCTTTTTTGGACAGTGAAGATGGCAAGAATATGCTAGATGAACTGTTGAAATAAGCCATCTTAATGGATTCAGGTGTTTAAGGAGGAAATACATAATGAAAAAAGGGCGCATTCTTGCGTTTTTCTTAGTGGTTCTGTTAATCGGAACTGGCGTAGGCTTACTAACAAAGCCTGTTGCGAAAGATATGACGCTAGGGCTGGATTTGCAGGGTGGATTTGAAGTCCTATATGATGTACATCCAGTGAAAAAAGAGGATAAAATCACAAATAGTGTCCTCGTCAGTACAGTGGAGGCTTTAAACCGAAGAGCCAATGTGCTAGGTGTAAGTGAGCCGAACATCTCGATTGAAGGCAACAATCGTATCCGCGTGCAGCTTGCGGGAGTAAAAGATCAAAACAGAGCTAGGGAGATTCTTTCCACTGAAGCACAGCTATCCTTCAGAGATACGAATGATAAAGAACTCCTTAACGGGGCTGACCTGGTCGAAAACAGTGCAAAACAAACATTCAGTCAAACGAATGAGCCAATTGTGACGGTTAAACTAAAGGATGCGAAAAAATTTGGTGACGTCACAAGAAAAGTAGCGGCGATGGCGCCGAATAACCAGCTTGTCATTTGGCTTGATTACCACAAAGGAGATTCCTTCAAAAAAGAAGTCTCAAAATCAAACCACAAATATGTCTCTGCGCCGAATGTGAATCAAGAAATTAACAGCAGTGACGTGCAAATTGAAGGGAAATTTACTGTTCAAGAGGCAAAGGACCTTGCAAGTATTTTAAATGCCGGGGCATTGCCAGTGAAATTAACAGAAAAATATTCAACATCTGTGAGTGCACAGTTTGGTGAACAAGCACTGGACGAAACAGTGTTCGCAGGAATTGTAGGAATCGCATTTATCTTCTTATTCATGCTGCTTTATTACCGATTACCTGGTCTTATCGCTGTCATCACACTTTCAGCTTATATTTACATTACGCTTCAAGTGTTTGACTGGATGGGTGCAGTCATGACGCTGCCTGGAATTGCGGCATTGATTCTAGGGGTAGGGATGGCTGTTGATGCCAACATTATTACTTATGAGCGGATCAAAGAAGAGCTCAAGCTCGGCAAATCAGTCCGTTCTGCTTTCAGATCAGGGAACCGCCGATCATTTGCAACCATCTTTGATGCAAACTTAACAAGTATTATTGCCGGCGGCGTGCTGTTCTTTTTCGGGACAAGCTCGGTAAAAGGATTTGCAACGGTGCTCATCCTATCGATTTTAACTAGCTTTATCACAGCTGTCTTCCTATCAAGATTCCTTCTCGGTCTTCTTGTTGAAAGTCGCTATCTTGACCGGAGAAAAGGCTGGTTTGGTGTTCGTCAAAAAGACATTATGAACATTCATGAAACAACAGAAACCACCGAGCCAAAAACGCCATTTGATAAGTGGGATTTCGTCAGCAAACGTAAAGGATTTATGATTTTCTCAGCTACTATCACCATTGCGGGAATCATCGTTCTTTCCATCTTCAAGCTGAATGCGGGAATTGACTTTACAAGTGGAACTAGAATTGATATCCAAAGTGATCACAAGCTGTCAACTGAACAAGTCGAGCAAGACTTTAAAAAGCTGGACCTTGAGACAGACAGTGTCGTGTTATCGGGTCAAAAAGAAAATCAGGCAGCAGCGAGATTTGTCGGTGTGCCGAACAAAGAAAAGATTGCTGAAGTGAAAGATTACTTCAAAGATAAATACGGAACGGAGCCGAACGTAAGTACAGTGTCTCCGACTGTTGGGAAAGAACTTGCCCGAAATGCATTATATGCTGTCATCATTGCTTCAATAGGGATCATTTTATATGTATCCGTTCGATTTGAATATAAAATGGCCATTGCAGCGATTATTTCACTGCTGTATGACGCGTTCTTTATCGTGGCCTTCTTTAGTATTACGCGTTTAGAGGTAGATGTCACCTTCATTGCGGCGATCCTCACAGTCATCGGATATTCGATCAACGACACGATCGTCACCTTTGACAGGGTTCGTGAACAAATGAAGAAGCGCAAACCAAAAACGATTGAAGATCTATCGTACATTGTGAACTTAAGTTTACAGCAAACCTTTACGCGATCTGTCAACACGGTATTAACCGTACTTGTCGTTGTGATCGCACTGCTTATCTTTGGATCAGCGTCAATTACAAACTTCTCCATCGCCTTACTTGTCGGTCTGTTAACAGGGGTGTACTCATCTCTATATATCGCAGCGCAAATTTGGCTCATGTGGAAAGGCCGTGAGATGAAAAAACCGGCGAAGATTGATACTGAGCAAGATATTTAATTGAGTGAGACTGCCCAAGCGGCAGTCTTTTTTCATTAGTTTTTCCGAAAATAAGACGATTCGAAAAAATATTTCGGGTATCGTTGATCTTGAAATGGTCTTTTGCTATAATGACATACGTTTAGACAAGTATAGAAAGCAAGTGTCCGTTTGAGGCATTTGGCTTTATTCATTGAAGGGGCTGTTATGAAGGTTCGGGAAACTGAACTGCCAGGTATCGGTCACAAAGCCGAAATGATCACAAAAAATAATGAGAAGCTTGCCATCATTACACACGATGACGGCAGGAGAGAAATGTATCATTTTCAAGAGGACGATCATGAAGAATCTATTTCTGGTATCTTGCTAAACGATGAAGAAGCAAGTCAAATTGCAGCAATCTTAGGCGGCATGGTATATAAGCCGAAAGCGTTTGAAACTGTAGAAGTAGCCATTGATGAACTGATGATTGAATGGTTTAAGATTGAAAAGAATGCACCAGCTGTTCAGCAAACCATCGGTGACCTGAGTGTCCGCCAATATGATCAAGTAACAGTCATCGCTATCGTGAGAAAATCATATGAGAAAATGTGAAATCCAGGACCTGAAACGGTCATTGAAGAAGGGGATACCCTTGTTATTTCTGGAGCTAAGACAAGAAATAAAGAACCTCATTAATGAAAAACTCAGCAGCTAATTCATGCCCATGCTGATAGATTTTCTTCCGCTCATTTCTTTCTGTGTTTAAAAAGGACAATAAAAAGGGAAGAATAAAAGAAAAAGCTTGGGGGATATGTAGATGAACAAACAACAATGGACCATCATACTCGCATTTATTTTCGTATTAATTGTCTCAGTATTTGCCGTGATCAATGTGCGGCCAGTGCAAGTTGACTACTTATTTGGATCGGCTGAATGGCCGCTGATTCTTGTCATTATTGGTTCTGTGCTCATGGGCGGACTCATTGTGGCTTTTGCAGGGATCTTCCAAATTGTGAAACTAAAACGTGAACTAAAGGCTTTAAAAGCTGAGCGTGCAGCCGCACCTGCACCTGCTGTTTCGAATAAAAAGGTCGACAAAGACGTTCAAAAGAAACCGAATGTGACGCCTTTAAAAGAACAGCCAGCATCATTTGACCGGAAGGAAAAATAATCTTCCAGCACAATTTCATAAAATAAAAATTGAAACCCCTCAGGCCACTCTAGTATAATAGTGTGGTTGAGGGGTGAATTTATGTTATTATCCAAAATGCGCTGGGAATATGAACATCCAAGCGAAGAAAAAGTGAAATCACTCTCTGAAAATCTGAATATTTCAGCGTTGACTGCATCGCTTCTTGTAAAAAGAGGACTCGAAGAAGTAGAAGAAGCGAGGTCTTTTTTATTTGATCAAAAAGCCGAATTTCATGATCCATTTCTTTTAAAAGGAATGAAAGAAGCAGTAGAGCGCATCAACAAAGCGATCGAAGAGCAGGAATCGATTGTGATCTTCGGAGACTATGATGCGGATGGTGTGACAAGTACGTCTGTGCTTTTACATACATTAAAAGAGTTGTCTGCGAAAGTAGACTTTTATATTCCAGATCGATTTAAAGAAGGCTATGGGCCTAATGAACAGGCTTTTCGATATATCAAAGAGCAAGGCGCATCGCTTGTCATCACCGTCGATACAGGCATTGCAGCTGTAAATGAAGCACGTATTGCAAAAGAAATAGGGTTAGACCTGGTCATTACAGATCATCATGAACCAAGTGAGGAGCTTCCTGAGGCACTTGCGATTGTCCATCCTAAGCAGCCGGGATGTGAGTATCCGTTTAAAGAACTTGCCGGTGTAGGCGTAGCGTTTAAAGTGGCGCATGCTCTTCTTGGAAAGCTGCCAACTCAGCTGTTAGATCTTGCGGCAATTGGGACAATAGCGGATCTTGTGCCGCTTCATGATGAGAATAGATGGCTCGCTAAAAAAGGGCTTATGCAGCTTAGGCAGTCGAATAGACCGGGGCTGAAGGCGTTATTAAAAGAAGCAGGTGCTACTCTTGAAGAAGCAAATGAGGAAACGGTCGGCTTTCAAATTGCGCCAAGGCTGAATGCTGTAGGGCGAATTGAACAGGCCGATCCAGCTGTTCATCTTCTCATGACAGAGGATAAGGATGAAGCAGAAGAACTCGCTCGTTTTGTACAAGAACTGAATAAAGAACGTCAAAAAATTGTGAGTACGATCACAGAAGAAGCCATTCAAATGGTGGAAGAGACAGGTGATGACCAGTCTGCAATCGTTGTAGCGAAAGCTGGCTGGAATCCGGGTGTTGTCGGAATTGTTGCCTCTAAATTGACGGATAAATTTTCTCGTCCGGCGATTGTGCTTGGAATAGATGAAGAGACGCAAATGGCAAAAGGATCAGCGCGGAGTATTCCTGGCTTCGATCTATTTTTCCATTTAAGCAAATGCCGCGACATTCTGCCGCATTTTGGCGGGCACCCGATGGCTGCGGGTATGACACTTCGGGCGGATGATGTTCCTTTACTAAGGGAAAGATTAAATCAATATGCGAATGAAACGTTGACAGAAGAAGATTTTATTCCGATTCAGCGGGTTGATGCTGTATGCAAGGTAGACGAATTGACGGTTGAAGCGATTGAAGAAGTGGGGATGCTGTCACCATTTGGCATGCAGAATCCAAAGCCGTTCATCATGATTGAAGATGTGAGACTTGAAGAAATCCGAACAATTGGAGCAAATCAGAATCATATTAAAATGTCTCTGAAAGATGAAGATAAGCTGCTTGACTGTGTCGGTTTTCATCAAGGTCAATTAAAAGAAGAAGTTGTCACAGGTAGCCGCATTTCCGTCATTGGTGAAATGTCCATCAATGAATGGAATAACCGGAAGAAACCACAGCTCATGCTAAAAGATGCCCGAGTAGATGCATGGCAGCTGTTTGATTTGCGCGGCAAAAAGGATTGGGAAAAGACCATCTCCACGCTTGATCCAGAAAAATATGTGGTGGTCTGTTTTGACGAAGAAACAAAACAGGATGTCAATATCCCGATTCATCATGTCCATGCAGAAAATGTTTCAACATTCGATGTAGAAGGCAAGTATGTCGTCTTTGCAGATGTTCCTGCAGATGAACACTTGCTAAGGCAGCTGTTAGAAAACCAAAAGCCAGCTAGAGTTTATACGGTTTTCCAAAGAAAAGAAGATCATTTCATGTCCGCTTTCCCTAGCCGTGATCAATTCAAATGGTTTTATGGATTCTTGTTAAAACGAGGAAGTTTCCCTCTCAAGGAACAAGGAATGGAGCTTGCGAAACATAGGGGCTGGACAAAAGATACAATGATTTTTATGACAAAGGTGTTTTTTGAACTTGGTTTTGTTAAAATAGAGAATGGTGTGCTGTCAATAGTACGTGATGCCCCTAAAAAAGATTTAACAGCATCAGCATCCTATACAGCAAAACAACGATTGATGGAACTCGATCAAACACTAACATATTCCTCAGCCAAAGAGCTGAAGGAATGGCTGAATAGCATGATGAGCGAAGTCTCACCTGTGCTTTGACGTACGAGGAGGAAAAGGAAAAGATGGATTTAAAACAATATGTGACAGTTGTACCTGACTACCCAAAGGAAGGTGTACAATTTAAAGATATTACAACGTTAATGGATAAAGGCGAAGTGTACCGTTATGCAACGGATCAAATCGTTGAATACGCGAAGGAAAGAGACATTGATCTCATTGTTGGACCTGAAGCGCGTGGATTCATTATTGGCTGCCCTGTAGCATACGCACTTGGTGTAGGTTTTGCACCGGTTCGTAAAGAAGGAAAGCTTCCTCGTGAAGTCGTTAAAGTCGAATACGGCTTAGAATATGGGAAAGATGTATTAACGATTCATAAAGATGCGATTCGTCCTGGTCAACGTGTATTGATTACAGATGACTTACTTGCGACTGGTGGAACAATTGAAGCGTCCATCAAGCTTGTAGAGGAATTGGGCGGCGTTGTGGCAGGAATTGCATTCTTGATTGAGCTGACGTATCTGGACGGCAGAAAGAAGCTTGACGGTTACGACATCTTGACGTTAATGCAATACTAATGGAGTTTTACGAAAAAAGCACTCGGTAAGAAGGGTGCTTTTTTCCTATCAAAAATCTTTTAGCGGACTTCTTCTCTTTACATCTATCGAATTTTTCTTGATAATAAACTACAATACAGTTTTCATTTAAAAAGGTGATTCCATGGCGAACGAACAAGTTTTAACGGCGCAGCAGGTCATTGACAAGGCAAGAGAATACCTGTCCGCTGAACATATTCAATTTATAGAGCGAGCATATGAATATGCTGAAAATGCACATAAGGAGCAATACCGGAAGTCTGGTGAGCCTTATATTATCCATCCAATTCAAGTGGCGGGGATTCTTGTTGACCTTGAAATGGACCCATCGACCATTGCAGGCGGTTTCCTGCACGATGTTGTCGAGGATACAGATGTGACATTACAGGATTTAAAAGAGTATTTTAACGAAGAAGTTGCGATGCTTGTTGATGGTGTAACAAAGCTCGGGAAGATTAAATATAAATCACAAGAAGAACAGCAGGCCGAAAACCATCGAAAAATGTTTGTGGCAATGGCGCAGGATATACGCGTCATCTTGATTAAACTGGCAGACCGTCTGCACAATATGAGAACGCTCAAACATCTTCCTCAGGAAAAGCAACGTAGAATTTCAAATGAAACTCTTGAAATCTTTGCACCGCTTGCGCACAGATTAGGGATTTCAAAGATTAAGTGGGAGCTTGAAGATACAGCGCTCCGTTACTTAAATCCGCAGCAATATTACCGGATCGTGAATCTCATGAAGCGCAAACGAGCGGAACGTGAGGAATACTTGGATGAGGTTGTCAATGAAGTAAAAGATCGTGTGTCAGAGGTAAACATCAAGGCTGAATTTTCCGGAAGACCAAAGCATATTTATAGTATTTATCGCAAAATGGTCCTGCAAAATAAGCAGTTTAATGAAATTTATGATCTGCTGGCCGTTCGTATTTTGGTTGACAGCATTAAAGACTGCTATGCCGTGCTCGGGATTATCCATACATGCTGGAAGCCGATGCCAGGCAGGTTTAAGGATTATATTGCAATGCCAAAGCCGAACATGTACCAATCGCTTCATACAACAGTGATTGGGCCAAAAGGTGACCCGCTTGAAGTTCAAATCCGAACAGTGGAAATGCATGAAATTGCAGAGTACGGAATTGCTGCGCACTGGGCATACAAAGAAGGAAAAGAGTCAGCAGAATCAACGGAGGAAGCTGTCTTCCAGAAGAAGCTCTCTTGGTTTAGAGAAATCCTTGAATTCCAAAATGAATCGACAGATGCAGAAGAGTTTATGGAATCGTTAAAGATCGATCTCTTCTCTGATATGGTGTTTGTCTTTACTCCAAAAGGAGACGTCATTGAACTGCCATCGGGTTCCGTGCCGATTGACTTCTCTTACCGGATTCACTCGGAAATTGGGAACAAAACGATCGGTGCGAAGGTCAACGGAAAGATGGTCACGCTCGATCATAAATTGAAAACAGGTGACATTATTGAAATTCTGACATCAAAGCACAGCTATGGGCCAAGTCAGGATTGGGTCAAACTTGCCCAAACCTCCCAAGCGAAGCACAAGATCAGACAGTTTTTCAAAAAACAGCGCCGTGAAGAAAATGTCGAAAAAGGCCGAGAACTCGTGGAGAAAGAAATCAAAAACCTTGAGTTTGATGTCAAAGACATCCTGACAGCTGAAAACCTGCAAAAAGTGGCTGACAAATTTAATTTTTCAAACGAAGAGGATATGTATGCAGCGGTTGGTTATAACGGAATTACTGCACTCCAAGTCGCCAATCGTTTAACTGAAAAAGAAAGAAAACAAAGAGATCAAGAAGAACAAGAAAAAACGGTTCAAGAAGTGACAGTAGAGCCAAAGACATATCACGGGAAGAAACGAGAAGCAGGTGTAAGAGTCAAAGGGATAGATAACCTGCTTGTCCGCTTATCTAAGTGCTGTAACCCTGTTCCAGGTGATAGCATTGTTGGTTTTATTACGAAAGGCCGAGGCGTATCTGTTCACCGTGATGACTGTCCGAACGTGAAGACAGGAGAAGCGCAAGAACGGTTAATTCCGGTAGAGTGGGAGCACGAACAGCCTGCTCGAAACCGTAAAGAATACAATGTGGAAATTGAAATACTAGGATATGATAGACGCGGCTTACTCAATGAGGTGCTTCAAGCAGTCAACGAAACCAAAACGAACATCTCGTCGGTTTCTGGTAAGTCTGACCGTAACAAAGTGGCGACGATCCATATGGCGATCTTTATCCAAAACATTAACCATTTGCACAAAGTGGTAGAACGCATTAAACAAATCAAAGACATCTACTCTGTTCGCCGATTCATGAATTAGAAAGGAAGTATATCGTCTATGAGGCTTGTTGTGCAGCGTGTGACAAGTGCATCTGTGAAGGTAGAAGAAGAGATCACAGGTGCCATCAATGAAGGATATATGGTACTCGTTGGTGTCACACACGAAGATACAGAAGAAGATGTGCATTATTTAGCTGATAAGCTTGCACATTTACGTATTTTTGAGGATGAAAACGGGAAAATGAATCATTCGTTATTGGATGTAAAAGGAAGCGTGCTGTCTGTGTCTCAGTTTACTCTTTATGGTGATACGAGAAAGGGCAGAAGGCCAAATTTTATGAAAGCAGCCAAGCCAGATGCTGCGAACGCCCTTTACGAAAGTTTCAATAAAGCCCTTAGAGAAAAAGGTATTCATGTAGAAACTGGCCGCTTTGGCGCGATGATGGATGTGTCATTGACCAATTCAGGGCCTGTGACTATCTGGATGGATAGCAAAGAATAGATTCACTTTAGACTGTAGATAAACTCTTGCAGGAGTTTGTTTAGAGTCTTTTTCTTTTGCGATCAAACAAAAAAGAGGCGCAGTGGCCTCTTTTTTCTAGCGGAAATATTGTTTTAATCCTTCTGTCATTCCTTCTGTGACTCGTTCTTGGTAAGAGGCGCTATAAATGATGGCTTCCTCCTGAGGATTGCTTAAATAGCCGAGTTCATATAAAAGAGAAGGACGTTTGTTTTCTCTTAACACAAAATAATCTCCGAATTTGACACCCTTATCAGGGATTTGAGAGCGTTTAGCGACTTCTGTATGAACGTTTGTCGCTAATTGCTGGTCTTTTGCTGCTTGATAATAATATGCCGTACTTCCTCTGACACTTGGGTCCATAAAACTATCATAATGAAGACTAATAAATGCATCTGCATTTCTGTAATGAGATGTTGCAACCCTCGATTGAAGGCTGATAAAAGTATCTTCACTTCTTGTTAAATAGACATTTGCACCAGAAGCCCTTAATTTTCCTGCCAGTAAATTGGCGGTTTTGATGGTAATGTTCTTCTCAAACGCACCATCTGCTCCAATCGTGCCGCTGTCTTTTCCGCCATGACCTGGATCAAGAACAATCGTTTTTCCTTTTAAAGAACCAGTTCCTGATGAAGAATCCTGCTGTGGTCTTGGTGCCTCGCTGCTATTTTTATTCGTTTGAACGACCCAGCTTGCCACATAACCAGTTCCGCCGTTAGATAGTGTCACCTCGTACCAGTCACCTTGCGTGCGAACAATTTGATAGGCAGCGCCTTTTGTGGCTCTTTCTGCAATCTGAGCAGAGGTAGAAGCACTTTTTCGAATGTTGGTGCCATCGTAGACAATGTACGCTTTCTTTTGGGAAGCCGAAGAAGATGGATTCTTTTCACCAGCCGAACTCGCTCCATTGCTTGTGACGATGTAATAGCTTGCTGCCCAGCCTTTCACGCCTTTTGCCTCAATTTCATACCAGCCGTTCTGCTCGCGCAAAATGGTGATCTGTGTGTTGCGGGCAAGTGAAGCGACGACTTGTGCATTTGGTGCCGCCGATTGCCTTACATTCAAGCTCGATACGCCAACTGTGCCTGTCTGTTTAGAGCGAGAGGACTCGCCAGAGCTTGATTGAGCAGCTTTTTGGCCGCCTGACACATAATCAGAGTGAACCCAGCCTACTGCTTGTTTATACGAAATTTTTGTCCATTCGCCGCTTGTCTGCAGCTTTTTAGCGGAAGCGCCTTGCGGGAAAGGTCCGACGACTTGATAGGAAGTCCCAGGGCCTGTCCGTATGCGAAGATCAGAGGCTGTCGATGTAATGGAACCGCTGCCTGCTGAGCTTTGATTTTGCGTCTTTGGCTTAGCGGAGTTTTGGCCGCCAGATGATGTCGTAATCAGCCATGAGACGACCCACCCTTTTTGACCGTTCGATAGCCCGATCTGCACCCATTCTCCTTGTTTCGTGAGAATGGGATAGCTTTCTCCGCGCTTCACAACAGCTGCGATTCCATAGCTTAAGCCAGGGCCCGTTCTCACATTGATTTCATCTGTAGCGACCACAGCTTGATCTGTTTGTGCTGTAGCATGTGTCATAGGCAAAGTACTTGCAATGAGAACAAAACAGGTAAGCAGCATCATCATTTGATTGTGTTTTTTTAGTTTCAAAACGGTGTTTTCCCTCCCTTGTAAAACCGATGAATGTAAATTCGTTATGTAATGGACTAATTCCTTGCAGTTTCCCTAATAAAAATGAATCAATCTGTTTATACTAAATAAAAACGTGATAAAAGGATGTACAAACATGAGATTAAGTAGAAAATTAGGACGAGTGCAATATAATGGACATCGTGATATCGATCGCTGGCAGCACGACGAAATGGATCAACCAGGCTTCCTTGAAGAAACCGCATCTGAATACGGATGTACGTCAAAAGAAGAGCTGGAAAAGAAAAAGAGGCCCGGCAAGGGTTGACAGAGTGGCAGCACCGACCTTATTATAATATAAATCAACACACTTGAAAATTTAAAATGTGGAACTGATGATAGAGAATAGTAGGGTAAATTGCGTGAGCAGAGAGGAATCGCCTTAGGCTGAAAGCGAATCCGCATGGCATTTATCACGAAAGAACACTCTGTAGGTTTCCTGCTGAACGCTCTAAAAATGAGTCAATAGGCGGAGAACGTGAATCTGCGTTAAGGATTTGAGCGGGAACATGGCTAGATCATGTTCCAACTAGGGTGGCACCACGGGTATAACTCTCGTCCCTACTATACACATAGTAGAGGCGGGGGTTTTTTATATGTCCACATAAAAAAATGAATGATGGTCGTAGGAGGACGAAAAATGAGTTTTAATATTCCAAGAGGCACACAGGATATTTTACCTGGAGAGTCAGAACGCTGGCAGTATGTTGAACAAATTGCAAGAGATACATGTGCGGCCTTTCAATACAAAGAAATCCGCACACCGATTTTTGAGCATACAGAGCTGTTTGCACGGGGAGTAGGCGAATCAACCGATATCGTTCAAAAAGAGATGTATACATTTGAAGATAAAAAGGGGCGCAGCATCACCCTTCGTCCAGAGGGAACGGCATCAACCGTACGTTCTTATGTTGAAAATAAATTATTTGCACAGCCGGCGCAGCCAACAAAGCTGTATTACATTGGGCCAATGTTCCGCTATGAACGTCCGCAAACGGGAAGATATCGTCAATTTTATCAGTTTGGGATTGAAGCGATCGGTTCAAAGGATCCAGCCATTGATGCAGAAGTTATTTCCCTTGCGATGAGTGTTTATGAGAAAGCAGGTCTTTCAAACTTAAAGCTCGTCATTAACAGCCTTGGTGACAAAGAGAGCCGTGCAGACTACCGCAAGGCACTTGTTGAGCACTTTGAGCCAAGAATCGATGAATTCTGTCATGACTGTCAAACCCGTTTACATCAAAATCCGCTGCGAATTCTTGATTGTAAAAAGGATCGTGACCACGAATTGATGGCAACGGCTCCATCCATTCAAGATTACTTAAATGATGAATCACGGACTTATTTTGAAAAGGTCAAACAATACTTAACAGATATAGGCGTTGAATATGTCGTCGATCCGAACTTAGTGCGCGGCCTTGATTACTACAATCACACGGCATTTGAGATCATGAGTAATGCTGAAGGCTTTGGTGCGATTACCACATTAGCCGGCGGAGGCCGATATGATGGACTTGTTGAAGGAATTGGCGGTCCTGAATCACCAGGAATCGGTTTTGCTATGAGTATTGAGCGTTTCCTATCAGCAATCGATGCTGAAGGAATTGATCTTCCACTGCAAGATGGCATTGATCTATACATTGCTGCACTCGGTGATGATGCGAAAGATTACGCTGTTTCATTATTAAATCGTCTGAGAAAAGAAGGCATTTCAAGCGAAATGGACTATACAGGGAAGAAATTAAAAGGACAATTTAAAGCGGCTGATCGATTAAAAGCCAAGTTTATTGCAGTCCTTGGTGAAGATGAGCTGGCGCAGCACATTGTGAATGTAAAAGATACGACAACGGGTGAACAAATTGAAGTGAAGCTTGATGAGCTGATTCAAATGATGAAGGCCCACAAGAAGGCGTAAAGAAGGAGTGGAATGTTTGTGTTTGGTAGAACTTTTTATTGTGGAGAAGTAACAGAAGACCAAATCGGTCAAACCGTTGTATTAAAAGGGTGGGTTCAAAAAAGACGTGACCTTGGCGGACTAATCTTTATTGATCTGCGTGACCGTACAGGAATTGTACAAGCTGTTTTCAATCCAGACCTTTCAAAAGAGGCACTCGAGACAGCAGAATCGATTCGTAATGAATATGTCCTTGATATTAAAGGAACGGTTGTCGCAAGAGAAGAAGCAACGATCAATCCAAATCTAAAAACAGGGAAAATTGAAATACAAGTCGAAACGGTCAGCGTGTTAAATGAAGCGAAGACCCCTCCTTTTGTTATTTCAGATCAAGCGGACGAGGTATCAGAAGATGTGCGCTTAAAATACCGTTACTTAGACCTTCGCCGTCCTGCTATGTTTGAAACGATGAAAATGCGACATGAAGTCACAAAAGCATTCCGCCATTTCTTAGATGACAACGGCTTTCTAGATATTGAAACACCGATTTTAACTAAAAGTACGCCAGAGGGTGCACGTGACTATCTTGTTCCAAGCCGTGTACACGAAGGAGAGTTCTATGCCTTGCCTCAGTCCCCGCAATTATTTAAACAATTGCTGATGGTCTCAGGAATGGATCGATACTATCAAATTGCCCGCTGCTTTAGAGATGAAGACTTGCGTGCTGACCGTCAGCCGGAATTCACACAAGTCGATATCGAAATGTCCTTTATGAGTCAAGAGGACATTATGACGCTTGCTGAAGAGATGATGTCAAAGGTGATGAAAGATGTCAAAGGCGTAGATTTGACATTGCCATTACCTCGCATGACTTATGATGAAGCGATGAACTCTTATGGTTCTGATAAACCAGATACACGTTTTGAGATGAAGCTTGTCAACATTTCAGACACGGTAAAAGACTCTGATTTCAAAGTCTTTAGCGGAGCTGTAAAAAATGGTGGAGCTGTGAAAGCCATCAATGTCAAAGGGGCTGCAGCGAACTACTCAAGAAAAGACATTGATGCCCTTGGTGCATTTGCTGCGAACTACGGTGCAAAAGGTCTAGCTTGGCTTAAAGCAGAAGGGACAGAATTAAAAGGGCCGATTGCTAAATTCTTTGACGAAGCAAAGCAAGCAGAATTAAAAGAGCAGCTTCAAGTCGAAGAAGGCGACCTTTTACTCTTTGTTGCAGATAAGACGTCTGTTGTCCATGACGCACTTGGCGCCCTTCGCCTAAAACTCGGCAAAGAGCTTGAACTCATCGATGAGTCTGTATTCAACTTCTTATGGATTGTTGATTGGCCGCTGCTTGAAAAAGATGAAGAAGAAGGCCGCTTCTATGCTGCCCATCATCCTTTCACAATGCCAGTACGCGACGATCTTGAATTAATTGAGACAAGCCCAGAAGACATGAAGGCACAGGCATACGATCTTGTCCTGAATGGCTATGAGCTTGGCGGAGGTTCGATTCGTATTTTCGAAAAGGACATTCAAGAAAAAATGTTTAGCTTACTTGGGTTTTCAAAAGAAGAGGCTTATGAACAATTCGGCTTCCTTCTAGATGCTTTTGAGCACGGTGTTCCTCCGCATGGCGGAATCGCGCTTGGTCTTGACCGCTTAGTGATGCTGCTTGCCGGCCGCTCTAACCTAAGAGACACGATTGCGTTTCCGAAAACGGCAAGTGCGAGCTGCGTGTTAACAGATGCTCCAGGCCATGTGAGCGAAGCGCAGCTTGATGAGCTAAGTTTAGCCATTAAAACAAAAGTAAAACAGTAAAATAGACGCATGGATATAGGCATGTAAACGCTTGAAAAAGCGGCATGCCTATGATATGCTTTCTTCAATCAATAAATAAAGTCCTGATACGTACGGTGGTTACCTAGTTTTGACCGAACATTTTTTTATACGGGAGCTTGCCTTTCCTTTCTGCATAAATGCCTCTTTAGAGGACTTATAAAGTCAGGAAGAAAGCACCCACCTGCATGGTGCGGGGTTCAAAACGAAGGAAAAGCTGGCGGCGTTGTCGGGACTTTTTTGTGTTTTTTTCTTTTTCAGAAGGATGACGAAGAAGGTTGAATATGATATGATTCTTTCGATTCATTTTAAATAAAGGTGGAGTGAGGCACTTGTTACATCAGTTTTCAAGAAACGAGCTTGCCATTGGCAAGGAAGGCTTAGATATATTAAAAAACAGTACAGTGGCAGTGCTTGGTGTGGGCGGCGTTGGTTCATTTGCAGTTGAGGCACTCGCTCGTTCAGGTGTTGGCCGTATTGTTCTTGTTGATAAAGATGATATTGATATTACAAATGTAAATCGTCAGCTGCCAGCATTGCTTTCAACAGTTGGTCAGCCAAAGGTTGACTTAATGCAGGCGAGAATCGCTGATATTAATCCAGAATGTGAAGTTGTTGCACTCAAGATGTTTTATACAGAGGAAACATATGAGCAATTTTTTGAATATCCGCTTGATTATGTCATCGATGCGTCAGATACGATTCACTATAAAATTCATTTAATGAAAGAGTGTCTGAAACGCAATGTGAACATCATTTCAAGTATGGGAGCAGCAAACAAAACAGATCCGACCCGCTTCAAAATTGATGACATTTCAAAAACACATACCGACCCAATTGCAAAAGTCGTGAGAACGCGTCTACGTAAAGAAGGGATTCGTAAAGGGATTGAAGTCATCTTCTCTGATGAAAGTCCGATTGTGATTCGCGAAGATGTCAGAAAAGAAGTTGGAAATGATGAAGCGAAGATTCGCAAGGCACAAATGCCGCCATCATCCAATGCATTTGTCCCGTCTGTTGCAGGATTGATCATGGGTGGTCATGTCATTATGCAGCTTTTGAAAGATATTCCAATTACACGTGTGAAAGATAAATAAACAGCCCACCTGCTAATAGGCAGAGGGCTTTTTTTATTTTTGGCGTTTTAAGTTCTCATATACCTGTTTCAGTGCGCCTTCAAATTTACCTGTTTGCTTCGGTTCATAGTATTGCTTGTTTTTCAGCGGATCAGGTAAGTACTGCTGCTTCACCCAGCCGTTTTCATAATCGTGTGGGTATAAGTAATCGACACCTCTGCCGAGTGCTGTAGCTCCTTTGTAGTGAGCATCCTTTAAATGAACAGGGATTTCACCAATTTTCCCTGAACGAATGTCACCAAGTGCCGCATCGATCGCCTTATATGCTGAGTTGGACTTAGGAGAAAGACACAGTTCAATGACTGCGTTAGCCAGCGGAATTCGGGCTTCCGGGAAGCCGACTCTTTCTGCTGTTTGAACAGCGCTTAACACACGAGGGCCTGCCTGCGGACTAGCTAAGCCAATATCTTCGTAAGCCATCACGAGTAATCTCCTTGAAATGCTTTCAAGGTCTCCTGCTTCAATCAGTCTGGCAAGGTAATGCAGCGCCGCATCTGCGTCAGACCCTCTAATGGATTTTTGAAAAGCCGAGAGGACATCATAATGAGCATCACCATTCTTATCATGTGAGAAACTTTTTTTTTGTAAACATTCTTCTGCTGCGGCAAGAGTGATCATAATATGCCCAGCCTCATCTGCTTTTGTCGATAAAACAGCTAGTTCTAACGCATTTAAAGCAGAGCGTACGTCTCCGCCGCATCCATTGGCAAAATGATTCATCGCTTCATCGTCTACTGCCACCTCATACCCGCCAAGTCCGCGATGTTCATCCTGTAACGCTCTTGTTAATGCAGCCTTGATTTGCTCTGTTTCAAGCGGTTTTAGCTCAAATATTTGTGTCCGGCTTCGAATGGCAGGGTTGATCGCATGATAGGGGTTAGCCGTCGTTGCGCCAATTAAAATGATCATGCCATTTTCTAAATAAGGAAGAAGAAAATCCTGCTTTCCTTTATCAAGCCTGTGAACCTCGTCTAAAATGAGGATGACCTGGCCGCTCATTTTTGCTTCAGCGGCGACAGCTTCCATATCCTTTTTGTTATGAATGACCGCATTCAACGTCCGAAACGCAATGCTTGTACTGCCAGCGATCGCCGTCGCAATCGATGTTTTTCCGATGCCCGGCGGTCCGTATAAAATCATCGAGGATAAATGTTTTGCCTCGACCATTCGTCTAATAATTTGACCTTCTCCAACGAGATGCTCCTGCCCAATGATGTCTTCAATATGACTTGGGCGCATCCGGTACGCTAAAGGTTTCATGATTATCTCTCCTAAAGCAATGTCTTGTTTGTATAGAGTACCGAAATTTCTTCAAATAGAAAAGGGATGCGTCCTCTTATCGCGCTCAGAACCGGCAAATGAAAGTTGGCTGAAAGTATGATATAATTGCTTTTGGTCTATATAAGCGTATATGAAATCAGAAAAATAATTGATGACATAGAAATAGAAAACGCAGAGGTGTTTAACTTGAAAATTTCTACTAAAGGCAGATATGGTCTGACGATCATGATCGAATTAGCCAAAAAACATGGCGAAGGCCCTACATCATTAAAATCAATCGCTCAAAACAATAATTTGTCTGAGCATTATTTAGAGCAGCTTGTATCACCACTTCGGAATGCTCGTCTTGTGAAAAGTATTCGCGGTGCATATGGCGGCTATGTTCTTGCACATGAACCAAACGAGATCACAGCCGGTGATATTATTCGTGTATTAGAAGGACCGATTAGTCCTGTCGAAGTCATTGAAAACGAAGAACCAGCAAAGCGTGCACTTTGGATTCGGATTCGTGATGCAGTAAAAGACGTACTGGACAATACAACTCTTGAAGACTTGGCAAGCTATCAAGATGACGAGGATCAAGAGGCGTATATGTTCTATATTTAGATCAGAGGTGTACCGGGAATGGAACGTATCTATTTAGATCATGCAGCCACAACGCCGATGGATCAGCGTATTGTGGACAAGATGATGCCTTACTTTACAGAGATATTTGGCAATCCCTCTAGTATTCATTCATATGGGCGCGAGGCAAGAAAGTGGCTCGATGAAGCAAGAGAAGTGATTGCAGGAGAATTACACTGTAAACCACAGGAGATCATCCTCACAAGTGGAGGAACAGAGGCGGACAACCTGGCGATTACAGGTGTGGCCATGGCAAGACAGCATGAAGGAAAACATATCATCACAGCAAAAACAGAGCATCATGCGGTGCTGCACACATGTGAACGCCTAGAGAAGCTAGGATTTGACGTGACATATTTAGATGTGGATGAAACTGGATTGATTCATCTTGAACAACTAAAACAAGCACTAAGAGATGATACGATTCTTGTGACCATCATGTACGGCAATAATGAAACAGGTGTGATTCAGCCAATCAAAGACATTGGCGAGCTTTTACACAATCACACTGCTCATTTTCATACAGACGCCGTGCAGGCGTTTGGAACAATGCCAATCGATGTAGCAGACCTTCATATTGATCTCTTATCTGCTTCTGGCCATAAGCTAAATGGTCCAATGGGAACGGGCTTTTTATATGTAAACGAAGGCGTGAAACTTTCTCCGCAAATTTTCGGAGGAGAACAAGAAAGAAAACGCCGTGCTGGCACTGAAAATGTGGCAGGGATCGTCGGACTTGCAGAAGCTGTTCAATTAACGAAGCAAAATAGAAGAGAAAAAGCCATGCATTATGGTAAGCTCAAAGAAATCATGCTACAAGTATTCGAAGAGGAATCACTCGATTTCTCTATCAATGGGCACCCGGAAGAGACATTGCCGCACATTTTAAATGTTCATTTCCCGGGCGTTTCTATCGAATCGTTACTTGTGAATTTAGATATGGAAGGAATTGCTGTTTCAAGTGGATCTGCATGTACGGCTGGATCCGTCCTTCCTTCGCACGTGTTAAGCGCCATGTATGGCGAAGAAGCAGACAAGCTGACGTCCTCAGTCAGAATAAGCTTCGGTCTTGGGAATGAAGAGGATCATGTGAAGCAGGCGGCGCGCAAGATAGTAGCTGTTGTCAAACGCTTAGCCAAATAAACGTTCCTCTTTTGTTCGTGTGTGTGAAAAATGAAACAGCCAGGCACCTGAAGAACGAAACGCACATGCTGTTTCATTGAAAATGGAGTTGATGAAGATGACAAAAAGACCAGAAGACACAAGAGTTGTGGTCGGTATGTCCGGAGGAGTCGATTCATCAGTTGCTGCTCTTATGCTAAAGGAGCAAGGCTATGATGTAATCGGCATATTTATGAAAAACTGGGATGACACAGATGAAAATGGTGTATGTACAGCAACGGAGGACTATGAGGATGTCATCCGCGTATGTAACCAAATTGGAATCCCTTATTATGCAGTGAATTTCGAGAAGCAATATTGGGACAAAGTGTTTCAATATTTCCTTGATGAATATAGAGCGGGCAGAACGCCAAACCCTGATGTCATGTGTAACAAAGAAATTAAGTTCAAAGCGTTCCTTGAGCACGCATTGTCACTCGGTGCGGATTATTTAGCAACAGGTCACTATGCGCGCGTCGACAGAACGGGCGATGAAGTCAAAATGCTAAGAGGTCTTGATGCCAACAAAGACCAAACGTATTTCTTAAATCAGCTGACTCAGGAACAGCTTGATAAAGTCATGTTTCCAATCGGTGATCTAGAGAAAAAAAGGGTTCGTGAATTGGCAAAAGAAGCAGAGCTCGCAACAGCAACGAAAAAAGATTCAACGGGTATTTGCTTTATTGGAGAAAGAAACTTTAAAACGTTCCTCAGTCAATATTTGCCTGCACAGCCTGGCGTGATGCAGACGATGGACGGAGAAGTCAAAGGGGAGCACGATGGACTGATGTATTACACGATCGGTCAGCGCCAAGGTCTTGGCATTGGCGGTAGCGGTGATCCTTGGTTTGTCGTTGGAAAAGACTTGGAACAAAATATCCTGTTTGTCGAACAAGGTTTCCATAATCCACTTTTATATTCTGAAAGCATTTCAGCCGTCAATATTAGCTGGACTCGTCCTCATATTGTCGGTGAAAACGGTGAATTAACCTGCACAGCTAAATTCAGATACCGTCAAGAAGATCACCATGTGAAGGTGAAAATGACAGGTGAGCAAGAAGCGATGGTCATCTTTGATGAACCCGTTCGTGCTGTCACACCAGGACAAGCGGTTGTCTTTTATGATGGCGACGAATGTCTCGGCGGCGGAACAATTGACGATGTCTTTAAGGACGGCCAAAAGCTGTCGTACGTGTAACATGTTTTCAAAACCTCAACGTCGCTGTTGAGGTTTTTTAATGAAAGGATGAGAGAGCGAATGAATCATAACGAAATCGGCATAGAAGCCTTAAATCAGGGGAACATCGAAAAAGCAGCAGAAGCTTTTACGAAAGCCATTGAAGAAAGCCCGAAAGACCCGGTTCCATATATTAACTTTGCGAACTTGCTTTCAAGCATTAATGAATTTGAACGTGCGTTAAACTTCTTTCAAAAAGCAATAGAACTTGATCACGCCGCAGCTGCAGCCTATTACGGGGCAGGAAATGTATACACATTAAAAGAAGACTTTATGAAAGCAAAAGACTATTTTGAACAAGCACTACAAGCTGGGATGGAAAATAGTGATTTATTTTATATGCTGGGGCAAACGCTCATCAAATTAGAGCAGCCGAAGCTTGCGATGCCTTATCTTCAGCGTGCCATCGAACTGAATGAAGATGATAATGAAGCAAGATTTCAATTTGGCATGTGCTTAGCTAATGAACAATTGCTGGAAGAAGCGGTGACGACCTTTACCGAGGTGATCGTGCGTGATCCGCAGCATGCAGATGCCTTTTATAATTTAGGGGTTGCGTATGCATACTTAGAGAAAAAAGACGCAGCACTTGAGATGCTAGGAAAAGCCATTGACGTGCAGCCTGACCATATGCTGGCACTACATGCGCAAAAGCTGATTCAAGAAGCAGAATAGACGGAAGGAGGGAAGACCTGTGCAGGAACATCCAGATCAAATGAAGCTTGAGGACGAACCGTTTTTAAAAGGGACAGTTCAAGCCGTTATTTTCCATAATGAAAGTAATTTATACTCGGTGTTAAAGGTGAAAGTCATTGAAACATCGGAAAACTTAGAGGAAAAAACAGCATCTGTCACAGGCTACTTCCCAGCACTTCATGAGGAAGAAACTTACACCTTCTATGGCAAAGTCACAAGCCATCCGAAATTTGGTGAACAGTTTCAGGCCACTCATTTTCAAAAGGAAGTACCGACAACAAAGCAAGGAATCATTCATTATCTCTCAAGTGATTTATTCGAAGGGATAGGGAAAAAGACGGCGGAAGAAATTGTAGGGCAGCTTGGCACCCAGACGCTTCATAAAATTATGCGTGACCCAGCGGTTTTGTATGACGTTCCGCGCTTATCAAAAAAGAAGGCAGATAAGCTGGCCGCAGCGCTCCAGGAGCATCAAGGATTGGAACAAATCATGATCAGCCTGAATCAATACGGCTTTGGTCCGCAGCTCAGCATGAAGATTTATCAAGTGTACGAGAGTGAGACGCTGCAGAAGATTGAAGAAAACCCGTATCAGCTCGTCAAGGATGTCGAAGGGATCGGATTTATTAAGGCGGATGAACTTGGCGCTAGAACCGGCATCTCAGGAAATGACCCAGAGCGAATCCGTGCAGCCTTGCTTTATACAGTGGAGACAGCCAGCCTTCAGGACGGTCATACGTACATACAAACAAAGGATTTGATCGTCGAAACCCGAAAACTGCTCAATCAGACAGGCAATGAGTACAAAGTGACGGAAATGGACGTCGCCAATCAGATCATTGCACTTGGCGAAGGGAAAGAGATGATCATTGAAGATGAGCGCTGCTATCATCCGTCCTTATTTTATGCCGAGCAAAGTGTCGCCAAACGTATACAAAAAATCGTCTCCCAAACGGAATATGCAGATCAATTCCCTGAATCAGAATTTCTGCTAGCTCTTGGTGAGCTCGAGGAACGGCTGGGCGTCCAGTATGCACCGACACAAAAGGAAGCGATTCAAAAGGCGCTCATGTCCCCAATGCTGCTTTTAACAGGCGGACCTGGGACTGGGAAGACAACAGTCATTAAAGGGATTGTTGAGCTTTACAGCGATCTTCACGGGGTATCTCTTGATCCGAGTGATTACAAAAAAGATGAATCCTTTCCATTTGTGCTTGCGGCGCCAACTGGACGAGCAGCTAAACGGATGACAGAATCAACAGGGCTTCCAGCTGTGACGATTCACCGGCTGCTTGGTTGGAACGGGTCAGAGGGATTCTCGCATGATGAAGAACAGCCGATTGAAGGAAAGCTTGTCATCATTGATGAATCAAGTATGCTAGATATTTGGCTTGCGAATCATTTGTTTAAAGCCATTCCTGATCATATCCAAGTGATCATGGTGGGGGATGAACATCAGCTTCCGTCAGTCGGACCAGGCCAAGTGTTAAGAGACTTGCTTGCATCACAAGCTGTGCCAGCTGTTACCCTGACAGATATTTACCGTCAGGCAGACGGCTCCAGCATTGTTGAACTTGCACATGATATGAAAAATGGCGTCCTGCCAAAGGATATTACCGCACGTTCAAAGGATCGATCTTTCATAAAATGCTCAGTTGATCAAATGAAAGAAGTGATTGAGAAGGTCGTCAGCAATGCTGCTCAAAAAGGCTATTCAGCTAAAGACATTCAAGTGCTTGCGCCTATGTATAAAGGAAAAGCAGGCATTAATGAGCTCAATAAAATGCTGCAGCACATTTTGAATCCTAAAAAACCAAAGGGCAGAGAAATCCCATTTGGTGATGTGGTGTACCGGACCGGTGATAAAGTGCTTCAGCTTGTGAATCAGCCGGAGAACAATATTTTTAACGGTGATATTGGCGAGATTGTCTCGATTTTTTATGCGAAAGAAAACACGGAAAAAGAAGACATGGCTGTGATCTCCTTTGATGGGAATGAAATCACCTTTACAAAAAAGGATTTTCATCAATTTACACATGCCTATTGCTGTTCGATCCACAAATCACAAGGCAGTGAATTCCCCATCGTTGTGCTTCCAGTCGTGAGAAGCTACTATAGAATGCTTCGGCGAAATCTGCTGTACACAGCCATTACACGAAGTAAAAAGTTTTTAATTCTGTGCGGCGAGGAATCAGCACTGGAGTGGGGCGTGAAAAACAATGAGGATTCGCTCAGACAAACGTCCTTAACGATGCGGCTCGTGCAAACCGAAGAAGTTATGGATGCGGAGCTTGCAGCACTTCAAAAAGAACTGCCGTTTAGCGTGCATGATGCAAATATCGGTATGGAGGGAATCACTCCATTTGATTTTATGCATGAATAAAAGGCTTCCAGATGGGAGCTTTTTTAGCATGAAAAGAAATCCTCATATTTCGTTCATGGAAGCCATTTCTTCGTATGAGTCTTGACGCAAACGCACACGATAAGACTGTTCCGCAAAAGGTGGTTGAGCACATTTTGAGAACATGTCGAGAGCTTGAAGGAATGTCAATCTATACAGGTGAAACGTCTCATTCACTTGGTTCGATAAAAGATATTTGTTTATTAGCCGGAGGCAACTGCGGAGGATATGTGTTAGATGGGAAAAAGAAAGACTGTGCACTCGTTCCATTCTCGGCTGGGGATCAGCTGACAGACAAGGGCTTATATGTGAGCTGCCAGGAGGGAATAGGCATGGAATCCTCCGCCCCATCCTTCTTATTTTCGAAATTGAAAAAGAAAATGATGCAGTCGCCTGACGGTGAAAATTTAGGCATTTTAGAAGATGTATACTTTTGCACAAATTCGGGCACAATCGTAGCATATGAACTCTCGGACGGCTTCTTTACAGAGCTATCAGGGATTCGAAAACAGCTTCAGGCTGCCGGAACCTTGATCAACGTTCAAAAGGAAGCACTTGTTCTAAACCGAACGTAAAGAGGTGCTGATTATGCTCATTTGCCCAAATTGCAAATGTAAAGACATCGGAAAAATTGGGGTCAATCAATATTATTGCTGGGGCTGTTTTATTGAATTGACGCTGTCAAAAGGCAAAATATCTACACACCAAGTGGAAGAAGACGGAACACTAAGCAGCTTAGATGATCTGTTTAGTGATGATGAACGTTCAATTCAACTATAAGTGTTAAGGGGGAATTTCGAATGGGCAAAATGACTTCTTCACTATTAACGCTTAGTGCAGGTGCACTCGCATATCACTTTGCAAGCCGATATGATATGCCATCAAAGCGGGATATGAAAAAGCTAAGAAAACGCGTTATGAGAATGATGTAAGCAAATAATTGTTGGCAAAGGGCTAAAATGACCTTCATTTTAGCCCTTTGTTTTCATTTTCAGCGTGATATAAAACCTTTGAAGTCTAGGAAGGGCGAGCATCGGAACGGAGCGAATTTGACATTCGTGAGTACTGGAGCGCAGACCTGACACCGAATGCGAGGGTTTGCCTACACGCTGAGACATCCGCCAAAAGCGGATGTCTTTTTTATGCCTGCCTATATTCTAATCGGCGCGCGAGTAATGATAAGCTGAAATTGACGACAAAATACATCATTGCCGCTAATAAGAAAATGGGCAGTAAGTAAGATTGGCTCTGACCGTTTAATATTTGAGCGTGATGCAATAGTTCTGGAAGGGCAATCACAACGGCAAGCGATGTATCTTTTAAAAGAGAAATAAATTGACTGACAATCGGCGGTACCATTCGGCGTAAAGCCTGCGGCATAATAATCATTTTTAACGTTTGGATATAGGTTAAACCAGAAGACCTGGCTGCTTCGATCTGTCCCTTATCAATTGATTTTAAACCGCTTCGAATAATTTCTGACAGCATTGCTGATTCAAATACGGTTAAAGCTGCAATAGCTGAGGCTGTAATGCTCAGCTTAATGCCGATTTCGGGCAGTGCAAAATATGTGAAAAAGATGATCAATAAGAGCGGCAGGTTTCGAATGGTTTCGACGACGACTGCAACGATCTTTGATAAAACTGGAATTTGAGCGAACCGTAATGTGCCAATGACTAATCCAATGAGAAAGCTCAAAATGATGGAGATAAAAGCCACTTTTAAGGTGACAGCAAATCCTTCAAGTAAAAAGGCGAGATGATCAGGCTGGTAGGCACCTAGAAAATCCATGGTGTTTCCTCCTTTCTAGTGGCTTCTTGCTAATCTTTTTTCTAAATAACCAACGCCTAAACTGAGCGGAATTGTTAATAGCAGATAGAACATGGCAACAAAGATGTAGACATCGAATGTTACAAATGTTCTAGAAGCGATGAGGTCTCCTTGATACATAAGATCAAACCCTGCAATGACACCTAAAATAGAGGAGTTTTTGACAAGGTTAATAAATTGATTCCCAAGAGGGGGAATGACAATTTTAATTGCTTGCGGCAGAATGATATACCGCATCGTCCCGCCATAGGATAGACCTGAAGCACGGGCTGCTTCCATTTGTCCAAGCGGTACAGCTTGTATCCCTGCGCGAATGGCTTCAGCAATAAAGGCAGAGGTATAAATGGCAAGGGCAATTGTGCCAGCGGTGAAGCCATCTGCTACAATGCCTAGCACGGGTAATCCAAAGAAGAAGACAAATGTAATCAATAATAACGGAATATTCCGAACAAATTCCACGTAAGCCGTTCCTAACCAGTTGAGCGGCCTAAGTGGCGCAATTCTCATAATGGCAATGAGTGTACCGATCAAAAAGCTTCCAATCAAAGCAATGACACTTGCACCAATGGTATATTTAAAGCCTTCTACATAAAGATGAAAATTTTCAATAAGAATGGAAAACCGTAGCAATCAGTTCACTTCCTTCCTGATCAACAGGTGAGCCAATGAGCGGCTCACCCTGAGAGAATCATTCTTCACAAGTCAAACGGTTATTCTTTGATCCATTTTTGATGAATCTTGTCATACTCTCCATTGTCTTTTAAGGTTTTTAGGGCTTTATTGATCGCAGCTGTTAATTTCTGATCACCTTTTTTCACAGCAATACCATAAGGCTCATCTGTAAAGGTGCCGCCGACGACTTCGTAATTTGAATCCTCATCTGCCATACCAAATAAGATCGCATTATCGGTTGTCAGCACTTGCCCTTGGTTTGATTTTAAAGCTGTAAAAGCCTCCTGATAGTTCTCAAATTCTAATACAGACGCTTTAGGTGCTTTCTCGCGGATATTTTGAGAAGAAGTAGATCCTTTCACTGCAAGCACTTTCGTCCCTTTTTTAAGATCATCAATCGATTGAATGTCGCTTCCTTTTTTCACAAGCAGTGATTGTCCTGCTTCAAAGTAAACATCTGAGAAATTGACTTCTTTTTTACGCTCTTCGGTAATCGTCATGGTCGCGACGATCGCATGAATATCTCCTTTTTGCAGTAGTGGAATTCTCGTTTTTGATGTCACTTCTTTGAATTCTGCTTTTCCTTCATCACCGAGCATTTCCTTTGCGATAGCTTTTGCAATATCGATATCAAACCCTTCGATATCTCCACTGCTAGGATTTTTGAGACCGAAGAGACGTGTATCATTCTTGACCCCGAATATGATTTTTTTGTCTTTCTGAATGGTTTCTAAAGAGCTTCCTTTTTTTGCATCAGTCGAGCCTTTTTCAGCAGATCCGCAAGCAGCCAATGCAGCAATACAGCAAGTCATAAAGAGTAGTAGGCCAAAGCGTTTCATTTTTTTCATCAAATCATTCCCCCTAGTGATTTAAAATACGGCTTAAAAAGAGCTGAGCGCGTTTCTCACGCGGTTTCTCATAAAATGCAGCCGGTGTTGACTCTTCAAGAACTCTGCCTTCATCAATAAAGACAATACGGTCGGCGACTTCTCTGGCAAATCCCATCTCATGAGTGACGACAACCATGGTCATTCCTTCTCGGGCGAGCTGCTTCATCACATCTAGTACCTCTCCGATCATCTCTGGATCAAGTGCGGATGTCGGTTCGTCAAACAGCATGACCTCTGGCTTCATCGCAAGCCCTCTTGCAATGGCAACACGCTGCTGCTGTCCGCCTGAGAGTCTTGAAGGGTAGGCGTCCGCTTTATCAGGAATACCGACTTTATTTAAATAAAATTCGGCTGTTTCCCTCGCTTCTTCCTTGCTCACCTTTTTCACCTTCATTGGCGCAAGCATAATGTTTTCAAGCACCGTCTTATGAGGGTAGAGGTGAAAATGCTGAAACACCATCCCAATATTTTGCCTGACAAGATTGATGTTGGTCTTCGGATGCTGAACAGGCACTTCGTTGACGAGTACCTTTCCCTCATCAATGCTTTCAAGACGATTGATGCATCTGAGCATCGTGCTTTTACCTGATCCTGAAGGACCGATGATCACGACAACCTCACCTTTTTGAATATGTAGGTTAATGTCTTTCAGTACATGGAACTGGCCATAATGCTTGTTGACTTCTTCGAATGTGATCATGAAGAACCTCCTCTTGTACATGATGGAATATTCAGTGTAGACATTTTAGTGACTTTGGATGGAGCTGTATGTTTCATGTGTATTCATTTTTAACAAAGTTAGGACAAATTTTATTTACATGGATAATTACAGAAGATGGATAAACAATAAGAAAAGAGGTGAAAAAGGTGAAGAAACGTCCGGTCCAATTTCTGATATATGCCGCAGGGGTCCTGCTTGTCCTTGCATCCTTGCTCATTTTACTGCAGCTCGACGAGTTATGGATGCCTATTTTTTTGTTGTTCAAGGCGGTTCTAATTCCGCTTCTCATTGCCATTTTTATTTCTTATCTGCTTTATCCGATAGTGGAAAAATTGCACGAGGGGGGCTTACCAAGGACTGTTAGTCTCTTATTGATTTATGTACTGTTTTTTGGCGGGATTGGGCTTGCGGTTTATAAAGGAGCGCCTGTCATGATCAAGCAGTTAAATGAGTTGTCAGAACAAATTCCTGTGCTTGCTGAAACGTATAATGGCGCTTTATCACATATTCATCATCATACAAGCCATTGGCCTGACGGACTTCACGACCGTTTGGATCGCTTAATTGTTCAATCGGAGACATATGCAGCTAACGGCGCGGAGCGGATGATTCTTAGCTGTAAAGTATTACTTGATTACGCATTAATTGCAGCACTCATTCCTTTTCTTGTTTTTTATATGGTGAAGGACATGAATACGATGAAGCGGGCTGCATGGTATTTGACGCCGCCATCTTTTCGGAAGAGGGGACATGCGTTTGTGAAGGCAGTTGATGAATCACTTGGTAATTATATTAGAGGGCAGCTACTTGTCTGTTCATTAATTGGGGGGGCAGCAGCCATTGTGCTTTGGCTGTTTCATATCCCGTATCCGCTTGTCCTAGGTATGCTGATTGGTGCAACGAATGTCATTCCGTATTTTGGACCGATTATCGGTGCGGTTCCCGCTGTCTTTATTGCGTTTACCATCTCGGTTAAATCGGTTATGATTGTGCTGATTACAGTAGCGGTGCTGCAATTTTTAGAAAGCAACATCCTCAGCCCGATCATCGTAGGGAGAAGCCTTCATATGCATCCTGTCGTCATTATGCTTGTCTTAATTGCAGGAGGAGAGTTATTTGGTTTAATTGGCATGATTTTAGCCGTACCAACTGCCGCTATAATCAGAGTGATCATTGTGCAATATATTCTCATGAGACGAAGCGTTCATTGACAAGAGGAGCCGAGTTGTCTATAATAATTTCGATTCATACTACATACTGAATTCAATGACGGACCCGAGTACGTTAAAAAGCTGTTGCAGAGAGAGGCTTTGTTTTGCTGAGAAAAGCCTTATCAGACCTTTAACGGAAGCTAGTCCCGAGTGCAGATAAACACTGCCGCTCTCTTCCGGCGTTATCGGATGTGAAGGTGATAGACGAATAGGTCTATAATCAGGGTGGTACCGCGAGAGCATCTCGTCCCTGTGTAAGTCGTTTTGTGCTTGCATAGGGCGGGGTGTTTTTTCGTTTGTGTGGAGATTGATGAATGATAAGGGAGGATTTTTGAATGAAAACTTTAACTTCAGCGCAAGTACGCCAAATGTTTTTAGACTTTTTTAAAGAAAAAGGACATGCTGTAGAACCGAGTGCATCACTCGTACCGCATGATGATCCGACACTTTTGTGGATCAACAGCGGCGTGGCAACATTAAAGAAATACTTTGATGGCCGCGTTGTACCTGAAAATCCGCGTATTTGCAACGCGCAAAAATCGATACGTACAAATGATATTGAAAACGTAGGAAAAACGGCACGCCATCATACGTTCTTTGAAATGCTCGGCAACTTCTCTATTGGTGATTATTTTAAAGAAGAAGCGATCGAATGGGCGTGGGAGTTCCTTACAAGTGACGAGTGGATTGGTTTTGACCCGAATTTGTTATCTGTCACTGTCCATCCAGAGGACGAAGAAGCGTATGTACTATGGAGAGATAAAATTGGTGTACCAGAAGAACGTATTATTCGCCTTGAAGGCAACTTCTGGGATATTGGCGAGGGCCCAAGTGGACCGAATACCGAAATTTTCTATGACCGCGGTGAATCATACGGTGACGACATGAACGATCCAGAATTATATCCCGGCGGAGAAAATGAGCGTTATCTAGAAGTGTGGAACCTAGTGTTCTCTGAATTTAACCATAATCCAGATGGGTCATACACGCCGCTTCCGAAGAAAAACATTGATACAGGGATGGGTCTTGAACGAATGGTATCTGTCATTCAAAACGTGCCAACGAATTTTGATACAGATCTATTCATGCCAATTATTCGTGCAGTTGAGACCATTTCTGGAGAAAGCTATGGCGAGACAAAGGAAAAGGATACAGCATTCAAAGTCATTGCGGACCACATCCGAACGGTTGCTTTTGCTGTAAGTGATGGAGCGCTTCCTTCCAATGAAGGCCGCGGGTATGTGTTAAGACGTTTGCTTCGCCGTGCAGTGCGTTATGCAAAAACGATTCACATCCATCGCCCGTTTATGTTTGACCTAGTTCCAGTTGTGGCGGAAATCATGAAGGATTTCTACCCAGATGTACAAGCGAAAGAAGAATTTATTGCGAAAGTCATCAAGAATGAAGAAGAACGCTTCCATGAAACACTGAACGAAGGCTTAGCTATTTTGTCAGAAGTCATCAAAAAAGAAAGAGACAAAGGCAGCACGCAGATTTCAGGTGAAGATGTATTTAAGCTGTATGATACGTATGGATTCCCTGTCGAGCTCACAGAAGAATATGCAGAAGATGAGAATATGACAGTGGATCGAGAAGGCTTCCAGGCTGAGATGGAGAAGCAGCGTGAACGTGCAAGAAATGCGAGACAAGATGTCGGCAGTATGCAGGTTCAAGGCGGCGCTTTAGGAGATATTAAAGTAGAAAGCACATTTGTTGGCTACGAAAATCTAACGGCAGATGCCCGTATTGTCGAATTGCTTCAAAACGGTGAAATTGTTACAGAAGCACATGAAGGCGATACAGTGCAAATTTTGTTAGATGAAACACCTTTCTATGCGGAAAGCGGCGGACAAGTGGCTGATAAAGGGACATTGAAAAGCGCTGAAGTGATCATTGACATCAAAGATGTGAAAAAGGCGCCAAATGGTCAGCATGTTCATGAGGGAGTAGTCGTAAGCGGTACAGCCAAAAAAGGACTTGAAGTCACTGCGGAAGTGGAACCAGCTCTTCGAAAAGGCATTGTGAAAAACCATACAGCGACACATCTTTTGCATCAGGCGCTAAAAGACGTTTTGGGTAGCCACGTGAACCAGGCAGGATCATTGGTGAATGAAAATAGACTTCGCTTTGACTTCTCTCACTTTGGACAAGTCACAAAAGAAGAATTGTCTCAGATTGAAAAAATGGTGAACGAAAAGATCTGGGAAGGCATCTCTATTGCTATTGACCTGAAGCCGATTGCTGAAGCAAAAGAAATGGGTGCAATGGCGCTCTTTGGCGAGAAGTATGGTGATATTGTCCGAGTTGTCCAAGTAGGCGATTACAGCATCGAGCTATGCGGCGGCTGTCATGTGCAAAATACTGCGGAAATCGGGTTGTTTAAAATTGCATCTGAATCGGGTATTGGTGCTGGAACACGCCGGATTGAGGCGGTGACTGGTAAAGGGGCATACGAAGAATTAAATGACCAGCTGACGATTTTAGAGCAGGCAGCGAGTGAGCTGAAGTCAAATACGAAGGATGTACCAAAACGTATCGCGTCATTACAGGCAGATTTAAAAGAGGTTCAAAGAGAAAACGAATCTCTTCTTGCAAAATTAAGCCAGGCTGAAGCAGGCTCTATTTTAGAGAAAGTGACAGAAATCGGCGGAGTAAAAGTGTTAACTGAAAAAGTAAACGCGAAAGACATGAACCATTTAAGAACAATGGTTGATGACTTAAAAGCCAAATTAGGATCAGCTGTCATTGTGCTCGGAGCCGTTCAAAACGGAAAAGTAAACATTTCAGCAGGAGTGACAAAAGACGTCATCGAAAAAGGTCTGCATGCAGGGAAACTTGTGAAACAGGCAGCTGAAATCTGCGGCGGAGGCGGAGGCGGACGCCCAGACATGGCACAAGCAGGCGGAAAACAACCGGAAAAGCTAGAAGAAGCACTGGCAATTGTCGAAGAATCTGTCAAATCCGTTTTATAATCAGGCGATGTAGTGTAGAATAATGGTATTAGATGAGCGGTTAGAAAAAAGCTTGCTAGTAGAATGTTGGAAGAGAGGTGCAAGAAGCAGTGAGTTCATTTGATAAGACAATGAAGTTTAACTTCTCTGATGATTCAGCTGAAACCAATGTGAATGAAGTGCTCATTACAGTATATGATGCACTCCAAGAAAAAGGATACAACCCGATCAATCAAATTGTCGGATACTTGCTGTCAGGCGACCCTGCTTATATTCCAAGACATCAGGATGCTCGCAACCTAATTCGTAAACTAGAACGAGACGAATTAATTGAGGAATTGGTTAAATCGTACTTAGAGACACATAAAGAGGCGTAAAACATGAGAATTTTAGGCTTAGATTTAGGCACGAAAACCCTTGGTGTTGCGATCAGTGATGAAATGGGCTGGACAGCGCAAGGGATTGAAACAATTAAAATTGATGAAGCAGGCGGAGACTTCGGTCTCAGCCGCCTGTCCGAAATCGTCTCGCAATATGGAACGGATAAAATTGTACTTGGTTTTCCAAAAAATATGAACGGTACGGTCGGTCCTAGAGGCGAAGCCAGCCAATCATTTGCGAAAGTGTTAGAAAACACGTACAATGTTCCTGTTGTGCTTTGGGACGAGCGTCTGTCGACAATGGCAGCGGAAAAAATGCTCATCTCTGCAGATGTGAGCAGACAAAAGCGTAAAAAAGTCATTGATAAAATGGCGGCTGTTATGATCCTGCAAGGGTACTTAGACAGCTTAAATTAAAATGAGGTGAATCAAATGGAACACGGAGAAAAGCAAATTACAATCGTTGATGATAATGGAAATGAACAGCTTTGCGAAGTACTATTTACTTTTGAAAGCGACCATTTTAACAAATCATATGTTCTTTACTACCCAATTTCTGAGCAAGACAATGAAGAAATTGAAATTCATGCATCAAGCTTCACGCCGAACGAAAACGGTGAAGATGGCGAGCTAGAGCCTATTGAAACGGATGAAGAGTGGGACATGATTGAAGAAACGTTAAATACGTTCTTAGATCAAGAAGAAGACGAAGAATAGAACGAATAAAAGGCCTGTGAACGGATCTTAGTGATCTTTCTTCACAGGTCTTTTTTTGCGATCAATATGTTAACTTTATTTTATTTTATGTTGACATAATAAACTGTACCTTTTACTCTATTTTTAACAATGTATTGAGTGAGGGGTATGGAAATTGAAAATTCAAGATATGATGCAAATGGCGCTAATGACTGCGGTTATCGGGATGTTAGGATTGATCCCGCCGATTTTACTTACGTTTACACCTGTACCCATCACATTGCAAACGGCAGGTCTTTTGCTTGCTGGGGGGCTGTTAAAGCCAAAACAGGCACTGATCAGTTTACTTCTGTTTCTCTTGGTTGTGGTAGCAGGCGCACCTCTTTTGTCAGGTGGCAGAGGCGGAATAGGGGTCTTTTTTGGACCAAGCGGTGGATTTTTACTTGCTTATCCAGTGGCTGCCCTCATGATTAGTTTGTGGATCAACCGTCTGAAAAAAATAACCGCTCTGCGTCTTTTTATGATCTATGCGGTATGCAGTATCGGAATTTTGTATCTATGCGGCATTCCTTTTCAAGCGATGATGATGGATATCAAGGTCACTCAGGCAGCTCTTCTTAGCCTGATTTATATTCCAGGTGATCTCATCAAAGCGGGCATATGTGCCGTTCTCACGGTGAAAATCATTGCGGCGATGTCATATCGAAAAAGGGATGTGCATAAAGGGAGGCGTGCAGTTTGAACAGAATAACGGAAAGCTATACATTACATGCAGAAATGAACCCAGATCATATCGCCATCATTGATGGACAAGAAAGGATCACTTATCAAGATTGGTATGAGCGTGTCCGGCTATCAGCGCAATGGTTACAACAAACGGCTCATGAGCAAAAAAGAGTCGCTTTTTTATTATCAAATGGTGCTTCTTTTCTCCAAATATTTGCTGGCGCTGCTTCTGCAGGGTGGACAGCTATCCCGCTTGATCCGAGATGGAGCCATGAAGAATGTGTAGAAAAGCTTTTGTTAAGTGAGGCAGCTCTCGTCATTATCGAGGATCGATATTTAAATAGATTTGAAAAGTACAGCGAAGACATGCATGTTCTTTCTTTATCTAAATGGAAGGAAAAAATGAGCCTTATCACACAAGGTCCATCTAACAAATGCGTCAGCGAGAACGACCCTATCTTTTATATGGGATTTACGTCAGGATCAACGGGTTCACCTAAAGCCTTTATCAGGCGTCAGCAGTCATGGATCGAAAGCTTTCGAACGACAGCTGGTACATTTGGAATCACTCATCAAGATCATGTTCTTATAACAGGTACACTCTTATCCTCTCACTTTTTATATGGTGCCATCAGTACATTATACTTTGGCGGTACAGTGACGCTTTTAGAAAAATTTACGCCAGTGAAAGCGAAGAAAGCCTTACAGACAGGAGACATTACTGTGATGTATACTGTTCCGACAATGACAGAATCGTTGCTGGAAATAGACGCTTTTGAGAGAGATAATCAGCTTCTTGTCATATCATCTGGAGCAGATTGGGGCATTCCTTCAAAGAAACAACTCGTGACCAACTACCCGCATGTGACATTTTTTGATTTTTACGGCACATCAGAGTTAAGCTTTGTTTCCTACTTATCTTCAAATGACTTTTTGCAAAAACCTTCTTCTGTCGGACAGTCTTTCTCTCCCATTCAAATTGAAGTGAGGCGAGCTGATCAAACTGTCTGCCAGCCAAATGAGATAGGAAGAATTTATGTGAAGAGCCCAATGTCTTTTGCAGGCTACTTACATGAAGTGAAACCGCCGGAAGAGTGGATAACAGTTTATGATATGGGCTGGCTGGATGAAGACGGCTATTTATATATGAGCGGACGTGAAAATGGCATGATCGTCTATGGAGGGCTGAATATTTTTCCAGAGGAAATTGAGCGTGTGCTAAATGAACAGCCAGAGGTGAAGCGATCGGTTGTAGTTGGCGTTCCTGACCCATATTGGGGTGAAATCCCTGTTGCCATTATTGAAGAAGGACAGCACACAAAGAGGATTCGGCAAGCTGTCAAAGAAAAACTGGCGGCCTACAAGGTGCCTAAAAAATGGCTTGTCATTGATCAAATAATTGAAACATCCGGCGGAAAAATAGCACGTGTCAGCATGAAAAAGTGGGCGGAGGAACAATTGTCATGCAAGCAGTAATTGTACAAGCAAAACGGACACCCTTCGGTGATAAAAACGGGATGCTGAAGGATTATCGTCCAGAGCAATTAGCCGCGCCCCTTATTCAGTATTTGTCTAAAAGGATGACACCGGACGACATCATATTAGGAAATGTTGTAGGAGGCGGCGGGAATATGGCTCGTCTGTCCTCATTAGAAGCAGGGCTTTCTTTAGGAGTACCTGGTATGACGGTTGATAGGCAGTGTGCTTCAGGTCTAGAAGCAATCCGAACAGCTTGCGTCATGGTTCAATCAGGGGAAGGTTCAATGTATATCGCTGGCGGAACTGAGAGCATTTCCAGATCACCAATGAAAGAAAGAGCACGCTTTTCACCGGAATGGATAGGAGATCCGGCTATGGGAGAAGCAGCAGAGCTGACCGCTTCGAGATTTTCTGTCACAAGAAAAGAACAAGATGACTATGCGCAATTAAGCTGGGAAAGAAGTATAGACGCAATCAAACGTGGTACATATTCTGAAGAAATCGTTTCGATTGACGGACTGAGCATAGATGAAGCAGCCGCGAAAATAAGGCCGATGGCGAAACTGATCCAGCGGGCAAAGCCTGTATTTTCACCGGGAAAAGGATCTGTGACTGCCGCCAATAGCTGCAAAGAAGCAGATGGTGCAGCAGCGGTCGTTGTGATGGAAAGAGTGCTAGCGGAGGCAAATGGGTTTCAGCCAATGCTGCGATATGCCGGAAGTGCTGTTGCGGCAATGCATCCCAATTTTCCAGCTGCTGCGCCGATTGATACGATGAAGAAACTTCTAGATCAAGAGAAAATCAAGGCAGAAGATGTTGCACTGTTTGAAATCAATGAAGCTTTTGCTCTGAAAATAGCGCTGATTGCTCGTACGCTGGATATTCCTTATGACCGAATCAATAAAAGAGGCGGTGCACTTTGTCTTGGGCATCCATATAGTGCATCGGGCGCTGCGATGATGGTGAGACTATTTTATGAAGCGCGCACCTTACCGAATGGAAGCTATGTCATGGCTGCTATTGGGAGCGGTGGCGGCATTGGTTTAGCCGTATTATGTCAAGTTCTGTCATGACATGCATGAGCAAGTAATTGCCGAACTCCGTCGAATCATGTACTATAAAAGCGAGATGTGAGGAGGGCCATGCATGTTTTCAGAACAAAAGAAACGACCATTTTTCAAAAGGAAAATGGGGATCGTCCTGTTATCTGTTCTTGCTGTCATCATCATTGCAGCATTATCAGGCTTTTTATATGTTAAATCAGCACTTGGACCGGTCGATCAAAAAAGCAAACAAACGATTAATATTCATATTCCTAATGGGACATCTGTCCGTGAGATTGCGGGCATTTTAAAAGAAAATGGGCTCATTTCGAATGACACGATTTTCACTTATTATGCAAAATACAAAAATGCGTCCGGCTTTAAAGCAGGATACTTTCATTTGAAACAAACGATGGACGCAGACACGCTGATTCAAAAGCTGACATCTGGAGGGACAGACTACGCCTTTCAGCTTGTGATTCCAGAAGGAAAACAGCTGTCTGATATTGCGGTAGTTATTGCAAATCAGACGAATTTTTCAGCGAAAGAAGTGGAAGCGAAGCTGGATGATCCTGCGTTTATTCAAACGTTAATGAAAAAATATCCGAAAACGGTGACTTCACAGGTAAATGGCAAACAGGTGAAACATCCGTTAGAAGGTTATTTATTCCCTGCGACGTATCCATTTTATCGTGAGGATGAATCACTCGAAACGATCATTGAAACGATGATTAAACAAACAGATCAATACGTGAAAACGTATGAAAAAGGCATGAAAAAGAGAAACATGTCCATACATGATGTGTTAACGATGGCATCACTGATTGAAATGGAAGCAACAGAAAAGACGGATCGCGCTAAAATCTCCAGTGTATTTTATAACCGGTTGAAAAAGGACATGCCGCTTCAAACCGATCCAACCGTTCTCTATGCACTAGGTGAGCATAAATCCCGTGTTTATTACAAAGACCTTAAGGTGAAATCTCCTTATAATACGTATAACAACAAGGGGCTGCCGCCTGGACCTATTGCAAATGCTGGCGAATCTTCATGGAAAGCCGCACTGCATCCAGATAAAACAGATTATGTGTACTTCCTTGCGAAGAAAAATGGAGAAGTCGTCTTTACAAAAACGTTAAATGAGCACAACAAAGCGAAAGCCAAATACATCACAGGCAGCAATTAATGTACATGTGAATCGAAAAAGACTGTAGACAATACAAGATTGCCTGCAGTTTTTTTCGTTGGAATATCCAATTTATAGGTTCGCAATTACCACTTCTTTGTGGTAAAATATATCGGGTTGTTTTACTTAGATGAACGAAAGATTGACGAGAAAGAGAGCTGCAACAGGCAGGACTCTTCTTTTTCAGGTCATGAAGGAGCTAGACAAATAATGACTATCGAAGATGATCAAATGAATGATTATATTGAACATTTAATTCACCCAAGTCCTGATGCAATCGCTCAATTAGAGGCATATGCAAAAGAGCATCATGTGCCAATTATGGAAAAGGTGAGCATTGAACTTTTACTGCAGCTGCTGTCGATGAAAAAGCCGAAGAAAATTCTTGAGGTTGGGACAGCGATAGGTTACTCCGCCATTCGAATGGCGACAGCTCTACCAGCTGCTGAAATTTTTACGATTGAGCGAAATGCGAAACGCTATGAAGAAGCGACACGGAACATTGAGGAATTAAAGTTAAAAGAAAGAATACACGTGTTCTTTGGTGATGCCATGGAATCGGCTAAAACAGTCCAAACGATGGCGCCCTATGATGTGATCTTTATTGATGCCGCAAAAGGGCAGTACAAACGTTTTTTTGAGCTGTTTGAACCGATGCTTGCTCATGACGGAATGATTATTACAGACAACGTATTATTTAAAGGCTTAGTGGCAACGAACTATGAAGAAGAAATAGAAGATAAACGAAAAAAACAATTAATTGGAAAAATTGATCGATACAATCAATGGCTTATGTCAAACCCTGATTTCCAAACGTGCATTATTCCAGTGGGAGACGGGATCGCCATTAGTACAAAAAGAGGTGACCAATCATGAAAAAACCAGAATTGCTTGTGACGCCAAGCAAGGTGTCAGACGTACTGCCATTAATCGAGGCGGGAGCTGATGCATTCTTAATAGGCAAACAAACATACGGTATTCGTCTTGCAGGCGAGTTTTCAAGAGAAGATGTGAAACAGACGGTTGAGCTTGCACATGCGCATCACAAAAAAGTGTTTGTGGCGATGAATGCGATTTTTCATAATGATCGTGTGCAGCTTCTTGGAGATTACTTAACCTTTCTCGACGCATTAAACGTAGATGGCGTCGTTTTTGGAGACCCAGCAGTGATCATGGCCGCCAAAGAAACAGGGGTAAGCCTGAATCTCCACTGGAGTACAGAAACGACTGGGACAAACTATTACACTTGTAACTACTGGGGCAGAAAAGGTGCAACGCGTGCTGTTCTTGCCAAAGAACTGAATATGGACAGTGTCATTGACATCAAAGAAAATGCCGAGGTGGAAATCGAAATTCAAGTCCATGGCATGACATGTATGTTTCAATCAAAACGTACGCTCATTGGCAACTACTTTGAATATCAGGGCAAACAAATGGACGTCGAAGGCAGAAATATGGAGGAAGGACTATTCCTTCATGATCAAGAGCGTCAAAACAAATACCCTATTTTCGAGGATGCAAACGGCACTCATATTATGAGTCCAAATGATGTGTGTATGATTGACGAATTAGAGGAATTTGTTGATGCAGGCATTGACTCCTTTAAAATTGACGGAATTTTAAAGTCACTTTCTTATATGACAGAGGTGACGTCTCTATATAGAAAAGCAATTGATTTATTAGCGACTGACAAAGACGCGTATGAAGATCAGAAAGAGGACTGGGTGAAGCGGATTGAAGAGATTCAGCCAGTGAATCGTTCGATTGATACAGGGTTCTTCTTTAAAGAAACGGTTTATTAATATAAGAGGAGGCAGAGGAAATGGCACTATTGAAAGACGGTATTTCTGAAATGATTGACGGGAAACGTGTCATTACAAAAAAACCAGAACTGCTTGCACCAGCAGGAAACTTGGAAAAGCTGAAAATTGCTGTACATTACGGAGCAGACGCGGTCTTTATTGGCGGAAAAGAATTTGGGCTTCGCTCAAATGCCGATAACTTTTCAATTGAAGAAATGGCTGAAGGTGTCGCATTTGCAAACAAATACGGTGCACGAATTTATGTGACGACGAATATCTTTGCCCACAACGAAAACATGGACGGGCTGGAGGAATACCTTCAAGGGATTGAAGGCGCTGGAGTAGCGGGCATTATTGTGGCTGACCCGCTGATCATTGAAACGTGTAAACGTGTCGCACCGAAGCTTGAAGTCCATTTAAGCACACAGCAATCTCTTTCGAACTGGAAAGCTGTTCAGTTTTGGAAGGAAGAAGGGCTTGAGCGTGTGGTGCTGGCTCGCGAGACAAGTGCGCTGGAAATTAGAGAAATGAAAGAAAAGGTCGATATTGAAATTGAAACGTTCATTCACGGTGCGATGTGTATTGCTTACTCTGGCCGCTGCGTGCTCAGTAACCATATGACGGCAAGAGATTCTAACCGCGGGGGCTGCTGCCAGTCCTGCCGCTGGGATTATGATCTTTATAAACTAGAAGGTTCTGAGGAAGCGCCATTATTTGGAGAGGAAGACGCACCATTTGCGATGAGTCCAAAAGACTTAAAGCTTGTCGAATCCATTCCTCAAATGATCGAAATGGGAATTGACAGCTTAAAAATCGAAGGACGGATGAAATCAATTCATTATGTAGCAACTGTCGTGAGTGTGTATCGCAAAGTCATCGACGCCTATTGTGCGGACCCAGACAATTTTGTCATTGAAGAGGAATGGTTAGATGAATTAGATAAATGTGCAAACCGCGATACAGCACCAGCCTTTTTCGAAGGTGTACCAGGTACGGATGAGCAAATGTTTGGTATTCATGGAAAGAAAACGACATTTGATTTCGCAGGTCTCGTTCTTCATTATGATGAAAAAGAACAAATCGTCACATTGCAGCAGCGTAACTTCTTTAAAGCTGGTGACGAAGTCGAATTTTTCGGACCAGAAATTGAGAATTTCACATGCAAAATTGAGACGATTTGGGATGAAAAAGGAAATGAACTAGATGCCGCTCGTCATCCGCTGCAAATCGTCAAATTCAAGCTCGATCAAAAAGTATACCCTAGCAACATGATGAGAAAGGGGAAATAACAGGCACATGAGGAGTAAACCAGTTGTCATTGGAATTGCTGGCGGCTCGGGTTCAGGTAAAACGAGCGTCACCAATTCAATCTATGAAAAATTTAAAGGACATTCCATCCTCATGCTTCAGCAAGATTTATATTACAAAAATCAAAGTCATATGCCATTTGAAGAGCGTCTGCTTACGAACTATGATCATCCGCTCGCATTCGACAATGACCTGATGTTTGAGCATTTGGAACAGCTCTTAAGGTACGAATCCATTGAAAAACCAATATATGATTTCAAGCTCAACACACGTTCAGAAGAGACTGTCCATGTTGAACCAAAGGATGTTATCATCGTTGAAGGCATCTTTGCACTAGAAGACGAACGCCTAAGAGACTTAATGGATATTAAACTGTATGTCGATACAGATGCAGATCTACGCATCATTCGCCGCATTTTACGCGATACGAAAGAAAGAGGCCGTTCAATCGATTCTGTGATTGAACAGTATGTATCTGTTGTCAGACCAATGCATAATCAATTCATTGAACCGACGAAGCGATACGCTGACATCATCATCCCAGAAGGCGGCCAAAACCATGTGGCGATTGACCTCATGGTGACAAAAATTCAAACGATTCTTCAAAGCCGAGCAGAGTAACTGATGTTGAAAAGACCTTTACATTGTAAAGGTCTTTTCAACATCATCCAGCGTGTAGACAAACCCTCGCATTCGGTGTCAGTCCTGTGCGCCGATGCTCACGAATATTAAATTCGCTCCGCTTCTGTGCTCGTCCTTCCTAGAGTGCAAAGGTTTTCTATCACGCTGAAAAGAAGACAAAGAGCTAAAATAAAAACCATTTTAGCCCTTTGTCAACATCAGCATAAAGAGAGTAAATACCAATATTTCACTTGTTTCTAAAAGTAGAAGCTGCTTAAATATTTTAAGAAGTAACACTTTGAATGAAAGATTTGATATGATAGGAAAACAATGATGTGAAATAGATGTAGAAAAATGTCGTTTTCAAGCTGAATATTGAAGTGGTTTCGATTTTGTAAAAGTATATTAAAAAAACGACAAACAAACCATCACAAATTTTCAAACAATTCTTGATCAAAAAGCAATTATGTAATAATATAGCATAGACATATCGTACACTGACCATATTATGTATTGGGAAGATGGAGAATGGATAAGCTATTCTTCTACATATGATCGAAATGGCGAACGAGGTACAGGAGCTTCCTGTGCCTTTCCACAGTTTGTGCGATGAAGATAGATCATCTTTGGGCCACTGAGAGTGGTTCTGTCTGAAAAAAGGCATAATAGTTGCATCTAAAAGGGACGCCATGTAAGATGGACTTTTACAAATATGGGACAGAAGGAATGAGGGCATGAAGAAGTCCTCATTCTTGTATATTTCAGTCGTCACTCACGTGCAGAAAGTATGTATGATGAGGATTAATAGAAGGAGTGAATGATTCATGGCACAAGAGAAAGTATTTCCAATGACAGAAGAAGGAAAACGAAAATTAGAAGAAGAGCTTGAACATTTGAAAACGGTTAAACGTAAAGAGGTTGTAGAGCGAATTAAAATTGCTAGAAGCTTTGGAGACCTCTCTGAAAACTCGGAATATGATTCTGCTAAAGAAGAGCAAGCGTTTGTAGAAGGGCGTATCACTACGCTTGATAATATGATTCGCAATGCCAAAATTATCGAAGATGAAGGAAACTCAAATATTGTCTCACTTGGTAAAACAGTCACTTTCGTTGAATTACCAGACGGAGAAGAAGAGTCTTACACAATCGTCGGAAGTGCAGAAGCTGATCCGTTCGAAGGAAAGATTTCAAACGATTCACCAATTGCAAAAAGCCTGTTAGGCAAACAAGTAGACGACAAAGTAACCGTTCAAACACCTGGCGGAGAAATGTTCGTCCAAATTGTAAAAATTTCATAATTACGTTTATACGATAAACACCTCGTCCACAATAGGGACGAGGTGTTTTTATGCGCAAAAAACGTAGAATTCAATGGACAGGTGCTGTTATTTTTATGCTGCTGCTTGGTCTTCTCATCAGACTGGCAGAAATTCAACTGTTTTTCACAGAATCTTTTTCAAAGCTTGATATCAATTTAATACAAGAAAGTGTCAAACAGCGTACAGAAGAAGTGGTCATTTCAGATGGCCGCGGTGAATTTTTAGATCGAAACGGCGAGGCGCTTCTCACAAAAGAACAGCCTGCAGTGATCTTATTTCCTTTCCTGCAATATGATCTTCCTCATTTAAAACAAACCGCCTCTATTCTTGAGATGAAAGAAGATGAACTCAAAAAACAGCTGACAGAAACCAAAAAACCTCTCATTCTCAAAGATGACATCACGAAAAAAAAGCTGAAAGACATCAATGATATGAAATATTCAGGTGTGTACGGCGTATATATGAAAGAGAAGGACAAAAAAAGACTTGCCCTCCACACATTAGGCTTCACGAGTGAAAATCCAGAATTGCTCAGAAAGCGTTATCCTGACAAAAAAGAGCTTTCCATCCGTACAGAAATCGGCACTTTTGGGCTGGAAAGTACCTTTGACGAATTTCTATTACCCGAGCAAGACACAAAATTGTTATATCATGTGGACGGAAGGGGAAACCCTTTGTTTGGGATGGACGTCAAATATACAGCAGAGGCTCATTCATTTTATCCTCTTCAAGTTCAAACAACAATTGATGAAAACATGCAAGCTGAAATGGAGAAAGTTCTGAAAGACCAAGGCGTCGAAAAAGGCGGGGCCGTTCTGCTCGATATTGAAAGCAGCAGTGTGCTGGCGATGGCAAGTACGCCAAACGTCACAAGCAAAAACCGGCATGAAGCAAGAAATTACATGCTGACTGCCATGGCACCAGGTTCTGTCTTTAAAACCGCTGTACTTGCCGCAGCAATCGAAAAAAACCTCGACCAGCCACAAACGATGTATGACTGTCGAAAGAATTTATATGGAGAGCCAGAAGGAACGCAGGAAGTGCTGAATCTGTCTGAGAGCTTTTCGCAGAGCTGTAATTATACCTTTGCAACACTTGCTGACAAGCTGATCCAAACAGATGATCAAATCATCGAAAAGACGGCTGCAAAGCTTGGACTCATTGATCGAGCTGGCTGGGAAGGGGATGTCTATCATAAGCAGCATTTCAAACAGTTTGATCGTGAAGAAACCGGCAATGTGTGGGGGGATAAAAGAGACAAGCATGTCAAAAAAGCCATTGCTCAAACCGCAATAGGGCAAAAAAATGTCAAAACGACTCCTTTGCAAATGGCCAATATGATGGCGTCGATTGCGAGAGGCGGAGAACGAAAAGAAGTGAAAATCGCTGAAAAAGTGCTGTATCAAAACGGAACAACGATGTTAACCTTTCAAAACAAACGACCAGAAGGAGGCAGTATTGACCGCTATACAGCTCAAAAGCTGCAAAAGTACTTAAGGCAGGTGGTGACATCTGACAAAGGAACAGGAAGAAGGTTTCAAGACCTTCCATTTGATGTGGCGGGGAAATCAGGCACTGCCCAAACCGGCAGTAAAGATAAAAAGGGGAATCCGCTTTATCATAAATGGTTTGCTGGATACTTTCCGGTGGAAAAACCAAAATACGCCCTAGTCGTTGTTCACCTTGATGAGGCAAGTGGCCGGGCTAAGACAAATGATGCGTTTTATGATATTGTAAAAAAGGTCAACGAAATTGAAAAGAAACAGACATAGAACATTCCTTCATGTCATGTTAGAATAGTAACGACTTAGGGAACAGAGGCAAAGGAGTGCAGAGATTTTGAGTAGAAATTCTCGATTTGAACATCGTGATAAGCGCAGAAAGGCCAATATGGTGCTTAACATATTAATTGGTATCGTTGTGGTGCTTATTTTGGTGGTCGCAACGAGTTTATTAATTTTTAATAAACCGAAAGACACAGATGTAGCGAAAGAACCATCTAAAACAGCGCCTGCAACAAGTGAAAATAAACAAAAATCAGATGAAGATGTGAAAGATCAAAAGAAAGACACATCCGATGATTCAGATGCAACAAAAGATGACTCATCTGATCAAGACGACGATACGAAGAAGTCAGATGATGAAAAAGAGCCTAATAAAGATGCGTTAAAAGATGCCAAAGAAACAGATGGCGGCAAAACGAGTGACGTAGACAAAACATACGAAAGCGATGACTGGGAGCCTGTAGGAACAGAGCAATCCGGTTCACATACAGCAACCTATGATTCTAACTCAGAAGACTGGAAAGAAATGATGAAAGCCATGTCCTATGCGACGGGAATTTCAGAAGATCAAATGACAGTTATTTGGTTAGGAAATAACGGAGGCCCTCAAGATGCAAAGGGAACCATCCGTGACAAATCAACAGGCGAACGCTACCGCGTGGAAATCACATGGATAGATGAAAAAGGCTGGAAACCTGTAAAGGTTGAAAAATTAAAATAAACATAAAAAAAGATAGCAGCCATGCTATCTTTTTTTAGATATTCGCCTTAAAATGAACAACCGCTGTATACAAAATCCGGTCATCGATCACAGTCGTTTGATGACTGACAGAATGAACGGTCAGCAGAATTGCCTGATTATGTTCAATTTGTTTTTGGATCTTTTGTTCAAGTTCTTTTAAAGACGATGCTTCAAAGAATTCAATTTTATCCTTTAGAAAATCCAACTGAAAATCCATTTGATTCACCTCTCCATACTCTTCATTCATCTTAATCTCTCTCCTTTAAAAGAGCAAATATTTTTCTACCCCTCCCAGTATTTTTTAGTAGGAAAGAAACTGAAGATGTGGTAGGATAGGAACTGTTCGACGAATTAAAACATACTATACGCATAGGAATAAATAGATAAAGTGGAGGGAAAGAAAATGGGACGTGAGTTTCTTTCTGTATTTGATCATTGGGCTGACTCTTATGACGACACGGTAAGTGGTCATGATGAGCAGTATGAAGAAGTGTTTCGCCGGTATCCGTTTATTTTAAAAGAAATTGTTCGCCGTGTAGGTCAAGATGTTCTTGAGTTTGGAAGTGGCACGGGGAATTTAACAGCGGCACTGCTCGCAGCTGATAAGAACGTATTTGGTGTTGAACCATCAGACGCCATGAAGAAAGCGGCTCTTCAAAAGGGTATACCCGATGTGTTTCATGATGGGGATTTTTTATCATTTCCAGCGGCGCCATTTGAGCCTGATACAATTGTCAGTTCATATGCTTTCCACCATTTAACGGACGAAGAAAAAAAACAAGCCATTCACACCTATAGCAACATCCTTCACTCAGATGGTAAAATAGTCTTTGCTGATACAATGTTTCAAAATCAAGCAGCACATCAAGCTGAAATTGACAAAGCGAAAGCGGCAGGATTCGATCAGCTTGCTGAGGATTTAGAAACGGAATATTATCCATCCATCGATGTGCTAAAGCAAATCTTTGAAGAAGAAGGTTTTAGTACGTCCTTTCATCAAATGAATGATTTTGTTTGGATCGTAGAAGCGAAGAAAAGGGAATGAAAGGATGTTTTTGATTTGAAAATCGCAGTCATAGGTGCAATGGAAGAAGAAGTGACGATATTAAGAGATCAACTAAAGAATGCTACACAAGAAAACATCGCTGGGTGTGAATTCACAACAGGTGTTTATGAAGATAAAGAAGTGATTTTATTAAAATCAGGGATTGGAAAAGTGAATGCAGCGGTTAGCACAACACTTCTGCTTGACCGCTTTCAGCCGGATTATGTGATCAATACAGGATCAGCTGGCGGTTTCCATCACACATTAAATGTAGGGGATATTGTCATCTCTACTGATGTTAGACATCATGATGTGGATGTCACGATCTTTAATTACGAATACGGACAAGTACCAGGATTGCCAGCTGCTTTTGTTGCAGACGAAAAGCTTGTGAAGCTGGCAGAGGAATCGGCTTTAGAGATCGATCATATTCAAGTGGCAAAAGGTACGATTGCAACTGGAGATTCGTTTATGAATGATCCGGGTCGTGTAGCGTTTGTGAGAGAGAAGTTTCCAGAGCTATATGCGGTGGAAATGGAAGCCGCAGCCGTTGCACAAGTTTGCCAGCTCTTTGGAACTCCATTTGTTGTCGTTCGAGCGCTATCTGATATTGCAGGGAAAGAATCCAATGTCTCATTTGATCAATTTCTTGAGCAAGCAGCGATTCACTCAACCGACCTTGTCTTGCGTATGATAAAGCAAACTCAATAAAAGAAGGGGATTCCCCCTTCTTTTCCATACAAAGGAAGGGAATCATATGGCTGTCATACAGGATATTACAGAATTAATTGGCCGCACACCGCTTTTAAAACTGTCAGGAATCGGCATCCCGGAAGGTGTAGAGGTATATGCAAAGCTTGAAATGATGAATCCGGGTGGAAGTATTAAAGATCGTTTAGGTGATATGCTCATAAGAGAAGCATTGGCATCTGGCAAATTGCGCCCTGGCGGAACCATCATTGAAGCAACTGCTGGAAACACAGGAATTGGGCTTGCCCTCAGTGCAAGAAAGCATCAATTGCGGACTATTTTTTGCGTACCAGAACATTTTAGTCAAGAAAAACAACAGCTCATGAAGGCGCTCGGTGCAGACATTATTCATACACCAAGAAAAGAGGGCATGAAGGGTGCGATTGATCGAGCCCTTGAACTAGAGGCAAGCCTTGACAATGCCTATTGCGTTTTACAATTTAAAAACCAAGTAAATCCATTGACTTACTATAAAACGCTTGGTCCAGAATTATGGTCCGACCTGCAAGGAAACATCGATGTATTCGTGGCAGGAGCGGGATCTGGCGGGACTTTTCAAGGGTGTGCTGCCTATTTAAAAGAGCAGCATCCTGCGTTAAAAACAGTTGTTGTCGAACCTGAAGGATCGATTTTAAATGGAGGAGATCCGGGTCCGCATAGAACGGAAGGAATCGGCCTTGAATTTATCCCAGATTATATGGAATCTGCTTTATTCGATGAGATATATACCGTCAGTGATGATGATGCTTTCCAAATGGTGAAAGAAGCTGCTGAAAAAGAAGGCGTTCTCATCGGGAGTTCTTCGGGTGCCGCGTTATTTGCCGCTTTAGAAGAAGCGAAGAAGGCAGCACCTAGGACAGTCATCGTCACCATTTTTCCTGACAGCAGTGAACGGTATTTAAGTAAAGGCATTTATGAGGGAGGAAAATAAAATGAAACCAAAAACAATGATGATACACGGCGGAACAACTGGTGATGAAAAAACGGGCGCTGTGTCTGTACCTATATACCAAGTGAGCACATATAAGCAGCCGAAAGCAGGCGAACATACAGGATATGAATATTCAAGAACTGCGAATCCAACAAGAACGGCACTAGAAACCGTCATTCGTGACCTTGAAGGAGGAGCAAACGGCTACGCATTTGGTTCAGGAATGGCTGCCATTACGGCAGTGATGATGCTGTTTAACAGCGGAGATCATATTGTCCTGACAGATGACGTATACGGCGGAACGTACCGCGTCATCACAAAGGTACTCAACCGTATTGGCATTCAAGCGACCTTTGTTGACACAAGTGATCCTGAAGCAGTGAAAAAGGCGATTTTACCTGAAACAAAAGCGGTTTACATTGAATCACCAACCAATCCTTTACTGAAAATGACTGATCTCAAAGCGATCGGCCAATTGACAAAAGAAGCCAACATCTTAATGATTGTTGATAATACATTTTTCACACCTTATTACCAAAGGCCGATTGAATATGGGGCGGACATCGTTCTGCATAGTGCCACTAAATATTTAGGCGGTCACAGTGATGTCGTAGGTGGGCTTGTTGTAACAGCGACGGAAGAGCTTGGGGAAGAACTGCATTTTGTTCAAAATTCTACTGGTGGAATTCTTGGACCGCAGGATTCATGGCTTCTCATGAGAGGAATCAAAACGCTTGGACTAAGAATGGAAGCACATCAGCAAAATGCACAGAAAATCGCTGAGTTTTTAGAACAACATCCAGCAGTCACACGTGTTTATTACCCAGGTCTTGATGCTCACCCTGGACATGAACTTGCAAAAACGCAAGCATCAGGCTACGGCGGCATGATCTCTTTTGATATTGGAAAAGAAGAACATGTCGATGTGTTTTTAAGTCAGCTTAAGCTGTTTACGATCGCAGAAAGCCTTGGAGCGGTTGAAAGCTTAATCTCTGTTCCTGCTCGAATGACTCATGCGTCCATTCCAAAAGACCGCCGCGAGGAGCTTGGCATCACTGATGGGTTAATTCGTATATCCGTCGGGATTGAAGATGTGGATGATTTACTGAATGATATGAAGCAGGGACTAAACGCACTAGTGAATGGATAGATTTACATGCCACTACCTTTCTTTTACTATGTTAAGCTATCAATAGACATGTTAAACAGGAAGGTGATTCAAGTGAAGAAAAAGTGGAGTGGTTTAGTGACAGATTACAAGCAGTACGCTTTTATTTTGCTTGCTGTCAGCACCTTTTTATATATTGGTACGATCATACCAAACCAACACATCGAAGCATCTCCAAAAATGCTGATGATGGGAATTGATTGTGTTTTCTTATTAGCAGCTTTTCTTTGTGTGAGACGCGCGATCTTTTTTCAAAAGAAACTGCAAGAACTAGATGAAGATTAATTCGAAAAGTCTCCTCATTTACGTGAGGAGGCTTTTTTGATTGTATTGGACAATCGGACAAGAATAAATGTAGAAATTTAGTCAAACACACAAAAATCATCTTTTTTACTAAAAACAGGTTTACAAAATGGTGCTTGCTGGATATACTAACAAAGTAATTAAAAACGTAAAGGAGGCTGAAGAATATGTTATTCGTTTCTATTGTCATCAAATCAACAAATAATTTCATCATGTCATCAGCCTGTGGAAGAGCTCGTGTCCTTCCTTTACCTTATACGGTGCACACGCTTCAAAACTGTTAAAGTAAACGAGGATTTTACGTATCATCCATTGCAGGTTGGAAGACACTGTCTTTTGATCTGCATTTTTGTGTGCCCGCAGGTCAACTGACAAAGAAGATCTGCGGGTTATTTCGCGTGCTGCGAACTGAAGGGAGGTGAGCGTATATGACAATCCATTTATTTTTTATCACATTGACGATCCGACGAAAATACAAAGACATTGAAACAGTTCTTTATGAACAACAAGTCGAAACATTTTATGAAGAAATGAAGCAGAAACAACTAGAGTATATGAACTAAAATACGAAAAGAAAAATGCGAAAAGGAGGAGATTGACATGTTTATGATGCTTGCAATGCTTAATTGTTATACTATGGAGAAGGATCAGGTTTAGACACGCTCCACATTGATCATCTGCACATATGATATCCGTAAAAGGAGAGTGTGAGGTGATCAACGAATGTCGATGTCACCATATATGAGGTTTCCGTCAGTGGGGCACGGGTATACATCCATTCCGCATTCCTTAAAGCATGGATACGGTAATCCGTACCGAATGCAAAGAGAGCAAGAGGAAATGCTCAGACAATATATGTATCAGTACCGAGCTTATTGGTATTAAAGAAAAGGAGCAGGAAACGTTATCGTTTCCTGCTCCTTTTACATTAGCAAATCCAACTTGCACCGATGATGATCAACAAAATGAACAGTACAACAAGCAAAGCGAATCCGCCTGCAAAACCGCCACCGTAACCACCGCAGCCTCCAGAATAACCGCCACCAAAGCCCATAATCTAGCACCACCTTTATCTAATCAAGATACATTCATAAAATATGCAGCTCATGCAGAAAACGAAATCAATCTGAGCACAATTAATGAAAACGCCTATTCGGATTAAATTTTTTAAAGTTCTGCGAAACATTTTCTGAAAAGATGCCGTCTAATCAATAACAAATAATTAGGACTAGGTCTTAAACTTTGTTAGGCGTGAGCCGATATGAAAAGTAAGAAAATTCGTAAATAGTTTTATTTACTGGAGCAAAGCAGGTGTTAACATTGATTCAAAGCTGGATTGGAAAACAAATGAGGGAACCAAAAGGCTTGTTCTCAAAATGGGTTGCCCGCTATATGGAAAAAAATCATCATAATATCAATGAATGGACGATTCAACTCTTAAATATACAAGAAAATGACCGGATTTTAGAAATCGGTACTGGAAGAGGCATGACATTATCGAAGGTAGCAGAGAAACTTGATCGCGGTAAAGTATATGGAGTGGATGCCTCTCGTCATATGATCAAATATGCAAAAAGAAAACATAAGAAGCTTGTGGAACAGGATAAAGCCGTCGTGACTCTTGGTAAAGCCGAGCATTTACCTTTTGAAGACAGATCATTCAATAAATTATTTACGGTGCAGACCATTTATTACTTGAAGGATATTGAGCAAGTCATGAAGGAAGTGTACCGTGTTCTTCAAGTGGATGGAGAAGTATTCTTATCTTTCCAACAGCAGGAACTGATGAAGGAACAAAAGCGGTCACAATCTTTTTCATCGTATAGTGAACAAGAGATTAGCCGCCTATTTTCAGCGTATCACTTCAGAGAAGTTTCGGTTTATCACTATGATACATACATCTGTATCAAAGCGTTAAAATGATGAAAATATTTCCCAGGTAATGAACAAGCATTCTAAAAGAGGCTCTTCGTGAGAGGAGCTTCTTTGCGTGTAATTGAATCATGTTTGAACGAATTAAAAAAGTCTCTTCACCAGAAGAGACTTTTGTATATGATGTAGGCGCCAGCCAGGTGTGTAAGGAATGATAGTATATATAAGGAATTTGTTTGTCGATTAAGGATACCTGTCTGGCTTATTTCTTATATCGACACCGTTCTTCAAAAGTTTAGCTTTTTTTTCAATATTTTCTTTTTTATTTGACTGGAAGATACATTTTTCTCTCCGTGATAGACATTTTTCGCTTTTTTTTTATCAATTGTGCCATTTGGAGCAGGGAATTGCTTCATAAATAGAGAAAATTGTAGAGACTTCATTTTTAAACAAAAAGGGAGGAATGAAAACATGTCGGGAAACAAAGGTGTCGTTTATAAAGGAGCAGGAAATGTAGCAGTTGAGGATATTGGATACCCTGATTTGATTTTAAGAGATGGCCCGGGTGTACCGAAAGCCAATGTGGGGCGCAAATGTGAGCATGGCGTCATTTTAAAAGTAGTGACGACGAATATTTGCGGAAGTGACCAGCACATGGTGAGAGGTCGTACGACTGCGCCTGCAGGACTAGTCCTTGGTCATGAAATTACAGGTGAAGTCGTTGAGGTTGGACGAGATGTGGAGTTTATTCAAAAAGGAGACCTTGTGTCTGTTCCCTTTAATATTGCTTGCGGACGATGCGTCATGTGTAAGGAACAAAAAACCCATGTGTGCTTAAATGTAAACCCGGACCGTCCAGGCTCTGCCTATGGATACGTCGATATGGGCGGATGGGTTGGCGGCCAATCCGAGTACGTCATGGTCCCATATGCAGATTTTCAGCTGCTCAAATTTCCAGACAAAGATCAAGCGATGGAAAAAATACTTGATCTGACGATGCTTTCCGATATTTTCCCGACAGGTTTTCACGGTGCTTATACGGCTGGAGTAAAGCCTGGTTCAACCGTATATATAGCCGGTGCAGGGCCAGTAGGTCTTGCCGCAGCGCATTCCGCTCAGCTTCTTGGCGCTTCTACGGTCATTGTCGGTGATTTGAATGAACAAAGGCTGGAGCAGGCCAGAAGCTTTGGCTGTGAGACGATCAATTTAAGAAAACATGATCGAATCGGCGAACAAATCACCAATATCTTAGGAGAGCCAGAAGTAGACTGTGCCGTCGATTGTGTCGGCTTTGAGGCTTCAGGTCATGGAGATCAAGGAGAAGCGCCTGCAACCGTTTTAAATACAATTATGGATATTACCAAAGTTGGCGGTAAACTTGGAATCCCAGGGCTTTACGTCACAGAAGACCCAGGTGCAGTGGATGCTGATGCAAAAGTTGGATCACTGAAAGTGCGAATTGGACTCGGCTGGGCAAAAGCCCATACCTTTGTGACAGGCCAAACCCCTGTCATGCAATATCACCGCAGTCTAATGAAATCCATTTTAAGCGGAAGAGCACAAATTGCCAAAGCCGTGAATGCGACCGTCATTAACCTTGATCAAGCCCCTCAAGGATACAGCGACTTTGATTCGGGTGTGGCGAAGAAATTTGTCATTGACCCGCATGGGATGATTTCTAAATAATGAATCAATGAGAATAATCGAAAAAACTTACGGGAGAGTGTATCCTGTAAGTTTTTTTGTGTAAATAGACTTTTAAGATTCAGAGTAAATATAAGAAACAAAACATACACTGATTAGCTTTGTTTAGTTATTTAGAATGATCAAATCTCTTCAGTAAGTGCCAATATCGGTTTTATCCATAACAGTGTAACAGCGCTATTGATGTATCGAATTATGGTATTAATGATGATCATGTTTGGGGCTGTGGCCAACTTACAAATCGTTTGGACTTTGGCCGACTTGTCGATGGCCATTATGGCAATTGTCAATTTGATTGCAATTGCTATCCTAGGAAAATATGCTTTTGCCGCTTTAGATGATTATATTCAACAAAGGCTGTTAGGCAAAAATCCTGTCTTTTATGCATCTAGCATTCCAGGTTTAAAAGAAATAGAGTGGTGGGGAGCAGAAAAACAAACGGCTCACTTAACAAACTTAAATGAAGGAGTAGAAAAATCATGATGAATTTTGAATATCATTGCCAAACAAAAATGATGATGGGGACTGGTCAATCAAAAGAAATCGGATCTATAGTAGAGAATATTGTATTGCCGGGCGCCACAGTGATGATTGTGACAGATTCTGGTGTGAGAAACGCAGGGCTCATTCAGCCTATTGAAGCGTATTTGCAGGAAGCCGGTTATTCCGTTTTTATATTTGATCAAGTATCTCCAAACCCTAGAGATAATGAATGTCTAGCTGGTGCAGAGCTCTTTAGAAAAGAACAAGCATCAGCGGTCATTGCGATTGGTGGCGGAAGTCCAATGGATACGGCGAAAGCGATTGCTTTATTAGGTCCAAATGGCGGCATTCCTGAAGATTATATATCAGGGAAGAAGGCGTATGCTAATCTATCTCCATTAATTTGTATCCCAACAACGGCTGGTACTGGTTCTGAGGTGACCCGTTCATCTGTCATTACGTTAGCTGCTTCACATAAAAAAATCACATTAAAGCATGGCTTGCTTCGGCCAACCATTGCGATTTTAGATCCTGCTCTTACATTGACGGTGCCAAAAGGCATAACAGCCGCAACAGGCGTGGATGCATTGGTACATGCTATTGAAGGCTATTCATGTAAAGTAACAAATCCTATTTCCAAAGCAATGGGTTCAAGTGCAATGGAGACAATTGTAAAATACTTACCCAAGGCATATGAAAATGGATCTGATCTAGAAGCGAGATATAAAATGCAGGAAGGGAGCTTACTTGCTGGCTTATGCTTCGGTTCAGCCGATGTCGCAGCCGTTCATTGCTTAGCAGAAGCACTTGGTAGTCTTTATGATACACCTCATGGTATCGCAAACGCGGTATTTTTGCCTTATGTTATGCAATTCAATGCAGTTGAAAACAAGGTACTACACGCAGAGCTTGCCAAAATAATGAGCTTTGCAGATAAAACGGACTCAGATGATGTGGCGATTCAAAAATTAATTGATGGCATGTATACATTCACAAAAAATTTAGGTATTCCAGCACTAAAAGACTTATCTTATGTTAAAGAAGAGGATTTTGAAAAAATGGCTGAATTAGCAGAACAAAACGGCTCTACATCAAGCAATGTTCGTACCGTTACGAAAGCCGACTACTTAGATATTTTAAAGGCTGCTTTTTAAATTCACCATATAGAAAAATAGAATGATCAATGAGTTCCCTAGGAACACCTTCCTCATGACACGATCACTTGGAGGGTGTTCTTTTATGTTTCATGTGGCTAGGTATCGTCTATATATGAGTGGTATGATAGACGACAACATCTGATGGAGAAAGGGTTGGATAAACAATGAAATTTCACAATAAAACCGTTATCATCACAGGCGCAGCCAATGGAATTGGTGAAATGATCGCCTGGGGCTATGCTAAAGAAGGAGCACGAGTGGTGCTTGCGGATATAGATGAAGAGAAGGGTAAGCGCTTGGAGGAAGAGTTAAAAAAAGAATCATTAGAAGCTTATTTTAAGAAAACGGATGTGAGGCAAGAAAAGGAGATTCAGCAGTTCATGTCGTTTGCGGCGGAGCGCTGTAAAACGATTGATATTCTCATTAATAATGCTGGTGTCATGTGCACAGTATCGCCTTATGAATTAACGCTTGATGAGTGGGATCGTGTGTTACAGACGAACCTAAGAGGGACTTTTTTATGTGCAAGAGAAGCAGCACGTTATATAAAAGAGAATCCAAAAGGCGGTTCTATTGTGAACATTTCATCCACCCGAGCGACCATGTCAGAGCCAAACACAGAAGCATATGCTGCATCAAAAGGTGGAATATCGGCGCTGACTCATGCCTTAGCGGCTTCTTTTAGTCCGGATCATATCACGGTGAATAGCATTTCACCTGGATGGATTGAAACGATGGATGAGGAGAATCTTCGAGAGATCGACCACAAGCAGCATCTTTCCAATCGAGTCGGCACGCCAAAGGATATTGTGAAGGCTTGCTTTTATTTAACCGATGAGGATAATCAATTTGTGACTGGCACAGATTTAGTCGTTGATGGCGGCATGACGAGAAAGATGATCTATGCTGATTAACTCGAAAAAAACATTGACGCTTTGATCAAGGCGCTGTACAATATGTAACAATTCAGCTGAAGATCGTGATGAAATAAAGACACAGCGCAAATAGAGAAGAGTACATCATGAGCCGTCCCGCACAGAGAACTCCGTGAAGCTGAGAAGGAGCCGGGCAGCATGATGGAACCAAGCCTCTTAGCTCTTCACCGGATTCCTTCGGATGGTGGTGCAGCGACATTCTCCCGTTACAGAGATGGGTTCATGATGACCTGCTAAGGTTCATCTGGCAACAGATGAATAAACTGAGGTGGCAACGCGGAGTAAATCCCGTCCTCAAGACAGAAATGTCTTGGGGGCGGGATTTTTTTATGACAAATAGGGGGAAAAGCTATGAAAAAACATTGGCGGGATATGAGTTTGCTTCTTGGAGCCATCGGAATTGCGAACATAGGAGAATGGATTTATATGATTGCTCTCCATCTGCTTATTTTTCAAGAAACGGGCTCTGTGCTGGCTGTCACAGCCGTCTATATGCTGAGACCGGCTGCGGCTCTTTTGACAAACAGCTGGTCTGGCAGTTTGATTGACAGGCTGAATCAGCGGAAAGTGATGATCAGCTTAGATATCAGCCGGGCTATCCTGATCGCATGTATACCCTTTGTGTTATTTTCAGGACATCTGCTTACCCTGTATGTGATGATGTTTCTTATTCAAATGGCACAAGCGATGTTTCATCCAGCTTCGATGGTCTATATGACAGGATTGATCCCGGCGAATAACCGAAAACGGTTTAATGCCATTCGCTCATTATTACAATCGGGTGGATTTTTACTTGGACCCGCTGCAGCAGGTCTGCTTTTTTTAATCGGTACACCTGTTTTTTCAATTTATATAAATGCGATCTGCTTGTTTGTATCTGCTCTGTTAACGATGTGCTTACCGAATTTGCTCAAACAAGATGCTGACCAAAAGCGCTTTTCTCTTTCGATGTTAAAAGAGGATGCGAAGCTTGTTCTTCGGTTTAGTTTGACATCACGCCAAGTTATGGCGGTGTATTTATTATTTAGTGCCGCTATCACGGTACTTCCTACTGCCATTGACTCTCTTGAAACAGCCTTTGCAAAAGAAGTGTTGCTGTTAACTGATACACAATATGGTCTTCTTGTGAGTATAGCTGGGGCAGGCATTATCGCAGGGGCAGGTCTCAATTCGGTGATTGTGGAGAAGCTGCCTGTTTCGATCATGCTAGGGATTGGCAGTTTGTTTGTGGCATGTGGCTATCTCATTTATGCTTTTTCCAGCACATTGTTTGCAGCCGCTGTTGGATTTTTTATATTAGCATTCTTTTTAGCATTTGCGAACACAGGTTTTATGACTTTCTATCAAACGAATATCCCGGTAGAGGTGATGGGGAGGGTAGCCAGTTTTTATGCTTTGATTGAAGCTATTCTGACGATCATGCTGACAGGTGTCTCTGGTGGACTTGCACATGTTTTATCAATCCGAACCTCCGTTGTCACCGGGTGTGTATGTATGCTTCTTGTCTGTTTATTGCTATGTTTTGTCATCTTTCGTTCATTGACTGGCAAAAAGATAGTGCATCCTACTTAGAAAATTAAAAAAATTATGTTATGATTATTTAAGTAAGTTAATGAAATTGATGAGAAAAGGAGTCTTACACATGAAAGCACTACGCTGGCACGATCAAAAGGACATTCGACTAGAGGAAATTGATGAACCAAAAGTTGCTCCAGGAAAAGTGAAACTTAAAGTAAAATGGTGCGGCATTTGTGGTAGTGATTTACATGAATATCTAGGAGGACCTATCTTCATTCCAGTGAATGAACCTCATCCACTGACAAAAGAAAAAGCTCCTATTACACTGGGACATGAATTTTCTGGTGAGGTTGTTGAAGTAGGAGAAGACGTCAGCAATTACAAAGTAGGCGATCGAGTGGTTGTTGAGCCTATTTTTGCAACTCACGGACATCAAGGTGCTTACAACTTAGATGAAAACATGGGCTTTTTAGGACTTGCCGGAGGCGGCGGTGGATTCTCTGAATATGTATCTGTCGATGAAGAATTACTTCATTTATTACCAGACGAAATTTCATATGAGCAAGGGGCACTTGTAGAACCTTCAGCAGTTGCTTTATATGCGGTTCGTTCTAGTAAAGTACAAGCTGGCGATACAGCGGCTGTGTTTGGTTGCGGACCAATTGGCTTGCTTGTTATTGAAGCATTAAAAGCAGCTGGTGCTACTGATATTTACGCAGTAGAATTATCTAAAGAACGCCAAGAAAAAGCGAAAGAGCTTGGAGCGATCATTGTTGATCCTTCTCAATATGAAGATGTTGTTCAAGAAATTGCACGCCGTACAAACGGTGGCGTCGATGTTTCTTTTGAAGTGACAGGTGTACCTGTTGTATTGAAGCAAGCAATCCAATCAACTAGAATTTCAGGTGAAACAGTCATTGTGAGTATTTGGGAAAAAGGCGCAGAAATTATGCCAAATGACATTGTCATTAAAGAACGTACAGTCAAAGGAATTATCGGCTACAGAGACGTATTCCCATCTGTATTAAACTTAATGAGAAAAGGCTATTTCTCTGCTGATACGCTCGTCACAAAGAAAATCAAGTTGGATGATGTGATCGAAGATGGTTTCCATGCATTAATCAATGAAAAAGATCAAGTGAAAATTTTAGTTAGTGCTGAATAGTAAGACAACGAAGGGGAATGGCAAAAGCCATTCTCTTTTTTATTCATAGTGATCAATCAATGGAAAGAGCAGGACAATTTCCTTTAACATACTTAAAAAAGGTGAATAAATGGATCAAAAAAAGTCGATCAGGTTCTCGTGCCTGATCGACTTTTTTATCGTCCAAGAGATCTTCCGTACACGCTGACTCGTTTCTCTAATAAAGCAAAAGCGAGTTCAAAGAAAATGCTCAGCAGCCAATAGATCAACGCAGATACGAGGTATGTTTCTAAAAACTGATAGCCATCATTTGCAATAATCCGGGAAATACCCATAATTTCAAGTACACCAATTGTAAACGAAAGAGATGTAGCTTTTAATAACTGAATGAGCTGATTTCCTAGATTCGGTAAGGCAACCACAAATGCCTGTGGCAAAATAATGCGCATCATTGCTTGGCGTGTCGTCATCCCCACAATTTTTGCTGCTTCAAGCTGCCCTTTGTCTACCGCAAGAAGTGCACTCCGAACAACCTCTGTTAAATGGGCGGCTGAATGGAGGCTGAATGTCATAAGGGCAACAGCTAATGGGGAGACCATATCTGGATGAAAGGTCAGCCCGAATGTATCGTTCACTTTGGTTAGAACAAAAGGAAGTCCATAAAAGAAAGCGAACAACTGAACAATAAGAGGTGTTCCTCTAAAAAAGGAGACATAAAGCGTCACAAGCTGCCTGAGTACAGGAATGCGAAAGAGACGAATGAAAGCAAAAACAGATCCAATCATTAGGCTTACAGCCATGGAAACGAGTGCAATCAATAAAGTAAAAGGAACGCCTTTTAGAATAAGAGGTACTTGGTCAATCGCAAATGGAATATCAATGGTTTGCATCAAAATTGCCTCCTTAACGTGACAGGCTGGTGCGGCCTTTTACAAATTTCCTTTCAAGCAGCATGGTGATCAGTTCAATACTCATACAAATGAGCCAATACACAATCGCAATGATCACATACACCTCAAACATACCGATTCCGTAGTTATTTCCTAAGATGATCTTCACCTGTCCCATGATATCAATGAGCCCGATTGTAAAGGCAATCGCTGTGTCTTTCACGAGATCAATGGTGTAATTTCCGAGGTTCGGCAGTGCAATGAGGAAGGCCTGCGGGATAATGATCCTAATCAACGCCTGTGTATCTGTCATCCCAACAATGTAGGCGGCCTCGAGCTGATCCTTCCCGACAGATGAATACGCACTGCGAAAGACTTCAGATAAATAAGCGCCCGTATGTAAAGAAAACGTCATCATTACAAATAGCACACGATCCCAATGATTGATTTGAATCCCTGCCACAAGCAAAAGCTGAGGCAGGCCAAAATAAATCAAGAAAAGCTGAACAATTAAAGGCGTACTCCGTGTAAAAGATAAATAAATAACAGCCAATTGCTTCAGTACTGGGATTTGTTTGATACGAATACATGCAAATAGCAAGCCGATGATGATGGCAAAAAACAATGACACGATAATAATGAAAAAAGTGAGTGGCAGGCGTTCAAGCACCTGTAAAAAAATGCGCAGCCAATCTCCAGCTGTAAACGTCATGACGCTTCCTTCCTTTCTTCATTTTGATCGCCTTGCTCTGAGATGTCATCAATATCTTGAAAGAAATCAACCCCAAACCACTTTTTCGCCAGCTTAGGCAGTGTTCCATCATCAATCATCTCTTGGGTGATCCGGTCCAAATCTTCTGCAAGCTGCTTCTCGCTTGGCTGTAAGACAAGATAGATAGGCTCCTTTGACACAATGCCGCCAACTTTGACCTTTAGGTTTAAATGCTTTTGAATGGTATCAAAGGTTGAAATGTTCATAAATGCTGCATCGGACCGTCCGCTTTCAACGCGCTTTAAGTTAAGTTCATTTGAAGGGCTCTCAATAGTCGTCAGCGGAATATCCGGATCATGTTCTTTATTATATTGATTTAAAATCGAACGCAAGCCTCCGCTAGGGCTGACAGGAGCCAGCTTTTTAGATGTCATGTCATCAAGCGATCGAATCTCCTTGTCTGATTCATTCACAATTAAACCTGTCATCGAATAACCATACGGGACCTTAGGGTAAAGGAAACGCTTTTCACGTTCAGGATTACTAAAAAACCAATTAGCCGCCATTTCAAACTTCCCTGCGCCTACACCAATTAAATTGGATTCTTCCTCGCCAAAAATGTAATCAAAATGTACGTGAGGAAGTCTTTTTTCCATTTCATTTAAATAATCAATGTTATAGCCAATCGGTTCGTTTCGGTCATTTGTTGCTAAAAAGGGTGGATTGACCTCTGCACTCAGTGCGACTTTTACAATTTTTCTACCATCATCTGTCGTGGTTTTCACACTGCTGCAGCCCAGCAGAGAGAGAAGAAACAGAAGGACACCGGCCATCATGAATACTGTCTTTTGTTTCATTTGTCTTTCTCCGATTCTTGCCACATGCCGCGATGAATTCTTGATAAAAATTGTTTCGTTCGTTCATGCTGTGGCTTCAATAGGACGTCTTCTGGTGAGCCTTTTTCAACGATTTCGCCATCTGCCATAAAGATCACCGTATCCGCCACGTCCTTTGCAAAAGAAATTTCATGCGTCACAATGACTATTGTCATCCCTTGGCTCGCAATATCTTTGATCATTTCAAGAATTTCTCCTACCATCTCTGGGTCCAGTGCCGACGTAGGTTCATCAAACAAAAGCACTGAAGGGGTCATCGCAAGTGCACGGGCTATGCCAATTCGTTGCTGCTGACCACCGGATAATTCACTCGGAAATGCATCCTTTTTATGAAGCAGTCCAATCCGCGTTAAAAATTGCTCTCCGACCTTTTCTGCTTCTTTTTTAGACATGTTTTGAGACACGATCAATCCTTCTGTAATATTTTCAAGTGCTCGTTTATTCTGAAACAAGTGATAATGCTGAAACACCATAGAGGATTGCTGCCTGAGTTTTAGCAGATCTTTTTTATGATATCGTTCAAATTGGATCGTGGCTTCACCAACCGTCAGCTCTCCTTTGTCTGGAATATCGAGGCTGTTTAAGCTGCGAAGAAGTGTTGTTTTTCCTGATCCGCTCGGTCCAATAATGGCGACCACTTCACCTTCTTGTACGGTGAAATCAATGCCTTTTAACACATGGGTCTGCCCATAAGATTTATGTAGATTAGTAGCTGAAATCATAAAAGCATCACGTTCCTTTGACATATGTACTTAATATTGATAAAATTTAACACATTAAATCCTATAAGTAAAGTGTGTTTTATTTATTCCGATTGGAAAAATCAGATATGATAGATTGTGAGATATAGAGGAGTTGGATACGTTTTGTCTAAAGCATTATTTGTCGATACCGATTTTCAAAAAACATGGCTCAATCAACTAGAATCTCTTCGTGAAACGATCGAACAAACGGCAAAAGAACATGATGAAGGCGCTTATTTTCCTGAAAAAAATATTGAATCATTAATAGAGATGGGCTATACAACGTTGTCTCTTCCTGCTGAATACGGAGGCGGAGGTCAATCTGTGAAGGATATGGTTCTGTTTCAAGAGACGCTTGGCAGTATGGACGGAGCGACTGCCTTATCAATCGGCTGGCACCAAGGGGTTGTAGGCGAAATTTACGAAAAGAAACAATGGAATGAGCAGCAGCTACAATTCTTTGCGGAAGAAGTGAAGAAGGGCGCCCTTGTCAACCGTGCCGTGAGCGAGGCGCAGACAGGCAGTCCAACAAGAGGCGGGAAGCCTGGGACAACAGCCACTAGATCAGGTAATGAGTGGATCATCAATGGACGTAAAATTTTCACAACGATGTCACCAGCACTTACATACTTTTTAGTCGGCGTATGGATCGAGGAAAAAGAGGCGATGGGATTCTTCTTAATTCATCGAGACACAGAAGGTGTTTCAATAGAAGAAACGTGGAATGTTGTGGGCATGAGAGGAACTGAAAGTCATGATTTAATCTTAGATCAGGTGAAGGTTTCAGATGACATGCTTGTTGAGGTACAAAAAGGGCCGCGGGGTGGTATGCTAAATCCTTGGATTGCACATATTCCGTCCTGCTATTTAGGCATTGCACAAGCAGCAAGAGACTATGCTGTTCAATATGCCATCACCCATTCACCGAATAGCATCAACGGCACAATTAGTGACCTGCCAAATGTCCAAACACTGATTGGTGAAATTGACTTACTATTAAAACAAGCACGCCACGTTATCTACTCAACGACCACATTGTATGAAAAACCAGAGAAAAGAGAGCTGTTAATCAATGAATTTGGTGCTGTGAAGCATACCGTCGTTAATCATAGTTTGCAAGTTGTCGATAAAGCTATGCGTTTAGTCGGCGCGAAAAGCTTAAGTCTAGACTGTCCACTGCAGCGTTACTATCGAGATATTCGTGCCGGGCTCCATAACCCGCCAATGGACGATATGACGATATCAAAAATCGCGAAGCAGGCCATTCAAGAGAAAAAAGAGAGCTAATATACAGCAAAAAGCCGGATATAAACCGGCTTTTTTTATTTGAAAGAAAAGAGGACAAGCGTACCTTATGTCCCATCGCTTAAGCATGCTACAATCATGGCAATCATGAGAAAAGGAGCGGTTGTCTTGAAGAAAAAGTATATAAAATGGTTGTTTTCTGGCATCGTGCTGATGGCACTTTGTATCAGCCAGTCGTCATCAACTGAAGCAAGATCACCAGCGTGGTCAGTAGATGAATTCTTTAAAAATCGGGAAGGCACGTTTGTGATTCAAGAAGTAAAAGAAAAGTCCCCTTGGGTGTATAACAAAAAAAGAGCGAAAGAGCGCTTTGCGCCCCAATCGACATTTAAGGTAGCAAATGCCTTAATCGGACTCCAAACGGGCGCAGTGAGAGATGAATACGACATCAAATATTGGGATGGTGTAAAAAGAGAAATTGACAGCTGGAATAGGGATCATACATTAGGATCTGGGATGAGAGATTCAGTCGTCTGGTACTATCAAGCCATGGCGCGTGACATTGGAGAAGAACGAATGACTCGTTGGGTGAAAGCCATTCATTATGGGAACGAAGACATATCTGGCGGAATCGATCAATTTTGGTTAAGCAGTACCCTGCGAATTTCTCCTATCGAACAAGTTCGTTTCCTCAAACAACTATATGAAGAAACTCTTCCATTTGACCTAAAGACCATGAGAACAGTCAAACGAATGATGGTACAAGAAGAAGAGAAACACGCCACCCTTTACTGAAAAACAGGCTCCGGCTCAGGCATCGGCTGGTACGTAGGCTTTATCAAACATGAAAACAAAACCTACATCTTCGCCACAAATATCGAAGGCACCGGAATAGAAGCAAAAGACATCACCTATCGCATTTTGAAAAAATATCATTTGATTGAAGCATCCGTTTAGGGTGCTTTTTTTATGTGAAAAAGGGGATATATTGATAAGTTGATGATATATGGTTTAGTTTGAAAGAATGATATATTTATAGAAATATATTGAAGTATCATTTTGAATGTATTATTATATATGGCGTAATGTTACAAATGTTACAAATATATGATAAGGAGATTAATATGAACCTAAAAAGAAAAGTAAATTGGAAAAGAAATATTGCAGCACTACTAGCGTTTGTGATGATTTTATCAATGTTTCCTACTGATATTTTTGCAGAAGGACATGACAAAAATACAAAATCAAGTCATAACAGCTTAGAAGAATTAGATAATTCAAAAGCTCTGGAAATGGCAGGTATTGACGAAAATGAAATTGGAAAGGATGGAGAAGTTCTTTCAAAAAGAACAGAAAACAGCAAGCTTTTTTATGAAGGAGAGGGTGTATTTACACAAGAGGTTTATCCTGATCCTATTCATATAAAAGAGGCTCCAGATGCTGAGTGGGAGGACATCTCTCCAGAATTAAAGACGATCTCGAAAAAAGAAATAGAAACAGAAAATGCGAAATTAGAAACAACTTTTCAAAAGCAAATGAAACAAGGACTATATGCAACATTTGAACACAAGAAGCATCAAATTGAATTTTCAATTTTAAACGCTTCAGGGAAAAACAAATCAGAAATCAATTCCAAAGATACCTCTGCACAATTTAAAGAGAACACCAACGAGCTTACATATGAAGAGGTATTTCCAAATATAGATTTACGATCATTTACCTTTAATGAAAACAACAAAGAAGATATTGTACTCAATCAATATGATGGCTACAATTCATTTACATTTAAAATAAAGACTGATCTAACTGGGGAAATTGAGGAAGACGGTTCTATTACATTTTATGATCAGAAAAAACGGACCATTTTTCAAGTCCCTAAACCGTTTATGACGGATTCTAATTTAGATGAAAAGTCAGGTGAAGTGGCTCGCTCAGAAGATGTGAGCTTTAAACTAGAAAAAGAAGACGATGGTTATTTACTTCGTGTGACAGCAGATGAAAAATGGCTCAAAGATCCTGAACGAGTTTATCCTGTGTCTATCGATCCTTCGACTTCTTTATCTGTGTCAGCAGACACATTTATCATGAGTAAGTACCCAACAACAAATTATTCATCCTCTACGCAAAAATGGGATGCTAAACTTAAAAGTTATGTACTCAAAACAGGTTATTACGATAAAACAACTGGTACAAACTATGCGTTTATGAAGTTTAATTCATTCAAGCCGATTCAAAATATGAATGTAACAAAAGCGACGCTTAAAACATATGTTGCTCATTCATATTACGGGACGAAGGCTACTGGTCTTTGGCTGGATACAGTGAATGCCAACTATGACCATACAAAACTAACATGGAACAATAAACCAAGCTCCAAAAACATCGGCAAAGCCAATGTATATAAAGGACAATGGGCGAGCTATGATGTGACATCGACCATCAAAGCTTGGAATAGTGGGACAGCCAACTATGGATTTAAATTACATGCGAATGGAAATAAACAAGACCATTGGAAAAAACTGATCTCATCAACAAACTCAACCAAAAAACCAGTCATTGAAGTAACGTATACCATTCCACAGGCAAATGCACCAACTGTAAAAGGTTTTAGTAATGGAAATGGAACAGGTTACTTCAATTTAAGTTGGAAAAAGGTGTCTGGTGCTAAAGGCTATAAAGTATGGCTATATAACGGAAAAGAGTATGAAGCCATTTCAGTTGGAAATGTAGCATCATGGAGTACAAAAGGAAAAAATATATGGCCGACAGCAAGCGAGATTGCAGCTAAAAAATATAAACTTCATTTAGATGGAAAAGGTGGCACTGAATTAGCAGTTGATCCTTCTCCAGTTTACAAAAACTCAGGCGGCAATTATGCGACAAGTAAAAATTATTGGGTAGCTGTAAGTGCAATTTTTGACCAAGGTGAAGGCGCAATGTCAGCAAAAGTAAAACCTGTCGTGCCAAATGTAGCTAGAGCGAAAGCACCTAGTACAAAAGGCTTCAATAATAACAACGCAACAGGTTACTTTGATCTTTCTTGGAATTCAGTTTCCGGTGCGACCGGTTATAAATTACAAATGTTTAATGGGAAAAGCTACGAGACATTGGATCTTGGGAATCAAACATCATGGTCAACAAAAGGGAAAAAAGTATGGCCGACAGTTGCTGAGATCAAAGCAGGTAAATATGCATTGCACCTCAAAGATGGCAAAGGGGCGGAGCTTCCAATTCATCCTGGTGCGACTTACAAAAATGCTGGAGGAGATGCGGCTCAAAAACATTATTCCTTCAGAGTGATTGCCTACAATAAAGATGGAGAAGCTATTGCTTCACCGCCAGCTGGACCAACTTTACCTGATTTATCTAGACCGAAAGCTTTATCTGGATATGCTTATACCAATACAAAAGAGAGCCAAACAGGTTATTTCAATTTACATTGGGACAAAGTGAAAAATGCAAAAGGATATAAAATTAACATCTATAATGGTAAGGCATATCAATCATTTGATGTGGGTGATGTCGATCACTGGACAACACAAAACAAGAATATTTGGCCGACTCCTACTGAAGTTAAAAGTGGGAAATATGTGCTTCATACAGATGGAAAGGGCGGAGAATTAGCGCTAGACCCATCACCAGTATATGAAAATGCGAATGGAAATTATAAAGGACGCAAGAACTACTCCTTTACCCTTTCCGCCTACGATGCAAATGGAGAAACCATTCCGACACCAGCCTTTAACCCGACATTCCATGAAGGGGCCGAATTTCTTGGAACAGAGGATTACTGGTCGATTATTGATATACCAGACGGTCAGCTTAATGGTGCAACTGGTAATGTCATTGTCAGTGAAGAAGAAATGTCGATTGATGGAAGAGGACCGGGACTTGGAATTGCTCGCACCTACAACAGTTTAGATGCAGCTGACCATCTGTTTGGTCAAGGGTGGTACGCAGATGTAGAAACAAGCATCACGCCAACAAAAGAAGGGGCCATCTATATTGATGAGGATGCCACAACTCATGTTTTTACAAAAAAAGCAGATGGTACGTATCAACCACCAACAGGTATTTTCCTTGAATTAACGGAATCAAAAGATGAATACATGTTAAAAACGAAGGATCAAACCTTTGCGCACTTTAGTAAAAACGGTGGGAAAATCACCAAGGTTGTAGATGGACATAAAAATACAACGACATACAAATATAACGAAAACAATCAGCTCACATCAATAGAAGATGCATCTGGCCGAAAAATAACAATGGAATATGATGAAGATGGTCATATCATCTCGGTTCAAGCACCAAAAGGAAAAAAGCTTTCATATAAGTATGATGCAGGCTTCCTAATGAAAGTCATTGATTCAGATGGAACGAGTATCTCATATGAATACGACAAAGAAGGCAGATTGATTAAACAATTCTCTCAAAACAGCACAGAAGATCAGCCTGTTTTTACAGAATACCAATATGAAAATCACCGTTTAGTCAAAGCGATCAATGCAAAAAAAGAAACCTTTGAGTACGCATATGATTTATCTAAAAAGACACTCATGCTGACGCAGCCAAACGGCCGGAAAATACAGTATACGTATAACGAAGCAGCCAACCCGATTCAAGTTGTAGATGATGCGGAAGGGCTTAAAATTACGACTAAAACGAAATATGAAGGAAACCAAATCGTAGAAGAAACTGACCCCAATGATGTAGAAAAAGGAAAAACTACAGAAAGCTATTCGTATGACAAAAATGGCAACGTCATTCAGGCGAAAGATGCTTACGGGACAGAAACCTACGAGTATAACAAAAATAATGATGTCACTAAAGTGAAAGATACAGAAGGGGATATTACAGATATCGCCTACGATGGATTAGATGCTGTATCTGAGACAGATCAAAGTGGAAATATGTCTTCAGCAAGCATTTATGACTCGTACGGGAATTTGGTACAAACGAGTAAAGAACTTGCTGCAGGTGCGAGTATATTGAAAAATGGCAGTTTTGAAGATACGCTAACTGGCTGGAAGCTTACAGCATCTAAGGATGACGGGAAATTAGCGCAAACAGCTGGAAAAAGTGGTGTGTTATCTGGTAATCGAGTGTTAGAGATCAGTTCACAATCCACAACGGAAGGAACCGAACTTGGCTATTCTTCTGCTACTCAAGAAGTAATACTAGAGCCAAATACGACGTATACACTGAGTGGAAAAATAAAGACAGAGCTAACGAAAGCAAGAGCATTTTTTAACATTGATTTAAGAGATACAAATAATAAGCGAATTCAATGGATCAGCAATGGCTACAGCACATTATCAGGCAAAAACGATTGGACAAAACGCCAAGTCACGTTTACGACGCCATCTCATGCAGGCAAAGCTGTGATCTATATGGAAGTGGATCATCGAGATAAGGCTGGAAAAGGAAAAGCTTGGTTCGATGAGATTCAGCTAGAAAAAGGCGAAGTTTCATCAAGTTATAATCCAGTAAAAAATAATTCCTTTACGGATAAAACAACAAGCTGGAGTGGGTCAGGTGGTTCATTAGATAATGAAGAAGGCTTTAACGATGACGTTTCGTTAAAAATGACAAGAACCTCTTCAACTCAAGCAAATGCCATCTATAAACAATCTGTACCGATTGAACAAAGTGCGAATGATCAATCTGTGTATGTCACATTGACTGGGATGTCTAAGGCTGAAAGTGTCAAAGCCTCAAATGAAAATGATTACTCACTTCAAGCGTCCGTCACGTATACAGATGGCACAACAGGAACGTTTAATGCGAAATTCCCAACCGGTACACAAGAGTGGAACCGAGCAGCGGTTGTCATACCAAAAACAAAACCATTGAAAAAAGTCGACGTTCAGATTGTTTTCCAAAAAAGCGCGACTGGAACGGTTTGGTTTGATGATATCCGTCTAGTAGAAGGTAGTCTTTTAACGAAAACCACTTACGACGAGAAAGGGAACTATGCTGTTAAAGAAGAGGATGAGCTTGGTTACTCATCTCAATCTACCTACGACGAAACGGGCAAAAAGCTTTCTGAAACCGACGCGAAAGGCGAAAAAACAACATTCGAATATGACCAGGCTGATCAGCTGAAGAAAATCACTTTGTCTAACGGGACATCCATTGTGAGAACGTATGATAAAGAGGGCAATGAACAGTCGAAAACCATTCGTGCAGAGTCAGATCAGACGTATCAATTTGAATACGACCTTATGGGCAAATTGACAAAAACCATTGATCCATTAGGAAATGTGTTAAAAAGTGAATATGATGCGAATAGCAACTTAATCAAAACCATTTCTGCTAATGGACATGAAGTGTCTCTCACGTATGATGGAACAGACCGAGTGAAATCCAAGTCATACAATGGGACAGAAAAATATCACTTTAGCTATGATAAAAACGGGAACGAAACAACGGTTGTCAACAAAGAACAAAACACAACCAAAAACAGAACGTTCGACCAACAAAACCGCATCACAAAGTTAACGGAGCGCAGCAGCAGCCAAACTTGGACGTATCCAACCAATTCAGATAAACTGAAATACTTTGAGTGGACACACGGAAATCAAAAAGGAACGAACCAATTCAGTTATAATAAGCTTGATCAAATGACGCAGATGAAGGATTCGAGTTCTACGTATTCGTTTGATTATGATGAAAACGGAAATGTCCAGTCCTTTATTACAGGTAACGGCAGTGGTGCTAGCTTTGCTTATGATGAGCGCAACTTAATCAATGATTTGCACATTGGAACAAGCCAAGGCACGACGATCTTAAACGAAGCTTACGAATATGATCAAAATGGAAACAGAATAACGGTTGATCAAGGAAGCAACGGGAAGATTCGTTATGAATATGGAAAATTAGATCAATTGATCAAAGAAAGTCATCCAGATGGCACGGTCATTGAGTACACATATGATGGGTTTGGAAACAGAAAAACAGTTACGACTGAAAAAAATGGCACTAAAAAAACAATCAACGCATCATTCAACATCATGAACCAACTGACAAAGGTAAATGATGAGACTTTAACTTATGACAAAAATGGCAACCGAACGTCTGACGGACAATTCCTTTATGAATGGGATGCAGAAGATAACATAACGGCCATCACGAAAAAAGGCGAAGACAAGCCACTTGTCACTTACAAATATGATGAGCGTGGATACAGAATTCAAAAAACAGTGAATGGAAAAGTCACCAATTACTTTTATGACGGCGACAGCCTGAATGTTTTATATGAAACAGATGGAGACAACAAAGTCACAAAATTATACACATACGGTGACAGTGGACAACTCCTTGCATTCACACAAAACGAGAAAAAATATTTCTATCACTACAATGCACACGGTGATGTCATAGCCATCACAAATAGTGCAGGAAAAATCGCCGCTGAGTACGAATACGATACATGGGGCGTTCCAACAAAAGTAAAAGAAGATGAAGAAGTAAAAGGAAACCCATATCGCTATGCTGGTTACCGCTTCGACGAAGAAACAGGACTTTACTATTTAATCGCCCGATACTATGAACCAAAAAACGGCGTATTCTTATCACTTGACCCAGACCCAGGAAGCGATGGAGATTCACTAGATCAAAACGGATATACCTATGGAAACAACAACCCAGTCATGAATGTGGACCCAGACGGCCATTGGGTATGGTTTGTTGTCAATGCAGGATTTGCGGCATATGATGGATACAAAGCACATAAATCAGGAAAAAATTGGAAAGGCGTGGCGGCTGCAACCGTATCAGGATTTTTGGGTGGTGGAAAATTAAAGGGAGCGAAAAGGGCTTATAATTTTACGAAAAGTAGCGGAAAACGAAAAGTAAAGAGTGTTGATTGGGACCATATCAAATCAGGTCACTCTGCAAAATCTAAAAAGAAAAATAAGGGAAAATTTAGAAGTAATAAAACATTAAAAAGAACTACACGGGATACCTTGAAGACGGGAAAGGCTAGAGCTGGGAATAAACCTGGCTCAACAGTTTATGAGAAAACTTATAAAAAATATGTTGGTGTCAATGGGAAAGGAAAAAAAACAAAGAGAGTTAGAGTGGTAGTCCAAAAAGATGGTACTTTAAGAACAAGCTTTCCATATTAGGAGTTGAGATTATTGATAAGTAAAATAACTACAGAGAAAGTAATTGATTTTCCAAAAGAAGATCTAATTTATTTTAATGTTGGAAGAGATGAGAAAATATATAAGGTATTTCTTATTGATGATCAACTAATACTTCAAGTAGTCAAGGATCATATTATTATAATGAATAAATCATTAAATGAACTTGATTCTGATAGCTATATTTATTTAATACAAGAAATAAACGATACCATTGTCATTGTGTTTGAACAAGATTATATATGTAAAATAAATTTTTTAGATTTAAAACAAAATAATATGGTAGAAATATGTTCATTTTTACTAGGTGTCAATACATTTCATCTGGATGAAAATGGATTATTATGGATTGGTATGTCAGAAGAGGGGATATTTGATGAATTAAATCCTAAGGGTAAAGGAATTTACTGTATTAACTTAATTATAGGAGAAATGTTATTTGAGGAAGAATTTAAAGGGATAATGTATGAATGCTCTTCAATACAAACTCTAGGTTCAGAACTATACACTAGCTATGAAGAAGAGCAAACAATTGTTATTTCAACTTTTTCTTACGATTTAAACCCTGAAAATCAGTCATGTCAAAAAAAGAAAATGTACCACCTAGATAGAAAAGAATACAGGTACTGTGACCAACTATATGTTTCTGAGAGTCAAATCTTGTTATTTAATAATATGGAAAATAAACAGTATGCTTTTAAAATAGTTGACGATGAAATGTTTATTATGAAATTATTTTTAGATGGAATTGATCCCTCACAGTGTGATCCTACTTACAAAGTAGTTGGAGAATATCTTTATATTTTGGTAGAAAATAAGCTATATAGAAGTAAATTAATTTAGTAGTAAGAATGTCATGAATTACTTTTAGTATTAAATTTAAAACCCTCTCTAGGAATTAGGGAGGGTTTTATACTGGAGGAAAAGTTGAAGAAAGTTAAATTAAACACGCTGACCAAAGAATCTATCGCAGATATCGAAAAGAGATATCAAATATCGCACTGAATCTAGTGAAAGAAAAACAAGCAAAATTTAAAGATTTAGGTTTACGATCAATGCTGAATTTGGACGATTCGTATATGGAAAAAAATCTAGAGGGAGAGAAATTCAAGTCTCAGATTGTTTTACAGCAGGTTATCATTCATCCATATATTTTTCAGTAGATTATCTAAATGGCGAAGAGTTTCATGATGGTGAAGAAGGTGATCAAGGTTATTGTATAGACCATCTTGATATTTGGATTTGTGTATCCAATAATCTCGTGAGCAAAAAAGGATATTTAATAGAATTTGAAAATGAAGCAGATTTGCGGGGAATGATTTTACCATTAATTGATGAACTTTATGAAGAAGCAACAGAAATTCTTCAATTTCTAAGCAGCTAGGATTTTTTCAACCGGTCTAAAAGGAAGAGAAATGGTGCTTCAATGGGAACAAGATAAAGAAGAGCATTTGCAGTAAAGAAAGCAAAGGAATAAAATAAGCAAACATTCAAGGCCAAGGTGATTAAAATTTTATTAGGAGACTTATAAGAAGTGTATTTGAAAAATATACAATTAATGTCAGATGACGATCGTGGAATTTTAGCTAGTCAATCCCTTTGTATGACTGAAATGTTTTTATATGAATTAGAAAAGAAATTTCAAACGAAAGATTGTGAGGCTATTGTTTTGATATGTGGATCTTTTAAAGACTACAAATTAATTAGTACCTCAAAAGAAGAACCTAACATGCTATTTTTAAAAAATACGTATGAGCTAGAAGTACCCTTTTGTTACAGTGAATTTGAAAATGCAATAAATAAGAAAAAAATCTTAGCAGAGATTTTGGAAAATGGGATGCTCTATCTGTGTGAACTAAAAAAATGGGGCAGTCAGCTAGTCAAAGCGACATTTAAGAAAATGAAAGAGAAGGAATATAAAGCGGAGATTAAAGGGAAAACAAAACTAAGTCCCGATAAAAAAAAGAAAGCTCACCCACTTATCGAATTAGATTTAAATCAGTTTACTCTTTATCTTGTAGTTGAAGATAATAAACGAAATATCTTAGATAAAAAATTAATTGCTGAAACCGATACCTACTTAGAAGAAATTTCTTATCATATGAGAGAGCTTAAATGGTTAACGGATCATGAAGTGGCACTTTTCAAACGTGCAAATAAAACAGTTTATACAAGTATACGTTTATCGTGATAAAGCGAAATGAGAATAGCATACATAACACTTGATGAAATAAAGAACGCAATATATAAAGAGTGTATTCTAAATGGGCTTTTGGGAAGAAGAACATAAGAAAAAGAACATCATGATTGGTGATGACGGACTAGATATTTTTGAAGAAGCGATCGAACAATTCTATGAAATGACTGAGGAACATTTGGAAAGAAAGCCAACGATTGATGAGACGCTTTTGACAATCATGACGGTCTTAAACAATGGAGGCAGTCACTATTTTGATGATTTAAATGAGAAAGAAGTAATGGATATTAAAGTAACAACTAAAAAAGCAAAAACTTTATCTAAAATAGAACCATTGAACTCCCATTAGAGGACATTGGAAAAATGAGCTATGCTTTAATCATTTCAGGTGAGGGAAAAAAGCAATATGATGATATTTTAATTCAATACTATGATTTATTCGTTGATGAAAGAATAGAAAAAAAAAGAGTTAAAACAATTGATGAAAAAAGAGAATGGGCTATTTGTTGCAAATTCAGGTTTGACAGGCTTTTTAAATGGTTCATGGAAAGTCATCACAAAAATAAATCAAGATTTTATAAAAGAAGAGGATCTACAAAATCTGAAATTCGTGGAATACCGAGATGGAAATTATTACGTGAGCGAGGGAAAAGAAGGTTCCATTGCACCTGTTATGGACTTAGAGATTGCTGATTCAACAACGGCTAAAATGATATTTAACCCGATTGGTATACTTAGCGAATACACTATTAAAAGCATTCTTTCTTTATATTTTAAAGGTATGTCAATGGAGGATATTATCAAATATGAAATATAGGCAGTTTACAACGTGAAGTGAGTGTTGAGTAAGGAATGATGTAATTAATGGACGAACTAAAAATGCTAGACTGTTTAAATAAAATACGAAAAGTCTTAGAGGGGACGATTACCAGAGAACAAGTATCTGATTGGGCTGAAATTTACATTTCTGCAGACGATCCAGAAATAGCCGATGATCAAGTTTGGGATATGTTGATTCTTTTGAGTGGAATTGATTTGAAAGATTCACCTCATTCTTACTTGCATTGTGCAGATGATTTGAATGACTGGATAGAAAAGTACCAATAGTTCCTATATATCAGCTTGCTATATTCTTATGGCTAAGGCTCAATCTAAATAAAAGGAGTGACGCTTGTCCATGCATCCGAAAGAATTAGAAACCACCATCCAATTACCTGCGAAAAAACGTTATGACTATTTCATCAAAAAGATTGTTGATTTTGAAGAGGTTTGGTCATTAAGAAACGAGAAGGGATGGGTGATGTCAGAGGATGAATATGGTGTAACGCAGCTTCATTTTTGGCCGACAAAGGAGCATGCCGCTTATTGTTCGATTGAACCATGGGGAAAATCTATGCCAGAAATGATTGATTTAGACGATTTTATAGAAGAGTGGCTGCCGGGAATGATAGCAGATGGAATCAATCCGTCCATTTTCTATAATCGAAATGATTCGGTGTCAATTGAAATTCAAACATTAAAAGAAGATATAGAGGAAGAATTAAAAAATTACTAGTTCGACAAGAGTGGAGGTAGTTGTTTGAAACGGCTTGAAGACTTATTTATTCGTTCAGAAAAAGAATTCAAATTCTATAAGAATTTAGTAGACCATGTGTTTGACACAAATAAGATGCTGCCACAACAAGTCTTCCGGAAGACATTTGATTGTTTTTTGTTTCAAGAGTTTGATTGGGCATTGAGTGATGATATTTTACCAACCATAAAAGAGTTATCAGCTGTTACACAAGATAGAGAATTTTTGACTGCAGTCCTTCAACCAGATCCAGCCGAATATTATTTGAAGGAATTTGGGTATTATAATTGGCTGAAAGCGAGTGTGGATATTACAGGTGAGGATTATGTAAATGCACTATGGACGCACCCAAAAGAGTCAATAGCGGATGATATCATAACGAATTCATACATAGTGATCTGGTTATCGCATTCTTTGCAGTGGGCGATTTGGGCAGATAGAGATATGGAAATTTGTATCATTGGGATGGTATCAACAAAAGATTCTGTGCAAAATAGGTTATTAAAAGAAGGCTGGAAACCACTGAATCACCCTGTTTTAGCAAATTGGCTTGAAGGATTATTGAAGGATCAAAAAATATTCGATGACTATTTCACTCAAATGCTATCTCATTATGCGTCATGTTAAAGCGGTGAAATGGAGTATTAATGACTGATGATAGACCCATCCGAAGATATGAAAGGAGCGTAAAGTGAAACATTTGTTTATATCCGATCCAAAAGAACTTGAACATGTTTTATTGTTTGTTCATTCGCTCGTTCACAGTACAAAAACATTCCCTGATCAAGTGTTGAAAACGAACCCCCCTCATTATTTATTCGAAGAATTCCATTGGTTGTTATCAGATGATAGCTGGGAAATGTTAAAAGGTTTAGCTTTGAATCATCATGATGACTATATACTCATGGCTGTATTAGATGAGCAGAAGAGCATGGATGATTATTATCGTGATTTTGGTTATTATCCTTGGGTGAAAATCCCATTAAACCTCACGCCAAGTGATTACCTTGATCTCTTAACGGATTATCCGATAGAGAGTGTAAATGATAGCATGATGGATATTGCTTCACGTGTGATATGGGTTTCCCCTTCTGCAAAATGGATCATTTATGGCGAAAGAGGTTATGAGATAGGAGTATTAGCGATTCATCAATTAGAACAGATGAATAAACAATTGTTAAAAACGTGGAGAACTTTAGATGAGATTGTATTAGATTGGATTTCAGTTGTATTTCCGAATCAAAAACTTCCTGATGATTTTAGAAAAGAACTTATTCGAAATTATAAAACTAAATAATAAATTTTACATATATCTACATGTTCTATGTATTTGAAGATAAGGTTATTCATTGTAAATATAAACACGAACACTGACTGGAGATTATGGTCAGATTTTGATAGTGTAGAATATTTTTAGTTTCGTCTGATGTTTTAAATTGATGAGGTGGAGCAAGTAATGAGAATCGTATTAGCAAATGAGAAAAATTTATTCGAAGTAAATGAATTAATGAAGAAAATCAATTTAAACGTAGAAGAGTATCATTGGGTCATAAGTGATGTGACACTCACAATGCTTCATGATCGGCAAAATCAATCCCATTCAGAAGTAATGCCAGATTATACGGATTTTTTATTTCTGAAGGGTGAACATTTCAAAAAATTCTTACATGACTATTCCTATTCTTTTATTTTCGCTGTTTTGACCGCATTGCCTCGTCATGTAGATCATTTGAATATCAGTTCAATACCTCAAATTGAAGATAATGAACGATATTGGAACGTGAATTATACACCCGTTATTCCTCAAGCTGTGTTTGAAATCGGATTTTTTGATTCGACAGATGTTATTTTTACAGGAGATCAGAATATCTTAAGCAAATTTCGAAAAAAAGCGGACTTTATTTCATTTGAAGAATATTTACAAACTCCGTGACAAGATAAGAATAGAGTTCATCCTGAAAAAATAGGGGAATACGTTAGGGGAGTGAATGAGTTGTTTAGCAGTATAGAGAAATGGATCGATTATTTAGATGGTGTCTGTGATGTACTGGCACTCTCATTTGATTTTTTTAGTAAAGAACTAGTCATAAGCATTAGTATAACTGAAATAAATGATGCTCGGCATCATGAATTGCGATTTATGAATGTGGCAAGTCTTTATTATAATGGGGGTGAAGGTAATGATAGATTTGAAGAATTGATACAAGAAGAGATGAATTGGCAAATTTTCGAATGCAGTTACCATCCTCAAGGGATAGGGAACCTTAAAAATGAACTACTTGAAGAATTTGAAGCAAATGCAAATTTTCTATTTAACATCAATGGGATGTTACTCGCAATAGAATCGAAAAACGTATGTTTCGACTCACAGGAATTTATTTGCAGTGTATAGGAAGATCTCATTAGCGTCTAAATAAGAATTAAAAACATTCAGAGAATGGGGAAAGATCCATGAAAATCAGCCGTGATAAACAAGATTTATTCGATGATTTAAAACAACGTTATCAATACTTATTAGATTATGCTTATCCAGATGATATCGTCTCTTTTGAAGAGGAAACTGGTATATTTTTAGATGATTTTTATATGTTTTTTTCACTTGTTGCAGGCAGCTTAAGTTATGTGGTCGATCATAAACGAATACCGAAAAAACAGTTAAACGTGCTGCGTCAGTCATTTGAAGAGCAATATCCCCAAATCAAATCGTATCAACATATCCTTGAATCGTATCCTTTATTGCATTCCTATGTTCAATACCATGAAGAAACAAGAAAACGAATCATTGCACTTATACAATAACCTCTTGGAGGACAAACGATGACATGGTTTCTAAATGAAAAAATCCAGAAACAAATCCCTGATTTCAATATCAACCATCTAAAGCAAATCAATGAATTTCACTACTTTAAAGAGTATAATGAACATTACGACTTGATCAACTGTATTGTTCTACACATCCCATATGATTCCCCGAATCTGCAAGCAGACATTCATCTGAAATTCACCAATGTCTCTTCTGTTCAAATCAAAGATTTGGAGTTAACAAATGATGACTATATTTTATTGGACATTCAGCTTTTGGATAGAGGCTGGGAAAACATCAATTACTTTGTCGAAGACTATGAAGAACAGTATTTTTCTTTTTATTGTGAAACGGTTCAAGTCATACAAGTCGTTTCAAATGAATCGGGCTAGTCTCTCTACATATGTGCGAATCATGCTTCTCCATCCCAACATAGAAAGGTGCAATGACATTGAATCGAATGATGAAATGGTTTTTATTTGCGGCAGTCATCGCTGGCTTATTGGTATGTGCATTCTTTGTGTTCCGCTTCAACCAGCCTAAGCCGACGACAAACATCCATTATGCAGACACACAAAACAAACAGCAAACACTCGATATGTACATGCCAAAGGGCAAAGATGAAGACAAAAAGAAGAAGCACCCAGTCATGATCTATCTCCATGGCGGCGGCTGGACAGGCGGAGATAAGAATAGAGTTGCTTCAAAGGCGGATTATTTTACTGGTCAAGGGTATGTGTTTGTTTCGATGAATTACAGGCTTCACCCTGATGCCAACTATGAGCAGATGGCAGATGATACGGCAAACGCCATCAAATGGGTCAAGGATCATGCAGATGAGTATCAAATTGACTCATCAAAAATCAATGTCATGGGTCACTCAGCGGGCGGTCATTTGACAGCACTGGTGGCCACAGATTCGACTTACTTAAAGCGTGTGGGACTGTCGCCAAAAACGATCAATTCCATTGTTGTTCTAGACGGACCGTTAAACCTCAATCAATTTATACAAGCCATCCCATCGTACAAAAAAGTCTTTGGCAAACAAGAGGAGAATTGGACAAAGGCATCACCTGTCACTTATATGAATCAAAAGAATGTACCTCCAGTCTATTTGGTTACAGGCTGGCAAAATCCTGAGGTGTACCGATTTGCAGAAAAACTGAATCATGATAAAGGTTCTAAGTTTGTCTTTCGGGTCCATTCGCTGAGCCACAGTGACTTGAATAAATGGTTTGGATCAGACAGAGCGCCAAAAGAAGCACAAAAAATGACAGAGGCTGTCATGTCTTTTGTGAATAAACAGAATCAATAACGAAGACCGTATGCTCGACAATCTAATTTGCCGCAGTATATGATAAAGCGTAAATGGTTTGAACCAAAGGAGTGTATGTTGTTGTCATCACGTATGGAAAATAAAGTGTTCAATTGCGAAAAAGAGCTGACGCTGAATATTATCGGCGGTAAGTGGAAAATGCTGATTTTATGGCACCTTGGCAGAGAAGGGACAAAACGATTTGGTGAGCTAAAGTCGTTAATGCCTGGGATTACGCAAAGAATGCTTGTCAATCAGCTAAGAGAATTAGAGGAAGATCATATTGTGCATCGGGAGGTTTATCCTGTCGTTCCGCCAAAGGTTGAGTATTCACTCACAGAACTAGGAGAAAGCTTAATGCCGATTTTAGAGTCGATGTATGATTGGGGAAAACAGTATCTCGACAGCAATTTTTTAAAGGATGATAAATAGAAAGACTACCGTTGTAGACAAAGAGCTAAAATCACTTTATTTTAGCTCTTTGTCTTCTTTTCAGCGTGATTTGAAAACCTTTGCAGTATAGGAAAGGCGGCATCACAACATAGACCTGACACCGAATGCGAGGGTTTGTCCGCGCGCTGAGATACTGGTCGAAAGACAGTATCTTTTTTGTAACCATATGCGAAAAAGTATAGTATGTAAAAAAAAAGTGCGTACTTGGATTGCTTCCATCCTGTTGTTATACTCATTTCATCGTTCAAGAAGCCCTATTCACGGAGCTCTTGAAGATGAGATGAAAAAACGGGAGTGAATGTTCATGAAATTACAATTAGCATTAGATTTAGTGAATATACCAGAAGCGATTGAGCTGATCAAAGAAGTAGAAGGATCTATCGATGTAGTCGAAATTGGAACACCTGTTGTGATCAACGAAGGCTTGCGTGCCGTCAAAGAAGTCAAACAGGCATTTCCAAACTTACGTGTACTCGCCGATCTGAAAATTATGGATGCGGCCGGCTATGAAGTGCAGCAGGCATCCGAAGCTGGAGCAGATATCGTGACCATTCTTGCAGCGGCAGAAGATATGTCCATTCAAGGAGCGGTGAAAGAAGCGAAAGCAAGAGGGAAACAGATTTTAGTGGATATGATTGGTATCAAAGATATCGCTGGCCGGGCAAAAGAGCTGGATGAGCTAGGAGTCGATTATATTTGTGTACACACAGGCTATGACCTGCAAGCGGTTGGACAAAACTCATTTGCTGACCTTATGACCATTAAACAAGTCGTCAAACAAGCAAAAACAGCCATTGCAGGCGGAATTAAGCTTGATACGTTACCTGAAGTCGTGAAATTAAACCCTGATTTGATCATTGTCGGCGGCGGTATCGCAAGCCAGGACAATAAAGCAGAAGTGGCCGCACAAATGAAGCAGCTGATCGCACAATCATGAAGACCAGTGACTATGTAAAAGCCATTTTAAATGAGCTTTCTGAGCACTCGCCCGCTATTCAAGACGATCAAGCAGAGCGGCTTGTTTCAAGCCTTTTAACTGTAAGAAAGGTCTTTGTGGCAGGTGCTGGCAGGTCTGGTTTGATGGGAAAATCATTTGCCATGAGACTCTCGCATATTGGAGTCAAGGCTTATGTGGTCGGTGAGACCAATACACCTTCCTTTACTGAAGAAGATCTCTTGATTGTGGGGAGCGGATCTGGCCGAACAGAGACTTTGCTTGTCCTTGCAAAAAAGGCGAAAGCAATTGGCGGAAAAGTGGCAGCTTTCACGCTTTCTGCTGAGTCACCTCTAGCTGATCTATCGGATAAAGTCATCTTACTGTCAGGTGCACCAAAGGATCAACAGGAAGGAAGCCATCATACCATTCAGCCAATGGGCTCGCTATTTGAGCAAGCGCTACTTCTGACATACGATGCGGTCATTTTACGTTTAATGGAAATAAAAGAACTTGACACTCATAAAATGTACGGTCACCATGCCAATTTAGAATAGTCATTTTCAAAGCCTTTCCTTTCTTAAAAGGAGAGGTTTTTTCATTTCAATCAAGATCAGAATCTTGACATAACCGATTTGTTGTAACTATAATTGTTACATCGTTAAAGAAAAAGCGTAAACACGGAAGGAAGATGAAGATGAAAGTACAAATCTGGTCAGATATCGCCTGTCCTTTTTGTTATATAGGAAAAAAACAACTAGAAACAGCGCTTGAACAATTCCCTCAAAAGGAACAGGTAGAAATCGAGTTTAAAAGCTTTGAGCTTGATCCACATGCACCTGCTCAGGTCGATTTTGATGTCCATGATATGCTCGTCAAAAAATATGGGATGAGCCGCAGCCAGGCCATGGCGATGAATGAGCAGGTGAAGCAGGCCGGCAAAGAGAAAGGAATCGATTTTCAATTTGATCCACTCGTGTTGACAAACACCTTTGATGCCCACCAGCTGGCGCAATATGCTGGTCAAATGGGAAAAGGCGATTTCGTCATGGGAGAGCTGTTTCAAGCTTATTTCACAGATGGAAAGCATGTTGGTGATCGTCAAACCCTTTTAGATATTGCAAAAAAAGCAGGTCTTGATTTGCAGGAAGTACAGCAAGTTCTAGGCGGCGAAGAGTTTGCAGATCATGTCCGAAAAGACGAACAAGAAGCGAGACAGCTTGGTATCAATGCTGTTCCGTTTTTCTTGATCAATGGCAAATATTCAGTGGCAGGTGCACAGCCAGCCGATACCTTCCTGCGTGCACTTGAAACGGCTTGGACAGAAGAAGCAGCTCAAGCTGATAAAGCGGCTTCTAATTCATTTGAAGCAGCATGTGCAGATGGCGTATGCGCAGTGCCTGCCCCTAAAGAAGAGATCTAATCATATAAAAAATGAGCCTTCTCCAAAAAGGGCTCATTTTTTTCTTGCATTCATTTGTTTGATCGTTTCACCTGGAACCAATTCAGGTTCGTAAAAGGTTTGATGAGGGAGATTCTTCTTCCCTTGCACCTTTTTAATCATCCAGTCTGCTGCATCCCGGCCCATTTGCTCCTGAGGGTGCGTCAGTGTTGTCAGCTTCACATGGGCATTTTTCTGGGCAATATACGAATTATCCTGTCCAATAATGGAAAGATCCTCTGGAATGGACAGACCGATGTCACTGCATACATTGGCAACTTCTAATCCAACCTCATCGTTATAGCAAACAAGGGCAGTCAGCTCATGCTGATGCTTTAATAAGAAAGTTTTAATATCATCCCCCAAATGCTGCTTCGATTCTGTATCGAAAAAGAGGACGTGCTCAGGCAGGAAATTAAGCTTGGCTTCACCGAGCGCTTGAATATAGCCCTTCATTCGGTACTTTCCCTGTAAATCATCTGTTTTTGAGATCAGGCCGATTTGCTGATGTCCCGAGGTGATCAGCTCTTTTGTGGCTAAATAGCTGGACTTCACATCATCCAAACAGAGAAAAGGAACCTCTAACTGCTCATAATAGGCATTGATCATAATGAGCGGTACATCCTGTTCTTTAAAAGATAGGTAGTACGAGATGTTCGGGTTGTATAAATTGCTTTTCGTCGGCTCGACAATGAGTCCGTCCACACCAAAGGACAGCATCATTTCGAGCGCTTTTTTCTCCTGTTCTACATCATTATTCGTACTCGCCAGTAACAACGAATAGTTCTCTTCGTTTAATCGGCTTTCAATGCCTCGAATGATGGAAGGGAAAATGTAATCGGATATGTATGTCGTGATAACCCCAATCGTTTTCATATGCGCATGTCCCGCAGGCTTTGTTTGATATTGATTGGTCACAAATGTGCCTGAACCTTTCTCACTTCGCAAAAAACCTTCGCTCGACAATTCTAAGATGGCCTTTCGCACTGTATGCCTGCTCACTTGATACATCTCCTGCAGGCTTGATTCAGTTGGAATACGTTCCCCGATCCGGTAATCCCCTGTAAGTATTTTGCTTTTTATATCATCGATAATGATCTGGTACTTCTTTTTCATCGTTTCACTTCTTTCTCAGTTGATCATCTACTCGGATTGAGAAGAAATTGTATGGACATATTTTAACATGGTTGTCGAATCAAAAACAGGCGCTTTCCCTTTCTGACGTTCCAGCTTTAGAAAAGTGCAGGTTTTTGTCATATTTTGTATGTACAACTATATTTATTATTGACATATGTACGTACAAATATTATATTGTGAATGTGCACAGAGAATCAATGAATCTAGAAAATTAAAATTGAAACCGCTATCAATCATGGAGGTGAACGCAGAATGAATCATGAAAAGACGACCAAAGCCTTAAAAGAAGGACGGACATCTTTAGGGATTGAATTTGGTTCAACACGAATTAAAGCCATTTTAATAGATGAAGCGTTTCAGCCAATTGCCCAAGGTGCATTTGAGTGGGAAAGTTCTCTCCAGGAAGGAATTTGGACGTACAACTTAATTGATATCATTACAGGTCTTCAAGTAGCGTACCGAGAGATGAAAGAGCAAGTCGAGCAAAGGTATGGCGTGACCATTCAAACCATTGGCTCAATTGGGGTATCAGCTATGATGCATGGCTATGTGGCATGTGATCATACAGGAGAGGTCCTCGTTCCGTTTCGCACATGGCGGAACGCAACAACCATTGAGGCGAGTCAAAAACTGACGAATGTCTTCCAATTTCATATTCCAGAAAGATGGAGCATTGCCCATTTGTATCAAGCCATATTAGAAGAGGAAAAACATCTTTCCCGTTTAGAATATATGACCACTCTATCAGGATACATTCACTGGCTTTTAACAGGAAAGCAGGCCATTGGCATTGGGGATGCATCAGGCATGTTCCCAATTGATGAACAAACGAAAGATTACAATGAAGAAATGCTCCATCAATTTGAAGACTTGATCGCAGAAAAAGGCTATCCGTGGAAGCTCCGTCACCTTCTGCCGCATGTTTATTTAGCAGGCGAGGAGGCTGGCGTGTTAACGGCAGCAGGAGCAGCCATTTTAGATCAAGGCAAACACTTACAGCCAGGGATTCCATTTTGCCCCCCGGAAGGTGACGCCGGAACGGGCATGGTGGCAACAAACAGTGTAGAAAAACGGACAGGGAACATTTCAGTTGGGACATCTGTTTTTGCCATGATTGTGCTAGAGCAGGAGCTAAAGGGTGTGTATCCAGAAGTGGATATGGTCACAACGCCGGACGGACTGCCAGTTGCAATGGTTCATGCGAACAACTGTACAAGTGACTTAAATGCTTGGATGAATATCTTTAGAGAGGCATTTGACGCACTAGGCGTGCAAGTGTCGTCAGAAAAGGTATACGAAACCTTATTACAGCAGGCGTTAGAAGCAGATCGAGATGGCGGCGGGCTCTTAAGCTATGGCTATTATTCTGGTGAAAATATTACAAGACTGCCAGAAGGAAGACCTCTTTTTGTCAGATCAGCTGAAAGCCGCTTTAATCTGGCTAACTTCATGCGTACCCATCTTTTTTCTGCTTTTGGCGCAATGAAAATAGGGATGGACCGTTTAAAAGAACATGAACAGGTTGCGATTGATCGGTTATTAGGGCATGGAGGGTTATTTAAAACACCGCTCGTTGGTCAAAAAATGGTGGCAGCAGCGCTTGATACACCTGTATCAGTCGTTTCTACTGCGGGAGAAGGCGGTGCGTTTGGAATGGCTGTCCTCGCTTCCTATATGGTCCATCATCAAAAGCAAACATTGGCTGAATTTCTCACGCATCAAGTGTTTGCCCATACATCAGAAGAACTGATAGAACCCGATCCACTTGATGTCAAAGGCTTTGGCGAATTTTTAAAGCGCTATCAAGACGGCCTTCCGATTGAAGAGGCGGCAGTAGCATATCTGATGTCAAAGAAAGGAGTGACAACCGTATGTTAGAACGCTTAAAAGAAGAAGTATACGAAGCCAATTTAGATTTGCCGAAATACGGACTTGTGAAATTTACATGGGGTAATGTCAGTGCGTGTGATCGTGACAGCGGTCTATTCGTTATTAAGCCTAGCGGTATAGCGTATGACCAATTATCAGCAAAAGACATGGTTGTGGTCGACTTTGACGGTGAAGTAGTGGAAGGGGAATACAGCCCTTCATCAGATACTGCAACACATGCTGTCCTTTACAAACACTTTGAGGAAATTGGCGGTATATCACATAGCCATTCCATGTGGGCAACCGTTTGGGCGCAGGCAGGTCTCGATTTACAGGCAATGGGCACAACACATGCCGATACATTTTACGGCGCTGTTCCGTGTGCTCGATTTCTGACAGAAGAAGAAGTGAATCGTGGTTATGAGGTAGAAACGGGCCGGCTGATCATCGAAACGTTTGAGAAAAGAAACTTAGATGTGATGGCGGTGCCGGGTGTATTGCTTCAAGGCCACGGCCCATTTACGTGGGGGGAAGATGCAAAAAGTGCGGTCACAAACAGTGTGATTTTAGATGAAGTCGCCAAAATGAATTTGTTTGCAAAGCAATTAAATGAATACGCAGAACCTCTTCCGCAGCGAATTTTAGATAAACATTACTTAAGAAAACACGGAGAACATGCGTATTACGGACAAAAACCTTCAAGATAAAGAAAAGAGGGATATCTATGTTAACAAGTCAACATAAAGAATGCTGGTTTATTGTCGGATCACAGCATTTATACGGAGATGAAGCACTGCAGAAAGTAAAAGCAGATGCACAAAAAATGACGGATGCCTTAAATGAGAGTGGTTTACTTCCTTATCCAGTGATCCTTCAGGAGCTGGCTGTCAGCGCGGATCAAATCACAAAGCTGATGAAAGAGGTCAATTATCGTGATGAAGTTGTCGGCGTCATGACGTGGATGCATACATTTTCACCGGCAAAAATGTGGATACGCGGGACCAATCTTTTGCAGAAGCCTCTTTTGCATCTTGTCACACAGTATTATGAAAAAATTCCGTGGGACACGATCGATATGGACTATATGAATCTTCATCAATCTGCCCATGGAGACAGAGAATATGGCTATATCAATGCACGTTTAAATAAACAAAACCAAATTGTTGCCGGTCATTGGTCTAAGCCGGATGTGCAGCAACAAATCGCTGAATGGATGGACGTGGCAGCTGCCTATCATGAAAGCTTTCAGATTAAAGTGGCTAGGTTTGGTGACAACATGCGCCACGTGGCTGTAACAGAAGGCGATAAAATTGAAGCCCAGATTCAACTAGGATGGACCGTTGATTACTTTGGCATAGGCGATCTCGTCGAATATGTGAGTGCAGTAGAAGAAGCAGAGGTAGATGCATTATTTGCGGAATATTTAACGCAATATGATGTGGATTATGGAACGTATTCAGTTGAAGATTGGGAAAAAAGTGTCAAGGAGCAAGCCCGATATGAGATTGCCATCCAACGCTTTTTAGATGAAGGCGGCTACAATGCCTTTACGACGAACTTTGAAGATTTACATGGAATGAAGCAGCTGCCAGGGCTTGCGGTACAGCGGCTGATGGCAAAAGGGTATGGCTTTGCCGGGGAAGGCGATTGGAAAACGGCTGCGCTGGACCGGTTATTAAAGGTGATGAGTCATCATCAATCCACTGGTTTTATGGAGGACTACACGTATGAAATGACCTCTGGGCAGGAAGCAGTGCTGCAATCTCATATGTTAGAAGTAGATCCGGCGCTCGCCCATACGAAACCTGTCATTGTCGTATCTCCGCTTGGAATCGGAAACAGGGAAGATCCAGCTCGCCTTGTGTTTGATGGAAAAGCAGGGGAAGGTGTTGTTGTTTCTATTGCTGATTTTGGGACTCATTTCAAATGGCTCATACAAGAAGTCGAAGCCTTTGAGCCGGAGGAAGCAGCACCTCATTTACCGGTTGCACGTGTGCTCTGGAAAATCAAGCCGAATTTTCGGGACGGCGTCAAAGCATGGATTAAGCAAGGCGGGGGTCATCATACAGTCGTATCCCTCAATTTAACGGTTGATCAAATTGTTCATTTTGCAAAGCTTGTGAGTGCAGAGTATGTGGTTTTATAGAAGGGTGAAAGGTCTTCTACTGAGTGCAGTAGAAGCACGGGATGAAATGAAAGCGGTTAATTAAGTGAGGGGGTCATCCACTTGGAGAAAAAAGTGTCAAGCAAATTTATCTTCTTTTTCGGGTCCTTTGCAGGCATCTTATTCGGATATGATATTGGTATTATTGCAGGGGCAGAAGGACATATTCAGCAAGAATTTCAGCTCAGCCCATTATGGCTTGGAATTGTCGTCTCTTCATTAATGGGTGGGGCGATTATCGGCTCCATTTTAAGCGGTCTGTTAGGGGATAAATTTGGCCGCAGAAAGCTTATTTTGGTCTCATCCGTTATCTTTTTTGTCGGAGCGATCGGATCAGCTATCGCACCAGAAGAGATTTCATTAACCATTGCACGTATCTTTTTAGGGACAGCCGTAGGAACAGCCTCATCTTTGGTGCCGGCATACATGTCTGAAATTGCTCCTGCTAAAATCCGCGGGAAATTGTCTGGGCTCAATCAGCTCATGATCGTAAGTGGACTATTGCTGAGCTATATTGTTGCATTTGTGTTTGAACCTGTTCCAGACAGCTGGCGCTGGATGCTCGGTAGTGCCGCTTTATTTGCCATCGTACTTTATATTGGTATGCTGAAGCTTCCTGAATCTCCGAGATATTTAATTAAACACGGAATGGCTCATAAAGCACGGGAAGTATTAGGATCACTGCGCTCTTCTGATGAGGAAATTGAAGCAGAGATGCAGGAAATTTTAGAAGTCGCGAAAGAAGAACGCTCTGGTATTCGCGAATTGTTCCAAAAGAAATTCAGAATGGCTCTTTTCATAGGGGTTGGGATGGCGACCCTTCAGCAAATTCAAGGGGCGAACTCCATTGTGTATTATGCAACGAGTATTGCTCGGAATGTAGGGCTTGCACCTCAGGTTGCCGCAGGTTTTACAGTCATTGTCGGTGTCATTTTTGTCGTCACCACCGTGATCTTTTTGCAATTTGTTGACCGGTTCGACCGCCGAGCGATTCTCACCGTAGGGGGAACGGGCATGGCCCTTTCTTTCTTTGCACCAGCCGCATTAGGTGCAGTTGGCGTGAGTGAAGGGATTTTAAACTGGGTGACATTGATTTCACTTTGCTGCTTTATCTTGTGCTACGCCTTCTCATGGGCACCGATCACGTGGATCATCATCGGCGAAATCTTCCCGCTTTCTGTCAGAGGTATCGGCGCAGGTATTTCATCTGCCTTTAACTGGACGGGATCGTTAGCCGTTGGACTCGTGTTCCCTATTCTGGCAGACCAATTCAGTTTTGGTGTCATTTTCTCCTCATTTGGTGTCATCTGCTTAATCGGACTATTGTTCACCCGCTTTGTACTAGTTGAAACAAAAGGAAGAAGTTTAGAGCAAATCGAAACCGATATGGCAGCACGAGTATAAAGAAAACCCTCGCATTCGTTGTCAGTCCTGCGTGCTGGTGCTCACGAATGTCGAATTCGCTCCGCGCCAGTACTCGTCCTTCCTAGGGCTGCAAAGGTTTTCTATCACGCTGAAAAGAAGACAAAGGGCTAAAATCAAGATCATTTTAGCCCTTTGTCAACAATCTGAAACCCACTATCCTATGGATAGTGGGTTTTTTACTCAAGCATCTGTTTTAGCTCATCTGGCAATAAATCAATCAATTGATCATAAGAAGATAAATCAAGCACTTCAAGCAGCGCATAATATTTTGCATAAACCTCACTCAGCTGATCAGGATGATTCGTTTCATATCGATTCAAATGCATTTGAGTCAGTTCAAGTGCAATGTCTAGCTTGTTTCGTTCGATTGGTTGTGTCGTATTGATCATATCGTTCACCTCGTGTTTGATGATGAGTGAAGGTTATGGGGCGGTACCGCAGCTAACCTTATATTCATTTTCCTCGACCTTTTTCGAATAGCAGACAGAAGGTGTCATCCCTGTTTCACTTTTCCAAGTCTGCCAGTAAACATCATAAAGCTGGCCATACTCAGGATCTTTGTACTTCGTTTTTTTCAAAATAGCAAAATAGCTTTGGTAAGGGTATCCTTCTTGGTAAATTGATTTCCGGATAGCGCCTTTTTCGGTTGAATTTGTGAAGATCATAGGTGATAGCATTGGAAGAGCAATGATGATGACAATAAATATCATGAATAAAAAGAGTTTATGTTTTGTTTTCATAGATGTCCTTTCTGCGCAAGATATCATTTGTATAATATGTTAAAAATGACCTTTTGTAAAGAAAGAGAAAACGAGATGAATAGTGGATTTTTTAAAAAATAGACAAGCATCTAATCACGAATGACGTTTCTTACATACGATAGAGTGTAAGTGAAAGACAAATTGAAGGGGTGTTGAGATGAGCCGGAATCGATTAGATGATTTTTTCTTTGGACCTCGCAGAGGAAACCATGGAGAAGATGAAACGGTTGTTTTCCCCACACGTCAAATTGTCAACACAAGAACGAATGAACAAACCATCAGAAAAATTCATCCAACGCATATCACAAACGTCAATAAAAACATCAAAAGAATTGAAAACTACTATCCTGTCACTGAGTCGACTCATAACGAGTATATCGTGAAAGAATACGATTGCGGCAGTGATATCAAAAACCCTTGCTGCCGTCCAGTGAAACGCTGTAAGTGGTAATGAAGGGGGCATCCTTTTATGGGATGCCTTTTTATTTTCAGGAGAAAAATTTTGATCAAAATCTCCTTTCAAGATAAAATTGGAAGTATCAATCATTCTGTTGGAGGCGATGTTCTGAATATTCGATTGTTAATTCCAGATGATGCTGAAGAATATGCCGCGTTGAGACTAGAAGCACTACGATTACATCCAGAGGACTTTGCGATGAGTTATGAAGAAGAGCAAATCGGTACAATAGAAAAATACGCAGCTCGTTTTGCTTCGGTACAATTTACGTGGACCTTTGGTGCCTTTGATCAAGGGAAGCTTGTGGGTATGGTCACGCTCATCCAAGAAAACTTACAGAAATTAAAGCACCGAGCGAATGTGGCGGCGATGTATGTTACAGCGGGTGCCCGCGGAAAAGGAGTAGGCAAGGCCTTGATAATGGAAGTTCTTTCATTCGCCGGAAAACGACACGACATCGAGCAAATGTATTTATCAGTCGTGACGACCAATCACTCAGCCAAACGCTTGTATCGCTCTATTGGATTTGAGTCATACGCACTTGAAGAAAAAGCACTAAAATGGCCTGATCATACATATGTAGATGAGGAAAAAATGGTTTTATTTTTATGATAGTCTGGAGGAGATAAAAGTGGATCAACAGACCATACGCATCATGTTAGCAGCAGGACCAAATAGTGAGCTGGAATCTTTTGCGCTGCGTGCAGCACTTGAAAACTTCGGCGTAAAAGTCGATATGCAATGGATCGGAAGACCAAATGACCTGATCAATGTGTTATCTGGAAAAAATAGAGGAGAAATCGATTACATTCTTCTATCGTTTCATGGGGAAGAAGGAGCATTTCTCATGCCAGAATTAGGGGAAGATGTATACGAAGATGGAGAGCCTAGAGGCGCTGCTTTTGGAGCGGATGAAATCAAGCAGTATGCTTCATTAAAAGGGGTTCACGTTATTTCTACAGGTTGCACACTAGGTGAGAAAAAATTAGCAGATGCCTTTTTAGAAGCAGGTGCCATGTCCTATATAGCGCCGGATGATTACATTGATGGAGATGCGGCATTTATCTTTGTATTGACCTTGCTTTATGAGCGCTTAAACAATACAAAGACGGTCAGAGCGGCTTTTGATCGAGCGAGTTCGATTGATGAAGAAACGAAATTATTTCAACTATATATGCAAAAATAATGTTAGGGCTGAGAAATCAAGCCCTTTTTCTATTCCTCTTTTAAATTGTGTCTAAAGTGTGACAAGTTTGTTTTATGAAAACTAAATTGGGTTCACGCAAAGTCTATCCTACAAACACACGTCATCAAGGCATGACGCCATCACGAGAGGGGAATTATTGTGTCAATGAAATGGAAAATCAGTCTCGTCCTATGCGGACTTGCAATCATCATCGGAATTGCTGCATTTTATCATAATCAGCAGGCAAGTGGGACGGAGAAGAAGAAGGTAGAACCAGATGCGAGCTATAAAGAAGTGGAAATAGTCACCCTCGTGAATGACGGGAGATACATGAGATATGCAGTCAACTATCCGGTGTTTCATCAAAAAAAGCTAGATCAAGAGATGAAAAGATTTGCAGAAACAGCGTTAGACAAATTCAAAACATCATTTAGCGAAGCGAGCGATGTCGATGAAGAGAATCGATACGAATTAAATATAGATTACGAGATTATTCATTATGCCAAGCAAACCGTTGCGATTAAATTCAATACATATGAATTGAAAGGCGGAGTAAAAGGCGCACATCAAACGAAGTTGTTCAATTTTGATTTCAAGAAACAGCATTTTTTATCAATAGATGATTTATTTTTATCAAAGAAAGAAAATCTGCAAAAACTGTCACATATGACATTTGATGAATTAAAAAAAGATCGCGCTCTTGCTGAAAATGAGCATTTGCTCAAACAAGGAACGTCTCCTGCGGCAGAGCATTATCAATATTTTGCCATCAAGGATCGTTTTATTGAATTCTACTTTCCAGCAGGGCAAATCGCACCAGACAAACAAGGCCCTCAAGTGCTGGCGATTAAAAAAACAGTGCTTAAAGGAATGTTAAAACCAGAATATATCAATAAAGAAAAGAACAAAAACGAGAAAAAAGAACCAATTCCAAAAAGAAAAATCGTAAAACTGCCAAAACAGTCAGCATTCAACCTAAATCAAAAAGCCATTGCCCTGACATTTGACGATGGACCAAATCCATCAACGACTTCAAAAATTTTAACAGCTTTAAAAGAAAACAAAGGACATGCGACATTTTTTGTATTAGGCAGCAGGGTTCAATATTACCCCGATATGCTAGGTGAGATCAGAAAGGGTGGGAATGAAATCGGAAATCATTCCTATAGCCATCCTTTACTCACAAGACTGCCATTAAAACAAGCCGTCAAACAAGTAGAAGAGACCCAGCAAATCATTGAAAAAGCTGGCGGGTTCACACCGACTCACTTTAGACCGCCATATGGAGGAACAAACGGGCAAATTAACGCGGCTGTCAACATGAAAGTCACGCTTTGGGACGTAGATCCTGAAGACTGGAAATATCGCAACAGCCAGTACGTCGCGAGTTACATTCTCACACATGCGTCTAGCGGAGAAACCGTCTTAATGCACGACATCTATGACACCTCGGCAAACGCAGCTGTCACGATTATCAAGGAATTAACCAAACAAGGATATCAATTATTAACAGTTTCAGAGCTTGAGCAGTGGAAGGAAGCCCGGGCGAAGAAAGGTGAATTGAATACGTAATGATCATGCGAATCTTAGTGGATTCGCATCTTTTTTTAAAGCCAATTATGAAAATAAAGGGAAATGATGTTAAAATGAGTGTGGAAAGGGAGGGCTTCGGATGGTATTGATGAGGTTGATCAGCCTATATATGCTGACAGCGTTTTGTTTGGGTTTTATCGTCAATTATGTACCTGGTTTGATGCTGCCCATTTATATTCTTGCGATGATCGGGCTCATTTTATGTCTCGTTCATATTGCGCTGCATTATATTCGTCGAATCAGATATATGTTGCTTCATGAAAAACGGTAAGAATTCTCTAATTGCTTTCTCTAAAAAACTTCCCTCTAAATGAGAGAAGTTTTTATTTTTTCGGTTTTTGATGTTCTAACAGTTGTATGATTTTCTCGTTTGACTCTTTCATTTGTCTTAATAAAGAAACGATATTCCCAGTAAACCCAATGAGGACAATAAGTAAAATGATGATGATCCACATGCTGTGGCCTCCAATCTGCCCACGAATGCTGTTTTGCCCCTTATCCATTATCTTATATCAAGGATACATTATAATGAATGTATTGAAATGAACAGTTCGTGCTATTTATTCGACAATTGATGTAAACAGAGAATGATTGGGGAGATTTCTTTGAAACGAGTAGACGTAGTATCAGCTATTATTTATGATGAGCAAGAAAATATGTTAATGGTCAAAAATGTAAAGGGATATTGGGAAGTTCCTGGTGGTGCTGTAGAAAAAGGAGAACACCTGCATCAAGCCGTGATCCGCGAGGTGAAAGAAGAGACAGGGTATGTTTGCAAAGTAAATGAACTTCATTCGGTTCGAGAAGCATACTTTCAAGACAAAAAGCATCATGCGCTGATGATCACCTTCTTTGCAGAAATCACCGGAGGACAAATGAGTATTCTCGATCCGGATGATGATATCGAAGAAGTAAAATGGGTCAGCAAGCAAACTTTTCAAAAGCTAAACCCCAAGCTATATAACTGGCTAAAATTAAACGAAGAACCACAAACTTTTTATCAATTTGAAGGGAATAGAACAGTTGGTTAACAAGCTGATATAGGTATGAAGGAGAGATATGGATGTTTTTATACTACGGCCCCACATGAGCTCCAGTAGAAAATCCGGGAGAAGAATTCATGAAAAGAATTTTCTTTCAGGAGGGTGAAGAGTATTGGAAACAAGGTAACGGGGAATCTTCCATTGAGATAGAAGAAGAGTGGGAATGTGAAAGTCTAGTTTTCTTTTATACGGAACCGTATGGTTTCTTGATCATGAGGTATCCAAATTTTTTGGTTCCTTTTAAAAAGGGAGAAAAAAATTGAAAATATCGAGCATTTGGTCGCAGGAGCACCATTGTATGTGCCGTCGTGCAGCTACATTAATCGGGATCAAGTATATCAAATCGTTCATCATTTTTTGACGACAAAAACGGTTCCTGATTTTGTTGAATGGGTCGAGTTGAGGGATATTGATTTTCAGAAGGATATGAAAAGTTAGGGGCGCAAGATGAAAGTGAGTACAGAAGAAAAATTACATAGTTTAGATGATACTATGCATTTACATGTAGGATATTATGAACATGGTTTTGATGATGAAGGCGTATTTTTTAAGAGTTTAGAAACAGGGAGATGGCTCTTGTTTTTTGATCAAAAAAGTTATGGGGTAACGCTTTTAAAGGAATATGAGAAATGGAATGATCTAGGGTTATTGATTGGAGAATATCTGATTGAAGATGACCAAATTAAGGAGGAAGGTCATAAGCTTTTTGAGCGTTTCTTAAAAGAAAACAGCATAGTGAAATAAATGAGGATAAAACATGACATAGTTTTCTTTTGTGTATGTGGGCTATATTGTGATGTTCAAATAAAAACAGACCCAACAAGGTCTGTTTTTATTAGTAGTTGGAAAAGTTCATTTCCCCTTCTCCCGCTTCCGTTTCTCCTTCTCCGCCCGGTAAAACTCATGAAACATCTTCATCAGCGCCCGCTTCTCAATACGAGACACATAGCTCCGCGATATCCCGAGCTCCTTCGCTATTTCCCGCTGCGTTTTTTCTTTCTTTAAATCAAGGCCGAACCGGCCGACGATCACTTCTTTTTCCCGGCCGTCGAGAATGTCGATATACTCCTTTACTTTTTCAAGCTCCATGTTGAGCTGAATCGTATCAATCACATCTTCATTTTCGGATTTTAAGACATCAATTAAAGAAATTTCATTGCCTTCTTTATCCTGACCAATGGGGTCATGCAAGGAGACATCCTTTTTTGTTTTTTTGAGCGCGCGTAAATGCATCAGAATTTCATTTTCAATACACCGTGCCGCATACGTTGCCAGCTTTGTTCCTTTTCCAGAGGAATAGCTTTCGATGGCTTTAATGAGTCCGATCGTCCCGATGGAGATGAGGTCTTCAGCGTCTTCCCCGGTATTTTCAAATTTCTTGACAATATGGGCGACGAGCCGAAGGTTATGTTCAATCAGCATATTTCTCGCGTGTTCATCGCCCTGTGCCATAAGGGCTAAGTATTTTTTTTCATCATCTCCCGAAAGGGGCTGTGGAAAGGCATTGTTTTTGACATAGGACACTAAGAACACCAATTCTTTGACCATCAATCCCATCGCTGTAAATACTCCTGCCACGATTTTCACCTCCACCATGTTTAGGCCACTGCCTATATCCTCAAATGTATGTGAAGGGGGGATTGTCTGTGTCTGTACGATGAAAAAATCATCTTTTTCGAAAAAAACGGGCTTCTGTTCGTCTGTTTTTGCTGCCTTGCTCATATGTTTGCGGTTTCTTTGCGGTGCTTGGCGGTCAAGAAGCGTGCTAAAATATGTAATATTAGACCGAAAAGGAAGGGGTTTTTTCGGAACATGGGGAAGGTTCTTTCTTCACATGTAGGTATGAAAATTAATGAATGGTATCGAATGATACGGCAGTTCAGTGTTCCAGATGCGGAAATCCTGAAAGCAGAAGTAGAAGCGGAAATTGAACGGATGGAAGAGGACCAGCATTTACTGATTTATTATCAGCTCATGTGTTTTCGGCACCAGATCATGCTTGACTATATACACCCTTCAAAATATCAACCTTTCTCAGTATCTAATCTTGTCGATAAAATCGAAAACTCCAATCATGAGTTATCTGATATGCTGCATTATTACCATGCATTTTTTCGTGGCATGCATGAGTTTAGTCAAAAAGAATATTTAGAAGCCGTCAAATATTACCGAGTGGCAGAAAAACAGCTGTCTATGGTATTTGATGATATTGAGCAGGCTGAGTTTCATTTTAAAGTAGCAGAAGCCTACTATATTATGAAGCAAACGCATGTCTCGATGCATCATATTTTAAAGGCGCTAGAAATATACGATCAGCATGATGCTTATTCTATTCGCATCATTCAGTGCCTGTTTGTGATCTCAGGAAACTACCAAGACTTAAAACGAAAAGATCGGGCACTGCCTCATTTAAAAAAGGCAAAACAGCTCGCATCACAAATTGATCACCCGCGGATATACAGTTCAGCGCTTTATAATTTAGGAAAATGTTATGGGGAGCTGGGCTACCTTGAGGAAGCACAACGCTATTTAACGGAATCGGCTGATATTGCCTGTAAAGAGCAGCTTCCCACGCTTCCGCATACGCTCTATACGCTCGCAAAACTGCTTTTTAGACAAAATGAACAAGAAGCAGCACGCCGCATATTAGAAGATGGAAAATTAGCTGCAAAGAAGCATGAAGACCAGCTGTTCTGTCATATGTTTGAGTATCTAGATGCTTTATATGTTCAAGGAATGAATGAAAAACAACTGCAAAAAACCATTGATTATTTGGAAAAACTTAGCCTATACTCTTATATAGAGGATATCTCACTAGAAATTGCGACAGCCTTAGAAGCCTCTCAACAATACCAGAAGTCCAACCAGTATTATCAGAAATTATTATGGGCTCAAAATCAAATTCAAGAAGGAGAGTGTCTGTATGAATTCTAAGCAACGTTCGACAGTTGAAGAGAGAAACCAAACGTGAAACAAAAAGCGGGCCCATATGGCCGGCTTTTTTTATGTAAAAAATGAAGTCAGGGAGGAGCAGGTATGATCATGAACCTTGAATGAATTCATCAGAAAGCGGGCAATTTAATCTGTAATGATGTTCTGTGGAGGCGGTCTGATGAAAGGGTTGCATATCTTTATGTGTGTATTGGTATTATGCGTTTTTGTTCCTAATGAAATAGAGGCACGAACATTAAAAAGAATCGACCTGGAAAAAACGGGACGAGCGTTTTGGGACATGAGAGAGGAACGGAAGAAGATTGCGATCACCTTTGATGATGGACCTCATCCAGTTTACACGAATCAAATATTGGATGTGCTGAAGCAGCATCAAGTAAATGCCAGCTTTTTTGTCGTAGGAAGCCGGGTTCACGCATATCCAAGGATCGCAGAACGGATTGTGGACGAAGGAAATGAGCTTGGCAATCACACGATGAATCATACGTATTTTGACCTGTTATCATCAAAGGAGATCAAGCAGGAGCTAAAAGAATCAGCGGCTCATATTGCTTCACTCCAGCCTGGCGGGCCCTTATTATTTCGTCCTCCTGGCGGCCGCTTGACGATGAAATCTTTCCGCATTTTGTCAAAGCAAGGATATGATGTGGTCATGTGGTCCTTTACGCAAGATCCGAAGGACTGGTCAAGACCAGGCGCGCATAAAATTGCGAGCCGCATTATTGCTCATATTCAAGGCGGCGATATCATTCTTTTGCATGATGGTGGGGGAAACCGGAAGCAGACGGTCGAAGCACTGAAACAAGTGATACCTGAATTAAAGGATCGAGGATATGAATTTGTCAAAGTGAGCGAACTGCTGCATCATGACAAAGCGTATGTACCAGTTCAACTGCAATAGGAAGTATTCGTCAAAAACAGTCATTCATTGAAACCAAAAGTCTTGTCGTTTACTATATGAAGAGGGCTTTTGGAGGTGAATGTTGTGAAGAAATATGTTGTCCTTTTCATCCTGCTTTGTGTCGCTGCTGGGTGCTCAAAGCCAGAACAAGAAAGTGTCATTGCATTTGGCGACAGCAATACAAAGGGATCAAACTGGGACTTCCGAGATTATCCAACATCTGAAAAATGGGTAAATCTCATGAAAAACGTCGAGCGCGGTCAAATTCAAGTGAAGAACGCAGGGATTGGCGGGCAGACGACTGAAGATGCGAAGCTTCGCTTTGAGCAGGATATTTTAAAGCAGAAACCAACTTACGTCCTCATCATGTTCGGTACGAATGATGCGGCGATTTTAGACGGGAAACATCCCCGAGTGACGAAAAAAAGATTTAAAGAAAATGTAACCTACTTCATTTCTGAAAGTAGAAAAGCAGGCGTTACCCCGATTCTCATGACTTGTGTACCTGTTGTAGAAGGCGGAAAAAAGGGCTTGTATTATTACTCTAGGTATAAGTCATCTTATTTTGCTGAGAGAGGCGGTGCAAGAGCTTGGCAAAATTCCTATAATGACATCACGAGAGAAATTGCCAAGGATCAGCAAGTACCGCTTGTCGACAACTGGAAAGCGTTCATCCGAGAAGCTGGTGAAGATAGTGACAATGCGCTGATTCAATCAGGTTTGATCGACCCTTCTGGCAATCATATGACGCCAAAAGGGGCAAGAATCATTTATAACGAAATCAAAGAGCGTGATGTCATCAAACATTTTTAAATGATGGCCATCTGCCTAAACAAGACCATCCATTTAGCATAGTCTAACAGTATATCTTCCTAGGAGGAGGTAACTGATATGTGGGGATGCCCTTATCCTTACCCTGCGTGTTCGCCTTATCCAGCTCAAGGAGCAGGAATCGGTTACGCTTTTCTTGTTGTGTTCCTTGTGGTCATTTTGGTCGTAGGTGGAGGGTTATGGTTTTGGAATGAACAGCCTTGCAAATAAGACACCTCTTCTTTACTTGAGAAGGGGTGTTTTTTACGGAAAATAGTAGTAAGCCTATAGCGCAAGTGATATAATATCAGTCACCTGAGTTTAAAAAAGGAGAGTGCTCGGGAGGCATGGTTCCTGTGATATGGAATTAAGAGGAAACAGAGAGCATATGCCCGAGCGAACGTCTTTTCATTTCTGTCTCAATTAATTCAATGAAGTCGCGATTTAAGTTCATTTCATTTGCTTTATAATACGATTCTATAAGTAAATCATCTGACAGCTTTTTCATACTAGAAACCCATATGATGGGAAAAACACCTCCCCCGAAAAAGTTGGCATAAAACTTGAGGAAAAGACATATCATCATAGGTTGATCGAATGTCTCTGAAGTACCTTTAATCTACCATGAATGGGAAACAAGAACAATCGTTCTGTTATCCACATGGTGAAGTGGATAACTTGTGGGTAGAGTGTTTATAATTGAATGAAAGCGTGATGAAATATAGGTGGATAATGTGTGTAAAATTATCCACACCTGTTGAAGGTCCTCATCATATGTCGAAAACTTTTTCATTGTATTCGATAGACAGACAAATTGTGATTTGATTCGACACAATCGCTGAAAAACCAATGGAAGAAAGGGTGCAAATTGTGCTAAAGAAGTATTTCTTACCGGATGAATTTGTGAAAAGCATTTTCCACATTTCACCGCAAAAACTAAAAGAACGAAATGTAAAAGGAATTATTACCGATTTAGATAACACACTAGTAGAATGGGATCGTCCAAGTGCGACGCCCCGCTTAATTGAATGGTTTCAAGAAATGAAGGATCACGGGATACAAGTGACGATTGTATCGAACAATAATGAAAAAAGGGTCAAGCTTTTTTCTGAACCAGTTCATATCCCGTTTATTTATAAAGCGAAAAAGCCGATGGGAAGAGCTTTTAATAAGGCCGTCGCTGATATGCAATTGAAAAAAGAAGATGTGGTGGTCATTGGGGATCAGCTCATGACCGATGTTCTAGGCGGGAATCGTCACGGCTTCCATACGATTTTGGTCGTCCCTGTTGCTGCCTCAGACGGATTTTTCACTAAGTTTAACAGGCAGATTGAACGCAGAATTTTAGGAGCCTTAAAGCGTAAGGGCCACATTCAGTGGGAGGAAGAGTAATAATGGAAAAGGTTGTTTGTATTGGCTGCGGTGTAGCCATTCAGACGGAAGATAAAGATCAATTAGGATATGCGCCGGCAGCATCTCTATTGAAAGAAGATGTGATCTGTCAGCGCTGTTTTAGGTTAAAGAACTACAATGAAATACAAGATGTTTCTTTAACAGAAGACGACTTTTTAAATATATTGCATAGTATCGGAGAGACAGATTCTCTGATTGTCAAGGTCGTTGATATTTTTGACTTTAACGGAAGCTGGATTAATGGACTGAGTCGTATTGTCGGTGGTAACCCGATTTTACTCGTCGGCAACAAAGTAGATATTTTACCGAAATCCGTGAAAAAAGATCGTTTGATTCATTGGATGAAACGAGAAGCGAAAGAAAACGGATTGAACCCGATCGATGTGTTCTTAATCAGTGCAAGCAGAGGTCAAGGCGTACCTGAGGTGATGGAAGCGATCGATCATTACCGCGAAGGAAGAAATGTCTATGTCGTCGGCTGTACGAATGTTGGGAAATCCACATTTATCAATCGAATCATCAAAGAAGTATCTGGCGAAGAGAATGTGATCACCACATCCCAATATCCAGGTACAACACTTGATGCCATTGAGATTCCGCTTGATGACGGATCTGCTCTATTTGATACACCGGGCATTATCAACCGTCATCAGATGGCGCACTATGTCAGCAAAAATGACTTGAAGATCTTAACACCGAAAAAGGAATTGAAACCGAGAACGTTCCAATTAAATGAAGCTCAAACGCTTTATTTTGGCGGACTGGCTCGATTTGACTATGTAAAAGGCGGCAGAACGTCATTTGTCTGCTATATGCCAAATGAGCTGAACATACACAGAACAAAGTTAGAGAATGCAGATGATTTATATGAAAAACATGCAGGGGAATTACTATCACCGCCATCAAAAGAGGGGATGGAAGATTTTCCAGCACTCGTTCCACATACCTTTACCATTGATCAGCCGAAAATGGATATCGTCTTCTCAGGCTTAGGGTGGATCACGGCAAATGATGCAGGTAAGCAAATTAAAGTCTATGCGCCAAAAGGCGTTCATGTGTTTATGAGACGTTCGTTAATTTAAATGTTCAGAGGGGGAGAGACCTTGAAACCTTTATACGGAGTAATCGGTAACCCTGTTGGCCATTCAATGTCTCCGGATATTCATAATGCAGCATTAAAGGATGCTGGAATTGATGGACATTATCATGGCTTTCAAGTAGAAAATGATGACCTGAAAGATGCGATTAGCGGTATGAAAGCCTTAGGAATCAGCGGCTTTAACGTCACTGTTCCGCACAAGGTAGACATCATGAAATACCTTGACAAAATTGATGTGACAGCTGAACGCCTGCGTGCTGTCAATACGGTGCGGCTTGAAGAAGGTCAGCTCGTCGGGTACAACACAGATGGAGAGGGCTTTCTTCATTCATTGCTTGAAGCCTTGAATCAGCCATTATCAGAGCTTTCATTTCTCCTAATTGGTGCTGGCGGAGCGGCAAGAGCGATTTATACGACAATCGCTGACTATGCACCGAAAAGCTTTGATATCACCAACCGCACCATTAAAAAAGCTGAGGCTTTAATTGAAAGTGCAGATGGGAACTTCACTTCTAGTGCCATTACATTAAAGACGGCGGAAGAGCAGCTTGGGGAATATGATGTCATCATCCATACAACCTCAATTGGTATGCACCCGAATGTTGAAGAAACCCCGATTTCTTTAGCGAACGCAAAAAAAACAGCGGTTGTTTGTGATATTGTGTATAATCCAATAGAAACAAAACTGCTCAGAGAAGCAGCCGGGTTAGGTTTGAAAACAGTAGATGGTGTCGGCATGTTTGTTGGACAAGCAGCTAGAGCCTTTGAACTGTGGACAGGCATCACGCCTGACGCAAGAAAAATGAAGTCAATTGTGATACAGAAATTAGGAGGAACACCATGTTAAAAGGGAAACAAAAACGTTTTTTACGTGCAAAAGCACATCATTTATCACCTATTTTTCAAGTAGGAAAAGGCGGGGTAAATGACAATATGATCAAGCAAATTTCCGAGGCGCTTGAAGTAAGAGAACTGTTAAAGGTCAGCGTATTACAAAACTGCGACGAGGACAAAACGGAAGTTGCGAAAGCACTTGTCAAAGGTACAAAAGCTGAACTTGTTCAAACGATCGGAAATGTGATTGTCCTTTATAAAGAATCAAAGGAAAATAAACAAATTAAGCTGCCGTAAAGGTGGATGTGATATGAAAAAAATAGGGTTGTTCGGCGGTACGTTTGATCCTCCTCATAATGGGCATTTGCTGATGGCAAATGAGGTGCGTTTTCAAGTAGGGCTTGATGAAATTTGGTTTATCCCAAATCACAAGCCTCCTCATAAAACAGACCGGAAGCGAGAAGATAGTCGTCACCGGGTGAAAATGGTGGATGCGGCGATCCAGTCAAATCCACATTTTCGATTGGAGCTCATTGAAATGGAGCGAGAGGGTCCATCTTATACAGTAGATACGGTGGAGCTTTTAAAGAAGCGTCATCCTGAAGATGAGTTCTTTTTTATGATTGGAGCGGACATGGTCGAGTATTTGCCAAAATGGCATCGAATTGATGATTTACTTCAGATGATTACTTTTATTGGGATGAAAAGACCGGGTTATACCGGAAATACGACATATCCTCTTTTATTTGCAGATGTTCCAGCTTTTGATGTATCATCGACATTGATTAGGCAACGAATCATGCAGGGAAAACCTGTCGATTATTTGATACCGAAAGCTGTTGAGCGTTATATAAAGGAGCATCACTTATATGAATCGTGAAGAAGCATTGAACTGTGTCAAAGAGCAGTTAACAGAGCATAGATATACACATACACTCGGGGTTATGGAGACGGCCATTTCATTAGCGGAACGGTTCGGTGCAGATGTGAAAAAAACAGAGATCGCCGCTATTTTTCATGATTATGCGAAATTTAGACCAAAAGATGAAATGAAGGGGATTATCCAGCAGGAACAGATGAACCCTCTATTGCTAGAATATTCGCCCGAGCTTTGGCATGCCCCGGTTGGTGCCTATTTGGTTAAAAAGGAAGCAGCTATTAACGACCAAGATATTTTAACGGCTATTGAATTTCATACATCAGGCAGACCAAACATGACGTTACTTGAAAAGGTTATTTATGTCGCTGATTATATCGAACCAGGACGTCATTTCCCTGGTGTTGAAGAAGTAAGAGAGTTAGCAGAGCAAGATTTGGATAGTGCACTGATTCAGTCACTAAAAAACACGATCAGCTTTTTATTGAAAAAGAATCAGCCAGTCTATCCAGATACGCTTGCGACTTACAACTCACTTGTGCATAAGAACAATTAAGGAGGAATTTGGATGGATTCATCATCAATTTTAAACGTCGCGGCAGGAGCATGCGATGATAAACGGGCTGAGGATATTATTGCCCTTAATATGCAAGGAATCTCACTTGTTGCCGATTATTTTCTCATTTGTCACGGGAACTCTGATAAACAAGTGCAGGCCATTGCAAGAGAAGTGAAACATCTTGCAGAGGAAAGTGGAATCGAAGTGAAGAAGATGGAGGGCTTTGATGAAGCAAGATGGGTATTGATTGATCTTGGTGATGTCATTGCTCATGTGTTCCACAAAGAAGAAAGAGGATACTACAACTTAGAGAAGCTATGGGGAGATGCGCCGAGAGAAACGCTTTCACTTGGCATTAACTCATGATTTATCAAGGGTTTGCAGGTCCAGTTCCACAGCCAACATCAATAATGGCAGCATTCGGTTTGATATTCTGCTGGATCCACTGAACCCATTCATCATAAGGTGCATGTGTCATGAGCTCGTCATACACGAAGAAATGCTGGCTTTCGCGCAGCAAAAAGCACAGGCGAAAAAGCAGTCCATTCAATTTTTACATCAAGATATGAGAGAGCTGACGGGTTTTGAGCAAGTCTTTCAAGCGGCGGTTATATGCTGTGATTCCTTGAATTACTTAAAAAACGAAAATGACGTCAAAAAAACCTTTAAAAACATGTTTCAGCTTTTAGAGGCAGATGGGGTTTTACTCTTTGATGTTCATACTCCTTATAAAATGGAAGATGTATTCCCAGGTTCGACTTATGCCGATCAAGATGAAGAAATCAGCTATATTTGGCAGAGTGATAAAGGGGATGACATGTATTCAATCATTCACGATTTAAGCTTTTTTGTAAAGGACGGAGACGTGTATCAGCGTTATGATGAGACACATGAACAGCGTACATTTCCATTTGAGACCTATGCGGCGTTCCTTGAGTCCGCTGGCTTTGAACAAATAGAAGTGACCGCTGATTTTACAAATGAAGCGCCCGGGGAATTCGCCGAAAGATATTTCATTTCAGCTAAGAAACCAAAAACCATCGTTTAATGGAACGATGGTTTTTTAAAACCCTTTTTTCGCTTGTTGCAGAGTTGATTAATTTCTGCGATCATCAGTAAACACACTTGGTGGATATTGATGCGCGACTGCTTCAAGATCTTCATCGAATTTTTCATGGGTGTTTTGAAAAAGGCGATGAAACATATCTTGAACACCTGCTTCAAGTGCTTTAATTCCTTCACCAGTGACGCCGCCTTTTACACACACTTTGTCTTGCAGTGTCGGAAGGGTATAGACTCTTTTTTCAATCAAACGGCCAAGCCCTACAAGCATATCTTCTGATAAGGTGGTGGCTTCTTCTTTAGAAATATCTGTTTCTTCAACGGCTGCTTCAATCATTTTCTGAACGAGAAAGCTGATAAAGGCAGGTCCGCAACTGACGATATCTGACGCCGCTCTTGTAATCGAATGATGAATTTCAATGGGTGTTGAAATGCAGGAAGCTAACTGTCTTAGTGCTGTTTTCGTCGCGACATTGCATGACGATCCAAATGTTAAAAGTGACGCACCTGATAAAGCGCGGTTCGTAATGCTTGGAATCAGCCTGGCGGTTTGACAAGGAACGATATCCTGAAGCTGTTCAGGATGAACCGGACTTGTAATGATGACAATGGTTTGGTGCTCTTTTAAAAGAGGGCTCAGCTCTTTTAAAAGAGGATAAATATCAAGCGGCTTGACACAAACAAAGATGAAATCTTTATCCATGACAGCTCCTGTAAGCTGTTTTGTTACTTCAAGCTCTGGGTGGTTCTTTTTTATATTGAACGCTTTTTCTATGGTCCGGTTTGTAATGGTGATGGATGAGGGATTGACTGCCTTTGATTCAATAAATGCCTCAGTAAGTATGGTACCCATGTTTCCTGTACCGATTATCCCGATATTCAAACGTTCTCCCTCCTTAGGCGCATAGGATCTGTTATCTTCTAAACAGTATGTTGAGCAATAGAAAAATATGATTGAAAGAAGCGTGAGCACGTGAAGCGACTCATTCCATTGAAAAAATACAGTCTTTATATCGGAGCTGGGCTCATGGGCGCGATCATCATCACTTTCTTCCTTTTGGCAGGAAATAAGGAGAGCGCTAGAGAGCCAAGTGTATTGAAGGGCGATCAAGACAAACAAGTCACATTAGAAGACAAAGAAGAAAAAACCGATAATGAATCATCCTCCATTTTTGTGGAAGTCAAAGGGGCTGTAAAAAAGCCAGGTGTTTATACGTTTCAATCTGATGCACGGGTAGAAGAAGCCATTCGAAGAGCAGGAGGTTTTACTAGTAAAGCAGACACGATTGAAATTAATCAAGCAGCAAAACTAGAAGACAGTATGATGATTTATGTCCGGAAGCAGGGAGAAGCAGAGAGAGAGGCACAAACAGCAGGTGTAGGTGCTCCATCGAGTAATGAAAAGAGTCAAGGTGTCAATGTGAATCAGGCTGATGCAACGGAATTGCAAACCATTAATGGGATAGGGCCAGCTAAAGCAGAAGCCATCATTACGTACAGAGAGGAACACGGAGAATTTCAACAAATTGAAGATTTGCGGAACATTTCAGGTTTTGGGGAGAAGACCATTGAACGGCTGAAAAATGAATTGACCGTTAAGTAGAATTGACGGTATAGAAGGAAGGCATGTACACTTAATACCAACCATCATTCTGGAGGGATCAGCTCGTGGAAAGAATTTCATGGAATCAATATTTTATGGCGCAAAGCCATTTGCTTGCTTTACGAAGCACTTGTGAGCGGTTAGCTGTTGGGGCGACCATCGTCAGAGACAAGCGTATCATTGCAGGGGGATATAATGGCTCAATTGCTGGTGATGTCCATTGTGCAGATGTGGGATGCTATGTCATTGATCATCACTGCGTTCGCACCATCCATGCGGAAATGAACGCTATTTTACAATGTGCCAAATTTGGTGCACCTACAGCCGATGCTGAAATATATGTCACACATTTTCCTTGTTTGCAGTGCTGTAAAGCCATTATTCAAGCAGGTATTCGAACCGTGTACTATGCAAAGGATTATAAAAATCACCCATACGCCATTGATTTATTTGAGCAGGCAGGCGTTCAAACGGAACAAGTTGAACTCGATGAAATGATCATTGACTTAAAAAATCAAGAAAAATTAGCCTTTGTTGCAGATTTAATTGGCAAACTAAGTGAATCAGGACTTAGTGAATCAGAAATTCGCGATATGCATGAGAAGGCGAATCAATTATTTACTTCCTATGTTTAATTATTTGCCGTTTGGGGCAATTTCAGCAGCAGTTGGAATTGCTCTGGCTGCATATCATCTTCAGATGTATTTCCTTCTCTTTCTTCTCATCATCTTACTTCTCAGCCTACTGAAAAAAATTCCTAAACTCTTTCTCATGATCAGCCTATGTGGAGCTATCTATACTCTTATTTTTATGGTTCATGAGTTTTTTGAAACGGATCAACCTGTTCAAGAAAAATTCTTTTCCGGCTCTGTTGTGATTGAAACGATTCCGAAAACAGATGGCAATCGTTTTTCGGCAACTGTGTCAACAGAAGATGACCGATTAGCCGCTTTCTATACCATTCAAACAGAGCGTGAAAAAGAGACGTTAAAAGACGTAGAGCCAAGTATGAGCTGTCATATGACAGGTGAAGTTCGGGCGCCTAAACACGCAACCATTCCTAACGGGTTTCAATACGATCAATTTCTAAAATCAAAAGGCATTCGCGCTATTTTCTTACCGCAGTCAATCAAAGGCTGTACAAAAAATGATCGTCCTTCCTATTATCTTCAAATGATGAGGCAAAAGGGCTTAAAATTTTTAGAAGATCATGTGCCGAAAAACTCTGTAGGTATTGTACAGGCTCTTATTTTTGGAGACCGAGAATTGATTGATCCTGACACGCTAAGAGACTATCAAATGCTCGGCATTATTCATCTGTTAGCGATCTCAGGGCTGCATGTGCAAACGCTTCTTGCCTGTTTATTTTGGTGTCTGCTTCGTGCCGGTGTGACAAGAGAGACAGCGCGTCTTCTTCTATTATGCTTTCTGCCTGTTTATGCTTGTTTGACAGGTGCTGCACCATCAGTTTTAAGAGCTTGCCTCATGGCAGGAATCTATTTAGTGATGACAAGCCTTCCAAAAGAAATGAAACAGCCTTCTGCTGTCGTATTAAGCGCAACGTTTTTATTCTTATTAGCGATTCATCCTTTATATCTATTCGATATCGGATTTCAGCTTTCATTCGTGGTAACGTTTTTTATTTTGTTATCGACCAGAATCTTATCACAAGCGAAAAGCGCAGTGATGCAGTTATTCCTTATCTCCTTTGTTGCACAGCTTGCCTCGCTTCCTGTTCTTTTATATCATTTTCAGCAATTTTCTTTGCTGAGCATCCCATTGAATATGATATTTGTCCCTTTTTATACAACAGTTGTCCTGCCTCTGTCCTTACTCTTTTATCTTTTGTCTATCATTTCTCTTCCGCTTGGACAAGTGTTGTTCCAGCTGCTTGATTCGGTCATCCAGTTAAGTCATCAGTTGTCAGCATATATGGCAGTTTTTGATGGGTTCAACTTGATTTTTATGAAATCGACTTGGTGGCATATTCTGCTTGAAGTGAGCGCCATTGTTTTTTTGCTATTTGTGATGGAGTGCAAAATGTCCGTGAAATCTTATGCCGTGCCGATTATATTACTCATTGGTGTCTTGAGTGCACACTATTTCACCCCGAATTTTCTCCAAAAAGGGGAGGTCACGATGCTGGATGTCGGACAAGGGGATAGTTTGTTTATTCAGCTCCCTTACCGAAAGGGACATCTACTTGTGGACACAGGTGGCAGACTTTCTTTTGATGATGAACCATGGAAAAAAAGACGTAAAGTGTCTACGATCGGTGATCAAACGCTAATCCCGTTTTTCCATTCAAAAGGTATAGCAAAACTTGATGTGCTGATTCTCACGCATGCAGATCAAGACCACATGGGAGAAGCGGTTCGTTTAATCAAGCGAAATAAAGTGAAGCGGCTGGCCATACCAAAAGGTTTTGCCCGAAGTCCAGAGGATGCAAAGCTGCTAAAAGAAGCAGCTGAAAAAGGGATTATAATTGATGAATTAGAAAGAGGAGATCAGCTCCAAGTTGGAGAGCATATATTTGAGGTTCTTCACCCTTCGCAAGACACGGTGACAAGTAAGAACAATGATTCACTTGTTCTAACTTTTACTCTTGGCGGGAAACGCTTTCTGTTCACTGGAGACCTTGAACATGAAGGGGAACGAGATATTATAGAAGCCTATCCCCACCTGCGAGCAGATGTCTTAAAGGTTGGGCATCATGGGAGCAAAGGGTCAACAAGTGATGAGTGGCTTCGGCATCTGGAGCCGTCGCATGCTCTCATTTCGGCTGGTGAACGCAATCGTTATCAGCATCCTCATCAGGAAGTCTTGAAAAAACTAAAGGATCATCAAACGAAGGTGTACCGCACAGATCGAGATGGGAGTGTGACCTTTGAATTTCTTGAGGAGAAAGGAACGTTTTACACGCATCCTCCATATGATATCTTACAAAATCAATAAAAAAAACTGCCAAAACGGCAGTCATGTAACATTCATGAAGTTAAGATCCAACGAGGTGTATAATGGTTGCCAAAATAAACATTGAGGCGAAAAATCCGAATGTGACGATAAAACCAACGGCTGAGTCGGTCACATCATTCCGCTTGCTTTGAACATTTTTTTCAAATTCATTCATTTTCATCCCTCCTGGCTAATTTTAGTATACTTGAACTCATTTGGAATTGCTAGAAGGTAAAGTAACCGTTTTCCATTTTCATGATCATTTTATGAATATCGTCTGAAGCAAGCTGACCCGGGAGCTTGCACCAGACGTTTACTATAAATGAGGAGGCGGTACTTTCAGCTTCCTCTTTACTAATGTCTTCGCACACTTTAGGATAGAGGAGGAAGTGAAAGAGAGGGATTCAATTTATGGTTTTTGAGGTTTGGAACAATTTAAAAAGAGGGGATATCCATCCCGTTTATTGCTTATATGGAAAAGAAACGTATTTACTGCAAGAAACAGCAGCTAAATTAAGACAAGCTGTAGTAGACGAAGAGACAAAGGATTTTAATTTCTCAGTCTTTGATATGGAAGAGGTGCCGCTTGAACAGGCTGTGACAGATGCAGAAACCTTTCCGTTCATGGGAGAAAGGCGTCTCGTTTTGATCAAGAACCCTTATTTTCTTACAGCGGAAAAGAAAAAAGAGAAGATTGAGCATGAGCTTTCTCTGTTAGAAGCTTATTTAGAAAAACCGGCGCCTTATACCATTCTCGTCTTATTAGCACCATATGAAAAGCTGGATGAACGGAAGAAAATCACCAAATTGTTAAAAAAGAAAGCGGCTATGGTTGAGGCAAAAGAGTTAAACCCAAAAGAAACAACGGATTTCACCATTACACTGGTGAAAACAGAAGGAAAGACGATGACATCTGAAGCGGCTGAGCAGCTTGTGATGCTGTGCGGCGGAAGCCTATCCTCATTGTTTCAAGAGGTCAGGAAGCTGAGTACATATATTGGAGAGCGAGAAGAAATTGAATTAGCGGATGTCAATCAGCTCGTTGCAAGGAGCTTAGAGCAGAATATTTTCGAATTAATTAACCAAATTGTCAACAGACGCCGCTCTCAGGCCATGCAGATGTTTTATGATTTGCTGAAACAAAATGAGGAACCCATTAAAATATTAGCACTTATATCCACTCAATTTCGTTTGATTTTGCAGACGAAGTATTTCGCTCAGCAAGGATATGGGCAAAAACAAATTGCTTCAAATCTAAAAGTCCACCCATTCCGCGTCAAACTTGCTATGGATCAGGCAAGGCTGTTTTCAGAAGAAGAGCTGAAGCAGATTGTCAAAGAGCTATCAACGATCGATTATGAAATGAAAACGGGTAAAAAGGACAAGCAGCTATTGCTAGAATTGTTTCTGCTTCGCCTATTAGGCGCTTGAACATAAAAAAACGACCTTCTAAAAAGAGGGTCGTTTTTGTTTAGATGTATAATTGTCAGTCTGTCCTAATGGCTGAGCCGGTCAGGACGGACGTACAGTTAAACAGTTGCCTCATTACTGAGGCGTTGCAAGCATTATGCAGAAAGTCCGTTTACTTGTTTAGCAAGTCTTGACTTGTAACGCGCAGCTGCGTTTTTGTGTACAAGACCAGTTTTAACGGCTTTGTCAATGCGTTTTGCAGCAGAAGAAAGAGCAGCTTTTGCTTGCTCAGCATCGTTGTTAGCTACAGAAACTTCAACTTGTTTAATCGCAGTACGCATCGCAGACTTGATTGTTACGTTGTGTGCACGGCGTTCGTTATTCGTTTTTGTACGTTTGATCGCTGATTTAATATTTGGCATGTGTTTCACCTCCTAAGATACAACCTAAACACAATTGTCTTAAGGTTAAATCTTCACAATAGAACAAGTTGTATTCTATCAAACACACCTTTAGAATGCAATATAAATGTAAAGTATTTTTCATTGATGAAGCGCTCGAATGTTTCTTTCAAGAGATGGAAAGACTACTGTTAATTACTTGGTGGAAGGAGTCTTTTTATGGAGAAACAGAAACTTGATTTAAGTGCTTATCAAATTCGGACAGACTTGGCTGTTGAAACAAAAGAGATACTAGAACAAGAGAACGATCCGAATGTTGTCAAAAAGGATGGAATTGAAGGGATTGTCGAAAAGGAAAAAGAGGAGCACGGCATCCGTATACGCACGGTGGAGATCACGAAAGAAGGGGAGGCGCTGACCAGCAAAAAGGCAGGAACATACTTGACACTTGAGGCTCAGGGCATTCGGGAGAAAGATTCTGAGATGCAGGAAAAAGTTGTCGAAGTCTTTGCCCATCATTTTGCTCAGTTTTTAAAAGATCGAGGCATTCAGACTGATGCGAGCTGTCTTGTAGTAGGACTAGGAAACTGGAATGTCACGCCAGATGCGCTAGGTCCGCTCACGGTTGAAAGTCTGCTTGTGACCCGTCATCTTTTTGAATTGCAGCCGGAAAATGTACAGGAAGGCTACCGCCCAGTGTCTTCTTTATCACCGGGAGTGATGGGACTGACTGGTATTGAAACAAGCGACATTATACAAGGCGTGATCGAGCGGTCCAAACCCGATTTTGTCATTGCAATCGATGCCCTTGCTGCTCGTGCAGTGGAACGGGTGAATACCACAATTCAAATCTCTGATACAGGTATCCATCCCGGTTCAGGTGTAGGGAATAAGCGAAAAGAATTAAGCAAAGAAACGTTGGGAATTCCAGTGATTGCGATTGGCGTTCCGACAGTGGTAGATGCAGTCACCATTGCAAGTGACACAATTGATTATGTCTTAAAGCATTTTGGTAGAGAACTGAAAGATGACCGGCCGTCCCGCTCTCTTGTGCCGGCTGGTTTGACGTTTGGGAAGAAAAAAGTACTAAACGAAGAAGATTTACCAGATGAAGAAACACGTCAATCATTCTTAGGTATTGTAGGAACTCTTCCAGAAGAAGAGAAACGGCAACTGATCCATGAAGTGCTTGCACCGCTAGGGCAAAATTTAATGGTGACGCCTAAGGAAGTGGATACATTCATTGATGATATGGCAAACGTGCTCGCCAATGGATTAAACACAGCGCTTCATCAAAAAATCTCTCAAGATAACATGGGTTCTTATAATCATTAATTAGTTCTACTTTCTCTAGCTCGCTCATAGTGTAATTACTAGAAAGCGTGCTGGAGGGAGTAAATCATGAAAAAAAGACCCCGCCGTCCTCGACAGTTGGTCGTTGCGATTAATGGAACAAAAGTAGTGAAAAGCATTTTCTTATTTATAGCCTCGCTTGTTGTAGTGTTTGTGATGTCAGGGGCGTTAACATCTTTAAAGCCGGAGCTGAGGCCACAAGCCTCGCTATATGGTGTAGCAGATGAGCTTTCCGGGGCGTTTTTCGCCACATTAATGGGCATGGAAAACCAATATTTCGCCTCAGCCGTCCCGAAAGATCAAAAAGGGTTTCATTTCTCTGGACTGTCACTCAAGCTTGCGACTAGTATCAATTTAGAAGACCCACGTAGTTTTCTAGGGAGAGAACTTCCAGGCTTTGAACATTTTGATACAAAAATCATCTTAGCGGGTGAAGGAACAGACTATACCAACATGCCAATGGAATCGCCGCCGCCAAGTGAAGTCATTCAAGATGAAAAAGAAGCAAATTTGGCAGAGCTGGACAAGCTCGACAAAGATGTGCCGAAAAAGCCTGCGAAAGAGCCGGACCGGTCGACAGGAAAACGAAAAGCTGTGTACATTTACCATACACATAATACGGAATCATATTTACCATTTTTAAAAGGAGAAACGAATCCAAACAATGCACGGCACTCAAAAGTGAATGTCACCCTTGTCGGTGACATGTTCGGAAAGGCGCTAGATCAGCAAGGAATCGGGAATACGGTCGATAAAACAGAAGTTGAAAAACGGCTTCTCCAAAAAGGGTTAAAGTATCCCCAGTCTTATAATGAATCAAGACTGGTCGTAAAAGAAGCCTTAGCGAAAAATGATGACCTCGAATATTTAATTGATATCCACCGTGATTCAAGAAGAAAGAAAGACACCACTGTCGAGATCAAAGGAAAGAAATATGCGAGAATTGCGTTTGTTGTGGGGAAGAAGAATCAAAGCTATGAGAAAAACCTTAAGCTTGCGACGGAGTTCCACCATTTGATGGAGAAAAAATATAAAGGGCTCAGTGTCGGTGTGTTTGCCAAAGGCGAAATTGGTGATAATGGAATTTATAATCAAGATTTATCCGACAAAGCCCTTCTTTTAGAATTTGGCGGAGTGGATAATAATATGGAAGAATTGAAAAATGCATCCAATGCAGCAGCTGATGTCTTCAGTGATATATTCTGGGATGCGGAAAAAGTAGACGGCAAAGCAAAGGATGAGAAAAAACGCTCTTAAGGTGGTGACGGTGCATGGGATCATTTATTGGAAAAACCATTATTTTAGGACTGGTCTTGCTATTTGGCGTCTTTTTAGGAATGCAGCAGGCAAATAATGGCATGCTGCAAATGAAGGGTTACCATGACCCGCAATTAAAAGGCGCTTTCTCTATCCAAATGAACGACGAAGAAGAACGAGAAGCCTCTATCTTAGGAACGGCTGTTACAGAAAAGGATCTTGCCGAAAAACAAAAGCAGCTTGAGGAAATAGAGAGCTTTAATGCCTTCTCCAAGGCAGGAAAGGCGTTGTCTGATGGCATGACACATGCAGCTCGTTCTCTTTATGATTGGGTAAATGGGAAATAAATAAATCTACACCATATGACTAAAGCCGCTAATCAATGAGCGGCTTTTCTTGATTTCGATTGAATCTTTACAGCCCTATTGATATAATCTAACCTAGCGCAACCCGCGTTTTATAGTAGGAGTGATAGATTGTGACAGATAAAGAAAAACGATTAGAACGGCAATCAAGAATTCGAAATTTCTCCATTATCGCCCATATTGACCATGGGAAATCCACATTGGCCGACCGTATTTTAGAAAAAACAGCGGCGATTACGCAGCGAGAAATGAAAGAACAATTACTTGATTCCATGGACTTAGAGCGTGAACGCGGCATAACGATTAAATTAAACTCTGTCCAGCTGAAATATAAGGCGAAGGATGGAGAAGAATATATTATGCACCTGATTGATACACCAGGGCATGTCGACTTCACCTATGAGGTATCTCGAAGCCTTGCTGCCTGTGAAGGTGCGATTCTCGTAGTAGATGCAGCACAAGGAATTGAAGCACAGACACTTGCGAACGTTTATTTGGCTCTTGATAACAACTTAGAAATTCTTCCGATTATCAATAAAATTGATCTGCCAAGTGCAGAGCCTGAGCGTGTAAGAGGAGAAATTGAAGATGTCATCGGGTTGGATGCGTCTGAAGCTGTTCTCACCTCTGCTAAGGCGGGTATTGGGATCGAAGATATTTTAGAACAAATCGTCGAAAAGGTGCCAGCACCTGCTGGAGACCCAGAAGCACCGCTTCAAGCTCTTATATTTGATTCTCTCTACGATGCGTATCGCGGCGTTATTGCGTACATACGAATTGTGGAAGGAACCGTCAGACCAGGTCAGAAAATCAAAATGATGGCGACGGGCAAAGAATTTGAAGTGCTTGAAGTCGGCGTATTCACACCAAAAGCCATGCCGACAGATGAACTCACTGTTGGAGATGTTGGCTACTTAACAGCAGCGATTAAAAATGTTGGCGATACACGTGTGGGGGATACGATCACAAGTGCGGAGAACCCAGCGAAAGAAGCACTGCCAGGATACAGAAAGCTGAACCCAATGGTTTACTGCGGTCTTTATCCGATTGACACAGCGAAATATAACGACTTACGTGAAGCGCTAGAAAAGCTTGAATTAAATGATTCTTCACTTCAATATGAGGCAGAGACGTCCCAAGCACTTGGCTTCGGTTTCCGCTGCGGCTTTCTTGGAATGCTTCATATGGAAATCATCCAAGAACGGATTGAACGTGAATTTAAAATCGATCTCATTACGACAGCACCAAGTGTTATTTATGATGTGTATATGACAGACGGAGAAAAAATCATCGTCGATAACCCATCCAATCTACCTGATCCGCAAAAGATTGAGAAAATTGAAGAACCATACGTGAAAGCAACAATGATGGTGCCGAATGACTATGTAGGCTCTGTCATGGAGCTTTGCCAAGGAAAGCGTGGGCATTTCATTGATATGCAATACCTTGATGCAAACCGAGTGAGCATTGTGTACGAAATTCCTTTGGCGGAGATCGTGTATGAATTCTTTGATATGCTCAAGTCCAACACAAAAGGCTATGCGTCCTTTGACTATGAGTTGATTGGCTATCGTCCGTCTACTCTAGTGAAAATGGACATCATGCTGAATGGTGAAAAAATCGATGCCCTTTCCTTTATTGTTCACCGCGATTACGCCTATGAACGAGGCAAGATCATCGTAGAAAAGCTGAAAGAACTCATTCCACGCCAGCATTTTGAAGTACCAGTTCAAGCAGCGATTGGACAAAAAATCGTGGCTCGTTCTACCATTAAAGCAATGCGTAAAAACGTACTTGCTAAATGTTATGGCGGAGACATTTCCCGGAAAAGAAAGCTTCTTGAGAAGCAAAAAGAAGGGAAAAAGCGCATGAAACAAGTGGGCTCTGTTGAAGTCCCGCAAGAAGCATTTATGGCTGTGCTGAAGATGGACGACAGCACACCGAAAAAATAACAACCTCCTCAAGGCAACCTGCTTTACAATGTCAGCCTTGGCGTTTATAGTCGAAAACAAACAAAGGTGCCGCAGCGATAAACTGCGGCTCTTTACCTGTAAAGAAGGTGTCATCAAATGAAAGCAGCATACATTCACATTCCATTTTGTGAGCACATTTGCCACTATTGTGATTTTAATAAATTTTTCATTAAAACGCAGCCAGTCGATGAATACTTAGCGGCTCTTGAAAAAGAGATGCAGCACACGATCGAGCAAAAGGGCGAGCAAGAACTAAAGACGATCTTTATTGGCGGGGGAACTCCGACATCATTGACCGTCAGCCAGCTAGACCAGCTTATGAACAGTATTCACCGTGTGTTAAAGCCGGCAAAAAACCTGGTTGAATTTGCAGTTGAAGCGAATCCAGATGAATTATCACTCGAGAAGCTGCATGTGTTAAAAGAAGCCGGTGTCAATCGGCTAAGTTTTGGCGTCCAAACCTTTGAAGATGATTTACTCAAAAAAATCGGACGAGTTCATCAAAAGAAAGATGTTCTCACGTCTTTCGAGCGAGCAAGAGATGTTGGATTTGACAACATAAGCCTTGACCTCATGTTTGGCTTGCCGCATCAAGAAAAGCATCATGTGATGAATTCACTTGAGACAGCTTTCTCATTAGGAGCAGAGCATTATTCTGTCTACTCACTGATTGTGGAGCCGAAAACGGTGTTTTACAACTTAATGCAAAAAGGAAAACTGCATTTACCGCCGCAAGAACGTGAGGCTGAAATGTATGAGCTTGTGATGGATGAAATGGAGCGCCACGGATTACATCAATACGAAATCAGCAATTACGCCAAACCTGCCTTTGAAAGCCAGCATAACCTGACCTATTGGAGCAATGAAGACTACTTCGGTTTCGGTGCAGGGGCACACGGGTATGTAGATGGCATCCGAAATGTGAACGCAGGACCAGTGAAGCATTACTTGGAACTGATTGAGCAAACTGGGTTCCCATATAAAGAAACTCATCAAGTCACAAAAACAGAGCAGATAGAAGAAGAAATGTTTTTAGGCCTCCGAAAAATCGAAGGGGTGAAAAGTGCCGACTTCCAAGCCAAATATGGTGCTTCACCAGAAGCTCTCTTTCCCTCGGTTCTTGAAGAATTAGAAGAAAAAGGTCTCATTGTAAAAGATGAAATTGGAATTCGTTTAACAAGAAAAGGGAAATTGTTAGGAAATGAAGTATTTCAAGCGTTTCTCGGTGAGTTATAATTGACATTTTAATTTGAGTTTGGTAATTTTGTTTATACAATTAGCACTCGTTGAAAGAGAGTGCTAACAGGGGTGATGATGATGTTAACAAATCGTCAGCTTTTGATTCTGCAAGTCATCATTAATGACTTTATTCGTTCGGCGCAGCCAGTTGGGTCAAGGACTCTTTCTAAAAAAGAGGACATCACATTCAGCTCTGCAACGATTAGAAACGAAATGGCTGATTTGGAGGAACTTGGTTTTATCGAAAAGACTCATTCTTCATCAGGAAGAATTCCTTCAGAAAAAGGATATCGTTATTATGTAGATCATTTGCTCTCTCCGCGAAAACTGTCGTCTAAAGATCTTGTGCTTATCCAGTCGGCTTTTCAGGAGAAAATTTTTGAGCTGGAAAAAACAGTTCAAAAATCGGCGGAAATTTTATCAGATCTCACAAACTATACATCGATCGTGCTTGGTCCAAAGCTGAGTGAAAATCGATTAAAGCAAATTCAGCTTGTCCCCGTTCAGCCAAACAAAGCAGTAGCGATCATGATTACAGACAGCGGACATGTTGAAAACAAAACCATTACCTTCTCTGAGCATCTCGATGTCTCCGATATTGAGAAGCTGATGAATATTTTGAATAGCCGCTTAGCCGGCGTTCCAATGGACCAGTTGAAGGACAGGATGTATAAAGAAGTGGTCATGCTTCTGCGCACACATTTAAAAGATTATGATCACATTTTAGATGCGCTTGGCAACACATTTACATCGACACAAAATGAATCAAAACTTTTCTTTGGCGGGAAGATTAATATGTTGAATCAGCCTGAATTTCATGACATCGACCGCATTCGCTCACTCATGATGCTGATTGAGCAAAAGAATGATGTCATGCAGCTATTTCATCCAAATCAGCAAGGTATCACCATTAAAATCGGTTCGGAAAACAATTTAGAAGCAATGGAGAACTGCAGTTTGATCACAGCGACTTATTCGATTGATCAAAAATCACTCGGCTCCATTGCCGTCATCGGACCAACCCGCATGGATTACGGGCGAGTCGTTAGTCTTTTGCATCATGTATCAAAAGACTTGTCAAACGCACTTTCCAATTTGTATGATGAGTAGGGTGATAAAAAGATAGGGGCACAGCCCCTTCGTATTCTTGAATCTTTTGAGGGAGGTGAACACAATGTCAGAAGAAAAACAGACACCTGAGCAAGAAGCAGAGGTTGAAGCACAAGAAGAAGCAGTTCAAGCAGATACTGAGGAAGTAGCGCATGATGAACAGTCTGCCTTCCAAGAGAAAATCGATGAATTGCAGCAACTTCTAGATGAAAAAGAAAACAAGATTCTGCGTGTTCAAGCAGATTTTGAAAACTATAAACGCCGTGCTCGAACTGAAGTGGAGACCGTGCAAAAATATCGTTCTCAACATGTTGTCAGCGATCTTCTCCCAGCTCTTGACAACTTTGAAAGAGCACTTGGAATTGATCCAGACAATGAGCAGGCGAAAAGCTTGTTAGAAGGAATGCAAATGGTTTACCGCCAGCTGGTAGAAGCGTTGAAAAATGAAGGCGTTGAACCAATTGAAGCTGTCGGCAAAGAGTTCGATCCAAACCTTCATCAAGCCGTCATGCAAGTTGAAGATGAAAACGTCGATTCAAACATCGTAGTAGAAGAATTGCAAAAGGGCTATAAACTCAAAGACCGAGTTATTCGTCCATCAATGGTAAAAGTAAATCAATAACTACATAATGGGAGGTCATCGATTATGAGTAAAATCATTGGGATTGACTTAGGAACAACAAACTCATGTGTTGCAGTACTTGAAGGCGGAGAGCCAAAAGTCATTGCAAACGCTGAAGGAGCACGTACAACACCATCTGTTGTCGCTTTTAAAAATGGAGAGCGCCAAGTGGGTGAAGTAGCGAAACGCCAATCAATTACAAACCCGAACACAATCATGTCTGTTAAAAGACATATGGGTACAGATTATAAAGTAGAAGTTGAAGGCAAGAACTATACACCGCAGGAGATCTCTGCAATCATTCTTCAACACCTTAAATCTTACGCTGAAGGCTACCTTGGCGAAGAAGTAACAAAAGCTGTTATCACAGTTCCTGCTTACTTCAACGATGCAGAACGTCAAGCTACAAAAGATGCTGGTAAAATTGCTGGTCTTGAAGTAGAACGTATCATCAACGAACCAACAGCAGCTGCACTTGCTTATGGTTTAGATAAAACAGATGAAGATCAAACGATCCTTGTATACGACCTTGGCGGCGGTACATTTGACGTATCAGTCCTTGAGCTTGGAGACGGCGTCTTTGAAGTACGCTCAACTGCTGGGGACAACCGTCTAGGTGGAGACGATTTTGACCAAGTGATCATTGATCACTTAGTAGCTGAATTCAAAAAAGAAAATGGCATTGACCTTTCAAAAGATAAAATGGCGCTTCAGCGTTTAAAAGATGCTGCTGAAAAAGCGAAAAAAGATCTTTCTGGTGTATCTTCTTCACAAATCTCACTGCCATTTATCACAGCAGGAGATGCAGGTCCTCTTCACCTTGAATTAACGCTAACACGTGCTAAATTCGAAGAGCTTTCTGCAGATCTTGTAGAGCGTACAATGACACCTGTACGTCAATCATTGAAAGATGCTGGTTTATCTGCTAACGAGATTGATAAAGTCATCCTTGTTGGTGGATCAACTCGTATTCCTGCAGTACAAGAAGCAATCAAAAAAGAAACAGGCAAAGAGCCTCATAAAGGTGTAAACCCTGATGAAGTGGTTGCTCTTGGTGCAGCGATTCAAGGTGGAGTCATCACAGGAGATGTCAAAGACGTTGTTCTACTTGACGTTACACCACTTTCTTTAGGTATTGAAACAATGGGCGGCGTATTCACAAAGCTGATTGAACGTAATACAACAATTCCAACAAGCAAATCTCAAGTATTCTCAACGGCTGCTGACAACCAAACAGCGGTAGACATCCATGTCCTGCAAGGTGAGCGCCCAATGGCAGCAGACAACAAAACATTAGGTCGTTTCCAATTGACTGATATTCCGCCAGCACCACGCGGCGTACCACAAATCGAAGTATCTTTTGATATCGATAAAAACGGTATTGTCAACGTACGTGCGAAAGATATGGGTACAGGCAAAGAGCAAAACATCACAATCAAATCTTCTTCAGGTCTTTCTGATGATGAGATCGAAAAAATGGTCAAAGAAGCAGAAGAAAATGCTGAAGCAGATGCGAAGAAAAAAGAAGAAATCGAAGTGCGCAATGAAGCAGATCAATTAGTGTTTACAACTGAAAAAACATTAAAAGATCTAGAAGGCAAAATCGATGAAGAGCAAGTGAAAAAAGCAAACGATGCGAAAGATGCACTAAAGGCTGCGATCGAAAAAGGCGAGCTTGAAGACATCAAAGCGAAAAAAGATGAGCTGCAAACAATCGTTCAAGAACTAACGACAAAGCTCTATGAAGAAGCTGCAAAACAAGCACAAGCTCAGCAAGAAGGCGCTGAAGGTGCTCAAAAAGCAGATGACAATGTAGTGGATGCAGAATACGAAGAAGTAAACGACGATCAAGAGAAAAAATAATCACCTTTACTTTTGAAAAAGACTGCTGAAACGTACTCGTCAGAAAGTCAAAGTCAGGATCTCTTGGCTTTGACTTTTTTTCTTTCCAACGATGAAAGCAATTGAAAAAGGTCAAATCAAAATGATACAATCGTACTTATGTGAGAAAATCGGGAGTGTGAAGAGATGAGTAAGCGTGATTACTATGAAGTGCTTGGCGTGAGTAAGAGCGCCTCAAAAGACGAGATCAAAAAGGCATACCGCAAGCTTTCAAAAAAGTATCACCCTGATATTAATAAAGAAGCTGGATCAGATGAGAAATTCAAAGAAGTAAAAGAAGCCTATGAAACCCTTTCTGACGATCAAAAACGTTCGCAGTATGATCAGTTCGGTCATACCGATCCAAACCAAGGCTTTGGCGGCGGCGGTTTTGGCGGCGGAGGAGACTTTGGCGGCTTCGGCGGCTTTGATGACATCTTCTCTAGTATTTTTGGCGGTGGAGCCAGAAGAAGAGATCCAAATGCACCGCGTCAAGGAGCAGACTTGCAATATACAATGACGCTTTCATTTGAAGAAGCAGCATTTGGGAAAGAAGCAACGATTGAAATCCCTCGCGAGGAATCATGTGAAACATGTCATGGTTCAGGGGCAAAGCCTGGGACAGAAGCGAAGACTTGTTCACATTGCGGCGGCTCTGGTCAATTAAATGTTGAGCAGTCAACTCCGTTTGGTAAAGTGGTCAACCGCAGAGTATGTAACTACTGTAGCGGAACAGGAAAACAAATCGATCACAAATGTTCTACATGCGGCGGCTCTGGTAAAGTGCGTAAGCGTAAGAAAATCAATGTGACGATCCCAGCTGGTGTTGACGATGGTCAGCAGCTCAGAGTGTCTGGTCAAGGGGAACCAGGTGTAAATGGAGGACCTCCAGGCGATCTATTTGTAGTGTTCCATGTGCGTTCGCATGAATTCTTTGAACGTGACGGAGATGATATTTACTGCGAAATGCCGTTAACCTTTGCACAGGCTGCATTAGGTGACGAAATTGAAGTGCCGACACTACACGGTAAAGTGAAATTAAAAGTCCCTGCTGGCACGCAAACTGGCACAAAGTTTAGACTCAAAGGAAAAGGTGTGAAAAATGTACGCGGCTATGGCCAAGGCGATCAGCATATCGTTGTACGAGTCGTCACACCAACAAATTTAACGGACAATCAAAAAGATATTATTAGAAAATTTGCTGAAGTGAGCGGAAATAAACCGGACGAACAAGAAATGAGCTTCTTCGATAAGGTAAAACGCGCATTTAAAGGCGAGTAAGACGGATAAGGAGTTGGTAGTATTGAAGTGGTCAGAAATTAGCGTCCATACAACAAATGAAGCGGTGGAACCAATCACCAATATTTTGCATGAAGCAGGTGCGAGTGGTGTCGTGATTGAGGACCCGCTTGATTTAGTCAAGGAACGTGAAAATGTATACGGTGAGATCTACCAGCTCGATCCGAATGACTATCCTGAAGAAGGGGTCATCGTCAAAGCCTATCTTCCAATGAACAGCTTTTTAATGGAAACGGTAGATGAGATCAAAGAAGCCATCAACAATCTTCTTCTATACGATATTGACCTTGGACGAAATACGCTGTCTATCTGTGAAGTAAATGAAGAAGAATGGGCCACCGCATGGAAGAAATACTATCACCCTGTGAAAATCTCCGAAAAATTCACCATCGTTCCAACATGGGAAGAATATACACCGGTTCATTCTGATGAACTGATTATTGAAATGGACCCAGGAATGGCATTTGGAACAGGGACACATCCAACAACCGTTCTTTGTATTCAGGCGCTTGAGCGCTATGTGAAGGAAAACGATACGGTGATTGATGTTGGAACAGGCTCTGGGATTTTAAGTGTGGCAGCAGCGATGGTTGGTGCAAAGGACATTCAAGCCTTTGATCTCGACACCGTTGCGGTTGAAAGTGCAAAGCAAAACATTGAGCTAAATGGTGTAAGCGAACAAGTGACGGTCAAGCAAAACAACTTACTTGATGGGATTTCAGGTGAACGAGATGTGATCGTCGCTAACATTCTCGCAGAAGTGATTTTGCGCTTTACAGATCAAGCCTATGACTTATTGAAGAAAGATGGCTATTTCATTACATCAGGCATCATTGGACAAAAGAAATTACAAGTCAAAACAGCATTAGAAGAAGCAGGTTTTGACATTGTTGAAGTGCTGTCAATGGAAGATTGGGTCAGCATTATAGCGAAAAAATAAAGCGAGTAGGTGTCAGGACACGTATGCAACGATATTTTATCGACCTCACGAAAGAAGAAGTGATCGCAAAGGGATCTATCGTCATCAATGGTGAAGATGTACATCACCTTTCCAACGTCATGCGCATGAAAGCAGGGCAGGAAATCCTTTGCTTAACGACAGACGGCTTTGAAGCGCTCAGTAAAATTGATACAATAACAAAGGAAGAAGTCATTTGTCACGTTGAAGGCTGGACAAATCAGGACAGAGAGCTTCCGGTAAGAGTAACAATTGCGAGCGGTCTCCCAAAAGGAGATAAGCTTGAGCTGATTATCCAAAAAGGCACAGAGCTTGGCGCAAGCGCATTTATCCCGTTTCAAGCGGCTCGTTCTATTACAAAACTTGACCAAAAGAAGTCACATAAAAAACGAGAGCGCTGGGAGAAAATCGCGAAAGAAGCCGCTGAACAGTCCTACCGGAATATCATTCCTCGTGTTGATCCAGTATCAACATTTAAAGAGCTGACTCAATTAGCTGGTGAATTCGATAAATGTGTCGTTGCATACGAAGAATCATCGAAAGAAGGAGAGCAAAGCCGCTTTCAAACTGTGCTCCAACAGATGAAAGGCGGACAAACCTTGCTAGTGGTTTTTGGCCCTGAAGGCGGTTTGGCAGAAAAGGAGATTGAATCGCTTGAAACGCTTGGTGCAGTCATTTGCGGGCTCGGACCACGCATTTTAAGAACAGAAACAGCTCCTCTTTACGCGCTTTCTGCTATATCTTATCAAACAGAGTTATTAAGAGGTGAATCATGATGGGAACAGTAGCGTTCCATACACTTGGCTGTAAGGTCAATCACTATGAAACAGAAGCGATCTGGCAGCTGTTTAAAGAAGCAGGCTATGAAAGAAAAGAGTACGAATCAAAAGCAGACGTATATGTCATTAATACATGTACGGTCACGAATACTGGCGATAAAAAAAGCCGCCAAGTCATTAGAAGAGCCATTCGTCATAACCCGGATGGTGTCATTTGTGTAACAGGCTGTTATGCGCAAACATCTCCAGCAGAAATCATGGCGATTCCTGGTGTTGATATTGTCGTGGGAACACAAGACAGACATAAATTACTCGGTTACATTGAAGAATATCGCAGAGAAAGACAGCCGATTAATGGGGTTGGCAATATTATGAAAGCACGTGTGTTTGAAGAACTCGATGTTCCTGCTTTTACAGACAGAACACGTGCGTCATTAAAAATCCAAGAAGGCTGTAACAATTTCTGTACATTCTGCATTATTCCTTGGGCTCGTGGACTTCTTCGTTCTCGTGATCCAGAAGAGGTCATCAACCAAGCGCAGCAACTTGTGGATGCCGGCTATAAAGAAATTGTATTAACAGGTATTCACACAGGCGGATACGGAGAAGACTTAAAGGATTATAACTTTGCAAAGCTTCTGAAAGAATTAGATCAACGTGTCAGCGGCTTAAAACGAATTCGTATTTCATCTATCGAAGCAAGTCAAATTACAGATGAAGTGATAGAAGTGCTTGATCAGTCAGATAAGATTGTCAGACACCTTCACATCCCGCTTCAATCTGGCTCTAATACAGTGCTGAAAAGAATGCGCCGTAAATATACGATGGAATTCTTTGCAGAGCGTTTAACAAAGCTGAAAAAAGCATTGCCAGGTCTTGCTGTCACCTCTGATGTGATTGTAGGATTCCCTGGAGAAACAGAAGAAGAGTTTTTGGAAACATACAATTTCGTCAAAGACCATCAATTCTCTGAACTGCACGTATTCCCTTACAGCAAACGTACAGGTACGCCAGCTGCAAGAATGGAAGATCAAGTGGATGAAAATGTGAAAAACGAACGTGTCCACCGCTTGATCGCTCTTTCTGACCAGCTTGCGAAAGAATACGCATCAGCTTATGAAGGAGATGTCCTAGAGATTATTCCGGAAGAATCCTTCAAAGAACAAGAAGGAAAGCACAATCTTTATGTGGGCTATACAGATAACTATATGAAGGTTGTTTTTGAAGGAACAGAGGACATGATCGGCCGTTTGGTCAAAGTGAAAATTACGAAAGCGGGTTATCCTTATAACGAAGGACAATTCGTTCGTATAAGCGATGAAGTACAAACAGACAAAGTGAGAATGACCTCATAATCAATAAAACACCGGCTGCCAAAAGGGCAAGCCGGTGTTTTATTTTGGTTGATTCGGTAAAAGACATAAAATCAATGTGTGAAATGGACGGATGAATGGGAAGAAAAGCAAAGAGCTTGCCACATTAAACAGCAGGCTGAAGTGCGCAATTTGCTGGGCTGGAGCGTTTGCAAGAAGGGCGACGAATTCTGTCATCATGGCGAGAAATGGGAGACATAAAAGCACTCCGAGCACATTAAACAAAACGTGTGCATAAGCCGTTTGACGTGCTGCATAGCCGCCAGATATGGCAGCCATTACGGCTGTAATACAAGTCCCAATATTGGACCCTAACACAAAGCTGATGCCTTCCTGAAGCCCAACCGTTCCTTCATTCATAAATCCCATTAAAATGCCGATACAGACGGAGCTCGAATGAACAATCGCTGTGAAAATAGTGCCAGAAAGCAGCGCCGTCCAGTCAGAATGCTGCATCATTTCGAGAAAGCGCAGTGTCTCAGGCTGACTTGTCATCATACCTGCAATTTTAGAAAAGCCTTGAATACAAAAAAAGATCATCCCGAGTCCAAATATACTTTTTCCTGCATGCCTAAAAGATTTTTTGCCTAACATCATGCATATCAGACCAGCTAGGATTAAGACCCACATGAAAACATCCATTTTAATGGCGATAAATTCTGTTGTAAACGTAGAGCCAATATTGGTACCAAGAATCATTGGAATGGATTTTTTAAAAGAGAGAATACCTGTACTGACAAAGCCAATCACGATGACCATAAACGCTGAACTGCTTTGAAGAATCCCTGTAAATACGATGCTGACTAAGAATGCTTTTACCGGATGATCTGTAAAGAGAAGAAGTGATTTCTCAATACGAGACGACGCAAGCGCCATTAATCCTTTTCTCAGCAAACCCATTGACCATAAAAAAATGAAAATAAGTGCACAAAAATAAATGATCGCCATCATAGAAAAGTCCTCCTCTTACCAATGAATATATGGACTTGTCTACCTGCTCATGACGAAAATATATTTCCAAATCACTTAGTTGACCTCGCACTAGGCTTATATTATAATATCTAGGTACATGTTTTGCATGTATATCTTTTTTTAATGCAGTCGATTGGTGTATTCGGAGGGAGGGAAAGAGAATGTCAAAAACGGTCGTTAGAAAAAACGAATCGCTTGAAGATGCTCTTCGTCGCTTTAAACGCAGTGTATCCAAAACTGGAACATTGCAAGAAGCAAGAAAGCGTGAATTTTATGAAAAGCCTAGCGTAAAGCGCAAGAAAAAGTCTGAAGCTGCTAGAAAACGTAAATTCTAAAGAGGGTGGATTTTATGAGTCTTCTTGAGCAATTAAATTCTGATATGAAGCTTTTTATGAAAAACCGTGAGAAAGACAAGCTTGTTGTCATTCGGATGGTTAAGGCTTCGCTCCAAAATGAAGCAATTAAGCTTAAGAAAGACAGTTTGACCGGCGATGAGGAACTAACCGTCCTTTCCCGCGAGATTAAGCAACGTAAAGACTCCCTCCATGAATTTTCGAAAGCTAATCGCTTAGATTTAGTAGATAAAGTTCAAAAAGAGATTGACATCTTAGACGTTTATTTACCTGAACAGCTTTCTGAAGAAGAACTGCAAACGATCGTGAAAGAAACGATCGCTGAAACAGGTGCATCATCGAAGACTGATATGGGTAAAGTCATGAGCGCTATTATGCCAAAAGTAAAAGGTAAAGCTGATGGAGCTGTCATTAACAGACTTGTCAGCGAACAGCTGTCTCAATAAAAAAGTATCCTTCTATTGTTAGAAGGGTACTTTTTTTATACCTTCATCATTGTGTCATATAAAAATGAAACCTATGATACATTTGTAACGTATGTAAAGGAACGGTAAAATGGAAGATAGAGAGGAGGGATCACCAAATAGATGAAAAAAATAAAAATTTCTATTGCTCTCTTCAGTTGTTTTATAATATGCTTATTATTAGGGGTTCAATTGACCGCGAAATCAGTAGATCAAAAAGTTCATGTTATCCCAATTGAAGATACAGTAGAAAAAGGACTTTCTCAATTTATTGAACGATCATTTGAGCAGGCAAAGTCCGAACGAGCGAAACATATCATTCTAGACATCAATACACCAGGTGGTGCAGTCGATGCGGCGCTTGAGATCGCAGATACCATTCGTGCGTCTGATATTCCTGTGACAGCGTTTGTGAATCATAGAGCGCTTTCTGCTGGGGCATTCCTTGCACTAAATGCCGACGATATTTATATGACCCCAAATGGAAAGATGGGGGCTGCTGCGATCATTGATGGAGAAGGCAATGCTGCCGACCAAAAATCTGAATCGCTATGGCTTGCTGAAATGAGTGACGCTGCCGAAAAGCAGGGGCGTGATCCAAAGTATGCACTTGCAATGGCAGATGTAGATATAGACGCAAAAGAAGCTGGTGCACCAAAAGGAGAATTGCTCACCTTCAACACAGACCGTGCGCTTCAATTCGGTTATACAGAAGGGGAAGCGAAAAATATGGATGACTTGCTTCAGAAGCTGAAGTTAGCCGACGCTTCTGTTCAATACGATGAAGTGAGCTTTGCTGAAAAGGTTGCGCGCTTTCTCACGCACCCAATCGTCATTCCAATCCTTTTATCCATCGCAAGCTTAGGGTTAATTGTTGAGCTCTATTCTCCTGGCTTTGGGATTCCAGGCACGATGGGAGTGACAGCGCTTCTTTTATTCTTTTATGGTCATCTCGTGGCTGGTTTTGCAGGATATGAGACGTTGTTCCTGTTTTTAGCAGGGATATTGCTCATGATTCTGGAATTGTTTTTGCCGGGGGGAATCGTAGGTGTCATTGGACTGATCTGTGTGGTTGTCAGCTTATTTTTAGCAGCTGGAAGCTTTACAGAAATGGCGATTTCCATCTTGATTGCCACTGCTGTTTCAATCATAGCAGTTATTATATTGACAAAGGTGTTGGGGAAACGTATGAAATTTTTCAAAAAGTTCATTTTAACCGATTCAACTAATAAGGAAAGCGGTTATGTCTCAAATGAAACAAGAGAAGATCTTGTTGGGCAAATCGCGGTGACAGCAACCGCACTTCGTCCGTCAGGTACAATAGTATTTGGAGATGAGCGCATTGATGTTGTATCAGAAGGTGCATTCATCGATAAGGATGAACAAGTAAAAATTGTGAAAGCGGAAGGCTCACGCATTGTCGTGAGGAAAGTATAGATAACTGATTTTATAGGAGGAATAAAATGGATCCATCTACTTTACTATTATTTGTGATTATCGCAGCAGGTCTGATCGTTCTATCGATCTTCTTCACCTTTGTACCGGTGATGCTGTGGATTTCTGCCCTAGCGGCTGGCGTAAAGGTAAGCATTTTTACACTTGTAGGAATGAGACTTCGCCGCGTCATTCCAAACCGAGTGGTCAACCCGCTCATCAAAGCACATAAAGCAGGTCTTGATGTGACGATTAACCAATTAGAAAGTCACTACCTTGCAGGTGGTAACGTTGACCGTGTTGTAAATGCATTGATCGCGGCTCAACGTGCGAATATCGAATTGAACTTTGCACGCTGTGCAGCGATCGACCTAGCAGGCCGCGACGTACTTGAAGCTGTACAAATGAGTGTAAACCCTAAAGTCATTGAAACACCATTTATCTCTGGTGTGGCAATGGACGGGATTGAAGTAAAAGCAAAAGCACGTATTACAGTTCGTGCAAACATCGAACGACTTGTCGGTGGTGCAGGGGAAGAAACAATCATTGCTCGTGTAGGTGAAGGGATTGTCTCTACAATCGGTTCATCAAATAATCATAAAAAGGTTCTAGAAAACCCAGATATGATTTCTCAAACGGTTCTTGGTAAAGGATTAGATTCAGGTACTGCGTTTGAAATTCTCTCGATTGATATTGCCGATGTGGATATCGGTAAGAACATCGGGGCAATTCTGCAAACAGACCAAGCAGAAGCAGATAAAAACATTGCACAGGCAAAAGCGGAAGAACGCCGCGCAATGGCTGTTGCCCAGGAGCAAGAAATGCGTGCAAGAGTTGAAGAAATGCGCGCGAAAGTTGTAGAAGCAGAGGCTGAAGTACCACTTGCCATGGCTGAAGCATTACGTGAAGGTAATATTGGAGTCATGGACTACATGAATATTAAGAATATCGATGCTGATACGGACATGAGAGATTCATTTGGTAAAATGACAAAAGGTCCATCTGATAATGAAAACAAATAAGCATCCTCTCACGCTTTAAGGAGGGAGCCCAATGGACATTCTATTTGAAAATCCGTTACTAATTGCGATTATCATCGGTATCATCTCTGCTGTCTTTGGGAAAATCGGCAAACAAGAGGAGAACGAACAAAAGAATCAGCAAAACAAGCCAGCTCCTCAGCGTAAGCAGATGCCCCAAAAGCAAACAAAACAAACAAGTCCAGATCCAGTCGTGACGGATCAGATGGACGATTTCGGCGATGTACATGATCATGGCGGGATGAAGAAAAAAACATCTCAATCCTTACAGGACCGCTATACCGATACACTTGCCGAAATGGAAGAAAGAAAAAGCGAGCTGAATAGAGAATTCCAATCGCTTGAAAGAGAACTGACAAGGCCAAAGGCTGCTTCTGCCGAAGTGAAGCCAAAGATCATTGAGAAGCTCAACCAAGATACAATTGTTCAGGGGATGATCCTTGGAGAAGTATTTGGAGAGCCGCGCGCGAAAAAGCCGCACAGAACGATGAAACGGCCATATAACAGATAAACAAAAAAGTCCCATATAAAGGGGCTTTTTTTGTTTGACCTGATGGAGATTTCTCGCAGTAAAAATGATGAAACGGCTGTTTTACGGGATTCATTAGCATGATCTGAACCGCTGAGGAATAGGATGATATAGAGACTTTCTCATCAGTCTCACCATCTTTCAGTTTGATCTCATACACATGGGGCGGGAAGGGGTTCTAATTGAATGGGAAAAAGAAAAAATCGACTTAAAGCATGGCTGACAAGAACACTTGAAATCCCTCCAGACGTCATGATGGATCTTCCCCGTATTACGATGGTTGGCAGACTCCACATTTACATAGAGAATCATAAAGGGCTTTTGCTTTTCAGTGATCAAGAAGTAAGGCTGATGCTCAAACAAGGACAATGCATTATTTCAGGGAAAGATTTTGTGATTAAAACGATTTTGCCAGAAGAGATCTTATTAGAAGGGAAAATCGATGAGGTCCGTTATATTGATTCTTAACTGACGGAGGGGAGAAGTGTGAAGAATAAATGGTTCGCCTATTTTATTGGCAGAGTGGAAGTGGAAATCAACGGAAACGGCATTGAGCGGCTCATCAATGAGTGCACGAGACAGGGGATCATAATGTTTCAAGTGAGCCGCCGTCAAGACAGCGTGCGCTTATTTATTCGCTTATCAGATGTACATGCCTTCAGAAAAGTACAAAGACATCATGAGGTAACATGTTCATTTCATCAAAAGAAGGGATTTCCGTTTCTTCTCCTATGGTCAAGGAAGAATATTGGGTTTACCCTTGGGATTGTGTTCTTTCTAGTGACGATATTGGCGCTTTCAAACATGGTGTGGAAAATTGATATTAAAGGAGCCAATCCAGAAACTGAACATCAGATGAGAAAGCATTTAGACGAGATTGGTGTGCAAAAAGGCCGTTTTCAGTTTCTAATGGGAACACCTGAAAAAATTCAAAAATCACTGACCGCCAATATTCAAAGCATAACATGGGTTGGCGTTGAACTAAACGGTACAACATTTCAAATGAAAGTTGTGGAAAAAAATGAGCCGGAAAAAGAGAAATATACGAGTCCTCAGCATATTGTGGCCAAGAAGAAGGCGGTCATCACGAGAATGTATGTGGAAAAAGGGGAGCCGCTTGCCGCAGTTGATGAACATGTGAAGAAAGGACAAATGCTCGTCTCTGGCCTCATCGGCAGCGAAGACCAGCAAAAAACGGTTGGTGCTAAAGCGGAAATTTATGGTGAAACGTGGTATCGTTCTGAAGTTTCTGTCCCTCTTCGAACATCTTTTGATGTCTTTACGGGTAAAATGAAGACAAAGCACAAGCTCTCCGCATTTGGAGGTTCAATGCCATTTTGGGGCTTTTCCTTTAAAAAGGATGATTTTAAGCAGCCAAAAACAGAAACTGAAGTTCACCCACTCCATTTCTTAAACTTCCAGCTCCCATTTTCCTATGAAAAAGAAACGACACGCGAAAGCGAAAAAATAAACCGGACATACACAAATAAAGAAGCGGTTCAAGCAGGGATTAAAATGGGTAAAAAAGAATTAGAAGAGAAGCTAGGTCAAACAGGAGAGGTGAAAAGTGAAAAAGTTTTGCACGAGTCAACAGGGAATGGTAAAGTTAAGTTAATCATCCTTTACCAAGTAATAGAAGATATTGTTCAACCAACACCTATTGTTCAGGGAGACTAGAGAATGACAGAACATTTACTTGAAATTCAACAAAAATTAGATAGCCCAAACGAAGCGATTGCTTTATTTGGAAATCAAGATGCTTATCTGAAACTGATGGAAAACGAGCTGAATGTCTCCATTATTACGCGCGGAGAAAAGGTGTATGTTTCTGGTCAGGAAGCATCAAGAGAAACAGCGAGCCGTCTGATGACATCTCTCTTACATCTCATCCAAAAAGGAATTGAGATTTCTGAACGGGATGTCGTCTATGCCATTAAAATGGCGCAAAAAGACAAGCTCAATTATTTTGAAAATATGTATGAAGATGAAATTACGAAAAATGCAAAAGGAAAGTCAATCAGGGTAAAAACCATTGGCCAGCGGGAATATGCTGCGGCGATGAAAAAAGATGACTTGGTCTTTGGAATTGGACCAGCTGGAACAGGGAAGACGTATTTGGCAGTCGTCAACGCGGTACATGCACTGAAAAATGGACATGTGAAACGGATTATCCTGACAAGACCAGCTGTTGAAGCAGGAGAAAGTCTTGGCTTTTTACCAGGTGATCTAAAGGAAAAAGTAGATCCTTATTTAAGACCACTATATGATGCCTTGCATGATGTGCTTGGCAGTGATCATACGGAACGTTTAATCGAGCGCGGTGTGATTGAAATAGCGCCTCTTGCCTATATGAGAGGACGGACACTCGATGATGCATTTGTTATTTTAGATGAAGCGCAGAATACAACGCCTGCCCAAATGAAAATGTTTTTGACGAGACTTGGGTTTGGCTCTAAAATGGTCATTACAGGAGATATTACACAGATTGACCTGCCGAAGGGCATGCAGTCTGGTCTTGCAGCTGCAAAGGACATGCTTGCAGAGATCAAGGGCATCTCATTTATTGAGCTAGACCAGACAGATGTGGTCAGACACCCGCTTGTGGCAAAGATCATCGGAGCATACGAAAAGCAAAAATGACCTTAGTGACCCGATCGTCTTCATCGGGTCATTTTGTTTCGATCGTGGTTTAAAGTAAAAAAGGAGGTACTTTCCTTGAGAAAGAATCAGAAAGACAGTAAGCGCAAAAGACTGCTGTCTAAAAAAGAACCTCAGAAAATGGAGCGCTCACGTTATTTAAATGTTTTGCTATACGCTGGTTTAGCAGCCATTCTATTCGTGGTGCTCTTCTTCCATGTAAAGCCTGAATCGCTCGACTTAGATTTATTTTCAGTGAGCGAACAGACCATCTATTCTCCATCAACCGTCGATGATCAAGAAGCGACAGAAGAAAAGAAGCAAGAAGCAACAGATCAAGTAGAGGATCAATATACACTCAAAAAAGCGTATTCTGACAATCGTGTTGACCTCATCTCCTCCCTTTTCGAAGCCATTAAAGAAGAGAAGAAAGCAGCTGATGAAAAAGAAAATCCGCCATCAGATAAAGAAATGGTCAAGCGTGTCAAAGAAAAACTCACATCAGATATGCAGGAGGCTGTTTCAGACCAATCCATCAAAGCACTGCTTCAGGCAAGTGACGAAAATCTCTCTTTTACTAAGGATTCCATCATCACAGTGGTGAATTCACTGATGAGTAAAGAAATCACAGCAGCGAAATTACAAGATGAGAAAAAACAAGTGAAAACAGAGCTTGAAAATAACTCAATTCCATCCAAATACTTAAATGCAGCGAAAGAAATCGGTGAATTTGCGATCATTCCAAACTATGTATTTGATCCAGTGGCGACAGAGAAGAAAAGGCAAGAAGCCGCTGATAATATTCAGCCGGTTCAAATTAAGCAAGGGCAAATCTTAGTCGAAGAAGGAGAACTTATCGACCGAGAAGTGTATCGTAAATTAGAACTGACAGGGCTCTTAAATAGCTCCAATTTGATTAAGCCTGTAAGCGGTCTTATGATATTGATTGGTCTATTCTTAGCAGCGATTATTCATTCACTTGAATCGAGGAAAAAATCGCTTGTTCATAAGAATAAGTCGTTGCTTCTCTACTCGCTCATTTTCACCATTATTTTAGTTATCATGGAAGTATTCAGTCTCTTCCAAGAAACAAAGTATACGACGATAGGTTATGTGGTGCCAGTGGCACTTGGCACGATGCTGATCAAGCTGCTTATCAATGAGCGGCTAGCGATCTTCTCTGGTCTTGTATTTGCTCTTTGCGGCAGTATGATGTTTAATCAAGGAGTAACCGGCGTCTTTAACTATGTGATCTGCGCTTATTACCTTGTGAGCGGGATGGCGGGCATTTTATTTTTGAGAAAGCATAATGCGCGTTCAAAAATATTGCAGGCAGGGCTTTCGGTCGCTTTGGTGAATGTCCTTGTGGTTCTATCCATAACGCTGATTCAAAACTCCTCACCATCAGGACTTGAAATCGGTGTGAACCTTATGATGGCGATTGTGTCAGGGTTTGCATCATCTATTTTGGTCATTGGGCTAATGCCAGTGTTTGAGAGTATGTTCGGCATTCTTTCAACAATGAAGCTGATTGAACTATCTAACCCAAACCATCCGCTCCTTAAAAAGATTTTAACAGAGACACCAGGTACATATCATCATAGTGTCATGGTGGCAAATTTAGCAGATGCTGCATGTGAAGCAGTCGGAGCAAACGGTCTTTTAGCAAGGGTTGGCGCTTATTATCATGACATTGGGAAAACGAAAAGACCGCAATACTTTATCGAAAACCAAATGAACATTGATAATCCGCATGACAAGCTTTCTCCTCAGCTAAGTAAAAATATCATTATTGCCCATACGACAGATGGAGCTGATATGCTGAGAGAAAAAAAGTTTCCTGAAGAGCTTGTCGATATTGCCGAACAGCATCACGGGAAGTCGCTGTTAAAGTTCTTTTACTATAAGGCAAAAGAGCGTGATGATCAGGTGACAGAAGAAGAATTCCGTTATCCTGGGCCAAAACCGCAATCAAAAGAAGCGGCGATTATTTCAGTAGCGGACAGCGTGGAAGCAGCGGTACGATCGATGCATAATCCAAATCCAGAGCGGATCGAAAAGCTCGTCAAAGGCATTATTTCCGATAAAATGCAGGATGGGCAATTCAGCGAATGTGATCTGACATTTAAAGAGTTAAATATTATTAGTCAAACGATTTGTACAACATTAAAGGGGATTTTCCATTCTCGGATTGAATATCCAGATGCCCCGAAGCAGAAGGTGAAGTAAATGACATTGTTAATCGATTTAATAGATGAAACAGGACAAGTATCAAAAGAGCAGCTTGAAGAAGTGGAAAAGCTTCTTCAGTTCGCTGCTGATGCCCTTGAGGTCAAAGATCAAGCGGAGGTATCAGTGACGATCGTCTCGAATGAAGAGATTCATCAAATTAATAAAGAATACCGCGGAAAAGACGCACCAACGGATGTGATCTCCTTTGCACTCGAAGAAGAAGGAGAAGGGGAAATTGAAATCATTGGTGCTGATGATATTCCGCCTGTACTCGGTGACATCATCATTAGTGTGGACCGTACGAAAGAGCAGGCAGAGGAATATGGACATTCCTTTATGAGAGAGCTTGGATTTCTCACCATTCATGGATTCCTGCATTTGCTCGGGTTTGATCATATGACAGAGGAAGATGAAAAAGAAATGTTCGCCAAACAGACAAAGATCTTGGATGATTATGGCCTTTCAAGATCTTCGTAAGAAAAGAAGGCCGCTTACCCGTTTTTTTCGGAGTTTTTATTATGCATTTAGAGGAATATGGCGAACTTTCTTGAATGAACGGAATTTTCGATTTCACACAGTCGCAGCCATCATCGTGGTGATCTGCGGCTTTTGGTTTCACATTGAACCATTCGAATGGATGATCGTTTTGCTTTTATGCGGGGGGATGTTTGCGCTTGAACTTGTCAATACAGCCATTGAACATACAGTGGACCTGATGACAGAAGAGAGGCACCCGCTTGCTGAGAAAGCGAAAGACGCCGCAGCAGGCGCTGTTTGCGTTTACGCCGCGATTTCGGTTATGATTGGGTTGATCATCTTCTTACCGAAGATCATGCAATAGAACAATATTACTATTTATTAACATTTTTAGAAATGGGCGTGAAAATGTCACGTGAATTATGTAAAATATAAATGTGACAGTGGGTCCATTTCTTCTGAAAGTGGGAACTAGGAATGAACAAACAAGAGTTGATTTCAGAAGCAGTTAAAGCAAGAGATTTTGCATATGTACCCTATTCAAAATTCAAAGTCGGTGCAGCATTGTTGTCGAACGATGGAAAAGTGTATGGCGGCTGCAACATTGAAAATGCAGCATATGGTATGTGTAATTGTGCGGAAAGAACAGCACTTTTTAAAGCCTATTCAGAAGGCATCACATCGTTTCAAATGCTAGCGGTAGTGGCTGATACAGACCGGCCTGTTTCGCCGTGCGGCGCATGCAGACAGGTTATTTCAGAGCTATGTGCACCTGACATGCCAGTGATTCTAACGAACTTAAAAGGACAAATATACGAAACAACAGTAAACGAACTATTGCCAGGCGCATTTTCACCGGAGGATTTAAATGACTAACGAAAGCTTCAAATCAGGATTTGTATCCATTATTGGAAGACCAAATGTAGGAAAATCAACCTTTCTTAATCGTGTGATTGGACAAAAGATCGCCATCATGAGTGATAAGCCCCAAACGACACGAAACAAAGTGCAAGGTGTCTTAACAACAAACACGTCACAAACGATCTTTATCGATACACCAGGGATTCATAAACCTAAGCATAAGCTTGGTGATTTTATGATGAAAGTGGCTACAAATACACTGAAGGAAGTCGACCTGATCTTGTTTATGATTAATGCAAAGGAAGGCTATGGCAAGGGTGATGAATTCATCATTGAACGACTCAAGCAAACATCTACACCGGTATTCCTAGTCGTCAATAAAATCGACCAAATTCACCCAGATGAGCTGTTCCTTTTAATTGATGAATACCGCACACGTTATCCATTTAAGGAAATTGTGCCAATTTCAGCTCTTGAAGGAAACAACATTGACACGCTTCTTCAGCAGATTGAAGGTTATCTTCCTGAGGGCCCGCAATTTTATCCAGCAGATCAAGTAACAGATCATCCAGAGCGGTTTATTATTTCTGAATTAATTCGTGAAAAAGTGCTGCATTTAACAAGAGAAGAGATCCCGCACAGTATTGCAGTGGCGATCGAATCCATTAAGCCAGATGAAAATGGTAAGATCCATGTGGCGGCGACCATTGTCGTAGAACGTGATTCACAAAAAGGGATTGTCATTGGGAAACGAGGCAGCTTATTAAAAGAAGTGGGACAAAAAGCGCGCAGAGATATTGAAGCACTTCTCGGTTCAAAAGTGTATCTGGAGCTTTGGGTAAAGGTTCAGAAGGACTGGCGTAATAAATCCACTCACCTTCGTGATTTCGGATTTAGAGAAGACGAATATTAAAAAATCGCTGCTGTTGTCATAAAATCTGACAATGGTGCGGTTCGATTAGTAAAAATTGTTTATCATGAAATGGAGGTAGCTTGGTCAAGATATAATTAATATGTTGGATGTAGCGTTGCTGCTTCTAATAAAGAAAGGTGGGGTTTTTATGTTGAATTTTACATGGAACGTATTTTCACAAACAGGAAGCGTTGACACGTATCTGCTTTTCAAAGAGTTAGAAAAGGAGAACCTGGAAAGACCCGATATACTTGAAGAAGAGATAGCACGATTTGATTTTCCAATCTTATAATTCTTGACCCCTCCAATGCTCGGAGTGTAGACAAATGCTCATTAAAAGTGAAGGAATCGTCCTTAGAACAACAGATTATGGCGAAACAAACAAAATTGTCACGCTGCTCACTAGAGAACATGGGAAAATTGGTGTGATGGCAAGAGGCGCAAAAAAATCAAACAGCCGCCTGTCAGCCATAAGCCAGCCGTTTTTATACGGAACCTTCCTGATCCAATCATCAACAGGACTTGGAACGCTCCAGCAAGGCGAAATGATTGAAAGTATGCGAACCATTCGGGAAGATTTATTCTTGACCGCATATGCCGCATATATGACAGAGTTACTCGATAAAGGCACAGAAGAAAAAAAGCCAAACCCTTATTTGTTTGAGCTCCTGCTTCAATCTTTGCGTCATTTGAATGAAGGCACAGATGCTGATATTATCTTATTTATCGTAGAGGTCAAAATGTTATCAGTGATGGGAATGAAGCCCGAACTGGATCAATGTGTCCACTGTGGTCAAAAAGAAGGGCAGTTTCATTTCTCGATTAGAGACAACGGCTTTATTTGCCAAAATTGCTTTTCTAAAGATCCGTATAAACTGCCCTTATCTCCAGCAGCTGCAAGGCTGCTCCGTTTATTTCATTATTTTGATTTATCAAGGCTCGGTCAGGTTGATGTGAAACCGCAGACAAAACAAGAAATTCGTCAAGTGCTCGATCACTACTATGAAGAGTATTCAGGCCTTTATTTGAAATCAAAAAAATTCATGAATCAGATGGAATCCATGAAAAAGCTCATGGGTGGGGAAAACAAAAGTTGACATCTTCCATGACTTTTTGTAAGATCATCTAAGATAAAATATGTTGCATTGACAGAAAGAAGTACTTGCGCAGAATCCATAAAAGCGACCTTAGGGCGGTGTGAGCTAAGGATGGAGGCGTAACGAAAGGCATTCTTGAGCAACGTAAAACAAAGCGGCTGGATGCTACGATACCAGCAAATAGGGTGGAACCGCGGGAAAAACTCTCGTCCCTATGTTTGCAAGGAGCCTTGCGAGCATAGAGACGGGAGTTTTTGTGTTCTTTTGCGGGGTTCTAGACCCATCCGCCATACATAGCGGATGGTGTAGAAAAGATGGAGGTGCGATCATTGAATATTCAAGACATGATTTTGACGTTGCAAAAGCATTGGTCAAATGAAGGCTGCGTATTAATGCAGGCGTATGACACAGAAAAAGGTGCCGGAACGATGAGTCCATACACGTTCCTCAGAAGCATTGGTCCAGAGCCATGGAAGGTAGCGTATGTAGAGCCTTCAAGACGCCCGGCTGATGGCAGATATGGAGAAAACCCAAATAGATTGTATCAGCATCATCAATTCCAAGTGATCATTAAGCCGTCACCTGACAATATTCAAGAACTGTATCTTGAATCTTTGAAAGCGCTTGGTATTGACCCGCTGAAACATGATATTCGTTTTGTAGAAGACAACTGGGAAAACCCATCTCTGGGCTGTGCAGGGCTAGGCTGGGAAGTATGGCTTGATGGGATGGAAATCACCCAATTCACGTATTTTCAGCAAGTCGGCGGCTTAGAATGTAAGCCCGTTTCCGTTGAAATCACATACGGTATTGAACGTCTTGCTTCCTACATCCAAGACAAAGAAAATGTCTTCGATCTTGAATGGACAGACGGATTCACGGTGAGAGATTTATTCTTAATGGCTGAATATGAGCACTCTGTTTATACATTTGAAACATCTAATACTGACATGCTGTTTGATTTATTTACAACCTATGAGAAGGAAGCGCATAGCCAAATGGACAAAGGGCTTGTTCACCCGGCATACGATTATGTGCTCAAATGCTCTCATACGTTTAACCTGCTCGATGCAAAGGGCGCAATTTCTGTTACTGAGCGAACTGGTTATATCGGAAGAGTGCGCCAGTTAGCAAGAAAAGTAGCCAAAACATATTATGAAGAACGAGAAAAATTGGGATTCCCTATGCTAAAAGAGGAGGCGGCTTCTCATGAATAAACAGGATGTATTACTCGAAATCGGCTTAGAAGAGATGCCGGCTCGTTTCATGCCAGAAAGCACAAAGCAGCTAGGAGAGAAAGTAAAAGCGTGGTTTGAAGCGCAAAACATTTCATTTGAAGATGTTGCTCTATTTAACTCACCAAGACGTCTTGCTGTACTTGTGAAAGGTGTCGCAGAAAAACAAGAAGACATCAAAGAAGAAGCAAAAGGTCCGGCTAAAAAGATCGCGCAAGATGCGGAAGGCAATTGGACAAAAGCAGCGGAAGGTTTTGCCCGCGGACAAGGTGCTTCAACAGATGATCTCTATTTTAAAGAGATCAAAGGAGTGGATTATGTCCATGTCCAGAAGTTTCAAGAAGGAAAGCAAGTCAAAGACCTTCTGCCAGCATTAGGTGAGATCGCCGCTTCATTAAGTTTTCCAAAGAACATGAGATGGGGGAGCAAAGATTTACGCTACATCCGTCCGATTAAATGGATTGTTTGTTTATTTGGAGAGGAGATTGTACCTGCTCACATTGCTGGGGTGAAAAGCGGCCGCGAGACAAGAGGACACCGTTTCCTTGGTAAGGCAGCCATCATCGACTCGCCTGCTTCTTATGAGCAAACATTGCGAGATCAATTTGTCATTGCAGATTCAGATAAAAGAAAACTATCCATTACCGAGCAGCTAAATGCTCTATCTTTAGAAAAAGGTTGGGTGATTCCTGTTGATCCTGAGCTTCTAGAAGAGGTCAACAATCTTGTAGAATACCCAACGGTACTATCTGGTTCCTTTGAAGAAGAATTCCTTGCATTGCCGGAAGAAGTATTGGTAACTACAATGAAAGAGCATCAGCGCTATTTCCCTGTGAAAAATGAGCAAGGGGAATTATTGCCTCACTTCATTACGGTGAGAAATGGAAACAGTGAGGCGCTTGAAAATGTCGCAAGAGGGAACGAAAAAGTACTTCGTGCACGTTTATCAGATGCTGCCTTCTTCTATAAAGAAGACGAAAAACTAGTCATTGAAGACAATATTAAGAAGCTTGATAAGGTTGTATTCCATGAGAAACTTGGCACAATTGGCGACAAGCTAAAGAGAGTGACAGACATTGCGACGCGTCTAGCAGCGCATGTCGGTGCAGATGACGAAACGTCAGAGCGTGTGGCAAGAGCTGCAAGTATTTCGAAGTTTGACCTTGTGACTCAAATGGTCTATGAATTCCCAGAATTACAAGGAATCATGGGCGAGAAATATGCAAAAGCACTTGGCGAACATGAAGAAGTGGCAAAGAGCATCAATGAGCACTATATGCCGCGCTTTGCTGGTGATGAGGCGCCTTCCACTTTAATTGGTGCGATTGTGGCAGTAGCCGATAAGCTGGATTCTATTTGTTCCTTCTTCTCAATTGATGTCATTCCAACGGGCTCTCAAGATCCTTATGGACTAAGAAGACAAGCGAGCGGTATCGTTCAAATTCTGCTTGATCGTCATTGGAACATTTCATTCAAAGAGCTTTTGGCACTTGCTCAAGTAGAAGCAGCACATGAAACGGCTCTCATTGAATTTTTAACACACCGTTTAAAATATGTCCTCCAAGCAGAACATATCCGTCATGATGTTGTCGATGCAGTACTGGATGTTGAAAATATTGAACCTTATGCAGTCGTGAAAAAAGCAGCTGTTCTTGAAGAGAGCGTGAAACAAGAGAGCTTCAAAGAAACAGCAGAAGCATTAGGACGCGTCATTTCAATCAGTAAAAAAGGGGAAGACGCAGAAATTCAGCCTGAGCTGTTTGAAAATGAGCATGAGCAAAAGCTATATGAGGCGTATCAGCAAGTAGAGACAGCTGTCAAGGAACATGTAGCAGCAGGGCAATACAGCGCAGCACTTGAGGCGCTTGATACGTTAAAAACACCGATTGTTCATTATTTCGATCATACAATGGTTCATGCAGATGATGAAAAGCTGAAGCGAAATCGTTTGGCGCAAATGGTCAAACTAGCAAAAGTCATTCAATCATTTGCGAATATGAACAATTTAATTGTAAAATAAATACCTAAGAACGGTTGCCTTTTTTGAAGGGCAATCGTTTTTTACTCATTTAATTCACGGTTTTTGAGTGGATTTTTGTTTCATTCGGACAAAGATGCGCTATAATATGATGAGTTATGAAAATGATATACATAAAGTAAAGATTCGCTCTCTCTATTTAAAGGTGGTGAGTACAATCGAGTTAAATAAACGGCAAGAGCAGATTTTACAGATTGTCAAAGAGAATGGTCCGATCACTGGAGAGCATATCGCCGATCGGCTGAACTTAACTAGGGCGACCCTCAGACCGGATTTAGCCATATTAACGATGTCAGGCTTTTTAGAAGCAAGACCAAGGGTCGGCTACTTTTTCACAGGAAAAACAGGTACGCAGCTTCTAGCAGATAAGCTGAAAAAACTTCAAGTGAAAGATTTTCAATCCATTCCAGTGGTGATACATGAGAATGTTTCAGTTTATGATGCGATTTGTACGATGTTTTTAGAAGATGTGGGCACATTATTCGTTGTGGACGATCACTCTATTTTAACAGGCGTGTTGTCAAGGAAAGACCTTCTTCGCGCAAGTATTGGAAAACAGGAGCTTCCATCTATTCCTGTCCATATTATTATGACAAGAATGCCGAACATCACCGTTTGCCGCAAGGAAGATTTCATTATGGGTGTGGCGAAGCACTTGATTGAAAAGCAGATAGACGCACTTCCTGTTATAAAAGATACGGATAAAGGCTTTGAAGTGGTCGGCAGAATTACGAAAACAAACATGACGAAAATACTTGTTAACTTATCGGAGAATGAAATAATCTAATTACAGAAGACTGCGAGGGGATGTTATGAGTAATCGCGTAATTTTTGTGGTATCAGATTCAGTAGGAGAAACGGCAGAGCTCGTAGTCAAAGCGGCACTTAGCCAATTTGATGGCGGCTCATCAGACCATTCAAATATCAGAAGAATCCCATATGTAGAAGATGTCGGTACGATTAAAGAAGTCATTTCACTGGCGAAAGCAGATAACGGAATCGTCTGCTTTACTCTTGTTGTGCCAGAAATGCGTCAATTCTTAATTGATGAAGCAGAAGCAAACGGAGTCGTTTATTATGACATCATCGGACCACTAATCGATAAAATGGAGACTGCTTATGGAAATGAAGCGAAACATGAGCCGGGGCGTGTACGTCAATTAGATGAGGACTATTTTAAAAAGGTTGAAGCCATTGAGTTCGCAGTGAAGTATGATGACGGCAGAGACCCAAGAGGCATTCTAAAGGCTGATATTGTGCTCATCGGTGTATCACGCACATCTAAGACACCACTATCTCAATACTTGGCGCATAAACGGCTGAAGGTAGCAAACGTTCCAATTGTTCCTGAAGTAGATCCGCCAGAGGAGTTATTTTCAGTTGATCCAAAGAAATGTATCGGTCTGAAAATCAGTCCAGACAAACTAAATCATATTCGTAAAGAGCGTTTGAAATCTCTAGGTTTAAATGATCGCGCGATTTATGCGAACATTGAACGGATTAAAGAAGAGCTAGAGTATTTTGAAAAAGTGGTGGACCGCATTAACTGTCAAGTTGTTGATGTATCGAATAAAGCAGTTGAAGAAACGGCAAATGTCATTCATCAAATGCTGACCAAAAGAGGTTCCGAATAAACTCAGGATGCTCCTCCTGGGTTTTTCCTATGGTGGGAAACGGGTAAATAAAAACAATGGCATATTTGCTGCATTTGTATTATAATAAAAAATTGTGATAAAATGATTGATTTTAGGTTTAAGTTAAGTCAAGAACGAATAAACTAATATTGGCAGAAGTCAAGTGATTCTGAACATAACTTTTCGATAAAATGAGTTTTACTGTTGTTTGCTATATGGGGGAAAAGTATGGTCTTTTTGCTTCTCTAAAGCAGGAATAAGGTGGAGGGATGGAGAATTAGTCACCTGAATGAACATAAACAAGAGAGGACGATTTATGTCGATGCAGATGCTTGTCCTGTAAAAGACGAAATCCTTTCTGTCGCATCTCAATTTCAAATACCTGTGACATTCATTGCTTCATATGAGCATTTTCAAACCAAAAGATCTCCACTTGAAGATTGGCGGTTTGTAGATACACATAAGGAAGCAGCGGATTTAGTCATTGCGAACTCAGCTGCCGCGCATGATATTGTCGTCACCCAAGACATTGGTCTTGCCTCATTACTGCTTCCAAGACAGGTCATTGTACTGTCTGAAAGAGGACGGATGTACACGAACGAAACAATTGATTTTGATTTGGAACGCAGACATGTTTCCAGTAAACAGCGAAGAAAAGGTGTATATGGAAAAGGTCCCAAAAAGCTTTTAGAAGAGGATAAAAAGCGATTTATTACGCAACTACAAAAAATCCTGTCGAATCATGAAGGATTTTTGAATTAAAAGGCGAATAATGTACGACGGAGTGTTATTAGGATGAGCAAACGTATACCAGATGAACTTTTGGAGCAAATCCAAAAAAACGCAGACATTGTCGAAGTGATTGGAGAATACGTACAGCTTAGAAAGCAAGGTCGAAATTACTTCGGTCTTTGTCCATTCCATGGTGAAAATACTCCTTCATTCTCTGTTTCAGCAGATAAGCAAATCTTCCATTGTTTTGGCTGTGGTGCAGGAGGTAATGTATTTTCGTTCCTCAGACAAATGGAAGGCTACTCATTTATTGAAGCCGTTTCACATGTTGCTGATAAGTACCATATTGATTTGCCTGATCATGTAGCAAATGCTCAGATCAGCTCCTCACAGCAAGAGGGCACTGCAGATCATAAAATGATTGAAGCGCATGAGCTTCTTAAGAAATTTTACCACCATTTGCTGGTAAATACAAAGGAAGGTCAAAACGCACTCGATTATTTACGGGCGAGAGGCTTTACAGATGAAACAATTGCCAAGTTTGAGATCGGATATGCTCTTGACTCTTGGGATTTCGTGACCAAGTTTTTAGAAAAACGAGGGTTTGATCCTGTGATGATGGAGAAGGCCGGTCTTTTGATTCAACGTGAAAACGGAACAGGCTTTTTTGACCGCTTTAGGGATCGTGTGATGTTTCCCATTCATGATCATCATGGGACAGTCGTCGCTTTTTCCGGAAGATCGCTTGGTGATCAGCAGCCTAAGTATATGAATAGTCCTGAAACGCCACTTTTTCATAAAAGTAAGCTGCTTTATCACTTTCATGACGCGCGTATGCATATTCGAAAACGCGAACGGGCGGTTCTTTTCGAAGGATTTGCTGACGTCATCTCAGCTGTCACATCAGGTGTCGGCGAAAGTGTTGCAACAATGGGTACGTCTCTAACAGAAGAGCACGTAAAACTTCTCAGACGGAACGTAGAAGAGATCATCCTTTGCTATGACTCTGACACGGCCGGTTATGAAGCCACCATGAAAGCTTCAGATTTGCTTGGAAAAAGAGGATGTAAAGTTCGCGTTGCCATGATACCAGATGGACTTGATCCAGATGATTACATTCGTAAATATGGTGGCGAGAAATTTAGGAATGACATCATAGATGCAAGTGTGACATTAATGACTTTTAAGATGAACTTTTTCCGTAGGGGAAAGAATTTATCTGATGAAGGAGACCGGCTTACTTATATGAAGCAGGTACTCCGAGAAATTAGCCGATTAAACGGTTCCTTGGAACAAGAGATTTACATGAAACAGCTTGCTGGAGAGTTCTCGATCTCACTTGATTCATTAAAGGAACAACTGGAGCTGTTTGAAAAACAGCAGCGTCAAGAAGCCAAAAGCACGCAGGAAGAAAACGGGCTTGAAAAACGGCGTGCACATCTGTCAACACAGGTACGAAGAAAGCGTCTGCGGCCAGCATATGAAAATGCAGAGCGAATGCTGCTTGCTCATATGTTAAAAAGCGATGACGTGATCCGAAAAGTACTTGACAGAGTAGGGATTGAATTTAATATAGATTCTCACAGGGCGCTGGCCACGTACATTTATGCTTTGTATGAAGAAGGCAAAGAACCAACGCCGCAGCACCTGATGAACCGTATAGAAGATGATATCATCAATCAACTTCTGACGGATATATTCATGATTCAAGTTGGAGACGAACTAAGTGAAGCTGAATTAAGTGATTATGTAAAAAAAGTGTTGAATCATCGGAATTTGTCAATGATAAAGGAAAAAGAACTAGAACGTGCAGAAGCGGAGAGGCAAAAAGATTTCTTCAAAGCGGCAACACTTGCAAAAGAAATTATTCAGTTGAACCGTTCGCTGAAGTAATACGTCTAATATTTATGACAAGACTTACGGCTGGCAATGAATCCTTTACGGGAGGAGCATAAGACCGCAAGCATCTTGCCTTCATCATTATTTATTTTATTCCTATTTGCTCATCTGTTTGATAAAGAGAGAAAAGCAGGGCGGAAGCAAATCGCAAGTTACTTTAGAATTCGTTGCAAGCTTTGGAAGGAGGGATCCATAATGGCTGATAAACAAGCCCACGAAACCGAAACTGAATTAACCTTTGAACAGGTGAGAGATAAGCTCACTGAAACGGGTAAAAAACGGGGCGTTTTAACATACGAAGAAATTGCAGAGCGTATGTCTAGCTTTGAAATTGAATCAGACCAAATGGATGAATACTATGAATACTTAGGCGAACAGGGTGTAGAGCTCATTAGTGAAAACGAAGAGACAGAAGACCCAAATGTTCAGCAGCTGGCTAAAGCAGAAGAAGAATTTGACCTGAATGATTTAAGCGTACCACCGGGTGTCAAAATTAATGATCCTGTTCGTATGTACTTAAAAGAAATCGGACGCGTCAATTTGTTATCTGCTAAAGAAGAAATTACGTATGCTCAAAAGATCGAAGAAGGCGATGAGGAATCAAAAAGAAGATTAGCGGAAGCAAACCTTCGTCTCGTTGTCAGCATCGCGAAACGCTACGTCGGTCGTGGTATGCTGTTCCTAGACTTGATTCAAGAAGGAAACATGGGTCTTATGAAGGCAGTTGAGAAGTTTGATTACCGCAAAGGATACAAATTCTCAACATATGCGACTTGGTGGATTAGACAGGCGATCACGCGTGCGATTGCCGATCAGGCAAGAACAATCAGGATCCCGGTTCATATGGTGGAAACCATTAATAAATTGATCCGTGTTCAAAGACAGCTTCTGCAAGACCTAGGCAGAGAACCAACGCCAGAGGAAATTGCTGAAGACATGGATTTAACGCCAGAAAAGGTTAGAGAAATTCTTAAAATTGCGCAAGAGCCTGTATCTTTAGAAACACCTATTGGTGAAGAAGATGACTCGCACCTTGGTGATTTTATTGAAGACCAAGAGGCGACATCTCCATCTGACCATGCTGCATACGAATTGTTGAAAGAGCAGCTTGAAGATGTATTAGACACGCTAACGGACCGTGAAGAAAATGTACTGAGACTACGTTTCGGACTAGATGACGGAAGAACACGTACGTTAGAAGAGGTTGGAAAGGTGTTCGGCGTCACAAGAGAGCGTATCCGCCAAATTGAAGCGAAAGCTCTGCGTAAATTAAGACACCCAAGCAGAAGTAAACGATTAAAAGACTTCTTAGAGTAGAAACTGGACGGATCTTGAAAGAGATCCGTTCTTTCTTCATCAAAAATGAAAACGCTTTTTTCAATCTGATTATATTTTACTGAATAAATAATGAATTTGCAACGTTCTTAGAGAAAAGATGTATAAAAAATACATCAAAATGTGCTGAAGGCTTCATTTCTCATCTTTGCATCATTTTTGTCTAATCTGTGAACTTGACCAAAGTTTTGTATCATAATTCGTTTACTTTTTGTAAAATTAAAGTAGAATTAGAATTGTTTGTATAGTCTTAAAGGGGTTTTCACAAAGGGGAGGATGAAAGAAATGAAACGGAATCCACTTATACCATTTTTATTGATTGCCATTTTAGGGATTGGACTCACTTTTTTCTTATCAATGAAGGGGCTGAAAGATGAAGACAAAATCGCCTCTGGAGGCGAGGAGCAAAAGCAAGAAGAAACAGCAAATGCGACGCCGGAAGAATTGTATAAACAAAACTGTCTGAGTTGTCACGGGGAAAACTATGAAGGCGGTGCAGGTCCTGCATTAAAAGGTGTTGGAGACAAGCTTGAAGTGGCCGACATCAAGAAGAAAATTCAAGAAGGCGGCAATGGGATGCCAGGCGGGCTGATTCCAAATGAAAAGCTCGATGAAATGGCGGAATGGGTGTCTAAAATTAAATAATCTTACACAAAAAGCTCTTTTTCATCAGAAGAGCTTTTTTTCATTTGAAAACGACTTTTAATTTATATAAGATAGACAAGAATGAACATAAAAGAAAAGTAGTGATACGTATGAATGAAATGAATTTATCAAAACGATTAAAAAGAGTCGCAGACTTTTTACCACATGAGGCTGTCTTTGCTGATATCGGCTCAGATCATGCCTATTTGCCGTGCTATGCGATCCTGCATCAAAAAGCAGTAAAAGCAATTGCTGGTGAAATTACAGAAGGACCGCTTCAATCAGCGAAGCAGCAAGTACATAGACTTGAATTAGATGACAAGATTTCGGTCAGAAAAGGAAATGGTCTTGAAGCCATTGAAAAGGGCGAAGTGAATGCTGTAACGATTGCAGGTATGGGCGGAGCACTCATCGCAAGCATTTTAAATGACGGCAAGCATAAGCTCACAGGCCATGAAAGGCTTATTCTTCAGCCAAATATCCATGCTCACCACATTCGTTTATGGCTCTATCAAGAGGGGTATGAATTGATGGATGAAGTCATTTTAGAAGAGGATGGCAAAATATACGAAATTATGATCGCCGAAAAAGGCGACAAAGATAAAGCCTATGAAGGGATGTCAATTGAAACAGGCATGCTAGTTGGTCCGTTTCTTGCGAAAGAGCAAAATGATGTCTTCCGGCGCAAGTGGATGCAAGAACTTCAGCATATGGAGAAGATAGAAAGTCAAATCCAGCAGGCAGCGCGAACAGAAGAGAACAAGGATCGCCTTGAAGAGCTGCATGTAAAAATAAAGATTCTAAAGGAGGTTTTGACTGTTGGCTAAAACAGTAAACGGACATGAAATCATCCAATTATTTGAACAATTTTCACCAAAGGCATATGCCATAGAAGGTGACAAAATCGGTCTCCAAATTGGGACGTTAAATAAAAAGGTAAACAATGTCATGATCACCTTAGATGTACTAGAGAATGTGGTAGATGAGGCGATCGGAAAAAATGTGGATCTCATTATTGCTCACCATCCGCCAATCTTCCGTCCGTTAAAACATGTGGCGACAGATCAGCCAGCTGGACGGATCATTGAGAAATGCATCAAACATGATATTGCAGTATATGTGGCACATACGAATTTAGATGTGGCTGATGGAGGAGTTAATGACTTGCTTGCGGAGGCTTTAGAGCTTGAAGAAACAAGAGTGTTAGTCCCGACATATGAAGATCAAATCAAACAGCTTGCCCTCTATGTCCCGCAGGAATTTGAGGAAGCCATCCGTACAGCTTTAGGAAATGCGGGCGCCGGCCATATTGGCAACTACAGCCATTGCGTGTTTTCAAATGAAGGGACAGGCAGCTTTTTGCCATCAGAAGATGCGGACCCGTTCATTGGTAAGACCGGTCAATTGGAATTTGTTAAAGAAGTACGGATTGAAACCATTTTTCCGGCAAGTATTGAAAAACAAGTGATTCGTGAAATGATCAAAGCACATCCTTATGAAGAAGTCGCTTATAGTGTACACACGACAGACCTTCCTCCTATTCAAAAAGGGCTTGGCCGTATAGGGGAGCTAAGAGAGCCTATGACCCTTGGGGACTTCGCGCGATTTGTGAAGACGAAGCTGGATGTAAATGGTGCTCGCTTTGTAGGTGATCAGGACGCTGTTGTGAAAAAAGTAGCTGTGCTTGGCGGAGACGGAAATAAATACATTCACCAAGCAAAAAGAATGGGTGCTGATGTGTATGTGACAGGGGATCTTTATTTCCATGTCGCCCATGATGCTATGATGCTCGGGCTGAACGTAGTGGACCCAGGGCATTATGCAGAAAAAATTATGAAAGAGGGCGTAAAGGCGAAGCTTCAATCGTTATGTTCAGAGAAAAAGTATGATGTACAGCTCTTTGTTTCTGAATCAAACACAAATCCATTTCAATTTATGTAAACAAAAAACGTCAGAGCATAGGGGACTGACCCCATAAGATGAGACAAATAAAAAACACCTTCAAGTTTGAAAAAAGATCGTTGTGATCCGAAATAAAACATGGAGGTGTTTTTTCTATGGGGACAAGAGTGAGTTATCCGGTTGAAGTCAAACAGAAGGCTGTAGAAATGAGATTGGCAGGCGTACCTATGAAAGAGATCATGCAGAAATTGAATATCAAGAATAAGACGCAGGTTCAGACATGGGTGAGGTGGCATAAGGCTGGGGATACACACCGGTTCGAACAGCCTGTTGGAAAACAATATACCTATGGAAAGGGTCCCGAGTACTCTTCCGAATTAGAGAGACTGCAGGCAGAAAATCGCTATTTGAGTCAACAGAATGAAGTTTTAAAAAAGTACAACGAATTGGAAAGGAAGTTGATAAGGAAACGTCAATCAAACTGGTAGAAGAATTGTGCAAAACGATGACGGTACAGGACATCTGTGTCCATTTAGGCATCTTACGTACTTCGTATTATAGATGGAAAAAGGATCTGACTCAGAATCATTCTAAAAGACAACTAGAGAAACAGGTCGGCACGTTGTGCCGAAAGCACAAATATCGATATGGTTATCGAAAAATCACAGCCATACTAAAAAGGAGAATGCGTATTAACCATAAAACTGTTCAACGTATCATGCAGAAAAACCAGTGGCAATGCCGGGTTAAAATGAAAAAGCGTAAGAAGAATGGGCAGCCCTATGCCGTGGCCGGTAATATACTGGATCGGAACTTTCAGTCTGATCGCCCTCTTGAAAAACTAGTAACGGACATCACGTATTTGCCTTATGGACAGAAACAATTGTACCTTTCCAGTATATTGGATTTATATAATGGAGAAGTGATTGCTTTTACGATTGGTGATAAGCAGGACACAGACTTTATCTTAAACACACTTAATCAGCTCCCAGCACTGCCTGAGAATTGCGTGTTACATAGCGATCAAGGTTCTGTGTATACATCTTACGAGTATCAGAAAGCTGTTCATATAAAAGGCATTACCATGAGCATGTCCCGTAAAGGGACGCCCGCTGATAATGCCTCCATCGAATCGTTTCATTCCTCACTAAAGTCTGAAACGTTCTATCTTAACAGGATTGACCGCACTACGACCAGCATCGTAGAACGCACTGTCAAAGAATACATTTATTATTATAACAACATTCGTATTCAAACGAAACTAAACAACCAATCACCGATAAACTATCGGCAATTGGCTGTATAAAGGTGTTTTGATCCCTGTCTCAAAAACGGGGGTCAGTCCCATAGAAGCTCTGACGTTTTTTTATTTCTTTGTTTTCACGCGTGGTAGTATTTTCGAAAGAGGAACCGATCGTTCAATTTTCCAAGTTGATTCATCATCCGGCTCGTAGTTTTCTAAGAAACGGATAACTTCTTTTGTAATAGGGGTTGGTGTAGAAGCGCCAGCAGTAATGGCAACGGTATTTACGCCTTGCAGCCACTCCAGCTTGAGCTCACTTAGGTCACCAATACGGTAAGCCTGCGTTCCAGCAATCTCCATTGACACTTGTGCCAGACGATTGGAGTTATTACTTTTTGGATCGCCGACAACAATGGTAAGATCGGCTTGACCAGCTTGCTGAGATACAGCTTCCTGACGTACTTGTGTCGCAAGACAAATTTCTTGGTGGTACTCGACGTGAGGATATTTCTCTTTTATGAGCTCCATCAGATCGTGGACATCCCACTGAGACATCGTCGTCTGATTGGTGATAAGCAATTTATCTGATGTTAAATCGAGCGCCTCAATGTCCGCTTCTGATTCGACAAGATGCACCTTGTCAGGGGCTACTCCGACAGCTCCCTCTGGCTCAGGATGACCTTTTTTTCCGATATAAATAATGTCATACCCAACGGCTGTTTTCTCTGAAATGAGTTCATGTGTTTTCGTTACATCGGGACAGGTTGCATCAATGGCGACAAGACCTTTTTCTTCTGCAATTTGACGAACCTCAGGTGAAACGCCGTGAGCAGTGAAAATAACTGTTCCGCTTTCAACCTGCTTTAAAATGTCTAAGCGGTTTGGTCCGTCCAGTGTGTAGATCCCATCTTCTTCGAAGGCATCTGTCACGTGCTTGTTGTGCACAATCATACCTAATATATAAATTGGGCGTGGCAAGTTTTTATCAAGTGCGGCATTTTTAGCAATGACCATTGCATCTACAACGCCATAGCAATAGCCACGCGGCGAAATTTTAATTACATTCATTTATTCGTCCTCCTGTAGGGAAGTGCTGCTAGAGAAGAACAATATAAAAAGCCGTGAAAAAACGGCTTTTTATCATTCTCTAGCTTCCATTATAGCCAAAGTAAGCGTATATATCAAAGATTGTTATACGCAGGGGACACTTTGCCGTTAAAAGATCACTAGACATATAGTTTTGGAACAGAGCTGCCAGGTCTTTTTTTCGGTTTTGCTTCAGGAGCAGGTGATGTGTGAGGAGCTGCTTTTTTGACGAGGATGTCCTCTGGTTCTTCGTTTTCTTCTATTTCATCATCTCCTGATGCAACTTCTTTTTGCACTTCTGTTTCCTCGCCAATTTCTTTAGGTTCTTCATCTGTACTTGTTTCATCATCATCTGCACTGCCAAGCTGGCTGTACAGCTTAATCATCGCAGGCAAATTTCTGACTAAAGGACCGTATTGCTGAATCATTGGCGTAAATTGCTGCGCCATTCCGAGCACCTTTTGAACATTTCCCAACATGCTTGAAAGGGTTGCAGGATTTGCAAAGCTCTGGATTCCTTGTAATCCCGCACCACCTCCAGAAACCCCTGCTCCCCCTGCGCCAGGAAGAAATTTAGCGAGCATGCCTTTCATTCCTGCTCCGCCGCCTAGTGCACGGCTTTCGCCTCCTGGAATTCCGCCCATTCCGCGTACACCGCCTCCCTGTACAGACGGGGAGCGAGGCATCATTTGCTGAAATTGATTGCCTTGCCCTTGAAAAGGCTGTTCGATAGGAGCCTGCTGCCTCCTTTGAAAAATTCCGGGCTGTCCGCCATTTCCAAGATGCCGGCGTGAGGGACGGTGCGGCTGAAAATCGCCCATAGGCCTTTGCCCTAACATACTTGTACCTCCCTTACTGCATTCTCTTTCTCTTCATAGGTTATGCAAGGAAGCATCAATTGGTTTCCTGTAAGAAAAGCGGACATGGTTTTTTTGCTGAAAATCAGCTATAATGAGGAGATGAGCAAAAAGGCATTGCCTTAAGGAGTGAAAACATGAACGAAACAAAATTTACGACATATGAATTAAAGTCTTTTATTATAGATGCTATTCATGAACTGGGCTTTTATGAGCCAACTGATATTCAAAAAAGAATCATCCCTGCTGTGTTAAAAGGAGAAAGCGTGATTGGTCAATCACAAACAGGAACAGGAAAAACCCACGCGTACTTATTGCCGCTTATTCATTCAATTGATCCGAGCAAAGAGCAAGTACAAGTTGTGATTACTGCACCTACAAGAGAATTAGCCAATCAAATTTTCAAAGAAGCCCAAACAATCTTAAAGAAGGCCTCTCCAGAAGAAGAGATTAAAGCAAAGCTTTACATTGGTGGAACGGACAAGCAGAAATCCATTCAAAAGCTAAAAAACCAGCCGCATTTGGTTGTCGGCACACCTGGACGTATTGCTGACCTCATTCATGAGCAGGCGCTGAACGTTTACAAAGCGACATCTCTTGTCATTGATGAAGCGGATTTAATGCTGGATATGGGATTTTTAGAAGATGTGGACCGTATTGGTTCACAAATGCCAGAACAGCTGCAAATGCTTGTGTTCTCAGCAACGATTCCAGAAAAACTAAAGCCGTTCCTGAAAAAATATATGGACAATCCTAAATATGCCCATGTTGAACCAAAACGAATTACAGCTGAAAACATTCAGCATATTTTAGTCCCATCTAAACAGCGTGACAAGCTAAAATTGCTTCATGAAATGGTGACGAATGTACAGCCTTATTTAGGTATCATTTTTGCCAATACAAAAACAACCGTCGATGAAATCGCATCATTCCTACAAGAAAAAGGAATGAAAGTTGGAGTGCTTCATGGCGGATTAACGCCGCGCGAACGTAAAAAAGTGATGAAACAAATTGATGATTTAGAGTTCACTTATATTGTGGCATCTGATCTTGCAGCCCGCGGAATTGATATTAAAGGCGTCAGCCATGTGATCAACTATGAACTTCCATCTGATCTTGATTTTTATGTTCACCGTGTTGGTAGAACAGCTCGAGCTGGTTCATCTGGAATTGCGATGACTATTTATGAGCTTGCTGATGAGGATGCACTCATTCAAATCGAGAAAATGGGCGTTGTGTTTGAAAACAAAACCATTGTTCATGGCGAATGGCGAGATGCAGATGACCGCTTGAAGCGTCAAAGACGTAAAAAAGCACCTAATGAAATTGAGGAAAAAGCAAAGCGTCTTGTGAGAAAACCGAAAGCCGTCAAACCTGGATATAAAAAGAAAATGACACGTGAGATGGACAAAATCAAAAGACAGGAACGTAGAAAGTCAAAGCGTAATGGAAAGTAGGGGGAAACATTGTTGAAGATTGGTTCACATGTATCCATGAGCGGAAAACATATGCTTCTTGCAGCGAGTCAAGAAGCTGCCTCTTATGGTTCGAATACGTTTATGATTTATACTGGTGCACCGCAAAATACGCGCCGTAAAAAAATTGAAGATCTCAATATTGAAGCTGGACAAGCGCATATGAAAGAGCATGGTATGACAGATATCGTCGTACATGCACCGTATATTATTAATATTGGGAACACCGTCAATCCAGCGACGTTTGAGCTTGGTGTGGACTTCCTTCGCTCTGAGATTGAACGTACAGAAGCGCTAGGTGCGAGGCAGATTGTTCTCCACCCAGGTGCACATGTCGGAGCAGGACCAGAAGCAGGAATCCAAAAAATCATCGAAGGTTTAAACGAAGTCATCGTAAAAGGGCAAAAGGTTCAAATTGCACTTGAAACAATGGCTGGCAAAGGATCAGAGTGCGGAAGAAGCTTTGAAGAGCTTGCCCAAATTATCGACGGAGTGACACATAACGAAGCACTTTCTGTCTGCTTTGATACGTGTCACACACACGATGCTGGTTACCCGATTGTGACTGACTTTGATGGGGTGTTAGAAGAATTTGATCGAATCGTCGGTATTGACCGAATCAAGGTTCTTCATATTAATGACAGTAAAAACGTACAAGGCGCAAGAAAAGACCGACATGAAAATATCGGCTTTGGTGAAATTGGCTTCGATGCACTGAACAATATTGTGCATCATCCGCAGCTTCAAGATGTGCCCAAAATCTTAGAAACGCCTTATGTAGGTGAAGATAAAAAGAACAAAAAGCCACCTTACAAATTCGAAATTGCGATGCTAAAAGAAAAGCAATTTGACGAAGGCTTACTAGATAAAATTAAAGATCAGTAAAAAGCATACAACATCATGAGGTGCCGCTAAATGCGGCCCTTTTTTGCTTAACTTGTAAACTGATTAAACAGATCATTGACAGTCTGAGCTGTCTGTTTAGATGTAATCGCTTCTACTTGCTTAAGAAGCCGGCTACGCTCTGCATCATTAAAAATATTGACGTTTTTCCCATTCATGAGTTTGGCCACCTCAGCAGCTTGATTTGACGTTAAACTGACACCATACTGCTTCGCATACCTTAACAGATCATTTGCTGTGATCTGATTGAGCCGTTGCAGGACAATTTTTTGAATTAAAATCAATTCCATTCCTCCCCTCTGTAACAATGTATGGGCGAAAACGGAAAATGTGCAAAAAATTTTATTTTACCCTGTGAAATGATAAAATAGTAAAGTGAATAAAATGTTCATTGAAAATTTAAGATGTGTAGAGGGGAGACCGTATGGCAAATAGTAAACAGCATAGAAAGGAATCAGTGCCTCATTTTATATTTAGAATTTTCCTAATTCTAGTAGGAGCTACATGCGCAGCAGTCAGCATTGAATTATTTTTAGTGCCAAACAATATTATCGATGGAGGCATCATCGGCATTTCGCTTATTTTGGATTATCTCTTTACAGATAACCCATTCATCAATTTTGCGACGATTGTTGTCATTTTGAATATTCCATTTATGATATCAGGATACAAACATATTGGGAAAACCTTTCTGGTTTCCACAGTAATTGGGATTGTCAGCTTAGCCGTGATTGAATCTTCACTTCATCATGTAGAGGCATTTACAAATCAGCCGATCTTAGCCACTGTATTTGGCGGGCTATTACTTGGTTTTGGTGTTGGACTTGTCATTCGTAATGGAGGTTCAATGGATGGAACAGAGATCTTAGGCATTCTGCTAACGAAAAAAATTCCATTCTCCGTCGGTGAGTTTGTCATGATCGTCAATGTGTTCATTTTTATTTGGGCAGGCTTTGTCTTCGGACCAGAGCAGGCTATGTATTCTGTTATGACATATTATTTGGCAATGAAAACAATTGATGCTGTCATTCAAGGGCTTGATGAAACAAAAGCTGTCATTATCGTGTCAGATTATTATGATGAGATTTCAGATGCGATTCTTCATCGACTTGGCAGGGGAACGACAAAGCTGAGAGGGAAAGGCGGTTATACAGATGAAGAAAAAGATGTCATCTACGCCGTTGTCACAAGACTTGAAATCACAAAGCTAAAATCCATTGTATTTGAAATTGATAGTCAAGCATTTATTACGATTATGGATACGCATGAAACAAAAGGCGGTAAGTTCAAAACAGCCATTCATTAGCTTTTATTTTACTTTTTAATCTTTCTTTTATATAATGAAATGTATGTATGGACAGAGAAAATGGCAAAAGCCATTTTCTTTTTGTTGTATAAATCGTAATCATTCTTTTTATATTGATTAAAGGTGGAAAGATTCATGGCAAAGCCAATTATTGAAATGAAGGACATTTCGTACTCGTATGGACAGCGAAATGTCATAGATCACATTCATTTAACAGTAGAGGAAGGGAACTTTCTAGCACTTGTTGGACCGAATGGATCTGGTAAAACAACCTTATTAAAATGCCTGCTTGGGCTCATTAAACCACAGCAAGGTGAATTAAAACTATTTGGCACGCCTGCTTCAAAATTTAGAGACTGGGATCAAATTGGATTTGTTTCTCAAAAGGCGAATAGTTTTAATACAGGTTTCCCTGCTTCTGTTTACGAGGTCGTCGCAAGTGGATTGACGGCGAAAATAGGTTTATTCAAACGAATGAGCAAGCAGGACAAGTGGCAAGTTGAGGATGCCATTCGCTCAGTTGGGATACAAGATTTAAAGCACCAAAACATCGGGGAACTTTCAGGTGGTCAGCAGCAGCGTACCTTTATTGCCCGTGCGCTCGTCAGTCAGCCAAAGCTGCTTATTTTAGATGAACCAACGGTTGGGGTAGACCAGCGGACAGTTGAGGGCTTTTATCGGCTGCTCGAAACATTGAACAAAGAAAAAGGAATGTCTTTAATTCTCGTCACACACGACGTTGGCACCGTTTCTGATAAAGTCACCCATGTGGCTTGTTTAAATCAGACACTTCATTTCCACGGAGATGCAGCAACGTTTGATTCAATGGATGATCAGGCGTTATCTCAATTTTACGGACATGACATTCAAGTGATTCATCACGATCATCACCATCATGGGGGACATGAATAATGCTATTTCCATTTTTTCATTATGAATTTTTACAAAATGCGTTTATCGCAGGAATGCTGATCGGTTTTATTGCGCCCTTGCTTGGTGTATTTATCGTCGTGAGAAGGCTCTCGCTGATTGCAGATGCCCTCAGTCACGTATCACTTGCGGGTATTGCAGCAAGTTTATTTCTTGATAAAAAGTTTGGCCTTTTGACAGGGGTGAGCCCGCTGTACTTAGGGATGGCGTTTTCTGTTGCCGGTTCGTTATTTATTGAACGCCTGCGTTCCGTGTATAAGCATTATCAGGAACTTGCGATACCTATTATTTTATCAGGCGGTATCGGGATTTCCGTCATCTTCATTTCACTAGCGAATGGCTTTAATACAGATTTGTTTAGTTATTTGTTCGGAAGTGTCAGTGCGGTGTCGAGATTAGATCTTTGGATTGTTGTTGGGATCTCACTCGTTGTTGTGTTAGTTGTCGTGCTTTTATATAAAGAATTATTTTTACTTTCTTTTGATGAAGAGCATGCAAAGGCTTCTGGTATTTCAGCGAAATGGATTCATTTTATTTTTATCTTAGTTGTCGCACTTGTCATTGCGGCATCGATGCGTATCGTAGGTACACTACTTGTTTCTGCGCTCATGACACTTCCTGTTGCGGCAAGTATCCGCATTGCCAAAGGATTCAAACAGGCAATCTTCCTTTCGATCTTGTTCGGTGAATTGTCTGTATTGGCGGGATTGATCTTAAGCTATTATCTAGATTTAGCGCCAGGCGGAACCATTGTGATGCTGTCCATTTTGATTTTAATCGGATGTATTTTTATTGGAAAATTCAAAAGGGGGAATCATCATGAACGTACAAGAAGCGCTTGATTTATTAAAGGAAAAAGGCTACAAGTATACAAGCAAACGTGAAGACATGCTTCAACTGTTTTCTGATTCTGATAAATATTTGACTGCTAAAAATGTGCTGACGGCACTAAGTGAAGACTACCCGGGTCTTAGCTTTGATACGATTTATCGAAACCTGTCGCTATATGAAGACTTAGGTATATTAGAAACAACGGAATTGTCAGGGGAGAAGCTTTTTCGTTTTAAATGCTCTTTTTCTCATCACCACCATCATTTTATTTGTCTGACATGCGGTAAAACAAAGGAGATCGATGCCTGCCCTATGGACAAGTTAGACGCCGATCTAGAGGATTATCACATTAGCGGACATAAATTCGAAATATACGGAACGTGTCCTTCCTGCGAACCGAAGGAAGTTCACTCATAGACTCATCAAAAAGCCAGCCGCAGAGCTGGCTTTTTCTTTTGTCTTTTTGAAAACGTTTTACAAAGGGCGGCTGTTTCATTAAAATGAGAACAAGGTACTGAAGCAATTTGCGTCTTTTGGAGTAAAGGGAGGGGTCGAAAGTGGCTTATTATGTCGTGTTCGATGTAGGCGGGACGAGAACAAAACATGGATTAATGGATCAGGATGGGGAGATTGTCACGAGCGGTGACTATGAAACGAACTGCCGGCAGCTTGAACCGTTTTTAGAAGCGATGGCGGATGTGGTCAAGCAATATCAGAGAACGTCGGATGTTAGCGGAATCGCGATTAGTCTTCCAGGCTTTGTGGACAGTGAAACAGGTTATACAGAATTTGCAGGTGCCATCATCGCCTTAAATGGTCAAAATATAAAAACACTTTTAGAAGCGAAAACATTTCTTCGTGTTGAAGTCGAAAATGATGCGAACTGTGCAGCTCTTGCAGAAAAATATAGTGGCCATGCGAAAGAGTGTGACAGCTTTATTTGTATGACGCTTGGCACAGGTGTTGGCGGTGGTATTTTCGCTGGCGGTCAGCTTGTGCGAGGGGCTTCCTTTCGCGGCGGTGAATTTGGCATGATGCTGACAGAGACAGAAAATGGACAATTTACAACACTTAACAGCAGTGCTTCAACGGCTGGTTTAATTCGCAGCTATAAAGAAAAGCAAGGAATTCCGCAAAGTACTCAAATAGACGGTCAAGACATTTTTGAAAAGGCAAAGCATGATCCGTCCATTGAAAAGCTAGTGGATCAGTGGTACAAGCGAATCGCCATTGGCATTTACAATGTAGCAACTGTCCTTAATCCAGAGAAAATTCTCATTGGCGGCGGCGTAAGTGCAAGACAGGATTTGCTGTCAAACATTGAGAAACATTTACATACACTGCATGCGTGGAAGAACATTCAGGTGAAGCTGGAAACGTGCTACTACTTGAATCAGGCAGGCATGAAGGGAGCACTGTACCATTTTCTCATGAAAGAAGGTCAGCTTGTTCCATCCAAAAAGCCGATACATTAAGCGTATCGGTTTCAGCATGTAGACAAACCCTCGCACTCGCCCGCAGTCCTGCGCGCTGGTGCCCACGAATGTCAAATTCGCTCCGCAAAAGTAGCCGTCCTTCCTAGACTTTAAAGGTTTTCTATCACGCTGAAAAGAAGACAAAGGGCTAAAATAATGATCATTTTAGCCCTTTGTCAATAATCTGAGCCGATACATTTGAGTATCGGCTTTTCTACATTAATAAGCAGTTTCCAAACGCTGCTCGTATTGTTTGATCCATTGAGATGCTTCCTGCCAGTTGTTGACGCGTATAATCCTGTCATCAATGGGCATTTGATTATATGGGGAGTTAAAAAGAATAACCGGGATGTCAGCCTCTTTTGCAATCATTGTGGCATTCCCATGATGATCCTCGAAAAACACATCAATCTTGTGCTTTTGAACAGCTTCGAGCTTATGATGACCGCCAACCAGCTCAATGTCATCATAGTGCACGTGATGTTTGTGAAACCACTCGTAGGTGATATCCGCATGATGCTGCCTTCTCGCTGTAATATAGATTAGCCTGTGTTGATGTTTCATTTGATCAAGAATCTCTTTTGCGTCCTTAGCAGGCTTTGCCTGTTTATATATAATAGGCTCATGCTGATTCATCCAGCCCCAAAACTCTTCTTGAGAAATATTTAAAAGCTTCGTCAAATCATATTCTGTCATATCATCTAGTGTCATGGCACGTTGGAACGACTCATTTAAATAGGGAACAAAGGTGTCCTGCGCCGTCACTGTGCCATCTATATCAATTCCTAAACGTAACATGCCCACACTCCTCATTTTTATACTCTTAAAGTGTAACATAATCAATTCACAATTCCAGCAAGTTTTAGCAAACATGAAACAGACATTTTTGCTCATACTAAAAAAGCTCCTTTCTATTAACCAAAAGGGGGAATTGATCATGGAAAGAGACGAAGATTTCAGAAGAAATGATCGTGAAATCGACACACACTTTAGTAATGATGATGGCTATCTAGAGGAAACAGCTGCTGAAATTGCAGAGCCATATCAGGCTTCAAGAGATCGAGTAGACAGACGAGAACGTGACCAAGTAGGTGACGATTCAGGCAGTAAGGGGATAGGCTATACAGCACTCGCGATTGCGATTATCTCGTTATTTGTCTTGCCGGTGCTATTAGGAGTAGCGGCAATCGTCGTTGGTTATATTGCAAGAAGAAAAGGAGCACATGCGCTTGGCGCATGGTCAATCGGGATCGGAATTGTTTCCGTCATCCTTGGCATATTTATCACCCCGTTCTTTTAACAAGAACAGAAAAACGCCTGACAGTGACGTCAGGCGTTTTTTGTTATACGTTGGCTTTTGCTTTTTCAGCTTCCATTTTTGCATAATGCTCTTCAGCAATTTTATCGATTTCTTTTTTCAGTTCTTCGACCATTGTTTCTTCTGGCACTTTACGAACAATTTCACCTTTGCGGAACAATAGGCCTTCGCCTCTAGCTCCGGCAATTCCGATATCAGCTTCACGCGCTTCACCTGGACCGTTTACAGCACAGCCAAGAACAGCTACTTTAATCGGTGCTTTAATCGTGGAGATATATTCTTCGACTTCATTTGCAATGCTAATGAGGTCAATTTCAATTCGTCCACAAGTTGGGCAAGAGATCAGTGTGGCTGCATTTGCTGCAAGACCAAATGATTTCAACAGTTCACGTGCTACTTTTACTTCCTCAACTGGATCAGCACTTAATGAAATGCGGAGTGTATTCCCAATCCCCATATTCAAGATAGCGCCGAGACCAGCTGCACTTTTAACCGTACCTGCAAATAATGTACCTGATTCTGTAATTCCAAGGTGAAGAGGGTAGTCAAATGCTTTTGCTGCTTTTTCGTACGCCTCAATCGCTAGGTTTACATCAGATGCTTTCATGCTGACGATGATATCGTGAAAATCTAGATCTTCTAGAATTTTAATGTGGTGCAGTGCACTTTCGACCATACCATCTGCTGTTGGGTAGCCGTATTTATCAAGAATTTTTTTCTCTAATGAACCAGCGTTTACCCCAATACGGATTGGAATGCCTTTTTCTTTTGCTGCTTTTACAACCGCTTCGACTTTTTCTCGTCTTCCGATGTTTCCTGGGTTGATTCGAATTTTGTCTGCACCTGCTTCAATCGCTTTCAGTGCAAGCTTGTAGTCAAAATGAATATCGACAACAAGCGGGATGTTGATTTGTTTTTTTATGTCTGCAATCGCATTTGCTGCACGCTCGTCTGGGCATGCGACACGAACGATTTGACAGCCTGCTTCTTCAAGACGCTTAATTTCAGCTACTGTCGCTTCGACATCATGTGTTTTGGTTGTTGCCATACTTTGAATGACAACCTCATTATTTCCACCTATAGTTAAAGGTCCCACTTTGACGGGACGCGTTTTAGTACGATGTGTGACTTCACTCACTTGTCAATCGCTCCTTAGTGTACAAGCAATCATTTGCCATGTACGTCTTGTTTTACAGTTCATATTGTAACAGTCTCTCTGTATGAATGACAAGGAATTAACGTTTTATCTCTTATATACCGGAAACTTATATGTGCTGCCTGCCCGAATTTCGTTTGCTTTGACGCCTTGATTCAGCTCTTCAAAATCCTCAATGACTTCATCAAGTGGCTTGCTTGTATGGACGATAGAGACGACAGTTTCACCTTGTTTCACTGTGACCTTCTTATATGCTTTTTTCTCAGGTGTTTGAAAGGCATTTGCAGGGACAGCTGGACCTTCTTCTACGGGAATGGTGCCATTTTTTAAATCAAAAAAGATAATAAAGAGGACAAACAAACTGATTAGCAAAAAAATAATACGCCGCATTTCACTCACCGCTTTTAAGAGTTTACTTCAGTCTATGCATGTCCCGAAATGATAGAACCAACATGAGGAGAAAAGCTGGAAAGGGAGGTTCTAGTTAGTTCTAGTGAGTCTTGTATTGAATTTACGCTCGGTGGTGCTTTTTCAAGCTTCTATCACGATTATGATAAAATAAAAGCAGGGGGGAGAGTTTATGAAGAAAATAAGTCAGCATATATATGTGAGAACGCTAACAGAAAATGATGCACAATCACTACTCGCACTTGAACTTGAGAATCGCTCATATTTTCAGCAATTTACACCTTTGGTCAAAGATGATTTTTTCACGATATCTCGTCAAATTGAACGAATTCAGCGCAGTGTGGAAAGATGCGCACGGGATGAAGCCTACATGCACGGTATTTTCTTAAATGAAACAGATGCCTTAATTGGGACAATCTCATTAAGTTCTGTCGTAAGAGGTCCGGTAGAAGGAGCTTGGCTAGGGTATGTACTTGATGAAAAGCATGGCGGGAAAGGGTATATGACAGAGGCCATTCGTTTAATCATCGATTATGCCTTTGATGAGCTGCACCTGCATCGTATTGAAGCTGGAGTAAAGCCGAGTAATATAGGCTCCATTCGTGTGCTTGAAAAGACAGGTTTTGAAAATGAGGGACTCAATCGTAAAAAAGTGAAGATTAATGGCGTGTGGGAAGATCATTATTTGTTTGCGATCATTCATCCGGATGAATCATAGAGCACGCACATACATAAAAAGCTCCTCCAAGTTGGGGGAGCTTTCATATACTAAATTAATTTTTGACAAGTGGTTTATGTTTAGCGGGTATTTCCTTTACGACAAGGTATAAGAAGATAAAGTTAATGACCCAATTTAATAAAAATGAATTCGCAACAGGCGTGTTTAATGCACTCATGATGGCGAAAAAGACTGTTGTTAATGTGAGTGAGTAAGCAGAGAGCTTCCATAGCATTTGGAAGGACAGCTCTTTTTGCTGCATGCGTTTAATAAATGTACCAAGCATCGCAAGGAAAGTTGCGCTAATGAACATGAGAGCTGCAGTTGATAGATATAGCAGCACACAGATGACTGGGATAATAATCGCTTGATTCTGATTTGTGACGCGGGCAAGTTCGTCTTTTGTCAGCGTCCCACCAAGCAGCTGATACGGGATATCTGTCATTTGACCATCAATGGCAATCACAGCTTTTTCTTTTAATAATGCGATGGCTGTTTGCTTTGATTCAAGCTCACTTGCTTTTATTTTTTCAGCAGGATCAAAAATGATCGTAATGCCGTTTTCTTCTTTTTCTATCGGTTCACTTTGATCCGCTTGAAGCTTTCCTTTTTCGATTGAGAAATCAGGTAAATCTTTTTTGATCACATGCTGAAATCCTGACATCGCATTCGAGATCTCTTGACTCATATGATAACCCTGAGGAACTGCTGCGATGATCGAAAGGATAAAAATGAATAAAATCGCTTTGCCAATCCCTGTAAACCGTGCTTTAGCAATATCTTTTGGTGAATAAATGCCTTTTAACAATAGTTTAAATACGTTCAATCAATTCACTTCCTACATTCTTTTCTATTTCTCATATTGTATCAATGTCTATCTAACAAGTACAAGTATGGCCTTCATTGCTGGTTAAGATAGTGTGAATGAGGCATAATGTATACAGCAAATAAAAAGGAGGCGGCTGTGACTTGGACGTGCTGTATTGGATTCTGATCATTTGTGCATTTATCATTGCATTTGTTGGACTTGTTTATCCTATTATCCCTAGCGTGGTTTTTATGGTTCTCGGATTTATTCTATATGGTTTCTTTTTCAGCTTCGAGCCGCTGACACTGACGTTTTGGCTCATTCAAGCCGTATTTACCGCAGTATTATTTGCGGCAGATTATGTCTCAAACCTGATTGGGGTCAAGCGTTTTGGCGGCAGCCGTGCAGCTATTTGGGGAAGCACCATTGGGTTATTAGTCGGTCCTTTTGTGATTCCGATTGCAGGAATTATCATTGGTCCATTTATCGGAAGTGTTATAGCAGAGCTCCTTGTTCATCAAAAAGATGTGAAGACAAGTGTGAAAGTAGGATTAGGCTCGTTAATCGGATTCATATCAGGTGTATTTGCCAAAGGATTGATTCAAGCGCTGATGCTGGGCATCTTTTTATTTTATGTCCTTCGATAAATAGAAAAAGGGCGTTTAAAACTTTTTCTAAAGGGCTAAATACAAAATAAACACTGAAATGTTTCAGATCATGAGCAATAACATTGAAACAAGCCAATTCTTTTGATACTCTTTGAGTAGGGTGAATTGCTTGCTTACGACCTAAGGAAGCATTTCAGTACATACATTTCTAAGGAGGAATTTAACCATGGCTTTTAAACTTCCAGAATTACCATATGCTTACGATGCATTAGAACCACATATCGACAAGGAAACAATGACGATTCACCACACAAAACATCACAACACATACGTAACAAACTTAAACAAAGCAATCGAGGGTGTATCAGCTCTTGAAGATCAATCAATCGAAGAGCTAGTGGCTAACCTAAACTCTGTACCAGAAAACATCCGTACAGCTGTACGTAACAATGGCGGAGGACATGCTAACCACTCATTATTCTGGACGCTTCTTTCACCAAACGGTGGCGGCGCACCAACTGGTGAACTTGCAGATGCAATCGAAAAAGAATTAGGCGGATTTGAAAAATTCAAATCTGATTTCGCTGCAGCAGCTGCAGGACGCTTTGGTTCTGGTTGGGCATGGCTTGTTGTGAACAATGGCAAACTTGAAATCACAAGCACGCCAAACCAAGATTCTCCTTTAACTGAAGGAAAAACACCAATTCTAGGACTTGACGTTTGGGAGCATGCTTACTACCTAAACTACCAAAACCGTCGTCCTGATTACATTTCAGCTTTCTGGAATGTTGTGAACTGGGATGAAGTGGCTCGCCTTTACAGCGAAGCTAAATAAATTATTTGATTTGAAAAGACCTGCTCTTTAGAGAAGCAGGTCTTTTTATATTTTCCCTCCTTTTTTTACATATCTGCCTTTTGATGAGACAGACTATTGTGTAGAAAAGGAGAATGAAATATATGAGCAGATTAAAGAAAATGTTCGGGGACATGGATGTTACAAGAGATTTAATGCTCCTCCTCACGATTGGCGGATTATATGCACTTGCCATTGCGCTATCAAATACGTTTGTAAACGTGTATTTATGGAAACAGTCGGGGAAATTCACGGATCTTGCGATTTACAATCTGGCTATTGTTGTGCTTCAGCCCATTACATTTTTATTCGCAGGCCGGCTCGCTAAAAAAATAGACCGGGCGTTTGTCCTTCGTTTCGGCGTGATCTTCTTAGCCGCTTTTTACTTAATTGTCTTAATAGCAGGAGAGCACGCGGCCGCGCGGCTTGTTTTATTAGGGAGTGTCCTTGGGATCGGCTATGGTTTTTACTGGCTTGCTTTTAACGTACTTACCTTTGAGATCACCGAGCCTGAAACAAGAGATTTCTTTAATGGATTTCTAGGAGTCCTCACCTCTACAGCTGGCATGATCGGTCCACTGATCGCGGGTATTGTCATTTCTCAATTAACAGATGATACGGGCTATACAGTGATTTTTACTTTATCGCTAATTTTGTTTTCATTAGCGGTTGTGATGAGTTTTTTCCTTAAGAGAAGGCAGTCAAAAGGAAAATTTATCATCAAGCAAATATGGAAAGAACGCCATGCCGACGAGAATTGGCGTAAGATTACAACAGCTCACTTTTTTCAAGGGCTTCGTGAAGGGGTCTTTGTCTTCTTAATCAGTGTCTTTGTGTTTATCGCAACAAACAGTGAACTTGCTCTTGGGACATTTGGTTTGGTGAACTCAGGTGTTGCCTTTTTCGCTTATTTCTTCGCTACGCGTTTGATTAAGAAAAAATGGCGTAAGAAAGCCATTATGCTTGGCGGGCTGATTTTATACGGTGCCTTGTTCTTAATCGTCTTTCACTTGTCCTATGTATCACTTCTCATGTATGCGGTAGCCATCGCGATAGGATATCCGCTTCTGCTTGTTCCATATGTATCCTTAACATACGATGTCATCGGTCATGCAAGGTATGCAAGGAAAGCCCGAATTGAATATATTGTGGTCAGAGAGCTGTTTTTAAATGCTGGCCGTATTTGTTCCATTGTGTTGTTTCTTCTGTCTGTCACTTTACTTGGTGATGAGCTCGGGATACCTGCATCTCTTGTTGTGCTTGGAGCGGGACATACCCTCATTTATTTCTTTGTAAAAGATATTCATTTGAAAGAAAAAATGGCTGATATGAAAGAGGCAGACGGTCAAAAGCCAGTTTCTCAGACGAACCTTATTAAGGGAGAAAGGTAAAATTTCTTACCAATGGAACATCAAATTTCTAGATAAATAATAGAAAAACCGCTAAAATGATGATGGCACCTTTTATACACAAAAAGGGGTGCCATTTCTTTCTTGATAGAAAAGGTGATGTGATGAGAAACAAGAAAAACAAAAAAGACGCGAAGGAAGGGCGCAAAACACTTCCAATCCGGCTGAATTTACTATTTTTAGCTGCGTTTATTATTTTTACAGGTGTTGTTGTAAGACTCGGATTTGTACAAATTGTCAATGGAGAAGATTATAAAAAGCAGGCAGAAAAACAAGAGGATGTAAATGTCAGCTCAGCTGCTCCGCGCGGGAAAATTTACGATCGAAACTATAATACGATTGTCAGCAATAAAGCGCTAAATGCCATTACATATACGAGAACCTCGACGACTTCACAAGAAGAGCGGCTCAAAGTGGCTACAAAATTAGCGGATATGATTCATGTGAGTACGAAAAAAATCACAGATCGTGACAAAAAAGATTTCTGGATCTTAACGCATCCGAACGAAGCGAAAAAGCTTGTTCAAAAGGAATCGGAATTAAAGGGTGACGATAAGATCGCTGATGATAAATTATATGAGCTTCAGCTGAAACGCATCACGGACAAGGAATTAAATCAACTGACGAAAAAAGACTTACAAGTGCTTGCGATTAAAAGACAAATGGATGCAGGCTATGCACTTACGCCTCAATTCATTAAAAATGATGATGTGAAGCCAAGCGAAATTGCTTACGTCTCTGAGCATTTGGACGAGCTGCCAGGTGTGGATGTGACAACAGACTGGTCACGCAGCTATCCTTATAAAGGACTGCTTCGCAGTATGCTCGGCAGTGTGTCCTCAAGTGATGAAGGACTTCCGCAGTCACTTCTTGAACATTATTTATCGCTCGGCTACAGCCGAAATGACCGTGTAGGAAAAAGCTATCTAGAATATCAATATGAAGATGTCCTGCAAGGCCAAAAGGAAAAAGAGCAGAGTACAACTGATAAAGAGGGCAATGTGACAAGCTCTAAAGTGCTAACAGAAGGAAAGAGCGGGAAAGACCTTGTGCTCACCATTGATATTCAGCTGCAAAAAGCGGTTGAAAAAATCATTGAAAAGAACTTGAGAAGTGCGAAACAAAGAGGCGGGACAGAGCTTCTTGATCGTGCGTTTGTTGTCATGATGGACCCGAGAAATGGAGAAGTTCTCTCCGTTTCGGGGAAACAGATTTCAAACAAAAACGGAAAATACAAATTTGATGACTATGCATTAGGAACAATGACATCATCCTATGCGATGGGCTCAGCCGTAAAAGGGGCCACTGTACTGACAGGCTATAAAACAGGCGTGATTCACATTGGAAGTACCCAGTACGATGAACCGCTATATATCGCGCAGTCACCGCCTAAGAAATCCTATCAAAATATGGGACTCATTAATGATTTAACGGCACTCGAGCGTTCATCTAACGTGTATATGTTTAAAACAGCGATTGCCGTTGGAAAAGGGGAGTATCGTAAGAACCAGCCGCTCCCAATCGATCCGAAAGCTTTTGATACATTCCGTTATAATTTTAGTAAATTTGGTCTTGGTGTCAAAACAGGGATTGACCTGCCAAACGAAGCGACAGGCTACCGGGGAACGTCTACACAATCTGGTCTCCTGCTTGACTATGCAATTGGACAGTATGATACGTTTACACCGCTGCAAATGGCGCAATACGTTTCAACGGTTGCAAATGGCGGATATCGTTTACGGCCGCAGCTTGTGAAAGAAGTGAGAGAGCCAGATCCGCAGCGCGGCATTGGTGCTGTAACAGAATCCGTCAAACCAGACGTATTGAATAAACTAGACATGACAAGTGATGAGATCAAGCGTGTTCAGCAAGGGTTCAAGCTTGTCATGCAGAACCCAAGAGGGACAGCCTACTCGAACTTTGGCAACAAAAAGTATAACCCAGCTGGCAAAACAGGAACCGCTCAATCATTCTATGACGGCCCAATTAAAAGCAAACGCGGCACACCAACATACAACACAACACTTGTTGCGTATGCGCCTGCTGATAATCCAGAAGTGGCCATTTCCGTCGTTGTACCATGGGTGTATCAAGACTACAATCAGCGCTATCCAATTACAAATGATATCGGTGAACAAGTATTAGACAAATACTTTGAGCTAAAATCAAAACAGGAAAGCAATGATACTCAAGCGAAGAACAAAAATAAAATTGAAAATGAAACAGAAACAAATGACTAGACCTTTTCTAGGTAAAAACGCTCACTTTTTGTGGGCGTTTTTTTACGTTTTCTTCAAAATTTTCGAGATAAATTGACAAAATACATAAAAAACATCGTAAGATCTCTACAAAACTTCGACATTTACAAAACCTTAACATTCCATTTAAACGAAATTAATAAAGAACCTTTAATGTATTACTCGTAGGACAAATTATTCAGGGGGTATTCTTGAAATGAAAAAGAACAAATTATGGCTGCTTACTTTCCTTACTATCGCATTGTTAGCATTCGTCACAGCATGCGGAAACAGCAGCTCAAGCGGAGATTCAAAAGACAGTAAAGGAAATGCTTCAAACAAAGATGAGGCATCAGGTTCCATTACCATCTCAGGATCATCTGCGATGCAGCCTTTAGTTCTTGCGGCAGCAGAAAAATTCATGGATAAACATCCAAAAGCCGATATTCAAGTACAAGCCGGCGGTTCAGGAACAGGACTTTCTCAAGTGTCAGAAGGATCTGTACAAATTGGTAACTCAGATGTATTCGCAGAAGAGAAAGACGGAATCGACGCAAAAGCTTTAACAGACCACAAAGTAGCAGTTGTTGGAATGGCCGCAGCTGTAAACCCTGAAGTGGGTGTCAAAGACATCACAAAGGACGAATTGAAAAAAATCTTCACTGGTAAAATCAAAAACTGGAAAGAGCTTGGCGGGAAAGACCAAAAAATCACTCTTGTGAACAGACCTGACTCTTCAGGAACTCGTGCAACATTTGTGAAATATGCACTTGATGGTGCAACACCTGCAGAAGGAATCACAGAAGATTCTTCAAACACAGTGAAAAAACTGATTGCAGAAACACCAGGTGCGATTGGATACCTAGCATTCTCTTATTTAACAGATGACAAAATTACACCGCTTAGCATTGATGGTGTGAAACCGGAAGAAAGCAATGTAGAAAGCGGTAAATATACAATTTGGGCATACGAGCATTCTTATACAAAAGGTGAGCCAGATGGTCTAGCAAAACAATTCTTAGATTACCTTATGAGTGATGAAGTACAAAAAGAAATCGTCAAAGACCAAGGCTACATCTCAGTTTCTAATATGAAAGTAGAAAGAGACGCAACAGGCAAACAAACAGATAAGTAAGAGGTCTTGAATTGCTGATGAAGGAAAAGTGGAGCTTTTCACTTTTCCTTTTATGACATTCATAGGAGTGTAGAAAAAGATGAAGCAGATAGAACATACAGAAGCGAGCGATCGACTGATCAGCTCGAAGAAAAATAGGCAAATGGATGAAGTAAGAGGAAGTATTTTGGTGAGATTCTGCGCATTCTTAATGATTGCTGTATCAATCGCCATTACCATCTTCCTTGGCATTAAGGGTTTACAATCTTTCATCGTAAATGGTGTAAGCCCAATTGAGTTCTTAACCAGTATCAATTGGAACCCAACAGCAGAAAACCCGCAGTACGGCGCATTTCCTTTTATTTTCGGATCAATCGCCGTCACGCTCCTATCGGCACTCATTGCAGCGCCGCTAGGCATCGCAGGCGCAATCTTTATGACAGAAATTGCACCTGCTTGGGGACGTAAAATCCTCCAGCCAGTCATTGAATTGCTTGTAGGGATTCCATCCGTTGTTTACGGATTCATAGGTCTTACAGTATTGGTGCCGTTTATCGGACACTTCAAGTCAAGCGGCTCAGGGCATAGCGTGCTAGCAGGAACGATTGTCCTGTCTATTATGATCCTGCCAACCGTTACATCCATTGCGACTGATGCAATGGGTTCACTACCAAAAAGTTTACGTGAGGGATCGTACGCATTAGGCGCAACAAGATGGCAAACGATTAGACGTGTGCTTGTGCCAGCAGCACTGCCAACATTAATGACAGCGGTCGTTCTTGGCATGGCTAGAGCATTTGGAGAAGCCCTTGCTGTACAGATGGTCATTGGAAACACGCGTAATTTACCAGAGAGCATTATGGATACAGCTGGTACATTAACAACCATTATTACGTTAAACATGGGTCACACAACGTATGGAAGTGTTGAGAACAATACACTTTGGTCAATGGGACTTGTCCTTCTAGTTGTATCATTTATGTTCATACTCATTATCAGATACTTGTCGTCTAGGAGGAAGATTTAATGAATAGCAAAATGACCGATCGTTTTGCCACATTTATATTTGGATTATGTGCTGCCATTATTACGGCGATTCTCGTTGGTTTGTTTTCTTATATCATTTTCAACGGTGCAAAAGAATTAAATTTCGACTTTTTGACAACCCGCTCAAGTGCGATTGGCTCTGGCGGCGGCATCAGGGATCAGCTCTTTAACTCGTTTTATATTTTGTTTATTACGATGCTGATTACAGTACCGCTTGGTGTCGGCGGCGGAGTGTATATGGCAGAGTACGCACCTCAAAACAAAGTCACAGATTTTATTCGTACATGTATTGAAGTGCTGTCTTCACTTCCGTCTATCGTCATTGGTATGTTTGGTTTACTCATGTTTGTGAATTTAACAGGCTGGGGCTATACGATCATTGGAGGAGCTCTTGCGCTCACTGTGTTTAACTTGCCGGTGATGGTCAGGGTGACAGAAGATGCGCTGCGCTCTGTACCGAAGGATCAAAAGGAAGCATCACTAGCGCTTGGTGTAACGAAGTGGCACACAGTCAAAACGGTCCTTATTCCAGGTGCGCTTCCGTCTATTATCACTGGTGCGATTTTAGCATCAGGAAGAGTCTTTGGTGAGGCGGCTGCTCTTCTTTTTACAGCAGGTCTCTCCACACCGCGCCTTGATTTCACAAACTGGAGTCCTTTTTCTGATACGTCACTGCTGAATGTGTTTAGACCGGCAGAAACATTAGCCGTTCATATATGGAACGTCAATACACAAGGAATCATTCCAGATGCAGAAGCCATTGCAAATGGTGCATCAGCTGTACTTGTGCTTTCAGTCTTATTGTTCAATTTAGCAGCTAGATGGCTTGGTTCATTTATTCATAAAAAGCTTACGTCAAAATAATGTGAGAGAGGTGTGAAGGGGATATGGTTCAAATGCTAGCAGAAAAAAAAGAGATTGCAGCGAAAAAGGCTCCACTTCAAGCGGAACAGATTTTACAGGTGCAGGATTTAAGCATTTATTATGGTGAAAAAAGAGCGGTCAATCACATTTCATTCGAGATTGAGAAGAATGCGATCACCGCATTAATCGGTCCATCCGGCTGCGGGAAGTCTACCTTTTTACGCAGTATTAACCGTATGAACGACTTAATTCCAGGTGCGAGAAGTGAAGGGGCGATCATGTACGAAGGATTAAATATTTTGGATGACCGTATTAATGTGGTGAATTTAAGAAGAGAAATCGGCATGGTCTTCCAAAAACCAAATCCATTTCCTAAATCGATCTACAATAACATCACCCATGCGTTAAAGTATGCTGGGGAAAAAAGAAAATCTGTGCTTGATGATGCGGTTGAGGAAAGCTTAACAAAGGCGGCTCTATGGGATGAGGTCAAAGATCGTCTGCACCGATCTGCCTTGTCATTGTCAGGCGGTCAGCAGCAGCGCCTTTGTATTGCACGTACACTTGCGATGAAACCTAGTGTCTTGTTATTAGATGAACCGGCTTCTGCCCTAGACCCCATCTCAAATGCGAAAATTGAAGAGCTATTAGGCGAATTAAAAAATGATTATTCAATCGTCATTGTGACACACAACATGCAGCAAGCGCTCCGTGTATCAGATCGTACAGCCTTTTTCTTAAACGGAGATCTAGTAGAATATGATGCTACAGAACGTATCTTTACACGTCCTGCGCAGCAAAAAACAGAAGACTATATCAATGGTCGATTTGGATAAGGCGGGTGGATTTGATGAATGCAGTAGCAACTAAAGCAGCAAAAAAAGAAGTGTTTCGTGTGAATGATATGAATCTTTGGTATGGACAGCATCATGCATTGAAGCATATTGACTTAGCGATTAGAGAGCATGAAGTCACAGCGATTATCGGCCCGTCCGGCTGCGGGAAGTCAACGTTTATTAAAACGTTAAATCTTATGGTCAAAACAGTGCCAGGTGTGAAAATCACCGGGGATATGATGTATAAAGATGACAACATTTTAAAAGGCCGTGTTGATTTAGTGGAGCTGCGTAAAAATGTCGGCATGGTGTTTCAAAAAGGGAATCCATTCCCTCAGTCTATCTTTGATAATGTCGTTTACGGACCAAGAATTCACGGAGTTAAGAGCAAGCAGCAATTGAAAGAAATCGCGGAAAAAGCGCTTCGAGATGTTGCCCTATGGGATGAAGTGAAAGATCGATTAAGTGCTCCCGCTCTAGGCCTTTCTGGCGGTCAGCAGCAGCGTCTTTGTATCGCAAGAGCCATTGCTACAAGCCCAGACATCTTATTAATGGATGAACCAACATCAGCGCTTGATCCTGTCTCAACATTAAAGATTGAAGAATTGATTATGAAATTGAAAGAGAAATATACGATTGCCATTGTGACGCATAACATGCAACAAGCGGCTCGGGTATCAGACCGAACGGCCTTCTTCTTAATGGGGGAGCTTGTTGAGGTCAATGATACGAATGTGATGTTTTCTGAGCCAAACGATCAAAGAACGAATGATTATATATCTGGTCGATTTGGATAAGAAAAACCCCCTGAAGGTCAGTGCCGTCAGGGGGGGGGTTGTTGTTATTTTGTTAAGGCTTTGACTATCTGTTTGAACGTCATTCCTGTTTTTAAATTGAACTTGCCTGCACGAATTTCTTTATGGTAGCCGGCGTCAATTACGTAATCATTAAAGTCTTTAGACGAGTTGATGATGCCGTCCTTTTCAAGCATGTCTGAAACATCACTTGTACTCATACCGTTTTTAATCACAAATTTGATCGATTTGCCTTTAGGCTTGTCCTCTTTTTGTTGATCACTCTTAGAATCTCCGTCTTCATTTGCCTTCAGCGCTTTTTCCTTATAGTCAAGAAGCTGCTGGTACGTTTCGCGGCTGACAGTGACTTCTTTTTTGGAGTCTAAATAGTTTTTCACGTCAGTGTCTGTTACTTTCTGTGCGAGGGTTTCTTTTGTTGTTGTATCAGCTGCTGCCTCGTCTTTCCCAGTGAGGAAAAAGACAATCGCAAGAACCCCAGTTGCAAGAATCATACCTGCTGCAAACGTTTGGATGCTTTTTTTCGTCATACAAGCACCCTCTCGTTGTCTTTAATGATCATGTTGACATCTTCTACAGATACATGCTCAGCGCGCGCAATGGCCTCAGGAGACATGCCATTTTGATGTTTTGAAATGATCTGTCTTGCGATGGATGGATCAATTTCTGAATGCTTGCGAACGACGATGTTTGTTTCAAGTAATTCTTCTTCAAGCACTTTCATTTTCTTTTTCAGTTTATAGATTTCTTGCATTGCAGATAGTTGAAGTGTTTCAAGTTCCTGCTCGACTTCTTTAATCGGCTCTCTTTGAAAATATGAGAATGCGATCAGTACAATACTGATAACAAGCAATCCGATAATTGCAATTTCCATGTTTCATCACCTTTTATTCATATTTTAATGCTGAAAGCCATAAAAGGCTTCCAAGATTGTTTCAGACAGTTTTCGACCCTTCTTTTTTATACCATAAAAAAGCTAGTTTCAAAAGGAATTGCTGAAGAAAATCACCTTTTTTTCATCTTTTTTCTTTTTATATGTAAAACGGGTATGAAAACCTTGCTTCGCTGTCAAAATAAATGAAAGCGGCGGGGAGAAGAGGAGTCTCATGTATACAGTACGACAAAGAATAAGGTTTTATAGGGGAGCAGACGATTTTTCATGACATAAGCATGCGATATGTAAGTGAATGCACTCAAATTGAAATTGGTGAAAAAACATTCTAGCATTCCTAAGCTAGAAGTGGTATTATAGTTAGGTCTGAATGTGAATTGATTTTAGTTTGGAGGGAAAAATATGCGCGTAAATATTACTCTAGCTTGCACTGAATGCGGTGAGCGTAACTATATTACTAAAAAGAATAAGCGAAACAATCCAGATCGCGTTGAATTCAAAAAGTATTGCTCACGTGATAAAAAACAAACTGTACATCGTGAAACAAAGTAAGCAGCAGGGAATTTTCCTGCTGTTTTTTTATGATGGGAGATGATCTGTATGAAAAAGGAGCTTCGCCTTCAAACATTAGCCAAGCTTGATCAAATAAGCGCTGAAGAATTTGAGCGCAGCACGGCTTTACTTCATGAACACTTATTGCAGCTGCCAGCATGGAAACAGGCGAAAACGATCGCTTTGACGATGTCTAGAGGAAAAGAGATACCGACAATGCCTCTAATTGAAAAAGCGTGGGAAGAAGGAAAAACAGTATGTATCCCTACCTGTTTTCCGAAAGCAAAAGAGATGATGTTTTATGAATATACACCCGAAACAAAGATGACATCCAGCTACTTTGGGCTATTGGAACCAGACCCTCAAGTATCAACAGCTGTACATAAAGAAACCATTGATTTAATAATTGTGCCTGGGGTATGCTTCGATCAAAAAGGCTACCGGATTGGATTTGGGGGCGGCTATTATGACCGCTACTTAGCTGACTATCACGGGGTAACCATTGCACTTTGTCTGTCTTTACAGCAAATCAGGCATGTGCCGTCTGAAGCATACGACATACCGGTGTCTATGATTGTCAGTGAAAAAGGCACGTTATATCAAAAGTAAAAGTCCGCTGATTGTCCAAAGAACGGGCTTTTTGTTGTTTCATAAGGTCATGGCATTTTAGTTGATAGGAGGTCCGTTTTGAAAAAATTTCGTGGAAAGAAAAGATACTTCCGCAATATGTGGGAGGAAGTGAATACTTGTGACCTAAAACTCGATCAGGATTCATGGTTTTATTTTTGGCATACGTACCATGATTTTTTTGGGGTCGGGGAAAATAGCTTAAAAATAAGAAGAGAGCATATCAAAGCCCATATCGCTTTATATCATAGGCTGTTAAAACAGCTTGAAGGCTTTGAAAAGCCATACCAAACATGGATTTGTATTCACGAACATGCCCCTGGTTTAGACGCTGTATATGTTCATACACCAAATCCATACGACAGTTACTTCCCTCACAAGATGGAAGAGGTAGAGCGGAGCCTCATACGTTCAAGGATTTAATCGACCATCATCAATTTGACGTTTCTTATGATCAATCAGAGTGTGAAGAGGTCTATTATATTCAATCAAAAGAACAAGGGATTAGAGTGTGAAAGCAGAAAGCATTGTAAGCGATAAAAATGATGGTTCATGCATAAACACATCCTATTTAAGCCACGATACGAACATAGGAGGGAATATGATGAATAAAATGATTTGGAGCATTGTGTTCACATTGTTTGCATTCGTTCTCGTGCAAAATCGTTATCGGCTGATGAATTTGATCTTAGGTCAAAATCAAGTGCGTCACTTTTTTATTAAGTGGCTGATGAAAGTCCCGTATTTTCGGACGAAATTTATTCGCCAAGCATTCTAATCCCGCAGACGCCGGGATTTTTTTGTTCAGAAATGCGGATATGAACGATTCTTGTTATAATAATGTAAAAAATGGAGCGCGAATGAATGAATGTCATAGATAGTTTATTTTGGCGAGTTGTTGATGAATTAAGACAAAAAGGGTACGAGATGATTCAAAGTCCGTATCCAGAAGATGAAATATTTTTTGAAGCACCACGAAACTCAGGGTATGATCTCATCCGTCTATATAGAAAAGATGTCAATTTTAAACAGGAGATCGTTCGAGAAATTGAAGAGCAGACGTATCGGATGGATCAGCTGAGAGAGGCCATGCGTAAACGTTCTCTTCATCTCTTACAGCTCCAATTTACAGCTGACTACCCTGTAGATGATTGGGAGGACCTAAACGGTCAACAGCAAAAAAAGCAAAAGGTGACAGTTACACCTGTATTACTGAATGCAGACACTCTTCAACATGACGTAAATGAGCTGCAAAAATGGCTCAATACATCGCTGACAGTGGATGCAGAAGAGGCAAAAAGAGACACAGCTGAAGATGTCATCCAGCTTAAAGTGAGCGTACTTCAAGCATTTGATGATCAGGAAAAGCAGCGTGAACGAGAACGGGCCGTTTTTCAAAATGGCAGACCGATTTTCACCTACCTGTTCATCGCTGTTCAAGTGGTGATGTTTCTTTTACTTGAACTATTTGGCGGAAGTACCAATACGGCAACTTTGACAGCGTTTGGTGCTAAAAATAATGGGCTGATTTTAGATGGAGAATGGTGGCGCCTGATTACACCAATGTTTTTGCACATTGGCTTGACGCACTTACTCTTTAATACATTTGCTCTTTGGTCTGTCGGAGCGGCTGTTGAGAAAATTTATGGCTCATGGAGATTTTTGCTCATCTATTTCATTTCCGGCATTTTTGGTTCCATAGCGAGCTTTGTCTTTAATACGGCCATCGCAGCCGGTGCATCAGGCGCGATCTTTGGATGCTTAGGTGCACTATTATATTTGGCAATTTCTAACCGCAAGCTCTTCTTCCGGACGATGGGGACAAATATTATTGTGATCATCCTCATCAATTTAGGGATCGGCTTTACCGTATCAGGTATTGATAACGCAGGGCACCTTGGCGGTCTGGTTGGCGGTTTTTTTGCTGCTTTAGCTGTCCGGCTCCCTAAACAGGTGCAGCCTGTCAAAATGTTTCTTGCTAGTGTTGTTCTACTGTTGATTGGTGGTTTTGGATTGTATACAGGGTTTCATTCAGACGATCAAAAGGAAGCGGCAGCAGTAAGTGAGGCAGCAAGTTTATTTGATGACAAGAACTATAACGAAGCAAGTAAACGTCTAGAGAAATATGTACATCAAAAGGATGCATCAGCTGAGGCTCTCCATATATATGCTCTATCGGAAGCGCAGCTCGGCCACCTTGACAAAGCGATTGGATTTTTACAAAAGTCGCTTAAAAAAAATCCAGATGATCCAAATAAACTGTATCATCTATCGTTGTTGTACGTAGAAAAAGGAGAGACAGCGAAAGCAGAGGATCTAATAGAAAAAGGGTTAGACCAAGATCCAAAAAATGATCAATTTTTAAAGCTGAAACAATATATTGAAAACACGCAAACACATTGAATGACTTGACTGAAAGCGCATTTATGAATACGCTTATCCTATCTGTTGATGAGAAGAAATGGTGGAAACAATGAAAACGTTATATGATGTACAGCAGCTGCTCATGAGATTTGGAAATTATGTGTATTTCGGAGATCGTGAAGTGGAATTAGAATTTATGGCAGATGAACTGAAGGAAATGTATACATCGGGCATTATTGACCGGACAGAATGGTCAAACGCAATGACGATTCTTCAAATGGAACTAGCCAAATTAAATCGAAAAACAATGTGAAGGTGGAGGGCATATGATCGGGGATTGGTTTGTAGGAGTTGATCTTGGCGGTACGACAATTAAGCTTGCGTTCATTAACTTATATGGTGAAATTCAGCATAAGTGGGAGATTCCTACGGATAAATCAGGGCAGACGATCACAGTCGATATTGCCAAATCAATTGACCACAAATTAGTCGAAATCAGTATGCCCAAATCAGCGCTGATTGGGATTGGAATGGGTGCACCTGGGCCTGTAGATAAAGTATCTGGGATTGTCTATAAAACAACGAATCTCGGCTGGACAAACTATCCACTCAAAGATCACCTAGAGGCAGAGACAGGACTTCCATCTGTCATCGAAAATGATGCGAATATTGCTGCACTCGGTGAAATGTGGAAGGGTGCAGGCGATGGCGCAAAAAACATCCTGATGGTCACACTTGGCACAGGTGTTGGCGGCGGCATTATTGTAAATGGTGAAGTTGTTCAAGGTGAGACAGGGGCTGGCGGAGAAATTGGCCATATTTGTGCCGTTCCATTCCAAGGAGCACCTTGTAATTGCGGGAGAACAGGCTGTATTGAAACCATTGCATCTGCGACTGGCATCGTCCGGCTTGCAAAGGATAAATTAGTAACAGAGCAGCATACATCTTCACTTGGCACGCTCACTTCGCTGACTGCAAAGGATGTGTTTAAGGCTGCTGAAAGTGGAGATGATCTTGCCATGCGTGTCGTAGAAGAGGTGACGACTCATCTTGGGCTTGTATTAGCGAATCTTGCCAGTGCGTTAAACCCAACAAAAATCGTGATTGGCGGCGGTGTTTCAAAAGCAGGTGAGCTCCTTCGCAGTAAAGTAGAACGCGTTGTTAAGCATCACGCATTTCCGCCTTGCGCTGATGATGTCGAAGTCGTGATTGCCTCTCTCGGAAACGATGCAGGAGTCATCGGCGGTGCATGGATGGCAAAAAACAAATGGTCGTCTTAAACAAAAAAGTCATCATGATGTCATTTTTATTAAAAAAAGCGATAGATGGGCATGAAATGAAATGTTTAGCATATTCATAAGTTTGTCATGAGGAAAAAGACATTGATTTTCCAGCACATACAGGATAAGATATAGTTTAGTTATTTTTGAAGAAGCACCAATAATTAGGGTGTATCCCTAGCTTGAGTGCTCGCTTAGCATAAGGAGGTTACAATGCGAAAGAAAAGATTAAAGGCGATTTCATTTTTACTGATTGCGACATTGCTCATGTGGGTCAAAACCTATGTTATCTATAAATCTAGCTTCAATATTAAAATAGAAAATTTCATGCAGGAGTTTATCCTGTTTATTAATCCGCTTAGCTTTATCTTGTTTATCTTCGGTATCGGTTTATTTATGAAAGAAAAAAATCGCAATCGATATATCATCGTGACGAGCTTTATTCTGACATTTATTTTGTTAGCTAACATTGTGTTTTACCGATTCTATAGTGACTTTTTAACCATCCCCGTCCTATTTCAAACAAACAATATGGGTGACCTCGGGTCAAGTATTACCTCTTTAATTGAACCAGTCGATTTATTGATGTTCGTGGATATCATCATTTTAATGTGGCTCTATAAAAAGCAGCCTTCCTTTAGAACGGATATCACCATTTCACGAAAAGAACGAGCAGCCTATTATTTATTTGTGGCAGCGACTTTCTTCTTTAACCTTGGTTTGGCTGAAACAGAGAGACCAGAACTGCTCACTCGCTCTTTTGACCGTGAGATGCTGGTGAAAAATATTAGCTTATATAATTTCCATATTTATGATGGAGTGCTGCAATCGAAACAGTCTGCTCAACGAGCCCTTGCTGACAGCAATAGCTTAACAGAAATTGAAAACTATGTAAGTGCAAATCAAACCGACCGTAATGAAAAGACGTTTGGTCAAGCAAAAGGACGAAATGTCATTCTTGTCTCACTTGAATCTACACAAAGTTTCGTGATCAATGAAAAACTAAACGGGAAAGAAATCACCCCGTTTTTAAACAAATTAATCAAGAAAAGCTACAACTTTACTAATTTCTATCATCAAACAGGTCAAGGGAAAACATCTGACTCAGAGTTTATTGTTGATAACTCTCTCTATCCACTTGGAAGAGGAGCTGTGTTCTTCACAAATCCAAGCAATGAGTTTACAGCCACACCTGAGCTGTTAAAGGATGAGGGGTACCATTCTTCTGTCATTCATGCGAATAACAAAAGTTTCTGGAACCGTGACCTGATCTACGATAGCTTTGGCTACGATAAGTTTTTTGATATTAAATCATTTGATGTAAATGAAGAAAATTCAGTTGGCTGGGGGCTGAAAGATGGTCCATTCTTCGAACAGTCAGCGGAATTGATGAAATCGATCCCGCAGCCTTTCTATACGAGATTGATTACATTAACGAATCACTTTCCGTTTGATCTAGATGAAGAAGATAAGCTCATTGATGAATATGATTCTAAGAGCAAAACGCTAAACAAGTTCTTTCCTACAGTGCGATATCAAGATGAGGCGCTGAAGATTTTCTTTGAAAAAATGAAGGAAACAGGTTTGTACGAAAATTCCATCTTTGTTTTATATGGGGATCATTATGGAATTTCAGAAAATCATAACGAAGCTATGGGGCAATTTTTAAATAAAGAGATTACGCCATTTGAAGAAGTACAGCTTCAAAAAGTCCCGTTTGTTGTACACATTCCAGGGATCACGGATCAACATCCAAAAGAAATTGATACGGTAGGTGGTCAGGTCGATCTCCGCCCAACTGTACTCAATCTATTAGGAATTGATACAAGTAAACAAATTCAATTTGGCCATGATCTTTTATCGAAAGATACGAATGATTTTACCGTGCTTCGTGATGGCAGTTTTATTACGAAGGACAGTGTTTTCACAGATGGTGTTTGCTACAATAAAAAAACGGGTGAGCCAAGAGATGATGAGACTGTGTGTCAGTCTTATGAAGAGAAGGCAAAGCAAGAGCTCCAATTCTCTGATCAAATCATCTATGGGGATCTCCTTAGATTTTATGGCCGGAATAGCCCGGACCATTCTCCATCCAAAAAAGAAGATGAAACGCAGCTGAAAAAGGCGTCCTAACATACGAGAAAACCTCTGTTATTTTTAAATGCAGAGGTTTTCTTTTTTTGTCTGCCGGCTCATATAGTATGAGAGGAGGGATGTAAATGAAGACAACGTCGTTTGGGAAAATTGAATGGCAGCTAGATGGAGAGGAAAAGGATAATGTAGCAAAGCAGTTAGGGATAGGAAATGCAGCTTTCCATTTATCCAATCAAATCAGCAATGAGTACCTCCTTTTACCGGGATATCGACTTCCGGAAGGTATCCATTCATTTTCTTCCATAGGTGAGCTGCAGAAATTTATTGCGCCTTACAGGCTGCAGCAATCCGATGATTGGATCAATGGAACCTTTGAATATGATAGTGCTCAATTAGAAGAAGAGCTGAGCCACTTGAAAGCCGCATTTCCTTTTCTTCAAATGAGCATAATAGGTCATTCAGTGCTTGATACACCTATTTATGAAATCCGAACAGAGCCTGTTCAGCATTTACATTCTATTCATTTGAATGCCTCTTTTCATGCAAATGAATGGATCACGACGTCTGTTTTAATAAAATGGCTGAAATCGCTGTGTTTGGCTGCATCTGACCCGGTGCAAGCAAGGCATCATGAAGCCGTTCATATTCTGCGAACCACAGCTCTCTCTATCGTACCAATGGTGAATCCAGATGGTGTGGACCTCGTACGAAATGGACCAGAGTCACTTGGTCTGAGCAGTGAAGAATTCACACCGCTATATGATGGATATGCTGATTATCAGGAGTGGAAAGCAAATATACGAGGGGTGGATTTGAACAATCAATTTCCTGCTTATTGGGAGATCGAATACTACCGTCATGAGACTAAGGCTCCGTCCAATCGAGGCTTTCCTGGGTATCAGCCGCTAACAGAACCAGAAGCGAAAGCGATGGCAAATCTAGCATTACGAAAACGCTTTGACAGGCTTGTTGCTCTCCATACACAAGGAGAAGAGATATACTGGGGCTTTCTTGGTCATGAACCAGCCATCTCAAAAGAAACGGTCAAACGATTCGAACAAGTAAGCGGCTATAAATCGATTCAATATCTTGACAGCTATGCAGGCTATCGCGATTGGTTTATTTATCAATGTCACAATGAGGGCTATACAGTCGAGCTTGGCCTAGGAAAAAATCCTCTTTCCATGAATCAATTTGACACCATCTATGAGAAAACAAAGCGGTTGTTATGGGAAGCATGTAAGTGTTAAAAAGCACCTGTCAGGTGCTTTTTACATTTGAACATGAAGTAATTTCTTATTGTCAATAAAAATAATGTTAGGGCAATTGACGAAGGTCGCCTTGTGAGCTATTGTGAAAGGTGTGGATGTAAAAAAAAGGATATGTTTTAGGGAGATGTCGATCATTGAGTGCTCAAAGCCTGTGGAAAAGGAATTTCACTTACTTATTTATTTCTAAAATGTGCAAAATAACAGGTGATAGTTTATCTTTCAACACCATCTTGTGGCTTTTAGTACTAGGCGGAAAAGGGGCAATTGGAACAGCCTTTTTTATTGCGGTCAGCTTTGTTCCGCAAGCCATTGTTGGGCCGCTAATTACCCCAATGATGAAGCCGCATCAATTGAAATTTTGGATGTGTTTTGCTGATTTAACAAGAGGAGCGATAATCCTTGTGATTGTGGTCAGTTACTTTTATGGTTTCACGCCATTAGCACTTGTTATTGGCTGTATGCTGCTTCATTCGGCAACTGGTGGCTCCTACGAACCGGCGTCTGTATCAATTATTCCAAAGCTTGTCCATGAGGACCTCATACAAAAAGCGAATGCAACTATTCAATCAGCAAGTCATGTAGTCAGGCTTGTGACGGTCACGGTTTGTGGTGTCATGATTGCGTTTGTAGGGGTAGGATATACAATGCTTGTGATTATTCCTCTTTATCTCTTGTCTGCTTTACTCGTATTAATCATTACATATGAAACAGAAATCATCATTGATAAAGCCAAAAAAGGGTTATCATACGGCAAAAGATTGATTCGGGGATTTTCACTTGTTAGAAGGCACCATATTTTGTTCCCATTGGCGATTTTTTGTGTTTGCTCGAACTTTGCTGCCGCACCATGGGAAGCATTGTCTGTTATTTATTTAACAGAGGATTTACATAGTGGACCAGTTATCTATTCATTTATTAAAGTCACAACGGCACTAGGTGCATTCTTGATGGGGTTTGTTTTGACAAAGGTAAAAGTGAACCGGTATGGGCTGCTGTTTATAGGTGCTGGGATTGTTGATGGAATCTCGTTCTTTATAACAGGCATGAACGCATTTTTACCACTTGTATTTATATCAGCTTTTGCATTAGGTGCCGCCATCAGTGCAGTCAACGTGCCTGAACATACAATGATTCAATTGTCAGTAAAAGCAGAGGATCAGCCGCAAGTGTATGCAATTATCAATATGATCTCCTTCTTCATGATCCCGTTAGGCGCTCTCATTGGCGGCTATATGGCAACACTATTTGGGTCAGGGTATGTCATTGCGGCTGGCGGCATCATTGAAGCTGTGTCAGGGATATGCCTGCTGCTATTCACAAAGATTGGGAAGGTAGAGAGGGCGGATTTGACGATAGAACGGGACAAACCTTCTTTAAATGCAACGTGAGCATGGCATGATGGATTGCGAATAGGTTACAATGAGGACGAGAAAACATGAGGATTTCAATGGAAAGGGGCAATAAACATGGCCATAGCAGATGTCACTATCATTCCAATAGGCACGGAAACACCAAGTGTCAGTGCTTATGTAGCAGATGTACAAAGAATTTTAGAAGGCTTTCAAAAAGAAGGGAAAATTAATTATCAATTAACACCAATGAATACGTTAATTGAAGGTGAATTATCCGTTTTATTTGAAGTCATTCAGCGCATTCATGAAGCACCTTTTGAAAAGGGATTGCACCGCGTAGCGACCAATATTCGCATTGATGACAGGCGGGATCAAACCACAACGCTTACAAGCAAAATAGAAAGCGTGAATAAGCACTTGAATCAATAAAAAAAGCCTGCTAAATGCAGGCTTTCAGCGTGTAGACAAACCCTCGCATTCGGTGTCAGTCCTGCGTGCCGGTGCTCACGAATATCAAATTCGCTCCGCTCCGGTACTCGTCCTTCCTAGGCTGCAAAGGTTTTCTATCAAGCTGAAAAGAAGACAAAGGGCTAAAATCAAGATCATTTTAGCCCTTTGTCAATAATCTAAAAGCCTGCTAAATGCAGGCTTTTAATGTGCAGTTGGATAACCGCTATAGATGATGGTCATGACAGTAAACCAGCCAAAAACCAAAAATGTTGCGCCAGCAAAAGCGATGGCAAGTACGTTCACTTTTTTAAGTGAGCGATAGATCCCGAGTGCAGCTAAAATCGTGACTAGACCAAAAATAATGACGAGCATCATGTGAAAGTCCCCCTTTGTCATCAATCCCCTTGATTTCCTTTCTTTTCATTTTAACCGTTTTCATAAAGCTTGTCGAGTAGATTCCAGTTGACGATTGTTTGAATTTTTATTGTGTAGCCTTCATAATAAAAAAGAATGAATAAAGTAGGTGATGAAAATGAATTGGAGAAGAATGCCACTAGGCTATGTACAAGCGAATGCGTATATTTGGAAAAATGAGCACGGAGAATGCTTAATCTTTGATCCAGGCGGTGAAGCACAAAAGCTGATTTCCTATGTAAAAGAAAAACAGCTCACACCGCTTGCTGTCTTACTGACACATGCTCATTTTGATCATATCGGTGCCGCAGATGAGGTGCGCGCAGAGTGGGGAGTGCCACTCTATGTACACGAGAATGAAAAAGAATGGCTCACGAACGCTGAATTAAACGGTTCAGCTCGATTGATTGGAAATGGAATTACGGTCAATGAAGCTGAAAAATTAATTACGTCAGAAGGAACTCTTCAAATTGGATCGTTTACATTAGAGATGTTCCACACTCCTGGGCATTCACCAGGCAGTGTATCTTACTATTCGGCGGAAGAAGGATTTGTGATTTCTGGTGACACGCTATTTGAAGGCGGCATCGGAAGAACAGATTTAGTAGGGGGCAGTCAAGAAGTGCTGCTTCAATCAATTCATAACAAATTATTGTCTTTACCAGAATCAACTCTTGTTTTAAGTGGACATGGCGGAGAAACCACTGTACTCACGGAGCAGGAACAAAATCCATTTATCAATGGCTTTTCTCTTTAAACGTATGAAAAAAAGCATCTCTTTTTATTGAGATGCTTTTTTCAATTAATGTCCGGTACCGGGAACCATGATGAAAATCGAATAATATGTAAATCCGGCAAAGAAAATCGTCAAGTACGCTCCGAAAATGTAAATATACATTCTTTCGGATAAATTCAAGTAGGATAAAAATACAAAAAGAACGGTTTGACCGAAGAACAGCAACGATGCATCTTTCATATGCCCTAAATAGAACATGACAGCAAAAATACCCGTCCAAAAGCCAAGCACGCGGAACATGCGATTCATTTCTTTCCCTCCCCTTAAAAAAACCCCTTTGATTCATATTATAGCTGATCACCACTTGTTATGTAAACATTTACATTTTTGACAACGTGTGAACATTTATTTTACGAGTAGAAAAAATTTTTTTGAAAAAGTGATCAAAACGTGTTTATGCCGAAATACATGAGGGTACTTACTCCATAAGAGAAAAGGTTAACGACCTAAGGAGGAAGACTAATGAGTGACATTACTTTTTATTCGTACCCGAGCTGCACGTCTTGCCGCAAAACAAAACATTGGCTAAAGGCGAATCAAATTGATTTTAAAGAGCGTCACCTTTTCAGAGAAACGCCAACCCTAGATGAATTAAAAAAGATTCTTTCCTTAACAACAGAAGGAATGGATGAAATTTTAGCCACACGAAGCCAGGCTTTTAAAAGCTTAAATTTAAATATTAATGATTTAAAAGTAAACGAGGTTCTTCAGCTTCTTATTGAAAAACCAAAACTGCTTCGGAGACCAATTATCATTGATGGAAATAAATTAGTAGTAGGCTATAATCCCGGAGAACTCATGAAAATATCAAAAAAGAAAGCGATTCATCAATCAGTTTCCTAATAAAAACGAAGATCAGCTGAAACATGCTTCAGCCGTCTTCGTTTTTGTGCTGAACTGGGCTAGCTGGGTTCGAACCAACGATCACGGAGTCAAAGTCCATTGCCTTACCACTTGGCTATAGCCCAATATCAAACGTGTAATGATATTGTTCACCATCTGCGGTCATTTATACATAAAAGTTGTATGTCACTAGTTTTAAGTGAAAAAGGAGCGGGAGAAGTAAATGAAAAATGAAAAATCGAAGCAATTATATGAATTTATCCTAAAAGAAGCCCCTGTCATGACCGAAGAATGGCTGAAAACAAGAACTGAAGAAGGCTCATTATATTCCAAACATGCTTCAGAGGAAACGGAAATGAAGCTGAAGGAACAGAACACAGCGTTTATTCAAACCATTGCATCAACACTTGTGACACTGTCAGACAAAGTAGAAAATCATTTGAAAAAGTGGTCTGTTGATATCGCACGTGATCGAGCCGTTCACGAGGTGCCTTTATATGAAATCATTGGACAATTTAAGATATTTCGTCAGATTTTCTGTTCCAGAATCGAGAAATTCATACTAGAAACCGAGCTTGAAGTGACGCTCCAAGATGTATGCGGGTGGAATCAGCATTTTCATTCCACGTTTGATGATATGATCGAGCGTTTATCAGAAGAATACGACCGCGTGACACTGAGTCAGCTAAATGCACAAAGAGAGATGATTCAGGAACTGAGTGCCCCTGTTATTCCAGTTTCAAAGGAAATCGGAATTTTGCCGCTCATCGGAGAGATTGATACGTACCGGGCCAAAATTATTTTGGAATCCGTGCTAGAACAGGCTTCAAGACTGCGTCTAACGCATTTGTTTATTGATATATCAGGCGTACCGATCGTTGATACGATGGTTGCTTATCAGCTGTTTAAAGTGGTGGATAGTGCGAAGCTTCTAGGCATTGAGACGATTATTTCAGGCATCCGCCCAGAAATTGCTCAAACCGTTGTGAAACTCGGCATTGATTTCTCAAAAGTAAATACAGAACATAGCCTTGCAAAAGCCTTGGAAAAAAGAGGATTTCGTATTTTTGAAGAACAGCCGCAAGAAGCCACATGACCAAAAAACCTGCACTTGTAAAAGTCAGGTTTTTTTATATGCACTTTTTTAAAAAACCACGTTTTCCATCGCAAGCTGATGGTTTTTTTCACTTGATTAGGCGTTAAAATGATAAATTGCTCTTTTGTCAGACAGGTTCCTCCGACTTACAATATAGTCAGAGAAGGGAGTGAACCATTTGTATGGGATTGAATATTTGGGACAAGAGCTGCTAGAAGAAGCATGCCGCATGAGAGCATCTGATGTGCACATTGTTCCAAAAGAAAAGGAAGCGTCGGTATCTTTCCGCGTAGACTCAGATTTAATTCAGCAGCGAACCATTGATAAAAAAAGCGGCGAGCGGCTCATTGCTCATTTTAAATTTTTATCATCCATGGATATTGGAGAAAAAAGGAGGCCGCAAAATGGGTCACTAGCTGTGATGCTAAGAAGCGGCCAGGTGTTTATTCGAATGTCTACCCTACCAACTGTAAATGATGAGAGTTTAGTGATTAGAATATTGCCGCAGGATCATGTTCCGAAAATAAAACATCTGTCACTATTTCCGAAAGCCTCCACCAGGTTATTATCATTTTTGAATCATTCGCATGGGCTCATTTTATTTACCGGTCCAACCAATTCAGGGAAAACAACAACCCTTTATTCATTGATCCAGTTTGCAAAAAAGAATTTCAACCGAAATATTATTACACTTGAAGATCCTGTGGAAACGAGAAATGAAGAAGTGCTGCAGGTTCAAGTAAATGAAAAAGCCGGCATCACATATGCCGCAGGATTACGCGCTATTTTAAGACATGATCCAGATATGATTGTGCTAGGAGAAATAAGAGATGCTGAAACGGCCCGAACGGCAATTAGAGCAGCACTAACAGGCCATTTAGTGATGAGTACACTCCATGCGAAAAATGCAAAAGGAGCCCTTTATCGTATGCTTGAATTTGGTGTCACGATGAATGAACTCGAACAAACGATGGTGGCGATTGCTGCGCAGCGATTAATCGAGCTCACCTGTCCATTTTGCGGAGAAACATGCCAGCTTTACTGTAAATTAAATCGACCGGTCAGACGAACAAATGTATTTGAACTGCTGTTCGGAAAGGAGCTCGGTGAGTGTATCAAGGAGGCTAAAGGAGAATATGCTCACTCGTCATATGAAACACTGCAAAGATTAATTCGTAAAGGAGTGGCACTTGGCTATTTATCGAAAAACACCTATCATCGCTGGGTTTATGAAGAAGCAAGCCTCTAAAGTGTGGTCTAAAAAGGATCAAGCGGAATGTCTATCAAAACTTGCCCAATTGATTCAGGCTGGATATACATTGATTGAGGCATTAACGATGGTGAATATCCAGTTGTCGAATAAGCAGCAGCAACAATTGACACCAGGCATTCAGTGGCTGCTCGAAGGGGAGCCTTTTTATGTGGTGCTAGAAAGACTCCATTTTCAGCGGGAAGTCATTGCCATTTTAAGTTTCTCCGAAAAGCATGGAAGTCTAGCAAAAGCACTTGAACAAAGCGCGCGGTTTTTAGAGAAAAAAATTAAACAGGTAGATACGTTTAAACGCATGTTACGTTACCCGATTTTCCTCATCTTTACGGTTTTGATCGTTCTCATACTCGTTCAGCAAATGATCATTCCTCAATTTTCTCTCTTGTACTCCTCGATGGATACCCGAATGTCATGGCTGATTCAAGGTATGTTTGGACTTTTTCAATTGCTGCATGTATCTCTCCTCCTCATCGGCTGTGTGTGTATCTGTCTGACTGGATACTATGCTTTCTTTTTTAGGAAAAAATCTACCCTTGAGAAGCTAAGGGTAATAAGCAGGTTTCCTTTTTTATATAAAGGAATGCGACTGATGCATACGTATCTTTTCTCTCTACAGTTAAGCGGACTGCTTCAGGCTGGATTATCGATGTACGAGAGCTTGCTAGCTTTTAAGCAGCAAAGCTACTTACCCTTTCTTCAAGAAATATCAGAACAGATGATTGAAGAGTTAAGAAAAGGAGAGAGCATGGCACATCAAGTGAGCCTGTCTCCTTTTTTTGAAAAACATTTTGCAGCCGTCATCGAGCATGGTGAAGCGAGCGGGATGCTTGCAAGAGAAATGTACACGTACAGTCAATTTCTATTAGAGAATGCAGAGCTGAAAATTGAAAAATGGATATCGTGGCTGCAGCCGGTTATCTATGGTCTGACGGCAATTCTTATACTCGTTGTGTATTTATCTATTCTTTTACCAATGTATCAACTGATGGAGCAAGTGTAAGGAGGAGGGCAAAGACATGAATGATAAAGGATTTACTCTGTTAGAAATGTTAATTGTCATGCTTGTGATTTCGATTCTTTTACTTATTACCATTCCGAATATTACTCGTCACCACCAAACGATTCAAGCAAAGGGCTGTGAAGGGCTTAAATCAATGGTGAGCACTCAGGTGATGGCATATGAATTAGAGCACGATGGCAAGACACCTTCTTTAGCTGAATTAGAAAAAGAAGGCTATGTCAAAAAGGGATTAACGTGTCCTAATGGAAAAGCGATTGTCATTCAAAACGGCCATGTGAAGCATGAATAAATTAATTTTTCATGAAAAGGGTTTTACCCTCATAGAACAGCTAATGATCTTACTGGTTCTATCGATTCTATTGTCGATCATAGGAGTGAAAATCCCAAATTTAATAGAAGACGCTGAAGCCAAAAAACAAGTGAACATCATGAAACAAGATTTTCAATTGGCTGCTAATACTGCATTTGTCAAAAAAACACGTGTATATGTTGAATTCTATCCGCCACATGTATCGTATCAGGTAATCAATCAAAAGGATGGCGAAGTCATTGCTTCTTTTAAGCAACAAAAGGGAAGCATTAAGGCTTCTACATTTCCACAAGGTATCTATTTTAATGTAAACGGACATCCAAGCAGCGGCGGGTCTCTCATCATTCAATTTGGCAGTCAAACGTATAAGCTCACGATCTATTTAGGAAGCGGGCGAATCCATGTTCAAAAGCAATAGAGGGTTTAGTACGATTGAAGCGCTGTTTGCTTGTCATATCTTCCTATTTGCAGCCCTTGTGCTGATGCCGGCCTATGAAAAAATCATGATAGGGAAAAATGAAGTAAGAGCCAAACTTGAGGCTTACCAAATTTTGCATGAACAGATGAATGAATCGTTCATAGAGGGTACAAAATCTTCTGTCAAAAAGAAGCGAGGCGACATCACATATGTATTCAATTGGAGTAAAGAGAAGGGATGTGTATCATACAACTTACAAAAAAAGCAGACCATATGCTTTCACCAGGTTGCTGAACGGTGAACAAGGTTTTACCCTTGTCCAGGCTTTATGGCAATTGCAGCTATTTTTGTTCCTCTCTTTTGGCTGTGTACTGATCTTATCAACAGCTTCGAAAGCTCATCCTTTTGAAGAGATTAACCGATTTTCACAAATGGAGTGGAAACAGACTGTTCTGCAATTAGATGAGGAATTAAGCCGAGCAACGGCTGTTCGATCGGTGCAAGGAGGTAAAGCGTTAGAGTATGTGTCTGATCAAGGGCGAGTGGTAACGATTGAGCCATATCAAGAGATGCTTCGGAAGCGAATGGATCAAGCTGGCCATCTCCCTTTATTGCAAAAGGTGAAAGAATTTCGCGTGAGAACAAATCAGCATAGAGCTATCCTTAAAGTCACAGATGAGTCTGGTAAGGTGTATGAAGCCGTTTTTTTCATATATAAAGGGGTGGTTCCTGCATCGTGAAAAGGGAAGGAGGATTTATCTATCCGCATGTACTGGCTGCGATTCTATTTTTTCTCTTGATCCTAGGGGCAATGACGATGGGGTTTCAAAAAGAGCTGAGAAGTGCAGAGCTGACGATTTCGTTTTATAAAAAACAGCAGCTTTTCAGAGTGGGGGCGAGTGAAGCTGCCCGTACATTCCATCGTTTGTGTGAAAAGCATCAAACCCCTATTGACACTGAAGAAGGCCGCGTGACATTAAAGAAGATAACATGCGATCAAAAGAAAAAGCGTATCCACATGTTAGTCAGTGTGAAAACGAAGGATGGTTTATCAGATAAGCGGGAACTCGTGCTGGATTGGAAGACCCGTGAAATCATGAAATGGGCAAACCCTGAATAGCCAGTGTATAAAATGATCCTCTTCCTGGTAACACTTGAAGAAAGAAGAGGTGATTGTGCTTGAAAACCAATGACTATGTAAAATATATGACACAGGAAATCATTAAATATATGAATACACCACGTGACGAACGGAAGGAACATAAACAAGAGAAAATGGAAACGAAACTGCCATTTTCACAGCGTTTATTTGGGGTTCTGCCGTTTGGGTTTTCAATGATGCTAAAAAAACGTAAGCGACATCGACAAAAGTAAAAAGCCGCCAGCAGGCGGTTTTTTTATGCCCCTTTAGCTGTATTCTTCCACAACAATCACTTTATTGACCTTGTTTGAGTACGGGTTATAAGAAATAGTGACAAATACCCCAAATTCTTTGGTGTGGTCTTTTAACGTAATATGATACTGTTTCACAGATTCCTTCTCACGATGACGGTCCCATACTTTTTGTTTGAATAAGACTTGCGTTAGTGGATATCGTTTCTTTGCTTCTTTGACTGCCCGTATTTCCCATTGATCTGCGGCGGAAGTGAAACCTCTCGCATCCGCAGGATTGGCGTCTTGTAACATAGGACCCAACAGTAAACTGAGCATGATTATCATCTTTCCATATTTCACTTCACATCACCTCACCTGCTATTATTCTGACCAAATGCTGTACTTTTATGTAAATTTTTAAGAAGTACAAATGTCACACAAAAAAATATTGAATACGGCGAAAGAATGAGAAAATGGAAGAATTTTCTCGCAATAGTTCTTGTTTAAGAACAAAATGGACTAATTTGACGTTTTGGGTTTTATAGGTATTTCCTTATACTGTATGTAATCGTTCTTATTAGAGAACAATCGTTCAAGGAGTTGGAGAATGAATGAAACAGTCGCTCTTTGTACTCTTTTGTGCCATTTGTTTGATTTTCACGTCTCTCTTGATCTCAACAACGAATGCTTCTTTTAACGATGTTGAGCACTCAAACTTTGTCATGAAAACATGCGAAAATTTTGAACAGACGGACCAGAATTGTCAGCCTTCCAAATGGGATAGAAGTCATTTGGAACTCATTGATCAAACGATGATCAAAGGAACAGTCTGCGCGCCTCAAAAGCTGAGCATGACACTAAAAAATAGTGGACAACCTATTGCACACTCTGAATGGAAATGGGAATTACATAAAGTGGAAAGTGAGCAGAAGCCGTTACAAGATGGTCATATTCTCGAAAAAGGCTCTATACAGTCCCTTCTTTCTCAAGAAACAACGACTGTCACGACAGATAAAGCAAAAACGAATGGAATTTATGCGTTTAAAATCTATTATCCTAAAGGTTTTGAAGGATCTGAAGATGCATTTATATGGTCTAAACATATGCAGCTCGCAAAGTGTCAAGAAAATGCATCCTAAATGGAGCTGTCTTCTAAATGAAACAATGATAGGCGAAGGGGAGAAGAGGTCATGAAAAAATGGATGAAGATGTCTGGAAGTATTCTTTATGTAGTGGTGTTCACGGTGATGATTGCATGTATTATTGTCGTATTGTCATCAAGAACTACTGGGGGAGATCCTCAAATTTTCGGTTATCAATTCAAGCAAGTATTATCTGGCTCAATGGAACCAGAATTTTCGACTGGCTCACTCATTGTCGTAAAAGAAGTGACTTCACCAGAGGCACTTAAAAAAGGGGATATTATCACGTTTCAAACGAAACAGGACCAGTCTTATGTGACCCACCGAATTGTAGGGATGAAAGGAAAGGGACCAAATAAAGCCTTTGAGACGAAAGGTGACCACAATATGTATCAGGACGGCACGCTAGTAAAAGCGGATCAGGTGGCTGCGCAGTATACGGGTGTGACCATTCCATATGCAGGAAAGCTTCTTTCGTATGCAGGGACTTCGGCTGGAACTGCGTTGTTGCTCATTATACCAGGTGTGATGCTGCTCGTTTATTCGACTCTTCATTTTGTGGGCGCTGCAAAACACCGAAGACACACGGCTGATTTACATATGTCAGAGGAACAAGCTTAAATTTTCGTTTGTAACCTAATTAGGTTTCAATAAAACAAATTTATTAGGGGGTTCATTCATGACAAAGAAAAGATCAATTCGTTTAGGTGTATTATCAGGGGCTTTAGGCCTGGCGTTAATCGGCGGGGGGACATGGGCGGCGTTTAACGATGTAGAAACGGCAAACGCGGTCTACTCGACAGGAGAGTTGGATTTATCTGCAAAAGAGAACTCCGGCGCCATCAACCTTTCGAACTTAAAACCTGGTGATCGGATCAAGAAAGAATTTAATTTTGAAAATAAAGGATCACTTGCGATCAATCAAGTGCTGATGAGTCTTGATTACAGCCAGTTTCAAGACGGATCTTCCGGGAAGAATGGCGATAAGAATACAGCTGAAGAATTTCTCAGTCAGTTTCAGGTGAGTGTTCTGACGGTTGGAGCCGAAGGTGGAAATGGTTATCCGAAAAATATTATCTTAGACGCTGCAAACCTGCTTGACTTGCATCAACTAACGTCAAAACAGGATCAGACTGCATTTGAAAAGCTTCGTCATGCCGTCGATGAGAAGTTTTTACATGAAAGTGGGAAGATTAATGTAGCAACTGTTGATGGAACAGTGGCTCCAGAGTATGACGGCATACCAAAGAACCCGTTTGATTACGATAAAATGGAAATGATCATTGAATTTGTCAATGACCAGACGAAGGATAAAGCTGGTCACTATATCCAAAATAAATACCAAGGCGATGCGATTCAAATTGATCTTTCCTTCGAAGCGACTCAGTGGAATGGTTTAACGATCAATCCCAAAAAGCATACGGATGAAAAAGGCTACGTGAAAGAAAACGAAAAAGCACACAGCGAAGATAAAAAATAAAGCCAGTCTTTAGACTGATATCAAGTTCTGCATAGCAATTGGAGGAGTATGCGCTAAAATGTGCGCTTTACTCCTCTTCTTGCTTTTTTCTCCAGATTTGATAATCTAAAAATTCACGAAATTGCTTCTTCGAAACCCCTGATGTCATTGCATCTCGAACTAGTTTTTCCCATTCACTATCTAATTGACCATCGTATTCGGTTTCATCTTTTTCGTGTAACAGTGTATGAACCGAGACGTCCAGAACAGCGGAGACTTTTTCAAGAAATTGAATGGAGGGGTTTGTTTGCAAGTTTCTTTCTATTGAGCTTAAATAAGACTTCGCTACCCCAGCCTTTTCGGCCAGTTCTGATAGTGAGTAGCCTTTTTCATTGCGGTATTGTTTAATACGCTGGCCAATCAATGTCATCACCTTCCTTTCGATATTATAGCACATTCAGAAAGGTTTGATAGAATGACTTCTTACCAGAGGGTGAGACTCAGAGGACTTTTCACTTGATTTGAGGAATTGACGGACTTCTTCCACTGTTAGCCCTGCTTTACGAGCTTCAAGTAATAATTGAACCCATTCACTGTCTAATATGTTCGTTTTCTTTTCCATACAAATACCCTCCTAAAATACTGAATCATGTATTTCAGGCACTTAACGCATGAAATGGAAAGACATAGGTGGTAAGACCTCATAGTTTGCTTGCGTCATTTTTCCGCCCAATACAAACAGACAAACGTTGCTTTTGGCTGATCGAAAATTGTACGTCACATGAAAGGAAGGGGACCTATGGGTCAACCTCCTCTTTTGTGCTGTAAGTAAAAAAGTCCGCCATTTTCAATCGTTAGACTGATTTTTGGTTCATATAAAGTTTTGAGTGCTTGTCTTTCTATTTCATATTCTACAGACGTGTCTGAAGTCCCTTCATAAAATTGGTTTAAAAGTTCAGTGTCTTCTTTCCATTTTTGAACAGCTCTCACCGCCCAATCGTCTGGTTCCTCATGGGCGTAACGCTCCATTAGACTGTAGAGCCGTTTGACTCCGCTTTCTGGCTTGATCATTGTACTCATCGTAAAGCAATAATCGGGAATTTGAGATGACAGCTCACGGGTTTCCAGCTTTTCTTGAAATTGTTCAACGACTTCTCCGCGTATTAGATGAAGTCCTAGTGATAAAAGCTTATCCTTCTTTCGATCTGCGAGATAAGAAATTTTCACATTGAGACCAAGCCAAGGCTCGAGTGCGATCTGGTTGTTGGTGAGCGGAGAGACTCGTTCATAGAGACGGATAAAACGGCCCTGCTGTTTGACAGCTTCAAATATTTGAAATAAACGAGGGGAGCCGAAGTGGATAAATTCACCCTCAATGGTATCCTCCACTCTTTTTTGATCGGTGATGAGGGTCAATTGCCGCGGCTCCGGAACACCACCAGTTTTTTCAAGCCAGTGCCAATAAAAAGGGCGGTTCATAATCAATTTATCCATATCGATGGTCAGTTGTACGGTCATATGTCCTGCACTTTCTTCTAGTATGTCGCATTGATTTGCCTGAAAGAAACGGAGAAGAAAGGTATGTATGTCACGCTGCTTCATTGATCAACTCTCCTTTATGAGCCTTGCTGTCTTTTTTCTAAAAGCGGTGTTTTTGCTTGTGTTAAATAAGAAGCAAACTGAGTTAATTTCTTTTTCATGTCACCGTCTGATTCGTGCTGAAAGAGAATCTGATGCAGTTGTGTTTCGGCATCTTTGATATCGATTCGCGTTAAAATATCATCTAGATCGCCAATGACGTTTTCAAACAGCTGAATTTTTTCATATAAAAGCTTTAAGATGTGTTCCTCAACGGTACCGTTTGTGGACATATTGTAAATGTGGACATCTCGCTTTTGTCCAAGGCGGTGGATACGTCCAATCCGCTGTTCTAAACGCATCGGGTTCCACGGAAGATCGTAGTTGATGATTTGGTTACAAAACTGAAGGTTGATTCCTTCGCCGCCGGCTTCTGTCGCAATTAACACTTGTGCCCGTTCTCTAAATAAATCTTTCATCCAATCCTTTTTGCCCCGCTTAAAGCCGCCCCGAAAAGGAACGGAGCTGATGCCATTTTGCTGAAGAAACCATTGTAAATAAATTTGTGTCGCGCGGTATTCGGTGAAAATAATGACCTTTTCATTTAACTGCTGAATAAGCTTGACGACTTCAAGCGCCTTTGTGTTTTGCTGCACTTGATTGATTTTCTCCATAATTTGCGCTATAGCAGAGGAACCAAGGATATGTTTTTCATCTTCCTGCATCTTTTTAATTGTCATATAGACCGCCTCGCGGCTTGAACAACATTCTCGTTCCAAGGTCATGATGGAAAACATGTGTTTAGTATAAGACGGGTTCTCTTTCAGCTTGCAGATTTCATCATATAATGCTTGTTCCGTCGGAGAGAAATCAATGGAAATCGTTTTGACATGCCGTTTTGTCCACTCGATGCCCGTGTCTTGCCTTCGGTTACGAATCATCACTTTATTCACAAGCTGTTTTAAACGGTCATGGTCTTCTAACTGTAAATCCTTTTTGGCAAAGACATCTTTAAACTGATGTTCATTCCCTAGGTGACCTGGCTTCAGTAGGGAGACAAGATTAAATATTTCTCCGATACGGTTTTGGATAGGCGTCGCTGTCAGCAGCAAGCAGAATTTCTTATTTAGATTTCTTACAAATTCATAGTTTTTCGTTTTATTGTTTTTCAGTTTATGTGCTTCATCAATAATGACCATATCATAGGCAATTGATAAAATGGTGTCTCGATGCGGCTGTCTTTTGGCTGTATCAATGGAGGAAACCACGACGTCACACTGCTCCCATACATAGCTCTTTTTTTGTTCGACAGCATCAATGTAAAATTTCGTCCGCAGCTCCTGTACCCATTGAGATACAAGGGAGGCGGGGACGAGTATGAGAATTTTTTTGGCAAGTCCACGAATCATGTATTCTTTGATAATAAGTCCTGCTTCTACGGTTTTTCCAAGTCCCACTTCATCTGCTAAAATGGCTTTTCCGTTCATCTCTTCTACGACTCTTCTGGCTACTTCAAGCTGGTGTTTTAAAGGCGTGAATGCAGGCAGATGGGCAGGAGCTTGCAGTCCTTCAAATGAATCAATGGCTGTGACTTTTTGGACCTGCGTCGCTAAACGGTACATTTCCCAATTCGCCCAGGGGCCGTCTGCTGCAAGCCGCTGCTGAAATTCACTTGCCCAATCCTGATCAAAAATCGTTTGAATATTCAATGTGGTCGCCTGCCTTTCTAGTAGGTTGAGGATAGAATTGTTCTGTATTTAAACGCTTCATTTTTTAAGAGGTCTTGAAAAGACTAGATATTTAAATAAAAGCGAACGATAATGAATGGTTTTTTAAAAAATGTTAATGATTTTTCTGTTGCTCTTCATCCGTTTCTAATGGTAGGATGTTGGTAAGTGATCTAGCAAATAAGTCACCCATTTTGATAGTATGTCCAATAAATGTGAAGAATATGAGCGGATGATGGTATGGGGAGAGACTTGGCGGTTATTTAGCACTGGCAGGCGCCGAAGGAGCAAGCTGAAATGTTTCAGTGAATCTCTCAGGCAAAAGTACTCTTACCGGACGCAACTCTGGAGAGTGTTTGCTCATCGTTTTTAGCAAACCACCAAAGGGGAAAACGCACAATGATGTTGTGCTGTAAACTTTCAGGTGCAAGGACAGAGACTTCTTTTTGATAAAAGGGAGCGCTCTGTCCTTTTTTGCTGTGATTTTTTTCTGAAAATTCAGCTTGTGATCTGCACTGAAAGAAAAAAGGGGGAAACGATTGATGTTGAAACGAACACCGCTTTTTCATGCGTATGAAACGTTTGGCGCAAAAACCATTGACTTCGGGGGCTGGGAATTACCTGTCCAATTTTCTTCCATTAAAGAAGAGCACGAAGCTGTTCGAACAAAGGCAGGGCTTTTTGATGTGTCTCACATGGGTGAGGTGGAAATCAAAGGTCAAGATGCCCTTCCTTTTTTACAAAGGTTATTAACCAATGATGTGTCTAAGCTGACAGACGGTAAGGCACTATATACAGCCATGTGCTATGAAGATGGCGGGACAGTGGATGATCTGCTCGTCTACCAAAAAGAAAAGAACGATTATTTGCTTGTCATAAATGCATCAAATATCGAAAAAGATGTGGAGTGGCTGCTTCAGCATCAAGGTGAGAACGACGTATTGATCAAAAATGTCTCTGATCAAATCGCCTTGCTAGCCCTACAAGGACCTCTTGCCGCTGACATAATGAAAGATGTGGCGGATGAAGAAGTGACATCGCTCAAGCCATTTACATTTTTATCAAGAGCTGAAGTTGCTCAAAAAGAGGTGCTTGTTTCAAGAACTGGCTACACAGGAGAAGACGGCTTTGAAATCTATTGCCAGTCAGAAGATGCGGTCCACATTTGGTCGGCTTTATTAAAAGCAGGCGCACCAAAAGGATTAATACCGTGCGGGCTCGGTGCACGTGACACCTTGAGATTTGAAGCAAGACTTCCGCTTTATGGGCAGGAGCTGACAAAGGATATCTCTCCATTAGAAGGCGGGATTGGCTTTGCTGTCAAAACGGATAAAGAAGCCAATTTTATTGGCAAAGAAGCGCTCAAGAAGCAAAAAGAAGAAGGGCCGAAGCGAAAGCTTGTCGGCATTGAAATGATAGATAAAGGGATTCCGCGCACAGACTATCCGGTCTTTTCAGGAGAAAAGCAGATTGGGGTAGTCACAACGGGCACACAGTCCCCAACATTAAAGAAAAATGTCGGGCTTGCTTTAATCGAATCTTCTCAGGCGCAGTTTGGAACAGAGATAGAAGTACAAGTTCGCAAAAAACGTCTAAAAGCGAAAATCGTCGCAACACCATTTTATAAAAGAGCCAAATAACGAGGGGGAATAGAGGATGAAGCATAGGTATTTGCCGCAAACCGAGCAAGATCAAAAAGAAATGCTGGATGTCATCGGCGTTGAGTCGATTGATGAGCTTTTTTCAGATATCCCAGAAAAAGTGAGATTTAAAGGAGCATACAACATTAAAGCAGCCGCATCTGAAACAGAGCTTGTAAGGGAATTATCCCGATTAGCTGCAAAGAATAAAGATACGGTTTCCTATGCATCGTTTCTTGGTGCCGGTGTATATGATCATTACCAGCCTGTCATTGTGGATCATGTTATCTCACGTTCTGAATTTTATACAGCATACACACCTTATCAGCCGGAGATTTCGCAAGGTGAACTACAAGCCATTTTTGAATTTCAAACAATGATTGCTGAGCTGACAGGTATGGATCTTGCTAACTCCTCGATGTATGATGGCGGGACAGCATTAGCTGAAGCGGCAATGCTAGCTGCTGGACATACAAAAAAGAAAAAAGTGGTTGTTTCTGAAACGGTTCACCCTGAAGCAAGAGCCGTGCTAAAAACATACGCCAAAGGACAGCACATCGAAGTTGTTGAAGTGCCTGCGAAAAAAGGGCAGACGGACCTAGCAGCATTAGAAAAGGCTGTCTGCGAAGATACAGCAGCAGTTCTTGTGCAATATCCAAACTTTTTTGGTGTCGTCGAACCGTTAAAAGACATTGAACCTATTGCGCATAAAGGAAAAAGTCTGTTCGTTGTCTCTAGTAATCCACTTGCACTCGGGTTACTGACGCCGCCAGGAAAACTTGGAGCAGACATTGTCGTTGGTGATGCACAGCCGTTTGGTATTCCAGCAGCGTTTGGCGGGCCGCATTGCGGATATTTTGCTGTGACGAAAAAGTTGATGCGAAAAGTGCCAGGTCGTTTAGTCGGGCAGACAGAAGACGAAAATGGTGTTCGTGGGTTTGTACTAACCCTTCAAGCGCGTGAGCAGCATATTCGGAGAGATAAAGCGACGTCCAATATTTGTTCGAATCAGGCATTAAATGCATTAGCCGCTTCCGTTGCCATGACAGCACTCGGAAAAACAGGCATCAAAGACATCGCGTATCAAAACGTACAAAAAGCCCACTATGCGAAGACGCAGGCAAAAGCATATGGACTGCTTGCTGATGTAGAAGGAGCCCATTTCAATGAATTTGTAATCAAATTACAAGAACCTGTGAAAGAAGCCAATAAACGATTGCTTGAAAAAGGAATCATCGGCGGCTATGACTTAGGGAGAGACTACCCAGAGCTTCAACATCACATGCTTGTCGCCGTGACAGAGCTAAGAACGAAAGAAGAAATTGATACGTTCATGAAGGAATTGGGGGATCGCCATGAATAAACAAGATCAGCCGCTTATTTTTGAATTATCCAAAGAAGGAAGAATTGGTTATAGCCTGCCTGATTTAGATGTACCTGAACAGGAGATCCCGGCCCTATTTGATGAGGCGTACATCCGTCATGAGGATGCTGAGCTTCCTGAAGTATCTGAGCTTGATATCATGCGTCATTATACAGCATTATCAAGACGTAATCATGGGGTCGATTCCGGATTTTACCCTCTTGGCTCTTGTACGATGAAATATAATCCAAAGATTAATGAAAAGGTTGCACGCCTTGCAGGCTTCGCGCAAGTCCATCCACTACAAGAGGCAGACACTGTGCAGGGAGCATTAGAATTGCTGTATGACCTAGGGGATCATCTTGAAGAAATTACGGGGATGGACGCTGTGACATTACAGCCTGCGGCAGGAGCACACGGAGAATGGACAGGACTCATGATGATCCGTGCGTACCATGAAGCAAGAGGAGATCATAAGCGAACAAAAGTCATTGTGCCGGATTCTGCTCATGGAACGAACCCAGCATCTGCGACAGTGGCTGGGTTTGAAACCATTACCGTCGCATCTGATGAGAATGGGCTTGTTGATTTAGAGGACCTGCGCCGTGTTGTCAATGAAGAAACTGCGGCTTTAATGCTGACGAATCCGAATACACTCGGCCTATTCGAAGAAAATATTTTAGAAATGGCTGAAGTCGTTCACGGAGCTGGTGGCAAACTTTATTATGACGGAGCCAACTTGAATGCCGTTTTGAGCAGAGCAAGACCGGGGGATATGGGCTTTGACGTTGTTCACTTAAATCTTCATAAAACCTTTACAGGTCCACATGGAGGCGGAGGCCCTGGTTCAGGTCCTGTAGGCGTAAAAAAAGATTTGATCCCGTACTTGCCAAAGCCGGTGCTTGTGAAGAAAGAAGGCCGCTTTTACTTCGATGATGATCGACCAGAATCAATTGGCCGCGTGAAGCCGTTTTATGGTAACTTCGGCATTAACGTCAGAGCATATGCGTATATTCGCTCTATGGGTCCAGACGGCTTAAAGGCTGTAACTGATAATGCCGTGTTAAATGCGAACTATATGATGCGCCGCTTAAGTACTCATTTCGATTTGCCATTTGACCGTCACTGTAAGCATGAATTTGTCCTTTCAGGTAAACGTCAGAAAAAATTAGGTGTGCGCACACTGGATATTGCCAAACGATTACTTGATTTTGGCTATCATCCGCCAACGATCTACTTCCCGCTCAATGTAGAGGAATGTATCATGATTGAACCAACTGAAACAGAATCAAAAGAAACTCTTGATGCCTTCATTGAAGCGATGATTCAGATTGCTAAAGAAGCAGAAGAGAATCCAGAAGTGGTACAGGAAGCGCCGCATACGACGGTTGTCAAACGAATGGACGAAACAAAGGCCGCGCGAAATCCAGTTCTCGTTTTTGAAAGATAAAGAAAAAAGACTCAGGGGGATCATGCTCCCAGAGTCTTTTTTGTTAGTTCTTCGTTTTGATGCGGCCTCCCCATTTTTTAAAGCCGCCTTTTAAATTATAAATCTCACGACAGCCGTTTTTACGTAAAGTTTGCGCTGCTTTTCCGCTTCTCAAATTGTTTTGGCAATAGAGATAAACAGGCTTGTCAGGACGAATTTCATTTTTGCGCTGTTTTAGCTGGGAAAGGGGGATGTTTCTTGCCCCTAAAATATGTCCGCCATCAAACTCGTTTGGCTCTCTCACATCAATGAGTTGAGCTTTGCGGTAACCTTTAATAAATTCTTCTTCCGTCAGCGTTTTCATAATGCGCTGCTGATAAATGTAGCTGCCGACAGAATAAAGAACGAAAAGTCCACAAAGTGAGAGGACGATATAGTTGAACATTGACAATACAACTCGACTCCTTCTTGAGCATCAGCACAGTGGCCTGTCTGATGGTACGTTTTAGACAAATACTATTATAGTAAAGCATAAGAAACTTGTCATCATAAATGGTAAGAATTATTTTCAATTCGTTCCCTATTTGATAGACTGATGAAGAGAGAATATCGGTGGCCATGACCATCATCTAACATTGACTACGTAAAAGAGAAGGGATTTTTATATGCAAAAAGAGAAATGGTGTTTCATTGATACAGGAAATCAAGACCCTGCCTTTAACATGGCAATGGATGAAGCCTTGCTTTATTGGCATAGTGAGAAGCTTATCCCGCCTGTCATCCGCTTTTATGGATGGAATCCTGCGACATTGTCTGTTGGGTATTTTCAGCATGTTGAAAAAGAAATCAACATGGAAGCAGTCGAGCGCTATGGCCTTGGGTTTGTCCGCAGACCGACTGGAGGGCGGGGGGTTCTTCATGATCAGGAGCTGACCTACAGCGTAATTGTGTCAGAAGAACATCCAGAAATGCCGGCGACGGTGACAGAGGCGTACCGCGTCATTTCAGAAGGCATTTTAGAGGGCTTTAAAGAACTGGGACTCGATGCGTATTTTGCCATTCCTCGAACAGATAAAGAAAAAGAAAGCTTAAAAAATCCAAGATCATCTGTATGCTTTGATGCCCCTTCCTGGTACGAGCTTGTCGTAGAAGGCAGAAAGGTAGCAGGCAGTGCTCAAACGAGACAAAAAGGAGTGATCCTCCAGCACGGCTCCATCTTAATTGACCTTGATGAGGACAAATTGTTCAATTTATTTCTATATCCAAACGACCGTGTGAGAGAGCGGATGCAGAGAAGCTTTAAAAACAAAGCGGTCGCCATCAATGAAATCTCAGACCGAACTTGTACAATAGACGATGCGCGTGTGGCGTTTAAACGAGGATTTGAAAAAGGATTAAATATTGAGCTTGTGCCTTATGAGCTGACAGATGAAGAGTTAGCATTTGTCCACCATCTTGCCAAAACGAAATATGCCTCAGACGAGTGGAATTACAAGCGTTAGGACAAAAGACACTCCTTGTTTTTTAATGGGCGATGGTGTAGAATTGTTATGATTATTAAGTAAAGGTGCATTATGGAGGGGTTTTATGACTACACCTAGTATGGAAGATTACATTGAACAAATATATATGCTGATAGAAGAAAAAGGATATGCTAGAGTCTCTGATATTGCAGAAGCACTCGCTGTCCATCCCTCCTCTGTAACAAAAATGGTTCAGAAGCTAGATAAAGATGAATACCTCATTTATGAGAAGTATCGTGGTCTAATTTTAACCCCGAAAGGCAAAAAAATTGGAAAACGTCTCGTATACAGACATGAACTGCTAGAGCAATTTTTAAGAATCATTGGTGTAGATGAAGAGAAAATTTATGATGATGTAGAAGGCATTGAACATCATCTCAGCTGGAACAGCATTGACCGCATCGGCGATCTCGTTCAATTCTTTGAAGAAAACGACGAGCGATCTGTTCAGCTGAAAGCGATTCAAAAGAAAAACGAACAAACAAATCAAGAATCTTAAGAAAAAGGACACCCATGCTGAGGGTGTCCTTTTTGATTAAAGTTCTAATTGAAAGCATATGCTCTTACACTATTAATAGCGTGATATCAAAGGGGGCTCCTTGATGAAGATAGATGGTGTGTTCTCAGGTGGAGGCATTAAAGGGGCAGCACTTGCGGGTGCCTATGAAGCGCTTGAAGCAAGAGGATATCAATTTGTCCGCCTTGCTGGTACAAGTGCTGGAGCGATCATTGCTTCACTCATCGCAGCAGGCTTTACAAGTCAGGAGATTCGGGAGCTGTTAGATGAAATGGATGAACATCACTTGCTTGATAGGAGATGTCAATTCATTCCGTTTAAAATGCTTAGGTGGGTCTCCATTTACTGGCGCCTCGGTCTGTACAAAGGCGACCGGCTGGAAAAATGGCTGACAGATGTGTTGAAACGAAAGGGGGTCACCGTATTTGGGGATCTCAAAAAAGATTCGCTGAAAATTGTTGCCTCTGATTTAACAAATGGGAAAATCCTCGTTCTACCAGACGACCTTCCTTCATACGGCTTAAATCCAGAGCGCTTTTCTGTTGCAAGGGCAATCCGGATGAGTTGCAGTCTGCCGTATTTTTTCGAGCCTGTCAAACTAAAGTCATCAAAAGGCATTTGTACCATTGTGGATGGAGGCGTGCTTAGCAATTTTCCAATTTGGTTGTTTGCCGAAGAGAAAAAAAGACCATTCGTCGGTGTCACATTAACCCCAAACGAAAAAGAACGCCCTCAACACTCCATCCGCAATGCGTTTGAACTGTTTGGCGCTCTTTTTGAAACGATGCGTGGTGCTCATGACGAAAGACACATTGCCACAAAACACGAACGTCATGTTATTTTTATTCCTGTAGAACATGTCATTGCCACAGATTTTCAGCTAATGACAGAAAAGAAAAAGGCGCTCGTCGATCTAGGCAGACAGAAGGCCGAGCAATTTTTAAAAAGCTGGACATTTTAAAACAAAGCGCGATTCTTCTTTTTGTTTTTCTTGCCTTCAATCACAGTTAACTGTGTTTGGCTTTTCTTTTTGAGAAGGACGGGCTTAGACTTGTGGTCAGTCGGCACGCTTCGCAAATGAGTGACCCGATTTTTCATCTGGCTTTTCGTTTTTGGTTTAGGCTGCTGGTAGCGACGTTTCGATTGTTTGACTGCTTTACGATAAAGATTGCCTTCTGTTCCAGTTCTTCGATTCATCAGCCATCTAAATAGGAAGAACATAACCGCTCCAATGATCACAACTGATAGCAGCATTGTAAAAAGTCTGCCTGGATTCGTTGTGAGTAAATACACAAATCCCAGAACACCTAAAGCGAAAATAATGGTAAAAGCAGGATGTACTCGGCGATTCATAACTGTCCACCTCCGAAGGAATTTACCGGATTTATAAGTTAGATCACTTGATGAGCAGAATCTGACGCTTGTTTCTCAGACGCTTCCTCTAAACGAAGAAGTTCATTAAAACTTGCAATGGCTACCTCGACTTGATCGTCAGAGGGTTCTTTTGTTGTGAGCAATTGCAGCCAAAGACCAGGATAGCCAAGCACTTTCAGCACAGGCACTTCTCGGAGTTTGTTCGTAAGCTGAAGCACTTCAAATGAAATGCCGAGAACAACCGGAATGAGCGCCAAGCGATTCAGAATTCTCACCCATAAAGGATCTGTCGGTACGAGTAAATAGACGAACATTCCGACAATGACAGTGAATAAAATAAAGCTGCTACCGCATCGATAATGAAGCCGTGATTGTTTTTGGACATTTTCCACTGTGATGTCAAGATTCTGTTCATAGCAGTTTATGACTTTATGTTCTGCGCCATGATATTGAAATACCCTTTTAATTAAAGGGGTCATGGAAATAAAGTAAATATAGCCTAATAACAGGACCAGTTTAAAGAATGTTTCCACTGCGATTTGTGCGAAATTCCCTGAAAAGACGGGCCGCACAAGTTCAGCTAAAAAGACAGGTACTAGGGTAAAGACAAATTTACTAAAGAGAAGAGAGAGAACTCCGATCACAGCAATGCCGAAAATCATAGATAATTTCGAGCTTTTTTGTTCTTTTTCAAGAGTATGATCTTCTGAAGGATCTAAGTCATAGCGCTCGCTGGAGAAGTTTAAGTGCTTACTGCCATTTGCGCTTGCTTCAACAAGTGCAGCAACACCCCTGACAAAGGGGATTTTCTTGAGAAAGGCGGTTCGTTTATTGGAGGTCCGGGGAAGCTTCAAAAACTCAATGGACTGATCCTTTCGCCGAATCGCTGTCACATAGTTCTTTTTACCTCCGAACATGACACCTTCGACAACTGCCTGCCCTCCATATGCTGGAGGTTTTGTTTGATTGGACATATTTCATCAACCTGCCTGTTTCCTGTAATTTACATGCTTTTCCTTATACCTTTATTGTACAGGAAATGAGGGGAAATCACTAGCTCACAGGTCGATTATCTACTAGAATTCTATCTACCTCTTTTTAGCCAGTATACCCTGTTATAAAAATTTTACACTCACGGATGGAATCCTTTTTATTCATGACATTTTGGACATACTAAATGCTGGAGGTGTTCACAAATGAAACGTGATGAAAAGAAAAACCAAGAAGAAAAAAATCAGGCTGTACAAACGTCATCGCTGTTGGCAAGAGCAGCTGCGACAGGCTTTGTTGGCGGTGTTTTTTGGGGCTTTATCGGGTTTCTGACCCATATGTTTCATTTCTCAGAGGTGAGTCCCAATATGCTCCTTCAGCCTTTTGTGCTCGGAGAGTGGAAAAAGGGCGGACTTGGTACTTTTATCAGTATTGTACTTTTAGGGGTTTTATCGATCGGAGCAGCCTTTATTTATTATGGGCTTTTGAAACGGATCAAAGGCTATTGGATGGGGCTGATATATGGCGTAATTTTATGGCTGCTCGTTTTTTACGTATTTAATCCCATTTTCCCAGATGTAAAGCAAGTCCAGGATTTGCAGCAAAGCACCATCGTCACGACATTTTGTCTATATATTTTATACGGCATGTTTGTCGGGTACAGTATTTCGTTTGAATATAATGAATTAACGAGTCAAAAGCTTGCGAGGGCACTCGGGAAAAAGACAGAATAAAGTGTAAATCACCTATTCATATGATAAAATATTTTTGGAAACGAAAGGTTTCTAAGAAAAAAGAAACAGATCTCGAAATAGATTGAATTAGGGTGAAGGAGTGGTTGTATGCCTCATTTTCTTGTGCTGAATGGGCCCAATTTAAATAGGCTCGGCAAAAGAGAGCCGGCTGTTTACGGAAGTAAGACGCTGACAGATTTAGAAACGGATTTGTTCCAGTTTGCAGAAAGAGCCAATATCCAGTTAACGTTCTTTCAATCGAATCACGAAGGAGATTTGATTGATGCGCTCCACGAGGCAGAAGATCAGTACGATGGAGTCGTGTTTAACCCGGGGGCTTTTACACACTACAGCTATGCCCTAAGAGATGCCATTGCAAGTATTTCTTTATCCGTTGTTGAAGTACATATCTCAAACGTTCATAAGAGAGAGGAATTCCGCCATCATTCTGTACTTGCTCCAGTATGCCAAGGGCAAATCGTTGGTCTTGGTTTAGAAGGGTATAAATTGGCGATTCGTTATTTAGTGAGTGAAGGGGGAGCAGTATCATGAAACTTGAAAAGTTAAGAACACTTTTATCTGAATTAGAGATCGATGGTCTAGTCATTACGAGCAGCTTTAATTTACAATACATGACCAACTTTACTGGCTCAGCCGGTCTCGCCGTTGTTTCAAAGGACCGGGCAGCTTTTATCACGGATTTCCGTTATACAGAGCAAGCGAAGGACCAAGTAAAAGGCTTCGACATTATTGAACATAAAGGAAACATCGTAGAAACAGCAGCTCAAACGGCAAAGGAATTTGGGATCAAACGCCTTGGGTTTGAACAAAACCATATGACATTTGCCACTTACCAGCAGTATGCAGGTAAAGCAGGTGATATTGAGCTTGTTCCGGTCTCAGAATCAGTTGAAAAGTTGCGCTTGATTAAGTCTAGTGAAGAGATTAAGATATTAGAGGAAGCTGCGAAGATTGCAGATCACGCCTTTGATCATATTCTCACTTACATCAAGCCGGGCTTGACGGAAATTGCTGTCATGAACGAGCTTGAATTTTTCATGAGAAAAGAAGGCGCTGAAGGATCTTCATTCGATATGATTGTCGCCTCAGGTGTTCGTTCAAGCCTACCGCACGGAAGAGCGAGTGAAAAGGTGATTGAATCTGGTGATTTAGTCACACTCGATTTCGGTGCTTACTATAAAGGGTATTGTTCTGATATGACAAGAACGATTGCTGTTGGCACACCGAGCGATAAGCTAAAGGAAATTTATCATATCGTATTAGAAGCAGAAAACGCTGGTGTGGATAGAATCAAGCCAGGCTTAACAGGAAAAGAAGCTGATCGCATCACACGTGACATCATTGAAAAGTATGGCTATGGTCAATACTTCGGGCATTCAACTGGCCACGGGCTAGGGATGGAAGTACATGAAGCGCCAGGCCTTTCCTCACGATCAGAGGTCGTCTTAGAAAAAGGAATGGTCGTGACAGTTGAGCCGGGAATTTACTTGCCGGATGTCGGCGGCGTGAGAATTGAGGATGATATTGTCCTGACAGTTGACGGCAATAAACGATTGACCCACTCACCGAAAGAACTTATCATATTATGATGGTGAAATGTAGGAGGATGACAAAATGATTTCAGTAAACGATTTTCGTACAGGCCTGACAATTGAAGTGGACGGCGGTATTTGGCGTGTAGTGGATTTCCAACACGTAAAGCCAGGGAAAGGCGCAGCGTTTGTTCGTTCGAAACTGCGTAACCTACGTACTGGTGCTATTCAAGAAAAAACATTCCGTGCAGGCGAAAAAGTAGCGAAAGCTCAAATCGAAACAAAAACAATGCAATACTTGTATGCAAATGGCGACCAGCATGTCTTCATGGATACAAGTTCTTATGAGCAGCTTGAACTAAGTGAAACACAAATTAAAGATGAGCTGAAATATTTGCTAGAAAATATGTCGGTTCATATTGTGATGTACGGTGCTGAAACACTTGGAGTAGAACTTCCAAACACGGTAGAACTAGAAGTAGTAGAAACAGAGCCTGGTATTAAAGGCGACACAACATCAGGCGGATCAAAACCTGCAAAAACAGAAACTGGTTTAATCGTCAACGTTCCTTTCTTTGTGAACCAAGGAGATAAACTAGTCATTAATACATCAGACGGTTCATACGTGTCAAGAGCGTAATGAATGAAGAAAGACTGTAAACCTCGTGTTTACAGTCTTTTTTTATTGTAAAACATGTAAGACTCCCCAAAAGGCAGGCCTTCTCTCAATTCTCTCATTCATCTCTTTTCCTTCCTGAAAAACAAGACTACTTCCAGCTAGACAAGCATATAGTGTAAAAAAAGCTGGAGGTTCTATATGAAACAATTTCTCCCAGGTCTACATCCATCAGTCGCTGCGATGGCAGGCATGAGGTTTTTATCGGCAGCGATTGAACTGACGGCCGCCATCCTCATTTTAGTCACAAATGACGTTCGAAAAGCGGTTGTCATCAATAGTATATTGGCGATCATTGGGCCGCTCATTTTTATTATCACGATGACGATTGGAATCTATCAAATCGCAGGGCAGTTATCCTATGCCAAGCTCGTCTTTATTTTCATTGGTGTCGTATTTATTCTTGTTGGGATCTATAAGTGAAACGGCTTGGCATAATTAACGGCTCCCATCATACATTTTAGAGAAGAAAAAAAGGAGGGGAATTCGTTGCGGAGTTTGTTGGATATTCTCCCGCACTCGATTGGACAAGAACTTAGACTGCTAAAAGAAGCAGAATGGGATCAAATAGAAGAAATCCGCATTCGCACGGATCGTCCTATTGAATTAATGCAAAGAGGAAAACCGCGCTTTCTTTCTTATCACACAACAGGAGAAGATGCGTCTCAGCTATTAGGCAGGCTGAGCAATTACAGCATGTACACACTTGAAGAGGAGCTAAAGCAAGGCTACATCACCATTTCGGGCGGACACCGGGTGGGACTTGCAGGAAAGGTGATCGTTGAAAACGGCATTGTCAAAGGATTAAGAGATATCTCTTCATTTAATATCCGCATCGCAAAAGAAAAAGTCGGGATTGCGCTTCCCTTTCTTCCCTATTTATATGACGAGGACTGGTGCAATACACTGATCATTGGTCCACCGCAAACAGGGAAAACAACATTATTGCGGGATATAGCAAGACTGGCTAGTACAGGCACAAAAGCAATTCCTCCTAAAAAAACAGGCATTATAGATGAGCGTTCAGAAATCGCTGGGTGTATAAGAGGGGTGCCGCAGCACCAGTTTGGACACCGGGTGGATGTGCTCGATGCGTGTCCAAAGGCTGAGGGCTTGATGATGATGATTCGGTCTATGAGTCCAGAGGTCATGATTGTCGATGAAATCGGAAAAAACGAGGATGTGCAGGCACTATTAGAAGCGATTCATGCTGGGGTCACCATTATCGTTTCCGTTCATGGCTATTCACTTGAAGATGTGTATAAACGCCCATCATTGAAGCCGTTATGGGAGCTTCGAGTGTTTGAACGATATGTTGAATTAAATCGCAAGGACGGTCCCGGCACGATCGGGCGGATATATGACCAAGACGGACAAGAAATGAAATGGAGGCGGGGAGTGGACGTATGTTAAAGCTCATTGGCGCTATCTTGATTGTCGCGGCTACGACTTGGGGAGGGTTCGAGTTTGCCAAACGATATAGCGACCGGCCGAAACAAATTCGGCAGCTCCGGTTTGCGCTCCAGTCTCTTGAAGCTGAAATTATGTATGGTCAAACACCGCTAGCGCGTGCAGCAGAGCAAATTGCGTCGCAAGTAGGTCCTCCTGTGAATCGGTTATTTGAACAATTTGCAGAAAAGCTGAAAGTTGGAACCTTTTCTGCACGGCATGCATGGAATGAGAGTCTTGAGGGTGTTTGGAAAAAAACCGTCTTAAAAAAAGGCGAATATGAGGCACTGAGGCACTTTGGAGAAACACTTGGCCAGCATGATGTCACGTCTCAGCAAAAATATATCAAGCTTGCTTTAGGTCATTTGGAATCGGAGGAGAAGGAAGCTGAAATCGCCCAAGCCAAAAATGAAAAAATGGTCAGAAGCCTCGGATTTTTAAGCGGATTACTACTGATTCTTTTATTGATGTGAGAGGAAGGGAGTCGAGAGCATGGGCGTTGATGTAAACGTCATTTTTCAAATTGCGGGAGTAGGCATCGTTGTGGCATTCCTCCATACGATTTTAGATCAAATGGGGAAAAAGGAGTACGCTCAGTGGGTCACGCTGCTTGGGTTTATCTACATTTTGTTTATGGTGGCAACCATTGTAGATGATTTGTTTAAAAAGATTAAAGCCGTATTTCTATTTCAAGGATAGGGGAGGGCTTACAAATCGACATCATACAAATTGTTGGACTTGGTTTAATCGCTACTTTTTTAGCATTAATCGTCAAAGAACAAAAGCCAACCTTCGCCTTTATGCTTGTTGTATTTACAGGGTGTGTGATCTTTCTTTATTTAATAGATCAAATCTATGCCATTATCTCGATGATAGAAAAAATTGCGGCAAGTGCCGGCGTCAATATGAAGTATGTTGAAACCATTTTAAAAATTATTGGCATTGCCTATATTGCGGAATTCGGCGCCCAGCTGACAAAAGATGCTGGACAAGGCGCCATTGCATCAAAAATAGAGCTTGGCGGCAAAATTCTCATCTTGGTCATGGCAGTCCCCATTTTAACAGTCATCATTGAGACCATCTTAGGTATGATCCCGTCCATGACTTAATTGAAAAGAGGTGATGACAATGAAACGGGTGACAGCTGTTATGGGACTGATGCTTTTCTTCTGGCTGATCGCTCCGCACGCAGGCGCAGAAGAAAAAGAGCCTTTATCAAATGAAGCACCAGCAGCAGAAGAAGTGGCGACTGGACAGGCTGATGCACTTGAGCTTCATTCCATCAGTGACTTTTGGGAAACCATATTGGACGAGTATGGCGGCTTTCTGCCAGAAAGCCAAAAAGGAACAGTGAAGGAAATGATTGATGGCGATAAAGAGCTGTCTCCCCAGACATGCCTGAAAGCCTTTGTTCATTATCTTTTTCACGAGGTCATCGCAAACGGAAAGCTCCTTGGCACACTGATTTTACTCACCATCTTTTGTTCGCTTTTACAGCTTTTGCAGAATGCATTTGAACAAAGCACTGTCAGTAAAGTCGCATACGCACTTGTTTATATGGTGCTGATCATTATTGCACTCAACAGCTTTCATGTGGCGATTTCTTATGCAACAGAAGCCATTCAAACGATGACCAGTTTTATTCTTGCTCTTATTCCTCTGTTATTAGCACTGATTGCTTCATCAGGCGGGCTTGTCTCAGCCGGATTCTTTCATCCCGTTATTTTATTTTTGATGAATACGAGCGGCGTTTTTATTCAATATGTCGTTCTTCCGCTTATTTTTTTATCAGCGATATTGAGCATTGTCAGTACGCTGACTGAACAATACAAGGTTACCCAGCTTGCCCAGCTGTTAAGAAATGCGGCGATAGGCGGGTTAGCCGTTTTTTTAACTGTCTTTCTTGGCGTCATTTCTGTGCAAGGTGCATCTGCTGCGGTTACGGATGGTATCGCACTTCGTACAGCCAAATTTATTACCGGAAATTTCATCCCCGTCCTTGGCAGAATGTTTACAGATGCGACGGATACCGTCATCAGTGCCTCTGTATTACTTAAAAATACGGTCGGACTTGTTGGCGTCGCTATTCTCATTTCAATTGCCGCTTTCCCTGCGATTAAAGTGCTCTCGCTAGCCCTTATATATAAGCTTGCCGCAGCCGTTCTTCAACCATTAGGAGGCGGACCGATTATCAGCTGCCTTGATGTCATTTCTAAAAGTGTGCTTTATATCTTTGCTGCACTTGCTGTCGTGTCGCTCATGTTCTTTTTAAGCATTACCGTCATTATTACTGCTGGCAACCTGACCATGATGATGAAGTAAGGAGGGACACCTTTTGAGTTTTCTCACGGAATGGATCACAAGTATTATTCTCTTTATCTTATTTGCGATTGTCATTGATCTTCTACTTCCCAATTCAAGCATGCAAAAATATGCCAAAATGGTCGTCAGCCTCCTGTTGATTGTGGTGATGCTCAATCCGATTTTTGCTTTATTTCGGGCAGACCCTGACCAAATTTTCTCAGAATTGATGAAGGGAAAAGAAGAAGCACAGTCAGAAGAAATAAAAAATCAGATGAATTTAGAAAAAAAAGAAATACAAGCCTCTCAGCGTGCATATATTTTAAAGCAAATGGCTGTCCAACTAGAAAAAAGCGCAAAGGAGCCACTGGAGAAGGAGAGCTATGAAATGAAACACGTAGAAGTGCTGGCAGATGAAGAGCACCTGGATCAGAATATGGAGGCGGATCAATTTCGCATCAAAGCAGTTCTTTCCCCGCTCACAGGTGATGCTGTAGAAACGGTGGCAAAGGTGGACATTGATCTCTCCAGGCAAAAGGAGGAAAGCACTGGATCTTCTAGCAAAGAGATCAAGAGGGTGAAAGAGACGCTTGCTGATGTTTGGAATACGAGTCCTGAGCACATTGCGCTGAACATTGAGGGAGGTGACGCAGCAGATCATGAATAACAAGGACTGGAAACAAAAGCTGAAATCATTCTTGCAGCCGCCTGAAAAAGGTGAAGGGAAACCAAAATTAACGAAGCACCATTACTTGCTGCTTGTATTCATCATCGGCGTATCTTTCATGTTAGTCAGTCAGATCTTGTCACCGCCATCAAGCAAAGAACAAGCTGCTGTTCCTGCTTCTAAAAAAACAACCTCACAAGAGCAGGAGGTATTCAAGCCGGCATCGTCAAGTAAATCAAAGAATTCGATTGAAGATGTGGAGCAAGAATACGAAAATCAGCTGAAAGAAATTTTAGAGACCATTATTGGCGTTGAGGATGTATCGATTGTGGTCAATGTAGACGCAACTTCTTTAAAAGTGTTTGAAAAAAACAAATCCAATAAAAGCACAACGACCGAAGAAACAGATAAAGAAGGCGGCGTGCGAAGTGTCACCGATCAAACAAAAGAAGAAGAAATCGTCATCATCAAAAATGGCAATGAAGAAACGCCAGTCGTGGTGCAAACGAAAAAACCAGATATTCGAGGTGTTCTCGTTGTTGCTCAAGGAGTAGACAACGTTCAAATAAAGAAAACCATTATTGAAGCGGTTACACGAGTGCTTGATGTACCGAGCCATAGAGTGGCTGTTGCCCCTAAAAAAATCAAGGAGGATTCGGAATGATGTTAAAAAAACAAACGGTTTGGCTATTAACGATGCTAAGTTTAGTTGTCGTCTTAAGTGTGTACTATATCATGTCTCCACAAGGTGAAAATGCAGTGACAGTAGATGAGATGAAATCAAAAGGAACGGAAGAGAAAAAGACTGAACCAGAAAAAGGAATGGACAAAGGAACGGAAAAAGGAACGGAAAAAGGCGCTGATGAGAAGTCCACTGACAAAGAAACAAATGGTAAACAAGAGGATATCGAAACAAGCGGTGAAGAAGGAAAGGCTGTGTCAGAGCAAACAGACGACGAGCTTTTTACAACATACAGATTAGAGCTTGAAGATAAACGAAGCAAACAGCGTGAAGAGTTCAACGAAATCGTATCCAGTGATGATGCAACAGCACAAGAAAAAAGCGAAGCTTATGACCAAATGACAGCGCTTAGTGAAGCAGAAGGAACGGAGCGTCAGCTCGAAACCTTAATTAAAACAAAAGGTTATAAAGATGCGCTAGTGAGTGCAGAGGGAGATAAAGTGAGCATCACAGTTCGTTCTGACAAAAAATCAAAGTCCCAAGCGGCCGATATTATTGATATGGTCACAAAAGAAATGAGAGGTCTTGATAACGTAGCGGTCACTTTTGAGCCCTCCAATGAATAAAAAATGAACAGGCGCCCTTTGCCGTAAAGGGCGTTTTTTGATGCGGTTTGGCGCCCTCTTCAAGGTGCTCTCGCAAAGCGCTTCGCCACAATATTAGTTGAATTCATTGAAATCCTCCTGTAAGATGGTTATAGTATGTACTTTTAGTACTAGCCTATAAGAAAAAGATAAATCCATACATAGGGGTGCAAATCCATGTTAAAAATTGAAGAAATTCATGAACTGATTAAATTAATTGACGAATCAACAATTGATGAATTTACGTACGAAAACGAAGGTGCAAAAATCAAACTAAAGAAAAATAAAGAAGTCGTTCAGCAAGTAGCGGCACCAGTGGCTCCTGTCCAAGCAGCTCCAGCTCAACAAGCTCCTAAAGCACAAGCTCCAGCTCAGACCGAAGCCCCTGCACAAGAGGCAGCTGCGTCTGAAAATCTGCATAAAATCACATCCCCAATGGTTGGCACATTTTATGCTTCATCTTCACCAGAAGCAGATCCATATGTGACATCAGGTTCTAAGGTGAAGGAAAACACAGTTGTGTGCATCGTAGAAGCGATGAAACTGTTTAATGAAATCGAAGCAGAAGTAAAAGGTGAAATCGTCGAAGTATTAGCTGAGAACGGTCAGCTTGTAGAATTCGGACAACCCCTCTTTCTAGTGAAAGCAGAGTAAGGAGTACGATCATGATTAAAAAGCTATTAATTGCAAACAGAGGAGAAATCGCAGTTAGAATTATCCGCGCTTGTAAAGAGCTTGGAATTGAAACAGTTGCGGTATTTTCTGAAGCGGATCGCGATGCGCTTCATGTTCAAATGGCTGATGAAGCATATTGCATCGGACCGACTGCTTCAAAAGATAGTTATTTAAATGTCACGAATATTGTCAGTGTAGCCAAATTAACTGGGACAGATGCCATCCATCCAGGATACGGCTTCCTTGCTGAAAATGCAGACTTCGCAGAGCTTTGCGAGGAATGCAATGTCATCTTTGTTGGGCCAACTGCATCAGCGATTTCCAAAATGGGAACGAAAGATGTCGCAAGGGAAACAATGAAAGATGCTGGCGTTCCGATTGTTCCTGGTTCTCAAGGAATTGTAAAAGATCTTGATGATGCTGTTTCAACAGCAGCAAGTATTGGGTATCCTGTGATTATAAAAGCAACTGCCGGCGGCGGAGGTAAAGGAATCCGTGTGGCTCGTACCGAAGAAGAGCTCATTAACGGTGTCACCATCACGCAGCAGGAAGCAGCGCAAAACTTTGGTAATCCTGGCGTCTATTTAGAAAAGTTCATTGAAGACTTTAGACACGTGGAAATCCAAGTGCTAGCAGATCAGCATGGCAATACCATTCATTTAGGAGAGCGTGATTGCTCGATTCAAAGAAGAATGCAAAAGCTTCTTGAAGAAACGCCATCACCAGCGCTGAATGCAGACATCCGTGAGCAAATGGGTGAAGCAGCTGTAAAAGCTGCAGAAGCTGTTGAATACACTGGTGCTGGAACAGTCGAATTCATTTATGATTATAATGAAGAGAAGTTCTACTTCATGGAAATGAATACCCGTATTCAAGTAGAGCATCCTGTAACAGAAATGGTCACAGGTGTTGACTTGATCAAAGAACAAATTAAAGTCGCATCAGGTGAGAAGCTTTCTCTTACACAAGAGGATGTCGTATATGAAGGATGGGCAATCGAATGCCGTATTAATGCAGAGAACCCAGAGAAAAACTTCATGCCTTCAGCTGGTGAAATTAAAATGTATCTTCCGCCAGGCGGTCTAGGAGTACGTGTTGATTCTGCCGCTTATCCGGGCTATGTAATTCCGCCATATTACGATAGTATGATTGCAAAGGTGATCACATATGGTAAGACGAGAGAAGAAGCGATTGCGAGAATGAAACGCTCGCTTCAAGAGTTCGTCATTGAAGGAGTCTACACAACGATCCCATTCCATCTAAGATTGCTTGAGCATGAAACATTTGTGAGTGGTAATTTTAATACGAAGTTTTTAGAAACATACCAAATCATGAAATAATCACAGCTTTCGGAGGTGAATGATCGTGTCAGATAACAATTTGCTTGAAATGAACCTTGATGAAGATCAATTGGGAAAAGTGCAAATTGCACCAGAAGTGATTGAGGTCATTGCTGGGATCGCCGCTTCAGAAGTCGAAGGCATTGCCGAAATGCGCGGCAATTTCGCTGCTGATGTAGCAGAACGCTTTGGTAAGAAAAATCACCGTAAAGGTGTGAAAGTAGATGTCTCTGATGAAGGCATCACAATCGATGTATATTGTGTGGTTGAATTTGGCCTATCCATTCCAAAGGTATCCACTGCTGTACAAGAAAATATCCGTCAAACTCTTTTGAACATGACTGCTTTAACGATTAATGAAATCAATATTCATGTCGTTGGTATTCAATTTGATACTAAAGCATCTGAGGCTGAAGTAGATCAAGAAATATAAAAAAAGAGTTCAAGTGAAACCAAGGAGGCATTGCCTCTTTGGTTTTTTAAAGCCCATTTTTGGGTCATTTCCGAATAATAATGATCTCACACGTGAATTGATTCGTTTTTCGTGACAGCTCGCATGGATCTTGGTGCGACCACGGTCAAAATATGTTATGATCTCTGTATGGCTTAACGACAAGCGGATAAAGTGGTTAAAGGAGTAAATAATGAAAAGAAGAACTGCAAGAGAAAAGGCGCTACAAACATTATTTCAAATTGATGTGAGCAATATTGATCCGAAAGAGGCCATTACACATGCGCTGGATGAACAAGAATCAGATCCTTTTTTCGAGGAGCTGGTTTTCGGTGTGCTTGAACAAAAGGACAAGCTCGATGACATGATTTCACAGCATTTAGTGAATTGGAAACTCGATCGTATTGCAAACGTAGACAGAGCCATTTTAAGGCTGTCTGTGTACGAGATGGTGTATCAAGAAGATATCCCGGTTAGTGTCTCAATGAATGAAGCGATTGAACTGGCCAAATTATTCGGTGACGATAAAGCATCGAAATTTGTAAATGGAGTACTTTCAAACATTAAAAACGACCTAAAGCAGCAATAGGAGGATTCGACATGACAGCAACAATCATCGATGGGAAAGAAACAGCAAAAGAAAAGCGTGAGCAATTAGCAAAAGAAGTAGAAGAGCTAAAACAAAAAGGTGTCACACCTGGTCTTGCCGTTATTCTAATCGGTGATGATCCGGCTTCACTTTCTTACGTACGCGGGAAGAAAAAAGCAGCAGAAGCAATGGGGATGCATTTCCAGCTAGATCATTTAGATGCTTCTTTAACAGAAGAAGCATTGCTTCAGCTGATTGATCAGTACAATGCGAGCGATCAATTCCACGGGATTCTTGTTCAGCTTCCACTGCCAAAACATATTTCTGAAAAAGCCGTGATTGAACGTATTTCACCTGAAAAAGATGTTGATGGTTTCCATCCATTGAATATCGGGAAAATGCTCCTTGGGGAAGACACATTCCTTCCATGCACACCAGCAGGCATTGTTGAATTACTAAATAAAACGGGCGTCAGTCTTTCTGGAAAAGAAGTCGTTGTTGTCGGACGCAGCAATATTGTCGGTAAACCAGTAGGACAATTGCTGTTAAACGAAAACGCAACGGTTACTTATTGCCATTCAAGAACAACGAATATTTCAGAACATACGTTGAAAGCGGATATTTTAGTTGTTGCCGTCGGTCGAGCAAACTTTATTAAAGCTGACCAAATTAAAGAAGGCGCTATTGTGATCGATGTAGGAGTCAATCGTTTGGATACTGGAAAGCTTGTTGGAGATGTTGATTTTGAAGAGGCAAAAGAAAAAGCTTCTTATATCACACCAGTCCCTGGCGGAGTCGGTCCAATGACGATTACGATGCTTGCACATAATACGGTTAAATCAGCAAAACGTACATTAGCATAAGCTTTATCCATTCATCCACCTGCATGCTGCTGGTGGATGAATGTGCGTTTTTGAAGAGGAGGAATACGTCATGAGTGAAAAAGCCTTTGTGACGGTCACAGCCCTTACAAAATACATAAAAAGAAAATTTGATGTTGATCCGCATTTAGAAGATATTTGGATCAAAGGTGAGCTATCCAATGTCAAGATTCATTCAAGAGGACATGTGTACTTCACCTTAAAAGACGAAAATGCACGCATGCAAGCTGTCATGTTCCAGCGCTCTGCGGCGAAGCTGCCTTTTTCACCTAAGAGTGGAATGAAGGTGTTTGTACGAGGCGGAATTCAAGTCTATGAACCAAGCGGTAACTATCAATTATATGCAAAAGAAATGCAGCCTGATGGTGTTGGTGCTCTTCATCTTGCTTATGAAGAGCTGAAGAAAAAGCTAGCAAGCGAAGGCTTATTTGATGCGCGCTATAAAAAAACAATCCCCGAATATCCAGAGGTTGTTGGTGTCATTACGTCTCCAACAGGAGCGGCTGTTCGAGATGTCATTACGACCATCAATCGGCGCTATCAGCAGGCGAAAATCATTGTGCTTCCGGCGCTCGTTCAAGGTGAGCATGCGACCCGTTCCATCGTAGAGCGAATTAAGGAAGCGAATGAAAAACAGCTCTGTGATGTCTTGATTGTCGGAAGAGGAGGCGGTTCGATTGAAGAGCTTTGGGCTTTTAATGAAGAAGCTGTCGCAAGAGCCATCTTCGCATCAGACATTCCAATCATATCTGCAGTTGGACACGAAACAGACTTTACGATCAGTGATTTCACTGCAGATATGAGAGCACCCACACCAACAGGAGCAGCCGAACTTGCTGTTCCAAGCACGACCGATTTAATTGAACGAATCAAATCAATCGATATACGGCTAACAAGAGCGGTAAAGAATCGAACCTCACAAGCGAAGGATCGTCTTGTGGCGCTGCAATCCTCTTATGCCTTCCGTTTTCCAAAACGATTACAGGAGCAAAAAGAGCAGCAATTCGATTTGGTGTTTGACCGTTTTCAAAAACAGCTGACGAGACAAATTGAGCAAAAACGCAGTCAGCTAGACCGCCAGACATACAGGCTGAAGCCGCTTCACCCTAAAGAGCAGCTGCTTCAAGCGAAAAAACGCCACGCCAATGAAACAGAACAGCTCATTCGCAGTATGAATGTGCAAATGAAAACAATTCATTCGCAGTTCCAATCGGTTCTTGGTAAACTAAATGCATTAAATCCACTTCAAGTGATGGAAAGAGGCTACAGCTTAGCCTATAAAGAATATGAACTAATAAAAAGTGTGAACCAAGTAGAGCCGAAGGATCAGCTGACCATCACGATGAGGGATGGACGTCTGATTTGTGAGGTTATTGAGAAGGAGGGGCAATCAACATGACAGAATCCAATAAACAAAAAGAAGAACAAATGACATTTGAAGAGGCGATGAAAGGTCTTGAGGAGATTGTGGGAAAGCTCGAAGAAGGAGATGTACCACTTGAGCAGGCCATTCATTATTTTCAAGAAGGCATGACCCTTTCGAAGCTTTGTCATGAAAAATTACAGCATGTTGAAAAGCAAATGGATTTCATTTTAAAAGAGGACGGTGAGCTGGCTCCCTTCTCAGTGAAGGAGGCAGATGCTGGTGACAAGTAATTTAAATGAATTTTTAACAACACGAAAGCAGGCCATTGAAGATTATTTATTTACATATGTTCAGGAATTGACGATTCCTGAAGACCTGAAATCTTCTATGCTCTATTCTCTTAAAGCGGGCGGGAAAAGGCTTCGACCTGTTCTCGTTCTTGCTCTTCTAAATGCCTACGGTAAAAACGAAGAAGACGGTATACCTGTCGGCTGTGCGGTTGAGATGATTCATACGTATTCATTGATACATGACGACCTTCCTTGCATGGACGACGATGACCTTCGCAGAGGAAAACCGACGAATCATAAAGTGTACGGAGAAGCAACAGCGGTTCTTGCAGGTGATGCCCTTTTAACAGAAAGCTTCCGCCTGATTACATCTCAGCTGTCTAGCGGCGTCTCAGCTGACAAAAAGCTCAGAATTGTGGATGAGCTTGTAAAGTCAGCAGGTGCACTAGGAATGGTTGGCGGTCAATTTGACGACATGGAAGCAGAGCAAAAACAAGTATCGCTTGCTGAACTAGAATCCATTCACGCCCGTAAAACAGGAAAGCTTCTCACATTCAGTGTCGCAGCAGGTGCAATGCTGGCAGGAGCATCAGATGACGATATCGAAAAGCTAAGGGAATTCAGCTATCATATTGGCATTGCGTTTCAAATCCGTGATGATATTTTAGATCTCGAAGGAAGCGAAGAAAAAATCGGAAAACGGGTCGGCTCTGATACAGCAAATGAAAAGTCGACATATCCTTCTTTATTAACGCTTTCAGGAGCAAAAGAAAAGCTGCATGAGCACATCACACGTGCAAAAGAAATTGTCTCAAATCTTCAATTAGAGCAGCAATTGCTGCATGATTTATGTGATCTAATTGCCTCAAGAGATCATTAAAAACAGCCTAGATTTGAGGGTCCTCGAGCAATTGTGGTAAACTGTAAACAGTTTATTATGATGAGACAACTCTTATTCCCTATTGGTTTTCAAAGGAATAAGGCATTATAGATGTATATAGAAATTTTGTTGAAAGCGAGTTGATCCTAATTGGATCTTTTATCAATAAAAAATCCAACGTTTCTAAAAGGAATGTCAAATGCAGAATTAGAGGAGCTTAGTGCTGACATTCGCATGTTTTTAATTGAGTCCTTAGCTAACTCTGGTGGGCATATCGGTCCGAACCTGGGAGTCGTTGAACTGACTGTTGCGCTTCATAAAGTATTTGACAGCCCAAAAGACAAATTCCTCTGGGATGTTGGACATCAGTCTTACGTTCATAAGCTGTTAACGGGAAGAGGATCGGAGTTTGATACACTTCGTCAATATAAAGGGCTTTGCGGTTTTCCTAAACGAAATGAAAGCGAGCATGATGTGTGGGAGACAGGTCACAGTTCAACCTCGTTATCTGGCGCGATGGGTATGGTGGCAGCGCGTGATATCAAAGGGACAGATGAATATATCTTGCCGATTATCGGAGATGGTGCACTAACCGGAGGTATGGCGCTAGAAGCTTTGAATCATATCGGTGATGAAAAGAAAGATATGATTGTCATATTAAACGACAATGAAATGAGTATTGCACCAAACGTCGGTGCGATTCACACAATGCTTGGCAGATTACGTACAGCTGGCAAATACCAATGGGTAAAAGACGAGCTTGAATATTTATTCAAGCGCATTCCAGCTGTTGGTGGTAAGCTTGCTGCCACAGCAGAGCGTATCAAAGACAGCCTCAAATATTTACTTGTATCTGGCATGTTTTTTGAGGAAATGGGATTTACCTACTTAGGTCCTGTCGATGGACATTCGTATGAAGATCTTTTTGAAAATCTTGAATATGCAAAGAAAACAAAAGGTCCTGTTCTTCTGCATGTCATCACGAAAAAAGGAAAAGGCTATCAGCCGGCAGAATCCGATAAAGTCGGGACTTGGCACGGTACGGGTCCATACAAAATTGATACAGGGGATTTTGTAAAACCGGCAGCAGCAGCTCCGTCTTGGAGTGGTCTCGTTAGTGAAACGGTCAGAAAGCTGGCACGGGAAGATGAGCGGATTGTTGCGATCACGCCTGCGATGCCTGTTGGTTCAAAGCTTGAAGGCTTTGCGAAGGAATTTCCAGAGCGGATGTTTGATGTAGGAATTGCCGAGCAGCATGCAGCCACAATGGCAGCTGGGCTTGCGACGCAGGACATGAAGCCATTTTTAGCGATTTATTCAACGTTCCTACAAAGAGCCTATGACCAAGTGCTACATGATATTTGTCGTCAGAACCTTAACGTATTTATTGGCATTGACCGTGCTGGACTTGTCGGTGCAGATGGAGAAACCCATCAAGGTGTGTTTGATATTGCCTTTATGCGTCATATGCCGAATATGGTACTCATGATGCCAAAAGATGAAAATGAAGGACAGCACATGGTCAATACAGCTATTCAGTACGATGACGGTCCTATTGCTATGCGCTTCCCGCGCGGTAATGGGCTAGGTGTCAAAATGGATGAACAGCTGAAAACCATTCCAATTGGGTCCTGGGAGGTTCTTCGTCCAGGGAAGGATGCCGTGATTTTAACATTTGGTACGACGATTAAAATGGCACTCCAAGCAGCAGAAGAACTTCAAAAAGAAGGGAAATCGGTTCGTGTTGTCAATGCTCGTTTTATTAAGCCTCTTGATGAAGCGATGTTAAATGACATTTTTTCTGAAGGTATTCCGATTTTAACGATTGAAGAAGCTGTGCTCCAAGGCGGATTTGGCAGCAGCGTTTTAGAATATATACACGATAAGAAAGCATCTCATATTAAAGTAGAACGTATGGGCATTCCAGATGAATTTATTGAGCATGGAAGTGTTGATGCCCTGCTTGAAGAAATTGGTTTGACGAAAGCACAGGTTGCTGATACTTTACGTGACCTGCTTCCCGCAGCACCAAGAAAAGGAATTGGATCATGACATCAAAGAAAGAACGACTTGACGTTTTATTAGTCGAACAAGGACTAATGGAAACGAGAGAGAAAGCAAAGCGTGCCATTATGGCAGGGATCGTTTACTCAAATGAAAACCGTTTGGATAAACCAGGAGAGAAAATCGCTCGTGATACACCGCTCACTGTGAAAGGGAACCCTCTGAAATATGTGAGCCGCGGCGGGTTAAAGCTCGAAAAAGCGCTAAAAGAATTCGACTTAACCGTTCAAGGGAAATTGCTAATTGATATCGGTTCATCAACAGGTGGATTTACAGATTGTGCGCTTCAAAATGGAGCGGTCAAATCATATGCTGTTGATGTTGGCTACAATCAGCTTGCGTGGAAATTAAGGCAGGATGACAGGGTCATCGTCATGGAGCGCACCAATTTCCGTCATTCCGTCCCAGCAAATTTTACTGAAGGATTGCCAGAAGTGGCGTCAATTGATGTCTCTTTTATTTCACTTAAACTCATTCTGCCGGCTTTAAAGCACATTCTTGTCCCGGGCGGAGACTGTATTGCACTCGTCAAGCCTCAATTTGAAGCAGGCAGAGAGCTTGTTGGGAAAAAAGGCATCGTGCGAGATCCATCGGTCCACCTTGGTGTACTGGAAGAGATGAATCAATTTGCTGCAAAAGAAGGCTATGATGTGAAGGATGTATCATTTTCGCCTATTACTGGCGGAGACGGGAATATTGAGTTCCTTCTCCATTTAGTGCTTCATCCCGATCAAGAAGAGAATGCGGCACTACCGGTTTCAGAGCTTGAAAAGATCGTCAAGGAAGCCCATTCTGTATTGAAAGAAAAGAAAAACAGTCCTGAGCCGGCTGATACATGAGGTTGAAACAAAAGGAATAATAGCTCGCTATTATTCCTTTTAGATTGTTGGCAAAGGGCTAAAATGATCTTTATTTTAGCCCTTTGTCTTCTTTACAGCGTGATAGAAAACCTTTGAAGTCTAGGAAGGACGAGCATCGGAGCGGAGCGAATTTAACATTCGTGAGCATCGAAGCAGAGACCTGACACCGAATGCGAGGGTTTGTCTACACGCTGAAGGAATAATAGCTCGCTATTATTCCTTTTTACATGGTCAAAAGATGAGAATTGGCCGTTTCTCACGTAACGCTTGTTTTTTGAACTGTGGTTCATATAACATAGAACGTAAAGACAAACTGAGATCAAACGCCTAGGGGGGTCAAAAATGACTAAAGGTCAAAGGCATATCAAGATTAGAGAAATCATCGCGAGCCAAGAGATTGAAACACAAGATGAACTAGTCGATATTTTAAAAGCCGATGGATATAACATTACACAAGCGACCGTTTCAAGAGATATTAAAGAATTGCATTTAGTGAAAGTGCCAACGAACAATGGAACATATAAATACAGCCTTCCTGCGGATCAGCGGTTTAATCCGCTGTCTAAACTAAAGCGATCCTTAATGGATGCATTTATTAAAATGGATGCTGCCAGTCATTTAATTGTCCTCAAAACCATGCCGGGTAATGCACAGGCGATTGGGGCTTTAATGGATAATTTAGATTGGGAAGAAATCATGGGAACCATTTGCGGAGATGACACCATTTTGATCATTTGCCGCACAATAGATGATACGGAAACAGTTTCAAGCAAAATTTTAGAGCTTCTATAAAGAATCAGGTTTACAAAAAGAGGTGTCAAATGAGTGTTAGCAGAACTAACCATTAAAAACTTTGCAATCATTGAAGAGTTAACGGTTTCATTTGAAAAAGGACTCACAGTCCTAACAGGGGAAACAGGTGCAGGGAAATCTATCATGATTGACGCTGTCTCACTTCTTGTGGGAGGTAGAGGGTCGTCTGAATTTGTTCGTTATGGTGAGAAAAAGGCTGAGCTGGAGGGGCTTTTTCTTGTACCAGCAGCTGACCATCCTGTATTTGCTTTATGCGAAGAGCAGGGAATTGACGCAACGGATGAAATGATGATTCTTCGCCGTGATATTAACAATAACGGGAAAAGCATTTGCCGTATCAATGGCAAGCTCGTTACAATCTCACTTTTACGCGAAGTAGGACGCCTTTTGCTCGATATACATGGACAGCACGATAACCAGTTATTGATGGAGGATGAAAATCATCTGCATTTACTCGATCAATTTGGAGCAGAAGAAATTGCACCTGCTTTGTCACAGTATCAAGAAGCATATGAGCAATATACAAAGACAGCCCAAAAGCTAAAACAGCTCTCTGAGAATGAGCAGGAAATGGTGCACCGGTTAGATTTACTGCAATTTCAGCTAGAAGAGATTGAAGCGGCACAATTAGAGCCGGGAGAAGATGAGAAGCTTCAAGAAGAGCGCCACCAGATCAGCAACTACGAAAAAATCTTTTCCTCACTCCAAAACGCCTATAATGCCTTGCGCAATGAGCAGGGGGGACTTGATTGGGTTGGCATGTCATCAAGCGAGCTCGAGCAGGTTTCTGAGATCAATGACGATCTGAAAAAGCTATCCGAACAAGTGTCGAACTCTTACTATTTATTAGAGGATTCGACGTTCCAAATGCGAAGCATGCTGGATCAATTAGAGTTCGACCCAGCACGACTTGATTTTATTGAGTCTAGGCTGAATGAAATGAAGCAGTTAAAACGAAAGTACGGGACAACGGTTGAGGAAATTTTGGAGTATGCGGCGAAGATTGAAGAAGAAATCGATCAAATTCAAAATCGAGATAGTCACCTGCAGACGCTTAAAAACAAACTGGATGCAATGAGCCGTGACGCTCTGCTTGAAGCACTTAACGTTTCGGAGCTTCGTAAAAAATGGGCCAAAAAGCTAGCGAAGCAAATTCAAACAGAACTAAAGGATTTGTATATGGAGAAGTCAACGTTTGATACATCCTTTTCCATTCGGTATGCGCCTTTTAGCAGCACGGATAATCCGCTACTAGATGGAAAGCCCGTCCAGCTTGGAAAAAACGGAATCGACCAAGCTCAATTTGTGATTTCTACTAATCCTGGCGAACCGATGAAATCTTTATCAAAAGTTGCCTCGGGTGGAGAAATTTCACGTGTTATGCTCGCCGTGAAAAGTATCTTCTCAGCCAAACAAGAAGTCACTTCCATTATTTTCGATGAGGTCGATACGGGCGTAAGCGGCAGAGTTGCACAGGCGATTGCCGAAAAAATTTACAAAGTGGCGGCTGGCTCACAAGTGCTCTGCATTACGCACCTCCCGCAAGTAGCAGCAATGGCTGACACGCACCTCTTCATTTCTAAACGCTCTAAAGCAGGCAGAACACTGACAAGCGTCAAACCATTAAATCATGAAGAAAAAGTGAGTGAAATTGGCAGGATGATTGCGGGTGTGGAAGTCACTGAGCTGACAAAACAGCACGCAAAAGAATTGCTGCATCAAGCAAATGATGTCAAAACAACAGGGTAGCTGAAAAATCAGCTGCCTTTTTTATATTGTGTCAAAATCGCTGTATATACCCACGAAATCGTCTTTTTCTTTTATCAATTTATCCAATCATTTTCTATAGCTGCCGGTTATAAATCAAAGCGAAGAAGGCAAAAGTAAAGATGTAGCCAAAACATGAGTGTTCTGGTGTGGGTAAGGAGCGAGGAGAGTGAAAAATGAATGCCCGAAAAGATGAGAAAAGCCATTGGTGTGATTCTCCTTGTTTCTTTAATAAGTACAGGGTTTATGAGCATAGTGAAGGAATACATCAGCATTCCAACAAATGTTGCTGTATTTGAAAAACAGAAGCACTCAATTGACACATCAATAGAAGCGTCAGCCAATGCTTCTTCACAAGCCTTTAGTCTTTCAGAGAAAAAGAATCAGCTTGAAGTAACAGGACAAAAGGCGGGAAAAGCCGAAATTGTTTATGATTTTAAAGGATTCCCTATTAAGAAAACAAAAGTCGACGTTCTCCCTGAATTAAAAGTCGTTCCTGGAGGACAATCCATTGGCGTCAAGCTCCACTCTGTAGGAGTTCTCGTTGTAGGTTTTCATCAAATCACAACAGCAGACGGCAAAAAATCACCAGGCGAAGCCGCAGGCATTCAATCAGGGGATATGATCATTGAAATCAATGGTCAAAAGATGGAGAAAATGAATGACCTCACCCCATTTATCCAGAAAGCAGGGAAAACAGGTGAAACGCTTCGTTTACTCATAAAAAGAGACCATAAAACCTTTCAAACAACATTAACACCCGCAAAAGATGCAAGTGAAGGCACCTATCGAATTGGTCTTTACATTCGAGATTCCGCAGCAGGAATCGGCACGATGACCTTCTTTGAACCATCTTCTAAAAAATATGGTGCCCTAGGGCATGTCATTTCTGACATGGATACAAAAAAACCAATTGTTGTCGACAATGGTGAAATTGTCAGATCAACCGTAACATCGATTGAAAAAGGCACAGGTGGCAATCCTGGAGAAAAATTGGCGAGATTCTCTTCCGAACGAAAAACGATCGGGGATATCTCCCGCAACAGCCCATTTGGTATCTTTGGTACGTTAACCGAAAAGCTTGAAAATCATGTATCAGACAAACCACTTCCAGTTGCTTTATCAAATGAAGTAAAAGAAGGTCCAGCAGAAATTTTAACCGTTGTGGATCATGATAAAGTGGAAAAGTTTGATATTAAAATCGTCAGCACGACTCCGCAGAAATTCCCAGCAACAAAAGGGATGGTATTGAAGGTAACAGATGAGCGTCTTTTAAGTAAAACGGGCGGTATCGTCCAAGGTATGAGCGGAAGCCCTATCATCCAAAACGGAAAAGTCATCGGGGCGGTCACGCACGTTTTCGTCAATGACCCGACAAGCGGCTACGGCGTACACATTGAATGGATGCTGTCAGAAGCAGGCATCGATCTTTATCAAAAAAACAAAAAAGCAAGCTGATCATCAAACTGCCGCGAATCTTCCGGCAGTTTTTTTCTCCCCTTTCTTTCTCTGCCATCATGTTATAAAATAAGGAAAAAGAGATTTTTCGACAAAATGGAAAATGGTATGTTGTCAAATTGCAATAATCGTCGATTCGTTAAGAAAAACGTAGAAAAAGCTAGATAATGCTCTATTATTCGGAAAATTAAAGTTTTTTAAAGGGGATAGCATGGTTTTGTCGAATTGAACACTCAGAAGAGAAATACAAAAGACTAAAGGAATCGACATTGGGGAGGAAAGAACGTGGAGAAAATTAAAGTGTGTGTAGCTGATGACAATCGAGAGCTTGTTGGCCTTTTGACTGAGTATATTGAGGGACAGGAAGATATGGAAGTGCTTGGCGTGGCGTATAATGGACAGGAATGTCTGACATTATTTAAAGATAAAGAGCCCGACGTTCTCCTCTTAGATATTATCATGCCTCATTTAGATGGCCTTGCTGTACTGGAACGCCTCCGTGAAAACAATGACATGACCAAACAACCAAGTGTGATTATGCTAACGGCGTTTGGACAAGAAGATGTCACGAAAAAAGCAGTTGATTTGGGCGCATCTTATTTCATCTTAAAGCCATTTGATATGGAAAACCTAGTCGGTCATATTCGTCAAGTCAGTGGAAACGGCACACAAGTCACCCATCGATCTTCATCTATCCAAAACAGTGTCCTTCGAAACAAACCTGAACCGAAACGCAGAAACTTAGATGCGAGCATTACAACGATTATTCATGAGATTGGCGTCCCGGCTCATATTAAAGGTTACTTATACTTAAGAGAAGCCATTTCAATGGTGTACAATGACATCGAGCTTCTCGGAAGCATCACAAAAGTGTTGTATCCAGACATCGCGAAGAAATTTAACACGACCGCGAGCAGAGTAGAACGAGCGATTCGTCATGCGATTGAAGTGGCTTGGAGCAGAGGAAACATCGATTCCATTTCCTCACTCTTTGGTTATACAGTCAGCATGTCTAAAGCAAAACCAACCAATTCTGAATTTATCGCAATGGTGGCTGATCGTCTGCGCCTAGAGCATAGGGCAAGCTGACGGTGTTTATAGACGGTTTACTACTCGGTAAATTCCGATAAACTACGTTAACACACCGATAAATATTCGCAAACTTATACGATAAACTTTTACGTCCGCTAATTCCGTACAAACGGGTATTAGGGGGCGTTTTTTATGTTGGATGATCTCGATTTGCAGCTCGATAACTTCATGCTTTACTGCGATTCAAAAAACCTCGCAATCAAAACGAAAGCAAGCTACGAACAGACGTTACATTTATTCCTCGCTTATCTACGCGAAGAACACAAAATTGATGAGCCGAAAAATATAAAAACGGTTCATATACGCAGTTACATAAAGTATCTTCGCGAAAGGGGCAAATATACCGTCGTGGCTCGCGAGAGTTCGAAGTCGTTAAATAATCCGCATAATAGAACCGATCACAGCAAGCCGCTATCCGATACGACCATAGCGAATTACCTTCGTAATATTAAAGTGTTTTTCTCGTTTCTTTTATCCGAAGGTGAGATACGCGATAATCCGGTTAAGAACGTGCAGAGAATTAAGCCGAATAGAAAAAAGAAAAAACTACTTTCCGAAGAAGACTTACGCCTATTTTTTAGAGCGTTTGACACGGCTACTTTTTGCGGTTATCGGAATTGGATGCAAGCACGCCTATTATTAGATACAGGAATGCGCGTCGGTGAGCTTGTAAATTTACGTTTAGAGGATATTGATTTCAGAAGGAAGACGATATTATTGTCAGATCCTAAGAACGGAAAACAACGATTTGCTTTTATGTCGCTAAAAACTATGCGGGATATAAAACGGTGGCTTCGGTACCTAGAACGCTATACGAATTCGGAATTCATCTTTCCGACAAATAGGGGAGGCAAGCAGAGTATAACGGGAGTTGAAAAGAACTTTACGATCGCATCAAATAAAGTAGGACTTTCCGTCGCGCCTCATCATCTTCGTAATAACTTCGCGAAATATTACTTATTAAACGGCGGAGATATAACGACGTTATCGACTATACTAGGTCATTCTTCTGCCGAAGTTACGCGACAAGCCTATCTTGATTTTGATGACGATGAGGTTGGCCGCATTTATCAGAAACACGCGCCGTTAAATAACATGCGCATATAAAAATACACACAAAAAAAGAACGCTCACCAACCGAATAAAATCCGGTAAGTGGAACGCCCTAGCCTGCTTCCATTATATCGGAAAAAAGCGTACGAGTCAACGCTTATTTAAGTGCGCCTTAATTTCGAAATGGTCTGCGTTCTCCTAAAGGGAGAGACGAACATGTACACGAAAGAATCCGCAAAAATGGCCCAATTCCGTTCAATTGACGATCTGAACGGCGCCATCCGCACGCACATCTACCGCAATAAATCCAACCTATCACCGTCAGCAATAGACGTCTTGAAGGTGCTATCGCGTCACGCAGTCAAAACGCCAGGCGTTGCGTGGCTGAAGATCGATTCCATAGCGTCACTTATCGGAAAGCACCGTACTACAATTATACGCGCGATCAAGCGCCTAGAAACTCTCGGCATTATTCGTAAAGAAATAAAATACCGTCCTGTTAGCGGAGGTAACGGCGCAAATATGTACGTCATCCTAGCGCCTGCGCCTTCTAGTGCTACTGCGCAAATGCAACTCCGCCAAGATGCGACCAAGCCTACGGAGACTAAGGCGGATCGCCCAAAATCCGAAGACGAAGCCGTTATTCTTAAAAGCAAAAATAATTTACTAAGTAATACGTATGCTGCGTTCAGAAATGTCATTGATTGCTTTGTAACTGATCGGCGTCTAACAAGCCGTCTATATGGCGTGTACTTGGCGCAGACGTCCGCCCTTAAATCCGCATATGATAAGTCTTTACTAGATGAAATCGGCTTGAATGCGCTTCGTATCGCTTTTATTGGCGTTAAACGGAAGCATATACGAAACATTGTCGGATATTATAGCGGGATATTAACGAATCTGTTCGATAATCTTTACCGCATGGAAATCGAAAGGGGCGCATGAGAATGGCGAATACAGTTGACGCAATCAAAAATAAACGAGATATAGAACGAATGAAGAAGGCACTTCACGGACGCGATCTAGTTATGTTCGTACTAGGCGTATCGTTGGGCCTCCGTATATCTGACTTGCTAACGATAAGAGTCGGCGATCTTCGAGGGCAGTCGCATTTAACTATCAAGGAAGGTAAGACGGGAAAGACTCGCGATATCAAGTTGTCATCTACGGTTGTTAAGCTGGCGCAGAAGTTAGACGGAGACGACGATTCGTATGTATTTCAGTCGCGCAAAGGTATTAATAAACCGATCAGCCGCGTTCAAGCATACCGTGTCTTAAATGCGGCAGCCGTAAGAGCCGGAATAAATATCGATATAGGTACGCACACACTACGTAAAACATTCGGGTATCAGCTTTATTCAAAAGGTATAAACATTACGCGGATTATGAAAGTGTTCGGCCATAGTTCGGAGGCTCAAACGTTAAAGTATATTGGCATAACTGCGGATGAGATCGACGCAGCTTACGAGGCTATCGAGATATAAAACACCAAGCAGACGCCGCCAGCGTGGAAGGCCGCCTAAAACTCAGGGGGTGTTGCGCCATGTTACCGCCTACAGATTGTAGGGGCTGCGCGTAATGGCCGGCTTTACTGCGGCACAATGAGGCGCCAAGTCGCATCCTATCAATGTTTGTGTGACGGTAGGTTACGAAGGTAAGGCGCCTTAATGATGCGTGTTACGTATCGACGTGTAACATACGACGACGAACCCTTTATGCATGATCTTATACAGTCGGGCCGGCATAGGGCATCGGGGAGCATACCGGCGTGGCGCGGTTTATACGTTGCATAAAAACAATAGTGTTCATTGCGAAGATAAGAACGTGACGAACGTTGCCATACCAATGCTTTCGTACGTTCGCGAATGTAACAAAAGGTGATTCTGTTACGTTCATTATGCGTTTTTGTGTATATTTTATTCATTATAGCGATGAAACGAAGGAAAGAGCCGCCCGCCCCCAAGCGCCCCGGCCAAAACCGCCGGATCTGACGCTTTAACCTTGCGCACAATTTTTTAAACTCGGGGTGTTATGCCGTCTTTTTTTTGCGGTCAATTAACGTTTGCCACACGATGTGGCGATCACTCTCCGTCAATAAACGCCTCGAACGCCTCTAATTTAGCACGCATTTTCCTGCGTTTTGCCTCACTTGCCGCACGTTGGAACGAAATATACATATACGCATCAAAACGGCTAATTTCGTTCAATTTCGTAATAAAAAAAGACCAGCCATTACGACTGATCATCGGTATCATTCGGAACAAATTCGACTATGTCTTCGATGCGGCAATCAAGATAATCGCAAAGCTGCGCGATAACGGTCATAGCAACAAATTCGCCTGCGGAGATTTTTGCGACTGTATTAGGCGAGAGTCCTAACTCATTACGAAGGTCCGTTTTCTTTTTATCCTTCCTGATGAGCATGTGTTCTAACGGCTTGTACGAGGGTTTTAACCTAATTTCCTTTTGACGTCTAGTCATATTAACACCTTCCTTCGTCCGTATTGTATAATAAATAATACATTTTGTCCATTTTTAAAAATATTTCGTATATGTTGTTGACTAAAAATGTATAACAAGTTATACTAAGTATAGAAAGTCATACAAAAAGTATGGCAAGAAAGGAGTGAAAAAATAATTGATTGAACTGGCAACAAAAATATCCGTACTCATAGGCGCATGGCTCGGAATTATCAAGATTTCATTAGAGCTAATCGCAATGAGAAAAAAGAAAAAGAAAAAGCGACGATCTCCCTCCAAGAAGAAACGTCGCAAGTAAACGGACGGGGCGCTAAGCCCCGGTTCAATCAATTATACCACATATGAAGAAACTCTATACTTTTGATTACTTGATACTTCTCGCGCTCGGCTTTTTGATCGCATCAATGACCTTCAGAAAAATATCTACGCTTGACCAAATAATTATTGCAACCACATCAATATACGCATCACTACTTATTATGAAGGTGATTAAAGGGAGGAAATGAAAATGAAAAAAGAATCGATCAAGGCTGAACTTGTTTTCTATGATTTTTACGGGCAGGGCGCACATTTTCGGAAGGAAAAAGATTTAGTCCACTTAGGGGATGGTTTCGCGATAGGGTACGAAGAAGGTAACGGTCTTGCGCTTTATAAGATGGCGGGCGTCCCCGGCGCATGGGAAATCGGCGACCAAGACGAGGTATTGTTCCGAATCGACGACGAAAACGAAGCGATCGCAGGTCGTTCTATAGAAGAAATCACGCAAATGTCGGTTGTCGATTTTATGGTTATGGCATCGCGCCGCACGGTTTCTCACTGAATACGGAAGCCTTACCATAAATTACCCGTAAATTTTTAGATTTGTTCGACAAATAACGACGAAAATGGCGATGTGAATAGTGTATTATAAAGAACGAAATAGAACGGAGGTTCCCTTTGTGACGGAAATATCGACGGGATTGTTGTACAAACGTACAACTTTCGGGTGACGGGCGTGTTTGACCCGCCAGCGACCGACATCTAATCATACTCAATCCATTCGTAAAGGTCGTCAATGGTGCAATTAATCGCAGCGGCTATGGTTTTCGCGGTATCGAAATTCATGCCACGCGTGCCGTTGACGTACTTTGAAATGATGGACTTATCGTAACCAGTTCTATCGGCTAGTTGCGTTTGAGTATAGCCACGCTCACGGAGTCGGTCGCTAAGTAAACATCTACCACGACGATACTTAACCGTAACAAACACCTCCGCATAGCTCTTATATCGGGCTATACGGTTCAAATTATACCTTATAAAAGACCAAATATAAAAGAGAGATACCAAAAAGAGGGGGATTCATTTGTTTAGTATTCGCGATGATGTGTTTAATACAATGGAAGATCGTGATTTGAGTTTAGAGACGGCAGCTTCGATGCTTGAAGTTCATGTTAATTCGCTTTACAACTTTAAAAAGAGTGGTTCTATCGGGTTTAGAACGTTGCTGAAATTGGCGCAATTACTTTATGGAAAAGACTATCACGATAAGATGCGGGAATGGTGCTTGTCACTTCCGACAACTGAAGCTATTAAACATGCGTTCGAATACGCAGCAATTAAACGGGATACAGCCTTGCTTGAAAATTTACTGGAAAGCGCAGATGGAGATGTATCACTTCAAGATTACTCATCGGTCTACGGACTTATCCACGAATACATGACAGATGCATTTCCTTACACTGAATTAAAAAACAAAGTTTCTGCGGTGAAGATTAAAAAGGACAAGGATTTGACTGTCTTGCTAGAAATATACGGATGCTACGCCTTATACTTCGACAAAGATTTTCTGAACATACTCGAAAAGTCAAAGGGGATCCGAAAGAATATCGAGGCGCTAAAAGGTGATAGAAAGTTATTCTTCAAAGAATGCTATCTGTTTAGGGTTTCTGAAATTTTGATGCCTGTGAACCTTCACTTTTCTAATTATGAAGAAGCTCGCTACTTCGCAGAAATTATTTTTTTTGCTGATATTAGTTCAAAATCAAAAGCTGACGCATCTTATGTTATAGGCATGTCATACCTCAACGTAAATAGAGAAGAGTGCCTAAAAAATCTTGCGCTGAGCCTTGATTTGATTCAGACTATAGGTAACGCGCAATTGACAAGGGAGGCTGAAACTACTTTAAATATCGCGAAAATGATTTTTGACGCAAAAGACGGGTGTTTAAATGCCGATCCTTTGGAATTGGCAAGTGAACTACGGTTAGGTCGGGATTCTGATTTTATTCGGTATTTTGAGTTTCGAATGGCTGACGATATAGGGAAGTTGTACGAAGGGTTTAGTTTCTTCATCGAGAGAATGAACTTTTTGTTCGCAGAACTTATCGCGGACGACTTGGGTATCTTTGGAGTAGATGCTAGACAAGTAAATGCGCTGAAGTCCATAAAAATAATAAAAAAGGGAGATGTTTCATTTGAAAAAAGTCTTATTAGTTGCTTTAGTTGCGGGGATCGCTATGACTACGCTTGTATTTAACGGAGGAGGTCAAGTGGCTTCATTTAATACGGATAAAAGTTACAATACGGCGGAATTGAAGCCGGGAGGATAAATTCATATGAGAGGGTCGCTAGATTAATTCTAGCGGCTTTTTTTATTTCAATAATTTTCATTAATTACATAAAAATTCTTTTTTCTATGTTTGTGTAGTTTTCAGAATCTTTCGCACTTCCCATGCTACTATTTACTTACAGAAGAAAACATTACTAATTCGGAGGTAAGCAAGGTGATAAAAAACAAAAACTTAATAGCGGTCATACAGACTTATCAATTCACAAAAGACCCACAATTATTTAATCAAGTTTTTGAACACTTTCAATATCTAATCAAAGGGATTGCTTCGAAATATACTAGCAATTGTCGTCTTCTTTTTGATGACATGGTTAGCGTCCTCAATGAGAGATTATGGTTTTGTATCGATAACTTCGACTCATCGAGAAGCACTGATATTGAAGGGCATCTGAAGGTTCAATTATTTAGATGCGCCATAGATTTCACAAGAGGGAAACAAATGACTTACGTTAATAGAAGAATACCAGTCGATACAACTTCGGAGGAAAATGCGGCAACATTTGAATCCGACGAACGTACTTGTGAGCAAATAAAAACGGACCGCAATATGAAACGACTTATCAAGGCCCTCACAGAAAACACCGACACACTAACGACTGAAATCATTAATGATTATCTTGCAAACGAACGTCCTACATACGCGTCAATTGGAAAGAGAGTAGGCGTCCATTACAAAAAAGTCGAACGTGTCATTAAAGGATTAGCAAAAAACTACGACGCATCGAAATACGGCGATCTGAGCGACTATCTAGCTGTATGAGGGTAATGGGACTGGAGGCGAGGAAGTGGACGAAAGAAAGGCGTATCTACTAACGTTAGCGATGGAATCCGGCGCAATGCCGTATATACTTCACGAATCGGATAGAATAGCGGGAATCGTACCCGATCAGACATCGTTTGAACAACGTACCTTACTATCGATAGGTTACTGGTTAGATCGGTATAGGGAAAACGGGCGCGACAAAAGGGCGCTGATCCAGCGAATCATCAAACGCGAAAGTATCAAGTATATGAAAGAAACACGAAAAAGGGTCGTCATCGCAATAGACGATTCATGGGAGCCTCAAGACGTTTTAGCGGACGTCGAAGGCGCGATTCTCTTAAAAGAAAAGACCGCCCTGTTAGCGCAAGGCGATCTTCGTAAAGAAATGATATTAAAGAACTGGTCGCGGGGATGCACGAATATAACCGAAATCGCCATGCTGTTAGCGCAGCAATTAGGCGGCAATATCGAGGCACATCGTAAATTCATCCGCCGATTCCGGCTGTACTGCCAGCGGGTACTGGCATCCTAACCAACAAAACCGCGAGGGCTTCGTCATGTTTATGATAACCGTTTTCAATACGGTTAACAAGCGAACAAAGTGCGAACACCCTCGTATGCAAATACGGGAGGGCAACAAATGAACGAAATTATATCAGACTTCGCAATGTACGGAAGTTTTGTCGGGAGCATAGCCACAGTAATAATCGGGGGTATGTATTGGTCAATCGTAAAGGAAGAGCGAGGCAGTTCGAATGATTGACGTACTTGTTATCGAATATCGCGAAACCAAAAACGAACTTGTATTTAATGAGATATATCGGGAACTTATCGACAAACAAAGAAAAAAATTTTCCACAATCGCGCGATCTATCAATTCAAATGAAGCAGACGTGATTGCTCTATACGAAGACATATTGATGAAGTGCGTTGAAAAGTGGGACGGCGTCCGCCCGTTTGAACACTTGTATAAATTCAGTATGAAAAGAGCGCGCGCGAATGTCTACAGGAATCAATCGGTTCGCCGCAATAAAGAATCTATTGTTGATCCGCAGGACGTAGGAGCGAATAGGACCGCAGGCGCAACGACCGAAGAAGCCTACATTGAAACTGATACGATGCGAGTTTTTAAAGGCATGATTGACGACGAAATCAGCTTAAAGGTAGTTGAAACGTTTTTACAGCTCGACAAGCCGTCATACACGGAAATAAGCAGGCTAACAGGCGTAAATAGATGGAGTGTAACACGCATTCTCAAAAGACTAGATACAACAAAAAATCGCGAGCTTCTACTCGCATAAAATTCGGAGGGATAACCGTGAAAACAATTTACAACGTAACTAAGAAAACTATCGCAGAGGCAAACCGCATTTTTGGACTATCGAAAGAGAACGCAGCTAACGAACTAATCGGACGCGCACACCAAGCCGTCAAAGTATATACGTTTGATTCGACGAACGGATCTGAAGCAGTTTACGACCACTACCCGACTAATACGCGTCTTATCGTCGCAACAAATGGCGCAATCATCGGCGTTTACGAGATCGGAAAGCTACCTGGGAGCAACCGCAGCGCGTGCGAATTAGTTAGATCGACCATTCTTCGCGGCCTCAAAGAGGAATACGATCGTCTATACAGTCAGTGGATGGCCGTCGAAGTAACTTTCGCACAAACGAGTCTTGAAATCGCTATGACTAAACGAGCGCAGATCGGCGAAAAGGACTCCGCGGTGTTGGTTGAATATGCGAAAAAGCTGTTCGACCTTTGTTTCGAGAATAGCAAGCGTCATAAAGAAAGAAACGAATTACACCGCGAACTGGTCGAATTGGAACGCGCCTTCATCCCGTATCTATAAAGCTGTGAAATAGCACGAAATTAGACGTTTTGGGAGCGGTAGAGGCTTAGTATATTCGGAAGTCCTAAACGGCTTGATTTCGTGCGATTTTGTTTATGGCGAAAGCCGTGTATCGTCTACCCGCACACGGCTCGGCGTCACACTAACTAGAACCATCTTTTAACTAGAGCCATTAATAACTAGATAAATAATAGCGCTCAATTAAAACCATTCGCGCAAATAATTACTTTAAAAGATACATCCATCGCGATAAAGGATATTTGCAAAGAGTGAGAGTAAGCGAACGAATTGCTATGGTTTATATTAGTGCAATTTGTTGCGTCGGTAATTAAAATATAGACTTCTGACTAAGATATACCAGCACTTTATAAAATGCCATAAAAACGCGTGGTTCTAAGTGTGCATCGACTTTTGGCAGCGACCCGAAAAACCAAGTATTCGACGGAAAAGCGACCCGAAAAACCAAGTAATTCTAATCAACGGATTCATGATCGATGGTTGCGTAGATATACCCTACGTTTACACCGCATATGCTGTCTTACGTTATAGAAGGACGTAATAGGGTGACTTTCATACGAGTAGTTGGCTATACGTTATAGAAGGACGGGCATATAAACGATGACTAATCGTTATGATTGCGTAGGTATACCCATAAAACATGCGGATATGTATCCTATATAATGAGGACGTAAATGAACGCCTAAGCAACGTTAATTTACTTGTGAAACATACGCTTAGTTATCTATGTCTTATGAGGACGTAAATGAACGAAAATAAATCCGTCTATGGGTATAATACCTACGGATATGTTGTCTTACGTTATAGAGAGACGTAAATGAACGATATGTAAACGTAATAGGGTGACGAAAATAAGTTCATTCTAAAAGGCGTTGATTGGTGTCAAATATGCCCGTATGCTGTACTACGTTATAGGAAAGCCAACCCGGGAATGGGTTCTTTTTTATTTGCTGTAAATGTTCCTAGATAGAACAAAAATGAGAGGATGGTGACTGAATGACGCCGGAATTGGTACGAATTCTAAGATTAACTAATGAACTGACTCAGGCTGAACTAGCGGAAAAAATAGGCTGTTCGGGACGATTGATCGCCTTTATTGAGCGACATGAAAGAAGGCTCACTGAACGACTGGCTAATCGACTTATAGTTGCGTTCAATTTAGACGAAAAGAAAATTCAAGAACTACGAAAGTTAAGGGAGGCGATCGTATTTGACGAATAGAGTTGCAGAGCAGCGCAAATGGATGAGCCTACCGGCAGGCGTCAAAAAGGATATTTTCGGCATTAAAGAAGAAGCCACGATAAAAGACGGCCAAATCTTCAATAAACACGGCAAGGACGTCTCTCACCTCGTAGAAGTAGTTACGAAAACGTCGGATAAACAGGTGCGTAACCTAAAAATCAAAGACGATCTGACTGCACATGAGTCTGAAAACGGTGGTTTTGTTACCGCTTTTTACAATGACGCAGTCACTATGGAAGAAAGTTTTCCGAGGCTCAACCAATCCGACCTAGCGCGCTTAATGCTAATCGGTACATACACCGGCTGGGGCGACGGTCAGCTAAAATATGATAACGGTAAGCCAATTAATAAAAGCGGATTAAACAGTCTAGTAGGAATGAGCGCCGGTAAATTCAGAACCTTCTATAAAAAGTTAGAGGAAGAGCGCATTATTCGTGAAGAAAATGACGTTATTTATATGAATCCTTGCGTTTTCTATCGCGGGGCGCATTCTGACGTCAGACAACTTACGAAAGAAATGCAGCATACAAGAATGTTCCGTACTACAGTAAGGAATCTCTGCAAGGCGTACAACGGGCGCTCAGTAAAACAACTCGCGATAATATATTCCATTTTGCCGTTTGTAAACTTCAAATTCAATATCGTTTCATTCAATCCAAGCGAATCAAATGAGGACTTAGTAAAACCTATTCCATTAGATAAGTTAGCTGCGCTTCTTGGATACAAGGATCCAGGCCAATTTAAAAATACTTTGAACAAAATTAAATATGAAGGTAAGCCAGTTTTTGGGTTCTTTGAAATTAGTGGAGACAGAAGGAAACGAAAAACCGTTGTTAATCCGCGTGTTATATATGCGGGGAAAGGGGATTCACTGGCCGCGATTAAAGCCTTATTTAATTAAATATCACAATAAACCTGATTTATGAGAGGTGAGTTATGAAACATACACTATTTATTGCGAAATTTATGGACGATCGACGTTCCGCGTACTCTTATATGATAACGAACTATGAAGGAATAAAAGCGTCAGGCAGCTTTGTTACATTAGGCAAACGAAACAATCAGAATACCGATTATCGAGCCCTCCAAAGAGCGTTGAAGAGTGTCTCGCAGTTGTTGGGGGTTGTTGACCTGAAAATTATATTCGATCAATCTCTTATACAAATCGCCTATGAAATGGTAGAAGTTGACGAGCCGAAATGTCCGGAAATCACGGAAACAACGGCCCGCACTTTAAGACGATTTAAGTCGTGTGAGTACGCTACGACAGATTTTTCCGACATAAACGCGATACCGGAGGAAGTATACGTTATGGATACCGCTGTTGATCTACTCTCTAAATACAGTTCAATAACGGGAAATATGCGTCTTTTAACAAAGGAATTATTCGGTAATAAGATATTAATATACTAGGAGGACGGACCATGATATTCGAGATGTCGAGAAGCCTCGCCGAGAAGGTTTCTAAATTAGATTCACTAAGCACACAGAAAAAAAAGAGTGAAGAAGAGTTGGCTATGCACGATGAAAAGTTAGGCGAAGAGCTTGAAAAGGCAGAGAGAGAGCTAGAAAAAGCGATTATGAATTTATCAATCGAATCATCACAAGCAAATAGGTCGAAGGAGAGAAAAGCCCGGGAAAAAGTATCCTCATTGCGATTAGAACTATCAGGAAGTAGCGAGCGTCGACAGACTGTTAGTAGAATTCTTCAGAGAGACATACTAAAGATCAAAGAAGAAGTCATGTCTGATCTGTCTGCTGAATTGAAATCTCATAAAAATACATTTGAACAAGGAACTCTTGATCGAATACGCCTGGCAAAGAAAGAGTATTTAGACGCATTAAAAGCCCATCATGAACTGATTGATGTACAGTGCCGTCAGACGTATTTTGATGTCGCGAGGTCTATCGGTGAGACTGCGTCGGCGACGTCAACTGGCTTATTTGATAAATACTATCCCAATATATACGTTAGGGAAACAACCTTTCGACATACCCCAAACGGAAATTCACCGTACGGTATCGGAACCAAAGAAATCCAAGACGCTTTGAGTAAAGGCATTGTACCTAAATCAAACGAAAATAATTAAAAATAGTAGAGGTGTGGAGTTTATGACAAAGATGAACGAACTAGAAACCAATTACACAGAGCTTAATAACATTAGAGATCAAATTCCGAGGGTATTTTTGGAAATTAAGAAAAGATTAGCAGAAAGTGAGGACGCCGTCCTTAGAGACACATCATTATCGCGAGAGGCTCAATCTGAGAAGTTGTCGGAAATTAGAGCGTACCATTTCGATGAGTTAATGAAGGATCTACAGGGTAGGAATGAGCTGTACAATATCACTGCGGATAGAGCTATTTCAGATGCAAACGATATTATTCTGAATGAACCGGACAGACCGAACGATGCGGAAGTAGCTGAATTCGAACGAAGTTTACTCGCGTTAAAAAATAATATGCTACTAGCGAGAAATACTACTACCGCTCTTGAAGACTTAGATAAATTTGTGGATAAAATCACGTCTCCATACTTTGCGAGAAGGGCATCTTCGGAATTTGCGTCATTAGCAGCCTCACTTATGGACAGAGACAATTCTAGTCGCGTAAAACTCAATCACATAAACTCTAAAATAAATGCTTTCGCGGATACAGATGAACAAAAGCGGGCGCGGCAAGTCAAGGAAACAGCTATTCAACTAAAAGAACGCGGTATCTCTTCGGCGTATAGCATGTATTTCGACTCGGTTTCTAAGACCTTCGGACCAAGATTAGCCAACTACATCCACAATCCGGAAGCCTACCAGCCTCAACAAGATTAAATTACGACACAAGCGCCTTCGGGTGTATTTTTTTTGCGTGTTTTTAGGAAGGGGGCGATCATCGTAATAGTTTTCGTTAAAAGTGACGAGGTGTTACTCGTAGATTCCGAGACCGGCGAAATCATGTATCGAGAAACAGAAGGATCGAAAGACATGCGGATTTCCCGCGCTGTTATGACATGTCGTTATGCAGATGAGGGCGGAGAATTGATATATGCGAAGGGGTGATCGGATGTACTGCATTTCAAAAGTAAACGAATTTTACGGCGATTATGGCGCCGCAGAGTCTTATTATGTTCGCGAAACAGCAAACGGCATGCTAACCGATCTTTTTAAGGACGGTGCTGCGCATATTAACCTAGACACTGACCGCGGCGCCTTCGCAGTTACAAATAACAACGGCGAAATTTACGTTAGTTCTACTAATTGTGAACGCGATTTACTTGCGCTGCTTAAAAACGCGGTGTCTAGCGCTCACCTTTTAGGTGCTGACGAAGTGTACGTCTTGCCGGAAATGAAAAACGCTGAAGATATGATCGGAAAATTAAATAATCATACTGAATAGACTTCGCGGGCGCCTTATGGGCGTCCTTTTTATTTATATGAAGAAAGGGTGTAAGTAAATGAGTGAATCAAAACTAACCGTCACTGACCAAGAAGCCGAAGCAACCGGCAGAGCGGTCGGTGTTTTTTTATGGGCTGTTAATGAAGCGATTAAAGGAAATTTCGAGCTCAGCGAGGAGCAGGCTATCGCAATAAATAATGCTCTAGACGAGTTAAATAAGTTCGATCAAAAGGGTCTCGAAATATTATTCGAAGGGGCAACGAAAGCTAGAGGCGATGAATCATGAGTGCGGTTTCAGTAGGTGAAATCGTAGCGCGTTTAGAACTCGATTCTTCTCAGTTTTCTTCGAGTGTCTCGCAGGCGCAGGCGCAGATGCAGCAGATGGGCAATACGGCTAATTCGTTAAGCTCGCAAATGGGCCTCGTACAAAAAGCGGCCTTAGCGGTCGGCGGCGCAGTCGTGGTCGGCATCGGGGCATCTGCGAAAGCTGCGGCAAACTTCGAACAACAAATGAGCGCTGTCAAAGCGGTATCGGGTGCGACGGCCAGCGAGATGAAGACGTTGACTGACCTCGCAATCAAGTTAGGAGAATCGACGTCATTTAGTGCGACCGAAACGGCGCAGGCGACCGAGGAACTAGTAAAGGCCGGCGTAACGACGAAGGACATCATAAACGGAGGCTTAGCGGGCGCGCTCGACTTAGCGGCGGCAGGCAACTTAAACCTTGCGGATGCGGCCGAGATTGCCAGTACGGCACTAAATGCGTTCAAGGCCGACAGCTTATCGGTGTCAAAAGCGGCCGACATTCTCGCAGGCGCAGCAAACGCATCGGCGACGGACGTAGGCGAAATGAAGTTCGGGCTGGCTCAGGTATCTGCGGTCGCGTCCGGAATCGGAATGTCGTTTAAAGACACGGCGACGGCGCTTGCGGTATTTGCACAGAACGGAATCAAGGGCTCAGACGCCGGTACGTCGCTTAAAACGATGCTATCGCGATTAGAACCACAGACGAAGCAGCAACGCGAAGAAATGATGGAACTCGGTATCATAACGTCAGACGGAACGAATAAGTTCTTCGACCAAGCCGGCTCACTGAAAGACTTGGCGACTATATCCGGCATTCTACAGAACGCATTTAAAGGGCTAACGGATCAGCAGCGGCAGTCATCGCTACAAACACTATTTGGCTCGGATGCGGTGCGAGCTGGTACCGTCTTTTATAAAGAAGGCGCAAAAGGCGTTGAGGATATGGCGGCGGCCATGTCGAAAGTAACTGCGGCTGAAGTATCTAAAGTAAAGCTCGACAACTTCCTCGGATCAGTCGAAGAACTTAGCGGAGCAGTCGAAACGCTCGGCATTAAGCTCGGAAACGAGTTTTTACCGCACCTACGTAAAATAGTCGATATTGGAGCCGATTTAGTGCGGGCATTCAGTTCGATAAATCCTAGCGTCGTAGCGACTGGCTTCGCAATGGCCGGTACGTCTGCGGCTATCGCTTTAACGGCTTCATCCGCGATCAAACTCGGCTTCGCGTTGCGTGGATTATTCGCGGCGATGGGGCCGGCGGGCTGGATCATAACGGGTCTTTCGATACTTGGTGGCTTAATGGTCGGCGTTTCTGCGGGCTACAAAGCGATGAATACCGTCAGTCTCGAAGCAGCAAACGCGAAACAAAAGGAAGTCGACGGGATCAATAAGACGATCAAAGAGTACGACGGCTTGCAGGCGAAAATGAAGCTTACCAACGACGAGCTACTACGCTACTTAGACAACAAGGACGCGCTGGCTAACGAGAAGGATTCGGCGGCGATTAAAAAGCTAAACGCAGAGCAAGACGGCTTACGTAAAAGTTCGGGGCTTACGAATGAGGAGTTCGACCGGTTCTTACAACTGAACGATCAGATCATCAAGAAGTCTCCGGAAACAGAGGCGGCTTTCTCGGCGCAAGGTAATGCGATCGCTAAGAATACCGAGGCGATGAAGGCGTATAGTAAGGAGAAATACGAAGAGCTAAGCATAGAACTAGAGAAACAAGCAACAATCGCGGAACGAAACGAGGATCAAAACTTAGCGAAGGTGAAGCAGTTACAAACCGATATAAATAAACTAAAACGCGAAAGAAACGACTTAGAAGATGGCCTATCTAAACAAAAAAGCCTCATTCTTCAAAAAGAAATGGCACTTAAGAGCGCAGAGAAAGAGGGAAACGCCGGAAAAATCTCGATGGCGCAGCATGAGTTGGATCTTGAAAAGTTCAATCTGAAGAAGAAGCAAGACCAATACGCTGAAATTTTGAAGCAGGTTCAGGCGAAGAACAAAAGTCTCGGAGAAACGCAAAAGGAACTCGGAAAATTAGATCAGGTAAAGCAAAAGCAGGTCGCATTAGCGCTTCAGCAAGTCGGTCTCAACGCCAAGAAAGGTCAGGGCGTCGCCGTTCTTGATAAAGAGATTATGAAATTGAAAGACGCACGCGCTAACCTCATAAATAACACAACTGAAGCAGATAAAAAGACGGCTGAATATCGAGAATCACTCGCAGCCATCGAAAAAGAACTATCGCAGTTAGATCAGACGAAGAATAAAGTTATCGATATCACTAGCCAAGCGGAGAAAATGAATAACGCATTAGGCAAAGACTTGAGTAAATACATCACGATATTTACTAACGATGTCACACGTAAAACGGAACGAGCTGTCAGCCGTGGGCGAGGAAACGAAGGAACCTACCACGTCGGGGGCATCGTCGGAAAACCGGCCGGCAAGCTTCACTCAGGTGGAATGGCATCGAAGTTCGGAAATCCTATGAGTCGCGAAGTCGATATTCGTGCGCTACGAAATGAAATGGTCTTGACTGAAGCGCAACAATCGAATTTATTCCGCCTCATCGATGCGGGTCACACAGCGCGAATAACTTCGGCAACAGGCGGGTACAGCCCGCAAATGCACTCGGACCTATTAGCGATCAAAAATGCGATCGAAGCGAGCAAAGGCGCGGCTGTCATCATGGATTCGGAAGTGATCGGAAGACTGGTCGAACCGCACGTTAGTAGACGGCAGATGGACGAAATAGATCGAAGTAGTTACTAAAAAACGATGGCCATTGCGACTAATATTGCGTGGCCGTTTACATATTTACGTTGATGCCGATATAAAGAACGTCGTATAATAAATTCATACATAGAAGGGGGATAATTCCATGATTAAGGTGTTTCCGAAAGTCCTATTCGTTCTTGCGTGGGTATTGCTGGCGGTAGGTATATTAACGAATATAGAAAGTACGATGCATTATAACGCGACTCAGTACGTAGCGGAGGGCGAAATAGCCAAGCCGATCCGATTAATGGAGATCGTTAGAGACATAACTTCGCCTATATTTAATTCATCGGTACTTATCGCGATTTCGTACATACTTCAGTTAATGATAGATCGTAAGACAAACGAATAGATTGATGCGCCTCGTCCTTAATTGGGCGGGGTCCTTTTTTTATGCCGTAAAATAGTTACGATGGAAAAGACCGCTTGTCATATTCGCGGCGATCGTTTAATATAAGAGATAACACAATGGTAAATATCCGATAAACTTAACGGGTGTTTTCCGATAAAGCGGACGTAAAATAGTTTAATAACGTATAAATAATGCGAAAAGCTTCGCCTCTATATCGGACGACTACGGGACCAATTCTGAATTTATCGCAATGGTGGCTGATCGTCTGCGCCTAGAGCATAGGGCAAGCTAGTTCATTTTCATAAAAAAACGTTTCTTCAAAGAGGCGTTTTTTTATTTTGAAAAATATTGTAAAAAATTGGTTGTATTGATACAATCATCTTATTGTCTCATTTGGACAACTCAGCTTGATTTATTTTCAGAATAAAATGAAAAATAAAGCATGAAAGAAATGGGTATGACATAAATTAGTGGTAATCAGCTACGCCAATCAATTGTTTGGTCTTCAAAATAGAAGAAGGAAACGCTCATTCGTAAGAAAAAGGATGAGAGGAAAAGGTCTGATGGATTTGGTAAATAAAGCAAATGAGATCGAAAGTTCTATTTCTATTGACCTGATTGGTTGGCGTTTTAAAGTCACTGGCTTCTTAGAGATTGTGCCATTTGAACTGAATATTCCCATTGTCTAATTTAATAATTTTCACATTCTTTTACTATGCTATAATAATGAAAAGAAGAGGGTGAGGTTATGGGAAAGCTGAAAATCCACTCTGCTGAGGTAGCGAACGAAATTAGCAAGTGGACGAGGGTCATTTCTCAAAATGACCTAGAAAAATCTGCTATCTATAAAGAGAAAATTCAGAATTTGCTAAAAAATACAGATGAAGACCGCGAAGTTCTCCTTTATTATCAGCTTGTTAATGGCCGACATGAAATGTTACTTGGAAATATTGAAAAAGCCAATCACATTATGAAGAGTGTCGGAACGCTTGATGAGAAAGTAGATGACATTATTAATTTTTATTTTTACTTTTACAAAGGCCAATATGCCGCATATGTGAAAAAGTATGATGAAGCCATCAGCTTTTACAAAATTGCAGAACAACGCCTAAAACGTGTGAATGAGGACCTTGAAGTAGGAACTTTTCATCATAAGGTTGCTTCAATCTATTACGAACTGAAACAAAACTTCATATCCATTAATCATATCAAAAAAGCCATCGATACGTTCAAAGCGCATGAAGAGTATACAGCGCAGGCGATTGACAGCTTGATTTTACATGCAAGTAATTGTATCGATTTGATCCAATTTGACGAAGCGGAGGAAAAATACCAAGAAGCACTTGAGAAAAGTAAACGCATTAACAATGAAGTGCTGATTGGGAAATGCTATCACAATTTAGCCGTTCTTTATTATGCGAAGCATGATTACGAAAAAAGCGCACAATATGCCAAAAAAGGGATGGGCATTCAAATGCACCGTGACAATAGCCATTATTACATCCAATCTTTATATGTTCTAGCAAATGCCTTGGTTCATCTAGGAAATCAAGAGGCGAAGGAATATATTAAAGAGGGCATTCAGTATAGTTGCGATATCCAAAATAATGAATATATAGTAAAATTTGAAATTTTAGATTTAATGTGCGAAAATAGTGGAGCAGCAGACGTATTCTCTGAAAAATTAGACTACATAGAAAAAAATAGATTATATGTGGAGCTTGAGGATTTGTCTGAACAAATATCGAAATACTTCAAGGAACGAAATGACTATCAAAATGCCATTCGTTTTCTTGAAAAGAAATTCGATGCACAAATACTTCAAAAGAAAGTGGAGGTTATCTTATGAAAAAATTGTTGTTAGGTTTAACCGTCGTTACAGCAGTCGCAGTTGTTTCTTCCCTTTTTGCTCTTGACGCCGAGACGACAGAGCAAGCCATCAGAGCGATTACGTGATCGAATTTATACAGAACCTCTTCGTACTAATCAGAAGAGGTTTTTTTATGTGCTCAAACTGGAAAAATGAAAAGAGACACGTCATAATGAAAGGAAGCATCATACTTAGAGGTGACATATGACGAAAATTTTTGCACACAGAGGTTTTAAAGGAATCTACCCTGAAAATACCATGATAGCCTTTGAGCATGCACTCCATTCTGGAGCTGACGGAATTGAGCTGGATGTTCAGCTGACGAAAGATGGCAGGCTTGCTGTCATTCACGATGAGAAGCTGAACAGAACAACGAATATGAAAGGCTTAGTGAAAGACTATACATATGAAGAGTTAAAAGCAGGAGATGCGAGTCATTCTTTTTATGAAGAAACCGGTGCTGTATCTATTCCTCTTTTGGAGGAAGTATTGGAGCTCGTGACGCAGCAATCATCACTCATCATCAATATTGAACTGAAAAACTCCATTTATCGATATCCTGGTATTGAAGAGAAAGTAAAGGAGCAAATTGAACACTTTCAAATAGAAGATCGTGTACTTGTCTCATCGTTTCATCACGGCAGTTTAGCTCTTTTTCACAAGCTGATGCCCCATGTTGAGCTTGCTGTTCTCACAATGGATGTCATTCATCAGCCAGAGATGTACATAAAAACAGTACCTGCAAGAGGTTATCATCCGAATATAAAGGGCGCAGGGGTAACAAAAGAAGTTGTATCGGCTCTCCATGCCGCCCAGCAAGTCATCAGGCCATTTACAGTAAACAGTGAAAAACAAATGAAAAACATGTTTTCCTTAGGTGTCGATGGAATTTTCACTGATTTCCCTGATAGAGCCGTCAAAATAAGAGAAGAAATGAAATAAAGACCTGCGATCAATAGCGGGTCTTTTTTCATGTTTATCTCTGTTTAAAGCGGGTGGTTACTTTATTTCGTTTGCGGTCTCGATATAAAATAAAGCCAGCGACTACGTAAAGACCTCCCCCTAAAAAAACCAACCCTGCAATTCCTTGCAGCCATAAAAATGGAAATGGTGCAATGATGATACCGAAAACAGTGTCACGCAGCAGCTTAATCCCAAGTGCAGCAAGCGCGCCAGGTATTAAAATAATCACTAATGCAAGTATTCTCCCCATCAAATGTCCCCTTAAACGTCATTTACTTCCATTGTCTAATTCAAAAAATATTTTGTCAAGAAAGGAAAACGTGGTAATATAAGAGTTGTGCAATTTTTTGCAACGGAAAAATATGGTGTGCAAATTTTTTCATATAAAGGGGTAACGGGATGCAGAGAGTCTTGATTGTCGGTGCAGGACAGGGTGGATCAGCATTGCTTGAAACACTGCTGAAAACAAATATGATTCAAATCGTTGCAATCGCCGACCTTAATCTTGGGGCACCGGGGATGGTAGAAGCGAAAAAGAATGGAATTGATACGACAACGGATTGGAAAGAATACATAAAAGATGACATTGATATCATCATTGAAACAACGGGCAGTTCAGCTGTGCTTAAAGAACTGATAGAAGAAAAAACAGAGCAGTCTGTCATTGTTCCAAGTTCGATGGCATACGTCATATCAGAATTAATGTCAGAAAAGCAGCAGCTCATTCAAATATTAAAAGAACAAACCTATAAACATGACCGCATTTTTAATGCAACGAACGATGGCATGATTTTTATTAATATGGATGAAGAAGTCGTTCTGTTTAATCGATCGGCTGCCAAAATGGTTGGACGTTCGCAAAAAGATGCGATTGGCCGGCACATACGTGAAGTGATCCCGAATACAAAACTCCCCGATATTTTAAGGTCGAGGGAGCCAGAATTTCATCAAAAACAATTTCTGAATCAGCAAATACAAATTGTCACAACGCGTTTGCCGATTATTGATGACGCAGGAAGAATGCTAGGCGCTCTATCCATTTTTAAAGATATTACAGATGCAGTGGAGCTTGCAGAAGAAGTCACAAACCTCAAAGAAGTGCGCACGATGCTTGAGGCTATCATTCAATCATCAGATGAAGCGATATCCGTCGTAGATGAGCAGGGGAAAGGAATTTTAATTAACAGAGCTTATACGAAAATGACGGGATTAACAGACAAAGAGGTTGTGGGCAAGCCTGCGGGTGCGGATATTTCTGAAGGGGAAAGCATGCATTTGAAGGTGCTTGAAACAAGAAGGCCGGTTCGAGGCGTCAGAATGAAAGTCGGACCTAATAAGAAGGATGTGATCGTCAACGTAGCGCCAGTGATCGTTGATGGTATTTTAAAAGGCAGTGTCGGCGTCATTCATGACGTATCAGAAATTCAATCACTCACGAATGAATTAAATAAAGCAAGACAGCTCATCCGGACACTTGAGGCAAAGTACACTTTTGAAGACATTATTGGAGAAAGTGAGCAAATGCTTGTGGCGCTTGAGCAGGCAAAGCTAGGGGCTAAAACACCAGCCACTATTTTACTCAGGGGGGAATCAGGTACTGGGAAAGAGCTATTTGCGCACGCTATACACAATGAAAGTGACCGGAAATATAATCGCTTCGTAAGAGTCAACTGTGCGGCCTTATCAGAATCCCTCTTAGAGTCAGAGCTTTTTGGCTACGAGGAAGGCGCATTTTCTGGTGCAAGGCGCGGCGGGAAGAAAGGGCTGTTTGAAGAGGCGAATCACGGCAGTATCTTTTTAGATGAAATTGGTGAAATGACGCCAAGTACACAAGCGAAATTATTACGCGTGATGCAGGAGAAAGAAATTGTTAGAGTAGGCGGAACAAAAGCGATACCTGTTGACGTGCGTGTGATTACCGCAACAAATGTCAATATTGAAAAAGCGATGGCGGAAGGAAAGTTCAGAGAGGACTTATATTATCGGATGAACAGATATCCGATTTCGATTCCGCCACTAAGGCAGCGACTTGAAGATATTGATTCCTTGAGCAAACGCCTTATTCAGAAAATTAATTTAGACTATGGTCGAAATGTGAGCGGCTTAACGGAAGGTGCGCTCGATAGACTTCGATCCTACAGCTGGCCTGGGAACGTAAGAGAACTGGAAAATGTCCTTGGACGAGCCATGATCTTTTTGAATCCGCAAGAAGAATGGATCGATGAAGATCATATTTCCTTCATGGAATCAGAAGAGCAGGAAGAAAAAGAGCAGCAGGAACTGGCTGTCAGTCAATTTGAGGGAGAAACACTTTCGGATGCTGTTGAAGCGTTTGAAGCGCAGCTGATTAAACAAACCCTTGAAAAGCATCAATTCAACCGCACGAAAACAGCGAAAACGTTAGGGATTAGCATTCGAAATCTTTACTATAAAATGGATAAATATCAACTTGCAAAAGATAGCATGCAATAAAATGCACGTTACCTGCAAAAAGTTGCATATATTTCATGTGAAATGCCTTATTTCGCTGCGTTTCAAGCTGGCATAGAACTTGCATATGAAAACCATGAACCCGAGCATAAGGAAAGGTGGGCATATATGAAGCTTGACGATCTGATTATGAAAGCCGCCCAGCTGCAGAATAAAACTGCTGCTGTGGCTCATGCAGAAGACGAAGAAGTGCTTCATGCCATCAAGATGGCAATTGAACGAAAGGTCGCTCGCTTCCTGCTGGTTGGAAACAAACGCAACCTGAAGGAGCTGGTGAAACACCATGAGATCAATGAAGACTGGATAGATATTATTCATTCGGATTCTCCTGAAGAATCAGCCAAAATTGCTGTGCAGGCAGTGAGTGAGAAGCATGCAGATATATTGATGAAGGGGCATGTCACGACAGCCGTTCTTTTAAAAGCGGTGCTAAATAAAGAGTACGGGTTGCGGACGGCAAGTGTACTATCACATGTCGCGGCATTCGAAGTGCCGGGATTTGATCGTTTTATTTATGTCACGGATTCTGCGATGAACATCGCGCCCGATTTAAACATGTTCAAAGAGATTACGATCAATGCTGTTCAAGTAGCGCAAGCTGTCGGCAACGACATGCCAAAGGTGGCCGTGTTATCTGCGGTAGAGGTCGTGAACCCGGCAATGGATTCCACTTTGACAGCGGCAAGCTTGGCGCAAATGAATAGGCGAGGTCAAATTTCTGGATGCCTCATTGACGGGCCACTTGCTTTAGACAATGCCATTTCTCAAACAGCAGCTTCTCATAAAAATATTACGAGTGATGTCGCCGGTCATGCAGATATTTTGCTTGTACCAACAATTGAAGCAGGGAACATTCTTTATAAATCTCTCATCTACTTTGCACATGCAAAGGTGGGAGCTGTGGTGGCAGGAGCGAAGGCACCGATTGCTTTAACAAGCCGGTCGGATACAGCTGAAAGTAAGCTTTATTCAATTGCACTTGCCATCTGTACATCAAATTAAGCGAAAGTCATAGGAGGAATAAACAATGGAACTTTTTAAATATATGGAACGATACGATTATGAGCAGCTTGTATTTTGTCAGGATGAACAATCTGGCTTAAAAGCGATTATTGCCATTCATGATACAACACTTGGCCCAGCACTAGGCGGGACAAGAATGTGGACGTATGAAAACGAAGAAGCAGCAATCGAAGATGCACTTCGTCTAGCAAGAGGGATGACTTATAAAAACGCAGCAGCAGGCCTGAATCTTGGCGGCGGGAAAACAGTCATCATCGGTGACCCGAGAAAAGATAAAAATGAAGAAATGTTCCGTGCGTTTGGCCGCTACATACAAGGATTAAATGGCCGCTATATCACAGCGGAGGATGTCGGTACAACGGTAGAAGATATGGATCTGATTCATGAAGAAACAGACTTTGTGACAGGTATTTCTCCTGCATTTGGTTCATCCGGAAACCCGTCTCCTGTTACGGCTTACGGTGTATATAAAGGGATGAAAGCCGCTGCCAAAGCTGCATTTGGTACCGATTCACTAGAAGGGAAAACGATTGCTGTCCAAGGTGTTGGGAATGTGGCCTACAATTTGTGTAAACATCTGAACGAAGAAGGCGCACAGCTGATTGTCACAGATATCAACAAAGACTCTGTAAAACGAGCTGTAGAAGACTTTGGCGCAAAAGCTGTAGACCCTGACGATATTTATGATCAAGCATGTGATATTTATGCCCCTTGTGCACTTGGTGCAACGATTAATGATGTAACGATTCCTAAGCTGAAAGCAAAGGTTATCGCAGGTGCAGCGAATAACCAGCTGAGAGAAACGCATCACGGCGATCTGATTCATGAAATGGGCATTGTGTATGCACCTGATTATGTAATCAATGCAGGCGGCGTGATTAACGTTGCTGATGAGCTTTATGGCTATAATGCAGATCGTGCGATGAAAAAGGTAGAAGGTATTTACCAAAACATTGAACGCGTGATTGAAATTTCAAACCGTGATGCCATTCCAACTTATAAAGCGGCAGACCGATTGGCGGAGGAGCGAATTGAAAGAATGCGCAAATCAAGAAGTCAATTCCTGCAAAATGGCCAACATATTTTAAGTCGTCGCTAATTTGAAGAATGAGTTGAAACGGAGGTTTTGTTTTTGCTGACAAAAGAATGGCGTATTCTCACAATTAATCCTGGCTCTACTTCAACAAAAATCGGTGTGTTTCACAATGAACGATCTATTTTTGAAACGACACTCAGACATACAGATGAGGAATTAAAGCAATTCCCTCATATCATTGATCAGTTTTCATTTCGTCAAGAAACAATCCTGAAGACGCTGCATGAACAAGGAATGAACATCTCAAAGTTTGATGCAGTTTGTGCGCGCGGCGGTCTTCTTCGTCCGATTGAAGGTGGCACATATGAAGTCAATGAGCAAATGGTGCAAGACCTGAAAGAAGGATATGCTGGCCAGCATGCATCAAATCTCGGCGGTATCATTGCACGAGAAATTGCACTTGGTTTGAACATCCCAGCTTTTATTGTCGATCCAGTTGTAGTGGATGAGCTAAAACCAATTGCTCGTATTTCAGGGCTGCCAACGATTGAAAGAAAAAGCATCTTCCATGCATTAAACCAAAAAGCAGTCGCAAGAAAAACAGCTGCATCTTTTGGGAAGCGCTACGAAGATTTGAACATGATTATTACACATATGGGCGGCGGCATCACCATTGGTGTCCATGAAAAAGGTAAAGTCATTGATGTCAATAACGGACTGCATGGCGAAGGACCTTTCAGCCCAGAGCGAGCGGGGACCTTGCCAACAGGTGACCTCGTCAATCTTTGCTTTTCTGGTGAGTACAGCCAAGAGGAAATGCTGAAACGCATTATTGGTGAGGGTGGTCTTGCGGGCTACCTTGGTACGACAGATGCTGTGAAAGTTGAGCGCATGATTGAAGCAGGCGATGAACGGGCGGCGCTGATTTATGAAGCGATGTGCTATCAAATTGCCAAGGAAATCGGTGCGGCTAGTGCTGTCTTAAAAGGCGCAGTTGACGTCATTGTGTTAACAGGCGGACTAGCGTACAGCAAACAAATTACATCAAGTATTAGAGGTCACATTGACTGGATTTCAGATGTTGTCGTGTATCCAGGTGAAAATGAACTGCAATCCTTAGCAGAAGGTGCACTTCGTATTTTAAAAGAAGAAGAATCTCCGAAAGAATACCCAAATGATCAACGGATGAAGAAAGGAGTGACAAGTCATGGCAACTGAATATGACCTCGTCATTCTTGGTGGAGGCACAGGCGGCTACGTAGCGGCCATCCGTGCCTCACAGCTTGGATTGAAAACAGCAGTTGTAGAAAAAGAAAAGCTTGGCGGTACTTGTCTCCATAAAGGATGCATTCCGTCTAAAGCGCTGCTTAGAAGTGCTGAAGTCTATCAAACCGTCAAACGTGCTGCTGATTTTGGCGTTGAGGCAAACGGCATCGCCTTGCAGTTTGCCAATGTGCAGAAAAGAAAAGCAGAGATTGTAGAGAAACTAGCAGGCGGCGTCAAACATTTAATGAAACAAGGGAAAATTGATGTTTATGAAGGGATCGGCCGTATTCTTGGTCCATCTATCTTTTCGCCAATGCCAGGAACCATCTCCGTAGAAATGGCAAATGGAGATGAAAATGAGATGCTCATTCCAAAGCAGGTCATCGTTGCGACAGGTTCAAGACCGCGTGTGCTGCCTGGACTTGAAGCAGATGGGACGCATATTCTAACATCAGATGATGCACTAGAACTGCCAGAGCTTCCGCAGTCGATGCTCATTGTCGGCGGCGGGGTAATCGGAATCGAGTGGGCTTCCATGCTCAATGATTTTGGTGTGAAGGTGACAGTGATTGAATTTGCAGACCGAATATTGCCAACAGAGGATCATGACATTTCCAAAGAAATGGAAAAGTTTTTATCTAAAAAAGGCATCACCTTTGTGACAAATGCGAAAGTACTGCCAGATACCGTCAAAAAGCAGGAGAATCTCGTGACGATTCAAGCAGAAAAGGATGGAGACATTCAGACGTTTGAAGCGGAAAAACTTCTTCTATCAGTCGGCAGAGTACCAAATATTGAAGGCATTGGTCTTGAAAACACGGACATCCAAACAGAAAAACAAGGCATTGTTGTGAATGAACATTATCAAACGAAAGAATCGCATATTTATGCAATAGGAGATGTCATTGGCGGGCTTCAGCTGGCACATGTGGCTTCACAGGAAGGCATGATTGCTGTGGAGCATATGGCTGGGAAAGATCCGAAGCCGCTCGATGAAACGCTCGTATCTAAATGTGTTTATTCTCACCCAGAAACCGCTAGTGTTGGACTCACTGAACAGGCGGCAAAAGAGCAAGGCTTCGAAGTCAAAATGGGGAAATTTCCATTTATGGCGATCGGAAAAGCACTTGTGTACGGGGAGTCAGATGGATTCGTCAAAATCATTGCTGATCAAAAGACAGATGATATTTTAGGGATTCATATGATTGGTCCTCATGTCACAGATATGATATCTGAAGCTGGATTAGCCAAAGTACTTGATGCAACGCCGTGGGAAGTCGGGCAAACAATTCACCCGCACCCAACCTTATCAGAGGCGATTGGCGAGGCTGCCCTTGCTGTTGACGGGAAAGCGATCCATTTTTAATCAAGGAGGGAAATAAGATGAGTAACATGCGTCATCATGAATTAGGATTATCAGATGAACAAGCAATTGATATATACAGAACAATGCTTCTAGCAAGAAAAATTGATGAACGGATGTGGCTTTTAAACCGTTCTGGTAAAATTCCATTCGTCATTTCTTGTCAAGGGCAGGAAGCGCAGCAAGTCGGTGCTGCTTTCGCTCTCAATAGAGAAGAGGATTACGTCTTGCCTTACTACCGTGATATGGGGGTTGTCCTCGCATTTGGGATGACAGCAAAAGATTTAATGATGTCAGGTTTCGCAAAACAAGACGATCCAAGCTCAGGCGGAAGACAGATGCCAGGGCATTTTGGACAGAAATCAAATCGAATTGTGACAGGATCTTCACCTGTTACAACGCAGGTTCCTCATGCAGTTGGCATCGCACTTGCTGGACGTCTAGATCAGAAAAACTTTGTCAGCTTTGTCACGTTCGGTGAGGGCTCTTCAAACCAAGGTGATTTCCACGAAGGCGCTAACTTTGCTGCTGTGCATAAGCTGCCTGTTATTTTCATGTGTGAAAACAATAAGTACGCGATTTCCGTACCGTATGACAAACAAGTAGCATGTGAACGCATTTCAGATCGTGCGATTGGATACGGAATGCCTGGCGTAACCGTTGATGGCAATGATCCGCTTGAAGTATATGCTGCTGTCAAAGAAGCGAGAGACCGTGCAGCAAAAGGCGAAGGACCAACGTTGATTGAAACGATCTCTTACCGTTTAACTGCGCATTCAAGTGATGACGATGATTCAAGCTATCGAGAAAAAGAAGAAGTGCTCGAAGCGAGAAAGAAAGATCCGCTCATCCAATATGAAACGTATTTAACCGAAGGAAACATCATGACTTCAGAAATGAAAGAAGAGATGACAAAAGAAATCATGCAAATCGTAAACGAAGCCACTGATGAAGCGGAAAACGCTGCTTATGCTGATGCTGAAAGCGCACTTCGTTACGTGTATGCGGAGTAAGGGGGAAGAAAAATGCCTGTTATGTCATATATAGACGCCATTACACTGGCGATGAAAGAAGAAATGGAGCGAGATCCGAAAGTGTTTGTGCTCGGAGAGGATGTCGGGAAAAAGGGCGGCGTATTTAAAGCGACAGCGGGTCTTTATGAGCAATTCGGAGAAGCGCGCGTCATGGATACACCTCTTGCAGAATCAGCCATTGCTGGTGTAGGGATTGGAGCAGCGATGTATGGAATGCGCCCAATTGCTGAGATGCAATTTGCGGATTTTATCATGCCTGCTATTAACCAAATCATTTCAGAGGCTGCGAAAATTAGATACCGCTCAAATAACGATTGGAGCTGTCCAATGGTCATCCGCGCACCTTATGGGGGCGGAGTTCACGGGGCGCTTTATCATTCACAATCAGTTGAAGCGATTTTTGCCAACCAGCCTGGTTTGAAGATTGTCATGCCTTCTACGCCTTATGATGTAAAAGGTCTTTTAAAAGCTGCGGTGCGTGATCCAGATCCTGTATTGTTCTTTGAACACAAACGTGCCTACCGTCTGATTAAAGGAGAAGTACCTGAAGAGGATTACACACTTCCTATTGGAAAAGCAGATGTGAAACGTGAAGGCGATGATATCACGGTCATTACATATGGCCTCTGCGTCCATTTTGCATTGCAAGCAGCAGACCGCCTTGCGAAAGACGGCATTTCTGCGCATATTCTCGATTTGAGAACAGTGTACCCGCTTGATCAGGAATCCATTATTGAAGCGGCATCAAAAACAGGCAAAGTGCTTCTTCTAACGGAAGATACAAAAGAAGGCAGCATCATGAGTGAGGTAGCGGCGATCATATCAGAGCATTGCTTATTTGATTTAGACGCACCAATCAAACGTCTAGCCGGACCAGAAATTCCGGCAATGCCTTATGCACCGACGATGGAAAAATTCTTCATGGTCAACCCAGATAAGGTAGAAGCTGAAATGAGAGAGCTAGCGGCGTTTTAAGAAAGAGGAGGGTTTCAAGTGGCAATTGAACAAATGAAAATGCCTCAGTTAGGTGAAAGTGTAACAGAAGGAACCATCAGCAAATGGCTCGTTTCACCTGGCGATCATGTGAATAAATACGATCCAATTGCGGAAGTCATGACGGATAAAGTGAACGCAGAAGTCCCGTCATCTTTTACAGGAACGATAACAAAGCTATCAGCTGAAGAAGGCGATACACTGCAAGTAGGAGAAGTGTTCTGTGAAATTGAAGTAGAAGGCAGCTCGCAGCAAAGTGCGAAAGAAGAAGCCGCACCTGAGCAAAGTGAAGCACCTGAAGCAGATCAAACAAAAGAGAATCAAAGTCAAAAGAAACGCTACTCTCCAGCAGTCCTTCGTTTAGCAGATGAGCACAGCATTGATTTAGCGGCAGTGCAAGGAACGGGAGCAGGCGGACGAATCACAAGAAAAGATTTACTTCAGCTCATTGAAAAGGGCGGCATGCAAGGGAAGACAGCACCTGTCACTGAACAGGCGGTCAAGCCAGAGCCTGTGCAGCCATCAAAATCAAAAGCGGCGCCTTCCATCTCTACAATGCCTGGTGATGTTGAACTGCCAGTCACGCCAATCAGGCAGGCGATTGCGGCAAATATGCTGAGAAGCAAACATGAAATTCCGCATGCATGGACGATGATGGAAGTTGATGTGACAAACCTTGTGACTAGAAGAAATCAGCTCAAGGACCAATTTAAAGCAAAAGAAGGCTTTAATTTGACATTCTTTGCGTTCTTTGTCAAAGCAGTGGCTCAGGGCTTAAAGGAATTCCCAGAAATGAACAGCATGTGGGCTGGAGATAAAATTGTGCAAAAGAAAGCGATCAATGTCTCGATTGCTGTTGCGACTGATGACGCTCTTTTTGTTCCAGTCATTAAGGATGCAGATGAAAAAACGATTAAAGGCATCGCCAAGGAAATTCATGAGCTTGCTTCCAAGGTGAGACAAGGTACGCTGAAGCAAAGTGACATGGAAGGTGGCACCTTTACTGTAAACAACACGGGATCATTTGGTTCTGTACAATCTATGGGAATCATTAATTATCCGCAAGCGGCGATTTTACAAGTAGAATCGATCGTGAAGCGTCCAATGATTGTAAATGGTATGATTGCAGCAAGAGACATGGTCAACCTTTGTCTCTCATTAGATCACAGAGTTCTTGATGGTCTTGTATGCGGCAGATTCCTTCAACGGATTAAACAAATCCTTGAAGGCATTGACGAGCAGACATCAGTTTACTAAAACAAGAATGTCCCCCTCCCGCTAAGGAGAGGGGGATTTCCACATGATGAGAAAGGAGCGATGGTATGTCTGGACTAGACTTTTTTGCGTTTTTAACGATTGGACTCATGTTTATCACAGCAATTGCGTTCGCTTTTCTTCGATATATTTCTAAATCACGCAACCATCCTGAAAGATTACTACTGATCATATCAATCGTTTCAATTATTCAAGTTTTGTATTGCTTGCTGATTGTCGGTGGATTTAAAGGAGCAGCGAATAGCCTCTTAGGAATTTCTCTTCTTGCCGGGACGCTGCTTGGCTATGCGCTTGAATATTTATACAGACGCTATATCAAAAAAACGCCCGAAAAAGAATAATCTCGGGCGTTTTCTTTATTTTGCTGGAACAATAAAGGTCAAATGTTGTTTTAACACTTCTAAAGAAGCTGGGGCTGTCATGTACACTTCGCCATCTGTATCAGCATCCATTTCCTCTTTTGTGTGGATCTGAATATTGGATGCTTGAATGAGGGAGAGGTCTCCGGTGAAATCCTCCAGCTCTTCCCGGTTCATAGAAAAGATTTCTTTTAGAGCAGAGAAACTCGTATTTCTGCAAATTAAGATTTCTGCTTTCCCATCATCAATCGTTGCACTCGGCAAATCAATTTTATTTGTCCCGATGAAATGTCCATTCATGACAAGAACGATGACGGCTTCTTCTTCCCAGGTCTCCTCCTCTGTTTCAATTCGTACATGAAAAGGATCTGTTTGCTGTAAGGTGCGGAGGGCACTTGTGAAGTAGCTGATTTTGCCGAGTACAGCTTTTTCCTTGTCATTAATATTGTTGGATGTGTCTGCAATCAGCCCGATTCCCCAAAAGTTTAACAAGTATCGATCTCCTGCTTTGATTAAGTCGACCTTTTTTTCTACGCCGTCTACAATCATTTGAGCGGCTTTCTGCATTTGTTGCGGAATACCAAGCGTTCTAGAAAAGTCATTGCATGTCCCGCCTGGTAATATCGCTACAGCTGGCCTTTTTTCTAAACCACCGATGCCATTCATGCATTCATGCACGGTTCCATCTCCGCCTAATATGATCAGCAATTCTATCGTCTCATCAATTGTGCGACAGAATTCATAAGCATCATTTGGCTGCTTTGTTGGTTTAAGAATGAGTTCATCAATATGTAGAGAAAGAAGAGGTACTGTTTGTCCGAGAACTTTTTCCATGTTTTTTTGTCCAGCATTTCCATTATAAATGAGCATCGCTTTTTTGAATTGTGCCATCACGCAGTTCTCCCTTTCATCTCTTTATCATCACTTTTCCCCAATTTCGCGGCGTATAAACGATGTTCAGAAAAGTGTGGAATGAAAAGACAACACATTTGCCCGCAGGCGTTTTCCTTGATATGATGTTGTTAAAATGGTTTTGGCATGCTAAAGGAGTGGACGGACAATGAATATTGATTTTAATTTATTTATGAATGATATTGTGAAACAAGCGAGAGAAGAGATCAAACAGGCTGGCTATAATGAGCTTACATCAGCTGAAGAAGTGGATGAAGCCCTGTCTAAAGAAGGCACGGCACTTGTGATGGTGAATTCAGTATGCGGATGTGCTGGCGGTATTGCAAGACCAGCTGCAGGCTATTCTGTTCATTATGATAAGCGTCCAGATCAATTGCTGACAGTGTTTGCTGGACAAGACAAAGAGGCAACGGCAAGAGCCCGTGAATATTTTGAAGGCTTCCCGCCATCTTCACCATCCTTTGCATTATTAAAAGATGGAAAGATCATTAAAATGGTCGAACGTCATGAAATTGAAGGGCACGAACCAATGGAAGTCGTGTCAAAGCTTCAAGCTGCATTCGATGAGCATTGCAAAGAAATTTAACATGTGACGTTTGAATGATGACATATAAAGCAGTCCGGTCTTTAGATCGGTCTGCTTTTTGTTTTATAAGACCATTGAATCAAAATAATTTTAGCAAAATACTATTGCATCTTAAAAAGAAAGTGTTTAAAATACATTATAGTGAATAAATATTCAAAACAATACATGATTTTAAATACTGGGAGGCATTATCTTATGAAAAAGTGGTTATTATTACTTATGACAGCTGGTCTTGCAGCTGCACTCGCAGCTTGCGGAACTTCTTCTAATAATTCAAACGCATCAGGAGATGACAAAACACTCGTTATGGCGACATCAGCAGATTATCCGCCATTTGAATCAAAAGACGGAGATAAAATTGTCGGTTTTGATGTCGATCTTGCAACAGCACTAGCGAAAAAGAACGGCTACAAGCTAGAAATTCAAGATATGGATTTCGCAAGCCTTGTATCCGCCCTTAAAACAAACAAAGCTGATATTGTCCTAGCAGGAATGACACCAGATGAAAAGCGTAAAAAACAAGTAGACTTCTCTGATGTTTATTACAATGCTAAAAACTTAGTTGTCTCAAAGAAATCTAGCGGAATGAAAACAGAGAAAGACTTAAAAGATAAAACAGTCGGCGTTCAATTAGGTTCAATCCAGCAAGATGAAGCAAACGGTTTGCAAAAGAAATATAACTTAAAAGTGGAAGACCGTAATAAAATCTCTGATATCATTCAAGAGATCAAAGCAGGCCGTTTTGATGCAGCTATTATTGAAGATAAAGTAGCAGCGGGCTATTTAAAGAAAGAGAAAGACTTTCAGGCTTTTGACCTTAGTGGGTCAACAAATAATGGTTCAGCCATTGCATTCAAGAAAAATAGCGACTTAACAGCTAAATTTAATAAATCATTAAAAGAAATGCAAGACAATGGCGAACTTGATAAATTAATTAAAAAATGGTTTGCTGATGAAAAATAAGTCAGGAAAAGGATCAGCGTCATTCATGAAAATTCAGTAGAAAGCGCTGAAAAGTTCAACTCATGTTGAACTTTTTTCCTGTTTTATTATTTGATTTCGTATGAAGGCATAAAAAAGGAGACTGTCATGTTAGATTTTAAAGATGTAATACCTCAGATGCCCTTTATTTTAGAAGGGCTTAAGGTCACACTTTCTATTGTAGTGGTATCACTTTTTCTTGGATTTATTTTAGGGATTTTATTAACGCTTTGCAAAATTAGTGTATTTAAGCCGCTCATTTGGCTTGCAGATTTTTATACATCCATCTTCAGAGGCACACCGCTTGTGCTTCAATTGCTCATTATTTATTTCGGTCTGCCTCAGCTTCTCGGGTTTCAAATCGATCAATACTGGGCTGCTGTAGCGGCATTTTCACTAAACTCTGCGGCTTACGTATCTGAAATTATTCGTGCTGGTATTAATGCCATTGATAAAGGTCAAAAAGAAGCAGCCGTTGCTTTAGGCATCCCTTATGCTAAAATGATGAAGGACTTATTGCTTCCGCAGGCATTTAAAAATATTTCACCTGCACTTGTGAACGAAACGATTACACTGACAAAAGAATCAGCTATTGTGACAGTCATTGGACTGGGAGATGTCATGAGACGAGCCTATCAAGCAGGTGCCGTCACGTATAATTATCTTGAACCGCTTATTTTTGCGGGTCTCATCTATTATGTCATCGTGCTTGTTCTCACCTTTGTCGGCAAATCGGTGGAAAGGAAGTTAAAATCAAATGATTAACATAGAGAAACTCACAAAATCTTTTGGCAAAAATGAAGTATTAAAAGGGATCGACACCACTATTAAAGAAGGAGAAGTTGTCGCAGTCATTGGACCATCTGGTTCAGGAAAATCGACGTTTCTTCGCTGCATCAACTTGCTTGAAAAGCCGACTTCTGGTGTTATTACGATTCAGGATACCGAAATCACAAACCCAAAAACCAATGCACTCAAAGTGCGTGAGAACATCGGAATGGTGTTTCAGCATTTTCACCTGTTCCCGCATAAAACGGTGCTGGAAAATATCACATATGCGCCAATGAATGTGAAGAATCAATCGAAGGAAGACAGCATCAAACAAGCTGAAGATCTGCTGAAAAAGGTAGGGCTTTTAGAGAAAAAAGATGATTTTCCGAACCGCTTGTCAGGTGGTCAAAAACAGCGTGTCGCAATTGCACGTGCGCTTGCGATGACACCAGACATCATGCTGTTTGACGAACCAACGTCTGCACTAGATCCAGAAATGGTCAAGGAAGTGCTAGAGGTCATGAAAGAGCTGGCTCAATCTGGAATGACACTTGTGATCGTCACACATGAAATGGGCTTTGCAAAAGAAGTGGCTGACCGCGTGATCTTTATGGACGATGGGAAAATTGTAGAGGATGCAAACCCTGTGCAATTCTTTGAATCGCCTTCGTCACAGCGCGCGAAAGACTTCTTACAAAAAATATTATAAAGAAAAAAGAGAGGGAGACTTAACATCTCCTTCTTTTTTTGATTATAATGGGGAAAGTAAAAAAGTTCATCATTTCACAATAAGTGAATAGAAACAAGACAGAAAAGAGTGACTCACATCATGTTTAAAATCGGCTACCGAACGCTGAAAACAGCATTAGGAACAGCGATCGCCATTTATATTGCGCAACTGCTTGGCCTTCAAAATTATTCCGCTGCCGGGATTATTACGATTCTGTGTATTCAGGTGACAAAGAAACGGTCGCTTCTTGCATCAGGTGCCCGCTTTGCCGCATGCAGTCTTGCCATTTTATTTTCTTATCTATTTTTCGATCTGATTGGGTATCATCCTTTTGTGATTGGTCTGATGCTGCTTGTCTTTATTCCGACAACCGTATTGCTCCGCATTAAAGAAGGGATTGTCACAAGTTCAGTCATCATCCTCCATTTATACATGTCGGGCGGGATTACCCTTCACCTCATTTGGAATGAGCTGCTGCTGATTACGATTGGTGTTGGCGTGGCACTTATCATGAACCTGTATATGCCAAGTGTCGATAAAAAGCTTAAACGCTACAGCGAACAGATTGAAGCCAACTTTGCAAAAATTTTTGAGGAAATCGAACAATACTTAATGACAGGGAAACAAGACTGGACAGGCAAAGAAATACCAGAGACACATCAATTGATTAAAGAAGCAAAAGCTCTTGCATATCGTGATGTTGAAAACCATGTCTTAAGACATGAAAACCTGTATTATCATTATTTCAATATGAGGCAAAAGCAATTCGAAATCATCGAGCGTGTGCTTCCGAAGATCACATCCATTTCCATTACAACAGAGCATGGACAAATCATTGCAGAATACATTAGAGACTTACGCGAACATATTCACCCAGGGAACACGGCGCATAAGTTTTTAAGGCGCCTCATTGATATGAAAGAAGAGTTCGATAAGCTCCCGCTGCCGCAAACAAGAGAAGAGTTTGAAGCAAGAGCTGCACTGTTTCATTTCCTCGGAGAAATGGAACAATATTTAGTACTGAAAAGCTATTTTAAAGGGATGAAAGAATAGAGACGCATGAGTTCCTCCTTCATTGGTCAATCTAATGAAAAAGGAGGAGCCTATGCGTCTTTTATTTTATACCGTATTGACCATGTCCCTTTCACCTATCTGGCCGCTCGGACAAAACCCGCTTCCAGGAGACCCTTATGTCATTATTAATAAACAAACCAATGAACTTGCCTATATTGATCAAGGACAAATCCAAAAAATATATCCTGCTTCTACAGGGAAAACTTCAGATTTAACGCCAGAAGGGGAATTTACCATTATGATCAAAGCGAAAGATCCCTATTACAGAAAAAAGAATATTGAAGGCGGTGCGAAGAACAACCCTCTTGGCAGAAGATGGATTGGATTTGATGCACGAGGAACAGATGGCAGAATATACGGAATTCATGGGACGAGTGACGAAACATCGATAGGGAAATTTATCACGGCAGGCTGTGTGAGACTGCATAATCAAGATGTAGAGCTTCTATTTGACCAGCTTCCGGTTGGGACAAAAGTTTGGATTACAACATCAACCGATTCATTTGAAAAGCTTGCCAAAGACAAACAGGCCATTCGTTGATTGAACGAATCACCTGCTTGTCTGCTTTTATTGAAACCTTATAAAAAGGTTGCGGCTCCTGCTAAAAGCGAAGATATTAGCAACAGGCTAATCATGAGCAATACCATGAATTTCATCATTTTCTGAGACATATCGCACCCCTATAATCGAAGATTTTTTGCGACGAACGCACCTTTCTTTATTCTAGCTCGTTTTTTCAAATGCGACAAGTGATCAACAAAGGAAGTGAACGGATGAATCAAATCGACCATATTGCCATTGCGGTCTTTTCTATAAAAAACACATCTCGAATTCTTCAACAGCTGTTTAACTGGCATTTTTCAGACATACAAGAGATTCCTGAGCAGGAGATTAAAGCGTCCTTCGTTTCACTTGATCATGTGCACATTGAATTAATTGAACCGATGTCCGGCAGCAGCAAACTACATACCTTTTTAACAAAAAGAGGAGAGGGACTCCATCATATTGCGCTAAAGTCAGGTGACATACAGGCGGACCTTAACCGTCTTGATCATCTTGGCGTGGAGCTTCTCCAACAATCAGCACAGATAGGCGCGAGCGGGAAGCGGATTGCTTTTATTTCACCGAAAGAAACGTCCGGTGTGTTATTCGAATTGTGCGAGCCCTTGAAAGGAGAGGAACATGGCAATGAATGAATCGTTCAATGACTTGGCTAAATGGCGCGAAAAAGCATTCATGGGCGGCGGCGTGAAACGTGCAGCTGCGCACCGGAACAAAGGGAAACTAACCGTTCGTCAGCGGTTGCATGAACTTCTTGACGGGGGCAGTTTCATGGAAATTCAAGGATTTGCAACAGGCCGCATGTCAGAGCATGTCGGTGATGGCGTCGTTACTGGAACTGGACTCATTCATGGAAAGCCGGTATGTGTTTATGCACAAGATGCAACAGTGCATGGAGGCTCTTTAGGCGAAATACATGCCAAAAAAATTGCTTCTCTAATGGATCTCGCAGCTAAAAATCAGATGCCGGTCATCGGTCTAAAAGACTCAGGTGGTGCGAGAATTCAAGAGGGTGTGGTATCATTAGAAGGATACGGACAGATTTTTAAACGGAATGTGCTGTACTCTGGTCAAATCCCGCAAATATCCGTTATTTTAGGCTCTTGTGCTGGAGGAGCAGTCTATTCTCCTGCCTTGACTGATTTTGTGTTCATGACAGAACAGACAGCTCATATGTTTTTAACAGGTCCGAAAGTCATAGAAAAGGCAACAGGAGAAACGGTCTGTCCTGACCGTCTTGGCGGTGCAAGTGTTCAGCATCAGACAAGCGGGAATGTGCACTATACTGGCAAAGATGAGAAAGACGTGTTAAAAGCGGTTCGAACACTTTTAACGTACATACCAACGAAACAACAGACTGTCATGGACGCTGAAACGAGTAAGCAAGACGCAGCTGATCCAGGCGACATCTTGCCGAAGGATCCATCACGCACCTATGACGTCAAACAAGTGGTGACAGCGATCATCGATTCAGACTCATTCTTTGAGACGCAGCCTTGTTTCTCAAAAAATATCGTTACAGGGTTTGCCAAATTACAAAGGGCTTCAATTGGTATAGTTGCCAATCAGCCAAAGGTGCTGGCAGGAAGTCTTGACCTTGACGCTGCTGATAAAGCGGCCAGGTTTATTCGATTTTGCGATGCGTTTCATATTCCGCTCTTAACACTTGTAGACGTCCCTGGTTTTTTACCAGGGGAAAAAGCCGAGCATGCGGGAATTATCCGTCACGGCGCAAAGCTTTTATATGCGTACGCTGAAGCGACCGTTCCAAAAATCACGGTGATTTTAAGAAAGGCGTATGGCGGTGCGTATGTCGCAATGAATAGCAAGGGCTTAGGCGCTGACTTTGTTTATGCATGGCCAGCGGCAGAAATTGATGTCATGGGGAAAACGTTCGCAGACGAAATCGTTCATCCTGCTTCCCGCGAGATTGAGATGGAGCCAAGTGTATTAAAAGCAGCTCAGGCAGGGCTAATAGACGATATTTTCATGCCGGCTGAAACGAGAGAGCGATTGATTCGCTCATTTGATTTGCTTCGCAGGAAGGAAGAAGATAGACCGTTAAAAAAGCATGGCAACATGCCGCTATAAGAGGAGGAGCATCATCATGATCAATGAAAAACGTTTGCTAGACGAATTTTTAGAACTTGTTCAGATTGATTCGGAAACGAAACACGAAGAGAAAATTGTGGAAGTCTTAAAAGAAAAATTCTCACAGCTTGGACTAAAAGTGGTGGAAGACGACTCAAAAGCGAAAACAGGCCACGGTGCAGGCAACCTCATCTGTACACTGGAAGGCAATCAAGAGGCTGATACCATCTATTTCACGTCTCATATGGATACAGTTGTTCCGGGCAATGGCGTAAAACCAGTCATTGAAGACGGCTATGTGAAAACAGATGGAACAACCATTCTTGGTGCTGACGATAAGACAGGACTTGCGGCAATGTTTGAAGCAATCCGTGTGCTGAAAGAGAAGAATTTACCGCATGGAACGATTGAATTTGTCATCACAGCAGGTGAGGAATCAGGACTTGTCGGAGCAAAAGCGTTAGATCCGAAGTTGATGACAGCTTCATACGGCTATGCCCTTGATTCAGATGGCAAGGTCGGAACCATTATCGTAGCTGCGCCAACACAGGCAAAAGTACGCGCAACCATTTACGGGAAAACAGCTCACGCAGGTGTCGCGCCTGAAAAAGGTGTGTCTGCGATTACCATTGCATCAAAAGCCATTGCCAGTATGCCGCTTGGCCGAATTGATGAAGAAACAACGGCGAATATTGGTCGTTTTGAAGGCGGAACGCAAACGAATATTGTGTGCGATCAAGTCGATATCCTTGCGGAAGCACGCTCTTTAGAACCTGCAAAAATGGAAGCACAAGTAGCGAAGATGAAAGAAGCCTTTGAAAAAACCGCTAAAGAAATGGGCGGAAGTGCCGATGTACACATTGACATCATGTATCCAGGCTTCAAATTCTCTCACGGCGATCAAGTCGTAGAAGTGGCGAAAAAAGCGGCTGCGAAAATTGGCCGTCCATCAGAACTACAGACGAGCGGTGGTGGCAGTGATGCAAACGTCATTGCAGGAAACGGCGTCCCAACTGTCAACTTAGCTGTTGGATATGAAGATATTCATACGAAAAATGAGAAAATGCCGATTGAAGAATTAGTCAAAACAGCTGAAATGGTTCTCGCCATTATCGAAGAAACGACAAATCCATCGTAAAGGCAGGAGACTCTGTGAGCACGCAAAAGATCATTATTTTCCAAGTGGGGCAAGAGGATTTTGGCATTAGTGTAGAGCATATTCGTTCGATTGAGAAGGTCCCTTATTTACAAGAAGTATCGAACCTACCTAAAGAAATAAAAGGACTCATGTCTTTAAGGGGAGAGGTCATTCCTGTCAGTGACACAGGCGTGATGCTTCACGGAAAGCCTCTTGATGTGAACGAACAGTCCAAGGTGTTGCTATTTGAATTAAACGGACAAATGGTAGGCTGTCTTGTCTCGGATGCAAAAGATATTATCGATATCGAGCTAAGCGAGATCAAGCCATTTCATATGAACACGAAAGCCTCTGAATATTTCTTCGGCGTTGTGGAGAGAGAGAACAAGATGATTTTACAAGTGGACCCGAATAAGTTCCTTGGGAGAATTGAGGATCTCGATCAATTGCCAGCGCGGTTAAAAGAAGAATTGGCATAAAGAAGATCCCCTTATCATCAGATAAGGGGATTATTTTTATTCAGCAGCTGGGCTAGCTTGGTCGTTTGCCTCAGCTTTTGATTTTGATTTTTGGTACATGACATTTAAAATAATGGTTTGGATTGTGAGTAATAATCCGCTTGTCATCCAGTATAAAGGAAGGGCAGCGGGTGCATTGATTGAAATAAACAGCATCATGATTGGGAAAATCATGCCCATCACTTTGGCTTGTTTCAGCGCAGCCTCTGTCTGGGTGCCTGATTGCTTCGCAAACCTTTGCGTAACATAAAATTGCAAGAAATACATAGCGCCTGCAAAGATTGCGACCAATAGATCGGTTTGTCCTAAGTTAAACCATAGGAACGAATGTGTTGCGATCTCAGGTGTTGAGCGGATCGCTGAGTAAAAGCCAAGAACAATTGGAATTTGAATCAGCATAGGCAGACAGCCCATTGCCAGCGGGTTCACATTGTTCTCTTTGTATACTTTCATCATTTCCATTTGTAGTTCTTTTTGTTTTTCAGGTTCTTTCGTTTTCTTCAATTTGCTTTGAATTTCATCAATTTGAGGCTTTACTAGTGCCATTTTCTCCTGCATGACTCTTTGCTTCTTAAATTGGTTCGCAAAAAGAGGGAAAATCAGCAGACGGACGATCAAGGTCACGAACATAATCGATAAACCATAATCATCATGGAAGAAGTTCGCAAGCCAAATGATCAGCTCAGAAAAAGGCTGGACAAAATAATGATGGAAAAACCCATCAGAGCTCGCATTCGTTTGCCCACTCGCTGCAAAAGCAGGTGAGGCAATCATCATTAAACATAAAGTCGTACAAATCGTTAATAAACGTTTCAATTCGTTTCCTCCTCATTTTTTAAAAAATTAATTAGAGAGAGGAAGCGAATGGTCTTCATCATCGTTCGATGATCGTTTCATTCGAATGACTTTACTAATCCAAGTTGTAATGCGATCATATATGATAAACAGAAAGTCTGTTCGATTCAATAAAGATGCGTCCAACTCTTCCAAACGATGTCCACCGAGGTGTTCGTTCATACGGCAGTCTTTTAATAAAAACGCAATACCGATGGCCGTCAGCGCTGGAAGAATAATCGTAAAGAATTCAACAAGGAAAAAGACTTCATTGAATGTATCAATAATCATGATTATCACATCCATTTCATTACTCACAGTGTACTATACACATTGTGAAATGTCTAACAGGATCACGTGTTTTCTCTACCGAGTATAAATCCTTATTTTGCATAAAATGGTATTTGTCATCCAAACTTCATAATTCCTATCTTATAATGAGGGGGAATAGAAGAAATGGAGGTTTTTAATATGACAAGTATTTACCCGAAGTTTCGAGCAGCTGCGGTACAAGTAGCACCTATCTACTTAAATTTGGAGGCAACCGTTCAGAAATCATGTGAACTGATCGACGAGGCAGCTTCAAATGGTGCAAAACTTGTAGCATTCCCAGAAGCATTTTTACCTGGTTATCCTTGGTTTGCTTTTATTGGTCATCCAGAATATACAAGAAAGTTCTATCACGAATTATATAAAAATGCAGTCGAAATCCCTAGCTTAGCTATTCAAAAAATAAGCGAGGCAGCAAAAAGGAATGAAACGTACGTTTGTATATCATGCAGTGAAAAAGATGGCGGCTCTCTCTATTTAGCTCAACTTTGGTTTAACCCAAATGGGGATTTAATAGGGAAACATCGGAAAATGAGAGCTTCTGTAGCAGAAAGACTGATTTGGGGAGATGGAAGTGGAAGCATGATGCCAGTTTTTCAAACTGAAATTGGCAACCTTGGCGGATTGATGTGCTGGGAGCATCAAGTGCCACTAGATCTGATGGCGATGAATGCTCAAAATGAACAGGTTCATGTAGCGTCCTGGCCAGGTTATTTTGATGATGAAATTTCAAGTAGATATTATGCCATCGCGACACAAACTTTTGTGCTGATGACTTCTTCTATCTATACGGAAGAAATGAAAGAGATGATTTGTTTAACGCAGGAGCAAAGAGATTACTTTGAAACATTTAAGAGTGGGCATACGTGCATTTACGGTCCAGATGGAGAACCGATCAGTGATATGGTTCCAGCTGAAACAGAGGGAATTGCTTACGCAGACATTGATGTGGAAAGAGTTATTGATTACAAGTATTATATTGATCCAGCTGGCCACTATTCCAATCAAAGCTTGAGTATGAATTTTAATCAGCAGCCTACTCCGGTTGTGAAACATTTGAATGACACTAAAAATGAAGTGTTAACATACGAGGCTATTCAATATCAAAATGGTATGCTTGAAGAAAAAGTGTAATTCGTGAAACCTTCTCTTTTTTAGAGAAGGTTTTAGCGTGTAGACAAACCCTCGTATTCGTTGTCAGATCTGCGCGCTGGTGCTCACGAATGTTGAATTCGCTCCGCTCCAGTGCTCAATCTTCCTAGACTTCAAGGGTTTTCAATTCACGCTGAAAAGAAGACAAAGGGCTAAAATAAAAATCATTTTAGCCCTTTGTCAACAATCTGAAACCTTCTCTTTTTTAGAGAAGGTTTTTTTGAGGAAAGATGAAATAAATCAATGTATAATTGAGCATAAAAGAGATTAATCATATTTGATCGATTCGGAACTTCTGATCAAAATATAGGGATTTAAGAAAATGGGGTTATGCCAATGTCAAATATTATTTTTCATATAGACATGAATGCGTTTTATGCGAATGTAGAAATGGCGTATGATCCTTCTTTGAGAGGGAAACCTTTAGCCATTAGCGGAAATGCGAAAGAGCGTAAAGGGATTGTGGTGACGTGTAGCTACGAGGCAAGAGCGCTAGGTGTAAAGCCCCCGATGCCGTTATGGGAAGCGAAGCGGCTTTGTCCGGGGCTGATTGTCCGTACACCAAACTTTGACCGGTACCGAAGCTCCTCACAAGAGATGTTTACAATACTAAGAGAATACAGCGATTTAGTCGAGCCTGTATCCATTGACGAGGGCTATATTGATTTAACGCATACGCCATATGCCGAGCATGCGGTGAAAACGGCTCATGATATTCAAACGAGGCTTGTAGAGGAGCTCATGCTTCCTTCAAGTATTGGCATTGCACCGAATAAATTTTTAGCGAAAATGGCGTCTAATTGGAAAAAACCAATGGGCATCACCATTTTGCGTAAACGAGATGTACCCCAAATGCTATGGCCGCTACCAGCGGGTGACATGCACGGAGTTGGACAAAAAACGGCAGATAAATTGAAAACGATTGGCATTCATACCATTGAAGATTTAGCGAAAGCAAATGAGTATACACTAAAGGAATTACTAGGCATCAATGGACCGAGATTAAAGCAAAAGGCGAATGGTGAACATGACGGCATCGTGGACCCAGAAAGGATATACGAATTTAAATCCGTCGGTAATTCGTCAACCCTTCCTCATGATTCTGACGATCCAGATGAACTTGTCGCGTTAATTGATAAGCTGTCACAATCTGTGAGTGCAAGGTTAAGGAGAAAAGAAGTGATGGCAAATCGGCTGCTCATCATGATTCGGTACGCAAGCTGGAAAAATATCACGCGAAGTGTCACCCTCACGAATCCGACGGATCGGAAGGAAGACTTATTTGAGGCAGCAAGGCAGTTATTCCTTAAACATTGGAATGACCAGCCTGTGAGGCTCTTAGGTGTGACGGGGACAGACCTTGTAGAACGAAAAGCAGCCGTTAAACAGCTTGATTTATTTTCCTATACAGAAGATGCAAAAGAAGAGCCTCTTCAAACCATTTTAGAAGGGCTAAAAGAAAAGTATGGAAAATCACTCGTTCAAAGAGGGATGACCATCAAGGAAAAAGAGAGCAAAATAAGTGGAACAAGTTTTAATAAAGACTTTTTTCAGGACGAAAAAGGAAATGACTAGCCTGAAAACTTGATAAAAGAGGTGGTGTTGTGGTAATTTCAAAGGGTACATCATTTCAGCAGTAATCAATATAGTGTGTTAGAAGGGACGTCAGAATTATGTCAAAACAACAAATCGGTGTGGTTGGACTAGCCGTTATGGGGAAAAACCTTGCCCTTAATATTGAAAGCCGCGGGTTCTCCGTGTCCGTTTATAACAGATCTAGCAGCAAAACGGAAGAATTTCTTCAAGAATCAAAAGGGAAAAACGTTGTAGGCACATACAGCATCGAAGAATTTGTTCAGTCGCTTGAAACACCGCGTAAAATTCTTTTAATGGTAAAAGCTGGTGCAGCAACGGATGCAACCATTCAATCATTACTTCCTCACCTAGAGAAAGGTGACATCTTAATTGATGGTGGAAATACATATTACAAGGATACGCAAAGACGTAATCAAGAGCTTGCGGAAAGTGGTATCCACTTCATTGGTACAGGTGTTTCCGGCGGTGAAGAAGGTGCACTAAAAGGTCCATCGATCATGCCTGGCGGTCAAAAAGAAGCGCATGAGCTAGTGAAACCAATTTTAGAAGCGATCTCTGCGAAAGTAGATGGCGAGCCATGTACAACGTATATCGGCCCAGATGGAGCAGGACATTATGTCAAAATGGTCCATAACGGCATCGAGTACGGAGACATGCAGTTGATTTCTGAATCATACTTTATCTTGAAGCATGTGGCTGGATTGTCAGCAGAGGAGCTTCATGAAGTATTCTCAGAATGGAATAAAGGCGAGCTTGACAGCTATTTAATCGAAATTACAGCTGATATTTTCACAAAAGTGGATGAAGAAACAAACCAGCCGCTTGTGGATGTCATCTTAGATAAAGCTGGACAAAAAGGAACTGGAAAGTGGACGAGCCAAAGTTCTCTTGATCTAGGTGTTCCGCTTCCAATCATTACTGAGTCTGTTTTCGCCCGCTACATTTCAGCAATGAAAGATGAGCGTGTTGAAGCAAGTCAATTAATCGAAGGTCCTAAGCCAGCGCAATTAGCAGAGAATAAACAAGAGCTGATCGAAGCGGTTAGAAAAGCTTTATTCATGAGTAAAATCTGCTCGTATGCACAAGGTTTTGCGCAAATGAAAGCAGCATCTGATGAGTATAACTGGGATTTAAAATACGGTGAAATTGCAATGATCTTCCGTGGTGGATGTATCATTCGTGCAGCCTTCTTACAACAAATTAAAGAAGCATATGACCGTAACCCTGAACTGAAAAACCTATTGCTTGATCCTTACTTTAAGGATATTGCTCAAAGCTATCAATCATCTCTTCGTAAAGTCATTTCGCTTGCAGTGGAGCAAGGAGTTCCTGTTCCTTCATTGTCAAGTGCACTTGCTTACTTTGATAGCTATCGCACAGCTGTCCTGCCAGCGAACTTAATTCAAGCGCAGCGTGACTATTTCGGTGCCCATACGTATGAGCGCACAGATAAAGAAGGCATCTTCCATACGGAATGGATGAAATAAACATAGAACGACTGAAAAACCTTACCCTTTGGTAAGGTTTTTTTGTGTTTGCATCTTTTCGGCTAAAAATGCGAAAAAGAGGGATGCTATGTAAAAAAGAAAAGAAAGTAGGGATCGAAGTGGGCATCTTATATGCACTTCTCCCAGCGATATTTTGGGGAAGTATTGTTCTCATCAGTGTCAAACTTGGCGGGAATGCTTACCAGCAAACCCTTGGTATTACGCTTGGTGCATTTATATTTTCAATTGCAGCCTTCTTCATCAAAATGCCAGAGCTGACACCGCTTATTTTTGCGGTTTCTGTGATTTCAGGCATCTTTTGGAGCATTGGACAAATGAATCAGCTTTCAAGTGTTGCGTTTCTCGGAGTCTCGAAGGCGGTTCCTTTATCAACGGGCATGCAGCTTGTGAGCACTACTTTATTTGGCGTCATGGTCTTCAAAGAATGGCAAACGATGACGGTCATACTCATTGGTTCTTGTGCTATTTTACTGATTATTGCAGGTGTTGTGCTGACATCGCTCGGCCAAAAAAAGAATGGTGGCGGGAACGGTAGCAATTTCAAAAAAGGGATCATGATTCTGCTCATCTCAACGGTTGGTTATGTCGGATATGTTGTCATTTTGAGATGGTTTCATATTGATGGCTGGTCTGCGCTCGTTCCGCAATCGGTCGGCATGCTGCTTTCATCCTTGGCGATTAGTCTTAAGCAGAACCCGTTTAGTAAATATACGTTTAAAAATATCATTGCCGGTTTGGTTTGGTCGACAGGAAATCTCGGACTTCTTTTGGCTATTCCGCTTATTGGTGTTGCCGTAAGTTTTTCGATGTCACAGACAGGGATAGTCATCTCAACATTAGGCGGCATTTACTTATTAAAAGAGAAAGCATCCAGAACAAGCTTTGTCATTGCAGGCTGCTTGATGATCATTGCAGGCGGCGTGCTGCTAGGCTTTACAAAATAGGAGGGTAAACGAATGTATCCAGATTTAAAAGGGAAAACAGTCCTGATTACAGGAGCTGGTACAGGAATAGGTCAAGCGATGGCGCGCCGGTTTGGACAAGAAAAAGCCAATGTGGTGATCAATTATTTCTCAGATCAAGAAAATCCAGATGACACCATTGCGGATATTCAAAAAAATGGCGGACAAGCTGTGAAAATCAAGGGAGATGTCTCAAAGGAAGAGGATATGCAGGCAATGATTGATAAAGCCGTTCATACGTACGGAAGCCTTGATGTCATGATCAATAACGCAGGCATTGAAAACGAAGTGCCTTCCACAGAAATGACGCTGGATAATTGGAACAAAGTCATGTCGACCAATTTAACAGGTATGTTTCTAGGCTGCCGTGATGCATTGAAGTATATGACAGATCACGGAATAGAAGGATCGATCATCAATATGTCGTCGGTTCACCAGCAAATCCCTTGGCCTCATTTCGTGCATTATGCAGCAAGTAAAGGGGGCGCCAAGCTGCTGACAGAAACGCTGGCACTAGAATATGCCCCTAAAAAAATACGTGTAAACAGTATTGCACCAGGCGCCATCGATACCCCGATCAATAAGGAAAAATTCGATGATCCCGCATTGAAAAAAGGCGTGATTGAACTGATCCCCATTGGCTATATTGGAAAGCCTGAAGAAGTGGCAGCATGTGCTGTCTGGCTGGCGTCAAAAGAGGCAAGCTATGTCACAGGCTTGACACTCTATGTGGACGGCGGTATGACAAAATATCCTGGCTTCCAAGCAGGAAAAGGATAAGAAGAAAGAAAAAGAGCGTACACAAACAAACGCTCTTTTTTTATATAAAATACAGACAAATAAAATGAAATGTCTAGACATTTAAAAATAAAAATATATAATATTAAATGGAAGCGCTTTTATTACAACAATGGGGTGAGAGAAATGAAACGTATTTTATTAGCATGCAGTTCAGGAATGTCTACGAGTTTACTAGTTACAAAGATGAAGGCTCATGCCGACTCAATAGGGGACGAGGCAGAAATTTGGGCAGTTGGGCAAGATCAAGCGAGAAAAGAAATGGCGAATGCGGATGTTGTGTTAATTGGACCGCAAATGAGCTTTTTAAAAGGGGATCTTCAAAAAGAAGCAACAAAATACGGGATTGCAGTAGAGGTCATCGATATGCAGGCGTACGGGCTTGCCGATGGACAAAAAGCGTATGAACAAGCCGTTACATTGATGGAGGAATCGTAAAGAATGGAAAAGAAAACACTCGAAGGGCTCACAGAGGAACAAGTCAGTTTTCAATTGATCTTACACAGCGGTAATGCACGCAGCAAATTGCTTCAATCTCTTAAACAATTTCGAGAAGGTCAAGAAGATGAGGCATTTGGTCTCATGAAAGAAGCAGAAGAAGATTTACGTCATGCACATGGCATCCATTTTCAACTCGTGCAGCAAGAGGCAGGCGGGGAGAAAACGCCTTTCTCCTTATTGCTCATGCACGCCGAAGACCACTTAATGTCGACTATTACGATCAAGGAGCTTGTGGGAGAGCTCCTGCCAATTTTCCAAACGCTTAAACAATAAAAGGTGTAAACAAGGGGGGAAACCAATGTTTGATAAAATAAGTGCTATTTTGGTTCCAATTGCTGGGAGACTGAACAACAACCGCTATTTGGGCGTATTACGGGATGCCTTTATGCTTGCGTTCCCGCTCACCATTTTTGGTTCCATTATGGTTGTGCTAATGAATTTGCCATTTTTAGATAAAATCATGAGTCAAACCGCACTGGAAGGCGTCCAGTCTGCACTGAATATCGCGCCAAGTGCGACCATCAGCATTATGAGTGTGTTTGTTGTATTTGGGATTGGCTACTATTTATCGAAAAGCTATGATGTGGAAGCTGTATTTGGCGGCGTGATTGCATTAGCGTCTTTCTTACTTCTGACGCCATTTCTACTAGAACAAGAAGGCGGTGCATCTATTGCAGGCGTAATACCAGTCGATCGTTTAGGAGCAAAGGGGATGTTCCTTGGAATGATCACAGGCTTTTTGTCTGCTGAAATTTATCGTTATTTTGTCCAAAAGAAATTTGTCATCAATATGCCGCAGGGGGTTCCGCCAGCTGTTGCTAAGTCTTTTGCTGCACTGATCCCGGCTACTTTGACACTCACAGCCTTTTTACTGATCAATATCATCATTACACAAGGCTTCAAAACAAATATGCATGACTTGATTTATCATGCGATTCAGGCACCGCTTGTCGGACTTGGAAGCGGTATCATTCCGACCTTGATCGCTGTTTTCTTTATACAAATTCTTTGGTTCTTTGGGCTTCACGGCCAAATTATTATCAACTCTGTCATGGACCCCATTTGGAATACGTTGTCCATTCAAAACCTAGAGAGCTATACAAAAACTGGTGAGGTTCCGAATATCATCAGCAAGCAGTTTATCGAAATTTATACGGTTGGTATGGGCGGAACCGGTATGACGCTGGCTGTTGTGTTTACGATTTTAATTTTCCTGAAAAGTAAGCAATTAAAACAAGTAGCAAAGCTCGGCTTAGGACCAGGATTATTTAACGTCAATGAACCGATTATCTTCGGTTTACCGATTGTCATGAACCCGCTTATTCTCATTCCATGGATTTTGGCGCCAATGGTTATTACATGTATTTCTTATTTTGCGATGGCATCAGGCATTGTACCACCGCCGACTGGCGTGAATATTCCCTGGACGGTGCCGATCTTTATTAGCGGAATAATGGCAACCAATTCACTGGCGGGCGGCCTGCTTCAGCTGTTTAACCTGATGATCGTGTTTGTCATTTGGTTCCCGTTCCTGAAATTTATTGACCGTATGAATGTGAAGAATGAAAAAATAACCACAACGGAAAAAACAAAAACAACCAACATCAAAGGTGAAGGAGACTCAATACATGTCGATGGAAAATAACAAGCAATCATATTCATTTCCAGAAGGTTTCTGGTGGGGATCTTCTGCCTCTGCCACGCAAACAGAAGGCAGCGTCCCTGGTGATGGAAAAGGACCGAATATTTGGGATCATTGGTTTGAGCAAGAGCCGACTCGTTTTTTTGATGGCGTAGGACCGAACGTGACATCCCAATTTTACCGAAAATATAAAGAAGATATTCGTCTGATGAAAGAAATTGGGCACAATTCATTCCGGTTATCCATTTCCTGGTCACGTCTTTTGCCTGAAGGGAAAGGTTCGGTCAATGAAGAAGCAGTATCTTTTTACAATGATGTGATCAACGAACTGATTGCACATGATATTGAGCCGTTTGTGAACCTGTACCATTTCGATATGCCAATGGCGCTACAGGAAAAAGGCGGCTGGGTCAACAGACAGGTAGTAGATGATTATGTGAGCTATGCAGAATTATGCTTTCAATTATTTGGCGATCGGGTGAAAAAATGGTTTACCCATAATGAACCGATCGTTCCTGTAGAAGGCGGATATATGTATAGCTTTCATTATCCAAATGAAGTCGATTTCCAAAAGGCTGTACAGGTCGGTTATCATGAACTTTTATCAAATGCGAAGGCGATTGCGGCTTATAAAAAGTTGAAGCAAGGCGGGAAGATTGGCATCATCCTCAATCTTACCCCATCTTATCCGAGAAGCCAGAATCCGCGCGATTTAGAAGCAGCTGAGATGGCGGATGCTTTCTTTAACCGTTCCTTCCTAGATCCTGCGGTGAAGGGACATTTCCCAGAGAAACTAGTAGAGGTGTTAAAGAAAGAAGGCTTTATGCCTAGTATGCAAGAAGGAGACCTTGAGCTCATTCAAGAGAATACCGTCGACCTCCTTGGAATCAACTATTATCAGCCAAGAAGAGTGAAAGCGAAAGAGCATATGCCGCATCCAAATGCACCATTTATGCCAAATCATTATTTTGATGCGTTTGACATGCCGGGAAGAAAAATGAATGTGTATCGTGGCTGGGAAATCTATGAAAAAGGCATTTATGATATATTGAAAAAAGTCCAAACAGACTATGATAATATTGAATGCTTTATTTCTGAAAATGGAATGGGTGTCGAAGGAGAAGAGCGGTTTAAGGATGAAGAAGGAATGATTCATGACGATTACCGCATTGACTTTATTTCTGAGCATCTTAAATGGGTGCATCAAGCCATTCAAGAAGGAAGTAATGTAAAAGGCTATCATCTGTGGACGTTTATGGATAATTGGTCATGGTCGAATGCCTATAAGAATCGCTATGGATTTGTCTCAGTTGATCTTCAAGAAGACGGAAAACGTACGATTAAGAAAAGCGGATACTGGTTTCAATCGGTATCAGAAAATGACGGTTTTTAATCAAAATACTTGCTCTTTCCTTGAAAAGGGCAAGTATTTTTCTTATGTGGCCATAAGTGGATGAAACAAAAATGGCTCGTACCTTTTAAGCTCACTAGGCTTAGTGTAGAATGAGAGGAAGCTATGAAAAAACAAGTCAGTTGGTGGTGTGAGATGAAAAAGTACGAACTCATTTCAGAAGAAATCAGAAAACGAATAGGAACAGCATATTATCCAGAAGATCAACCCATTCCAGATGAAAACTCGCTTGCCGCTGAATTTCAATGCAGCCGAATGACGATGAAGCGTGCGCTCGATCTTCTCGTAGCAGAAGGTCTGCTCTTTAGAAAAAGAGGACACGGTACATTTATTGTGAAGGCAGCGCTCAATCAAGGGGCAATCAATGTGTCAGGACATGAAAATAAAGGGTTCACAAAAGTCATGGCGGATAAAAACGTCACGACTCAAATCATTCACTTTGATGTCCATTTTCCAAGCAAAGAGGTGGCAGCCCACCTATCCATAGACTCCACCACACCCATTTATGACATCATCCGTCTCCGTCTTGTGGACGAGGAGCCATATGTATTAGAAAAAACGTTTATGCCCGTCAATCTCATTAAGGGAATAGATGAAGAGGTTCTATTGGGATCAATCTATGGCTACATATCAAATGATTTGAAATTAAAAGTGGCAGGAGCGCATAAGAAAATTAGAGCAGCTAAATCAGACGAGCTGGACCAGCAATATTTAGGCTGTGACCCAACGGATCCTGTGCTAGAAGTCGAGCAGGTTGCTTATTTAAACACAGGCCGGCCGTTTGAGTACTCCTTTAGTCATCACCGCTATGATAAGTTCGACTTTTCAACGGTTGAAATTACAAAAACAGGACGTTAAAAAAAGAGCAGAACCCCCAAGGGAGACTGCTCTTTTTTATATCATTTTATATATTCCACCAATGATACCCGTCTTTTTCTAGAAGCTCATCGGCTTCTTTCGGTCCCATAGAACCAGCAGGATAATTTGGTTTTAATGTTTTGTTTTCTGCCCATTTCTCAGAAATCGGATCCACAAAGTTCCAAGAAAGCGCCACTTCATCCCAGTGAGCAAAGTTCGTAGCATCGCCTAGCAAGCAGTCATGAATCAGCTTTTCATAGGCTTCTGGTGTATTCATGATGTCGTTATAGTTTGTTTGGTAGTCGAGCTTAATCGGTTTTGCAAATGTACCGCCATCAAGCTTACGAGCGTTCAGGTGAAGGGTAATACCTTCATCTGGCTGAATGTGGATGACGAGTAAGTTTGGATGCATGGAATTTCCGTTACCATAGTACAGGTTCATTGGAATGTCTTTAAATTGAACAACGATCTGAGTAGATTTCTTTTCTAAACGTTTTCCAGTACGAATGTAAAATGGCACGCCGGCCCATCTAAAGTTATCAATGAGCAGCTTCCCTGCAACGAATGTTTCCGTGTTTGAGTTCGGGTCTACATTTTGCTCTTCAAGATACGAAGGAACCATGCCGCCATCAACCGTACCAGCATCATACTGTCCGCGGACAAAGAATTGATCGACCTCATCTTTAGAGAAAGGACGAAGAGCGCGTAATGCTTTCCGTTTTTCGCTGCGGATTTCCTCGGTATTCAGTTTAATTGGCGGCTCCATTGCTAAAAGTGCAACCATTTGAAGCATATGGTTTTGGACCATGTCTCTTAGTGCACCTGAACTTTCGTAATAACGGGCCCGGTCTTCAACCCCTAATGATTCACTAGATGTAATTTGAATGTTTGAGATATATCGGTTTGTCCAAAGTGGTTCAAAGATGGCATTTGCAAAACGGATGACCTCAATGTTTTGAACCATTTGTTTACCGAGATAGTGGTCAATACGATAAATTTGATCTTCAGAGAATGCATCTCGAATTTCTTCATTTAACTTTTTCGCACTTGGCAAGTCATGGCCAAATGGTTTTTCGATGACAAGTCTTGACCAGCCAGTTGTTTTTGATACACCTTCACTTTTTAGGAACTTTGCAATCGTTCCGAAGAATTCCGGTGCCATCGCTAAATAGAACATCCGGTTGTTTGGGATGCTGTACGTATCTTCAAGGCCTGCTAGAAGTGTGTTAAGCGATTGATAGGAAGCAGGGCTTGATACGTCAAAGTCGTGATAATAAAAATGTGAACTGAATTCCTCTATTTTCGCTTCTGCATCATTAGAAGAAACAGATTCTTTCACCACAGCTCTTAGATCCTCATGAGACCACGGACGGCGTCCAACACCCACGACGGCGAATTGATCACCAAGTTTTCCGCTATGATAAAGTCTATGTATAGAAGGGTAGAGCTTGCGTTTGGCAAGATCTCCTGTTGCGCCAAAAATGACAATGACTGCTTTTGGATTGTTAGTTTCTGTATTCACGAAAAGTACCTCACTTTATTCGTAGCATTGTTGTAAAAACCAGAATGTATGTACATTTTCTTTATTTTAAAGGTTCATTGTTCGTAAAGCAAACATTTGATTCGACTTTTTCTGCTCTCGTTTGACTTTTTTCGAAAATTCCGGTGAATTCACATTTACCTTCTCTTCATGTATTCTATATGAATGAAGATATTGTATACCGGCTTTAGGAGGAAAAGTAATGGAACTGCTCTTTTTAGGAACTGGTGCAGGCATTCCTGCAAAAACTAGAAACGTCACTTGCACTGCGCTAAAGCTTTTAGAAGAAAGAAAAGCAGTGTGGCTTTTTGATTGTGGAGAAGCGACGCAGCATCAAATATTACATACAACGATTAAACCGAGAAAAATTGAGAAAATATTTATCACTCATATGCATGGTGATCATGTATACGGTCTCCCAGGACTGCTTGGCAGCAGATCCTTCCAAGGCGGAGAGGATGAACTAACGATCTATGGACCTAAGGGCATCAAAGCGTTTGTGAACGCAGCACTTTCAGCTACACAAACGCATTTGACATATCCGCTGCATATCATAGAGATAGATGAAGGGATCGTATTTGAAGATGATACCTTTCAAGTAGAAGCAAGACGAGTATCTCACGGTATTCCAGCTTACGGCTATCGGGTAGTGGAAAAAGATGTACCAGGTGCATTAAAAGCCGAAGACCTAAAAGAAATCGGTGTAAAACCTGGACCTTTGTATCAGAGGTTGAAAAATGGGGAAACCGTGACACTCGAAGATGGAAGAATCATTGATGGAACCGATTATTTGGAACCCCCTAAAAAAGGGAGGATCGTTGCATTTTCAGGAGATACCCGTTTATGCGAGAATATAACAAGGCTTGCCAAGGATGCGGATGTGTTAGTCCATGAAGCAACATTCGGTAAAGAAGATGCTGATCTAGCCTACAATTATTATCACAGCACGACAGAGCAAGCAGCGAAAACAGCGCAGGAAGCAGGCGCAAAAAGATTAATTTTGACCCATATTAGTGCACGTTACCAAGGAGAAGAGGCACTGAAACAACTATTGAAAGAAGCCCGCGATATATTCCCGCTGACAGAAGCTGCACAGGATTTCTCTTCTTTTTCCATTGACCGCACCCTGTAAAAATTGGATGAATCGTCAAAAAAAGTTGTGTGATTTTTTTGATATTTATAATGACTCTCTTTTTCAGGTAGTGGTAAAATGGTGAAGAAAAAACAAATGACGAATGAAACTATGAAGAATACGGGAGGCACAATCAAAGATGAGCGGTTTTACAGCGTTAAGTGAAGCAGAATTAAATGACCTATATGCAGCACTACAAAATGAGTACGAAGCTTATAAAAGTAAAAACTTACACTTAGACATGTCTAGAGGAAAACCTTCACCAAAACAGCTCGATTTGTCTATGGGTATGCTCGATGTTGTGACATCAAAGGATGCGATGACGGCTGAAGATGGCACAGATGTGCGTAACTATGGCGGTTTGACAGGGCTTCCTGAAACGAAGACATTTTTTGCAGATGTGCTCAATCTGAAACCAGAACAAATCATCATCGGCGGTAATTCCAGTCTTAATATGATGCACGATACCATTGCCCGTGCCATGACCCACGGCGTATATGACAGCAAAACACCTTGGGGAAAGCTGCCAAAGGTAAAATTCCTTGCACCAAGCCCAGGATATGACCGTCACTTTTCCATTTGTGAGCTATTTAACATAGAGATGATCACGGTAGATATGAAAGCTGATGGACCTGATATGGATCAGGTCGAAAAATTGGTCGCAGAGGATGAAGCGATTAAAGGCATTTGGTGTGTACCAAAATATAGCAACCCAGATGGCATTACGTATTCAGATGAGGTGGTTGACCGCCTTGCTTCGATGAAAACAAAAGCAGACGACTTCCGCATTTTTTGGGATGATGCATACGCAGTCCATCACCTAACTGATACGCCTGATACGTTAAAAGATATTTTTCAAGCAGTAGAGGAAGCAGGGCACCCAAATCGTGTGTTTATGTTTGCGTCTACTTCTAAAATTACATTCCCAGGCTCAGGTATTGCACTCATGGCATCTAGCCCGGATAATGTGAGCTTTACTCAAAAACAATTATCGATTCAAACGATTGGACCAGACAAAATCAATCAATTAAGACACCTTCGTTTCTTCAAGAATCCAGAAGGCTTGAAGGAACATATGAGAAAACATGCTGCGATCATTAAGCCAAAGTTTGACCTCGTTCTTTCCATTCTTGATGAAACACTTGGCGGGAAAGACATTGCAGAATGGCACAAGCCAAATGGCGGATATTTTATTAGTTTAAATACGCTTGATCATTGTGCAAAAGCTGTTGTGCAAAAGGCAAAAGAAGCTGGTGTGACCATGACAGGTGCAGGCGCGACTTATCCTTATGGAAAAGACCCGCTTGATCGTAACATTCGCATTGCGCCAACGTTCCCATCACTTGAAGAACTAGAGCAAGCGATTGACATCTTTACATTATGTGTTCAGCTTGTCAGCATTGAAAAGCTGCTGTCTAAAAAAAGTCAGTCCGCTCCAACGGCATAAAGAAAAAACTCCTTGACGAGTCACTAGGGACTGACCCCCGTTTTTGAGACAGGGATCAAAACACCTTTATACAGCCAATTGCCGATAGTTTATCGGTGATTGGTTGTTTAGTTTCGTTTGAATACGAATGTTGTTATAATAATAAATGTATTCTTTGACAGTGCGTTCTACGATGCTGGTCGTAGTGCGGTCAATCCTGTTAAGATAGAACGTTTCAGACTTTAGTGAGGAATGAAACGATTCGATGGAGGCATTATCAGCGGGCGTCCCTTTACGGGACATGCTCATGGTAATGCCTTTTATATGAACAGCTTTCTGATACTCGTAAGATGTATACACAGAACCTTGATCGCTATGTAACACGCAATTCTCAGGCAGTGCTGGGAGCTGATTAAGTGTGTTTAAGATAAAGTCTGTGTCCTGCTTATCACCAATCGTAAAAGCAATCACTTCTCCATTATATAAATCCAATATACTGGAAAGGTACAATTGTTTCTGTCCATAAGGCAAATACGTGATGTCCGTTACTAGTTTTTCAAGAGGGCGATCAGACTGAAAGTTCCGATCCAGTATGTTATCGGCCACGGCATAGGGCTGCCCATTCTTCTTACGCTTTTTCATTTTAACCCGGCATTGCCACTGGTTTTTCTGCATGATGCGTTGAACAGTTTTATGGTTAATACGCATTCTCCTTTTTAGTATGGCTGTGATTTTTCGATAACCATATCGATATTTGTGCTTTCGGCACAACGTGCCGACCTGTTTCTCTAGTTGTCTTTTAGAATGATTCTGAGTCAGATCCTTTTTCCATCTATAATACGAAGTACGTAAGATGCCTAAATGGACACAGATGTCCTGTACCGTCATCGTTTTGCACAATTCTTCTACCAGTTTGATTGACGTTTCCTTATCAACTTCCTTTCCAATTCGTTGTACTTTTTTAAAACTTCATTCTGTTGACTCAAATAGCGATTTTCTGCCTGCAGTCTCTCTAATTCGGAAGAGTACTCGGGACCCTTTCCATAGGTATATTGTTTTCCAACAGGCTGTTCGAACCGGTGTGTATCCCCAGCTTTATGCCACCTCACCCATGTCTGAACCTGCGTCTTATTCTTGATATTCAATTTCTGCATGATCTCTTTCATAGGTACGCCTGCCAATCTCATTTCTACAGCCTTCTGTTTGACTTCAACCGGATAACTCACTCTTGTCCCCATAGAAAAAACACCTCCATGTTTTATTTCGGATCACAACGATCCATTTTCAAACTTGAAGGTGTTTTTTATTTGTCTCATCTTATGGGGTCAGTTCCCTAGTCAAGGAGTTTTTGTTTTTAATTGGCTGTTTGATAATAGGAAACAGGTTGTTTCGCTGCGCACCATACATCATAGATCGCAAGCTGTACAATATGCGGTTCATCATGATGAATATAGTGCGAGCTGTTCTGCGCTTGAATCCATCCACTTTGAGATGACAAAGACAGCATCCGTTTATGAAGTCTGAGCCATGCCTCGTGTGCTGGGTGAAACAATCGGCTCTTACCTGATGAAATGACAAGGAGCGGCATCATCCCATAATGGGTTTGTTCCTCTTTTATTGTGCTTAGCATTTGTTGAAAGTTCTCATGCGTACATTCTGCTGTAAATTGCGCCATATATGAAGTCCGTTCTTCCTTTGATAAAAGCGGGAGGATGACCTGTTCTTGCTCCTCACTTGCCGGGTCTAACAGCACCATGCCAATGACGTCATCTCCTCTGCGGCTTGCCCATAACCGGCTGACAAGAGAGCCAAATGAGTGAGCCACAATGAGAAAGGGCGGCTGAATATTGGCTTCTTCTAGCAGCGCATCTAAATCATCTGCAAGATCATGCAATGTTCTTCCTTCACTGCTGTCACTGCTTTTTCCGTTTCCTAATCGATCATATAAGAAAACCCCAAGCTCAGGATCAATATCACGGGCCATATTCGACCACGTATCACCCGAAATGCCGTAGCCTGCTTCAAAGATAATGGTGGCTTGCCTTTTGCCTTGACGATGTTTTGTATAAAAATGATGTCCATCTATATGATACATTCTTTCAATCATTGCCGAGTTCATTCTTCCATCTCCTCTAAGTGGTTCTTTAGCTAAAAGACGGCACAAAAGGCAGATATGTTTCTCTTAAAAACAAAAAAGATGCCTATTTCAAAAAATAGACACCTTTTTCCTATGCATTTTTACCAAGCGCGGTCATATTGACGCGGGCCTTCGATGGATGTACGAAGCTCTTGGGCAGCTGTTTTTGGAAAGTATGGATCCCGTAAAAATTCTCTGCCTATAAAAATTAAGTCTGCACGCTGATTTCGTAAAATCTCCTCTGCCTGTACACCAGATGTGATCAGACCGACAGCACCTGTTTGAATACCGGCACCTTCTTTGATTTTTTCTGCGAAGGTCACTTGGTAGCCAGGGAATGTGCTGATTTTCGCCTGTATGACAGCGCCTGAGCTGACATCGATTAAGTCGACACCTTGTTCCTTCAGCCATGTAGCAATGCCAATGTAATCGGCAATATCAAGTCCTTTTGTCGTGTAGTCAGAGGCAGACACACGGACAAATAATGGTCCTTCCCATACTTCATTGACTGCATCGACGACTTCTCTTAAGAAACGATAACGGTTCTCTGGTGAACCGCCATAGTCGTCTGTTCGGTGGTTCGCCAGCGGTGAAAGAAATTCATTGATCAAATAGCCATGCGCCCCATGAATTTCAATGATGTCAAAGCCGGCCTTTTTTGCCCGGACAGCTGCATCCTGAAACGCCTGAACGGTATCTTTGATTTGATCGACGGACATCTGGGCAGGGATTTTAGACTGTTCGTCAAATGGAATGCTAGATGGTGCCAGGATGTCACCATCTAGTTCAGCTTTACGTCCTGCATGAGCCAGCTGGATGGCTGTCTTGGTTCCGTATGCTTTGATTTGTTCGTTTAATGAAGCGAAGCCTTCAATGTGCTCATCACTCCAAATCCCGAGATCTTGATCACTAATTCTTCCCTCAGGGGAAACGGCACTTGCCTCCACCATGATCAGGCCAGCTTGACCTTGTGCACGGGAAATATAATGTGTAAAGTGGAAAGGCTGTAATTTCCCATCACGATCATAGGATGAATACATACACATCGGGGACATCACGATGCGGTTTTTCAGCGTAACACCTTTTAATGTCCATGGTGAAAAGAGTTTTGTTTCCAAATACCTTCGCCTCCTCATAGAATTGTATAGCCGATTATAACAGCCATTCAAACTTTCGTCATAAAAGGTGCTCAAAGAATATAGCTTTTATACACGTTTTTGTATAATGGAGAAGATAGAGAAAGCAAAGGGGGAGAACGAATGAAATGGCAAACAGAGAGTGAACGAAAGGAACTGCTCACTGCTCTTATGCAGTATGAAAGCATATCGGGTACAACTGGAGAAGTGGCGTTAGCTGAATATTTATATTATTTACTGAGGGAGCGGCCTTATTACAAGCAGAACCCTGACCATTTGGCTTTGCATCCGATGAAAGATGGCCGGTATTATTTAACGGCGCTTGTAAAGCGCAGTTCGCTTTCTCGTACCGTTTTGCTGCTTAGTCATTTCGATGTCGTCGATACAGAAGATTACGGTGAATTTCAAAACATGGCATGCAAGCCTGAAGAGTTAATGGCATCATTTTCTCAAAAAAGTGCGCTTCTCCCAAAAAGAGCAAGAGAAGATCTAGCTTCAGGTGACTGGTTATTCGGAAGAGGTGCCATGGATATGAAGGCAGGTCTTACTGTACAGCTGTCTATGCTTGAAAGAGCGATGACAGAGACATTTGATGGAAATGTCCTACTCATCACAGTCCCGGATGAAGAAGTGAATTCTCAAGGAATGCTTGAAGCTGTTCCAAAACTAAAGGAGCTTAAGGAAAAGCATGACCTCGACTATACCGCGTGCTTAAACAGTGAGCCTATGTTTGAAAAGTATCCAGGTGATGAACATTATTATATGTATACAGGCAGTATAGGAAAGGTGCTGGCTGGATTTTTGTGCAAAGGAATTGAAACACATGTAGGAGAGCCGTTCTCAGGCTTAAATGCGAATTTCATGGTATCTGAATTAAATCGGCTGTTAGAGCTGAATAGTGATTATTGTGAGAAAGTAGATGGTGAAGTCACGCCGCCCCCAACCAACTTAATGCAAAAGGATTTAAAAGAAGCCTATTCCGTTCAAACACCTCACACAGCTGTTTCTTTATTTAATGTGCTGATGATGAATCGTTCAAGTGAAGAACTGCACGGGCTTCTTTATGACACGGCGAAACAAGCAGCAGATCAAATTGAAGCTGATCTTAAACAAAAAACAGCAGAATTTCAGCGCTTTAAACCTTTTACACCAATTGATACGAGGATTACCGTTCTCACGTATCATGAGCTGTATCAAAAAGCTGCTGAACGCTCAGGTAAACAGGAGGTTGAACGTATTGTGAACTATGCGTTCGCCAATCGAGGTGAGCTTGGAGATCGTGATTTTTCAACCAAAATCGTCTCTGAGCTGACGACGCTTTGCAAGGAAGAAGGGCCGCTCATTGTTCTATTTTATAGTCCGCCATTTTATCCAGCCGTTTCCTCAACGGAAGATCCGCATATCCAAGCAACTTTAAAGAGGATTCAAATAGAAGCAAAGAAGAGTTATGGACTTGAAATAGAAGAAGTGAAATATTTTCCGGGATTGTCTGATTTAAGTTACTTACAGCTCGAAAAACAGGACGTAGGGCATTACACGACCAATATGCCGCTTTACCAGAAAGGCTATTCTTTACCAGAAGGAGAAAAGGAAGCACTTTACGTTCCAGTCATCAACGTGGGTCCATTAGGAAAGGACCCGCACAAATGGACAGAGCGCCTGCACATTCCGTTCTCATTCGGCATTTTGCCAGAATTACTAGAATCAGCGATTCATGCTTTGTTAGAGAAAAAATAAGTATATGATGAAGAGCCCTATCGTGATGATAGGGCTTTTGATTGTGAATGTGCGTGTTATATTTGCTTCGTTCTGCCAAAAGTTATATATGTAAATTGCTATCTAAAACAATAGTCCTTGCAAAAAATAGTTAAAATGATTGAAATATTCAGAAAAGTCTATTATAATCAATTGTGTAATTTAATTACAATTATCCTAATTATAAGGAGGTGATTAAGATGAAGCGTAACGAGTGGATTGCAATCTAATGAATTGAATCAGTACTTGTCGAAAGAGTGTATCGCAGAGAAGCGATTTAATCAGCTTCTCTGTGAATTTATTTGTATGTGGGTTAAAAATAGACGAAAGTTGGGTGAGAGGAATGTCAAATATGAAAAGTTATTATGAAGAGCATCCGCCTTTATGGAATTTTCTTTATCCGTTTTTTGGCCAAGCTAGCCAAGAAGGAGCACAATCTCGTGTGACAGAATTCATTCAAAAAGAACGAACATTTCAAAAAGGGAAAAATGCTTTATATTTACATATCCCTTTCTGCGATACGATTTGTTCGTTTTGTCCTTTTATCAAATCCACCAAATATGAGCCCATTATCGGAAAGTATATAGATGCTTTAATCAGTGAGATTCGTATTTTATCCCAGTCCCCTCGTATTCAAAAAATGACATTTGATGTGGTGTTCGTTGGAGGAGGAACGCCTTCCATTATGCCCCCAGAACTAATCTATCGACTTTCGACCGCCATAAAAGAAAATTTCACACTATCTTCTGATTATGAATGGACCTTTGAATGTGAAGCAAAAACAGCTACACCTGAAAGAGTGGCTGCCATGGCTGAAGGTGGAGCCAATCGAGGAAGCTTTGGTGTCCAAACATTAAATGAACATTATCGAAAAATGTTCAATTTAACGGCTAGTTTTGATCAAATCTCTCAGACTGTTGACTTAATGAAGCGTCATTTCCAATCTTATAATATTGATTTACTTTATCAGTTGCCCGGTCAAACGAAAGAAGAGATGATAGCAGACATCAATGGAGTGATGGCATTAAGAAGCACAAGTATTGATACGTATCCACTAGAATATATTGCTTGTTCAAAGGGATGGTTATCAAAAATTAATAAAGGCAAGGTGCCTATGCCGCCAAATCCTAAAGAAAAGTTTGAGTTTAGTGATACATTATACCGTCATTTAAAAACGAATGGCTGGCATCAGAATTATGTGTATACGTTTATGGCTCCAGAGCATCAGAATAAACGTTTTCAATATGGCGAAGTGATTTACGGAGGTTACGAAGATCAATATATTGGCCTAGGAACAGGAGCGATTTCCTATATGCAAGGCATGATATGGTCAAATGAAGGAAATACGCAAAAATATATTGAAAGCCTGACGAATCAAGAATTGCCTATCGTTAAATCTAGAGAATATCATGCTTTTGATAGAAGGCTCGTCTTCTTCCCTAAAACTATGAAAATAGAGAAAGCGCACATCAATCAAATGCCAAAACGTGAGGAAATCTATCGTAAACTACAATTACTTATGATGAAGGGAGTCGTTGAAGAAGCGGAGCAATATTTTGTGATAAAGGAAGAAGCAAAGCCTTGGTATCCTGCGATTTTAGTAGATCTTATACCAGAAAAAGAAAGAGAAAATTATGATCAAGCCGTAGGATTTATGCAAAAAGAGTTAGGCTGGTATGAGTCAACTGAGGTGCTCATCTAATGGTTTTAAAGAAAGAAACGACATCTCTTTTTAAAGATCAAAACTTTGTCTGTTTCTTTATTGGGCAAAACTTATCTGCTTTTGGAGATTGGTTTAGAACGATAGCGACAATTGGTTTAATTTATGAACTCACTGGAAAAGCCACCCATCTAAGCATTCTATTTATCTGTTCTATGCTTCCCCTTATCTTAACATCTATGCTTTTGAGCCCAATTATAGATAAGTTTTCTTATAAGAAAGTAGTCATCTTCGCTGATGTGGCACGTTTTATCATTGGACTAGGGTTTGTTTTTGTTGTCACAATGGATGTTACACCATTTATCCTTTATTTATTATTAGCGTTAAATGGTGCTTTCTCTGGTATATATCTGCCTGCTCGTTCATCTATGATACCTGAAATCATAGACAAAGAGCAGCTTTCTAAGGGGAATAGTTTACTCGCCACATCTTTTAGCGCATCGATGCTCATTGCGACAGGTTTAGGCGGGTTGGTGACAGAAATATGGTCCATTTCTACAATTTATTTAGTAGATGCGATGACATTTTTATTATCAGCCATGCTGTTAATTCCTATTAAAGCGAAAGAGGCATCTGAAAAAAAAGAGTATGTGTCATATGTTCAAAGCTTTAAAGAGGGGATCAAAGAAATTAAAGGATCACCCAAAATTCAAAGTGCGATATGGATATTGATGTCAAGAGAATTTGCTTTAAGTATCGTGTATGTTCTATTTAGCTTGTACATTTTAGAAGTAGCAAGAGAAGGGAATTTTGGCTTAGGGCTTGGTCATACAATTAGTGGGCTCGGGCAAATTATTGGTGGGATTACACTTGCAGCATACTTTAAAAAAGTGAAATTCTCCTTTCAGTTTTATAAAAAGTGGTCCACGTTAGCGATTATTTTGCTGGGAGTATTACATGCACTTTCTTATCAACAAACGTCTTTTATTGGATTTTTGGTTGTTGTTTTATTAGCTAATCTGTTATATAGCCCAGTCGAAGTTTTGTACTCAACAAATATCATGACCTATGCAAGCAGCCATTTAAGAGCCCGAGTTTTTTCGGTAGGTCTTGCATTATCACGTATATTTTATATTAGTGGGTTTATCATCATGGCATTTATCGGAGATTTGATTCCTATACATGTCATTGCTATAGGGATGGCAGGACTTGTGATAGTAGCAGGCTTAGTGAATAGCTTACTATTACTTAAAGGGAAGCATCAAGATAAATCCAAAGTAGAAATACATTCACTGTAAAGGAGACATTGATTACTTAATGGAAACTGGAAAATTAACAAAAACAGAAATTACTACATCGCTTCAGGAAAGTATCCGTGAACTAGAAAAGCTAGTGGAGACATGTGATGAGCACACACTAGATCAAACTTTGGGAGAGGGCAAGTGGTCGATCAAGCAACTCGTAGGGCATTTGTATGATACAGAAGAAGTCTGGTCAGAGCGGATAGAGCAGGCAATATCAAATGACCACACCCCTTTTCAATCGTATGATCCTGAAATGTATGTGAAGGAAAGAGCTTACGAAAGGTTTAACGTAAAGGAGATCAAAGCACTGATTAAACGATTGAAAGAGAGAAGAAGCAAGACACTTCATCTAATAGAAAAGGATACATGGGAGCAATCAGGTCTGCATCCTGAAGAAGGGGTGATGACAGTGCAAATATTAGCTGAAACGATCGCCTTACATGAACAACATCATCTTGATCAAATCAAAGCCATCATGTCAATGAGTGAATCATCTGCATGAGGAGGTGCTAAATAGTGAAGCATCAAGAATTGTTAATCGATGTGAATTTTTATCAGGCACGTAATTCTTTATTAGAACAAGCCATTTCTAAAAAAGAACCGAAGTGTGAAACAGGCAGTTTACATCAAGTTGCTAGTGAGAAAAAATAGATGTGTATATGTAGAAAAGCACCTGTCTTCAAAACAGGTGCTTTTCTCTATCATTTATACGTGCTTGCTGAAAACATTTCGTTTAATTCTGCTGCGCGTTTTGTTGCGGTTTTGACACAATCGACAACGGCTTCTTCAAATTGATAGGCAGCAAGTGTGTTCAGGCCGGCTTCTGTCGTTCCGCCTTCACTTGTGATTTCTTTGCGCAGTTCAGCAGGTTCTTTACCGCTGCTTTGAAGCATGTTTGCGGCGCCCGCAATCATTTGGCAGATGAGCAGCTTCGCTGTTGCTTGGTCCATCCCAAGTTCCGAAGCGCCTCGCTCCATTCCTTCAATCAAATGATAAATAAAGGCTGGGCCGCTTCCTGCAATAGCCGTAACAGCATTTAGCTGTGATTCATCTAATACCGTCACATGACCGATCGTTTCAAAAAGCTCGATTGCTTTTTTCTTTTGATCCTCTGTCACTTCTTGACTGACGGCAATGCCTGTTGCTGATTGCTGAATGGCCGCTGATGTATTTGGCATCGCACGAACCACCGCAGTCTTCTCGCCAGCATAGTGTTGAATCGTTTCAATGGAGATGCCCGCTAAAATCGAAATGATCAGCTGTCCTTGTAAATGAGGCCGCACTTCAGATATCCCGCTTTCCGCATCTTTCGGTTTTAAAGCAAATACGAGAATATCCGCTTCTTCATAAATAAAAGAACGAGAGAAATCCGTTTTGACCCCATAACGCACCTTTAATTCTTCTAACCGTTTTTCATTCGTTTTGTTTGTGACAATAATATCTTCATTTGACATGATGCCGCTTTTTAATAAACCTTTTATCATCGACTCTGCCATCGAGCCTGCACCGATAAATCCAATTTTACTCATAAGCTGCTCCTCCTTGTAGAAAATAAAAAAACCTCTCGCCTGAAAAGGACGAAAGGTTTTTCGCGGTACCACCCTCAATTAGCATGCAAATATGCATACTCAGCTCTAGTCCCTTAACGCGGGAAACGTTTAGGTTTGCCTAACAGCTCAAAGGGCAGGTTCAGCAAATAAGAGGATGGTGAGGTCTTACAGCCGGTGGACCTCACTCTCTTGCATCATTATTTTGCTTACTAATCCTTGTCACCCGCGCATCTTATATTTGTTGTTCATTATGCAACGATGGACAAGTTTGTGTCAATAGGGACAGATAAAAAAATTGACCGCCTAAACCGCATGACAGTCTGCCCTTTGCAGGATACAATGAATAAAGAAGACGGAGTGACAATGAACCATGAGTCAAAAAGCAGGAGATGACATAAAAAAGTGAAAGAAGACATCATTCAATTATCCATCCCGACACCATTTGCTGTGGGGGATGTACATGCATATATTTTAAAAGGAGAAGCTGTGACCTTAGTGGACTGCGGGCCGATGACAGAAGAGGCGGAGCACGCCTTTGTCACGCAATTACAAGAGCATCGTTTATCAATTGACGATATTGATCAAGTAGTGTTGACCCATCATCATGCAGATCATGTCGGTCTTTTAAATCTGATGAAACCTCATGTCCGTGTGATCGGACATAAGTTAAATGAGCCGTATATTAGCCAGGACTCTGTGTTTAAAGAGCGTCAAATTGCTTTTACGGAACGATTTTTTCAGCAGTTAGGTGTGCCGCTTCGCCCAGGTGAGTGTGAAAGAATCGTGAAGCAATCTTATACATATTCTTGTACTGCACATGTAGATGACGTCATCAAAGAAGGCGATCGATTGAAAGGGCATGAACAGTTCTTTGTGATGGAAACACCGGGACATGCACAGTCTCATCTTTCCTTTCTAGATGAAACAACGGGCCATTTCATTGGTGGAGATCTGCTTTTGACAACCATTTCCTCAAACCCGTTAATGGAAGCGCCGTATGAAGGGGAGAAACGTCAAAAATCGCTGCTTCAATATAAAGCATCACTCAATCGATTACTTCATCTGCCGATCAAGACGATTTATCCAGGACACGGGCAGCTCATCACGTCTCATCATGAATTGATCGAAGAAAGATTTAAGAAACAAGAAAAACGGGCAAATACGATGTATCAGCTGCTCAAACGAAAAGAAATGACTGCCTTTCATCTTTGCCGCAAGCTATTTCCAGTGCTGTATGAAGAGGCCTTATTTTTAACGATGTCAGAGACAGTTGGACAGCTGGATGTCCTCTTAGAGGCTGGACAAATTGAAGAAGTGCAAAAAGATGGAATTCTCTATTACAGGGCAAACTAAGGAGTGAAACGTATGGGGCGATTAACAGGAAAGAGAATATGGATTACAGGCGCATCTGGTGGCATTGGTGAAAAAATGGCGTATTTGGCAGCAGAAGAAGGCGCAGAGATCATTATTTCAGCAAGACGAATTGAAAAGCTGACGGGTGTAAAAGAAAAGATTATGAGTGCTGGCGGAGTGTGTCACATCGTGGAGCTAGATGTCAGTCACCTTGAGGACATTGATCGCGCATATGAAGAAGTGGGGGCTGTTGATATTTTGGTTAACAATGCCGGTTTTGGTGCGTTCGATCTCGTTGAAGATGCGTCCATTGAAGAAATGGTGTCGATGTTTGAAGTAAACGTGTTTGGTTTAATCGCTTGCACGAAAAAGGTCATTCCAGAGATGAAACAAAGAGGACATGGACATATTATCAATATTGCCTCCCAAGCAGGAAAGATTGCCACCCCGAAATCAGCCATTTATTCCGCATCCAAGCATGCCGTCCTTGGCTTTTCAAACAGCCTCAGAATGGAGCTGTCAGACATCGGCATTCACGTCACCACAGTGAATCCAGGCCCGATTGCCACTGACTTCTTTACCATCGCCGATCGCAGCGGTGAATATGTGAAGAATGTGGAATTCATGATGCTTAGTGCGGACAAGGTGGCTGGGAAGGTCGTATCCGCTATGATGACGAAAAAAAGAGAGATTAATCTGCCTGGATGGATGAACGCTGGCAGTAAATTGTATCAATTATTTCCATTTTTATTTGAAAAAGTAGCACGCAAAGCGATGATGAAAAAATAACAAAAAAGAAACCGGTTGTGAACTGGTTTCTTTTTTTTGAAGTAAGCTGCCATTGTGACCGTTTTTTTATCCCCGCCTTGCCGCTTGTTGAAGCGGGTCCCACACACTGTTAAAAGGCGGTGCATAGCTAATATCTAAATCTTCAAGATCTGTTATGGTTAGCTGTTGGTAAAGAGCAGTTGCCATCACATCGATCCGTTTATCTACACCGTTTCTTCCGATGATTTGGGCACCGAGCAAGGTGTAGTCATCACTTCTGTAAATCAGTTTGACTTTCATTTTCTGCGCATCTGGATAATATCCAGCGTGATCCGTACTGTCAATGGTGATGGTGGAAAAAGGAATGTCAGCTGCTTGTGCTTCCTTTTCTGATAAGCCCGTTCGTCCCGCTGTCACGCTCATAAATTTCATCACTGCTGTTCCAGTCACACCTTGAAACGCCCGGTTTGTTCCCGTCATATGAAAACCAGCGATTCTTCCTTGTTTATTCGCCGTTGTGCCGAGCGGGATATAATCAAGCGATTGTTTGATGCGGTGATAAGTGGCTGCGCAATCCCCGGCAGCATAGATGTCTTTTACATTGGTTTGCATGTATTCATTTACAACAATGGCGCCATTTGAAAGACGTTTGACTCCTGTTTTGTCTAAAAAAGAGGTTTGCGGGGTGACGCCGATGGCCATGATGACCATATCTGTTTTTATGGTTTGTTTGTCTGTTTGAACAGCTGTGACATGTGATTCGCCCTCTAATGTCTGCACGGTTTCCCCGAGTGTCACGTGAATGCCTTGGGCATCCGCCTCTTCTTTCAGGTGCTTTGCCATATCGGGGTCAAAGCCCGGACCAAGTGTTGAACCCCGCTGAATGATATGTACTTTTTTTCCCAGCGCTTTTAAATTTTCAGCCATCTCTAAGCCGATATATCCACCGCCAATGATCGTGACATGTGTGATATCTTGTTTTAAGTGGTCTAAAATGGACAGCGCATGCGGAATAGTTTTTAATATGTGTACGCCTTCTAGCGGCTGATTGTTTAAATTCAGTGTGACGGGGCTTGCTCCTGTCGCAATTAAGAGGCGGTCATAGCTTTCGGTAAAGGGTTCTTTTGTTTTTGTATGAGACCCTGACACCGTTTTTTGCTTTGGGTCAATGGAGGTCACTTCGTGTAGGCATCTAGCATCAATTCCGTATTTGTCGCGAAACGTTTCAGCGCTGCGTGCAATCAGCTTGCTGTGGTGATCAATGAGACCGCCGATCAAGTAGGGGAGGCCGCACTGTCCATATGAGAAAATCTCTCCTTTTTCAAAAGCGACAATATGTGCATCTGGGTCCTCTCGATATATTTGCATAGCACAGCTCATTCCTGCTGCATCTCCGCCAATTATCACATATTTCATTTGGTGTGCTCCCTTCTATTTATCGAACTGAATACTCTTATTTACCCTCATTTTCCTTTTTTTAATGCTTTTTTTCGCAAAAGAAGCAAACTTTAGTGGAAAAATAAAGACAGCGCCTTCATTTTAAGCTACAATCGGATTATCGTCCTTTTTGGTTACGAGTTTAGTGAAGATTGGTGGGAAAGACTTTGAGTGACACTCGACTAGATTTTAATACTTTATATACACGTCATACAAGAGAGGCTTGGTCTGCTCTTGGAGAATATATGCCGGTATCTGTTTCAGAAGAGGAAGCAAGAGCACTTCAAGGATTAAATGACTATTTATCTCTTGAAGAAGTTCAAGATATTTACATACCACTTATTCGTTTTCTGACATTGCATGTCTTTGCAGAAAAACAAAAAAATCAGCATGTGAATGCCTTTTTAAACTACCCGCATCATGCGAAAATTCCTTTCCTAATTGGGATTGCTGGAAGTGTGGCTGTCGGGAAAAGCACAACGGCCCGTATCATCGAAACGCTTTTATCGAGGCTTGGAGATGGGCTGAAAGTGAGTCTTGTGACAACGGATGGCTTTTTGTATCCTCAAAAAGAATTAAAGGATCGAGGACTCATGGAAAAGAAAGGATTCCCAGAAAGCTATGATGTCAAAGCCTTGTTGTCTTTTTTAAATGAATTAAAATCAGGTAAACAAACTGTGCATGCCCCGGTATATTCGCATCTGACCTATGACCGGCTTGAAGGGGTGTATGAAACGGTGGAGGATGCCGATATTGTTATTATTGAAGGAATCAATGTGCTGCAATCCCCAGCGCTGGATGATCTGAAGGATGAACCGCGTGTGTTTGTATCAGATTTCTTTGATTTTTCAATTTATGTAGATGCTGCTGAAACGCAAATTCAATCATGGTATAAAGAACGGTTCCGTTTGCTGAGGGAAACAGCTTTTCAAGATCCTGAATCCTTCTTTCATCAATACAAAGATTTGACGGATGAAGAGGCAGATTACATGGCAAGCACAATTTGGAATACCGTCAATCGCCCAAATTTATATCAAAATATTTTACCGACAAAATATCGAGCTGATCTCATTTTGAAAAAAGGTGATCAGCATAAGGTGGAAGAGATTGCTATCCGCCGAGTATAAAGAGAAACCGCTCAAATCAAGAGCGGTTTTTTTAATGATCTCCACTTACTTTAACAGCCACGGCAGCCGCCGGTCGCTTTTTCAGGCGGTAGTATCCAATGAGTAAGAACGGTACACCTGCAATCGTGACGATAGACAGCACTGAAAAAATAGAAAGGGGGTGGGCTGCGCCAAAATAGTCAATGCACAGTCCGCCGACAAAGGGTCCGACGACACTGCCGAGCTGAGAAAATCCGATCGCGCCAAAGTACGATCCCTTTACTTCGGGCTTTGCCACATTGTCTACAAAAAGATCCATCATCGCAAACAGCAGAACCTCTCCAATTGTAAACACGACAATGATGAAAGCAAGCATGCCTAGACTCTGTGAAAAAGCAATGGCAAACAAACTGCCGGCAAGAAGAATATTCCCAGTGGTGAGCGACAAAATGGTGGAGTAGCGCTTGGCGATCATGATGAGCGGATATTGTACGACAATGACAACAACTGCATTTAAAGATAAAAGATATCCAAACAGTTTCGGACCATCTTCAATCATAGGCGAAGCGGATAAATATTGAGGCAGCGTTGAGCTCAAGTGCGAATACCCGAACGAACATAAGGTAACGCCGATGAGGATAATGCTAAAGACCGTATCTTTTTGGATAATGGAAAGGGCTTTTTTGACCCCAATTTGTTTCGTGCTTTCTGGAGCAGCAACTGGATGTTTCTGAAATTGCCAAGCCAGCGTTAATCCGTATAACAAATAAATGAAGGCAGCGACAAGAAATGGGAAGGTTGTTTTCGATGACCCGAGATATAAGCCAAGCAGAGGACCGAAGATGACCCCTATGTTAATGGCTGTATAGCGTAAATTAAACACAAACAACCTAATACTTGATGGGGTGACATCAGATAAGAGCGCCTTAGATGTTGGTTCAAACAGTGCCCGGCACAGTCCGTTTAAAGCGTTCATGATAAAGAAGACCCAAATGGCATCTGCAAATGCAAAGCCAACAAAGACAAGTGTCCAACCGAAGATGGATAGAAGCATGACCTTTTTTCTTCCGATACGATCAGAAATATATCCACCGTAAAAACTCGCAACGATCCCAATCAGAGAGCTAACGGCAATGATTAATCCAGCAGAAGAAGCTGAGGCGCCTTTGACTTGTGTTAAATAAACGGCCAAAAAAGGAATGCTCATGGACGTCGCCATTCGGCCAAATATGGTGCCGATGATGATCGTCCAACTAAGCGGATGTAATGTACGTAAGTTATTTTTCATGCTGTTTCTCCCCTGAGTTTGTAAGATGTTCCAATCATACATGAAAAATTGTGCAAATTAAATACACAATTTGATGGAGGGGACATCCGCCGTATGGCAGAGAAGCATGATTGGCTCGTATTTGGAGGCGCATGCTTTTTTCTGCCGGTGCTTTTATGCCACTGATTCGTGTGGTCATTTGACCCCATTTAATCAAGGTCGATCGCGACGATTTGCTGCAAGGACAGGTTGAGAACATCTTCATCATTGACGATTTTTATGCGCTGCGTTTCATAATGAATGGCTTTGACCCAGCCCCAAAACTGCTCTTTTCTACCTGCTTCGGCATATGTCACGCAAATCGCTTGATCCTCGGTAATCGACTGTGTGATCAAAAAATTCATTTCCTCCAGCTGATCGGTGCTCAGCGGGGGAGGGGTGTATTTTTTTTTCTGCCGTTTTTGAGCAAGCAGCTGCTCCCGGTGCTCTGGAAGCATCATTCGGCTTGATTCCCACATGAGGTTGTATCCAGGTGTTAATTTATTGGGATTCATGGCTGTTCGCCTCCGTTATTTGTAATGTCCGCCAATTTTTTCGGCGCGGTGATACGCCTGCCCCGCGCTTGTCAGTGACGAAGCGTGCAGCAGGGCAGCAGGTCCATACTTCATGTGAATCGCATCAAATACTTTGCTGAGTTTGTCTTTTTGAACATGATGATCAAATAAAGTCAGCTGATACTGGCTGTCAGACTGCAGCTGAGAGAGGGTAATACCGACACTGCGAATGGGCTGACCATCCCAGTGCTGCTGACATAGCTGAATGGCTGCCTCTGCAATATCTGTCCCGTACTGTGTAGGTGAATGAAGCTTGATTTGTCTATGAAATCCGGTCGGGTGAGAAAAATCAGCGCCTCTCACGCCAACAGACACTGTTTGACCAAGATAATGCTTAAAGCGTGCACGTCTTGCCACTTCTTCGCTCAATTCAAGAAGAGCGACTTTGATATCCTCAAAAGACGCATAATCATGGGGGAGAGTCATATGATGTCCCACCGCTTTTTGTTCATTATGTGTGTGAACGGTGACCGGAGAGGGATCAAGTCCTAATGCTGTTCGCTGCAAAAGCTCTCCGTTGATTCCCCAGCGTTTTTTAAGCCGATCTAACGGATAAGTAGCAAGCGTCCCAATGGTACTGATACCCATTCGTTTTAAATGGTGCTCCATTCGTTTACCAACGCCAAATAATTTTCCAATCGGAAGCGGCCATAAATCAGCCGCAACACTGTCTGCGCGAAGTTCATAGATGCCAGATGTGTTTTTTTTAGCAAAATGGTCACAGGCCATTTTGGCGAGCACTTTATTAGGACCGATGCCAACACGTGCGTAAATACCCGTCTGGTTCATAATGGTTGTTTGTATATTTTGAGCGATCTCACGGGGAGAACCGAGTAGTGTCAGGCTGCCTGTAATATCGAGAAATTGTTCATCAATTGAATATGGTTCGACAAGATCTGTGTATTGTTCAAGCAGCTCTGTGATCATGACAGAGATATCAAGATAACGCTGCATACGGGGGCGTACGACGACAGCTTCGGGGCATTTCTCCTGTGCTTCCCATAATCTTGATGCATTTTGTACGCCCCGTTTTTTAGCAAGCGGGCAAGCGGCAAGTACGACCCCGCTCCGCCGCTCAGGATCTCCAGAGACGATGAGCGGCACATCCTTCAAGTGGGGAGCCTCCACTTTTTCGACTGACGCATAAAACGATTGCATATCCACAAGCAGAATGGCTCGTTCATTCATTATTCTCACCTCTTAGAACGTATGTTCCGTTCTTATTGTAACCGTCAGGAGACGAAATTGATACTGGTAAATCATTCAAAGAAAAGAGTGTAAAACGATACAAAAAAGACGAAGTGTCTTCCACTTCGTCTTTTTTGATACAACATATTTTAAGCATGTGCTAAATTGTAAGATGTTTGGAGCGGCTCAGAACGCAAACGATAGGCCGTCAGTTTTTTCTTCGGCTTATGAGTAAATTGCCGCACCACATCCACGTGGTCATCGTAATGATACAGATAAAGGGTCACATCATGCTTGCCAAGCTTTGTTTGCATAGTAAGCGGCGCAGGCCCTTCCTGCGGACGAAGAAAGCGCTCTTCATCACCAGGATAAATATAATAGCGTTCAATAAAGATCGCATCATTAAAATGTTGAATAATTTCAGATGCTTGCTGATCATCGAGCGGACGATCTTCAAACATGATCGTTGTATGATCACTTGTTACTTTTGCATGCACTGCATAACGACTAAAAAGGCGTTCCACAACACCAGAAGGCAGCGAAGTGACAAGAAGCTTTAAAAGACTAAACACAACAAGTGAAGTAACAATCCAAACCAATATCATCATCTCCAATAAACATTTGTTACATTTCCTATATGAACCATCTTAACATACCAAAAGAATGAAACTTTCGCACAAAAAGTGAACTTTTTGAAATAAGTGTGAAGATTTAAAAGGAGATGACGGCGAAAGAACGAAATCAACAAAGCTGAAAGGAAAAAGGCTGACACGTGATCTTTACAAACAATAAATCGGACAGGTAGACTATTGAAACAACAGTTTTTTGTGAAAAAAGAGAGCGGTAAGTTAAAAATGAAAAGGGGCGAGGTCATCATGATACGTCAAGTGAAGCCGTCAGATTTTTACGCCGTCACATCCGTCATCCAAAGCTGGTGGGGAGGTAGAGATTTGCGCGCAAAATTGCCGAAGCTATTTTTTGAACATTTTCAGCAAACAAGTTTTGTCGTCGTTGAAAAAGGTGAACTGATTGGCTTTTTAGTCGGTTTTCTATCACAATCTCATTCAGATGAAGCCTACATTCATTTTGTAGGTGTACATCCAGACCATCGGAAATTAAAGATAGGAAAAATCCTATATCAAGCCTTTTATGATGTGGCAAAACAGGAAGGAAGAACAACCATTAAAGCGGTAACAGCACCTGTAAATAAAGTATCAATTGCCTATCATGCAAAATTGGGCTTTCAAATTGAAAAAGGGGATAAAACTGTAGAAGGAATCTCCGTGTTTTCAGACTATGATGGAATAAATGAAGATCGTGTTTTATTTGTGAAAAAATTAGAGGCAATGCAATGATTGTCAATTTAGATCAAACAATAGGAGATGTAGCAAAGCAGATCTTACATATTCAACTAGCTGCATACCAACAAGAAGCTGAACAAATTGGCTATGCCGATCTTCCGCCATTAAAAGAGACCATTCAAGATGTAATGAAAGCAAAAGAGCAATTTATTGGTTTTGAGCAAAAGGGAATCTTACTAGGTGTTGCCTCTTATGAAGAGCAGAAAGATTATTTGATCATTAGTCGATTGGCTGTGCATCCCAAAGCGCTAAAGCAGGGTATTGGAACAAGACTTATGTCTACAATTATGGAGAAAAATGTCCCTATAGAACTGACCACAGGGCAAAAAAACACCCCTGCAAAAAGGCTATACGAAAAATTAGGATTTCTTGAAACAAATGTAATTCATGTTGCAAAAGAGCTCACCTTATCAAAAATGAAATGGACACCGAGGCGAAAGGTTGAGGTTGTCGAATTCAAAAAAGAATGGCATGAAGAATTCCATCAAGAAAAGCAGCGACTCAAGCAAATCATTCAAAAGAGCTGGATAGAAGGACATCATATTGGTAGTACGTCAGTTGAAGGACTTGTTGCCAAACCCATTATTGATATCTTAATAGAAGTAAGTCATCTAAAAGAGATCGATAGAAAAAGAGAGAGCTTTGAACATCTTGGATATCAAGCGCTCGGTGAAAATGGCATAAAAGGGAGACGTTTTTTTCAAAAGGGTGGCTTGAATCGTACGCATCATGTCCATATTTATGAGAGAAATCATCCTGATGTGAAAAGGCATTTATTGTTTCGAGATTACTTAAGGGCCCATCCAGAACGAGCTGTAGCGTATGCGTCTGTCAAGGAACAATTAGCAAATCAGTATCGGGAAGATATACAAAGCTATATGGCAGGAAAGAATGAAATCATAAAAGTAATAGAAAATGAGGCATATCGCTGGGATAGAGAAGGAGGAGAGGAAGCTCTTAAATAAGCTACCTCTTTTCCTCGTTAATTAGGAAGCTGAACATTGCCCTTTACAGTATAGGCCTGTGAAGCAGCAGTAGATGGAAGAGCGGGTAATTTATCCTTTACGATGACCCCGCGGATATCTGTGATTCGAACAGGAAGAGATTTAGACCCCATATTAAATCCAAGGAAATGGTTGTAGTCTGTCTTTTCCATGTTCACCCATTGTCCATCTTTGTAATATTCCATTTTCATAATCGGATATTTATGATTGCGCACTTGAATCGCAGCCCACCACTTACTGCTACCTTCTTTTATTCTGTAAACTACATTTCCGCTAATCGGTGCTTTTACAATTTTCCAACCAATTGGGATTTTTCCATCTTCCATATTACCGATTTTGGCAAAGGCATTATGAGAAAGATCAAGAGCTCCTTTCGCTCCTTCTGGATATTTATCGGTTACATACACAACGGTTTTTCCTTTTGGACCCTTTACTTCAAGGTAAGCCCCTGCAAGTGCCGCATTTATCCCTTTATAGTTATAGTCATGGGGATTTAAAGCCGTAATTTTCATGTCAGATGGAATAGGATCTAATAATGCGGCGCCCCCTGAGTAACCAGATCCCGTATAAGTCGCATAGCTTTCTCGTACTTCATCAAGGACAGATGCCGCTTTCATGTTTGGCACAGCGAAACTCAACATAAATATCAGTGCCCCGATGAAGCAGAGAGATAATCTTTTTTTCACGATCTAAAACCTCCTGTTTATTCTTTTTTAAAATTGGTAGCGTCATAAGTATAATTCTAAAAAACAAGAAGCAAAAAGAGCCAATAGATAGATATAATCATAGTGAGAAGAGCGTGTATTTCAAAGAATATGACTTTCGGATTTAGTCGTGTGGCATGTTTTATGGTGTTTTATGTGTTACAATGTAAGCATCAATTTAAAAAGGATGTTCGCCATGTATATTCACATCACAGAACAGGCTAAAACATATATAGAAAAACAGCAAACAGGAAACGAAACTAAGGAATTACTGCTTCGCTACGATTCAGAAGGTTGTGGCTGTGCAGTGAGTGGCGTACCAATGCTTTGGTTAACAAGTGAAAGAACAGGTGAATGGGAACAACTTAATAATAGCCAACATTTAAAACTATATATACACATTGCACAGAAGGTATTCTTTGATGAGGAAATGACCATCGATTTTAATGAAAAAGCCAATACATTGATGCTGAAAAGTCCTCAGCAAATACTCAGTCCAAGAATGGGCATACTTGTAAAGTAAGGTGGAAACGTAGTGGATCAGAAGCTTAGAGTGATACAAAACACGGCACAAAATAAAACATGGGTGTCGTTTTTAAATAACAATCATCCCTATACCCTTTTGCACTGGTCAATAGGTGGAATGGATTCGGTGAAAAAGGATGTTTGGCTTCTTCAGGATGAAGTCACATTTGAAACGGAAGAATTCCCAACGCTCGAATTAGCTGTCAATTGGATCAAAGAGAATATGGAACAGGTAACAGATGTATTATAAAAGCCCTTTTTGACAAAAGGGTTTTTTTCGTGACTTCATCATCTCATTAAACAACAGGGAACGTCTAATCTGAAAAATGATCTTTTGCAACGCAAAAAACTGTTTTATAACAACCAATTCGACAAAATGAAAAAAATAGAAATGAAAAAATCATGGATATAAATGCCGAAAAATAGGCAATGGAAGCGGTTATTGCGGGATACCGAAAACTTTGCGAAAAATGACATTTCATATTTCTTCCATTCGAGGAAATATGATAGAATACAACATGTATCGTATATGAGAAGGGAGGTGCTAAAGTGAATTGAAGCTCAAGCTGTCATCGCCTCAGGTTGGAATTAAAATAAACGAATGGTATAGGCAGATTTGCGGATTTCATGTCATGAAAGCAGAGAAGCTGAAGGCCGAGATCGAGCAGGAAATTCTGGAGATGGAGCAGGATCAAAACTTGTTGCTGTTTTACCAGCTGATGGATTTTCGCCATAAGGTGATGCTTGAATATTTTGAACCGGCAAAGAAAGCCTCAAATGATGAAGAAATTAAAAACCTGTTAGAAACGATCGAACATTCGCAAACGAAATTAACGGACATGCTTGAATACTATGTTCATTTTTTCACAGGAATGTTTGAGTTTGAACAGCAAAACTATTTAAGTGCCATTGCCTATTACCGTTCAGCAGAAAAAAAGCTCAATCTCATATCAGATGATATAGAAAGAGCAGAATTTTACTTTAAATTAGCTGAAATATACTACCACATGAAACAAACCCACTTTTCGATGCACTATGCCTTGCAAGCGTTAAATACGTACTCTGCCTACAGAACGTACACGCTGAGAATCATCCACTGTGAATTTGTCATCGGTGCAAACTATGATGATTTGAAATGCTATGAACATGCATTGCCCTACTTTAAAAATGCTCTAAATCGAGCACGCACGATTGGAAACCCTCGAGTCATAGGTTCGGCCCTTTTCAACTTAGGTAACTGTTATTACCAAATGAACGATCTTGCGGAAGCAAGCCGTTATCTGAAAGACTCTCTTGAAGTGTTTGAAAAGGAGAATTTAACCCATCTTAATCGCTCTCTAGACCCACTATTTATGCTCACCCAAATCCTGTTTAAACAAAAACAAATAGAAGAGTCGTTAACCCTCTATCAAAAAGGTATTATGAAAGCCTGTGAATTAGAAGATGAAATTTACATCTGCAAATTTCAGTTCTTAAAAGCATTATACGTTGATGCAGAAATAACGATCATAGACGATACATTAGACCTGCTCGAGGACAAGCGCTTATACCCAGACATTGAGGAATTGGCACTTGATGCGGCTCATTATTACAATGAGCTTGGACTGTATGAAGCATCGACACGGTTTTACGAACGGAAGATTCAAGCCATATCAAAAATTCAAAATGGGGGTCATTTATATGAAAACGAGTTTGATAGTTCTTTTATTGGCAGCAACTGCAGGATTATCGGTCATGAGTCAGCAGCAATCGGAAGAGAGTCATATGGAACTGGCGGGCAGACATCATACAACAGTGGTGACTATCGCATAAGTTAGCTCAAAAAGAGGAGACGAACTGCTGTTCATTCTCCTCTTTTATCATCATTCGATTCAAATGGTTGAAGGAATGCTTGAACTTCTTGTTCGTAAGCTTCTTTATTTTCACTAAAAGACATCGCGTGTGCCCCGTGCGGCGCTATAAATAGCTGTTTATCACCTTTTTTTCGAGCATATAGCTGCTGACTCTGCTCGCATGGAATATAGTCATCATAAAGACTATGGATAAAAAGCACAGGTTCTCTCACCTGATCGATCACATCAAGCGGTGACACTTGCCGAATGCTGTATCCATCCCGCCATTTTAACACTCGATCACTTAGTGGAAGAATCCATTGCCCTGAAAGACGAAAATCTGTTTTTAATCGATAGAGAAGCTGATCCTCAAAAGAAGCAAAAGGACAGTCAGCTATGTAAAAATTGGCACTTGCTTCCGGCTTTGCGGCATATAACAAAGTCGTGACTGCCCCCATTGATTCTCCATGTATACCGATAATAGCATTTTCCCCGAGTCTTTGTCTAAGCCACTTCACGACCTGCGCTAAATCTTCTTTTTCGTAGTACCCATAACTCGTGGTTTTTCCGCCACTCATTCCATGTCGTCTATGATCATAAAGCATCACATTCCACCCAAGCTTTTGGAATAATTTCATATACTTAACGGAATTTATTAAACTGACTGTGACGCCATGACAAAGTACGATGGTGCGTGTTGTATGCGGATGTGAGTGCGGCACAAAATAGCCATGAAGCTCATAACCAAATGCTGAAGGAATACACACTTTCTCTTTGTTAAGCTGTTGAAACTCTTCATGATGATAATGCCCTTCATCTGCTTCTCGTTTGATGAGCTCTTCATCTGTTAATTTTCGAATATACATCATTTTATTGGTGAAAAAAATTCCGATTGCAACGAGCGGACATAATATGAAGGCAAGTATAGCGATCCATTTTCTCATCTAGCTGATTCTTCCTTTCCGAGGTTTTTCCTATGATGATCATACCACATGTTGGGAGATTGGCGTGACTCTTGCTCAGGAAATAAAACGGATGATACACTTAGAGGCAAAAGGAGAGAGGCACAATGAAAAAGAACAATGATCAAGCGAAATTAAAGGACGGCATAAACGAGGATCTCAAACAGCAGCTCCTTCAAATGAAGCAGAATCTGGCCGCCGAGACAGAAAAAAGAGAAGAACAAAAACGACAAGGCCTCCTTCGGCAGCAGAAAGAAAAAGAAAAAAACAAAAGCTTCTCGGAGTTACTAGATGAAAGTCATTTGGACTGGAGAAAATATAAAAGCTAAAAAAGGGAGCACTGATGCTTCTTTTTTTATGTCATCATTTGTTAAATATGAAAAAGAGTTCACTCATCATACATACGATAAAATAGAAAAATTGTAGAAAAACATGAGTTTCTCTACAATCATCAGAGGTCACATCAGGTGATCTCTTTTTATCTTATTTAAACCGGTGCGCCTCGTACACAGATGGTTTTGTATAGTAAGTCAATGCTTTTACTTCTTGGTCACTTAAAGAACGTGCATTGGCCGCTGCCGCATTTTCTTTTAACTGTTCCACCGAGCTTGCGCCAAAAACAACGGAACTAACCGCAGAATTCTTAAGCAAATATTGAATGGACAGCTCTGTGAGTGATAGGTCATAAGCGACTTTCTTTAAAGAAGGAATGACTTGCTGAAGCTCGTCAAATGAATATTGAAGATAGCCGTTTTTTTGAATCGAGGCACTTGCTTGCGAAAGTGGTTTTTCGGTTAAAAGCCCTTTTGCTAAAGGTCCTCTTGCCACGACACTAATGCCTTGTTCTTCAAGAAGAGAGAACCATTCCTCTGGACGGCGGTCGAGTAAACTATATTGCATCATGACACTGACGATGTTTGATTTTTTGGCGTATTCTTTAATGACGTTTGGACGGATAGAAGAGATGCCATAATAGCGAATAACGCCTTCTTCCACTAATTCTTCAAAAGCCTCAATCGTCTCATCGATAGGATCATTGATCGTGCCTCCGTGCAATTGGTATAAATCAATATAATCTGTTTGCAGCCGCTTGAGGCTTTGTTTTACGGCTTCTTTTATGTATGCCTTTGAAGGGTCCCAGTCCCAGCCAGATTTGCCTTTTTCAAAGCGGTTGCCGCCTTTTGTGGCCAAAATTAAATCTTGCCGCCTGTTTTTAATCGCTTCCCCGACAATTTCCTCATTTGTCCCAAAATCATATAAATCGGCTGTATCCAAATAGTTAATTCCAAGATCAATGGCTTCATCTAATAAAGAGAGCGCTTTTCCTTTTTCTGTTCCTAGGGACATACATCCTAGAGCCGCTTCGCTCACCAAAAGATCCGATGTACCAATTCGTCTTTTTTTCAATTCCATCACACTCCTATTCCTTCACATTAAGTGAAAAAAATCTGGAATTCAAGCTAGGTGACTTCAAATGGCGCATTGAAGCAAGCGTCCGCATTTCGCTTCTCTTAAATCATCTATGTTAAAATGAATGAAGTAAAAAGTGAAAGTAGAACGAGGAGCTGACAAAATTGAAGGACTTTGAAGAAAAAACATTATCGACTAAAGAATTATACAACGGAAAAATCATTGATTTGGTTCTTGAAGATGTACAATTGCCAAATGGAAAACAAGGCAAACGCGAAATCATCAAACATCCTGGTGCAGTAGCCGTCATTGCTCGGACAGACGAAAATAAAATCATCTTGGTCAAGCAATACCGTAAAGCACTAGAGAGAGCCATCGTTGAAATTCCGGCTGGTAAATTAGAGCCAGGGGAAGAGCCGGCACATACAGCACTGCGAGAATTAGAAGAAGAAACAGGATACACCACTCAGAAGCTTCAAAAGCTGACAGCCTTTTATACATCACCAGGTTTTGCAGATGAAATCGTCCACATGTATCTTGCAGATCAGCTAGTTCCGCTTGAAGAAAAAAGAGAGCTGGATGAAGATGAATTTGTTGAAGTGATGGAAGTTTCATTAGAAGAAGCCTTGCACCTCATTGAAAAGCAGCATATTTATGATGCAAAAACAGCCTATGCCATTCAGTACTTACAACTGCAAGAGGTACTTAAGTCAACAAAATGAGGGAGTTTTTTGCAGACATCCATATTCATATTGGCAGAACAAGAACAGGCAGAGCTGTTAAAATTACAGGTGCAAGGTCACTGACAATTGACCAAATTCTCATTGAAGCAACGCAAAGTAAAGGGATGGGGATGATTGGTGTGATTGATGCACAATCTCCAGAAGTCCTAGAAGAATTAATAGAAGGTGTAGAGGAAGGCAAGTACACTGAACTAAGTGATGGCGGTCTATCATTTGAACAGACCGTGCTGCTTTTAGGCAGTGAATTAGAAATTAACGATAACCATTCAAAAGGTCCGATTCACGTGCTTGCATTTATGCCTACACTGCGCAAAATGGCTGAGTTCTCCGCATGGCTCGCGCTACATATGAAAAATGTGCATTTGAGTTCACAGCGCCTCTATGTGGATGGGAAAACACTTCAGCATAAGGTCAAGGAGCTAGGAGGCTTATTTATTCCTGCTCATATTTTCACCCCGCATAAAAGCTTATTTGGCAAAGGAGTCAGCACGTCTTTAACGGAAGTGTTCGATCCGGACCTCATTGATGCTGTTGAACTAGGACTTAGCTGCGATACGTCAATGGCGTCCCAGTTAAGCGAACTGAACCGTTATCCCTTTTTAACGAATTCAGACGCTCATTCTTTAGGAAAAATCGCGCGAGAATATACAAAAATCCGCATGGACCATGCCTCTTTTGCCGAATTTAAACTAGCCCTTGAAGGGAAAGGGGGGAGAGCCATCACAGGAAATTATGGGCTCGCCCCGCGGCTTGGGAAGTACTATCATACAACCTGCGAGAAGTGCGGATTAAGACCTCGCGCGCTAGATCAAGAAAAGTGTCACGCATGCGGACATACCCGGATGACAAAAGGAGTGAGTGAGCGTTTAAAGGAGCTTGCTGACCAGGAAAGTGACAAAGGAACAAGACCTCCTTATGTTCATCAGCTTCCGCTTCAATTTATTCCGGGTGTTGGAGCCAAAACGCTGGAGAAGCTAAAAGCCGTGTTTCACACAGAGATGAATATCCTTCATCAAGCAACAGAACAAGAACTAAAAGCTGTCCTGCCAGAAAAAACAGCCAATTACATCATTAAAGCAAGAAAAGGTGAAGTCGAACTGATCGCTGGCGGGGGCGGAGTGTACGGTAAGGTGGATATCAATCATGAATCAAGTTAACTGGACAAGTGAAACGTTTGAACAATTGACAAAAGAGGATCTTTACCTGATCTTAATGGAAAGAGTCAATGTGTTTGTTGTTGAACAAACATGCCCTTACCCTGAAATTGATCACCGGGATCAAGAAGCCTTTCATCTGATGGCAAAAGAGGACGGCACGATTGTGGCTTATTGCCGAATTTTTCAAAGCGGAATCATGTACGAAGAGGCGTCCATTGGCCGCGTTCTTGTGACGCAGGCAGGCCGAAAAAAAGGCTATGGAAAAATCCTGCTCAGCAAGGCTTTGGAAAAGCTGAATGACTTAGGTGAAACAAGTGTCAAAATTCAGGCGCAGGCCTACCTGAAATCGTTTTACGAATCCTTTGGTTTTAAGGCCGTTTCAGATTGTTATGATGAAGATGGGATTCCTCATCTTGATATGGTGAAAACAGAAAGATAGGCGTGTAGACGTCTATCTTTTTTATGTCGCATCGTGTATCATAACGTCAACGAAAGGGGTTTTGCCAAATGGGAAAAAGCAATGCAAAGAAAAAACGAGAACATATTGAAAGGCAGCACAGCCGAAACCCGGAACTGTCGAGAGGAACCATGGCGCACTTTAGTACACATGAAAGAAAGACTAAAACAAAACAAGAAGCCTTGCAGCACATGATGAAAAAACATAAAAAAAGGAATGCTTATGATCACTATCAAGAGGATCATAAGCATTTTTATTTTGCTTTTTTGTGACAACTAGTTCAAATAAATGGAAAGTTTTAAAAAATAGGACAAACGGTCGTTTCTTTTTGTCTAAAAATGTAGTTAAATGGCAAAAAGATGAAAGGGAGAGTGAGTATTGTGAACGTCAAGTCAATTGGAGCAGGGCTTTGTATGGCAAGTATGATGTTGGCATCGGTCACGTTCGGCGCCTCACATATTTCTGCAAAGGAACAAGCAAAAAAAGAGTACATGATCGGCTTTTCTTCTTCCGTTCAAGATCATACACAAAAACAGCTTGTTGAAGAAGCTGGTGGACATGTAAAAGAATCCATAGAGCAGATAGATATGATGAAAGTTTCCTTGAATGAGGCATCGAAAAAGAAACTAAATCAGGCAAAAGAAGTGACCTTCATTGAGGAGGACCAAAAGGCAAAAACAAGCGGTCAAACGATCCCATATGGCATCAAAAGCATCAAAGCACAAAAGGTACATAAACGGGGATACGCTGGACAAAATGTCAAAGTAGCCGTTCTTGACAGCGGCATTGATGGCAAACATGAAGATCTACATGTCACCGGCGGAGTCAGCTTTGTTCCAACAGAGTCAGATCCGCTTGTTGACCCGCATGAACACGGGACGCATGTGGCGGGCACAATTGCAGCGTTAGATAATAAGGTAGGTGTCGTTGGTGTTGCGCCAAAAGCTTCTATCTATGCGGTCAAGGTGGCAGATGAAAATGGTGATGGCTACTATAGCTGGATTATTAAAGGAATTGAATGGGCCATTGAGAATGACATGGATGTCATCAATATTAGTATGGGAGGAGCAAGTGAATCTGAAGCGCTGAAAGAAGCGGTAGATCGAGCATATGACAAAGGTATTCTCATTGTGGCTTCTGCTGGGAATGCAGGAAGTTATGGCTCTCTCAACACGGTTGACTATCCAGCCAAATACAGCTCAGTGATAGCGGTTGCTTCTGTTGACCAAAGAAAACAAAGAGCTTTTGATTCATCTGTAGGCGAAGAAGTGGAAGTTTCAGCACCAGGCGTTTCAACGCTCAGCACTATTCCCCATAATGAATATGGCTACAAGAGCGGAACATCCATGGCATCACCGCATGTAGCAGGAGCTGCGGCTGTCATTCTATCAAAACATCCGAATCTGACAAACGATGAAGTACGCGAGAGACTTTCAAAAACGGCTACACAGCTTGGAGATCCTTTTTACTATGGTGCTGGGCTTGTGAACGTACAAAAAGCGGCACGATAAATGAGAAGAGAGAGCGGTGTTTAGGCTGCTTTCTCTTTTTTCTTTCAATAAAACTGTCATGTTTCGTAATCTCTCTCATAGAATCTAGTAATCTTTACTATTTGGGAGGAAGACGCATGCGGAAAAAGTCTTGGAAGGAACATCTTCTTCAGCACGTAAAAGACCATCTATCGATTTATTTGTTTGTCTCTGTACTCTTTTTAATGGGTGTAATCTTTGGGGCCATCATCGTCAATAGTATGACAATTAGTCAGAAAGAGGATTTATTCTATTATTTAAATCAATTTTTTGGTCAGCTGACAAATGAGAAAGCAGCAGAATCAAAAGAAATGTTTTTGCAAAGCTTTTTGCATCATATGAAATATTTAGGTCTTATGTGGATACTAGGAATATCTATCATTGGCCTGCCGCTCATCTTTCTCATGATCTTTTTAAAAGGAATTGTCGTTGGGTTTACAGTTGGTTTTCTAGTAAATCAAATGGGGCTGAGTGGTTTCTTCCTTTCGTTCGTATCGGTTCTTCCGCAAAACATATTGCTTATTCCGGCCTATTTAGTGATTGGGACATGCGCGATTGCGTTTTCCATTCGTCTCATTGGGCAGCTGTTCATGAAAAAAACCATCAGTCAAGCACCTGTTCAGTGGTTCGCCCGTTATGCATCTGTTCTTCTGATGATTTTAGCGCTTGCTGCACTTTCGTCCTTTTTTGAATCGTATGTCTCCTTCATGCTCATGAAAAAGCTGGCAGGTGTTCTTTTTTCATAAATTTATAATTGTTATTAAATAATAATCAATTTATTTATTAATTTAAAATGATTATAGTTGGCTCCCAGCACATCATTTGATATAATGATCAAGTAATGTGGCGTAGGAGGGAAAGTCAATGGAAAATCGGATTGATCGAATTAAGAAACAGCTTCATTCTTCCAGCTATAAGCTCACGCCACAGCGTGAAGCAACAGTCAGAGTACTGCTTGAGAATGAAGAAGACCATTTAAGTGCAGAAGATGTATACCTCCTCGTAAAAGAGAAGTCTCCTGAAATTGGTCTTGCTACTGTTTATCGAACGTTAGAATTGCTAACTGAACTGAAAGTTGTTGATAAAATTAACTTTGGAGACGGCGTTTCGCGATATGATCTTCGCAAAGAAGGAGCCGCCCACTTCCATCACCATCTTGTCTGCATGGAATGCGGGACAGTCGATGAGATAGAAGATGATTTATTAGAAGACGTTGAAGAGATTATTGAACGTGACTGGAAATTTAAAATTAAGGATCATAGATTGACATTCCATGGCATTTGCCACCGGTGTCATGATGATGAATCCGGCAAATAATCCGAATTGGAACCTTTTCATTTAAGATGAAGAGGTTTTTTGCATTTTCTCTGTATATTCCTTGTCCCACCTGGCATATGCTGAAGTAATGAGAAGCTGAGAAAGGACATGAGAATCATGCGAAAATGGCTCAAAACAACAGGTGAAGTGATGAAGGTATTTATCTTGTTCACTGGTTTTACCGTCCTGTTCTATTATGCTATGATATGGATAAATTCAGAATATGAAAGCTACCATCGTTATGATAAACCAGAGGGTGCAGCAATTAAAGTGATGGAAATGGATCAGCCGAATCAAGACAACTGGCAAGACCGATTGATTTATTTTTATCAAAACGGGGAGTAGAAATCATTGAACGATCAATTATCCGACTTTATTCATTTTATGACAGTAGAGAGAGGACTCTCTGAAAATACCATTGTTTCTTATAAACGAGATTTACAGAACTACTTGTCTTTTTTAATGACACATGAGCAGCTGACAGATATAAAAGATGTCACTCGCCTGCATATCATTCATTATTTAAAACAGCTAAAAGAGGAAGGGAAATCGAGCAAAACGTCAGTACGGCATCTCTCCTCGATCCGTTCCTTCCACCAATTTCTGCTCCGGGAAAAAGTGACAACAGATGATCCGTCATGGAACATTGAAACGCAAAAAACAGAGCGGAAATTACCGAAAGTTCTATCACTAGAGGAAGTCGAAAAGCTGCTTGATACACCAAATCAGCACACTCCATTTGACTACCGTGACAAAGCGATGCTCGAGCTCTTATATGCAACAGGCATTCGCGTCAGTGAAATGCTGGACCTGACCCTTGCCGATGTTCACCTCACAATGGGCTTTATCCGTTGTTTCGGTAAAGGAAGAAAAGAGCGGATTGTGCCAATTGGTGAAGCTTGCGCAAGTGCGATTGAAGAATATCTCGAAAAGGGCAGAAGCAAGCTGCTAAAAAAACAGCCGGCAGATGCCTTATTTCTCAATCATCACGGGAAAAAAATGTCGCGGCAAGGCTTCTGGAAGAATTTGAAAAAAAGAGCTCTTGAAGCAGGGATTCAAAAAGAACTCACCCCCCATACACTCAGGCATTCATTTGCAACACATCTGCTTGAAAACGGTGCAGACCTAAGAGCTGTGCAGGAGATGCTCGGACATGCCGATATCTCGACAACACAAATTTATACACATGTGACGAAAACAAGACTGAAAGATGTGTATCACAAATTCCATCCAAGGGCATAAGTAAAGCATGACACGGTGAACGTGTGTCATGCTTTTTCATGTTTGCACCGTTTATGGTTGTCAACCGGCTTGTAAACGGTTTATACTTGAGATGTCAGACCTCTCTTTTTGAAAGGTTAAAAGACAAGAATATTGAAGGAGGCGCTTTTTAATGCCTGATTATCAGTATAAACGCATTTTCCTCGTCGTAATGGATTCAGTAGGAATTGGGGAAGCACCTGATGCTGCTGAATTTAATGATGTAGGTGCAGATACACTAGGACATATTGCTGAAAAAATGAACGGGCTTCATATGCCGAATATGGCGAAGCTTGGGCTGAGTCATATTAAAGAAATCAAAGGAATTCCAGCGGATGAAAAACCGCTTGCGTATTATGGAAAAATGCAAGAGGCATCAAATGGTAAAGACACAATGACAGGACACTGGGAAATCATGGGTCTTTACATAGACACACCGTTCAGAGTTTTTCCAGACGGATTCCCAGATGAACTACTAAATGAACTAAAAGAAAAAACAGGCAGAGGCATTATTGGAAATAAACCTGCGTCTGGTACTGAAATTTTAGACGAGCTTGGCGAAGAGCACATGAAAACAGGCGATCTAATCGTTTATACATCTGCGGATTCTGTGTTGCAAATTGCTGCGCACGAAGAAGTGGTGCCATTAGATGAACTTTATCGTATTTGTGAAATTGCACGTGAGCTCACATTAGATGAAAAATATATGGTTGGCCGCGTTATCGCTCGTCCATTTGTCGGGGAGCCTCGGGCATTTGTCAGAACACCAAACCGTCATGACTATGCTCTAAAACCATTTGACCGTACAGTCATGAATGAGCTGAAAGATGATGGGCTCGATGTGATTGCGATCGGCAAAATCTCTGATATTTATGATGGAGAAGGAATCACCTCTTCTCTCAGAACAAAATCGAACATGGACGGAATGGACAAGCTGGTCGATACACTTAAAACAGACTTTACGGGACTCAGCTTTTTAAACCTTGTTGACTTTGACGCCCTTTACGGACATAGAAGAGATCCAGAGGGTTACGGAAAAGCACTAGAGGAATTTGACGCCCGTCTTCCTGAAGTATTTGACCTGTTAAAAGAGGATGATCTTCTTGTCATTACAGCAGATCATGGAAATGACCCGGTTCATCACGGAACAGATCATACAAGAGAATATGTTCCGCTCATTGCTTACAGCAAAAAGCATCAAGGAGCAAATGAACTGTCAACTTCAAAAACCTTTGCTGATCTTGGAGCAACGGTCGCAGACAATTTCAAGACAACGATGCCAAAATACGGCACAAGCTTTTTATCTAAACTCAAATAGGGGGAAATCTCGTGGGAGCACAGTTTTCAGAAGCGGCGGCATACATTAAACAAGCATCGACATACGTACCAACAGTTGGATTGATCTTAGGTTCAGGACTTGGCATTTTAGCAGATGAGATTGAAAATCCAATCAAATTGAAATATGAAGATATTCCTGGATTTCCTGTTTCAACAGTAGAAGGTCATGCAGGACAGCTCGTCATCGGGACGCTGAAAGGCACTGTCGTATGTGCGATGCAAGGACGTTTTCACTTCTATGAAGGATATGATATGAAGCAAGTGACGTTTCCAGTCCGTGTGATGAAAGAAATTGGCATTGGGACATGCATTGTGACAAATGCAGCCGGCGGTGTGAATACTTCATTCCATCCAGGCGATCTCATGCTGATTACAGATCATATCAATATGATGGGGACCAATCCATTAATTGGACCAAATGACAGTCAAGGCGTTCGTTTTCCTGATATGTCTGCCCCATACGATAAAGATTTGCTGGCACTTGCAGAAGAAACAGCTCAGCGCTTAGGCATATCTGTACAGCAGGGTGTTTATGCAGGGATGACAGGTCCTTCATATGAAACACCGGCTGAAGTTCGTTTCCTCAGAACACTTGGCGCAGATGCTGTAGGCATGTCGACGGTCCCAGAGGTGATTGTTGCGCGTCATGCAGGAATCAAAGTGCTAGGTATTTCTTGTATTTCTAATGCGGCATCAGGTATTTTAGATCAGCCGCTGTCTCATGATGAAGTCATTGAAGTAACCGAAAAAGTGAAAGCGAGTTTCCTTGATTTAGTAAAAGACATTGTCAAACAACTCTCATAGCATGTTTTAAGAAGCCTTCTGTTTATCGACAGAAGGCTTTTTTTATGTCAATCATATGATCTCTGAATAAAACAGCCTCGATGAGGAAAAAATAGAAAGGATTACGATAATGGAGGTCTGCCACTTGAAACGTCATATATGTGCATTGTTTATTTTAATGATCATTATCTCAATGGTTTCACCATCAGCGATAGCAAAAGAAAAGATTGAAAAACCAGAAGAAAAACAAACATCAGAATTGGTGCACGAAGCCAAATCAGCCATCTTAATAGAACGTGACACGGGAAAAGTGCTTTACAACAAAAACAGCGATGAAAAGCTGGCACCCGCAAGTATGACCAAAATCATGACGATGCTTCTCATCATGGAAGCCATTGATCAAGGAAAACTGAAAATGACTGACAAGGTAAGAACAAGTGACTATGCAGCTTCAATGGGAGGGTCACAAATCTTTCTTGAACCTGGAGAAGAAATGACCGTGAAAGAAATGCTGAAAGGCATTGCGATTGCGTCTGGAAATGATGCTTCAGTTGCCATGGCAGAGCATATTGCCGGATCTGAAGAACAGTTTGTCGAGCAAATGAACAAAAAGGCAAAAGAACTCGGTCTCACCTCTACGGTCTTTCAAAACCCAACAGGACTTCCTGAAAAAGACCATTACAGTACAGCTCATGATATGGCAAAAATGGCAAAAGAGCTGTTGAAATATGAACAAATCACCAAATTCACAGGTGTCTACGAAGACTATCTCCGTCAAAACACAGATAAAAAATTCTGGCTTGTGAATACGAACCGATTGATTAAATTTTATCCAGGTGTCGATGGGTTGAAAACAGGTTTTACAGGGGAAGCCAAATACTGTTTGACTGCATCCGCTAAAAAAGGAAACATGCGCGTCATTGCAGTTGTTTTCGGCGCAAGTACACCAAAAGACAGAAACGCCCAAGTGGTCAAAATGTTAGACTATGCATTTAGTCAATACACCACACACCCGCTTTACAAACGAGGACAAGATGTAGCTGAAATCAAGGTAAGCAAAGGGACAAAGAAAAAAATTAAGCTTGTCACCTCTGAACCAATCTCCCTTTTAACGAAAAAAGGCGAAAATGTGGATCAGATTAAAAAAGAAATCAAACTGTCTCAGGATGTTACGGCCCCATTCTCAAAAGGAACGGAACTTGGAACCATTGTCTTGAAAAAAGACGGAAAAGTGCTGCATGAAAGCCCTGTTCAAGCCAAAGAAGGAATGGAAAAAGCGGGCGTTTGGACATTCTTCAAACGAGCGATGGCTGAATTTGTGAAATGGAAATAAAAAGGAGAAGGCTGCTGAAACAGGCAGTCTTTTTGCTATGAGGAAGAAGAAAAGAACATCTAAATGTGACGAATGGTCACTAGTTTTGTCATGGTGAAGGATTTACTTGATAAAAAAGAGAAACAATCTTTATCCGAAATTAGAGCAAGGAGGAATAAAAAGATGAGCCTTGATATTAATTTTCAAGTAAAAGAGAGCGTACTTTGCATTCGATTAACAGGAGAGCTCGATCATCACTCCGCAGAAACATTGAGACAAAAGGTGACGAATTATTTGGAAACAGAGGACATTCGCCACATTGTGCTCAATTTGGCTGATTTAACGTTTATGGACAGCTCAGGTCTCGGAGTGATTTTAGGAAGATATAAAGAAATTAAGCAGCTTGGCGGAGAAATGGTCGTCTGTGCTATTTCGCCAGCAGTGAACCGGTTATTTGATATGTCTGGCTTATTTAAAATCATCCGTATGGAGCCTTCAGAGCAAACAGCATTGCAAACATTGGGGGTGGCATCATGAGGAATGAAATGAACCTGACCTTCTCTGCATTAAGTCAAAATGAATCCTTTGCGAGGGTGACAGTCGCGGCGTTTATCGCCCAGCTTGATCCGACATTAGATGAATTAACAGAAATCAAAACCGTTGTGTCAGAGGCGGTGACAAACTCTATTATCCATGGCTATGATGGGAATCCAGATGGTAAGGTGCATATCGAAGTCACACTTGATGATCATGTTGTGTACCTCACCATCCGTGACGAAGGTATGGGCATTACAGATCTTGAGGAAGCAAGACAGCCGCTTTTCACGACAAAACCAGACTTAGAACGCTCTGGAATGGGCTTTACCATTATGGAGAATTTTATGGATGATGTCATGATAGACTCATCTCCAGAAATGGGCACAACCATCCGTTTAACAAAGCATCTATCAAAAAGCAAAGCGCTTTGTAATTAAAGGAGCTGCTCATATGGATGTGGAGGTAAAAAAGCAAGCAAAAAAAGCCCAGCTGTCAAATGATGAAGTCAAAGAGCTCATCAAAAAAAGCCAAGACGGTGATCAGCAAGCAAGAGACCTCCTCGTAGAAAAAAACATGCGTCTTGTTTGGTCCGTTGTTCAGCGCTTTTTAAATAGAGGATATGAACCAGATGATTTGTTTCAAATTGGCTGTATTGGACTGCTAAAATCTGTTGATAAATTTGATTTGTCATATGATGTGAAGTTTTCGACCTATGCTGTCCCAATGATCATTGGTGAAATCCAGCGATTCATTCGAGATGATGGAACAGTCAAAGTCAGCCGGTCACTAAAGGAACTTGGTAATAAAATCCGGCGGGCAAGAGATGAATTGTCTAAGTCTCACGGAAGAATGCCGACCGTCCTGGAAATAGCCGAATATCTAGATATCACACCAGAGGATGTCGTCCTCGCCCAAGAAGCGGTCCGAACGCCGTCGTCGATTCATGAAACGGTGTATGAAAATGACGGGGACCCGATTACATTACTTGATCAAATTGCCGATCATTCAGAAGAAAGATGGTTTGATAAAATCGCGCTGAAAGAAGCGATCAAGGAATTAGAAGAACGAGAAAAACTCATTGTGTACTTAAGATATTATAAAGACCAAACACAATCTGAGGTAGCGGAGAGACTCGGCATTTCACAAGTACAAGTCTCGCGGCTCGAAAAGAAAATTTTAAAACAAATCCAAATGCAAATGGATCAAAAAGAGAGCTAGCCAATTCGGCTGGCTTTTTTCGTGTGGTAATTACCGGTAAATCAAGTTCTCTCGGTATGAGAACCATTTTTCACCACATACTATTTTTAACCCATCGTATAGGAAGTGACTTGGATGGACGGACAAATCTTTCTTCGGCTGCGCCATCGCATTAAGACCGGTAATGATCAGCTCATTTATTTAGAAGATATCGCCCAAATCACTGGTGATGAGTTTGCTGTGCAAAAGCTTAGCAAGATGCCGATATATCATGTCAGTAAAAAGGATCGTCACATCGCCGTTCTTGATATCATGCATGTGGTCAAAACGATCAAAAAAACATGGCCAGACATCGACATTCAAACCGTCGGAGGCGCTGAAGCCATTGTTGAAATTGATACAGGCAAACGCCAGCTTTCTCCCGTTTTATTTGTGTTCGTGTGGCTCCTATTATTTGTCGGAGCGGCGCTTGCCATTATGAATTTCCACGAGGATGTCAGTATGCGGCTCGTTCATATCCGCCTATATGAAATGATCACGGGAAAAACGGTTGAGCATCCTTATTTATTGCAAATTCCATATAGCTTCGGTCTAGGCTTTGGCATGATTTTATTTTTCAATCATGTATTTAAAAAGCGTTTAAATGAAGAACCAAGTCCGCTCGAAGTGGAGATGTTTAAATATCAGCTCGATCTCGATCATTATGTCGCCCTTAAAGAAAATAAAGAGACAATGAAAGATATCCATGATCGGTAAGTGGCTTTTTGTCGCGTTAGTTGGACTTGGCGGCGGTTTAACGGTAGGAGCAGGATTTGTAGCATTTCTCACAGTGCTTGGCATCATCCCTCGTTTAATGCAATTAACGAAAACGCAGCGCTTCATACAAGGATACGAGGCAGCTGTCATCACCGGGGCGGTCGTTGGCGGCTGGGCAACCTTGAGCGAGGTGCATTTGCATTTATCCAAATGGCTGGCGCTCCCGATCGGTCTTTTGGCTGGCATTTTCGTCGGCATGCTTGCGGCTGCGCTGACTGAAGTATTAAATGTACTTCCTATATTAACGAAAAGAATTGGAATGGACGGGAAAATTGTTTTGCTTCTCATGGCCATTGTCTTAGGCAAAGTATTTGGTTCACTATTCCATTGGCTGATTTATATTTAAAAATTTGGAGGGAACAACCGTGTCGAGTTTAAAAGAGAACTATCCATCTAAGGTGAAAACGTATCAGCCCAAACCTCCTTATGTCCTCAACTGCATCAAGGCTTTTCTTGTTGGTGGATTGATCTGTGCCATAGGCGAGGGGCTGCAAAATTTCTATATTCACTTTTTTGATTTTAATGAAAAAACAGCAGGGAACCCAACAGTGGCGACCCTCATTTTAATTTCTTCTATATTAACTGGTATCGGTATTTACGATAGAATCGGCCAGTTTGCCGGAGCGGGATCGGCTGTTCCGGTGACAGGATTTGCAAACAGTATGACAAGTGCTGCCCTTGAGCATAGAAGTGAAGGGCTTGTTTTAGGGGTTGCCACCAATATGTTTAAGCTTGCTGGGAACGTCATTGTATTTGGTGTCGTTTCGGCATATGTCGTAGGGATCATTCGATACGTCTTGGAAAAGATGTTTTCGTAGGAGGAATGAAACGTGAAACTAACAGGTAAACAATCTTGGGTTTTTGAGCACAAGCTTTACGTCAATGCAGAGGGAACAGCTGCAGGGCCGAAAGAAAAAGAAGGACCGATTGGTCATTTAATTGATAAAACGTATGACGAAATCCATTGTGATCAAAAGAACTGGGAAATGGCTGAAAGAAAACTTATGGAAGATGCGATATCCAGTGCTTTATCAAAAGCAAATTTACAAAAAAGCGATATTGATCTATTGCTGGCAGGAGATTTACTCAATCAAAACGTCACAGCAAACTATGTGGCAAGAGAATTGAAAATCCCGTTTCTTTGTTTGTTTGGGGCATGCTCAACCTCAATGGAATCGGTCGCCATTGCGTCAGCACTCATTGATGGCGGTTTTGCCAATAGAGCCATTGCAGCGACAAGCAGTCATAATGCAACGGCAGAACGCCAATTTCGTAATCCAACAGAATACGGGGGACAAAAACCAGATACAGCCACAAGTACCGTCACTGGTAGCGGGGCCGTTATTATTAGCCAAGAGCCCTCTCCAATTCAAATTACAAGCGCTACAGTAGGCAGGGTGATGGATCTTGGAATTACAGATCCATTTGACATGGGATCGGCCATGGCTCCGGCAGCGGCAGATACCATCAAGCAGCATTTAGAAGACCTCGGAAGAACGGTGGACGATTACGATCTGATTTTAACAGGGGATTTATCTGGTATTGGTTCACCAATTTTAAAGGATCTTCTGAAGGAAGAAGGCATTCAGCTTGGGAGGAAGCATGATGATTGCGGTTTAATCATCTATACACCCGATCAAAATGTATTCGCTGGTGGGAGCGGCTGTGCTTGTTCAGCTGTTGTGACATTTAGTCACATTTTTCAAGAAATGAAAGCAGGAAATCTGCAAAGAGTACTCGTTGTGGCAACCGGAGCGCTTCTAAGTCCAATGATGGTCCAGCAAAAAGAGACCATTCCAACCATTGCGCACGGTGTCGTATTTGAGCGTGCAGGAGGAGAGAGCTAATGGATTATCTTATCGCTTTTGTTGCAGGCGGACTTATTTGCGTCATTGGCCAGCTTTTACTAGACGTACTCAAACTTACGCCTGCACATGTCATGACCACCTTTGTTGTGGCGGGTACCATCTTAGACGGATTCGGTATTTATGATAAATTTATTGAATTTGCAGGTGCGGGCGCAACCGTACCAATCGTCAGTTTTGGTCATAGCTTGCTTCATGGGGCGATGCATCAGGCAGATGTACACGGGTTCATCGGAATCGGGATCGGTATTTTTGAATTAACTTCTGCTGGAATTTCAGCTGCGATTTTATTCTCGTTTATTATCGCTCTTATCTTTAAACCGAAAGGATAACCTAATATGGGGCAAAGACGGAAAGTCATTTTAGTGACAGACGGAGATATATATGCTGCCAAAACCATTGAGCTTGCTGCTAAAAATGTCGGTGGGCGATGTATTTCCAGCTCAAAAGGAAATCCAAGCAAACGAACAGGACCTGAACTTGTGCAGATGATTTTAAAAACGCCGAATGATCCAGTGTTTGTCATGTTTGATGATTCTGGTCTGACAGGTGAAGGAACAGGGGAGATAGCGATGAAGCATGTGGCGCGTCATCCTGAAATTGAAGTCATTGGGGCGATCGCCGTTGCATCCAAAACACATCAAGCTGAATGGACAAAGGTTCATGTTTCCATTGACCGGGAGGGTGAACTGACAGAATACGGTGTCGACAAGCATGGTCTTCCTGAGATGGAGCCTCATAAAATGAGTGGAGATACCGTGTATTGTCTTGATTCGCTCGATCTTCCGTTTGTTGTTGGAATTGGAGATATTGGCAAAATGGGACGGAAAGATGATCTGAGCAAAGGGTCTCCGATCACAATGAAAGCAGTCGAATTAATTTTAGAAAGGAGTGGTTTCCATGAAGAAAGACAAGGTAAACGTGTACCGAGATCCGAAGAAAAATGAAGATTACTTTAAAGAAAATGTCGGAATGGGTCTCAGCTTTGACCTTGGCGTGCGGAAAATTTATATACACGATCAGGAAATCCAACTTTACTATGTAAATGGACTGTGTGACACACAGTATGTCATCTACTTATTAAAAGAGCTAGTTGAAATCAATGACAACGAACCTGAATCAGATGACATGGCTCGTGTGATTGAGAATCGTCTTGTTAATCAGCAGGTCTCAAAGGTTGAAACACTTGATGAAGCGGTAGACCAAGTGCTGTCGGGCCTTGTGGCAGTTGTAGTTGAAGGTGAAAACTACGCATTTATCATTGATGTCAGAAGCTATCCTGGCAGAATGCCAGAGGAGCCGGATACAGAAAAGGTTGTCCGGGGCGCAAGAGACGGTTTTGTTGAAAACATTATTGTCAATACAGCACTCATACGAAGACGGGTGCGAGATGAAAAACTGAGATACAAAATGCTCAAAGTAGGCGAACGTTCGAAAGCGGATGTATGTGTTTGCTACATTGAAGATATTGCGGACCCAGATCTTGTCGATATCATAGAGAAAGAAGTGTCAGGAATCAAAGTCGACGGGCTGACGATGTCTGATAAAACAATTGAAGAATTCATTATTAAACAAGGATACAATCCCTTTCCCCTTGTACGTTACACTGAGCGTCCAGATGTCGCCGCTAACCATATACTAGAAGGGCATGTCATCATCATTACGGATACATCTCCTAGTGTCATCATTACGCCAACCACCATTTTTCACCACGTTCAACATGCAGAAGAATACCGCCAAGCACCCGCAGTTGGTACGTTCCTAAGATGGGTACGCTTTTTAGGCATTTTATGTTCAACGTTTCTTTTACCAATTTGGTTTCTGTTTATCCTTGAACCAAGTCTTCTGCCAGATCATTTAAGCTATATTGGCTTTAACAAACCGTCCCATATTCCAGTGATTTTACAAGTATTTCTAGCTGATTTTGGGGTGGAATTTTTAAGGATGGCTGCAATTCATACGCCAACCGCATTGTCGACCGCCATGGGGCTGATTGCGGCTGTTTTAATTGGGCAAATTGCCATTGATGTCGGTTTATTTACACCAGAGGTTATTTTATACGTCTCACTAGCGGCAATTGGTACATTTACAACCCCAAGCTATGAGCTGAGTGTCGCCAATAAGATTGTACGACTCATCATATTAGCGCTCGTGGCGATCTTTAAGCTGAATGGACTCATCATTGGTTTTACGTTGTTACTCATCTACTTAACATCCATTCGTTCATTGCAGACGCCTTATATGTGGCCATTTATTCCTTTTAATGGGAAGGCTTTGTGGCAAGTGCTGATTCGGACGTCTGTTCCTGGCTCAAAAGTAAGGCCAAGCATTGTTCACCCTCAAAACAGATCAAAAATTCCGCCAAATTCTTAACGCTCATTGAAAGTGGCTGAAGATTGTGATATTGTATTTTTAACTTTGAGAAACGGCAAAAAGGCAGCTCACGCAGCTGTCTTTTTTCAGCCGAGGCGGAGAAAGAGGGAATGACATTGTATTTACACGGCACTTGCAGACAAAATGAACTCGGTCATTTAGAAATTGGTGGTGTTGATGCCGTTTCTTTAGCTGAAACGTATGGGACACCACTTTATGTATATGATGTGGCTTTAATACGGGAGCGTGCAAAAAGCTTTCAAAAAGCATTTATAGAAGAAGAGTTAAAAGCGCAGGTAGCATATGCGAGTAAAGCATTTTCCTCCATCGCGATGTTTCAGCTTGCCAAGGAAGAAGGATTATCTCTTGATGTCGTATCAGGCGGGGAGCTTCACACAGCCATTTGCGCTGGGTTTCCGGTAGAAAAAATTCATTTCCATGGCAACAATAAAAGTAGAGATGAATTAAAAATGGCGTTAGAGCACGAGATCGGCTGTATCGTTGTAGATAATTTTTACGAAATGAAGCTCATTGAAGAGCTTGGTCAAGAGCTGTCAAAACAGGTGAAAGTGCTGCTGCGTATCACACCAGGTGTCGAAGCGCATACGCATGATTACATTACAACAGGCCAAGAGGATTCCAAATTTGGCTTTGACCTTCACAATGGACAAGCAGATGAAGCGGTGAAACAAGTACTTGGATCAGAAGTGATCGAGCTGTTAGGCGTTCATTGCCATATTGGTTCACAAATATTTGATACAGCTGGTTTTGTCCTTGCAGCAGACAAGATCTTTTTGAAGCTGGATGAATGGAGAGAATCATTTGGTTTTATTTCGACCGTGTTAAACTTAGGCGGCGGCTTTGGCATCCGTTATACAGAAGAAGATGAACCACTTCCTGCGACAGAATACGTCGAGAAAATTATCCAAGCTGTAAAAGAGAACGTGACACGCTATGCGTTTGATATGCCGGAGATTTGGATTGAGCCAGGCCGCTCTCTTGTTGGTGACGCAGGGACAACGCTTTATACGATCGGTTCATCAAAACACGTACCTGGCATTCGCGATTATGTTGCGGTAGATGGGGGAATGAGTGACAACATTCGTCCAGCTTTATATCAAGCGAAATATGAAGCGGCAAGTGCCAACAAAATGAGCCAATCGCACAATCAAACAGTTTCTATTGCAGGGAAATGCTGTGAAAGCGGAGATATGCTTATTTGGGATATCGATCTGCCAGAGTTATCACAAGGAGATTTATTAGCTGTCTTTTGTACCGGAGCTTACGGCTACAGTATGTCAAATAACTATAACCGCATCCCGCGCCCGGCTGTTGTATTTGTAGAAGACGGGGAAGCGCAGCTTGTGGTTGAACGTGAAACATATGCGGATATTGTCAAACTTGATTTACCGTATCAATCAAAAGTGAAATCATCTACGTAAAAAAAGCTGCCTGTACATCAGGCAGCTTTTTATAATGACTTATTTTCCTCCAGTAAATACAGAGACGATCGCGTTCCAAATGGAGACAAAGAAATCCCAAATCTTTTGAAGTAGGTTTTTCCCTTCATCTGATTCTATGAATTTCGTAATCTTGTCTTTTGCTTTATCGATTTGAGATCCTACCTGGTTCCAATCGATATTGATGTTCTTCATTTTATCGAATAGAGAAATAAGCTGATCCTTTTGATCTTGCGTTAGATTTAAGTTTAAATCAGAAGCAGCCTGATCCACTTTTTCTTCTACTTCTTTTGTTGTTTTAGGGACACCATTTTTCGCAATGTCATCCTTGATTTTTGCGATAAGGGCAGAAGCATTGTCTTTCCCGATGGAGTCACCCAATTTAGACGTTGTCACAAGCTCTTCGTTTGCTACCTGCTTCACATCTTCTGGAATGGCTTTGTCGCTAGACACTTCATAGGCTTTTAATAAACCCGTCAGTGCGGCTGTACCAGAAACTTCAAACGGTGCAGTCACAACAACCTTAGCATCCTTGACACCGGCTGTCATTAAAGCATTTAAATACATCTCGTCTGTAATGGTCTTGATGTTATGTGTATCCACAGTCAGACCAGTACCTGATTTTTCAATGGTGATAGATGAAGATGATAATGCTCTCGTCCCGATAGAAGAACGGGGGATATACTTTCCTAAATATTCATGCTCTTCTTTATTGGTTACTTCAATTTTTGTCGCATTTTCAGGTGGATTCAACTCGTCAAGCACCTTCTGGCGATCAGCCGGAGTTAAGTCTTGCCCAAGTGTGACGATGACATCGCCGACAGCTGCATCCGCTAAGCTGACTTTTGGCGCACCAATGAGGAAAAGGAGCGCTGCCATCATACTAAGCATTGATTTTTTAAACATGTTGACCTCCTTCAAGTCGAAAGGGTTCCTCTTTCAAGAGAAACTCATCTTTTGAGTACACGTAAAGAAATGTACTCCATCATATAGACGTAACAAATCGATTCGACGTTTCAATTTTCTTTTTAAGATGTTTTCCTTTTCCAAAAAATAAAGACATGTTGCTCATTCTGTCACCAATTTAATAGGAAAAAAGGATCAAGCTCTTCTATTGTATCAATCCTAAGAAAAGAGGTAAATCACAATCAAGAGCAGGGGATGTTTAACATGACCGAAAATGTGCTATAATGAGCGTTGTTTAACCTGAAAGGAGAATGTGAAAAATGGCGAAAAAAGGATACATACAACTAACGAATGGTAAGAAACTTGAGTTTGAACTATACCCAGAGGCTGCTCCAGGTACAGTAGCAAACTTTGAAAAATTAGCGAATGAAGGCTTCTACGATGGATTGAAATTCCACCGCGTTATCCCAGGCTTCGTAAGCCAAGGTGGCGATCCAAACGGTAATGGAACTGGTGGTCCTGGTTACACAATTAAATGTGAAACAGAAGGGAATCCACATCAACACGAAAGAGGTTCATTATCAATGGCGCATGCTGGTAAAGACACGGGCGGTAGCCAATTCTTTATCGTCCATGACCCGCAGCCGCACTTAAACGGTGTTCACACTGTTTTTGGCAAAGTAACATCTGGTATCGAGGCTGTTCTAGATATGGAACAAGGCCAAGGAATGGAAAAAGTCGAAGTTTTCGATGCTTAATCCAAAACACCGCTTAAACGCGGTGTTTTTTTATTATCAATCTGATTTTACGGTTATTTGTTCCGTGAGGCGGTAGGTGATGAACCAATATAAAAGGGCAATGGCGCTGACAGAGGCGCCAAATAAACATACTCCGCTCCAGCCATTGTTTGCGTATATGCTAGTGGAAGCAATGGAACCAGTCGCACTGCCGATGGAGTAAAAAATCATATAAGCAGCAGTGAGCCGGCTTCTCGCCTCAGGCAGCACTGTGAAAATCATACTTTGGTTGGTCACATGTACGGCCTGCACAGATAGGTCAAGAATAATAATACCGATGATTAATAAAATAAGTGAATATTCAGTGAAAAAGATAAAAAACCATGAAACGAATAATAGGACAAGGGCTATACAAGTTGTTAATTGTCCTAAGCCTCGATCAGCAAGGCCTCCAGCCCGAGCCGCGCCTAATGCACCAGCAACTCCGGCAAGACCAAATGCACCAATCGCCGTATGTGAAAGATTGTATGGCGAGCTGCTGAGAGGCAGCACGAGCGAAGTCCACAACGTGCCAAACACGATAAAGATCAGTAAACCCAGAATGCCTCGGATGCGAAGAATTCGTTCTTGTCTGAACAATGTAAACATTGAAGCGAGCAGCTTCATATAGGATATAGACGCTCTCTTGCTGGCAGTGCGCGGGAGATACCGGTATAACACAGCGGTTATGATGAGCATCATAACCGCAGACACGAGATAGACTGACCTCCAGCCGGCGAGATCAGTTAGTACACCAGCAAACGTTCGTGCGAGAAGAATACCAATCACAATGCCACTTTGAACCAAGCCCACGATACGGCCTCGTTCTTCAGGAGCAGCCCATGTCGCTGCGAACGCTACGAGTACCTGAGTGACCACAGCAAGCATGCCGACGGCAGCCAGCCCTATAAACAGGACGGTGGCAGTAGGGGCGATGCCGACTAGAATCAGAGATAACACGGATACTAGCATCTGAGCCATGATGAGCCGCCTTTGATTGAACAGATCACCAAGTGGTACGATCAGTACCAGTCCTAGTGCATAACAAAGCTGAGTAATCGTAATGACGATGCCAATGGATGAATAGGAGATGCCAAACTCGGATGCGAGGGAGTCTAATAACGGTTGTGCAAAGTATATGTTTGCAACTGCCATCCCGCAGGCTGACGCAAAAAGCAGAACCATATAGCGAGTCATCGCTTGTTTCGGTTTGTTTTGTAAATGAGTCGTTTCTAATTCAAGATGTTCTATGGAAGTGATTTTTTCTTTCACCATGCATGTCGTCGTCTCCTTTTGTACTAAAAAGTATAATATACTGATCGGTATATTATGATTCTGGTTAAGGATAACCAACAAAACATTTTAAAGTCAATACTTTCATCTTGAAAGAGGAAGGCAATTTGACAATCATACGTCGATAAAATAAAATTATAATATACCGATTGGTAATCAAATAGAGAATAATATCAAAAAATAGATGTCTGACTTTGTGAAGAAATTTTAATGTTGAAATGAGGAATTGCTGATGGTTCGACAACGGGAATTTGACAAGGAAAAAGCGTTGGATGAGGCAATGGTGCTTTTTTGGGAAAAGGGGTATAGGGCCACTACATTAAGTGATTTGACTGAAAAAATGGGAATACAGCGGCCAAGTTTATACTCAGCGTTTGGAGATAAAGAGGAATTATTTGAGGCCGCATTACGCAAATATACAAAGCAGCATGCTGCTCATATTCGAACAAAACTTCAAAACAATCTTTCTGTCAAGGAAGCATTTCATGCATTATTTGCAGATTTAATAGACGAGGAATATAGAGATGGTCCGAGTAAAGGGTGTTTTTGCATCAATACAATAGTGGAACTTGCGCCACACGAAGAGAAATTTGAAATTCTTACAAGAGAGCATCAGATGTATCTTTCCGTCATTTTCGAAGAAAGAATTGTTCAAGGTATTCGCTCGGGTGAGCTCAAAAGAAGCCTGAATGCTAAAGCTTTAGCACAAACACTGGTCGTTTCTTTCATTGGACTGACCGTCCTCATGAAATCTCGTCCAGAGCGTTCATTTGTAGATCATTCTGTAGCGACGATACTTTCCATATTAAAATAATGACAACATGCTATGGCATCCTCCTACTATAAGAGTGATGGACAAAATTCGATTTTGTGATATGATAAGAGAACAAACATTCGTATTTGTGGGTGTCGCCACATTGTCAGTACAAATCTAAAAAGCGGGTCATGCTGAAAGAAAGCAGGAGATAATTTGAAACCATTAACAAAAGAAGAAAAAAATCAAATGATGATTGCCATTCAGCGTTATTTTGCCGAAGAACGAGAAGAAGAAATTGGTGAATTAGCAGCCATCAATATACTAGAATTTATCACAAAAAACCTTGGAAGCTATTATTATAATCAAGGGGTTCGTGACAGCCGGAACATCGCTGTTCAGAGATCGCAATTGTTAGAGGAAGATTTATTCGCACTCGAAAAAAGATGATCATTAATGATGTGTACCTTGCTAACCGATAAAGAGGAAAGAGACCCCCTTAATAAAGAACGCATATTCGTATCATATGTAATGATGAAAAGGTGGAACCAAAGGTCCATCTCAATCGTTATATAAGTAACCATTAATGGAAATCAGCTTTTTTGGTTTTATTTCATCAAAAGAAGGAATAAAACATACAAATAGGCGAAGTGCAGATGATGGAGGTTCTAAATATGGGGAAAATTAAATTGAAAATGGCCATCTTATTTGTTTTACTGCTTTGTTTAGGTGCAGGTTATTTATACATGAATGGCATGAAAATTGAAGATGTGCCAACAGCCATTGGTGAAAGCTTAACAAATAATGATAAAGATTATACCATCTATGAATATACCATTACGAAAATTGACGGAGATGAATATTACGGTCAAGCAAAAAACGGCACAAAAATCATTTTTAGTGGAAAGAAATTCGAAGATGATGTGGCCGACTTGAAGAAAGGTGATCGTATTAAAGCCTACTTTAGTAATGAAAAGAGAATAGATGGTCTTATAAAAGTAGTAAAAGTCGTTAATTAACAAGTCTCCTTTCCTATAAGGAGGCTTTTTTGTGAGAAATCTTGATTGTTGCATTTGACAACAAGGATCGCTATAATAGCCCCAAGGACAGCTAAATATCGATTGTATCCTTCGGGGCAGGGTGAAAATCCCGACCGACGGTAATAAAGCAAATGCTTTACAGCCCGTGACCCGTTAATTTATTAACGGTTGATTCAGTGAAAAGCTGAAGCCGACAGTGAAAGTCTGGATGGGAGAAGGATAAAGAAAGCTATGAACAAAAAATATTTGTTGATCATAGTTTTATTTCTGATGCAAAAAAGCCAAAGCCCCGGAATTTATTCCGGGGCTTTCTGTATGTACATGTAGTTAATAGACCGGCATGCAGTGTTTATTAGGTGATCCCTCATCTACCTTGTATGGACCATAAAAAGCGACGAAGGTGCTCAATCGATCACATGTCCCTAACATCGCTTTTTTATAAAGTGAGAAATACAAATGAAAAGAAAGGGAGGATCACATGTTTACGGGGATAATTGAAGAAGTAGGCACGGTTCAGTCATTAAGCAAAAAGTCAGCAGATGCCATGGAAATTGTCATTCAGTGCAGCCGTGTGCTAGAAGATGTTCACCTTGGAGACAGTATTGCGATCAATGGTGTATGTCTTACAGTCACAAGCTTTACAAAAGCACAGTTCACAGCAGATGTGATGCCAGAGACGGTCAAAGCGACATCACTGGATCAGCTGACATCAGGCAGTCCAGTGAATTTAGAGCGGGCCATGTCCTCGAATGGACGATTCGGCGGTCATTTTGTCTCAGGACATGTTGACGGGACAGCAGTCATTACCCGAATAGAAAAGAAAAGTAATGCCATTTACTATGATTTAGAGATGGAAAAGACCCTCACAGATATGCTCACGCAAAAGGGTTCGATCGCAATAGATGGTGTCAGCTTAACCATTTTCGATTTGCAAGATTCACACGTCACAGTCTCTATTATTCCCCATACGCTTGAAGGAACTATTTTCCCGACTAAATCTATGGGAGAGATCGTGAATATAGAGTGTGACATGATCGGTAAATATATTTATCGCTTTTTAACAAAAGAACAAGGCGAAAAGCAGCCATCCCGATTGACCCCATCATTTTTAAAAGAGCACGGATTCTAGGAGGCGATTGTATGTATCATTCAGTAGAAGAAGCAGTAAATGCTCTAAAAGAAGGAGAAATCATTATCGTTGTGGATGATGAAGACAGAGAAAACGAAGGAGATTTTGTGGCACTTGCTGAGCATGCCACGCCTGAAGTGATTAACTTTATGGCTTTACATGGAAGAGGCCTCATTTGTACACCGGTCCATGCGTCGATTGCCAAACACCTGAACCTGCATCCAATGGTAGAAGAAAATACAGATGCTCACCATACAGCATTTACAGTGAGCATTGATCATGTAAAAACGACGACTGGTATTAGTGCTTTTGAGCGCTCTACGACTATGCTTGCCATGTTAAATAAAGACGCAACACCAGAAGAATTTGCCCGCCCAGGTCATGTATTTCCGCTCATTGCAAAAGAAGGCGGTGTACTAGAAAGACCAGGTCATACGGAGGCGGCAGTAGATCTTGCGAAACTGGCAGGTTCAGAGCCAGCGGGTGTCATATGTGAAATTATGAATGTAGATGGCTCAATGGCGCGCGTTCCAGAACTAAAAGAGATCCAAAAACAGCACGGTTTAAAAATGCTGACAATAGAAGCATTGCAGACCTATTTAAATAATAAAGAAACAGCAACGATCGAAACAAAATAAAAATCACAAAAAAGGATGATCAACATATGAATACAATACAAGGGCATGTAGTAGCAGAAGGACTAAAATTTGCAATTGTCGTCGCAAGATTTAATGACTTTATTACAAGTAAACTGCTTGATGGAGCAGAAGATACATTGCTCAGACACGGAGCAAACGGTGACGATATTGATGTCGTGTGGGTACCGGGTGCTTTTGAAATTCCGTACATGGCAAAAAAACTCGCTGAAACAGAGAAATACGATGCCGTCATTACACTTGGAACTGTAATCCGGGGCGCAACAACTCACTACGATTATGTTTGTAATGAAGCCGCTAAAGGAATTGCTCAAAGTGCCATGTCAACAGGGGTACCGATTATCTTTGGTGTACTAACAACAGAATCCATTGAACAAGCTATCGAAAGAGCCGGTACAAAAGCTGGAAATAAAGGCAGCGAATCGGCTGCAGCTGCCATTGAAATGGCGAATCTCAACCGTACCTTTCGTTAATTTAGTGAAAAAGAGTTTAAAAACGGTATAAAAATGTTTATAATGTGTGATGAGCAAATGATTCGTGAGACATTTGCTGGACATAAGGATAATTTGAATATTGAGGGGTATATATGTTAATTCGTTATAAGAGGTCTTTTGAAAAAATTGCCATGGGGCTACTCTCCTTCATGCCGGGTGAGAAAGACGTCAAACAGCTTCAGCAGACGATGAAGTCATATGAAATGGATGAAAATCGGCAGCTGTTCCTTTGGAAAGATGGCGAGGATATCGTAGGTGCTATTGGTGTGTTGAAAACAGACGACCAAGTACAAATCGAGCATATTAGTGTGAATCCATCCCATCGAGATCAAGGAATCGGCAAGGAAATGGTTTTAGCCGTGGAAGAGGTATTCAAAACCAAAACACTCATTCCAAATGAATTAACGCAAGGCTTCTTTCATAAGTGTCACAGCGAAACAAACTAAATATCACACATGTAAAAGCAGAGGCTACAGTCCTCTGCTTTTTTTACGTTCGATTTGCTTTTTTCGTTCAAGCAATACATCTGTCCGGTCACGCAGTCTATGTTTTTCGATCAAAAATGTGTGGGATAAGTTGCTCTCCTGACCAAAGATCAGTCCTTCTTTTTGAGCCGTTTCTTGGCATAGAGACAGGAGCGCTTCATCTTTAATCGGGAGCATCACACTTTCGTAGGGCATGTCTTCAGCCATTTTCTTCTTCAGCGTTCTCAGAAGTTTGAGAAACGCCTCATCATCCAGACCGAGGTTCGATAATACGGGCCGGTTTGCTTCCAGCAAGTGGAGGCTATTTGAAATGAGCCGTTTTGCACCTTTTCCATTTCCCCGTCTTTGATGATACAAAGCAACGGCAAGCTGAATGAAGCCAACCCAATATTCTTTGCGCTGCTCAGGCGGGTCTTCCTTCCAATACTCCTCAAGAATTTCATGACACTCAAAATAATCTCTTGTCGTATGAAATTCATGTAAAAAAGCCACGTACGCTTCAGGATACACAGTGGTCATCTCCTTTTCCACTCTCAGTCTAACATATTGAAAAGAAAAGAAAAGAAAAGAAGAAAGAGCGCCCTTCGTGAAAGGACGCTCTGTTTCTTTAATAAACCCAAGCCGCGCCAACGATGATCAGCAAGATGAAAAGCACGACAATAAGCGCGAAACCTCCGCCAAAGTTATAGCCATCTCCCATAATGATACGGCCTCCTTTTTCATCAGTTCTGTTTACAATGGTATTCTATGTATAAATGCCCTGAGTGGTATGGGCGAAACCACTGTTTTTCTTATTTCGCCTAGGACATCATGGTCGAAATTATATTGGACGAGAGCTTTATCCTGTCTTATACTAAAGGTTAGCCGGTGAAACGGTACTTAGAAGACAGTAGAAATGGTGAGAAAAAATGCTGGAATATCAGGTGAAAATAGATTCGTTTGAAGGTCCTTTGGACTTGCTTTTACATTTAATCAACCGGTTGGAAATTGATATTTATGATATTCCCGTTGCTAAAATTACGGAGCAGTATTTATTATATGTGCATACCATGAGGGAGCTTGAACTTGATGTGGCAAGTGAATATTTGGTGATGGCTGCAACCCTCCTGAGTATTAAAAGCAGAATGCTCCTTCCGAAACAAGAGGAAGAGCTATTTGATGAAGACCTGCTTGAAGAGGAAGAGGACCCTCGAGAAGAGCTGATTGGCAAACTGATTGAATACCGAAAGTATAAAGATGCAGCACAAGAACTAAAGGAACGCGAGGAAGAAAGGCAAAATGCCTTTACAAAACCTCCGAGTGATTTAAGCGAATTTGCAAAAGAATCGGAAGCGAAGGACACAAACCTGCATGTCACGGTGTATGATATGTTAGGTGCGTTCCAAAAGGTATTGAACCGAAAGAAAATAACGAAACCAGCACCATCTAGGATTACAAGACAAGAAATCCCGATTGAAGACAAAATGAATGAGATTATGAAACATTTAAAAAAAACGAAAAAGCGGACCAATTTCATGACTCTATTTCAACATGATCAAAAGGAGCACCTTGTCGTGACGTTTCTTGCTGTTCTTGAATTGATGAAAAGTCATCAAATCATGTTAGAGCAGGAAGGAAACTTTGAAGACATTTATATAATAGGGAGTGAAACGATTCATGACGCTTGATATCGTGAATTGGAAAGCCATCATAGAAGCGCTGCTTTATGCAGCAGGTGACGAAGGCTTAACAAAAAAACAGCTCATGTCTGTTCTTGAAGTAGAAGAGGCAGCGTTACTCGACATGATGTCTGCCGTAAAGGAAGAGTATCAAAAACAAGAACGTGGAATTGAGCTCATTGAATATGCAGATTCTTATATGCTGCTGACGAAAAAGGAATACAGCATTTATTTGAAAAAATTAGTCGAGACCCCATCCAAAGGTTTGTCTCAAGCAGCACTTGAAGTACTCGCAATCGTTTCTTATAAACAGCCGATCACACGCAGTGAGGTAGAAGAAATCAGAGGAGTCAAATCAGAGCGGGTGCTCCATAGTTTAGTAGCCAAAGCGCTGCTCTGTGAAGTTGGACGTGCCGATGGCCCTGGGCGAGCAATTCTTTATGGGACAACACCTACCTTTTTAGAGCAGTTTGGCTTAAAGGCATTGGATGAATTACCGCCGCTTCCAGAGAATGTGGAAGCAGATGGTGTACAAGAAGAAGCTGATCTATTTTTTGAAAACTTCAATCAAACATTTGAAGAAATAAAATAGTTCAAAAGAATGAAAAATGTATGATAAAATATAAAAAAGATTTTAGGTCTAACATCTATTGATGTCAGATAAAATGGTCATAAAGCCATGAGGGGAAGGTAAACACAAAACAAATGGCACATATGAATGTAAAGGCTCAAGTTGATCAAGCAGGCGTCTTTTTATCAAAGGTTGCAACTGAAATGAATGGTTTTCTGAACGAAGCTACCTTATCAAGTATGAAACGATTAAACCCTGAAGCGGAAGCCTATTATTGTGACATATTGAATACATTACGGAAGCTTGCAGTGTACAGCGAGGATGCAGCGGCAATTTGCAGGAAAATCAGCCAGCAACAGACATTCCCGCAGCAAGCCGCGCAGCAGACGCTTCACCGTATTTATCATCAATGTATTGAAGAGTTTTTCACGCCGAAAAAGGATACATGGTATGAAGACAGCCGTTCCGCATATACAGGAAAGAGCAGCATTGTTTTCCACCATGAAGTATCCGCTGAGATCAAACGATTATTTTCTTCATTAGAAAAAGATTTTTTAGCGATGAGAGAAGAGCTAGAATATACGACATCTCATCAGCAAATGAAAATGGTATAAGCAAGAGGAAAAAGCGTCTCTACATATAGAGACGCTCAGCGTGTAGACAAACCCTCGCATTCGTTGTCAGGTCTGCGCACTGGTGCTCACGAATGTTCAATTCGCTCCGCGCCAGTGCTCGCCCTTCCTAGACTTCAAAGGTTTTCAATCACGCTGAAAAGAAGACAAAGGGCTAAAATAAAGATCATTTTAACCCTTTGTCAACTATCTAGGCGTCTCTACATATAGAGACGCTTTTTTTATGGACGAGGCATCATAACTTTTTCAGCCGCGCATACACTTGTACAAAACGGACAAGGACGTGAATGAACATGCCCTATTTAAAAATTGGAACAGCAGTCCTTCTTCTATTTACACTCTTACTGCCTTTTTCCTCACATGCCAAAGCAGATATGTCATTATCGGTGAGTGCAAGAAGCGCCATTTTAATAGATGGACAGTCAGGCAGAGTCCTATTTGGAAAGGACGAGCATGAAAAAAGAAGAATCGCCAGTATTACGAAAATTATGACGGCAGTATTAGCCATTGAATCAGGAAAAATGAAAGACACCGTCAAAGTATCAAAGCGCGCGATTCAAGCAGAGGGCTCATCGATTTATTTAAAAGAAGGGCAGAAGGTGAGCCTAGAAGACTTGACATACGGACTTATGCTGCGTTCTGGAAATGATGCAGCTGTTGCCATTGCAGAGCATGTGGGCGGCAGCTTAGAAGGATTTATTTTTATGATGAATCAAAAAGCATCTGAACTAGGAATGGAGAATACGAATTTTCAAAATCCGCATGGACTCGATGATCATAAACATCATTATTCATCAGCCTATGACATGGCTATCTTAACAAAATACGCCATGGAGCATAAACAATATCAAAAAATTGCGGGCACGACTTTCTATAAAGCGAAAACGATGGAAGGCTATTGGAAAAATAAAAACAAGCTACTCACCGGATTATACAAATATTCAACTGGTGGGAAAACGGGGTATACGAAGCTTGCAAAACGGACACTTGTCTCTACTGCGGCAAAAGGGGATGCGGCGCTGATCGCTGTGACCATTAATGCGCCAGATGATTGGAAGGATCATATCTCTATGTTTGAATATGCATTTGATCACTATAAAACATACGAACTTGCTGAAAAAGGAAGACTCGCTTCATTAAAAGGAACCTTTTACGAAAAAAAGGCATTTATCAAACGTGATGTGGACTATTTTTTAAATGAAGATGAGAAAAAACTAGTAGAAATTGAAACGGAAATGCTTACTCCTCAAAAGAAGTGGAAAAAAAACGCCGAAACCATCCCAGATGTTGTAGGGCAAATGACGTTTTTATTAGATGGTCAGGTGATCGAGCAAGTACCGATTTTTTATGAAAATAAACGAAATCGAATGCCTCAAAAAAGCTTCCAAGAAATGTTTAAGTCTGTCTTTCAGACATCTATAGGCGGATCTTCATGGTCAATCTAATTTGGGTATTCCTCACTGTCATCGGTCTTGTGTATGCGATGTTCAACGGAACGATGGAGGAAGTAAACGAAGCTGTATTTAAGGGCTCAAAAGAAGCAGTGACCATTTCAATTGGTTTGATTAGTGTCCTCGTTTTTTGGCTCGGACTGATGAAGATTGCAGAAGAGGCTGGTCTGTTAAATTTCTTTAGTAAATTGTGCCGTCCCTTTATTTCAAAGCTATTTCCGGATATTCCGCCTAACCATCCCGCGATGGGATATATTTTGTCCAACCTTATGGCGAATTTCTTTGGGCTCGGGAATGCCGCTACACCGCTTGGGATTAAGGCGATGGAGCAGATGAAAGCATTAAACGGCGGGAAAAATGAAGCAAGCCGGTCCATGATTACATTTTTAGCGGTCAACACATCCTCTATCACACTCGTGCCAACAACCGTCATTGCGATTAGAATGACCTATGGTGCAGATCAGCCAACAGACATTGTAGGACCAACCATTTTGGCGACACTCATTTCAGGAATCGGTGCCATTCTCATTGATCGCTATTTCCACTATCGCAGAAGCAGGCGGGGGTGATCTCGTGTCATTTATTAACTGGCTGTCACTTGCTTTGATCCCACTGATCATCGCAGGAATTTTAATTGCGGGGACCATTAAAAAGGTACCGACCTATGAAACATTTGTTGAGGGCGGGAAAGAAGGTATTCAAATTGCCTTTTCAATTATTCCTTATTTAGTCGGCATGCTCGTGGCCATTACGATATTCCGCGCGTCTGGTGCGCTTGATTTTGTCATGGGACTGTTAAAACCCGTGTTTACAGCGATCGGCTTCCCGGCAGAAGTGGTGCCGCTTGCGTTTATTCGTCCGATATCTGGCACGGCTGCACTCGGGATGACATCAGACCTCATTGCGACATATGGACCAGATTCTTTTATCGGACAGCTCGCAGCTGTCATGCAAGGGTCAACTGATACCACTCTCTACATTTTAACGGTCTATTTTGGGGCAGTCGGTATTAAAAAAATGGGAGATGCGCTGAAAGTAGGTCTGTTAGCGGACCTCATTGGAATCATTGCATCTGTCATCATCGTCAGTTTGTTATTTAGCGGCGCCTAAAGAGGCGCTTTTTTGTCTTTCAATGGATGGGAAATTGCTTTTTAGCTGAAATTAAACAGACGAATCGCTTATTTTTCCACGAATGCTTGTTTGTTTTAAGTCAAGCAAGTAAGATAGTACATGAGGTGAAAGACAAAATGGAACGTTTACAGAAAGTAATTGCACATGCCGGCGTCGCTTCTAGACGAAAGGCAGAAGAATTAATTAAAGAAGGACGAGTTACCGTTAATGGTAAAACAGTGACAGAGCTCGGAGTAAAAGTGGGCTCTTCAGATAAAATTGAAGTCAACGGATTAAAGCTTGAAAGAGAAGAACCGGTTTACTTTATGCTTTATAAACCGCGCGGCGTCATTTCAGCTGCCGAGGATGATAAAGGACGTAAGGTTGTCACAGATTTCTTTGATGACATCCCGCAGCGCCTTTATCCAATCGGCCGCTTAGATTATGATACGAGCGGTTTGATTTTAATTACAAATGACGGGGAATTTGCCCATAAGCTCATGCATCCGAAATACGAAATTGATAAAACATATGCAGCGAAGCTAAAAGGCATCCCATCAAAGGAATTGCTTAGAAAGCTAGAAAAAGGGATTATGTTAGATCATAAAAAGACTGCACGTGCTCGTGCCAAGATGCTTTCTATCGATAAACGAAAGCAGACATCTATTGTTCAATTAACCATTCATGAAGGCAGAAACAGACAAGTGCGCCGCATGTTTGAAGCGATCGGTCATGATGTGTTAAAGCTAAAAAGAGAGCAATATGCGTTCCTTCATATTGAAGGTATGAGACCAGGAGACCGCAGAGAATTAACACCGCATGAAGTAAAGCGCCTGAGAGCAATTGCAGATCACGGGAAAAGCGCTTTTTAATTTTCACATAAACTTCAAAAAATGAAGAAGCATCAAAAGAAGGAGAATGCTATAATTTACCTGAATGTCTATGGGGAAGGGGTACTTCAGATGAAAAAAAGACGGTTTTTCATAAGGACGGGCATTCTCCTCGTGATGCTTGCTGCACTATGTTATACCATGTATAACTCAGTATTTGCCAAACAGGATCGGGTCAAAGAAGGATCTATTGCGCCAAACTTTGTCCTTCAATCTGTGGATGGGGAACGGATTGAACTAAAGGACTTAAAAGGCAAAGGCGTCTTTCTTAATTTTTGGGGGACCTGGTGTGGTCCGTGTAAACAAGAATTTCCTTACATGGCAAATCAATATGAAGTGTTCAAGGATCGCGGTGTGGAAATTGTTGCAGTCAATGTTGCAGAATCCAAGATTGCCGTGAAAAATTTTATGGAATCCTATGGCGTGAATTTTCCTATTGCCATGGACAAAGATCGTCAAGTAACAGAGGCATATGATATTGGACAACTACCAACCACGCTTTTAGTTAATCCTGAAGGCAGGGTAATCAAAGTCATAAAGGGAACCATGACAGAACGTCAAATCTATGATTATATGAATTTGATTAAACCAAAGGGGTCATAGAATGAAAGAGGTAAAATGCGAGTGTGGACATATTAATCCAATCGGTACTGTTTTATGTGAATCTTGCGGGAATCCTATTGCGACTAAAGAAAAAAACTCTTCAAAGCTGCTTGATATGAGATATGACGGCAGTGCGAGACGCTCGCAAACATACAACAAAACGATTGTTGATAAAGTATGGAACTTTTTTTCTTCCGTTAAGGTGGGTGTGTGGCTGATTGTCATCACACTGCTTGCTTCCTCATTAGGAACGATTTTTCCGCAGGAGCGATTTATTCCGCCAGGTGCATCTGCTTCCACCTATTATGAAGAGCAATATGGGTCGTTTGGCAAGCTGTATTACATACTTGGATTCCATGATCTTTATAATTCTTGGTGGTTTTTAGCTTTAGTTGCATCCATCGGAATCTCCCTTGTCATTTGCAGTCTCGATCGGGTTATTCCTCTTTATCGAGCACTCAAAAACCAAGGGGTTATCAAAAAAGAAGGCTTTATGAGAAGACAGCGTCTGTTCAGTGAGACAGATAAAACGTTAGATCAGCATACATATGAAGGCATCAAGAAAGCAATGAAACAAAAGCGTTACCGCGTGCGAGAAGAAAACGGACATATTTTAGCGGAAAAAGGCCGCTTCTCACGCTGGGGCCCTTACGTCAATCACATTGGACTAATCATCTTTCTCATTGGATCAATGCTCCGGTTTGTCCCAGGCATGTATGTGGATGAAACGCTGTGGGTTAGAGAGGGTGAAACTGCCCCAATTCCAGGCACAGATGGTCAATATTTTTTGAAAAATAATGCATTTTCAATTGACCGCTATGAAACTGGAAATGAAAAAGAAGTGTTTGAGAATGCGATTGAAAGAGCTGGCGACGGTCAAGTAGTGAAAAGTTATAAAACCGATGCCACTTTATACAAACGTGAAGGGGAAGTTGTGTTTGGTGAAAAGCCCAAGCTGAAGCAGGTATCAGAACACGATATTAAAGTGAACGAACCGCTCAAGTTTGATCAATTCTCACTATATCAAGTGGATTTTAAACAAAATGAACTCGATCAAATGGTCTTTCAGCTGATTCGTAAAGATACAGAAAAATCTTTCGGAACAGTGAAGATTAATTTGCTGGAGCCTAAGTCAGAATATGATCTTGGTAGCGGTTACAAAGTCAAAGTGATGAGCTATCTCCCTGATTTTTATTTTGACGATGATGGAACACCGAGTACGAAAACAAGGAATCCAAATAATCCTGCTTTCGTGTTTGAAATGGTTTCTCCTGAAAAGCCTAAAGGTGAAAAAAGCTTTGTGGCGATTCAAGAGACAGTAGAGGGCTCTGATAATAACCTATATAAAATGAAGTTTGATCGAGTGGAAACGAAAAACGTCACGGGATTGACGGTGAGAAAAGATTTAACTCTTGGGGTGCTCATCGTAGGCGGGATCATCTTCATGATTGGTGTCGTGCAGGGGATGTATTGGCAGCATAGAAGAATTTGGCTGTCTGCAAAGGATGGAAAAGTATTTGTGGCAGGACACACAAACAAAAACTGGTTTGGCTTAAAGTCTGATCTTGGCGTGTTACTAAGTGACAGTGGCATCAAACAGCCAGTTGATCAAAAAGAACTGCCTGATACAACAAGTATCAGCAAAAGCAAGGGGGAAGGATTAGATGGCAGCAGTCAGTGAAAACCTGTTATTTGCAGCTTTTCTATTGTATTTAGCGGCAGTTCCTTTTTTTGGTGGTGCCATTAAAGGAAAAAAGAAAGTTGATGGACCGCGCAGGAATAAGGCGGCACTTATCGGCATTACGCTCACCATCATCGGTTTTTTAAGTCAATTTGGCTACTTTATTTCAAGGTGGATGGCGTCTGGTCATGCACCAGTCAGTAACTTGTTTGAATTCACAACGGCTTTTGGCATGATGCTTGTGCTCGCATTCATCATTTTATATTTTGTGTATCAAGTGTCGGTACTTGGTTTATTTACACTTCCAATCGCTTTATTGATTATTGCCTATGCAAGTATGTTCCCGTCTGATATATCACCGCTAATTCCTTCATTACAAAGTAATTGGCTTTATATTCACGTGACAACAGCAGCACTAGGGCAAGCCATTTTAGCGATCAGCTTTGTGGCAGGTGTCATCTTCTTATTAAAGCATGTCGATCAAACAAAGCCAGGGAAGAAGACATTTGGTTTGGAGCTCGTCATGTTTATGATTGTTGTTACACTTGCATTTATCGCAGTCACGTCCATCTTTAGAATGACAGGATACGAAGCAAAATTTAATTGGGTCGATAAAAATAAAGAGGAAAGTGTGATGGTCTATGAGCTCCCGGCTCTAGTTGGACCTCATAAAGGAGAGCTTGTGACGCAAGATCGTTTGGAACCGTTTGTTGATTTGCCGCCTGTTTTTTCAGGAAGAAAGGTCAATACGGTGTTATGGTCATTCGGCACGGGGCTGATTTTGTATGGACTGATTCGCTTGATCATTCGCAAACGACTGAGCGCTCTGCTTCAACCGCTCGTGAAACAAGTGAACCTAGATTTAGTCGATGAAATTGGATACAGAGCTGTTTCCATTGGTTTCCCTGTATTTGCGTTAGGCGGGCTCATTTTTGCAATGATTTGGGCGCAAATTGCATGGACTCGGTTCTGGGGCTGGGACCCGAAGGAAGTATGGGCTTTGATTACGTTTCTCTTTTATGCAGCCTACCTTCATCTTCGCTTATCCAGGGGCTGGCATGGCGAAAAGTCCGCTTGGTTAGCTGTCATCGGATTCGCCATCATTATGTTTAATCTCATCTTTGTCAATCTTGTGATTGCAGGGCTTCATTCTTACGCGTAATCACATGAAAAAGGCCAACTTTTTATGAATCGATTCGGCTTTTTGTTAAAATGAATGTAACAACGGAGAAAGCAGGAGGATTGTCTAATGGAACACACAACTCAAACGAAAATATTAGTCGTAGATGATGAGGCAAGAATTCGCCGCCTTTTAAAAATGTATTTAGAACGTGAAAATTATGAAATCGATGAAGCTGAAAATGGAGATGAGGCTATTCAAAAAGGACTCCAAACAGATTATGATCTCATTTTGCTCGATTTAATGATGCCTGGCACAGATGGGATCGAAGTGTGTAATCAAATTCGAGACAAAAAAGCGACTCCAATCATTATGCTGACGGCAAAAGGAGAAGAAGCCAACCGCGTGCAAGGGTTTGAAGCAGGTACGGATGACTACATCGTCAAACCTTTTAGCCCACGTGAAGTTGTTTTACGTGTGAAGGCATTGCTCAGAAGGTCTTCTCAAACGTCTTATCTCAATACTGGTACAACAACAAAAGATGTACTTGTGTTTTCTCATCTTTCAATTGACCACGACGCGCATAGAGTGACAGCTGATGGCAAAGAAGTCAGTCTCACGCCGAAGGAATATGAGCTTTTATATTTCCTTGCGAAAACACCGGATAAGGTTTATGACAGAGAGAAGCTGTTAAAAGAAGTATGGCAGTATGAATTCTTTGGAGACTTGAGAACAGTCGATACTCACGTCAAACGACTTCGCGAAAAGCTGAATAAAGTGTCACCAGAAGCTGCGAAAAAAATCGTGACGGTATGGGGTGTCGGGTACAAATTTGAGGTCGGCGCTGAATGAAACTGTGGAAAAGTGTCGTTGGAAAGCTATGGTTAACCATTCTCTTCCTCGTCCTAATCGTTTTATCTATTTTAACCGTGCTTCTTTTAGAGTTTATTGAAAATTACCATGTAGAAGAAGCAAAGTCAGATTTAACGCAAATGGCAAATAAAGTGGCGGTCATTTTAGAAAGCCACGACGATCAATCGCTCGCAAGGTCGATTACATCAGAGCTTGCTGACAAATTGACGAGTATTGCGATTATCCAAGAGGACGGGCTAGAGTGGTATTCGTCTGAAAAAGACGGGAAGCTTCCTGCGATTACAAAGAAACAAATTGAAGCAGACGGTGATTTGAATCAAGCGCTAAAAGATCGTAAAAAAATCAGTAAACGTGCAGAACCAAATGCAGGCAATCATAAAGATGAACGAATTGTTGTCGGTGTTCCATTTGAGGCAAACGGAAAAAAAGGCATGGTCTTTCTTTCTCAATCATTACTTGCGGTAGAGCAAACAACAAAACATACGACGCGTTATATCTTCCTAGCAGCCGGAATTGCCATTGTTCTGACCACTATATTCGCTTTCTTCTTATCAACACGTGTCACCTATCCTCTTAGAAAGATGAAAGAGGGAGCACAGGATCTGGCGAAAGGGAAATTTGATACAAAGATTCCTATATTAACGCAAGACGAAATTGGAGAACTGGCCATCGCCTTTAACCAAATGGGCAAGCAGCTTAAATTTCATATCACAGCTTTAAATCAAGAAAAAGAGCATTTGTCCAATATTTTAAGCAGTATGGCCGATGGTGTGATCACCATCAATATTGATGGAACGATCCTCATGACGAATCCTCCTGCAGAACGATTCTTGCAGGCATGGTATTACGAGCAAAATATGAAGATCAAAGATGGAGATGAACTGCCTCCAGAAGCGAGAGAACTATTTCATACAGCCGTCAGTACGGAAAAAGAGCAAATGATTGAAGTCACACTGCAAGGACGTACTTGGGTTCTTCTCATGTCTCCGCTTTATAATCAGCAGGACGTTAGGGGAGCAGTTGCGGTCCTTCGTGATATGACAGAGGAACGAAGACTTGATAAGCTGAGAAAAGACTTCATTGCCAATGTCAGTCATGAACTTCGTACTCCAATTGCAATGCTGCAAGGATATAGTGAGGCGATTGTAGATGATATTGCTGGCTCAGAAGAGGAAAAGAAAGAGATTGCGCAAATTATTTACGACGAATCACTTCGAATGGGACGTCTTGTGAACGATCTTCTAGACCTAGCGAGAATGGAAGCTGGCCATATTACACTTAATCTTGAATCAACAGATACAGAAGAGCTGACCGAGAAGATTTACCGCAAGTTTCTTGGCATAGCAAAAGAAAAGCAAGTTGATCTCACATATGACATTCAAGTGGATGAACCGTACTTTGTACTCGATCCGGATAAGATTGAACAGGTGTTTACGAATCTCATTGATAACGCGATTCGTCATACACCAGAGGGCGGAGAGGTTCACTTCTCGGTTCAATCGGTGGAAAGCGGTTTGAAAATGGATGTGAAAGATTCAGGAAGCGGAATCCCAGAAGAGGATCTGCCATTTATTTTCGAACGTTTCTATAAAGCGGATAAGGCAAGAACAAGAGGGCGTTCTGGTACTGGACTTGGCCTTGCGATTGTGAAGAACATCGTAGAAGCACATCAAGGTTCCATTCATGCACATAGCAAAGCGGGTACAGGTACACACTTTACCTTTTATATTCCGAGAAAAAAGCAGGAACTCGTCTAATCCTGACGAAGAATCTTGTTACATGAGAAACACTTCTTTTCGAAAGAAAAAGAAGTGTTTTTTTTATTTTCATATTTTTAAGGAGAAGTTAAACAAAAAGCCCTTCCCAAATTGTCGAACTTGTAATATATTTGTCATAAAGTTGTAATGTAACGTTTTGTAAGAGTCACTCGACAAAAATAAGTGAACGGAGGGGTTTCCTATGCATGAAACCTTTCAAAAAATATATGATTCGTACCATCAAGATTTGTACCAGTTTTTATTTTATATGGTTAAAGATAAAAATCAGGCAGAGGATCTCGTTCAGGAGGTTTACATCCGGGTACTTCACTCATATAAAACTTTTGAAGGAAGAAGCAGCGAGAAAACATGGCTGTTTTCAATTGCAAGGCATGTGGCAATTGATTGGTTTCGCAAACAGCAAACCATTAGACAACGGGTACTCGGCACGTTTGATTGGGATAAGCAGGATGTTAAGGACCCAGACTTGCTCCCAGACGAACTGGCTGTACAAGATGAAAATGTAAAAGAAATCTATGCCGCACTTGATCAGTGCACGATTGATCAACGAGCTGTCATCATTTTAAGATTTATCCAGGGCTACTCAATCATGGAGACGGCAAAGGCGCTAAAGTTCTCGGAAAGCAAAGTCAAAACAACGCAGCACCGAGGCCTGAAAGTGCTCCGAAAACATATGGAGCTTTTGAAGGAGGAGCTAGTGAATGAAAACGAACAGGTCCGATTGGAGCGAAGAACGAATCAAGGTGTTACTAAGTCAGCTTCCAAAGGTGGAGGACAACCGTTCATCTAAGCAGATATACCAGCAGATGCTGATGGCAAGCGGGCAGAAAAAGAAAAGTGCCAAATGGATCGGTCCAGCGGTCGCAACCGTTGTGGTTTTATTTATGGCGTTTTTAATTTCTCCTCATTTATTTCAGCCGGCTGCTCAAGATCAGCAAATGAAAATGGATTCAAGTGCTGACAAAAGTCAGGTGAACGCCACATTAGAGGCGGTCAAACAGACAGATGGGCCCTCACACGTTGTGTCTCGTAAGCAGCAGCAAAAGTATATGACCATCGCATACATAGATGAATCAACCTCTCAAGTGGTTCCAATTAGCATTGAAAAAGAGGATGAGTATGATCATTTGCAGGATATGGTGAACACATATGAGCAGGTGCAGCTGCCTGAAATGACAAAACCTCTTCAATCTTATATGGATATGGTGGACCTTCGCGAAAAAGGAGATACACTTATTTTTCAATTAAAAAGTGATTTGTCCCTTGATACGTTAAAAGAAGCCAACCGGTTTAAAGATATGGTAAAAGAAACGCTAAAATGGAGCAGGTATAAGCAGGTGCAAGTCAAGACAGCCAAAGGGTCTCACCTTCAATTAGGAGCAAATGGACGCATTGGAACAATATCGATTGAAAAACAAACAAAACACGCTTATTATGTTTTAGAGAATAAGAGCGGGACTTTTTTGGTGCCTTCAAAAACGCACTATTCATCGTATGAAGATGCGGTAGAAGCTATGAAGCGTACAAGCGATGCAGGACTTGATCCACTAATTAAAGACGAACCGATTAAAGAAGTGACGTCTAAAGGAAAACATGTGACCATTACGTTTGGAGCATCAGCGCAATTATCGGACTCAAATGATCATATTTTACTTATTGAAGGTCTGCTGCTCTCAGCGAAAGATTTTGGTTTTACAGAGGTCACCATTCAACAGGCGGGAACAGATCAAGTTGGTCCGTATGAATTAGAAGAACCGATAGAGGTGCCGGCTCTGCCGAATCCAGTTGTCATAAAAGACCGTTAAAGGACGCGAGAAATTGCGTTCTTTTTTGATGTATAGAAAATAGCTTCCTTGCTGTATACTAAGCTGTCATAAAAAGAACCTCAAAGAAGGGGAGTCACTGATGAAAAGGTATTGCTTCATATGTGCCAGCTGTTTTTTGATGGTCTTTTCGCCTGTTGCTCATGCACAGGAAACAAGCGAATGGGTGGAGCCGATAAAAGGAGAAGTCACAGATTTGTTTGGGACAAGAGGCGGCTCGCACAAGGGATTAGATATAGCTGCGCCAGAAGGAGAATCCATCTTTGCTGCAAGTGAAGGTGTGGTCTCGCGTTCGTATGTATCTGCTACATATGGCGAGGTTGTGTTTATTCAGCATCCAAATGGATATGAAACCGTCTATGCACATTTACACGAGCGTTTTGTTAAAAAGGATGACCATGTAGAAGCAGGACAGCCGATCGGCATTATCGGCAACACAGGGGCGTCTAGAGGCACTCATTTGCATTTTGAGGTGCACAGGGGTCATTGGTCAGTCAGCAAAGAAGATGCGGTAGATCCACTCACAATCATTGCAGTGGATCGCTTCCAAGAGCCGGCTCTACATGTAAACGGACAAGAGAACAATACATATCTCATTAAACAAGGAGATACCCTTTGGTCGATTGCAAAGGCGCATGAGATGACTGTGGAACAATTGAAGCAGATGAATGAGCTGACCACTCATCTCATCCGAACGGGAGATCGTTTAATGGTTTCAAAAAAATAAACCTCATGCATGTGCATGAGGTTTATCATGATTTTTTATAGGTCGATCAGACGGACAGAAAGTATATCTTGCACTTCGGTTAATTCTTTAACAATTTCGTCCTCGAGATGCTTGTCGAAAGAAAGCATCATAATGGCTTCGCCGCCTTTTTCTTTACGTCCTACCTGCATTGTCGCAATGTTAACATCATGATCGCCTAAAATTTGTCCAACCTTTCCAATTACACCAGGTGCATCAGTATGCTGGATGTAGACAAGGTGTCCATCTGGATAAAAATCAATATTAAATCCATTAATGGAAACAACGCGTTCTCCTAAATGCGGGATATAGGTTGCTTTTAGAGTAAAGGTTGAAAGGTCGCCTTTGACTTCAATAGAAATGCTGTTTTCGTAACCAGATTCGCTAGAAGAAATCTTTTCACTAAAGCTAATGCCGCGTTCTTTTGCCACCATTCCAGCATTGACTTCATTTACAGTCGAATCAACACGCTCTTTTAAAAAGCCTGACAGAAGACTTTTTGTAATAAAGGATGTTTCGAGTTTTGAAATAGAGCCTTCGTAAGAGATGCCTACTTCTTTTACCGGTTCTCTCATTGATTGAGAGACAAGACGTCCGAGCTTCCCTGCAAACTGATGATAAGGCTGAATTTTTTTGAACTCGTCTTTTGTCATCGCTGGTAGATTAATAGATGACATAACAGGGAGTCCTTTTGCAAATTGAAGTACTTCTTCAGATACTTGCGCCGCCACATTTAATTGTGCTTCCTTCGTCGATGCGCCAAGATGCGGAGTCGCAATGACGAGCGGATGGTCTACAAGCGGATTATCAGTAGGAGGTTCTACTTCAAATACATCGAGTGCAGCTCCTGCAACATGGCCGCTTTCAAGCGCTTCAAGAAGGTCGCGCTCGTCAATAATACCACCGCGTGCACAGTTCACTAGGCGAACGCCTTTTTTCGTTTTTGCAATTGTTTCTTTATTGAGAAGTCCTCTTGTTTCTTTTGTTAACGGGGTATGTACAGTGATAATATCTGATACTTCGAGTACTTCATCAAGTGATTTGGCGTTGACACCGATTTTTTCTGCGCGTTCCTTTGTCAGAAACGGGTCAAATACGTTGACTGTCATGCCAAATGCTCTTGCACGCTGGGCAATTTCGCTTCCGATTCTGCCAAGTCCAACAATCCCAAGAGATTTTCCATAAAGCTCTGCACCAACATAGGCACCTCTGTTCCATTCTTTTGATTTCACAGAAATGTTGGCTTGTGGAATATGACGCATGAGTGAAGAGATCATCGCAAATGTATGCTCAGCTGTGGAGATCGTATTACCGTTTGGTGCATTGATCACAATGACGCCATGCTTGGTTGCTTCATCAATATCAATATTGTCTACTCCCACACCGGCACGGCCGACAATTTTTAATGAAGTCATTTTTTCATAAAGCTCTTTGGTCACTTTCGTAGCACTTCTGACAAGTAAGGCATCAAATGTGTGTAATTCATCTTCTGCTTCTGTTACATTTTTTTGGACAATTTCAACAAAATCTGATTCTAAAAGTGGTAAAAGACCATCATTGCTCATCTTATCTGAGACTAATACTCGAAACATCGTAAGATTTCCTCCTAAAATAAACGTCATAAATATCTGATAATTTACCATATTCCTTTTCACTGTGTCAATCAAATTAAAGCAGTAAAGCGAAAAAGAAAACACGAACATTTCTTGGTGTCTTTATAAAGAATGGACACCTTTAAACAAAAGATAACCAATTTTTTCGTATTTGTCATTATAATTTTTACGTTTTTTACGTTTTCTTAAAACTGATGAAATTGCTCAGGATTTTTATCTGTACAAATGCTCATATATCATATATAATGATGTCGAATTGAATAATGATCAATCTTCGGGGCAGGGTGCGATTCCCTACCGGCGGTGATGAGCATAGTCTCTAAGCCCGCGAGCCTTTTTTGGCAGGATTCGGTGTGATTCCGAAGCCGACAGTATAGTCTGGATGGGAGAAGATGGAGGTTCGTAAACGTTGAAAACTTGGTTTTTCACACGTTTATTTGTCTAGCCTAAATTCCCCGCTCCTGTTTTCATGAGCGGTTTTTTTGTGGCTGAAATTGAACAATCCTCTTTTCGAAAGATTTGATCGAAAAGGAGAGAGAATATTGAATCAAAGTAAAGTAAAACGTTTAGTCGTCACCAGTATGCTTAGCAGTATTTCGTTTGTGTTAATTTTATTGGATTTCCCTTTCCCAGGGCTTCCAGCGTATTTGAAAATTGATTTCAGCGATATCCCAGCGATTATTGCGATTTTAATTTATGGGCCAGGTGCAGGAATTGCCGTTGAGGCATTAAAAAATGTTCTGCATTATCTCATTCAAGGCAGTATGTCCGGCGTTCCAGTTGGGCAAGTCGCGAACTTCATTGCAGGCACACTATTCATCTTACCAGTCGCCTTTATGTTCAAAAAAATTAAATCAGCAAAAGGAATGGCTTGGTCAATGATCATGGGTACATTACTTATGACTGTGATGATGAGTATTTTAAATTACTTCTTATTCCTGCCAGCTTACACATGGTTTTTAAACGCACCTGAGCTATCAGATCATGCGCTCAAGACGACCATTACAGCAGGGATTTTACCTTTTAACTTTATTAAAGGAATCATCATTACCATCGTATTTAGCTTCATTTTTGTGAAAATGCGTCCATGGTTTGAAAATAAACGCCGACTTCAAAATAGTTAATATAAAAAAAGCCCCTGCTTAAGGGGCTTTTATACTATTCATGCTTAAGTGGATCACCCTCGAAAGATTCGTCCGCAACTTTGATTGAGTCAGTTGGACATCCTTCAAATGCATCAAGCATATCTTCTTCAAGTACTTCTGGAACTTCTACAGTCCCTTGGTTGTCGTCAAGCGTAACAAATGCAATGCCTTCATCATCATAATCATAAATGTCTGGAGCAGCTGCACCGCATGCGCCGCAAGCAATACATGTGTCTTTGTCTACAATTGTATATTTTGCCATGTTAAAAAAATACCTCCCAAATAGTTCGATGGAACACATGGTTTAACTTTTTTAGTTTCACCGATAAAAAACAATTTCCTCAAACCTTATTGTAATGATTTTAAATTCACATTTCAACTGTAAAGTGATTGAGAATGCTTATCACATAAGGGTTTGTTCATAACTTTCCCCTATAAATTGAGTTTAAACATTTCTTCTTGTATGAAATCTGTTAAAATAAAGGGAGAAAATATTCGAATTTTGTCAGGAAGACAGGTGCTTTGATGAATGACTCTTCATTATTTGGATGTCATGTTAATGGACAGCGTATATAAATTGAACGGCGAACGCTCCATTAGTGCTGTCTACCATCTTTTTAAAGGAAAAAAATCATCTCAAACCATACAGGATGCCAGCTTGTTTGAGCTTTCCAGGTACTTCGGCTGTTACCCGGGATTTACGAGAGATCAGCTGAATCGTTCTGCTTTAAAGCTTGAAGAGAAGCACTATATTAGAAAAACCGATGAGACACTGAGTATCACTGAAGCAGGGCAGCGAATGCTACACCAACATTTTTCTGAAAAACCGATGCCTGCATATTTTCATGGTGCAAAATATCATGATAAAGCAAAGATGCTATGGATGAGGCTCTCTTTACTTGTACAAGTGCTTTCTCACCATATGGCTGGATCACATCAATATGTTCCAATACAAAGAGATGTCTCGGTTCAAAGCTGGACGAAATCTTTTTTGAAACAGCATCAGCAGAAAAGCAAGCTTTCAGAAGAGCTGCATCATGAACTAGAAAAACTCCTAATGAGCCTAAGTGATCACGAGGCACTGATTTTTGTTTACTCATTGACCTCAAATGAACGAATCGGGCGTACGTATCAGCAAATGGCGGAGTGGATGAAAGAAGATGTGTGGTATGTGTACTTGCTTTTTTGGAATGTACTCCATTATTTTATTCAATCTGCCCAAAAAGGTGAGGCGCCGATTTTGCAGCAGCTCGTAGGTGACCTTGAATTTAAACGCGTGTTAACAACTTCTACTCACAAAACACTTGAGCTTGTCCAAAAAGGATTTGATATTGAACAAATTGCTCACATTCGTTCATTAAAAAAGGCAACGATTGAAGATCATATCGTGGAGCTGTCGATACATGAGCCAAGCTTTTCAATAGATCCCTATGTGAGTATAAAAGAGCAGCGGGAGATCCTTGCTGTAGCCAGAGAGTTGCAAACAAATAAAATGAAGCTGATTAAAGAAAAGCTCGAGCATCCATTTACTTATTTTCAAATACGATTGGCACTGACAAGGATGGTGAAAGCAAATGGATAAGCTTCATCAGACGCTCATGCGATACTTTGGCCACGACACATTTAAAGCAGGTCAAGAGGACATTATTCGAAGTGTACTGCATCAAAAAGATACGGTTGCCATGCTGCCTACTGGTGGAGGAAAGTCGCTTTGCTATCAAATTCCCGGTTATATGACAGACGGGTTGGTTCTGATTATTTCGCCGCTTTTATCGCTTATGGAGGACCAAGTAGAACGAATGAAAATGCGCGGAGAAAAACGAGTAGCGGCGCTTAATAGCACATTGTCTTTTCAGGAGAGGCGACATATCATTCGGCATTTGCCATCATATAAATTTCTATTCGTCGCACCTGAGGCATTAATGTCAGAATTGCTGCTAGAACAGCTCAAATCGATGCGTATTGGTCTGTTTGTCGTCGATGAAGCGCATTGTATATCAGAATGGGGGCATGATTTCCGTCCTGAATATTCGAAGCTTGGAGAATGGAGAGAAGCGTTAGGTCATCCTGTGGCTTTAGCTCTTACAGCTACAGCAACGAAACAAACGCTAAAAGATACTGTGCAAACGCTAAGATTGCAGCATCCAGACTTTCATATACATTCCGTCAACCGCCCGAACATTGCCTTAGTCAAAGAAATGCACGAAACGAAAGAAGCAAAAGAGAAACGGGCTATTGAGCTTGCGGATTTCCTGCAAGGACCAGGCATTATTTATTGCCCGACCCGGCAAATGACAGAAGAGCTTGCTCTCTGTATGAAACAAAAAACCAATCAGCGTGTTGAGTTTTATCATGGCGGAATGGATGCAGGAGACCGTATGCTCATTCAGCAGCAATTTATCAGCGGTCAGCTTGATCTCATTTGCTGTACGAGTGCTTTTGGCATGGGAATTGATAAAGCAAATATCCGATTTGTCATTCATATGAGCCCTCCGCAATCGATTGAAGCATTTATGCAAGAGATTGGAAGAGCGGGAAGGGACGGGAAAAATAGTGTGAGCATTCTTTTATATACAGAAGAGGATGCAGATATTCAGCAACACTTGATCCAAACAGAAGGATTTGACGAACCAGAAATTGATTTCTATTTAGCACAACTGACTCAAATGCAGACAAATGATGAAAAAAAATTACGTGCACGATTGATGGAAACAGGGCTTCAGGAGACGCGTGCAAGAATGCTGACGCACTATTACATGATGCATGAGTCCGAACAGCGCCCGGCAATTCTGATGAATCTAAAAGAAAAATTGCAGGACAGGCAAACAGAAAAGCTGAGAAAAGTGTGGCAATTTAAAGAGCGGGTCATGGATCATGACTGCTTTAGACAATCTCTGTTATCATACTTTCACGAACAGCTTGATCAAACAGAGCGCGCGTCCTCTGATGATTGCTGCTCTTCTTGCGGACTGAACCTGTCTGATTATGAAAAAAAAGAACAATCATTGGAGCTGAATGAAATGAAACACTGGAAGACTGTGCTGGATCACATGTTTCATCTGACAAAAGAGGCGCAGCATTGATTGAACAACATCGCCGAATCATTGAAAAATTAACCGATCGACAAGTCGTAGAACAGCTGTATTTCACGCAGCTGCTCATGCTTATCGTTTCTTTTTTACTAGGCATATTTATGTTCGATCAATGGACGGATTTTACAGCCCTTTGGCAGATTCAGGATATGCGCATTCTAACATATGGAATTGGCGGTGCATTGCTCGTCATTATTATAGATGCAATTGTCATGAAGGTGTTTCCCGCTCATATGTATGATGATGGCGGTTTAAATGAAAAGATGTTCAAAAACCGAAGCATCCCGCATATTGTTTGGTTAGCACTACTCATTGCCTTTTCAGAGGAAATACTATTTCGCGGAATTGTTCAACAGCAATTTGGGCTTGAGATTGCCAGCATCGTGTTTGCGCTTCTTCACTTTCGCTATTTATCAAAAATACTCTTGTTTATCCTCGTGGTTTCCATTAGTATTTTTTTAGGACTTTTATACGAGTGGACGGGGAATTTATTTGTTCCTGTCATGACACATTTTGTCATTGACTTAGTCTTTGCTTGTCAAATTCGTTTGAAATATAAGGGGAGGGATGAACATGGAAGAAATGTCGAGAATGCAGAGAAAGAAGGAGCAGCTGACAAACAACCATGACGACAATGTAGAGGAAATTCTTGAAGAAAAAGTACATCCTTCTGATGACTCTCACTTTCCTACGCGAGAAGACTTTCATGAATATAAGAAGCAGCGTACGAAAAAAGTGCGCAATCCTTTGTTTACGACATTGGCTATTATCTTTCCTATCATCGTCATCACTGTTTTCTTTCTATTGATCTACTACACTTCAAAGGAAATTAACGATAATAACAATCAGGGTGTATACATTGATAAAACCTCAAGTGCTGACACAGACCCAGTTCCGTCAGCACTAGCCGAAACAAAAAATGACGCAAACGCTGATAAAGCGGATGCGTCTGATGAAGAGAAGAAAAAGAAAGATGAAGAAAAAGAAAAGAAGCGATCAAAAGAAAAAGCAGAGCAGAAGAAAAAAGAAAAAGCTGCTAAAGAGAAACAAGAGCGTGAAAAAGCCGCAGCTGCGAAAAAGCGTGAACAGCAGCAGCTAGCCCTCCAAAAACAGCAAGAAGAGAAAAAACGAAAAGAAGCCGAAGAGAAAAAGAATCAGGAAGAAAAGCCAGTTCGTGTCGTGCAGCATACTGTTGGACCAGAGGAAAACCTGTATCGAATCTCGATGAAATATTACAAAAGCCGATCGGGTGAAGAGAAAATAAAAGCTTATAATCATTTAAATGGGAACAGTGTATACAGTGGTCAAGTACTCAACATTCCATTGGAAAACTAATTACCTGACATGAACGAATGAAAAAGCACATACATATGTAGAAAAAAAGGGACAGGGTGTATGTGATGACTTTGCACGCAATCAGCCGCTATATGGATCAGCCGACACAGAAAATGATGGAAACGTTGATCAAAAGAAAGCACAAATATGAGGGCTTTGCCAAGCAGTGTAAAAGGTGGCAATGGACAGCCCTTTTGTCGCTGGCGATTCTTTTGTTTTATTTTGTGATAACGGCAAATAAGGGAGGCTCTCTTCAGCCAGAAGCGATGATTGCAACACTGCTCGGTCATGAGGTCTTTCTATTTTGGATAATGGCTGAGGTGTTTGCTTTTTATGCTTCTTATTATTATAAGAAAAAAGAAGAAAAGGCTGAGGATGAATATCATCGCCTCAGATGTGAGATTATACAAAAAAGCACAGACTTATGGCCGCAATCAGACCAGTGGAAAGAGCGTGAAGCGGTTTTTCGCTATATGCAGCAGCAATATGACATTAATCTCTATTATGAAAGTAAATAAATGTGTAAAAAGACGTTTTAATAGTTGAAACGTCTTTTTTCATTCAAGCGTCTTATGAACGACACATATGCAAGGGAGCCATTTATGATGAAATATGCCATCGGATTTACTGCCGCCATTGCGGCTGTTACAACAGGTGTGTGTGTAACGGCAAAAATGGTGAAAACGGCAAAACAAAACAACATCAAAAAGCATTACTTTACAATAGAAGCACTTCAATCAGATCGACCAGCAGTGATTTTCTTTATTTCTGATACACACCGGCGGCTGATTAGTGACTCATTATTAGCTGAGGTCACACAAGAAAAACCGGATGTCATTATGATAGGCGGGGACTTAGCAGAAAAAGGTGTACCCTACGCCAGAATTGAAGAAAATGTGAAACGTTTATCAAGAATTGCGCCCGTTTATTTTGTTTGGGGAAATAATGATCACGAGCTGCACCAGCAAAAGCTTAAAGAGATTCTTCATGCTTACGATGTGACGACTCTGCAAAATGAAACAGCTGTGTGGGATTTCGAAGGCCAGTCAATCAAAATTGGAGGCATCGATGATATTCGGCTTGAAAAGGCGGATTATGAAGCGATACGACCTGAGTTTGTGAAAGATGACGTAAATATTCTCTTATCACACAACCCAGATGTACATCATTTAATGAGTGAAGATGAGGGGATCGACCTTGTTCTGAGCGGTCATACGCATGGAGGTCAGATTCGAATTGGGAAATTTGGTCCATATGAAAAAGGAAGAACAGGTCAGGTCAAAGGCGCATTTTTTCTCATTAGTAATGGCTATGGAACAACAAAGATTCCAATGCGTCTCGGGGCAGAACCGGAAACGCATCTGCTCTATTTAATGCCTGTCAAAACGCGATGACTTGCTGCGCCCTCAATATTTTCCATAAAAGTCACCGTAAGCATAGCTTCATGCTTGTCTTCCGTCTTGACACAGTGTAAACTGAATACAAAATTAAGAACCTATGACTCATCATCTCATATACTACAGTATGATGTGTGTTTAGAAGAGGCAGGAGGGAACGTTATGCGACTGGAGCGTCTGAATTATAATAAAATCAAAATTTTTCTCACACTAGATGACCTGACAGACCGGGGTCTTACGAAAGAAGACCTTTGGAAAGATTCGTTCAAAGTCCATCAGCTGTTTAAAGACATGATGAACGAAGCGAATCAGGAGCTCGGTTTTGAAGCGAGTGGACCGATTGCTGTTGAAGTATTTTCACTTCAGGCGCAGGGGATGGTCGTCATTGTCACAAAGAGTCAGCAGGATGATGCTGATGATGATGAGTTTGATGAAGATTACATTGAGATGCAAGTCAAGCTCGACGAGAGTAATCATGTGCTCTATCAATTTGCCTCGTTTGAAGATGTGATTCAACTGTCCCATAGTTTAAGTCGTATTGGACTTTTAGGGGGTACAGTTTACCATTATGAAGGTCAATATTTTCTCAGCCTAGATGATTTTGAAGAACTGTCTGCTGATACGGTTATTTCCATTTTAGCGGAGTTCGGTTCACCTACGACATTAACGATTCATCGGCTAAAAGAATACGGAAAAGTGATCATGCAAGATGATGCAGTGAAAACGATTCAAATGTATTTTTAATCACTTTTTTCTATTATATTTAATACTGTTGTGATGAAACAACAGTATTTTTTTATATCCTTTTTATATTTATAAACGCTGATATTTTATTTTGATAAAAAACGTTTTTTACCTTTGCTTTACCAGTACGAAGGTGTATACTATTGCTTGAAAGGGAGCAGTAGATCATGAAAGATTTCTAGGGGGTTTATTTTAATGGCAGCCGATCAAAACGCCGCTCATAACGCAGAAGATAAGCTAGATGTTTTAAAGTCAACTCAAACCGTCATACATAAAGCGCTAGACAAATTAGGGTATCCGCAAGAAGTGTATGAATTGCTGAAGGAGCCAATTCGTCTATTAACTGTGAAAATTCCAGTACGAATGGATGATGGATCAGTGAAAATTTTCACTGGTTACCGCGCGCAGCACAATGATGCTGTCGGACCGACAAAAGGCGGTATTCGTTTCCACCCGAACGTTACTGAAAAAGAAGTAAAAGCGCTTTCAATTTGGATGAGTTTAAAATGTGGTATTGTGGATCTTCCTTATGGCGGAGGAAAAGGCGGTATTATCTGTGATCCAAGAGAAATGTCATTTAGAGAGCTTGAAAAACTGAGCCGCGGCTATGTTCGCGCAATCAGTCAAATCGTTGGTCCAACGAAAGATGTACCAGCACCAGATGTGTTTACAAACTCTCAAATTATGGCATGGATGATGGACGAATATTCTAGAATGGATGAATTTAACTCGCCAGGATTTATTACCGGAAAACCAATTGTTCTTGGAGGATCACACGGACGTGATACTGCAACAGCAAAAGGTGTGACGATCTGCATCAAAGAAGCGGCGAAGAAAAAAGGAATTGACATTAGCGGGGCACGTGTTGTCGTACAGGGATTCGGAAATGCAGGAAGCTACTTGGCTAAATTCATGTATGATGCCGGAGCGAAAATCGTAGGGATTTCAGATGCTTACGGCGGGTTATACGATGAAGATGGTCTTGATATTGACTACTTGCTTGACAGACGTGACAGCTTTGGAACGGTTACTAAATTATTTAACGATACCATCACAAACCAAGAGCTGCTTGAGCTCGATTGTGATATCTTAGTACCTGCAGCCATTGAGAACCAAATCACTGAAGATAATGCGGCAAACATTAAAGCTAAAATTGTCGTAGAAGCAGCGAATGGTCCAACGACACTTGAAGGAACAAAAATTCTTTCAGATCGTGGAGTACTGCTTGTCCCAGACGTACTTGCGAGTGCGGGTGGTGTAACGGTTTCTTACTTTGAATGGGTGCAGAATAACCAAGGGTTCTACTGGACTGAAGAGGAAGTCGAAACTCGTTTAGAAGATATGATGGTGAAATCATTTAATAATATTTATGAAATGGCGCAAAATCGCCGCATCGATATGCGTCTTGCAGCATATATGGTCGGCGTACGTAAAATGGCTGAAGCTTCTCGATTCAGAGGCTGGATTTAAGCGGCTCATTTGCATCGTGCCTTAAAATCTCCTATCCTTAAATAGGAGATTTTTTTTATGGAATGGAACAACTCATGAAACAGCTAGCAATTGTTATTGCATTGAAACGACAGGAGTGGAACAAATGAAACAAGAAAAAGCGATCATAATAGGAGGCGGCCCATGCGGGTTATCAGCTGCCATCGCATTCAAGCAAATTGGAATTGATGCACTTGTCATTGAAAAGGGGAATGTCGTCAACAGTATTTATCATTACCCAACACATCAAACCTTTTTCAGTTCAAGTGAAAAGCTTGAGATTGGTGATGTCGCGTTTATTACTGAAAATCGCAAGCCTGTTCGTATCCAGGCACTTTCTTATTATCGAGAAGTAGTCAGACGAAAAAGCCTGCGTGTACATGCCTTTGAAAAAGTGAACGCTGTGACGAAAAAAGACGGTCATTTTACCGTGAGCACATCAAAAGACGACTATGTATGTGATTATGTCGTGATTGCTACTGGCTACTATGACCATCCAAACTATATGAATGTCAAAGGGGAAGACCTTCCACATGTGTATCATTATTTTAAAGAAGGACACCCATACTTTGATAAAGATGTAACGGTGATCGGCGGGAAAAACTCAAGTGTCGATGCTGCGCTAGAACTTGTGAAATGCGGAAGTAGAGTCACTGTACTTTATCGAGGAACTGAATATTCATCTAGCATCAAACCTTGGATTTTGCCAGAGTTTGAAGCACTTGTGCGGAATGGAACGATTCGAATGGAGTTTGGAGCGCAGGTGAAGGAAATTACAGAAGAAGAAGTGATTTTTACTAACCAACAAGAGCAAACGGAGCGAGTGAAAAGTGATTATGTTTTTGCCATGACAGGCTATCATCCAGATCATTCTTTCTTAGAAAAAATGGGTGTGACAATTGATCAAGAATCAGGCCGACCAGCATTTGATGAACAGACGATGGAGACAAACGTAGAAGGTATTTTCATCGCAGGAGTGATTGCAGCTGGAAATAATGCCAATGAAATTTTCATTGAAAACGGGAGATTTCATGGGGGGCTAATTGCAGAAGAAATCAACAAAAGAATGAACGATAAAAAAAGAACTGGATCCTTCTAAGGGATTCGGTTCTTTTTGATATAAAATGGGATTATATAGAAAGTAATTTTCATAAAAATGGGCTCGAGTCATATAAAAAAAGGGTAAATCATGGTACGATAATGAAGGATAATGTAGGGAAAGAGGTCTGGTTATGATCGCAATCATCTCAGCAGGTTTAGCTCCCGGCATCGCACTTTTAAGTTATTTTTATTTGAAAGATCAGTACGACAATGAGCCGGTACACATGGTCATCAGATCTTTTATGCTAGGTGTTATACTTGTGTTTCCAACCATGTTTATTCAATATGTCCTTCAAGAGGAGCATATCACAACGAACCCTATCTTGATTTCATTTGTGACGTCGGGCTTCTTAGAGGAATCTTTAAAATGGTTTATTTTAATGGTCAGCGTCTATGCGCATGCCCAATTTGACGAACACTATGATGGAATTGTATATGGAACCAGTGTCTCACTTGGTTTCGCAACACTTGAAAATATTCTTTATTTGGTCGGTCACGGAGTTGAATATGCATTCACCCGTGCTTTATTACCCGTCTCAAGTCATGCTTTATTCGGTGTTGTGATGGGATTTTATATCGGCAAAGCCCGCTTCTCTGATAAAAAGGAGCAGCGCAAATGGCTGATCCTTTCTTTAACGCTTCCTGTGCTTTTTCACGGCCTATATGATTTCATATTGTTAGGAATGAAAAATTGGGGATATATCATGCTGCCATTCATGATTTTTTTGTGGTGGTTTGGCCTGCGAAAAGCAAAAAAAGCTCGTTCAGTGAAAATGGTGCAAAATTTAATGTAGAAAACGTCTTATCAGTTGATAGGGCGTTTTTTTGTCTTTTCATCCATTTCTCTCCTGTGATGAATGTATAAAAATAGGGATTGGAAGAAATATATATTCAAACATCAAAAGTACAGGAGGATCAAATATGGACAAAGCTCGTTTCATGAAACAAATCGTCCTTATCTTCTCAATCGTTCTACTCGCAACCTCACTGATGACAACTGAAAAAAGTGAAGCCTTCACCAGTCAAGTCATCCAGCGTGGTGCGACAGGAGAAGATGTAGTCGAGTTGCAAGCACGGCTCCAATACAATGGCTTTTACAATGGCAAAATTGATGGTGTATATGGCTGGGGAACATACTGGGCCGTTCGCAACTTTCAAAGCCAATATGGTGTAAAAAAGGTCGACGGACTTGTAGGTAAACAAACAAAAAGCCTATTAGTTCAAAAGACAAAATACTATAAAGACTTTGTTCAGCAGCAGCTGCAAAAGGGGAATGAGTTTACCCATTATGGCGGGAAACCTCTTGATCAGCAAACAAAAGCTCCTGCGAAAAGAAGCTCACAAAAAAAGACTGCTCAAGGTGCAAAAGAGAATCAAAAAAGCCAAAGCGGAGCATCTGGAAAGTCTGCGAAACAGTCAGGTAATCAGCAAGCAAATCAAACACCGAAACAAACGGCAGCCAACATGCCAGGTGGTTTTTCTAGTAATGATATTCAGCTCTTATCACAAGCGGTTTATAGTGAAGCAAGAGGTGAGCCGTATGAAGGACAGGTGGCGATCGCTGCCGTCATCTTAAACCGTTTGAACAACTCGACTTTTCCAAATACAATCGCAGGAGTTATTTTTGAACCGCTTGCGTTTACAGCTGTGGCGGATGGTCAATTTTATATGTCACCAAATGAAACTGCAAAAAAGGCTGTGTTTGATGCCATTAACGGCTGGGACCCGTCTGAGAGCGCCGTCTATTACTTTAATCCTGATACAGCAACAAGTCCATGGATTTGGGGAAGACCACAAATTAAACGAATCGGGAAACATATTTTCTGCGAATAGAAAGAGGTGTAAATAAATGATCAGAGGAATATTGATTGCCATTTTAGGAATTGCTGTCATCTCAACAGGTTATTGGGGCTATAAAGAGCATCAAGAAAAAGACGCAGTGCTGCTGCACGCAGAGAACAACTATCAGAGGGCCTTCCACGATTTAACGTACCAAGTGGATCAGCTGCACGACAAACTTGGGGCAACGCTTGCGATGAACAGCCAATCGTCGATTTCACCAGCACTTGCAGATGTATGGAGAATGTCATCAGAAGCACATAACAATGTGAGTCAGCTTCCGCTCACATTAATGCCTTTTAACAAAACGGAAGAATTTTTGGCGAATGTCGGAGACTTTAGCTACAAATCATCAGTCAAATCCTTATCAGATGAACCATTAAACAAAAATACGCACAAAACCATTTCGTCCTTATATCAACAAGCATCTGATATCCAAAACGAACTGAGACAAGTGCAGCATCTCGTCCTCAACAAAAATTTAAAATGGATGGATGTTGAAATGGCACTTGCTGATGGTGACCGAAAGAATGATAACACCATCATTGACGGGTTGAAAACAGTCGAGAGAAATGCAGATGCATTTGCAGATGTCGATCTCGGACCGACAAATGTGTCGACAGAAGCAGAAACACGCGGCTACAATCATTTAAAGGGTAAAAAGATTTCAAAGAAAGAAGCGATACGCATTGCCCAGCAATTCGCACCTGATCATAATCAACATTTTAAGGTGAGAAAAAGCGGAAGCAAAACCAATCGAGATGTGTACAGCTTATCGATGTCAGATCCTGATAGTAAAGCGAATTTCTATTTAGACTTAACTGAAAAAGGAGGACATCCAGTCTACCTTCTTCAAAATCGAGACGTGAAAAAACAGAAAATCAGTTTAAATCAAGCATCAGAAAAAGCACTCAGCTTCTTAAAGAAGCAAGGATTTGATGCAGAGTCATTCCATTTAGATGAAAGTGCGCAATTTGATAATATCGGTGTATTTACCTATGTACCTCTTCAAAAAAATGTACTGCTTTATCCAGATAGTATACGCATGAAGGTCGCATTAGACGATGGTGAAGTGGTTGGATTTTCAGCGAAAGACTATTTAACGAATCATAAAACAAGAGACATCAAAGCACCTAAAATCTCGCAAAAAGAAGCGAAGAAAACGCTCAATCAGCATGTGAAAATCGAAGATACTCATGTAGCGATTGTTCAAAACGATATGTCAGAGGAAGTTTTATGCTATGAGTTCCTTGGAACGATAAAAAATGATACGTACCGAATGTTCATTAATGCGGATACTGGAAAAGAAGAACGAGTAGATAAACTAAAAAACGCAGAACCTATATATAAAGACCTATAGAAAAGGAAGCGAGGAAAAGGCGAATAAGCCTTTTCCTTTTGTTTTATACATGGTTTAATATAGGAGAGGATATGATTTCACAGATGAAAAGAGTGATGAGGAATGTTACAAATAGGGGATGCAATCACAATTGAATATGTCAATGAGAACAAAGAAGTGAAAACTGCAAAATCGAAAGTTTTGGAAAATAATAACGATGATATTTGCATTAATTATCCAGCTGATAAAGAAACGGGACGCACGATCTATTTAAACCAGCAAACAGAAATCACCGTTTTCTTTTTCGATGAAAATCAAATTCCATACAAATGCACAAGCGAAGTCATTGGCAAGAGGAAAGAAGATATTCCGATGATCGTCATTTCCATTCCGCCAAAAGAAGAAATGATTCGGCTTCAGCGTAGAGAATACCTGAGAGTCGATACAATGGTCAAGGCCGCGATCACGCAAACAGGTGAAGAATCCTTTGACACGTTTATTGTCAATATGAGTGCTGGCGGCTTAGCAATTGCTGTTCCTGAAGGTGTCTCATTGAAAGAATACGGAGAAGTGATCACAGAGTTTGAACTTCCGCTGAAAGAGCCTGTTAAAATTAAAGCGGTTGCAGAGATGAGCCGAGTTTATCAAGATGAGCAGACTGGCAAAACAAGAGCGATCATGGAGTTTTCTGAGATCACAAATGATCAGCAGCAGCACATTATGAAGTACTGCTTCCAGCAGCAGCTTTTAACACGTGTAAAAAAAGCATAAGAATAAAGGATGTTAAAAGCTTCCATACTAGAGGTGATAGAATCTAGCGTGGAGGCTTTTTGTATGAAGACAATGGAAAGATGGTTATTGAAAGCGGTGCTCATTCAGCTTGTCTTATTATTAGCCGTTCAGATCACACTTCATTTGACGAAAGGAGAACTATTTTTGTCAAAAGTCGTGCAATACGAGGGTGTAAATAACATGAGCATTGAAGATTGGATCGAGACGTTTAAGCAGAAGGATTGATAGAAAATTCCCCCGTTTGACCGGTGATCGTGTTACAATTTATAAGGGAGATTCAATCAAGGAGAGGTATTATGAAAAAGAAATTATCTATCGCAATTGACGGTCCTGCTGCAGCAGGAAAAAGCACTGTGGCAAAAATTGTCGCAGCAAAAAAAACATATATTTATATCGATACAGGTGCCATGTACCGCGCGATTACGCTTGCGGCACTTCATCATGGTGTAGATCTTGAAGACGAGCAAGCACTTGATGCATTACTGAAAAAAACGGTGATTGAACTTGTCTCAACAGACGAGGGTCAAAAAGTTCATCTAGACAATACCGATGTGACAGAGGAGATTCGCACTGATCGCGTGAGCAATCAAGTATCGGTTGTCGCAAAGCACAGAGCTGTTCGGGAAGAAATGGTCCGCAGGCAGCAAGAGCTTGGTAAAAAAGGCGGTGTCGTGATGGACGGAAGAGACATAGGTACGCACGTTCTTCCAGATGCCGAAGTGAAAATTTTCTTGCTTGCATCTGTAGAAGAAAGAGCAAAACGCCGCTTTGAAGAGAATCAGAAAAAAGGCTACGATGTCAATTACGATCAGCTGATCGAAGAGATTGCAAGACGTGACAAGCTTGACTCTGAGCGCGAAGTTTCGCCGCTAAAGAAAGCGGATGACGCCATTGAAATTGACACCACTTCTCTTTCCATTCAAGAGGTAGCAGGTAAAATTTTAGATGCAGCAGACCGCGTGGAGAAACAGTAAGAAATTTTAGAAAACTTTTATAAGTTAGAGGTTTATCTCTTGACAAACAAGGTCTTTTATTAGAAGTTTATACTAATACTATTTTTATTGATCATTCAAGCAATTCTGTTGATTTGAATGTTTCTATAATACATACTCGGCTGGTAATCATCATGCTTAAGACACATATTCACCCAGTCGTTTTAACTAAGCTGTGTAGGTTTGGACCAAGGAGGTTATCGAAATGACAGAGGAAATGAATCAAATCGATGTTCAGGTACCAGAGGTTGGAGATGTAGTGAAAGGGATTGTTTCTAAAGTTGAGGACAAGCATGTCAATGTAGATATCGTCAATGTGAAACAGCCTGGGATCATCCCAATCAGTGAATTATCAAGTCTTCACGTTGAAAAAGCATCAGATGTCGTGAAAGATGGCGACGAATTAGAGCTTAAAGTAACAAAAGTCGAAGACGATGCTTTGATTTTATCGAAACGTGCTGTTGATGCAGACCGCGCTTGGGAAGACCTAGAGAAAAAGTTTGAAACAAAAGAAGTATTTGAAGCTGAAGTAAAAGACGTTGTAAAAGGTGGTCTTGTCGTAGATATTGGTGTGCGTGGATTTATTCCTGCATCTCTTGTAGAAGCGCACTATGTTGAGGACTTTTCAGACTACAAAGGTAAAACACTCTCACTTGTCGTGGTCGAACTTGACCGCGAAAAAAATCGTGTGATTCTCTCGCACCGTGCAGTAGTGGAGCAAGAGCAATTAGACAAAAAGCAAGATTTCCTGCAAAAGCTTGAGGTAGGCAGTGTGATTGATGGTAAAGTGCAGCGCCTTACTGATTTTGGTGCATTTGTAGACATTGGCGGCATTGATGGATTGGTTCACATTTCTCAACTATCCCATGCGCATGTTGAAAAGCCATCTGACGTAGTGGAAGAAGGCCAGGAAGTCCAGGTCAAAGTACTTGCTGTTGATCGTGATAACGAGCGTATCTCACTATCTATTAAAGAAACATTACCAGGACCTTGGAGCCAGATTGGTGAAAAGGTAAAACAAGGTGATGTGCTTGAAGGAACTGTTCAACGTCTTGTGAGCTTTGGTGCATTTGTTGAAATTCTGCCAGGCGTCGAAGGACTTGTGCATATTTCCCAAATCTCTCATAAACATATCGGTACCCCGCATGAAGTCCTTGAAGAAGGGCAGACTGTGAAAGTAAAAGTGCTTGATGTGAATGAAGATGAAGAGCGCATTTCACTAAGCATCCGTGATTTAGAAGAAAATCCCGAAAAACAAATCGAAGAGAATTATCGTCAATATCAGGCGAAAGAAGAAAACACAAGTGGATTCCAGCTTGGTGACCTGATCGGAGATAAGCTCAATAAATTAAAATAATTTGGTGATCAAAATTGACGCGAGCAGAAAGAAAGAAACAGCATATTGAACATGCCTTGTCCACTGGACAGCATGCAGCAACGGGTTTAAAAGATGTTTCCTTCGTTCACGCCAGTTTACCAGATCTTGCGACATCACAAATTGATACACATACAACAATTGGCGGACTGACTTTCGGTTCGCCAATTTTTATCAATGCAATGACTGGCGGGGGCGGAAAATCGACCTATGAGATTAATCGCTCTTTATCGATCGCAGCGAAGGAAACCAATATTCCGGTGGCAGTTGGATCACAAATGGCTGCACTGAAAGATAAAGAAGAAAGACGTACGTATGAAGTTGTTCGTAAAGTTAATCCAGATGGAATTGTCTTTGCGAACTTAGGCAGTGAGGCAACGATGAAGCAAGCGAAGGAAGCCGTTGAGATGCTGGAGGCCAATATGCTCCAGATTCATTTAAATGTGATTCAAGAGATTGTCATGCCTGAAGGAGACCGTGATTTCAGGGGGGCACTTGAGCGCATCACAGCCATCAATGAATCAGTTGGTGTGCCTGTTGTCGTAAAAGAAGTTGGATTTGGCATGAGCAAGGAAACGGCCAAAAAGTTATTTCATGCTGGGGTTGCGGCCGTTGATGTAGGCGGATTTGGTGGTACGAACTTTTCTAAGATCGAAAATCTTCGACGTCAAAAAGCACTTCATTATTTTGATCAATGGGGGATTCCAACTGCAGCGAGTCTTGCTGAAGTACATACAAGTTTTCCAGATCAAACGGTTTTAGCCTCCGGAGGTATACAAGACGCCCTTGATGTAACAAAATCAATTGCTCTTGGCGCATCCGCTGCTGGTCTAGCTGGCTTTTTCTTAAAATCACTGACTGACGGAGGGGAGAGCGGTCTCATCGCGGATGTTATAGATCTTCAAGAAGATGTGAAGATGATGATGACAGTCCTTGGCGTGAAGACCATTGAAGAACTGAGACAAACCCAACTTGTCATTTCAGATGCAACAAGTCATTGGCTCAAAGAAAGAGGCATCGACACAACGTACTATAGTTTAAGATCAAATAAGAAAAAGGACTAAAAGCAAGTTTAGCCCTTAAACATCTAAGGCATGTGGTTATCACATGCTTTTTTTATTGATTTCTTTTTCGCGCGCTATCTGGACCTTCTAATGCTGTTGCCCCTTTATAATGAATGGATTGATCACGGTCAGATTCCACTCTTTTTGATGCCTTTAAACGTTTTTCCTGTCTATCTTTTCCCATCATACATCCCTCCTCAACCATTAGGGTGTCACCTCTTGTTTATTTCATACAATGCCCAAAGTGATCCCTTACGTTTAAAAATTGGGGATTTTCCCATAATGTAATTGAGGTGATGAGACGTTGGAGGCTTTGTACTATTATTGGTCCATATGGTTCGTTTGGATTATCGTGACATTTATTATGGAAAAAAGCTCATGGCGCAATGTACTAGGCGTCTTTGTCCTTGTCCATATTATATGTAGTCATTTCATGATATCCATATTTAATATGAGCCTAAATGCAGGATACTTGATGACCTTTTTATATGCATGTGCGGGTTTCGCTCTATTCCGCTCTGGTCATCGAATAATGAGAATCATACAATTAGGTTCTATGGTAAGCGCATATGCCTTTTTTATGATTTTTGCATTATATGACCCGGTTTGGTTCACGCTAATAAAAGTGGATTGGGTCGTATTTGCCTTGCTGATCTTGATGTCTTTGACATATGGATATCATTTTACAGAACGAGTCACCTTATGGATGATGTCTGTATGTCTTGGCGAAGCCCTTTATGCGCTCACGATTCACCGCCTGACATCATCGATTGTCATAGGAGATCTCTCTTTTCTGTCCCTTGTTGTTCAAGGGTTTATCTTCCTATTAGGTGTCGATCAGCTTGAAAAGCTCTTGAACGCCCGTTCATCTAGAAAACCAGTAAAAGGGGCTGCAAAATCAACATGACGGATTATACGTTTCCTGTGATTATTGGTGTCATCTTTGGGATGGCGGCCAGGCTTTATATGTTAAGAACAGATTACCGGCAATACCCTACATATATTCATGGACAAGTGATTCACATTGCGCTTGGTTTTATCGCTTCAGGACTTGGTGCGATCATTATGCCAGCACTCATTCAGGAGGAATTTACGGCGATTACCTTTCTCACGCTGGCAGCCACGCAATTCAGAGATGTCCGCAATATGGAAAGAAATACGTTAACTCAAATGGATTCATATGAGCTAGTCTCAAGAGGCAGTACATATATAGAAGGTATTGCCATTGCCTTTGAAAGCCGAAATTATATTGCGATTCTCACGGCACTGATTACGACCACAGCTTGTATTTTCTTCTCGCTCGTTATTGGGACAGTGGTCGGTATTCTTTGTTTTTTCTTGGCAAAGCTATTAATGTCTGGCAGCCAATTAAAGGATATCGTCAACATACAAAAAGGAGAGCTTCGCTTTGATGGGGCAGGGCTTTATGTGAACGATATTTACATCATGAATATCGGATTGCCCGAAAAGCAAAAGCTCATATTAGAGCATGGGATGGGCTTTATTTTGACACCGAAAAATTTCAACGCAGCCACAACGATTGCCAACCTTGGGCAGCGGCAAGCCATTTTATTTGATTTATCCAATGTACTTGGTGTGTATCGCGACTCTGGTGAACCATCCCTCTGTCCGCTCGCAAAGCGTGATTTGAATAACGGCACACTTGGTGTGTTCATTTTACCGCAATGGTATCGTGAAGATTTGGCTGTCCGTGTATTAGAAGAAGTACCCATTTTAGAAAATGCCATCAGAATGCCGACAGAGTTCATAAAAAAGAAAGTGAGGTAATAGGGCATGGCGAACACCATTGAACAATTTATACTCGCTGTGGCTACAACAAATAAAGAGCGGGTCATGGGCGGTACAGCCGTTTTTTTCTGTGAAAATAAAGAAGAACTCGACATGTACGCCATGAATTTAGAGGCCATTTTAGATGGAATTGCACACGGAATTGGAGAAGATCTTTACTTGATTGTCAAACATTTTTAAGTTATTCATTGTGGTCTGATTAAAAATTGATATAATATATAAGTTGAACCCTTCATGTTTGAAGGGTTTATTTCATAAAACTGAATGAAAATTTTAAATCCCGGTTGAAACATGATGATGAACATATTGAATCGCGGCTGGATTGAAAGGAAGGGTACTATGGGTAAACCTGTCGTAGCCATTGTTGGAAGGCCCAACGTTGGAAAATCTACAATTTTTAATCGAATCGCAGGCGAAAGAATATCGATTGTAGAAGACACACCTGGTGTAACAAGAGATCGAATTTATAGCTCTGCTGAATGGTTAAATTATGACTTTAACTTAATAGATACTGGTGGAATTGATATTGGAGATGAGCCATTTTTAGCGCAAATTCGCCATCAGGCAGAAATCGCAATGGATGAAGCGGATGTCATCATCTTTATGGTGAATGGCCGAGACGGTGTGACATCTGCGGATGAAGAAGTCGCAAAAATTTTATATCGCACGAAAAAGCCAGTTGTACTTGCTGTCAATAAACTGGACAACCCTGAAATGAGAAGTGACGTGTATGACTTTTATGCACTAGGGTTTGGCGAGCCATATCCGATTTCTGGAACGCACGGATTAGGTCTTGGTGATCTACTTGATGCAGTTGCAGAACACTTTAAGAACTTACCAGATACGCAGTATGACGAACAAGTTGTCCAGTTCTGCTTAATCGGTCGCCCGAATGTAGGGAAATCTTCTTTAGTGAATGCGATGCTCGGAGAAGACCGCGTCATTGTCAGCAACATCGCTGGTACAACAAGAGATGCTGTCGATACGATGTTTACGTACAATCAGCGTGACTTTGTCATTGTTGATACAGCAGGTATGAGAAAAAAAGGAAAAGTATACGAAACAACAGAGAAATACAGTGTGCTTCGTGCATTAAAAGCCATTGATCGTTCTGATGTTGTCGCTGTTGTTCTTGATGGTGAAGAAGGTATTATTGAACAGGACAAACGTATTGCAGGCTATGCACACGAAGCTGGTAAAGCCGTTGTGATCGTTGTGAACAAATGGGACGCTGTTGAAAAAGATGAGCGTACGATGAAGGAATTTGAGCAAAACATTCGTGAGCATTTTCAATTCTTAGATTATGCACCTGTCTTGTTTATGTCTGCTCTCACGAAAAAGAGAATTCATACGTTAATGCCGTCCATTATTACAGCTAGTGAAAATCATGCGATGCGCGTTCAAACGAATATTTTGAACGATATCATCATGGATGCAGTAGCCATGAATCCAACGCCGACTCATAATGGACAGCGCCTGAAAATTTATTATGCGACACAGGTGGCAATTAAGCCTCCGTCCTTTGTTGTGTTTGTAAACGATCCAGAGCTTATGCACTTTTCCTATGAACGTTTCCTAGAAAACCGCATTCGAGATGCGTTTGGTTTTGAAGGAACACCGATTAAAATATTTGCGAGAGCTAGAAAATAAAAAGGGTGAGCAGAATGAAGAAAATTTCAGTACTTGGAGCAGGAAGCTGGGGAACAGCTCTTGCTCTTGTATTAGCTGATAATCATCATGATGTACACATGTGGGGACATAGACAAGAGCTCATTGACCAAATCAATGAGAAACATGAAAATCATGATTACTTGCCAAATGTCGCACTGCCAGCGTCTATCCAGGCGACGACAGACATGAAGCAGGCGTTAGAGGGCACAGACGCTATTATTGTCGCTGTGCCAACAAAGGCCATTCGTGAAGTGTTGAAGCAGGCAAATGAGCTGATCACATCGAAAGTGCCGTTTGTCCATGTCAGTAAAGGGATTGAACCAGATACACTTCTTAGAATATCTCAAATGATTGAACAAGAAGTCCCAGGTGAGAAAAGAGAAGCTGTCGTCGTCTTATCAGGACCGAGCCACGCTGAGGAAGTAGGCTTGCGTCATCCGACAACTGTCACTGTCTCATCAGAAAATATTGAAGCGGCTCAATTTGTTCAAGATTTGTTCATGAACAACAACTTTAGAGTATACACAAACCCTGATGTGATTGGTGTAGAAATTGGCGGCGCACTGAAAAATATCATTGCTCTTGCGGCAGGGATCACAGACGGGCTTGGGTATGGTGACAATGCGAAAGCGGCGCTCATCACTAGAGGACTCGCTGAAATCGCACGTCTCGGTACAAAAATGGGAGGGAATCCTCTGACATTTGCCGGCTTAACGGGCGTTGGAGATTTGATCGTGACATGTACAAGTGTTCATTCACGTAACTGGCGCTGCGGAAATCTGCTTGGTAAAGGGTATAAGCTTGAAGAAGTGCTTGAAAAAATGGGGATGGTTGTCGAAGGCGTCCGTACAACAAAAGGCGCTTATCAGCTCTCCAAAGAATACAAGGTCAGCATGCCGATTACAGAGGCGCTTTACCACGTCCTGTTTGAAGGGAAAAAGGTCGACGATGCGGTCGAATCATTGATGGCACGTGTGAAAACACATGAAATGGAAGACCTTGTGAACATGTTTGAGAATCAAACAAAATAAATGGAAGACTGAACTTAGGCATGTAGAGGATGCAAGAAGGGGAAGACTTGCATAACATAGCAATGAAGTTTGAATAGAGCTTTGCCTCTACAGAATGAGGAAAAATAGTCGACCTAATGACTGAAGCAGAGTCCCCCTCTTTGCTTCAGTTTTTTTATGTGCTTTTTTCTGAATGATTGGAAAAATGATTGATATTTACCTTATTTTTGGTTTAGAATGAAATATAAACGCTTACAATTTGTTCGTTTTAAAGGGGGACAGGCACGATGAGTTTTGCTTTAATCAAGATGTGGTTTGCACTTGGTTCAATGGGGCTTATGTTTTTAGCTGTAGTAACCATTTATTTCAGTCGATTTAAGCTGAAGAGCCGGTTTCTTAAAATAACAGCCTCGACCGTCGCATACAGCTTGATGCTGATATCAGGTATCATTGTGTTTTTAGTTGTATTTAGCGGGCCGGTCAATGAATAAAGAAAAAGGAAGAATGTGATGATCAAAGCAAAAGTCAGTGTCACGTTGTTAGCACTTATTTTACTAACAGGATGTTTGTATCCAGAAAATCGCAAAACTGAAAACCGTGTGCCATATGAAGAGCAGCTGCAAAGCGTTCAGACAGCAATTGAGGAATTTCAAAAAGCAACAAATGGTCTTTTGCCGATTGAAACGAAAGAAGCAGACACGCCGGTTTATCAAAAGTACGTCATCGACTTTAAGCGCTTGTCACCAAGATATTTACACGATGTACCGTCGACATCTTTTGAAGGCGGGGGGGAATATATGTATGTCCTCACAGACGTCGAAAAAAAACCAACTGTGAAACTGCTTGATGTCAAAATGACGCAAACCATCAGTGAATTACGGCTTAGAATCAAAATATATCAAGATGAACATACATATCCGCCATACGGCAAAGTAGTATCAAACAATTTATATACGTTAAATGAAAAAAAGCTAGGCTTAAAATCGCCGCCTACGGTCATGAGCCCGGTGACAGGGAATTCCCTCCCATTACTGATTTCATCAAATGGCGAAATCTATGTGGACTACCGCAGTGATTTTGCTCATATTTTGAAGAATACGAAACGAAAGCTGAAACCAGGTGAAAACATTCAAGATGTCTATTGGCAGGAAACCCCGTTTGTACCCGCGTTTTCTGTCCCATATACCATCAACAAAAAAGGTGAGCCTGACTTTTTAGAAAAAAAGACGTCATAAACAAGAATGAACCTTTTTCCTCTGCATATAAATGAGGAGAAAGGTTTTTTTATGGCTAAACATACTCTCAAAACAAAAAAGGTGTCATATTCAAATAGGACAACGTCATACACATATATTGTCCAGACACCTTTCAAGCAAGTTTGATTGAAGAATAGAGTATTTTATTTGAAAACGAGGATAGCAAGTCCGGGAGGGGATCACTTGGAAAAAGTCGATATTTTCAAGGATATCGCTGAACGAACAGGAGGCGATATATATTTAGGAGTCGTTGGCGCTGTTCGTACAGGGAAATCTACGTTTATTAAAAAGTTTATGGAGCTCGTGGTGCTCCCGAATATCAATAATGAGGCAGATCGTGCAAGAGCACAGGATGAATTGCCGCAAAGCGCAGCAGGAAAAACCATTATGACCACTGAGCCAAAATTTGTACCGAATCAAGCGGCATCGATTCATGTGAGTGACGGTCTTGATGTCAACATCAGGCTTGTCGATTGTGTAGGATACACAGTCCCTGGTGCGCGCGGATATGAAGATGAAAATGGTCCAAGAATGATCAACACGCCGTGGTATGAAGAGCCAATCCCGTTCCATGAAGCAGCGGAAATTGGCACACGCAAGGTCATTCAAGAGCATTCTACCATTGGTGTTGTGATTACAACGGATGGTTCTATTGGAGAAATTCCAAGACATGATTATATTGAATCTGAAGAACGTGTGATTGATGAACTCAAAGAGGTTGGAAAGCCGTTTATTATGGTGATCAACTCTGTGAGACCCTATCATCCTGAAACAGAGGCGCTGCGGCAGGAACTGAGCCAAAAATATGATATTCCAGTACTCTCCATGAGTGTAGAAAGTATGAGAGAGCAAGACGTCCTTAGTGTGCTTCGTGAAGCATTATATGAATTCCCAGTCCTAGAGGTGAATGTCAACCTTCCAAGCTGGGTCATGGTGCTGAAAGAAGATCATTGGCTGAGAGAAAGCTATCAGGACTCAGTGAAGGAAACCGTAAAGGATATTAAAAGATTAAGAGATGTTGACCGTGTTGTTGGCCAGTTCAGTGAATTTGACTTTATTGAAAGAGCAGGCTTAGCAGGGATTGAAATGGGTCAAGGGATTGCGGAGATTGACCTGTACGCCCCAGATGATCTATATGACCATATTCTAAAAGAAGTGGTTGGTGTAGAAATTAGAGGGAAAGACCATCTTCTAGAGCTCATGCAAGATTTTGCGCATGCGAAGACAGAATATGATCAAGTATCAGACGCCTTAAAAATGGTGAAGCAGACGGGATACGGAATTGCGGCCCCGGCCTTGTCAGATATGAGTTTAGATGAGCCAGAAATCATAAGACAGGGCTCGAGATTCGGCGTAAGACTAAAGGCGGTTGCGCCATCGATTCATATGATTAAGGTAGATGTAGAAAGTGAATTTGCACCGATTATCGGAACAGAGAAACAAAGTGAAGAGCTCGTCCGCTACTTAATGCAAGACTTTGAAGATGATCCGCTTTCGATTTGGAATTCAGATATATTTGGGCGCTCACTCAGCTCCCTTGTCAGAGAAGGCATTCAAGCTAAGCTGTCGCTGATGCCAGAAAATGCAAGATATAAACTGAAAGAAACACTTGAAAGAATCATCAACGAAGGATCAGGTGGTTTGATCGCGATTATTCTATAGCATGTGAGACCTCTCATTGACAGGGGTCTTTTTTTGCGTAAGGAATGAGTCATAAAAAGACAATTGTATAAAGATTAGTCAGATTCAGGCTGAAATTAGGAATATTCGTTCGTAAAAGTGCCCTTAATCCTTGACGAATAAGGATTCTTCCCTTTAAAATGCTTGATATGGTATTTCATATGTGTTAATCTACTTACAGAAAATCTTCACTTTGTTGGACAAACATTCCTTCAAAGAGTTGTTTTCTAATGAAAAGCCATGTATACCGCTTTCTAGACGCTCTTTTTTTCGAAAAAAGTGTATAGAAAGAAGATGAATTGTGAAGAAATGATAACAATCTACTGAATGCATATTTTTGGGAGGAGGTGAAAGGCATGAACAAGACAGAACTTATTAACGCGGTTGCTGAAGCAAGCGAGTTATCTAAAAAAGACGCGACAAAAGCAGTTGATTCTGTTTTTGATACAATTTTAGATGCACTTAAAAATGGTGACAAAATCCAACTTATCGGTTTTGGTAACTTTGAAGTACGTGAGCGTTCAGCTCGTAAAGGACGTAACCCACAAACTGGTGCAGAGATCGAAATCCCTGCAAGCAAAGTACCTGCTTTCAAACCAGGTAAAGCACTTAAAGACGCGGTGGCAGGTAAATAATCGTTATGTGTAATGATCCTATTGTAGGAGTTATACATATACAGTTTCACACTGGTCTAGAAAAGCCCCTTTCATAAGGGGCTTTTCCTTTTGAATCAAAAGGTTCGTTTAGAACGCTCTCCTTTGCTTTTAGGATCTGAAGTGTGCTAGAATCTGATTGAAATGTAATCGCCTTTGGAGGATATAATACATGAGTGAAATAAATAAAGAACTAATCGAACACGCAGTACGCGATATATTAAAAGCCATCGGAGAAGATCCAGATCGTGAAGGACTTCTTGATACCCCTAAACGAGTAGCAAAAATGTATGAAGAAGTGTTCTCGGGATTAAATGAAGATCCAAAAGAACATTTTAAAACCATTTTTGGTGAAGACCACGAAGAACTCGTTCTTGTAAAAGATATTGCTTTCCATTCAATGTGTGAACACCACCTTGTACCTTTTTACGGAAAAGCGCATGTCGCTTATATTCCGCGCGGCGGAAAAGTGACAGGACTTAGCAAGCTTGCAAGAGCTGTAGAGGCTGTTGCCAAACGCCCGCAACTTCAGGAACGCATCACATCAACCATTGCAGATAGTATGGTGGAAACACTCAATCCGCATGGCGTGATGATTGTCGTTGAAGCAGAGCATATGTGTATGACGATGCGCGGAGTGAAAAAGCCAGGCGCAAAAACAGTGACTTCAGCAGTACGCGGTACATTTGCAAATGATGCAGCGGCAAGAGCAGAAGTGCTTTCCTTTATTAAAAACGACTAATTCAATAGATGGAAGGTGAACAGATTGAGTGAAAATAAAGCATCTGATTTTGTAGTGATTAAAGCCAATGAAAATGGTGTAAATGTCATCGGATTAACTAGAGGCTCTGATACAAGATTTCACCATTCCGAAAAGCTCGATAAAGGTGAAGTCATCATTGCACAATTTACTGAGCATACGTCAGCGATCAAAGTAAGAGGCGATGCTGTCATTCAAACAAGCTTCGGGGAAATTCAAAGCGAAGCAAAGAAATAAATACTTGAATGCACTTGATAGCATAAAAGTGAGAGCTGATATGGTATAATAAATCTCTATACAATGTGCAGGGCTACATATGAAACTGTAATTTTTGGGACAAGGGTGATATCTTTGCAAGACATCTACGGAATTTTATCTAATCTAAATATAAAATTAAATAAAAAGCTTTCTCATCCTTATTTGGCGAAACATTTACGTGCGCCACTCATCGATGAAGATAAGCTCCTTCTTTTTCATGCAATGTTTGATGAAGCTCAAATTGATGCAGAGAAAAAAGAAAATTATATTTTAACGGCGATGCTTGTGCAAATTGCCCTTGATACCCATGACGAAGTCACAACTGCTGCAGCGATCAAACAAGACGAATTCAAAAATCGTCAGCTGACTATCCTGGCAGGAGACTATTTCAGCGGTCTCTATTATTCTCTTCTCTCTGACATGAAAGACATCTACATGATTCGCACGCTCGCAACGGCGATCAAAGAAATCAATGAACATAAAATTAGACTGTATGATCGATCCATTCAAGATGCGGCGCACTTTTACAAAAGTGTAGCAACGGTTGAGTCTGCGTTATTCCAAAGGGTTTCTGAGCATTTTCAATTAACGCATTGGAATGAGATTGCAAGTCGTTTCCTTGTTTATAAGCGTTTCATGAAACAAGCAGAAGATGACAAACATTTAAAACTTTTTTTGAACGATAGCTATACGGACGCCTATACATGTTTTGACAACTTTGAGAATGAAGGCTATGAAAAGGCCAAACGATCAATCAAGGAGCATCTTGTTTCATCTCCGGTCGTTCAAAAAGAGCTATTAAATCGCCTGGATCATATGAAAAATGAACCTGCGTATCATCAGAAAGTGGAAGAAGGGTAAGTCATGCAGCAATCAAAAGAACAGCGAGTACACGGTGTATTTGAAAAAATTTATAAAAACTATGATCAAATGAACTCCGTCATCAGCTTTAAGCAGCATAAAAAGTGGCGCGATAAAACAATGAAACTGATGAATGTTCAAAAAGGAGCCAAAGCATTAGACGTATGCTGCGGAACAGCCGATTGGACCATTGCGCTTGCTGATGCTGTAGGCGAAAAAGGTGAAGTCAAAGGCCTTGATTTTAGTAAAAATATGCTGAGTGTTGGAGAAACGAAGGTGAAGACTGGGGGCTATAATCAAATTGAATTGCTTCACGGCAATGCGATGGAGCTTCCTTTTGAGGATAACACATTTGATTATGTCACGATCGGTTTTGGCCTACGGAACGTCCCTGATTACTTAACAGTGCTAAAAGAAATGACAAGAGTCGTGAAGCCTGGTGGAATGGTTGTCTGTCTAGAGACATCACAACCTGAAATGATTGGGTTTAAACAAGGCTACTATGTCTATTTCAAATACATCATGCCGCTCTTTGGTAAACTGTTTGCCAAAAGCTATCAGGAGTATTCATGGCTTCAAGAATCAGCCAAAGCGTTCCCTGGCATGAAAGAACTGGCGGCTCTTTTCGAAGAGGCGGGTCTGTCTGATGTCTCGTATCATCCATTTACGGGCGGTGTAGCAGCAACACATATCGGAAAGAAGCTTTGAATAAACGATATTTGGGTGAAAATAATGAAACTAAAAGCAATGATCTCTTTTTTAAATCATGATATCGATATTATTGAAAAAGAGCTTGAACAAACAGTTCGCTCTGATTATGCATTATTAAGTGAAGCGGGTCTTCATTTGCTGCAAGCGGGCGGAAAACGAATCCGCCCCGTTTTTGTTCTCCTTTCAGGCATGTTTGGCGACTATGACATTAATAAAATTAAATATGTTGCCGTTGCGCTTGAGCTCATTCATATGGCATCGCTCGTTCACGATGATGTCATTGATGATGCAGAGCTGAGAAGAGGCAAGCCAACGATTAAGGCAAAATGGGACAATCGAATTGCCATGTACACAGGAGATTATATGTTTGCAAGATCTCTTGAGTATATGACAAAGATCAATCACCCAATGGCGCATGAAATTTTGTCAAAGATGGTCGTCGAGCTCTGTCTTGGTGAAATCGAGCAAGTGAAAGACAAATACAATATGGATCAAAACCTGCGTACATATTTAAGAAGAATCAAACGAAAAACAGCATTGCTCATTGCAGGCAGCTGTCAGTTAGGTGCGATAGCAGCAGGTACAGATGAGAAAACACATAAAGCCCTTTACTGGTTTGGCTACTATGTCGGTATGTCCTATCAGATCATTGATGATGTGCTTGATTTCACATCAACTGAAGAAGAGCTTGGTAAGCCTGTTGGAGGAGACCTTTTACAAGGAAATGTCACACTCCCGGTCTTATATGCACTGAAGAATCCTACACTCGAAGGACAATTAAAGCTGATTAATAGTGAAACAACAGAAATGCAGCTAAAGCCTGTGATTGAACACCTCAAACAAACAGATGCGATCGACCGCTCGATTCGAGTGAGTGAAATGTATTTGAAAAAGGCATTCGAACAGCTAGACAAACTTCCTCGAGGACGAGCGAAAACGTCACTCGCTTCCATTGCCAAATATATTGGAAAACGAAAATTCTAATCAACATATTGTTGATTGGTTTTTTTGTGAAATTTTTTGTCAAAAATTGATTATTATATAAAAAAATGATACGATCACTTTGTAACAATGTAAGCCTATACATACATAAACGACGGGGTGGAGAACGTATATGGACAAAACATTTCTTATGGTCAAACCTGATGGTGTGGAAAGACAATTAATCGGTGAAATTGTGTCAAGATTCGAAAAAAAAGGGCTTCAGCTTGTTGGTGCAAAACTAATGAGTATTCCAAAAGAAGTAGCAGAAACACATTACGGAGAGCATAAAGAAAAACCATTCTTCGGGGAATTGGTTGACTTTATTACGTCAGGACCAGTATTTGCAATGGTATGGCAAGGTGAGCAGGTAGTAGATGTCACAAGACAGATTATCGGCAAAACAAACCCAAAGGAAGCGCTTCCGGGCACAATAAGAGGAGACTATGGATTGACGGTTGGAAAAAACATTATCCATGGCTCAGACTCACCAGAAAGTGCTGAAAGAGAAATCAACTTATTCTTCAAACAAGAAGAACTCACAAACTGGGATCAAACCATCTCAAGCTGGATTTATTAAAATTTAAGCCAAGGTGTTCATCAAATGAGCACTTTGGCTTTTTTTATATGAATATTTCTACACGAAATTTCGCATGAGATGATACAAATTTTCGATAAAAACAGCTATACTAGGACAAAGATAGATGAGACAGGAGAGGACTTTGATGGATCAATATCAAGTATTTGTCGGAAAATGGAAAAAACTAACCGGGGTGGATCTGAATTTATATAAAGAGGCACAAATGAAACGAAGATTAACGTCACTTTATGATAAAAAAGGATATAGAGATTTTGAAGCGTTCGCGGCTGCCCTTGAAAAGGATAGAGCACTATTAGACGAGACGATGGATCGAATGACGATCAATGTGTCAGAATTTTACCGAAACTATCAGCGCTGGGAAGTGCTTGATCAAAAAATTCTTCCGCTGCTTTTGAAAAACAGCGGGACCCTAAAAATATGGAGTGCAGCATGTTCGACAGGAGAGGAGCCGTATACACTCTCAATGCTGCTATCAAGCCATCCGCTTGTGAAGGACTTCCAAATTATTGCAACTGATATTGATGATAAAGTGCTGCAATCAGCTCAAAAAGGAAGATATCATGAACGATCACTGCAAGAGGTACCAGATCAAATCAAACAAAAATATTTCACAAAAGAAGATTCTTCATTTTACACTGTGAAGGATGAGGTGCGAAAGCACATTCAATTTAAAAAACACAACCTTTTAGCAGATCCTTATGAAAAACAGCTGGATCTTATCGTGTGCCGAAATGTCCTTATCTACTTTACAGAAGAGGCAAAAGAAGAGATTTACATGAAAATGAGCAGCAGTTTAAAACCAAATGGCGTATTATTTGTTGGTTCAACTGAACAAATTTTTCACCCAGAAAAGTTTGGACTGACATCTGCCGATACTTTCTTTTATCAAAAGAAGGGGTTGTAGCTGACTTTTTAGTAGTAAGTGTGTTATCATAGTTTTACTTAAAAGCGTTAATGCGATGAAGGGAGATCGAGTCATGAGATACTTAACAGCAGGTGAATCACATGGTCCACAATTGACCACCATTATTGAAGGCGTTCCAGCGGGACTTTACATAGAGCAGGATGACATCAACTATGAATTGGCTAGAAGACAAAAAGGCCACGGCCGCGGCAGAAGAATGCAGATTGAAAAAGACCAAGCAAAAGTGTTAAGTGGTGTTCGCCACGGGAAAACATTAGGTTCTCCTATTGCACTTGTCGTTGAAAACAACGACTGGAAGCATTGGACAAAGGTGATGGGGGCAGAGCCGATCACAGAAGAAGAAGAGAGTGAAATGAAGCGTCAAATTTCACGCCCTAGACCAGGACATGCGGATTTAAATGGTGCGATTAAATATGGACATCGTGATATGCGAAACGTATTAGAGCGTTCATCAGCCCGTGAGACAACCGTGCGCGTAGCAGCAGGCGCAGTCGCTAAACAAATTTTGGCACATTTAGGAATCAAGGTAGCTGGCCACGTTCTTGAAATTGGCGGAGTGAAAGCAGCTCATATGGCATATGAATCGATTGAAGATTTGCAAAAGGTAACGGAAGAGTCACCTGTTCGCTGCTACGACAGTGAAGCAGGTCAAAAAATGATGGATGCCATTGATGAAGCGAAGAAAAACGGTGATTCAATTGGCGGTATTGTGGAAGTCATCGTTGAAGGAATGCCGGTTGGAGTCGGAAGCTATGTTCACTATGACCGCAAATTAGACAGCAAGCTTGCAGGTGCTGTTCTGAGTATCAATGCTTTTAAAGGGGTCGAATTTGGTATCGGCTTCGAGGCGGCTTCTAAAAATGGTAGTGAGGTCCATGATGAAATCATCTGGGATGAAGAAAAGGGCTATACGAGAAAAACAAATCGCTTAGGTGGTCTTGAAGGCGGAATGTCAACTGGTATGCCAATTGTCGTAAGAGGGGTCATGAAACCAATCCCAACGCTTTACAAACCGCTTCAAAGCGTTGACATTGAAACAAAAGAACCTTTCTCCGCAAGCATTGAGCGTTCTGACAGCTGTGCTGTTCCTGCCGCAAGTGTTGTCGCAGAAGCAGTCGTGGCTTGGGAAATCGCCAATGCTGTAGTGGAGCAGTTTGGCCTTGATCAAATTGACCGCATTAAAGAAAATGTTGAAAAAATGCGCCAGCTTCAGAGGGAATTTTAATGAAAACACTGGAAGTTAAGACGTCTTCAGCCACTTATCCTGTATACATCGGTGATGGGATTAAATGCAATATCGTCGACTTGATGACTTCCACGGGGCATTCCTATACGAAGCTCTTAATCGTGACAGATACAGCGGTTGATGCCATTTACGGCGATGAAATGGTTCGATTACTTAAGCAGAAGTGGTCTGTGCATAAAGTGGTTGTGCCAAGCGGAGAGCAGTCGAAATCTTTTGCTGAGTTTGAGCATATTCATACGAAGGCTATTCAGTTTCAGCTGGATCGCTCCTCGTGCATCATTGCGCTTGGAGGCGGCGTAATTGGCGATTTGGCTGGCTTTGTTGCTGCTAGTTATATGAGAGGCATTGATTTTATTCAAGTTCCGACGACACTACTGGCACATGACAGTGCAGTTGGCGGGAAAACGGGGATTAACCACCCGCTCGGTAAAAATTTAATCGGTGCGTTTCATCAGCCGAAAGCCGTGATCTATGATACGAGCATGCTTGAGACTCTATCTCAAACTGAAATGAGGTCAGGCTTTGCTGAAGTCATCAAACATGCCCTCATTTCAAGTGAAGACTTTTTATCAGAGCTGATGTCTATTCGTTCTTTGGCGGAATGTTCAAAGAGCGAGCTGGCACATATGCTGTATCAAGGGATTGAGGTCAAAGCGTCGATTGTTCAAAAAGACGAAAGAGAACAAGGCGTGCGTGCATTTTTGAATTTAGGTCATACACTTGGGCATGCCATTGAAGCAGAGTATGGATACGGCGTTATTACGCACGGAGATGCTATTGCAATCGGCATGCAGTTTGCGCTATATGTGAGCGAAAAGAAGCTGGGACTCAGCCTCAATCGGACGGAACTAAAAGAGTGGATGAAAGAACTCGGATTTCCGGTACAAGTCAATCAAGATATTTCCACGAAAACATTTGTTGACCGGATGATTGGTGATAAAAAGGCAAGAGGCGGAACCGTTCAATTTGTTTTATTAAAGCAGGTTGGGGAGGCTGTCTTGCAGTCTTTCACAAAAGATGATCTGCATCAATGGCTCGAAGAATGGAAACGGGAGGAGGGATGTCTATGATGTTTCGCGGGATACGTGGGGCTACAACTGTGACAGAAGATACAGAAACAGAAGTGTTAAATAAAACGAAACAGCTGCTAGAAGCGATTATTTCAAGAAATCAAGTAGATCCAGAACGTGTCGTGCAGATCTTAATTTCAGCTACACAAGATATTCACTCCGTTTTTCCGGCAAAAGCCCTTCGTCAGTTTGAAGGGTGGACGTATGTGCCTGTTACTTGTATGCAGGAGCTGGACATTCAAGGCGGTCTTAAGCATTGTATTCGCGTTTTAATGACGGTCCAAACAGACACAAAGCAGGAAGATGTGCAACATGTGTACTTGGAAGAAGCTGTGACGCTTCGCCCTGATTTACAGTTGACAAAAAACAAGGAATTATAATACGATATGAACAGCCGAAGTTTACACACAGGTGTAAACGGCATTGCAAGTTTAGAGAAGATGAGAATGAGACTAGGGTAGTTGAGATGAGTAGAGTTGAGCAGAGATACGATACGTCTATTTCATCATACTGCCTAAAAGAGCACCCCTCTTTTAGGCTTATTTCGTATACTCATACAAACCCTCTATATGTCCCCTCATTCTCCTTAATCCCATTTAAGGAGTGTGCTTATGAATTCCCAATCAAATTTGACCCAATTTTTAAGGGACAGTGAGTCCCACAAAACGATTCCAATTGTTGAAACCATTACAGTTGATACGCTCTCACCGATTCAAATTATCGAAAAACTCAAGGCAGATATTGTGTATCTACTAGAAAGCAAAGATGAGTCTTCTAGCTGGTCGAGATATTCCTTCATCGGATTACATCCTTTTTTAACCTTACACGATGACCAAAACGAATATATTGCACGTGACGCTGCTGGGCAGGAGGTCATGAAAAAACAAGAACTGAAAGACTTATTAGACTGGATGAAAGAGCAATATCAAATCAAGACACCGGACGTTGACATCCCGTTTACAGGCGGGGCAGTTGGGTACTTAAGTTACGATCTTATTCCAAGCATTGAACCATCTGTCAGGCCGCATCTAAGCGCACCAACGACAGACAATTGTACTCTATTTGTCTGCCAAACGATGATTGCCTTTGATCATGAAACGAATCATGTTCATTTTATCCAATACACCCAGCTAACCGGAAATGAAACAGAAGACGAAAAAATACGAGCTTACAAAGAAAATCAAAAGCGGCTTGAACAGATGATTCACAAGCTCCATACAAAGGTCGATATGAAAGAACTGATTTTATCAGGGAATATGAACGAATCACCGTCCTTTGAACATGTGACATCAACCTATGAAAAAACACAATTTCTAAAGGACGTAGAAAAAATCAAAGAATACATTCGAGCGGGTGATATTTTTCAAGGCGTACTCTCGCAGCGCTTTGATATCCCAGTGTCAGTGAGTTCATTTGAATTATACCGTGTGCTTCGCATTGTGAATCCATCTCCATACATGTATTTTATGAAATTAAAAGACCGTGATTTAGTCGGAAGCTCACCAGAACGATTAATTCATGCCAAAAATGGGCACCTAGAAATTCATCCAATTGCAGGCACTAGAAAAAGAGGAGCAACAAAAGAAGAGGACGCCGCACTGGCAAGAGAGCTGCTAGAAGATGAGAAAGAAAAAGCAGAACATTACATGTTAGTAGATCTAGCCAGAAATGATGTCGGCCGCGTAGCAGAATACGGCAGCGTGTCCGTACCGACCTTTACAAAAGTTGTGAACTTTTCACATGTCATGCACATCATCTCCATTGTGACAGGGAAGTTAAAGCAGGATACACACCCAGTTGATGCACTCATGTCCGCATTTCCAGCAGGCACATTAACAGGGGCACCGAAAATAAGAGCGATGCAATTATTAAATCAAATGGAGCCTGAGCCAAGGGAAACGTATGGCGGCTGTATTGCCTATATTGGATTCGATGGTAATATCGACTCTTGTATTACCATTCGCACCATGAGCGTCAAAGATCAGACCGCTTCCATACAAGCAGGCGCTGGCATTGTCGCAGATTCTGTTCCAGAAAATGAATGGGAAGAGACGTGTAACAAAGCAGGAGCGCTTCTGAGGGCCATTCAGCTTGCTGAACATATTTTCTCAGAAAAGGAGAGTGTGCAGGATGAATCAGCGACTATCAGCTCTTGTTAATGGAGGCTTCCTATCAGAAAATGAAGCACATAGACTAATGTATGATATGATGAGCGGCTCTTTAACAGATGCTGAAGTCGCTGCAAGTCTATCGATTTTAGCGCATAGAGGAGAAACCGCTGAAGAAATGACAGGCTTCGTGAGGGCCATGCGGCAAAAAGCAGAACCAGCGGAAAGATCGCTTGATGTCGTTGACACATGCGGCACAGGAGGCGATGGACTCTCCACATTTAATATATCAACTGCAGCTGCAATTGTAGCTTCCGCCGCTGGTGCTAAAATCGCAAAACACGGAAATCGTTCAGTCTCTTCAAAAAGCGGAAGTGCCGACGTGCTAGAGTGTCTTGGGATTCACATTCAATCCACTCCAGAAGAAACAAGAAGGCAAATACAAGAAAAAAACATGGGCTTTTTATTTGCACCACTGTACCATTCATCTATGAAACAAGTAGCAGCAGTCCGCAAGCAGCTTGGTTTCAGGACGGTATTTAATCTATTAGGACCGCTTTGTCACCCGATGCAAGCCAAAAAGCAAATCATCGGTGTGTATGCAAAGGAAAAGGCAAAATTAATGGCGGAAGCCCTTGCTCCATTAGAGCCAGAGCATGTCCTGTTTGTATGCGGGGAAGACGGGCTGGATGAATTAACGATTACAGCCAATTCATATGTGATTGAACTCAAAAAAGGTGCCATGACAGAATATACGCTAAACCCAGAAGACTTTGGACTGGAAAAAGGATACTTATCAGATATTCAGGTCCAATCACCGGAAGAGAGCGCGAAATTGATTCAGAATATATTGAATCATCAAACAGAAGGGGCACCGCTTCATATTACAGCTCTGAATGCAGGAGCGGCTTTATATATCGCAGGCAAGTCAGAAAGCCTCATGGCAGGAACATTAAAAGCGTTAGAAACGATTAAAAACGGTGCAGCCAAAGAACAATTGGCTCGTTTAAAACAAAAAAAGAAAGAGGATGAGATCTATGCTTAATCAAATCATTGCACGCAAAAAAGAACATATCCAAACGTTGCAGTTACCTCATGATGGACACTTTGAAAGACGATCATTTAAAGAAGCACTCATGAACCCTCACCGCTCGATTGGGCTGATTGCTGAGGTGAAAAAGGCATCTCCTTCTAAAGGAATCATTCAGCCGAATTTTGATCCTCTGCAAACAGCAAAAGCATACGAAAAATCGAATGCTGATTGCTTATCAGTCTTAACAGATGAACCATTTTTTCAAGGGAAGAACGAGTATCTTTCATTAATTAAAGAACACGTCGCACGTCCAATTTTAAGAAAAGACTTTATCATCGATTCAATACAAATAGAAGAGTCAAGACGTATCGGTGCAGATGCCATTTTATTAATTGGAGAAGTACTTGAACCGCAACAGCTGTATGAATTCTATGCTGAAGCGAAGGAAAAAGGACTAGATATTCTTGTTGAAGTTCATGCAGCAGATACACTGGAACATATCTTAAACCTATTCACCCCCGAAATCATTGGCGTGAATAACCGAAATTTAAAGACATTTAAAACAACAGTTGAGCAAACAAAAGAGATTGCACCACTTGTTCCAAAGGATGTCTTACTAGTAAGTGAAAGCGGTATTCAGACATTTGATGATCTAACCTTTGTCAAAAAACATGGAGCGAGTGCTGTCCTTGTAGGTGAATCATTAATGAGAGAACCCTCACAAGAAAAAGCCGTTCAGACGTTATTTGGAGAATGACCACGATGAAGCTTTTTTTAAAATATTGCGGGGCGGTCTCACTAGAAGATGTAGAATGCATTGCGCAATCTCAAGCAGATGCGATCGGATTTATTTTTGCTCCAAGTAAAAGACAAGTCGATCCAGATCAAGTGAAACAATGGCTCACCAAGTCTCAGAGCAGGAAAAAGATTACGGGTGTATTTGTAAATGAAAAAATCCAAAAAGTGTGCGACATCACAAAGCATATTCCTTTAGATATCGTGCAGCTGCATGGAGATGAAACAAAAGAGGATGCAAAAGAAATAAAACAACAAACAGGGGCGGTAGTGTGGAAAGTCTTTCATCACGATCGTGATATAAAAGAAACACTTGATCAAATGACGGCATTTGCGCCGTTTGTCGATGGTTTTCTCATTGATGCGAAAGTAAAAGGGATGAGAGGCGGTTCTGGCACAGCTTTTACATGGGAAGCGGTACCTGTATACAATCAGCAAGCGAAACGACTGGAGAAAACATGCATCATTGCAGGCGGAATAACACCAGAAACACTACCAGAGCTTCTTGCCTATTGCCCAAAAGCGATCGATCTTTCAAGCGGCATAGAAGAAAACGGGAAGAAAAGCAGCGCTAAGATCAAAGCGCTCGAAGAAAGGATGTTAAACGATGTACGCATATCCAAATGAGCTTGGCAGATATGGAGAATTCGGAGGGAAATTTGTTCCCGAGACGCTCATGCAGCCACTTAAAGAAATCGAACAAGCATTTAACGAATTAAAAGAAGACCCAGCTTTTAAGCAAGAATATCTTTCTCTATTGCAAAACTATTCAGGCAGACCGACTGCGCTGACATATGCTGATCAATTATCTGCATACCTCGGCGGCGCAAAAATCTATTTAAAAAGAGAAGATTTAAACCATACAGGCGCTCATAAGATCAACAATGCACTTGGTCAGGCACTGCTTGCAAAAAAAATGGGGAAATCAAACATCATCGCGGAAACAGGCGCTGGACAGCACGGAGTAGCAGCTGCAACGGTGGCCGCCAAGTTTGGATTATCGTGCACGGTATTTATGGGAAAAGAGGATGTGGAGAGACAATCTCTCAATGTATTCCGAATGAAACTACTTGGTGCTGAAGTCATACCTGTCACAAGCGGAAACGGCACATTAAAAGATGCAACGAACGAAGCGATCCGTTATTGGGTCCAGCACTGTAGTGATCATTTCTATATGATCGGTTCAGTTGTAGGACCTCATCCATATCCCCAAATCGTCAGTGAGTTCCAGCGGATGATTGGTGATGAAGCAAAAGAGCAGATGCTTAAAAAAGAAGGCAGGCTCCCACATAAAGTCATTGCTTGTGTCGGCGGCGGAAGTAATGCGATTGGAATGTACCGAGCGTTTTTGGATGATGAGATTGATTTGATTGGTGTAGAAGCGGCTGGAAAAGGAATCGATACGCCGCTTCATGCAGCAACCATTACGAAGGGGACAAAAGGAGTTATTCATGGATCTTTGACCTATTTAATCCAAGACGAATTTGGCCAGATTATTGAGCCCTATTCCATTTCAGCTGGTTTAGATTATCCCGGGATCGGACCAGAGCACGCATATTTACATGCGAGCGGCCGGGTTCAATATGTGAGTGCTACAGATCAAGAAGCATTGGATGCTCTAAAGCTGCTGACAGAAAAGGAAGGAATCCTGCCAGCGATTGAATCAGCACACGCTTTAGCCAAGGCGTTTGAGATGAGCAGGACGATGAGTGAAGATGAAATCATCCTTGTCTGCCTGTCAGGAAGAGGAGATAAGGATGTGCATACATTAATGAATGTGCTTGAAAGTGAGGGCAAAACCAAATGATCACATTTCAATTAGAGCAAGGCGAGAAATTATTCATCCCATTTATTACGGCAGGGGATCCGTCAGAAGAAATCACGATCGATTTAGCTTTGTCCCTTCAAGCAGCCGGTGCACATGCGATTGAGCTAGGTGTTCCTTATTCCGATCCGCTAGCAGACGGTCCTGTCATTCAAAGAGCCTCCAAAAGAGCTCTAAATCATGGCATGAATATCGTAAAAGCGATAGAATTAGCAGGGAAGATGAAAAAAAACGGTGTAAAAATTCCTGTAATTCTATTTACGTATTATAATCCTGTGTTACAATTAGACACAGAATACTTTTTCGCTTTACTGCGCAAAAATCATATTTCGGGACTCTTAACACCCGACTTGCCTTTTGAAGAAAGCAGTGAGCTGCAAAAGAACTGTCAAACATATGACATTTCATATATTTCGCTCGTTGCACCAACCAGTAAGGAACGATTAGTAAATATAGTAGAGCAGGCAGAAGGTTTTGTGTATTGTGTTTCATCTCTTGGTGTAACAGGTGTCAGACAAACCTTTGACGAATCGATTACTGATTTTATTCAACAAGTGAAACAGCTGAGTCACATACCGGTTGCGGTCGGTTTTGGCATCTCAACAAGAGAGCAGGTAGACTCAATGAATAAACTGAGTGACGGCGTCGTTGTAGGAAGTGCACTTGTGAAAAAAATTGAAGAACTTCAGGATCAATTGTTAGCAAGTGATACTCGTCAAGACGCTTTAAGAGAATTTGAAACCTATGCAAAAACATTTAGTCCCCTCTATTCATTCAAATGAGGTGAAACTTTTGCAAATCAAAGATCAATTAAAACAACTAAAACCGTATCAACCTGGGAAACCAATTGAAGAGGTCAAAAAAGAATATCAATTAGACAAAATTGTGAAATTGGCTTCAAATGAAAACCCTTTTGGATGTTCCGCACATGCAAGAGAGGCGATACAAGCTGAGCTTGAACATTTAGCGATTTATCCAGATGGATACAGCGCAAGTTTTAGGACAGAGCTTGCTGAGTTTCTTCAAGTAAATGAAAAACAATTAATATTCGGGAATGGCTCAGATGAACTTGTGCAAATTATTGCTAGGGCATTCCTTGACCAACATACAAATACCGTCATCCCAGCTCCGTCTTTTCCGCAATATCGTCACAATGCAATCATTGAGCGGGCAGAGATTCGAGAGGTGCCGCTTTTAGACGAAGGAGCTCACGATCTGAAGGGCATGCTGGATGCGATTGATGAGAACACGAAGGTCGTCTGGGTATGTAACCCGAATAACCCGACGGGAAATCATTTGTCAGAATCTGAGCTTGTGGCGTTTTTAGATCAAGTACCAGCTCATGTGCTTGTAGTATTAGATGAAGCATATGTCGAATACGTTCGTGCGGAAGACTTTCCGAACAGCTTATCTTTATTACACAACTATCAAAATGTTATCGTACTCCGTACGTTTTCTAAAGCGTATGGACTGGCCGCGCTTCGAGTAGGCTATGGCATTGCATCAGAAGAGTTGATTACTGCGATTGAACCAGCGAGAGAGCCGTTTAATACGAGTCGTATCGCTCAGGCAGCAGCTCGTGCAGCGATAAAAGATCAGGACTTCATTCAATCATGCAGACAAAAAAATGAAGCAGGTCTCAAGCAATATCAAGAATTTGCTGACCGTTTTGGACTATTTATTTATCCGTCTCAAACAAACTTCGTGCTGATTGATTTTAAAAGAGATGCAGATGAATTATTCAATGCATTATTGAAAAAAGGCTACATTGTTCGTTCTGGTAAAGCACTTGGTTTTCCAACGTCTTTACGTATTACGGTCGGAACAATGGAGCAAAATGCAGAAATTCTAAGTACACTTGCTGATTTAATGCAAGGCATTCGTGCGTAGCATAACCATAAAGTCATATCCTTTTACAGGATATGGCTTTCATTGTACCAACCTCATACATATAAGCTGTTGAAATGGCTTTTTTAATTTTCGCGAAAAAACAGGTGATGAACATGAATGATGCAAATGAAACAATATTAATCGCTGGACTTGGTTTAATTGGAGGTTCCATCGCACTGTCGATTAAAAAAGAGTATCCTCATAAAAAAATTGTTGGATACGATGTGTCCAAAGAACAAATGGTTGCAGCAACAAAGCTGGGTATCATTGATTTAGCAGCTGATTCATTTGCGGCAGGTTTGGCTGAATCTGCGACTATTATTTTGGCAACACCAGTTCAGCAAACAGTCAAGATGCTTCGTGATATTGCAAACTCTGGAATTGAGAGAGAGCTCACAATTACCGATGTTGGCAGCACAAAGCAAAAGGTCGTCGATTTTGCTGAAAAAACGCTTCCTAAGCACTATCAATTTATTGGTGGACATCCAATGGCAGGCTCTCACAAGTCAGGTGTTATAGCAGCGAAAGACTTTTTATTTGAAAATGCGTTCTACATTTTAACGCCGGCAAAGGAAACAAACCGCGAGGCTGTTGATCGTTTGAAGGGCTTGTTAAAGGGGACAAATGCTCATTTTATTGAGATGACCCCAGAAGAACATGATGGTGTAACAAGTGTGATTAGTCATTTCCCTCATATTGTTGCAGCCAGCCTTGTGCATCAAGCACATCATTTTGAAGAACAATTCCCACTTGTCAAACGGTTTGCTGCTGGAGGCTTTCGTGACATTACACGTATTGCTTCAAGTAATCCTGCAATGTGGCGAGATATCCTTCTGCACAACAAAAACAAGATTTTAGACCGGTTCCATGAATGGAAAAAAGAGATCGATCGCATTGAGGCCTTTGTACAGCAAGAAGACGCTGAAGGCTTGTTCTCTTATTTTCAAGAGGCAAAGGAATATCGTGATGGACTTCCTCTGAGGAAAAAAGGTGCCATTCCTGCTTTTTATGACCTTTATGTGGATGTTCCAGATCACCCTGGGGTCATTTCGGAGATTACAGGACATTTAGCAAATGAGAGCATCAGTATTACGAATATCCGTATTATTGAAACGCGGGAAGACATTAATGGGATTTTGCGCATTAGTTTTCAAACGGAAGACGACCGTAAACGTGCAGAGATCTGTATAAAAAATAGAGCGAATTACGATACATTTTATGCTGACTGAGGTGACAAAGATGAAAATTCATAAACATGCTCCTATGAATGGAGTCATTCATATTCCAGGTGATAAATCCATTTCTCATCGATCAGTGATGTTTGGAGCAATTGCTGATGGGACGACAGTGGTGAAAAACTTTCTCCCTGGAGCCGACTGTTTAAGTACGATTGATTGTTTTAGAAAAATGGGCGTTGAAATTGAACAAAAAGGGACAGATGTTGTGATCCATGGGAAGGGACTGAAAGAGCTCAAGGAGCCGTCTGACGTCCTCGATGTCGGGAATTCTGGTACAACCATTCGATTAATGATGGGAATATTAGCTGGTTGTGAGTTTCACAGTACACTGATCGGTGATGAGAGTATTGCTAAAAGACCAATGCAGCGAGTAACAGGTCCACTTAAACAACTAGGAGCGAAAATAGATGGCAGAGCAAACGGCGAGTATACGCCGCTTTCTATTCGTGGCGGCCATTTAAAAGGTGTCTCATATGAGTCTCCGGTGGCAAGCGCCCAAATTAAGTCCGCTGTCCTTTTAGCAGGTCTTCAAGCAGAAGGAACAACAACATTAACTGAACCGCATAAATCAAGAGATCATACAGAAAGAATGCTCTCTATGTTTGGTGTGAAACTAGACGAAGATGAACAAAGTGTTTCTATTGAAGGTGGTCAAACATTAAAAGCAACAGATATATTTGTTCCTGGAGACATCTCCTCAGCTGCATTTTTCCTTGTTGCTGGATCTATTGTTCCTAACAGCCGAATTGTCTTAAAAAATGTCGGGCTAAACAAAACAAGAACGGGTATTATTGATGTTCTGAAACTAATGGGTGCGAATCTTGAGATCAATGAAGTAGATGCAAAAGGCGGAGAGCCATATGGCGATTTAACGATCTCTACCTCTTCATTAAAAGGCATCGAAATTTCTGGTGATATGATTTCAAGACTTATCGACGAGATTCCAATTATAGCGCTTCTAGCGACACAAGCAGAGGGAACAACGATCATTAAAGATGCTGCTGAGTTAAAAGTAAAAGAGACCAATCGAATTGATACAGTCGTGTCAGAACTTAAAAAACTAGGTGCTGATATTGAAGCAACAGATGATGGTATGAAGATTCATGGTAAAACCACACTTCAAGGCGGCGCTGTCGTGTCAAGCTACGGAGATCACCGAATCGGTATGATGCTTGGGATTGCCGCATGTATCACAAAGCAAGCTGTTGAGATTGAAGATACAGATGCTGTACGCGTCTCATACCCGAATTTCTTTGAACACATTGAATACTTAACCAAAACAGTCTGAGGATGTCCTCAGGCTTTTTCTTTCCTTTTGCATATTTGTAAGGAATATAGCATAGCTTGTCTCAAGATGAAACCTGGAAAAAAATCATTTTATCTGATCAAAAAATGAATTTCAGGTGTTTTCAGTTTACAAAACTTCCGTTTCGTAAAGGATGAAATGAAAACCAGTCTTTAAAACACAAAAATGGGTTCATTTTAAAAGTGCAACATATTTGCTGGATGAGTACCTGTCGATTATGATATGAAGTAACAATAGTTTAGGTTTTTGGAAAACAGAAAGGAACGGTTTGATTTGAATAGTTCATTACAAGAAGCCATAAAATTAGTTGAGGCGGGTGAGACTGAAAAAGGACTTCAAACACTTGCTCAGGCAGAAAAGCATTTGCATGATGAAGAAAAGGCGCAGGCAGCTCAGTTATATTATGATTGGGGAGATATCGATAAAGCGAGAAATCTCATCAGTGATTTACATGATTTATATCCAGAGGAAACAGGGTTAACATGTTTTTATGCAGAACTGCTGATTGACTCTGATGAAGAAGAAAAGGCGATTTCGGTATTAGAGACGATTCCTGAAGATGATGATGCCTATCCAGAAAGCCTACTGTTAATGGCAGATTTGTATCAAATGCAAGGACTATTTGAAGTCAGTGAACAAAAGCTCTTAAAAGCAAAAGAGATGCTTCCGAATGAAGCCATTATTGATTTTGCGTTAGGTGAATTGTATTTTTCTCAAGGTCTTTCAAAGAAAGCGGCCGACTATTTCTACAAGGTCGCAGATCAACAACATGAGGTTGGCGGCGTCAATGTTTATCAGAGGCTCGCTGAATCACTCAGCACAGCTGGAGAATTTGAAGATGCGCTTGAATGGTACGAAAAGGCAGTGAAAGGTCAAACAGATCCGAATACACTTTTTGGCTACGGATTTACAGCGATGAGGGCTGGTCGAACGAAAACAGCCATTCAGCAGCTTTCAGAACTAAAAGATATTGATCCATCTTATTCGTCTCTATATATGCCTTTAGCGAAAAGTTATGAGGAAGAAGGACTATATCACGAGGCTTTAGAGGTAGTAAAAGAGGGTATTAAAATTGATGAGTATAACAAAGAATTATATTTATATGGTGCAAAGATTGACTTGAAAAATGGGGATTCAGAAGATGCGAAAAAGCTACTTCAAGAAGCACTTGCTCTTGATCCGGGATATATTGAAGCGATTCAAACATTGCTCGCGATCTATTTAAATGAAGAGCTTTTTGATGAAATTTTGGATGTCATAAAAGAGGTTAAAAGCTTTGGGGAAGATGATCCAAAATGGAATTGGTATGCTGCATCTGCATCTGTTGGACGAGAAGAATACAAAGAAGCAGCTGAGTACTTCAAGCTGGCTCTGCCTGATTTTGATGAGGAACGTGACTTTTTATATGAATACGCATCGTTCCTTTTAGAAGAAGGCAGACAAAAAGAAGCATTGCCGCTATTACGCAAAGTTCTTCAGAAAGATGGCACGAATGAAGAAATCGAAGAAACGATTTTAAGAATTGAAGACGAAATTTCCTTATAGTTTGCAGGAATGAAGAACTGGTTTGTTGAATAATTCATGTATAGCAATTTAATTTACGATAGAGGAGGGAATAACATGCAGACCCCTGTTTCTGTCAATGAAAAGAAGGAATTCATCCGGTGGTTTTTAAACCATTATCAGTTAAAGCGAAGAGAGTGTGTTTGGATATTAAATTATTTAATGAGTCACGACTCTTTGATGGAAAAGGTTCATTTTGTAGAGCAAGCAGAATTTTGCCCAAGGGGAATCATTATGTCAACACACTGTGTGGATGAAGTTCCCTTTAGATTTTATAAAGAGAATATCATGACGACAGATGCTGAAAAGTCATTCCATGATATTCGTTTGAATAAACAGCAAGATTTGTTTATTCAATTGAATTTCCGTTCTGCTTATCGTTCGCCGGAATATGCAGCTGTGCTTGAAACAAATCCTCATATTCCAAAGGATCTTTATGAGAACGAAAAAGATAAGGATCTTGCGGAGAAAGTGCTTGAACACTCGATCGCAACTTTCCAAAAAGAACGACTTATGAAAGAGATAGATGAAGCACTTGACCGTCATGATCAAGAAACATTTAATAAGTTAGCAAGAGAATTAAGCCTATTGTCATAAACTGAACGAATAAGCCTTGCCCTATCCAGGCAGGGCTTATGTCATGAAAGAGGGGAAATAGATGAAGTTTCAAGCGGAGGATGCAGATCGCTTTTTGCAATCTAGAGATTACATTGATACCGCTATCATTCCATTAGTTGGAATAGATGTGAATCAAATCAAACAAACCGTATCTTTAGGGGAGTTTACCATTCTTGTAACAGAGGAACTTGAAAGACAGCTGAAAGGGCGGGTCTTTCTTTTTCCACCACATACATATGTAGAAGCCAATGACCGAAAACTAGAAGACATCTTCACGATGAAGCAGTCGCTAGAAGATCATTTTCAGCATGTTGTGTTGATCTCATCTGATCACCAACGGAAAGAGCATGCGGCGGTTAGTGAATCACTATTTTTGTTAAAGGCGGTTCCGCTCGAGCATTTAAAGGTAGAATTAAAGCAAAAAATTGTTCAAGACAGTGTAGAACAAATTTTGAACTTTTTGTTACAAAAGTGGAACCCTTCATAAAAACCCTTACATTTGCATTGTACATAGCTTTTTAGGCTGTTGACCTTGTGAATAGATTGATATATTATGAGGGTGTCCTAGTTTTATGAAATTTTTTCTAATTCAGTTATAAAGTAGCTGACGACCTGAGGGGGGGAGAAAAAAATGAGCGAGAAGAGACATGGAGTGTCCAGACGTCAATTTTTGAATTACACGTTGACCGGCGTGGGGGGATTTATGGCCGCTGGAATGCTCATGCCTATGGTTCGCTTTGCGCTTGACCCTGTGCTAAAAGGAACAGAGGATCAGGATATGGTTCAAGTTGTCAGTGTAGATGAACTGACGAAGGAACCGAAGCGCTTTGACTTTAAAATTGATCAAGTAGATGCATGGTATGAGTCAAAGGAATCTAGGTCAGCATGGGTGTACAAAGAAGGGGATGAAATTGTCGCTTTATCGCCTATCTGTAAACATTTAGGATGTACAGTGAACTGGAACAGTGATCCGAAAAATCCAAACAAATTTTTCTGCCCATGCCACTATGGGCTGTACGACAAGGATGGTACAAACGTACCCGGAACTCCGCCACTTGCACCGCTTGACCATTATAAGCAGCAAGTGAAGGACGGATACCTCTATCTTGGAAAAGCTGTGCCGAAAGGGGAAGGGTAACGATGCTTAACAAGATTTATGATTGGGTAGATGAGCGGCTAGACATTACACCAATATGGAGAGATATTGCGGATCATGAGGTGCCAGAGCATGTCAATCCAGCACATCATTTCTCCGCTTTTGTGTACTGTTTTGGCGGTTTAACGTTTTTTGTGACAGTCATTCAAGTCCTTTCGGGCATGTTTTTAACGATGTATTACGTGCCGGATATTAAAAACGCCTGGGAATCTGTCTATTATTTACAAAATGAAGTGGCATTTGGTCAGATTGTCAGAGGGATGCACCACTGGGGTGCGAGTTTAGTTATTGTCATGATGTTTTTACATACGCTAAGGGTCTTTTTCCAAGGGGCGTATAAAAAGCCTAGAGAGCTCAACTGGATTGTTGGTGTGCTCATTTTCTTTGTGATGCTTGGACTTGGTTTTACAGGTTATCTCTTGCCATGGGATATGAAGGCGCTATTTGCAACGAAGGTTGGTCTTCAAATTGCAGAAGCGACGCCTTTCATTGGTAAAGAGATCAAAACGCTGCTTGCAGGTCATCCTGACATTGTAGGGGCACAAACGCTGACGAGATTTTTCGCTATCCATGTCTTTTTCTTGCCAGCGGCATTATTTGGGCTGATGGCTGCCCACTTTATTATGATTCGTAAGCAAGGAATTTCTGGACCGCTATAAAAAATTTGCGTTTGATGAATGTTCAATGAGGAGGGGATGACTTTGCATAGGGGAAAAGGGATGAAGTTTGTCGGAGACTCTAGAATTCCGGCAGAAAGAAAACCTAACATACCTAAAGACTATTCCGAATATCCGGGAAAAACAGAAGCCTTTTGGCCGAACTTTCTTTTAAAGGAATGGCTTGTAGGTGCCGTTTTTTTAATTGGATTTCTTGTCCTAACTGTGGTTCATGCACCTCCGCTTGAGCGGATGGCTGATCCAACAGATACCGGCTATATTCCGCTGCCAGACTGGTATTTCTTATTCTTGTACCAGTTATTAAAATATGAATTTGCTGCAGGTGGCTATACGGTAGTTGGTGCGATGATTATGCCTGGGATTGCGTTTGGTGCACTGTTGCTCGCACCATTTCTTGATTCTGGTCCTGAACGCAGACCGTATAGAAGACCGGTTGCAGTGGGGATGATGATCCTTGCAGTCGGCGCAGCAACATATTTAACGTGGGAGTCTGTTGCTACTCATGATTGGGAAGCAGCGGCAAAGCAAGGTGAAATTAAGAAAGAAGCAGAGATTGATACCTCAGCGGAAGAGTATAAAATTTATCAGGAGCAGACATGTATCTCCTGTCACGGGGATAACATGCAGGGCGGAGCAGCCGGGCCGTCACTTGTTGACAATGGTCTTGCACTTGAGGAGATCGCTAAAATCGCTGTTGAAGGTAAAGGCAACATGCCTAAGGGTATCTTTAAAGGCAGCGATGAAGAACTTGAAAAGCTGTCTAAATATTTATCTGAGGTCAAATCTAAATAATTCAGTTGTTTAAATGCAAGTACAAGGATATACTCAAAAGAGAAAAAGCTGGCGCTGTCAGCTTTTTTCTGATTTTAATAGATCGTGAGTGAAGAGACGTATGAGATGGATTCAATATCTGCTAGCCACACGCTATATGCTTGTGCTAGTCTTGATGATCAATTTCCTTGGCACTGTGTACGGCTACTATTGGTATATTCCACAGCTTGTAGAGACGCCGGCTATCTTTTTAGCTTTTGTTCCAGACAGTCCAACGGCAAGCTTTTTCTTTTTATTTGTTCTGCTTGCGTTTTTGATGAAACGAAACGCTCCTTATTTTGAAGCACTTGCCCTCGTGACCTTAATGAAGTATGGGTTATGGGCTGTAGGAATGAATATCTTTGTCCTTTTATCTGTGGATGATTTTCCGTGGGAAGGGTACATGCTGATTGGGTCCCACTTTGCGATGGCGGTTCAAGCCGTATTGTTTGCACCGTATTATCGTTTTAAAATGCGTCATTTGGTGGTAGCTGGCATATGGATTTTACATAACGATGTGATTGATTATGTATTTGGTATGATGCCGCGTTATTCTATGCTGTCTGCCTATACAAACGAGATCGGCTACGTCACGTTTTGGTTAAGCATTGCCGTTCTTCTTGTTTCGTATTATTTCGTCCTATCGAAAAAATCGGTCAAGCTCGAACTCCCTTAACAATCTTGGTCTAACCTTGTCCTTTTCTTCATACGCTGTATGGAGAAAGGCTAGGAGGGACTTGCATGAAACGAAAGCCAATCGCGATGATTCTATTATTTTTTCTCGTATTACAGCCATCTGTTGCCAAAGGCGAGGAAACAGCCGCTAGTGTGCTGCAAGAATTAACGGAACTATCAGATTCAATCTTTCAATTAACGAGACAAGCCAAATATGATGAGGCGTTACAGGTCGCATTGTATGTTGAAAAGACATTTAAAGCTGAGAATTGGCGCGGAACGCTGACAAATACGCAGATTCGGCAAATTACAGTTGGCTATCAAGATATCATAAAAGGGCTGCCGCAGGAAGAATTGAATGAGCGCGAAAAGCTTCGTTATGCCTCTCAGTTTAGAATGCTGCTCGATGCGATCCAGTCAGACTCTGAGCCTCTTTGGGGTTCGCTGGAGAAGCCCATTATGGGGTCTTTTCCTACGTTGAAAAAAGAAGTGAAGGATCCGGAGTCAACGACGTTTTATGAAACTTGGAATGAGCTGGTTTCTTTATACGATATGATCTATCCGAGTTTAACCATTGATGTTTCGCCTGAAAAGCTGCAAACGATTAAGCAGCATATGGAAGTGATTGAGCAAGGTGAATTTTTAAAAGCATCAAGTGGGACAAAGCTTGAGCGCCTCACGAAGCTTGAAGAAGATTTATCGAGTGTGTTTGCCCACGTTGATCAAGATGAGGCTGACCCATCGCTTTTATGGGTCATTTTAACAACAGGAAGCATCATTTTATTAACGTTAACGTATGTTGGATTTCGGAAATACCGTGCTGAAAAAGAGAAGAAGCAAAAGCGACAAGTTGATTATCCGAAATCATAAAAAAAGAAGCACCATTTTTGGGCTTCTTTTTTTTAATGCGGATTGAGCGGCTTTTTGTGTTCATCTAATGTGAAGCCTTCACCAAGCACATCATGCACGTCACTGACGGATACAAACGCATGAGGATCGACTGAGGTCACGACGCTTTTGAGATGGACAAGTTCATTTTTCGGGACGACGCAATAAAGAACGTTGCGTTCCTGTTTTGTATAGGAACCGACCCCTTTTAAAATGGTCACACCCCGCTCCATTTCCTCTGTGATTTTCTTTTGAATGATGTCATCTTTTTCAGATATGATCATGGCGCCTTTGGCTGCGTAAGCGCCTTCTTGCATGAAGTCAATGACTTTCGCAGCAACAAATACTGCGACGAGTGTATACATGGCTTCTTTGTAATTTAAATAAGTAAGAGAAATCGTAATGACGCAAGCGTCGAAGATGAACATTGTTCGTCCCATAGCTACCTGATAATGCTTGTTGATGAGTCTTGCGATGATGTCCACACCGCCGGTAGTACCGCCGAACTTAAAGATGATCCCGAGGCCTGTTCCGATAAACACACCAGCAAAGAGCGCGGCTAGGGCCAAATCGTGCTGGAGAGGCATATGTATTTGAAAGCGCTGGAAAATGGCAAGAAAGACAGAAAGACTGACGGTCCCTACAATTGTATAAGTAAACATGGTTCTGCCGAGCATTTTCCAGCCGATAAAAAAGATCGGAATGTTTAAGACAAGGTTTGAAATGGATGGGTCAATGTGGAATAGAAAATATAAAAGCAGTGTAATACCTGTAAATCCGCCTTCCGCCAAGTTGTTCTGCATATTAAAATGAACAAGACCGAAAGAAAAAATCGCAGATCCTATTAAAATAAAGACGATATTTTTAAGACGAATTTCTTTTAGCAAGAGACCACTCCTTTTTTTGCTTAGACAGCGATAATATTATATGGTATGGGAGAGAAACAAGCAAACTGAGTTTTAAACATTTGTCAAATATTTATGATTTCGCTAACATGTAAGAGATGGATAGGAGGATGAGCTTCATGACGAATGAAAAAACGCTGCGTCACGTGCAGCAAGAAGTAGATGATTACATAGGACAATTTAAAGAAGGCTATTTCAGCCCGCTTGCCATGATGGCCCGTCTGACAGAAGAATTAGGTGAGCTAGCAAGAGAGGTCAACCATTACTATGGAGAAAAGCCGAAAAAAACAACGGAAACAGAAAAAAGCATGGAAGAAGAAATTGGCGATGTTTTGTTTGTGTTAACATGTCTCGCTAATTCACTAGATATATCACTAGAGGAAGCACATGATCGTGTGATGCATAAATTCAATACAAGAGACAAAGACCGCTGGACGAAAAAAGAAGGGAAGTAGAGACGATGACGAACCAAACCATCAAAGTAGTAATCGCTGGAGCAAGAGGAAGAATGGGGATAGAAGCTGTGAAGCTGGCAGAAGAAACGAGCCATTTTGAGCTTGTGGCAGCCCTTGATCACGCGCACGAAGGAAAAAAATTATCTGATGTGATTCATACGACATCTGAGGCGCCGATTTATACAGATATTGATGTGTGTCTTTCAGAGACAGCACCTGATGTATTAATTGATTTGACGACACCAGAAATCGGGAAAGTACATACAAAAAAGGCGCTTGAACATGGCGTGCGTCCAGTTGTCGGAACCACTGGTTTTTCTGAAGCTGACCTGAAAGAGCTACAGCAATTAACAGAAGAAAAGGGCATAGGCTGTATTATTGCGCCAAACTTTGCTGTCGGTGCGGTCTTAATGATGAAGTTTGCCAAAATGGCAGCGAATTACTTTCCTGACGTTGAAATCATTGAGCTTCATCATGATAAAAAACTAGATGCTCCGAGCGGTACTGGGCTTAAAACAGCTGAAATGATTGCAGAAGTCAGAGAAAGCAAAAAGCAAGGACATCCAGAAGAAAAAGAATTAATCGAAGGTGCACGAGGCGCAGATTATGACGGTATCCGTCTGCACAGCGTAAGACTTCCGGGTATGATCGCACATCAAGAAGTACTGTTTGGAATGGACGGACAGACGCTCACCATTCGTCATGATTCTTATAATCGTGCCTCATTTATGTCAGGTGTAAAGCTTTCAGTTGAACAGGTTATGCACATTGATCAGCTCGTCTATGGTTTAGAAAATATCATCGACTAATAAGGAGTGGATTCCTGATGAACATTGCTTTAATCGCTCACGATAAGAAAAAAAGTGACATGATCCAATTTGCCATTGCGTACCGTGATATATTGGCAAATCATACACTTTACGCAACAGGGACAACAGGTTTGAGAGTGAAAGAAGCGACGGGGCTTCCCATTCATCGTTTCCAGTCAGGGCCGCTTGGAGGAGATCAGCAGATTGGTGCTTTAATTGCTGATAATGCAATGGACCTTGTACTCTTTTTTAGAGACCCGCTTACCGCGCAGCCGCATGAACCAGATGTATCTGCACTCATTCGGCTTTGCGATGTGTATACCATTCCACTTGCCACCAATATGGGGACCGCTGAAATTTTAGTCAGGAATTTAAATAAAGGTACGTTTGATTTTCGAGATGTAGCAAAAAACGGAGGAACAAATGAAACGACTTGATATCCTTGCATTCGGAGCCCATAGCGATGATGTAGAGATCGGAATGGGCGGAACGATTGCAAAATACGTAAAAAAAGGGGCGCGTGTCGGGATTTGCGACTTGACCCAGGCCGAATTATCTTCGAATGGAACGGTAGAGAGCCGTAAAGAGGAAGCAAAAGCGGCTGCCGCCATTTTAGGCGTGTCAACGAGAATCCAGCTCACGCTGCCAGACAGAGGGCTTTATTTAAATGACGAAGCAATGAAGGACATTGCGGGCGTGATTCGTACATACAAACCGAAACTAATTTTTGCTCCGCATCACCAAGATCGGCATCCAGATCATGGTCATGCGGGCTCACTTGTAGAAGAGGCTGCTTTTTCGGCAGGTATACATAAATTTGAAGATTCATACAAGCAGCCAGCGCATAAAATAAGTCAGATGTATTATTACATGATTAACGGCCATCATCGTCCAGATTTTGTGATTGATATTTCTGAGGAAATGCACCAAAAGATTGATAGCTTACATGCGTATCAAAGCCAATTTGTGAAATCGGCGCATTCGGTTGAGACACCTCTTGTGAACGGCTATATTGATTTTGTCAAAATGAGAGAGTCTATGTATGGAAGGGAAGTCAATAAAGCTTATGCAGAAGGGTTTATCACAAAGAAACCACTTTTGATCGATGACGACTTACTTGGGGGGTAATTATGAAAAAACTGAAGGTCGGAATCACTTGTTATCCAAGTGTCGGCGGCTCGGGCATTATTGCGACGGAACTTGGAAAACGTTTAGCTGAAAAAGGGCACGATGTTCATTTCATTACCTCAAGTATTCCGTTTAGGCTCAATAAAGTGTATCCGAATATTTATTTTCATGAGGTGAATGTCAATCAATACGCTGTTTTTCAATATCCGCCTTATGACCTTGCATTAGCAAGTAAATTGGCAGAAGTCGCAAAACGAGAGAAGCTTGATATTATTCACGCGCATTATGCGGTGCCTCACGCCGTCTGTGCGTACTTAGCGAAGCAAATGACGGGACACACAGTGAAAGTCGTTACCACGCTTCACGGGACGGATATTACGGTTTTAGGCTATGATCCATCTTTAAAGGAAGTGATTCGATTTGCCATCGAATCATCAGACCGGGTAACAGCTGTGTCGCATTCATTAGCTGCACAGACGTATGATCTGATTAAACCGGATAAAAAAATTGATACGATCCATAATTTCGTCGATGAGCGTGTGTATTTGCGTGAAGATCATGAAGTGCTGAAGAAACATTATGGTCTCATGCAGGACGAAAAGGTCATCATCCATGTATCGAACTTCCGAAAGGTAAAGCGGGTGCATGACGTGATTCATGTCTTTAAAAAGATTTCTGACCAGGTGCATGCAAAGCTGCTGCTGATTGGTGATGGTCCTGAAAAGTCGGTCGTATGCGATCTTGTGAAAAAGCTGGAACTAACTGATCGTGTGTTGTTTTTAGGAAAGCAAGAGAAGGTAGAGGAGCTTTATTCAATTAGTGATTTGAAGCTGCTGCTTTCTGAGAAGGAGAGCTTTGGGCTTGTACTTCTTGAAGCAATGGCCTGCGGTGTCCCTTGTATTGCAACAGATGTTGGCGGAATACCAGAGGTCATTGCACATGGAGAGACAGGATTTCTTGTCCCGCTCGGTGATATAGACGGGGCAGCAAAACATGCGGTGTCGTTACTCAAAGACAAAGCGCTTCATGAGCAAGTGTCAGCGGCGGCCCAGTCTAGCGTTCAAGCCCATTTCTCTTCTGAAAAAATAGTGAGTGAATATGAAGAGCTTTACCTAGAATTGATCGAAGGTGATGATGAACATGAATGAACCATTCACACATGCGATCCCTATTTTACATACACTGCACGAACATGGGCATCAGGCTTACTTTGTCGGCGGAGCAGTGAGAGATGTCCTTTTAGGCAGGGAAATCGGAGATATCGATATAGCAACCGATGCAACGCCTGATATGGTCGAGTCTTTGTTTGAAAAAACAGTTGATGTTGGCAAAGAGCATGGCACTGTCATTGTGTTACATGATGGGATCAGTTATGAGGTGACGACGTTTCGAACTGAATCAGAATATGAAGATTTTCGCAGACCGAAAGAAGTGGCGTTTATCACATCCTTGAAGGAAGATCTTTTAAGAAGAGATTTAACGATCAATGCGATGGCCATGGATATAAATGGGGAGATCATTGACCATGTAGGAGGCAAACAGGATATTGAGCGGAAACGAATTCAAACCGTAGGAGATCCTGCGTGCCGCTTTCAGGAAGATGCGCTTCGTATGATGAGAGCGGTCCGTTTTTTAAGCCAGCTTGGCTTTGAGCTCGCTGCAGAAACGGCTGAAGCAATGGAAAAAGATAAGCACCTCCTTGCCAACATATCCGTTGAACGTAAAAAGATTGAAATGGAAAAGCTTTTAAAAGGCCGTTATTGTGAGCGGGCGATCAAAGTGCTCATTTCTACCAAATTGTATGAAGAATTGCCGGGTCTCAAAAAGGATTGTCTGCAAGAATCCTATCAGTCATTTCCGTATTATTTACTGGATGGACTGGAAGAAGTATGGGGGGCTGTCATCCATTTGCTTGGCTTAGATGAAGCGGAGGCTGTGCTCTTCTTAAAAGAATGGAAGCTGTCAACAAAGCTTTTGAAAGACGCTGTGGCTATTAGTCAATACGTCGATTGTGACTGGGATGCAGAGAAGATGTTTGAGGCTGGTGAACACGTACTCTTATCTAGCTTGAAGATCTCACAGCTAATACATGAGCGTCGCATTTTCTTTGACGAGCTGGAGGCAGCGAAGCGTTCTTATGATGCACTACCGATTAAAACGCTTCAAGACCTCGCTGTTTCAGGAAAAGATTTAATGGCCTTTCGGCAAAAGACATCAGGAAAATGGATCGCAGAAGAGCTTGATTTGGTGAAAAAAGCCGTTCTGCAAAATCATTTAGAAAACCGAAAAGAAGCCATAGAGGAGTGGCTTACAGCATGCGATCAGCAATTAGAAAACGATTAATTGAACTATTTACAGCATCTAGCCAGGATTTTGTCTCGAGTCAGCAAATTTGTGATGAGCTTGGCTGTTCTCGAACGGCTGTCTGGAAGCATATAGAGGACCTCAGAAAAGAGGGGTATGAGGTAGAAGCCGTCAGAAGAAAGGGATATCGTCTGCTACGTAAACCGGACAAAATCAGTGAGGACGAAATTCTGTTTGGTCTAGAAACAGAGAGCTTTGGCAGGCACATTTATTTTCAGAAAGAAGTCGCCTCCACCCAGCTGATTGCCCATGATCTTGTAAATGAAGGTGCGCCCCATGGCACGATCGTGGTCAGTGATCATCAGACAAACGGGAAAGGCCGCCTTCAAAGAACGTGGCATTCACCAAATGGGACAGGCATTTCGATGAGTCTCATTCTACGACCTGAAATTCCGCTGCACAAAGCGCCGCAGATGACGCTTTTGGCATCTGTAGCCATCGCAGAAGCCATTGCAGAGCAAACAGGACTCAGTCCCTCTATTAAATGGCCAAATGATATTTTGTTAAAAGGGAAAAAAGTTGTTGGGATTTTGACTGAATTAAAAGCAGAGGCGGACCAGGTTCATGCGGTGATTATTGGACCGGGCATAAATGTGAACCAAACGGCAGATGACTTTCCGGATGAACTAAAGGATGTCGCCACGAGCCTGCGAATGGAACTGAATGAAAAAGTGGACCGTGCTGCGCTCATCCAACAGATCATGTCCACATTTGAAAAAAGGTATGCTGATTATATGAAGCATGGATTTGCGCCCATTAAACAATTATGGGAATCGTTTGCGATGACGATCGGTCAGCATATTGTAGCCCGCACCGTCAATGGGCAATACACTGGAAAAGCGCTCGGAATCAATGAAGAAGGTGTTTTATTGCTTGAAACGGAGGAAGGGATCCAAAAAATCTACTCCGCAGACATCGAGATCAAGTCAACTTAAGTGGAACACCCGGCACATTTTTGATATACTTCGTGTGGACAGTATCTGAAAAAGAGCTGTACCTGTTAGAAACAAAAATTTGATAAATTTCTGCCTTGATCCTAAGGGACTTGGACAGAGGGATGATTCGCCGCGCATGAGAGTTCAAAACATGTGATGTGAGGCAAGCCATTTCCTCTCCAGAATGAGGAGGAACAAATGAAGACAAAGCTAGATTTTTTCAAAATGAAAGAACAAAATGAACCGATTGTAATGCTGACAGCATACGACTATCCATCTGCAAAGCAAGCAGAAAAAGCGGAAGTCGACATGATCTTAGTCGGTGATTCACTTGGGATGGTTGTACTTGGACTCGATTCGACAGTACAAGTCACGATCGATGACATGATTCATCACACAAAAGCAGTGAAAAGAGGCGCAAAAGACACATTTATTGTGACGGATATGCCATTTATGTCTTACCATTATTCATTAGCAGAAACATTGAAAAACGCAGCACGCATCATGCAAGAAAGCGGTGCGGATGCCTTAAAGCTAGAAGGCGGAGAAGGAGTTTTTGAATCCATTCAAGCTCTCACAAGAGGCGGGATTCCTGTCGTCAGTCATTTAGGCCTCACACCTCAGTCAGTTGGAGTACTTGGCGGGTATAAAGTGCAAGGAAAAGACCACGAAAGTGCGCAGAAATTGATTGAAGACAGCTTGAAATGTGAGGAAGCTGGTGCGATTGCACTTGTGCTTGAATGCGTACCTGGTGAACTGACAAAACGAATTACCGACATGCTGAAAATTCCTGTGATCGGGATTGGTGCAGGGGCTGAGGCAGACGGACAAGTTCTCGTTTACCATGATGTGGTAGGATACGGGGTGTCTAGAACACCTAAGTTTGTGAAACAATACGCGCAAATTGATACTGTATTAGAAGAAGCGCTTATTCAATATACGAAAGAAGTAAAAGCACACACATTTCCAGAAGACAAGCATACATTTCATATCAAAGAAGAAGTCCTTGATGGTTTATATGGGGGTATCAAAAAATGAACGTTGTCACCCATATTCACGAGTTGAAGGAATTGATCAAGCTGCATCAAGAAAAACAGCATTCCATCGGCTTTGTCCCAACGATGGGCTTTCTTCATGAAGGACATCTGACGCTTGCGAAAGAAGCAAGGGATCAAAATGACATTGTGGTAATGAGCATCTTTGTCAATCCTTTGCAGTTTGGACCGAACGAAGACTTTGAATCCTATCCAAGGGATATGGAAAGAGATCAGCGCCTTGCAGAAGAAGCAGGGGTAGATATTTTATTTACACCTGATGTGAAAGAAATGTATCCAAATGAACCATCGATCACGATGACGGTTCAAAAGCGGACTGATGTCTTATGTGGGAAAAAACGCCCAGGACATTTCGACGGTGTTGTGACTGTGCTTACAAAGCTATTTCATCTTGTAGCACCAACAAATGTATACTTTGGTCTAAAGGATGCACAGCAAGTCGCTGTGATCGATGCGATGATCAAGGATTTCTTCTTTGATCTTCATCTTGTCTCAGTGCCGACAGTTAGGGAAGAAGACGGTTTAGCGAAAAGTTCAAGAAATGTGTACTTGTCTGATAAAGAAAGACAAGATGCTCCTGCTTTGTACCGCGCATTAAAAAAAGGACAGTCAGCGGTTGAAAAAGGTGAACGTGACATCAGTCGCATTTATCAGTTGATAGAAGAAGAAATTCTTCAAACGAGCGGGGAAATTGATTATATTGAGATTTACTCCTATCCAGAGCTTGAGCCGCTTCAGCAGTTAGCAGGTCAGGTCATCATTGCGATTGCGGTGAAATTCTCACGGGCAAGACTGATTGATAATGTGATATTCCATGTTCCTGAAAGCGGTGAAAAGCATGTATAGAACCTTTATGACTTCTAAACTTCATAAAGCGACAGTAACAGAAGCAAACTTACATTATGTAGGAAGCATCACCATTGACGAAGATTTACTTGATGCGGCAGGTATGATGGCAAATGAGAAAGTACAGATTGTCAATAATCATAATGGCGCGAGGCTTGAAACATATATTATTCCCGGTGAAAGAAAGAGCGGTGTCATTTGTCTAAATGGCGCAGCAGCAAGATTGGTTCAGCCGGGGGATGAAGTGATTATTATCGCTTATGGGATGCTTTCAGAAGAAGAAGCAAAGACACATACACCAAAAGTGGTCGTGTTAAATAAAGAAAATCAAATTGAACAAATGATTGGGCAAGAGCCTGCGAGAACGATTTTATAACGCATGCTGCAATGAAACAGAACAGTTTAAGAAAAGGAGCTGTTCTGTTTCAGCTATTTTTGCCCAGAGCGTGTTTCACTTCGAGTGGAACGAGGAATTGAGGTGTCCATTTTATGGCCGATCAAAGGTTTGTTGTCGTTGATATTGAAACCACCGGAAATTCACCTAAAAAGGGTGATAAAATCATTCAAATTGCTGCGGTGGTCATTGAAAATGGACAAATTGTCGAACGGTATTCAAAATATGTGAACCCGGGAAAAGCAATCCCTGGATTTATTGAACAGCTGACAGGCATTCAGCAGCATATGGTAGACGATGCAGTGTTTTTTGAGGACATTGCCCAAGAGGTGTATGATCTCATTCAAGGCGCTTATTTTGTTGCGCACAATGTTCATTTTGACTTGAATTTTTTAAATGATGAACTAAAAGCATGCGGGAAAAATGAGCTGGATGTGCTAGCGATTGATACAGTTGAAATTTCTAGAATTCTTTATCCAGAGCTTGAAGGCTATAAGCTCACTGAATTAAGCGAAGAGCTCATGCTTCCACATGACCACCCGCACAGGGCGGATAGTGATGCGGAAGTTACTGCCATGTTATTTTTAACCTTACTACATCAATTAACACATACACCGCCAAATGTGCTAAAGCAGCTGCGTAGATTATCCTCTTATCTCTTAAGTGATATAGGACTTTTAATCCAGCAGCTTGAAACGAGTGATGCTAGACGCGAAGATTCTTTGGTAGAAGTCGGCTCTTTTGCTGTAAAAGATGTGACCAATTCTGAAAAGGATACGACAGATTCAGTAGGGGAAGACGATGAACAACTGTTTGAGGAGATCAAAAAGAAGCTTCCCCAAACAGTGGAAGGTTATGAAGTAAGAGAAGGCCAGCTCAAGATGATGAATAAAGTGAGAGATGTGTTTCATGAAAGAGCTTATGCTTTAATTGAAGCGGCACCAGGTATTGGAAAAACGCTCGCATACCTCATACCCGCTGCATTAGAAGCAAAGAAATCAGGAAAACCTGTCATTATTAGTACATATTCCATTCTTTTGCAGCAGCAAATGCTTCAGCGTGATGTGCCGATTTTAAATCAATTGCTTCCATTTGATCCAGCAGCCTGTGTATTCAAAGGTCGGGCGCATTATATTTGTTTAGATAAGTTTGAGCATGTGCTACATGAGGAAGATGATAACTATGATGTGGTCTTAACGAAGGCGCAAATATTAATGTGGCTCCTTGTGACAGAAACGGGTGATTTATCTGAACTAAATTTACCGTCGGGAGCTGCCAATATAAAAGACCGAATTTCGTGTGTGCACATGCCGTTTACATCGAAAAAGCGCCGCTTTAAAGAATACTGCTTTTATGAGCGTGCGAAAAGAAGGGCCAAAACAGCCGATTTAATTTTAACGAATCATCGCCTGCTCTTATCACAAACGGAAGCATCATCTATCTTTCAGCATGCTGACGTATATGTGATTGACGAGGCTCACCAATTTGAGAAAACAGCCAATGAAACGCTAGGGGATAGTGCGTCGTATATTCAGCTTCATGCGAAATTAACGCAGCTTGGCTCCATGCAGGGCGGTCTGTTAAAGAAGCTCAAAAAGAGATTTCACGGTGCCGGCTTACAGACGGACACCTTTATCGAAATGGATGAGTATCTCAATCAGCTTCAACTGGAAAGTGACGCCTTCTTTAGTACCGTTCATTCTTTTGTCAAAAGGACAAAACCAAAAGCAGACATCAATCGTCTCATTCATAGAGTCCGTCATCAGTCGAAGCATGCGCAGTGGAAACGGATTAAAGAGACGGCAAGTAAGCTTTGTTCCTTGTTAATTGCTTGTGAAAAGCTATATGAACAGCAAAAAAACGAGCTTCTTCAAAAAAGTGATCAGCTGACAGAGCACTTTGCGTTTGAAGCAGAGGAATACGATCAAGTGATGTCGTTTATGCATACATTTTGCAGTACGCTGTACCGATTCATTTTTGAACCGAAAAACGATGAAACGGTTTGGATTGAGATCGATGCAAAGGGTGCCAAAAATGCTGTCTTTATGCATGCACAGCCGCTAGATACTGGAGAGCTTTTAGCGGATCGATTTTTTATGAACAAAAAAAGTGTTGTCCTCACATCAGGGACACTCACAATCAATGGTCGCTTTGATTATTGCTTAGAACGATTTGGTCTGCAGGATTTTTATCCGCATCTTGTACAGATTGAGTCACCGTTTGAACTTGAAAAACAGCTCAAGGTAATCGTACCAGCTGATATGCCGCCGATTACGAATCGTGATGAGCGCGACTATGTAAAGCAATCAGTACGGTACATTAAGATGATGGAAAAGCAACAACAAGCGAAGATATTGGTGTTATTTAATTCACATGAGATGTTAAAAGCAGTATATGATGAACTGAAAACAGAAGGGATGCAAGCCGCCCTTTTTGCTCAAGGTCTGACGGGCGGTAGCCCTGTTAAATTAACGAAGATGTTCAAATTAGCAAAACATGCGATTTTACTTGGTACGGGTAGTTTTTGGGAAGGTGTCGATTTTCCTGGATCAGAGCTGACAACAGTCATTATGGCACGTCTCCCGTTTCGGCCGCCTGATTCACCGCTCATTGAAGCAAAATGTGATGCCGCTAAAAAACAGGGAAAGAACCCGTTTAAAGCCGTTGCTCTCCCAGAAGCTGTGTTAACCTTTAAACAAGGTGCAGGACGCTTGCTGCGCTCTGAAAAAGACATAGGGACATTGCTCATTTTAGACCGCCGAGTGAAAACCGCGTCATATGGAAAGCTATTTTTAGAATCACTCCCTCATGCGCCGGTCCACGAGATGTCAAAAGAATCACTTGAGGCGTATATAGAGAAACTCAACAACGAAAAGCCGCTGTCATAAGCGGCCTTTAGCTGGTGTGGGTTTGGAGTTAATTTATCGTAACGGCTTTTTGTGTTCCGTTGTAAAAATAGTATCGGTTCCCGCGCCGAAAAGTATGACTAACAATATTTACGTACCGAGGAGGAATTAGAAGTGGAAAGTAAAATAGAGGTACTTTCAACTGTTCACATTAAGCATTCAGAGGACCTGTATAAAATTGTTGACTTATTGAACAGAACGCTAAAAAGAGAAGATCTCATGTTTGGATTGGCATTAGATCAAGAAGATCAAAATCAAGCGATATTTACAATATATCGCACATAGGGGAAGCTTGACATGAAAAAAATAGTTTGGATCATTTCATCCGTTGTGGCTCTTGTTTTGCTCATTGGCATCATCAGCTTTACGTGGATTTATCAGATTGCCATGGGGCAAAAAGAACAAGGTCATGAGGCGGCGATTGAACGAGCAAAAAAACAAGCAAACATCGTACAAGTGGAGCAAGTAGAAACCTTTGTCGGAAAAGAAAAACAATTTATTGTTGAAGGGAAAAACAAACAAGACGAAACAACCTATGTTTGGGTACCTGCCAGCAAAAAAGAAAAAGTGATTGCAAAAAAAGCAAAAGAAGGCATTACCTCAAATCAAGCAGTACAAGCCGTTCAAAAGGAGAACACGGTCTCTAAGCTAAAGGACGTTCAATTAGCAAGAGAAGGTGACGTACTCCTTTGGGAAGTGACGTACTTAAATGAAAACAATCAATACAGCTTTAGCTATGTCGACTTCTCGACAGGACACGTGGAAAAAAATGTAACACCATAGTTTCTCCTGTCTTGCGTTGACCATGCTGATTTAGAACGGTTATAATAAAATGTATGAAAAAAGAATCACACCTATCGAAAAGGTGAGTTTCTTTCTGGCTTTGGAGGGAATTATGTTGAAAACAACGATTAATCAAGTGTTCAAACATGTCGATGAAGATGTAACCATCGGCGCATGGATTGCCAATAAACGTTCAAGCGGTAAAATTGCATTCTTGCAGCTGCGTGACGGGACAGGCTTTATTCAAGGAGTCGTAGTAAAAGCAGAAGTGGAAGAGGAAGTCTTTAAGCTTGCGAAATCAGTCACTCAAGAAACATCTGTCTATGTGACAGGACAAGTGACAAAAGACGAGCGTTCACCTCTTGGTTTTGAATTGCAAGTGAAATCCATTGAAGTGATTCACGAAGCAACTGACTACCCGATTACACCAAAAGAGCATGGAACAGAATTCTTAATGGATCACCGTCATTTATGGCTTCGTTCTAAAAAGCAGCATGCCATTATGAAAATTCGTAACGAAATCATTCGTGCTACATATGAGTTCTTCCATCAAGAAGGTTTTGTGAAAGTAGATCCGCCAATTTTAACTGGAAGTGCACCTGAGGGCACAACGGAGCTGTTTGCGACGAAATATTTTGATGAAGATGCGTACCTTTCTCAAAGTGGACAGCTTTACATGGAAGCTGCGGCAATGGCACTCGGAAAAGTATTCTCATTCGGACCAACATTCAGAGCAGAAAAATCTAAAACAAAACGTCATTTAATTGAGTTTTGGATGATCGAGCCTGAGATGGCTTTTGTCGAATTTAATGAAAACCTTGAGTATCAAGAAAATTATGTGACTCATGTGGTTCAAAGTGTACTTGAAAACTGTAAAGTGGAATTGCATACACTAGGCCGTGATACAGCAAAATTAGAAAATATCAAAGCACCATTCCCGCGCATCACTTACGATGAAGCAATTAAATTCTTGCAAAAAAAAGGATTTGACGATATTGAATGGGGAGATGACTTCGGCGCGCCTCACGAAACAGCGATCGCTGAAAGCTACGATAAACCGGTGTTTATCACTCATTATCCAACATCATTAAAACCATTTTACATGCAGCCTGCACCAGATCGTGATGATGTCGTTCTTTGTGCAGACTTGATTGCACCAGAAGGCTACGGAGAGATCATTGGCGGTTCTGAACGTGTCCATGATCTAGAGCTGCTTGAAGCAAGATTGAAAGAACATGGGCTAGATCAAGAAACATATAAATGGTACACAGAATTAAGACAATATGGTTCTGTACCGCATTCAGGTTTTGGTCTTGGACTTGAACGTACAGTTGCTTGGATTAGTGGAGCGCCGCATGTGCGTGAAACCATTCCTTTCCCAAGATTATTAAACCGTTTATATCCTTAAGACGTGAAAGCCTCCAACATATGGAGGCTTTTTCAAACGTTTTTTGAAGGGGCACGTGAAATAAAACGTGATATACTTAAAGTGAAGAGGTGTATCCGATGAATAGGCAGCAATTTATTAATATGCAGCAAATGGGTTTGACCAGTTTGCCTAATTTGCTGATTGCTCATTATGAGCAGTTAGGACTGAATGAATCACAAATGATGGTGATGCTTAAGATTAAAATGAATGAAGAACAAGGTGTGTTCTTTCAAACATTTGAAGAGCTATCCCATGGCATGACCATTTCAGCTGAAGAGTGTGCGTATATGGTTCAGCATTTAATTCAAAAAGGATTTATTTCGATTCAGCCGTTTGAAGATGGGTCTGGTATTCAGCATGACCGTTACTCAGTTGAGCCTTTATGGGGCGTGCTGTATGACTTTTTAGAGGCAAAACAAGCGAAGGAAGGTCAAAAACTTCACGTACAGGCTGAAAAATCTTTATATGCTTTATTTGAAGATGAATTTGGCAGACCGCTCTCTCCTCTTGAAGGAGAAACACTCTCGATCTGGATGGATCAAGATCATCATGATGCTGAAATGATTCGCCTAGCATTAAGAGAAGCGGTTTTATCAGGAAAATTAAATTTCCGTTATATCGACCGAATTCTGTTTGAGTGGAAAAAGAAAGGGCTGAAAACAGCGGAAGAAGCAAAAGAGCATAGTCAGCATTTCCGTTCTCAGCAAAAAACGCCACCTTCAAAAGAAGAGACGTCAACATATAAGCGACAAGTTCCTTTTTATAATTGGCTGGAACAATAACCAATAAAGGAGAAGTCATGTTATCAAAAAAACAAATCAATGAATGTTTAGATATTATAGGAGATATGTTTCCAGAGGCTGAGTGTGAACTTGTTCATTCGAATCCATTTGAACTTGTGATCGCTGTAGCACTCTCTGCGCAGTGTACAGACGTGCTTGTCAACAAAGTGACCAAAACGTTATTTCAAAAATATCAAACACCAGAAGATTATTTAAGTGTACCGCTTGAAGAATTGCAGCAAGATATTCGTTCGATTGGCCTTTATCGAAATAAAGCCAAAAACATTCAAAAGTTGAGCAAAATGCTGATTGAAGAATATGGCGGCGAAGTACCAAAGGATCGGGACGAGCTTGTGAAGCTTCCTGGGGTGGGCCGGAAAACAGCAAATGTCGTCGTTTCAGTCGCTTTTGGGGTGCCGGCAATTGCAGTGGATACACATGTAGAACGTGTCAGCAAGCGACTGGGAATCTGCCGCTGGAAGGATTCTGTTCTCGAAGTAGAACAAACCTTAATGAAAAAAGTGCCAGAAGAAGATTGGTCTGTGACGCATCACCGCCTGATCTTTTTTGGTAGATATCACTGCAAGGCGCAACGTCCGCAGTGCGAGTCTTGTCCGCTTCTTGATATGTGTAGAGAAGGGCAGAAGAGGCTGAAAAAAGGATTGGTGAAGCTGGCATGAGCGGGGCAGTTGTTTTTTCCTCATATGTCGAAAAACTAAAAGGGAAAAAGGTAGAGATGAAAGGCGGTCGAGTAGACATACTTAGAGATCATCCACTCGCATATGATCTATCATCAGAACCTTTAACAGATGAACTTCCATGGCAGAAAACAGAAGAATTTGTTCCTGTGATGTTCGAACTGTGGAATGAATTAAAAGAAAAAATGCTTCCTCGTTTTCAAACAAGAAAGTCCCGGTGTGAAGAAGATGATATGCTGCAAGGGATTGTCAGTATGATTGCGATGTTTTACTGGATCAAAGGGGAGAGACTGCAAACGCTTGATTGGGAACATATTAAGAAAGAGATATTTCCTGTTGCTCCTATTAATTGGACAGAACGTTTAGAGTTCATTTTGCTAAAACCGACTCAATATCACTGCTTCATTCAACTGGACGAGCTATACACAGAACTAAAAAAGCAGTATGGAAAATATGAAGCACTTAAAAAGATTAGACAAAACCGTTAAAAAAAAAGCACTTGCCATATAGGCAAGTGCTTTTTCATTATTCATTTTCTTTTCGATTAGGAGAAGTTGATTGCGAACTTGAGTTTTGAGAGTTCGTTTTCGCATCATCTTTCTTTTTATCTTTATTGTCAGTTTGTGAGTTGCCGTTCCCATTTGTACTGTCTGAGCCATCATCGGCAGAACCATTATTTCCGTTTTCCGTATTTCCGCCTTGATCCTGATCCTTATCCTGATCCTTATCTTTGTCTGGATCTTTTTTATCATCTGGCTTTTGCTCATCAGTGCCTGGGGGTTGATTTTTGTTATCGTCAGTCTGGTCTGTCTGCTCGTCATCAGGCTGCTGCGGTTCTTCTTCTTCTTTGTTCTCATCATCTGCTTTTTCTTCCTCATCTTCATCATCCTTGATGGTGAGGAAGGTAGAAGCTGCTTTACTTGTGACATCCTCTACAGTGGCTGTCACTTGGAATTTATAAGTAGAGCCAGGTTTTACACCAGAGATGACGGCTTCTTTAGCAGAACTGTTTTGAATCTCTTTATAGCCGCTGTTATCAACCGCTTGTTTTACATTAAATGTAGCATCTGCGTCGTCATCATAGCCCCAAGTCAGTGTGATGGATTTTTTCTCTTCATCATACACCGCTTTTAAGTCAGAAGGCTTATCGGCTTCTTTTTTCTCATATGTGTCAGACACTTTTGTCGGAACCGTACCTTTGACAAAGTATTCTGTTGTCTTCTTCTCACTAGGTGTATTTGGTCCGGCTAATTTAGCTGGATCTGATCCTTTTTCAACCGTAGCTTCAACGACACTGTCTGGTTTTTCAAATGAGCCGCTTCCATCATCAATTTGAGAAATTAATCGCTGGAAGACAAGTTTGGCAACACGCTGTTCATAATCTGTGAGCCACATTTTGCCGTCCGCATCTTTGGAGTTACCGATCCCAGTCCAAACGGCTGCTGTATATTGCGGCGTATAACCAACAAACCACGAATCTTTCGCACCGCCAGAAGGAATATTGTATTTATTGATATCATCTTGTGTAAAGTTCGTTGTACCTGTTTTACCAGCTACTTGAACGTTCGGTACTTGTGCAAGTGTACCAGTTCCAGATTGGACAGCAGTTTTCAGCATATCTGTAACCATAAAGGCTGTGTAATCACTCATAGCCGCTTTGGAATCTGGCGTAAGGTCCAGCTTTGTACCGTCATTAAATTCAACAGACTTGACAGCATGCGGTTCGTTATAATATCCATTATTACCGAATGCACTAAAGGCCCCAGCCATTTTTAGAGAGGACACGCCATCGTCAAATCCACCGATTGAGTAAGACTCAGGAATGTCAGACGGTAAGTCCATACCTAAATTATTGGCGAATTGAACGGCATTGTCTGTCCCAGCTTCTTGGAAAGCTTTTAGGGCAGGGATGTTTCGTGATTGTGCCAAAGCACTTCTTATCGACATTTTCCCTAAATGTCTTCTGTCAAAGTTATTAATTGGTGTACCGTTTGAGTACGTATACGGTGCATCATCAATTTGCTGATACGTTGACCATTTTTTGTTTTCAATGACTGGACCGTAATCTAAAATTGGTTTGATTGTTGAACCTGGCTGGCGTTTTGCATCAGTCGCATAGTTAAAGCCGCCGGCTGGTACATCTCGTCCACCGCCAATAGCTCGGATCTCACCATTTTTCGTATCAAGCAGAGTAACACCTGCCTGCATACCTTTCGTAAATCCAACTGAATCCCCATTGATAATATCATCTAGGTGATCCTGTGCTTTTCGATCGAGTGAAGTATAGATTTTTAATCCATCTGTAGATACATCTACTTTGGCTTTTTTCTGTACTTCTTCCATGACTTCTTCAATGTAAGCAGAATACTTACTTGAGTTTTGCTTCTTATATTTATCAGCAGGGATGACAGTTTTGCTGACAGGGGTTGCTTTTGCAACATCATAGTCTTTCTCTGAAATATAGCCTTGTTTTTTCATGAGCCCTAACACGATATTGCGGCGTTTTTCCGCTGCCTCAGGATTTTTCACTGGGTTATAAGCAGAAGGACTCTGCGGCATACCTGCAAGTGTGGCAGCCTGTGCAACCGTTAGTTTATTTAAATCTGTCACGCCGAAAAATTGTTCGGCCGCTTTCCCAACACCGTAAGCATAAGGTGAGAAGAAAATGCGGTTTAAATACATTTCTAAAATTTCATCTTTAGAGTACTTTTGCTCAAGTTGAATCGAGAGCCATACTTCCTGTACTTTACGTTTTAACGTTTTTTGATTGTTAAGTAGAGTGTTTTTCACAACTTGCTGTGTAATTGTACTTCCACCTTCAGCTCCAAAACCGTCCTCGACGTTTGCGACAAGGGCACCGCCAATACGGATTGGGTCAATCCCGTGGTGTTTATAAAAACGTGCATCTTCCGTTGCGATAAATGCTTCTTTTACCACATCGGGTATATCTTTAATCGAGACATACGTTCTTTTTTCCGCACCGACTTCTGCAAACACTTTCTTGTCTATGTCATAAAGCTTTGAAGAATACGGTGTTTTGAGCTTACTATCATCAATTGAAGGAGCGCTCGATGCAAAAACGGCAAAAGTTGTGATTCCGGCTACTACACAAAGAAGACCGATCACGAGTAAAGATAAAAATATTTTTTTAAATAGGCCTGTTTTCTTTTTGCCTTTTTTGTTCTTTTGCTTCTTATTGTTTTCTTGACTTGCTTTACGTCGCTGTTCACGACTTGTAAATTGATCAGACATCACATCTCAACCTTTCGTGTTAAACCTTTTTCGAACGTCATTGCTACTCACTTTCATCCGAAAAATGAAGTGTCTCCACTACTTTAATATAATCAATTCTTGGCGAATATCCAAGTGTCATTAAGTGGCCGGCTTCCATTAATTCGTCTTTACTAATGGATTTCCGGCCGTTTAGCTTCTGCCGCTCCCAGAAGAAAAAGAGATCTGAAGCGGGCAAATAATAAACGGAGCCAAATGCGGATATAATAACGAAACAAATACCGCCTTGCTTTTCAACCTGTTTCATATGCTCAATTTGATGGTCGTGAAAATTTTTGAGCGGAAACGAGGTAGTGCTTTTGGTTTCCTTTGCTTCAAAATCGATATAGCGCCCTTTGTACACTCCATTATAGTCTGTTGTGGATGATTGTTTAAAATAGGCTTCTTTGATCACAGCAGCGCTTCTTTTTGGATAATCCACATTCACAATTTGAACGGGGGTAGGCTTTTTATGAATGACTGCGATCCCGTTGACCAAATAGTACTGGTTGGTTTCATTTAAGTCAGCCTCAAGCGTCATCCCGCGGTTACTATAAGAGGATTCGCCGCTGATTCCTTTTTTTGTCCCAATTGGTTGAATGGGCTGATACGATTTTCCGTTTGGATACCGAATCATCAAGTTTCAGCCTCCTTTTAATGCATTTTGTATTGGAGAGATACCTATGTTGTCACAAGAAGAGCACATCATCACTCAGCATATATTGCGTGAAACGAAAGTGAAAAATAAAGACAACCTGACGAGGACAAATGCTTATAAGCGCTTTTATGACCGTCATCCAGAGATGAAATGGTCGCTGCTTGCTTCCTTTGTCTCGAGAAATGCTGGATGGTCTATGACGGATTTAAAGGGCGAGCTCTTCCATCCAGGTTTAACAGATCAGCAGGGGAACCTTTTTTTCACAGCATATGAAAGAGCGAATTGGCTGATATTTTCGGATGCTTACCCTCAGCTTCTTTTGTATGAATGGTCTAAGCGGTGCGGCAAACCCTTGTTCCATCTGCTTCCGTATTTTTCTGTATCTCGTTTTATGAGCACTGAGTGGGAACGTTTTTGGCTAAAGCGTGACAGAGAGCGCCTGCTTTATGCACTCATCATAAATGAACAATATACTATACAATCTCCTATTATACAAAATCCTCTTCTGAAAAAGAATGTTTTTCACTCGATTCAATATCTGTTTAGCGAGTGGGGACATTTTCAAACCGTTGTTTTTCCAACGGTGGACGGGCATTTGTACGGGTTAACCATACGGAAGTTTTCCCACGTAAAGGAGCGTATTTCATTAGGGAAAAAACTAGCGAAACTATTATTTCGGGCCGATTTATTTTCGGATTTTTATCATTTTTTGCATACTGTTCCGCATACCGGATCACGGTTTGATTTTGAGCCGTTTTTAGGGATCGCTAGAAGGTCAACACCTTTTCTTCGAACTGTTTATCCAGTGATGACACATTCATTAGACGATCAAAGAGAAGATTGGTTTCAAAAGAAATTGAGCCCATCTTTGTTTGATGCAGAGACGTTGCCAAAACAAATTGAGCTGACCAACTGGTATTTTCATAAAAAAAGACAGCTTCGTTTTCTTTTCTCATTAGAGCACTATTTTTTGCATAAATAAAAAGCAGGGGGTACCTGCTCAGATTGTAGAGAAACTCATGTTTTTCTACAATCTTTTTTATTTTCATCGTAATGATGATGGATGAGATTTAAAGAAAAAGGCCTCCCACACACCTAGCCTAGCTTCGCTAGGTGTGTGGCAATCTTCTTCATGTTCTGACAGGCAGCTGTGAGAAGCACTTGCTCACTCACATTTTGTTTTCCCCTCAACCGGCAGTAGCGAAGCCCATGCAGTTGTTTTGAATCTGCAAAGCTTCGCTCTATTTTTTCTTTTCTTTTTTTATATAGCTCTTTTCCAGAAGCAGACAGACGATTTTGCCTGATCTTTTCTTTATGTTCTTCCCATACATGTCTTGAGATCACTTTTTGATGATTTTTCGACCTTGTACAGCTCTCTAGGAAAGGACACGATACGCATTTTTTAGGGTCTGATTTGTAGAACCGATAACCTTTTCGATCAGTTGTTGTATATAATAGCTTCTCACCATTTGGGCATATGTAGTGATCATGTTCAGAGTCATACTGAAATTTCCACTTCTCAAATAATCCTCTTGTTGGATGAAAGCGTCTATGTGCGATGACACCAAAAATACGGCGATCGGATAAACCTTTACAGATTGGGGTTGTCAAATAACCAGAATCAAGGGCAACAGCTTCTACTTGAAAACCAAATCGGGCGATTTGGTGATCCAATCGATCAAGATATGGAACGGAATCATGGACATTGCCGGGTGTGACATGGGCATCTGTGATGATGTTGTGCTTCATATCCGTTGTACGGTGGTCTAGGTAGAAAAAGCCTTCTGGCTTGTTTTCGCGATAAAGATAGCCACTTTCAGGATCAGTTTTACTTTGACGAATGTCTTTTTTTGTTTTCACCTCCTCTTTTTTCTTTAAGGGCTTTTTTCCGTGTACCTCTCGATCTTCTTGGACGGCTACATCTAATTCTTTCATATAGTTCTGAGTATCTTGTTCGATCGTTTTTCTTGTATATTTATGTTTATTTGCATTCGCTTTAAGATGGGTTGAATCAGTAAAAAGGACGCGCCCTCCAACCATATCGTGATTGATGGCTTGAAGCACAATCTCGTCGAAAATGTCTTGAAAAATCGTTGTATCTTTGAATCGAGTACGACGATTCCAGCTAATGGTCGAGTGATGAGGAACGGGGTCATTGATGTTCAAACCTAAAAACCATCTATACGCCATGTTATAGTAAATTTCTTTTTCAAGTTGTCTTTCAGAACGGATACCGTACAGGTATCCGATAAACATCATTTTGAATAAAATAAGTGGATCAAGAGAAGGGCGACCTTTATTCTCACTATAATACGGTTTTACTTTATCTACGATAAATGAAAAGTCAATGTACTGATCAATTTTACGAAGCAGGTGATCCTCTTCGACCAGTTGATCTAGCAATACAAATTCGGCTTCGTGCTGAGAAGAATTTCTAGTGTGGAACATGAGAAAAACACCTTCCTTTAGTATGCTTTTCTCTATTATAAAACGGGGGAATGGAAACTTTAAGAAAAAATATAAAGCTGTCGAGATTTTCTCGACAGCCTGAGCAGGGGGTACCTGCTTTTTTTACGTGGATGGTCGATTAGGACCGCCGAGCTTTTTATCAAGCTGATCTGTACTGTTTTCTTTCCCTTTTGGCTTTTGCTCTTTTGGTGCTGGCTGCTTTTTCATGAAATCTACCTCCTTTGTCCTTAGAATTTACACAATCGGACGCAATCATACAAAGAAGGACAAGCAGATGTCGAAAAGGAAGAAATAGCGCTCATCTACACTTAGATTGGCGATTTGCTTCTAGTTTTGTCATGTGTGAAGGAGGGTGTGAAAGAAAAGAGAATGTAACGAGAGACGATAAAGGAGGAATCTGATGATGAGCGAATTTGTATCAAAAGAATCCATTTTGCAGTTATTAGAGGAAATCGAGCGAAAAATTGATGCGGTGGAAGAAGAGCTGTCTCTTGCTGTGAACGAAACAACACGTGCAGCCATAGAGGAGCAAGAACAAATGATAGACCGGCTTGAATCAGAAGTAAAGGACTGTGAAGTGAAGATTCACGCAGCTGAGTATCAACTGGCGGCAAGACCGGCATACCACGCAGGGTAGCTTTCTATTTGAGCAATAAGTAAACGTTTGATAGGATGGTTCATAGAGGTGAACACTTTGGATAATCAAACATTACTTGAACATACACAAGAGCTGAGAATATGGATCGAAGAGGCGTATGAGCAGTACCAAAAGGGAAAGGCTGAAGAGGAATACCCCGTATATGATTTTCACACAGAAATTCAGCCGGCCGTTGAGACATTTGATCAGAAAATGGAAGAGTGGCTCACTGCTGCGATCTCGTTTATTCATCTGGCGAAACCTAGATATTTACACGAAGAACAGCTTGAAGCCGTCAAAGAAAATGGGAAAGAGGTTGTCCTGCAATCTTATTTTGGCAAACAGCATGCACCCCGTGTGAAAAATTTAGTTGAGTCAGTGATTTACACCCTGAACCTTTTAATAGAAGAAATCAACAAGCGCAGCTGAAGACATCGCTGCGTTTTTCTTATGGCTGCTTTAGGCACATCTTCTGCTTTTCATCATAATATATGAGTGACAAGACTATGTGTTGAGAGCGAGAGGAGCGAGATATATGATCCCTTATTCAAACCAGCAGCCGTATGAATTCAATCCATTCAATCAAGGGCCATTTCCGTATCCAGAAATGCAGCAGCAGCCTCCGCAACCTCCAGAATATTTCATGCCGCCACATCAAGGTGGCATGAGCCAGGCATCACCTGCTGTCTATCAGCCGCCTTATGGATACCAAGAAAATGTGCCGCCTTATCAGCCGCCCGAAGCGATCAATCAACCCCAGATGCAGCCACCACCAGGCATGATGCCCATGCAGCAGCCTATGAACCCTTATCCTTTGCCCAGACCGCAAAAACAGCAATCATCTCAATTTAAAAGTGTGCTATCGCAATTCAAAAAAACGAATGGACAATTCGACTTTAACAAAATGTTTGATACAGCTGGGCAAATGATGAGTACTATGAATCAAGTAGGCTCATTAGCGAAAGGATTTACGAGCATTTTTAAAGCATAGTTAAAACCCAATAGAAGGATCTATTGGGCTCTTTGCTTTGGTGCCGTCACACGAAGCGTTTGGTCTTTCCACACGCTTTTCATGTTCGTTTCATCTATTTTTGCCGGCATTAAAATGGTTTTTGTAAAGCTCGAATACGAGGAAGTTGTATCCGTTTTTATTGTTTCCTGCACGGATAAGTGTAAATATTGGGCTTTTACTTCTAGCGCGATATCGCCTTCGACAAAATGGTCTGGAAATTGGATTGCGATATACACAAACTGCTCATCCTCTGTCACATCGGTCGTAATCGATGCAAGTGAATGCGATGTGGTCATGAGCGCCTCCGCACTATTTAATATCTCATGAAACGGGGAGGATGCGAAAAATTGTTCAATCGCTTCATAGAGAATATCTTCATTTGCCAGCAATTCATGTTTCTTTTCGCCTTCATGTTCCATTTGAATCACCTCTCATCTACAGCCTATGCAGAAAGGGCTCAGGCGGTTATCAATTGATGAGAGGAAAAAATTATGATTAAATAGTGTTGAATGAAGCAAGGTGTATGAGTGCAGCGTTTCATACACGGAATAGATCTAGAAGCAAAGCTTGAAGGGAGCAATTGACATTGCTGAAAAAATTATTCGGTTTCGGGAAAAACCAAGATGATGTAAAGGAAGAAATCATTTATTCTCCAGCTGATGGAGAGTTAATGGATATGACGGATGTACCAGACCCTGTTTTCTCTCAAAAGATGATGGGAGACGGCGTAGCAGTCAAACCAAATAGTGGCACGATTGTGTCACCAGTAGAGGGTGAAATCATTCAGCTCTTCCATACAAAACATGCAATTGGCATTCGAACACTCTCAGGGCTTGAGCTTCTGATTCATATCGGACTTGAAACAGTGGGATTAAATGGTGAAGGATTTGAAGCGCACATCAAAGAGGGAGATAAAGTGAAGATCGGTGACCCTCTCATTACGTGTGATTTAGAACTGATTGAAGAGAAAGCGGCAAGCACAGTGACACCGATTGTCATTATGAATGGTGACTTGATCGAGCATCTCGATAAAGAACCAAAGGGATCTGTTGAAAAACAGACATCTAAGCTTTTTACCGTTAAATTGAAATAATCAGGACAAAAAAAAACTACCCAATCGTTTGAGGGTAGTTTTTTTGATGACATTAATCTTCCATCGGAACCCAGCCTTGACTTGCTTCCATAACAGACCACAATCCTTCTGGAATCAAATATTGATCTTTTTGGCTGCGTTTAATAACAGTTTCAATCTCGCTTTCTCTGCCTTCTTTAATCTTCTTTGCCCAATCTGGGTCGACGATTAGCTCACGTGCGACAGCGATAAGCGGAATTCCTTGGTTATAGGCACTTAGTGCATCTTCGGCTGTAATGACGCTGCCTACACCGATGAGCGGAAGGTTATCGCCGCAACGATCTTTTAGCAGCTCCATACGCGTCTTATCCGTATCTGCACCGCGTCTTGCTTTAGAGTCAATCTCCATTAAAGAGATATGCAAATAATCAAGGTTTTTAGTTTTAAGAACATCGACTAAGGTAAACGTCTCTGTCATCGTTAAACCAGGCGTTTCTGGTTCTTCAGGGGATAATCGATATCCAAAGATTAACGGTTTTTTCGCATGCTTTTCGATTGCTTCTTTCACTGCATCCACAACAGCGATAGGGAAAGCTAGACGCTTTTCTTCATTTCCTCCCCACTGATCTGTCCGCTGGTTGCTATGCGGAGAGTAAAATTGCTGTAATAGATAACCGTTTGCACCGTGGATTTCCACGCCGTCAAATCCTGCTTCGACCGCTCGTTTTGCCGCTTCTTTAAAAGAGTCAATGATATGGACAATTTCCTCTTCTTTTAAAGCGCGTGCAATCTGCTTTCCATCTTTAAACACATCACTTGGCGCAACCACATCACCATTTGGAACTAAGTGAGGGAGAGCCTGAGAGCCGCCGTGATGAATTTGAATGATGGCTTTTGTTCCCTTTGCCTGAATCGCAGAAGCTAGTTTTTTCAGGCCGGGTATATCTTCATCTCTTGCGATAGAAGGCTGTCCTTCAAATGCCTTACCATCTGGAGTCACGTTCGCACATGCTGTAATCACCATGCCCATATCACTAGATCTAGCTGTAATGAAATCAATTTCCTCTTTAGAAATAGTGCCATCCTCGTGAGAACCGAAGTGTGTCATTGGCGCAACGACTAACCGGCCATTAATAGACGCACCTCCTGGAAACGTAAATGGTTCAAATAATGGCTCAAAATCTTTTTTCATACGATTTCCTTCTTTCTTGAAATGTTTTCTCATCTGAAGTGTAATTGATATGGTTACATGCAAACAAATAATTTGCTCAAAAAAACATATCAAACATTGTCGTCTAGTCATGCAAACAAATATTCGGTACACTATGTAAGAGAGGTGATGCGATATGAAAAAGAAAACAATGAACGAACTCATAGAAGAATTAAAAAAAGACGAACAGGTAGAACATTGGCATGAAATTAAAGCGAAGCCTGCACAGACCTCTCCGGTTCCTGAAAGAGTGAACGAAAAGCTGAAAAAGGCGCTTGAGAAACGAGGCGTGAGCGAACTCTACATTCATCAAAAGGAAGCCTTTGAACGTGTGATGGACGCAGAGCATGTGGTAACTGTCACACCAACAGCTTCAGGTAAAACACTTTGCTACAACCTGCCAGTCCTTCAGTCGATCGTAGAAGATCAGACAAGCCGCTCCCTTTATTTATTCCCAACAAAAGCGCTCGCACAAGACCAAAAGAGTGAACTTAACGAGATCATCCACGAGATGGATGTTCCGATTCATAGTGAAACATATGACGGAGATACCTCTCCCGCCATTCGGCAGCGAGTCAGACAAGCAGGACATATTGTCATCACAAACCCAGATATGCTACATTCAGCCATTTTGCCTCATCATACGAAATGGGTCAGCTTGTTTGAGAATTTGAAGTATATTGTCATTGATGAGCTTCATACATATCGAGGCGTATTTGGCAGTCATGTGGCCAATGTCATTCGCAGGTTAAAACGAATTTGTGCATTTTATGGAAGTGATCCGATTTTCATTTGTACGTCCGCAACGGTTGCGAATCCAAAAGAGCTTGCGCAGCAGCTAACGGGAAGCAAGATGCATTTGATTGAGCGAAACGGGGCACCAAGCGGTAAAAAGAATTTTGTGTTTTACAATCCACCAGTTGTGAATAAACCACTAAATATTAGACAAAGTGCCGCCACTGTCGTTAATCAACTTGCTAAAACTTTTTTAAAGGAAAAAATCCAAACGATTGTTTTTGCTAGAAGCAGAGTAAGAGTTGAAGTGATTTTAAGTCATATTCAAGAGCTAGTGAAAAAAGAGATCGGCCCAAAATCAATTCGTGGATATCGCGGAGGCTATTTACCAAAAGAGCGGCGTGTGATTGAAAAAGGATTGAGAGAAGGAGACATTCTAGGTGTCGTCAGTACGAACGCACTAGAATTAGGTGTGGATATAGGTCAGCTCAAGGTCTGTATCATGACCGGGTATCCTGGCAGTGTAGCGAGTACATGGCAGCAGGCTGGCCGTGCTGGAAGGCGTCATGAGGAAGCACTTATTATTATGGTGGCAAGCTCCGCACCTCTTGATCAATATATTGTCAGACACCCTGAATATTTCTTTAATAGACCACCTGAAGCTGCCAGAATTAACCCTGAAAACCTCATTATCTTAGTGGATCATTTAAAATGTGCATCCTACGAGCTTCCGTTTCGGGAGGATGAACAGTTTGGCGGTATGGACGTAGAAGAGATTTTGCAATACTTACATGAGGAAGGCGTTCTCCATTTTAGCGGGAATCGGTATTATTGGTCAGATCAATCGTTCCCGGCGCATGGCATCAGCCTTCGATCTGCAAGCCAGGAAAATGTCGTGATTGTGGATCAATCAGAAGTGGCAAATGTTCGGATTATTGGAGAGATGGACCGTTTCAGTGCGATGACGCTGCTTCATGATGAAGCCATTTATTTACACGAAGGGGTTCAGTATCAAGTGGAAAAGCTAGATTACGAGCATCTAAAGGCTTATGTGAAACAAGTAGATGTAGAATACTATACAGATGCGAATTTAGCCGTCCAACTTAAGGTGCTTGAAATCGATCAGACGACAGAGAAGAAAGCTGTATCTGTTCACTACGGTGATGTGACCGTCAACGCAATGCCGACGATTTTTAAAAAAATCCGACTAAGTACCGGTGAAAATATCGGGTCTGGACCGATTCACTTACCGGAAGAAGAAATTCATACGAGTGCGGCTTGGTTTGAATTACACGAAGCAGAGCGGAGATTTGAAGAGAAGACACTTGAACAGCTGCTGCTAGGCATCGCAAATGTTCTTCAGCACATTGTACCTGCTTTTGTGATGTGTGACCGTTCTGATATTCATGTGGTTTCACAAATTAAAGCGGCACATACCGGAAAACCGACGGTCTTTTTATATGACCATTATCCTGGCGGCATTGGCTTAAGTAAGGAAGTACAAGCTCGTTTCGATGAAATAGCAGGCGCAGCCATTCAGCTCATTGAGCGGTGCCGCTGTGAAAATGGCTGTCCATCCTGCATTGGCATGGAAATGAAAGAAGTCAACGGAAAAAGCAGCATCGTTGAATTGATGTCCGTATTTTAAGGAAAGGAGGGGGACACCTGCTCATGTCTTTAAAAGGGAAATTAAACAGAATGAAAAAGCATCTATCACACAATCAGACACATGAAAACCGGCAGAAAACATCGGAAGGACAACCTCAGCCTGTAACTTCAGAAAATATCCCATTTTTAAAAGAATGGGAAGCATTAGGTGTGTCTCCTTATCATTTTGAGGATTCCTTTTGTCTGGTTCGGGAAGTCACCTATTCATTAGATGATCAGCATGGACGCTATTCGTTTGCGGAACTGCCGAAGATCATCGAGGCATGGAACGAAAGCGGCATCCAGCATTCGCTATCGGCTAAAGGGTACGAGCCGCACGAGCTGTTTTTCTTTGATACTGAAACAACAGGATTATCTGGCGGTACAGGAAATATGATTTTCTTGCTTGGACACGCACGTGTCTTTTCAGGCAAAGTGGTGGTGAAACAACACCTGCTCACCAATCCAGGAAATGAAGCGGCTCTTTACAAAAGCTTTCTGGATGAAGTAAATGTAGAATCGTTAGTTACATATAATGGTAAAACGTTCGATTGGCCGCAAGTGAAAACGAGACATACACTTTTACGAGATCAAATCCCTGCACTTCCTGAATTCGGCCATTTTGATCTACTGCACGGATCAAGACGATTGTGGAAGCATAAATATGAACGAATGGCGCTATCCGTTGTGGAAAAAGAAGAGCTGCACGTGCAGCGTGAAAACGACACGCCGGGGTTTTTGGCACCGATGATTTATTTTCATTTTTTAAAGGAACAAAACCCAAAGCTGATTGAAGGAATCTTGACTCATAATGAACTAGATGTCTTATCGTTAATCAGCCTCTACATCCATCTATCCAAAAAAATACTATCTGAGGATGCGGTAAAGGAATACAATGAGAAGTATGCGCTCGCTAGGTGGCATCTTGCTCATCGTGATGTACAGGAAGCAACGAAGCATTTGCAAGAATTAACGGATGCTGATTTTGAGCATGCGAATCAGGCGTCTTATGATCTTTCCTTGCAATATAAACGACAAAACGAGTGGGATGAAGCGGTTCAAATATGGGGGGGATTATTTGAATCAAGCGATCTCCATTTAGCATTAAAAGCGGGTATAGAGCTTGCGAAGTATAAAGAACATCGAGAAAAAGATGCAAGCTCTGCTCTATCCATCACTGAATCTTTATTATCATTCTCATCGTTAAGTCAGCGAGACATAGAAGAACTTGAAAAGCGAAAAAAACGACTTTTGAGAAAAGCTGGGCAATAAACATTATTGCCCGGGAAAGCGCAAAACATGACAACGTTCGGCTCTCGGCCGAAAATAAAAATTGTTTAGCACTTTTATTGTAGAAAAGTCATGAATCCTGTAAAATAACGTTAGATATTGAATGAGGAGCGTAGAGCATGTATAAGGGTCTTTTCTACTTGTTTTTTCTTGTTGTCATTTTGGTCGCATTTGTGTTTTCAAACTATAAGGATGTTTTCCTTGCAAACTTTTAAAATAGGTTAATGCATTAGTACATGTACACCTCTTAATTCATACATTGTTAATGTAAGTAAATTAAGGAGAGGGGAATGCTACATGTACCATCATCATCATCATTGCCAACCAAATGTTACACAGCCAATTGTTCATCCGACGAATCATTGCTGTACACACAGTGATTCAACAACAATTGTGCCGCATATCCATCCGCAACATGTGACAAATGTTCACCATCAAAATTTCAAACATGTTCACTACTTCCCGCATACGTTTTCTCAGGTGGACCCAGCAACACATCAACACTTTAACTGCGGTGGACCTTGCTGTAACAGATAAAGTGGAATGGGACTTTTATAAGTCCCTTTTTTTTAAAGCAGGTGGAAAAATGAAAATTATTGCTGTCACAGGGTACAAGCCATTTGAGCTTGGGATATTCAAACAAGACGAGCCTGCACTTCAATACATAAAAGCGGAGCTTCAAAAAAGGCTGACAGCCCTGATTGAAGAAGGCCTGGAATGGGTTCTCATATCAGGACAGCTTGGGGCAGAAATCTGGACAGCTGAAGTGGTATTTGAGCTTCAAGAGGAGTATCCAGCGTTAAAACTTGCCGTCATTACGCCATTTTATGAACAGGAAGAGCGCTGGAATGAACAAAACAAAGAGTTGTATGAAGGAATTCTTGCACAGGCCGATTTTGTAGAAAGTGTCACGCATAGACCGTATGAAAGTCCGGCACAATTTAAACAAAAGAACCGTTTTTTTATTGAAAAAACAGATGGACTCCTCGTCCTTTATGATCCGGAGCATGATGGCTCACCAAAGTACATGATCAAAGAAGCGGAAAACTATACCGATTACCCCATTATGTACATCACAATGGATGATTTGAGAGCGCAAGTTGAGGCGGAAGATCCGTTTTTTGACTAAAAGCAAGAGAAAATTTGACAACGTCACGTATTTCTGAAAAAATATACTATGAATTCACGATATGAGGTGAAAAAGATGCTTGCTGATAAAGTAAAGCTTTCTGCAAAAGAAATTTTAGAAAAAGAATTTAAAACAGGTGTCAGAGGATACAAACAAGAAGAAGTCGATAAATTTTTAGATATGGTCATTAAAGACTATGAGACCTTCAACCAAGAAATCGAAAAGCTTCAACAAGAAAACCTCCACTTGTCTAAACAGCTTGAAGAAGCCGTTGAGCAAGGGAAAAGACAGCCTGCACAGTCTAATACAACAAACTCTGATATTTTAAAAAGACTATCTAACCTTGAGAAACACGTTTTCGGCAGCAAACTTTATGATTGAGCCCTGCTGAAAAAAGCTTGTGCCTGATGTCATTGTCGTTTATAATAACGCTTGTTGATTAACGTTCGGGTAATCGCTGCAATGCTTTTAGACATTGCAGAGGAAAGTCCATGCTCGCACGGTGCTGAGATGCCCGTAGTGTTCGTGCCTGGCGAAAAAATAAGCCAGGGCAGCCTGGGAAAGGCTGACGGCAGGAAAAATGCCTACGTCCTTTTAGGATATGGCAAAGTATCCTTGAAAGTGCCACAGTGACGAAGTCTCACTAGAAATGGTGAGAGTGGAACGCGGTAAACCCCTCGAGCGAGAAACCCAAACTTGGTAGGGGAACTTTCTCAAAGGAACCAAACGGAGAGAAGGACAGAGAATTCTGTAGATAGATGATTACCACCTGAGTACGAGGCATTTGCCGTTTGCAGTACAATGGAACAAAACATGGCTTACAGAACGTTATATCCGTTATGATAAACATGATGAAAACAAAGCTCTCCTATTTCAACATATGGAGAGCTTTTATCTTGGAATACATAAAAGGACGAGAAAACAGGTGATAAATCAATGAAAACCTATACACTTATCGCAACGGCTCCAATGGGAATTGAAGCGATTGTTGCAAAAGAAGTAAGAGACCTTGGCTATGACTGCACAGTAGACAACGGAAAAGTGATTTTCGAAGGAGACGCTCTTGCGATTTGCCGTGCGAACCTTTGGCTGCGTACAGCAGACCGCATAAAGGTACAAGTTGCTGAATTTTCGGCAAAAACATTCGATGAGCTGTTTGAACGCACAAAGGCGATTGACTGGGCCGCTTTTTTACCGAAAAACAGCACGTTCCCAGTCATCGGTAAATCTGTGAAATCACAGCTTGCCAGTGTGCCGGATTGCCAGCGTATCGTCAAAAAGGCGATCGCGCAAAAGCTCATATCCACTTACAACATACAGTCTGAATGGCTTGAAGAAACAGGACCTGAGTATAAAATTGAGGTTGCTCTTTTAAAAGATAAAGCTGTGCTCACGCTTGATACATCTGGTGTAGGTCTTCATAAACGGGGGTACCGCATGGATCAAGGCGGAGCACCTATTAAAGAAACCCTTGCGGCTGCACTCGTGCTATTAACGAACTGGACACCTGACCGTCCGTTTGTTGATCCTTTCTGCGGATCAGGAACAATCGCTATTGAAGCGGCCATGATTGGACAAAACATTGCCCCAGGATTTAACCGGGAATTTGCGTCCGAGTCATGGGAATGGATTGGTGAAGATGTATGGAACAAAGCGCGTCACGAAGTGGAAGAAAAAGCGAACTATGATCAGCCGCTCCACATTATTGCAAGTGATATCGACCACCGGATGATAGACATTGCAAAAATGAATGCAGAAGAAGCGGGACTAAGTGAATTGATTGAGTTTAAACAAATGCAAGTGAAAGACTTTCAAACAAAAGAAGATTACGGTGTGATTGTCGGAAATCCGCCTTATGGAGAACGACTCAGTGATAAACCAGCTGTTGAAAAAATGTATCAAGGAATGGGCGAAGCATTTAAAAGCCTAGACACATGGTCCATTTACATCTTAACGTCACATGAAAAGTTCGAAGAGTGCTTTGGTAGAAAAGCAACGAAAAAGAGAAAACTGTTTAATGGTTTTATTAAAACAGACTATTACCAATATTGGGGAAAACGCCCGCCTAGAAAACAGACAACTGAATTATAAAAAATGTCACACCTACAGAAGGTGTGGCTTTTTTTATCCCAGAAAGGTATAAACCTTCACGGGACGGAATAAACTGAACTTGATTTTAAAAAAAGAGGTGTCTCCATGATACAATATGATCAATTTCAGTTAATCCAAAAAGCACTCGCTTCGACTGCTCAAGAAATTGAAGGGCAAGAAGGTGGACAATCTGCTCATCTGACAGCAGCCATCGAAGATTTAGCGCTTGCTCAGGCTTACATAGAGCGTTCTGAGCATGCATTTTTAATGAAAGAAACCTATCAACATCGTTTGCGTTCGTAAAAAAGATTGTCATTCCCCAGCAAAAATGTTACTATAGAATGTCTGAATGATTCAAAAGTTGGGGGTTGAAGCAGGTGACAGCATCTCGTTTGCCTTTTTCATTATCAAAAGAACATAATTTTTACGAAGAACTGGGCAACTGGATTGGTGATGTGTTCTATGACATTTTGCCAGAAAAGGGCTTTGATCTTCGAGATGAACAAATATTCATGGCTTTTCAACTAGAAAGAGCCTTTAAAGAAAAAAGTGTGATGTTTGCCGAAGCTGGGGTAGGCACAGGCAAAACCATCGTTTACCTATTATTTGCGGTCACATATGCAAGGTATACAGGGAAACCTGCGATTATTGCATGTGCAGACGAAACGTTAATTGAACAGCTAGTGAAACAAGAGGGTGATATCTATAAAATTGCCAATCACCTTGATATTCAAATAGATGCGAGATTAAGTAAATCACATGATCAATATTTATGCTTAAAGAAATTAGAGAAAACCATGCAGCGTGAAGATGATGAGAAGTGGCTCGATATTTATGAATCGCTTCCTTCGTTTGTTCATGAATCACATGGGATGCAGAACTTTTATCCGTACGGTGATCGAAAAGAGTACCCAGAGCTATCCAATGATGAATGGTCACGCATTGGCTATGACTCGTTTCAGGACTGCTTGACGTGCGATATGCGTCATCGCTGTGGTCTGAATTTATCAAGAGATCATTACCGGAAAGCAGCAGACCTTATCATCTGTTCTCATGATTTTTATATGGAGCATGTGTGGACGAAGGAATCTCGCAAACGCGAGGGCCAGCTTCCGCTGCTTCCAGAACATAGCTCCGTTGTATTTGATGAAGGCCACCTTCTTGAATTTGCCGCACAAAAAGCACTGACATACCGAGTGAAGCAATCAATGCTCGAAACCTTTTTAGAGCGCCTGCTTCAAAACGATATACGCGAAGAGTTTGCCGAGCTCGTTGAAGATGCACTTGCCACAAACGATGAGTTCTTTTATCTCTTAAAAACACATGCCAAAGAAATCAAGGGCTCGCATCGACTTGAAATTGGACGTGTGGATGAGGTGAAGCGTTCTGCAAGTGAATTGTGTGATTTACTTGAAAAAATTGGAGAAGCACTCGTATTTGAATCAGAGATGTATACAATCGATCAATACGAATTGTCTGTTGTGGAAGAGTACATTGAACAAATGGCGTATTCTCTGTCGCTTTATCAAAAAAATGCGATTAGCTGGCTTGAAAAGCAGGAATTAGATACGACATTTGTTGTGATGCCAAAGACTGTCGCAGAGGTGCTTGGTGAAAAGGTATTCTCGCAAAAAAGACCATACATTTTCTCTTCTGCTACATTGTCTGAAAATCAATCCTTTGATTATTTAGCTGAAAGTCTTGGGATTAAAGATTACTTATCAATGAGTGTCGCTTCGCCGTATGATTACGATGAACAAATGAAGATTTATTTCCACGGGATTCAGCAGCTTCAAGAGCAAGAAACAAAAGGACAGCAAGTGATCACTCAGCTGAAAGATAATGGAGGACGCTCTCTCATTTTGTTCCCTTCATTTGATGAACTTCATTTCTTTAGAAAGCATCTTGAGGCATCGAATGAATCACTGCCTTTCCATGTGTACTTTGAGGGAGACGAGGAAATCAGCACGATTGTTCAAAAGTTCCAAGCAGATGAGACATCTGTGTTATGCTCTGTTCACCTTTGGGAAGGGCTGGATATTCCAGGACAATCATTAACAAATGTGATCATCTGGGGACTTCCTTACCCGCCTCATGATCCGGTATTTGAGGCGAAACGGAATGAAGCAAAGGATGCTCGTGCAGAAGTCGACCTTCCGTATATGCTGCTGCGCTTACGACAAGGTATTGGAAGACTGATTCGGACAAGCCAAGATGCAGGAACCATTCATATTTACTTTGACCGCAAGGAAGATACAGAGCTTCAAAGTAAAATTGAATCCGTTCTGCCAGTAAAGCCAATCATCACATCTTAAATAACACCCGAACGAGAAAAAGAGGAGGATACCATCTGTGTATCCTCCCTTTTTCATTGACAAAAGAACATTTCTTGAAGTAGCCTTGAAACGTACATACATATTTTATCGATTGGGGGAACAAACATATGAGTCTTGAAGCAAAAGAGAAAGCGTTTTATCAATTACTAGGAAAAATCGCCCACTATACGGAGGCGCTCCATTTACTTTATTGGGACTCTAGAACACAGGCGCCTAAAAAAAGCGCCGATTTCAGAGCTGAAACGATCGGTCAATTATCAAGTGATATTTTTAATATGAAGACTTCTGATGAAATGAGAGATCTTCTTCACGCATTAAATAAACACCGAGATGAGCTGTCAAAAGATACACAAAAGGCGCTCGAATTATCACAAAAAGAGTATGATGAAAACAGCAAAATTCCGAAAGAAGAATTTAAAGAATACTCCATTTTACAATCAAAAGCAGAGCATGTCTGGGTAGAAGCAAGGGAGAAATCAGACTTTTCACTCTTTGCACCATACTTAAAACAGCTCATTGATTTTAACAAGCGTTTTATTCAATATTGGGGCGTGAAACAAACGCCATATGACGTGCTGCTCAATAACTATGAACCAGATATGACGGTTGAACAGCTCGATCAAAAGTTTGGTGCACTTCGTGATGCCATTGTTCCTCTCGTGAAAAAAATCGAAGCCTCTCCTCATAAACCGGATACTTCATTTTTATCGAAAAGCTTTCCGATCGACAAACAAAAGGAACTGAGTCTTTTCTTCTTAAAAGAATTAGGGTATGACTTTGACGCAGGACGTCTGGATACAACAGTTCATCCGTTTGCTGTGACATTGAGTAGAGGGGACGTTCGTGTGACGACCCGTTATGATGAGCATGATTTTCGGATGGCGATCTTTGGCACGATTCATGAGTGTGGTCATGCCATCTATGAGCAAAACATTGATGAGGCACTGAGTGGAACGTTATTATGTGATGGCACATCAATGGGGATCCATGAATCACAGTCTCTTTTCTTTGAGAACTTTATTGGCAGACATGAAGACTTCTGGAAAACGTATTATCAAAAGCTTCAAGAAGCGTCTCCTGAGCAGTTTAAAGATGTCTCTTTAGAAGACTTTGTGCATGCAGTGAATGAATCGAAGCCGACTTACATTCGAATTGAAGCAGATGAGCTCACATACCCGCTTCACATTATCATCCGCTATGAAATTGAAAAAGCGATATTTAATGAAGAGGTGGCGGTCGAAGACCTGCCTGCACTGTGGAATGAAAAATATAAGGCATATCTTGGCATTACGCCTCCTAATGATGCACTCGGCATCTTGCAGGATGTTCACTGGTCTGATGGTAGCTTTGGATATTTCCCTTCATATGCCCTTGGTTATATGTATGCGGCGCAACTAAAGCACCAAATGATCAAAGATTTACCGAATTTTGATGAGCTAATTCAAAATGGGTCTTTTGCACCGATAAAAGAATGGCTCACAACACATGTTCACCAACACGGAAAACGCAAAAAGCCATCTGAAATCATTCAAGATGCGACTGGTGAGGAATTAAATGTACAATATTTAATCGATTATTTAACTGATAAATATACGAAACTGTATTTATCTTAAATAAAAGGCACCCTTTGCTTAGAAGGGTGCTTTTTTGATGCTTGAATATTCTAAAAACGAACGTTTTGATCTGATCTATTATTTAAGTTCGGTATTTTTCTAGAAAAGTGCTTTCCAAGCGTCTGAAATCTTGTTATAATTTGAACACTATAACACTCATATAATCGCGTGATGATGGCACGCAAGTTTCTACCGGACACCGATACCGTCCGACTATGAGTGAGCAAATGAAACAGCTCTTGTTTGAGCTGAAGATCCGTGGATCGTTTTCGCATTGCTTGCTCCTCATGGACAGCAATGCTTTTTTTATGCGAAAAATGAAAATGTTTGCCAATATGCTGGGAGGAAGAAATGATGGAATTGTTACGTCAAAAAATTGAGAACGAAGGAATCGTTCTGTCAAATCAAGTGTTAAAGGTTGATGCCTTTTTAAATCATCAAATTGATCCTGTCTTAATGCATGAGATTGGGCAAGAGTTTGCTAGATTATTCAAGCATGATGGCATTACAAAAATTATCACAATCGAATCTTCGGGCATTGCACCTGCTGTGATGGCTGGACTAGCTCTTCAAGTACCCGTTGTTTTTGCTCGAAAACGTCAATCACTAACACTAACAGAAAACCTATTAACAGCGAGTGTGTACTCTTTTACAAAAAAAGTAGAAAGCACGATCGCTGTCTCAAATACGCATCTCGGTGAAAAAGATTGTGTATTAATCATTGATGACTTTTTGGCGAACGGTGAAGCCGCTAAAGGACTTGCGGCAATCGCAAAGCAGGCGAAGGCAAAAGTAGCCGGATTTGGCATTGTCATTGAAAAGTCATTCCAGCCGGGAAGAGATGTACTTGTTCAAATGGGCTACCGCGTCGAATCCCTTGCACGGATTGAATCACTTGAGAAAGGGAAAGTCACGTTTGTACGAGAGGTACAATCATGAGTGCTACTAAAAAAGTCAAAACGCTCTCGCTAGGGATTCAGCATGTGCTGGCGATGTATGCAGGGGCCGTTCTTGTGCCGCTCATTGTGGGAGATGCACTCGGCCTCACGCCTGCACAACTGACTTACTTAATCTCAGCAGATATTTTCATGTGCGGGGCTGCCACGCTTCTTCAAGTTTGGAAAAACCGTTTCTTTGGTATCGGTTTGCCTGTTGTATTAGGCTGTACATTTACTGCGGTTTCTCCTATGATTGCGATTGGCTCTAAATACGGGATTTCGTCTATCTATGGAAGTATTATTGCTTCGGGGTGTATCATCATTCTACTTTCTTTTTTCTTTGGGAAGCTTGTGAAATTTTTCCCGCCTGTCGTGACAGGGTCTGTCGTAAGGAATATAGTTTGAGTACAACATAAATTTGTATGAAAAAAGAGCCGTACAATAGGCTCTAGTCTATAGATAAGTTGTTCATAAATTGATTGACTGCTCGATTGGTTTGAACCAAAGCTTCATCAGAGGGCTTGTTACTTGAATAAACTGTTATGTTATAACCTCCTTTAGAATACTTGGAAACACTTTCTGCCTCATCAATTTCTAAAGAATCTAAGGTCTTCTCAATAAACTTTAGAACACGTATGTAACTCGATTTGATAAAATCATTTGTGGAAATTTCGTTATGTATGTACTCGGTCATCATTTTCACCTCCCCTTAATCTATGATACCACATATATATGTAATTTGTATTTTATTAAATGATTATTTCTGCATAAAACATATCTTTTATAGATAAACATTTTGCGGTATGCCGAAAACTTTCAAAATGAGCAACTCAACTTTACATATGTTGTAAATATCGTGTTAAAATTATACAAAGGAATTGTTTACAAGGGGGTAACGGGATGACAAGGTTAATTGCCTCTCAAGAGGTAGGAAACATGTTAAATACTTGGAATCTTGCCATACAAAAAGGGGATTTATCAGCAGCTATTGAAATGCAAGATGATATAGACAGTGCAATTGAAACAATGGAAGAAAATCAGGATATTCTTTTGTATTATCAGCTACTGAGCTTTAGACTTAAGCTGAAACTTCAGAATATTAGCAGAAATTTAGACAAGCCATTCTTTGAGAGAAACGCCCCAGATGAAAAAGAAGAAAAAACAAATAAACTCATGTCCTATTACTTCTACTTTTATAATGGGATATATCATGACTATTTGCAAGATTATGATAAGGCACTAAGTTATTTCAGAATTGCTGAAAAGAAGTTGGCTTATGTTGATGATGAAATAGAAAAAGCAGAGTTTCATTATAAATTAGCTGTTCTATTCTATGATATGAAAATGACTTTCCTATCTAAATATCATGCTCAAATCGCTTCAGATACTTTTAATGCACATGAAACATATATCAAAAGACAAATCAACTGTAGGTTGCTTCACGCACTAAACTTAATAGATCAATTTAAATATGATGATGCAAGTGACCTCTTTAATGAAGCAGAGGGAATGATTAAGAATATAGACGATAATCACTTAATAATTCACCTGTATTACAATATGGGGTTTTTAGAAAGTAAGAAAGGTAATTACTCAGATGCAGCGGAATTATACAGGCGCACCTTAAGCTACAGAGAAATTGAAAACCAAGATTTATTGAAATTGAGATGTTTGTACGAATTATCTAGAGTTGAAATTTCCACTCAAAGTAAAGAAGCAATAGAATTAATTGACCAAGGGTATGGTTTATCTGAACAAGTTGGACATGAAATCTTTCAGATTAAATTTAAATTATTAAAAGAGCTTGCTTATGATGTTACTGAGTCTCAAATAAATAATATTACCACCCTGTGCTCAGAACTTGAAGAAAAAGGAGTGTGGGTTGATTTAGAGGAAATCTTAGTTGATGTGGCGAAATATTTAGAGAGAATAGGCTTGCTGCAACAATCATTGGATTTCTATAAAAGAGCCTTACGTGCAAGCCAGTATGTGGGAAAAGGAGTGAATTAAATGAAAAAGTCAATTTTTATAACATTATCAATAGCTGTAGTTGCACTAGGTACACTTTTCTTTACAAATGGTTTGATTCAACCTCTACATGATGATATCCAAACAGTTGCATCAAGAGGAAGCTCTGGAGGTTGAATGGTTAAAATTAGATAAAATGGATTAAAGCATAAGGCTCCTTATGGTATTCTAGTAAAAGAATATTCCATAAAAGGAGTCTTTTTTATATGAAAATATTAGATGCTCCTTCCCTGATATCAGCTGTAGAGAAGAGATCGAAGGTATATCAACAGCTTAGGGAAGAAATAACAGACTTAAAAAAAGCATTGCAAGGCGTGGCTAATTTAGGTGATGAGTTTACTGGAAAAGGTGCGGATAATATCAAAGCTTTTTATAATGATCTTGCACTTTACACGGATTCTTATCTTGATTTTATCGATATGCAAAAGGCTTTTTTAGATGGAGTGAAAGGAAAGCTTGATGATGAATCATTAGGCGGTAGTACATTTATTGACGAGCACTTCTTAGACGCTCAATTGAAGCAAGGCATTCAGAACAATAAAGATATGGTTAAGGAACAAAAAGAAGCCCTTACGGCTATTTTTGACGATGTCAGTGATCTAATTGAATTGCAGACGTTTTCCAGCAAAGAGGTAGATGAGCATTTAGATGATGCGAACGAAGAAAGAAAAGATGCGATTGAGGCATTACATAAAATAGACCATGATCTAAAAACAGAATACGCAAAGTCAGAAGCGATTGAAAAACATCTCGAAACTTTTTATTCAAAAATGATGGCTGCTACAGGACAAGGTAAGAACGCTCAGCCCATGTATTATGATGCAAAGGCATTTCATGAGACAGATGTGTACAAGAATCATGATAAAATCGATGCACAGGTGAAAGCATATTTAAAAGTGAAAAAAGAAGAAAAAGAGAAGCGAAGAATCAAAGAATTGAAAGAAAAGCTCAATGATCCTTCGTGTATATCAGAAGCGAAATACTTTGAGATTGTAGATGAAATTGGATATGAAAATCTTTCTTACGATCAAAAAATGTATTACAGCCAGCTGCTCCAAATCAAAGCACAGGAAGAAGCATCAAGTGTCTTTATTGATGGTGTAAAAGGCGCAGCAGTTGGTATATACGATGTGGCAAAAGACACAGTGACCGGAATATATGATCTTGTCACTGACCCTGGTGGGGCTGTAGAATCAGTTGTGACAGCTGTTTCTCATCCGATTGAAACATCGAAAGCAATTGGGAAATCTATTTCAGACTCCTATGAAAGAGATATGGTAAACGGTGACTCTTATTCGAGAGCGCATTGGGTGAGCTATGCAACAGGCACCATTGCTACTTCTATATTTGGAACAAAAGGTTTAGGGTCTGTTTCTAAAACTGGCGTATCAACAACGAAAACAGCGGTTATAAGCGGTGTGAATAAAACTAAGCATTTTGCTAACATTTCCATATACGACTTGCTTCCTTATTCGCCAAAGCATCAACTAGCAGGGATTTCAAATGTTCCTTATAATGTAGTAGATGGAGCTTCTTTAAAAGAACGTTTAGTAATGCTGGCTGAAGGAATAAAAAACCCAAGAACTCGTCTTCCGAGATCAAATGGACGATGGGAAGGTGTGCCAGGTAACGGAAAATGGTATTCAGATAACCCAAAAGTAAAGGTCGTTACTGGAGGAAAACCAGTAGAATTTATAGATAATCGCCCAAATTTTACTCCTTGGGAAAAGGGTCGACTTCATTTTAAAGAGGGGAAATTGACTGGTGAAAAATCTGATTTTAGCTTGGTTTATAAAAAACTAAAAAAACAGTATGGGTTTAAAACACAACATGAGGTGAAAGAATGGCTTGCAAAAGTGAAGCTAACTCCTCATCATTTAGATAATAAAACAATACAGCTTGTTCCGACTGACTTACATAAAAATGTACCACATATTGGTGCTGCATCAGATTTAAGAGGAGGCTATTAAAATGAGTTTTAAACGAATTAAAGACAAACTTGATCAATACACTATCGATATTAGATCAACCAAAACAAATGATTCATTAAACGAAATGAATAAAATAGAAGAAGAAAATGGATACCATATTTCTTCTGATTATAAAAGTTTTATTAATGAATATGGGGAATGTTGGATTGAGGATAATATATATAGCTATCTAAGAGAAAAACCAGTTTGGTTAGTTGGTGAATCGGTGCCAGTCGAATTGTTTTATGGGTTGGAGCAGAATGATTATGATATACGAGAAGCCATAAAAACATATAAAGAACAATTGCCAGAGCAAATAATTCCTATCGCAGATGCAGATGGCGGAGACCTAATTTGCTTAGATGTTAGTGAAAAAAATCAAGGGAAAATATATTTCTGGGATCATGAACTAAGAGATGGTGAACAAGACCTATTCCTGATTGCTGATACTTTCACTGAATTTATTGAAGGATTATTTGTTGTCGAAGAAGATGATGACGAAGATAATGATACAGAAGATATTGATATCCAACTTAGTGACGATCTCTTAAAAATGTTAAAGGAAAGAGATTAAAAGTTAGCAAACTATCTATGAATGTTACTTTTAATTTAATGACTTTTAAGTTTAAAGGGTGCTAAAAAGCATCCTTTTCTATTATTAAAAACACCCAACAAGGGGTGTCTTAATTTGAATTAACTATAGAACGTAAAGCATCATCATATTCTTCTAAATCATAACCTGGATGAGCTTTTAGCATTGTATACTTAACAGTTTTGTCAGGATTGTTTAAAAAGTATTCAGCAAGTCTAATGAGCGCAGCACGAATATCTTGGTCGTTGATATCATTAAAATCAAAGTATTCACATTCACCGAACCTTGCTTTATAAAGACAAATTTTACTGAATTCAATGTCATCGAAAGGAAGACTTTCTGATACGCCATAGTTGTGCTCTATTTCTTTTAAAAGTTTATTAAGAAGAAAGTATCCAGTTAACTGAAGAACATCCGCAGACTTGTATCCCACATCTTTAACTACTTTGAAATCATAAAGTACATCATCAACTAGAATATCTGCATCTGCACCATCAACCAATAGGGAAGCAATGCCAAAGTGAGGGTTGAAAACCACATTGCTGTCTGTTTTAACAAGTCCACTACCAATGAATTTTTCTTCGAATGTATTCATTAATCCATTTAGTTCATTAGTTAGCGTGTCCTTTCTTTGTATATCGAAAATATCAGTCTCGCTAACACCTGCCAGTATATTAGCTCTAGAGTACCTCTCCAAGTTCGCAAGTTTTAAGGCTGTCACACAAACCTCATTGTTCAATGATTGTTCGCCTTTAATAAAGGTATCAATGTCTTTTTGAATAGTTGAATAATATTTATCTTCCAAACTATTATTCCCAGTGAATTTTTGCAATTTTTTAAGTCCGTTATAGGCAACTAGTTCTTTAAAGCTCATCTCTAGATTTATTATTTGGGCTATTCTAAACCTTGCTAAATAATCAAAAGCAGTCCCCTATTAAGCTTGCATCAGATGGATTCTCCAATGTATAAGGTACTAACGTTTTATACTCTTTAGAAAAGGGACTTTTCCCACTTAAAGTTTTGAAATCTTTCTTTTTAGGCGCAATAGCAGCAACTATTTCTTTGAATTGTGGTACTTTGCTTAAGTTCGATGTAAGTGACATTGTTAACCTCCTAATTGTTATACATAAATTGTAACAGAAGGATAGAATTTGTATACCAATATTTACACCGAACAAAAGTTCTTAAAATGGATTGATAAAGAACGTTTGTTCTGTTACTATTTAATCATTCAGAAGGAGTGATTAAATGCTTAGAGACAGAGGTACGATAAAATGGACAGCTATGATGTTACCTGAGCATGTTGCACGACTTAAACACGACCTAGCAGAAACGAAAAAAACAGATAAACCAATTATAGATGAACAACAAGCAGAAGAATTTGAATCAACAATCGCCTATGCAATGAGTGTTAACAAGCCTTTGAATTTTTCAGTTTTTGATTTGGGAGTTGTCAATCAACTAAAAGGTTTTACACAATACATCAACTACGAAAAGAAAATGCTACATATAAAGGATTTATCAGATGATATTCACTTTGTTTTATTAGATGACATAGTGGGTGTTTCTAATGATTGATTACTCAAATTTCCCACGTCACAAGATACTGTGTGTAGACATGAAATCCTTTTATGCTTCCATTTCAGCAGTTATGATGGGTTTAGATCCTCTGAAGTGTTATCTAGCCGTTGTAGGAAACACAGAGAGACAGGGGAGTGTAGTGTTAGCAGCAAGCCCCAAATTAAAGCAAGATTTTAAAATTAAAACTGGCTCAAGATTATTTGAAATTCCTAGTGATCCAAGAATCCATATTGTTAATCCTAAGATGGATACATTTATAAATGTTTCAACGAAAATTACTCAATTGTTTTATCGTTACGTCCCAGAATGTGATGTTCACACTTATTCCATAGACGAATCTTTTTTAAAAGTTGACGGTGTTATGAGAATGTGGAACAGTGTTGAAGAGATTGCTGAACATATCCAAGATGCAATCATGAGAGAGTTTGGGCTGCCTTGCACAATTGGGATTGGTGACAATATGCTGATCAGCAAACTTGCTTTGGATTTAGAAAGTAAGAAAGCACCGAATGGTATTGTTAGATGGAGATATGAAGACATTCCAGAAAAGCTATGGCCAGTTAGACCAATCTCTAAAATGTGGGGAATAGGCAGGAGAATGGAGCAAAACTTGAATAGAATGGGTATATTCACAGTCGGTGCATTAGCTAAGTATTCACTGGAAACCTTAGAAAAGAAATTCGGAGTAATGGGGAACCAAATCTTCCACCATGCATGGGGAATTGATTTATCTGAGATAGGTGCTCCAGTACTACAAGGACAAGTGAGCTTTGGTAAAAGCCAGATTCTGCTCAGAGATTACACGACAAAAGAAGAAATCAAAGCAGTCATACTTGAAATATGTGAAGAGGTTGCTAAAAGAACAAGAGATCACAACAAAGCAGGGAGAACGATTAGCTTAGGTATCGGATATAGCAAAGATGAATATGGAGGAGGGTTTCACAGAAGCAAAACAATCGAAAACCCAACAAATATCACTATGGACATCTATAACACATGTATTGAATTATTTAACACGTTTTATCAACATAAGACTGTTAGAAGTATTTCAGTCACATTAAGCAAAATTGAGGAAGATGCTAATCAACAGTTAACTTTATTCGATGAAAGAGGATTAGAGAAAAAAAGACAGCTTGGATACGTTATGGATGGTATTAGAAATAAATACGGAGCGAAGTCGCTGCTGAGGGCTGTTTCATATACTAAAGGCGGCACTGCATTGTACAGAGCTGGTTTAACTGGTGGTCATAGAAGCTAATATTGAAAATATGCATTTTTTCAGTTATAGATAACTAATACTGCATTAAATCACCAAATGATTGGTGATTTGTCACATGTTATAATTTTGAAAGTGACAATATTGTTATATAGATACAGTGATTGTCACATAATATTGTAGTGAGCCTTTATTATAATATGATATGTTAAAGATGTAAGGAAAAATAATGGATGTCTAAAAAGCATATCAGATAATGAATTTATTATACTTATGCAATCTAGAATTAAAAAGGAGTAAGCAATGAATAAAAGAATAAAGAGTTTAGATTTTATTAGAGGTTTTGCAATATGTGGTATTTTGTTGATTAATATACCAGCATTTGTGATGGTAACTGAGGATATGAACCTACCAGAACCCACACATATTGAATCTATGATTAGTTCGTTAATTGATATTTTAGTTACGAAAAAATTTTTTGGTTTATTTTCAATTTTATTTGGAATTGGTATAGGGATATTTATGGATAATTGTAAATCAAAAGGTATCTCACCATATAGATTTATGTCTCGTAGATTAACCTTTTTATTAATTTTAGGTATTATTCATATGGTAGCTATATTTTGGGGAAGTATATTAGTGCCTTATGCTTTGGTGGGATTTATTGTTATGGGTTTATATGGATTATCATCTATTATATTAAAAAACATATCCATAAGCATTATGTCTCTTTACCTTGTTAGTGTTATTATAAAATCTTTTCATATAGAGTTTATGGGTTTAGATTTTATAGTGAATGACAGTATACTAATTCTTAACTTCTTCATAATAGGATTATATATGGTTAAAAGCCGATATATATACAGTGAAGATTCTATAGTATCAAAAATAAATAGAAATAAGTATATATTCTTATCAAGTGTGTCAATAATGATTATTGTTGTAATTATATATATAGCGGGTACTTATCAATCTAAAGACAATTTAGATATAAGTTTATTAGCAATTCCACAAACAATATTATATTTTCTCATTTTACAAAATATTTCACTAAAAATGGAAAAAATGGTATTTGCTTTTGAGAGGATTGGTAAAATGGCATTTACGAATTATGTCATGCAAAGTATCATAGGTGGAATCTTGATTTCTGTATTAGGTATTGTATTTCCTAATTCTGTTCAAATACTATACCTTGCATTAATTATAATTTCAATTAATTTTATATGTAGTTATCTTATACTAAAGTACTTTAAACAAGGACCATTAGAATATATATGGAGAAAATTAACTTATCGAACGTTAAAAAAGTCTTAATAGGATAATAAAATTATGGCTAAGTTAGCATTAATATTATTTTTAGTTATTATAGGAATTGCATCATTCGGAGGGTATTATTTATTTTCTGATCAAGGTTACTATAAAACAAATGAGTATTATATTTATAATACTGAAGACCCTAAAATAAAACATGAGACAAATGATCAAGGGGAGTCAAACAAGTATTATATTTATGAAGTATCAGGTTATAGAGATGGTAAGAGTGAAAATCTTAAATTGAGCTTATTGAGTCCAATTAAGAAGAATCAAGCATACCTTGTCAAATGGGAAGAAAGAAGAGCTATAGTAAGTAACATAAAAGAAATATCTAAGTCTAAGTTTGAAAAAAATAAGAATCCATAAGCATGCTATAATGTTTATGGATTCTTAAATAATTATGGATTGGAGAATATTATGGATATATGGTTGATTTTATTTTTATGGTTTCTATTTATAATATCAGTAATCGGTTTAATACTATCAATATTGTATGATCGAAGAAATATGATTAATGGTTTTTTAGTAATAACTTCCATATGTTTATTTCCCTTTAGTCTCATCTCACTGTTAGGTAAAATTCCTATAATACCCAATTTAGGCATACTCTTACTAGTTGTCATTATGGTCTTCTATTCCAGTTTTTTATGGTGGTTTATACCTTTATTTTTATATAATGGAATTAAAATAAGAAAATTAGAAGGTAAAAGGTTTACAAATAGCTTAACATTAATCGTTTTAGTTAGTTTAATCTTATATATAATATGTATTCAGATTTTAAATAATTATCAGTATATTAGGGAGATAGGGTTTATTAGTATTGGAATTACACTCGTTTATGCATATTTTATAGTACATATTACAGTTTTTATAAACACATATTTATTGCAAAAATTACCTATAATTGAACGTCCTGATTTTATTATTGTCTTAGGTAGTGGCTTAATAAATGATAAAGTACCCCCTTTACTAGCAAGTAGAATTGATAAAGCTATTGAAATCCGTAACAAATATGAGAATAATGAAAGTATTAAAATAATATTTTCTGGCGGCCAGGGAGAAGATGAAAGTTTACCCGAAGGGAAAGCAATGGCAAACTATGCTAAACAAAAAGGTTTAAATGATAATGTCATAATAGAAGAAACACGCTCTAAAACAACGGAAGAAAACATTCTTTATTCAAAAGATATAATGAGTAGATTGAGTAAGAACTATAAGGCTGTATTAGTATCGAATAATTTCCATATATTAAGAGCATCTTTAATAGCTAAAGAAATGGGTTTGAAAATATATGGTTATGGTTCTAAGACAAAGCTTTATTTTTGGATAAATGCCTTTATAAGAGAGTATGTAGCTATTCTAAGTATGAAGAAGCGACAACATTCATTAATTATTGGTATAGTTATGTTCTTAACAATTTTAGCTATTTTAATAAGTGTAATAGCAAGAGTTATATATTAAGGAAAAGACGTAATATCATTAATTTATTCCGTGATGCAGCGGTGGGGCGGGGAGCACTCAACTCCTCCAACAATAACTGAAAGTTGATCTTTAGTTGGGTCGTAATCTGGAACTTCAATAAACGAGATCATTTGCTCGTTCTCGTCAGGCGTATATTCAAAAGACCATTTCAGTGATATTCCATTGTTTAACCTGGGATTAAAAAAGCTCATGTGTGAGCACCAGCAAAGTTATACTGAATTCCTTTTTCTTTGATTACAAAGCTAAAGATAGGAGTGTCAATATGATCCATTGAAAAGCCATCCCCAGACCTGATGAAAATGGGTTCTCCGTGATTTATAGAAACAGTGCAATCTTGGTCATTGCGAAATTGAAATTTATAAAACTGTGTCGGTCTATTCGAACCTTGTGATTCTGGAGGGACAATATCGAAGTTCTCAATGTTTGTTGACTCTAGTTTTAAAGAGCCTTTGTATCCAGATCCTAATCGTATAATTTAACCTCCATAAAAAATGAAAAAAAAAGAGAGATTACCTCTCTCACATTTGTTTAATCATATCTTTTAAAACTTGAAGAAATGCTTTAGCATCTTCTTTTTCCATCCTTAAAATGTCTTCGTTGCCCAAGCCTTCAGAGAGTGAAATCTTGAGAACGGGGAAGATAGCTGGTTCACTTTCTTCATCAGTTTGGGGAACTTCAACTTCGTCTAACAACAGAGTTAGAACTTTCTCCTCACCCTCAGTATTAATGTGGGCTTCACTGAATTTATTTGGGTATGGCGAATACTTAATATTTACCGTATTCATTTCTCTCTAGGCTCGTCATATTCTAAAGCTTGCTCACTGTCTGATACACCTTTAGTGGTCGGATCATCAATAATTCCGATAGCAGATAAAAATATAAGCAGAGCATTAAATTTTACAGTTAGATCATCACCAAATCCTGTTAAGTCATAACCGAATGCCTCAGCGACCATTTGAACGAATAAAAGGGTGGCTGAGAGGATTGACACCCAAAATGTTTTCTTTTTTAAACGTACTTTCCAGTTGATTTTCATTACATCAAGCTCCTTATTTATTAATTCCGAAATGGTATAGCAAATATGCTCCGATTATCGTTGCAGCTACTGAAGGAAGAATCTTATAAAAAATATCTTTGGTAAACTGCGAAGGATCTATCTTTCTTGTTGAATCACTTCGTTCAAGAGTTTCAACCCTTGTATCTAATTTTTCATAAGATTTATTTAGGTTTTTTAAATTATTACTCATTTCAATGAGTGTTGAAGTTAACTCTTTCGATTGCTTTTGAGACTCTTTATTAAATTCAAGTTGTTGTTCGCATATCATTTCAATTCTGTTGAGTGTATTTGTTTTATCTTCTAGCTTAACAATTTGAATTGCTTGCTGATTTGATTTTTCTTCAAGCAAGCTTATACGAACATGAACGTCATTACTTTCCATTTGACACCAGCCTTAGAGAAGGAGGTGATTTTAGTTCACCTCCCTGAAGTTGATTTTCATAAATTTTCATGGATATTTGTAAATCCACAAAAATCTATATTAATTTAGTTATACTTTACTGCCATATTGTCCTGAAATGTAAGCACGTTTACCTTCGTGAATTACTTCCCAGTAACCTTTAGGATTGTTACTACCTTTAACAGATCCAGAAATTTCAATTGTTTTACCTAATGAGATGGTGTCTAGATTCTTGGCTGAATTGCGATCAGGTTTATCCATAATAAAAGCAGCACCTGACACGCCGATAATTTTGATTTTCCCAACAGATTTAATTGATGAACTTTTAGAGCTCTGTTTTGGCTTTGAAGCGGTCTTAGCAGGAGTAGATGCTTTAACTGTGCCTGTTACTTCAACATACTTATCTGAAGCAGTGATATAAAACGTTGCACCTTTTGAGTTTTTCACTTTATATTGGTATGCCGTACCAACTTTTACTTTTTCGACAACAGTAGGGAAGCCAATACCTTTATTTACAGTACTGACAACATCTTTATCATCCCATGAAGCTTTAGCATAAAATCGAAGACCGTCTACTTTAGATTTTAGAGAGCCACTTGCTTTAGAAGAGTTAGACTTAGAGGAAGAAGGGGCTTTAGATTTAGTTAACAACTCTTTGATCTTAGCAAGAGTCGCTTTCCCAGCGATTCCATCTACTGCTAGCTTGTTTGCTTTTTGGAATGCCTTCACAGCAGCAACAGTTTCATCACCAAAGTGGGAGTCCGCACCGTATTTAGGCAATTTATAGCCAAGCTTAATTAGATTAGACTGAATTTCTTTAACTTTTGCACCTTTATCACCAAGACCGTAAGCTTCAACTAACTCAAGGTCATTTTTGTCTGATGGCTTCGGTGTTGGAATAGTTACAGTTTTACCTGTTAAAGCTTTATTAACATCACTGACAAATTGAACCCAAGCACTAGGGTTGTTAGTGTAATAACGATGGCAGTCTTTCCATCCTACTACTTGGTTATGTGTCCACAGATTTTCAGATTTTAGCCCATAAGTTTTAAGAAGGGAGGCAGCTAACTCTACAGTTGTTTTATAAGTTGCAGTATCAGGTTTACCAGTCCAATCAGGATGAGTCATTTCAATGCCAATTGTGCAATTATTTGGGTATGAGCTCAGATTTCTAAGGGCACTTGCTGTATAAACATTCGAGCCGACGTGATAAGCTAACTCGCTATTAGGCAAGCATTGAATTACTTTATTACCTTCAACAATGTAATGAGCAGAGCCGAATCCAGAAGTTCCACTTTTACGATTGTTGAAGAAATTGCGATTTCCTTCAGCGGATGATCCTGGATTAGCAACCCAATGGATAACAACTGCTTTGACACCTTTTAAAGCTGTTTGAGGTCTGGAGTATTTGTTGGGAGTCAACAAACTTTGAGTAATGTTCATTAAATAAATTCCTCCAATTAATTTTTTGAGCACAAAAAGAGAGCAGGGGATAACCCAAGCTCTCTCGTTCTCACACATGCTCTGTCTTTCTCTGTTATGCATAAGCAATATTCCTATAAAATCATAGTTTTATTTTAATAAAGATGCCTTAAGTTCACGCATCTCTTGTTGCATCTTTTCGGTTTCACGTCTCATAAGTGCCATCTCAAGGAATTGGCATTCATCAGCACGAATGCCCCACATGTATCCACCTTTTACGACTTCAATTGTTTCTCCAGTGAATTCACCCGTTTTAGGGTCTACCTTGTTTACAAATTCAGAATTCCACTTGTCATAACAAAGTAATCCAATTTCAGTTGCATCTAAGCCGTGCTTTTTAAACACTTCATCGATTTTCTGAGCAATGACACCGATATGCCATCTTGCAGAACTTCCTTTTTCACTTACTGCATCTTTAAACTTAAATCTACAGAAATCAACTTCAGACCATGCATCTAGCCATTCGTCAGGAATATCAGTGATGTTTTGCTTGTATCTCTCATCAGAAGTGTTGATTGTTCCATTTGAAGCATAGATGTTAGCCCAACGTCTTGAAGGAGCACCTAATGATTGAGAAGCATCAGTATCAGGTCGCAAGTTTGCACGAAGGTTCATAATGTTATTTCCCATATCACCGTATATGAAAGGAGAGGCATTGCCATCATTACCGTAATCAATCCATAATAATCGATCTTGGTTACTGTTAGGCATTGCTTTATTTCCGATGATAATAGAGTTGTTGCCAGTATAGTTGATACCAGCTTCAGTACCTACAACAACGTTTCGACTACCATTTGCACCATTTAGAAGTGTTCTAGCACCGATAGAAACGTTTGCTTCACCATCTGTTTTATTTTGATGAGCGTACGTCCCAATAACAGTATTTAGAGTGTGGGAAGCATTCTTATTTCCGTTTGATCTTTGTCCAGCTTGATGCCCGATGAAAATATTTCTAGTGCCAAATACGTCATACCCCATAGCGTTATTACCGATAACAATGTTCTTTTGACCAGTTTGGTTATACTTCATTGCATTTCTACCAATACCGATATTCTCTTTACCAGCAAGGTTATTGGCCAATGCAAATGCACCAATAGCTGTACATCTTTCAGTCGTATAAGATCTTGCTAGAGCTTGATACCCAATTGCAGTATTATGGATACCTCTAACCAATTGAAGTAGAGCATTACGACCAACACCAGTATTACCTAAAACTTGAGATGAGGAAGTTGCTGCAGGAAAGCCTCCACCTTCATTAACAATAACAGCGCCTTGTGGAGCAGGGTATCCTGTAGGCTGAATCAATTTTTCAACTTCAGGATTCATTTGTTTCAAGATGTAAGAATCTGTTCCTGAAATGTTCCAAATGTTGTTTAAATCCTTCTCATTTAGCCACAGTTCATGTCTAGACACGATTGGATCTTTAATGCCTGCCCATTTTAATGAGTTATTTCCGATAGCCGTGGTACGACTATAATAAGTTCCTTGTGCTAAAGTACTTCCACCGACTGAAACGTTTGAGTACTGTGTTTGGTTATTCATTTGGGATAAGAAGCCGATAGCGGTATTTTGCTTACCAGAAGTAAGGTTTCTTAAAGACTCTTCTCCTGTAGATGTGTTTCCATAAGCGTCTAAAGTGATTTTGATTCCTGAGTTTTTCCCATAGAATTCATTGAGGATAGGAAGGGGTGAAGAGGTGAGAGGGAACAGACGTTGATCTCTTTTTTGACTTGGGGGAGCAGTTGCGTTGAAAGCTTCTCTTTCTTTGACAATAAGAAATGCACCATTACCAAAGTAATTACCTTTCAAGTCTGCTTGATCAGCTAAATAAGTACCTGGTGGAACGAAGATCGGATACTCATTGTTAGATAGAGCTTCTGCAGCAAGGAAAGCTGGTGTGTCATCTGTTTCACCGTCTCCAACTGCACCAAGCCATTTAACGTTTATCCCACGTTGGTTTAGTTCTTTTTTAATTGTATCTACAATACTTCCAGTATCTCCTGCAAGCTCGCCAATGTCTCCAATTAAGTCAGCCATTTCTTTCAGCTTATCAGTAGTTGTTGTAGACAGGTTTGTTACTGAATCTAGAATTCCATCAAATTTGGCTTTAATTTCAGGTGCGGTATATCCAACACCGTCAGATTTCAGCAATTCAATGGCCATTGGTACATATTCGCCAGTAACAGGATGTGGCATTCTAAAACCCATTAATTAATTCCTCCTTTATGTGTATCAATCAGGCTTATACCATATCTGGCCTGTTTCTGGAGCTGCGTTAGAAATAACAACTCTTTTCTTGGTAGGACTTAAACTCTCATCTTGATACCAGATATAATTTAAACTGTGTGGCTCATAAGCACTCAAAAGAATGTTGAATCCTTCATAGACTTCTGAAACACCTATATCAACCCATTCGAATCCATCCCATCGATAAACTGTTTTTATGTTCTTAACAGCGACTGTCCAACCAACTTGAGGATTTGGATATTCAACAATTAAATCTGAGTAGTTATTGACAGATGGATAGTATTTCTTTTTCGTTTCTTCAACAACACGCTCGTATTGCGAAGTGATTTGACGGCACCAAGTAGTTATTTCTATACAGCGTTTGATGACCCGTTCGCATTCTAAGATTCTCTCGTTCATGCGAATAATACAATCTTCAGCTTCATCAATAAGACCTTGAAGTGTCTCAACTACTGTATTACCTGACCGTCTAACCCAAATACGTGCTGCAGGGAAGAAGTGGGCACCTTCGCCAACGTATTTAACTTGCAATTCTTTTCCTTCGTTAGAGGAATTAAAAAAGACAACTCCCATCATGTAATCAACACGAAAACAGTCGTCTTCTAATTCACCAACTTCAATTTCTTTCCACTCTTTGTTTCCTCCGGTAATAACAACTCTATTTTCACGATTAGGATTTTCAGTTAGAAGTATTCGTCCGTTAAGAATAGAATGTGTTTCATCGTAGCTCATATAAGGATCATCATAAGTATCTTTTCTTTTGTGATATAAGATTGGATCATTATAAAGTTTTGGGAAAACCATTTAGAATCACTCCTTTCTTATAGATTTCTATACGCTTCAAAGAAGTATGTGACTCCTTGTTTATTACCTTTAGACGTTGAATCTGAACCAGTCACAAATCCCATATTCGCAAGTCGTCCGTTTGTGTTATCTGGAAGGTTGCTTATTCCTTTAAAATAGATATTTGATTCGAATATTTCCTCCACATAGCCTCCACTAGTACTCACAATAGCTAACGCAGGATCACTTTGAACTGTTGATTTAACCTTAACCAGGGAAGGGGTAAAGGGAAGAGAGACTGTTCTATTTTGAGTCCCATTACCGATATAGGTGCCTACAAAACTTAATTGCTGAAGATTTGACAGCTTAATTTTTCCGTTTGCATCTAATGCAGCAACTCCATTCGGCACATCTTTATCTGTCTTTAAAATAAAGTCTTTGTCTGTATACTCACCTAATTTAGATGCACTTCCTGATATAGATGCTGAAATCACACCGTTGTCATCTCTAACAGGTATAGTGTTGGGTTCTTCGTTTAGAGCAGGAGTTATACCATTTAAGGAGTCTGCGTTGCCAGCAGATTGAACAATCCACTTTTCGCCATCATACAATTCAGATTTATTAGTTGTAGGATCAATCCAGAGAGTGTTGATATCTGGACTAGAAGGCTTTTCAGGTGTAGAAATCTGGCGTATTCCGTTTACTTTACCTTTAACCTCAACAGTATTAGATGGGCGGTAAGGATTCTCACTCGGTGATTGTGGTTGAACTATATCAGATAACAAAACACCATTTGAACTAATCGAGGTTTCAACGTTTCTGTAAGACTGTACTCCAAAGGTGAAGTATTTTGTTGGAACTTGTGAAGTAAAGGTAGCTATTCGCTTATCATATCTAACAGAAATGCGTTGTTCCTTCGCTAGTGAAGCGCCGAATAAGTAAGTTTCTGAAGATGTATCAGGATAACAATGTACGATAAAACCATCAATGTTAAAACCATCTTCATTAGAACTCGGATAATCCCAGGCTACAGAAATATCAACAGAGCCATTTTCATTTACTTTGTGTGTTATAGAATTAATGCCAATCATAGGAGGGATAGGAGGGGTAGAAATACGGTCATTACGTGCATTGTAGTTAGTAGCAAGCGTATTATAATCGATTTTACGAGTGTTGAATTCAGTAGATGCTTTATCAACTTTATAAAGCAACTGTATAAAGTCATCATCTTCCTTAGGTTTTTTTCCGTTTGAGACTGTTACAGAAATAGACGTATCATCAAAATTTAAGCTCATACCAGTTAAAGTTGCTTTATATTCAGTTGCAAATTGCTTATCTTGTACTCTAACAATATCCCCTAAAGAAACTCTGTCCCAATACTCCTTTTCACTTAGAGCATTATAAAAGTTGACTATATTTGTTTTGATGTCGATAGGAGGGGATTTACGCTTATCTAACTCTTCATAACTCTTTTCGTACAATTCCGTTTCATCGAAGATATTTTCATTAGTCCATTCATCTTCAAGTATAAATTTGGACAGCTCATTGGACATCTCTTCACCAAGAAAGTTACTCATATCTAGTCGTTTTCTAAGCTGCTCAATTTGACTGTTTAACGTGGAAATCTCAGAAATATTTTTATCGATTTCTTTCTTTTTTGTATCAACTTCTTTTTGCTTCGCATCTCTTTGCTTTATTAGATCTTTAGTGTCTCCCTCAGTCTCTTTAACCACTTCAATTCGATCTAAAATTTGCTGCAGTTCAAGGTTTTTAAGAACGAATAGCTCATTCTCTTGAGCAGTCTTTTTGGCTTCGATTTTCTTTTTGTCATCCAACATTGTTTTAAACTTTTTTGATTCTTTGTCGACAAGTTCATTGTAGTCTAGCAAAGCATGACAAAGCTCATTGCTCATGTAGTCACTTTTTTTAACTACATTCCTGTTTTCATCACGTTGAAAAGCGTTCAAAAAGAAGCTGAAGTCATCCAAGTAACCTTGACCTGTTGGATTAACTGAATTGATAACAATGCCGTCTTTTCCGGTTACATGAAGCCTAGTCACGACATCATCCATGCTTCTAGTATCTGTCATATCAATCATAAAGTTATGAGATGAAATCTTAACACCTTTGTATTTAGATACACTGTCTTTTTCGAAGAATGATACTTTATTATTGATAGTGTCAAACACAGGCACAGCGTCAAATGTTTCACAAATATTCCTTAGAAAATCAAACCTTGATGTAATTGATCCAATGGAGAATGATCGTCTTTTTTCATTAAGCGTACTTTCAATTTCTCCAACAGTCCAACCAGTTCCCTTTAGACAAACCTCACCGATTTCTTGGAGGTTCTTTGATATACCTTCATATTGCCTGATTTTTGGTTTGTTTAGCATATAAGGAGAGAGTTGACAACTTACCTGAATTTCTTCTTTTTCTGAGGTGTTATTTTTAGTAATACTGTCAATCACATAATATTCAGTTCGGTTAAAAAAAGTAGCCTTAATCAAGTACCACTGTTTGATAAGTTGCGCTATGTGATTGGTCTTTATTTCATCACCATCATATCTAGCTTTAAGTGGTATGCTAAAACTCAAATCATTAATGGCTGCGTGATTTAGGTTGACTGAAGCGCTATTAAAATCAACAATATTTGCGATTTTCTTTTTGTTCGTCTTACATAGCTCTAATTTAAGCTTGCCTGGCTTAAAAGTGAATTCTCCTAAATTCATAGCAACCTCCTTAATAATATTTGAATCGATAGCTAAATCTTATCAAGCATGAACCCTCAATTTTGATTCTATTTTGACCTTCACCAAGAATCACATAGCTTTCGTTTGATTGTTCGTAACATTCGTAGCCCGTCACACTAGATTCCATTAACTCTTTTACCGAGTCTATTTGTAGTACTTCTTTATCTTTTAAATTATCAATTGTGAAAGGAGTTCGATACATACTAAGATTCGTGATTTTTAAATTCCCATCACCTATTTTTTGAATCTCCATTGAGAGAGGGACATCTAAGTCTCCCTTATTGTCAAAAGTGATAATGTTATCACCTTTATTTGAAGGGTTTATCCAAGGTGTTGAGATTTTTGTGCTGAATTTAAAAGGGAGGACTTTCATAGTCAATCTTATATAACCGTCTTCAGAACAGTTATGTACTAAATCCATAGCATTTATTGGAATTGCGTAGTAAACGATATCTAAATTCGAGCTGAAGGAGAGGGGAGAGTAGTCAGTAACCGTCAACCATTTTGCAATTTCTCTTAATTTCTTTTGCGTTAGATTTCTATTTTTATAAAATCCTTCACGAATGTTCTGATCAACATAGAAATTTAAAGGCATCTCAAAAGGTTCGTAAACAATACTATCAACAATAGGATCAGGTCTATCTTTAAGAAACGTTTCGTTAATTGTCTTTCCCGCTAAAAAGTTCTCTTCTTGTAGGCCACCATCAGTATTAACATTAACAACACCCATATCAATAGATCTTATATGATTAAATAAAAAATATTGGCTTTCTTTTATCATTTAAAATCTCCTTAGTTAAAAGGAAAAGAGCCTGATTTCAGACTCTTATACCTTACCTTTCATTTGCTTTAATCCTCTTCTGATGTTTTCCAAAGCATTGTTTGCACCATTTTCATCGCCAACCATCTTATCAATCTGCAAGGTTAGATTGTAAACATCGCCCTGATCGTTCGACACAGAAGACATAACTGTAGGCTGAGGCGCTTTTGTAAGCCTAGTGATTGCACTTGGAATAATGCTAATAGCAGAAGCAGCACTTTTCACTATATTCGCTCCTGCTAATTTAACTGCTTCAGTTGGCACGCTAGTTAAAGCAGAGCTCAGCTTTTGTCCAGTTCCCCATTTCGGGGTAAATGACCCATCATTTTGGCTGATGTCTCTAACGGTTTCGACAGTTTTAAGCATATTTTCAGTGTCAGTCTTGTTAAGAACTAGCTCTTTATCATGGAGTACAGCTAATTTACCACTACCTAAGCCAGTACCAGTGTAACCACCAGTGTCAAAAGCGGCTACCTTTTTACCTGTTGTATTTCCCTTAACGACAACACCAAGAGCATTTGAAGCCTCTTTAAGCTTATCGATCAAATTGTTAGAGATAGACTTGCCGATTGACTCCATATTTGAATTGATGAATTTAGTGAACTCAGAAAGCTGTTTATTGATATCACTAATCTTACCGTTCATCAATTTTCCTTCTAAATCCTTGAACCCACGCTCATCGTTTACAAGATCATCATATTTTGTGTTGATTGATTTCTCATCTTTTTCAAGTTGATCTTGTAGCGCTTCTTTACGTTTGGAGTTTTCACGATCTTTTAGGAATTGATCTAAATCAAGTTGTTCTTTTTGCATCTGTTCGGTAAGCTCTTTAACCTTTGACTTACCAAATTCTGAATCATCTAACGCATATTGATTTATCTGATCTAGAAGCTTTTGAATGCTTTCCTGACGATCTTTTAAATCCTTTTGGAACTTAGCTTCATCATCTTCCTTATCGATGCCATCAATGATGTCTTGAGTAGCTTTACGATGAGCTTCAAGCTCAATATCAAGCATCTTTTCGTACATCTCTTTATAGATAGAGACGACTTCATCAGCAAGCGATTTGTAAATATCTTTAATACTTTTCTTGGTTTGGTATAGCTCTAAGTTGAAATCTTTTTGCTTATCTTTCCAAGAAGATATTTCGTCAGATATTTGTTTTTGGATTTCAGGGAAACCCTTAGCTGCTTTCTTTTGTTTCTCTAAATCTTTTATGTACTTTGCAGCTTCTTTTTGTTGTTGCTGAATCAGCTTGATTTGCTGACTATAGTACTTAACTTTATCTTTGTCTTCTTCGGTTGTCTGAATCTTAATATCAACATTCTTAAGTTTTGATTCAGTCTTTTTGACTGACTTATCAATATTATTAAGGATTTGATCAGTTTTAGATTGAACTATACTAGCCTGTAGCTCATAAACCTGATCTTTGATGCTGATGAGGTCAAGTTTAGCTTGTTTTAATTCTTCACGTAATTGATCACGTTGAGCAGCGTTTAATTGCTTATTTTGCTTTAGCTCTTTGTTGATCCAACTTACTTTTTGATTCTGAATCTTTTGTTGCGCTTCAACTGCTTTACGTTGCTCATTTGTGTATTTTCTAAACTGTGCACTGTCATTGAGATAGCGACTAGCTTTAGATTGGTTTTGAGCAACTTTCAACTCTAAATCGGATTTACGCTTTTCGAATTCATCAAGCTTAGATTGGACTAGCTCATATTGCAAATCTTGAATTTGGTCTTTAACAGAAGAAAGGTCGCCTTCAAGACCTAGTAAATCAGATTTTGCTTGTGAAATAGCTTGCTGACGTTCAGCTTCAGAGCTAGACAAATCAGAGCCAATTTGCTGCATATATGCTTCTGGGTCAATCGCTTTGCCATTCTTTTCGATTTGCATATGAAGGTGAGTACCTGTAGAGTGACCAGTGCTTCCCATTTTACCGAGAGTTTGGCCAGCCTGAACCTTTTGCCCAGCTTTAACTTTGAGTCCTTTTTGCATATGCATGTACTTAGCAACTGTGCCGTCATCTTGTTGAACAACAACCCAATAACCAGCTGATTTAGAGTATGCAGCAGTGAGGACTTTACCTGATTTAAGAGACTTGATTGGAGTTCCAGATTTAGCAGCTAAGTCTAAACCTTTATGAGGAGCAGAGCGTAATCCTTTTTCTTGCTGACCGAAATGAGATGTTCTTCTCATTGAGTCATAGTAACCAGCAGCCGATCCACCACTTGAGGAGAGTGAACCACCCATTTGTTTAAAGTAATTGTTTACTTTCTTAACATAATTCTGGGTTTCCTTAAATGGAGGAATGCCACCATACTTTGTTACATTACCAGGCCCCGCATTGTATGCAGCTAATGCTTTTTCAATCGATCCAAACTTATCAAGCATTTGCTTAAGATATTTGGTACCGCCCATTACGTTTTGATAAGGATCCCTAGAATTCTTAACACCAAGACCTCTGGCCGTTGCAGGCATAAGTTGCATTAAACCAGTTGCTCCAACCGATGAACGAGCATTAGGGTTGAAGTTAGATTCTTGCTTAATAACCGCAGCAATTAACGCAGCTGGAACATTGTACTGTTTTGCAGCTTGATTAATAATGTTTGAATACTTACCTGAATAAGAACCGCCTGAAGCAGAATATGAAGAGCTAGAAGGGGAGTAGGATGAAGAAGAGTCAACAATGCCTGTTTGAGCAATGTATCCAGATTTAATCTGTTCTTTAAGGAGCTTAATCTGACTCTTGAGAAGTTTTTCTTTTCGTTCTAACGCCTTGATTTCCTTCTTAATTGAATCACGATATTTCTGCGACCATTTAGGGTAGTCATTAGTTTTTCTGTTTTGTTCTTCAATTTGCTTATTGACTCGCTCTAATGCTTCTTTATATTTGTCGGCAACGTAAATTGAATTTTTGGTAGACTCTGAGGCTTTATCAGCAGAGTCAGACATTGTTTCATAAGACGTGCCAGTTTCATTTAGAGATGCTTGAGTTAAGTCTGATAGCTTATCTAATTCTTCTAGTTGATCAGTGATATCAGACAAATTCTTTAAATCTTTATTCGGCTGTGGGAGGTATTGAATAGCTCCGTTGTTTCCTTTTTTTAGCTCATCTAATATTGCATCTCTTTGATTTTCTAACTCTGCTTTCTTTCTCAGAGCATCCTGAACAGTTTTAATGGCAGTAACTTCAGATTTATAATAGCCGATCTTTTTACTTAAAGTATTAGCTTGATTTAAAAGCTCTTGTTTTACTGAAGTTTGCATATCCGCATATGCTTTAACCTTAGTATTTCTTAGTTTAATCACTGCATCACGATTGATTTTCACTATGCCATTTTCAACTGAAATGGCACCAGCCAAATCTTTTTCCTTTTGGATGAGCTTCATTGCTTCTGAAGCCGATATAGATTTACCTTCAGCCATTTTCTCTAGCAAGCCATTGAGAGGGGACACTTGATCAGCTAAATCATCGTATACATCACCGACTAAAGCTTCCATAGCAATAGCTGCTTGATGAGATTGTAGCAATTGATCTAAAACATCTTTCGTAGCTTCAATGTCACCTTTAACTTCTTTAAGCTTATCAGATAGTTTGCCAACTGATTCACCTAGCTCATCTACACCTTCACCATTTTCGTTCCAAACCACCTTTGCTGAATCACCAGCATTTTTAGCCTGATCTAACGAATCTTTAAGAGTAGAGTATGAGAGGTTCAAGTTGTCAACTTTTACTTTCCCATCTGAGAACTCAGTAATAAGAGTTTTCAGTGATGCTGTTTGCTTATCAAATTCTGAGCCATTGCCATTGTTTAGAGACTTTTGGAGTGAGTCCATTATTGTGGCCACTTGTTGCGAAAAACTCTTAAGTTGCTCAGGACTTAACTTACTGAAGTCCATTGTATTCAGGATGTCAGTTATGGATTTCTTAATATTAGGGTTAATATCAATGGAATTAAATGCACTGATTACGTCTAATACTGAAGCCTGAATTTCAGCATTTGCGCTTACTATTGACTGTTTCGCACGCAAGGCTTCACGCTCGTATTTGTATCCTTCTTTTACGTAATCATCATCATTAGCAAAAGGGTTTTCGAAGATTCTTGTAATCCAACTTGAACCTTCTTTGTAGTTATCAGCTAAGGCTTTATTTGCTTCCATTTCTTTGTTCAAATCTTTAAGCTTTTTAATTTGATCTTCAAAGTTGGAAGCTGCATTATCTTTCAAATCACGTTTATTGAAGTTTGCCATCTCTTCAGTGTATTTAATTGCCTCTTTCAAGGCCTTGTTGTTCTTTATGATGGCATTGCCTTGCGTATCATATCCTTCAACGAGGTTAGGGAATGTTGCTGCTAACTGCTGAGATACTGATAGATATTCTTGTTCTTTTTCAGGCGTTAGCTGATTATCCTCTTTTGCTTTACGAAGCTCTTTATATTTGTCTATTAACCCTTGAGTAGCTTCTTTGTTCGTAGTCCAAGCTTCTACTGAAGTTTTCTGTGCTGTTTCAAATTCCTCTTGGGCTTTTTTAGCATCAGCATAAGTACTTACAAGCTTTTCGATCACAAATCCAAGAGCTGCAAAAGCTGCAATTGGAAGGGCGGTTCCAGCTAAGAATATTCCTGCTGATCTCGCAGCTTTACCTAGTGCTGTAAACGAATGCGATAATATATTAGTAGTAGCTGTTGTAGTTGCTGCTTTTATAGAATAGGTTTGCAGATTTGCCGGAATCTCTCTTAAGGTGTTTATAATCTTGACACCACTCTGCATTGACGTGCTTCTTAGTGCAGATGAGAACAATAATGTGGCAACTGTAGCTGTTCCAAAAGCAGGGGCAAGGAAGCCTATATTCTTAACTAGCCCAGTTGTTAATCCCATAAAGTTTCCTAGTGCTTCAGTAGAAGCGATAAGACCATCCGAGATAAAGGCATCACTTGCGGCAACAGCGAATTCAGTAACCGTATTCTGAAGGCGGTTTATCCGTGCCTGTAAGCTATCAGCATACTTTTCTTGTTCTTTCCATGCCGAACCCATTGAGTTTGCAGAAGTGTTAGCTGCGTCTTGATAGATTGAGTAGTTATTCAATAGGGCGTTAAATCTGGATAACTGATAAATACCCGCAACACCAATAGATGTGTTTTGCTTTTGGGCATCAGACAAGCTGTCCCATTTTTCTGCTACTTCTCCAATTAACTGACTTGATGTTTTTGCTTCACCAGCTGCTGTTTGCACAGAGATACCAATTTGGTCTAAGGCTTTAATAGAGCTTCTGTTATTACCAATTCTTGCGAAAATGGTCTTTAATGAGTTACCTACTATATTTCCACTTTCACGTGTGGTGCTCCCGATGGCTGCTGTGTAGCCGATTAAGTCATTCAATTCAACACCGAACGTAGCAGCGGTACTTCCAGCTTTTCTTATGGAATTAGCCATATCGAGAGTGGAAATTGCAAAGTTGTTATCAACTTCATTAAGTTTATCAGCGATAGAAATTGAATCTTTTGCCGATACGTTGAAATTGAGAATGGCTGCAGTAAGAGTGTTTACAGTATCTGATGCAGTTAGATCTGAAATATTCTGCAAAACTTGTGCTGTTTTGGTTAAATCGGAAAGCTCATCTGCCTGGAAACCCATACGCCCAAAGCTACCCGTAATTTCAAGCACATCTGATACTTTATTGGATAATTCGTTACTTAAATCTAATGAAGTTTGAAGGAGCTCATTAAATTTGTAATCTGGCAAATCCATGACTCTTCGTATGTTTGTCATTAGAGTATCAATCTCAACCGCTTGCTGAGTTATATTTTTTAAAGCTGTAATAGCTCCATAAAATATAGAACCCGAAAGTAAGTAAGCAGGTATACGACTAAAAGCATCACCCAATTGTTGACCAAATGATGTAGCTCTTTGAGTTGAATTTTGAATAGAGGATGAAAGCTCTCTAAACTGCATATTGAGGTCTTTAATCTTTGAAGATAGAGCAGGGGTTTTAGAGGTGAGCTGAGTAACAGCAAGAAGGTATTCTTGAGTTTGCGCCTTGCTTTGATTACTTAAGTTATTGCCATATTTACTTGCTAAATTGTTTGCATTAAGTTGAGCTTGCCTTTGGTACAACGCAATTGTTTGTTTTAATTCATTATTCTTTGCAACTGCGGAAGATTTGTCATCCAAAGTACGAATTTTTTGCTTGAGGGAATCAATTTGGGCTGAGGATTGAGCAAGGTTGATTTTACGACCAAGGGAAGAGAGGGTAGTATCAGATAAAACACCTTGATCCCGAAGTCTCTGCAGGGAGGCACTTAACGCTTCAATATCTTTTCTTTTTTTCTCAAAATTTGTGGAAACAGTTGAGTTTTTTACGTTTCCTTTTTCTTCAAGATTGTATGTGTAATCCTTGTAACCATCACGATTTTTCTGAGTAGATCCAGTAACCTTACCTTGAGCATTCAGTCTGTCAGTATTTTTAACAACTTCTCCGAGTTTTTGTTGAGCACTTGCTAATTTATTGGTTTCTGTTGTTTGCTCTTTGATTTTTTGTGTTGTTCTTTGAATAATTTCGCCACTGCGCTTATGCTCTTGAGTTACCTTAGTAACATTACCATTAAGATGTTGAGTAATCTTAGTGGTTTCTTTTACAGTGTCGTTGTAATTTTTTAAATTGGACTGATATTTGCCCATTGCCGCAGTGAACTCTTTTAAAGCCTTTAACGTATTGTTATCAATGTTCGTTTTTAATTCAAGGGCATTAAGCTTGGATTGTATTTGTCTGATTTGCTTGTTTAGGTTTTCAGTTGTTTGCGAAGACGTGTCTGCTACAGGAGTAACAAATATTTTTAGTTGTTCGCTCAATTAATTGCTCACATCCTTTCTAAGCTACCGAGAATAGAAGAGGGGAATCAAAAAGGACTCCATAATTTAAAGGAGTCCTTTCTAAGATTTATACTTCTTCTGCTTCGTTCACTTCATAGTTCAACTCATATGCTTCGAGTTTTAGAGTTTCTCCATGTCTGTTTATCAAAACAATCTCAAGTATATCGTTGAATTTTGCTAAGAGATGATCAGTAGACAAATCAGCTGTCTGATGTGATGAAGAAGTTTGATCAACCATTGCAACTACATCTAATATGACTGAATTAACATATTTGCTCATTTCGCTTGAGCCAACTTTCCTCTAGTCTTGTTATGTTTTATTGACTTAATGTCAAGAGCAATAATTTTCAATAATTCAGATACAACTGATACAAAGGCAAAATTGAGAGATTGCTTATATTTTAATTCCCGCTCTTGAAGTACATTTTCAATCTTTTTCATCATTTCAATCCGAGAATCTGACAGTGATTTTTTCTTATCATTTCTTCGATGTTTTGAGCTTCTTTTATAATCTAATCGGATTCTATTTTCTTTGTAATAATCAACGCATTCCTTATAAAGTTCATGTAGATTTTCTATACCGCAGTTATGGAAAGTCTCTTCTAATAGATCATAGTTGAATAGTTTCTGCTCTCTTGTAGCATCTTCTGAGATATACATTCCGTTTTTACGAATTGCAGGCAATACATCATGTGTGATCCAGCGTTTGAATTGTTTTGCTTCAGGTTTGCGACTGCTTAGGATTAATGTATAGAGACCTGATTCATTAATGATAGCAAATTCCCTTTTTTGTCTGCCGTCATTTAAAACGACGCCAGCTTTTTCATCGTCATCAAGACGACTTACAGCGTGACGGTTATTATTAATTTCTAATATGTCACATACATCCTTAGCGACAAACCAAATTTCCTCATCTCTCATAAACGTTCTTACATTATTCCCTTTATAATCGAAAGCTTTTTCAAATTGATTCATTCTTTATTCCCCCATTAAAATTATTCCAAGAAATACTCACATTATGTACCTTAACAGTTCCTAATTTTTTACCGTTCTTGTGCACAAGCATCAATTCGTCTAGGTGAACTCTTTCTTCTGAAATAGAGTAATAAGACTCCAATATGGCCAATTCCTCTTTATTAGAATCAACACTTTTTGAAACGTCTAACAATATAGTCCCAGTAACATTGTTAACTGACATTTCTGTTCCTCCTAACAGTGATTCTTTTTGTTTTAGCTGGAGATTAAATATCTCTTGGATACTCAACCCAAAGATGTTTCATATAATCCTCCTTCATTTAAACGTTTGTGAACAATATTTCGCTTTCGTGAATTAATGATAAGCTATCACGAATAAGTAGTCAATACACATTTTTGAATTTATTTATAAGTTTGTTTATATTCAAACTTACATATGTTATTATTAATTCAAGAAAGCGAAATAGAGAGGTATGCGAATGAAATCTAAAGTGAGTTACAAACCCCTGAAAATTACACTCGTACTAAAAGATAAAACTACTGCTGATTTGAAAACTGATTTAGGGATTGCTCCAGCAACAGTTGCAAAATTAAATAAGAATGAGTATGTTGCATTAACAGTAATTCATAAAATTTGCGATTATCTGGATTGTACTATTCAGGAGGTTGTTGAGTTTGTAAGGGAAGAGTCTTAAGCAAAAGTATTGCAAGTGATGTTATAATTAGAGGAGAGGTGATACAAAATGGAGAGCAAAATTTTGCAAGCCATCCATGAACTTTCAAATGAGTTGAAGACAATTAAATCTGAAATTGTGGATTTCAGAGAAGATACAAACAAAGAATTTAATCAAATCAACGTTAAACTAGACAGATTGGAAGAAAACCAACCGAAAGATATCACTGCACATTTAAAACAGATTCAAAATGTAGACAACAAAACTGTCCTGCTAAATAAAAGGCTATTCGAAGTAGAAAGCCGCCTAAAAAATTAAGTCGCCCAAAATTAATGAGCGACTTTTTCAGCGTTTCGAATAGCTAATTTGAAATATCTAAACCAAGTTTCTGCTTCCTTTAATGCTTTTTGAGCTTCAGGAGAGGATCTTTTAATCGATGTGGGCAAATCAGGATCATAAACAACCCCACTGTAAAAAGCAACATCATAGAAGGGGATATCGAAGTCTTCAAAACAAACTCTCAAATGTACAGAATCAATATATTCGTTTGTTTTACTAGATGCACTATTGCTTCCAATTATGGCACCTATTCCCCCGCCGATTGCTCCACCTACAGTTGCTCCTAAAATCGAATCTCCTTTAGACGCCTTTGAAACAGTGCTGCCATCTATATTAACTTCAACGTCAACTATATCTTTGAAGTCATACGTTTTTATGATGGGAGTAACATTACTGTCCTTAAAGTTGTCAATTGAAATGTAGCCAATCTTCACTTTTTCACTTGTTTCATCGAAGAACACTTTGGTTGATCCGTCAGTTGACGTATAAGTTCGGGAATAATTTTCTTCATCGATGCTATCGAGTGCTTTTTTTCTGTTGGTTTGATGATCAATTGATTTAGTGACTAGAAAAATGCCTACCCCGCAAAACGCTAAAAATCCAATAATAAGCCAACCCACTCATTCCCACCACCAGTATATTTTTCCTATAGTATACCACGATACTCAGTCTAGAGAAACAGGGCAGGGGAAGATGCCTAATTACTGTCGGAACCTCCTTTTTCTATTAAAGTTTGCTCCAGTAGCTCCCTAAACGATGTCAGTAGGGCTACAATATATTTATCTTTAATCATAGCCTTTAAAAAGAATATCAAATTAAACATTGTAAACACCATAATAAAAACACGTGTGATGATGGTGAATTCAGGAATCAAGTCACCAAAGGCTGCTATTACTGGAACAGTAGATGTAAGAATAGCCCCAACAAAAAAAGTTGCATATTTTGTTTCATATATCTTCTCCATACCTTTTGTTCTAGCTATTGCGTTCAACAGAACATCTTTATCCAGCGACCTCACTACTCGAAGTTTACTTCTAAATACTATCAAGTCGTCCTGTCCCTCAAGAGAGAAATGGAAATCTATATATTCAACAAGAACACGCACCCTCATTTTTATCAGGTTATTTTTTAAATTGATGTGGTTAAATACTTCTTTTCTAAATCCCTTGATTGCCTTATTTTCTTCTATCCTTAGTTTTCTTTTTTCTATTTTTTGTTTCATTTTCTTGAGTATCAACCTTTACCACCTCAACAGAATTATCGGCAGAAGGGGAGAGTTGTTAAATGATGGCATAGAAAAACCCCACGTTAAGTGAGGTTAAATTAATCTTGTTTGCTTTTGATTTTAATAAATTCCCAAAACTGAATTAACTCTTCAATTTTATTGTCGGGAGCTTTTAAAAGATCATAGAAAAGGTTTGCTATTTTCGGATTATCTATTTCAAATTTGGATACATTCCCACTGAATTCATTACCCGTTATTAGATACTCAATGCTTATTTTATATAATCCAGCTAACTTTCTAAGAGTATCAATATCAGGCACATTATCTCCAGTTTCGTATCTAGCATAAGTCGCTCGGCTTATATTCAATTCATCCGCAAGAGATTGCTGAGTCAATTTAGGTTGGCGGGCATTTCTCAACCACTTCAGTCGTTCACTTAAACTAGGCATATAAATTACTCCTAACACTTTCAAATGTGCTTATTTATACATCGATTCTATCATCAAGAAACAAAAGAGAGAAGGCGTTAGTATTTTTAACCATAAGCAAAATCCCTCAAAAGAAGGATCTTGATTCTGAATAAAGAGGGATTTCAAACGAAGATTTGATTCTTTTCTTCTTCGAAGTTTCTTAAATCGTAATGTTTGATTGTAGTTGATACATCTTTATGGTGAGCAATGTATTTACTAACCAATTCCAACTTGATCTTTTTCACTTCGAGAAGGTAGGTAATACAAGAGGCTTTAAATAGGTGAGGGTTGATTCGTCTGCCGAGAATGTCCGAAAGTACATCTGAACAAAAATAATCTGCCCACGACTCTGAGATTTGCTTAGGCTCACCACCATATTGAGTAGTGAAGATGTACTCATGATCATATCCACGTTTTTCATGCCATATTCTCATGTACTTAAGTGCCTCTAAATTCACCATGTATTCTAAAACTTTCCCTTCGCCTCTGCCTTTTCCGAACACTTTATGACTCATAACATATGATTGACCTTCACTTAAAGGATAGTCTAGTATTTCTGTTTTAAACTGGACTAACTCTGCTCTACGACCACCAACATTAAATGCAGTGGCTAGCCATGCCATCCCAAGATAGTTTTCGTCTTCTTCTAGAGTGTCCATCATTAATTTGTAATCATCGTATGTTACTTTAACTTTTTCATAAGTCACCGTTTTAGGTATAGCAGGGAGGCCACGAGTGAAGTTTCGAAAAGTCTTATAGTTCGGATCGTCTTCAGCCACTATGTTTTCAAGATAGTTGTTAAGAGAAGACACAGAAGCTTTTTTTAGTGCAATGCCACTTGAAGACATTCCACGATTTTTCAAGAAGCTCTGGTATCGTATAAAATCTCTTTTAGTGATCTTGTATAGCTTCTTGCCGTTTAATGATGTATGTACCCACCAGAAAAACTGACGTAGTGTAGAATGATACTGTTTTTTAGTTTTATCCCTGAATGAGTTGGCATCTAGAAACTCTGAAACCAGGTCTCGATGTTCTTGATCAACCTGCGACCACATATCATCTGTAACTTCAGGGAGCTTCTGTGCTCTTTTGCGGAGCATATTTTGTTCAATTTCTTTACTCATTTTTAAATTCACCGCCAGGCTATTTGATTGTCTTGTAACCAGCCTTGCGAACATCTTTCATAGCAGCGTCCAAAAGTTCTCCACTGTTTTTTAATTTTTCCGTAGTGTTGTTCATAAAAGGACGAGGCTCACCATATCCATAACCATATTCATCAGGGAATTGATATCCTTCACCAGTCTCAACAACTGTTGCAACATCTCGTCCATCGTCTGCTCTTACGTTATCTAATGAGATTCCATTCGACTCATTCGCTACAACAAATGAAGCCTTTAATTCACCAGTTCGATTGTATTCCACAGGATTGTACGAGTCATACACAACTGATTGGACTTGTTCTTGACCTGTTTTGATTAAGAACTCTTTTGTATGACTGCCAGTTTGCAAGGCTTTTAAAGCTGCTTTTTCAACCATAACGGCTAATTCTTTATGATTTTTAGCCATTAAGATTCTTCTGTTAACTTTTGAACTTTTTTCAAGATTTCTTGATTAGCTTTGTCAACAAGTGCTTCTTGAGTTGCGATCACGCCTTCTGTCATAGTGCGTAATTTCTCATAGATGCTTTCAATACTTTCTTCTGGAAAGGACTCATTGATCGTTTTAAAATATGGGGATTTAACCAATTCGCTCATTAAATTAACTTTAGAAGTAATACCTTGGGGGATATTAGCGACATCACTGAATGTAAGGGTTGTATAGATGTTTAAAAGATCAGAGAAATTAAGTTTGTGTTTGATCTTTTTATTTGTCTCAATTTCAGTTAAATCTTCTAGAGCCATTTTGATCATTTGAGTAATCTTAATTGGATCAAAGTTAGGGTAGATGTGAACATGGAACTTATCATCTAACTGAACTTTAACTTTCTCATCGTATTTTTTATTCCCATCCTTAATATGATCAAGCGTTAATTTTTGTGTTGTCATCATATCTCTCCTTATGATTAAAATAAAAACACCTCAAACAGGGGAGAGGTGTCTAGATAAAATTCTTATTTTATTTATTGAATCAACGATACGAAGGTTTCATCAAAACCCTGTTTGTTAAAAGCGTCTACTGCATTATTTGCACCTTTTTCTGATACAACAATCATATAGTCACATTTTTTAGGATCAGATTTCATTCTTCCTAGAACTAAAAATTCCCCTAAATAACTCCCTGTGTTTAATTGGCGTTTATTGTTTAACATATGCTTCACCTGTAATCTGTTCGTATTGCTCAGGTGTGATTCTCCCTGCAGCAACCGTATTGTATACTCTTTCTTTAGACCATGAACCTTCGTCATAAAAACTTTTAATCAATTCATACCAGTCAATATCCAATTAAATTCCTCCCATCGCAATAATATAATAAAGATCAGATACCCGTTGTTTAACTATGCTTATTTCAGAAGGCTCGGGTTCGACTTTGAAAGAGTCCATGTATTCTTGAGTAGCTGATTCTTTCCACGTCTTTTCTTCTGGATAGAATTTACCTAAATATAGTGATTGGGGAGGTGCGATATCTGTGCTCATTTCTGGCAAAACTTCTCCTTCAAAGTAATCAGATTGTCTTAAGTAAATAAAGTTTTCATCATAGTAAAATATTGTTTTCATAGATGTGACCCTCTTTATGATAATGGTATAGTTTCATTTAAGGACACTCTTTCAACTTTGCTATCATCCTTTGAAAACAAACCAGAATAGATTAAGTCTCCTGTTGTCGTTAGTGTCATTCGTGCTTGCCCATAAGAACCTACAGTAACACCAGTAAAATCAATGTTTTGGACAGGGAAATAGGACAACTTGGCAATCGTTGCACCGAGCGGAGCGGTGAATGTTCCCTGTATCTCTAAAGTTTTGGAAACAGGTATATACCTGTGTCTTAAAGGATATTGAGGATTTGTGGTTCCAACTACTAAAGTGGTGTTCACCCAAACCACATTCATATCTTTAGAAGATACAACTTTGTTCCAAGTTGAATTCGCATTTTGAAACTTTGAAAAAAGCCACATTTCATTATTTTTTAATGAGATAGCCAAGATTGACTTATTGGAATTATCCTTAGAATTGATGAAGAATAGGAAGGGATCATCTGCAGATGGGGCATTAATTAAGCTTTGACCAGTGTATATTCCAGGGGATAGTGTTAATACATCAGTTCTATTCGAAAGGGGCTGCGCTTTCCCATCATCTTGAGTTAACCTATATTTTTGCACAACATTCAAAGAAGTCGCTAAAGTATCAATCAAATTTTCATAACCATTCCATTTGTCTTTCTCACCTGGCTGGGTGTGAAGATTTGTTTTTTGTGCGTGCTCATCAGTGTATTCTTTAGAATGAACTAAAGCTAAATCAGCTTTCTCTTGTGAACCTTCAACGGTTTCTTTTTTATCCCATTGTTCTTTTTGATCTTGATCAACATGGATAACATAATCGTTTTGATGTTCATTAAACTCTGTTTTAGTGGCTTGTTCAATGTTTAATACATCACTGAGACCGACTTGCTCTTTTGTGACAGCATGTGGATTTTTAGTGTCTTGTTTATGAGTTTCGAAGTCACTTTTAATTTCAAACTTAAATGAATCATTATCACTTTTGAAGCTTTCAACATCACGCTTCATGGAATCCTCACTGGTTAAAAAGAGGTCTTTGAGGTTAGCGATTTGTTTCTCCAGCCTTTTATACAACCCTCTTATTAATGAATCAAGCATTATGTCGAAGCCTCCCCAAACACAGAGACATCTCCATCAGTCACATCTTCTAATTTAATAAATACTTTTTTGAAAGGGAAAATCGAGAATTCCCAAGCCTCATTAATTCCTTCTGTTCCTACGGCAATTCGGTAATCACTTAACTGAGTACCTCCTAATTCAATTTCCTGACCATCATTCATTACTCCCACAAACGAAATTCGTCTTGAAGTAGATGTCCCAGTTATAGTGATACCTAATTTTTGATAATGTTTAACTTCTAATGATTCACCGTCAGAAGGGGAGACTGACTTCTCATGAAAAACAAATGATGTACGATCAGGAATTACTACAATAGGAGCTGTATCTTCTGTAGCTATAATAATCACTCCTTATAAAAAAGAGGAGGGGAGACCTCCTCAGAAATAAATTAATCCATACCCCAGACAGCTAAATTCAATTCCGTTAAATCAACAGTTCCACTTGCTTTGACAACAATTGAAAGCTTAGGTGATTTAAAAGAGATCGATTTAGAAAGAGGGGAATCTTTTGTTAGTGCAGACTCTTTAAATAACACGTTGTTATCACTTTGGGGAGAAGGAAAAAATGCAGAAGATCCTTTTGGGATAGCGTAAACTTCACAGTCAACTTTACCTAATTCATCTTCTTTCGCTGTTAACAATGAAACCCCGTATGTATTAAACAAACCAAAATCATCTACCAGATCAATGGTATATACAGAAGATTCTCCACTTGCGATATCTACATTTTCGGCAAGCAGCGCATCTTTATAACCTTTTTGAACAGTTGTTTTAATTGGAATTGTATTTCTAATAACAACAGGGATAGAAGTGGTGTTAGACACCTCTACAGAAAGTTTTTCATTTGATAGAGTCACATCAATCGGCTCGTTGTTGTTCACTTCAACAGAGGTGATAGGATTACCATTTCCGTCATCTTTAGATGATGTATACCGTCCGTTAGACTGGTTTAAAAAGTCAGCCAATAATATAAACCTCCTTTAAATATTCTTAATCTCCTAGATCGCCATCGCCTTTGTCATCGTCTGTCTGATCAGGCGTTTTGTTTTCAGATTGATCACGTGGGATTTCTGAAATGACAGCCATGTTATCAGTGTCCATATCAGCAAGCGCTTCGAATTTGAACTCAGGAGTTAAAGCTTGACCGTTTTCTAAAGATAGCTCAAATTCTCCAGAAGGTGATACGTTAGGGAACTGAATGATGATATCAGAGTAAACTTGCTCAGTCTCTGGATTGTAAGCGATTGTTCTATATTCAACTTCATATCTCTCAGAAAAACGAGAAGCCTTGATATTCATACTTCTACCCATTTTTTCAACATGGAACACTGCGGTAACAGTTTCCTTCGGAGATACAAACGCAGTTGGCAACGTGTATTTTCCATCACTGCTAGAAATGACTTGATATGTCTGATTCTTTTTGTTGTAAAAAGTAACCATATGATCTGCAAGAGACTTTCCTTTTAATTCAACGCTATTGTCATCCGCAACTTTAACACTGTGCTCACGATCAAACAATTTAACAGTGACATCCTCTTGAACACCTTCACCTTGAGACATTGCTAAAAACTCTAGGTCAAACAAAGCGTTTCTAACAGATAGCGTTAACTCTTTTTGAGTCTTGAGAATGTAGACAGGCTTGTTGCCAATTCCAGCGTATAGCTTTTCTTCGGAGATAGCTCCAGAGAGTGAAGCTAATTGAGCTTCAGTTGTAAACACAGTATGTCCATCAGATTTACGTTTAAAATAAACATCGGCTGTGTCTTGAATTACCATTTTCATTAATGAATTCCTCCTTAAAATAAAAAAGGACGATGCAATGCATCATCCTTGTGCGAAACCTTTAGTTGAATTAAAGAAGCTCTCTCTACTCATGTAGTGTTTTTCTTCTTCAAATAAATCTATAGACTTACTCCAACTTTCGATATTTTTCCCAGCTTCTGGGCTTACAGTTGCAAACAAAGTAGTGGTTTCGTAATTCTTGAATTGCGCTATTCGATAATATAGCCTGTACAACTGATACATCGAACCTTCATTGATAACATGAATTGGAGTATTTGCACCAATTGCAACACTGTCAATAATGTCAGCTAGTTCAACGTTACCTGAATCTGCTTGTTTAACTCGTTGACTTCGCTCGTTTGCTCTTTGAATTTCGGGATTAGAGCTGATTTTCTCTTCCTTAAGAACACACATTTTTAGAATCAAGTTTCTAATTTCATTAAAATCATCTTCAGAGATGTTTTCTAGGATGTTTTTCCCGAACATGTAATTAAAGATTGATTCATATGCTTCTTTGAAGTTTTCTAGCTCACCAGTTATCTCAAAAAGCGTCATTTTTTTTAACTCAGCTATTAATTCATCTAGCTCACCATACTGATTGTTTTCTTTCTTACTGTAGTTATAAATTATTTCTTTCTTTGACATTTTGAACAAAGCTAAATGGTTTTGGAATTGTGGATAATCTTTAATTTTTATAAAAGAACACTCGCCATATGGAGTTTTAATGGGTTGGCCAGTGATTAAATAATCAAGATTAAACGCAATCACCATTTCTGACCACCGATCTTTAAAATCAATTTGTATCCTGTGTAACCATTTGGGGGATTTGAAATCGGTTGACACCTTACGAACCGTGTTTTACCATAACCAGCAACATTCTTACCCAAGTATATGTCTGAAAGTCTGTCAATGATTTTAAGACTTCTAAATTCGTTTTCTTCAAAAGTTTCAATATGTGTGTAAACATCAAAATGTAAATCTCGTTCTAAAACTTTTTCGCTTAAGTGTGAAGGAAGGGGGGAAGAGATCCCAAAATACATACACACTCTACAAATAGGCTTGTCGTCATTTAGATCGGTCGTTTTAGCAGCCCTTTTAAAAATTGTCTTAAAAATCGGAGGTTGCTCATCAGGAGTTGATTCAAAATAGTTATCTAGTTCTTGGACATCAGGAAGATCAGTGGAGAGAGGACTGTCTTTGTAGTAGAGAAGACGATTTAGAGTATTATCCTGCCATGCACTATTGAATAACTTAGTCATTTCTTGAACCATCATACTCATTTGTTATCACTGACTTTCTTTTTTGCGATGAGTTTAATGGTGCCCACGCCATCAATTACTTTTGAATAATCAATATCGTGTACAATAAACTCTTCTGAATAAAATTGCGTTTTTAACCCAATTTTTAATTGAGGATTAGTAGAGTAGGGGAGAGTGATGTGGGCTTGGCCATCAGGAAGATTGATCGGTTGATCAGAGCCGTTAACTGAAACAGTTCGATCAAACACACAAGGGATTTCAATGCTTTCACCAGGAACAAGTTTTCTAATTGGCTTTCCAGTGATTTCATTGATTTTACCTGTATCTACATATATGTCTCCTGAAGATAATTTGATTGAACTGTTGCACAGTCGCATTTCTGCTTTTTTGTAAATCTTATTGTCATAAGGCTGTGTTACAATTAACCAATTACTGAAATCCCATTCAACAACACTACCTAATTTAATCTCATCAGGTTTTGCTAGTATGTATCTAAATAATCCATCATTTGATTTAGATTGGATCAGACATTTCACGGAAACACCGTCAACAAAAACCTCTTCACCTTGAAAGCCTTCTAATCCACGTTCAAAAATACCCCGACCATCAAAAGAAATCTTCTGATTAGGATTAAATTTATGATAATTTTTAAAGTTCCTCATCATGATCACCACAAACAATAGAATTTTCCAAACGTACGATATCACCACTTACTGATAAAATAATGTCTCTAATTTCAGACAAAGAGGGATCAGCAATCAATTTTTTATCTAGGAATTCTTCCAATTTGAATAGCACTGAATTATTTTTCTTACTTAGTCTAATGAGGTGTTCATTAATTGGAACGTAGCTAGAATACAATTGATCGTTTATATATAATTTCATACGAAGTCTACCTCCGTATTAAAAATTATTTTGTCAATTGTTCTTTGCTGCTCATTCACTTGGGATTCCAGCGCTTTAATTTGAGCTGAAAAATGAGTTGTCCCAATGTCTTTGGAGAAGGGTTGCCAGGTGCTCGAATAAGCGGTTAATTCATTTTTCAAAAACACTAAACGAATGTAGTTTCCCAAGATTAGCAGATCATCTTCATTAAGAAGACGATCTACAGTCTCTGTATCATTGTCACACTTTATTCGATTATCTCTAAACCGATTATTGAAGAGAAGGGAGGCATTCTTGATTTGAGAGTAAATACCTTCGTCGTCAGTAGGGAGGTTTATATCGGAGGTTTTGCAATTATCTAAGAAACATTGCCAAATTTGATCATATGTAGTATTCATAAATTACCACCTAATCAAAAAGAATAGAACTGTCTTCAACGCCCATCCATTCAGCCATCGCTTTTAGCTTTCCGCTTGGAATTTCTTCGCTGAATTCAGAAGCAACATCAATTACAAATTGCTTTTCTGCATCTACAGTGATTTCAGCTATTTTTTTTTTGAGTTGCGGGATAGTGCTAGATTTAATCATAGTCTCAATTTCTTCTTTGGTGTGAGTGTTGTTAACATAAGATTCAACGTCATTAATAGAGTCTTGAATTTCTTTCGATTCTTCATTTTCCTCAATCAAAACTAATTCACCTTTATCAAAACATACGCTACTCATAGTTAACCAATCAACCAGTTCTCTTGGAACTTCTTTGACATCGACTTTTCCATTTTTACTTCCTGCCCAATTATACTGTTTGAGAGCGCCATCACCTGTATAACCAACAAAATACGATGTATTTCTATATCGTGCTAATTTAACTTTTTCCGCCAACTAATATTCCTCCTAATAAATCCTTATTGTGTAAATTAAATAGATACTGCTGCTTGTTCTTCGATAATACCAATAGCTTCACCAAACAATAGAACGATTGAAGCAGATTGAGTAATTTTCATTTTGACTCTTTCATCCTCAATATCTTGCTCTGTCATTTGTTTCAAACCACCATACTCAACTACAGAGAATGGTTTTTGTGAAACGCCACCAGCAAACATATAACCTTTATTTACAGGTAGCTCGACCTTTGAATTAGTCTCATCAGTGAATGGATTGATTAAGTTTACTGCAGTAGTTCTTCCGATAGTGGTAGGGTTTAAAGCTGTAAGAAGTTCCTCTTTAATCTTGTCAGATAAAAGGTTTACGTACTTCGGATCAGTTCCTTGTTGAGACGCAAAGTAATCAATCAATAGTGAGTCAGCGATGAACACTGGGCGACCACCATATCGCTGAAGGACAGAAGCTACTTCACTGTATTTTTGCAGAGTTAGATTAGATCCAGTTTGAACATTCTTTGCAGGGATCTTACCAGAACCAACAGCTGCCGCAGTCAATTCATGAATTTTGTCTAGATACAGCCTAACTTTTGCATCTGCAATATCGTTTACGAGATTATTGAAAGCGACAATTGAATCTGTTACAAGATCAAGAGGTTCGTAATAGAATCCAGCTGACATTGTTTCTGGAACGGCAGTGATCGATTCACGGCCTTCAACACGAACCAAGTCTACGCCTGATCCTGATGCTGACCAAACGACTTTAGCTTTAGTTTTCTTAGGGATTTTAAGCTGTTTTAAATTGCCTGGTTTCTCTTGTGAAGTATCAGCGAACAGCTTTAGCAACTCAGTTACTTTAGGTTTTGCAATTGCATCAGCTTGTTCCACAATCAAATTGTTGAATTGATGCAATAAAGAAGGATCAGGAGTAACCGTACCATCACCAAAAACTTTTTTAATACAATCTTTAATATCCGATTCATCCTTTTGCTCCATTTGGTTGTTTAGAACACGGCTGAATAGGCCTTTAATTTTTACGTTATCAAACATTAAAATGCTCCTTTTATTGAGAAATTTTTGTGTGTAATTACTTAAGCTTCAATTACTTCAAGTCGAACAAGTTTTTGACCCATCGTATAACTAAGGTCATCTTCACCATTAACTACTAGGAATTTAGCTGAAGAGTCTTCATAGTCTTCATGTGGCGCTGCAGCATCACTCAGAATATATTTATCCGAAGCAATGTCGAAATGAGCCACTTGTCCACGTTTAACTTCAGTTTGACCAGTGTTAAGCGTGAATGCCGAAACATCGAAGCGAGTATAAGCGGGCTCTAGAATAACGATTCTTGCACGTTCACCTTCACCATTGTAAAAGTCTCTTAGTGATTCACCCATGTAACGAGTTTCTGGAGTCGCAATCAAATAAGCTTTTTTCGCCTTATCAGACAATTTTTTCGCAATACGATCTCCGTCTGAATTGAATCCTAGTTCCACTAATGTGAAATTATCAATATCAGAACCAGATACTTCAGCGCCGTGCGCCACTGTTTTAATTTTTAATGAATTTAAATTGCCTGTAGTATGTTTACCTACTTCAGTAATAGCTTTTTGTAATTTAGTAGCCATTTAATTTTTGCCTCCAATTATTTAATATAATATCTTGCTTCGAATGAATCATCTTCTGGAATTAACTCTTTACGAATACTGGATTGTTCTCTGAGAGGGGGGATCTCGGTAGGAGAGATATTAGTAGAAACCAAATCAACCAGAATAGAATTCAGTTGTAATAAAGCTTTATCCGAATAATCATCCTGTTTCGCAATTTCTGATAGAAGTTTTTGAACTTCGTTAGTTTCGAATTTATCCGATGCATTCAACGCATTAAATTTAGCTTTAAAATGTTCACTTTTTTCTTTTAAACGAGCCTCGAATTGAACTTTCTCGTATTGCTCTTTAAAAGGGGTTAACTCTTCAACCGTTTGATTGAGCTGCACTAGTTTTTCGCTTGCGCTATTGAATTTAGATTCTATATCTTCCTTAGCAGACAATTTAGTTGTTAAATCACTGATTTGCTGATCTTTTGCATTAAGCTGATTCTTGACTTCTTCTGAAGTAACCTCTTCCCAATTTCTCTTAAGGAACACTTCTTGTTTAGAGTCGAATTGGATTTCGACAATGTCATCATTTTTTGTGTAATTGTACTTGTAATATAAGTCTGTCTCTGCGTTGTGATCTTCAATGTTGACGACAAAGTAATCTTCATAAACATCACAAATATACGAGTATACATTGACTCCTAATTGTGGATCCAGCTTAGAGTACAATAGCGATCTAATATCACTGTGAGACAACTCAAAAACTTTTTTGAATTTCACATTTTCACCTTCTTTTTCATTAATAATCGCTTGAGCAACAAGCTTTTCGAATTTATTTTTTTCATTGAAACTTAGTAGTTTGCTTGAATCATATGCAGGCAGGACAACATCTTGATCTCCACGCTTTTCAGAGTTTAAAATAGCATGACCTTCCAAATAAACAGGTGACTCAAGGTATTCAATACCGTCTTTAAATGTGTAATTTGAATACAATAACTCGCAACTTGTATTAATATTTATTCCTCTAGAGTTCCATTCTAAAAGTAGATCACAAGCATCTTTAAAACGTGATCTCCATAGAATGGCATCAGCAGCAAGGACTTCAGTCTTTTCTCCATTAGAGCCCAACATTTCCATAATATAGCCCTCACTTGTGAAAACACCGATTGCTGCGGTGTCCATCTTCACCTCTAAATCACCATGTTTATCAGTGCTTAAATATGCCTCATGTGACCCGAATGAATCAGTTGCTGTTCCAGTGGAATCAACCTCATTGTACTTTGCAACAATTGGCTTATTGATAATGGTAGCAGCTGTTTCAAGGGCTACTTCTTTTGAAATTACTGTATTATTATGAGACTTTTCAAAATCAAAAATGACAAATGTACAAGATAACTTGGATGGATCATCACTTGCTTTAATTTCATTTAATTGAAGTTTATAATCAATTTTCTTTTGTTTGTCTTTCAAGTATTTTCACCTCCTTCCAAAGACAAAAAGGGAAGAGCTATGGAGTGTTATTCCCGTCTGATGATTTTGTTTTTAAAGTGTTTTCATTAGTCGAAGTGTCATCAGAAATATTCCCTGGATCGTTACCTGAGAATGTATATGATGTCTGGTACGGCTTGATTTTATCTTGCAGTTGCAATGTTTCGGTTTCGTGAAGTGTTTGATCTAAATATGATTCCCACGACACCCCAGGTATATTGTCAACTACATGTTTAATAGACCATCCTTTATCGTTCAATTTCAACAATAAATCAACTTTCTCTTTGAGAGTCAGCGGTTTCTCTTTGTCGTATACAATATAGTAATTGTCATTTTGGTTCTTCGGAAGAATTAAATTAAACAATTTCTGATAAACTTCTTGTTCAATATCTTCCAAAAGAACTCCGATTCTTTTATAAAAGGTATCTAAATTCAATGAAGATGTTGCATAGTTGCCACCTTCGCCATTTAACATAGAGCCAGAAAGACCATATGCAGATTGAATGTCGTTGTTTATATGATCGAATTTCTTGCCATCCAAACCGTCAGTTTTAACATCAGGAAAGTCTAAGCTTGCATAATCTGGGATGGAAACGACAGTTACACCGTCAGTTTGGTTTTTCTCTAGTGCTTGCTTTACTCCAGAGTGAATCTTTTGTTTGATAGGCTTAGGAAGTTTTTGGTTACTGTAATCTCCATTATTTTTATCAGTACCAATTGTCAATACCGCAACCGCATTAATAATTTTATTCGCAATGGATTGCTCAACATCTTTAAGCTTTTTCTTATGAAGAACGTCATATAGACCAGGGGCAACCCAAGATGTACCTAGACCCTGATTTCTCTTAAGAGTTCCAGTTCTAAGACAGAACGTTCTATTTTGAGGAAGCTCTTTATGTTTATATCGAACGGTATCTTTTTGGAAATTTTGATAATCTTGATATGTAATATAAGGGTGGAAATTCGAAATGAGGTCTTTGCGGTGGGCATCATTATCTGAAATATTGTCAAAAAAACTCATATCTAATGTGCATACCCATTCACCATTTCTACGATAAGAGGGCTGCACATATTTCAATCCATCGAAGATGAAGGGGTAAGGGGATTTTTTATCACCTAGCCAAATTCCAATCAAAGTACCCGCAGCTGCTGTTTGTTTCATCAAATCCCTAGTTAAACGCTTGTGTTTATTCTTATGCAATACTTTTTTTATTGTTTTAATATGACTCTCTGAAGCATCGGGGTTTTCAAAGGAATCTATTTTGAAATTTAATATAGGTAGAGCTTCAATTAGTTCGAAAAGTTGATGAATTTCTGCAGTGGATACATAAAAATAGTTGGCTAAATCTTCGATGTCATCTTGGTGTTCATCAGGTGAAGAAAAATATTTTTTTAATTGTTCAGCAGTTACGTCATTTATAATCCCTTTTGAAAACAAGTTCGAAACAAAACCAGTAGCATAAGTAGATGTATACGTTTCGAAATCATTCAACATTTGCTTATATTCTTCAGATTCAATATCAACTTGTTTAATTTTTTTTGTCACTTTTTCACCTCTAATCTATTAGAAATATACTAAATCATCATCATCGTCAAAATCATGTTTCTTATTCATGTTTCGTTCAAGCAAAGAAGCGATATAATTTCCGTAGGCAACAGAACTATACCTGTCTTTCCTTTTACTCTTAGGCTCTTTTAACCTGACTTGTCCGTTGTCTGCATACTCAGCTTCAAGGTTGATCATTTCGTTGATCAGCAATGTTATCTGGGCATAGCTTGATATAAACTTAGCTTTCGTTTCTTCAGGTAATGATTCATATCCTTTGAATTTTTTCATGTATTCTTTGCCTTCATTCTCACTAACAGGCATTTTGATTTTTCCTCTTTTAAATCCATCCTTTAATAAGACTGCTATTTCACTGTTCAATTGCCCATAAGCTTTAATACTATATATGATTTTACTGGCATGTTGATATGTACACCTATCTGCTAGTTTATCGTCATTTATACAAGAAATAGGCTCGTATTCTTTTGCTCTATCTTTATCATAAAGAGGTTGACAAAGCGCATCATAGACACCAATTCCAGCATTTTGAGTATCTAAAACAATATAGTCGCATTCAAAGTCTTCTTGCAATTGGCGTATTCTAGTTGCCTGCGTGCCAGTATGACCACCAACCAAACTTTCCATATATACAATATGTCTATCAAATCCAGTGGCATTAGGCAATAATCTAAAAACAGTATAAACACTTGCATCATTTTCTTTGCCAGCGATTGTAGCAATATCATTTGAAACCAGTCTTATTTCACCAGGTTTTTCGGCTCATATTTAAAATTGGAATCTTTAATTAACGAATAATAATCTTGAGGGAAAAGGGGAGAGGCCAGTTTTCTATTTTTCTCTAAATCTTCGTACTTGAAATATGCTTTTTCTGATTCGCCAAACCATAGTGCTTCCATTTCCATTGACCATCCAACTGAATCAAAGTCTTCTTCGGACATTTCATCCTTAACTTGATCTTTATCTAAAAGACCTTCTTTAATAGCGATTTGATATGGTAGCCCGCACACGAAATACTTTGAACCTTTCATCATTGCATTAAAATAAGTTAAAAACCTATTATAAGACCAATGAACTTTGTACCAGCATGAGGAGAGGTAAATTTCTTTGTTTCGTTCTTTTAGATGTTGATATTCTTCTTTTTCAAGATATCGAGGGGAGCGGGGGGCAGTTAAAAATTTCCTTAAAACTTTACTAATGATTTCAAAATCAACCATTCGGAATTCGTCAACAATTAGCAGGTTAGCCCTTTTTGAACGTGCTCCATCATTTGAAGCAACAACTTTTATCCAACTGCCATTATGGAACTCAACTCTAGCATCATTAGAAGAAGTTCTCAGGTCAGATATTTCCCTTTTTAGGTTTATCGATTCTTTCCTCAGATCGTCTATTTTTTCAATAACTTCTCTTGCTTGACCTTTAGTGCCAGAGGCAATTACAATTTTTGTCCCAGGAAACAAGATAGCCTGTACACAACAGTAAACTGAGGTTAGCCATGTTTTCCCCTGACCACGACTTGCAAGATACATAAGGTAATGGTTATGAACCATCATATAAATCAAGATGCATTGAAATAATTTCAGAGTGATACCAAGATATTCTCTTACAAAACGGTGAGGGTTGGCTCTATAAAACGATGCCCACACTCCAATACCTTCCATCAACCTCTCTGATTTTGTTTTTTTTTCAAAATTTCTTGTCTTTTTGAAAATGTTTATACCTTTGGTTCTTTTATGACTATCTGGTTTGAAGTTGTTAATTGTGACCATCAGAATTTTCCTCATCTTCTTCAATCGGTTCATTAACGGTAAGCTGATCAATTTCTTCCCAATATTCATCAGAATATTTATTATTAACACCTAACATACGAGATAGGTGTCCTAAAAAGAAAACCTTGATGTACTTTGAAATCTTATCAGGATCTCTCCATCTTTCTTCAGGCTCTGGAACAGGTCTTTCATTCTCATATTTTTTCAGCAGTGTTCCGAAAGTTTCTTGTTCAGCCCCGTTTGCTCCAGTTTCTTGAACAGGCTTTAAATTACTTGAACCAAGTAGATCTTGCAGTGTTTTTTGCTGCTGATCTACTTTTTCTCCATTTTCTCTTCGTTTTCTAATATCAAGCATTGTCATACATATCTGACTTATTAAAAGCTCCATGCCTTTAGAGTCGCATTCGTAGCGATTAGTAAAGTCAACATATTCGTTTTGAAGCCAAACATAATCTTCATAATCTAAACCACGCCCCCAAAAGTGAATCAATTCTTGAATGTCTTGTTCTGATATATCACTATCACTTTTTGATAATAGGAGCTGTTTAGTGTATTCATCTTGTTCTTCCACGTCGTATTCACTGTCTGACCAATTCTTAGAAATGAAATCCTTCATACCGATGTTCTTCATATAGGTGCCGAAAACATTCAATTGATTACCCTTACTCTTTAATTTAGCTTCTTCCTGAGAAGACATCCAAATGTCATAAATGAATGGCCTGTCAATCATTCGAAAGATACTCTGTACGTGTTTAATGTCTTCAGGTGCCTTTTTGAATTCTTCCTGTAAACACGATTTGCAAACACTTATTTTCCCAGAGTTTTTGTTAAAGGGTGACTCAGATTTATAGAATTGTATTGCACTTTGCTCTTTTCCGCAGCACGTGCATGTCAATTTACTGACTGCCAATTTTGTTCACCTCCAATTAAAAATAAAAACACATTTTACGAAACGCCCAGATCAACTAGACGCTCTAAAAATGTGTTTAAGCAGTATAGAATCCGCCTAAAATTTCAATATCTTGATTCTCTTTGATAATCTGTAGTTGTTTTTCACTGACAGATTCATCAATGTAAGCGTTGCCTTTTCTACCATTAAGCTGATCAACTGTTAGAATGTATTCAGCTGTTCCTTTGAGCTGAAAAACACCATTTTTCTCAAGAACAACTCGGTATAATTCACGATATAATTTAGCGATAGTTAAATTTCCCACCACAATCAACGCACTATCATCGTAGCAGCAATTGAAAAGAATAGTGGTTTTACCTTTGCCTCTGTCATCTTTAGCATTTACTTGTGCCAATTTCGGCTGTGCTTCCCTAAACCTTTTATTTAATTCAGAGTCCACTAAACCAAATCGGAGTTTATTTGTTGCTTTTCCTCCATTAGAGATAAAGCTATTGTCACCTAATCTAATGGTAGGTTTTTGTTTAAAAACAATTCCGTGTAATTTTGATAGAACATCATTGATTTCACGATCACATCTATATCCAGTTTCCTTTAGTCTAGTTAGAATTTCCAAATGTTCACGCAAGAATTCAATATGGTCTTTGCTTTGGTTCTCAATCATCATTCATCATCCTCATCAATAAATTAAGTTAAAATTAAAGTTTTAAACTAAATTAACCGTCCCGTAGCCGCCTAATCGTTTTATTTCTTCTCCTAATTGCTTTACATCAATAGGCACATACAGTTGCTTTTTTAGACCTACGACATCTTTATAAGTGTTAGAAAGAGAGAAGTGAGCTTTATAATCTTTCTTTTCTAGAGAATTCGTTAACGCTATTTGCAAATCATTTTCGATTGCTTTCAGTTTTTCTGTGGACTCCTTAAAGAAATCCGAATGATCCATTCTCTGTTCAACAGTCAGTGAAGAACTCAATATAGAAACTAACTCTCTAGCTGTTTTCACCAAGGTTTTAATTTCTGTATATGGCAGTCGCTTTTCACTGGACTTGCTCTCAATTTCAACAAATGTATTTGTGGTACTTTTTTTACGAAATCAATAGTTTGCATATTTTCTCCTTGTAGCGATTGGTCGCAACCCTATAAAGTGTTATTCAACTATTTACAAACTTTAAAACGAATTATGTATGTAGCTTCAATACCTTCTTCATCAAATACCATGAATTTCTGTGAAGGCTTAGTTCCAAAGCGTCCTTGCATAGCGTAGTCATCAGCGCCTACTAAAGCTCCATTAACAACTACAGTCGTACTGCCGTATTCTTTTTCGTAATTGTGGTGAACATGTCCACCGAATATGTAAGAAGGGATATAACCAAGTAATTGAGGTAGCCGTGTTACACACTGATCAACCCGATCATAATGACCATGCACAAACACAACTTCTTGATTTTTAATTTTTGTAGGGATGAAACCGTCTTGCTCTTGCTCAATAGTGATATTTGAGATGTGGCTTAGGCGAGCTTCTAAATACCAGTTAATTAAATACTCGAAGTTTTCTTTAATGCCTACATCGTTTTTAGAAGGGGAGAGGCGACCGTGGTTTCCTGCAACACTATAGAATTTAACTTGTTCAAACTCACTAGCGAATGCTGCCAAAATCTCAGCTAATGTTTCTGTGACGTATTGAATTTGCTCTATAGAATCAGTATTAGCTTGAACTCGTGTTGAAACATGTATTAGTCCACCAATTAAATCTCCAAGATTAGCTACATGCAGAGTTGAAATCCCATTTGATTTACCGTGTTTAATAACGTCCTGAGTTAGTTTCTGAACTCTCTCGTTGAATACTTGTTCATTAAAAGTGTTAATTCGATTGTTGATGTCCATTCCGAAATGCCAGTCACTGAACAGTGCTAGACCATGCTTATCAGATGTTGAAGGGGGAGGGGAGGAGAATTTAAGAGGACGTTTTTTCTCTAAATTCAAAATTGCTTCAGTCAAATCATCACGGATACGATCAAAACGAGCGGAATTTCTAATCTTCTTGGTTAACTCTCTATTCTGATCACGTCTACGGACTTCTGCTTTAGCGGCTTCAATCTTAATTTCATCATATTTATCGACAATTTCTTTATCCAGGTTTTTGTTTACATGAAAGTCAGCCCATCTACGGTATTGAGCGAAGTCTTTGCGCCATTTGCTTTCGCTGTAATTTTCGCCAGATTCTTCATTCAGTAAGTCTCTGATAACGAAATTGTCGATTTTATAATCGTGTTTATTTGTATGTAATCGAATAAAATAATCATCAAAGCTTTCGTCTTTTCCACGTCGTAAATCAGGATTTACATTTACGCTCATTTACTCACCAACCTTTACTCGTATTTAACAGGAAGCTCATTCACTTCTTTGATCGAGATACTTACCTGTTTTCCGTTAAATTTAGATAAAATTTCTTTTAGGTCATACGGATTTTTTTCAGAGTCTTTTGTTCGTTCAACAACTTCCATAACATCCATATCAAAAATACCTTTTAAATCAACTGTGACAGTTTGCTTGCTTGCCATTTTAAAACCTCCAGATAGTATGTAATTTTATTTTAAACCGAATAAATTCCTTCGGATGTCCAATGCCGACACATTGGAACACCCGAAAAAGGAGAGAAGAAGGGGATAAAAAAGAAAAGTCGGAAGGGTGCTGGGGAAACACCCGAAGGAATTTACTAATTAAAATAACCCTATCTTTATAAGACAGGGTGGTACGCTGATTACGGGTTCAGCGATTGAAACCTTTGTAGTCGACAGACTCTGAGTAAGTCGATAGGATAGTGAAACACGCTTACTGGCACGTATTTTAACTCCCTGCCAGTGGAGAAACCATCGCTACTTAATGATTGGTTATTCTACGGGATTTCTTTTTTTTAACGTGGGGTAGTCCCTACCACTAATACATAATAATCAATAGAAAGGTAAGACCTATGATAAACCTTTCTTGAGACAAATTCTGTTGCGCTTGTCAGGTCACACGCCCTTATCTACATACATTGCGTGTAGATCGCCAGTCTCTTATTCTGCATGGTTTTTCTTTACCTTGTGTGAGAAGGTACATGCTTGGGAAAATATAGTTTAAAAGAAGATCGGACGCATCCAATCACCTTAAGTGAAGGCCGAAGCTCAACACCGCAATTAGTTTTAATTGTCGAGCAAAATGCCTCCTATAATAAGCCCCTGCTAGGATACAGTCGCATTTGAGCGTGAAGACTTATTGGCATTAGTAGCCCGATAATATTCATTTGGTATAAGTTGAAGAGGGGGAGTCCAAACCTATATAAATGAATATTATCCGACTCAGGAGTAGCCATCTCCTAAAATCTGAGCCAGACCTATCTTATGAAAGGGAGTGAGACAGTTTGGAGAACAAAATTGTACAGGGTGGTCAACCCACTAATGACTATTATTCTATTAATAATCATTAGTCAGCCACGAATACCCCCATATTCGTGAAAGACCTCTAATATTGCAGAAGTGTGTTATTTATTGATTTGAATAAAATTAACCTTTTACAGCATCTTTAAGTGCTTTTGCAGCTTTAAATTTCGGTGCTTTAGTTTCAGGAATATCAATTTCTTCACCAGTCTGCGGATTTCGACCTTTACGGGCTGCTCGTGTAGTTACTTCAAATGTTCCGAATCCTGCAATCTTAACTTGACCTTCTTCTTTAAGAGTGGACTCAATTGCATGTAATGTTGCATCCACAGCTGATGCAACTTCCTTCTTTGCTAATCCTGTTGATTCAACCACTGCTGAAACTAATTCTGTTTTATTCATTCTAATTCCTCCTGATTGTATGTGTAATTTTTATTTTTTTAAAATTGGGGAGGGGAGATATACTAACCTTTTTAATTTGGATATTTGCTTTTTACCTCCCTTATGACGATTATCTCCAAAAGTGGTCTAAACCCTTGTGGCTGTAAGGTTGAAGCCACTTTTCACTAGGCTTATTTTTGCACAAAAACGCTGTAACCCTTGTGGCTCTAGGGCTCAAGGTACTTCCTAAACCGTCATTTTTATCCTGGATGAATATAATTTCTGTCTTTTTCTATGTTTTTCTTTTTCAATTGTGACTGAACACTTTGAACAAAAACTAGAGTTGTTAGAGGTAGGCTTATAGATTTGTCCGCACTTTACGCAACCTTTGAAAGTTTTTAAATTCCTTTTTAGATTATTGAGTATGGTCTCACCAAAACATTCCCACAACGTTGCTTTATATCTGCTTTTCTTTTTGTATAGATGTTTCACAAGAACATCCACAACATACTGTTCATCGCTATTTATTTCAAGCAGTCGTTCTCTAATTAGTTTATAAACGTATAATTTTTGATTTGGCTTAGTTTCTTCTTTATTTGTAAGCCATTTTTTGTTTCGATCAAGCCTTATGTATTCCTTAACTAACTGCTCATCTTCTTTGATGCGTTTATTCTTTAATAGAAAGTTGTAATCGAAAATACCAGCCACAGCTTTGAAATTGATTCTTTCAGTTGGGATGATACTGTCCAATTTATTAACAGTGCTTTCATTAATCGGTTGCACAGAGGTGTGCTCTTTGTCCTTGGCATGAACAAAGAAGAAAGGTACTTTGTCTTTTATGTAATTTTTGATTTGCTCATCTACATTTTCTGGTCTAGTCGGCATAAAAAGTGTTTTGGCATAGTCGATAGCAAAGTTGTTTTCAGCGCATAGCCATTTGATGACATCAATATTTACAGAGTTACTGTTCCAAATCTTTGTAATGTTGTTACTATACTCACCAATGTTCACCGCATAAGCATTGGTCAGTGATTCATACAAGTTTTTGCTGTTAATTACCTGTTTATTGGCTACTCCCATCTCATAGTAAAGGGGAACGATGTCCACTACATGTCTCTTAGCAATATCTACAAAGTAAGGATCCGATATAATAAGAGCTTTATCTCCGTCATTATCGAACTGCAGCAACTTAGAAATTGGATCATGGATGCTTGTGTATACACCCTTTGTAATAAACCATTCATCCAATAATTTATTACGAGTATTATTTCTAATACCATGCTCACGATATAGGTGAGGGGAGCGTAGAACATCAATATCTCCACTATCATACAAGGAACAGTAAACATCACTACCATTTAAAAGCCCGTTAGGATTACTAATTCCTAGAAACAGTTTTTCGCAGAAAGCGTATAAATCAGGACAAAGATATGTATACCTGGAGTTCTCAACTTGTAATTTTCCTGATTTCGCATCTTTAACAAGGCTCTTCTTTTTATTTTTGATTGTTTCTTTTACATAGTCATCATTTAAAAGCTGTGGGTAGAGGAGAAGGGCATCTTGCAATGGTGATCTAAATTTTCGATTTTCAGTAGCTCCCATAACCTTCATCATCACATCTTTGTCATTTCCAATTGCTTTTATTTCCTTGATTGTCTTTTCACTGATCGACTTGAGTTCATCATATGTAATATCCGTAAGCGTCTGAAGCATTTGATATGTAAGTTTTCCTTCTACAGTAGTGTCTTCTTCGTTTAATCTTGCCCCAAGGCATGCAAACTGGATAAATTTATTCTGATATTCATCCCAAGAGGAGTAATACTTCCACATTTTAAACTGTGATTTAGTAAATATGATTTGAATATCATCATTTTTAATATCCCACACTTTTCCGTATATATCTGTTATTTTGGATTTATTGTGTTTGTCAGCAAATTTGTGAAAATCAAAAGGAACTAACAAGCCCTTAACCCAAGGAAGCCTAACCATAAAACTTTTTTTGCTGAGCTGAGGAGATATAATACCACAGCCGTCTGTGTGTTCGATAGGGATATTCATTTTCTTTCTAGTAATCTCGTATGTGTCTCGATTTATATAATCCACTTCACTCATTACTTCAGTCTCTAAATCATCAACTACAACTGTTTTACTTATATCAATATCCCAGTGGCTGCTTGCACTATTGGATAATGCGAGATATGCATTCCACTTATTAATGTTCATACCGCCTTTAGAATTGATGTGATCTAGACTAAGTCCACAAGTTAATGAGTTTTGATATTTATCATATGTAGACTTCTTAATAAAACAAGCTTTTTTAGTTCTGATTTGACCTGCTGAACTTGTAAAGTAAACATAAAGTTCATTGTTATGTACAAAACCTTTATCAAGAATGCTCTTGAACACCTGAAAGTGGTAAACCTGAACCACAATTACATCATCAGAAAAATTGTTTTCTTTTATACCTAGGGTGCGAGTCATAACTGAATCAAACATAGCGATCTTTTTATTGTCAGTTAACGTGTCAGCTCTAAGCATTCGTACACTTTCATGTTCACTGAAGGCTTGATTTAACTCCTGTTTTAATTTAGCGATTCTGTTTTTTATGTATTTCTTATTTTTTTTGGTATCCCCATTATGTGTTTTAAGCAAATCTCTATATCTATAAGACTTTAAAATCTTTCTATGTAATAAATTCTCTCGGTCATTATAAAAACTAGAAGTATCGAGACTATAGATAAATACTTGCTTACTTAAATCATTTGTTTTTCTCCCCAAAAGCGCTCTCCTCTATTTGTTATTTTGTCTTTCAATATGTAATGCCAATCTTTTAAACAGGGTAGAAGACTCGTCCGTTTTGCCAAACCATTTGAAGTCTTCATAAAAAATGTTCTCTTCTTGAGAAGCAATACCATTAACAATCCGATATTCAAGAAGTTCAATGATGTCCTGCTTGTTACATGATCCCAATAAATCACCTCATTTCAGTACGTTATAAGGTGATTATATTTGTAATTTGTATTTTAGTCAATAATAAATATATGTTATTTGTATTTTAATAAGTGAGACTGATTACTCAGTCTTCAACAATTGAGAATAGATCATCGATTTTACATTTCAATTGTTTGCACAAGGCCATAGCATAAGGAAGGGAAGGGGGATTTGAGCAAAACCCTTCATCATTATTTGTACACCAAATAGAAATCCTGCTGGAATTAGTGCCTATTTGGTCAGCAAGCCACTTTTGTTTAATACCTTTGGAGTTTAAGTAATTCTTTAGATTGCTTCTAACCTTATATTTCATAATATCACCCAATGAGAATTTTATATTATGTGTCTATATGGATAACTTTTGTTACTCTATCAATGGAGGTGCAGTATGACATATTTTGATGAAGTCGTGGCTAGATTGAATATTGACGATGTATCACTGTTAACTTTGCTGCAAGAATGCGGTGCAATCAGGCTAATAAAAGGAATGACGAAAGAAGACTTAAAGAGCGAATCAGTTAAAGTAGAGACACAATTCTCAGAATCGACTATAAGATCGTCTTTAAGTAAATTAGAGGCGTTGCTACTAATTGAAAGAGATTCAACGAGTAAACACCATAAGTTCATTATTACTTCATATGGAGTTATGGCCTTAGAATATCATTTGGAAGGGGAAATGGTTTAATGTACGGATTTGTTGGAATTGGTCAATGTGGTGGGAGTATTGCAGATGAAGCTATGAAAAGAGGATATTTCAGTATTGCTGTCAATTACTCTAGCTCAGATTTAAATAGTTTAGAAGTTGTTGAAGACAGGCTTAAGTTAGTAGGATCCGAGGGAGTAGGTAAGGACAGGGAAGCAGCTATCAACTATTTTAAAAATAACTGGGAATCATCTGTTGAATTCATTAAAGAAGCAATGGAAAAACCATCGATTCAAATTGTATTCGTAGTCTTTTCAACAGCAGGAGGCACAGGATCAGGAATCGCACCGACATTAATTGAATTATTAGATGAATATTTGGATAACAAAACCGTAGTTGCTGTACCTGTACTTCCTGATCAAAGTGAAGTGATATTGAATCAATTAAACACCGTTGAATGCCTCCAGGAACTGACAGAAAAGCAATTGAATATAATTCCACTAGACAATCTTAAAGTGTCTCAAAAGGGCATTAAAACATTCTCAGAGCCAATCCTATATCAAAAGGTAAACAAACAATTTATTGATATGCTTGAAGAGGTTGAGGGGTATACAAACCTTCCATCTAGCTACAGTACATTAGACAAAAAGGACTTAAATCAAATTTTCAATACTCCAGGTGTAACAGTGATATCAAAAATGGATTTATCTGATTATAATAACGGAAAATTTGCAAACACTCTTCATGCTGACATTAAACAGTCATGGCAGCAATCGATATATAGCGCAGATAATTTTAATTCATTAGTTAAAGCGGGTGTTATTATAGATGGTAATGCTGATCTGACTGATCAAATTAACTTTAAGAGACTCTTTAATGAAGGAGAACCATTAGATTTATTTAAAGGATATTATGATACTGGTAAGAATCAAGTGATTTGTATTTTAAGTGGACTAGGGTGGATTAATGAAAGAATGAAACAATTAGATGAACTGATTGACTCTAGAAAGGTTGAACCAATTAAAGAAGAGGTATACGTTCCAAAATTTAATTCAAAGTCAGCGTTTTTAAAGCAGCAAACTAACACAAATAAGGGTGAGAAACAAATAAGCAAGGGGAGTTACTTAGATAGACTTAAATCATTAAAGAAATAAATAGGATGAGATGGTCAATTGACTGTCTCATTTTTTGTTATCGTAAATTTTTGAGGACGATATCGTAAAATTGCTCAAAAAGTGAAAATACATAGTAATATCAATAAGTTTGACGATAATTTGATGATTGTGAAAGGTGAGTGATCGTAAAGTCGTTGTGGGAGTAGGGAAAAGTGGTCAAATTTGATGGGAATCATGAAAAATGGGTGAGTAGGGGAAGGGATTAACGTTGATATATAAGGCGTTTACGATAGCAAGTACGATAGAAAATAGGCTAAAATCGATAAAATTTAAAGGGTGTGGAAATGGAAGTGCTATGGGCACATTTGTTCTTTGTTTTAGCGATTTGGATGTTAATATACCCCCCTCTACTGGTGTTTTATGGTTATGAATACGTCTTATAATTATAGTTATAATGCAGATTCCTTTGTGAGTCTGCTTTTTTATTTGAGGCAAATTGAATGCACAATTAAATAGAAAAATCAATACTTTATTCAATTAAATTTAAAATTTTTTAAAAAATGATGTAATTTTGAAAGTTTGTTCCATTATGCGGAACTTTTCGTATGAATAACGTGGGTCAGGAAATCGAAGTGTTATTTTTATGAATAATATTGCGTCCACTATATCACATTTAGCAATTCACAGAAAGTAAAAGTTACATTTATAAAAACATAAATAACATATAATAATAATTGACAAAAACACAAATAACATATATAATATAAATATAGGAAGTAGACGAGTACTTAATAAATGGAGGAATAGAAATGAAAAAGAAAATTCATTACTTCAATACATACTCTGTAGATAATTTAACTGATAAACAATGGAAAGAAGATGTTTCTAAGCATTTGTTGAAATACAAAGAAATAGAATGCTATTCAAATGAAAAGTTACCTGTTAACGAATTTGAGGTTTTAATTGCTCAAGGGTATAACTTTTGGGTAAAGCAGATAAACGATGCTCCTTATTACCATAGTGATTGCATACTAGTTGATATAACATTGATGTATACTAATAAAGCTATGTCATTTTACATTGATAAAGAATATTTAACAAATAAGATATATACGAAAGTAGCTGTGTAATACCTTTACCACATCAATTCTAAGCACACTCACAGCCTCATACAAAGATTTAAATTTATCACACAACCTATCTTATCTAATGACTTATATAACTCCATATAAACAAATTTAAAGAAGAGATAAAATCCACCAAAATAAAATACAAATTACATATATGTTGTTGCCTGTTATTAGTTGAAATGGTATAATATAAATATAAGATAAACGGTAACCAATTGGCCAAATTAAAGGGGAGACTACACATGAAAATATATTTTACTGATAATAAAAACATCCAAAAATTTAATGAGAAAGAAGAGGCGAAGTTCTTCTTCACACCTAAAGAAGGTGATTATGCAATAATGGTTGATGAGACTACTGGAGTTTTGTCAACTGATATAGAAGGAAGAGACTGTATTATATTTAATCATCCAAGCTTAAACGGGCATTTATTAACTGCATACGGATCAGATACAGCACAGCAAGAACTAGTTGATGTTAAAGAAGGAAAATCTGGTGCCATGATGTTGCGTGATGTAATTACTGATGAGATGTTACATATGGGTTTTGCAAACTATAAGCCATTAGAAATTGACCTTAAAGAGTTTGAGGTAAAGGAAAACGAGACATCTTTAAACTCGAAATCATTTAGAATCAGAAAGCGGTAAATAATTTTTGTTCAAACACTTTTAAGTCTAACTTGAGAGTGTTTTTTATTTGATTAATAAACAACAAATTACACACATTATCATGATTATATGTTATAATATAAGTATGGAAAGGAGGTGCAAAAGTGCTTGAAAAGGTGACTATAATAATGGCTTTACTAATCAGTCTTACTACAGTCTTAATCAATATGCTTGTGATTATTGAAAAGGTTGTAAGTATCACTAAAAGTATAAGCCAAAAGAAAAAGCGTACACATAAGCGACCTCGGTCAAGGACACGCAAACGTATACGCCGTTAATCATCATTAGACATTGGGAGGTACTTCTCCCTTTGTCATCTATATTATAGCACCTTGCAGCACTTTGTAAACATATATGCAGCATAAACAATTATGGTACTCACTAATCACTTTCGGTATCACATTCATTGTATTCTGGCTTATCAAAGGGTTATTTAGTAGCAGCGCACAATACATCATTAACTGGACATATGCTATTGCTACATTGATCCTTATTGTTTCATGGTTGTCTTACTTTGTATTTAAATGTTTTAAACGGTGAGCGGTAGCTCAGCTCGCCATACATAAAATTTTGAATAGAGGAGAACGAATGTCAAAAGTAAAAATTATTGATTCGATTATGGGCAGCGGTAAAACGAGTCTAATGATTGATCACATGAATGAAGCATCTTTAGATAAGCATTTCATTTTTATCACGCCATATCTGGATGAAGTATCAAGAATTAAGAAGTCATGCAGCAACAGAAAGTTTTATGAGCCAAAGGTTCACACAGAAAAGGGAGAAGTATTATATAAAATTGATTCCTTTCATAAGTTACTTTCAGAAAACAAGGACATTGTTGCAACTCACGCATTATTTAGCATGTCTGATCAAACAACCAAAGATTTAATTTACTCAGGCAATTATACTTTGGTACTTGATGAAGCAATGGAAGTGATTAAGAAATTCAATATTTCTAAAGATGATTTAGATATGTTATTTAAAAACAACTGGATCATTAACAACAACGGAAAGATATTGTGGAACTCTGAGAATGAAGAAAAGTTGAATAGGGAATACAAAGGAGAGTTCCAGACATTAAAGAAGCTGGCCAAAAGTGATAATCTAATCTATCACAATGAATCTGTTTTGTTCTGGGAATTCCCTAGCGATGTCTTTGCTAAGTTTAACGAGGTGTACGTGTTAACATATTTGTTTAATGCTCAGATTCAAAAGTATTATTTTGACTTACACGGTATTGAATATGAATTGTTATCAGTCATAAAAGAAAGTAAAAATTATAAATTAATTAAACATAATGAATCCCTAGACCAAAAGGTTAAAGCTGCTTTGAAGAATAAGATAAAGATTTACGAAGGAGATCTGAACAAGGTAGGTGACGACTATTACGCATTGTCTAAAAATTGGTTTGAAAGTAGAACAGTGTTACATAAGCGGTTAAAAAACAACATCTTAAACTATTACCAAAATATCATAAAGTCTAAATCAAATGAGAACCTATGGACAACCTTTAAATCTCATAAAGGGAAGTTGAGCGGTAAAGGATACACTAAAGGATTCTTAGCGTGTAATATTAAAGCGACTAATGAATACAGTCACAAGAAATCATTAGTTTATTCAATCAACAGATTTGTTAATCCAGCTATTAATGATTTCTTTAAGCAGAATAACATAAATATAGATCAAGACATTTACGCATTATCAGAGATGATTCAATGGATATGGAGATCAGCAATAAGGAATAACAAATCAATCAACATTTACATCCCATCATTTAGAATGAGACGTCTATTAATCGAGTGGTTAGAAAATGACCTATGAAAACAAAAGCAATAAATCATTTTAAAAACTCAACAGCCACAAGGGTTATTAGGGGGTCTCTCGTAAAAGAAAAGAAGTTAAAATTATAAATAATATATAGACTGAAAATAAGACCTTGGGGTGCTGACTTTGGTCACTTCAACAAGTTGAATTGCCCTTTCGTCCTACACCACCCCAAACCCCTCATAGGACGTAATAAAATACTCAAATAAATTAAAAATAACATATAAAAAGTATTGATTAAAATACAAATAACATATATAATAAAGATATAGAAAAGAACGAAATAAAATGAATATTTTAAAGGGAGAGATTGAAAATGACAGCAGTTTTAAAAATTAATGAAGAATTGAATGGGATCGAATTATACTTTGATAATAAGCCAGGAAATGAAACATTGACTCATTTAAAATCTAACGGTTTTCGATACTCTGGATTTAAAAAATGTTGGTGGAGTAAACGTACAAACGAATCTTTAGAAGTTGCTAACGATATCACTAAAAACAAAATTACATATATTGAGACGGCAGATCGGAATGAAAAGGTGAAAAAGAATGACTTTAACCTCTGGAATGCTACACAGTGGGAACCATTTGAAGTTAATAAAGAACAAGATGTGAAATTGATTTCTAAAGAAATTAAAAAACATCTTACACAACGCTTCCCAGGCTTTAAGTTCTCTGTGAGAACAGGCGGAAACAATATGTACAGCAGCATCAACATAGAAATCAAGAAAACACCTTATGAGAAAAAGAGTGTTTATCTTTCTGCGGTTCGTGAGTACTGTGAAACTGTGTTAAACCATTACCGTCACTGTTACAGTGCTGCGGATGCTTATACAGATTATGCTGGAAGCTATAATTTTTACGGTAATGTTTCAATCGATTGGGAATACAAACAAACAGAACCTACTGAAGACATAAAAACTGATTGTGAAATGTATGACCTAAAATCAGAAGAAAAAGCAAATGAGGAAAAACTAAAAAAAGACGCAGAATTTAAACAATATCTCGAAGAACAGGAAAGAAGAAATAAAGAATATCAAAGAACCCAACTTGAAGAGTCCGAAAAGGTAGAAGAAATCACTTCATCTATTGAAATAAAAGAACTTGATGAAGAACAACAATATTTCGTGATGAATTCACAATTTGCTAACTTAAATAAGAATTGTACATTAACAGAATATAAGAATGAAGTAGAAAAAGGTGATTATTCAAACGAAGATGTAAAAATCACTAAAGAAATTCACTTTAATAATGCTGATGCTTATGAAAATTTCTGAAATATGTTAATGACTAACTTTGATTTCTTAAAAGAAACGGGTGGTAGCTTCACTGAAGATAAAAGAATTAATTCTTATTTAGATTACGATATGATGGACGAATTAGAAAAAAGAACCGTCAAATGGTTTAGAAAAGGCGTAGCGGTTTATTCTGATGGTAAATTGATGTTTGTTGTAGATGCTCAAGGTTATTCTTATGCTAGGTATGTGGGATTAGTAGAGGGCTGTGAAATCAAAAAGACAGTTGAACATCGACAAGCTATTAAAGAAGACGATTTAAATAAACTTATTACTAAAGCAGATATATTGGAAAACATTTCATCATCCATTATTGAAGAGTTAGACTTGAGTAAAACATGGAAAAATGAATGTTGGAAAGCTTATAAAAATGAATTCAAAAAGAAAATGCAATTGGCCAATATTAGTCTATCAAAGAGTATCATTCAACAAATTGAAATACCAGAACTTAAGCAAAATCTTTATAAATTATTAGTGGAAGTAGAAGGAATCCAAGAACAATTTGAACATGGCGATTTGAAGAAAGGTGAAAAATACACACTTTGCTACATATCTGATTTAGGGTCATTTATTACACAACAAATCACATTCGATTCTTTTGCGTCAACTAAATATGCTCAATATGAAAATGCTGTAAAACTTGTCTTTAAGCCTCAGAACAAAAGAAAATTGTACTACAACTATTTTTATTCCGATTTATTAATTTTTAAAGGGTGGCATGAAATTCCTGAAAATGTTTTGAATAATGTTAAAGAATCTAAGGGTTTCTTAACTATTTCCAGCAAGTATCATTCTTGTGATAAGCAACAATTTGATGAGGTATTGAATTACTTCAAAAAAGAAGGTATAGAACCTATTATAAACACATATAGAACAAATTAAAAAATAGATATGGGGAACAAATCAAATATGTTCCCCTAGAAGGAGCTTTTATGTTTAAAGAGAATCCAGATTTTTATCCCACTCCAGCAAGTTTAATAAATAAAATGAATAAAAAAATAGATTGGAAGAATATTAAATCTGTTCTAGAGCCATCAGCAGGTTCTGGGAATCTAGTTGATGCAGTTTATAAACAGTTTGATTACACTAAGAACTATAGAAGAGAATCAAAATATGATATCGATGTTATTGAACATGATGAAAATTTGCGCCACGTCTTAAAAGGGAAAAATTTTAGAGTTATATCTGATGACTTTATATCTTTTAATACATACAAGAAATATGATCTTATATTTATGAATCCTCCTTTCAGTAATGGAGATAAACATTTGTTAAAGGCTATCGATTTAATTGAATCACAGAATAGAGCGGGTCAGATTGTTTGTTTATTAAACGCCGAAACTTTAAAAAATCCTTATTCGAATGACAGAAAATATCTAGTAAGAAGGTTGACGGATCTTGATTCAGATGTTGAGTTTTTAAAAGATGCCTTTGTTAGTTCTGAAAGAGAGACAAGCGTAGAGATAGCTTTAGTTTATATAAAAATTGATAACGGTGAATACAACAGTGTTCTTTTAGATGAATTGCAAAAAGATGAAAGCCACAAACTTTCAGATGATTATAAATCAACTCAATTAATTGATTCTGATTACATAAGGGGAATTGTTGAGCAATTTAACTATGAGCTTAAAGCAGGCTTGAAACTTATAAATGAATACAATAGCATGAAACCGTTAATCTTAAATAGCTTTAAAGAAACTTCTAAACCGATACTAAAATTAGAATTGGATTCTTCTGCAAAGAACTATACAGAAGATACGGAAAACGAATTTATTAAAAGTGTAAGGCAAAAGTATTGGAATACACTGTTTAATAATGCTGGATTCATGAGTCTTTTTACAAGCAATCTAAAGCAAAAATATTTGCAGCATGTCGAAGAGTTAAAGGATTATGATTTCTCATTATTCAACATATACACATTAAGAATACAAATGAGTAAAGAAATGATTCAGGGAGTCGAAGAAACCATTTTAAATTTGTTTGAGGAGTTCAGCCATAAACACTATTATGATAAAACATCAAAAAATGTTCACTTATATAACGGATGGAAAACAAACAAGTCATATAAAATAAATAAAAAAGTTGTAATCCCACTCAATGGCTATGGTACTTGGGACGGTAATTATGATCCAACTTACTATACAGTTATGGATAAACTCAAAGATATCGAAAAAGTGTTCAACTACCTAGACAATGGCCTTACTGACGATGTTAATATTGATGACGTTCTAAAACTGTCTAAACACTATGGGGAAACGAAAAAAATTGATTTGAAGTATTTTTACTTAACGTTTTACAAAAAAGGTACATGTCATATTGAATTTAAAAATGATGAGATTTTAAAGAAGTTCAATATTTTCGGAAGTCAGAAAAAAGGGTGGCTGCCACCATCATACGGTAATACAGAGTATACTGAAATGAACGAAGAGGAAAGAGCGGTTATCAATGAATTCGAAGGTGAGAGAGAATATAACAAGACAATGAAAAACAAGTCTTACTATATGTTAGATACATCAAAGGTTTTAATGTTAACATAAAAATATAAATAACACATAAAATCATTTACAAAACAACAAATAACATATATAATAAAGATATAGAAAAGCCGCAGATGAATCAAGTCATCGGGTGCTGAGAGGGACTTGAAATGAGAAAGACTAAACAAAAACTAAACCGAAATGACGAATACAGCATTCTTGAAGAAACAGGATATAAAGTCATTCATAGAATCCTCTCAGCAGAACCCATACCTATTGCAGTAATTTATCATGGAACAGAACAAGGAAGATTCAATATAGACGTTCGGTATCTAGGTAAAGAGTTTGGCTTCAAAAGTGAAGAAGAAGCGATAAGAACCGCCATACATCTTCATGAGAAGGTTTATGTAGCTTTAGAAGAAGTATTGAAATAAAGGGGTGTCTTATGGAGAAAATTAAATGCGGAATGTGCGGCAAGCATATAACAGATAAAACAGAAGTGGAGTACAGCGAATGGTATACAGAGTTCTTCTGCGATCCAAAACACGCACTAACTTATTATATGGATCAAGCGCAATCCAGACCTTTAGAATTTGATAAGGACTCGTTAAATAGACTTGGTGTAAAGCTGGAAAATGGGACACTTTATACTAAATAAAATTCTAACTTTAAAGGGAGAGATTGATATGAAAGCATCCACATTTGGAATGACATTTACAGTTTTCGCATATACCCTAGACAAAAAAGGAAGAGTGATTGAAGAAGTTGTATGGGGTGAATACAACGATTTAAATGAGGCTAGAAGAGCTATACACCCATATAGAAACGTTAAGGAATTAAAATTTCAGATTGTCTAAAAATTTAAAAGTAAAAAAATAGAATTTTATAAAGAAGGGAAATGATAATATGGCAAGAGAATTATGGTGTACTTTTCAACACTTTCGATCTGGAATGCACATTGGAGCAATTTATAAAAGAAAGAAATTAATTTTAGGTATGATTGATTCTTTAGAGGATATGCAACCATACATTGATAACGATGATGTTTACCTAGATACAGAAAAATGGTGCAAAGAACATACAAATAAACGCTTTGAAACGATTGAAGATGCAGTCGACTATTTGCAAAAGCTAGGTGTAGAAGACTATTTAGATTTTGATTATTGATAAAATGTTGATTTTCTACAGAAAGGTGTGAATGAATCTGAAATACTTAAATGAGTCTAAACAGCGAGAAATGCTAGAAGAAGAGGCTGAGAATTATTTGAGAAACCTCTACAACTCTAATCCAGTCGGCAGGGATGAAACCCCTGACGTTTATCGCTCTAAAGGAATTATATTGGGGCTATGCATGGTATTTGGTGCAACCTTTAAAGTAGAACTTCGCAGAAAAATCACATTCTATAAATTCAAAAATAAAGATTTTGACGAGAAGTATTGGTTTGAGGTTGAAAACGAAGATGTAAGTACAGAGGAAGCTGTGGACTCGATAAGGCAGATGGAAAATGAAAATAGAGAAATTTCGAATATGCGAGTAGAACTGATATAAGGAAAGAAGAACGCTGATTTTCTACAGAAGGGAGTAAATAATATGGAGGATTTTCGAGGTCATACACTTAACAAAAACCAAGCAGAGGCATTAAAAGAAATAATACTTGCTATGGGAAGTTTACAAGAAGAGAAGATTCCAACTGAATCAGTTGATAATTTAATCTGTAAAGTTGATAGTTTTTTAAATGAATTAGAAGCAATTGATTCATTAGCAATAGGGAAAATCATTGGCGATAAGGAAAGTCACCAAATTGATTGTAGATGAAGTTTCCAAGATATTGATTTTACATACAACAAGGGGGAGCTATTAAAATGGTAACAAAACCTAAATATCAAAATTACCGAACCTGTAAAACATTAAGCGGTGAAACGGTTTACGAACTGAATAAATATTGTCAGTGTCCAGAATGTAGAAAAAGAAGCCAATTTTATAGAGAGCCTGCTAACAGACTTTGTGTGACAGTAAAAAACATTGCTGACTTAGATAATGCCTCACTATTCTTGAAAGATTGGTCTTGTAATGATGGAAATAAACAATTAGAAACATTATTTGTAAAACTTTAAATTTTTAAAGCTATAAAATGTTTCTTTTATCTAATTTATAAATGAATTATAAACTTATGTTAAGCTTAAAGTAAGATCGTATAATTTGATTCTATATATCAGAGAAAGAGGAGTGAATAAAAAATGCGACAATTAACAGATGTAATAAATCAAATTTTAGAGATTTCAACTAATGAGGAATTAAATAGCGAATTGAAACAAATTAAATCTGATGCCAGTTTTACCGCACCAGAATTAATGCACATGAGGTGGGGGGCAACTCATGATTCATTATTAGATCATACACCTAATCCCATTAACAATGAAATGGTGAAAATTTTCAGTGTTTTTAGCACGAAGTCAGAAAACGAGGTCAGAAAATCATTTACAGAATTTTAAATATACATACACACACTTAAACTGTTTGGTTATCAGAAACAGCTGATTGTCTTTAGATATTATATACGGTGAAAACAAAGATAGGGATATGACTAAGGAAACTTTAGGGGAAGATTAATGAGTGTATTGATACTTAAGTCGTCAATTTAAGACGACTGATCAAATAAATAAATAACATATATTATAAAGGTGGACACGTTATGAAAGATTTAGAATTATCACTATTAAAGATGTGGAATAGGTACGAAATTAAAGATATTTATAAATATAAGAACAGAATCAAAGCGTTCCGAGGGGAAAATCTTGCAAATTTTGAACTATTCAATGATTTAACTCATGTGATGTTTAAGGATATTGAAGACATAGCAAACCATAGAGATTCTATTGCTGAGGATCATAAGGCGAGTATAGCGATGCTAATAAGAAACAGAGAACAGAAATAAAATCTGCTTGAGTGAAAACTAAATAAAACATGAGTTTTAAACAAATAAATAACACATATTCTAAGGGGTGAAGAAGTTGAAAACAATCCAGGAGCGGTTATTAAAGCGGCGAGATGAATTAATCAGTGTTGCTATATTTAGTTTATTGGCCATTATGTTGCTTTGTGCATTTGTTTATTCTGGATGAAATACAAATTACATATATTTAAGAGGCATAAGATATGAGAGATATAATTAAAAAGGAACTTTCAAAACCAAACATGCACAATATGTTCAAAGGTTGGGCGGATCAGGAACAAATTATAGATGAACTTGAAATAGGGTATACAGGGTTTGATGGCAGCGTAGAGGAATACTTAAACAACCAATTAAATTACTGAGCTTCTACATAAAAAGGGGAATGATATGTGCCAATTGAGAAAAAATTAAAACAAAATTTAGCTAAAACAAATGCTTTTGAGAAGAAACATAATGAATTCTTAAAAGGAATTAAAGAATTTGATAATAATAAAGAACTTCAATATGAATATCGACATGTTCAAGATGCTCTAATAGAGGAGGAAAACGAAAATATGAGAGATTCATGGGAAGAAACTGTGTCTCGAATAAACGATGAGCTCGAAGAAATGAGAGCCCTAAAAACAAAAGAAGGTAGAAAAGCATACGCACAAGCGTGCGGAATTGTGTCAAGAAAATATAAGATGCCGTTTGAGCTTTGTCTTGCAGTAGGAGCAAAAAATGTCGAGGTGCTAGCCAAACACAAAAGACGAAGGCCAACAAAAGCACAATACTGGGCACTCGATTATTGTGGAATCGACCGCAGAAAGAGCGCAATATTTGAATTAATAGGTGAAGAGCTATTCCGCAAGTTGGACGTGGAATGGATGAACCAAATAAATTCAAAACGGCTAGGGGATTGGCTTAAAGAGCCAGCTGACGGGAAATACGAATATAACTATTGACATATTTTGATTTTATTTCATTAGAGGTATCATAAAAATAAAAGTATAACTAAATAAAATGATGTTTTTAATAAGAAAGAGGAGCATATAAACAGCTCCCCTTTTCACACAACTTACTTACGAAGGCCATTAATTGAATTTCTTTTTTAATCCATCCATCATATCTGCAGCATAAAAAGATTGTAAGAGTTCATCTACATTGATTTTTTTATCCTTCTTGCTTAGAAATTGATTGATGATCTTTTCATATTCATCTCTAGTATTTCCTTCAATATCTGAAAGGTTTAATTCTTCACCAAAGTGTCTAATAAACGCTGTCCTTGTTATATCATATGCCTTTTTGTTTTCTTCTTCACAGGTGCAAAATGCTCCCGAGAGAGTGATAAGGAATTGAACGTCTTCATCGTCTAAACCATTGGCTTTTTGGAACTGAATAAATTGATTTTGTGACATATATAGTTACCATCCTTTTATCTAAAGTATGAGTAAATCAGCAGTGAGAACAATGTATTCAACAACAAGTCCGATTGTATCAGCTACACCCGAATCTATATGTTTTTTAAGCTCTGCAGAAACAACTTTTCTAGCCCTACCAGCTGCATTTTTTGGAGTATCAATAATTTTTTCTAATTCTTTAATGATCTTGTTTGCATTTTTGACAGTACCATTTACAGCTTCCTTTCCAAAACGTTGCTGTAAAACCCATTTTGCCCAGTCGTTATTTACTAAGCCTTTAATTACTTTGATTGCTGCCTTAATAGCTGCACCCTTAGGGCCATTTGTAGTAGCAAGTGGATCATTGTTGGCATTCTCAATAGCTTTAAATGCTTGAAGCAAGGCTTCTTGTTTTTCTAATGGTACATCTCTTAAAGCAAGTTGTTTCTGAAGCTCAGTAGGATTGATAGTTACTACCAAATCTTCTTTCTGTTCGATCTTTTCTGCTGCATGTGTAGCTGTGGATGGAATAAATACTGCTGCTGAAATGAGAACTAGCAACATCTTAACAAAAAACTTTTTCATTGGAATACTTCCTTTCTAATCATTTTTCAATAGTGAGGATATCACCAAATGAAATGAATTTTACATAAATTAGAAGAAATAGTATTTAATTCACACGCTTTTTGTCATTGTTTCATTCAATGTATTACTAATTTCCCGCACCTAAAAAAGGGGATATTTACACACAAAAACAACTTTAAACCTAACCCTAGGAGTTACTCCTTCTAATTTTTTTGCAAGTATTTCCTTAAAATGAAGCTTAGAAACTCAGGCTGTTTTATGAGGTGCGAAATTGTATTTTAGGAATCTGAAGAGGAAAATAAAAGAAAATATTGGTGAGTATCGACCAGCTATATGCTAAAATAGCACTTATATAGAGAGATGTAGCAATGCGTTTAAATACAATTATTTTGGGTGGAGTATTTATAGAAGATTAAAAGAGAGACAAAAGTTATCAAAATAAAATCATTCTTTTAATGAAAGAGTTATTCTTTCTAAATACAGATTTAAAACAAAATCATGACGTTTTAAAAAGCTTGAACTGTAACCTATTTGCATATGAATGGGTTTTATGTTTCGTATTGTATTTATTCAGAACGTCTCTTCAAGTGGAAGAATCACGTTTTAATAAATTGAACTTAAATCTTATAATGTATATTATAAATTTAAATGAAATTGATAGTAGGTGATTCATAAGTGAATAATAATTTGCTTTTGATAAAAGACTTTAGCGAATTAACTGGCTTATCACGAAAAGCTTTGTATCTTTATGATAAGCATAATATTTTGAATCCTGTATTTATTCATCCGAATAATGATTATAGATATTATGATAAGAATCAGTTACTAACTGCTAAACGAATAAATTTGTTAAAACAAGCAGGGTTTAGTTTAAATGAAATCAGCAAAATCATTCATAGAAAGTTATCTGATGCTGAAATAAGTAATTTGATAGAAGAAAAGCTTCAATTGGAAATAAATAAGATAAAAAATGCAAATCAAACAATAAATAAATTGAAAAGCCTGAATCCTACAATTACGATTTTAAATAACGAAATAAAAAAAGAGTATCTAGAATCATTGTTCGTATATGAGTATGAATTATTACCAAATGAAAATATATGTGTAGCACTGAATAACCTAGAAGGATTAGTTAGGGGACTTAATGTTAAAAAGAATGAAAGAATCATAACATATAAACTGATAGATAATAAAATTTACCCTTTTAGCATCGCCTTACAATTGGAAAATTACGAATCGAATCAATTGGCAATCACAAATTATTTTGGTTTTCAAGCGCAAAAGTTTTTTTATGAAATTGATCCGTATCAACAAGAATCGATATTAAAAATAAATGAGATAATTCAAAAAAATGAAATAGAATTATCTGAACCATATATTTATGAACGTATATTAAGTCCGGATGATTATCTATATTCCTCCAAACGTCTTTCGGAATTTATTTTTCCATCTAAGTAAGTATTAAGTGTTTGACCTTACCCTTAGGTTAACCCTTACACTCACTTTAAAGGGAGGTATAATACATGAAAAAAAATGATTATGCATTAGTAACAGGAGCATCTAGAGGGATAGGAAAAGCAATCGCAATCCAACTTGCTAATGATGGATTCAATTTATTATTACACTATAATCAAAATATTGAAAAGGCTAATCAAGTCAAATTAGAAATTGAATCAATTGGCAGACAAGCACATTTAATTCAAGGTGATTTCAATTCCAGTGAGGGGATTAACGAATTCATCGAAAAGACCAAGGAAATGGTAATCCAAGATAGTAATGTATCGTTGCATACAATTGTTCACAATGCTGGACATGCTACATCAAATGGATTTGGAGAAGTGGACTACGATGAGTTCGATCGTCTATTTAATGCAAATGTTAAAGCACCGTATTTTATCACACAATCTCTAATCGGACTTATAGAACCCAAAGGTAGGATAATAAATCTATCATCAGGTGTGACACGTATCGCATTTCCGCATATGATGATATACAGTATGACAAAAGGCGCGATTAATACAATGACGTTTACACTAGCAAAGGAATTGGGTGAAAAAGGCATTACTATTAATTCTGTAATGCCTGGGATTATTGATACGGATTCAACTGCTATTTGGCTGCATACAGAAGAAGGTCAAGAAAATGCAAAGAACATGAGTGTTTTAAAAAGAGAGGGTCAACCAGAAGAAATTGCAAATGTTGTTTCATTTCTAGCGAGTGAAAAAGCGAGTTTTATTACTGGGCATAATATGGATGTAACTGGTGGAAGTCATTTGTAATTAGGGAAATGTCGCTTATCTTTTAAAAGAGCGGTACAGAAGCGTTAAAGAAGGATATATTTATACAAGAACTAGAGCTAGTATTACTCCGGTCAATCAAAATTGCTCAATATCAACTATTGAATCTTTATGGAAAAAGCGATTTGGTCTGGACAAAACTAGGTTGGAAAGGTTCAGTCATCTTTTGAAAGATCGGGATAATTGGACTCCCAATAATTATGGTTATTATCACGCTCTCAAACATTGAGAAAGAGAATTTTTTGAATTTTATTTATCATAGAGAGACTACTTTCAAGAAAAGGTTAAAATATCAGTTTAATCAATATTTTTCAACTGATAACAAAGTATTCCGAGGAAGAATAGCAACAGCTAAAGTATTGAAAGGAATGCTTGAAGAATTCCGAAGGGAAAAAAGTTATATTAAATACAATATGATAAAGAGATTGTGTGCTGCCGTTAAATGAATTTAAATAAAAGAAGTATTTCATTTAGAAGGTGATTGAAAATGATTGTTGAAGCAATTAAAGTAGGAGGCTAATAGTATGGGAGGTGAGCTTATGGCTGATATTCGTCCAGGAGGATAAGAGTGGAGGGAGGGGTTAAACCCTCTTTTTCATCCCACATTTGGCGCATTTGCGTATAAATTCACCTTTAGATATAGTCGATTTAAATTGCGCTGTATCACAATTGTCGCAGCGACCACTGTTTTTATCAGGGTATTCTCGTATGTCGTAAATCTTGTCTAAATCAATTTCTTCTAACATCATAATATAATCTCCTTATAAACCCTTTTATATAATACTACATGGTTTTCGGAAAAATTGTAAATAGCAATCTATTAAAATGCAAATAACAAATAAAATGTGTTGACTTAATTCTCCATTCATAGTAAATTATATATAGAGTAGCAAGGGGGGTAAAAATGAATTTAAAAACTTTTATTAAAAACAAATGTGAAGAAGATCAAGCGTTGGCATTAAAGCTTGCTCAAGCGGCTGGCTATGCGCAAAGATCTGGACTATACAGATTTCTGAATTCGCCAGAAAAAGAAATGGACAATCTCCAAGGTGTTATTGATATGGTTAGATTAATTGCCCCTAATGAAGAACTCCTCTACATGTCAGAATACATAATGACCTTAGATCCAAATAAATCATGTGCAAGACAAGGATTGGAATATCTTGATGTTAATAAAATTAACAAAGAAAGAGATATGCTAATAGAAGTAATGAAGGCTTCAAGAAACTCACTTAGTAAAGAGTGGGCTGAAATTTATGATGTTCACAAAGATTTACAAGTAAATAAAATAAATTACATCCAAGCGCAAAACAATTTGAGTTCAATTAAGACAAAAAGTATAGAAATGACTGTATTCAGAAATTTGATGCTGTTATATCCAACGTGTCTAAATGGTGAATTTGGATTAATGAAGGAGATTGTCGGAATTCTAGATGTTGATATGATTCCAGCAGGTTTTGTTAAGGATTCTTATACTTGCAGGATCCTCATAATGAAAGCTAGTAGCAATGTAAGCCAAAACAATACAATTGAAGCTAGAGAAAATGCAAAATTAGCTTTTGAAACAGCTACAGTGGACAGATTCAAGATATTTGCACAATTGCACTTAGGGAACTCTTATATTTTTGAAAATTACCAACTTGCTAAGGAACATTATTACAAAGGTTTGAGCCTTACCGAAGAAGATAGTCCATTTAGAACTGAGATGGTAAGAAGTCTTTGTGCACTTGAAAATATCTGGGGAGTTAAAGAGAATAGGTTTGTGAATGAATATTCGACTGAGGCTACCGATATCCAGGAAGTCATATTTCATAATTTAGTCATTGGAAATAAAGAAAAAGCAAGTACTTTAATTGATCAACTAGATAAAATAAGTATTAGCGATTATGAAAAAGCGCATTTATTTTTTTTGAAAGGTCTATGTAATGATGATGTGAACTCTTATTTTAGTTCAATTAAACACTTCAAGAAAACAGGTGATAAATTTTCGATAAACTTACCTCTTATAAAGTTAAAAGAAAAAGGTTTAGACAATGACCTTTTAGAATTAATAGCAATTTAATTAACATTCGATAGGTGAAAGGGGGTGAAGAAATGAAAAAGATCGTATTTGGTTTAGTTATTGTGTTATCTTTTATCGCAGGTAATCATCAGGGAGCTAATGAGCAAGAAGCAGACCATCCAGTTGAGACAGCTGCAATTGGTAACGGAGGTTGATTTTATTGGTTAATAATGTTAGGATTGCGTTACATAATTAGACGTTTAACTCAAACGAGTTGACGTCTTTTTGTTATTTCTTCTAGGTATTACAAAAACCTTTTTTTTGAAAAGTGGTAACACGAAGAGCACATTATAAAAATGTGCTATTTGTCGTGAAAAAAGCTTTACATATAGTTTTTTATCCATTAAACTATAAATAAGACATACGGAAATATGTAATTTAGGAGGAGAACTATGTTAGCTGCTAGAAAAGACAATGTTATAAATTTTAATAAAACTGTTTATGCTCGTAAGATAGATCAGTTCGGGGGAGAATGGTTTAATCACCAAGAAAACAAAAATAACATAGATAAAGAAATCAAAAAAGAACAAATTAGAAAATCGATGATTTCTGGATATATGAAATTATTGAATAGTTAGGAGGTAAGGCCAGTGATTGCATCACCAGAAAAAAGCTGTGCGGACATTGAGTATCAATACGAAATAATCAACAGCTTAAAAGAAGAACTTACATATTTACGCAGCCTAAGTTTATCAATTAATTCACCAGTTGAACTATATAAGGTTAAACAAGCTGTATTTGAGTATTTAAAACAAATAGATGAGTTTTCTTTTAATCAAACCGTATTGACAAACACTTACACTGGAGATCTTCTCACAGCCTACCGTAAGAGAATGGAATTCATAAATGAACTTCGCAAATCTGTTGAGTATGAATTTGAATACTTTATCACTACATAAAATTACCACCAATGGCCAGGGCATCTAAGATACATAAGCATTCGAAGGAGATGTGCCAGTGCCTAATAACTTACTAAATATTATAGATCAATCGAACAAAACTATAAATAGTGTATGTGCTGAATCAGGTATTTCAGTGAAAAGACTAGAACAAATTATAGCTAATCCTGAAGAGGCTAAGCTAATAGAAATGGCAAAAATAGCGATTGTTCTCAATTCAACAATTGAAGAATTAATGTGAAGGAGGGGAAGAGATGAGTACTAAAGCAGTTCCATTAAAGGAATACACTGTTTATAACGATGTCATGACATATCTAAAAAAGATTGATGATGAGGGTTCAGTTGGTAATCTAAATAATTTTTCTAAAACGCAGCGCAGACACCACATGTTTGAGACTAATACAGCAGTTAATTATTATGGTGACATTAAACAATTCTTTAATTACTTTAAACCGACTGTAGGAATAGAGTTTTTAACTCCAAAGGATATCGAAATAAATTCTATGGATTTGATCAACTACAGAAAACATTTAAAAGAAGAAGGCTTAGCTAACACGTCAATCAATCGTAAGCTAGTTTCTGTTAAGGGATTGTATAAATTCCTAAAGTCATTTAAAGCTTATACTTCCTATATAGATTTAAGCCAGTTTGATCAAACAAAGAAATTAAAAGAAGTCAGTAATAACTATGGTAAGACTACTCAAACTGAAGCTGAAAGAATTGCTGAAAATATGTTGCTAGAGCGGGAAAACGGTTTAAAGAAAAAACTTCTTACTAAATTTTTAATCCGTACTTCATTTAGGATTGAGTATGCACTTACTGTTAGATGGATGGACATTAAGCTAGTTGACGGTGATTTATATAAAGTTGAGGCATTGAACAAGGGTTCATATGTAGTTTCTACTGGCCTTCATAAGAACTTTTTGATTGAATTGGATCAATTAAGAAAACAAAACAGCATGGATAATGATTTAGTGTTTAATGGATTGACATCGAGATCTTATAGAGAATCGTTCAACAGAGCTCTGAGTAGGTTAGGAATACCTGTATCAAGAAACCTTAAACCTCACTCTTTAAAGGGAGTTGGGATAGATATAGCATATGAAGAGTCTGGCAATGATATACGAATTGCTATGGCTCAGGGGAATCATAAAGATCCTAAGACTCCATTGAGATATTTAACTAAAAACGACAATATTGAAAATTCTGCGGGTATATTGATGGATAAAGAATTGGATTTTTCATTGATTGAAAGTGCCACAAAAGAGGATTTTGTCAATTTTTTTCGTAAGTCAGATAGGGGAACTATGCAAAAGTTCCTAGAATTTGTGAGGTAAGTTTACATTTAGATTAATTTTGCGACTATAAATTGATTTAAGATAATATGTTTGTTATTTTTGTTTTAGAAGAGGTGTGCTATATGAATAAGCTAGTTATTTTTGATGATGAAAAAGACGCTTTACTAAACGAAACAATAGAAATGCTATTGCAAAAAAATAAACATGACAAAAATTTCAGGGAAAGACTGCAAAGTATTCTTTCTCATAAAGGCATTTCACCTGGTGAAACAATGAATCTCATTATTAGATTTGGGAGACAAGAAGCGCTTCGGAAAGAAGAGAAATATCTTCTAGCTACAGGCATATACGAAGTGACTAAAGATGAAAAAATTAATCCAGTAAATTATTTTCCAGAAAGAATAATACAAGAAATTGAAACGACGTGGGAAGGTTTCTCACAGAATAATGATAGTGAGCTGAATTTTCCTATAACATTTGAGGATGTTACTAAAGTAGATGACAACAACTTCACATTCTTACTTAAAAGAAGCGAAATAGCAAAGATGTATGAAAACCATTTGCTTCAATACAACCCTAGAACTCAGAGAACTAGTAAGACTAAAAATTTTGAGTTTTTAGGTGGGGAAATACCTGTCCCTGAGCTTAATCATGATGCGGTAGAAGATATTTCACAAAAAACCATCTATGGCACCTTAATAAGCTCAACTTTAATATTTAATGCAAGATTTGGTTCGTCTTCCGAAGGGATTGAGGTAGATTATGATCCCATTAAAAGAAGCTTAACAGTGATGAAGGGCACTCTGCTTGATGTAATTGATGGTTATCATCGAATTGTTGGTATTTCTAAAGCAGTAAGGTCTGGCAGCTTTGATGATAAATTTATGAAAATAGACTTTTACAATGTAACTCAAAAAGTTGCGAGACAGCTGTTTGGGCAGCATAACACCATGACACCTGTAAGACTGTCCAAACTCAAAGAAATGAATGAAGAAAACCCTGTGAACAAAGTTGTTACTCATATTAGAGATAACAGTGTGATCGGACAAAGAATAAGTTTAGATCATGATGTAATTGCAACTCAATCAGATTACTTATACTCTTTAAATGATATGGTCAAAGCAGTCGAAGCTACGAAATTTCCTGGGCTCCTGAAAGACCAAATTGCTGTAAGGAAAATTGGAGTCTTTTTGGTTGAATTCTTTGATGAATTAACTGAGCTGTATTACGAAGAATTTCTAGGAGACAAATTTGAACAAACCAAAAAAACTATTGTAATAAATAAAAACATTTTAGTTGGATTGATGGAAATAGCATATTTTATGTACACTGCTGGGATTAGTGCAAAAATGACGCAACAAATAATCACAAAAAAAGGATTTAACTTCGACAGAAATAATCCAGAACTAGCGAAACACAAACTATTGAATAAAAAGAATGAAGTAACTCACAGTAAAAACCATGTTATTAAATATTTTCAATACAAATTGAATGAAGTAGAAGGTGTTTAGCTTTGTGGTATAACTCACAGTTTAAGAAAAGTTATTTAGATACATTAAGTGGTGATAGTCAACAAAAGCAAATTTCACTGTTGTTTAATCATTCTCAAAAAGAAGAGGAAATAAGAAACAAAGACTTATTTGATTTCACTACTGAAGAAATTCTAAATGTACTAAGAGCAATGTATTCAACTTCTCTAGCTTCATTAGAAACATTCTTATACACGATGATAACCTATATAGATTGGTCAATTGCAAACGGTGTTACTAAGGGTTCTAATAACTTAGCAAGATTAATAAATACAAATGATTTATTATCGTGTATAGATTCATCATTAAAACTATTTATCACCAAAAACGAATTAGAGAAAATGTGTGCAGAATTAATTAATGCTCAAGATAGGGCGTTGTTTAGATTGCTTTTTGAAGGCATATTAGGTTTCGAAGCAAGTGAAATGACTAGTCTTAAAAGAAGTGATATAGAGAAAGCGTTAAATAATAATAATATGCTAACTGTACATGATTCAAAAAATGGTGAGAGAACAATAAAAGTAGAGAAAGCAACCTTGCAAGACTGTCTTGAAGCAAACCTTGAAACAGAATATAGACCATTGAATGGGAAACCAGGGCTTAGAAAGCCATCATTAAGTTTAGTTGATAATGAATATGTAATAAAAACAAAACTGACTAATGCGATTGGGCAAGGACAAGCTTCAAGAACTGTAGTAAGTTCTACTTTTAGAAACCTTAAAGAAATTTTTGGTTTTTCATTTTTAAGACCTATCGGTATAGTTAAGTCAGGCCTTCTATATGAGGGCTATAAGCTAATATTAAAAGGGGAAGAGTTGGACAGAAAAGCTCTTAATGAAATATATGAGGATAGGAAAGTCCAAACAACTGATTTAAATCAAAAAATCATCTCAGATCGAAGAGAATTCATGAATGAGGAAACCATAAGAAAATATTACGCAGATGAACTTAAAAAAGAAGGCAAATCTTTATGATTTGTCTCTTTTTTATGAAAAATTCTAAATAATTTCCCTATTCGACAAAAAAAGACAAAATATTGCGTATACAACCTGTTATGCTTATAGTAGTATAGTCTTATCAGCGAATTCGCTGATAATGGAGGTGTACTGAGACAATGGTCTCAGTTAATCAATGTCGTATCCTAAACTCAAATAAATCGTCAATCTTGCATCCTAAAGCCATAGCGATCTTCGCTGCTGTTTTAATGCGGATGTCTACAGGTTGATTAATTATTTGAAAGATGCTTTGTGGTGTCAGGCCAGTGGCACGTGCCAAGTCAGCCTGTGTCCAGTTTTTTTCCTTTAGAAGCTTAGGAATATGACATTGCCCGATCTCTACATTTAACATCGGACAACCTCCAGTTTTGTTGTTAAAATGTACAAGCTCTATTACATATCATACCAATCAAAGTGAAATAAAAAAAGAAAAAAATACTGTAGCTAATATTAGAGCTTAGATGTATAATGAAAACAAGAAACAGAACACATGTTCCTTTTATGTTGCAGGAGACTAATCAGATAGGGAGAAATGAGTATGGCTAAGTTTAGAACCTGCTTCGTTATAAGCGCTGATACATTTTTAGATATTGAAGATGTTGAAAATGCTGAGGCTGCGTATAAAAAAGCGGATTTGTTTATTACACCTTTTGAATTAACAACTGATATAGTATTGAAAATCGGTGATAGAGAAATAAAATTAGAATCTGGATGTCTGGATATAACACTATTAGAAGATGTTGAAGAAGTAGATTAAACCTAAAATAACATAAATCCTACACCACGGAATGCAGACAACATGCTTTCGGATTGGAAAGAAGATAGCTAAATATGGCAAATGTCATTATTAAAAAAGAAGACTATCAGGATATCAGTCTAAAAATTCAAGTAGACAAGCTAAAGGATATGGATTTTTGCTTCGAGCTTATATTTTCAGGGAAAAACAATAGTATTGCGATAACAATGAATCCCTCAGACTTGATACAGCTGAGGGATAAAATCAATGATACAATTTTCAAAATGTCATAAGAGCAAAAAATGCTCTTATTTTTATGTAAATAAAACATAAATAACAAATATCTATTGACAAGGAAAGGGTGATTATCGTAGTATTAAAATACAAATTACATATATTAAAAAGAAAGGGGTTCTGATTGGAAATATTAGAATCAAAGTTAGAAAAGATTGAGAGTTCCATTTCAAATTTCAAAAGAAACTTGAAAGAAGGTAAGACTGAAGCTATTGGAGATATTCACTCAATAATTGAGTATGGATATGAATTGCTCTACATATATGAGGCAGCAACTAAAGAATATAAAATGTAAGTTTTATTTAGACTCTAGGAGGTGAATGCTATATCGTAAAGGAATATTTTTTCGAAATTAAAAATACAAATTACATTCATTCTGAAGAAATGATAACTGAGATGTTTAATATTGCAAATGGCGAAGCTGAAAGTAGGGATACATTGATTAAGTCAATTAGATTTATTGATGAAGATGTCTCATATTCCATTGGAGATAGTGTAGAGGGCTTCATGGGAGCTAAGATATATTCTATCTATGACTATCGTGAAGAGCCAGAGAAGGCGTTCTGGATTCATTTAGATAACGGTAATCAGTTCTTTATAAATAAGGGGAAAGTAATTGTTGAACATTATTAAGGAGGAGAGAGCTATGGAAAAAGTAATTGTATACACTGATGGCGGTTGTAGAGGGAACCAAAACGAAACAAATGTTGGAGGCTGGGGAGCAGTCTTATCATATAAAGGGAAAGAAGTTGAATTGAAAGGCGGCAAGCTAAACACAACAAACAACGTGATGGAGCTTACAGGCGTAATTGAAGCTTTAAAACACATAAAGACAAATAACATACATATTGAGGTTTATGCAGACTCTGCATACGTTGTAAATGGTATGAACAGCTGGGTGAAGAATTGGATTAAAAACAATTGGCGTAAATCAAACAAGAAACCAGTTGAAAATAAGGAACTCTGGATGGAATTAAACGAGCTTGTTAAGAATCAAGCGTCAGTCACATTCTTAAAAGTAAAAGGACATAGTGGAGATGCAGGGAATGAAAAGGCAGATGAGTTGGCCAACAAAGCAATGGATGAACTTGAGAGTGTGACACCATGAATATTAGAGAGAAGTTTCTGGAAAACAATATTCCATACGACCGTATCGACAAACAACTAATTAACTTAATAGACATTTTAAATTTTAAGCTGGGTTTGAAAACTCGTCACTGCTGTTTTGGACATGAGCCAATGGATGAAATCTATGTAATTTTTGAAGATGATGTCAATCAGAAAGAGGATATGATTTTAGAGCTTGCTGAATTAGCAGGAAGAGAGTGGATGAAACTTCATCTTAGCTTTAAAAAATGGGCTAGATTTTCACCACTAAGTTCAATTGGCAGCTTGTCTTAACAAAGAGATATGAGGATCCTGAGGATGCTAGTAAATATAAATACCTGAGAACGATTGAAGAGTTCTTTGAGAAATATGCCGAAAACGTTAAATAAAAGATGCATTTCATATTAAATTAGAATAGGAGAGTAATTAATAATGGTGACTAAACACGGATTAAGTCAAGGACGTTTAAATACAGCTAAAGATTATACTCGGAGTTTTTTGGAAAGGATCAATAAAATTGATTTGATGTATCAGCTTTCTGTAAACAAAATGGTGGATGGAGAAAAAGCTGAGAATTTTATTGCAGGAAATATTAAAGGAATTGAGCGTGATTGGGAGTGCTTTAAGAGCTATATTAAACAAAGAGACGTTATGAGGGAATTAGATTAACAGTAAAAATCCAAATCTATTTCATGGTGAGAAAGTAGAAGGCTATAGTATACTATCCAATATACATAACCAAAATCTGTCTAATTAAAATTAACCAATAATATAATTAAAAGCAAAACGTCCTACTTAATCTTAAACAATGAAAAGGAAGGGATTTTATAATGGGCATATTCTTAGATGTATTAAATTGGATCATTTCTAACACAGGAAATTTAGGGATGTTTATATTAACTATATTTATAGCATTTTATTCAAAAAAATCTTCAAAGGCTAGCTTAGAAGCTTCACAACTAGCTAAAAAAGAATATGAGAGTAAGAAAGAACCTGAAATAATAATCTATTTTGAGCTAAATGAGTTTAGATTAGATTTTAAAATGAAGAATATCGGAAATGGAGTTGCGACTAATATCACCGCCAGTTTAGAAGAGAAGAGTGGCAATTTCCACAAAAGTCATATGTGCAAAATTAAAAATGGTCTTTTTGATACGACTATAAAAACTTTCGCCCCAACCCAGGAGATCAAGGGTATCGCAGCTGAGATTTCAGACATTAAAGATGATTCCGGATATCCTGTGTTTACATGTAATTTTAGTTACTATGATATCAATGGTAATCAATATAGTAGGAGCTATGATTTTGATTTGAACTATATAGGGGGATTAGTTTGGACTAAAGAAGCAACCTTAAAAGATGTCACTGAAAATTTAAAAGGAATCAACAAAGAAATAGAAAAACTCAATGCTAAATTCTAAAACTATTAATGTTTGTTAAAAATGAAACTTCTACACGTTGCCAAGCAACATAATCAACAGATTAATTAATACAAAGATAATTAAATATTATGATTCGTTGGCAGCGTGTACGATATTAAAATAAAATAAAAAGACCGTTTTAAAAGAATGGAGTTGATGAATTGCCAATCGATTTCAAGAAATTATCTAAACAAATGTCTGATCCTGAGTGGATTAAGCAGCAAGAGAAAGAAAGAGAAGAGGAAAAACGCACCTTTGAAGAAAGTGAAAAAATAAGACATAAAACAGTGTGCTTCACAGGTCATCGTCCACAAAAATTAGGCGGATATGATATGAAGAATCCAACAATGCTGAAGTTAAAAGAAAAGCTTCTAGAAGTGATTGAAAAATTGATTGAAGAAAATGAAAGCGATCGATTTATCACAGGCGGTGCTTTAGGCGCTGATACTGCTGCGTTCTGGTGTGTACATATTATGAAAGAGAAGTATCCTAATATCAAAAATATTGTTGCGGCGCCATTTGAAAATCAAGATAAGAAGTGGTCTGCGGAACAACAGGTCTGGTATAGAAAGATGCTTGATAAAGCAGATGAAGTAATCAAAGTAGATGAAATTAAAAATTACAAAGACAATACAGTTCCAACTGGAGAATACTCAATTGAAAAGCTTAGTCGAAGAAACGAGTACATGGTGGATCACAGTGGAAGTATTGTAGCGATTTATGATGGTAGCAAGAGCGGTACATCAAACTGCTTGTACTATGCTCAGAATAGATATTTAGGCCATGAAATATGGAGACTGTATCCGCAATATGATTTTCAATTAGACATTTACTATACACCTAGCTAGGGGGTGAGTGCTGTGAAAAGTAATTTTGAACGAATGAAGGAAGAAATGAAAGAAGTCAATGAGGTTTATTATAAGATTTACACTTCCAATAAACCCAAGTATTCAGTCGTTACATTGCAGTGGTTTGATGAATTAAACTATCAAGAATCAGACTTCTTAGACAATCAGCAGGGAAACCATTTGAAGTTTGAACGGAAAAAGGATGCCTTAGAATGGCTTTTCCTGAATGTGCCTAAAGCATTAATAGATTTAGATTAAAGTCAATAAAAGGATTATTTCAAAGGAATTGGGGAGAGGCAATATGAAGACAGTTGTATCAAATTTAATGGTCAGAGAGATTGTTTTAGATATGATCGATGAAGAAACAATGATTAGAACTCCAGAAGGATTAGCGGATTTCCTATTGAAGCATAGAGACAATGAAACAATTTTTGTTGAAGGATGGGAAAGTAAGGTTGATCTAGAACCGTTTGATGATTCTGAGTGGGATGAGTAATTAAGGTGAAAAAATGATAAATTACATATATTTTGTATATAAAACAGCGAAGTTTAATCTTATCTGGTATAAGGTGCACCATAAAGCAGACATAAACATATTTGAGAACTGCAGTTGGAAGTCGTATGTAGCCTATAAACAATATAAGAAGGATGGTGAAAGAAGTGGACAAGGTAATTTTTAAAAAAGACATTGCTCTTGCAGAGTATCCATATACTTTATATTTCATAAAGGATAAAGAATATGAAGTTCTTGATGAGGATAAGGAAAATATTCATGTTGGACATAAAACAAATTCAAATCAATGTACTAAAGTTCCAAAGACAGATGAAGGTACATTGTTTGAATATAAATAACACACATCTTGAGGGAGGTAATACATATGAACAATATGAAGAAATTGATTAAAGAAAACGTTAAATTGAAAATGAAGCTGGCAGCTAATGAAGAAGCAATTCTGAAAGAGAAAGAAGAAATGAGAAACAACAAATTGATTAAAATCATGATGAATAATCGACAAGCAGGTTTAACAGTTTAGATGAAATCGTGATTTTAAACAGAAAGGAGATATAAGATGAAAATTACAGTTGATCCTAAGCTGAAACGGTTCAGTTTAAATTTCAAAAGGCATTGGAAACAAGCAGTTGGTCATGAAATATTTGTTGGAGAATATAGTTTTTGCGTGACCCCGATAGATGATGTTTTAAAGGTGTCTGAGGTAACAACGGGGGCATTAGTTATGGACTTACTGATACCCAAAATGGACATAACCAAAAATGAATCAATGAAAATATTAGAACAAATAGGAGAACAGTTGCATGAAAAATTGATGAAATCGAAAAATCTTTCAATGGCATTTGAAAAAATGCAACAAAAATCATACGATTTATTGGGATTAACTCCGCCTCCAGAGCCAATTTCTTTTGAGAGTAATGGAGTAGTACAGTATTTTAAATAAAAGATAGTTTTTAGGAGTTATGTAACGGAGAGATTATACTCTCCAGGATTCGAAGGAAGGTATGCGGAGTTTGCCGTGCTTAGTCTTAAATCTGTGCTTAACTTTACATATAATAGGATCAATAAATACATAATCGTCAGATTCAGACTTTACTTGTTTCATAGCGTGGAATCTATTACGTTCTACAGGTGGCATGAATTCCATAAACCCAGCTGCAGTTCCATCAGGATAGGTTAGAAGAAACTTTATATCCTTTTTGGTGTAGCCAGTAATAAGAACTTCAGTGTAATCATAATTAATCACTTTAAGCCAATTATGAGAACGTTTATTGATTTGATAAGGGGAGTCAGCTTTCTTGAGTACGATCCCTTCTAATTTCTTTTCTTTGGCCAAATTGAAATAAGTAAGGCCGTTACCAGGAATTCCTCCGACAATGCATATATTCGGATGATTTAGTTCAAGCAAGTTTAGTACTGTCTTTCGTTCAGTGAGTGTCTTAGTTGCTATTGACATACCGTTTTTATAGATAACATCAAAAACACAGTAAACAATATTATGAGCAGTTTTATTGGACAAAAAACGTTCCATCACAGCATCAAAATTAGGAGCGCCGTCTGGGGCAGCTACAATTACTTCACCATCAAGAACTGTTCCATTTGGGATATCTAAATCTAAAAGCTCAGGAAACTTATTTGTAACTTCATTATTGTGCCGAGTATAAAGCTTTATCTGATCTTTAAACTTGGAAAGGATAAGCCTTATCCCATCAAATTTAAGCTCTGTAATGTACCTATCATCATCGAATGGTTCTCTAATTGAATGCAACAACATTGGCGATACAAACAAAATATCACCTCCTACCTATTACATAATAACGAAGTGAAGGTGATATATAAAGCGAAAGAACAGTGGTACTTAATGGGATTGTATGAGCTCTGGTGAATTGTTTTTAGGCGAGTTTACTAAGGATGAAACCTGGTATGCCTCCATGTCATGAGTAGCATAAGGCTTTAGCAAACTCTTTAGATAATCAGTGTCGGAATTTTTAGGGTTGAGCCATTCTTTTTCACTTCCCTGAGTCAGGATTACTGGCATACGATCATGAATATCTTCCATAAGCTCATTGGGCTTTGTCGTAATGATTGTGCAAGTGAATAACGTATTGCCATCTTGCATGTTCCATTTTTCATATAACCCTGCAAAAGCAAAAAGGTTAGATGATTTAAGCTTAATCCGCATAGGAATTTTAGTCTTTGGATCGAGGCGTTTCCATTCATAAAAACTGTCAGCTGGTATGATACAACGTTTGTTTATGAGTGGTTTTCGAAAACTAGGTTTTTCGGTTAATGTTTCAGAGCGGGCATTAATCATTTTATAACCAATCTTTTTGTCTTTAGCCCAAGGAGGGATAAGACCCCATCTTAGTTTGCCAAGACGGTTATTTGATCCATCGTTGATAACTGTCAGGATATTTTGAGATGGAGCAATATTATAGCTCGGTTGATATTCATCTTCGGGCAAGAACTCATCAATACTGAAATGCTTAATAATGTCATCAAATTCAGAGAATAAAGTAAATCTGCCACACATGTTCATCATCCTTTAGGAGTTTTGAACATTGTACAAGGTTGACAAGAGAAAATCAAAAAGATAGGCGGTGACGCAATGTCCGTAATAGGAACAGAACAAGTTCATGTTTATGTTGAAGGCGTATGGATACAACAACCTTTTAGTGAATTAAACTGTGGCCAAGTATTTAAAATGCTACATGAAGAAGGGATTGGAATTTATACAGCGATTAGTGATGCATGGTACGACGAGTTGTATGAGCAGTGGGTTGTACATATAGAAGAAGATCATGGTGGATTAATTAAAAAATAATACATATATAGAAGGTGTGTTTGTTTGAGGGTTTTGACCAGAGACTTAAAGTATCTGATTAAGGCAGGAGTTTTAAAGCAGCCTTTCGTGGGGCTTATCATAGCAAATCTGTTCATTTATCTTTTATCCAGGAGTTATGGAAATGGTGAATTCGTGAATAAGGAATTCATTTGCGTAACAATGAACGTATCATTCATTACAGGTGGAATTATAAGATACATCAAGTATTGGAGACCGATGATTCAAGAAGAAATCAATGAATTGAATCTACAAATTACAAATAATCAGAAGTTGATGAGATTTGGCGGATTAAAAAGGAAGTTCGATAAGTTAGGGTAAAACAGAGACTTTAAATACATTTAAAAAGGGGAAACAGATGAATTTTACATTTGAAAAGAACAAATTGTATGCATATCTTGGAGAAGAGTTAGTCGAAACATTTAAAAAGTACGGTGCCATTATTGCTGGAGGAACTATTACTAGCCTGTTTAACAACAAAGAATTTAATGATTTAGACGTGTATTTCAAAAGTGATAAGCTTGCTTGTGGGTTTTTAGCAGAATGCTGGGAAGACAATATTTATGTTACAACACATACTTCCAAAGCAACTTTATTTTTAAAAGACCACAGACAAATTCAAATGATTCACTTTAAATTTTTTGAGTCGCCAGAAGATATTTTCAAAACATTCGATTTTACAGTATGCATGGGTGCTTTTGATTTTAGTACTGAGAAATTTGTTTTGCATGAGGACTTTATGAAGCATAATTCACAGCGGCTACTCGTGTTTAATGGAAGCACTGCATTCCCTATAGTTTCGCTTCTTAGAGTTCAAAAATACAATGGGAAAGGATATACGATATCTAAACCAGAGTTTATTCGAATTATTCTAACCTGTATGGATCTTAAAATTAATACATATGAAGAACTGAAAGAACAAATGGGCGGGATGTATGGAATTAATTATGACAAATTGTTTGAGGATGATTCTGAAGAATTGCTATTATCCGAAGCGGTTGAAAAAATTGCTAATCTGTCTTTAGACGAAGACTATTTTAAATTACCAGTTAACAAAGAATTTGATGACTTAGATGATCTATTACATGATATCAATAAAAGCCCTGTGAAAACATTGGTTATCAACGGAGAAAACTATAAAATTTCACCTGATGGTTTACTGAACGTGTTAAATCGTGAAATTGAAGATGAGGCAAAATTAGATACCGAAGAATTCTTCGACAGTAATAAATTTTATAAATTTGTTGAGAGACAAGGAAATAAGCTGGTTAGTTTCTTTGATAATACATTTGAATATCGAATTGGTGATTTTGCAAAGGCGAAAAAAGCTCTACCTATTGATCGTTGGGATTCTAGCGGGAAATTATTTTTCAACGAAAAAAATGCAATAAAGTGTTCTTCATATTTTGGTCATGAAAATAAAGTTCTAATTGAAGTCCATGTTAAAGAAGAGGATTTTTTAAAAGCAGAAGATGGGACTGTTGAAGCTACTAAATGTTATGTGGTTAGAGAAGTCCCAGAGGAAGAGTGGAAGGAATACATAAACGCAAGAAATATCTAATTAATTGAAAAGGATGAAGTGTAATGTTTAATTGCTTCTGCAATAAATGTAATAAAGTAATCAAAAATGATGAAGTTGATTATGAGGTTGATTTAGTAGAAGGTCTTTGGGGAGATTGGGAGCACGTACATTTATCATGCGGCGGTGCAGTGTCTTGGAATTAAATTGTGAATTTAAATAAAAGTAATTTTTTATCTTAAAAAAGGAGGAAATGAATGGCCAGCAAGGAACAAATCAAGCGTATGAATGATATTAACGAGCTTATCAAGCTCATAGCAAGCACTGATAGGAGGACTTTTTATTGCAAATCAAAAGATCGGGTTGCCTCATTTAGATTTAAAACCAAGCTATTCTTCATTGACGGTTATACAGGAGAATATGTTTATCCATATGAACGAGGACGAAGAGTAGAGGGATTTTCACACGGTGGTAACATGTGGCAACTGGTCAACAGTATGAGGGAGTTTATCATCACTGGTAAATGTGGTCACCTTAGGGACTATAAAGAAATATGGGCTTACAGTCGTGCGGGATGTGAAAAGATACGTCAAAAGGCGAAGGAAATCGGATTTATTAAAACTGTTGATTATTCATACAGTTTCAGAGAATGGGAGAAAGCAAAATGACGAGCGTAAAAACTGAATTAAATAGGCTCATAGAAATCACTGAGAAAGTATCGCCTAAAGTATTTATTAATCACAATAATGAGTTGATCTTAGTTCCAACCAAAAATATTTATTTTAGATTAGAGGATGTTAAAACAGACCTTGATTTAAAATGTAAGGTTTTAGCTTGGCTATCTCGACCAAGTTGCAAAGGAGTAGGTCACTACTGGCAAAAGAGGGTGCTTCAAATATTCAACGAATTTTTAGGGACTAACTTCTCTAAAGAAGAAATGGACAATGTTTATACTCACTTAGGAAATGATGTTAATAGAGAATTGAGCATTAGTTTTATTGAATCAGGTTATGACCTGTCGGTATTACCCAATGAACAACTAGCAAAGGAGCAAGCCTGATGGATATTGTTATTAGATACATTTTCAAACATCGCTTTTCAGGAAACATCGAGATCAGAAGCTACTCAATCAGGCAACTAGAAGAGCGTTCGGCACAAAAGCTGTCGCCCTGCTTCAATGAGACCGATTACGAATTGATTGCACGGAACTTGTTTACTGGATTGAAAGATTCAGAGGGAAATGAAATTTATGAAGGGGATTTCATCTTAATCACTTACGACGAAGCCTTTTCAGATCACCCTTACTATATTGGAGAAGTCAAATTCAGAGCTGATGACAATTATCCTGCATTTGATTTGTTACCGTGGATTGACTGCGAAATGAATGCATTAAGCTGGTTGAAAAGCGAAAGCGATCCTTCTGTAAAAAGATATTCAGTCATCGGCAACATTTATAAAAATCCTGATCTACTGGAGGAAACGATATGAACGAAGCTATTCAATTTTTAAAAGAACTTCAACAAGAATTAAACACACAGGATGTTGATTGTCAGGCTGCACCACGTTTTTGGGTTGTAGGTGACTATGAGTGGGTTGAAGCAAATGAAGGAAACGCTGAGCGATATTCTGTGTACTTACCTAATGCAGCAGAATCTTATCCTGTTGAAGATTACATCGAAAGTGCAAAAGAAGACAGTGAATTCAGTGATGAGCAATTAAAGGAATTGGATGAATGTAATAATGACTATAATGAAATTTTAGAATGGATACAAAAATACGAAGATGAAGGAGCAGAACTCTTTCTTGAGAAAAAAGTACATATAAAAAAAGACAGCACATTCTTTATCACAAAAGAAGAAGCCAAAAAACATATTAAGGCGAACAGTCATCATTACACTAGTGAAGCGCACACTTACGCAATGACAGCATGGAGAGCTGCGAAAGTCGCTAAATTGTGGGAGATACTACAAGAATTTGATTGGGGAAGTTTGGAGATTAGAAAGGAGGCAATGGAATGAGTCTAAATATTAATAAGGCAAGGTGGTCTGAGCGAGTGTACCAAAGGAAAGTGGACATGGAACCTATAGGGAAATATTTAAAAGTGATTCAGAAGGATAAAGAAAAAGAGCAAACTTTTCAAAAACGATATGACTATCATATCTCACAAAAATATGAAGCAATGGCTGGGAATTATGATGGATGGAGTAGCAGTACAGATGCCAGAAATCATCATGCATTAAGTGCAAGCCTTGTTTACCAGGATGCTTTAACGGCAGGTATTAGATTGAAAGTGGAAGGGGAATGAAGATGAAAAAGAAATTGTTAGCATTATTTGTTGGGATTATGGTCATTATGGCTGGATGTAGTGAGGCTGATACAGTATCACAAAACATTTCTAAATCGTCTGACTCATTTGAGGTTCAGAGAAGAATCGTTTTCTTTAATGGGATCACAGACAAATACTTACTCACTGTAGAAGGGCTTTGCGCTCTTGGAAACGATGACAGTGATCTAAGAATGACTGTAACGTGCAAAATAGGAAAAGACGAATACAAAAAGCACTATCTTGGTTTAAGTGATAATGTGAGCTTTTTTGCTGAACAACTTGAGGCTAATAAAGAAGACCCGTTTCATTACAAAATTTTGTTCAGACCAGAAAATATTATCCCAGATATTGAGCTTCAGACGAGTAAATAACAATTACAACATACATAACTTCAAATAAAAACAACCTTTTAACGAAAGTGAGGAATTTAATGTTAAGCGAATTAAAACAGGCCACATTAAATAAACAAGCTGATCTAGATTACTTGTTCAATGCGTACTCAATCATTCTTCAAGAAAAAGATAATGTTTTAAGTAATCTACATACATACTTAGCAAGTCTGACCATTGCCCAAAAGAATTTATTTAATGTTTTAGACAAGGAAGCAAAGAGTAAGTTTTCAATAGATATTAGACAGCGAGTTTTGCAGCTTCTTAATGACTATGTGGGAAACATATACGATGGATGTATTGTCAAAATTTCGACAGCTAACTTAAATCCTTTGTCAATTATAACTGAGAAAGGGAGTATCCTGAGAGTAAATTGGGAATCAAAAACATACGGACGAACTGTTGAATGGACTTCAGAAAAGCACTACAAGAGAATGGATCAAGATATTAGAGATAGAATTGGAGAGTCTGAAGATTCTATTAAACGATACACAGAAGTTTTAAGAAGTCCCTTATTTGGACTTTTAAAAGATAACAATCGATTCATTAAGAATCCATTTAAGTACATAGCAATTCAATGTTCCACCTTGCTGGTACATCCATTTAAAAAGAAAGAATACATAGATATGCTTACACAATTAATTAAAAATCATGAAGGTGGAATTAAATCTAGTCAGAAAGAAATTAATAGAAATCTTGAGACATGGAGAAAACTGCAGGAAATAAAACCTGAAATAGACAAAATATTTAAAGTTTGGGAAGAGCATTTAAAAGGTTTGGGTTACAGAGAGGTTAAGTCTAATTCACCTGAACTTTATTAGGAGGGATACATGTTGAATAAAGAAGCATTAATTAACAAATTACAAACAGATAACAGATTATTGAGAGTCGAAAATGAAAAATTGAAACAAATTCTAAGCAATATTGAGCATCGTGGAATGGAAAAGGCTATCAAATTAAAAAGAAAGCAAATCTATTGAGGGGGAATTGAATTGACTGATACTAAATATAAAACGGAGAAACGTAAGGCGGAAGTAGGCGAACGCATTTTGATTACCAATGCTGATTACGAGTTATCAGATTATCAAAACGGTGGTGTATTTACGGTGACCAACAGCGGTACTACTGGCGTAGAGTTGGATTGCGGGATGATATCGCAGCACCACGAATACGAAGTCATCATCGGTGAACACACGCCAGCCCCGAACCTAGACGAAATGGACTATGACGAATTAGTTGCGCTAAGCGAATCCGTAATGAAGGCGCTAAGAACACGCTCATATAAGCTAGGATACGATCAGGGTCGTTTTGATGCGGATATTGAAGCGACGCATGGTACGTATGAGAAATCCGATCAGCAGAAACGGGATGTGATCGTTGCGAGAGCGAAGGTTGATATAGAGGCTCTGTACGCAACAGACCTCGGCTACTACCACGACTTTATCGTAAATGCCGAAAAAAGAACCGTAGTTGCTTTACGCAAATCGTTTGCAGAAGGCTATATTCGCGATAGAGGAATCGCCAAGTGCGCCCCTACCGACTGCTTCAACGCACACATCGGCAAGGCTATTGCGTTAAGACGTGCGTTAGGGCTTCCAGTGCCGTCGGAGTATCTAAACGTGCCACAGCCGACAGAAGTGCGTGTGGGCGATGTTGTAAAAGGGAGAACTGCATTCAGTATGGATACGTATGAAGAAACGGTTGGAGAAATCGAGGACGGTAAATACAAATACATCGGAGGAGATTTCGATTATACAGAAGATGCTGACCTCGTAATTATTGACGATTCGAGAGCGGGTGAGAGCGAATGACTAAACTAAAAAAAGAATTTTGCCCAAAAAAGGGATGGTTTATAGATTTTGAAAGATATCCAAGATTGGGAACTTGGTCAGCTGCTATAGGTATTAATAGAGAGTTAATGCAACACTACATGAATGGATATGAAAATGATATTACACATCAAGGATATAAATCTGAGATTTTTGCAACGTTTTTTGGCTTTCAAATTGCATTTGGCTATAACTCAGTCAAAGAGGTAGCTTAATGAAATACGATAAAACATTCGTTTTAAATTAAAAATAAAATATAGAGGTGATTGTATGACAGTTGTTTTAAGTCCAGAGATTCACGAGGCAGTTGAATATTTTAAGAAAAATCTTGGCTATTCAGATAAACATCTCTATTTGGGGTTGGTTCAATTTGATGTAATGAAAGATAAGAACCCTGAGTTTGCTGATGTGATTTACAATTTCTATAAAGAAAAGCCAGAAAGCTTTATTGCTGCTTTTAAGCATGGATATGTGGTTGAACGACCAATTGAATTCAATCAAGCCATTGTCAGATTCTTCAACAGGGAAGAATTAAGCGTTGTACATAAGAATTCGGGTAAACGTTTTAAAGTTTGGCTAGAGATGAAGAAATACCCTGCTAACTTCGATATGAGAACTTTAGACATGTGGAATTGGAGTGAGGTTACAGCAAGAAATGAATAAACTCATTGTGTAATCAGGTCATAGCGGCAGCGGTAAAACGAGTTTGATGCGTCACATCATGAAGAATGAAGTCGTATCATTTACTACCAGGAAACCAAGACAAGGAGAAGTTGATGGCCTAGACTATAAATTTATTAGTCTAAAAAAATTCGAGGAGTTAAAGGAACAAGGTAAGTTAATCGAACAAGTTGAATATAGTGGCAACTACTATGGAATTGATCAAGAAGAATTTGAAAATAAGATGGGTATAGGGGATGCTTTTGTCATTGTTGATTATCATGGAATGCAGCAGATAAAAAAGTTCTATCCTAATTTTGTCACCTTGTTTTTGTACACTCCTTACGATCAGGCTTATAAACAAATGATCCAAAGGGGAGATACATTAGATAAAGTTGAACAAAGATTGAGTACATACTCTGAAGAGATGAAAAATAAAACCTATTATGATTATGTTATAAGAAACAATCATAATAGGTTTAGAGTCACTAAAGAGATCATTGAAAAGGTTATAGAATCAGAAACAGGTAAACCATCAAATTAATATTTCTTGCCTAAACGAGTTTGGTGCGTTACTTTAGTCAATTTCTTCTTACGTTTTTTATCTTTGTAAACAGTAAGAATAAATTTATTGTTCCAGTATCCATTTTTAGGGCTGTAGTATGTATTTACAGTGTAGTAAAACTTTTTCTGCCCAGTAGAGCCTGATGAAGAAATTACCGCAGATACAATAACAGCAATTGCTTTAGCTGTAAAAATCGCACCAGCAACTGCACCAGTTCCAGTTGGTAGCATGAGAATAGCTCCAGTGACAAGGAAAATAACTGTGGTAGTGATATTTATTTCGTTTTTGTAAGACTTCACGTGTTTCCAATTGTAGCTTTTATTGGAGAGGGTATCAAATTGTGAATCACTATCGATACTTAAATCTTCTCCAATACCGCTTTTTATTTGTTCAATCGTTTCTTTATCCACTAATTTATTGTTAATTCGAAGTTCGTCTTCATTGCTGTTGTAAGATACAACGCCTACATTTTCACCATCATCAATTGAGACAGTTTGTACACCGTCCTTAATAACAGAAGTGAAAGTATGCAACTTACCTTCAATCTCAATTTGGTGTGAATCCTTGATTTCGTTTGTTGTCTGATTAGCTGCAGCTACTGTTTGAAGCGGTACTGTTGAAAACAACATTAACCCTAAGAAAACAAGCACTAACTTTTTCAATTTACTATTCCCCCTTGTTTGATTTGACGTTATAATGATAACATATGTTGGTTTTGTTGGTAATATATAGATGACTATTTAAACTGAATTTAAGCGGGGGATGATTGTTTGTTTTTTTACTATCTAATTGGTCTAATTGGGGTGCTGATCGGATCAGTTCTATTGAGCACAGAAGTTGAAGGTTCTACATTTATTATGAGATTCATTTTAAATCTGCTTGGTATGGCTTTTTTTGTAGGGTCAATTTGGTTTGTTAGAGCTAGGCATAAGAAAATGAAACACCGCCAATGAAAATTTTTCAAGCACCAACTGTGATTACAAAGGGAAAGTTTCATTTTACAGAATTCGATTATAGGGGAAATTAAAATGGCAATGTTAAAATCAAAATTGTTTCGTACGGTGTTTGCAACATTTTTTGTTTTAACACTAATGATTTGTCTTTTTAACATGGCGGTGTTCCCAGGAACGCCAGCATCTTATTACGTGGTGCTAATAAGCAAATTCATTGGTGTAAGCTTGTTTAATGGTGTGTTTTATGGAACATTGTTTTACTTGGTAATAACATTGATTAATTATCTTATTTCAAAAACGTCTAAACAAAATTAACAGGGAGAGAGCGGTCTATAGCCGTTCTTTTCCATTCTAAATAAAACTGTCATTTTAATTTAAAAATAACACATAAAAGTCATTGACTAAAATACAAATTACATATATTATAGAGTTACAGTAACGAGGAGGTGAATATATGAAGCTATTGAAAGTGAAAAAGAAAGCAGTGGATACATATAGGCATACTGTAAAAGGCAATCACAAATTATCGGATGAGAAAATTCAAATGAAACTTAATCGACATATCATTTGTTTAAAGGAAAGAGAGCCAGAAAGAATAATCAAGCAAGGATTATTAGGTAGGGTTTATCTTTATGGAAATCTAATGATTAAAGTTCGATTGGGGAAGATTGTAGACATTATTAATCTACCTCATAAACTTAGAATTGAAAAACGTTTAGAAGATAGTGTGTTTCAAGCAATTGAAAAGCAATTGAAAAACAAATAACAAATATAAAGGGGATTAATTATACATATGGCAAAAAAGAAAAGCGATATTAAAATCAATAAAAATCATGAAGGAAAAGAATTTAACAACTTTTTCAGATTTGTAGGAAAAGTAAAACCTGTTATGAAAAAGGATGATGCGACAGATAGCTGGGTGGAAGCAGCGATTTCTGAATTAACGCAAACAAAAACAGGCAAAGATCGTAAGGTAGTTCAGTTTATTGTAGAAACAGCCCATAGAAATGAGCTTAAGGTCGAGCTTGCTGGAATGGAACAAGCTTTTGTTTATCCTTACAGTTCTAAACATAAAAAGTCTTTTAAACTAGAATGGGAACACAGATTCGATAAAACAAAATTTCCAGACGAATCTTATAAAGTAATTGCAACTGATTGGGACTTGTGTGATGAACTAGCTGGACTTATTAAACCTGGTATGTGGGTTGATGTAAGAGGGGTATATGAATTCAGTTCGTTTAAGAATGATGAAGGCGAAACTGTAAATGTAGTAAAAAGAACAATTAAACAAGTTTATCCATTAAAGAATGGCCAAGTTGAAATCAATAATGTCAAATTAGGCGATGAATACAGGGTTTATGATTCAGAAGAAAATGGGACATTGCTTGGTTATGGGAAAGCTAAAGAAGAAGTCATTAAAATCAATGTAGGTTGGCTTTCGCCAGAAGGTGGAGATATCTTTATTACCAAATTAAGTAATGGGGAAGAAGGTAAAAGAGCAAAAGCTACATATAACGAAAACGTAAGTGAATCTGATCGAATTAAAGTCATTAATAATGTTGAAAGTACAATTAGAATTAACAAAGAAGATGGTTCATATGAGTACATTCCATATATCAGAGACTTCAAATCAGAGAATTTTAATGAAATCAATGAATTTGAAATGCAAATCGGTATTAAGAGTGTTTATCAACCTGAAGATTCTAAAGATACGAAAGTGAATGCTGCATTTCTTGGTTACGGTAAAGAAAGAAGTGAAGTGTATGATGTTGAATTAACTGTATTTCATAAAGAACCAGAGGAAGGAAAAAGATCAATTGCTGAGGCCTTTGCTAACTTAAACAGATTGGATTTTCTTGTAGTACATGGCATCGATAACAACAGAGCAGAATTTGCTACAGTCGAGGTGGAAGAACCAGAAGAAGATAATCCATTTGCTGATGTTGCTGAAAAAGTGAAATCCTATGAACAAGTTTCGTCTGGGACAAAAAAAGGTTTAGAAATTCTAAATGTTTTTGCAGGGACATACGTAAAAGAATTGCTTACTGAAGAAGAGATCACAGGAGAGTCAGATCAACAAGATCCTTTCTCTAATGTTTCAGTTTCGGACGATGAACTCCCATTTTAATTTATATACATATTAAATAAAATAAAAATTACATATATAGAGAGGTAGATATTTATATGAGTTTTAGAAAAAAGGTTAAGAACATTGTACCTAAAGTTGATTTGCAATCTTACATGATTGGGTTTGTCGGAGGTTATAAATCTGGTAAAACCCGATTGTGGAAAGAGCTAATTGAAACTTTTTATCCAGAGCAAAAGGAGGCTGGTCTGTTATTAGCTTTTGAGCCAGGCTACAATACATGGGAATTAGATTCTGTAATTCCTATGCATGATTATGACTGGAAATTTTTTAAGGGCGAAGTAGTAAAAGGTTTACTTGAAGAAGCTAAAAATGGGCGTGTTACTAAGGTTCTAGGTATTGATACAGCTGACAGATTGATGGACATGGCTACAGATTACATCTTAGATGAATTAAATAAGAAGTACGGAAAGAAAATGAAAACTCTTCAAGAAGTTGCTGAGACTATTAAAGGTACTAATGGTTACATGCTATTAAAGCAAGAAGTGTGGAAACAGGTAGATTTATTGAAAAATGCAGGGTACGGTATCATTTGGTTGGCGTGGACTAAAGAAAAAGAAACAACGACCAGAGATGATCTTAAATATAACTCTATTGAATTGAAGATGAGTAAAACAGGAGCGGATATCTTTGAGTCTCAAGCCGATTTAATTGTTACGTTACATAATGAAGTAACAGTGATGGATAAGCTTGGTAATGAACTCGAGGAAAATTTAAAGAATAAAGGTGGGAAAGAACAAGCAGCTAAGTATCACTCGACAGAAGCATATATGTATTTTCTACCCTCCAGTTACATTGGAATTGGTGGTGGGAGGTTTACAGATCTTCCTGAGAAAGTTCCTTATGGTGTTCAAAACTTCCTAGATGTCTTTGAAAATGCTGTAAAGGGACAACTTAAGAAAACTACAAAAACTATCTCTGAACTTAAAAATGAAGAGGGTCAAGTAAGGGAAGATAAGGTGAAAGAGTTTGTAGATAAAGTAAATGAACCCGATCCTAATGAAGTTCTTGAAGAAATTAATTCTCTTGTTTCAGATATTGAACGTGATAAGAAATTTGAGCTGTCAGAGAAGTTTAAAGAGGTCTTTGGTGAAGGTAACTATAAGCAACTTAAAACTGTTGAAGATTTGAACAAAGCTCTTGAAATTGTTAAATCATTTTTAAACTAAGAGGGGTTAATCCCCTCTTCAATGTACAAGAGGTGACTGTATGAAAGGCTATAAATGTAGATTCTGTGGTTTGAAAAATGACCATATGCAAATGAAGTGTTATTCAAAACCTACGGGTAAGTTTAACAAAAACGGTTCCGAGAAGATGGCGAGAAAATACGTCCATATAAAATGTGATGAAGAATATAAGAAGAATGAGGCTTTTAAAGAAAAAGAATTAAAAGAATTAGACGAATTGTTTACATATCTTAAGGAATTGCACAAGATCGATACGTTGGATGGCCGAATGATGGAGAAAATCCAAGACCTCAGAAACGGAACAGTGGTGTTCAATAAGAAAAAAATTAAAAGATATAAAGAAGGAGTGCCTTTTAGAGACATTTTATATACATACGAGGTAAATGAAACTTACATTAACGAAACTATAAGTAACATGGTTTTCGCTACAAAGTGGAATGAGTTTTCCTATGTGTTTGCAATTGTTATAAATAACATTAACGATTCAATTGGCGCTGCTTCAAATAAAGAAACTGTGATGAATCGTAGAGAGGCGATTATTGATAATAATTTAGTTGATCAGACCTCCTATTCTATTGATGAACCAGCACAATACAACACTAACAAAAAAGATGTCTTGGATATCTCGGAATTTTTATAGGAGGGTTTGATGGGAAAACATTTAGCTGAATTCGTGGATCCTTCGCAGGTGCATGAAGCTTTATTTGTAGGGTATCTTTGGAGTAACCCTTCATTGTATCAAAGGTATAAGACACATAAAATAACAAACAAAAGTTTCACAGAACATACATGGTATTTTTACTACACTGTTGGTCTTCAAATGTTTGATAACGGTATTCGTGACTTTGATGATAAAACCGTATACTCATTTGTTGTCTCCAGACCAAAAGAAAAAAACAAAAAAAGCTACATTGACGCATATAACGATTTCGGAGCATTTCAAACGATAGAAGAAATAATGAAGGAGTGTCAAAAAGATACTCATAATGAGGAATATCACTTATCTGAGATTCAAAAATTTGAAGTACTCAGAAATATGCAATCTGTAGGCCTGATTGATGTTGGAAATGAAGAACAAGTAATTAAATTAACTCGAATGAATTTAAAGCAACTGCAGTTGTATATTCAATTCAAGCATAAGGAAATGTTTGCGCATGTTAACGCTGGAGAAGTAATTGAGCACGATTTAGTTGATGATTTAGATGAAACGATTGAAGACCTAGATTCGGGTGAGTCTATGGGAATTCCCCTACATGATTCACCAAGACTTAGTAGGAAAATAAAAGGATGGAAGGATGGTTCTCTATATTATCTTGTATTAGCTTCTGGAGTCGGGAAAAGTTCGATTGCAATGGAGAAATTTATACTTTCTTTATTTGAAAATCAAGAAAAAGCAATCTTGGCCATTAACGAAGAGAGTGTAAAGAAATGGAGATCGCTTCTATTAGCTACTATTTGTTCTAAGATATTAAAGACACCTCTAAATAGAGAGAAAATGTTCGAGGGAAAATTTGATAAAGATACTCTTCAAAAACTCAACAATGCTAAAGCGTGGGCAGTTGAAAAAGGGCAAGGTCTTATTAAAACACTTGAATTAAAGAAATATAGAATTGAAGATGTTTTGAGTAGAGTTGAATTATACAGACCTAAAGGATACAAAAAATTAATAATTGACACCTTTAAACCAGATAGGTCTTCAAAAGATAAAGCTCGATGGGAGGCGTTTTCTGATTCAGCACAAGAGTTACACGACCTAATCAAAGAAGATAACCAGAATGTCGGGACTCTGGCAACCGTCCAACTAAAATTGGGTAAAGAATCAAGGTTTTTGGATTTAGACGCAACAGGGAAGAGTATGGAGATAAATGAAGTAGCTGCGGTTGTAATGATGGGAAGACTGCTTTATGACGATGAATACCCAGGAGCTAAAACAGCTAACGGTAAAAACAGTCCATACATATTGCACCCTTACAATTACAAAAAAGATGAGTTCGATGGTACATATTACAAAGAGGATTACAAACTTGATCCTAAAAAGACATACTTAGTTTTATTTCTAGCTAAAAATCGTTTTGGGAGTGAAGAAGAGCAAATCTTATATGAGGTTAGTTATGGAATAAACACATTTAAAGAAGTTGCATTAGTCCAAGTGCCTCGTATTGGAACGCACTAAAAGGAAGATGTCGAATGTCTGAACTCAAGGCAATTAAGGAACGAATTTTCAATGACAATCTAATTAAAGAACTATTAACTGATTTAGGTTGTTGGAATATCCAAAATGAGCAAAAAGGGAAGCTAATTGTTGCTGGCTTACCAGATGGCGATAATGAAAGAAGTGTGCAAATTAAAAATTCGCCTACGTTGACAGCAAATATTAGATCGAAGGGTATATCAGGGGATATTTATGATGTTATTTCATACATAGTATTTGAGGCTCAATCAGATGAAGAGAGAGTAAAATCATTAAATAAAAGTAAGTTTTGGATATGTAAGAAGTATGGATATTTAGAATACATAGATGAGTTTTACAAAACCACTTTAAAAGAACAAAGACCAAATTTAAATAAATGGTTAACTGGTCTTAAAAACAAAAGGAGTGAAACGCCTCATACTATAGAGAATAAAATAATTGAAGTCTCGTATGAAAACCAATATGGAATACTGCCATATTTAGACTGGTTTAGAAGTGGGTTGCGTATAAGTACTCAAAAGTACTTCCAAATTGGATTGGATATTAGATCAGAAAGAGTGACCTTTCCAATACATAATGCTGCAGGTCAATTAATCGGAGTTAAAGGACGCTATTGTGGACAAGATTCAAAAATTGAAGAAAAGTATAAATATCTTTATATTGTTCCATGCAATAAATCAATTGAGTTGTTTAATTATCATCGAGCTCTGCCGTACATAAAAGAAAAACAAGAAGTGATTATTGTTGAAGGTGCTAAAACGACAATGTTTTTGACGCAGTGGGGATATAAAAACTGTGTTTCTGTAGAGGGAGACTCTCTGTCAGATGACCAAATAAATCTGTTGAAAGCTTTAGGTTTAAATATAACTTATGTATTTGCTTTTGATAAAGATAAGCCATCAGATTTTGTACTTGCTGAAGCGAATAAGCTTAGAGGAAGAGTTAAATATGGCGCATATGATACTGAAGGTTTACTAAAGGACAAAGAGTCCCCCACAGATCAAGGAGAAGAAGTTTTGAATAAACTTTACTCAAGTAAATATAAGATTACATAGAGGTGAAGAGTTGGAGTATAAGGTAATTGGAAATAATGATTTTGAGCAGGATATCATCAAAACTATTTTAAGTAATAGGGGAATTTATAGTTCTGAGATGGGTTCTGTTTTAAACCCATCAGCAGTCTACGAGCAACCTTATTCTTCATTATGTAACATAAATAAGGCTTCTGAATTGCTATTAGATCATTTGAAAAATGGCAGTGATATTTTTATCCAAATTGATAGTGATACTGACGGGATAACTTCTTCTGTAATTTTAATGAAGTACATAAAGAAAATGTTTCCAAAATCAAAAATAACATACAGGATGCATGAAGGGAAAGAGCACGGAGTTATTCTTGATACAGTGCCAGACAATACGGATTTAGTAATAATTCCAGATGCAGGTTCCAATCAATACGAAATCCATAAGGAGCTTAAAGAAAGAGGTTGTGACATATTGGTTATCGATCATCATGAATGTGAGGTTGAGCCCCCACATGCAATTGTTGTTAATAACCAGCTTTCACCAAATTATTTAAACAAGTCTTTAACGGGGGCTGGAATGGCTTACAAAGTGTGTCAAGCTCTTGATGATAAACTCGGAAAAAACTATGCTGAAGAGATGCTTGACTTAGTTGCGATTGGCAATATTGCTGATTCTGCAGATTCAAGATGTTTAGAAACAAGATATTACATATCAAAAGGGTTAGAGGGTATTAAAAATCCATTTTTGAAAAAGCTGTTTAAAAAGCAAGAGTTTTCGACAAATGGTGTTAAAACAATTCAGAATACACAATTCTATATTAATCCGCTTATTAATGCTGCGATTAGAGTAGGTTCAAAAAAAGAGAAAGACCAGTTAATCAAATCATTCCTAGGTTCAAGAGAAAAGGTTCTTTATAAGAAGCGTGGATCTGCAGTTGAAGAGTCAATTTCAATTCAAGATGATACTGTAAGAATTTTAACCAATTTAAAGAATAAACAAAAGAGATTAGTTGATAAAGCAACTGATGAAATTGTCCAAAAGATACGCCAAGAAAATTTGTTAGAAAACAAGATACTCTCTGTATATATAGAAGGTATTCTTGAAAAAAACTTAACAGGTTTAGTCGCAAATAAACTTGCTGATACGTTTAAACGACCAGTTTTACTTGCTAGGGATGCAGAAAAAGCTGAGTTTTTAACAGGGTCGATAAGAGGATATGATAAAGGGGAAGTTAAAAACTTTAAAGAGCTGTTGGTGGGGACTGGTCTATTTGAATTCGTTGAAGGACATGCTAATGCAGCAGGATTTTGTATCAAAAAGAATAGTTTTAAAAAAATTAATTCGGCGCTTAACGATTTGTTAAAAGATATTGAACACAAGACAGTTCTTGATGTCGATTTTGAAATCCCATTTAAACTTCTCAAAGAAGATTTTATCTTAGAGATTGGCAATCAAAGAGAGTTATGGGGATACAAATTAGAAGAGCCTTTAGTTGCTATCACTGATATCCATGTGAATAAAAATGAAATAGAGATACTTAAAAAAAGAACAACTACTCTGAAAATAAGATCAAATCAAGTGGAGTTTAAAAAACAATTTTATAAAAACGAGTTCCCCCAGTTAACAGATGAAAGTGAAAGTTATGTCTTGGCCTGTATAGGAAAATGCAAGTTATCTAGTGAAAATAAACCGTACATTGAAATCGTTGACTTGGAAGTGGTACATAGATTTCTTTTTTAGAAAGGAGGAATGCTCTTGATCATAAATCCAAAACTCGAAACAGAAGTGACTAAAAAATATGAAAAACACTGGATAGAGGATTTTGAAGAAATCAAAAATCTTTTTGATGAAGACCAACCTAGATTATGCGTGATTGATTCTGAAACTACAGGGTTGCATATTATCAACGATAAGCCTTTTATGTGGGTATTTGCTTACAAGCTACCAAAGGAGAAAAGGAAAGAAGGATTAGAGGGTAGAAGTTTTGCTTTTAACTCTAATAAAGAAATACTTTATCAAGTATTACAATTGACTAAGAAATGCACTATGACTGTTGGGCACAACGTGAAATATGATTTGCATATGTTGATTAATGGTGGAGTTGAAGAAGAAGAGGTATTTAATTTAGCCAATGTTACAGACACTATGGGATTATGCAGACTTACATTTGATGCTGTTTCAGCTAGAGATGGTGGAGATATGTTGGGGTTAAAGAAAGTCTCCGAAAAATATATTGATCCTCGAGCAGCAGAATTTGAAAAAGAAGTCAAAAAAGAATTAAGAAGAATAAATGATCAAAAAAGAAATCTTTTAAAAGAATTGTTAAAGCCATACAAAGACATTGGCTGGGGTATTGGAAAAATTAAAGATGCATACAAAGTAAAAAAGAGAAATGATATGGATCAATTTACAACCGAAAGGAAGCAGCGATGGATTACTATTCCTGCCGAAATAGAAAAGCTATATCGTAATTGGTTAAAAGAAAATCCTTTTGCTAATTATTCAGAAGTTGACAGGGATATAATGATGGAATATGTCCATAGTGATGGAATTTACACTCTGGAAATAGTGGAAATGACTTATCCTACAGTTTTAAAACGAAAACAGAAAGCGATACTTGAGCACGAAAATAAGTTGATTATGGAATTACTGAGAATGGAACGAGTGGGCATGAAGGTTGATATGCCTTACTTAAACGAATGTTTCAAAAAATGCGAAGATGAGATACAAAGTCATTACGAAGAACTTTGGAGTATCGTCGGAGAAAATTTTACAGCTTCACAGGCATCTGTTATACAGGATTATTTTGAAAAAAAGTTAGGAGAAAGACCTCCTACTACAGATAAAGCGTTTTTAAAAAAGCACAAAGATGATAGGCTATCCCAACTAATTACTCGGCTAAGAAGATTAGAGAAATGGCAGTCTACATATATATCTAGAATCATAGAAGTAGCTCAATATGATGAGCATTTTTATACTCAATATGGACAATTCAACACCGTATCTGGTCGATTAGGTTCCGATGCACAGCAGTTTCCTAAAGAGAGAATCCTGACAGAAGAAGGAGAAAAATATGAAAAAGAACATGGTGAAGGTAAAGCCCCCTCAAGTTTTGAAATTTTCTCCCCAAGAAGAGCTTTTATTGTAGAGGGAGGGGATTATGATCAAATTGCATACTTTGACTTATCGCAAATAGAATTACGAGCCCAAGCAAACTATACGGTTCTACTAAATAGACCTGATTTAAACCTTTGTAGAGCTTATATGCCTTTTAAATGCAGTCACTATTTAACAGGCGAAGAGTATAGTTTTACAAGAAAAGAGGACAGGATAAGATGGTCTGAAAAGAAAGAAGACGGTAGCTCTGTATGGCTTTTAGAGGACGGGGTAAGTTGGACTCCTACTGATGTTCATAGCGAGACATCTCACAATACGCTCATCGCATTAGCGTTTGAGTGCGTAGAGAAATATAAACAATACATACATAAGTCAGATTCTCCAGTTGATGAAAAATCATTTAAAAAGTTTTGGAGATACATAGGGAAAATGTTTAATTTTATGAGGAACTATGGCGGAGGAGCAGCCAAGGCTTCTGAAGCTCTGGAAGTTTCTATGGAAATTGCAAATGCGTTAGTATCAGGGTGGTCAAACACATTCCCTGAGGTATCTCATTACCAAAAGCAAGTTGCTAAAAAGGTACAGAAGGATAAGCATGCCACCAACATGTATGGACGTGTTTACTTTCTGAGTAATAGAGAAAAGGCATATAAGGTTGGAAACTATCTTGTGCAAGGTTCATGCGCTGATATGTTAAAAGCATATGTAATAAAGATAGGGGAATTTTTAAGAAAAAATAATTGCAAATCATTGCCACTAGCTAATATTCATGACGAATTACAATTTCTAATTTATAAAGGAGAGGAATGGATTTTCCCTCACATTAAGAGAATTATGGAAGATGTAGAATGGATGCAGGTACCTGTAGTTGTGGATCTAGAAATCACTAATACAACTTGGGCAGATAAGAAAGAAGTAGAATGTATTGCATAAAGGAGTGATGAGAATTATCAAAAAACTTGTAGACAAAACTACAAATAACATATATTATAAAGTTAACTCGAAGGTCTTGATAATTTTAACAGGGTGGCTACTAACATTCTCGTTTATTAAGATGGAAATGAGTTTAATTAGAGACAGACCGAATGAAAAGGTAAGCAGGACAAGGTTGGTTGAGGATTTGCCAATGAGGCATATCGAGCTTCATGCTCCCTTGCCTAAACAAGAAAGCAAAAAAGAAACAATTAAGAAGTTACAAAAGAAATATCTGAAGGTTAAAGTTGAACCAGTTCCAGAGAAAGTGAAAAATGTAAAAAAGAAGAAAGGAGATAAAAATGTCCAAGAAGCAAAGAATGCGGTGGAACAAAAGAGTCAAACACGCAAAATGGTTGTTACAGCTTACACCAATGGATACGAAAGCACAGGAAAGCATCCAGGGCAATCTGAATATGGTACAACTGCAAGCGGTGTAACTACAAGGCACGGTGTTACAATTGCTTGCCCACCATATATGGAATTTGGAACAAAACTATACATAGAAAATGTCGGCTTAAGAGTATGTCAGGATAGAGGTGGAGACATAAAAGGAAATAGATTGGATGTCTTCATTGAAAATCTTCAAAAGGCTAGAGAGTTTGGGAGAAAAACATTGATTGTCAAAGAAATCAAAAATAATACATAAAGAAGAGAGTGACTTGATTGAGCAAGCTTACTTTAGGACAAAGAGTTCTTACTTTATACGGGGAAGGCACAGTAGTGGAAGTACATAAGAACAATCAATATGGAGTTGCTGATGATGAATATAACTTGGTGGAGATTTACGACAGAGATGAATTAGCTCAATTAAGGGGGTGAAGTCATGTTTGAGGTAAAAGACATTGTTACAGTCAATCACAATAAAGAAGTTGCAAAAGTAGTGACAGTTAACGCAAGATATTCGCAAATCGAAGTTCAGTATAGTGACGGCTCATATGAAGTTATGGGGTTTCACAAAGTAACAAAACAGGAGGATGATAAATGATAATCATTTTAGAAGGATGTGATTGCTGCTACAAATCGACAGTGGCAAAGCAGTTGTCAAAAAAGTTAGATTACAAGGTACAACGGGGTTCATCATTTGAATTAGCAAATAGAAGTCAAGATAGCCTATTTGATTATTGCTTTGGGCTAACAGAACACGACAACTTGATCATTGATAGATACATATATTCCAACCTTGTTTATGCAACCAAATTCCCTGGTAATACAAAGCTCACACATGGGCAAGTAAGCAATATCGAGAACAAATTACTGAGTAAGGCCAAGTTAATCTATCTGTATGCAAGACCTGAAGTAATTAAAGAAAGGATTCTTAGCAGAGGAGATGATCAGGTTAACACGAAAGACATTGAACCAATTGTGGAACTCTATAATGAAGTGATACCAAAGTCAAAATTACATACATATTCGTTTGATACAGAGATTTATGACAGCGATGAAATTGTTGAGGACATTATCTACTTGGTCAGTGAGGAAGGCTCATGAAAAGAAAAGTAATTGCAATTGATATGGATGATGTACTAGCAGATTTCTTACCAGCTTGGGTAAAAGCAATAAACGAACATGATGATCCTACTTTAAAATGTGAAAACATAAAGTCTTGGAACATCCTAGATTATGTGAATACAAACAATGATGTGTTTAGGCATTTAACGTATGACTTTTTTAACGGTTTATCAGTTAAGAAAGACAGTCAGAGAGTTGTTAAGAATTTATGTGATTTCTACGAGGTGTTTGTTGTTACTACTGCAACAGCACATCCAGAATCATTAAAAGCTAAATTAGAATGGCTGCAGGAACACTTTCCATTTATATCATATGACCATGTTGTTCTATGTGGAAATAAAAAGATAATCAAAGCTGATTACATGATTGATGATGGAATACATAATTTAGAGACATTTGAAGGTGTGGGCATAGTGTTTGATGCTCCTCATAATGAAAATGATAACAGATTTGTCCGTGTTAAGAATTGGCCAGAAATTGGATTTAAATTGCTTTAAAATATCTCTTTTAAAGAGAATATTTGAAAAAGAGGGAGAGATTAAGTGAAAGTTAGTGAGCGGAACATTACTATACAGAAAAATAGAATTTATCAAATGGATTGCCTAGAGGGTATGAAGCTAATTCCTGACAAATCAATTGACATGATTTTATGTGACTTACCTTATGGGACAACTAAATGTAAATGGGGTGAAATTATTCCATTTAAGCCATTGTGGGATCAATATGAACGAATTATTAAAGATAATGGTGCAATTGTATTAACAGCAGCACAACCTTTTACAAGTTCTTTGGTATCAAGCAATTTGAAACTGTTCAGATATTCTTTGGTATGGGAAAAGAGTAAGAGCAGCGGATTTCTTAACGCTAAAAGAATGCCGTTGAGATCCCATGAAGAAATTCTAGTATTCTATAAAAAATTGCCTACATATAATCCCCAGAAAACAACTGGGCATAAACCAGCTAATACATATACAAAACATACAAACGATGGAACAAATTACGGTAAAACTAAGCAAGGAATTGCAGGTGGTGGCCAAACTGATAGATACCCAACCAGCGTTTGGAAGATTCCTGTAATGAATAATGATGATCCAAGAAAATTTCACCCAACACAAAAACCGATTGAGTTATATGAAAGAATTATCAAAACATTTTCAAACCAAAATCAACTAGTATTAGACAATTGCAGTGGAGCGGGTACTATTGCTATTGCTTGTATTAACACAGGTAGAAATTACATAGGTTTTGAGTGGAATGAAGAATGCCCAGAGCAATATTATAACCCCTCAGTACAGTGGATTAAGAACCACATTGATATGAATCGTAATACAATAACATAAATTACATACATTGGATAGGAAGGTGAAATATGAACAAATACGAACATATGATTTCAGAGTTTAAAAAAAGTATTGAAGATTATAGGAAAGCACTAGCTGAAGGGAAAAACGTTAATCCGAAAAAGTACATTGAGTTCTTGGCAAAAGAAATTGAAGCGATGAATTCGATGAGTAATACATATCAAGAAGGCATTAATTTAATTATTGAAGACATGAAAAAACTTGGTATAGGAAAATGAAGAGTATCCTAGAACAAGTCAATTCATTGAAGGTCATACATATTGATTTAAGAAACCATGCGATTTACGTTAAACAAAATGAGCAAGTTAACAAAATACTGCATACGTTGGTTAAGGAAATGACTGTAGAAGAATACATACATAGCTTTAGTAAAGATGATTTAATCGATCTAATACCTGCTGTAATTGGTACTGGTCTAGCAGATGGATATAAACAAGAGGAAGGCTTTGTATCTAAGACAAAACAGTTCTACATGCAGCAGTGTTACGAGTTGAACAATAGAATTGAACACCTTGAGAATATGATTGTGTCACTTGGCGGGCATCCTAAAATGCAAATTGTTGATAAGAATAATCTAATCCACTAGAGAGGAAGAAAGGAATGAAATTTAAAATTGGACAGAGTGTTCTGATTTCATCAAGAGGTGTTGTTGGTAAAGTTGTTAAGGCAACACGCCATGTATCAATTGAAAAAGGCAAAGAATTGTGGGTAATCAAATATAAGGTTGAAGTGAATGGGCTTATGTACGCCCAAGAGTTTGATGAATCATTACTTACATATGAAGATAAAGAATTTAGAAAGATTAAAACTGCTGAGGTAAATTCACTCATTGATCTAGCATTAGACACAACAGATCGAAAATGGTTTGGCGAATTAGTTCAACAAAGAAAAACTTTAGAAGAAGGGTTAGTGGAGTAGATAGAGAATTATTTTAGAGTATTATGGAACGGAACAAGAGTTCCAAAGAAGTTTGATACCAAAGTAAAAGCAGAAGTGTTTGTTAGACGCAGGAAAGGATTCACCTGTGAGATACAAGAACGTACATACGATAATAAGTTTATAGACAGTTGGACGTACCATATTCCATTGCATTAAGGCGGTGAAACAATTCTGAGAGAACGAGAAAAAGCGAGAATAGTAGATGAATTGGAGGTCGTACATAGCAATCTGGATTATATACATACGACTTTGGAAGAAGCAGCTTCAATTGACCATGAAACATGGAAATTAATTGAGCCTAGGATTACTAAGTCATGGGTATTATTAGAGGAAATAAAGAAGAACATAGGATCACAATAAATTAAAAATAACATACAAAAAGTATTGAACAAAATACAAATTACATATATAATCAATGTAACACCTAAGGAGAAACAATGGACTACATATGCGAGATTTGTAACGAAGGGGTTGAGAAATACCCCTTATGTTTAAGATTAACAGAAGAAAATGCAAAAAGCATGGAAGACAGAATTGAGTTCAATTGCTGCAGTAAATGCGCTGATGATTTGGGAAAGAGTATTCGTGAGAAATGTGAGGGGATGAATGTAAAGAAAACCTTAAAAGCACTTGGGATTGATCATATTAAGCCATATAAAGATTAAAACTAACGGAAAAGGGAGAGAGTTGAATGTCAAAAGTTAAATTTACAGGAAAAGTGGGAACTAAGAGAATGAATTTTATGAAAGAAGGTTGTAAGGAACTGCACTCTGCATACTACACAACTGTTGAAACCACCTGCGGGCAAAAACTTACCGTAAAGGATGCGGAAGCTCCTTTTGGATTAATGGAGGGCTCTACTCGTTCTGAAGCAATTAAAAAAGGAAAACAGTTTTTAGAACAAGTGGGTTTAACATAAAAACAAATTTTTAAAAAGCGTGCAAACTGTGAATTGGAATGTTTGTACTTGCTATCCTGGGAGAAGTATTTAAATAAAATTCAAGTTTTATAGAGAATGAAAGAGGTGAAAAACATGCCAGTTAAATTATATGGATTTGGACATGGAGCATGAAGAATGAAGTTTAATATTTTAGAAGAAGATAAGATGAGAAAACTTGGATTTACTGATCATGCCAAAACACGTTGGTATTTATGTAAACGACTGAAGGATAATATTACTTTCAATCTAATAATCTCAAAGAAGTCTTCACAGGGAGTTATTGATATCTTAGATGAACTTTGTCTTCAACCTTATCCATACGAGACAATGCAAAATGAAGCGTCTACGATTGTTAAGAAAGGTGTAGATGAAGTCATTGACAAGCTTAAAAAGGCAGGTGTGATAGTTGAGTAAGTTTGATAAGAAATTCTGGTTAACATTAATTAAATGGTCATTAGCTGCATTCTTAGCAGGATACCTGGTTGGTTTTCTGCTGCCTACTACAGTTTTATCAAAATAAAATACAAATTACATACATTTAGGGGGTTGGAATGAATAATAAATACTGGTTAATCAATATTGAAGACATGGATAAGTATACATCTGACGATCAAAAGCAGCAACTTGGTCAAATACTCCAAGATATTGTAGAGGGAAGAAAGAATGATGGTAAAAAAGACCGTTGTAACTTATGGGAGACCAAACAAACCTTATTTAAAGGTGGGGAATTATTTAATTAAAAGTTTTATTTTATACAACAAAGAAGGGACTAATTAGTTGGAGAAGAATACGATATTCATTTTGGACATATATAGTCAGGCATATCATTTAGTTAACGAGTACATGCTCAGTGACTTTTGTAGTAATTTCAATGCGCCTTTAGATAGTTACTTAGCTTTTCGCTTGAGGGACAGAATTGAATTTGATGACATGGAATTAAACGGTGAGCAAATATATTATGTATTTAAAATAGGGGATGATGGAATAAGTAACGCAGATGTTTTTCATAAAGAATTGCCCCAACAATATATTGCACAAATAAAAGAAAATAATTTAAAACTGATTGTCTTTCCAAAAATAATGACATTGGACTTGAAAAAATATACATCATGAAATAAAAGGATGATTTCAATGAGAAAAGGAGGAAATTCTAAATGGCCTATGACGAATATAAAGGAAAGCTAAGTAAACCCAAAGTAAGTGATGTAATTAAAGCGCTACAAGATCAACTTGATTTTTTCGGAGATACACCAGTTAGCTTTTGGATTGATGGGGAAGAAACAAGTGACGAGATTCAACTAGATCCATATAAAAATGCACTTGTGTTAAATATAGAGGAAGCATAAGGAGGAGAATCAAATAGAAACATTTGATCATATCATGTGTGACTTTAAACACTATAAGGGTGGAACCTATAAGCTCGTTGGAGAAGTCATTCATACAGAAACAGAAGAAGAGCTTGCTGTTTACCACGATATGGACGGTACTCTATGGGCAAGACCTAAAGAGATGTTCTTCGGAAAAGTAGTTGTTGATGGAAAAGAGATAGACAGGTTCACAAAAATAAAAAAAGAGGATGATGAAAATGAATAAAAAATTCGGGCTTTATTGTATGGGAACACTCGTTAATACTTATGATGACGCTCTTGAGGCTCACAATGATGCTGTATATGCTCAAGAAGAAAGTGGAGTTCCACATGAAGTGAGAGAAATTAAGTAACTGGTAAGGCGATATAAAGGTATGAAGATGACTTTAGTCATCTCCCAACCCAAATATCTCAAAACAGCTTTACTTTCTTTTAGCCTTTGCTTGAGAGAGAACTGATCCAGCTAAACTCTTAGCTGTCTTACTTGAAGATTTAGAATTAAGTACTTTAGAAGCTTTAGTTGCAAGCTTTGAAGATGAAACTCTTCTGCTGCTAGACTTTGCCAAGGAAATCACCGCCTATCGTGGGAAAGTATGTTCTATTTAACTAAATATAGTATACAGTAATCTTGATAGAATACAAGATGTTGATTTGATTTTAAATTTAATTATAAAAATGGAGGAATATATATGAAATTTTTTGAAGTGAGTAACCCTTATTATGCATTAATTAAAGCAAATACAAAAGAAAAGGCTATGGAACTTTATACAAAGGATTCTGCTGCTGATGAAGGGGATTTAGCTAATGAATTGACTGAAGTTGGTGCGCTTTATGCTGCTATGAGATATGGGAGAGCACCAGGAGAAGACAAAAATTTGGTGTCACTTAAAGAGGTGCTAGAAGATATGACTAACGATGAAGAAATGGTATTGCTTACTGATGGAGATTTACTATAAAATCACAGTTTCATATAAATAAAAATTGGGGGAAATACAATGGGAGCTGTAAAGAAATTAAAAAAGCCATATGTACATAGCAGACATCTGGTAGATCTTGAAGTAGTTGAAACAGCGTCAACTATTCATAATCCAGACGGTACATCGTACACCGTAGAACCTGGAGATGTCCTATCAGTTAATGAATTTGGGGAAAAGAATCTTGTGCCAGAAAATCATTTACCGTATTACTTTGAGGTGGAGAAGCTTGAGGATACCAGTTTCTATGATCGAATGGCTAGGGGCTATGAAGATATGGGGCAGATTAATCTAGAAGAAGCGAATGCGGGTCATAATGCAACTAACCGTGCAGAAATGTTAACAGCTCAATTGTTAGCAGGTAAAAATAATCTTTAATGTTAATCACATATGATACTTTGACAGGAAACGTTCAACGATTCGTTGATAAAATTACAAATAACAAGTATTTAAACGTCAAGGAAATAACTGAGGATACGATGATAACTGAACCATTCATACATATTACATACACAATCGGTTTTGGCGAGGTGCCCAAGTTGACTCAGATATTCATACATAATAACAAAGAAAAACTAAGAGGAATTTGTTCAAGTGGTAATAAGAATTGGGGCAATAATTTTGGACTAGCTGCAGATAAAATAGCAAACCAATACAGAGTTCCAATTTTGCTCAAGTTCGAATTAGCTGGCACAGATTCTGATGTAGCTAAGTTTTTACAGGAGGTTAAATTTATTGACAATCAGCGCAAACAATATTCCTAAGTGGATTCAATTAAATAACGAGATCATGATTCAGAAGGAAGGAAAGTTTCAATTTGAAAAAGACAAGGAAGCTGTAAAGAGCTACTTTATTGATTATGTGAATCAGAATATGGTTTTCTTTCATGATCTTGAGGAGAAATTGGATTATTTAAAGGAACATGATTATTACGAAGAAGAATTTTTAAGTCTATACAGCAAAGAGGATATCAAAAAGGTATTCAAGTTTGCTTACAGTTTTAAGTTTAGATTCCCATCATTCATGAGTGCGTTTAAGTTTTACAACGACTATGCACTTAAGACCAACGATAAAATGAAAATCTTAGAACGATATGAAGATCGTATCTCAATTGTTGCTTTGTTTTTGGCAAAGGGAAATACTGATAAAGCTCTAAGATATGTTGAATCCATGATTAAGCAAGAGTATCAGCCAGCCACTCCTACATTTATGAATGCTGGGAGAAAACGTAGAGGTGAAATGGTTAGCTGCTTCTTAATTGAAGTCGGAGATAGCTTGAATGACATCTCTAGAGCGATTGATATTTCCATGCAGCTTTCAAAATTAGGCGGTGGAGTAGCACTCAATTTAAGTAAGATTAGAGCTAAAGGAGAGTCAATTAAAGACATTGATAACTCTACTAAAGGTGTAGTAGGTGTTATGAAACTTTTAGATAATGCCTTCAGATATGCAGATCAGATGGGTTAAATTGGCCCCTTTCGTCAGTAATGGCGTTTGAAAAACCTCTTTAATTCATGGGAACTCCTTCTTGGCGATTGGGGTACAAAAGTCAAAGGAGGACAATCATGAGCGAAGCAAGACAACCGCATAACAAATTAGAAGTTGATGAAGATTTTATTCGCAAGCATTACCACTCTATGACTGCAAAAGAAATCGGCAATAGTCTGGGTGTATCTAGAGAGACAATTAATCACAGAGTAATAGCTATGGGCTTAAGGAAAACTCAGTTGCCGTATATTCCTGAGGAAGGAGAGATTTGCAAACCCCTTAAAGAATATGCAGGGTATGGAATTACTAATAAAAGTCGAGTGGTTAAACTAAAGAATAATACAGTTCTTAAGACTAAAATAGATTCAGATGGTTACGTCAAAGCAACAATGTTTGTAGATGGTATTCGTAAAGAAAAAAGAGTGCATAGGCTAGTGGCAGAATACTTCATTGATAACCCTAAGAATTTGCCCGTTGTAAACCATTTAGATGGTAATAAAGCTAATCCAGATATATCTAACTTGGAATGGGTAACTGTAAAGGGAAATGCTGAACATGCATCCAAGCACGGTTTGCTAAGAAAGGGAGAAGACAGCCCTAACGCAAAAATAACAAATGCACAAGCAAAAGAGATACTTCATCAATATAAACAGGGCATTACCATTAAAGAACTGAAAAAATTACATACATACGCTAGCGAATCAATCATTACAAAAATTTGTTATAGACACAGGTGGAAACACTTGGATCAAACGTCTTGAACGTGCAACGACTAGCCGAAAGGCGTAGGCTGCAAGCGATTGGCAGTCGAAACAGGAGGCATCCTTAATAGGATGAAGATATAGTCTAATCTTCGTGGTAACACGGAGCAGTCAATTGACGGGGTGTGAATAGCGAACATACCTGAATAGTCTGCAAAGACAAGGGAGCGGAGCAACATATTTAACAGTATTTCATCCTGATATTAATGATTTCTTAGATACGAAAAAAATATCAGCAGATGAAGATGTAAGAGCTAAAACGTTATCCATTGGAGTAGTTGTTCCAGATAAATTTATCGAGCTTGCTAGAGAAGATAAAGATTACTATATGTTCTATCCTCATACGGTCTATAAAGAATACGGGCAACATTTAGACGAGATGAATATCAATGAAATGTATGATGAGCTTGTAGAAAACCCAAATGTAAGAAAAACTAAGGGGAGTGCTCGAAAACTTCTTGAGAAACTGGCCATCCTTAGATACGAATCAGGTTATCCATATATTATGTTCCAAGATAATGTAAACAAGGTTCATGCGAATAACCATATTTCTCAGGTTAAATTTTCCAATCTTTGTAGCGAGGTGCTTGAGTCCTCTAAAGTATCAAAGTATACAGACTACGATCAAGAAGATGAAATTGGTTTGGATATTTCATGTAATCTAGGCTCAATGAACATCCTGAATGTCATGAATAATCAATCAATCGAGAAGACAGTTAGAACAGCAGTAGACGCTCTTACAAGGATCACTGATGCAACTAATATTGTTAATGCTCCAGCAGTTAATAAGGCAAACAAAACAATGAAATCAATTGGATTGGGACAGATGAATCTACATGGATATCTTGCTCAAAATGGTATCCCCTATGAATCAGAAGCAGCGATTGATTTTGCTAATACATATTTTATGATGGTCAATTTTTATTCTCTGAAGCGTTCAATGGAAATCGCTAAGGAAACTGGAGAAACATATTACATGTTTGAAGGATCTACGTATAAATCAGGAAGTTTTTTTGATAAGTATCTAAACATTGATTATTCACCGAAGCTTGAGAAGGTAGCGAAACTGTTTAAGGAGCAGCATATCCCTTCAATTGAAGATTGGAAACAATTAAAGAGTGATGTACAGACATATGGACTCTATCACAGTTACAGACAAGCTGTAGCACCTACTGGAAGCATCTCATATGTACAGTCATCTACCGCAGGTGTAATGCCTATCATGGAGAGAATTGAGGAAAGAACCTACGGAAACAGTAAGACTTATTATCCTATGCCTGGACTGTCTCCGAACAATTGGTTCTTATATAAAGAAGCTTATGACATGGATATGTTCAAGGTTATTGACTTAATTTCAACTATTCAAACCCATGTTGACCAAGGAATCTCATTTACATTATTCCTCAAAGACACTATGACAACACGAGATTTGAATAGAATTGATTTGTACGCACATCACAAAGGAATCAAGACTCTTTACTATGCAAGAACTAAGGATACAACACAAGAGGGTTGCCTTAGCTGCGTTGTTTAATTCTTCTTCTTAGTTTTTTGAAGAAATACTTTATTAATATCCTAAGAAGTTTTTCTAGTAGCCAACTGAATAAATCTTCAAACGGTAAATAGTTAGTCATTGCTTCGATTGAATTTAATAATAAATCTAGCATTTTTTATCACCTCATATTGTTTGTGTAATCAATATAAGGATCCAATTACTGGCTTTAACATTTATTCGTAAAAGGAGTAACAGAATGAGATATGCGTGCTTTCTAAACGGTGAGCTGTACGGAAGAGGCGACCTTGAATATATGAACGATCTTTTCCGTGATTGGGTCGTCTATTGCGAAATGTATGGAAAAGATGATGTAACTTTCAGAGTAACCACGGTTGAGAAGATGCGTGAAATAGTGGGGGAGGCAGATAAATGCGTCTAGTCCTTTTAAAGATTGTATTCATAGTATTTTGCATTCCACTTTGTGTTTTTAATCTTCTCTCTTATTGGGACGAAATGTCTAGGAATGGCATATCAGTTAGCAAAGGCGCTCTAAAACAAGAGTTTAGTGATTTTTGGATAGAACTTTGGGGATTTTTACGCAAATAAGGAGGACGATAAATTGACAAATTACACAGCTGCAGATTGGTCAAAACACGAAGACGATTTTACACAAATGTTTTACAACCAAAATGTGAAGCAGTTCTGGCTTCCTGAAGAGATCTCCTTACAAGGTGATTTGTTAGCGTGGAATATGCTTAAAGCTAATGAACAGGATACATATATGAAAGTTTTAGGTGGTTTAACATTACTTGATACTGAACAAGGAAACACAGGAATGCCTTCTATTTCAGAACATGTGAAAGGTCATCAAAGAAAAGCAGTTTTAAGTTTCATGGGCATGATGGAGAATGCAGTACACGCAAAGTCATACTCCAATATTTTCTTAACTTTAGCACCAACAGAAAAAATCAGAGAAGTGTTCGAATGGGTTAAAAATAATAAACATCTGCAAAAAAAGGCACTTATCATTGTCGACATCTACAACAATATTAAAAAGGATGATGACTTTTCCCTCTTTAAAGCAATGGTTGCTTCTGTATTTCTAGAGAGCTTCTTGTTCTATAGTGGATTCTATTACCCACTCTATTTTTATGGTCAAGGTAAACTTATGAACTCAGGAGAAATTATTAACCTCATTATTAGAGACGAAGCGATTCATGGTGCATACATCGGTATGCTTGCACAAGAAATTTACAACGAACAAGATGTGACAACACAGAAAGAATTCTATAATTTTGCAGTAGATTTATTGCAAGAATTATATGCCAATGAAGTTGAGTACACCTTTGATGTATATGATGCAGTAGGATTGACTGCAGATGTGAAAAAGTTTATTAGGTATAACGGAAATAAAGCATTAAACACTCTTGGATTTGATGGAATGTTTGACGTGGAAGAGATCAACCCAATTGTATTGAACGGACTCGATACAAAAACAAAGTCACATGACTTCTTTTCAGGTAAGGGGAATGGGTATAAGAAAGCAACAGTCGAATCACTTAAAGATGAGGATTTTGTCTTTGGAAATTTGAATTAATAAAAGAATCTAATTGGGGTCAAAAAAGCTGTATTCGATCTGTATGAAATGGTAATTTTATTGAAATATGAGAGGGGGTTGAAATGTTGTGGGAGGAGCTATTATCTTTCTACTTGGATGGTTTCTAGGAGGCGTTCAAGGAATTGCTACAGCTGTGAATGCAACGATGGAAAGAAAATCTAAAGAGAAGAATGAGCGTAAAAAGTATGAGGAGTTGTAAAAGAAGTATGAATCAGAAGAAAACTCATGAAGAACTAAAGAATCAACTCACAGCCATTGAAAAAGAAATAAGCAATCTAGGGACTATTAAGAATGAGATCAGAAAGCAATTAAACGCTGTATGTCCTCATGAAAATATATATTTGGTTGAGTCTTGGGGAAGTATGGATGACGAGATTAAATACAAGTGCCGCAATTGCTATGGATATATTACAAAAGAAGTCAGTAATGGATAGGTGGCTAATCGATGATTTAATCAATGAGAATATAGACTATCTAGCAGAAAACATGTTTTATACAGAGACAATAATGAACAGTCTGGGTATAGAGAGAGAAACTACATTTGAGAGATTATTTTATTTAGTTTCTCAATCTAAACTCGATGCTTTCTTAGTGTGGGAACAAAAAGACGGAAGCCAAGAAAAGCTAATTGCACTAAGTGAAGGCAGGAAATTCGATTTGAATGATTTTGGTGGAGAAGGACATCCACCATTGGATGAACTCTATGTAAAATTTAAAGTCAATAAAGAATATAAGGAATTCGGGGATGAGTGGAGAAAACGTAAAAAGATTCGAAATAAGAAAAGATAAATAACAAATATCACAAAGGAATGACACAGCATAATGCAAATTAAAATCAAATATCTAGACGAGACACTAACAAGAATCAGTAAAATCGAAAAAGGAGATTGGATTGATCTTCGTGCAGCAGAAGATGTTGTAATGGGAAAAGAAGAATTTAAACTTATTCCATTAGGAGTTGCGATGGAGCTACCAGAAGGATATGAAGCACACGTTGTCCCACGGGGAAGCACTTTTAAACACTTTGGGATCATTCAAACAAACTCCAAAGGAGTTATTGATGAATCATTCAAAGGAGACAATGATTTCTGGTTCTTCCCAGCTTACGCTCTACGAGACACAGAAATTAAGAAAGGTGAGCGTATCTGTCAATTTAGAATCATTGAGAAAATGCCAGAGGTTGAATTAATTGAAGTAGATCATCTAGGTAACGATGATCGTGGAGGACATGGATCAACGGGTACTAAATAAGAGTAACACTTGGCTGCGTGCATGGTGTGATTTCTGAAGATTTTATACTGTGGGGTATCACAGCCAAGTGATTTGTTTAGTTTGGTTCTACAACTGAATGAATATACGCAAAGTTGGGATGAAGTTCGTCTTTCGTGTATCCTGTGTAATCTTTATTTTGTAGGTCATAGGCTTGTATGCGTAACGGGTCACCGAAGTTATTTGTACCTGATCCTCCAAGGTCTCCAGCTTCAGTATAGATAATAATTTTTGCAGGCTCCTGCTTAGAAAAAAGAGAGATGAAATTTTGAGTGAATTTGTTTAATCCCTTGACCTCTCCTGTGATGATTTTGTCAATCTCAGCAACAATTTCATTAACTGAGTTTACGGCACTGGTACTAAAGTACGATCTATCATCGTATATATGAAGTATTTTCTTTTCTGGTTCATAGAGATAGTTAAAGTGACTTTTCTCGTCAAAACCTGCTTCGTAGATAGTACCTTCAATATTGTTCTTCTCAGTGATAACTCTTGCAACTTTCATCTGATCTACCGCCTTTTTATGAATAGTATTAATAATTTGATTATATCAAATGAACGAAATTAAAGGTAATGATATCCATCGGAACAACAGGATTTCCAATAAAAGAAGACTTTTATAATGAAAGGACATGTTATACATGATTGATAGAATCTCAAAAATTGAATCAATGGAAGCTGTAGGAACATGGACTCTGGCCACACGTGGAGAAAAACAAAGTAAGAAAAACTTTAAAAAAGATATAAAAAAGCGAAGACGTGTGATCGAAAAAAGAATGGCAGAATCGGTGATAAATGAATATAAAAAGGAAGAGTTTTAATGGCAAACAAACTAGAGGAACTAGTGAAATTAGAGAACAGAACAATATGTGTTTGTATTATAGTATCAGTGTTTTTTGCACTACTACCTTGTTTAAAGGTTGTTCACTATGCTTTGACAATCCCTTCTGCAATAATTTTGATGAGTTTTGCAGCAGAATTAAGTCTAAGGAAATATTTAAGGAAAAGAGTGAGGGAGCTTGATAAAAGTTGATGCGATATATAATTCATTAGCGAAAATCGAGAAACAGAAGCAATTATATGAACTCATGGATGATCCTGAGATGAAAATGAAAACATTAGATAACATGATTAAAGAATTTGATTCAATTGGGGATGGGGCATTAGAGGGTATTAAAAATGCTACCGCTTTGTTGAAGAAAATAGGTAGCGATGATGTTGCGGAGAGAATTGAGAAACTTACAGAAATAAACTAAGAGAGGAAGACCTCTCTTATATGAGTGTGTATCGTCTAAAATCATTGTAGTTGTAGAGTGGATGAGAAGGCATTCCAGTAATATTAGTTCTGTAGCAAAGTAGTATTTCTGAATAACTGCTAAGGATACTTTTTATAAACTCTAAGTTGCTACAATATATTCGCAAGTTGCTTTTATTTAGTTTGGTTGGACGATTCCCCCATCCGCAAATAACTTTGCCTCCGCTTTTCACGCTTGACTCGATTGACCTTTTAATTACTCTGAGGTTTTCCTCTGTAATTGTATTTAGTTGGGCTTCATTGATTTTAGACATAACTTTGCCCAGCTTTTTCGAATCTGTTTCATAAAAGGGAAAGATGTTTACAACATCAACTATACCAGCACCGTCATTGTGTGCATCTTTTATTACTTTATTTACTGTTCTGTCAGACTTGTCATATACGGCAGCACTAGGATTCATCAAAAGAAAAGTATACTTAATATCATTTGATTTATGTGTGCTTACGCTTAGAAGGTTCCTTTTCCATAGGTTGCTTTGAACTTGGACATTATCGCTAATAATTGTATGTTGATAAAATTGTTTATCAAAATTGACTTGAGCATACACTGCTAAATCGCCCCCTTTTACTTTAATTATACAATATGGAGGTTTATATTGGAAAAAGAATATTTGAAATTATTACAAAAAATCTATACATTTGGTCATGACTCAGGAGACAGAACGGAAACGGGCATGAGAAGCCTTTTCGGAGAGACAATGGAGTTTAATTTGTCTGAAGGGTTTCCATTGGTTACAACTAAGAAAATGTTTACTAGAGGTGTCTTTGGTGAGCTGCTATGGTTTTTAAGCGGTTCAACTTCAAATAAAGAATTAGAAGAGAAGTATGGGATCAAGTTTTGGAAGGAATGGGCGGATGAAGCTGGGCAGCTACCAAATATCTATGGTAAGCAGTGGACTAGGTGGGAAGATGGCCGAGGAAACATTTTTAATCAAATTAAGTATGTGATTGATCAGATTAAAAACAACCCAACAGGCAGACGTATTTTATTCACTGGATGGAACGCTCCAGAGATGCAATGGGAAGATACTGCCTTGCCATGTTGTCACAGTACCGTTGTTCAATTCTATGTAGAAGGTGATTATCTTCATATGTATCACTATCAACGTTCAGGAGACATGTTTCTAGGTGTGCCAGTTAACATCGCCTCATATGCAACACTATTGACCATGATTGCACAACAATGTGATCTAAAGCCAGGTATCATGAAACATACAATCGGTGTAGCTCATATTTATCACAATCATCTGGATCAAGTTAAAGAACAACTGGCCAGATCTCCATATCAGGCACCAAAGCTTAATGTTAAACGGAAGCCTGTATCAATTTTTGAGTATACTCTAGAAGACTTTGAAGTTGTTGATTATAATCATCATCCGTTAATCAAAGGGGATGTGGCAGTTTAATTAAAACCTGTTGCTAAATTTAAATTAAATATTGATATGCATAGTAAAAAAGTCTATAATGCTCTTGGTAACATTTAACTTTAGAGGCTTAAATTATGTGGAGGAATAGAAATGAATATTAAGAGCAAAAAGGCTATTATGTCAATGATCATTTTGATAGTTATTGTTTTTTTAACTGGATGTGGTACTGCAAGCAGCACAAAAGAGGAGCCTGAGGAAAGCAAGTCTAAACCAAAAGAAGAAAAAGTTAAGACTGTGTTAATGAGTGATATGCTGACCAAACATAAAGTATGGTTAAGAACTAGTTCAAATCCTGGAAGATCGAGTATCGTGGAAACTATCATTGTGATCAAGGGGGATAAATTAATAAGATACCTTCCAGACCAGCGACAGAATAATATTACAATAGAGCATTTAATAAATCTTACTGATGAAGAAATCATTAATTTATTTGAAAAAGCAGAAGGATTTAAATATGTTGGTAAATACAAATTGGGTATCATACTAGATCAATTGGGTCAAACAACTGAACGTTTGAAATTAACAGTTAATCAAAAAACAATGACTAGAACTGAGCATTTAAGTGCATTTGGTTATGGTAACCTGAATAGAGAAAAGCACATTAATGATGTTAAGTCGGGTAAGAAAAAGATTTTCACTGATGCTCAACTAGCTAATTCGGATATAATTAAACATGAAATTAAAGGAGATTACAGTGTAACAACCAACCCAGCAAATGATGAATATTCAATAAATATATTTGATTCTTTTATCAAACGAACAATCTTCGATACAACATTTATAGGAGTGACTGTAGGCACGAAAACAGTTTTAATAACACGTACAGATGAACCTGATACCAACTTGAACCTAGATACACCAGATAATAAAGGCAAAAAGGTAATAATTGAGGGGATTACAAAGTAGGGGAACGCGTCAAAGCGTTCTTTTTCTTATTATAAAAATACAAATAACATATAATTTATATTGACTAAAGAACAAATAACATATATATTAAGGATAAGCCTATGAGGTTTATCTTTTTTATTTAAAGGGAGGTAGTAAGAGAATGAGAGAAATCAAGTTTAGAGGTAGTCCGATTGAAGATTATGATGATCTCAATTGGTTTGAGGGAGGCATCTACATAAACCAAGATGACCGACTTGCGTATATTAACACTGATTATAGCGGAGTTGTACCAGTTCATTGGGATTCTGTGGGTCAATACACAGGATTGAAGGACTGTAACGGCGTTGAGATTTATGAGGGCGATATTACTCTTGATCCAATTAAGAATATCAAAGGAGTCATTTGCTATGACTGTCATCAAGCGAGATATAAGTTCGTTCCTTTAGATTTGTATCACGCTAACGCACGGAACGGCGGATGGACAGGGTTGGAACTAAACGTAAACAGAAGACTTCCAGAAGTCGTAGGCAACATCTACGAAGACCGAGAGTTGCTAACAGAAGAACAATGAAAATTGGCAAAACTAAACTATATAAAATCTGAATTTTAATGAGATTTCAAAGGAGGCATTGAATGAAAAATGCTGATGTAATTATCGATAGAGCAGAATTTCTTTTATTGCTAGATAAGTTCATTGAACGAGAAAATAGAATATTAGAACGAGCTATAAAGTGTCACAATGTTAATAGAGCAAATATCTTTGAGCATGGAAAAAACTTATTGGAAGAGTTAAAAGATATGATTGAAAACTTTAAGTGAAAGGAGAGTACATAATGACTTTTAAAGGAACATGTGATGTAGAAACCCATGATCAATACACTATTGAATTTGATGAGAGTGTATTAAATGAAGAATGGATGCAGCAATTTAGAGAAACGTTTTATGACTTCGCAACATTAACAGAACATGCAGAGCATATCGCTCAATTCAGAGCGAGAAACGGTTCAAAATTCATTGAGGGGTATGGAATTCCTTTAGAAAATGGTGAAGCTCCTAGGTGGGGCAGATATGAAAGATGTAAATAAGGCCATTAATATTATTGATGGGAATGCAAGCATGGATGTGTATTATTATTAAAAAGGAGGGGTTCGCCTTGTTTTGGTTCAAGAAAAAAGAAAAACAGGAGCGAAAGTGTTTCCATAGTTATTCTTTAGTCGATTACTATAGCTACTTTTCCGAATCTTTAGATCTTGAAAATGAGTACGAAATAAGATGCAAACACTGCTTTAATAAAAGAAATGTAGATGAGTACACTTTAAATAAACTAAAAGAGCTTAAGCTTATGGAGGTGTAGATTATAACGACTGAATCAAACGAAAATTTGATTGAATTAGAGAAAAGTAAATACAAACTTAAATTGGACATCCTAGAGAAAAAAAGAGACCTGCTGCATATTAAAACAAATCAAAATCCGTTAGCACTAGAGCGACTGTTTGAATTAAGTGAAGTGTTGCAGCTGACAGAGGAAGCTGAGTGGGTAATTTCATCAATGGCCATGAAGGCAGTAAGAATCAACAAAGAGTTTCTAAAGCTATTCGATTTCAAAGGCGATGCCAAAGCTTACATAAACAAAGAAGAGTTTAACAGGCTACATGAAGAGTTTGTCAGAATTAAATTCGAACAAAACAACATTTAGCTGTTAAATTTATATGAATCAACTCTATACTGGTTATGTAGCAATTTATGGAGGCTGATACTATGAATGGAAGAGAGCAAGCTGAAGAGAAGATTATTGAGTTTTTAAACTCTGAAGAAAGGGTTGCAATTGTCACTGGTACTCATATGCATCAAAAGATAGACCTAGTTATGAATGTGTTATGCGATCACTTGGTTTCTGAGAATATCCTTTTCAGAACTTACACACTAGAAAATGCTTCAAGATTTTTGAAGGCATCAAAAAAACTTAAAACAGGTGTAGCGTATCGTGGAGGTCTTAATAACATTTATATAGACACCTTGAAAGAAAGAACATGGGGTAAACATGGTGATCCAATTCATACTGCGGTTGTCTATCCACTTAAACCAATGAGTTCTGAAAAGTTAAGAACAGAAGCTTTATCTAACTTGCTTGATCGTGTGAAAGTTAAGAAACTCATATTGGTAAGTAATCAAGATGCATTGGATCTCACGTGGGCTGCATCAATTAATACTAAGATTGTTTATGACTCCCTAGAGGATGATCCAGAATATCATCAAAGAGTAATAGATGATATTGCTAGTAAAGGGTTTAAACGACTATAGGGGGCTTTTGCCCCTTAGTAAAATGCAAAGGAGATGAAATATGAGCTACATTAGGTATGAAGAATTCTTAAAAAATGTGGTTATGGAGTTAGTAAGCAACAGTCAAATTATTTTTAACGAAATTGATACAGAAGATGCGCTAAGAGTTGGTGAGCAATTTGAAAATGAATTAAAACGTTGATTTTAAAGAGAGCTCTAATCTAAGGCAGAAAAACAGCAAATGAGCTCTTAAAAACTCACTTACTGTTTGATATATCACGCATTTTAATCATTCTCAATAAGTCATTGTCACTTAAATTCATCATTTTTGAAACACCTAGTATTTGTATTTCTACATGAAGATCATAAAATGCTCTGTCAATGGAAGTAAAAAAGAAGTGTTTTGAATACTCAGGTGTTAGAACATATGCTTTGAAATTGCCAATCTTATTAATTTTCATCTGCGCTGTAAGTCGTTTATTACCATCAACACAGATGAAAGAAATTTTTTCTCCAAAAGTCCTTACAACAATAGGAAGACGTTTATCATTGATTTTATCTACATCAAACTCAGTTTTAGGATCAATGAAAACTTCATCAATGTTAAAGATTTCTTTTGCAACATTATTGTTTTCCACCAATCCCAGAAGCTTATCTACATCATATTGATAAATATAATCTCCAACAGGTGTTATAAAGGTAGATTGAAAAGTTTCCACATCCCTTTTTTCTGCAGCCTGTCTTTCTAGTAGTGGATTTTGAGGTGGATTTAAACGAGAAAGCTCTAAAAGTTCTTTGTCTTTAGTATCAAACTCATCACACCAATTTGATACCCATGATTTATAAAAAGATAAATCTCCTAATGTTGACTTAATTGCAGGGCTTTCAAGATATGCTTGAAAATCAAAATTATAATAGTTGGTTTTTCCATTTGTGAAATATGCAGGCATTGTTAATTCCTTTCAAGTTTTTCTAAATTATATCACAAATTCAAAAAAAAGGAGAGGTGTGCATATGATTGTTTACACCGTATTCGGACTGTATCCAATTCTTAGAAGAGAATTGAATAATCATTTTAAAAGGTTAGGATTCAAAGACTTAAAGGAAAAAAGATGGTTCTTATGCAAGGTTCTCGGATACTCGCCGTACTTTAGTGAAATGACAATCAATGAATTAAAAATAGTAATAGAAGAGCTTAATAAATATAAGGATATTTCAGATATTAAATTATAAATAACATATATATATGAGGGTGTTATTTTAATGGATAGAAAAGTTTTAGAAGCATTAATTCAAATATATCAAAATGATTTTATGAGCGGCTATCGTGGAGATGACAAAGATGAATTAAGAGTTGTTTTCCTTGAATTAATCGTACATACAACAAGATATGTTAATGATTTTCGTTATTGCAACAAAGAGAATTGTCCATGTAGCCCTGAACACGACCTTAAAAAATGGATCGACACCTACCACGAAGAAATCTTCTTGAAAATGATTGGAGATTTTGCACTTAGTGATTATCCATCGAAAAAGGTGAAACAGTTTTTACTTCAATTTAAAACAAAGGAGAATCTAAATGAATAAAGATGATGATCTTAAAATAAAGAGTTTCTTTGAGGAAAGAAAAAGAAGAGAGGAAATGGAAAAAGATTTCATCATTCATCAAGGTTGTGCTGCTTTTGAAGAAATCCTTAAAGAGGTTAAGGAAAGAGGATCTCTAAATGAAGCTGATATGTATTACGGAATTCCTACACCTCAACTAAGCTTCTCAGAGGTTGAATTAGGTTACATGCTAACTTCAATGATGGAATATGCGACAAATCATGTGGGGAATCCGGTTGATGAAGAAAGTAAATTCGAAAATAAACTGGCATTCTTTGAGCATAAAAAAGAGATACTTCAAATCTATGAAGTCCGTGGTCAGGGAACTGACAGCTGGTTTGAAGAACCTAATGAAGAGACAATTAATAAATTGAATAACACAGCTTATGGCGTTTACTTGATTCAGTTTGATGATTTTATTAACTATTATAAAAATAAGGTGATTAAATGAAAGGATTAGAAGTTGAAGGAACATTATTAAAAGAAGACGGCACGCAGTTTACATATGATGAGTTTATTAGATTGATTGAGGCAAATGGTATTGAGTTTAAAGGTAGTGCATCTATGCAGCTTAATAAATGATCAAAATACTAATAAGGATGGTGGGTTATGACTGTTATTTGCACAGATGGGACAAAATTCGTCGGCAGATTCAAACCAGGTCAAACGTGGATCAAGGGAAGATTCAAAAGAACGCTTGTCGATGTTTCTAATGACAGAGTTAGATATAGCTTAGTTAATAAAAAAGAACGTGAAACTTCTTTAGATCGCTTTGTGAACTGGGTTTTCAGTGGAGCTAAACTCGATGTAGGGAAAAGGATTATTTCTTGCTCTAATTGTGAAGGAGATTTAGAAATCAAGCAGCATATTAACAAATGTGAGTGTGGACAGAGAGTAAAAGTTCTTCATTAAAAGACGAATTACATATATAAAGGAGAATGAAAAATGACTAATTATTATTACAAAGTGGAACAAGCATCTAACTTACATAGAGATCTTGAATACACGTTCTTTATCAAAGGACAATTTATGCAAAATAGGAACGAGGAAATTTCAAGTTTAGTTGGGATCGAAGACTTAGCGAGTAAAGCAACATATGATTTTCATGGAGGTCTTTTAATAAATGAAGCATATGCTGATGAAATCGATGATAAGCATTTTATCAAAAAAGAACAAGAATTAGATGGGCGTATTTTCAAACAGTTTAAGAAAAGTTCAAGCTACTTTAAGAAGTGGGATGGATTTATTAAAGAAAATAACCTGACTCACGTTATTAGAATGCAAAGCTTAAATTTCTTAGTATTTGTATATGGCCTAACTGGTGCCATTGAGTTTATTACTCACAACGATACATTCTATTTAGAAGCAAAAACTGAGCAGGAAAACAAGTCTTTGATTCCTATTACTGAAAGAGAATTACTTGAAATGAAATTAGAGATGTCAAAGGGAAAGGAAGCGAGTTAATTGGATTTAAAACACTTTAAAAAACTTACATCAAATTTATCTGCATTTACGGCTGAAGAAGTAGATGATTTTAAATACATGACGAGTGATGAACTTAACAGTTATCAACATGAATTAGAAAATGATACAGGTAACTTATCTGGCTGGGATCACTTAAGAGCATTTTATACATTAAAAAGTATTATCGATGAAGTTAAAGCAGAGGAGAATAATTAATGACTGACCAAGAAAGAGTTATCAAAAATGTACTTGCTTTTACAGAAAGAAATGAAGAAGAACAAATGTTTAATAGCGTTAAATCCTACATCGATAAAATCAAGCGCCAACGTGACCGTTTAAGAATGGAGTTAAAAAAATATAAGTCCGATGAAAAGATCAAAGAACTTGAAAATGAAATTGAGGAGTTAAGAGCAAAGAGTGTATTTATTTTTAGTGAAAATGAAAAGAAAGAAGAAATTCAATTTAAGAAAGAGCATCATATATGCGACTCAAACATTTACTACTATTTTGATGGAACAGAGGTCGGGGTAGCTGTTGGATTAAAATGCAGTAAATGTGGTTTTGCTAAGGACATTACAGACTATTCTGCATGGTAAATCATACATAGTTTTCTAAATAAAATCGGTCTTTTAACTGAATTGAAAAGGGGTTAATCTGTGGAGGATTTAAATAAAAGACAGTCCATCAATTTCAAAAATGGAAGTAAATTGGTTATTCTGAGAACAGAGCAAAAAGATAAAGTTATAAGGGGACGGGGATATACATTTTCTCTATCAGCTGAGATTAAACAAAATGATTACACTGAGAAAGACTTTGACGTTACATAATTCAATCACAATGATTAAAGGAGAAATTTAAAATGATCAGGGTAATAGAAGGCAACATTTTAGATACAACAAAAGACATCGTCTGTCACCAAGTGAACTGTAAGGGTGTCATGGGAGCAGGATTGGCCAAACAGATCAAAAGCAAATACCCAAATGTGTACAAAGATTATAAGCGTTTGTGTGACGATGAAAAGATTAAAAGTAGAAAAAATGGATTACTAGGGGCTACTCAATTTATCGATGTAAGTAAGAGTAAAACAATCGCAAATTTGTTTGCACAAAAGAACTATGGTGTGAAATCAAGGCAAACAGATTATGAAGCTATGGAACTTTGTTTGAAAAGTTTAAAACATGTGGTCAGTGATGATTATAGTAAATACAAAGACTGTTCTATTGCAATACCGTATGGAATTGGCTGCGGTTTAGCGGGTGGAGATTGGGAAATTGTTAGTCGAATGATTGAAGATATTCTAGTTGATTGCGATGTAACTTTATACAAATTTAAATAAAGGGGAGAATTAATGACTAAATTAATTGATCAAAAAAGAAAAACAGGGGATTGCGGAGAGTTCTTGGTTTTGTATGATTTAACTAAGAAAGGGTTTGAATTATTTTCGCCTATGAACAATGGAAGCTTAATTGATCTTGTAGCAATCAAAGATGGGCGATCTTTTAAAATTCAAGTTAAAGCGTCCTGTAAGATTAACAACGAAAAATTAGAGTTTGATATTAGAAGGTCAAACAGTGTTTATTCTGAGGATAGTTTTGATGTATTGGCTTTAGTAGATACAGTAAATAATAAAGTTGCGTATATGAAATGGGCTGATATGTTTGATCGCAGCACTATTAAAATGAGGACGAATGGATACAATAAACCTGCGTGTGCACCAGGTAACTATTTTGATGATTATCTTAGTTTTCCATATGAAATACATAATGAATTAACCGTATTAAATTAATACATATACATAAGAAATATTTGAATATTAAACAATGAAAGGAGAAATTATATATGACCATTAGAATTCCATTTAAACAAGATGCATTAAAACAAGCATATCTATCTCAAGTTGGTGGGACAATTTCTTTTCAAAAGGGTAAGACTCCAGTATTTTCGTTTAATAGTGAAGAAGATTATAAGAGATATAGACAACTTATTCTTGGAGGAGGTGAGGAATCATATCAGTAGGATCATTAACAATTGATGTAGGAAGTATGTTCGCTGAGAAATCAACAGCACTGCAGCGACATGGCAAACGATATATGTTAGCTGGAAAGAAAGTAGTGTTTATGAAACCATCCATAGATAACAGATACTCAGAAGACTCAATCATTACTCACGATGGGAAGAAAGTTGATGCAGTGAATATACAAATTACAAACAAAGGCGAGATGGATATACCATTTTATTTATTAAATGAAGCTGATGTTGTTTGTATCGATGAAGTTCAATTTTTTCCAAGTCAAATGATTAATCACATTGAACGATTAATTGAACAAGGTAAGAAAGTGTTTGCTGCTGGATTAGACATGGATAGGTACGGTAAGCCATTTGGAATTGTACCGTACTTAATGGCCAAAGCAGATCATGTGACTAAACATCATGCAGTTTGTGCTTTCTGTGGCGAGGATGCATGGGTGTCCCTTGAAGTTTCTAATGACTCAGATACACAAGTTAAAGTTGGAAATGATTATAAGCCAGCATGTAGACAATGTGCATACGAAAGGGGAGTTAAATAATAGAAGAAAATAGTTTGATTAAACTGCACAACAAAATGAAAAAGCAAATGGATTCAATTGAAGAAGCGATACATAACAATGACTTTTCAAAGGTAAATCGATTAGGTATCAGTCTTAGCAATAATAATGAAGAATTAATGCAAGAAGCAAGAGACTTGTCTAACAATAAAAAAGGGAGATACGTAAATACATATGCTTAACTTACATAACTTAAAAGGCGCTTATCAATTAAAAAATCAAGGAGGTGATTTTGCTTATTTTTATAATGAGAAGTCAAACAATCTAATTGTAATTAATAATATTGATGATGAAGAAATTAGAGATGTTACAGACGGTACATCACAGGATGCTTACATGTACTTAACAAATAAGCTTAATATTGAAACGAATTTAACTGTCATTTGGTATAAAACTGAATTTGATTCAAGTGATTATATCCTTATTGAAGGGGTCAATGGTAAAGAGATGTGTCAGTTAGATTTGATTGAGTTGGAGAATACAGTTTTAGGAGATCAATATAAGTTTGATAAGAAGTATGTAAAACTTATTGAAGGAGAAGCAATCGAATTAAAATTTTTAGAATTTTAAACCCCTGTCTAATGACAAGGGTAATCATCAAGAAGCTTTAAAGTTTTTTATTAAAGTATTCACTTCTTCAACTATATCTGGGTATTGGTTGTTATCAACGAATGAGTATTCAACTTCATTAGTTTTAGCATTAGCTTTAAATACAAGTTCAACGCTTTTAGATTCGATTTCATTGTAAACAACATAATGCTTTTCGAATAAATGATTATTCGACATATCTACATGAAATTTAACTGTAAAGCCTTTTGATTTAAGATATTCAGTAAGTTCGTTGTGTTGGTTGATGAGCTCAGTCAATTGGAACACTCTCCTAGATATTGATAATCATAGAATACCCCATTTAGTTATTAAACACAAAGAAAGGATTGGTTTATTGAGCACAAACTTGGGAAAAGTTTTTGAAGCAAATATTCAACAATCAGCAAAAGATCAGGGTTTGTTTTTTTATCGAATTAAAGATGTAAATCCAATGGCTTTGAAACGAAATTTCGGAATATCGAAAAATAAATATGATTGTATTCTTTTCGCTAAGGGGCATTTGTTTCCACTAGAATTAAAGTCTACAAAAAGTAAGTCCGTATCCTTTTCAGAGAGTATGATCAAGTCACAGCAAATAAAACATCTTAAAGAAGCTGCAGAATGTGAAGGAGTTATACCTGGTTTCCTGTTTAACTTTAGAGAGCCTGAAAACCGAGTTTTCTTTGTACATATTAAAGACTTTCTTACATATAAGAATATCGCTGAAAAGCAATTAGAGCACACATACATAAGCAAGGTGAACAAGTCCAGCATACCTATTAGCATCTGTAAAGAGATTGGAACAGAGGTAAGTTGGATGAAGAAGAAAGTTAATTATACATACTACATAAATAAGATGTGCGAGAATTTAATTTCAAGGAGGTGATGCATATTATTGACAGGGATCAGGATAAGTCTCTGTCTTTATTTTTGTTATAATATTTACAACTAATAATAAAAATGTGTGGTGATTAAATATGAACATTGATGAAAATTCAAAAGTGGCAGTCTATTCAAGAAAATCAAGAGAAGACCCAGACACAGAAGATACTTTACTGAAACATAGGGATCAACTAAAAGCACTCTTAAATAGATACAGTTTTACAGATGTAGAGTGGTTCGAAGAAGTTGTCTCTTCTGATTCTATTGATAATAGGCCTATTTTTTCTAGATTGTTGCCTAGAATCAGATCAGGTGAATTTGATGTTGTATGTGTAATTGCGAACGATAGACTTTCCAGGGGATCACAGATAGATTCAGGACGTATCATGGAAGCCTTTAAAGAAAGCAACACTCTACTCATAACTCCTCAAAAAATATATAATATGTCCAATGAGAGTGATGAAATGCTCTCAGAGTTCGAATTGGTTATTGCTAGAAATGAATATAGAGCTATTAAGAGAAGGCTGTTAAATGGTCGAAAAGGTGCTGTCAAAGAGGGAAGACCGCATTCTGGATCTGTTCCATACGGGTTTAAATGGGACAAGAATGACAAGAAAGCAAAGGTTGATGAAGAAAAAATAAAAATTTATCGTATGATGATTGATTGGTTTCTTAATGAAGAAATGTCTTCCATGGCAATTGCAGATAGACTGAATCAATTGGAAATCCCGCCTCCTTCTAGTAGAGGGAAAATGTGGTATGGAGAAGTGGTAACCTATCTTTTGATAAATGATTTTCATAGAGGATTTGTCTGGTATGGAAAAGATGAACAGAACAAAGGTATTCATCAGCCAACCAAAACAGAGGAAGAGCATATAAAAATTGTAGAACGACTATCAAAACTAAGGACATATCCAGAGGCTGGAAGACGTTTGAACATGAACACTAACAGACTTTCAGGAATAGTTAGATGTCCTTATTGTTTGAAAGTTCAAAGTATAGATCAGCCAAAAGGAAGACAAAAACACGTAAGAAAGTGTCTCAGAAGATCGACAGCTCGTGAACCAATGTGTGATACAACAAAAGGGATAAATGAAGACATTTTATACCGAGCGATACTACAAGAAATGAAACAGTATAGCTCTGAATTATTCAAAAGGAATGAGAATACTAAAACTGACGAACAAGCTACTTTTTCGGGGCAGTTAATTGAATTAAAAGAAAAAGCGATTAAAAAACTGAGAGGAAGAATTGATCGGTTAAAAGAACTCTACTTAGACGGTGATTTAGACAAAAATGAGTACAAAGAAAAATTAGAAAAAGCACAAGAAAATTTAATAAAATCTGAAAAAGAGCTCGGTGAATTATACTCATCAATGGAGTATCAAAAAGTAAAGGCGTTAGAAAAAAGAACCTACCTTTGGCAAGAGACGGATGTTCAGACATTATTAGAATCAGATCAGGGAATGTCAGATTCAGAGATCAATAAAATACTCAAGAAACTTATTAGTCATATCTCGTATAAAGTGAAAGATGAGGATGGACAACAGCCTGAGTTGAGTGTAAGAGTCTTTTATAATTAAGGTGTATTTCCCGTTGTACTCAAGCTATGCCTGTCGTCACTATTATTGGCATTACCCTTATTCCAGTAGCGATGAACAATATGGCAGGAGGAGAAGGAAGTGCTGATTATGGTTCTTTTGAAAATCTAGGTCTCGCCTTCCTTGTGCTGTTTATCATTGTGCTGCTTTATCGATTCACAAAAGGCTTTATGAAGGCGATCGCCATTTTAATTGGTATTCTCCTTGGGACAGCCGTCGCTGCATTTATGGGGAAAGTGGAAACAGCTGAGGTGGCGAACGCACAAGTTTTCCGCATGATTGAACCATTTTATTTTGGCATGCCTACCTTTGAATTTGCGCCCATTATGACGATGACGTTAGTAGCAATTGTGTCACTAGTTGAATCAACAGGTGTTTATTTCGCACTAGGTGATTTAACAAACCGCTCATTAAAAGAGAAAGACTTAGCGAAAGGCTATCGGGCAGAAGGGATTGCTGTGTTATTAGGTGGTATCTTTAATGCTTTTCCTTACACAGCCTACTCGCAAAACGTTGGGTTGATCCAGTTGACAGGGGTCAAGAAAAATCAAGTCATCGTTGTGACAGGCGCATTGCTCATGTTATTTGGACTTTTTCCTAAAATTGCTGCATTTACGACGATTATTCCAAAGTCAGTTCTTGGCGGCGCAATGGTTGCCATGTTTGGGATGGTCATTGCCTACGGTATTAAAATGCTCTCGCGTGTGGATTTTGCCAAACAGGAAAACCTACTGATTGTTGCTTGCTCAGTTGGGATCGGCTTAGGTGTCACCGTGGTGCCGCAAATGTTTGAGCATCTGCCAGAATCAATCAAATTATTAACAAGTAATGGCATCGTGGCCGGCAGCTTTACCGCTATTTTCCTTCATATTATTTATCACATGATTCCTTTTAAAAAAGAAACCGGGCAGGACCTGATGGAAGAGCCTAAGAAATCTGTTGTGTAAATACTTCTCTTGGAGCTGAAAGCCCGCATCTTTTGGATACGGGCTTGTTGTGATTAGCGCTATTAATGTTGTACCGGCTGCATTGTTTCGGTTATGACTGCAAATGTATAGCCCCTTGCTTTTAGCTGTGTAATCAGGCTATCTAAATAGTTTGTGGTAGAGGGTTGATCATGCATTAAAATAACTTTTGGTTCCCATGGTTTATTTTTCTCAAACATTTGCAGTTGATTCAATACCTCTGGAACATATTGTGAGTTTTTATATCTCCAGTCAAGGCTATCAATCGTCCAATCCCAGTAAATAAAGCCATTTTGGTTTAAACGTACTTTTTGATGATATGTTAAATTTGGAACACTGCCATAGGGTGTTCTCACAAGACGGGTGTAAACGCCTGTAACAGAAGCAAGAATGCGCTGAGCTTCTCTCATTTCATTTGCGGGAGACTCACTGTTCTGATAAAAGCGGTTTATATCATGCGTCATGCCATGAAGCCCTAATTGATGTCCTTCTTGATAAAGTCTTTTCACAGCTGCTTGGTGTGCTTGGATTTGCGGTCCAAGCATGAAGAATGTCGCCTTCACGTGATGTGCTTTTAATACATTTAACAGCTGATTTGATGTAGCAGAAGGACCATCATCAAATGTTAAAAAGACCGTTTTATTCGTTGTCTGTTGGTTTGGATTGGTCTTAAAATGTGTATCCAATGTTCTTGTAGAATGATCTTTTGCTTTCAGACTGATGCTTGTGTCTCGGAAGTCACTGTTGGCAACAATTTTTGCTTGCCCATGTGTCGCCTGCAAATGGGGTTTAGACATATCCCAGATAAAAAAGAGAAACAGTGTAAGAAGCACTAAACCAATTATCTTCGAGAGAAGTATCGTGTTGTAGGGTGTCTGTTTTTTGGACACCTTTTTCATTACAATCACTCCAGTCAATTAAATTTTGTGCCGAATCATGTAGTAGATTCTATCTTTTTTCACTGTTTTTCATGGTGTTCATATTGATTAAGTATACAGGAAAAAAACGCCTTTTTATATATAATAATCAAATAAATTAACATTTTATGGTTATTGATTTGTATTGATCAGAAAAAAAGGTGATCCATTCATGTTTAAATGAAATAATTCCGAAACGTTGATATTTATACGCTAAGATAGCATCAGATTTAACCATTAATGCGAAGCGAAGGGAGATTCCGTATGAAAGTGTTGTATAATGACGATTTCATTGAAAAAAAAGATGCTCATGTGGATATTGGAGATAGAGGCTATCAATCGCGAAAAACATGGAGAAAAGCTCTTACCCTTACAAAATAAAGAAGAAACAAAAGAGATCAAAGTCAGTACAACTAAATCAGAGATTGGCTACTATGTAAAAGGTGAACGTGAAAAGTCATTTGCTTATTCCTTTCATACAGCTTGTGATTCAAAAGGATTTATTTTTGGATCACTGGTCACAGGTGGAAATGTTCATGATACTCGTATGTTAGATTCACTCGTAAAACAGGTGACAGAGAAAATCGGAAAACTAAATGTAGACACGGTAGATGCTGAATGTCCAGCGTACCCCTTTATAATTATGTGAAAACCCCACTTTTACTTGAAGTAAAGGTGGGGTTTGTCTACGGTCTGCACTTCTCTTTTAGAGGTGTTTTTTTGCATAAAAAAAGCAGGTTCGCTTGGCTTGGAACGAACCTGTGAAGGAGGAAAACTACATCATGTTTTCACCTATATTATCCAATATTTATCAATTGTCGTCAAGACAAAAAGTTAGCCGGAGGAAAATGTTTTGACTGAATTGTGACGATTTGGCATGTATATCCTTTTTTCGATAGGGGATATTAACCGAAAAAAGAGGTGAAGCCGATGGCGTATATTCTTTCAGTTGGAACGAGTCACCCGAAGCATCACGTGGATCAGAAAACCGCTGCCGAATTTGCAAGGTCTCAATTTAAACGATCGTTTAAAGATATTGACCGCCTGCTGAGAGCTTTTCAAAATGGAGAAATTGAGAGCAGACAATTTGTTCAGCCCATTGAATGGTATCAGACGCACCACTCTTTTGAAGAGAAAAACAATATCTATTTGGAAAAGGCATTGACTCATGCAAAGGAAGCGATCATACATTGTCTTCAAGAGCAGGCGTTTCTAAAAAAATCAGTCCCTTTTGAAGAGATTGATGCATTGTTTTTTATTTCAAGTACCGGCTTATCAACCCCAAGCCTTGATGCAAAGCTCATGAACGTCCTTCCTTTTTCTCCTTATACGAAACGAGTACCGATCTGGGGCTTAGGGTGTGGGGGCGGTGCGGCAGGGCTGTCTCGGGCTTATGAATACATAAGGGCATTTCCAGAAGCAAAGGTACTTGTCGTTGCCTGTGAGCTGTGCAGTTTAACTTTTCAGCCGCAAGATCAATCAAAAAGCAATTTAATTGGCACCTCCTTGTTTGGAGACGGGACGGCAGCGGTTCTTTTAGCTGGAGAAAAAGCTGCTCTTGAATATGCCCATTTAAAAACGGTCCCTAAAGTATTAAGCACGCAATCCGTCACGATGAAAGATTCTGAGGATGTGATGGGCTGGGACTTTACAAGTGACGGCTTTCGGGTTATTTTCTCCCGCGACATTCCGTCTATGATTTCCGGCTGGTTAAAAGAGCAGGTGGATCAATTTTTAGAGGAGCATGGATATTCAACTAAAGACTTGTCCGTTTTTCTAGCCCATCCTGGAGGAAAAAAAGTGATTGATGCCTATGTTGAGAGTCTATCTTTACGAGAGGATCAGCTGTTTTCTTCAAAAGAAGTACTCAAACAACACGGAAATATGTCCTCTGCCACAGTTTTGTATGTCATCAAGCATTTCCTAAAACATCAATCAGCTGAAGCGGGGGAGATGGGCCTTTGCGGTGCGCTTGGTCCGGGCTTTTCCTCAGAGCTGCTGCTTATGAAGTGGGAGGAGGTCTTGTCATGATCATTTGGCTTGTCATCGGTTTCTTCGTTTGTCAGAGGCTCATTGAAATGCTTGTGGCCAAAAGAAATGAAAAGAAAGTAAAAGCAATAGGTGCCATAGAATTTGGTGCTGGTCATTATCCCTATATGGTCGCTATGCATATGGCTTTTTTTCTTTCACTTATAGTTGAGATAAGGCTTTTACATAAAGGGCCATCCCAGTATTTTCTTGTACTGCTCCTTATCCTGATGGCTACACAGCTCATTCGGTACTGGGCATTGTGCTCCCTTGGGACGTACTGGAATACGAAAATTTTAGTCGTGCCAAACGCAACGATTGTAAAAAAAGGTCCGTATCGCTGGTTGAAACACCCTAACTATGTAGTCGTGGCGATTGAGCTTTTGCTGATCCCGCTATTGTTTGAAGCGTATGTGACTGCCATTTTGTTTACATGTTTAAATGCATGGATGATGACTGTAAGAATTCAAACAGAGGAGAAAGCATTAAATCAGTATTTGCTAAATTAATATTGAAAATCATTATCAATTGTGCTACACTTTCATTAATGATAAGCATTCTCAATCATGAAGAATGGACGGTGATCACATGACAATGATATTCTTACTCGGTACGGTGTGTGTATATAGCCTATTAATTGGCTTCGTATTAAAAGGTGTGTCCAAAAAATCTGCTTCCTGATTTCAGTCAATTGCGACTGATCGGGCAGCAGATTTTTTTTATTTCCTCAGATGAGAAGAAAATTCTCTTTATTTTGTGTAAAATGGTATCACATACATAACTGACTTTTCTAAAAACAAAGGGGTTTATCGTCATGAAAGACTTGTCTATTCGAGATTCGCTCGTTCAAACTACAGGAGCTTTATATCAAAGCTTTCTCAAAAGGGATGATCATGAGCGCGCTGCCAAACTTGCATCGATTATCAAAAAGGAAGCAGAAGAAGAAGTATATATCGCATTTACCGGTCACTATTCTGCTGGAAAGTCATCACTTGTGAATCATCTGCTTCATGATCACATTTTGCCAACGAGCCCAATCCCTACAAGTGCAAACTTGGTCGTCGTGAGGAAAGGCGAAAGTGAAGTGCAGCTTCACACCTCTGATGGCCGTTTTGCAAAAATGAACGGCTCTTATGATAAAGAAGCAGTACAGCGTTTCTGTAAGGATGGAGAACAGATTGAGATGGTGGAAATTAGCGGTGACTATAGAGGTCTTGAAGAAAAGGTGGCACTGATTGATACGCCAGGAATTGATTCAACGGATCATGCCCACTTTATGTCTGCTGCGTCTATTCTTCATCAAGCAGATGCTCTTTTTTATGTCGTTCACTACAACCATGTTCATTCTGAAGAAAACATTCGTTTCATTCGCTCCATTAAAGAAAAAGTGCCAAATCTTTATTTCATCGTGAATCAAGTGGACCGGCATGATGAGCATGAGACAGCATTTGAAGACTACAAAAATCAAGTGGTTGACATGCTCCTTAAAGAAGGCATTGAAGAAGATCATCTATACTTTACATCTGTAACCGATGAGACGCATCCAAGAAATGAAATGATTCGTTTAATCAAAAAACTGCAAGAATTACAGACGTTGCCGAAAGCATCACTTCGGGCTTATACGGAGCAGAAAATTGAGCATGTCTTAAAAGAACACATTGACTCGTTAAAAGAAGACCTGCAAGGTGAGGAGCTTGGGTCACAGCTCCAAGAAAAAAGAAAAGAAGTAAATGAATTGGAAGCGAAAAATCACTTCATTGAAAATGGAGCCAAACAGTTAGAAGAAGAAGTATCTACTGAAGTCGAGAGCATTTTGAAAAATGCCAACCTAACGCCATTTAAAATGAGAGAACTCGCAAGCGACTATATTGAATCAAAAGCATCTGGCTTTAAAGTGGGACTGCTTTTTGCTAAAAATAAAACTGAGCAGGAAAAAGAAAAACGTGCAACTGACTTCTTAACAGATGTCAAAGCGAGAATGAAGGCAGAAGTGGACTGGCATATTGCTGAGCTACTAAAAAAAGAAGTCAAGAAACATCAACTTGGTGAAGAGTTATTAAATCAAGTGATGGCGTTTGAAACACCTGTACAAGAATCACTTCTTGAAAGTGTGATTCATCATGGAGCAACGTTCTCCAATGAATACGTACTGCAATATGCAAAAGATGCTGGCGAAGCCTTGAGAAGACAGGCTAAGCAGCAAGCGATGCCACTGATTGAACAAATGGTGGAGTCGCTGAAAGCCAAGCTTATGGAAGATAAAGCAGAGCAGCAAGTCAAATGGGTTCAGTCTGCAAAAGAGCTCCAAACGCTCGAGCAATGCACCAGAAAAAATGAACAAATGAAGCGAGATATTCAGCATGTATGGGATATTTGGCAAAATGGAACGGATGAACAGATCGAAGAAGATTGGTTTTATGCGAAAAAGAGACAAATGCAGCATGACCAGCTAAAGCAGGATCAAGCGACCATTCATCCTGAAGAGAGCGACCAAGAAAAACCGAACAAGCAGATTGATCAACCTCAAATGCGTCAGTCACAGCATGTCTCGACGGCACAGTCGATTGACCAGTTTGAACAGCTTTCTCAGATTTTATTGCCATTAGATGCGCTCCAATCTCAAAGAAAGTCCTTTGAAAAACGAACAAAACGGCTGCAAGCGAAAGAATTCACACTCGCTTTATTTGGGGCTTTTAGTTCGGGGAAATCTTCCTTTGCAAATGCCCTCGTCGGGAGAAAGGTGCTGCCATCCTCTCCCACACCAACAACGGCAACCATTAACAAGCTGACGCGGCCGACGGAAGATCACCCGCATGAAAGTGTCAAAGTGGTATTCAAAACAGAACAGGATATATTAGAGGAGCTCAATCAGATTCTAGGATTTCCGATCTCAGAAGAAAAAGGGGAGACGTTTACATCCAAGCTCAAACGAACGCTCAAAAAAAGACAGCTTGAACAAGATCACCGCGTCATTGTAGAACATTTTTTACAAGCACATATCCGTTTCCTTGATCACATTACTAAGCAAACGCCGCTTCATGTCACCCTTCAAGAACTGAGGCCATATGTGGCGGTAGAAGCTGTTTCTTGTGTGGTGAAGGAAGTGACGGTTTATTTGAGTACACCTCTAACAGATAAAGGGCTGACTATTGTTGATACGCCAGGCGCTAGCAGTATGAATAAGCGTCATACAGAGATCGCTTTTCAATATATGAAGGACGCAGATGCGCTTCTTTATTTAACTTACTACCAGCACTCTTTTTCGAAGGCAGATCGGTCATTTTTACGTAAGCTTGGGCTTGTAAAAGATTCATTTAGCATGGATAAAATGTTCTTTATTATCAATGCAGCTGATCTCGCAAAGGATCAAGCAGAGCTAGACACCGTCTTTGACTATGTAAAAAATGAGCTCACAAAAGAAGGCATAAGAAACCCAAACCTTCATCATGTGTCCAGTAAGGAAGAGATCGAAGGAAAGGGAGAGACAGCTTATAATCAATACGCAAAGCTTAGAAAGCAGCTCGACTATTTTATAGAGGAAGAATTAACGAAAGATGCGATCGAGCTGTTGTATTTTGAAGCACGTACGTTATGTAGAACAGTCGACAAACTGCATGCGACGCTGCATCAGTCAGAAGATGAGAAGCAAGAGGAAAAGAAAAAGATAAACGCATCCTATGAAGAAATTCTTGATCAAATGAGTCATATTAAACAATCTAAGCTAGTGACAGAAAGCGTGAAAAAGGACTTACATGAACAGCTCTATCATATTGTGCAGCGCCTATCACTATTTGCGAATGATCTGTTAAAGACAGCCTTTTATCCTGGAATATCTCAAGGGAATTTCGGACAGCAATTGAAAAAAGCACTTGAGAAGGCACTAAAGGATTATGAATTTGAATTTGTACAGGAGTTAAAGGCACTTGATATCCGGATGGAATCGTTTATTCATCAATACTTCCAAGAGGAGTGGGAGAAAGGATTGCAGGCGGCATGTGCAGAAGACCATTACTTTTCTCTCTCTTTGTCGCCGCCAGAAGAGAAAAATGCTGAGCTGAAACAAATTGAAGTCGAAGCTGAACTAACGCCATTCGAACCGCTCTTAAAGAAACAAAAATCAGCGAAAGTTTTCTTTGAACAGAATGGAAAGGCTGCGTTTATTGAAGCGATTCGAGATATTCTTCATCAGTTAACCACGAAATGGGCTGATAAAGAAAAAGAAGAATTACTGAGCAGGTACGACATGATGGTGAAGACGTTTACGGAAAGATATGAAACAGAAGCGCTCGAGCAGCTAAGTGAACAAAAACAAACATTTATCACGAGCCTAACGACAGATGCCAAAGAGCAGGCGGTTATTGAACAAGTTTATGAACAAACAACCGAATGGAAGAACCAGTTGAAAACCATTTGATTCATGGTAGACTAAATAAAAAAGAAAGCAGTTGATAGAAAATGACGAGCGTACACGAAGAGATTTCAGCACACTCACAAAAGCAGCATGCTCATATTCAGTCCTTTCTTGAGCTTGAACAGAAAAGAGAACAAGCAATAGAGACGGCTGTCGTCAAATGTGAGCAAAACGAGCCATTTACAACAGACGAGATCAACGCCATTACGTCGAAGATGAATGAGCTTGCACGAGGCGGTATTGTTCCGCTGCGTAAGCTTGTGACGAATGATATGGTCAGGGAGTATGTAGAGCGGAAACAGAAGTAAAGAGTAACTTTCTCTTTTTTGGTCATCTTAATGAATGTACCGAGAAAGGGGAATGATCATGAAAAAAAAGCAACAGACAAAGCAGCAGGATGAGCGTGACCCTAAACAAAAAGACATGCCGTCCTATGCAGAAGCAGAGTCGAAAAAAATGCAATACGGTCAAAAGTAAATGGGCTGCCTCTTCTTTTCTAAAAGAAGAAGGCGCCTTTTTTATGTCTAGTTTTGCGTTCTGTGATAGAATAGGAGTATTGTTTTGAAAAAGGGAGTTTATAAGAATGAATAAACACGTACTGCTTGTAGATGGAATGGCGCTTTTGTTCAGATCGTTTTATGCAACGGCTGTCCATCGCAATTTTATGATAAATGACCACGGTGTGCCGACAAATGGAGTCAATGGCTATTTGAAGCACTTATTAACAGCTGTACAGACATTTGAGCCAACTCATATTGTGTGCTGCTGGGATATGGGAAGCCAAACCTATCGAAACGAATTGTTTCAAGATTATAAAGCGAATCGAGGAGAGGCGCCTGTCGAGCTCATTCCGCAATTCGATTTAGCAAAAGAGGCTACAGAAGAACTAGGAATTGTGAACATTGGTTTAAAGGGCTTTGAAGCAGACGATTGTATTGGTACACTTGCTGCGCTTTACGAAAAAGAAGCACGCGTGACTGTCCTAACTGGTGACAAAGATTTGCTGCAAATTTTGAATGAACAAGTGACTGTTGCCTTGATGCAAAAAGGAATTGGCAATTATAAGCATTATACAAAAGCCTTATTTGAAGAGGAAATGGGAATCTCGCCAAAGGCACTCATCGATATGAAAGCACTCATGGGAGATGCAAGTGATAATTATCCAGGTGTCAAAGGAATCGGAGAAAAAACTGCTTTAAAATTTATTCAAACATATAAAACGATTGACGGTTTGTTAGAAAATGTCCATGAACTAACGGCTGCACAGCAAAAAAAAATGCAAGCAGGATTAGAAGATTTGAAGCTTTCTCGTCTATTGGCAGAGATTAAATGTGATGTCCCGCTCAGCTGTCCAATGGATGAGACGAAAATGAACATTAATCAAGAACGTGCTGCTGCTATGCTGAGGCACCATCAAATCAAAGGAATCGAACCGATGATGAATCGTTTAAGTACAATAGAGATTAGCTAAAGCCGATCTCTTTAGCGTGTAGACAAACCCTCGCATTCGGTGTCAGGTCTGCGCTTCGGTGCTCACGAATGTTCAATTCGCTCCGCTCCGGTACTCGGCCTTCCTAGACTGCAAAGGTTTTCTATCACGCTGACAGGTTCATCTTTTTGTATTGCTTTTCTTCGCTCTATTTTCCAGCTGAGATAGTGGCTGTTTATCTTTTGTTTGCGCATCACCTTGTGGGGTTGTCCCATTTGTGACACGACCTTTATTTTCTTTATCCAATCAGTATCACCTCACACACATTAGCATAACCGAAAAAAAGCGATTCATCCTTTAGATAGGTGAATCGCTTTTCTAGCGAGCTGATCTGCTACTTGATTTTCCTTACTCGGAATCCATTTAATAAAAAATAAATCAAACTGGCTTTGAAGCTCGATCATCTCTTTGATAAAGTGCTGAAAGGCTGGATTTTTAGCAAATCCTGCATTCGCTGCCCGGTCAACTACTTGTGAATCTGTTCGAAATGAAACGGTACGCAATCCTTTTTCTACGCATATTTTCATCCCCTCGATCAGAGCAGAAAATTCTGCTTCGTGATTGCTCATGGGTTCAAGAGGAATGGAAAAGGTTTCAGCCTTTCCATCATATTTGATGAAAATGCCGATGCCAGAGGGACCTGGATTCCCTGCACTGGCACCGTCAATGTATATTTCTGCAGGCACATCATTTCACCCTTTCATCAAGCGGAACCATTTTTTTCGCTGCATACGCGTAAGGTGTTGCAATTGCAGCGACGATAAATTTAATGACATATGTCGTGATGAAGATTTCTATCCATACATGAAATGGATACGTGCCAAGAAAGGCAATGGTCGTGAAAATCAATGTATCAAGAAGCTGGCTAATCATCGTACTTCCGGCATTGCGAACCCAGAGCGCGCCATCGGAAGGAAATATCCGGCGAATAAACGAATATACATAAACATCTAGCATTTGACTGATGATATAAGCAGCGAGACTGCCAAGTGCAACCCTTGGCATAAAGCCAAATATGGTTTCCAGCGATGATTGTGAGATATCAGATGGAGCGGGATGGAAAAGCAATGCTTCCTGCATGACAACAGTTAGTGTTAAAAGGGTGGCAAAACCAATCCAGACAGCTTTTCTCGCTTCATTTTGTCCATATTTTTCATTCAATACGTCCGTTGCAAAGAACACACTGCCATATAAAATATTTCCAAGTGTTGCCGTTAAGCCGAATAATTCAACGGTTTTGACAACTTGTAAATTTGCGGCAACCGTCGCAAAGCCAATCCAGACAAAAAGGCCCATCTTGCCAAATCCTTTATAAAATAGAAGAACAATGATAAAATTAATGATCGCAAATAAGATCCAAATACCTTCATTAAACAAGTGACATGAACTTCCTTTCTCATTGTAAAATGTAACTTTTTGATTATAGCATAACGTATGTTTACCTTAAAAGCACGGGAAGGCGATGTGATCGATGAAATTAAGAGCACACTACACAATGAAAGTGAAATCAATTGGGTCCGTTGCTTTTTACCAAGAAGATTGGTTGGAGCTAAAAGAGGCCTTGAGGTTAGCAAAACATATCGACAAAAAAGAACCCCAGTCTCTTCTGTCATTTGAAGATGAAAAAGGGGCTATGTGGTCTATAAAAGAGCTTGAAAAGCTAAATGAAGAATTAAAGCTTGAACCGGATCAGCTTCAAGTCTATTTTGATGCAAGTTTTCACAAAGAAACAGGCGACTCTGGTCTTGGGATTGTCATCTACTATAAGCTAGGAAAAGACGCTTATCGATTGAGAAAAAATCAGTCTTTCCAAGGGAGCACCAATAATGAAGCAGAGTATGCGGCTTTATTTGAGGCAGTGAAAGCTTTAAAAGACCTGGGGGCAAGCAGAAATTCTGTCACGATTAGAGGAGATTCACTTGTTGTCATGAATCAGTTAAAAGGGGAGTGGCCTTGTTATGATGATGTACATAACAAATGGCTTGATCAAATTGAAGCGGCTTTAAAAGAGCTGAAGCTGACGCCAACCTATGAAGCCATCGATCGGAAACAAAATGCAGAAGCGGATCAGCTTGCAAGACAGATTCTTGCAGACGTCCCAATCGAAAGTACATTGAAATTAGAAGCAGACGGAGCTGAATAATGTGGATAAAAAAACAGCAGTACAAGAATTGACCGATCTTCAAGACACGTATTGTTCAGATTGTTTGATTAAGAAGCATTTTCGAAAAGAATTTGGCAAAAAATACGCCCATTCCTTTTGTATACAGCAATGCACCGTTGGAGAGAAGATAAAAGAATATGGTCAGACTCTGCTCAAAAAATAAACGGACGCACCGGTTTTCCCTGCTCAAACATTCGCTCTTGAAAAAAAACGGATAGAATGTGTAAAAAAAGAACATATTCCGAAAAATGAGCCGATATAACTATAGAAAGTTTTGGTTGAGTTACTTTTTGACTAAGTGGCGGATATTAGAGGAAAAGGGGAAGGCTGGTATGAATAATAAGGAGTTCGAAACGGTATTACATCGAACATTTCAAGAGGTGTACAGCGATCTAGAGCAACTTGTAGATGTAGCAAAGAAGGGAAGACCTTTTCTCGAAAAAGATATCTCTGAAATTGAACAACGACTGAAGCAAAATATTTTAGCAATTGAAATTCAGCTGAAAATCAAATAAGAGAGGCATAAGCCTCTCTTTATTTTGCATCATTGATTTGGTTGATTAGATTTTTGTTACGTTTGCAGCTTGAGGTCCACGATTACCTTCAACGATTTCAAAAGAAACTTCTTGTCCTTCTTCTAAAGACTTGTAACCGTCACCTTCGATAGCTGTGAAGTGAACGAATACATCGTCTCCGCCTTCAACTTCAATGAAGCCGAAACCTTTTTCATTATTGAACCATTTTACTTTACCGTTTTGCATATTGCTTTTTCCTCCTAGTACTGTAGCATACCTTTTGGCATACTAAAAAAAATTTTCATCACCTAACGACTTTGCAGTTGTTAAATGATGGTTCCACTATACACCATCAAAAGTAAAGCGTCAAGCGGGAGAGCCAAATTTTGAGCAGAATGTTTGATTTTTTTTGACAAATAACAATAATAGCTAAACCGTCCCCATTTTCTGAAACTTTATGCACAGTTTGTCCGTATATAAAAAAAATATAGAAAGAGGTGCTATCATGAATCGTTATACACTCGAAGAATTTGTTCAGAATACGCAGCAGGAAGATAAGGGAGAAGGGGTCTTCGAACTTGAAACACCAAGACTTTTAGAAATTAATTTGACTGATACCATTTGGGCAAAAACAGGTTCCATGGTTTCGTACCGAGGCAAAATCAAATTTGAACGTGAGGGCGTGTTTGAACATGGCGTCTCAAAGATGTTCAAAAAAATGCTGTCAGGAGAAGGCACTTCACTCATGAAGGCAACAGGTGATGGAAAATTATATGTGGCAGATCAAGGCAAAAAAATCTCAATTCTTCGTTTGGCTCAAGGCGAATCCATTTTTGTGAATGGGAATGATTTGCTCGCATTTGAGCCTTCAGTCCGCTGGGATATCAAATTGATGAAAAAAGTATCGGGGATGATTGCAGGCGGATTATTTAATGTCAAATTAGAAGGACCAGGCCTTGCTGCGATTACGAGTCATTATGAGCCGCTCACATTGATTGTTCAGCCGGGTGACTCTGTCTATACAGATCCAAATGCGACAGTTGCATGGTCAGGGGATTTAAAAACTGAATTTGTAACAGATGTTTCATTCAAAACCTTTATTGGCAGAGGAAGCGGAGAGTCTATTCAAATGAAATTTAGCGGAAGCGGATTTGTTGTCGTGCAGCCGTTTGAAGAAGTGTACACAACAAATGGAAATCAAGGATAAAGAAAAAAGGTGTCCGTCAATGACGGACACCTTTTTATGATAATGCGCGAGCATACGTTTTGTTATTCGTGATGAGATCTGATTGCTCAACGATATCTTCCAAAATGGTTTGAGAAGAATGCTTTGAGTGAAGATTTTTCATGTTTTGTTTCATGGTTTCTAACTTTTCTTCATCTTGAAGCAAGTTGGTCACAGATTCTAAAATGTCTTCATGTCTGTTGATGACGATGGCTGCACCATAATCTTCAAAGAAATGAGCATTTTCCTTTTCTTGTCCAGGGACAGGCTTGTAAAGAATGACTGGGACGCCGATTGCAGTTGCTTCTGTTAAAGTAATGCCACCTGGTTTTGTGATCATACAATCTGTTACTCTGAACAATTCATCAATTTGTTCCACATATCCAAGCGCCTTCAATTGATCTGGATGTGCTTGTTCAAGATCGCTTAGTGATTGTTTCAGCGCTGCGTTCTTTCCGCATACAACAACAATTTGTACTTCACTGTCTAGAAGCAACGCTTCACATAATTCCTTGACATTTTTCAGTACACCATGAGCACCGGCCATAATCAGAAGAACTTTTTTGTTTGATGATAATCCATATTTTTTATAAATCTTCGATTTTGGCACGTCTGCTTCAAATTGTGGTCTAATAGGAATGCCTGTCACTTTGACATCGCTTGGATGTGTGCCGATTTCCACTAATTTTTGTTTCACATAATCGGTTGCAACATAGTACCGGTCGATGTTTTCATGTACCCAAATCTTATGAAGACAGAAATCTGTCATGACATTAAATGTCGGGATGACTTTTCCTGTTTTGTTCCGGTATTCAGGAACAACAATCATCGGGAATGTAATAATAATGATATCCGGATTGTGTAATTGAATAAGTTCATCAAGACGCTTATTTCCCATTTTTAAATAAATGTTAAATTTGCGTTTATTGTAAATTTTATCTACACCGTAATAAAACAAGCGATAAAATTGTTTCCCAATGGAAAAGCTCTTCAAGTATAAATATTGAGTCACTTCCGACACAATGGGATTTGATTCTTGATACAAATTAGAAACTACAACATGCTCAAAGCCTTGAGATTTGCACTCATCATACAGTGTTTTAGCCACCTGCATATGTCCATTTCCATAATTTGCGGTCAAGATTAATATTTTTTTATTGGTATTCAAGAATATTCACCTCAAATGTAATCAACAACAACAAAACTTCGTACGAAAACTATTAATCTCATAGGTCTACATATACATAAAGATAACATATAAACAGCGAGAGCATATCATTCGTTACGAAAGAATTAAACTAATTTTAAAAAACAACAAGACTAAATTGATAATGGAAGACAGAGCCATTTGTATTTTAACACATTTTGGCCATTTATCATCAGACTACAGTCTATTTTATTCCCAAACGTATGGTGTTTCTTGATAAACATAATAATTGAGCCAATTCATAAACAGTAAAGTGGCATGGGCTTTCCATCGATTCACTGGGACTAATATGTCACCATCTTCTATAAAATAGTGGACAGGTTTTTGGACTGTATCATCCTTCAACAAATCTCTTTCATATTCCTGCTTCAATGTGTCCGTATCATATTCAGGGTGTCCAGTTAAAAATACTTGTTTATCATCATCTGAAACAATTAAACAAACACCCGCTTCTTCAGAGACACTCAATACTTTTAAATTCGGCGTGTTTTTTAATTGTTCTGTATTAATATCTGTATGCCTCGAATGTGGGACATAGTATACTTCATCGAAACCTCTGACTAATCTTTCTTTTTTCTCTTTCACAAGATGCTCAAATACACCAAATTTTTTCTCAGCAAGCTTGATTTTCTCAATACCATAATGGTGATATAGGCCTGCCTGTGCACCCCAGCAAATGTGAAGAGTAGACGTCACATTCGTTTTACTCCAGTCCAAGATGTCCTGCAGCTCTTTCCAATAGGAAACTTCTTCAAAAGCTAAATGCTCAATTGGTGCGCCGGTGATGATCATTCCATCAAATTTCTTATGGCGAATCGATTCAAAGGTCGTATAAAATTCATCTAGATGCTCTCTCGACGTATTCTTCGGTGTATGCGTACTTGGAATCAAAAACGTAAAGTACACTTGCAAAGGAGAATTTCCGAGCATTCTTAGCAGCTGCGTTTCAGTTTGTATTTTTTTTGGCATTAAATTTAAGATCACGATATTCAAAGGACGGATATCTTGCTTGAATGCCCTTGTCTCATCCATGACGAAAATGTTTTCGCTCTCTAGTATTTGTTTTGCCGGCAGATGAACTGGTATGTTAATAGGCAACTCGCCACCCCCTGAATCAAAGCTAATTTCACTTCATTATAGGAACTTTCTGGCGATATTTCAATGTTTCAATTATGTTACAATGAAAAACAGAGCAAAAACAAAGCTGTTTCTCGAAAAAAAGGAGGCCGTTTATTTATGATCACAAAGCATTTGTCAGATATTGACATCGCCCAAAAGGCAAAGCTGAGACCTATTCAAGACATCGCAGCAAAGCTGCAAATACATGACGAAGAATTAGAATGCTATGGTTTCACAAAAGCGAAAATATCTTTGACTATTTTTGACCGTTTAAAAGAACAAAAAGAAGGACATGTGATCCTTGTCACATCGATCAATCCAACGCCAGCAGGTGAAGGGAAGTCCACCGTCACAGTCGGGCTCGGTCAAGCCTTCGAAAAAATAGGGAAAAAAGCAATCATTGCAATGCGAGAGCCTTCATTAGGTCCTACAATGGGCATAAAAGGCGGTGCAGCAGGTGGAGGATATTCACAGGTGCTACCAATGGAAGAAATCAATCTTCATTTCACAGGAGATTTTCATGCCATTACTTCTGCTCATAATGCCTTATCTGCGTTCATTGATAACCATATCCATCACGGAAATGAACTTGGCATCGACGCGCGCCGCATTGTATGGAAGCGAGTGCTTGATTTAAACGATCGTGCTTTAAGACAGGTCGTTGTCGGACTTGGTGGACAGGTAAATGGGTATCCTAGAGAAGACGGGTTTGACATCACGGTTGCCTCCGAAATGATGGCCATCCTTTGTTTAGCAGAAGACTTAACCGACTTGAAAAAACGTCTTTCTTCTATTGTTGTTGCCTATAATCAAGATGGGGAGCCAGTCACTGTTGGTGCACTTGGATATGAAGGTGTTCTGACGTTACTTTTAAAAGACGCACTCAAACCGAATCTTGTACAAACGATTGAAGGAACTCCGGCCCTCGTTCATGGCGGTCCTTTTGCCAATATTGCGCATGGATGTAATAGTTTAATTGCAACTAAAATGGCGGCGAAATTAGCCGACTATGTCGTAACAGAAGCTGGATTTGGAGCAGATCTTGGAGCGGAAAAGTTCCTGCACATTAAAACAAGAGCTGGTGATTTCAAGCCTGGTGCAGTTGTCATTGTGGCGACTGTCAGAGCATTAAAGATGCATGGCGGAATGAAGAAAGCAGAACTCAAAGAAGAGAATGCACAAGCCGTATTAAAAGGTATACATAATTTAGAAAAGCATATTGAAACTGTGCAAGCCTTCGGTCTTCCGTACATTATCGCAATAAACAGGTTTATCACTGATACAAAAGAAGAGATTCAAGCGATAGAAGATTGGTGCCTTGCACATGACCATCCAGTCAAAGCTGTGAATGTATGGGAAGAAGGTGGCGAAGGCGGGACAGCACTTGCCGAAGAACTCGCAACACTTATTGAAAAGAAGAAGAACAGCTTTTCCTATTTGTATGAAGAGCATGATTCCATCGAAGAAAAATTATCTAAGGTTGCCAAAGTGGTTTACGGAGCAGACGGGGTCACACTCACTTCAAAAGCAAGAAAGCAGCTGGTAGCCATCGAGGAAAACGGCTGGGGGCATTTACCGGTGTGTATGGCAAAAACGCAATATTCACTTTCGGATGATCCAGCTTTAATTGGGAGACCAAAAGGTTTTACCATTACGATTCGTGAGTTAAAACCATCTGTAGGAGCAGGATTTATTGTTGCTTTAACCGGAAGCATTCTGACAATGCCAGGATTACCTAAAAAACCAGCGGCGCTCGAGATGGATTTATTAGAAGACGGCAGTGTGACAGGACTCTTTTAACCGGAAGCATAAAAAGCGATTTTATAAAAGAAGCATGTTACGATAGGGAAAAGTGAATCCTAGGAGGCTATGAGATGTCAATTTATGATATTCAGGTCAAGACCATTAACGGTCAAGAAAAATCAATGGCAGATTACAAAGGAAAAGTACTCATTATTGTCAATACAGCAAGCAAATGTGGACTAACTCCTCAATTTAAACAACTGCAGGAGCTATATGATCAATATCATGAAAAGGGCCTTGAAATTTTAGGATTTCCATGTAACCAATTTATGAACCAAGAACCAGAAGGAGAAGAAGCCATTCAAGAATTCTGTTCTTTGAATTATGGGGTGACCTTCCCTATGTTTGCGAAAGTAGATGTCAATGGTGACAACGCGCACCCGCTCTTTAAACATTTAACAAGTCATGCAAAAGGTGTACTTGGCACGAAAACAGTGAAATGGAATTTCACAAAATTTATCGTGGATCAAAACGGAGAAGTCACTGAGCGGTTCTCTCCGAAAACATCACCAAAAGAATTAGAAAGCTCCATCATCGCTCTTTTGGACAAATAAGGTGCTTACCGTCATGCAGAAAAAACAATTGGAGGCAGCTGCCTCCTTTGTTTCAGATCGGCTGAAATATGAACCGACTGGACACGATGCGGCTCATATTGATCGTGTGCGGCAGCTTGCCCGCCAGATTGCAAATCAAGAAGGCGGCTCTCTTTTTGTGATTGAAATGGCAGCGATTGTTCATGATATCATTGATGAAAAACTGTCGAGTGAATGGAAGCTTTCACCACAGCAGCTTGAGCATCAGCTCCTTTTTTGGGAAGTTAATACGCGAGATATTCGTTATATCATGGACATCATTACAACGATGTCTTTTCGTCATCGACATAAGCAGAATAGACCAATAACGTTAGAAGGGGCCATTGTTCAAGACGCAGATCGGCTCGATGCGATAGGAGCAACCGGTATTGCGAGGGTGTTTACTTATGCAGGCGCAAAAGGGGAACCCCACTATTCAAAGGACACGCAGCAGGGCTCCGTGCTAAAACATATGGAAGAAAAACTGCTCAAATTAAAAGACTTAATGAACACTCATGCAGGAAAGCAGCTTGCTGAGGATCGGCACGATTTGATGAGCCTATTTATCAAGACATGGAAAGAAGAATGCGGCCTTACAGATGAGTAGGGTCTTTATGTGTGTAAGGAGGATGTATAGATGAAAATAACAGCGATAGAACCGACGCCAAGTCCAAATACGATGAAGGTCATTTTGACAGAAGCACTTGCCGGCGGTAAAAGCAACAACTACAAAAAGGATCAAAAAGACGAAGCGCCAGAGATGATTAAGCGTATTTTGAACATTGAAGGTGTAAAAGGTGTTTATCATGTCGCAGACTTCTTAGCGGTTGAGCGTAATGCAAAGTTTGACTGGCAGGGCATCTTGCAGCAGGTCAGAGAAGCCTTTGGTCAAGAAACAGAAGGCCTTCAGGAAGGATCGCAGTCTGGCGGTGACACATTTGGCGAAGTCAAAGTGTTTGTCCAAATGTTTAATGGGATTCCGATGCAAGTCAAATTAACAGACGGTGAAAGAGAAGAGCGATTCGGCATGCCTGAACGCTTCCAAGCAGCCATTTTAAAGCTCAGAAGCAGTTCAGACAATGTCGTATTTGAACGTGTGTGGAAAGAACATGGCGTTCGTTTTGGCGACTTTGCAGATATCGGTCAGGAAGTGACAGAAGAGCTGCAGGCAGCCTATGATGATGAGCGTTTAGCTCGCTTAACAGAAGCGGTCAAAGAAGGGCAAGAAGCTGTAGATCGACAGGTGAACCGTAAGGCATATGACGTGACAGAAGAAATGCTGCGTGAGGAAGATTGGAAAAAGCGCTTTGCCCATCTAGAGCAAATGCAACCAGAGCAAAAGGATATACCTGTTTTAATGAAAGCAATGGAGGACCCTAAAACATCGATTCGCAGACAAGCCGTTGTGAATGCTGGAATGATTGAAGATCCTGCTATTCTGCCTATTTTATATAAAGGGCTTAAAGATAAAACAGTGACGGTCCGCAGAACCGCTGGAGACTGCATTTCAGACCTTGGTGACTCGAGCGCTATAGAAGCAATGATCGAATCATTAAAGGACCCAAGTAAACTTGTTCGCTGGCGTGCAGCGATGTTTCTTTACGAAGAAGGTGACGAAACAGCACTTGACGCATTAAAAGAAGCTGAGCAAGACCCAGAATTTGAAGTCAGCCTTCAAGTGAAAATGGCGATTGAGCGCATTGAGCACGGAGAAGAAGCGAAAGGCTCTGTATGGAAGCAAATGACAGAAAGTAGAAAAAATGCATCAGAATGATGAGACTTATGAACAAGCTGCCAATGATAGGCAGCTTGTTTTTCTAAAATCATAGACAGAAAAATTTTTTTAGAAAAATTATTTTGAATATTGTTGAAATATACGAAAAAACTCTATATAGTAGTACCAATATAGAATATTGGAGGTCAGATTTTATGACACGAACCTTGCTGAGCGCTAGATTCAGCAGCCATGTTGGTCATCGGTCATTCATCGGTGGCTAAATAAACAGAAAATTTGTAAAATAAAATCAACTCAAAATCATACAGTCAACAAGACTTGTAGTATAGGAGGCTTTTTAAACAGATGGCAGAACTTCGTAGTAATATGATTAAACAAGGAATTGACAGAGCACCTCACCGAAGCTTACTAAGAGCAGCGGGGGTAAAGGATGAGGACTTCGGCAAGCCATTTATTGCTGTATGTAATTCCTATATTGATATTGTCCCAGGTCATGTCCATCTTCAGGAATTCGGAAAGATTGTGAAAGAAGCCATTCGTGAAGCTGGCGGGGTCCCATTTGAATTTAATACGATTGGGGTCGATGATGGAATTGCAATGGGTCATATCGGGATGAGATATTCACTACCAAGCCGTGAAATCATTGCTGACTCTGTCGAAACCGTTGTATCTGCTCACTGGTTTGATGGAATGGTTTGTATTCCTAACTGCGATAAAATTACACCGGGGATGATGATGGCAGCAATGCGTGTCAATATTCCGACGGTCTTTGTCAGCGGTGGACCGATGGAAGCGGGTAGAACAAGTGATGGCAGAAAGATTTCTCTTTCTTCTGTATTTGAAGGCGTCGGTGCTTACCAGTCAGGTAAAATTAACGAAGAGGAATTAAATGAATTAGAACAGTTTGGCTGTCCGACCTGCGGATCTTGTTCAGGTATGTTTACAGCAAACTCAATGAACTGTTTAGCAGAGGCACTTGGAATTGCTCTTCCTGGAAATGGAACGATTTTGGCGACATCACCAGAGCGAAGAGAATTTGCGAAAAAGTCAGCAAAACAACTAATGGAGCTCATTAAAAAGGATATTAAACCACGTGATATTGTGACTGAAAAAGCAATTGATAACGCATTTGCATTAGATATGGCACTTGGTGGTTCAACGAATACAGTTCTTCACACACTGGCGATCGCAAATGAAGCAGGTGTTGAATATTCACTTGAACGTATCAATGAAGTAGCAGAGCGTGTGCCTCATTTATCAAAACTTGCTCCAGCTTCGGATGTTTATATTGAGGATTTACATGAAGCAGGCGGCGTCACAGCTGCGCTAAATGAATTGTCCAAAAAAGAAGGTGCACTTCATTTAGATACAATGACCGTCACAGCGAAAACACTTGGTGAGAACATTGCAGGTCATGAGGTCAAAGACTATAACGTCATTTATCCAATCGATAAGCCATTTACTGAAAAGGGCGGTTTAGCCGTTTTATTTGGAAACCTTGCGCCTGATGGAGCCATCATTAAAACGGGCGGGGTACAAGATGGGATCACACGTCACGAAGGACCTGCAATCGTATTTGAATCCCAAGAAGAAGCTCTTGAAGGAATCATTAATAGAAAAGTAGAAGCAGGACATGTTGTCATCATTCGCTATGAAGGACCTAAAGGCGGACCTGGTATGCCAGAAATGCTTGCTCCTACTTCACAAATTGTCGGGATGGGACTTGGACCAAAGGTTGCTTTAATTACGGACGGACGTTTTTCCGGCGCTTCTCGTGGCTTGTCTATCGGACACGTCTCTCCTGAAGCAGCTGAGGGCGGCCCGCTTGCCTTTGTTGAAAATGGTGACCATGTCGTCGTCGATATTGAGCAGCGCATTTTAAGCGTAGAGGTTCCAGAGGAAGAATGGGAAAAACGAAAAGCGAACTGGAAAGGCTTTGAGCCAAAAGTGAAAACGGGCTATCTTGCCAGATATTCAAAACTTGTGACCTCAGCCAATACAGGCGGAATCATGAAAATTTAATCTGAAATAGAACATTTGAAAATTGGCTCTCTCTATAGTATCCTTTATTCACAACATAAGGATTTTAGAGGGGGCTTTTTTTATGTCAATGGCATATGAAGAATATATGCGCCAGCTCGTTGTGCCAATGCGCCAAGAGTTGACAAGTGCAGGATTCCAAGAACTAACGACGGAAGAAGAAGTAGAACAAACGATGCAAGAAGCTGAAGGAACAACATTTGTTGTTGTTAATTCTGTATGCGGCTGTGCTGCCGGCTTAGCACGCCCAGCAGCGACTCAAGCTGTGATGAAGGCAGAAAAAGCGCCCGACAAAATCGTCACAGTATTTGCTGGGCAGGACCGGGAAGCAACAGCAAAAATGAGAGAATACTTCACTGGTGAAGAGCCATCATCTCCTTCTATGGCCCTTTTAAAAGGAAATGAACTCGTTCATTTTATCCCACGTGACGAAATTGAAGGTCATGAAATGGAAGATATCATGAAAAATGTCTTAACTGCATTTGAAAAACATTGCTAATACACGTGTTGAAATGCCCTGGAACTAGATCAGGGCATTTTTTCTTGATCATGATGGAGGAACGATATGCTCATTACAACAAGCTTTAGAGCAAATGAACAAACGATTGGAACAGCAAAGGCACTTGCAGAGGATTTACATGGTGAGTATGTAGAAAGACGCAAACAATCTGTCAAACAGCTTGCGATAAAACGAGGAGATGTCCTTGTTGTCGGGAAAGAAAGATTTGAATGGTATCAGCCAAATGGTGAAAAGTTCTTCTTTCATCCAAGCTCAGCGATGTTCAGGGTGAAGCGGCTCTTGCGCGAAGAAAAGGATCCCTTAATTGAAGCAGCACAGCTAAAGCCGGGCGATTCCTTTTTAGATTGCACACTGGGCTTAGGGTCTGATGCGATAACTGCAAGCTGTGCGATAGGCAGGAATGGAAGGGTCGTCGGTATTGAAAAGAATCCCATTACGGCATTACTTGTGCGAGAAGGACTGAATACATGGGAGACGGGGATAGAGGAAGCTGATGAAGCGATGAAACGGATTTCTGTTATTAGTGGAGACAGTATCGAGCAACTAAAGAAGTATCCTGACTGTTCATTTGATATCGTCTATTTTGATCCGATGTTTGAGGAAACGATTCAAGAATCTACAAGTATAGCGCCGCTGCGTCATGCGGCAGAGCACGACTTTGATCACGAAGCAGCCGTGCAAGAAGCATTAAGGGTGGCAAGAAAAAGAGTGGTGTTAAAAGATCATTGGAAAAGCACACGATTTACAGCGGACTGTTACCAATTTCATGTCATCAAACGAAAAACAGCCCAATTTCATTATGGATATATCGAGAAAGAAAAAAGCCCTCTCTAAGGGCTTTTAATCCGTAATCTCCATATAGACAAAATAAAACAGTGTCAGCAAGGAAGCTGTGACGAAAAAGCCTTCAAGCATACCTATTCCTCCCAAATTTTAGTTGCCTGTACTGTCATTGTAAACGTTTTATTATAAAAAAGAAAGTCTCAAATCAGTGACCAAATTGAATGACTGAAAATTCATTATATGCTAGAATAGCAGTATGATAACTTATGGAAGGAATTAGATATCATGAAGATGTGGATGAGAAAAACGCTTGTTGCGCTCTTTACAATTGCAACTTTTGGTTTGGTCTCTCCTCCGTCGGCTTTGATGACAGACAAGCCATCTGAACTTTCTTCACCTGATAAAACGCCTTATACAGCAGTTTATGATACATCAGATGAATTGCGCAGCTGGGAACGATCGCAAGAGGCAAGCAAAGAGCAGGTAGACCCCTTTGAGCAATATAAGGAAGAGGTTCTATCAAGTGCAGAAAATCAATCCTTTCTCAAATTCGGCCGTAAAATCACACCTGTCATTGAAGACGAGTACAGAGAAGAGATTCAACCGAAAATTGAACAAGTGTTAACCGATGTTTTAACAAATTTCAAAGATGACGAAAAATTTCAAGATGTTGTGTTAACTGATCAGCCTTCAAGCGGAAATGGCGAAAAAATCTTTCATATCTACAACCGGAAGACTGGAGAAGATTTGCTCCGTTTTCATGTGAGAAGAGATCAGCCGCCACACAGCGGATATTGGTTTAACTTTCACTATCATACAGCAGAAGATGGATTCCAGACGCATCATGAACTCGGTAATATTTACTGGGACAAAAACACCCCGCCGAGCTGGATGAGCCACTAGAAGGAGATGTCATGCCAATTGAAAAAGTATACAATGAACGAAATGGTGCAGATTACAAAACGAATGTTAAACGAACGCGGAGTGAAAATTGAAGATATTGCACACATTGTGCTAAAGCTTCAAGAAAAATATCATCCAAACCTTCCACTTAGTGTCTGTATTGAAAATGTTGAAAAAGTGTTGAATAAAAGGGAAATTGTCCATGCTGTTTTAACAGGACTTGCCCTTGATCAGCTGGCTGAAAAAAAGCTGTTGCCAGAACCTTTGCAGCACTTAGTTGAAACAGATGAGCCGCTATATGGAATTGATGAGATTATTCCGCTTTCCATTGTCAATGTATATGGATCAATCGGTTTGACCAACTTCGGTTATTTAGATAAAGAGAAATTTGGTATTATCAGGGAATTAGATGAAGGTCGTCCAGGTGAAGTGCATACCTTCCTTGATGATCTTGTCGCCGCGCTTGCCGCAGCAGCAGCTAGCCGTATTGCTCACTCACACCAAGATATTAAGGACGAAGAGCAGGATCGAGTGAATCAAGTATAAAAGAAAAACATGTCTGCTCATTATTATGCAGGCATGTTTTTTTGGTGTTTAAACAAAAGCAGAAATAAGGTAAACTACAACAAGAACATAAATAAAGGATGAAAAAAATGAAACAATACAAAGAGTTATGCCGTCATGTATTACAGCACGGGGATGAAAAAGGTGACAGAACGGGAACAGGCACAATCAGCACGTTCGGTTACCAGATGAGATTTGATTTGCAGGAAGGATTTCCGCTGTTAACAACAAAGAAATTGCACCTGAAATCAATTATTCATGAGTTACTGTGGTTTTTAAAAGGTGATACAAATGTCAAATATCTTCAGGAAAATGGTGTCCGTATTTGGAACGAATGGGCAGATGAAAATGGCGAACTGGGCCGTGTATACGGAGCGCAGTGGCGATCTTGGGCTAGCGGGGACGGTGAGACTGTGGATCAGATCACAAAGCTGATCCACGATATCGAGCATAATCCGAATTCAAGAAGACTGATCGTCAGCGCTTGGAACCCGGCTGAAATTGATCAAATGGCACTGCCACCATGTCATTGTCTGTTTCAATTTTACGTATCAAACGGGAAGCTTTCTTGCCAGCTTTATCAAAGATCGGCAGATATCTTTTTAGGCGTGCCATTTAATATTGCTTCATATGCTCTTCTCACGATGATGATTGCCAAAGTCACAAATCTTGAGCCAGGAGAGTTTGTTCATACGCTAGGAGATGCACATATTTATCAGAATCATCTTCCGCAGGTGAACATGCAGCTAGAGCGCGAGGAACGCACGCTTCCGCAGCTTCGCATCATAAGAGATGTGAAGAGCATCTTTGATTTCACGTTCGGTGATTTTGTACTTGAGAACTATGATCCGCATCCGCATATCAAAGGAGAAGTCAGTGTATGATTTCGATGATTGTGGCGACAGGAAAAGACAGAGTCATTGGTCAAGATAATCAAATGCCTTGGCATTTACCAGCTGATTTAGCGTATTTTAAGAAGGTCACAGGCGGTCATACGATTGTCATGGGCAGAAAAACGTTTGAATCAATTGGACGAGCGCTGCCTAACCGTCGAAATATCGTTTTGACAACAAGTTCTTCTTTTGAAGCAGAAGGATGCGAGGTTGTCCATTCCATTGCCGATATTTTGGCAATTGGGGAAAGCGAGACAGAGTTATTTATCATCGGCGGGTCTAAGCTGTATGAAGAAATGATGCCATATGCGGATCGTCTATATATCACGCATATTCACCATGCGTTTGAAGGAGACCGCTACTTTCCTGATTACAATGAAAACGAATGGACGGTTGTATCACGCGAAAAAGGCCATCGTGACGAAAAGAACCCCTACAATTATGAATTTGTCGTATATGACAAAAAAGGATAAATGAGTAGGAGGAGTACGGTTGTTTCGTTATTGGGTTTTAACGATTTATGTTGTTGTATCCTTTTGTAAAAGTTTGAGGCATTTGCATGCCCATGAATTAACTGATCCACGCATTTCCTATACGAAACGAATGCATCTCATTCATGAGCATGCAAAAAGGTTTGCCCGGGGATGTATTGACCAGTCAGGATCAGTCATGACCATTCACCAGCAAAAGAAGCTGCCAGATGGACCCGTTATTTATATCACACAGGCACTGAATCCAGTCACGACGACATTATTGATTGGTCACCTTGAGAAGCCATTTGCTTTCATGGCAAAGCCGAATCTTTTTCGATATCCGATTTTAAAACAATGGCTGAAGAAGATGGCGGTTATGCATCAGAATCAATCTGATGATGCCTTGTTAGAAGAAGCAAAGGAAAGAATCTTATCGGGGCAGAGTGTATTGCTTTCAGAAGCACATCGTCACATGGCAGAGGCACTTGCTGAAGATTGTGATTGTCCGCTTGTACCGATTGAAACAAGTGGAACGGATCGTCTATTAGCTGGAAAAGTCATGAAAAGGCTGCGGCCTGTTAACGTTGATATTCATATTAGAGGACCTGTCATGATGAGCGATTACGCCCAAAAGCGCGCATAAAAAAACCAGCATCCATTTTCGGATGCTGGTTTTTTTCATGCAGCAGGAATGTTCACACAATAGAAGAGAATGCAGAAGAATATCGACGCACTTCCGCCGAGCACAAAGCTGTGCCAAATCGCATGATGATAAGGGATTTTACGCCAAATATAAAAGATGGTTCCGACCGAATACAAAAGACCGCCTAATAGTAAGAGGCCAAATCCTGCGCCCGTTAATTGAATGTAAAGTGGTTTAATGGCAATGATAATCATCCAGCCCATTAATAAATAAACGAGGGTGGACACAATGATAAACCGTTTGACGAAAAAGATTTTAAAGACAATCCCGCCAGCAGCAAGAGCCCATACAATCGCAAGAAGCGTATAGCCGAGTGCGCCTTTTAATGGTCCTAGTAAAAAGGGCGTATAGGTACCAGCAATCAATACATAAATAGCCGAGTGGTCGAGGATTTCAAATACATCTTTTGTTTTTTTGTGCCGAATGCTATGAAGCAAGGTCGAGCTTAAATAAAGCAGCAACATGGACGCGCCAAATATCGAAAAGCTGATGATCTCTGTGACAGTGCCGTATTGAACAGCGAATAACACGAGAAAAACAATGGCTGGTATGGATAAAATAACGCCAATGCCATGTGTAATGGCGTTGGCAATTTCTTCTTTTACAGTAAACAATGGATGTCCTCCTTTTATTGAACCGGTATATAACCATCAAGTGACTTCAGGAATGAAAGACCTTCAAGTGTAATCTTCGTGCCGGCCCTGCCTTTTCCTTTCGTCACGTATGCTTTTTTCTCAAGATCATCTAATCGGCTCCTCACCTGCTGAGGGGTCAGCGGAATGTCGCCTTGTTTGCTTAATTCAGATAAGATGCGTCTGCTGGCTGCTTCACCTTTCTCATTGAGAGATTTAATGGCTTCTAGCAGGAAAACAAACTCTTGTTTTTCCATTAGTGTGAGCTGATGATCTTCCTTTTTTCCTTTTACCTCCGGCGAAAGAGGGGTTAACACAAAAGGCGGCAGGTGGTGTAAAAATACCGTTTGCCCCTCGAGAATGACTGCAGCATAATGAACGATATTTTTGAGTTCCTGTACGTTTCCTTCAAACGGATACTCCTGCAAGGTTTCCCAAACACTTGGATCAATATCAGGCGCCATGCTCAGCTCCTGAAAGAAAGCAGTTGTTAACACAGGAATGTCAGTTTTTCGATCTGCTAATGAAGGTAAAGGCAAATGGAAAACATTTAAGCGATAAAACAGCTCAGGTAAAAAGGTAGATGAAACCCTCAATGCCTCTATTGATAAAGACGAAGTGGTAATGATTTTTGTTGCAGGAGAGATTTCCAGAAAACGAATGACCTGATGCTGCATAGGAATACTTAATGCGGCGATTTCGTCTAAATAAAGGATTTGACGGGTCTTTTCCGTGAAGGCTTTCTGCAAGGTATCTTCATCTAAAATGGGGCAATATAGATGTTTCAGTGAAGCGTTTAGAGCCGATGCATGAGCAATTTCATGGGCAAATCGTGTTTTGCCTGTGCCAATGTCTCCTGTGATCAAGACCGGCTGCTCGTGCTTTGTGAATTGCTTTGCCAGGTGAATGGCACGCTTCATTTCTTGATGTTCTCCATATATAGACGTAAACGAATGTGTGGTCATCGGGTGGTTCCTTTCTTTATGGTTCTTATTGGTTCAATTGTAACACCCAATAAAACCAAATGTACAGAAAAACGAAAAAGTTTATGAAATTTATACTTGATCCATGATCTATCGGTTTATTTTTTGAATATTCATGTTATAATGACAAATTAAATAAGGTTAAAGAGAAAGGATCTTGTACATGAAACCGTTGCTCAAAGAAAACACGCTAATTCAAGTGAAAGATATTTTAAAGGCCCATCAAAATTTGAAGGATGTTGTCATTCATACACCTCTTCAAAAAAATGAGCGACTTTCTGAACGATATGAATGTAATGTCTACTTAAAAAGAGAGGATCTGCAAGTAGTTCGTTCCTTTAAATTAAGAGGCGCTTTTAATAAAATGAGTCAGCTTCCAAAAAATAAACTAGAAAACGGCATTGTCTGCGCAAGTGCAGGAAATCACGCACAAGGTGTTGCCTATTCTTGTAAATATCTAGGCATCCACGGGAAAATCTTTATGCCTGCTACGACACCAAGACAAAAAGTATCTCAAGTGGAGCTTTTCGGCAAAGAATATGTTGAAATTATCTTAACCGGAGATACGTTTGATGATTCATATCATGAAGCAGTTAAATGCGGAGATGAAGAGAAGCGCGAGTTTATCCATCCGTTTGATGATTTGGATGTGATGGCAGGACAAGGAACGACTGCTGTAGAAATATTAAATGATATCGAAGTGGAGCCTCACTTTTTATTTGCAAGTGTTGGAGGTGGAGGTCTGTTATCTGGAGTTGGTACATATATCAAAAATATCGCCCCAGAAACCGAAATCATTGCCGTCGAACCGCTTGGCGCAGCTTCACTCCATGCTTCCCATGAAAAGGGCAAGGTTGTGACACTTGATTCCATTGATAAGTTTGTAGACGGAGCAGCGGTTCAGCGGATTGGCGAAAAGACGTTTACATCGCTACAGTCTGTTGTCGATAAAATTAGTCTTGTACCTGAAGGAAAAGTATGTACAACCATTTTAGAGCTTTATAATCAATGTGCGATTGTAGCAGAGCCGGCAGGCGCACTTCCGATCGCTGCGCTGGATGCCCATCGCGAGGAGATTAAAGGGAAAAATGTTGTCTGTATTGTCAGTGGAGGAAATAATGATATTGGCAGAATGCAGGAAATCAAAGAACGGTCGATGATCTATGAAGGGCTTCAACATTATTTCATTGTCAATTTTCCGCAAAGAGCAGGTGCACTTCGAGAATTTTTAGATGAAGTATTAGGGCCAAATGATGATATCTCCCGCTTTGAATATACGAAAAAGAATAACCGAAGCAAAGGACCCGCGCTTGTTGGCATCGAATTGAAAGAAAGAGATGACTATGCGGCGCTCATTGAACGGATGAATAAAAAAGGATTCCATTATGTTGAAGTGAATAAAGATCAAGATTTATTCCACCTATTTATTTAGGCGTAACAGAACATTGGAAAAGAGGATTGATCGTTTGTGCTGCTCAAAACAATATGTTTTAGACGGATGGATGGAGCTCAGATCAAGGTAACAGAAGTTCCTGTACTAAAGGGAGATGAGCCGTATCGTTTCATGCTCACCTTTAGACTTGAAGCTTTCTTGAAAAAAGTCTATGTATCTAAAGGAAAGAGAGCTGTGTACTCTTTCAGAGAGGATGTGAAACGTAACGTCAAGTGGAGCACATATGAGCAGATCTATCAGGAGCCTACACTGAAACACAATGCGTAAAAAGGAATCTTTGTCAAAGGGAGTGAGCGGCTGTTTTAAAATGGCTGCTGCTCAGCTTGGCAAGGATTTTTTTCATGAAAAGAAGAAAATGTGACAATTTCCAAAACGTCATGACAGTTGTTTTCAAGTAAGCACGAAATAAGGTAATATCATAAGTAAAGACTAAGACAGCAAGGATGAGACGATAGTGAAACAAATTAAAATTGTAACAGATTCAACTGTGGACCTTCCGCAAGAAAAAATCAATGATCTTTCCATTCACGTGATTCCGCTCAATATCTCCATTTCTGGGGTTGATTATATTGACCGAGTAAATATACAGCCAGATGAATTTATTGAAAAAATGGAGGCTGCTGAGGAATTGCCGAAAACGTCTCAACCTGCGATCGGTCAATTCGTCGAATTATATGAAAGGCTGACGGCAGATGGAAGCGAAGTCATTAGTATCCATTTAACGGGTGGGATGAGTGGTACGGTTCAAACTGCTGAAAGCGCTTCGAAAATGGTAGACGGAAACATCACGGTGATTGATTCAAACTTTATTTCATATGGATTAGGGTTTCAAGTCACCAAAGCAGCTGAACTTGCACAAAATGGTGCAAGCCGTGAAGACATCATCAAAGAAATGGATAAAATCCGACTTGGAACAAAGCTATTTGTCACAATTGATACATTAGAAAATCTCGTGAAAGGTGGAAGAATTGGAAGAGGGAAGGCGCTGATCGGCTCACTTCTACACATCAAACCAATTGCCAGCTTAACAGACGGGGTATACACGCCAGAAGCGAATGTGCGAAGCTATTCTGCTCTTGTCCGCTATTTAACCAAACAGTATGTACAGGCGGTGAAAGGAAAAACAGTTCAAGCCATTGGGATAGCGCATGCAGATGCATTAGAACTCGCTGAAAAGCTTAAATCAGCGCTGCTTGATCATACACCTGAAGCACCTGTTGACATCGCCTACACAACACCGATTATTTCGTGTCACACTGGAAAAGGCGCAATAGGCTTTACTTTTTATACCGATTGACTTGAAAAAGGGGATGGACGTACCATGCTTAAAAAAAGGGGAGCCTCACTTGGTGCGCTTATTATCATAAGCGTGCTTCTTTTAGTCTCATGTTCAAATGGACAAATCAAAGATGCGTTAAATTATCAAATACAGCCGTTTGAATATGAAAATCAGGATGGACAAAAGGTGTCATTGGATGATTTGAAGGGGAAAGTATGGGTGGCAGATTTTATTTTCACAAGCTGTGAAACGATCTGTCCGCCGATGACTGCGCATATGACAGAGCTGCAAAAACGGTTAAAAGAAGAAAAATTGGATGCGCATATCATTTCCTTTAGCGTGGACCCGGAGGTAGATTCACCGAAAAAGCTAAAAGAATTTGCAAAAGCATATCCTTTATCCTTTAAAAATTGGGATTTCCTCACTGGCTATTCACAGTCTGCGATCGAAAAATTCGCAATGAAAAGCTTTAAAACCATTGTGAAGAAACCTGAAGATGAAGACCAAGTGATCCATCAGTCATTGTTTTTCCTAGTTGATCAAGAAGGGAAAGTGATGAAAAATTATGATGGTGTACAAAACACACCATATGATGACATCATCAAGGACATCAAAACGCTGATCCGAAGCTAGCATAAAGATGTTCAAATGAGCAAAAACATGATACACTTTTTTAATCAGAAAAAGGAGGGACATCATCGTTTGATGGCTCGTTTGATTTTGATTGTGATGTCTCTAGCTTTTGTTCTTTCTGCATGTTCCGCGCAAGAGGCTGGCATAAAGGATAAACTAGAAGACACACAAGACGTAAAAGAACATATTACCATCGCAGCGGTTGGAGATTCTTTAACAGAAGGAATCGGAGATCAACAAAAAAAAGGATATGCAGGCATGACTCGTGACAAGTTAGAAGCGGTGGACGGCGTGCAATCTGTCACATTAAAAAACTATGCCATTAAAGGCAGTAGAACGGTAGATTTATTAAAAAGATTAAAAGAAAAAAAGGTGCAAGACGGCCTGAAAGATGCTGACTATATTTTCTTTACGATCGGCGGCAATGACTTAATGCATGTCGTTCGTCAAAATGTGCTCAATTTGACGTTTGCTCCTTTTCAAAAAGAGCAGGGGCCTTTTGAGGAGCGCTTTAAAACCATTCTTGCTCAACTGAGAGAACATAATGACCATGCGAAGATCATGTATGTAAGCATGTATAATCCTTTTAAATTCAGTCTCACTGAGCTAAGAGATATTGATGAAGTCGTCAAAGACTGGAATGCCGTCGCCAAAAAAGAACTGAAAAAAGACGGCAACGCTGATATGATCAATGTGGCCGATTTATTTGAAGAAGATTCTGATGAAAAATTACTGGCAGATGATGATTTCCACCCAAACCAAAAGGGGTACTCTCTTATGGCAAATCGTTTATTCTCCAAAGTGAAAAAAGAAGGACTGCCGAAGGAATAGGGTGAACGTATGAAAAAGTGGAAAAGCTTATTTTTTATTTTACTTGCAATCAATCTATTGATTGTACTTGCCTGCGGTATTTTGATGTTGCTACCAGGCGGTCAATCCGCTTCAACTAAAGAATTGAAAAGCGAGTATTCTTTTGATATATCTAGCTCAAAGGAATCACTCACTAGCTTTATCAATGATTACTTGAAAAATCAAGGGTCTAGTGATATGCCAGACTTTCATGTGGCAATCGATCAAGATGTGAAAGTAACAGGCGCCATTAAAGCTTTCTCTTCGACGATTGATGCAAACGTCTCATTTACGCCAACTGTCGAAGATAATGGTGATGTGCTTTTGAAAGTGGATGGCCTTTCAATTGGACAATTGAGCATTCCGATTAGTTTTGTTCTAAGCTACATGGGTCAGTTCTATGAACTGCCAGAATTCGTTCATGTGAAACCGGATCAAAAAACGGTTGAAGTGCGCCTTTCAGAAATGCCGCTGACGAATGATATGTATGTAAAAGCAAACAAAATTGATCTACAGAACGATGAAATTGAGTTCTCATATTATCATCCAAAGCAATAGAAAGTGAGTCAGGAGTGAAATCATGAAGCGAGTCTATCAATATTTTAGTTTACTGTCGTTTTTATTTGCTGCGTATTTTGGCATGACAGCTGCCACTGATTTAAGAGCAGAAAATATCGATCAGTTTTACTTAAATATTGCCTATTGTGCATTATTTCTAGGTATCATGATTCTTGCTTTTGATTTTCAAAAGCAAGAAAAAGCTGAAGATGTCTCGTAAAGAGCCTTTCCTTTATGGAAAAGGCTCTTTTTTATATTTGCTGAGACAAGACCACCTTCGCCATAAGCTCTGGCTCTCCATTAGCAAATCCATGAAGCAGAATGAGGTATGCGCGATTGGCTTGCAGATGAACTTTTGGGATATCAAGCAGTATACTTTGAGTGCCGGCGGCTTTCAATTCAAAATGATATTTATTCGGGGAGAAATGATGAATGTGAGTGCTGTTTACATAGTGAAGCTCCTTAGCTAACACCCCTTGATCACGTTCATATATATCAATGGAAGGAAGGTCTGGAGAAAGGTGGACAAATGTAAGGGCTGACAGATCCTCATGTTGAATCAGAGGGTCTTGCCGCTCTGTCAGCAGCGCAAAACCTGCATGCGCACCTGTGATACATAGGGTATAAATCTCGTCACGTTTAATCATCATACGAGAATGAAGAACTCTTTGTTTTGTAGCTAGCTTGAACACTTCTATCTCATACATCCCCTCATCCCACTCCATATAAGCTGTTAACTGGCTGTAAGGCATTTTTTTCAAAACCTCATTCCGGTTCACATAAACAGCGAGCTCACTAAGATCTGGGGCAGCGTGAAAGAGCCGAACAAAGGCTTTGGATGAAGGGCTGCTTTGAGGGTGCTCGAAGCCCGCAGCGAGTGGACGGTATGGATGGTTATGATAAAAGAGCTGCTGCATGTATCAATCCCTACTTTCTTATGCGATGGTGTTTTTTGTAGCGTATGCATGAAAAAGACGATCTGTATAGGCAAAAGAAGCATAGAAAAAAGCCTGACGTTTTCCGTCAGGCCCGCATGTTAAGAAGGAGAAGAATATTGATGATATTCAGCTAGCTTAATGAACGTTTTTTCATCCTCAATGAGACCACAAACACCGCACTGGACCTTTATTTGAGGACCTTGATAGCTCATGTGAAAAGGAGAAAGCTGCTCTCCATCGTATCTTTCGACAACTTCTCCGGTCGCAGGGTCCAGCTTCACAGGTTCTGAAAGCTGCTCAATCAGATTAAAGCGCGTTCTGTTCGTTTTACAGTTTGGACAAAGATAAGGGCTTGTCATGGTTCATTCCACCTCTTTTTATCCGTAGCATGTCCAATGCGCTAAATTCTATGCTTAATCCTTTTGACTTTTATCCAGCTTTTTAAATAATTTAATCATTGTTTTTAGTTCCTCGTCGTCGAATGACTCAAATCGCTCCATAAAGTATTCTGTTTTCTTTTTCTCAAAATGCTCAGTAATTTCCTTACCCTTATCGGTTAAGTGGATTTTAATGATGCGGCGATCCTCTTTAGAACGGATACGGGTGATCCAGCCTTTTTCTACGAGTGTGTCGGTCACAGCTGTGATATGGCTTGCTGACACCCCTAGAATGGACGCAAATTCCGTTACTTTTTTTGCACCTTGCTCACGAAGCAGATTTAAAATAAGAAATTCATTCCGAGATAATTCGTTTTCGAGCAGGCTGTTAATCTCATAACGGATCTGCTTAAATACGGTTCTCAGTAAAGTATCCATTTCATACATCATTTTTTTTCTTTGTTCCAATCATCAAACCCCCATTATATTGTAAAATACGACAAAATGTTTTCTTATATTTTAGGTATACAAGTCGTATCATTTTCATTATTTTTCATCATGTTATAATATGATGATACCATTTTTTAAATGAAGGGGGCACTAATATGTCTGAAAAACAAGAATTAGCCACATTTGCAGGAGGCTGCTTCTGGTGTATGGTTAAACCTTTTGATGAACAGCCGGGCATTATCAAAGTTGAATCAGGGTATACTGGCGGACATACAGTGAATCCGACCTATGAAGAAGTATGTACAAATACAACGGGACATAGAGAAGCGGTTCAAATCACGTTTGATCCAGACGTTTTCCCGTATGAAAAGCTATTAGAACTGTATTGGCAGCAAATAGACCCAACAGATGATGGCGGGCAATTTGGTGATAGAGGAGAGTCCTACCGCACAGGTATTTATGTTCATCATGACGAGCAGAGAAAGCTTGCAGAGGCATCGAAAGAGAAACTGAACGAAAGCGGCACTTTCCAAAAGCCAATTGTGACAGAAATTTTAGATGTTGCTCCTTTTTATCCCGCAGAGGAATATCATCAGCATTATTATAAAAAGAACAAAATGCACTACGAACGATATCATGTCGGTTCTGGCAGAGCGGGTTTTATTGAGTCCCATTGGAGTGATAAATCATGACAAACGATAAAGAAAAACGACTAAAAGAATTAAACCGAATGCAGTACGAAGTCACACAAAATAATGGCACTGAGCCGCCATTTCAAAATGAATTCTGGGATCATAAAGAAGAAGGCATTTATGTAGATATCATTTCAGGCAAGCCGCTTTTTTCTTCTTTAGATAAGTTTGATGCCCATTGCGGCTGGCCGAGTTTTACAAAGCCGCTTGAAGATGAGGAAGTAGCGGAGAAGGTGGATAAGAGCCATGGGATGGTGCGGACAGAGGTGCGCAGCAAGACAGCAGATTCTCATCTAGGGCATGTCTTTCCTGATGGACCAGGAACAAATGGTCTTCGGTATTGTATTAACTCAGCCGCTTTGAAGTTTATCCCAAAAGATGATCTTGAAAAAGAAGGCTATGGGGATTTGAAACATCTATTTAATTGATCTATTGAAAAATCGTCACATGGAAAGCATCTGCTTCCGTGTGACGATTTTTTATTTTTTATGATGCGTGTGATGTAATTGTTCAATGATGCGGAATAGCTTTTCTTTTGTAATGAGAGGCGCTTCATTGGATGTGTAATTAGTTAAGTCGACTTTTTGAAAGTCAGCGTGCAGTTTTGGTCGTGGTAAAATGGCATAAAATTGTTCATGCTCAAATAGTGCATCTGCTTCGTGCGGAAATGTAAGCTCTTCGTGAAGCTTTTCTCCAGGTCTTTTCCCGACAACGAGAACTTCCGGAGATGTGACATTGATTTGAGTAGCATATTCATGAAACGCTTTTAAGAGATCAGCAAGCTGTAATGACTCCATCTTGAGAATGAACGTTTCGCCGCCTTTCATCATGATGGCTGCTTGAAGTGTGAGGGAGACAGCCTCTTCGATGGACATAAAAAAACGTGTCATATGAGGATCAGTTACGGTCAAAGGTTTTTCATTTAACAACTGCTGAAGCATGATGGGAATGACGGAACCTCTTGAGCCAAGCACATTGCCAAAACGCACAGAGCAAAACATTGTTTTTTGGTTCGCAATACTTTCGTTTGCTTGGAAAAATAGTTTTTCTGAAATCAATTTTGTTGCACCCATGGCATTTGTCGGAGAAACTGCTTTGTCAGTGGAGATGTTGACAACATGACTGACTTCATGTTCAATTGCGGCTTCAATGATGTGCTGCCCGCCGATAATATTTGTTTGTACGGCTTCAAACGGATTGTCTTCACAAGTGGGTACTTGTTTTAAGGCGGCTGCATGGAAGATGATATCAACGCCTTTGACGAGCTGTCTCACGCGGCTTGCATCTCGTACATCGCCTAAAGCGAAGGCAACTTCTGGGTGATCCCCATACTCATTTTTCATCATGTATTGTTTGCTGTCATCTTTGCTAAAGACGATAATCTTCTTTGGAGAGCATGATGTTAATTTTTTTACAATTTGACGGCCGATCGAACCTGTACCACCTGTGACTAATATCGTTTTGTCACGAAAAAAAGCCTTCAAACTCGTTTCTATTTTTTTGGACATATCTAATCCCCCAACTCTCATTTCTCTACTTTGCATCATATGTGAAAGAGTGGTATCCGTTTGAGGAAAAGAACCACTTTCTATCTAAATTAGGTGAACACATTATAACCATCTGCTTGACGTTTTAATAGAATATGGAGAGATAAGAGAATAAGTAGAAAAATGAGAGACCTGAACACTTCAGTACTGCGATCAGCTCGGAAGATAATGAAGAGAGCTGTGCGCGAGGGGAGAAGGGAATACATGTATAGGGGAAATCGTATTTTAGCCTTGATACCAGCTTTTAGAAGCAGGCGCGATCAGCATGATGAACACATTCGCGTATTGGCGGAGCGGCCGCTCATCTATTGGACCATTCAGCCGTTACTGCAAATGATTGAGTTAGACGAAATCATCGTCTCTACAGAGGATGTCAATACACAAATCATTTCTTCTCACTACGGGGCTCGTGTGATTGAACTGCCAGACAGTCATGTAACAGAACAAACATCATCACTCATAGCGGTGAAACACGCGCTTGCTTATTTAGAGCGTGAGGGGAAGACCTTTGATATTGTTCTATATTTGCATCCTTCGTCTCCTTTAAGAGAGCCGGAAGATATTGAGAAATGCTTGCAGCTTCTAGTAGAAGGGAGCTATGACTGCATGGCATCTTTTACAGAGGCGCTAGAAAACCCAAATGAAACATGGACACTGCATGAGAATAATGAAGCCACTTTATATAAGGACAATCATTACTTTTTCATGCCAAAGCATGAGCAGCCATATACGTATGGTCGTTTAAATGGAGCAGTGTATGCTTTTCATGTTCCATATGCAAAAGAATGCATTCATTCCTTTTTAGAGGGATCTGTTGGAGCGTATATCATGGATCCCGAAAAATCACTCGTGGTGAAACAGGAGGAAGACCTTGAGAAAGCGGAGAAAGTCTTATTGGCTCGCCGAGATGCGGAGGGTTATGTATAAGATGAATTTCAACGAGAAAAGCGCCCAGTCATAGGGCGCTTTTTACGATTTCATAAAGTCTGTGTGGAAATGACTCAAATGTATTCCAGGAAACGACTTGTTCGTAATTGTTTCGTGCGATTGCTTTTCTTTTCTCAGCATTTGATCCATAATATTCAACCTGTTCCAGCAAATCGTCCTCATCTTTATAAAAAGCGAAGCTTGAAAAAATTTGAGGTGGTTGTAGATCCGTCAATTGAAAGCTTCCAGCTGCAGCGATATCAAACGCTCTATTGTTCAGGCTTACATTTTGAATCATGGCTTTGTTTTTGTTATAGGCAAATTGAGCCGGTCTGTGCGGATTAAGAACAATCGCTGATTGCAGATAGATGTCCGCCATTTGTTGAGGGCTTAGCCAATTGGTCATTAATGTGAGATCTCGATCATGCCTTCGTGACTTATTTAAATGACGATGCCATTCCTTACCTGCAACGAGAATCCGCCATTTTTTCTGTTGTAAGAGTGTATCAATGGCTTTCATGCGATTGGGATAAGGGTAGCCAATGAGTGTAATGTCATAGCTGCACATCTCTTCAGGCGATTCGTTTTTTTGAAAAATACTTGTATTTGTCGGAATGGGAAAGTAGTAGGCGTCAACTATGCCCAATTGCTTGTAAAATGGCAAAGCTCCTTCATCAATTGTTAATATGAGCCGCGCATCACGCGTGCAAGCAGCTGACACATCTGTATAAAAAGGATCTTCTGTCATCCACAAAACGATCGGGATCTTTTCTTGTTTGAATTGATGAAGCACTTCGCTCGGAACATGATCACCGATCATCATCAAAACAAAATCCGGAGAAAATGTCCGGATTTTGTGCATGTGAGCGGGTAGAGTTTCTCGGTCGATCTTTACACATGAAAAGGGGGAATCAATGAAGCTCTCTTCTACCCATTGATCAAACATGTGATAGATTCCGCCGTAGCCAGAGCTGATATAAAGAAGCTTCATGATGACCCTCTCACATTAAGATGTGAACGTAACACTTTCAACTTTATCTACATCTAATAAAGTCGTTGCAGAGCCTGTTGGTGTAACTGAGCTTTCTTGTGTAACAAATACAACACCCGTTAAAGCATTGAATGCTACGAATTGAACTGGCCCGATTAAATCTCCTGAGTCAGTGACAATGCTAATGACGGTTCCTGGTGCAAGTCTTGCAAAAATCCATCTTGCTGGCTGAGATACATCGAGTGTTGTAGCAGAATCTGAAGGTGATGCCTCGGCTGCCACTTCACTTAATAAATCATTTAATTTTTCTTCCATTTGTACTCCTCCTTCTTCAAGATTAACTGTTAATGTACGAGTAAGCGGTTTGAAAAACACTTTCAATAGTTCTTTTTTTAATTCGGCACGCTTGTCGCTCATTTTTTTCCCATCCTTTCTTCATCAATTCAAACTCACCCCTATGTATATGCCGTTCATTTTTTTTGGTATAAGCAGAGCGCTGATTCCTTGTTCTTTTTATCATTTAATCACTTCACACATTTTTAAAAATGTTTTCAAATGCTGAGGCTAAATGAAGTGAATCTCATACTCTAGTAAAGATTAAATGCGAAGAGAGAGGGATTATGAATGGAATTTGATCAATTATTAAATGGTTGGAACGAAGAATTACTAGAAACAGAAGGAGTACTTGAAGTCATCTTGATTTTACTTCTTCTTCGTCTTTTAGAAGAAAGTGAGGAAGAGAGTGTGTCAGATATTAAAGAATTACTTCGTCCGTGGCTTGAACTTGGCATTCCAGTGCCACGCGTTCATTTAGTCAATGGAGATGTCCTTCAAAACGTAGTTGTTGTGCAGCTCTTTGATACAGTAGCGGTCTTTAAAAACGCGACAAATCAGCTGAGAGTGAATGTACCTTACGTGAACATCGTCAGCTGGGGGGCTTTTTAATCTAACTAAAAAGGATAATGATCATGAAAGTATCGGTGATTTTAACAAGCTACAATAAACCTGATTTCATTGATCGTGTGCTAAAGAGTATGGTGGAACAAACGTATTCGAATTGGGAGCTTCTGATTATGGATGATGGCTCAGAACAAGGCACCATCCAAAAGATCCAGCCCTATTTAGACGATGAGCGCATTCATCTGTATTCACGCACGGTTCATCCTGCAAAACGGCTGTTAACCGTACGGTATGCGACGCTTATTAATGAAGCGCTAACCCGTATAACAGGTGAGCTCATTTGTTATTTAACAGATGATACTGTGTATCATCAAGATCGTTTGCAGAAAATGGTGGATGTTTTTCAGTCGAAGCCTCATATCGATATCGTGTATTCCTCGCAGCGGGTCGTGCATGTTAATAAGCAATTAGTAGAGACGATGAGTTTTGTGCGTGAAGCAGACCAAATATTGGAGCATGCGTCCTTTCAAGTGGACCATTGTTCGGTCATGCACAGAAGGCGTTTGCTTCCGCTCATTCATGAAAAATACGAACAATATTGGGCTGATGAGCCTAAATACTGGCATCATGCAGATTCTGTTTTTTGGATGAGGCTAAATGATTTTGCTGCTTTTTTTCCATTAAGAGATGTACTTGATACAACGTATAAAACGCCTCATTCCTTTCATCATTTGTTTTCGAGTATGCCGTATGATCTCATTGACGGAACGGTGATTGAAAAGGAAGGGGGTTACTACCAAATCGCAGGCGGGAATCTTCATGAAATTGAAAGGTGCTGGGTGAACGAAAAAAACAGGCGTGCCATTCGGGTTCCGTCGTTATGTGCAATGAAATATGAGATGAAAGACATGCTGGTAGTACCTAATTATACAGTTGTCACGGCAGATCATGGGAAAACGTTTTATTATATTGAAGGTCAGAAAAAAAGGCGGTTTGCTTCAAAGCGTGACGTGCAATATTTTCAGTTTCATCCTAAGGATATCTATACGATTTCAAATGAACGGCTTCAGATGTATGAAGAGGGCGGCATGATTCAAGTGTCACCAGTATTTAATCCGCCAAACAGGCGGCTCTTTAAATGGAAACAAGATGTCTATTTACTGATGCATCATACTTTTTGCCGTATTGACCCTGGGGTTGTAAAGCGATTTGCTTTTTATCATCAGCCAATTAATTTATACCCTTCCCAATTTACGTTATTCGAGGAAGGAAAGTCGATCGTGCCGCTGTATATGGAATCGCTGCAAGAATTCGATATGTCTCTTTTTCAAACATCAGGGCGAAAGCACTCCTCATAAGAGGGGTGCTTTTTTGACGCTATTGACAAAAAAAGCAGGAAGTTGCAAGGAAAAAGCGAAACATGAAAGGACAGGAGAACGTGTGATGAAGATGATCAAGCCGCTGAAAATCCGGCAATAGATGCCGGTTTTTCGGCACTGAAAGTGAGGGGGAAAGAATGGGGAAGATTGTCGAAAGAGCGGACTGGTTTGAATTAATTTTAGAAGCCATTGATGAAGCCATCCATGTTGTAGATGATCAAGGAATGACGATCTTTTACAATCATAATGCCGCTAAGTTTGACTGTTTACAAAAAGAAGAGGTGATTGGCAAGTACATCCTTGATGTGTATCCCTCTTTAACAGAAAAAACAAGTACACTCATGCATGTTTTGAGAACAGGGAAGCCCATTTATCATTCACTGCAAACCTATTTGAATAAAAACGGCGAAAGAATTGAGACCGTCAACACGACATTGCCTATTATTGAAGAGAGCCAGTTAATAGGTGCGGTCGAAGTCGCAAAAGATGTATCGAAGCTGTCAGCCCTTTCAAATCGTTTAGATCAAAAAAAACGATTACACGATGCGGCTGGGGCTGAACAAATGCATGATTTTTCTTCATTTTTAACAAATGATCCACTCTTAAAAGAAATGCTTGAAAAGGCAAAAAAAGCTGCTGCCTATCCGTCATCAGTTGTTGTCTACGGGGAAACAGGGACAGGGAAAGAAGTGCTCGTTCAAGCCATCGTTCATGAATCTGACCGGAAAAATCAAGTGTTCATTCCGCAAAACTGTGCAGCACTCCCAGAATCGCTACTTGAGAGCCTATTATTCGGATCTGTCAAAGGGAGCTATACAGGCGCAATTGATCGCAAGGGGCTCTTTGAATTGGCTGATGGAGGCACGCTTTTTCTTGATGAACTGCAAGCGATGCCACTCACGCTGCAGACGAAATTATTACGTGTGTTAGAAGATGGCGTGGTGCGCCGCATTGGGGATGCAAAAGCGATTCAAGTAGATGTAAGACTCATTACTGCACTCAATATGGACCCATTTGAAGCGGTGAAAAAGCAAATTTTAAGAGAAGACTTATTTTATAGACTGCATGTATCATCTTTTCAAATCCCGCCGCTTCGTGAGAGAAAGCAAGACATCCCGCTGCTTTCCCGCCATTTCATTCAAACCTATCATCAGCAGTTTTCAAAAAACGTCAAACGCCTTTCTGAAGAAACAAAGCAATTGTTTATGGCTCACCACTGGCCAGGAAACGTTCGAGAATTAAAACATACCATTGAGCATGCCGTATTGATGATACCAAAGGAAGCGGAAGACATCACACCTTCATACCTTCCTGCTCATTTACGTACGCAGAATCTTGAGGAGGAAACACTCGATGCCTCCTTAAAAAGTCAGGTTTCTTCATTTGAACAAACACTTATTCAAGAAGCTTTAAACAAGCATCATGGCAATATTAAAAAAACCGCCGCCGCTTTAAAAATCCCTCGACAAACACTGCAATATAAACTGAAGAAATATGCAGATGCCGAAATATAGGCATCACCATCCATTGAATACCACGGGTAAAGCTCCTTTTATAAAGAATAGGGGCATTTTCCCATGTTGGCACATAACTTGCATAGTATAAGGTGAATGCTGATAGGGGGAATGGATATGAATCAAAAACTATATGAACCGGCGCGTCATTGGAAGGACATTGAGCTTTGGAAAGATGTACCTGAGGAAAAATGGAACGACTGGATTTGGCAGCTGACGCATACCGTGAAAACGCTTGAAGATTTAGAGAAAGTCGTAAACTTAACAGAAGAGGAAAGAGAAGGGGTGAAGATTTCCACCAAAACCATTCCACTCAACATTACACCCTACTATGCCTCATTGATGAATCCAGACGATCCAAGATGTCCAGTACGTATGCAATCTGTGCCAATTGCTGAGGAGCTTCATAAAACAAAATATGACCTGGAAGACCCGCTGCATGAAGATGAAGACTCACCTGTCCCGGGGTTAACGCATCGGTACCCAGATCGTGTGCTCTTTCTTGTAACAAATCAGTGCTCCATGTACTGTCGCTATTGTACGAGAAGACGTTTTTCCGGCCAGATCGGTATGGGCGTGCCAAAAAAGCAGTTAGATGCTGCCATTGGATATATTAGAGAAACACCTGAGGTGCGGGATGTGTTAATTTCCGGCGGAGATGGACTCTTAATCAATGATCAAGTGCTTGAATACATTTTGAAAAACTTACGAGACATTCCGCATGTTGAAATCATTCGCATAGGCACACGCGCGCCGGTCGTCTTTCCGCAGCGCATTACAGATGAGCTGTGCGAGATTTTGAAAAAATATCATCCGGTTTGGCTGAATACCCATTTCAATACAAGCATTGAAATTACGAAAGAAGCAAAAGAAGCGTGCGAACGACTTGTAAATGCCGGCGTTCCTGTTGGTAATCAGGCCGTCATCCTCGCAGGTATTAACGACAGTGTGCCGATTATGAAGAAGCTGATGCACGATCTCGTGATGATACGGGTCAGACCTTATTATATTTATCAGTGTGATTTATCTGAGGGAATTGGCCATTTTAGAACACCAGTATCAAAAGGTCTTGAAATCATTGAAGGCTTAAGAGGGCATACGAGCGGCTATGCCGTGCCAAGCTTTGTTGTGGATGCACCAGGAGGCGGAGGAAAGATCGCCCTGCAGCCCAATTATTTATTATCGCAAAGCCCTGACAAAGTCGTCCTTCGTAACTTTGAAGGTGTCATCACCTCTTACCCTGAACCAGAGCATTACGTCACAGGCCAGGCAGATGCGTATTTTAATGAAATTTATGAAGAGAAACAAGATCCCGCAATTGGTATTACCGCACTTTTTGAGGATGAAGCGAAATCGTTTACGCCAGAGAATTTAAGCCGGATGAAACGAAGAGAAGCATATGAGACAAATCCTGAGCATGACACACTCAAAAACAAACGTGAAAAACGAGATGAATTAAAAGAGAAAAAATATCAAGCGCAGCTCAAAAAAGATCAAACTGTAAAGGAGGAGAAATAACCTTGCTGACATGTGATTGGTGTGAGGAAAACAAAGCAAACGCAGAGCAGACAATCGTCTATTGGGAACTGATCACTGGCACACAATCCATTGAAATCATCGAAACACCGTCCATTTCCTGCACGCACTGCGGTATGACATATCAAAAGGATGAGACGGTCAAAGAGATAGAGGATCAATTAATTTTAGTGGATCAGACAAAACTTCCAGAAAAAATTTCATACGAAGAATTAATGAGCATGAAGCGGTTATTAAAGCGAAATTACTTTGACTTTTCATCATAAGTTGTACCTCCGCCTATACAAGTCATCAAATTGCTGTATAATATAACAACAAAATAGAGTGTCGCGGAGGGAAAAACAGGTGAAGTCGTTTTACCATTATTTAATGAAGTACAGACATCCAAAACCGAAAGATGAAATCAGCCATTTTGCAAATGCTGCTTATGAGGATCACAGCTTCCCGAAAGCGTCCACTGATTATCATGAGCTGTGTGCCTATTTAGAATTAAACGGCGATTATTTAAGCTCAATGACAACATTTGACGAAGCGTTTGAGCAATATGATGTAGAAGTCAAAAAAAAATAACACACAACCGCTTTTTCCAGATGGGAGAAGCGGTTTTTTGATGAGAAATAAAATGGCGTTTTGCATGGTGTGGTTGCCCATGCAGAATTCCTTGCGCCGGCATACGATACGTTAAGACCAAAAGTCGGGCAAGGGGGAGACAGAATGAAGGCGAAAGCACCAAAATATCAAGTAGGGGATATTGTCGTCGTTGTCATGTACGGCACAGTCGGAACGATTACAAAAGTCCATCAAATTGACCAGCACTATTTGTATGAGGTCAATCATAATGAGGTGCTTTATTTTGAAACATCACTTCAGCTTTACGATGAGTACGACGGGGTGATTGTGGATACAGAAAAGCTGGACATTGAATATGAGTTCCTCATTGGCGATGTTGTATATGTAAAAGATTACGGAAAAGAGCTATTTAAAATTATTGGCCATCGGACTGAAATATGGCGATACCTTGATGACGGCTGGGAAGATGTCATTTACGAACTCACAAGGCTAAAGGACGGAGAGTGGCTGGAAACAGAAGAGGAAGACTTAACGCTTGTCCTGAGGAAATATGAAATGGACCAGTTCGTGCATCAGCTTCTTTTTGTGCATTACGTCGGTGAAACCTCAAAAGAAATGGAAGAAGATATGGTGCAAACGGCTCTATTACAATTAGAAGAGAAACAAGAAAGCGAAGCATCACTAGAATTTCTCGCTGTATCTATAGTGGATGAGCTTCTTGATATTTATAATGACTATAAAATTCTCTACGAATTTTTCGAAGATCCAGAATACAAGGACATGATGGATTTTATATTGGAAAGTTTACACGAGCATTTTGGTTAAAGAAAGACTTGTCCTAACACGAATAAAAAATAAGGCACACAGAAAAAAACAATCACATAAAACCATCCCCTCAAGATACGGCCCATCACCTGATCAAACGTTTCTCCATCTAATATGCTGAACCATTTCATTGCCTCAAACCCCTTTTCTTTTTGTTTATTGCATTTATATGTATGGAATGAGCCATTATGACAAACTGTAATAAAAAACAGGCGTCGTTCATACATCATAAAAAAGGAGGCGGAATGTCATGAAAGAAGCAGATTTGGTGATCGATACAGAGGAAATTGCGGAATTCTTCTACATGGAGCTGGTCAAAAGAGGGTACATACCTGCTGAGCTGGAAACGTTTGAGCTGGCTGACATTACGTTTGAATATATGCTGAAAAAAACAATGATAGTTGAAGAAGAGGCGTGGTAGGCACTATACTTTGAAGAGATTCTGAAGAGAGAGGGAGGAGAATCTTTCACGTGTACATCCTATTTCTTTTGATTTTATTTGGCGCCATAGCTGCGCTCATGGTATCTGGAGCTGGTCAAGCATTGGACAACCAGATCATCTTATGGTTTGAGAGCATCAGACTCCCTTTTTTAAATGATGTCATGCTGACTTTGACGGACTTTGGCATTAGTGCGCTTCTCGTGCCCATCATGCTCATTTTTAGTGTCGTCCTATTCATGTATAAGCGCTATTACTCTATCATGATGCTTTTTCTATTATATCTCACAGAAAAAACCATCAATCATGAACTAAAGGGGCTGTTTGCTAGAGAACGCCCGGCCTTTGATCATCTTGTCAATGAAACGTATTACAGCTTTCCGAGCGGACATTCGATGAATGCAGCCACAATCTATCCATTTATAGCTTATCTATTCGTTGAACTGATTCCATGGCTGAAAGAAAGACAAAAAATCGTCTACTTGATCACAGGGATCTGTGTTCTTATGATTGGGATCAGCAGAATGTATATCGGCGTTCATTTTTTGACAGATGTTGCAGGCGGTTTTGCGATAGGACTTGCTTTATTTCTCATTTGTAAAAAGATTGACGGAAAATTGTCTGTCATTCGACAAAAATAGAAGAAGGAAATTGACAGATCCCAGCCAATTTTATATAAAAGGGGAGGGATTTGAATGCAATTGACGTTGAGATTTTTTCAAAAGAAACCTTCAGCATTTCACTTAACCATTTATCAGACACCTGAATATGGCGCTGCAAGCGGGCATCAGCCTGTGTACCGGACAAAGATTGGCGGCAGAACACACCTGGATGTTCTGGAAAAAGCATTCTCGACATTTAATGTACATGATACAGTCCCTAGTGATTACAATGCACGGTTTATGACAACAGGCGATATTGTTGTGATTGATGATAAGAAAAAAGGAAAGTGCTATTATCAGCTTTTTCCGGCAGGATGGAAACGCAGTGAGCGACTGTTGACGATGAGTTAAATAGAGATTTTCGATGCCAGCTTGAGCTTCAGCTGGTATTTTCTTTTTTGGGCTCAATCGTTTATACTAAATAGGACAAATCACATAGTAAACGTAAGTGGAGGCTAAAAAAATGAGTGTACATATTGGAGCAGAAAAAGGACAAATTGCAGAAACGGTATTGCTGCCAGGCGATCCGCTTCGTGCGAAATATATTGCAGATACATATTTAGAAGATGTCGAATGCTATAACGAAGTGCGCGGAATGTATGGTTATACTGGGACCTACAAAGGAAAGCGCGTTTCTGTACAAGGGACCGGAATGGGCGTACCTTCTATTTCGATTTATGTGAATGAACTCATTCAAAGCTATGATGTTCAAAACTTAATCCGCGTCGGATCTTGCGGGGCTATCAAAAGGGATGTCAACGTACGTGATGTCATTTTAGCTCAGACATCTTCAACAGATTCACAAATGAATCGTGTGACGTTTGGACCGATTGATTACGCACCTTGCGCTGATTTTGGACTGCTTAAGAAAGCATACGACACAGCAGAAGCAAAAAATGTCGCTGTACGTGTCGGTAATGTATTTACAGCAGACCAATTTTACAATGAAAAACCACTTGAGCTCATGGCTCAATACGGAATTCTAGCAATTGAAATGGAAACAACCGCTCTATATTCGCTTGCAGCAAAATTTGATCGAAAAGCGTTATCCATTCTGACAGTGAGTGATCATGTTCTCACAGGAGAAGAAACAACGGCTGAAGAGCGTCAAACGACATTTGACGAAATGATCTTAATTGCGCTAGACTCTGTTTTATAATAGTATAAAGGGTGTGCTACGATGTAGCGCATCTTTATTTTTTTAGAAGAGCAAAAGGAAGGTATGTCATGAAGAAAAGCTATAAAATACTCTCAATCGCATCGATTCTTGGTTTGACAGCCGCACTATCGAGCTGCCAGTTGCTGGATCAAAAAAGCGGTACATCTGAATCGAACAAAACAAACGAACAAAAGAGCGCAGCAAATTCATCTACCCAGCAAAACTCAAACAATACAGCAGATTCATCGGATCAAGAGCTGACGTTAAAGAGTGAATATTTCAATGACATCAAAGTGGTAAGCGGGCTGAAAACCATTCAAAATCCTGCAAACGTGCTAGCACTTGTCAATAAAGAATACGCATTACCAGGAACCTATAAACCTTCTGATCTCGTTGTACCAAAAGTAGAATTCTCTTTTTCAGAGGATATTGAAAAACGATATATTCGTAAAGAAGCAGCGGAAGCACTTGAGACATTATTCAAAGATGCGAAAAAGAAAAACTTCGAGCTGGCTGCCGTATCTGGCTATCGCTCCTATGACCGTCAAAAGGTCATTTTTGATAGTGAAGTCAAGTTAAAAGGCAAAGACAAAGCGCAAGAAGCAGTAGCTTTACCAGGCGAAAGTGAGCACCAAACAGGCCTTGCGATGGACATTTCCTCAAAAAGTGCCGGTTTTGACATCTCTGAAAAGTTTGGTGAAACACCTGATGGCAAATGGGTGGCTAAAAACGCCTATAAATATGGTTTTATCATTCGTTATCCAAAAGGAAAAGAAGACATTACAAAATATGAATATGAACCGTGGCATCTGCGCTATGTTGGAAAAGAAGCAGCAAAAGCGATGCATGATCACGATTTAACATTTGAAGAGTACATGAACAAAGTGAAGAAAATTTAATCAAAGTAAAAGGCCTCCCAGCTATTCGGGGGGCCTTCTTTATTCTTCTTTTAAAAAAAGAACAATCCTGCTAATGCGAAACCTGTAATGAAACCAAGCCCGATGCCATAAGCGGCACCCCAGCCGTAATACCCTCCGTAATAACCAAAGCCAAAGCCGCCGCGAGAACCGCCGACTGGACGAATATACACTTTGCGGTTTGTCACCCGCTCAATGCGTCCGACATGTACTCTGCCATTACGATCTGTGATTCTAGCGACTTTCCCCATATGCTGCTGACAAAGCTTTTGATAGCGCTCCATATTTTTCCTCCTTATGACAAACTCTATTCACTCTTATCCTATGCGAGAGACCTCATAGAGTTTGGACAAAACATATAGGAGATTCGCTCATTTTATACGGTACATTCAAATAGAATGTGGCTTAGCTGCTTTCGGTGCGCTTGAATCAGATCGTAGTGTGTTTGCATCGTTTCGTAAAGAGAAGGCGGGATATATTCAGATAATTCCATTTCCGTCGGCTCCTCTTGTACCATGTGTTCATCAAATGAGAGAATGCGAACGTCATGAAATCCTGCTGCTTTTAGCTGCTCCTTCCATTCTTCAAGTGAAAAGAGTGCGTGAAACCCATAAAAATCTCGAACGGCGGCAAGCTCCTTCTGTGTAAGGGGAGCTTTTAATACCGCTTCATTTGCAATCATTTGACTTCCAGGGGAAAGCACGCGTTTGATCTCAGCAAGTGCAACAGGAAGGTTGGTGAAGCTCAAAACAGATTCACTGATCAGAAGAGTGAACGCTTCATCTGGAAATGGCAGCTGTTCAATCGATGCTTGCAATGCGCGGATCGGCAGTTCTTCTCGCTCAAATCGCAAATTGGCCTTTTCAATCATCAAAGGGTGTGTATCAATCGCCTCTACCTGATAACCGATATTGCCTAAATATGCCGCCGTTTGTCCTGTCCCGCATCCCGCATCCAGTATGCGTGCATCCGGCGTCAATTTTATATGCTCAAGCATCGTTTTTGTTAGCTCAATTCCACCAGGATGGGCACTAGATACGCCAAAATAGGCAAGCATTTCTACATAATCACTCATAAAATCCCTTCTTTCCTTATCAAGTTCCTCTTTAAAGATTATGCAATGTAAGGTCAAATGGCTTATCTTTTCAAAGAGAACTTCGATCCTTTGGTTGACGGATGATGCATCGTCCTTGATAATAATGAAAGGAGATAAAGGTGGTGTTTTTTTGAAAAAACAATTTAAGATCGTCATCGCTATTTTGGTGACAGCGGCACTGTCCTCAGCGATTACATTTGTGATCACAAAACAAGGGACTGTCAATGTCTCAGGAGATGAGAAGTTTAGTAAACTCATGGCTGCGTATACGAAAGTAAAAGATGAGTATTACGAAAAAACGGATGATCAAAAACTAGTAGATGGTGCGATTCAAGGAATGATCGCATCACTTGATGATCCATACTCTACATATATGGATCAGGAGGAAGCCGAAGGATTTAACAACACCATTTCTTCATCATTTGAAGGAATTGGTGCACAAGTAGAAGAGAAGGATGGACAAATTTTAATTGTCGCACCGATAAAAGGCTCTCCTGCTGAAAAAGCCGGGTTGAAACCTCATGATCGTATTTTAAAGGTGGATGGAAAAAGCACAAAAGGCATGTCGGTCAATCAAGCAGTCTCTCTCATCAGAGGGAAAAAAGGAACGGATGTCAAGCTGCACCTTAACCGCCAAGGAGTGGGAAATGTTGATGTGACCATCACAAGAGACACCATTCCAGTTGAAACAGTGTATGCAAAACTCACAAAAGACAAAATAGGAGAAATCCAAATTACGTCCTTTGCTGAAACAACGTCAAAAGAGTTAGATAAAGCCATTGATGACCTCGAGAAAAAAGGGGCAAAAGGGTTTGTCATTGACCTGAGAGATAATCCAGGCGGCATCATGACAGAAGCGATTGAAATGAGTAATGACTTTATCGATAAAGGGAAAGTCATCATGCAAGTTGAAGAAAAAGGAAAAAAAGAAGAGTACAAGGCTGAAAAAGAACGTAAAGTTCATCAGCCGGCAGTTGTCCTTGTAAATGGCGGCTCAGCCAGCGCTGCAGAAATCATGGCGGCGGCTCTGCACCAATCTTCAGGTATTAAAATTATTGGTGAAAAGACATTTGGTAAAGGAACTGTTCAAAATGCGCAAAGCTATAATGATGGTTCTAGTGTCAAGTTAACCATTGCCAAGTGGCTAACGCCGAATGGTTCGTGGATTCATAAAAAAGGAATTGAACCACAGGTTAAAGCATCGCTCCCAAGTTATGCAAAGCTGCCATACTTAAGCCCGAAAAAAACGTATCAGTTGAATGACAATGGAGATGAAGTCAAAGCGGCTCAAAAAATGTTTCAAGCGCTTGACTACAAAGCAAAAGCAAATGGTGAGTACGATCAAGCCTTCCAGACGATCGTCAAAAGCTTCCAAACAGACAACGATCTGAAAGCAGACGGAATTCTGACGGGAGATACAACGACAGTACTGATGACAAAGATCCAAAATAAGCTAAAGAACAATGATACTCAAATGAAAAAAGCGATTGAAGTCTTGAAAAAAGAAATGAAATAAAGAAAGAGCAGCCCTCTTAGGGGGGCTGCTCTTTTTATATTTACGCGTTGTTTCCAATCGCTTCTTTTTTGTCTTGATCTTTTTCAAATAGATCATTCATGACAGAATTGGATGTGACCTTCTTTTGGAAGAATGGATTTAAGATTAGGATGACCACAACGTTTGCTAGTAAACCAAGAAAACCTTCATAAAGACCGAACGTGACTTGTGAGATATTGGCTGTAAAGGTGACGATGATGCCAACAACTAACCCCACAATCGTTGCTTCTCTCGATTGTTTTTTCCAGAACAAGCTGATCGCAATGGCAGGGAAAATTTGAACCATTCCTGAAACACCAATGAGCTGAAGTGTCACAAGTGCTGTTGGGAAGAGCATTCCGAATAGTAGAGCTAGCCCGATGACGATAAACACCATTGAACGAGTGATCATGGTCAATCTTTTAGGGGATACATTCGGATGAATTAAATCACGATATAAATTATTGGCAAATAAATTCGATGCACCAATGGCCATGATCGAGCATGGAATAAGGGAAGCGAGTGCAATCGTTGAATAAGCAAGCCCCTGCATCACACCGCCATATGACGTTTGAATTAAATGAAGAAGTGCAAATCTTGGATTCGTATCTTCAGGTAAAACTAAAAAGGCAATAAACCCAAGGAAGATGACCAAAATCAATACGATGTTATAAAGAGGCAAAAACATACTGTTTTTACGGATAGCATCTGCACTTTTGGCTGTGAAAACCCCTGTTGCCGCATGTGCCCACATAAACAAAGCAAGGGCAGAAACGCCTGAAGCGGTAATGAACCATAAAATGCCTTTAGGACCCCCGTCAGGAATTGTCAGAAGTTGTGGCGCTTCCTTAGCTAACGTATTCATCATCGGAGTCCAGCCGTTAAAATGAATGATTGGCAGTGAAACCACCATAAACAGCATGATGACCCAAACGAGAATATCCTTAATAATGGCTGTATATGTAGGGCCTTTAATCCCGCTGAAAAATGTATAAAGTGCAACTAAAATAAATGAAATAATAACAACTGCATTCACATTAATATAACTAGTTCCAGCGACAGTTAACGTATCTTGAATCCCGCTCAGTTGAAGACAAATATAAGGAATGAGCATAAGCACTCCAATAATTGCAATGAGACTGGATAACAGCTTGCTGTCAAAGCGCTCACGTGCATAATCAGCGAGCGTTGTGAGATTGTGATTTTTCGCCACCGTCCATAGCTTTGGTAAGAAGAAATAAGCAATAAAATACGCTAGAACTGAATATGGGATAGCGAAAAAAGCGACACTTCCAGCTGTATAGGCTGTACTAGTGAGCCCTAAAAAGGTATAAGCTGTATATAAATCTGCACCAACGAGGAACCAGACGAGCAGCCCGCCAAATTTTCTCCCGCCGACAGACCATTCCTCTACTGACTGTCTGGATGATTTATCACGGCCAGCGGCAAATCCAATGACCACGACGATGAAAATGATACTTGCTGTAATCAATAAAGCTGTCAAATTTCCTTGCATTAGTCAGTTCCTCCATTTGAATGTTGCATCCGGTAAATGATGAATGTACAGACTGGTGTGAGAACAATCCATAGTAAGAGCCAGAAGTGAAAAAAAGGCAGGCCTATCACAAATGGATGGATACGATTCGTAAAGGGCAGCAGTGCGAGCTGTCCGATGAATGGAATCGCTATAAGTAGTGCGAGTAACAATTTTTTATTCATGATTTCCTCCTGAGTTTTTTGTAATTTCATAATAATAGCAGTTGTCAGATTAGATCACAAGACCATTTTCAGAAAAAACAATCATTTTGGAAAATATCATACTAATATAACATTTCATTCTTAAAAAGGAGAAAAAGTGGAGATGGAAAGGGGTAAAGCGAAAAGAAAATATGCAGAAATAATATTTAAACCAAATAAAAAAAGCCCCAGCATGAAAGCTGAGGCCTTGCTATTTTTTAAAGAAAATCAGATACTTCTTCGATGTCGAAACGATTGCTTTTATGAGCTTCTTTCGCTGCTTTACCAACTGAAATCAGCATGACTGGCTCATAACGGCCGCTTACATTGAATTCTTTGATGAAGGCTTCTTTACTGAAACCACCCATTGCACATGTATCATAGCCCATTGCTTTTGCAGCAATCATTAATTGCATAGCAGCTAATGAAGCATTTGAATACGCAGCTTCACGTGCATACTGCTCGCTTTGGTATGCGCCATTGATTTGAGTCATCAATGTTTCTTTGATGTCCTCAGTAATGAACCCTTGTTCTGCCAGCTCACCATAGATTTTTTCTCCATTTTGATTGGCTTCAAGATCACCTAGTACAGCAATAACAGCTGATGCTTGTGAGATTTGCTTTTGGTTATAAGCGATTGGAAGTAACTTCGCTTTGGATTCAGCACTGTGGAAAACAGTAAAATGCCAATGCTGAAGGTTCCACGCAGATGGTGCTTTTGTTGTGATATCAAGTAGCTCTGTTAGCTCTTCTTTTGTCATTTCATGAGTTGTATCATACTCTTTTACTGAAGCTCTTTGTTTTAAAATGTCAATCGTTTTTTGATCAGTCGCCATATGGATATTTCCTCCCGTTTTTGCAAATAGTATGGTACAATAACTAAAAAAGTGAGAAACTTACTTATTGTAACTAGAGATATTTTAAATTGTATACCGTTAGTTTGTCAAACAATCATGAAAAGAAAGGCTGAAATTTATGGAATTTCAATTATGTCCACACATTCAGCAAGCTTTTTTACTGCTAGGCAAAAGGTGGAATGGTCTCATTATTCATGTATTGCTTGATGGTCCAAAGCGATTCAAAGACATGACGGACATTATCCCATCTATCAGTCAAAAAATGCTCGCAGAGCGTTTAAAGGAACTTGAGCAAGAAGGGATTATAAAGCGAACTGTATTGCCTGAAACGCCTGTTAAGGTCATTTATTGTTTAACTGAAAAAGGAAATGCGCTAAATGATGTGTTTCATGAGGTATCTAGGTGGGCAGGGGAATATACAGAATCTCATGAAAAAAAGGAACAAGCCTAGTTTCAGGTTTGCCCAAACGTTTTGACTCCTGATGAATATGCTGATCTTAGGCACATGACAAAGGAGGAGAAATGCATGTACCCTCATACTCCGTATTTCCGAGGCGGCGCCCCTGGCATTCCGCCATATGAATCCAGAGTCCCTTTGTTTTTTGGTTTTGGCGCTCCTTTAGTCGGCGGACTGCTTGGCGGATTTTTAGGAAGTGCGATTTTTAATTATCCCCGTCCCTATTACCCACCACCACCACCGCCTGTTCCACCACCTTATGGCGGAGGATATCCACCATACTATTAAGAAAAAAGAGTAAGCCTGCTTCTATATGAAAGCAGGCTTTTTATAATGGAATATCGATTTCAGAAATCCCCGGATCATCATGCTTTAAAAACATAATCTCCAAAATACCGTCCTGATACGAAGCCTTCGTTCCTTTTCTTTTGACAGCAGCAGGGAGGACGACTTTCTTCTGCGTGCCTTCCTCAGGAAAATGATCAATAAACAGCAGGTTGGCTGTATGTTTGATTTTTACTTTTTCTGTGCTCGGCCGAGCTAGCTCAATCTTAACGAACACGTGATCAGTGGTTTCGAACACTTCCACTTCGGGTTCTTTTTCTTTTTTGACGTCTGTTTCTCTCGTTTTTTGATGTTGAGAGAGTGGGTCCTGAAAAGGGAACTGAGCAGGATAATTGGATCCGAATACACTTTCCATCACTTGATTGACGTACTGCTCGACGTCTTTAGGGTCTGAATTCTTTAAGGCTTCTTTTGAAAATTGCTTTTGAAAAGGGAATAATCGGTTCCAGTCAAACATGCAAATCATCCTTTCTAAATGCCCTGAATTAGTATATGCCCATTCGCTTGAGTGCGTGCTATAATATACGATAGGTTTAGAAAGGAATGGTTAGATTGAACGAACAACAGCAATCAAAAGGTGTTCTCTACACGGCAGCATCTTTTACATTGTGGGGATTATTCCCGTTATATTGGAAACTGATGGAACATATTTCGTCAGGCGAAATTTTAGCGCACAGAATTTTATGGTCATTTGTTTTTATGTGCGGTATTCTTCTGTATTTAAAACAAGTCCGGCCGGCGATGCAGACAGTGAAGGGTCTCATGCTCGATGGTAAAGCACTTTTTTCATTACTACTATCTGCTATTTTAATATCGGTTAACTGGTATGTGTACATTTGGGCAGTCAACCATCATCTTATGCTAGAAGCTAGTTTAGGGTATTATATTAATCCGCTTGTCTCTGTTTTACTAGGGATCATTTTCTTGAAAGAGCGGCTCAATAAATTACAAACCGTTGCGATTCTAATTGCCGCCGCTGGGGTGATTCTTTCTACGATTCAGTATGGTTCATTTCCTGTCGTTGCAATATTACTTGCCTTTAGCTTCGGTTTTTATGGATTGATTAAAAAAAGAATGAGCTTCACGAGTGCCATTGGTTTGACAATTGAAACGCTGCTTCTAGCCCCGGCAGCTCTTGTGTACTTATTGTTCTTCTTAAAAGAACCTGTGGTGACAATGAATCCTAACAGCTTCGGATCGCTTGGTCTCTTATTCTTTGCAGGGGTCTTTACTGCGGTGCCGCTTCTTTTATTCTCTGAAGGGGCAAAAAGAATTCCTCTTTATCAAGTGGGCATTTTGCAATACATTGCACCAACAATTACGCTGTTTTTGGGGTTGTTTGTGTATCACGAGCATTTATCTTCAGCTAAAATCGTGACGTTTCTTTGTATCTGGGTGGCGATTTTATTGTTTACGACCTCTCAATTACGCATGAAAAAAACAGCGAATTCTCATTAAGTCCTACGAGCAGTTTGCTTTTTTTTGAAGGCGGATCATGTCATAATAAGTTGTTACCAAAACTGTAGAGGTGATTACATGTCATCAGCCAATGAGCTTACAGCTGCTTATCAATCTTTATGGAAAAATCGTCAGCTTGATGTCGATGATATGTCTTCTTTACACGAGGCAATATGTGATGATTTAAGCGATGCGCGCACTCATCCGAGGGCGAGAAAATCATTTCATCAAAAATATGTACTCGCTGTAGAGAGAATATTAGAAAGTGGGCTTCGGCATGATCATCAGCTGCAACTGATCAGCTTACATACAAAAAAGCTGCGCGAATTAATTCAAAATGAAGGAAGGAACCACTCATGAAACCAATTCAAACGGAAGATGTCACAGCACATCTTGAATCGTTTTTAAATCGTCCAGTCTTCGTTCATCTTGAAACGACCACTGGTTCTTATTCAGCTCATGTAAATGAACAAAATATGACGGTCGTTGCCTATATCCGCAATGCGAAAGTCGTCTATTCACAGGCGAAAATAAAAGGACAAGGTCCGTACCGTGTTGGAATGAAAACAGAAGATGGCTGGATTTATGCAGAAGGATTAACCGATTATGAGTTTGATGACCATGGCCGCCTGCTGTTAGCAGGGCACTTGCCAGACGGGAAACTAGCGATCTCATTACAAATTAGCGAAACACCATTTCAGGTGTAGAAGAAAGGGTGACGAGTCATGAATGAACATGTACTAGTGATGCTGCCTCACCCAGATGATGAATCGTTTGGGGTTGCAGGTCTCATTGCACAAAGCAGAAAACGCGGCATCCCAGTCACGTATGCATGCGGGACACTTGGGGAAATGGGCAGAAATATGGGTAGCCCAACATATGCTAACCGTGAAACACTTCCTGAGTTAAGAAAACAGGAATTAATCAATGCCTGCAAAGAAATGGATATCACAGACTTACGTATGCTTGGACTTCGTGATAAAACATTGGAATTTGAAGACGACGAGTATTTAGCTGATGTGATGGAAACCATCATTGATGAAGTCAAACCTACACTGATTGTGACGTTTTATCCTGGACACGGTGTACACCCTGATCATGATGCGACAGGGGAAGCAGTTATTCGCGCTCTTTACCGTAAGAAAAAAGAAGACCGTCCTGTCACATACTGCATGGCCATTACGAAAAATAGAGAAGAAGTGCTGGGTAATGCAGACATTACGATCGACATTACAGATGTAGCAGATATCAAATTAAATGCACTGAGAGCACATAGAACGCAAACAGAAGGCATGCTGAGAGAGCTTGAACAGAAGCTGAAAAACAAAGAACCTGTCGTCCAAAAATGGTTCGATGAAGAAATTTTCTGGACGTACCAATGGAATGACTAAATAAAAAAAGCAGCTGACATTGATCAGCTGCTCAAATTGTTGACAACGGGCTAAAATGATCTTGATTTTAGCCCTTTGTCTTCTTTTCAGCTTGATAGAAAACCTTTGAAGTCTAGGAAGGGCGAGCACCGGAACGGAGCGAATTTGACATTCGTGAGTACCGGCGCGCAGAGCTGACAACGAATGCGAAGGTTTGTCTACTCGCTGGGCAGCTGACATCGATCAGCTGTTTTTTTGTGTCGTATTTAGTGATTGGGCGCTTGTTGAAGCAATCGTTTTTCAATCAATCTGAGACGGATAAAGAGGACAATGGCACCAGCGGCAAGTCCGGCAATGAGACCAATCCAATACCCAAATGCCCCATACGAGGTATAGGTGCCAATCAGATAACCGGAAGGAAGGCCGATCACCCAGTATGAAACAAATGCGGCAATGAGCGTATAGTTGACATCTTTATAGCCGCGCAGCGCCCCTTGAATGGGTGCAGCAATGGCATCTGACAGCTGGAAAAAGATCGCATAAATCAAAAATTGCTGTGTCAACTGTAAAACAGCCGATTCAGCTGTGTATAAACCAGCAATCTCTGGTCTAAATAATAAAATGAGTGCTGCCGTACACAAGGAGAATAATACCGCCGTTCCAATTCCGATATAGCTATAGCTTTGCGCGTCTTTATAACGCTTGGCACCAGCTTCAAACCCAACGACAATCGTTAAAGCCATCGAGATACTGAGCGGTAAAATATATAAGATAGAAGCAAAGTTCATTGCAGCCTGGTGACTTGCAATCGTCACAGTATCAAAGTGACCCATTAATAGTGTGACTGCTGCAAAGATACTCGTTTCAAAAAAGATCGCAAACCCGATAGGAAGACCGATTTTCAGTATTTGTCCCATACGGGAGATATTGATTCGAGGCAGTTTTTGAAACAAACGAAATGAGGCAAATGGTTCTGCTTTCATGACAATACAAATACTCATGATGAAAATCGCCCAATATGTCATCGCAGAAGCAAGACCAGCTCCCGCGCCGCCAAGCTTTGGGAAGCCGAAATTCCCAAAAATAAATACATAGTTTAAAACAAAGTTAATAGGAAGTGCTGTTAACGTGATGAACATCGTTACACGTGTTTTCCCTAATGCATCAATAAATGACCTGAGCACCGAATAACCAAACAGCGGGATGATACCAAAAGCAAGAAAACTTAAGAAATGCCGCGCAATATCTTCTACGGATTGCTCAAGTCCAAGTCCCCCTAATACGTAAGGGATGCTAATTGTTCCAATAGCAATCACACAGATACTTAAAAGAAAGGATAAATAAAGCGCCTGAAAGACAGCCTTGGGAACATCCTTTTTATGCCCTGCGCCCATCAGTTGAGCGACAATTGGCGTAACGGCCATTAATATACCAGCAAGCCCTGTATAAACGGGTGTCCAAATACTTGAACCGATCGCAACACCCGCAAGGTCTTCTGCACTCACTTTTCCAGACATCACAGTGTCTAAAAACGTAATAAGCGAAAGACCCGCTTGAGTGATTAAAATCGGAATTAAAATGGTTAAAAATAGTGTCACCTTGGCTCGAATGCTATTTGTTTCTCTCATCATAAGTTCCTCTCTGAACAGAAATAACGAGAGGATTATATCATGCTATGTAAAAAAATCAATTCTCTGTCGGATTATTTTTCTTAGTTGGCTTCGTTTTTTTAAACATTTGGGCATAAATAAAGGAAAGACTGACAACACCTAAAATGCTGCAAGCATATTGAATCACTTTCTGAATGGTCATATTAAGTCACCTCCATAACAATAGAATGCGCATAACTTGTTATTTTATGACAACGAAAAGGAGGAGGGAAAAGGTCCAATGATCAATCGTACGAATGAAGAAGTCCAATTTAAAGTGGGCATGAGAACACACTTGATGAAAATCATGAAGGATGCAAGTGACATTATCGATTCCCTTGATGAGATTGAGCAATGTCTACTTTGTGATCTCGAATCATTACATGATGAGTTTAATGAAATGCATGCAGAGGCTTCCTCGTTTTATTTGCAATCGTATATGGAAGAATTCACACCTGGATTTGCGCAATTTTCGTTAGCCATTGAGAACTTATCAAAACAAAAGCACGGGGCACTGATTGTGATTCAAAGGCGGGATGAGGTCGAGGATTTTATTCAAAAAGGGACAAATCTTCATGCGAAAATTAGTGCTTCATTAATAGAAAGTATTTTCTACCCAGGAAATCCACTTCATGATGGTGCTCTTTTAGTCAAAGAAAATACACTTGTATCTGCGGCAAATGTGCTGCCGCTTACTTCAAAAAAAGTCAGTCCTTCTGTCGGGACAAGACACAGGGCTGCGATCGGACTCTCTGGTATGACCGATGCACTTGTTCTCGTCGTTTCAGAGGAAACGGGAAAAATGTCATTTGCGAAAGAAGGAATCCTTTATCCGCTCACTGTAAAAGAACCTGAAATAAGGAAATAAAAATGAATCGCTGCATTCTTCATTCGGAAGAATGCTTTTTTCATTCAAGGAGAAAAAACAGGCAATTGAGTAAAAAGTCATTTGATACAGAAAAATTTGTCATGTAGAATAGAACTATGAAACTAGCAGCGTGCTTGTTTTGACAAATTTCTAAACGTCAACTTAAAAATTCCTTAAAAAATGTTTATAAATAAAGCAAACTGCCGATAGAAACGATATGGCTTTGTTTTAGCATTTTGAGTTGACTGCTTTAGCCTATTTGTTATTGCCCAACGTCTACATGTCTAGTAATATAATAGAAATAAAGATAAAATAGTGCAAGAGAAGCAGAAACATTAAATGCCAAACTTAAAACTAGTACATAAGTCTTATTGAATGAAATCATGAAAGGCGGAGATTCATCTATGAAGAAAAAAGTAGTAACCGGCCTCACAGTTTCAGCGATCGCTGGCTCAGCTGTGTTTGCTGCACCGGCAGAAGCACAGACGATCAAGGTGAAAAGCGGTGACTCACTTTGGAAGATTGCCGAACAGTACAATACAAGTATTTCGGAGCTTCAATCTCTTAATCAACTAAAAACGACGATGATTTTTGCAGGACAAAGCTTGAAAATTCCTGGCGCAAAAAGCAAAAAATCTAGCTCGTCAACTGGATCAAAAGCAACGAAATCAAATGCTTCAACGACATCAAGCTACACTGTAAAGCTTGGAGATTCTTTATGGCTCATTGCAAAAAATCATAAAATGTCAGTCGCAAGTTTGAAAAGTCTAAACAGCTTAAACAGTGACTTAATTCGTCCTGGACAAAAGCTAAAGGTATCTGGAAGCACGAAGACAAGCGGGGGCCAGTCATCAAACTCCTCTTCAAATTCCAGCACAAACAATAAGACAACGAACTCAAATAGTTCATCATCAAGTACATACAAGGTCAAATTAGGGGATTCTCTCTGGAAAATTGCGAATTCGCTCAATATGTCGATTGGTGAAATCAAAACATTGAATGGGATAAAATCTGATATGATTTATCCAAATCAAGTATTGAAAGTAAAAGGGACGGCTGCATCAAAACCAAGTCAGCCGAAAGCACCTGCTAAACCAAGCAACCCGCCTTCAAACGGGAAAGCGACATCTTATACTGTAAAATCAGGCGATTCTTTATGGAAAATTGCGAATCAATTTAAAGTGCAGGTTCAATCCATCCGTACAGCTAACAGCTTAAAAAGTGATGTGCTTAGAATTGGACAAGTTCTCAAAATTAATGGTGCAGCTTCAGGGTCGAATGGTTCTACGTCTAACGGTTCGACAACGCCGGTCAATAATAACAAAAATGATGTGCCGATGAATGCAAAAATCACGACGATGATCCAAGAAGGGAAAAAGCTGACAGGCATTCCTTACAGATGGGGCGGCAATACACCATCTGGATTTGACTGCAGCGGCTTTGTTTATTACCTCATTAATAAAGTTTCGTCTGTATCCAGATTAAGCACAGCAGGCTACTGGAGTATGATGAAACCTGTGAGCACACCTCAAGTTGGCGATTTTGTTTATTTCACAACGTACAAAGCGGGTCCATCTCATATGGGGCTATACCTTGGCGGAGGAGATTTCCTTCATGCAAGTGACAGCGGTGTGGGGATCTCGAACTTAAGCAACTCATATTGGAAAAAAGCCTACTTAGGTGCAAAACGTTTCTTCTAAAAAAGCCGATTTTCGGCTTTTTTTGTTTGCCTATTGATCAGGTTGTCCATACTGATATCAAAAGGGGGCAGTCATATGAAAAAGTCAATGTGGTTGATCATGATGTGTCTGGTCTTTGTCGCAACAGCATGTCATGCACCGCCGAAAAAAGAAACGACAGAAGAAACCATTGAAGTTGCAGCACCTAAACAATCACCAGTTACCACGTCACTCATCAATGAAAACGGCCAAAAAATAGGAAGTATCGAAGTAAGACACTCCTCAGAAAACGGGCTGGATTTACATGTGAAAGCGAAAAATCTGCCGCCAGGTCCTCATGGCTTCCATATTCATGAAACAGGAAAATGTGAAGCGCCAGATTTTGAAACGGCAGGGGCTCACTTTAATCCAACACACCGGGAGCATGGCTTTGATAACCCAAAAGGCCACCATGCTGGAGATATGCCTAATTTAGAAGTTGGGGCAGATGGACAAATTGATGTTGTTGTGAATGTACCAGATGTGACGTTAAAGGGAGGATCGAACCAATTAATCGATCAAAATGGGCGTAGCTTTATCATTCATGCAGAAGCAGATGATTACTTAAGCAACCCTTCTGGAAACTCAGGGAAACGCATCGCATGCGGAGCGATCACAAAAGAAATGGTAAAATAACAGATGTCTAGCCTTTATGTATTGAGTGCATAAAGGTTTTTTTAGTATACTTGGTGAGGAAAATGATCGAAGAGAGGAATTAATCACACATGTTTAACGAACAATCACTCCCAGAAGAAATTCAAGCAATGATTGAAGCAAAAGCAAAAGGACTAGAAGAAGAATTCCGTCCGCTTATTGGAACAGGCGGCTATGAATCACAGGATACGTCTATCATACAAGATGCGATGATTGCACTAGCACTCGGCAAAAACGTTCTTTTAAAAGGGCCGACCGGTTCAGGTAAAACAAAACTAGCAGAAACTTTATCTGCTTTCTTTCAGCAGCCGATGCACAGTGTGAACTGCTCGGTTGATCTTGATGCAGAAAGCTTGATTGGCTATAAAACCATTCACAATGATGGTCAAGTTGCTTCTATTGAATTTATTGAAGGACCCGTAACGAAAGCAATGAAAAAAGGCCATCTTTTATATATTGATGAAATCAACATGGCAAAGCCAGAAACTCTGCCTATTTTAAACGGTGTACTCGACTACAGAAAAATGATGACAAATCCATTTACAGGAGAGGTCGTTCGAGCAGATGAAGGCTTTGGCGTGATAGCGGCAATCAACGAAGGCTATGTCGGCACAGTGCCTCTAAATGAAGCGTTAAAAAACCGTTTTGTTGTCATTGACGTTCCATATATCGGCGGCGGCATCTTAAAGGATGTACTGCAATCTCAATCTGTATTAAAGGATGAACGTTTAATCGATCAATTCGTGCAGCTCTCATCAGACCTCATTACACAGGCGCACAACGGGCAGGTAAGTGAAGAAGCAGCATCCATTCGCGCACTCCTAGACACATGTGATCTTGCGCAATACATCCCGCCACTCCGTGCAGTTGAACGAGGGATTGTTGAAAAACTAGAAGATGACCGGGAAAAAGCAGCGGTAAGAAATATTGCCCAAACATTATTCGAGTGAGGTTCTGAGTTTTGAAATTCATCAAATTTAATGACAGCAGAATCGATTCATTTTTATTTATGGAATTAACGGATTTAGCCAAAACGTTAGCAAAAAGTGATGATGTCGAGCTTGAATACGGGGTGCAGTCCTACTATGATCCTTTTGAAAAGAAAATTTTCATCAGTCATTTTTGGGATGACCGTAAACAAGAAGACATGACAGCCGGACTGAAAAGTGATGTATTCCTCCGTGCAGTAGGAACCGTTTATAGTGATCTGACTGTCTTTCAGGAAATCATTCGCTATGCTCATACAATGTCCATTCCTGGCCTGTGTAAACAATTGTTTATGCTCTTTGAAGATATCCGGATTGAAGAGCAGATTAAACGAGACCGCCCAGGAACAAAAAAGGTATTTAAACGAAGAAGAGAACTGTACCGGCGTCATTTTAAGACGCAATTAACGATTAACCAAGAGCGGAGCATTTTAACGGATGCACTCTATTGTGCAATGTATGTGAAGCTGACAGCGGATTCACCGCTAGAAGAAATTCCGCCTCTTCACGAGCGGATCAACCCAATGATTCCATTTATTGAATCAAGTCTTGAGCGTGTATATGAAGCGCGTTCAACCGGAGATATCGCGGTCATCGTCAAAGAATTAATGGAAGGCTTTGATGAGCTTCTTGATAAAGATATGCTGAATACGTACTTTTTCTTCCCAGAATTGGACTATGAAAAAGCGGCAAAAGAACCGCTGTTTCATGACTTAAAAAGAAAACCTAAATTAAGTGAAGACATCAAAGTCGACCGGGAAAAAGAGGGCGATGAAGACATCCACCAAGAGTATATGGAAGTGTGGCATCGAGAAACAGAAGCGCCGTCAAAAAGCTTCCTTCAATTTGATTTAGAGCACGGCGGGAAAAGTGATCTAGGGAAGGATGCAGCAAGAGAAGGCGATGACGGAGATCAAGCACTTGGCACTGTCCAAGGCTCTGCCAAGCAGACTCACCGAAAAGATTATTCAAAGCTTGAGGCGCTGGAAGAGGCTGAAGGCGAGGAAAGCGGAGCGGATGCTCATGAGAATGGAAAAGAGAACAAATATGCGTTTCCAGTCATGATGTCACCAGATCCTCCCGCGCCAGAACAAATCGATGTATACAAGCAGCACGCCAAGGAGATTGAGCCTTATCAGAAACGGTTAAAACAGATGATTCAAAAAACGCTCGAACATAAAAAAATATGGCCAAAAACGGATCTTCATGCAGGACGTCTGAGTAAAAAGCTCATTCGTTATTTTACAGAGTCGAATCCGCGTCTTTTCTATAAAAAACAGGCACCTTCTTCGGAGATTGATGCTGTTTTCACTTTATTAGTGGATTGTTCTGCCAGCATGTTTGACAAGATGGACGAGACGAAAAAAGGCATTGTTCTATTTCATGAAGCCTTAAAGTCCGTTCAAGTCCCACATCAAATTGTGGGGTTTTGGGAAGATACAAACGATGCATCAGAAACAAGTCAGCCGAACTATTTTAACACAGTCGTGTCGTTCAAAGATTCTTTATTTGATGCAGGTCCTTCCATTATGTCACTTGAACCAGAAGAGGATAACCGGGATGGCTATGCAATTCGCCAAATGACAAAAATGATATTAAAACGAAGAGAAGAGCAAAAGTTTCTCATTGTTTTTTCCGACGGAGAGCCAGCTGCATTCAGCTACGAACAAAATGGGATCGTCGATACACATGAAGCAGTTCTTGAGGCGAGGAAAAAAGGCATTGAAGTAATCAATGTGTTTTTATCCAATTCACCGATCGAAGAAGCACAGATGAAAACCATTCAAGATATGTATGGCAAGTTCAGCATTTTTGTACCAGATGTCGATACATTGCCAGATGTTTTATATCCGTTACTGAAGAAATTACTGCATAAAAGCATTGGGGCATAAGGTTTTGCCCCTTTCTTCAAAATATTTTTCGGAATGATTTAAATTTTTTGTTTTTCTGTGAATTTTTTATCTTTAATTGAACAAAGAATGTAGAAAGTAATCCGAAACAGTGGTAGAATATTATTGGAAGCGTTTTATTACATAAATTTGGTCATTGTGTTCTGGAAGTTATATCGAGATAGTGTTCAATCACTTGATGATCAAAGTTGGGGGTAGTGTTCAAAATGTTTCAAAATGATGTGAAACAACCGTTGAGTTGGGAAGAATTTCATGGTCCGAACCTCGGCTATGTGCTCGAGCTCTACGATCAGTATGTCCAGGATCCTACTAGTGTTGATGAAGATCTAAGAGGCATATTTGATGAACTTGGTGCACCACCGAGTGAAATGAAGGAGGAAATTGGGAAAAAAGAAAATAGCGTAGTTACTTCTGAACAAATCCAAAAGATAGCATCAGTCGTTAAACTGGCAGAAGACATCAGAACGTATGGCCATTTAAATGCTTCCGTCAATCCTCTTCGCAAAGAAAAGGAATTACAAGAGCTGTTTCCTTTAAAGGAATACGGTTTAACAGAAGAAGACGTCAAGAATATTCCAATATCTATTATTAGTCCTGACGCACCAAAACACATTTCAAACGGCATAGAAGCCATTAACCATTTGAGAAATACGTATAAGCGTACCATTTCATTTGAGTTTGATCACGTACATGATTTCGAAGAACGGAACTGGCTCTCAAAATCAATCGAGTCTGGTGAACTATTTAAGAAAAAACCAGCCGATAAACTAGTTTCTGTATTCAAGAGATTAACAGAAGTTGAGCAGTTCGAACAGTTTCTTCATAAAACATTTGTTGGGCAAAAGCGCTTCTCAATAGAAGGATTAGACGCACTTGTCCCAGTACTTGATGAAATTATTTCAGAGTCTGTTACACAAGGGACTTCAAATATTAACATTGGAATGGCACACAGAGGCCGTTTAAATGTATTAGCACATGTGTTAGGAAAACCATATGAGATTATTTTCTCAGAATTCCAGCATGCGCCAAATAAAGAGCTTGTTCCATCAGAAGGCTCTATTGGCATCAGCTACGGGTGGACAGGTGATGTAAAGTACCATCTTGGAGCAGATCGTCAAATTAAAGACGAAGATACAAAGAGTGCGAGAGTCACGCTTGCTAATAACCCAAGTCACTTGGAATTCATTGATCCAATCATTGAAGGAAGCACACGTGCTGCTCAGGAATTACGTACTCAAAAGGGCTATCCAGTACAAGACGTTGAAAAGGCATTAGCCATCTTAATTCATGGTGATGCGGCATTTCCTGGGGAAGGAATTGTGGCAGAAACATTAAATTTAAGTCAACTTGTAGGCTATCAAGTTGGTGGAACCATCCATATCATTGCAAACAATATGATCGGGTTCACAACGGAAAGCAATGAATCTCGTTCGACGAAATATGCAAGTGACCTTGCAAAAGGGTTTGAGATTCCAATTGTTCACGTCAATGCAGATGATCCGGAAGCATGTTTAGCGGCTGTTCAATTAGCTGTAGAATACCGCAAACGCTTTAAGAAGGATTTCTTAATTGACTTGATTGGTTACCGCAGATACGGTCATAACGAAATGGATGAGCCTTCTACAACTCAGCCAATGCTATATGATGCAGTCAGAAAGCATAAAACGGTCAAGAATATCTTTGCAGATAAACTTGTCACAGAAGGTCTTCTGACAAAAGAACAACGAGAAGAAATCGAGCAGGCTGTAGCGACAAGAATAGAAGAAGCCTATCAAAAGGTGCCTTCAAAGAAAGAGCATACGATTCAAGAAATTGAACTGCCAGAACCAGTATCAAATGGCTTCCCAGCAGTGGATACATCCGTAGAGTTTGATGTATTACGAAAGCTGAATGAAGAATTGATCAGCTGGCCGGACGATTTCCAAGTATTTGGTAAGCTTAAACGGATCCTTGAAAAACGTGCAAAAGTGTTTACAGATGACCGTAAAGTAGAATGGTCACTTGGGGAAGCACTTGCATTTGCATCTATATTAAAAGACGGTACGCCAATTCGAATGACTGGACAGGATTCAGAGCGCGGTACTTTTGCTCAAAGAAACCTTGTTCTTCACGACAGTCAAACTGGAGATGAATTTATTGCTCTTCATGAGCTGAGTGATGCAAACGCATCATTTACTGTTCATAATAGTCCACTGTCAGAGGGCTCAGTCATCGGGTTTGAATATGGTTATAATGTCTATTCTCCTGAAACGTTAGTCATTTGGGAGGCTCAATTTGGAGACTTCGCAAATGCGGCTCAAGTGTATTTCGATCAATTTATTTCAGCTGGACGCGCAAAATGGGGACAAAAATCAGGTCTAGTGATGCTCTTGCCTCATGGATATGAAGGACAAGGTCCTGAGCATTCAAGTGGCAGAACAGAGCGATTCCTGCAATCAGCTGCTGAGAATAACTGGACAGTGGCGAACTTGACTAGTGCAGCGCAATACTTCCACATTCTTAGAAGACAGGCGAAAATGCTGCTTCGTGAAGAGATTCGTCCGCTTGTCATCATGACACCGAAGAGTTTGCTTCGTAACCCGAACACATTGTCTGAAGTCCAGGAATTAACGGATGGACAGTTCCAACCAGTTCTTGAACAACCAGGCCTTGTGCATGATCACGAAAAAGTAACTCGACTCGTGCTATCTAGCGGGAAGGTATCAATCGATATTAGTGATCGTTTTACTCAAATGGAAGAGCCGAAAGATTGGCTTCACATTGCGAGAGTGGAACAACTATATCCATTCCCAGCCAAAGACATTAAAGCGATTTTATCAAAACTAACAAACTTAGAAGAAATCGTATGGGCGCAAGAAGAGCCACAAAATATGGGGGCTTGGGGATACATTGAGCCATATTTACGTGAAATTGCGCCTGAAAAAGTAAAAGTACGTTACATCGGCCGAAGAAGACGTTCAAGTACGGCTGAGGGTGATCCAACTGTGCATAAAAAAGAACAAGAACGAATTGTATCTGATAGCTTGACTCGCAAAAACTAAGGGGGAAATGAAAAATGGCGGAAATTAAAGTACCTGAATTAGCGGAATCGATCTCGGAAGGAACGATAGCTCAATGGCTAAAGCAGCCGGGCGATTATGTGGAGCAGGGAGAGTACCTGTTAGAACTTGAAACAGATAAAGTCAATGTCGAACTGACAGCAGAAGAATCTGGTGTACTCAAAGAAGTGCTGAAAGATTCTGGTGACACTGTACAAGTTGGAGAAGTCATCGGAACAATTGCAGCGGGTGAAGCTGGCGGAAGCGAGTCCGCAGCTCCAGCACCTGAGCAAGAGTCTGCACCAGCTCCGAAAGATGAATCGGCAGCTGCTCAAAAAGAAGAAGCAGTGAAAGAAGAGCCGAAATCTGGTAATGGCAGAACTATCGCTTCTCCTGCAGCTAGAAAACTAGCGAGAGAGAAGGGACTAGACTTATCTGAAATTCCAACCGTAGATCCGCTGGGCAGGGTACGAAAGCAGGATGTCGCTTCTTATCAAAAGAATGAAGCACCTGCAAGTGCACCAAAAGCCGCGCCAAAAGCAAATGCTGCGGTGCAAAATGAACAACCAGGAAAGCCAATTGAACGTGAGAGAATGTCGCGCCGCAGACAAACGATTGCAAAACGTTTAGTTGAGGTTCAGCAAACGGCTGCAATGCTGACGACATTTAATGAAGTAGATATGACGGCTGTGATGGACTTAAGAAAACGCCGTAAAGATGCCTTCCTTGAACAAAATGATGTAAAGCTTGGCTTCATGTCTTTCTTCACAAAAGCAGTTGTAGCAGCACTGAAGAAATATCCGCTGCTTAACGCAGAAATTCAAGGTGATGAGCTCGTCTTGAAGAAATTTTATGACATCGGCATCGCTGTTGCTGCTAACGAAGGACTTGTCGTACCGGTTGTCCGTGATGCAGACAGATTGTCGTTTGCAGGGATTGAAAAGGAAATTGGTCATCTTGCGAAAAAAGCACGAGATAATAAATTATCTCTAAATGAGCTGCAAGGTGGATCATTCACGATCACAAACGGCGGAACATTCGGTTCACTGCTTTCGACACCAATTTTAAACAGCCCTCAAGTTGGAATTTTAGGGATGCACAAAATTCAGCTTCGACCTGTGGCAATTGATGAAGAACGTTTTGAGAACCGACCGATGATGTATTTAGCTCTTTCTTACGACCACCGGATTGTCGATGGTAAAGAAGCAGTTGGATTCCTTGTCACGATTAAAAACTTACTTGAAGATCCAGAGCAGCTATTGCTTGAAGGATAATCTTCAATTTGAAAAGCTAGCACCCATTAAGGTGCTAGCTTTTTTTCTTTTCATTTTCAGCATTTCCTCTCTTTGACCAATACGTCGCAAGCCAGGAACCAGATAAATTATGCCACACACTAAAAATGGCACTTGGTACGGCTGCAAGTGGCGAGAAGTGTGCTGTCGCTAGAGCTGCACCAAGTCCAGAGTTTTGCATGCCTACTTCAATCGAGATGGCTCTTCGAGAAGGGATATCCATTTTGCACCACTTTGCAATAAGGTAACCAAATAAAAGACCAAGTCCATTATGTAAGATCACAACGGCCAATATCAGCAGCCCAGATTGAAGAATCTGCTCTTTATTTGCACTAACAACCGCTGCAATGATCACTACAATTCCGGCGACAGATACAAGCGGCAGTGCTTGAACCGCATAGGTCACTTGTTTTTTGAAAAACAATTTAACGATAACGCCTAAGATAATTGGGATCAACACAACTTGTACAATTGACAAAAATAGCGCTTCTGGCGATACAGGTAACCATGATCTTGCAAAGAGTAAAATAAAGACAGGTGTTAAAAATGGAGCAAGAAGGGTCGATAAGGTGGTGACGGCTACAGATAATGCCGTATTTCCTTTCGCCAAAAAGGTCATCACATTGGATGCTGTACCGCCTGGGCAGCAGCCCACAAGAATAACGCCTACTGCAATTTCAGAAGGAAGCTGTAATCCGTAAGCTAATAGAAAGGCGATAAGCGGCATGAGTGTGTATTGCGCTAGAACCCCAATCAGCACATAGAGAGGTTTTCGAAACAGCTCTTTAAAATCTTCAGCAGACAGGGTAAGCCCCATCCCAAACATAATAATACCGAGTAAAAAAGGAATATAAGGTCCAATCTTAGAAAATTCGGCAGGAAAGGCAAATCCAAGACACGCAAATAAAATGACCCAAATCGCAAAGGTTCTTCCTGCAAAGTGACTAATGGTTAATAAAATCTTCATTCATTGCTTCAGCTCTCTTTCCTCACATATCTTTCTTATTTTAAATGAATTTTCTGAAAAAACAACCCGTTCTTTTAGTTTTGATAATAATATTATGTAAACTATAAATACTCCATATAAGCAAATGCCTACATGGAGTAGCGTTTTTAAAAAGGGGCCCATTTCACTTGCTGAGCTTGCTTAAGACGTGCTTCTGGCTCACGCCAGTCAACGACATTCCACCAACGATCTACATATGTCGCTTTTTCATTAAGATATTGCAGATAGTAGGCGTGCTCCCATACGTCAAGAGTTAGAAGAGGGATTACATCCCATTGTGATAAAAATTGATGGCGTTCTGCTTGTAAAATCTCTAATCGCTGAGATCTTGGTGCCCATACGAGAATGGCCCATCCAACACCTTCAACTTGTTTGGCTGCAGCTGAAAATTGGGATTTGAATGCATCATAGCTTTCAAACGACTGTTCAATAAGACGAAGCATTTGCCCAGTGGGCTTTTGTTTCCCTGAAGGACTCATAGAAAACCAAAAAATGCAATGTAAATAGTGTCCCGCACCATTGAAGGCAAGCTCCCGTTCCCAATGCTTGATCATTTTAAAATCATTGGTTCTTCTTGCTCTTTTTAAGGCAAGCTCAGCTTGGTTCAGACCATCAACATATGATTGATGATGCTTCTGGTGATGCAAATACATAATCTCTTTTGAAATAAACGGTTCTAATGCATCATAGCGGTACGGGAGAGGGGGTAATTGATGGCCGCCAACTGCAACATCTCGCATTGCATCTTGTGGGATTATATCCTCTGCAATACTTTCAGCCAATTCGTACCACTCTTCTTCACTGGAATGTTCATCATTCATGATGAACGATAAATGTTCTGCTTTCTGACGGATGTTTTCATCTTGAACTGCACCTTGAATGGAGCTAAGCCAATCTTTAAGCTGCATGCGATATTCTTCCTTATTCATTTTTACGCCTCATTTCTTCTAAAAATGTGGAACAAGCCACCATTGGAAAGACAAATGGATAGCTATGATAGGTGATATAAAATTGCTTTGGAAGACCAATGCCTACTGGATAGTGCAAGGCTTCACTCGAGTGCTGATGTTGAATCAAAAATGAGATGGCTTTTAAAATCACTTTGTCATCTGGCTGCACATATTGTAAAAGTGCCTCAGCAGCCCAAGCCGTTTGAACTACTGTCCCAAATGGAAGCGGGACGTACCTTTTAACCTCTGCACTTTTACACGATTCTCCGAAGCTGCCATCTTCTAATTGAATTGTTTTTAAAAATCGACATGCTTTTTGAACAGCAGGATGCGATGAGGAGATGCCAGCAGCCTTTAGTCCTGTTAACGCAGCCCAAGTACCATAAATATAGCAAACGCCCCATCTGCCGAACCACGATCCGTTTTTCTCTTGATGATCAAGCAGCCATTTCACACAATGATCTTTTTGCCTTTGCATGAGTGGTGACTTGTTGTTCTCTTCAAGAGCGATAAGATGGAGCACACGACCTGTAATATCAGGAGTAGAAGGATCAATGGCCGCATCCTCAGCAGATTCGAGCGGGAGATGACGAAGCAAGAAGTGATTTTGATTTTTTTCAAAAGCTGAAAAGCCGCCATCCCGGTTTTGCATGGAAAGAAGCCAATCAAATCCTCGTTTCCACTGAACGGGAGCGTAAGTTTGAGGAATGGCTTTTAACACAATTTGCGTATCATCACAATCTGGGTTATTTGTGTTCAAATCTGAAAAACCAAAGCCTCCCGGAGCCGCATGCCGGTTATGGATCGCCCAATCTGCTTTCTTCATTTGCTGCCGGTTCAGTAAGTACGTAAAAGACTTTTTGATAACTGGATCATCTTGTGTTCTGCCTGCTCGCTGAGAAGCATAACTGACAAGCGCTGTATCCCAAACAGTGGATGTAGAATTCTCAGCATATTTCCTGCACCCACAGTCAGTGACTAGCTGTTTCATCCCTTTGACTGCTTTTAAAATGAGATGATGGCCCGGAGAGTATCCAAGACTCATGAGTGCATAGACCATAAAAATACTGGCACTTAAATAGCTGTACAGCGTGCCATCTTTTTCAAGGCGGTCAAACATATACCCCTTCGCTGCCTCATACCCGAAAAAGTCGAGCCGGCTGTCGAGTGCAGTATACGACCGCATGTATGCTAGAAAGTGGTGAGTGGAACGTTCTTCTCTTGCCATAAACCAGTCAAAAGGATTTTTAGACATGTTTGCATCAAGATGTGCTAAGTTTGGAAACTGTTCATGAGAGGTATATCGTTTGTTGAGTGCGATCATCATTGGGACAAAATGAATTCTTGCATATGCACTAAGATGATAGAAGTGAAGCGGGAAGTATGTAGGGATGAGTAAAAATGAAAGTGGTGCATAGAAGTATGGCCAAGGGTGCATGCCATTGACAGCAAGCATCCACTTTGTCATAAAATGAACGTTCTTCAAGCCGTCATTTGATCGAATAAAATGTGCTGCTTTTTCCATATGCGGCTCATCTTGTTGATACCTGCCTGACACGAGCATTCCACAATAGCCTTGCACAGTCGCGGTTACATGTCCCGCCTGATCATGATACAAAGAAAAAGAACCATCCTCATTTTGCTTTTCGCGTATAGCTTCTGCCAATTGATGAACGAGTGCCTGATCCGAATCGCCGACAGCCTTTAACAGCATAATCAAAAAAGCATTTGTCATCATTGGCCCTTCAAAGCAGAAGACAAAAGCACCATCTTCTCGTTGTCTGCTCTGCAGTTGCATGTGCAATTCATCAATATATTCGTTTACTTTTGTTTTAAAATCTTGCATATTCGGCCATGCTCCTTTCCTTTATTACTATATTCAGGAGCCTGCCTGTCACATGCAATCACAAAAAAGCCGATGACATAGTCACCGGCTTTATAGGCGTCATTAGTCTTGGAGATTAATCCACACACTTTTGACTTCTGTATAGTTGTTAAGAGCGTATGATCCCATTTCTCTGCCTAAACCTGATTGCTTATATCCTCCAAACGGGGAGGCAGCATCAAAGACGTTATAGCAGTTGACCCAAATCGTGCCTGCTTCAAGACGTGAAGCAATATCATGGGCATGCTTTAAGTTTTCTGTCCAAAGTCCTGCGGCTAATCCATAGTCAGACTGGTTGGCTCTTTCGACCACTTCATCAATGGAATCGTAAGGAATCGCAGATAGGACAGGTCCAAAGATTTCTTCTTTTGCGATGGTCATGTCATCTTCTACATCTTTAAAAACAGTAGGGGAGACAAAATAACCAGCCTCATAAGGGCAATCGCCACCGACAACGGCTGTTGCACCTTCTGATTTACCTTTTTCAATATAGCCTAACACGCGCTCGTGCTGTTCTTTACTTACGAGAGGTCCGATTTGCGTATCTTGATGAAGACCGGCTCCTTGTTTGAGGGATGTCGCATATTCAGCCATTTGATCGACAACCTCATCATATTGACTCCGGTGAACAAAGACCCTCGAACCTGCAGAGCATACCTGACCTTGGTTAAACATGACGCCGTTTAAAGCACCTGGAATGGCTTTCTTTAAATCTGCATCTGGTAAAATAATGTTTGGTGATTTTCCGCCAAGTTCTAATGTGACCCTCTTAATGGATTTGGCTGCTTTCTCCATGATGAGTTTCCCAACACTTGTTGACCCCGTGAAGGCAAGCTTATTCACATCAGGGTGATCGGTTAACGCATTCCCGGCTGTTTCGCCAAATCCAGGTACGATGTTAATCACACCTTCTGGGAAGCCGGCTTTATCCACTAATTCAGCTAAATAAAGCGCAGAGAGGGGTGTTTGTTCTGCTGGTTTTAACACGATGGTGCAGCCTGTCGCAAGTGCAGCACCCATTTTCCACATGGCCATAAGCAGCGGGAAGTTCCAAGGTATGATTTGTCCAACAACGCCAACAGGCTCATGACGGGTATAATTAAAGTATCCTTGGCTGACAGGAATGGTTTGCCCACTTATTTTGGTTGTCCAGCCCGCATAATAGCGCATATGCTCGATTGCGAGAGGGATATCTGCATTTGTTGTTTCATTAATTGGTTTTCCGTTATCTAAAGTTTCAAGCTGAGCGAGCTCTTCTAGGTTTTCTTCCATTAAATCAGCAAGCTTAAACATGAGGCGGGCGCGTTCGGCGGCAGACATGGAGCGCCAAGGACCATGAAAGGCTTTTTTGGCTGCTTTTACTGCCTCATCAATGTCTTTTGCACCTGCTTCATATACATCAATAAGGGTTTCACCTGTGGCTGGGTTAGGAGTTGAAAAGGTTTTGTTATCGTGACTTGTGACAAACTGACCATTAATGTAGAGTTTTTTCGTCCCTTGGAGAAAAGATTCGAGTTTTGAACTAATTTGAAGTGTTGTAGAGCTCATAAATAAACAAACCTCCTTAAAGATATGGATTGTTCTGCGAGTTCTAGGTGAAAAAGCGGACCTGAAGCAAATGATCTAGTATACGCACATGGATGTAAACGTATACATTCATCATATTACACCACATGTACGAAAGCAATCCATAACACTCATTGCATTTCATGAAAAATTGGCTACAATAAATGTATAGATGAAAAAAGGAGTTTTTAAATCATGATCCATCAAAACTGGCAAACGGCTCAAACGTTAAAACAAGTAAAATGTATACATACGAATGCGAAAAAATATATGGTCGACCGTGCACTAACGGTTGGAAGCACATATGAAGTGAAAAATGAAACAGAAGAATTCCTGTTTGTCGTTGATAATACAGGTAAAGTAGGCGGGTATTATAAAGAGTATTTCGAAGACTTTTCTGCTGAATGATTTTGGTGATCATCACTCATACTAAGAAAAACAGTAAAGGGTGATGATGATGAAAAAGCAGCAAACAGATGAGCAGAATCAACAAAATGCTTGGCATGATAACGAAGATGCTGATATGGCAATTACGCTTGAGCAGATTTCCGATGTATATGCCGAGGGAACCATTGAAACACCAAAAGACGAATAGTCCAGATTGTTGACAAAGTGCTAAAATGATTTTTATTTTAGCACTTTGTCTTTTTTTTCAGCGTGACATGAAAACCTTTGCAGCCCTAGGAAGGACGAGTACCGGCGCGGAGCGAATTTGACATTCGTGAGCACCGGCTCGCAGGACTGACAAAGAATGCGAGGGTTTGTCTACACGCTGACAGTGATTTGAAAAAATCACTGTTTTTTTATTGGTCACAATTCAACCATTTTTCTCAAAAAGAACTGAAACTTTTTTCCTGCTTTAACTGTCTAAATAAGTAGAGGAAAGAGCATCGAATCAAAAAGAAAAAGTTAAATGAAATTTAATCTATTCGTAATGGAATAACGACTATTTATAGCGTATTCTATAAGTGAGAACAAAACGTACCCACAGAGCGTGTGGCCGTTTTTTCATAAAGGAATTTGATGGAGGAAGAGGGGGTTTACGTGGGTATTTTTTCTGTCAGTAAACAAAATGATAAGAAATTCGAATCCTTACTAATTGAAGGGGAAAGAATTGAAGCTGTTTACAGACTGCGTCACGACCAAATTTGTTTCACCAATAAACGACTGATCTTTGGCGATAACCGCGTATTTTCTAAGAAGAAAGTCAGGGTCTCCTTGCCGTATCGATCAATTGAAAGTTTTGCCATTCAAGAAGCTGGCGTGTTTGATCAGGACACAGGTATGCTGCTTGTCACAAGCTCAAAAGTATTTGAACTCGATTTTTCAAAAGAGACGGATTTGAGTGATGTGCAAGCCATTTTGACAAAACATCTTTGCTGATCAACCTTGCGATTACATAGATCACATGCACTTTTCTCATTCTACTTTTTTTTATAGATCGCACATTGCCTGAGCCCTTCCCCATATTTGCTGGGAGGGGCTTTTTTTGTTTAGGTGTTTGAATGATAGCAAAAAAGGATAAAGATGAAACAGATACAGAAAGGAGAATGAACAATGAAAGTATTAGTTGCTGGAGCAAATGGACATACAGGCAGGCTCGTCATTCGTTATTTAAAAGAAAAAGGACATGAACCTTTTGCTCTCATTCGAGATGAAAAACAAGCGGATGCGCTAAAAGAACTTGGTGCAGCACCTGTCATCGGTGATCTTGAAAAGGATGTGACAGATGCTGTGAAACAAGCAGATGCTGTCATCTTTGCAGCTGGTTCAGGCTCAAAAACAGGTGCAGATAAGACGATTGCAGTGGATCAAGAAGGTGCAAAACGTCTTGTTGACACAGCGAAAAAAGAAAACATTCAGCATTTTGTGATGCTAAGTTCCTATAATGCCGATGATCCAAACCAGGGAAAAGGGCAAGGAAGTATGGAAATTTATTATGAAGCGAAAAGAAAAGCAGATGAACATTTAAAACAGTCTGGGCTTTCCTACACCATTGTCCGTCCAGGTGCTTTGCTGCATGAGGAAAAGACAGGAAAGATCGAAGCAGCGGAGCATATTCAAGATGATCAAAACATTGAGATTTCAAGAGAGGACGTAGCCGCTGTACTTGTGGAAAGCTTAACAGAATCCAATGTGAAAAATAAATCCTTTGACTTAATTAAAGGGGATAAACCAGTAGAAGAAGCACTTCGCACCCTGTAAGAGAAGAAAGCTGCTGCCAAAAAGGCGGCGGCTTTTTTGATGTTTTCATTTCGTTTGCAGCGGGAAGGTAATAAGAAAGGAGTGATTGACCGTGGGCTTAACGAAAGAACAAAAAGCTGATTTATACGAAAGATTGAATCAATTAAAGGAAGATGTAAAAGGGTCAAAAAAGAAAGAAGAATCTATGCTAAGTGAATCCAGCGAGATTTCAAATGGTGTTGGAAACCATATCGCTGATCATGGGAGCATCTATTTAGACCGCATGACCGAACAAACACTGGACCAAGTTGATGGCCAGCTTGAAGACGAAATTGATGCAGCACTGAAACGAATGGAAGACGGAACATATGGGGTTTGTGAGAAAACAGGGAAAGACATTCCATATGAACGTTTAAAAGCAGTCCCATATACACGTTATTCAATTGATGCGAAGAAAAATGAAGAAACCACTCAAGACCCAAACGAGTTTGACCGTAATTTCTCTGATCAAATGCGTGATTTAACAAATAGACAAACAATGGATCAGATGCATTCAGATACGTATGAACGATTAGAGGAAGAGCAGGATGTTGACATAGACGATGAAAAATAGGGAAATAAGTGTAAGTTACATTTTTTTAGAATAATTTTTTCTTATGTGTACAACGACAAAACTTTTGTATACACGAGTCTTTTATAGAAAAAAGATCTCTTGAAATTTAATAAACTTTCGTGTAATATAGTTTAAAGGCTGCGATGCGCGTAATGTTAATTAAGTTTTAACCTTTAAGCTGTAATAGGGAGTTTTATATTGAAGCCGGAATGTCATGCCTCTTTAGAGAGGAAGACAGGAACGTTTCTGCAAACACCCACTTTGAGGAGTGGTGGTTTAAAACTTTCTTACTTAGATTACGGCATCCGCAGCTTTTCCTAGGATGATTCAAGCCATTTTCCATTTCGGAAAATGGCTTTTTATTTTGTAAAAAGACGAAATTCAACTGATCGCCTGTAGAGACAAGAATCTATGTTAAAATGGACAAAACAAATGACAGAGAGGGAATTGGATGTTAGAACAAGCAGAAGCACTCCTGAAACAATATTATGGCTTTGATGCCTTTAGAAAAGGACAGAAACAAGCCATTGAAGCGATTGTAAATAAACAAAAGGATACCGTCTGCATTATGCCGACAGGCGGAGGGAAGTCAGTTTGCTATCAGATCCCTGCACTAATGATGGAAGGTACAACGATCGTGGTATCTCCGCTTATTTCTTTAATGAAGGATCAGGTTGATGCGTTAAATGAGATGGGCATCCGTTCTTCCTTTTTAAACAGCACTCTGTCCGCAGCTGAAATGAATGAAAGGCTGAAAAAATGCGAAAAAGGGGAATATGAACTGCTTTATATCACACCTGAACGCTTACAAAATGAACGTTTTTTTCAGCTGTTAGATCGGTTAACGATTCCTTTAATTGCGATTGATGAGGCGCACTGTATATCCGAGTGGGGACATGATTTTAGGCCAAGTTATCGCTTCATTCAAGAATGCTTGAACAAGCTGTCAAAAAGACCGGTGATTGTCGCATTAACAGCTACAGCGACGAAAAAGGTCCATCAAGATATATGTGAACAGCTTGGTATCAACGAAGAAGAAACCATCTTTACTGGGTTTGCTAGAGAAAATTTGTCCTTTCAAGTGATCAAAGGAGAAAACAGTGAACGTTTCATCACACAATATATGAAGAAAAACAGTCTTGAGTCTGGCATTATTTATACCGCCACTCGTAAAGAAGCGGATAACATTTATCATCGACTAAAAAAACAAAAGATCAAAGCTGGTGTTTATCATGGTGGATTGGATGATCATACGAGAGAAGAGCAGCAAAACCTCTTTTTAAATGATGATATCCAGGTGATGGTCGCCACATCAGCATTTGGCATGGGAATCAATAAGTCGAATGTACGTTTTGTGATCCATCATCAAATTCCAAGGGATATTGAAAGCTACTATCAAGAAGCTGGTCGTGCCGGCAGAGATGGGCTTGAAAGTGAATGCATCTTACTGTTTTCACCTCAAGGTGTAAGAGTGCAGCGCTTTCTCATTGAGCAGTCAATAGAAGATGAGACACGCTACCAGCATGAGCTGCTTAAATTAAGGCAAATGGTGGATTACTGTCATACTGAGCAATGTCTGCAGCAATTTGTGATGGATTATTTTGATCAAACAGCTAGTTCGCCTTGCGGTAAATGCAGCAACTGCCTTGATGAAAGAGAGCGTGAAGAGGTCACAAGAGAAGCACAGATGGTGTTATCTTGTACAGTGAGAATGAATGAGCGATTTGGTAAAATGATGATCGCCCAAGTATTGGCAGGCTCTAAAAATAAAAAAGTGCTAGAGCTAGGTTTCGATCGTCTCCCTACATATTCTTTAATGAAACAACATTCGGCTCAGCAAATCAGTGACTTCATTGAATTTTTAATTACAGAAGAGTATTTGCACATGTCTGAAGGTGCTTACCCAACACTTAAGGTGACCCATAAAGGGAAGAAAGTGTTAGTTGGACAAGAGACAGTGTATAAAAAGCAGGCGATCAAAGCAGAGGCCATTCAAGAAAATGATGCATTATTTGAGCGATTGAGAGCGTTGAGAATGAAGCTAGCTAGAGAGCAAGGTGTCCCGCCGTTTGTTGTTTTTTCTGATCAAACATTGAAGGAAATGTCAGCTGTAGAGCCTAAAACAGATGATGAATTACTCCAAATTAAGGGGATTGGCGCTCAAAAAAGAGAGAAATATGGAGATGTTTTTCTAGAAGAAATTCGTTTATTTATAGAAAAAGAGAAAAAATAAAGAGTTTGAAGAAGAAAAATAAATTTTTTTCGCTGTACTTGGACGCGTTTTCATCAGGTCATTTTCAATCCTTGTAAAACCTTGATATGGCGGGGAATCAAGCCGTTTTGTGGTCTGATTTACCAATGGAGAGAGATGTTTCATGTAAAGGAACTGTAATCTAAAACATATCGTTTTGTTATTGAATTGACATTTACATATGTTACGATAGCACTCGTTAGCCGCCATAAAAAGCTAACAAGGGAGGATTTACTTTATGAAGAAGACTATTATGTCCTTGGTTGCTGTTGCAGCAATCTCAACAACAGCATTTGGAGCGCAGCAAGCTTCTGCAAAGGAAATCACTGTACAGAAAGGTGATACACTTTGGGGAATCTCACAAAAAAATGATGTGTCTCTAAAGGACCTAAAGGGTTGGAACAATTTATCTACTGATATGATCTATGTAGGTGATAAATTGACAATCTCTTCAAAAGAGAAAACTCAGGAGCAGTATAAAGTCCAGAAGGGGGACAGCCTCTGGAAAATCGCTCAAAAATTCAATGTGTCAATTAGCGATATTAAGTCTTGGAATAACTTAAACTCAGATATAATTATGGTTGGTTCAACACTAAGTGTTGCTGGCCAAAGCTCGGCTCCGGTAAGCTCAGAACCTGTTCAAAAACAGGAACCTGTCCAAAAAGAGCAAACAACGAAAAAAGCTGCTCCTAAAAAGGAAACAGCTAAAGCAGAATCATCTTCTGCTAGTCAGAGTGTACAAAAAGAAATGACTGTTACGGCTACGGCTTATACAGCAAATGATGGTGGCATCTCAGGTATCACTGCAACAGGGGTAAACTTAAACAAAAACCCAAATGCAAAAGTAATTGCAGTAGATCCTAATGTCATTCCATTAGGAAGTAAGGTTTATGTTGAAGGCTACGGTGAAGCCATCGCAGCAGATACTGGCGGCGCAATTAAAGGTAACAAAATTGATGTACATGTACCAAGCAAATCCCAAGCGAAAAATTGGGGCGTAAAATCAGTCAAAGTAAAAGTACTTAACTAGTAAACAATTGTTTTTTGGAAGAAAGCATCAGGTGGCGGCCTGATGCTTTTATTATACCTTTTTTTGGTCAGAAATACACATATTTTTCTGAAAAATTTGCATTTTCGACAAAAAGCAGCGCATATCTTATGATACACGCTGGTTTTTGTCGTTAGCTGTCCACCCAATAAATTTCTCCGCTTTGTTCTTTCCAATTGATCTGGACATCAAATTGATGCTTTTCATAAAAATGAATCAAGCGATCCACGTGATCCCAGTCTCTTTTGACGAGGTCGCCAGTAATCACTGGGATGTTCTGATCTCTTGCGATTTCTTTTAAATGCTTCATGCAGATGGAGCCATACCCATTATCTGGCGGACCTTTAATATCGGCAATATGAATCTTTCCTTCTTCAGGATATTCCGCAATTAAGGAAAAATCAGATTGTCCGCGAAAAGCTTTTTCACAATCGCTGAGCATAATTTTACATGTATCTGCACTTTCAATGGCAGAGACGATCAGCCACTCATCTTCTTTCGCTTGATCGATGCCAATGATTTTTGCTTTTTTCGAAATATCTTTCATCTTTTCTTGCATTCGATACATTTGGAACTGCAATTGCTGTAATTCTTGCTCTAACGTCTTCACATCTTTGGCTGTTTCCTGTAAGATTGACAAGTCCATTACTCCTTTCCTATCAGCAATGATAAAAATCACATAAATTCCAATTTTAAAGGAAGTGGATGGATCTTTCAAGCCGTTAGAACGCCTGCAACCTGCAAGTTTGTCTAAAATTCGACGAAGACAGCGAATTCATTGACTTTATAGAGAAATTTAAATAACATACTCTTAGTCGGAACTAATAAAGAGAGGTTTTCAAACATGAACGAACAGAATCAGAAACCGAAAAATTTCACTGGTGTTGTGATCATTTTAACAATTGCCATCAACGGATTAATCGCTTTATTATTTTTAATGCCAAAATCAGATAAATTTAGCCATCTGGATATTACATTTTTGCCGTTACTTAATGCCGTGATGAACAGCTTTACGTTTATCTTTTTACTTTCAGCACTCATCATGATTAAACAAAAGAACATTAAAGCGCATCGACGATTTATCTTTGCTGCATTTTCAACGACACTTGTCTTTTTAATTTCGTATGTGACCTATCACTCAATGGCAGCTGATACCCATTTCGGAGGAGAAGGGATCATCCGTCCAATTTACTTCTTTATTTTAATCACACATATCGTCTTATCAGCTGTCATTGTACCGCTTGCCCTGATTACGCTGTTTAGAGGTGCACAGATGCAAGTCGAGCGTCACCGTAAAATTGCTCGCTGGACAATGCCGCTATGGCTTTATGTCAGTCTCACTGGCGTCATTGTGTATATGATGATTTCTCCATACTACAGCTAACGTATGTCCAACTGGACATACGTTCTTTTATTTACAAGATGCAGTGCTTTGGATAAAATGGGAATTGGGTATCCGACTTGCACGGTATCTTCCCATCTATAGACTCACATCATTTCTGGCCGTTTGCTCGTTTGGAGAACAACAATTGAACGAAACGGGGGTTATATGATGACTGAACAACTGCAGTATAAACCGGGGCTTGAAGACATTGTGGCAAGCGAAACGTCTATCTCATACTTAGATGTGCAGCAAGAAGAGATTGTAATTCGCGGGTATGACCTCATCGAGTTGGCACAAAAAAAGACCTATTTAGAAACAGCCTATCTGCTTATTTATGGAAGATTGCCAGATGCGATGGAATATCACCAATTTCAGCAAGACATTTCCTCACAAACTAACTTACATCCAACCATTCAAACCATTTTAACAAAGCTGCCAAAAACCACCCATCCGATGGATGCCATGAGAACATGCCTATCTGCTCTTAGTGGGTACGATGATGCATTACAAGATCGATCAGAAGCATGCCAGCAAAAGCGTGCTGTTCGATTACTCGGCCAGCTGCCGGCCATTGTCGCTGGAAGCTATCATATTCTCACAAAAGACGCCGCTATTTCTCCAGATCAGACCAAATCCTACACTGAAACCTTTTTAACCATGCTAACAGGACGTACGCCAACCCAAGACGAAATCACCGCTTTTGACCAAACACTCACATTATATAGTGAACATGAGCTGCCTAATTCAACGTTTGCCGCTAGAGTCATCGCATCCACACATTCTGATATGTATGGTGCTTTTACTGGAGCAATTTCTTCATTAAAAGGTGACTTGCACGGAGGAGCGAATGAAGCTGTCATGCATATGCTTCTCGAAGGGAAAACAACGGAAGGCTTCCTTGCGCTGATTGAGCGGAAATTAGCAGCAAAGGAAAAAATGATGGGCTTTGGCCATAGGGTATACATGAGAAAAATGGACCCAAGAGCCGCTCTTTTAAAACGATCATTGAAAACGCTTACGGAATCAAAGGGAGATACAGCGCTTTATGACATGTGTGTAGCAGGAGAGGCATACATGAAAGAGAAGAAAAACCTCTATCCGAACCTTGATTATTACGCCGCACCTATTTATTACGAGCTCGGGATTCCAATTTCACTTTATACACCGATTTTCTTTGCTGCAAGGGCAAGTGGATTAGCTGCTCATGTCATTGAACAGCATTTGCATAATCGCATTTTCAGACCGAGAGTCCGTTATTTAGGGCCAAGAGGATTAAAAGTTTCAGATGATGATGGAAAAATGGGGGAATGAACATGAATAAAACAGCAGTCGCCAATCAAACGGATCAGCTATTAGAAGAAATCGCAGCCTATGCAGTAGACGGGGAAATTACGAGTAAAGAAGCCATTGAAACGGCACGCTATGTGCTCATAGACACACTTGGCTGCGGAATGCTGGCGCTCAATTTTCCTGAATGTACGAAGCATCTTGGACCGATTGTACCTGGAACAGTTGTACCTAATGGAGCAAGAGTTCCAGGTACTTCCTTTGTGCTAGATCCTGTTCAAGCGGCTTTTGATATAGGCTGTATGATTCGCTGGTTAGATTATAATGACACGTGGCTTGCAGAGGAGTGGGGACATCCGTCAGATAACTTAGGCGGAATATTAGCTGTAAGTGATTACATCAGCAGAACACGGCTTGCAAACGGAGAAGAGCCGCTTTCGATGAATGACGTACTACATGCGATCGTCAAAGCACATGAAATTCAAGGCGTGCTGGCTTTAGAAAATTGTCTGAATCGCAATGGCTTGGATCATGTGCTATTTGTCAAAGTAGCAACAAGTGCTGTTGTATGTGCATTGCTTGGTGGAACAAAGGAAGACGTGCAGCATGTTTTATCGCAAGCGTTTGTTGATAATTCACCGCTTAGAACATACCGTCATGCCCCGAACACAGGATCAAGGAAATCATGGGCAGCGGGTGATGCAACAAGCCGCGGGGTGAGACTCGCAATGATGACACTCAAAGGGGAAATGGGCTATCAAACGCCGCTTAGTGCAGAGAAGTGGGGCTTTGAAGATGTTCTGATGAAAGGGAAATCTCTCACACTTGCTCAGCCGCTAGGATCATACGTCATCGAAAATGTGCTTTTCAAAATTGCTTATCCTGCTGAGTTTCATGCCCAAACGGCTGCAGAGGCTGCTATGATCCTGCATGACGCTGTAAAAGGTCGATTAGATGACATTGACCGAGTAGAGATTACAACACATGAATCAGCGATTCGGATTATCGATAAGAAGGGACCGCTGTATAATCCAGCAGACCGCGATCATTGCTTGCAATATATTACTGCGATTGGATTGATCTATGGTGAGCTCACAGCTGACCATTATGAAGAAGAAACAGCGCAAAATCCGGTCATTGATCGTCTCCGGGATCAAATGGTCATCAAAGAAGATAAACAATATACAGCGGATTATTTAGATCCGAAAAAGAGATCCATTGCAAACAGTGTGCAGATCTTCTTTAAAGACGGGACGATGACAGACCGAATCGAAATTGAATATCCACTTGGTCATCGCAGAAGAAGGCAGGAAGGGATTCCTCTGCTTGAAAAGAAATGGCTCTATCATTTGAAGACGAGATTTCCACAAAAACAAGTGGATCAAATTGTTTCACTCTGTCAAAATCCAAATCAATTAAAAACAACAACCGTACCAGCATTTATGGACCTATTCGTCATATAAGGGGGAACTAGTGTGTGGATCGTGAATGATGAATCAAGTCAAGCAGAATTAGCCTCAGCCTTTCAAGAACAAATGCACAAATCAGCTTTATTTCAAATTCCAGGCGTTCACGATGGAATGTCTGCGCTCTATGCAAAAAAAATGGGCTTCCAAGGGCTCTATTTATCCGGAGCCGCTTTTTGTGCCAGCAAAGGATTGCCTGATCTCGGCATGATCCATTCAACGGAAATGGCTGAAAAAGCGAAGGAAATCATTCGAGCTTCTCAGCTGCCGCTTTTGGTCGATATGGATACTGGCTATGGCGGTGTATTGAATGCTGCAAGGGCGGCAAAGGAAATGGTAGAAAGTAAGGTGGCAGCTGTTCAAATTGAAGATCAGCAAATGCCAAAAAAATGCGGACATTTAAACGGAAAATCGCTCGTTCCAGTAGAAGAAATGGTCGCAAAAATCAAAGCCATCAAACAAGCGGCACCAACGCTTTTGGTGATTGCGAGAACCGATGCAAGGTCCGTAAATGGGATGGAGGATGTCATCCGCAGGGCCAATCTTTACGTAGAAGCAGGAGCTGACGCTATTTTTCCTGAGGCACTCATCACAGCAGAGGACTTCACGCATGCGTCAAACAATATTAAAGGACCGCTTCTTGCAAATATGACGGAGTTTGGTAAGACGCCTTATTATCATGCAGACGAATTTTCTGTATTTGGCTTTCAAATGGTCATTTACCCTGTGTCATCACTCAGAGTCGCTGCAAAAGCGTATGAGCGTTTATTTACAGAAATCATGGAGAAGGGGACGCAGCAAGGAATGCTAAAGGACATGCAAACGAGACAAGAGCTGTATGAAACGATTCATTATGATGAATATGAGGAAATGGATCAGCATTTGGCGAAAACGATCCTGCCGGAAATCGGAAAAGAACAGCGATAAAATGAAAAGCACTTCCATTTAGGAAGTGCTTCAGCATGTAGACAAACCCTCGCATTCGTTGTCAGGTCTGCGCTCCGGTGCTCACGAATGTCAAATTCGCTCCGCTCCGGTACTCGTCCTTCCTAGACTTCAAAGGTTTTCAAGTCACGCTGAAAAGAAGACAAAGTGCTAAAATAAACATCATTTTAGCACTTTGTCAACAATCTAAGCACTTCCATTTAGGAAGTGCTTTTTTTACGATGATGGTGAGGATGACGAAGCCAATTTCATCTTTTCTTCAACTGTTTTCGTTTTTTCTTTAACTTTTTCAGCATATGTGAAGTCACCGAAGCAATATGGGTAGCGGAAGTTATCTTTGTTGCCTCCGCACGTATAGACTTCTGGGTTTCGTTTCACTTGCTTTTTAGAGTATTGCTTTGCCAATTTCTCGGAATGTTTTCCCCCGTTTTTTGCAACAAAATCAATATAGCCAATTCCCATATTATAGCTTTGGATAATGGTTTCCAAATCAACGCCTTTTTTCTTCCCATGCTTGTACATAGTAGAAAAATGATGGACTCCTTGTCTAATGCTTTTCTGAGGGTCATTGATTTCATTTCGTTTCAAACCAAGAGATTCAGAGGACTGCATTGGATCTCCGCCTCTGCCTTTTGATTCTTGATACATCATACCGAGGATTAACGCGGTATATTGATCTAAATCTTGATCTCTTAACTCTGTTTCTACAAGCGGTTTGAAATCATCCAATCTCGACAAAACAATTGATTCCGTATCAATCGGCAGCTTTTTTAACTCCTTTTGATTAAAGGACATGACAATGGCTACTAATACGAAAACAAACAGAAAAATCGTGAAGCAGCCTGAAATGGCAAAACATCCTGTTTTTTTCTTTTTCAAGGTCAGTTCACCCCTGTTTTGCCCCGCTTTTAAAAGGGAAGTACAGCCTTTTTATTATGCCATATCCTGCACAAGATACCAAGTGAAAACCTTTTAATCAATCGTACCCAAATGTAAATTCGGGTCTTGTTTTCAGTCTGTAGCAGAAATAAACAAAACCGATAATTAGCCAAAGCAAACCAATGATTAATGCATTTGTACTGATGCTCGTTAACAGCCATATACAAAAGGCCGTCCCGCACAGAGGAATCACTGCGTATCTCAATGTATTGAGTACACCTCTTTGTTTTTGTCTAATGAAATAGTACGCAAAAACAGATAAGTTCACTAATGTGAATCCAATCAACGCGCCGAAGCTGATAAAGGAATAAATGACTTCAAGTTCGCCAACGACTGCGGTTAAGGAGAAAGCGCCAATTAATAAAATATTAAAAACAGGGGTTTTTAATCTCGGATGAATATATCCGAAGAAACGCTTCGGTAACGACTCATCTCTACCCATTGCATATAATAGCCTTGCTGCACTTGCATGTGACGATAAGGAAGAAGAGATAACAGCGACCATTGTGCCAGCTAAAAAGAACGAGTGGAGAAAGGCACCGCCCACAAATTCCGCAATTTCAAGTGAGGCCGCATCGGGATGCTTGAACTGCTGAAAATTTGGAAATACTTGCTGCAAAAAATAAGACGTCAAGGTAAACAGTACGCCTCCAATGGCGACGGTTAAAAAGATGGCAAGTGGGATCGTCTTTTTTGGCTTAATGGTTTCCTCAGAAAGGGTCGAAATCGCATCAAATCCTAGAAACGAAAAACATAAAATGGTTGCTCCTGAAAAAATAAGCGCTGGATCTAAGCTCGCCGAATAAAAAGGCCGGGCGGACAATAATTCTCCGCTGCCTGCATTTTGCGTGAGCCCATACATAATAAACCCAACAAAAGTGACGGCGACAATGACCTGAAAGGTCACAAATAGTGCCGTGATGTTGGCTGTAAGCCGGATACCGATTACATTGACAGTCGTTATGGCGATAGCAAGTATGATGATCCAAATGTAATGAGGTACATCAGGAAAGGCTGCGGTTAAATAAGCACTTCCAATCGCAAAATTCACCATAGGCAAAAATAAATAATCCAGTAAAAGTGTCCAGCCTACAAGAAAGCCAACATGAGGATGTATACTTTTTTGCGCGTATGTATAAGCAGATCCTGCTTTTGGAAAAGCCTTCACCATATTCCCATAGCTAAGCGCTGTCAATAGTAATGCAAGTAACGTAAATATATAAGCTGTAGCAACGTGTCCTTTCGTCAGTTGAGCCACAATGCCGTATGAATCAAATACGACAAGTGGATCCATATAAGCAAGCCCGATCACAACAAGTGGAAAGACAGTCAGGCTGCGTTTTAGTCTTGGCTCTTCAGTCAATTTGCCTATCAGCTCCTCTAAAAAAATGAATAAATAATGCTCATTTTAAAAAGAATGCTACCAAGTGTCAATGCTATTTGAGTAAATCTTTTTTCTAAAGTGTGCTCTCTTTGCACGCCGGACGTTTTGGTATATGATGATACATAGAATAAGTCGTGATTTGACGGACAAGAAAGGTGAAGAAAAATGAAGGAAGAACTGAATACAAATCAAGAACAGGAAAGGATGGAGCTGGATGAAGAAAGTCTATTTCTTGTCTCCCAAACCTTTAAAGCTTTATCTGATCCGACACGTATTCGAATTCTGCACCTGCTGTCTCAAGGTGAACACTCGGTAAATGATATAGCAGAAACACTGAATCTCATGCAATCAACCGTTTCTCATCAGCTGCGCTTTTTAAAAAACCTTCGTCTCGTGAAATCTAGACGAGCAGGGACCTCGATTTTTTACAGCCCTGAAGATCAGCATGTGATGGAAGTGCTTGAACAGATGATTCACCATGCACAGCACGATTGATAAAAAACCTTCCTACTTTCATATAGGAAGGTTTTTATGCATGATGCACATGAGTTGATCTTTTATTTGCTTTCATCATGTGATAAGAAAAAACAATATAGTAAGCAGCTAGCAGAAAAAAGCTGAGCATGGTCAAGGCATCATCACTCACTATATGCTGATACAATTCAATGACATCGATCTTTGTCATTGAATGTTTTGTCAGTTCAACCAATTTAAAGGCAAATCTAGATAAAAACAAACATAAAATGAAGCTTTCAATCCATTTACTCGTTTTCATATACAGCCGGCCATTTTCTTCTTTCATGCGAATCGTCTGATAGGCATGAACAGCGAGGCTGCTTCCAAAAAGCATACCAATAGCGGCATAGATGATGATACTATGATTTTGCCATCCTTCTGATAGGAGAATAAGGGCAGAAAGTCCAAAGAGATACATTCTCAACAAAAGCCTGATAGGGCGTACAAGCTGATAGCGTCTCATTCGATTCATTCGAATGATCATGCAGATCAATATGATGATCCCAATCATGAACAACTGCCACACGTTATGTGTCATGATGCAACCTCCTCCTGCACGTGCAGGGATGTAAACGAATGCTGGCTGTTACTTATCTTTACCATTCTTTCTTTTTTTATCAAATCAAAACCTACATTTATGAAAAAGAGGAAAAGTCATGAAAATTGATCGCATTTTGTCTATTGTGATGCTGCTCATTAGCAAGAAGCAAGTTCAAGCGAAAGAGCTTGCTGAACTTCATGAAGTGAGCGTGAGAACCATTTATCGTGATATTGATACCATCAATCAAGCTGGGATTCCTGTTGTGACAACGCAAGGAGTAGGAGGGGGCATTTCACTTGTTGAGGACTATCGTTTAGAGAAAAAATTATTTACTGATGATGACATCGAGGTCATTTTAACAGCCCTCGAAAGCATGACGAGTGCCTATTCCTTTAAAGAAAGCGAACATGTACTGAAAAAAATCAAATCGCTTATTCCCACGCATACGTGTGAAAACGAAAAGCAGCATCATGTCTTCATTGATTTAAGCTCCTGGGGAAAAGACAGCCAGGCAGAAAAGAAGCTTCAGCTCATTCATACAGCTGCGTCAGCGCACCAATACATTCAGTTTACTTACCGCAATGCGAAAGGTGAAACACTTCCACGCAAAGTGGAGCCTTATACGCTCGTTTTAAAAGGGAGGCATTGGTATTTGTATGCGTTCTGTTGTGTAAAAAAAGCTTTTCGTCTGTTCAAGCTAACTAGAATGACGGGTCTTGTCACCATTTCAGGTTATTTTCAACCGAAAAGAATCAAAAACGAAGAAAAGCCTTGGAATGATTCTTGGCAAGAACAACCGTCGGTCAGCTCTGTCACGCTCAGGTTAACGGAAGCATCAGTGGGGAAAGTGAAGGAATGGGTAGATGAGAACGAATTGAATGTTTGTTCAGACGGCACTTACCTTGCCACCATTACCGTACCTCTTGATGATTGGTTAAATAGTTTCCTATTCCATTTAGGTCCAGATGTTGACATTCTTTCCCCGAAGCATGTCAAAGAAGCGTTTGACATTCAGTTGAAACAATTTCTCAAACGAATAGAAACTTGACACAATGTTGTCAGGTTTCTTTTTATATGATAGAAAAAAAGGAGATGAGAATGTATGTACGATATCGTGACATTAGAGAAACAATGGATGAAAGGGTTGTCTGTTCGAACAACAAACGAAATGGAGCAAACAAAAGAGCGGAAGATTGCTCCACTCTGGCAACAATTTTTTGCGCAGCAGCTTCACGGAGGGCAAGCGCCCGTCATAGGATTATATTCAGATTATGAAAAAGATGAGCATGGCTCTTATTTATTTACTGCTGGGCAATTCGTGGATCAGCAGGTAGAACATGTCATAGAGGTTCCTTCATCGACCTACGCAAAATTCCGAACGAGAAAGGGACCTATTGAAGAGGTTGTGTTGGAGACATGGCAGCAGATTTGGGCGTGGGATGAGCGCCATTACCGCACATATACAGGCGACTTTGAATGGTATGATGAAAGATCTATAGATCCAAAAGAAGCGCAAATTGATATTTATATTGCGGTTGATGAAGAAATGCTTGCTAAAACTAATATCATTAGTTAATATAAAACTAACAACATTAGTTTTAGGAGGACATATGATGAGATTGACAACTTTTGATCGCCTGCACCAGCTCACATTGATGCCGCGTCTATTTCCGGTAAATTGCTATGTATTTGAGGAAGAAAATGGACTGATATTAATTGATGCTGCTTTAAAAATGGCAGCAAGCTCGATCATTGAATTTGCGCACAAAAAAGACAAGCCAATCGACAAGATTATTCTCACTCATAGTCATATGGATCATATCGGTGCACTAGATGAAGTGAAAAAGGCTTTTCCAGAGGCAGTCGTTTATTTATCAAAACGCGATGCCCTCCTTTTTGAAGGTGATTTTTCCTTGCTTCCTGGTGAACCTCAGCAAAAAATTAAAGGCAGTTTTTCAAAAGACATTCACACAAAACCAGATGTGCTTGTCGAAGAAGGGGACGAGATTGGGTCACTTAAAGTCATCTCAACACCAGGACATACACCTGGAAGCATTTCTTTATACGATGAAAGGTCAGGGATTGTCATTGCAGGAGATGCACTTGTGACAAAAGGCGGTTTATTCGTAACGGGTGAGTTTCGCTTGACCTTCCCGTTCCCGGCTTTTGCCACTTGGGATGCAGAAACAGCACTCAAAAGTGCCGAAAAATTGCTGGCACTTCCCTTATCTTGTCTTGCAGTAGGACATGGTGATCTTATCATGGAACCTCATGCCAAGCTTCAAGCTGCCATAACAAAAAGGCAGCATCAGTTAAAGAAAGGGAGGCAGTAAACCGTGTCTCCAAGAATGGGTATCACGCAAGAAAAAATCATCGATACAGCAGCCGCATTTGTTGATGAAGAGGGCTTTTCTGCATTGACCATTGCTACATTGTCTAAAAAGCTGAACATCAGACCACCTTCTATTTATAATCATGTATCTGGTCTTCTTGAAATTCAGGCGGCACTCGCAGAAAAAGGGCTGTCCATGCTACGTGAAGAAGGTATACACGTAACAGAGGGATTGGATAAAGAAGAAACTGTGTTAGCCTTTGCCAAACAGTATGTTCAATTTGTCCGCGAACATCCAGGCCTTTATGAAGCGGCCTTTTCACATATGGAGGAGAAAAAAGTAAGAAGTGAGGCAGAGCGCCTTGTTGAATTTGTCCAATCCATCATGGCCCGTTTTGGTGTCAAAGAAGAAGAGATGACACATGTGGTCAGAGGACTAAGAAGCTTATTGCACGGCTTCGGTGATATTTCAAACAAAAATGGATTTCAACGAAAAGAACAGCTTGAAGACAGTGTGAGCTATGCGGTCAAGCTTTATATCTCAGGTGTGTTGCAAAAAGAAGATCTGTCTCATTGACAGGTCTTTTTTTGGTAGTGAACCGATATGTTAAAGAAGCGACCATCTTGAACCAATTTTTGACAAAAAAGAATAAAGATTTGACAGTTTTGTGAAACATGGTATGCTTGTTATGTGAAATAATTCACATAGAGGAGTAGAGGCAGATGAAAAGAAAGCCTGTTTATGTGGAAACAACCATTCATGCACCGATAGAGAAAGTATGGGAATATACGCAAAATCCAAAACTTCATGAACAATGGGATTTGCGCTTTTCAACCATTTCATTAAATGAACCTCAAAATGAACAGCCCCAATCCTTTTTGTATGAAAAGCATCTTGGGTTTGGTTTCAGTGTCACAGGGACAGGAGCTTATCGAACAAGAATGATGGATGAACGGAATGAGCGGGCATCCTCACTTCATTTCAAATCGTCACACCCATTGTCTTTTATCAAAGAAGGTAGTGGCTACTGGAAGTATATGAAAACAAGCGACCACATTGTGTTTCAAACTCAATTTGATTACAAAACGAAAGAAGGAAAAGGATGGACATGGGCAGACCGGATTCTTTTTCGCCCAATGATCGGGTTTATGACAGCCTTTAGTTTTGGTGCATTAAAGACGTGGCTTGAAAAGGGAACGCATCCTCGGTTATTACTAGAGAGAACACTTGCTCATTACGGGATTTGTTTGCTGTTTGCCATCGTCTGGCTATGTCAAGCGGTCATTCCTTTTTCACATTCGGCTTTTGATCATAGCATGAGTTTTCGATTGTTTTATGCGCTTTTAGGCATATCATGGCTAATTCCCATACTATCAAAGAAATATCTCTACATTTTACAAAGTATGTTTCTTCTCATTATGCTTTGTATAGGGATCCTATCCCCGCAAACGACGCTTCATGAGCCGCTTGTGATGAGTGCATTTTTCATTTTGTCGATTGCAGGTATGATCAACCTAAAAGATTGTGTAGATGTATTTTCTATCAAACGAAAAAGGGGAGGTAGACATGGTCGTTCATCGTCATCAAGTAAAGGATTACGATAAACTGCATCCAAAGCTAAAAGAGAGATACAACCGCGCGTTTTCTGCTGAAGGTACTATGGAGGAAATAGGCGGCGGGTCAAGACTCATTCGATTGATCTTCAGAATGGGTCCACTGTTTCGTTGTTTTTTCCCCGAGAGAGGGAAAAACATTCCTTTCCAAATTGTCAACGAGCCTTTTGTGACAAATAAGGGGGAGGAAGGGATGCACTGGTATCGAACGTTTTATTTCCCAAAGAAGGAGCGGCACTTTGATGCTGATATGATCATTGATCAGAAGAGTCATACAGTACTAGACTACTTTGGAAAGCCTAGATTTCTTGTGTCAGAGCTTCATTTTACAGTAACAAAGCATGGTTTCTTGCACATCCAATCCGGCCGGCAGAAGTTTTTGATGTTCGGCAAGGAATGTCCGCTGCCTTCATGGCTTTATGGTGTGTCAGATGTAACGGAAGGCTACGATGAGCATGCAGGTGAATATACCATTGATGTCCACGTGAAAAATCGACTGTTTGGTACTCTTTTTACATATAAAGGCCGTTTTACAGAAAGGGTGTCTCATGATGAATAAGTGGCATTTGATATCCAGTCTGATCTTCATGTCTTGTTTTATCGCCACCCGTTTAATGACAGGCCGGGTAGCAGAATTTTTTGTTCTCATGGCAATTCTATTTTTTCTTCCCGCTGCCTTACATTTTTTTGAGAAAGAAGGGAAGAAACACAAGCCAGAGAGGCTGATCGGCTTTTTAATGAAAGCCTTTCCACTAGCAGCTCTTTGTGCAACCGCTGCTTTTATCTATCATTCTGCTTGGTTTGCATCGGGATGGCTTTTATATACAATCTTATTAGCGTTATTTGGCTTTTGTCGTTTACTGAAAAGAGGAATCTTTCCGCTTCATGAGCTCATGATTGATGGCGCATGGATGTATCTCGCTTTAGGCGGTCTGTGGTTTTGGCTGTACACAGCAGATATACAGGTGATGACATTTTCGCCGATCATTGTTCTTTTGACCGCTATTCATTTTCATTACTCGGCTTTTTTTATCCCGCTTTTTTATGGATTATTAGGAAGGCAGCAAGCAAAAGAGACAGCTTTATACAAAGCGGTGGGCTGGGTGATTTTGCTGTCGCCTGTGATGATTGCTGTTGGGATTAGCTTTTCCCGTCTATTTGATACGTTCAGCGTCATTCTTTATGTGATGGCCCTCTACATATATGGCATCCTTTGTATGAAAACAAGATTTCGGTCGACTTTGGCAAAAGGACTTGTTGTGTTTTCTAGCTTAGTTTTAATGGGGACGATCGTGTTATCACTTCTTTATTCCGCTGGTATGCTGATGCGTGTGACCTACATCAGCATTGATCAGATGATTTGGTTTCATGGCAGTATCAATGCTTTTTTTGTGATTTTGCCGGGTTTGATTGGCTGGCTGATTGAAGGGCCGAAGGATCAATTAAAGCAGAAGAACTTTCCGATTTCAAAAGTGCATGGCCGGTTTCAAATGATCTCTTTTCAAGAGGAAAGCGTGCATAACCCTGAGAAGCTGGGTTTAGTCGATTCGCTTGATGAATTAAATGGAACGACGTTTTCAGCTGATAGGGTCTCACCTGTGATTCGCAGATTTTATGAAGACCCTATGGCTTTTACATTAAAAGCAGCCGTCAGCTTTCATTGGTGGGTAAGGCCGTTCGTCTTTTTACTTCAGCCACTGTTTAAGAAAATAGGTCAGCTATATTTGGGGTTATCTTGTCATCCATATGAGATGAAGGGACGTCTGACTAGATTTCAACATCCGAAGGAAGAAAGGGAAAATGTTCGGGCTTGGATACGTCACAATGTAAAAGGAGAGCAAGTCTTTTTTGCTCTTTATGCTCTTCATTACGATGCAGCTGCGGGTTATATGAATATTGCGCTGCCACTTCCGTATTCTCAGCTGACAGCTATTTTAAAGCCTTTTAATGAGAAAGAAGATTTTCTATTAAAAAGCACATGTCCAAAAGGCAGTAGCGGTGACGAAGGATTGTATTTGCATACGCCTTTTATCACCATGAAACTGCCAATGGAAGAAAGCTTTCATATGAAGCCGGAGACGGATCAAAGTCTCACAGCGGTACATCAAATGAAGCTGTTCAGTATTCCTTTTTTAACGATTCATTATCATATTGACAGTGAAAGTCATCATGTTAGTCAATGATGTCACATGGTTCACCGTGCCGAATGATGTTCACAATCGCTTGCCCATCACTCGGATGATGATCTGCATACTGGACTGGCAGCAGTGCAAAAAATACATAGTAGACTGAGAAATAAGCAAATTGATAGAAAAATTGGTGCTCTGGCAGGAAATCATTGGCGATCATTGTATTCAGTATGAGAACACTGAGCAGGTTGCATAATGAACCGCCTAAGTAGACAAGAATGTGCGACAATCGGTTATTTTTCCTCATTTCTTCATAGTGGCAAAATGCATCTAGAAAATAGATTCGTCTAATTTCAACGACGCCTACTTTCAACACTTTTTTCCCTCTGCCAAGCGCAAAGGAAACCTTTGCCCCAAACATCCACGCGACCACAATATGGCCAAGCTGATGCAGGATGGCAACAATAGGAAGAATGACAAAAAACGACCAGCAAAACGTCCACATATCTGATAGTGTAAACAAGTGTGAACCCTCCCCAATATATTTGGGAGGAAGCAGTAGGATTATTTGCCATTTTACTGAATTCATTTTCAGGATGCAAACATTTAATACATGACAATAAATTTATTATGTAAACTATAAAGGCGATTTTAGCGCTGTATAGGATTTTTGAACCTCCTCTATGACAAAATGAATGTGCTACAATGGATAATCAATAGATGACGTTACCTTTTACGAAGGGGAGAGAGTCAGATGGCAGATATTGAACAGTTTTTGGCGTTAGATATTCGCGTTGGGACGATCATAGAAGTAGAATTTTTTGCAGAGGCAAGAGTGCCTGCGTTGAAGCTCAAGATTGATTTTGGTGAAGAAATTGGTGTGAAGCAATCTAGTGCTCAGCTGACAAAGCGTTATACTGCGGAGAATCTTATCGGCAAACAAATCGTAGCGGTCGTTAATTTCCCGCCAAGAAGAATTGCTGGGTTCAAATCAGAAGTGCTTGTCTTAGGAGGCATGCCGTCAAAAGAAGATGTGGTGTTGTTAGCGACAGATGAACCGGTTGAGAATGGAATAAAAATAGGGTAAGAAAAAAGACATCTTCCTAAGAAGATGTCTTTTGCGTATTGAGGCGGAATAACCACACGCCACATTCGTGTGTGTCTCAAAGAGACATGTTACCCGACTTACACAATTCAGCTCATCGCTTGATTAATATAGCATGGGATGAGCTTGAATGCAACCTTTAAATGAATTCTTTCAGATTTTCTTATCATTTCAAAAGACGAATGACAAGAAATCGATTATTCGGATTATTTTTTCAAAATATATTGAAAAGTCAGATCAGATTTTATAAAATGAATTCATCTTAGTTTGTTTGGTCAATAAACTAAGATGAATTTCAAGTATTGATCCTTATATTGAAGGAGATGATTCTGTCATTCGACTGTTTTGCTGCGCATTTGGGCTAAGCTGAAAGGAAGAGATGTTCAGCTACATTTTTATAACAAATTGAAAGCGCTTTATATTCCCTGTATTGATTGCTGTTGCCCTCCGTCATCTGTTCGTTAGAAGAGGCTAAGTGAAGAAGGGAGAAAGCTCATGGTTAGTGAGAATTTAAAGAAGATTCGTATGTCTGAAAAAGTGGGATATGCTTCAGGGGATTTCGCATGTAATTTGATTTACGCAACTGTCTCTACGTATCTATTATTTTTCTATACAGATGTGTATGGTTTATCAGCGGCAGCAGCAGGGACGATGTTTTTGGTTGTTCGCGCCATCGATGCGCTTGCAGATCCATTTATTGGTGCAATGGTGGACCGGACGAACAGCCGTTTTGGTAGATTCAGACCTTATTTGTTATTCGGTGCGTTTCCTTTTGTCGTACTTGCCATTCTTTGCTTTACAACACCTGATTTTTCCGAAATGGGTAAACTCATTTATGCCTACATCACGTATGTTGGTTTATCGCTTACATACACATTCATCAACGTTCCTTATGGTGCTTTAACTTCTGCAATGACAAGAAATAACCAAGAAGTTGTCAGTATTACGTCCGTTCGTATGGTGTTTGCCAATCTAGGCGGTCTAGTTGTGGCTTTTTTTGTACCTTTTCTTGCGACCTTTTTAAGTGATACGACAGGAAATACAGCACTTGGCTGGCAGATGACGATGGCTTTTCTCGGCGTTCTTGGCGGCGCATTACTGATTTTCTGTTTTAAAAGCACGAATGAACGTGTCACGCTTCAAAAGCCAGAGGAAAAGATTAAATTCAGTGATATCTTTGTCCAGTTACGAGTGAATCGCCCGCTTGTTGTATTAAGCATTTTCTTTATTATTATTTTTGGTGTGAACTCAATCAGCAACTCTGTTGGGATCTATTATGTGACGTATAACCTTGGCAGAGAAGATTTAGTGAAATGGTACGGACTCATTGGCAGTCTGCCAGCTTTAATGGTGCTGCCGTTTATTCCGAAGCTGCACAAGCTGTTAGGAAAGAAAAAGCTGCTGAATTATTCTTTATCGCTGAATATCGTAGGTCTTCTTGCCTTACTTGTGATACCGCCGAGTCAAATCACTTTAATACTGATTTTCAGGCTTGTTGCTGCTGCGGGGAGTATTACAGCCGGTGCTTACATGTGGGCGCTCATTCCTGAGACTGTTGAATATGGCGAATATAAAACTGGAAAAAGGATGGGCGGACTGATCTACGCAGTCATTGGATTTTTCTTTAAATTTGGGATGGCATTAGGCGGGATTGTTCCGGGGCTTGTACTCGATCGATTTGGCTATGTTGCAAACCAAGTGCAGACGCCAGAAGCATTGCTTGGCATTTTAATCACGGTAACAGTGATTCCTGTATGCTTACTGATTTTAGCGATGATTGATATTAATTTTTATAACCTAGATGAAGAAGAGCACCAAAAAGTCGTGAGGGAGCTTGAGAATAGGGATCAAGTATATATCGATCATATGGACGATTTTAAAATGTAGGTCGTGAAAGAGGAGGAAGTTGAATGAAAATTACCAATCCAGTACTCAAAGGATTTAACCCAGATCCAAGTATTTGCCGTGTAGGAGAAGATTATTACATGGCGGTCTCTACATTTGAATGGTTTCCAGGGGTGCAAATTTATCATTCGAAGGATCTCGTCCATTGGCGGCTTGCTGCGCGTCCTTTGCAAAAAACGTCGCAGCTGGACATGAAAGGGAATCCTGATTCTGGCGGAGTATGGGCACCGTGCCTAAGCTATGCAGATGGTCAGTTTTGGCTCATTTATTCAGATATTAAAGTAGTGGATGGTCCATTTAAAGATGGTCATAATTATTTGGTTACGGCAAGTGAAGTTGACGGTGATTGGAGTGAACCGGTTAAGCTTAATAGCGCTGGCTTTGATCCCTCTTTATTTCATGACCAAAGCGGGAAGAAATACGTCTTAAATATGCTGTGGGACCATAGGGAAAAGCACCATTCCTTTGCGGGTATTGCTCTGCAGGAATATAGCGTGACGGAAAAGAAACTCATTGGTCAGCGGAAGGTCATTTTTAAAGGCACACCGATTAAATTGACAGAAGCACCGCATCTTTATCACATCGGTGATTACTATTATTTATTAACAGCAGAAGGAGGCACCAGGTACGAGCATGCGGCAACAATTGCCCGTTCCCCGCAGATTGAAGGGCCTTATGAGGTTCATCCTGATAACCCAATTTTAAGTGCTTTTCACACGCCTGAACATCCGCTTCAAAAATGTGGGCATGCTTCCATTGTTCAAACGCACACAAATGAGTGGTATCTCGCTCATCTGACTGGCCGCCCTATTCAATCAAGCAAGGAATCTATTTTTCAGCAAAGAGGGTGGTGTCCTTTAGGAAGAGAAACAGCGATTCAAAAGCTTGAATGGAAGGATGGCTGGCCGTATGTTGTGGGCGGAAAAGAAGGAACGCTGGAGGTTGAAGCGCCAGCGATCAACGAAAAGGTTTTTGCTCCTACCTACCATACAGTCGATGAGTTTAAAGAATCAACGTTAAATAGACACTTCCAAACATTAAGAATTCCTTTTACTGAACAGATCGGTTCATTAACGGAAAAACCTCAGCATTTAAGGTTATACGGTCAGGAATCTCTAACATCTAAGTTTACTCAAGCTTTCGTTGCAAGGCGCTGGCAAAGCTTTTATTTTGAAGCAGAGACAGCTGTGTTGTTCTTTCCAGAGAATTTTCAGCAAGCCGCTGGTCTTGTGAATTATTACAATACGGAAAATTGGACAGCGCTTCAGGTGACATATGACGAGGAACTTGGCCGCATTCTTGAATTATCTGCCTGTCAAAACCTTTCCTTTTCTCAGCCATTGACACAAAAAATCGTCATTCCAGAGGAGGTCACCTATGTGTATTTAAAAGTGACCGTTCAGAAAGAAACATATACCTATTCTTATTCTTTTGATCAAAAAGACTGGAAGGAAATTGATGTGATATTTGAATCTAGCCATCTATCTGATGACTTCATTCGAGGAGGAGGATTTTTTACAGGGGCATTTGTCGGCATGCAGTGCCAGGATACAAGTGGTGAGCGTCTTCCTGCTGATTTCAACTATTTCCGTTATGAGGAAACAGATAAATAAAAAAGACAACACGGTAAGAGCTGTCTTTTTTATCTATGAATCTGTCATGGAGAGAGGGTGGCATCTTGCAGAAAAGCTTCAATGACGAGAGATGTCATCCCTAATACCGGTGCGTTGTGTCCTAATGACGAAGGAAGCAGCTCGACATGTGAACTGAATAGAGTGTCTATCCTTGAGGATACCTCCTCTTGAATCACACGTAGAACCGTTGGCTGCGCTTCAATCACTTTGTTTCGTAAAATAATCGCTTGCGGGTTAAAGGTATGCAGGACGTTTGTGAGGCCGACTCCAAGATAAAAACCAAAGTTGCGCAAGGTATTGAGCGTTTTCATGTCATTTAACATTGCCAGCTGTTCCACATCTTGGTGAGAGATGGGTTGATCATTTGTTTGAAGGGACTGAAACAAGGCTTTCTCAGATGCATACAGCTCCCAACATCCACGGTTTCCGCAGCTGCAAGTTGGTCCATTAAAGTCGATGGTCATATGTCCCATTTCACCAGAAAATCCGTATGCACCTCTGTATAAATGATGATTGATAATGATCCCGATTCCAATGCCAGTGCCGATGCTGGCATAGATCAAATGATCATAAAGTTTAGCGGCACCAAAGATTTTTTCACCATATGCACCAGCATTTGCTTCATTTTCAATGAAAACGGGTACTTGGAATGCGTCTTGGAGCGTTGTTTTTAGGTCAACATTTTTCCATTTAGAATGCGGCGTAAACACGATTTGTTGATCGGCATCCACTAGCCCGGGTATACATAGGCCAATACCTATGAGCCCATATGGGGAAGAGGGGATTTGTGCCATCAACTGCTGGATTAATTCAGTTAATATGCGTATGGTCACATCAGGAGCGCTTGATGGGAGCCTGATCTGCTCTTCTTGAAGGATGGACCCTTCAAGGTCGGTTAAAATGCCATTGACATAATCAACGCCGACATCAATCCCGATGGAGCAGCCAGCACGTTTATTAAACATCAGTAAAACCGGTCTTCTCCCGCCGCTAGACTCACCTTGGCCGATCTCATAGACGAGTTGCTCTTTCATTAATGTACTCACTTGAGAGGAAACAGTCGATTTATTTAACCCAGTGCGTTCAGATAATTTGGCTCTAGAAATTGGCGCATGCTGGAGAATTTCTTTTAATAATAGCTTTTGATTTATTTTTTTCACAAAGTTCTGATCAGCGATATCCATGTTATCCACTCCATTTGTTTCGTCTTTAGATTAAGTGAAGAAAAAAGCTGTTTTTCTTCGCCTGTCATCTGTAAGAAGGATGATTTTAACTTTATTATAACGAAAATATTTCTAAAAAACTAAAAAATGTGGAAAATTCAAAGTGAATTGATCATCAATTGAACATTAGTTTGTTGAATCAACTTACAAAGATATTCATAGGAGGAATAAAAGATGGCCAACTCAAATATGAAAACGTTACACAGCTTAGAAGGGATCGGAAAAATACAATTTGAAGGAAAACAATCAAAAAACCCACTCGCTTTTAAACACTATGATCCAAGCGAAGTGATTGGCGGAAAAACTATGAAAGATCATTTGCGCTTCTCAGTCGCTTATTGGCATACATTGACTGCTGATGGAACAGACATGTTTGGAACTGGTACGATGCAGAGGGCCTGGGACTCCTATAGCGGGATGGATTTAGCAAAAGCTAGATTGGAAGTAGCCTTTCAACTGTTTGATCTATTGGATGTTCCGTATTTTTCCTTCCATGACCGTGACATTGCACCGGAGGGAGATACGCTTCAAGAGACCAATCAGCAATTAGACATCATTTTAGAAAGAATGAAAGAATACATGCGTGATAGCGGAGTCAAGCTGCTGTGGAATACGGCCAATATGTTCAAGCATCCTAGGTTTGTACACGGCGCAGCGACATCTTGTCATGCAGATGTCTTTGCTTATGCAGCCGCACAGGTGAAAAAAGGCATCGAAACAGCTAAAGAACTTGGCGCAGAAAATTACGTTTTCTGGGGAGGACGAGAAGGATACGATACTCTGCTGAATACTGATATGAAAAGAGAGCTTGACCACATGGCGTCATTCTTGCATATGGCTGTTGATTATGCAAAGGAGATTGGATACACTGGCCAATTTTTAATTGAGCCTAAGCCAAAGGAGCCAACCACTCATCAATACGATGCAGATGCAGCGACATCTATTGCCTTTTTAAAGCAATACGGACTAGATTCATATTTCAAATTGAATATCGAGGCCAATCATGCGACGCTTGCTGGTCATACGTTTGAGCATGAATTACGCGTCTCAAGGATACATGGATTGCTCGGTTCTGTGGATGCGAACCAAGGGAATACGCTGCTTGGCTGGGACACTGATGAATTTCCAACCGATTTATATGCCACAACTCTTGCCATGTATGAAATTTTGCAAAATGGCGGACTAGGAACTGGCGGTCTCAATTTTGATGCAAAAGTGAGAAGAGCTTCTTTTGAGCTTGAAGATATTTTGTATGCCCATATTGCGGGTATGGATGCATTCGCAAAAGGACTGAGGGTCGCTCATAGACTCATAGAAGATCGTGTGTTTGAAGATGTGATCAAGCACCGGTATCGCAGTTTTTCTGAAGGGATTGGCCGTGACATTTCAGAAGGAAAGGCAAACTTTCATACATTAGAAGAGTATGCGCTCAAACACCCTTTAATCAGAAACGAATCGGGAAGAGAGGAACAGTTGAAAGCCCGATTAAATCAATACTTGTTAGAAGATTGATTGAAGAAGCGGACCTGTTTTGAAGGAGTGAAGACATGAAGTATGTGATGGGAATTGATCTTGGAACGAGCGGAGTCAAAGCCATATTAGTCGATGAGGATGGAAAGGTGTGCGGCGAGACCACTAAGCCTTACCGCCTCATTCAAGATAAACCTGGATATTGTGAACAGAACCCAGAGGATTGGGTTAAGCAGACAGTGGCTGCGATGAAAGAACTGATGGCAAGACAGCCTGTCCTTTCAAAGAAAGTAGAGGGCATCAGCTTTTCTGGACAGATGCATGGTCTGGTTCTTTTAAATGAATCCCGCAAGGTGCTCCGCCCTGCGATTTTATGGAATGATACACGAACGACTGCGCAATGTACACGCATCACAAAAAAGCTGGGGAAACAGCTGCAAAAGATCACGAAAAATCAGGCGTTAGAAGGATTTACACTGCCAAAATTATTATGGGTAAAGGAACATGAACCAGAAATTGATCAACAAATCGACATGTTTTTACTCCCAAAAGATTATGTCAGATTTCGTTTAACAGGTACTGTTCATATCGATTATTCTGATGCGGCTGGCACATTGCTGTTAAATATTGGAGAGCAAGCGTGGAGTAAAGAAATTTGTCAGGCATTTGATATTCCTCCTCATATTTGTCCGCCGCTTATCTCATCAGAGGAAGAGGTTGGTACACTATTTCCGCACATTGCACGTGAGACGGGGATCGAAGAGGGGGCAAAAGTCTTTGCTGGCGGGGCAGACAATGCTTGCGGAGCAATTGGTGCTGGTATTTTATCCTCTGGCCGCACGTTATGCAGCATTGGTACATCTGGCGTCATTCTCTCTTACGAAGAGGATCATGAAAGAGAGCTTAAAGGAAACTTGCATTTGTTCCATCATGCAAAAAAAGACGCTTTCTACACAATGGGTGTCACCCTTTCAGCAGGATATAGCCTTAATTGGGTAAAACATTTACTGGCTCCAGAGGAATCGTTCCAATCACTTTTAGAGGGTGCAGTTGATGTCGCGCCAGGAGCGAATGGATTGCTCTTCACGCCATATTTAGTAGGGGAGAGAACACCTCATGCGGATTCTACCATTCGTGGAAGCTTGATTGGTTTAGACAGCCGACATGAAAGGGCGCATGTCGTCAGGGCTGTGCTAGAAGGGATTACCTTCTCGTTAAATGAATCTATTTCCTTATTCCGGCAAGCAGGAAAACACATAGATTCTATTGTGTCCATTGGGGGCGGTGCAAGAAGCCGGACATGGCTTCAAATGCAAGCAGACATTTTTCAGGCTGAGGTCATCCAGTTAGACAATGAACAAGGGCCTGCTTTAGGTGCAGCTATGCTGGCCGCCGTTGGTTGCGGCTGGTATCCATCGCTTGAGACATGTGCAGATCAGTTTATTCATCAAGCTGCTGTCTATGAACCAGAGCAGCAACATGCAAGTATATATGCTGATCTATTTCATCTGTATCAAAAGATCTATACACAAACAAGAGACATCCATGCCGGGTTAGAACAATACCGTTCCGTCTAGCAGAGAATGGTGACATGAAAGGAGGTGATGAGCTCGCTTCATCTTAGAGAAGGCAGAACAATTTTAATGAAAAAAGGAGAGGGATGGAAAATGAATTTGAAAAGATTGAGGCTATTGTTTGTGATGTGTATTGGATTTGTGCTGACACTGACTGCTGTACCAGCTTATGCGAAAACGATTTATAATAATGAAGTAGGTACACATAGCGGGTATGATTACGAATTATGGAAGGATCATGGAAACACCTCGATGACACTTAATAACGGCGGGGCATTTAGTGCAGGCTGGAACAATATTAATAATGCTTTATTTAGAAAAGGAAAGAAGTTTGATTCCACTAAAACTCATCATCAGCTTGGCAACATCTCTATCAATTACAACGCAAACTTTAACCCAGGTGGGAATTCCTACTTATGTGTCTATGGCTGGACACAATCTCCACTAGCAGAATACTACATTGTTGATTCATGGGGCACCTATCGCCCAACAGGAACGTATAAAGGATCATTTTATGCAGATGGGGGCACGTATGACATTTATGAGTCGACCCGTGTCAATCAGCCTTCTATTATTGGAATTGCGACCTTCAAGCAATATTGGAGTGTACGTCAATCGAAACGTACGAGTGGAACGGTATCTGTCAGTGCACATTTCAAAAAATGGGAAAGCTTAGGGATGCCAATGGGCAAAATGTATGAAACGGCATTTACTGTAGAAGGCTATCAAAGCAACGGAAGTGCGAATGTAACGACCAACCAGTTGTTTATTGGTCAATAGAAAGCATTAAAAAGCCAGCAGCTTTTGCTGGCTTTTCTTCTGTCTATGATCATTTTTCAACTTCCACTCTGCCAGAAAAGAACGTCGCACCGCCGCCCATATCTGCTAGCCGATCAGGTGTTAGTCCGTTGACTAGTTGTTTTTTGCCTTTTTGATCTGCCCATAATCCTTGACTGACCACAACACCAGGTAATACATTGTGACCGACTGACACGACAAGCTCGCATTCTCCTCGGTCATTCAGCACACGCACCATGTCACCATCTTCAATCTCTCTTGCCTTTGCATCAACTTCATTCATGTGAAGCTTAGGAAACTTCTCGAGCTTTTGATGCTTTTCATGAAGTGAGAAGGTCGAGTTAAGGAAATTATGATTCGGTCCCGGTATAAAGGTAAGCGGATATTCGCTTTCCTGATAAAGGAGCACGTAGGTTGGCAGTGCTGGATATCCGTCTTTTTTCATTTGTTCAGAATAAAGCTCAATTTTGCCGCTCGGGGTAGAGAGCTTTAAGTCTTGGAAAGGTCCTCGTTTTGCTTTGATCCATTTCTTTTCTTTTAATGCCTCGTATGAAATGTCCTCATAATGCGGATTTTCTGGATGATGAAGGGCTTGTTCCATGAGTTCCGCATCTGTCTCGCGGAAGGCTTCATCTTCAAAGCCCATCGCATGGGCTAACAAGCGGAACACTTCCGTATTGGATTTGCTTTCTCCATAGCGTTCAATCACTGGCTCTTGAATTTGAATATAATGGTGCCAGTATGATGTATAGAAATCCTCATTTTCAAAAGCGGATGTTGCCGGCAGGACAATGTCTGCATACTTAGCTGTCTCTGTCAGAAATAGATCATGAACGACTGTAAATAAGTCATCTCTCAGCAAACCTTCTCTTACTTTATTTGCTTCAGGCGCGACAACGGCTGGGTTAGACGAGTAAACAAAGAGTGAATCAATGGAAGGCGCTGCATTTGTCAGCACACTGCCCAGCTGATTCATATTAAATGATCTAGGCATGCGTTCTTTTAATAAATCCGGCCGCTGAAGAGCTGTTTCATTATAGCTGAGAAAAGAAGAGTTTGATTTCATCGCACCGCCGCCCTTGTGGAGCCACTGACCAGTTAGGGCAGGGAGGCAGGAAATGGTTCGAATACTCATTCCGCCATTATCATGGTGCTGCAAACCATTGCCAATACGAATAAGAGATGGCGATGTTTCTGCGTACATTCTTGCAAGTGTAAGGATATCCTCTTTAGAAACCCCCGTGATGCCCTCAACAGTGTCTGGATCATACTGCTTCACATGCTCACGCAGCTCCTTATGACCGGTTGTATAAGATTCTAAAAAGGCTTCATCTGTCAGTCCTTCTTTAAAAAGGACATACATGATGCCAAGGGCAAGTGCACTGTCAGTACCAGGTCGAAGCGGAATGAACCAATCTGCCATCCGTCCAGTTTGGTTCTTGTGAACATCAATCACGACAATCTTTGCTCCTTGCTTTCGCGCTTTTTGTGCAAGGGTGATTTGGTGCATATTGGTCGACACGGCATTGATGCCCCAAAAGATGAATAGTTTCGTATGAATGGTCTCTTCTGGATCTGTCCCAATGCTTGCACCCATTGTATATTTATAGCCAGTCGTTCCTGCTGACTGACAGATGGTCCTGTCTAATTGACTTGAACCAAGACGATAGAAAAAGCGGCGGTCCATGCCTTCTGCATTCAGATTGCCCATATTCCCATAAAAACTGTAAGGCAGAATACTTTCTGGACCTTTTTCTTCAATCAGTTTTGTCCATTTTTGCCGAATAGTTTCAATGGCTTCTTCCCACGTAATCTGGGCAAATTGTCCATCGCCTTTTCGACCAACACGCTTCAAAGGAGTGGTCAGTCGCTTTTCATCATATAAACGGGCTGTGACATTCCGCACTTTGTTACATATGTTGCCTTGGGTGACGGGGTGGTCTGGATCTCCCTGCACTTTTACGATCTTTCCATTTTCTTTATGTATCAAAAGACCGCACTGATCCGGGCAATCTAACGAACAAACTGATTTGAATATTCCGTCTTTCATTGCTGTATAATCGGTCATGAATTTTTGGCTCCTTTTCTGAAATCCGTTATCACTTTATATGGACTTTATTTTAGCATGTTCGGAGGTGGAAGGTAAGAAAGAGATGATGAATTGAAGAAAATGAAAAAAAGCCCCTCAAAAGGGACTTTTAAAAACGGGTGACCTGTACAGGAAATTCTTTTACCCCAAAAACAAATGTGCTTTGAATAGGTTTTAGCTGATCTGCCGCACAGGTGATGTCTTGAAACGTCTGGAGTAAAACCTCAAGGGCAATGTTGCTCTCAAGGCGGGCAAGCGGTGCACCGAGACAAAAATGAATGCCAAAGCCAAAGCTCATATGTGGGTTTGATTTCCGGTCAAGACGGAACGTATCTGGATCGTCAAATTTCTGTTCATCGCGATTTGCTGAAGCGACCCAACTAATGAGATAGTCTCCTTTTTTAATTTTTGAGCCTGCAATCTCAACATCCTCGGCCGCGATTCGCCCAATGGCTTGAACAGGCGGGTAATAGCGTAACGTTTCCTCGGTCAATTGAGGAATAAGAGAGGGGGCTTGCCGTACTGCTTCGGCAATATGCGGCTGCTCTGTTAGCAGTCTTACTGCATTTGTAATCAAATTGGTCGTTGTCTCATTACCAGCAACAAGTAATAGAATACAAAAACCAAGTAGTTCATTCTCGGTTAAATGCTCACCATCGATTTCTGCTTGAATAAGAAGTGAGATCAGGTCATCAGCAGGGGATTCTTTTCGTTTTTGGATCAAGTGAGCAAAATAAGTGGACAGCTCTTCCTCTGCGCGTTTCTGCATATCGACTACTGCTTGAATGGCTTCTTTTGATTCATCCTTTGCACCTGCTACTAGGGCATCAGAATGTTTCTTAATGAACGCTCTATCCTTTACCTCTGCGCCGAGAAGCTCAGCAATAATCATGACAGGCAGGGGAGCTGCTAGATCTTCCGCGATATCAAACGTACGCTGATCTTTGACTTGTTGCAGCAGGTCATGTGTCAGGTCTTTAATGTTATCTTCTAATTGTTTAATCGCTTTTGGCGTGAATGCTTTATTGACGAGTGCTCTCATTTTTGTATGCTTTGGTGGGTCCATCGTTAAAATACTCGTTTTTGTCGTGCTTCTTCCTCGCTGTGATGAGAACACTTTTGGCTGCTTCAGAACAGACTGGATATCCGCATATCGAAAGAGATCCCAGCACTTTCTTGTTTCATCATATCTAATATCACTCTGCGCACGTAGCTCATTGTAAATAGGGAACGGGAAAAGAAGGTCATCGGTCGAACGGATTTCTTTCATTGGAATGACATTGATATAGTTTTCTTTCACTTTCATTATGAACGCTCCTTTTTCACTTAGTTTCCCTTTCACGGTATCACCCGTAAAATATCATTTCAACGGACATGTTTTCTAAAATATGTCAATAGTCTAATCGGAAGATTCAAGCACATTCGTCATATAGGAAAATAGAAATCCATTAGAAATGATAGCGCTTTCTATAAAATAGAATTGAAGTCACCGAAACCAAAAATAAAATGGGGAATTCAGTCGAACGAAAGGGTACTATGATGCAAATACATATAGTTCTTTAGATCTAAATTTTGTTTTGCAAAAGCGCAGTCAGTATACATACAGCAAGCGGTTGAACGCGTATTCGGGACTTTTGAAAAGCGCTGGCTCTTTCTTGACACGATTTCTCATCATGTTACGATAACTTACGTGCGAAAAACACGAACAAAAAGCGAACAAGGGAGAGGATCAATATCATTGATCAAAAGAAAGTTGCTTTCATTGGAGCAGGTTCTATGGCGGAAGGAATGATTGCAGGGATTGTACGATCAGGACAAATGCCGCTAGGCCAAATTTACGCAACAAACAGACAAAATCAACTTCGATTGAATGAACTAACGACACGTTACGGAATACAAACAGCCACAATGGATTCTTTTCCTTTTGAAGAAATGGATATGTTGATCCTGGCCATGAAGCCAAAGGATGCTGAAACAGCACTTGAATCGTTAAAACCTCATATTCAGAGAGACCAGCTGATCATGTCTGTCCTTGCAGGCGTGAAGCAATCGTATATTGAAGATATGCTGCATGAAGGGCAGCCCGTGATGAGGGTCATGCCGAATACGTCAAGTACGATCGGGGCTTCAGCGACCGCTTTATGTGCTGGACGTTATGTGAAAGACGACCATATCAGCATGAGTCAGGCTCTTTTATCTGAAATGGGCGAAGTGTATACCATTCAGGAAGAGCAAATGGATATTTTTACTGGAATTGCCGGAAGCGGACCAGCCTATTTTTATTTCTTAATGGAAAGAATCGAAGAAGCAGGAGAAGAAGCAGGTTTATCTAAGGAATTGTCTCGCCAAATTGGCGCGCAGACACTTCTCGGCGCTGCGAAAATGCTGCAAGAAACAGAGGAAAACCCTTCTACTCTGAGAGAGAAAATTACGTCACCAAATGGAACAACAGCTGCAGGACTGAATGCATTAGATGATTTTGGCGGAGGAGAAGCAATCAAGCAGGCCGTCAAACATGCTACCAATCGATCAAAAGAGATCAGCAAACAGCAAAAACAAAAAGTATCTATATAAATAGAGCTCAGGTACAGGAGTGATAAGGTGTACGCAGATAAAGAGAGAAAACGAATTGTTGTAAAAATCGGAAGCAGCTCTCTTACTAGCTTTCAAGGAGAGATTAGTTTAAAAAAACTAGAAAACCTCGTCAATCAAATTGTGAAACTCAAAGATGAAGGGCACGAAGTCATTTTGGTTTCATCTGGTGCGGTTGCAGCTGGCTACCGAAAACTAGGATTTATCGATAGACCCAAAACACTGCCGGAAAAACAGGCATCTGCCTCAATCGGGCAAGGCCTTTTAATGGAATCATATTCTACTTTATTTTTATCACACGGTTATATTGCCTCACAGCTTTTAATCACAAGAAGTGATTTTTCAGATGAAACGCGCTATCAAAATGTGCGCAACACGATGAATGTGTTATTAGATCGAGGCATTATTCCGATTATCAATGAAAATGATACGGTGACGATTAACCGCTTGAAGTTCGGAGATAACGATACATTGTCTGCAAAAGTAGCTGGACTCATTGATGCGGATTTCCTTGCCATTTTATCTGATATTGATGGCTTGTATGAAGATAACCCGCATACAAACCCAAATGCGAAGCGAATTCTTGAAGTCACAGACATCACAGAAGACATCGAAGCAGCGGCTGGAGATGCAGGCAGCAGTGTGGGCACAGGCGGAATGAAATCAAAGCTCGATGCGTTTAAAATTTCAATGGCCGCTGGTATCAATGGCTTTTTAGGAAAAGCGGATACGCCTCACATTTTAGACAAAGCCATTAATGGAACAGAGGACGGCACTTATTTTACTGCTGATGAAAATTTAGCACCGCTGAATTACAAGAAGCAGTGGATTGCCTTTCATTCTGGACCAAAAGGCGAGATCGTCATTCGTGAGAAAACACAGGAACTCCTCATGCACCGTGAGAGGAGCCTCGATTCCGATGGCATTGTCAATGTGAAGGGTTCATTTAAAAAAAGGGATGTCGTCCGTATTTTAGATCAAGATGAAAGAGAAATCGGACTGGGCATTGTGAATTATTCGTCAGATGAACTCATCCAAAAGCGTGACTTCTTGCAGGATGAAGTAGTGCATGTCGTCGATCTTGAAGCATTTGTTTGTCATTTAGATCTATCGATACCAGTTTGCTAACCAAAAGGGAGGAATTCCATGACACTGACAGCTGAAGTTGTCACATCGGTCAAAGAAAAAGCAAAAAAAGCAAAGTACGTTTCAAAAAAACTAGGTTTACTTCATACAGAGGATAAAAACGAGGCACTGCTGAAACTAGCAGAAGCGTTAGTACAAAATAGCACGTTCATCTTGCAAGAGAATCAAAAGGATATAGATGCCGGGAAGGAAAAGGGCTTTTCAGAGGCACTCTTGGATCGTTTAATGTTAAATGAAGAAAGAATTCATGAGTTTGCCGAAAGCTTGCGGCTTGTGACGAGATTAACAGATCCTGTTGGAGAAATATTGGATGAATGGACTCTTGAAAATGGCTTGTATGTGAAAAGCCGAAGAGTACCGCTCGGCGTGATCGGGATGATCTATGAAGCGAGACCGAACGTCACTGTCGATGCAGCAGGGCTTGCCCTCAAGGCAGGCAACGCAGTGATTTTAAAAGGCGGTTCCTCCGCTATTTCTTCCAACAAAGCCATTGTGAGTGTGATTCATGAAGCATTGGATCAAACAAAGATCCCGCGTGATGCGGTGCAATTGATAGAACAAACAGACCGTTCATCGGTTCAAGCGATGCTTCATCTAAAAGAATGGATTGATGTCTTAATTCCGCGAGGCGGAGCTTCTTTAATTAAAACAGTGGTTGAACAATCTACCATTCCCGTCCTTGAAACAGGAACAGGAAACTGTCATGTCTTTATTGATCAAACAGCCAATGTGAAAAAAGCCATTGAGATTGTCATCAATGCAAAAACGAATCGTCCAGCTGTATGTAATGCACTTGAGACGCTAATCATCCATCGCGATTGGCTGAAAGAAAATGCGGCATCGCTGAATGAAGCCCTGCTAGAGCACCATGTCACCGTACATGGCGACGAGGCTGCACTGCCTCATTTTTCAAACGCCATTCCTGCTGTGGAAGTGGACTGGACAGATGAGTATTTAAGTCTTGATCTTGCCGTAAAGGTAGTCGATTCCATCGAGGAAGCGATCCACCATATTGAAAAGTACGGTACAAAACATTCAGAAGCCATCGTGACAGAGGATGAAGAGCAAGCACTCATGTTTTTAAACGAAGTCGATGCGGCGGCGGTTTATCATAACGCATCTACTCGGTTTACAGACGGCGGTGCACTTGGATACGGGGCTGAAATTGGTATCTCCACTCAAAAACTGCACGCCAGAGGTCCAATGGGGCTTCCAGCACTCACAACAACGAAGTTACTTCTGTCTGGAGACGGTCAGATTAGAAGCTAGATGAGATTCAAAAAACACTACCTTTTTTCATGGGGTAGTGTTTTTTTGATGCAGATATTTATTGGCTAGAGCAGGTTTTCTTCATCACTTTCTCAAACTTAAAAAATTCAAATTCCTCAGGTGCAGTATGCTGATTTTCTTGATCAGTTTCATGAGGTGCGTTCGGATCTGGATGTTTCATATGATAAAACTCCACAATTTGAAAGCCGCACTTATTGACATAGAAATGAATGTTGCGTTTTTCAAAATACGGAGTCACAACTTCCCAAACAATCGTTTCTGGATATTGCGCCTCGATGGCTTTCCATGCTGCCTGACCAATGCCTTTTCCGTGTGAGGATGAAGAGATGTATAATAAGTCAACTGAGTTGTGGTGGGTCTCGTGGTTGATTTTAATGACAACGCCGCCTGCTTTTTCGCCATTTAGCATAATATGATAAACAATGTGTTCATTCGAATGAAAAGATTCATCAATCACTTCACCTGGAGGAATCGGTCCATCATGCGCATCGCCAAATGCATCGATCACGCCAGCTGTAAAAGCTTTCTGCAGCTCTTTTTTCATTGAAGGGAAGTCCTCTTTTTTTGCCAGTTCTAATGTCACTTCATGTTGAGTGATGTTGTTCATGTTTTTATCCTTTCCAAGCGTAGTAGTGTTCTGCATGTTATCATAAAGGGTGGAGTAACTCCATAGTCAAGAGAGGAGCCTTAATGATGATGAATGATGTGCAAAAAACATTTTTCACTGGAGAATTTGCCAAGCTATTTGATGTAAAGAAAGATACCTTGTTTTATTACGATAAAATTGATTTATTTAAGCCAGCTCGTGTTCATGAAAATGGGTACCGTTACTATACACTTGAGCAATTTGATCATTTTATAGCGATTCAATCCCTTCGAGCTGTGCAATTTCCGATAAAAGAGTTAAAACAATATTTCACTGAGCCTTCCCGAGAAAGGCTCCAAAGCCTAGCAGCAGAACAAATAGACAAGGTCAAACAAGAGATTGAAAAACTTCAAGATATCCAGTCTTTTCTTATGCGGGTCATGGAGACGACGCATGAACTATCATCTGTAAAAATAGGGGAGGTGCTGTTTCAAGAGCTCCCAGAAGAACCAGTTGTATTAAGTGCATCGAACCCGATTGACATGAATACATCCGTAGAAGAAATATCTCGAATTGTTGGACATTTTCTAAAGGAAATTGGCATAAAAGGGGCTGCGGCAAATGGTGCTGTCTTAAAAAAGGAGCAGTTTCTTCAGCGCCACTATCATCAGTCAGATCAGCTGTTTTGCCGAATGGAAGCGCCGGGAGCAGTTAAAAAACCTGCGGGCCTTTATGCGGTGATGTATGATCAAGGATCATATGAAGAGATTGAATCTGCTTATTCGCGCTTGTTAGATGTAATCGAGAAAGAGGACATGATGCTGGATGGAGATGTCTTTGAGGAGTATTTGCTTCATTCACTCTTGTCTAAAAATGAAGCAGAGTATATAACGAAACTCAGTGTAAAAGTGAAAAAGCGTTTAGATTAACCAAAAAAGGATAGACCGCATGGATGCGTGTCTATCCTTTTTTATATTTAACCGACTTGATTCTCCGTAAATTGGCTCATATATAAGTCTGCATAGAAACCATTTTGTTTTAAGAGTTCTCTGTGCGTTCCTTTTTCAATGATGGTGCCATCTTTCATGACTAGAATAAGGTCGGCATCCTTAATCGTCGACAGTCTGTGTGCAATGACGAAGCTCGTTCGGCCTTTCATCAATTCATTCATCGCTTTTTGAATGTGCATCTCTGTCCGTGTATCCACACTGCTCGTCGCTTCATCTAATATTAAGATTTTTGGATCAGATAAAATCGCACGGGCGATGGTTAACAGCTGGCGCTGACCTTGGGATAGATTGCCGGCATCTTCTGTTAAGAGTGTGTCATATCCGTCTGGAAGCGTGCGGATGAAGTCATCAGCATAAGCATGTTTGGCGGCTTTGATGACATCCTCTTTTGAGACGTTCTGCCTGCCATAGGCAATATTATCATGAATCGTCCCTTCAAAAAGCCACGTATCCTGAAGAACCATTGCAAATAAGTCGCGTACTTGCTGACGGCTGAGATCAGTTGTTTTGACGCCGCCGATACGGATCGAGCCTTGATCTAATTCATAGAAACGCATTAAAAGATTGATGATGGTTGTTTTTCCAGCGCCTGTTGGCCCGACAATCGCAACCGTTTGACCTTCTTTGACATCTAAAGTCAAATCTTTAATAATTGGATGGTCTTTTTCATATCCGAATTGAACTTGTTCAAAGCTCACATCACCTGAAAGTGATTCAAGATCAATTGCTGCATCTTCCTCGGGACTTTCTTCTTTCTCATCCAGGATTTCAAACACCCTTTCAGCAGAAGCAATCGCTGATTGAACCAAGTTGGCGACGCTTGATGCTTGCACGAGCGGTTGAGACATTTGCTGCGTGTATTGGATAAACGCCTGCACATCTCCGACACGAATATTCCCGTTAATCACAAGAATACCGCCGGCTACACTGACTGCTACATAGCCAAGGTTCCCGATAAACGTCATCAATGGCATCATTAAACCGGATATGAACTGCGCTTTCCTCGATGATTCATACAGCTGTTCGTTTAATTGATCAAATGTATCGATCGCTTTCTTTTCGTAGCCATACGCACGAACCGTTTGATGCCCTGTGAACATTTCATTAATATGTCCATTGATCATCCCCAGCTCTTTTTGCTGCGCTTTAAAATGCTTTTGAGAAAATGACGTAATGCCGCGAATCGCAAACAGGCTGAGCGGCAGTGTTAAACAAACAAGCAAGGTCAACAGCGGACTAATCAATAGCATCATGACGACAATCCCAATGACCGTAATGACAGATGTAATCACTTGGGTGAGTGCCTGCTGAAGCGAAGTATTAATATTATCGATATCATTCATTACACGGCTCAGCGTGTCCCCGTGGGTTGTTTTATCAAAATACCGAAGGGGGAGACGTGTGAGCTTGTCATTTGCTTCTTGCCGTAATTCAGCAATGGTCTGTTGGGAGACACCCGCCATGACATATTGCTGTACGAATGAAAAGAGGGCAGCAACGACGTATAGCACGACAAGCAGCAATAAGATTCGTGAAATGACATCAAATTGTACAGCTGTTCCTTGTGTAAAGCTGTCAAACAGGGAAGAGGTGGCATCCCCTAGCAGCTTTGGACTAATGACGTTAAAGACGGTTGAACCGACTGCTGCAATGAAGACAATGATCAATTGAATCTTTCTTGGTTTTAAATAGCCAATCAAACGAAGCAGTGTTTTCTTAAATTCCTTTGGTTTTGCGACAGGTCCTCTAGGGTGGCCGCCTTTATGGCCCATGCCGGAAGACATTTTTTTACTCATCCTCGCTCCACCTCCTGACCTTCCTGTGATGCAACAATCTCTTGATAGACAAGGTTGTCCTTCAGTAATTGTTCATGTGTTCCGATACCTGCGATTTTCCCATCATCTAGTACGATGATTTTATCACTATGCTTCACTGTGCTGATTCTTTGCGCCACAATGATGAGGGCTGCATGCGCTTTTTCCGCTTCTAATGATGCCCGAAGCTTCGCATCTGTTTTGTAATCAAGTGCTGAGAAACTATCGTCAAACAGATAGAATGACGGCTTTCTCACTAGCGCTCTTGCAATAGAAAGACGCTGCTTTTGACCGCCAGATAGATTCGATCCGCCCTGGTCAATTTCCGCATTGATTCCGCCATCTTTTTGCAAAACAAATTCTTCTGCCTGCGCCGTGCGCAGCGCCTGCCAGACGTCTTCATCGCTTGCATTCTGCCTGCCGAAGCGTACATTATCGGCAATGGTTCCACTAAATAAAACCGCTTTTTGAGAAACGTAGCCCATCTGCCCTCTTAGTTTCTCCTGAGGCAGCTTTCTAATGTCTACACCATCTAGTGTAATCCGGCCTTCAGTTGCTTCATAGAAGCGCGTCATTAGCTGGAGAAGAGTGGTTTTCCCTGAACCTGTACTTCCGATAATAGCTGTCGTTTCGCCAGTTTTGGCTTCAAACGAAATGTTTTGAACTGCCGGCTTTTCAGCATTTGAGTAATAAAATGACACATCCTCAAAGCGAATGGATTGTGCGGGCGCGTGCAGGTCAGTAACCGTTCCTTTATTGTCTTGAATTTTCGGTTCCATGTTTAACACTTCATTCATCCGTTTAGCTGATGCTTGTGCTCTTGGGACCATAATAAAACTCATCGACAGCATAATCAGTGCCATTAAAATCATCATCGCATATTGGATAAAGGCAATAAGATTCCCTACTTCCATCTCTCCGGCATCAATTCGGTTTGCACCTAGCCAGACAATGCCGATATTTGTGAAGTTCATGATGATGAGCATAAATGGAAACAAGTAAGCCATTAAACGGTTGACTCTCAGACCAGTATCCTTGTAGGATGTGTTGGCTTCTTGAAAACGCTCCTTTTCATCATCTACACGGTTAAAAGCACGAATGACCCGGATGCCTGAAAGAGATTCTCGCATAATTAAATTCAGCCGATCTGTTTTTTTCTGAAGCTGACCGAATAAAGGAATGGCTTTTCTCGACACCAAGTAGATAAATCCGCCAAGAAGGGGAAGAGCAGCTAGAAAGATGAGAGACAGGACAGCATCTCGGGATACAGCCAAAATAATTCCGCCCACAAGCATGAGTGGTGCTCTCGTCATCATTTGTAAGATCATGATCGTGACATCTTGGACTTGTTTCACATCATTTGTTGATCTTGTAATAAAGGAAGACGTCCCGATCCTTTGAAATTCTTCTAGTGAAAATTGTTCGACATGCACAAACAGCTGTCTTCTCATATCACGCCCGAAGCCAAGTGCAGTCTTTGATGACAAGTAAGACTTCCAGATCGTGAGTAAGATGGCAAGTAAAGAACAAGCCACCATCCAGCCGCCAACCTTCCATATGTAAGCAATATCTCCTTGGACGATCCCGACATCGACGATATCTGCCGTAAGCGTCGGTAAATACAGCTGGAGCATACTGCTTAAAAAGGTGAGGATCACAATGGACACAACGGATAGCCGATACGGCTTTAAAAACGATAAAATTGATTTCATACGAATACCTTTCTTCCATATAGTGTGTTGTTCTGTAACCCATCATATACAAAGAGGGATTATTTCCACAAATGAAATGTCTTGTTTTAATGAATTATTTATATTGTTCAATTTTAGAAAAGAAATCCTTCACGAACACATAAAAATCATGAGCAGAAGGTGACATTTCTCGTGATTTAGAAGCAATAATTCCAACAGTTCTTCTCACTTGCGGAAAATCGATCGGAATCTTCGCTGTAAAGCGCGGTGTGGTTTCATAAAAGGCACTTTCGGGTAATAAGGTAACGCCCATACCCGCTGATACGAGACCTTTAATGGCGTCTAAATCTTCTCCTTCAGATGAAATGGTTGGCTCATAGCCTGCCTGCTTACAAGCATCAACCGCAATTTGTCTCAGCACATAACCTTCTGGAAATAACACGAAATGATCTTTTCTTAAATCACTTAAATGAATACTCCTTTGTCCGCTAAAGGGGTGACTGACAGGCAGCAAGGCATAAATGCTTTCTGAAAACAAAATATTTCCTTCTATTTGAGGATCGTTTGTCGGTACAGGTCCTAAAAAGGCGAGATCAATATCTCGATTTTTTACAGCTTCAATGAGAAATTTATAGGATCCTTGACGAAGTAAAAAATCGACCTCTGGGTATTCCTGCTTAAAGGCGGAAATAACAGAAGGTAGCACTTGGCTTGCTAGGCTAGTAGGAAAGCCGATATTGACGGTTCCTTTGTGCGGATCTAAATATTCATCAATTTGCTCTTTCGCATAATCAATGGCTTTTAGTGCCGTTCTGACATGATCTAAAAATTGTCTGCCGATCTTCGTTAATTTGATATTTCGTCCTTCTCGTTCGAATAAGGCCACTCCAAGTTCTTCTTCTAAATTCGCAATCTGCCGGCTGATCGCAGATTGGGCAACATGTAAGTTTTCAGCCGCTTCTGACACGTGTTCACGGTCTGCGACTTCTACAAAATAACGCAACTGACGAAGCTCCATTTTTACACTTCACACCCATCTATCTCAAAAAGAGATTGTTTTCATCTAAATTATATATTGTTTATATTAATTTGAAAACTTAAAATAAGTTACAGAGTTTGTGAGATTTTATAACTGTGAAAAAACGGATCTTTTAAACGGGGGAGAGAAACGATGACTTATAATCAACTACCACAACCACAAGGTCTCTACCGTCCTGAATTTGAACATGATGCATGTGGGATCGGACTGTACGCTCATTTAAAAGGGGAAGCGACACACAGCATCGTCAAAAAGGGATTACAAATGCTGTGCCAGCTTGATCACCGCGGCGGGCAAGGCAGTGATCCGTATACAGGTGATGGTGCCGGCTTAATGGTACAACTACCAGACGCTTTCTTTAGAAAAAGCTGCAAAGACTTTGCACTTCCTGAAAAGGGCCGTTACGGGGTAGGAATGGTCTTCTTTTCAAAAGAGGATGACGAGAAAACGCGCCAAGCCATCGAGCAAAAAATCAACGAGTTCATTAAACAAGAAGGTCAAACATTAATTGGCTGGAGAACAGTTCCTATTGATGCAGGGAAAATTGGTACTGTCGCAGCGAAGAGCTGTCCGGTTGTGAGGCAAGTCTTTATCGGGGCAAATGACAAGATCACAGATCGTTTGTCATTTGAAAGAAAATTATATGTCATTCGTAAACAGGCTGAGAACTGGGGGACAGCAGAGGAAAAACAATTTTACTTTGTCAGCCTGTCGAGTCAAACCATTGTATACAAGGGGCTTTTAACATCAGATCAAGTCGATGCTTTTTATCTTGATCTTCAGGATGAAACATTTGTTTCTGCATTTTCACTTGTTCATTCACGATTTAGTACAAATACATTTCCTACATGGGAAAGAGCCCATCCAAACCGCTATTTGATTCACAACGGTGAAATTAACACATTAAGAGGAAACATCAATTGGATGAGAGCAAGAGAACAACAATTCGTATCTGAAGCTTTCGGAGACGATTTAGACAAGATTTTGCCAGTGCTGAATGCAGACGGAAGTGATTCATCCATTCTAGACAATGCCTTTGAATTCTTTGTGCTTGCAGGCCGTACACCTGCTCATACAGCCATGATGCTGATTCCAGAGCCATGGACTGAAAACACGCACATGTCGAAAGAAAAACGGGCATTTTATGAATACCATAGTTCTCTCATGGAACCGTGGGATGGGCCAACAGCTATTTCCTTTACTGATGGTAAACAAATCGGAGCCATCTTAGACCGAAACGGATTAAGACCGGCAAGATACTATGTCACAAATGATGATCATATCATTTTCTCTTCTGAGGTCGGTGTGATCGACACAAATGAAGAGGATGTGAAGTATAAAGATCGTCTTGAGCCAGGTAAAATGCTCTTAATTGATTTAGAAGAAGGGCGAATTATTTCTGACGAAGAAGTGAAATCGACGATTGCCAATGAACTTCCTTATCAAAAATGGCTTGATGAAGAAATGGTGCACGTCAATCGCTCGGAAGAAAATTCAGAAAATTCTAGTATAATGGATGATTTATTGACGCGCCAGCGTGCCTTCCATTATACGTACGAGGACATTCAAAAGTATTTAATTCCTTTACTAGAAGAAGGCAAGGACCCAATCGGTTCAATGGGAAGCGACACTCCGCTTGCTGTGTTATCAGATCGTGCGCAGTCTCTGTTTTCTTACTTCAAGCAGCTGTTTGCACAAGTGACGAACCCGCCGATTGACGCCATTCGTGAGCAGCTTGTGACATCTACGATGACGTGGTTAGGTGCTGAAGGAGATATTTTACATCCGAATGAATATTCATGCCGACGAATTAAACTGTATACACCCGTCTTAACAAGCGGACAGTTTAACGGTTTGAGAACAATTGTTCATAATGCCTTTAAAAGCAAAACGATTCATACTCTTTTCACCGATGATTTAAAGCGCGGGCTGGATGCGATGTTTGAAGAGGCGGAAAAAGCGATCCGTGAAGGTGTATCTTTATTAATTCTTTCCGATCGTGAAATGACGGAAGAAAAAGTGCCGATTCCACCACTTCTGGCGCTAAGTGCACTGCATCAGCATCTTGTGCGTCAAGGCTTACGGACAAAGGTGAGTCTGATCGTTGAATCTGGAGAAGTCAGAGAGGTTCATCATTTTGCCGCACTGATTGGCTATGGAGCAGATGCGATCCATCCTTACCTTGTCTATGAAACGTACAAACAGTTGATTGCAGAAGAAGCGATCTCTTTCAGCTTTGATGAAGCAGTCACAAAGTTTGGTAAAAGCGTAACCGAAGGTGTCGTCAAAGTCATGTCTAAAGTGGGAATCTCCACTGTGCAAAGCTACAGAGGAGCGCAAATCTTTGAAGCCGTCGGCATTAGTGAAGACGTCATTCAGGCGTATTTCACGGGAACAGCTTCTCAGCTTGGCGGGATTGACCTTGAGACCATTGCACATGAAGCAAAACTTCGTCATGAAGCAGGGTATCAGGCAGCGACTGACCAAACACTCGAATCAGGAAGTGACTTCCAGTGGAGAAAAAATGGTGAGCACCATGCCTTTAATCCAAAAACGATCCATACGCTTCAGTGGGCATGCCGCAATGAAGATTACGATCTATTTAAGCAATATACAAAGGCAGCGGACGAAGAAAGAATCGGCTTCCTTCGAAATTTATTTGCTTTCCAGCCAAAACAAAAACCAGTTCGTTTGGAAGACGTTGAATCTGCTGAATCCATCGTGCGCCGATTCAAGACAGGCGCCATGTCATTTGGATCTTTAAGTAAAGAAGCGCACGAAGCACTTGCCATTGCCATGAACCGAATTGGCGGTAAAAGTAACAGCGGAGAAGGCGGAGAAGATCCTGCTCGCTTTACAGTTGATGAGCGCGGCGATGATCGCAGAAGTGCGATTAAACAAATTGCTTCTGGACGCTTTGGCGTAAAGAGTCATTATTTAGTCAATGCAGATGAACTGCAAATTAAAATGGCACAAGGGGCAAAGCCGGGAGAAGGCGGACAGCTGCCAGGAAATAAAGTATACCCTTGGGTCGCCGATGTACGCGGATCTACACCAGGCGTCGGATTGATTTCACCACCGCCGCATCATGATATTTATTCCATCGAGGATTTAGCGCAGCTGATCCATGATTTGAAAAACGCGAACCGTGATGCCCGCATCAGTGTCAAGCTTGTGTCTAAAGCAGGTGTTGGTACGATTGCAGCAGGTGTTGCAAAAGGGACGGCGGATGTCATTGTCATCAGTGGATACGACGGCGGTACAGGAGCTTCGCCGAAAACGAGTATTAAACACACAGGACTTCCTTGGGAACTCGGTTTGGCAGAGGCGCATCAAACCCTTGTGTTAAACGGCCTTCGCGAAAGAGTCGTTCTTGAAACGGACGGAAAGTTAATGACTGGCCGCGACGTGGTCATGGCTGCGATTTTAGGAGCAGAAGAATACGGCTTTGCGACAGCTCCACTTGTCGTATTGGGCTGTGTGATGATGAGAGCATGTCATTTAGATACTTGCCCAGTCGGCGTTGCTACACAGAATCCAGAGCTTCGCAAAAAATTCATGGGGAATCCTGACCACATTGTGAATTTCATGATGTTTATTGCTGAGGAAGTAAGAGAAATCTTAGCGGAACTTGGCTTTACATCAATGGATGAATTAATTGGACGCACGGATGTTCTAGGAGTTAGCGAACGAGCAAAAGCTCACTGGAAAGCAGGCCAGCTAGACCTTGAAACACTGCTTTATCAGCCAGAAGGAGCTCGTACATTCAGAACACCGCAAAATCATAAAATTGATGAATCACTGGATATGAATGAAATCCTCCCTTATGTACAGGAAGCGCTGAATCATCAAACGCCGGTTGATCTATCATTGAATATTCGCAATATCAACCGTGTGGCCGGAACCATTACTGGAAGTGAAGTGTCTAAGCGCTACGGGGAAGAAGGCTTGCCAGAGGATACGATCACACTAAGGTTCACTGGTTCCGCAGGACAAAGCTTCGGTGCTTTTGTGCCAAAGGGCATGTCTCTCTATTTAACAGGTGATTCAAATGACTATATCGGCAAAGGACTCTCTGGAGGCAAAATTGCAGTCAAAACATCTGATCACTTTGTACAAAATGGACATGAAAATGTGATTGTCGGAAACGTCGCATTCTACGGAGCGACAAGCGGAAAAGCCTTTATTAACGGGCGTGCAGGTGAGCGCTTTGCCGTTCGTAATTCAGGCGTGCAGGTGGTTGTTGAAGGAATCGGTGATCATGGATGTGAATATATGACTGGCGGACGTGTCGTCATTTTAGGAGACGTCGGGAAAAACTTTGGCGCAGGCATGTCTGGCGGCGTAGCTTATGTCCATACATCCGATGCGAAACAGTTCAAAAGAATGTGCAACATGGAAATGATCATGTTTGAAAAACTCACAGATCACGATGAAGAGCAAGAAGTGAAACAGCTGATTCAAGAGCACCTTCACTATACAAACAGCGCAAAAGCTTCGGCACTTTTAGAAAACTGGGCGCAAGAAAAGGATCAATTCATCAAGGTCATTCCGAGAAATTACAAAATGATGCTTCAAAGCATTGAAGAACAAAAACAAGCGGGCCTTAGTCATGAGGAAGCGGTCATGTATGCCTTTGAAGCAAACACGAAACCGAAAAATCAAGAAACGGCAAACGGGCAAAAAGCAGCCCTCGCTCATTAAGAAAGGGGAGAGGACAATGGGCAAAGCAACAGGTTTTATGGATTATAAAAGAGAAAAGCCAAATGAACGTGACCCTCTCACTCGTCAAAATGACTGGAAAGAATATTCAGCCCCTTATACAGATGACGTATTGAAGAAGCAGGGCGCTAGATGTATGGATTGCGGCACACCATTTTGTCAAATTGGGATGGAGATCAAAGGCGGCGTGTCAGGCTGCCCGATCTACAATTTAATTCCAGAATGGAACGACCTTGTGTATCGCGGGAGATGGAAAGAAGCGCTCGAAAGACTGCAAAAAACAAATAATTTCCCTGAATTTACTGGGAGAGTATGTCCAGCGCCTTGCGAAGGGTCATGTACAGTCGCCATCAATGATCCAGCTGTTTCAATTAAAAATATCGAACGCACGATCATTGATAAAGGCTTTGAAAATGGATGGATCACACCGAGAATTCCTTCAAGCCGTACAGGCAGGAAAATTGCCATTGTCGGCTCAGGACCAGCAGGACTTGCAAGTGCTGATCAATTAAACCAAGCAGGTCACGCCGTCACAGTGTTCGAACGGTCTGATCGCCTTGGCGGACTGCTAACATACGGCATTCCAAACATGAAACTGGACAAAGAAATAGTGGAGCGAAGAGTCAAACTGTTGAGACAAGAAGGCATTGATTTTGTAACGAACACAGAAATCGGCGTGGATGTCACTGCCGATGAACTGAAAGAACAGTTTGATGCGGTCATCCTGTGTACAGGTGCACAAAAGCAGCGTGACCTGTTGATTGAAGGCCGGGAAGCTAAAGGGATTCACCTTGCGATGGATTATTTAACCCTCGCAACAAAAAGCATGCTGGATTCAGGATTTAAAGACAAAAACTTTATTGATGCAAAAGGAAGAGACGTGATTGTCATTGGCGGAGGAGATACAGGTGCGGATTGCGTTGCAACTGCCCTTCGCCAAAAAGCAAAAAGTGTTGTTCAGTTCGGGAAGCATCCGAAGCTTCCGGATACACGTGTAGGGGATAACATGTGGCCTGAACAGCCTTACGTCTTCTCACTCGATTATGCTTATGAAGAAGCACAAGCTAAATTCGGGGAAGATCCGCGTCAATATTCCATTCAAACCACAAAAATTGTGGCAGATAAAAATGGAAAATTAAAAGAGCTTCATACGATTCAAATGGAAAAGGTGAAAAACGAACATGGGAAGTTTGAATTTCATGAGATTCCAGGGACAGAAAAAGTATGGCCGGCTCAGCTAGTCTTTATTGCAATTGGTTTTGAGGGAACTGAACAGCCACTCGTGAAACACTTTGGCGTGGACAGCAAAAACAATCGCATTGACGCAAAGTATGGGGAGTATACAACAAATGTAGAAGGCGTATTTGCAGCGGGAGATGCAAGACGCGGGCAAAGCTTGATTGTCTGGGCAATAAATGAAGGCAGACAAGTGGCGCACGAGGTAGACCGTTATTTAATGGGGAGTTCGGTTCTGCCAAAATAGGTCAAACAAAGGGTGTTTATGATATAGAAAAGCCATGATCCAATAGTGATCATGGCTTTTTATGATTCAGATATGGTTTGATTTACCATCACTTTTTTTCGCTCTAGTGGAGATGCAGCTAAAAGAACGAACTAAAGGCAGCTTGCTGGCTGAAGGAAGGGTGAGCTGATTGGAAAATCTATCTTTCATCAGGTAACGTTCAAGCACTAGATCACGGGTATGTCAAAACGTGTGACATATTGGTTAGGAAGACGACGTTTTGATTTTACTGCCTTTGTATAACCGGTTTAGATCCTTCCTTTCATGTACATGCTGTAGATAAATGCAGTAAGAAAGGAAGGTAAGCTTGTGCCGTTTTTTAACATTTTGATTGAACTGTTTATCGGGTTTTTCGCCTTATTTTCTATTACAAAATTATTAGGAAAAACACAATTCGCACAAATCACGCCATTTGATTTTATTTCTGCGCTGATTTTAGGGGAAATGGTCGGAAACGCCATTTTTGACCCAGAAGTCAAGATTCAGCATATTTTGTTTGCTGTTGCGGTATGGGGCATTCTCATCTATACAGTTGAATGGTTTTCACAGCGCTTTAAAGGTATTCGAGCCTTTTTAGAAGGAAGACCGACACTTGTCATTGATCAAGGGAAGATTCACTACAATCGCTTGAAGAAAAATATGCTTGATCTCAATCAACTGCAGACACTGATTCGTGCGAAGGGTCATTTTGCCTTGAATGAAATTGAATATGCCATTTTGGAAACAGATGGATCGGTGAGCGTTCTTCCGAAAATGAAATACGCAACAGCCACCGCAGAAGATGTGAACGTGAAGGGAAAAGAAGTCAAATTGCCTAGAACGTTTATTATTGATGGTGAAATTTTAAAAAAAGATTTACAAGAAGCTGGCTTCGATGAAACATGGCTGAGTGAGCAATTAAAAAAGCAGCACATTTCTTCTTATCGAGACGTTCTATTTTGTGAATGGATTGAAAATGAAGGGATTTATGCAATGAAATATGAAAAGTCTAAAAAACATCCATAACATGGGACTGACCCCCGTTTTTGAGACAGGGATCAAAACACCTTTATACAGCCAATTGCCGATAGTTTATCGGTGATTGGTTGTTTAGTTTCGTTTGAATACGAATGTTGTTATAATAATAAATGTATTCTTTGACAGTGCGTTCTACGATGCTGGTCGTAGTGCGGTCAATCCTGTTAAGATAGAACGTTTCAGACTTTAGTGAGGAATGAAACGATTCGATGGAGGCATTATCAGCGGGCGTCCCTTTACGGGACATGCTCATGGTAATGCCTTTTATATGAACAGCTTTCTGATACTCGTAAGATGTATACACAGAACCTTGATCGCTATGTAACACGCAATTCTCAGGCAGTGCTGGGAGCTGATTAAGTGTGTTTAAGATAAAGTCTGTGTCCTGCTTATCACCAATCGTAAAAGCAATCACTTCTCCATTATATAAATCCAATATACTGGAAAGGTACAATTGTTTCTGTCCATAAGGCAAATACGTGATGTCCGTTACTAGTTTTTCAAGAGGGCGATCAGACTGAAAGTTCCGATCCAGTATATTACTGGCCACGGCATAGGGCTGCCCATTCTTCTTACGCTTTTTCATTTTAACCCGGCATTGCCACTGGTTTTTCTGCATGATACGTTGAACAGTTTTATGGTTAATACGCATTCTCCTTTTTAGTATGGCTGTGATTTTTCGATAACCATATCGATATTTGTGCTTTCGGCACAACGTGCCGACCTGTTTCTCTAGTTGTCTTTTAGATTGATTCTGAGTCAGATCCTTTTTCCATCTATAATACGAAGTACGTAAGATGCCTAAATGGACACAGATGTCCTGTACCGTCATCGTTTTGCACAATTCTTCTACCAGTTTGATTGACGTTTCCTTATCAACTTCCTTTCCAATTCGTTGTACTTTTTTAAAACTTCATTCTGTTGACTCAAATAGCGATTTTCTGCCTGCAGTCTCTCTAATTCGGAAGAGTACTCGGGACCCTTTCCGTAGGTATATTGTTTTCCAACAGGCTGTTCGAACCGGTGTGTATCCCCAGCTTTATGCCACCTCACCCATGTCTGAACCTGCGTCTTATTCTTGATATTCAATTTCTGCATGATCTCTTTCATAGGTACGCCTGCCAATCTCATTTCTACAGCCTTCTGTTTGACTTCAACCGGATAACTCACTCTTGTCCCCATAGAAAAAACACCTCCATGTTTTATTTCGGATCACAACGATCCATTTTCAAACTTGAAGGTGTTTTTTATTTGTCTCATCTTATGGGGTCAGTTCCCATCTATAAGTGGGTGTTTTTTTGTGCGTATCATGAATAGGATCAAAAAGAATGTTTGAATGAAAACGTTCACAAAGAGGAGGAGATGTACGATGAAGTATGGAAAGGTATGGCTTGTAGTCGTCTTGTCTTTATTAATATTGAACTCAGCTTCACTTCAAGCAGCCGGACATCAGAATCAAACAAATCGCGTCCTTGTGGTCGATCAAAAGGGAAATGGCTCGTTTCGAACCGTTCAGTCTGCCATTGATAAGATTCCAGTGAACAATCAACAGCGCGTAACGATCTATATTAAAAATGGTGTGTATAAAGAAAAAATCCTGCTTCCGCAAAATAAACCTTACGTGTCCTTTATCGGGGAAGACCAACACAAGACGATTCTGACGTATAATGATACAAATGCAAGTACTGGTAGCACAACAAATAGCTCAAGCACAATGATTCGTGCGAACGACTTTTACGCAGAAAATATCACCTTTCAAAATACGGCCGGCAGACATGCTGGTCAGGCGGTTGCACTATACGTGTCCGGTGACCGGGCTGCGTTCAAACAAATACGGGTCTTAGGCTATCAAGATACGCTTTATGCTACAGGTACAGGCCGGCAATATTATGAAAACTGCTATATCGAAGGCACGGTCGATTTTATTTTTGGATCAGCTACAGCCGTGTTTAAAAGAGCTGAAATAAAAAGTCTTGGAAATGGGTATATTACTGCAGCATCCACAACAGAAGCTCAAAAGTATGGATATGTATTCATCGATTCTACGCTCAAAAAGGGGACGGCTGCTGTTCAATCAGTTTATTTAGGACGTCCGTGGCGGCCTCATTCTGCTGTGACATTCCTCTATACAAAAATGGATGATCATATAAAGGCAGATGGATGGCATAACTGGGATAACCGTGATAACGAAAGAACAGCTAGATATAAAGAATACGGATCGACAGGGGCAGGAAGCAATTCGACAAACCGCGTAAAATGGTCCAGCATTTTAACGAAAAACGAAGCAAGTCAAATCACAGTGCAAGCTGTTCTTAGCGGAACCGATGGCTGGAATCCAGAAAAAAGGTAAAGAGCTTGTCAGTTTTCGTCAAAGAAAGCTGACTTTTCTGTTTAAAAAACCTTTGAGAACAAACGTTCTTTTGTGTATAATGAACATATTCTTCTAAAATTAGCTGCGACAAAAAAGGAGGGATTGGGTGAAGCGTTTTTCACAGATCTTGTTTTTACAAATATGCATCCTGTCGATTTTATTTCTCCCTTTTTCGGCAAAAGATGATCAACTTACAGCTCGTGACGACTCACTGCCGTGGGTGACAGCTTTAGATGAATTTATACGAACAGTACCTGATTTAGAGGGCGCGATCTCCGGCATTAGCGTCCGCGATACTTCTGACTCCTCTCTTCTTTATGAACATCAAGCCGATATTCGTCTTACTCCTGCTTCTAATATGAAACTGCTCACATCAGCCATCGCTCTTGATATACTAGGAGAAACACACACATTCCCGACAGACATCTGGATAGATGGTTCTATTCAAAAGAAAACGTTACATGGCAACCTTTATCTTCGCGGCACTGGAGATCCGACTTTATTAGAAGAGGATTTTGCAAAACTTGCCAAACAAGTCAAAAAGGCTGGAATACATACAGTTCGCGGGCAGCTTGTGGCAGATGACACTTGGTTTGATGACACGAGATATTCCATTGATCTGCCGTGGAGTGATGAGGATCAATACTACGGCGCACAAATATCTGCTCTCACAGCTTCGCCGAATCAAGATTATGATGCAGGAACCGTGATTCTCGAAGTAAAGCCAGGCAAAAAAGCAGGGCAAAAAGCGACCTATGACATGATTCCGAAGACTTCTGTCCCTCAAGTTATCAATCAAGTAAAAACCGTGCCAGAAGGAGGGGAAAAGAAGATTTCTTTTAAGCGCTCTCACGGCACAAACAAGATTACATTGACTGGAACCATTCCACTTAAAGCAAGTTCATCTAGACAATGGGTAGCATTATGGGAGCCGACGACCTATGCTTTAGACTTAATGAAACGAGCGCTAAAAGCTGAAGGGATTCAGGTGAAAGGACCACTCAAAACAAAACACGTTCCTAAAAAGGCTAAGAAAATCGCTTCCCATTCATCTATGCCTTTATCAGAGCTGCTTGTTCCCATGATGAAATTAAGCAACAACACTCATGCAGAAATTCTGCTAAAGGAGCTTGGCAAGCAGGTGAAGAACAAAGGAAGTTTTGAAGATGGGCTGGACGTGATGAATGAACGACTTCCTGTTTTTGGCATGGATCCATCACTTACTGTGTTAAGAGATGGATCAGGCATATCACCTATTAATCTTGTCTCTGCAAACCAATTCACTTTATTTTTGACAAACATTCAACAGGAAAAATGGTTTAAGACCTATGAACATGCGCTTCCGTTAGCAGGGGCAAGTGACCGAATGGTCGGAGGGATGTTAAGGAACAGATTAAAAGAACCTGCTACACTAGAAAAAGTTCGTGCAAAAACAGGTTCATTAACTACGGTCAGTACACTTTCTGGATATATTGACACAAAGAGCGGAAAGACGGTCGCTTTTTCCATTTTATTAAATCATCTTGTTGATGACGAGAAAGGGAAAGAGATAGAAGACCACATTGTCAGCATTTTAGCTGAGAATCTTTAGATAGAGAAGGAGAACCATCATGACGTTAGATAACAATCAATCTTTAGTAAAAACCATGTCCATTTTTCTCGTCCCGCTTTTGCTTAGCAATATTTTGCAATCAATCGGACAACTTGTATCCATCGTCCTTGTCGGCAGATGGATTGGAGAGGATGCAGTAGCTGCCATTTCTGCATTCTTTCCGCTTTTCTTTTTACTCGTTTCTTTTTCCATCGGAATTGGATCGGGGAGTTCAATCCTTATTGGACAAGCGTATGGAGCAAAAAATGAACAAAGATTAAAAGAAATTATTGGCACAACACTTTCATTCACTTTTTTGATCGGACTTTCTTTAGCAATCATTGGAGGTTTTTTTGCAACAGATATCTTAAATCTCATGGGAACACCTGCGAATATCGTGGAGGAAAGTGCGGCTTATGCCAGAATTCTATTCATCTCAATGCCGATCTTATTTCTTTATTTTGTTTACACGACTTTCCTGCGAGGGACAGGGGATTCAAAAACGCCTTTTTATTTCTTAATGATTAGTACGGCAACGAATATTTTAATGCTGCCCATTTTATTATTTGGCTGGCTAGGGCTGCCGGCATTTGGTTTATACGGCGCTGCGTATGCTTCTGTGATATCAACAATTGTGACATTTATCATTCTACAAATCTACTTATATAAAACAAAACACCCGCTTCGCATCGATGCATCGGTTAGAAAGCATTTTTTAATGAAAGGGGATCTACTAAAAACGTTATTAAAGCTCAGCATTCCATCGAGCATTAATATGATCCTTATTTCTTTATCAGAAATTGCTGTTATTTCCTTTGTCAATGATTATGGATCACAGGCGACTGCTGCCTATGGTGTTGTCAATCAAGTTGTGAGCTATGTGCAGATGCCGGCAGTAAGTCTTGGCATCGCGGTCTCTATCTTTGCAGCACAATTCATCGGCGCAGGGAATATCAACCGATTGAAAGATGTAATAAAAATCGGGTTAGGGCTCAATTTTGCCATAGGCGGATTCATTATTATCATTGTTTATCTCTTCGCACCGCAGATTTTATCTATCTTTTTAACAGATTCTAAGACGATCGACATTGCCTATAGTTTAGTCGTCATTACATTATGGAGCTATCTTATTTTTGGAACAGCCCAAATTGTTGCAGCCACGATGAGAGCAAGCGGAACAGTTTTATGGCCAACAATCTTTAGTATTTGCTCGATTTGGCTTGTAGAAGTGCCAGTCGCTTATGTGCTATCGCACTACACAACCCTTGGCATCAAGGGCATCTGGATTGGCTATCCTGCGGCTTTCTTTGTGAACTTACTCCTTCAATACGGCTACTATCAGCTCGTATGGAAGAAAAAACAGATTGTAGCGCTAGTGCAATCATAATGTAAAAGTGTGAAGCAGCATATACATACGAAGATCTATCACTTTTAAGGAGGTATGATTTTCTATGTATTTGAATCAAAGAAATGAACTGAGCTTGTACAATATCGGTGATTTTTCTTATGCCGGACCAGATTTCCAAGTGCTAACGTGGGGGGAAGGAACGACATTAAACATCGGAAAGTTTTGTTCCATCGCAAACGAAGTCAAAATTTTCCTTGGCGGTGAACACCGTACAGATTGGGTCACAACGTATCCGTTTAATCAAATTTTCAAGGAAGCTTCTCACATTAAAGGACATCCCAAATCAAAGGGAGATGTTCACATAGGGCACGACGTATGGATTGGGTATGGCGCGACGATTATGTCAGGAGTATGTATAGGAAATGGGGCAGTGATTGGTGTGCAAATAGTGTCATCACAAAAGATGTGCCGCCATATGCAATTGCCGCAGGAAACCCTCAGAAGCTAATGAAATATCGTTTTTCTTCTAACACAATTGAAAAACTCCAATCATTGGAATGGTGGAATCTAGAGTTTTCAAGCATACAGTCCATTTTTCAGCTCTTACAATCAAATGATATCGAAACCTGTATAAACGCAATAGAAGAAATAAAAATGAAAGGCTAAAGTAGCTTTTCCAGATTGTTGACAAAGGGCTGAAATGATCTTTATTTTAGCCCTTTGTCTTCTTTTCAATGTAATAGAAAACTAAGAAGGACGAGCACCGAAGCGCAAGACTGACAGCGAATGCGAGAGGTAGTATACGTCCTGAAAAAGCCCGAGATGGGCTTTTTGTATTTATTCCAATCGTATGATGGTTAATGCCGCTCCTACCGATCCTCCGCCAAGTAATACAACTGCTGCGATCAATCCGAATATTTGGAGAGAAAGTTGGTTACCTGCTACAAGTGTTGTGATGAGAGATACGTTGTAGCTAGACGCAGATAAAGCGGGCGTTAAAATAGATCCAGGAATGGCAGAACCGTTGTTAATCACCCTTGTTCCAGCAAGAAGTCCTGCACTTGCATTGACTTGATACGTGATGAAATACCGACCTGAGACAGGTACAGTAAACACCGTATTTCCACCACCTACTGTAAATCCATCTAAACTTTGATTATTGGGTAAAGAAACTGACGTTCCACCTAATACAACTAGTACTGTACTTCCCGATGTATTGGACGCGTACATCGAATTAGCAGTTAAACTGGTACCTGTTGCACCCGTAGGGCCAGTTGCACCAGTGATACCCGTTGCGCCAGTAATACCTGTAGCTCCAGTAATACCCGTTGCGCCAGTAATACCAGTTGCACCAGTAGTACCCGTTGCGCCAGTAATACCTGTGGCTCCAGTAATACCTGTTGCGCCAGTAATACCTGTAGCTCCAGTAATACCCGTTGCGCCAGTGATACCTGTTGCGCCAGTAATACCTGTAGCTCCAGTGACACCCGTGGCTCCAGTAGGTCCGGTTTCTCCAGTAATACCCGTTGCGCCAGTAATACCTGTCGCACCAGTAATACCCGTTGCGCCAGTAATACCAGTTGCACCAGTGATACCTGTTGCGCCAGTGATACCCGTGGTTCCAGTAATACCTGTAGCTCCAGTGACACCCGTTGCGCCAGTAGGTCCGGTTTCTCCAGTAATACCCGTTGCGCCAGTAATACCTGTGGCTCCAGTAGGTCCGGTTTCTCCAGTAATACCCGTTGCGCCAGTAATACCTGTGGCTCCAGTAATACCTGTAGCTCCAGTGATACCGGTTGCGCCAGTAATACCCGTTGCGCCAGTGATACCTGTGGCTCCAGTAGGTCCGGTTTCTCCAGTAATACCCGTTGCACCAGTGATACCTGTAGCTCCAGTGACACCCGTGGCTCCAGTAGGTCCGGTTTCTCCAGTAATACCCGTTGCGCCAGTGATACCCGTTGTACCAGTGATACCCGTTGCACCAGTAATACCTGTGGCTCCAGTAATAGGTCCGGTTTCTCCAGTGGTACCCGTTGCACCAGTAATACCCGTTGCGCCAGTAATAGTTGCACCAGCGATATAGCTCCAGTGACACCCGTGGCTCCAGTAAGGCCGGTTTCTCCAGTAATACCCGTTGCGCCAGTGACACCCGTGGCTCCAGTAAGGCCGGTTTCTCCAGTAATACCCGTTGCGCCAGTAATACCTGTGGCTCCAGTAATACCTGTCGGTCCAGTAGGTCCGGTTTCTCCAGTGGTACCCGTTGCACCAGTAATACCCGTTGCGCCAGTAATACCTGTTGCTCCAGTAATACCAGTCCGGTTTCTCCAGTGGTACCCGTTGCGCCAGTGATACCAGTTGCGCCAGTGATACCGGTTGCGCCAGTAATACCCGTTGCACCAGTGATACCGGTTGCGCCAGTAATACCAGTTGCACCAGTAATACCCGTTGCGCCAGTAATACCAGTTGCACCAGTAGGTCCGGTTGCGCCAGTGATACCCGTGGTTCCAGTAATACCTGTAGCTCCAGTAATACCGGTTGCGCCAGTAATACCTGTAGCTCCAGTGATACCCGTCGAACCAGTAGGACCTGTTGGTCCCGTGCTGCCTGTAGCACCAGTAATACCAGTTGCGCCAGTGATACCCGTGGTTCCAGTAATACCTGTAGCTCCAGTGACACCCGTTGCTCCAGTAGGTCCGGTTTCTCCAGTAATACCCGTTGCGCCAGTAATACCTGTCGCACCAGTGATACCCGTTGCGCCAGTAATACCAGTTGCACCAGTAATACCTGTGGCTCCAGTAGGTCCGGTTGCGCCAGTAATACCTGTCGCACCAGTGATACCCGTTGCGCCAGTAATACCTGTCGCACCAGTAATACCAGTTGCACCAGTAATACCTGTGGCTCCAGTAGGTCCGGTTTCTCCAGTAATACCCGTTGCACCAGTAATACCTGTGGCTCCATACCTGTAGCTCCAGTGATACCGGTTGCGCCAGTAATACCCGTTGCGCCAGTGATACCTGTGGCTCCAGTAGGTCCGGTTTCTCCAGTAATACCCGTTGCAGTGATACCAGTGCTCCATACCCGTGGCTCCAGTGTTTCTCCAGTAATACCCGTTGCGCCAGTGATCCGTTGTGATACGTTGCCCAGTAATACCTGTGGCTCCAGTAATACCTGTCTCCAGTAGGTCCGGTTTCTCCAGTAATACCCGTTGCGCCAGTGATACCCGTTGGCTCCAGTACCAGTGATACCCGTTGCACCAGTAATACCTGTGGCTCCAGTAATACCGGTTTCTCCAGTAATACCCGTTGCGCCGCCGGTAATACCAGTTACCGGCTCCAGTAATACCGTTGCGCCAGTAATACCCGTTGCGCCAGTGATATACCTGTCGGCTCCAGTAGGTCCGGTTTCTCCAGTAATACCCGTTGCACCAGTGATACCTGTAGCTCCAGTCCGTGGCTCCAGTAAGGCCGGTTTCTGCAGTAATACCCGTTGCGCCAGTGACACCCGTGGCCAGTAAGGCCGGTTTCTCCAGTAATACCCGTTGCACCAGTAATACCTGTGGCTCCAGTAGGTCCGGTTTCTCCAGTAATACCCGTTGCGCCAGTAATACCTGTGGCTCCAGTAATACCTGTAGCTCCAGTGATACCGGTTGCGCCAGTGATACCTGTGGCTCCAGTAGGTCCGGTTTCTCCAGTAATACCCGTTGCACCAGTGATACCTGTAGCTCCAGTGACACCCGTGGCTCCAGTAGGTCCGGTTTCTCCAGTAATACCCGTTGCGCCAGTGATACCCGTTGTACCAGTGATACCCGTTGCACCAGTAATACCTGTGGCTCCAGTAATACCTGTCGGTCCAGTAGGTCCGGTTTCTCCAGTGGTACCCGTTGCACCAGTAATACCCGTTGCGCCAGTAATACCCGTTGCACCAGCGATACCTGTAGCTCCAGTGACACCCGTGGCTCCAGTAAGGCCGGTTGCGCCAGTAATACCCGTTGCGCCAGTGACACCCGTGGCTCCAGTAAGGCCGGTTTCTCCAGTAATACCCGTTGCGCCAGTAATACCTGTGGCTCCAGTAATACCTGTCGGTCCAGTAGGTCCGGTTTCTCCAGTGGTACCCGTTGCACCAGTAATACCCGTTGCACCAGCGATACCTGTAGCTCCAGTGATACCCGTTGCGCCAGTAATACCAGTTGCACCAGTAGTACCCGTTGCGCCAGTAATACCTGTGGCTCCAGTAATACCTGTCGGTCCAGTAGGTCCGGTTTCTCCAGTGGTACCCGTTGCGCCAGTAATACCCGTTGCACCAGCGATACCTGTAGCTCCAGTGACACCCGTGGCTCCAGTAAGGCCGGTTTCTCCAGTAATACCCGTTGCGCCAGTGACACCCGTGGCTCCAGTAAGGCCGGTTTCTCCAGTAATACCCGTTGCACCAGTAATACCTGTGGCTCCAGTAGGTCCGGTTTCTCCAGTAATACCCGTTGCGCCAGTAATACCTGTGGCTCCAGTAATACCTGTAGCTCCAGTGATACCGGTTGCGCCAGTAATACCCGTTGCGCCAGTGATACCTGTGGCTCCAGTAGGTCCGGTTTCTCCAGTAATACCCGTTGCACCAGTGATACCTGTAGCTCCAGTGACACCCGTGGCTCCAGTAGGTCCGGTTTCTCCAGTAATACCCGTTGCGCCAGTGATACCCGTTGTACCAGTGATACCCGTTGTACCAGTGATACCCGTTGCACCAGTAATACCTGTGGCTCCAGTAATACCTGTCGGTCCAGTAGGTCCGGTTTCTCCAGTGGTACCCGTTGCACCAGTAATACCCGTTGCGCCAGTAATACCCGTTGCACCAGCGATACCTGTAGCTCCAGTGACACCCGTGGCTCCAGTAAGGCCGGTTTCTCCAGTAATACCCGTTGCGCCAGTGACACCCGTGGCTCCAGTAAGGCCGGTTTCTCCAGTAATACCCGTTGCGCCAGTAATACCTGTGGCTCCAGTAATACCTGTCGGTCCAGTAGGTCCGGTTTCTCCAGTGGTACCCGTTGCGCCAGTAATACCAGTTGCACCAGTAGTACCCGTTGCGCCAGTAATACCTGTGGCTCCAGTAATACCTGTCGGTCCAGTAGGTCCGGTTTCTCCAGTGGTACCCGTTGCGCCAGTGATACCAGTTGCGCCAGTGATACCGGTTGCGCCAGTAATACCCGTTGCACCAGTGATACCGGTTGCGCCAGTAATACCCGTTGCACCAGTAATACCCGTTGCACCAGTAATACCCGTTGCGCCAGTAATACCAGTTGCACCAGTAGGTCCGGTTGCGCCAGTGATACCCGTGGTTCCAGTAATACCTGTAGCTCCAGTGACACCCGTTGCTCCAGTAGGTCCGGTTTCTCCAGTAATACCCGTTGCGCCAGTAATACCTGTCGCACCAGTGATACCCGTTGCGCCAGTAATACCAGTTGCACCAGTAATACCTGTGGCTCCAGTAGGTCCGGTTTCTCCAGTGGTACCTGTAGTTCCAGTAGGACCTGTTGGTCCCGTGCTGCCTGTCGCACCAGTGGCACCCGTAGGACCAGATGGGCCTGCTGGACCTCTTCTTCCAATCGTATGCCTTGGCCTTGGGTCATTTTCTCCTTTTGCAATGTGACAAGGGTGATTAACTTGAGGAACGCTTTGTTTTGGGTGTTTTTGTTTAACAAATGGACAGTCTCTTTTTTGAGGACGGTCATGACGTGATCTTTTGTAATGAGGCTGTTCATGATATTTACCGCAAAAGGGACATTTGTGATCGAATTGATTGTACAAATTGCCCATCTCCTAAAATTGATATTTCATTCTATGAGCAAATTTTTAAATTGGAAGTAAAACCTAGAAAATCATCATTTCGAAAATCATCGAATCAAATCATTTAAATGTTTGATGATTTTATGTTATGGTGTTGAAAGTATGGAACTAGTATGATTTTTGACAGAAATGGGGACATCATTTATGAGTCAATCAGTTTTACAGCGCACAGCTTATTCCGTTTTAAATTTATCCTCTGTAACAGAAGGCGGCACCATTAAGGAATCTTTTGAACATAGTATGGATTTAGCAAAAAAGGCGGAGAAGTGGGGTTATCATAGATACTGGCTGGCAGAACACCATAATATGGAAGGTGTTGCGAGTTCTGCAACGTCCGTTTTAATTGGGTATATTGCTGGCGGAACCGAAAAAATTCGAGTAGGATCTGGCGGAATTATGCTGCCAAACCACTCTTCACTTGTCATTGCTGAACAATTTGGGACACTTGAGACATTATATCCGGGGAGAATTGATTTAGGTCTTGGCAGAGCACCAGGGACAGATCAGTTAACGGCAAGGGCGCTTAGACGTAATCTTCATAATGGAGAAGATTTCCCTGAGCAGCTAGAAGAACTTCGGCAATATTTTAAACCAACCGGACAAGTCAAAAAACATGTAAGAGCCGTTCCGGGAGAGGGTCTAAACATCCCGATTTGGCTGCTTGGTTCAAGCGGTTTTAGCGCAAGACTTGCAGGAGAACTTGGATTGCCATTTGCCTTTGCGGCACATTTTTCACCTAAAAATACAATTCCTGCTTTAGAGTTGTATAGACAGTCATTTAGACCTTCTGATGTGTTAAAAGAGCCTTATGCCATGGTGGGGGTGACAGCTTTTGCTGCAGATCAAACAGAGCGGGCTGAATATTTGGCAACCTCTCATTATCAGCGGTTTTTGAGTCTCATTCGAAATACTCCAGGAAAACTCAAAGCGCCTGTCGACAGTATGGACGGCCTTTGGAGTCCATATGAAAAAGCGATGGTGGATGAACAATTAAGTTCGACAATGATCGGGGATAAAGAAAAGGTGAAAAAAGAATTGGAAGCCTTTATTGAAACCACTCAAGCAGACGAAGTGATGATTAATTCGGATATGTTTGACCATCAAGAAAGAATGCGTTCATATGAAATCATCGGCGAGATCTTCCAAGAAGCACAAGAAAAATAAACATAAAAAAGAACTGCACAAAGCAGTTCTTTTTTTACTTATGCTTTTGTAAAAATACGAAATGGTTGTCCAATTGGCAGTACAGTACGGCCAAAATGAGTATTGAGCACAACTGCTGCTGAACCATAAAATGAAAGTAGGGAAATGATCAATTCTGCAATGCCGGCAATGGTATGAGTCACGTCGTACATCACACCAAATGAGCTTAGGGAAAGACCAAGGAATAAGAAATCAATAAAGACGAAAATCAAAAATAATACTTTATGTGTTTCCATTGCACCAATCGTCATAAACAAGCTGAAAATTAAATACCCGATAAACGCAAAACCTAGTTGTTTTGGATCTGCTGCTCCCGCAAGCGTTTTCCCAAAAACGCCCGCTTGAATGAGCCAAGTCGTTCCAACGCCCATCCAAAAAAGACCGAATGCGCCAAAGGCAGTGGCTCCAAAAATATTGTGGTGCTTTGAATCTTGTATGGACGCGATCAGCTGCGCGATGCCTCCAAGGAAGATAGCCCAAGGTAAAATAAGGGAAGTGCCATCTGTAATTCCTAGTTTTTGTGAGGACGCAACGAGCGTCACCATTGCTAAACCAAACAAACCAAGTGGTGTTGGGTCTGCAATTGATAATCGATAAGCTTGAACATTCTGTTTTTCCATAATGACCTCCTACAATTTGCACTTACAAAAGATACTCGAATTAGACCGAAACGTCAAGCTCTTTTTTAGTAGACACTTGCAACGTCTTCCAAATAAATCTATATTTAATACATATCAAATGTGATAGAAAAAGAGGGATAAAATTGAGTAAAGGCTTAGCTGGAAAAACGATTGCCATTTGTGGAACGAGAAAAACAGAAGAAATGCGTACACTTGTCGAAAAACAAGGGGGACAAGCCGTTATTCGTTCTCTTCAAGGAACCGTATTTTTAGCCAAAGAGGAGTTAAAGCCAGGCATTGAAACCTTTGTGAAAAAAGGCGCCGATTGGGTGATTTTAACAACGGGTATCGGGACTGATACATTAATTGAGAGTGCAGAAGAGCTTCATTTAGGGGAAGCATTTATGCACATTCTATCAAATGCACAGATTGCTTCAAGAGGATACAAAACCTATGCTGCACTCAAAAAACGCGGAATTCAGCCAGACGTGTCTGATGAAGATGGAACGGTGCGTGACCTAATCTCAAAGCTTGAAGGCAAAGAGTTTCAAGACAAACGTGTCATGGTGCAGCTGCACGGAGAAAACGCTCCGGCTCTCATGAAGTTTTTACATGACAAAGGGGCAGATGTATTGCAGCTTTTACCTTATCAGCACACACCACCTGAACCAGAAGCTGCAGAAACATTACTTCAAGAAATGAAAGATGGAAAAGTCCACGCCGTCTGTTTTACAACCGCTGTTCAGGTGCACGCCTTTTTCACACTAGCGGCAAAATGGGGAAAAAAAGAAGAACTCCAAGCGCTATTTGAGCATCACGTACTGGCAGTAGCTGTTGGAAAAGTCACAGCTGAAGCTTTAAAAGAAGAGGGAATTGACCGGATTCTTGCCCCGTCACTTGAGAGAATGGGTGCAATGATTATGGAATTATCCCAATATATGAAAAAACAATCCTTACACTCATAGAAAAAACGCCTTTCACTAGATCAGTGGAAGGCGTGTTTCATTAGATTGTCCTTTTTCGGTTCGTACGAATTTTTTTAAAGACGAAATAGAGAACGATCAGGCCGATCGCAATGGCCATAATAGGGGTTGTATAAGCGTGAGCAACACTTTGAATGTGATCCCATTTTGTCCCGAGCTGCATGCCGAGATAAATAAACAAGATAGACCAAGGGATGGCAGCTAATCCCGTCAAGAGAACAAATTTCAAAAAAGGCATTTTGGCAATACCCGCTGGAATGGAGATGGCATGGCGCACAACAGGAATAAAGCGTGCTGTAAACACTACACCGGTGCCATATCGATCAAACCAGCGCTCTGCAGTGGCGATATGATGCTCATGGATGAATAAGTATTTTCCGTACTTTGTTAAAAAAGGTCTTCCGCCATAAAGACCGATCCAGTATATAAAACACTGTGCGAGCGTACCTCCGATGACGCCAGCGATAACAGCTCCAACAAAACCGATTGTTCCTGTCGACACCATATATCCGCCATAAGCAAGAACAATTTCACTCGGAATGATTTCAATCATCAGACCTAGTGCTACACCTACATAACCAAGGCTTGTCAGCCAAGTTAAAATTTCATTAAACAAGGTTCCCATTCATTTCACTCTGCCTTTAAATACGAATTTTCTTCAAGCATCCTTATAAAAGCCTATGCTTGTTTTGCTTTTCTCATGAGTCTGCTTTCCGCTTACCTCTCTGAAGGTCAAACCGAAAAACGCCCATCAAGCAAACTTTATCATACCATATTTGCTCGCACCTAGACGATCTACTTGCTGAACACTTGTTATCATGATATCAGGAAAGAAAATATGAACAGGCGGCTTCCGTTTTTTTCAACAGATCATGATATAATTTGTTAGATGAAACGAACGGGTGGTGCATAAACATGTATTTAACAATCGAAGAAACAGCTGAATACTTAGAAGTATCAGAGGCGTATATTGAGAAATTAATTCAGCAAAAAAAGATCCGCTTTGTATTTGACGGAGAATCATATCTCATTTATCAAGGACAGTTTCAAACGCATATGAAGCAGCTTGAACAATACAAGGAGCTCGTCCAAGAGATTTTAAATGAACCGATTCCTGAAGATATAGATGTAAAGGACGAAGATTAGATTCAAAGGAAGTGAATGGAGTGGAAAAAGTCGTCTTATGTGAAGCCTGTCAAAAAAACGCAATGGATGTGGTAGAAGATACTGATGAACCGAAACAACCTTATCAATTATGTCAGCCGTGTCACAAGAGACTACTCAACAATTCTTTACGACCGATTGAATGGTATAACTTAGCCGTTCTCCATTCTCCTAAACAATTTTTACTGCATGATGACTTTTATGGAGAGGATGGACAGGCTTTCCAATCAGAGGATGATGTCATCGTCACCAAAGAAGATAAAGCCCCCACATTACAAGACGTGCGGCAAGATTTGGCTCTTTAATAAACTTCTCAATTACTAGGTGGTTTCTTGAGGATGATGTCATTGATGCGCTGAAACAGCATGATCAGCAAAGGACCTTAGACTCTGTTCAAAGCCAGTTTGATGAGACTCAGCATATCGAAGTGAAATCACGCATGTTAGAAATTGTGGCTGATGTTTTAGGTACATCTGCCGCTGGGTGGGTAAGGGAACTGGTGAATCAGGCTGACGAAGAATTTCTTTATCCACTTTCATGGGCAGCGGCCAGCAGTTTGCCAGAAGATGAAGGTTTACAACATGTAATAGAAAAATTGAAATCGATCAGTGAAAAAGAATTACCGACAGCTGCTTTTATCTGTCTGTACCGTTTCCACTCTAACAAAGTATTAAATTGGATGGAGGTCACTTGCACTCATTTTCACGTTCATTGGGGAAGGCTGGCAGCCTTAAGCTGTCCAACCTGGGATAGAATGAAAACATGGCTAGACAAAGGAAGACCTTTCAGTTTAATTGCCCTTGAAACAATGACACACTGTGCTAAAGGGAATAGACCGGTCCTTGTGGAACAATGTTCACCTAAGATCCTTCACACAGATAAAAGTGAAGTAGAGAACACTTTAAATGACTATCTTCAAAAAGATGGCGTTCCAAGAGTCAAAACGAACGTGTCTACCATATTGAACAATAAAGAAGATATTTTTGAATAATTTTCAATTCCTTTATTGACTGACACCAGTTTGCACAATTTTCATATGGCATTTAACTTGTACATCCGCATCAGGATAGATTTCCTGCCATTTTTCTGGTGTCATGGATTTGTCTTTTGATCGATACCTTAAGCCTAGCCCAAGCGGATCAATATGTTGCTTTTTAAAGGACTGAACAAGGTCTTGTCCTTGCTGAACGACACGTTTTTCTACTTCTTTTTCGACTTGGTCCAATATATTCGGTTTATCAATTTTCTTGGACTTCATGAATTCTTTTAATTCGCCCTTCAGCTTGATATCAATCGTGATATGAGGCTTTTTTGTTAGGTTATTCGTTGGTTTGACCTGGTAGGACACATGTGATTTGATATTTTCAATGACGACATGGGTCTTTTCTTGATCAGCCAATTGAAACTCGTAGATACCATTTTTATGATTTTCAATCATCGCTTTAAATGTGAACGTGTCTTCTCCAGGGATATGACCGACCATTTTTTCCTGATCAAACAGAGCAACTCCTGTGACTTTAATGGCATTGCTCGTTTTCTTGATGTAAGGCAGGTAAGCATCGACTCCTTTTGCCAGCATCTGATTCATGAAAATATGCTGATTAGTGACAGGTTGATTGCCATTTCGCATATTTTGGGACAACAGATCAGAGAGATACACACCTATATTTAAGTTCGTTTGATTCATTTTTGTATATAATAAGTCTTCAACTTCTCCGCCTACAATCGCAAACACTTGGCGTGAACCAATGATAGGATCACGATAAATGTAATTCATTAAATCGATCATTCCGACTTCCTTTGCTAATTTTTCACTCACTAAAATAACCAGCACTTGACCCATGACGACTGGAAAAGGTGATTTTTCTGATACGAGAAACTGAATATTACTAATGGTATTTGACCTTGCGCTTAATATTTGATAACTTCCTTGTTCCTCACTTTTAAAGACAGGAAAGACAAAGAAGCCCTTCATTTCTCCATCTTCGATTAAATCAAATCCTGCCGCCTGAGAGATATTTAATTCATCTAAAAGGCGAGGCTGTGCACAGCTAGTTAAGAATAGACTAAACAACATGAGACCCGTGAGTATATAACGTTTCATGCTCGTTTTTTCACCCACCTTTTTTTCAGCATCAGTCCAATAACCATACAGACAATCAAGCCATATACAAGAAAGTATCCGCTATATTCCACCCATTGGTTAAAGGTTTCAAAAGAAGTTGCCCCCGTAAAAAATGAAAACATGACCAGAATGAGGATGCTGAGCCCGATGAACGTGACGCGCTGGCTTGTATGAAGCACTTGTTTTGCCATTCGGCTCGCAGCCCATAGTGGAATCGCGATATTCGGAATGATTAAAAGCAGCCAAAGAGACACTTCGATAAATTCAAAGCGCTGGATAAACGGGAGCTTCACAATACTTGTTAACGTTAACGTCGGCCATTTTGTTAATTTAAGCTGAGCACTTGAGTAATACGCAATGGAGACGAGAAAGACGAGTAAATTTAAGCATGTCGTAAATAATGCCCCCATGTGAGCAAATTTTTGAGACGTCTGCGCATGTTTAATAAAGGGATAATAGACAAGCAGTGTGCCAAAACCAAACATGGATAATGAAGCATCTTTGACTCCCATCAACAGCTGCGAAAAAGTATGATCAAACATCGGGAACATGAAACGAATGTGACTATATTTCATGGCATAAAAACAAATAAACGTCATCCAATACGTCAGTACAATACTAAAAAATGCCCATCCAGCAATCGTTCTAAACCCGCCGGTATGAATGTAATACACGAGCAGCAGAAGTACAGACGCAAACAATAGACCAGGAATTTCTTTAAACAGCCATACATGGATCACATCCATATAGTGGACGAGAACGGTCAACGACAAAGAAGCAAAATATAAGATATAGAGAATGTTGAATAATTGCCCAACCCACTTGCCAAATACATATTGCGTGATATCACCAAATTCATCCGAAGGGGCCTTTTTAAACATCATGTACATAAGAAAGATCATGACATTGACACTGAAGCCAGAAATCAGAATGGCGATCCATCCATCATTATTCATAGAACGAACAAGGTTTGTTTGAAAGTTTAAAATGCCGACACCAACTTGATTGGCATTAACGAGAAAAAACACAAAAAAAGGGGAAACTTGAAATTTCTCTTTTACAGAAGAAGAACTCATGCTTTCACTTCCTTATTCATAAAAATCATTTTTCCCCTTACGGCCTTGCTTAGGCTTTTGTCGATGGATGGTTTCATTTTCCGGGCGTAAATTTTCCGGTCTTTTATTCAAAAATCGAAGCTGAGGACGAATCAAGCTGCCTTTTAAATCAGCTAGACGCAATGGGAAAATAGGCTCTAGATACGGACGTCCAATAGACGTTAATTTCATTAAATGGGTGAGAAGGAATGATCCCATCACTGCAATACCTAATGCGCCCCACACCTGTGCCGCAAGTAGAAATGGAAATCGCAGCAGCCGAATGGCACTGCCCATTTTGTATATAGGGGTGACAAATGAGGCAAGAGCAGAAAGGGCAACAATAATGAGTAAAATATTACTTGTTAATCCTGCTGCCACAGCAGCCTGTCCAATGACAATCCCTCCAACAATCCCGAGCGTTTGACCGACTTTAGCTGGAAGCCTTGAACCTGCTTCTCTTAGTAATTCAATCGAAACCTCTAAAAACAGAGCCTCAATGATTGGAGGAAATGGAACAAGATAGCGGGAGGACACAATGGTTTCTAATAAGTCTTTTGGAATTAGCTCATAATGAAACGTTAAAACGGCTACATATAAAGGTGTCGCAAAAATGGAAAATATCACAGCAAATATGCGTAACAGTCTAAAGCAAGAAGCCGCAATCCACGACATATTGTAGTCTTCCATAGTGGAAAAATACTCAAGTAAAATCGTCGGGGCAAGTAAGACATGAGGCGAGCCATCCACTAATATGGCAATTTTCCCTTCTGATAAACCTGAAGAGACGCGGTCGGGTCTTTCTGTATTTAAAAACAACGGAAAGATCGTATTGGACACATCATAAAGCATCTGTGCAAGGTAATTTGCATCTAAAATTTGATCAAAATCAATGTCTTCAATACGCTGGAGAACGGTTTCAATGTTTGCCGGATTAGCAATCTCTTCAATATATAACACCGCTACTTTTGTTTGCGAAAGCGTGCCAACCATCTTTTCTGACACTTTCAGGTTCGGTGTCGGCAGCCGCCGTCTGACCAAATTTAAATTGGTATCCAAAACCTCCACAAATGCTTCCTGTGCACTAATAATGCCAAATTCTATCTCGGGCGGACCTACTTGTCTGCCTTTCTTTTCTTCAATCGGGATCAGAAGCGCTTTACCCCAGTCCGTTTCAAGACGAATGGCCATATTCCCTTGATGAAGCGCTTTTTCCACTTCCTGAAGATCGGTCGTGATGACAGACTGTTCAATGGGAATTCGTTCTTTCAGCTCCTCAAGAGTGGGGGTGAGATGTAATTCTTTCATGCAGGGCAAAATTTGTTCATGGAGTAGATGCCCATTAATTAAAGAACGAAAAAAAGAAATTCGATAAAAAAAACCTTCACTTCGTGACAACTCGTTTGTAAAATCAGAGGAACGTGACAATGCCTCAAATACTGAATTTGGGTCCTTTTGATGTTGGTTGTTTTTCTTCAGCACTTGAACCATCTCCTTCCGCAATTTGCCTCTATTATCCAACCAATTGCCGGAAGATATGCATGAAAAAAAAGCGTTCAGCTTGATGTGCTGGACGCTTCTTTTCCATATTGAACCGCTTCTAATAATAAATCTACGAGATGAACAGCACGCATGCTGTTCGATTGTCCTGAACGTTTGATACCTGCTGCCATTTGCAGCTGGCAGCCTGGATTGGACGTGACAATAGCAGCCGCAGCTGTTTGACTAGCTTCTGTCATTTTATGATCTAAAATTTGCATCGACATTTGTGGCTGCAAGATATTATAAATTCCGGCGGATCCGCAGCAGCGGTCGGCATCCTTCATTTCTTTAAATGATACCCCTTGAATTGCTTTCATGAGCACCCTTGGCGCTTGCTGTACACCCATTCCGTTCCGCAAATGACAGGAATCTTGATAGGTGATGACTTGCTCTGGCAAAGCAAGCGGCGTACGGCCGTGAAATTCCAGCTCCACGAGAATGTCTGATATATCCGTGATTTTCTGTGAGAAGGCTTCACCTCGCTTTTGAAAAGACGGATCATTCTTTAGTAAATGATCATAATCACTTAAAAAGGCACCACATCCGCCCGCATTCATGACAATGGCATCTGCCTCAATCTCCTCAAATGCTTCAATATTCCGCCTTGCTAGCTCTTTCGCTTGCTCTTTTTCTCCACTATGACCATGAAGTGCACCGCAGCACGTCTGAACAGGAGGGACGACAACGTCACAGCCGGCCAGTTGCAAAAGCTGGATGGTCGCTTCGTTTGTGCTGGAAAAAACGGTATCCATTAAACAGCCAGTAAAAAAGGCGACACGTTTTCTTGCTGTGCCAATGGCTTTGTATTCTAACGCACGGCTTTTTTGTTGACGCGGCACCTTTGGAAGAGCCTCTTCCATCAGCTGTAAATGCGGCGGAAGTACCTTTAGCATGCCAGACTTGCGGGCGGCCGTTTGCAGACCAGAGGTTTGATAAAATCGCAGTAGTCCAGCCGCTTGACGCATCCGGCTTTGGGAAGGAAAGAGTCCTTTAAACACAACACGTCTCACAAATTTGACAGGAAGGGATTGTTTTTTGTGCTGCTGAATGATGTCTCTTGCATCCTCAAGTAAACGTCCATATTTGACGCCTGAGGGGCAGACCGGTTCACATGCACGGCAGCCAAGACAAAGGTTCAATGAATGTTCGACATCTTCATCAGGCTCAATCACGCCGTCTCTTACAGCCTTCATTAAAGCAATTCGGCCGCGGGGCGAGTGTGTTTCTTGTTGACCCGATTCAATATAAGTAGGGCAGGAAGGAAGGCAAAAGCCGCAGCGCATGCAATTGAGCAGCTCCTTTTCATCCATTTGCTGTTGAAATGTTTGCTGAATCTTTGTTTGTTTAGAGGAATTCATGAGATCACCACTCGCTTCCTTGCTGCTTTTCCAAACACCTTATCAGGATTCATGATATTTGCCGGATCTAGCGCTTGTTTGATCGCTTTCATTGCAGCGATTCCTTCTTTTTTGACCTTTAGCTCCAAATAGGGGGCTTTCATTAGACCCACACCATGCTCACCCGTAATGGTGCCGCCGAGGGAGACTGCTTTTTCAAAAATGGCCTGAAAGGCTTCTTCAACCCGCTTCATTTCTTCTTCATTTCTTGCATCAGTTGCACAAGTAGGATGCAGATTTCCGTCACCTGCATGACCAAATGTACAGATTTTCACGTCGTACTCTCTCGCAATGTCTTCGATCGCGCGCACCATGTTCGCAATTTCAGATCGGGGAACTGTGGCATCTTCTAAAATCGTCGTAGGGCTTAAACGGGCGAGGGCAGATAAAGCGGCTCGCCTCGCTGTTAAAAGGGCACTTGCTTCTTCTTCAGAGTGTGCGATATTCACTTCTTTTGCACCGTGCTGCTGACAAACCTTTGCAATGCTTTGCATATCACGGGAAACAGCCTCAGGATTGCCGTCCTGTTCAATTAATAGCACCGCTTGAACGTCAGTCGGCAGGCCGATTTTGGCGAAGTCTTCGACGACTTCTAGTGTCGGCTGATCCATAAATTCTAATGTGGCGGGGATGATCCGCTCTGCAATAATCGCCGAAACTGATGCAGCTGCTTCCTCAAGGCTTTCATATAAGCAAAGCATCGTTTGTTTGGTTTCTGGAAGCGGTAAAAGCTTCAGCGTCGCTTCTGTAACAATGCCGAGTGTTCCTTCTGATCCAACGAATAAGCGGGTCATATCATACCCTGCCACGTCCTTTGCGAGCTTACCGCCCGTTTTGATGATGTCACCGTTTGGAAGAACCACTTCAAGTCCAAGTACATAATCACTCGTCACACCATATTTTAACCCCCGGAGCCCACCTGAATTTTCATTAATATTGCCGCCTAACGTCGAAATTTTCATCGAGCTTGGATCTGGTGGATAGAAAAGGCCTCTTGCCTCTACTTGGTGAATGAGTTCCTGTGTGATCAAACCAGGCTGGACCGTTGCGGTCAGGTTTTCTTCGTCTATTTCGATGAATTGGTTCATTCTTGTAAACAACATCACAAGTCCCCCTTGTGTAGGACAGGTTCCTGCACAAAGGTTCGTTCCGGATCCTCTTGGCACAATTGGCACCTTATATGAGGCGCAGAGCCGAACAATTTGCTGGATCTCCTCAGCCGTCCGCGGGCTTACGATAACATCTGGCATATGCTGAAAATTAGGCGTTGCATCATAAGAGTAGGCAAGCCGATCGGCTTTACTGCCCTGTACATGAGACGCACCGACAATCTTTTTTAATTGACTAAAAAATTCAGAATTTAACATACGCATTCACTCCTACTGATTAGACATACCGTTTCTTTCAGTATAAAAAAAGAATCGCCTCATGCCTATGGACGATTCTACAAAATATTGGGCTTCTCGCCTCGTTTATTTGGATGATGATCTAATAGCATCAAGGCTAAATAAAAGAGCATCGCATCTTGCATGCGTTTCGGATCAAGTGTTGTTAAATCTTGGATACGTTTTAGCCTGTAATGCAGTGTATTGATATGTACGTGCATCGCTTCCGCAGTATATTTCAATGAGCAATCTGACGTCATGAGTACACGCAATGTTTTCACTAGCTCAGGGTAGGGGAGAAGCGGGACAATCGTTCGATCAAGGAACACTTCTTTTGTTTCCTGACTCACTTCTTCTATAAAAAGTTCAAGTGTTAAATCTTCATCAAACACAATCGGTGTATCTGCATTCGCCATTTTTAAGGCACGAAAGGCTTGATGAAATGATTGCTTCATCATCTGTCCAGCTGCAGGTTTTCCCGCACCTATCAAAACCTTTGACTTAGGACGTGCGGTGAGCGCAGCATGGATGTGAAAAAGACGCTGCCGCAAAGTATCACGATCATTTGCCGAAGTTTGCAGCATGAGCAAAAAGCGGGCATGTCCCCAGCGGACGATCATTTCCTGATTGGTGAGATGCAGCATTTCCTTCACTTTTTTATATTGATCCTGCTTCACAAATGATTCATCGTGACAATCAATGAGGACGACCACACGCTGCTTATTGACATCAAGCTGAAGCCGCGCTGCTTTTTCAGTGAGATCGATGGCTGTCTCTGGCAGGTGAAGCCAGTCGAACACAAACGCTTCAAGCTGCCGTTCATCGGTTTCCGTTTCTAGAAAAAATTCATGTTCTTGAATGAGCAATTCGGTCATTTTTCGTAATATTTCGCCAAATGGAGAGACATGGACGGGATTTCCTGTCATCCCAATCACACCAATGACCTCTTGCTTAAAATAAATAGGCAGATTGATGCCAGCTTTGACCCCTTTCATTCGTTGCTCATCATCCTTTGTGAGGATTCGTTTTTGTCCTTCAAAGGATGTCAAATATGCCCCTTCATGAAATTGACCAATGCGCGCTGGATCTGTTGCCGCTATGATGGTGCCGTTTGTTTGTGTAATGATGATTTCCTCAGTCAGCACCTTTTTGACCTCGTCTACGATTTTTTCTGCCAATGTCATTGTGAGCAAAACGTACCCCTCCGAGATGTATCTTTTGACACTATCATACCATCATATGCTGAGTCATATCTTTCTTTTCATGAGTTATGCTAAAATAATACACGCACGTGAAGGAGAAGAAAGGAGACATAGCCATGTCGCTACAAAATCGCTTACAAGATCTATTGAAAGAAGGACAAGCGCTGACAGACTTTGAATATGACGAAGCGGCGCGCTACAATTGGCCTTTAGAGGGTGCAAGAATAAAGGAAGAGGCACGCTTTATCGATGTATATTTAGAGCGTGTAGACAAAGAATCCGAGGACATGATTCAATCAGAGGGCGCCTCATTTCTAAACACACCGCTTACATATGTAAAACAACATCAAAAAGAATTCATTTATATCGAATCAAAGTGGTTTGATGTGGTGAGAGTCGATGGATTAGCCATTGAATGGGACGAAGTATTTCAAACGTATACCGTGTTATTCGGCTTCAAACGTCCTAAAAAAGACACTGGCATTCTAAAGGACATGCTGGCTTCATTAAATGGTGCGCAGCTTCAATTTAATGGGCAAGACGGCTTATTCGATGTGAATTTACAGCTTCTTGAGCTTGAGGACATCTATGAAGATATGCCTTTCATTGAAGTCGTCTTAGCCGTGTACCGCTTTTTATTCCGCTTGATCATGCAGCTTGAAATGAATGAATCAAAAAACGGCTCAAATTCCTGAGCCGTTTTTTTGTGATCCATCTATTTTGATGAAGGCGTGACAAACTGTACATCATGCTCTTTTCCATATTGAAGATAGTCTTCACTTGGCTGTTTATTCGTCACGACGACATCAAGATCTTGCAAATGACAAAATGTGGTCAAAGCGTAATGATTAAATTTACTATCATCCACTAATAAAAACGTTTTGGCACTTTTTTCAACAACCGTCTTTTTAATATCCGTTTCAAGCGGGGACGAATTCGTGACGCCGTGATCAATGGATAAACCAGTTGATGCGATAAAGGCTTTATTGACATTGTAAGCTTTCAAACGCTCTACACTTTGATAGCCAACGAAAGAATTCGTTTTTCTCTCAAGCATCCCGCCGGTGGAAAAGATAGTGAGATTCTCATAAGGCATCGCCTGTGTAATAAAATCTACATTATTGGTCACAACAGTCACCTGTTTCTCAGTCAAATAGGGAAGCATCTCAAGTGTTGTTGTACCAGAATCAACAAAAATCATATCCCCATTCTCCACAAAAGCAGCAGCCGTTTGACCAATCAATTGCTTTTTATTCAGCTGACGGGTCTTTCGCTCCTGATATACTACTAATGTTGAATGATTCACAGCCACTCCGCCATATACTTTTTTGAGCTCGCCGGACTCGACCAAAGCTTGTACATCTCGGCGTATCGTGTTTTTTGAAACGCCAAAATGCGCCACAAGCTCATCCAGTGAGGCAGATTCCCGGTCAAACACATACTCTTTGATTTGCTGAATCCGTTTTGTTTTGATCATGCTACATATCTCCAATCCAACCGTATGTCCTTTTTCCATTATACCAAATGGCTTTTCTTTTCCCCATCTCGATAAAAGCGTATGATAGAGAAAAGAACGTAACGGAAAGGACTTTCACTTCTATGAATCAATCAAACAACCCATTTTCAAAGCTTGCGAATTTTAGAGAAGTAGGGGGACTTCACACAACAGATGAAATGGTGATCAGGGAGGGGATGATTTATCGATCCGCAGATTTGTCTCGCCTGACAAAACAAGATATCGAGACATTTTCAACCCTTGGCGTTCAAACCGTTTGCGATCTCCGTACAGCCTCAGAACGCAAATCACATCCGCCAAAAATCAAGGAACCTGACAAAATCGTCCATATCCCCATGCATCCTGACAGTAAGATGCCAAGTAAATGGACCATGTTTCGTATGCTGGTAGCAGAAGGGAAATCTTTCACTTTCACACCGATTATGAAAGATTTATATCAAAGCATGCTCACAGAGCGTAAAGAAGAAATTCAGCAGCTGTTCACTCTGCTTTCAGATAAAAGCAATTACCCGCTGATGCTTCACTGCACAAGCGGTAAGGACCGGACAGGCTTTTTATCTGCCCTCATTCAATTAGCAGCAGGTGTACCGGTATCTGCCGTTTTAAGTGAATACATGCGCTCTAACGAAGGGGTGAAAATGCTTGTCAGAAGGCAGCAGCGATTTGTCCGCTTGATGAGTTTATACCGGGTGTCAAAAAAGCAAATTCAGCCGCTTCTCGGTGTGCAGCAAGATTATCTGGAAGATGTGCTAAACGAGATGATGGAGACATACGGGAGTGCACAGCGGTATTTAATCGAGGCTTGCGACATACCTGAAGCCCAGCTCAAGGAAATGAAAAACATCTTGCTGACACCATCTGCTGGCATTCGATCTCAAAAAGCGGAATAAACTGATGATGAGGTGATGCAAAAAATGGTGAAAAAGATCAGTATGACGTGTCTAACAATAATTTTGATGTTTGTATTCTTATTGATTCCTTCTAGCAGTCTAGCTCGTCCAATGCCAAAAGGGAAGCTTGAAAGCACAAGAGAGATGCGCGCGGTATGGATCGCATCGGTTTATAATTTAGATTGGCCTTCAAAGAAAGGACTGCCTGTCAAAGAGCAGAAAGAAGAGTTTATTCATTTGTTAGATGAGATCAAAGCGATGAATATGAATGCCGTGATCATGCAAATTAAACCGACAGCAGATGCCTTTTATCCTTCGGCATACGGTCCGTGGTCCGAATATTTAACCGGCACGCAAGGGAAAGATCCTGGGTATGACCCGCTTGAGTTCATGATCGAAGAAGCTCATAAACGCGGCCTCGAATTTCACGCTTGGTTTAACCCGTATCGTATCACAATGAATCATACAGACCTCAGCCGTTTATCAGCCGATCACCCAGCAAAAAAGCATCCTGATTGGACCATTGCATACGGAAATCAGCTTTATTACAATCCAGGCATTCCTAAAGCTCAGGAGTTCATTGTCGGCGGTATAGAAGAAGTCGTGAAAAACTACGATATTGATGCAGTGCATATGGATGATTATTTTTACCCGAATAAAATAGCTGGTGTGCCGTTCCCAGATCAAGAAACGTATGAAACATATGGAAAAAAGGCATTTACGCATATAGAGGATTGGCGAAGAGATAATGTGAACCAATTGGTCAAGCAAATCAACGACACCGTGAAGAAAGTAAAGCCGTATGTGAAATTTGGTATTAGCCCATTTGGAGTATGGCGCAACATCCAGGATGACCCAACTGGTTCAAACACGACCGCAGGGATGACCAATTACGATGATTTGTATGCTGATACAAGAGAGTGGATTCAGCAGCACGATATCGATTATGTTACCCCGCAAATTTACTGGAGCATCGGTTTTCAGGCAGCCGCCTATGATGTGCTCACGAAATGGTGGTCAAATGAAGTGAAGGGAGAGCCTGTTCACCTGTACATTGGTCAGGCAACGTATAAAATCAATCAAAACAGTGATCCTGCTTGGTCTGATCCTGAAGAATACTTTCGGCAGATCCAGCTGAACAGACAGTCGCCTCTTGTGCAGGGAAGCATGCACTTTAGCCTAAAAGATATCAACCGTAACCCTTTGAATGTCAAAAATCGATTGATAGAAGACGCCTACCGTAAACCGGCTCTCATTCCAGAAATGCCTTGGCTTCATCAGAAAGCGCCAAAAAAACCAATCATTCAATCTATTAAAAAAACAGCAGATGGTGCGGCTTTACAGATCAAAAATGATCCGCACTCTACCGCATCCTATTATGCGGTCTATCGCTTGACGACGAAAGGAACATATGAATTGCTTCAAACTGTTAGAAAAGAAACCGGCACGCTGACATCTGTCAAAGATCTTTCAGTTCATCAGAATAAGAGTGATACTTACAAAGTAACGGCTCTCAATCGACTACATCACGAAAGCAAGCCTTCTACAAAAAGAGTGAGATAACGAAAAAGCATGAATGAGGATTTTCTTCGTTCATGCTTTTTTTCTATTATTTTTGTTTTAATTTTCTGAATTCACCCAAGCTTGGCATGAAGCAGCCACTTGATTAATAAATATGATAGAAAAGAGCCAAAGGGGGAAATATGATGGATTTTGAATTAACGAAAGAACAGCAAATGATCCGCCAGATGGTCAAAGAATTCGCCAAGGAAGAAATTGCACCACTCGCTCAAACCATTGATGAACAAGCTGTATTCCCAGCCCAAACTTTTCAAAAAATGGGGGAGCTCGGCTTGATGGGCATTCCTTTTCCAGAGAAATACGGAGGCTCAGGAGGAGATACAATCTCATATGCGCTCGCTGTAGAAGAAATCGGAAAACAGTGTGCCAGTACAGGTCTTAGCTATGCCGCGGCCGTTTCCTTAGGCGCAAGCCCGCTTTATTACTTCGGTACAGAGGAACAAAAAATGGATCACCTCGTCCCGCTGGCATCTGGAACAGCACTCGGTTCTTTTGGATTAACGGAGCCAAATGCAGGATCAGATGCTAAAGGGACGAAAACAAAAGCGGTCAAAGACGGACAAGAATATGTGATTAGCGGGGAGAAATGCTGGATCACAAATGCCAATTTTGCCAGAACCATTATCGTCACAGCGGTCACGGATCATGATGAGCACGGCCAGCCGATCATCTCCGCCTTCATTGTAGAAAAAGGGCAAAAAGGACTGACCATTACAAATCCATACGACAAAATGGGGGTGCGCGGTTCAGATACAGCTGAAATCATTTTAGACAACGTACGTGTACCAGCGCATCATATATTAGGAGACCCAGCCAAAGGCTTCAAGCAATTTTTATATACATTAGACGGGGGACGCATATCCATTGCTGCCTTATCAGTTGGCATCGCGCAGGCTGCACTTGATGCCTCACTATCCTATGCTAAGGAAAGGAAGCAATTTGGGCAGACTCTTTCTTCCTTTCAAGCCATTCAGTTTAAGCTGGCAGATATGGCGATGCAAATAGAACTCGCTAGACAAATGGTGTGGAAAGCGGCCTGGCTGAAAGATCATGGCAAGCCATTTACAAAAGAAGCTGCCTACGCCAAGCTTTTCGCTTCAGAAATGGCGACAAAAGCAAGTCTTGATGCTGTCCAAATTCACGGAGGAACAGGCTATATGAAAGAGTGCGGGGTAGAACGGCTTGTGAGAGATGCCAAGCTCATGGAAATCGGAGAAGGCACCTCTGAAATTCAGCGTTTAGTCATCGCAAGACAATTGTTAGCTTAAACCTGTTATGAAAACGCTTACTAATGATGGAGGAGGAAAATCATGATGTCGATTCATCCGCAAACGATTGGCTCCCTATTAAAAGAGAAAAAGGAGCAGCACCCAGCACATGAAGCCATTGTGTATCCAGAACGTTCATTACGTTATTCATACGAAGCGTTTTTTAGCGAGGTCAAAGAAACAGGAAAAGGTCTTATGGCATTAGGCGTTCAAAAAGGAGATCATATCGCCATCATGGCACCCAATGTACCTGAATGGCTCATGCTGCAATTCGCCTGCGCCTCCATTGGAGCCGTTCTTGTCACCGTGAATACGAACTTTCAATCACAAGAACTCGCATACTTACTAAAGCACTCTGATAGCAGCATGCTGTTTATCGTTGATGGGTTTAAAGAGACATCATATGTCAGGATGCTTGAAGACCTCATCCCAGAGCTTCAAACTGCTCATCAGGGCGAAATCACTTCAACAGCATTTCCATATTTAAAAAGTGTCGTCTATATTGGCGAGCGCACGCCAAAGGGCATGCGCAGCTGGGACAGTATTCAAGCTGCTGCCAAAAGAACGGAGGATGATGAATGGGAGAAACGAATGGAGAAGCTGACGCCTGATGACGTCATTAATATGCAATATACGTCAGGGACTACCGGCTACCCAAAAGGCGTCATGCTCAGCCATACAAACATCGTCTGCAATGCCAGTCAAATCGCAGATTGCATGAAGCTCACCCGTGAAGACCGCATGTGTATCCCCGTTCCGTTTTTTCATTGCTTTGGGTCTGTTCTTGGCGTACTTGCTTGTCTCACAAAAGGTGGCACGATCATTCCAATTGAATCTTTCCACCCAGAGCGAGTCCTTCAAACAGTGGAAAAAGAGAAGTGCACGGTTCTTCACGGCGTCCCGACAATGTTCATTGCAGAGCTTGATCATCCGAATTTCCACAAGTACAATCTGTCTTCATTACGCACCGGCATTATGGCAGGATCTCTCTGCCCATCCCATGTGATGAAAGCCGTCATTGAACAAATGGGTCTGAAGGAGCTCACGATTGCCTATGGCCAGACCGAAAGCTCACCTGTCATTACCCAAACGAGAACGGATGATTCATTTGAAAGGCGGGTTCAAACAGTCGGCCAGGCGCTTCCTCACATCGAAGTGAAAATCACCGCCCCAGGTACCCCATATGAAGTACCAAGAGGAGAACAAGGCGAGCTGTGCACGAGAGGCTATCACGTGATGAAAGGCTACTATAAAAATGAAGAAGCCACAAATGAAGTCATTGATGAGGACGGGTGGCTTCATACAGGAGATTTAGCGGAGATGGATGAGGATGGCTATGTGAAAATCACAGGACGGCTGAAAGATATGATCATTAGAGGCGGAGAAAATGTTTATCCAAAAGAGATTGAAGACGTTCTTTACACGCATCCAGCCATTCTTGATGCACAGGTCGTCGGTATTCCTGACGAGACTTACGGAGAAGAAGCCGCCGCATTCATTCGGCTCAAACAAGGTTGCGCGGTGACGATTGAGACATTAACCAGCTACTGTCAGTCACAAATGGCACGCTACAAAATTCCGAAATATTTTTTCATCACAGACGAGTATCCGATGACCGCCTCAGGGAAGATTCAAAAATTTCGTCTGAAAAAACAGGCGCTTGATCTAATAAAGGAGTGAGGGCAGCGATGTTCAAAAAAGTATTGATTGCCAATCGAGGCGAAATTGCTCGTCGAATTATTCGGACTTGTAAAAGGCTCGGGATCAACACCGTGGCTGTTTATTCAGAGGCAGATCAGCATGCGCTTCATGTACAAGAAGCAGACAGCGCCTATCTGATTGGAGGTGCAAAAGTATCTGAAAGCTATTTAAACATGGAAGTGATCATTGAGGTAGCCAAGCAGACAAATACAGACGCCATCCACCCTGGGTATGGCCTTTTATCAGAAAATGCCGCCTTTGCTGAACGGTGCCGCAGCGAAGGAATCGCTTTTATTGGTCCATCTGCACAGGTCATTCAGCGCATGGGGAATAAAATTGAAGCGAGAAAAACGATAGATCATACGGGAATCCCCATTGTACCTGGCGTTTCAGCACCTCTCCATGACGCAGAAGAAGGAGTCAGTAAAGCGCAGTCACTCGGTTATCCGATCATGCTCAAGGCATCCAGCGGAGGCGGAGGTATCGGCATGCAGCTTGTCCGAAATGATGAGGAGCTGCGTAAAGCTTTTGAGGGAAATCAAAAAAGAGCGCAAAGTTTTTTTAACGACGGGACGCTTTATATGGAAAAGGTCATTGAAGACGCGCGGCACATTGAAATCCAGGTCCTCTTTGATTCATTCGGCCACGGGGTTCACTTATTTGAGCGCGACTGTTCACTCCAGAGAAGACACCAGAAAATCATCGAAGAAGCACCAGCTGCCTGTCTCGATGAATCCGTAAGACAAGAGATGGGACGGGTGGCGGTGAAAGCAGCCAAAGCCATCGGTTATGAAAATGCAGGGACAATTGAATGTTTAGTCGATCAAAATCAACAATTTTACTTTCTAGAGATGAACACGAGATTACAAGTAGAGCACCCTGTCACAGAAGAAATTACAGGTATTGATCTTGTCGAGGAGCAACTGAAAATCGCTGCATCAGAGCCGCTTTCCTTCAATCAGGAGGACATTCATCAAATCGGGCATGCCATCGAGGTCAGAATCTATGCGGAGGATCCCGTCACCTTTTATCCGTCACCAGGAACAATCACTCGGCTGTCTATACCAGAAGCTCCCTATATACGCCATGAATCAAGTGTGACAAACGGGAGCGTCATTACCCCATATTACGATCCAATGATTGCGAAGATGGTCGTTTACGGTGATACACGAAAACTTGCAATAGAACGATTAAACGCTGCGTTACAAGCATATGAAATAGAAGGGGTCAAAACCAACTTACCGCTTTTGAGGGAAATGGCTGGATCATCTGCTTTCTTACGTGGCAGCATCACAACCGATTTTCTCATGAAAAAAAGGGAGGGGAACCGTTCATGAAAACGGTCACGATACAAATGGCGGGAAACTTATGGAAGCTTCTTGTGAAACAAGGCGATGAAGTGCAAAAAGGGCAGGAGGTCGCTATCTTGGAATCAATGAAAATGGAGATTCCAATAGTGGCAGAAGAGGCAGGTGTCATCAGCAAAGTGTATAAAGCAGAGGGAGAATTTGTCGATGAAGGGGAGGTTCTTTTAGAGCTGACAGAATAGGAGGGAGCGAGATGGCATTACCAAAACGTGTACTTATTAGGGAGGTCGGCCCGCGGGACGGATTGCAAAATGAATCCACTTGGCTGGACACAAGTGAGAAGCAAAGATGGATTGAACTGCTCACAGCAGCCCGGCTCCCTTATATTGAAGTCACCTCATTTGTTCATCCTAAATGGGTCCCAGCCTTAAAAGATGCCAAAGAATTAGCCCAATCCTTACACAAAAAAGGCGACATCACCTATGCAGCACTCATTCCTAACGAAAAAGGCTTAGCTCACTTTTTTGAAGCAAATCTTGACACAGGCGCTATGTTTATCTCTTCGAGTGAAACGCATAACAAAAAGAATATGAATCAATCCATCCACGAAACACTTCCTGTCATCAAACAAATGACAGCTGATTTAAAAGCAGCCGGAAAACACACACGCGCATATATTTCCACCGTGTTTGGCTGCCCTTATGAACATCAAGTGCCAATGGATCAAGTATTGCGGTTAACGGATATACTGCTCTCTTATGGCATTGATGAAATATCACTCGGCGACACCATTGGAGAAGCCCATCCGCTTCAAGTAGAAAGGCGCTTAGACATTTTACTTGAACGTTTTCCTGCTGATAAAATCGCTCTTCATTTTCATGATACGAAAGGGATGGGTCTTGCCAATATTTATACGGCATTAAAAGCGGGAATCACCACATTTGACGCCTCTAGCGGCGGGCTAGGCGGCTGTCCATATGCGCCTGGCTCTAGCGGAAATGTCGCGACAGAAGATGTAGTGCATATGCTTCAAAAACTAGGAATCGAAACCAATATCGATTTTCCAGCATTGATAAAAGCGGCAGAATGGATCGAAACAAAAGTAAATCGAACCCTGCCTAGTCATTGTTTACGTGCTTTTCACTCTCATACTACTTCATAAAGGATGAATGTGACATGACATCATTGGTCAATTTTACGATACAAGATGAACAGATTGGGATCATGACCTTAAACAGACCAGAACAAGCAAATTCCCTATCTGCTGCGATGCTTGAGGAGATCAATCAACTCATTCAAGAAATCAAACATGATGAAAGCATCCGCTGCCTGCTCATGACAGGAGCTGGTTCTAACGTTTTTTGCGCAGGTGCTGATTTAAAAGAGCGACGATTGATGACAGAAGAAGAAGCAAAAGCGGCAGTTCTGTCAATTCAGCAAACCTTTACAGAAATTGAATCCCTTCCTGTACCTGTTATTGCCGTCATGAATGGACACGCACTTGGCGGAGGACTTGAGCTCGCGCTAGCTTGTGATATTCGCATCGCACGAGCCGGAGCAAGACTCGGTCTGCCAGAAACAGGACTAGCTATCATACCAGGGGCAGGAGGGACGCAGCGGCTTCCGCGTGTCGTCGGACTTGGTAAAGCAAAAGAACTGATTTTTACAGGTGCTTCATTACAAGCTGAAGAAGCCATTCAAATTGGACTAATTGAGCACCTCTCTTTAGCAGATTCCCTTATGAATGACGCCATTTCCCTCGCAAAACAAATCGCCAAAAACGGCCCAATTGCTTTAAAAGAAGCGAAACGAGCGATTCAAATGAGTCTTGATCACGATCTGCGTACAGGTTTGATGAAGGAATACGAAGCCTATGTACGGCTCATTGATACAGAAGATCGAATGGAGGGCCTTCAAGCTTTCCAAGAAAAACGAACGCCTCAATACAGAGGCAACTAGCAAGAAAGGGGAATGGGCATGATTGAAGAATACGAAGTGAAAAAACAGCGGATTGTCAAAGGAGGAGCGGAACGATACCATCAAAAAAACAAAGAAAAAGGAAAATTGTTCGTCCGTGACCGGCTCCAGTTGCTATTAGATCAGGATTCGTTCATTGAGGATGCGATGTTTGCCGAGTGTAAAGATGAGCATTTACCAGCAGATGGTGTTGTCACAGGGACAGGGCGGATGAATGGGCAAACCGTATGCGTTATGGCAAATGATTCTACTGTCAAAGCTGGATCATGGGGCGTCAAAACGGTAGAAAAAATCATTAGAATCCAAGAAACAGCGGAAAAGCTCAACTGCCCGATGCTGTATTTAGTCGACTCTGCGGGTGCAAGAATCACCGATCAAATTGCAATGTTTCCAGGCAGAAGGGGAGCGGGACGCATTTTTTATAACCAGGTGAAGCTGTCTGGACGTATCCCGCAAGTTTGTTTACTATTTGGTCCTTCTGCGGCAGGAGGTGCTTACATTCCTGCTTTTTGTGACATCGTTGTGATGGTCGAAGGGAATGCCTCGATGTATTTAGGCTCTCCGAGAATGGCCGAAATGGTGATTGGAGAAAAAGTAACACTTGAAGAAATGGGCGGAGCAAACATGCACTGCAGCATATCAGGATGTGGTGATATTTTAGCCAAAACCGAGGAAGAAGCGATTCAAATCGCTCGCGACTATTTAACCTACATGCCTGCCAACTATACAGAGAAACCAAAACCGGCAGCCGCAAAAGCACCTAAAGCATCTGAGATGACCATCCAAGGCCTTATTCCTAAAGGGCAAAATACCCCTTTTGATATGTATCAGCTCATTGATTTACTCATTGATGAAGGATCATTTTTTGAAATCAAAAAACTGTTTGCCGCAGAGCTCATCACAGGCTTTGGCCGAATGAACGGGCAGCCTGTCGGTCTTATTGCTAACCAGCCGAGGGTAAAAGGCGGGGTGCTGTTCCATGACTCAGCTGATAAAGCCGCTAAGTTTATTCAGCTATGTGACGCCTTTCATATCCCGCTCCTTTTCCTTGCGGATATACCGGGATTTATGATCGGAACAAAAGTGGAACAAGCTGGTATTATCAGACACGGGGCGAAAATGATCTCCGCTATGTCAGAGGCAACCGTTCCGAAAATATCAGTCATTGTGCGTAAAGCATACGGTGCAGGTTTATATGCAATGGCAGGACCAGCGTTTGAACCAGACTGCTGTCTCGCTCTTCCATCGGCACAAATTGCTGTCATGGGGCCAGAAGCGGCTGTAAATGCTGTCTATGCAAATAAGATTACTGAATTGCCTGTTGAAGAGAGAGCTGCATTTATCCATGAGAAACGCAAGGAATATCAAGAAGATATGAATATATATGAGCTTGCTTCTGAAATGATTGTCGACGGCGTCATCCCGTTCGACCACTTGCGAGACGAGCTTTGTCATCGCTTCCAAGCCTATTCCTCAAAAGAGATGACATTTACAAGACGAAAACATCCGGTCTATCCGGTCTAAAGGGGGCATCCTCATGATGAACCTGAAACCAGCATGGATACCGGAAGAGCAAATGATCAAACAGACACGTCTTTACAAATGGATGCACTCACTTGGTTTTTCTACTTATGATGCATTCTATAAAGCTAGTATCGAGCGTACCGATTGGTTTTGGAGAGAAGCTGAAAAGGCGGTCGGTATCAAGTGGAAGATGCCGTACGAAGCCGCATTAGGTCAAGATTCACTCATGTGGCCGAACTGGTATAAAGGCGGTCAACTCAACATAACCGAAACGGCCGTGGACAAATGGGCAGAGAACGAAGAAGCGCAGCATCAGCCAGCCGTGATTTGGAAAAACGAGATGGGCGAAGAGAGGAAATGGACGTATCTCGATCTTCAGGAAAAGGTGAATCGCCTCGCTGCTGGCTTTTTGAAGAATGGGCTTCAAAAAGGAGATGTGGCAGTCATTTATATGCCGATGCTTCCTGAAACGGTCGCTGTCATGCTAGCCTTTGCGAAAATTGGCGTTATCTTTAGCCCCGTCTTCTCCGGGTATGGAAGCGAGCCTCTTGCCGTACGTATTCGTGCGTCAGGTGCAGCCATTGTCGTCACAGGCTCAGGCATGACGCGCCGCGGGAAGAAGATCAATATGCGGGAATGTGCAGCAGAAGCCATAGGCAAAACCACGACCGTCAAAACCGTCATTGTACACACCTCCTCTGATACTGAATATGAAGGAGATATCAGGCTAAATGATTTGTTAAAAGAAGAGCCGATAAGTGAAACGACCTATCTCTCAAATGAAGAGCCTCTCATGATCTTATACACTTCTGGAACGACTGGTACGCCAAAAGGAGCAGTCCATACACACGCAGGATTCCCTGTAAAAGCCGCTTTTGATGCCGGTCTTTGTATGGACGTCGCAAAAGGAGACCGCTTGTTTTGGCTCACAGACATGGGCTGGATGATGGGGCCATTTCTCGTCTTTGGGGGCTTGATCAATGGAGCTGCGATTGTTTTATATGACGGCGCACCCGATTATCCAGATGAACAGCACCTCTGGTCATTCATTCACGAGCAAAAGGTCACCCACTTTGGGCTTTCTCCTACGTTTGTTCGATCTGCGATGCAGCAAAATCTTGCAGGTATAAAGTTGCCGCATGTCAAAGCCATCATTTCTACAGGTGAGCCGTGGAATGAAGCACCATGGCAATGGCTTTTTGACAAAATTGGTCATAAGCATATTCCAATTCTAAACTATTCGGGAGGAACAGAAGTCTCAGGCGGAATTGTAGGAAGTACGCTGCTTCGCCCAATTAAGCCAGTCCTTTTTAATGCGGCGATTTTAGGAATGGCAGCTGATGTATATAATGAAGCAGGTCAGAGCGTCATAAATGAAGTAGGAGAGCTCGTTGTGAAAAAGCCATGGGTTGGCATGACATGTGGGTTTTGGAAAGATCCTAAGCGTTATGAAGATACGTATTTCAAACGATTTGATGGGGTATGGACACATGGGGATTGGGTGGTGCAATCAGAGAATGGCACGTTTCATATCACTGGCAGATCAGATGATGTCATTAATACAGCAGGAAAACGAGTCGGTCCAGCAGAAATTGAATCCATTCTTGTCGGACACCCAGCTGTACACGAGGCAGCAGTGATTGGGGTAAAGGATGAGGTGAAGGGGGAGGCACTCGTGTGCTTCATCGTGACCAGCCCGCAGTCTTGTGACGAAACAAAACTGATTCAAGAGCTCAAATCACATGTTGGTTCACATGCAGGAAAAGCGCTCACGCCAAAGGAAATTCATCTTATTTCAGCTTTACCGAAAACAAGAAACGGAAAAATCGTCCGGCGTTTATTAAAAGGAGCTTATGAACAGCAGCCTTCACCAGATCTTTCTTCTTTAGACAATCCTCATGTGTACAAAAGCATTTGCGAGTACTTGAAACGGAAACAGAACAGCATGTAAACAAGCCCTTGCATCGGTGTTCAGGTCTGCGTGCCGGTACTCGTTCTTCCTAGGGCTGCAAAGATTTTCTATCACACTGAAAAAAGACAGGAGAGTGTCCTGTCTTTTTCTATTGCACATGAAAATTCGTGCCATCTGTTGTTTCTTTGACAATCCCTGCCCGAACGACAAAATCACCGAAATGTTCTTGGTCTTCTCGTTCTTTTGCATAGCGGGGGAGAAGAGAGCCAAGCTCGTTTAAAATCTCTTCCTCACCAACATTTTCACGGTACAGCTTACTTAATCTGCTGCCATCAAACGCAGCGCCAAGATACATGTTGTATTTGCCAGGTGATTTCCCGATAAAGCCAATTTCACCTAGAGCATGACGGGCACATCCATTTGGACAACCAGTCATACGAATCGTGATTTCTTTATCACTTAAGCCGTTTTCTTCGACAATCTCTTCAATTTTGTCAATCAAGCGTGGGAGGTAGCGTTCTGCTTCTGCCATCGCTAAGCCGCATGTTGGAAGAGAAACACAGGCCATTGAACTGCGGCGGAGTGCAGAGTGCTGCTGACCATCTGATAAGCCGAACTCCTGAATGAGCTGCTCGATTTGTTTCTTTTTATGAGAAGTGACATTTCCAATGATCAAATTTTGATTCGCTGTTAAGCGGAAGTCACCTGAATGAATCTTTGCGATTTCACGAATACCTGTCATCAGCTGATAATCATCATAATCTATGATGCGTCCGCCTTCTACAAACATCGTATAATGCCATCTGCCATTGATGCCTTTTACCCAGCCATAGCGGTCACCGTTATGATCAAAGTGATAACCTCTTGCGTCTAAAAGGGCAAACCCGAGGCGGCGTTCCAGCTCTTCTTTTACATTCTCAAGACCAAGGCGGTCCACTGTATATTTAAAACGGGCATTTTTTCGCACCGAACGGTTTCCATAGTCACGCTGAATGGTAATCACTTGTTTCGCAATCTCTACAACTTGTTCCGGTGTACAAAAGCCAATCACTTTTGCAAGCTGAGGATAGGTCGCTGTATCACCATGAGTCATGCCCATTCCGCCGCCAATTGCGACATTAAAGCCGATCAATTGCTCATTTTCGATGATCGCAATGAAGCCTAAATCCTGCGAAAAGACATCAATATCATTAGCAGGAGGGACCGCCACACCAATTTTGAATTTCCTTGGTAAATAAAGCGGGCCATACATCGGTTCAACTTCCGTATCTGGCGTTGCTGCAACCTTTTCCTCATCAAGCCAAATTTCGTGATACGCCCTTGTTTGCGGGAGCAGGTCATCACTTAATTTTTTCGCCAGCTCGTAGACATCATGGTGCACTTCTGATTGATAGGGGTTTGATGTACACATGACATTCCGGTTCACGTCGCCGCAAGCAGCAATTGTATCAAGCATAGTAGAATGAATGTCTTGTATGGTTTTTTTCATGTTCCATTTTAAAATACCGTGAAGCTGAAAAGTTTCACGAGTAGTCAGCTTTAACGTACCGTTTCCGTATGTGTGAGCAAGCTCATCCATCACAAGCCACTGCTTAGATGTGGCGATTCCGCCAGGCAGGCGTACGCGCAGCATAAATTGATAGGCTGGCTCAAGTTTTTGTTTCTGCCGTTCATTTCTGAGGTCTCGATCATCCTGTAAATAGCTGCCGTGATGCTTCATCAGGCGATTGTCATCATCAGGAATTCCCGCTGAAATCGGATCAAGCATTACTTCTTTTAACGTACCCCGTAAATAATCACTTTTTTCTTTGATTTCTTCTACGTCGCTCGGAGGTCCATCCGGCGCTGTTAATGCTGTCTTCACCATGTAAGTAAAAGCTCCTTTCTTTCAAGCATCAAGTCCATTAATATACGTCGCGCTGATAGCGTTTTTGCTGCTGCAAGTTAGCTAGATAGCTTTCTGCTTTCTCTTTGCTCATCGCTCCTTCTTCTTGGATAATCGATAGAAGGGTATGATGAACATCATGCGCCATATGCTTTTCATCTCCGCAAACATATACATAGGCACCTTGCTCCAGCCATTCGAATAATTCTTTACTTTGCTTCTTCATTTGATGCTGAACATATACTTTTTCCTCTGAATCTCTTGAAAAGGCCACATCCATTTTCGTTAAGACGCCATCTTTTAACCACTTTTGCCATTCGGTTTGATATAAGAAGTCCGTCACAAAGTGCTGATCGCCGAAGAATAACCACGATTTTCCGCTTGCACCGATTTCTTCTCGTTCCTGCATAAACGAACGGAAAGGGGCGATACCTGTACCTGGTCCCACCATAATGATCGGTGCATCAGGGTTTTCAGGAAGCTTAAAGTTTTGATTGTGCTGAATATAAACAGGCAGCGTATCACCTGGTTCTAAGCGCTCTGCGCATAGAATGGAGCAGACACCTTGACGTTCTCTCCCGTGCGCATCATATCTCACAGCACCGATCGTCAAGTGAACTTCTTCTTCATTCGCTTTCAGACTGCTTGCAATCGAATAAAGGCGGGCAGGAATTTTTCTTAAAATCGCAGTAAAGTCTGCGGCTGTTCCTTCAAAAGGACCGAAGTCGCGTGCAGCATCGACTAAATCTCTTCCTGCTAAATACGCTTTTAACTTTTCTTCATTTCCTTCTTCAAAAAGGGCATGGAGTGCTTCATTTTTCGTCAAGTCCGCCAACTTTTGAAGAAGGGGTTTTGTTAATACTGTAATCTCAAAATGTGAGGTAAGTGCTTCTTTTAAAGGAAGAGTGTCACCGTTTTTATGAACAGTTACGGCTTCTTCCACGCTCCATCCACATGTCGTGATCAGTTCATCAACAAGCGCAGGATCATTTGTTGGATAAATTCCAAGGCTGTCACCTGGTTCATAAACAAGTCCTGATCCTTCTAGTGAAAGCTCCAAATGGCGGGTCTCTTTGTTAGAGCCGCGGCCATTTAGATTGATATTTTCAAGAACTTCCGCATAAAAAGGATTCGTTCTTGAGTATTCAGAAGCTGCTGTTTGGCTGTATGCTCCTGCTGAATCTTGCGGGAATGCTGCGGCTTCTCCTTCGCTAAGTGACGATGCCACCCCTTGAAGCCATTCAGAAAACGGCTCATCATAATCAAGGTCACAATCCACTCGATCTGTCAGGCGCGTTCCGCCAAGTTCTTTGAAGCGCTCATCAAATTCTTTTCCAGTCTGACAGAAGAATTCGTAGGAGCTGTCGCCTAGCGAAAGAACAGAAAAGTTTAAATGATCAAGCTTTGGCGCACGTCTACCATGGACATATTCATGGAAAGAAAGGGCATTATCAGGCGGATCTCCCTCGCCATGTGTGCTGACGATCATCAGTAAATTGTGTATTTTTTTCAGATTATTTGGTTTAAAATCTGACATAGAAGAGAGCGTCACTTGAAAACCTTTCTCCTCAAGATGCTGCGCTGTCTTTTTCGCTAATCCTTCAGAATTGCCTGTTTGTGAGCCATAAAGGACGGTCACATCTTTACTGACAGGCTGCGCAGGTGCTGCGGCAGAAGGAGAAGGGGCTAGAGTAGCTGTTTCTGATCCGGCTAGAGCTGCTTGTGCTGATAAATAACCGGTAAGCCAAATTTTTTGTTGATCTGTTAAAGTCGGAAGCAGCTGATTGAGCAAGTCTGCCTGCTGCTGACTAAACGGACTGTTTAATACATGAAGTTGCAACGATATCCACCTCACAAGGAATATAAACATAGATTAATTCGATAGGAATTATATATATAGGTTCAATTTGAACTTTACCGAAAGTTTGCCATTAAGTAAAATATATAATATTGATTGTCATGATTAAGATTTCTAATACCTTTACAAGATGAATGAGCTTGAGGGTAAATTATCTTAAATGTATAAAGTATCTTAAGAAAATGCGCTGTAATATAAGCCGCTTTGATCTAAGAATGCTAGACTTGAAGAAGCATTGAAGGGGCGTATAAAGTTGATGCAATTTAAATTTAAAAAAATAATAAGTGTTCGATTTGTCATCGTGATTTTTTTCATTTTATTAGGAGGGTGCCACTCTACAACAAAGGACAATATAAAGAATCCACACAATCAAAATAAAATAGCAACGCCTTTTTCAAAAAAAGGCATAGTGCTATATAAAGGGGAGACTGGTTTACTTCTTATTAACAATAAAACTCCTATAAAACGCGATTATTCATTAGATACTCCTCTTCTTGTCGATAAATATAAACACGATCTCATCATAATGGATTTAACGAAAGTTGATACTAAAGAGCTGTCACAGGGGCAAACGATTGAGATTTGGTTTGATGAGTTACAAGAATCGTTTCCTCCAAAAGCAACAGTCGAAAAATACAACATCCTTATGGATAAGAATAAATAAGGGAGTAGTAAGCAGTTCTTAAAATTCGAAATGGGTTCTTATTAATTAAATAAAAAGGGGAGAAAAACCCTAGAGTTTTTCTCCCTTCTCAATTTATGCCGTTGGAAGTCCCATCACAGCTTTCACTTCTAAATATTCCTCGATGCCGAAGTCTCCCCATTCTCTTCCGATACCTGATTGCTTAAAACCGCCAAATGGGGCAAAGTAATCTGTTTCGGCATTGTTAATGGTGATTTGGCCAGCGCGAATATGTTCAGCGACATATTTTAATGTTTTTTCATCTTTTCCAACAACATACCCGGCAAGACCATACACTGTATCATTGGCGATCTCAAGGGCATGATCGAGATTCTGATACGTGATGACACTCATGACTGGTCCAAAGATTTCTTCTTGTGCAATGGTCATGTCATTTTTCACATTGGTGAAAATGGTATGCTTGGCGAAATATCCTTTATCGATTCCGTCTGGCTTTCCAGTTCCCCCAGCAAGAAGGGTAGCACCTTCTTCGATTCCTTTTTCAATATAAGATTGCACGGTATCCCATTGTTTTTTAGATACAAGCGGGCCTGTAGCATGATCTTCTCTTGGATCACCAACTGTAAACTTCGGCAGGGCATTCAGCAGCGCTTTTTCAAACTTGTCTTTCATTGATTCTGGAACAAGCACACGCGTAGCTGCAGAACACACTTGCCCTGTATTCATCGCAATATGCTGAATGGCAGTTTCAGCAGCCACATCCACATCTGCATCATCTAAGACGATAAGAGGGGATTTCCCGCCAAGCTCAAGAGCCACTTTCTTCACATTGTCCGCTGCGTTTTCCATAATTTTAGAGCCAACAGCACCTGATCCAGTAAATGAAACAAAGTCAATATCAGGATGTGAGCTAATGCCGTCACCAATCACGTCACCCGTTCCGTTTACTAAGTTGAAGACTCCTTTTGGTACACCAGCTTCATCAATAATTTCTGCAAGAATCATCGCAGCAAAAGGTGTAATTTCCGCTGGCTTTAAGACAACTGGTGAGCCTGCCGCAATAGCACCTGCGATTTTAAGAGATGTTTGATTCGTCGGGAAGTTCCACGGTGTAATCAATCCACTGACACCTATCGCTTCTTTTATAATGGTATGTCCGCCGCGGTCCTCGGTAAATGTATAAGATTTAAGTGCTTCCGCTGCTTTAGAAAAATGTTCATAGCCCATTTTGTAATGAACTTCTTCTGATACTTTTAGCGGTGCACCGAGCTCTTGTGTCATCACTTCTACAAGTTCATCCTTGCGTTTTTCGTAGCCGCGCACAATGTTTTCCAGCATCTTCACTCGTTCATTTCGAGATGTTTTTGAGAAAGAAGGGAAGGCGGCACGAGCTGCTTTCACTGCCTTATCTAAATCTTCTTTTGTTCCTAAGCTAATGGTGCCAATGACTTCCTCTGTCGCAGGGTTGATGACCTCCGTCGTTTCGTTTCCTGTTGATGCAACCCATTCACCGTTAATAAAATGTTTCTCTTGATTTCTCATTCTGACATGTCTCCTTTTTGTATGTGATTCATTCAATATTCTGTTTTCAGCTGATATAAAACTGTACCCACTGTGAAAAATCTAAAACGAACAAACTGCAAAAGAAAAAGATTCTGATATAATACGCAAAGTGGGACATATGTCCTTTTCAACCGGCAGGCATGTATCATTTAATGAAACTAGACTGAAAAAAGAAGGAGCTTTTGAACGAATGAAAGGTGTTATTTTCGCTTTATTAGGAGGCGCTTGTATTACACTACAAGGCGTAGCCAACGCAAGAATTAGCCAGGATATCGGTACATGGCAGGCAGCCACCATCACGCAGCTGACCGGCTTTATCATCTCGCTCGTCATTTTACTCATCGTACGAGACGGACACTTCAGGGAATATCGAAAGGTGCAGCCACTTTATTTAATAGGCGGCGCATTTGCAGCGATTATTATTTTTAATGAAGTCACCGCGATTCAAATCATCGGTGTGACACTCACTATCGCAGCGTTACTCATTGCACAGCTTGCTTTTACCTTTGCAATTGATGCAAAAGGATGGTTTGGTGTACAGAAGAAGAAAATGAAATGGCCACATTACGCAGGAATTTTATTGATGGTCACAGGTGTGATCATTTTAAAACTATAAAGGAGGGCGTCAGATGGAGGAGCTTCAAGATGAATCTCTTTTTGCCTCATATATGAAAGCACATCAATTAGAAAGTGTCTTTCATCAAAAGCTCATATCACACGTAAGTTTGTGGCGCTATGAGCAAGGGGAGCTCGTTTGTTCAAAAGGGGATAAGAGGGAGTACCTGTACTTGTTAGTGAAAGGAAAATTAAAGATTTTCACGACAACAAAAGAAGGGAAAACCTTTATTCTTAGCTTTAAACATCCCCTTGAAGCGATTGGAGATATTGAATACGTTCAGCAGACTGACATGGTCAATACAGTCGAAGCTGTCACAGAAGTACATATGTTAAGAGTTTCTCATCAAGCGCTCATACGCCATGCGAAGGATGACCCACACGTGTTAACCTTTCTGCTAAAAGGCATCACAAACAAATTTTATACAAAATCAAACGATTTGAGTTTCCACCTGTTATATCCTGTGGAGGTCAGGCTTGCAAGCTACCTATTGTCTGTTATCACAGATGACGACAGCGCGAGCGCCCTTCGTCTCACTGATGCGGCAAGCTTAATCGGTACGAGCTACCGTCATATTAACCGAGTCATTCAGCAATTCAGTGAAAAAGGATTGATAGAAAGGCAGAGAGGAAAGATTACGATTTGTGACCGCAAAGGGCTCCTAGAAATAGCAGAGCACAACATTTATGAATAGAAGAAATGAAGGGATTTATATATGATCATAGGAATAGTATTAGCCATCACGGCTGGCGCACTCGTCAGCTTACAAACCATTTTTAACAGTAAGGTCAATGAGCAGACAGGCTCTTGGTCAACGACAACCCTCGTTCTTGGAATGGGCTTTATTGCTTCTCTCCTGATGGGGCTCTTACTAGAGGGGACTGGCATGTTTCGATTAAGACATATGGAAGCCTGGTACTGGATCAGCGGGGCCATTGGGGTAGGAGTGGTCATTTGTCTTGTTCAGAGTATCAAACGTCTTGGACCGACTTATGGCATCTCGATTGTCCTCACGTCACAGCTGGGCTGCGCGCTTTTGTTTGATTCGCTTGGCTGGCTTGGGTTAGAAAAAGTAGAATTCTCTTTGACAAAACTATTAGGTGTTATTGTGATTGTAGCTGGGATCTTGGTGTTTAAATTGACCAAATTGGAGTCGGCAGAAACAGATCAATCGCAAGAAAAAGGGCTGCCACAAGAGTAGCTGCCCTACTTTATATCAATCGCCGCCATAAAACCGTTATCGCGGATAATCCATTTAAAAGGAGCCTTTTCATCAAAGGCTTTTTTTTCTGTCCATAAGCGCTCGCATGAAGGACTGTTCGATCTTTAGCTACGAGATAACTGTAGGCGATTTTTCGTTCAATTGCCTGTGTAAGTGATAACGCAAACGGGGCACTGTCAATAACCAAAATTGACTCTGTGTTTAAAAAACTAGACCTCGCATCTAAGTTATATGTCCCAATAATACTCAAGTAATCATCAATCACCATTGATTTCGCATGAATGGAATACGGGCCTTCATATTCATACAAGTGAACGCCTGTTTTCATCAGTTCCTTTTTTGTGCTTAAATACCCTGCAAAGGCCAACGGATTTGGCGTCGCTGTAAGAGAATTCGTAACAACTGTCGTCTGGATCTCACTAGGTAAGGGAGTGAGTCCGGCTTTCATTGGGCGTGTTGGGATGACATATGGCGTCTGTATGAGCACAGAACGCTTTGCCCGGTGCGCAAGATCGTTCAGCTTTTTCAACACAAGCGGCCGCTTATTAAAGCGTTCCACAGGATTTGTGAAAAAGGCAATCTGTTTCACAGAAATGGTATCTGCTGCCCAGTTAAAGGATGACATCACAAAAGGTTCTTTCGTGCGCATGGCTTCTTGATAGGATCTGAGCAGCTGTTTTCTTAGCTTTAACCCTTTTTTCGCTTTTGCCTTGGAAAACACAGCTTTTGTTCTTTTCGTAAAATCATGATTCCATAAATAAACGAAATATTGCTCCATTTCATCTAACACTTTTCCCTTTTTCGCGTTATATAGCAGCACATCACGGTCAAAAGCAAAGTCTTTGGGCGGCTGGTCTGCAAAGTATTTATCACCGATATTTCTTCCGCCCATTACAGCCACTCGGCCATCTGCTAGTAGCAGCTTATCGTGTAGCCGATTATGCCACGTCCATGGCTTAAACAAACGAAAGGGCTCATAAAAACGAATCGACATGTTCGGATGATTTGCTACCGCATACCGCAAATGCTTCAGCGGCCCGCGCAAACTGTGGCAGATGCCATCTAACAACAGCTGCACTTTCACACCTCGATCAGCTGCTTCAATTAAAGCACCTAGTATCCATTCGGCTGTTTTTCCCTTTTGAATGGAGTAGTAACTGAGGCGGATCATCTTCTTTGCCTCACGAATCATTTGGAGCCTCACCTGACCAGATTCAAACCCGTCGTCAAGAAGCATCACTTGATTTGTCCCCTGATCGCCTCCTGAGATAGAAGAGGCTTTATAAATGCAATGTTCTTTGCATGTTTTTCGAACCGGTAAATAAAACAAGACAAATGCGGTCAAAAATACATAGACGACATAAAGAAGGATGAAATAAAACAAAAGATGAAGCATCATGATCAGCTCCTTTCACACAGACACAACTTTTCCTTAGTGTATGTCAAAAATGAAATTTCAGTCATTTTGGCTTACCAACAAAATACATGACAAAAGAATCATCTTGTTTTTATTGGGCATTTAATTATAGTATGAAATGAGTAAGGGGGAATCAAATTGAATGAACCACTATTTAACATTCCAAGCGAAGTGTATCAAACGCTAAGTGAAACAGAACGTTATTTACTCCATTATATTCACCAGCATTTAGAGGATATCTCCACCTTATCCATCGTCACATTGAGTGAAAGAGCCAATGTGTCGACAGCCACAATTGTCAGACTGATGAAAAAAATTGGCTACAACGGCTATACATCCTTTAAATATCGATTGAAACAAGAAAAGAAAATGACTGATGCAAGCGATCAGCTTAAAAACATTGATGAAGACATTAAACTAGCGATTCGGAAAAATGAAGAAGAGGTTTTAAAGACGATCCAGCTGCAAAGTATTGGGCAAATTGAAGATGCCGTTCAAAAAATACATAATGCCGACAAAATTTATATTTTCGGTAGAGGTTTCTCAGAAATGATTGCCAAAGAAATGACCATTAAATTACAGCTCATCGGAAAAACATGCGAAGTACATGACGATCCGAATATCATTCGGCTGAAATCGAGAGACATCAGTAAAAACGAACTTGCGATCTTTGTTTCATTAAATGGCGAAACAGCAGAGCTCGTTGAAGCGTGTCAAAATCTTAGCATGAAGCAAGTCACGACCATTACCGTCACAACGAGAATAGATTCTACATTAAGCAAAATATCAGATATGACTCTAGTCGGATATAAAGGCGAACAATCTTTCTTCCCAGATTATGAGGTCAGATCGCGTTTGTCTCTTCATGTCATTGCCCGCATTTTACTAGATGCCTACGTGATTCGAATGAAATAATCAATAAAGAAGCCTTCGAGACTTTGATCTAGAAGGCTTTTTGTCATGAAAACCTTTACACAATCTGAAAACATTTTCACTCCAGCGTATGAGATACTTTCTTTAGAGAAAAGAAAGAAGGTGAAACCAATTGATTTATACCTGCACCTTAAATCCTGCTATTGACCTATATATTGCATTAAAAGAAATGAAGGCAAATGCAGTCAACCGCACCGAAGATGAAGATTATCAGCCGAATGGCAAGGGAGTCAATGTCTCCATTATGCTAAAGAAATATGGATTCACCAGCACTGCATTAGGATTTATTGCTGGGTTTTCAGGCTCTTATATTGAACAATCCTTAAAGGACCTTTCCATTCAAACCGATTTTATCTCAGTTGAAGGAATTACACGCATTAATGTTTTTATTAATACGACAGAAGAATACAAGCTCGTGAACCAAGGACCTGCGATTGAAGAAAAAGCACTTCACGCCTTTCGTGAAAAAATAGCGGCCATCCCGCAGGGGGACATCCTGATCATGTCAGGCAGCCTGCCAAAAGGCGTACCAGCCAGCATTTTTTCAGAAGTAGCAGCTATTTGTCATCAGAACAACGTCAAGTTTATTTTAGACACAAGCTCCGCAGCAGTTCTTGAGACGCTTCAATACAAGCCGTATTTATTAAAACCGAATGAAGAAGAAATCGCTGCTTTTTTCGGCAAAACACAGCCTATGTCAGAAAAAGAACTCATTGAATCAGGAAAAAAGCTCATTGAGATGGGTGCAGAGCAAGTGCTTATTTCCCGCGGGGGAGAAGGGGCTTTGTTCATTACGAAAGACGCCGTCTTAAAAGGAAACGCACCGACAGGCATTGTAGTAAATACAGCTTGCTCTGGAGATGCGATGCTCGCAGCCTTTCTTAGTAAACAGCTTGAAGGTCATTCATCTGAAGAGTGCTTACGTTACGGCATTGCAACTGGCGCATCTACTGCATTTTCTAAAGGCTTAAGTGATTTACATGATATTCATTCATTAATTGATCAAGTACACATTGACAAGATATAAGGGGGAATAGACATGAGCCGCAAAAAAATTGTCGCTGCAACTGGCTGTCCAACAGGCATTGCACACACATTTATGGCAGCTGAGGCATTAAAAATAGCTGCTGAGCAACTAGGGGTCGACATCAAAGTCGAAACGCATGGTCAAGTAGGGATTGAAAACGCTTTAACCGATCAAGACATTCTGGAGGCCGATGGGGTCATTGTCGCAGCTGACAAAGATGTAAATACAGATCGTTTTCACGGCAAACCACTGATTGAAGTGCCTGTAGCGAAAGGTATCCGCACGCCAAATGAACTGATCCAAGGCATTATCAATGGAGAAGCTCCCGTTCATCAAGTGAAAGGAAGAGCTACTGGAAAAGAAAAAACATCTGCTTCTTCTTCACCAGCTCAACAAAAGTCGGCGAATAAGTGGATACACACCATCTACAAACATTTAATGAACGGTGTATCACACATGCTTCCATTTGTTGTTGGAGGCGGGGTCTTAATTGCTTTATCTTTTCTGTTCGGTATTTACTCAGCTGATCCTCAGCATGAAACGTATCATCCGTTTGCTGCCTATTTGAAAAGCATTGGTGGACTCGGCTTTAGCTTAATGGTGCCTATTTTAGCAGCATTTATCGCTGATTCAATCGCCAGACGCCCAGGGATGGTTGTCGGATTTATCGGCGGCCTGCTTGCAAACGATGGAGGCGCTGGATTCTTAGGTGGTATTATCGCAGGTTTCGCAGCAGGGTATATCATCGTACTCCTTCAATTCCTGCTTCAAAAATTACCTGCATCACTTGACGGATTAAAATCAATCTTCATCTATCCTGTCTTCGGTATTTTCTTAATTGGGGCTGTGATGACACATCTATTAGTTCCAATCACGGGGCTAAATAATTCATTAATGGATTTTCTCTCAGCTGTTCAATCCACGAATCCGCTGCTCTTAGGTTTAATTGTTGGAGCGATGTGTGGATTTGACATGGGAGGACCTTTTAACAAAGCAGCCTATGTCACAGGAACGGCTTTACTTGCAGAAGGTAACCTTTACTTCATGGCAGGTGTGTCAGCAGCATGTATCACACCACCGCTTATCATTGCGATTGCCACAACGATTTTCCGAAAACATTTCACACCGCAGGAACGAAATGCAGGAGCAATCAACTATATTCTAGGAGCGACACATATAACAGAAGGGGCCATCCCATTTGCGGCAAAGAACCCGATCGTTGTCCTGCCAATTATCATGTTTGGTTCCGCCATCTCTGCTATATTGACGTATCTCTTTGGCGTACAGGTTCCAGCTCCACATGGCGGGTTCCTTGTCCTTCCAGTCGTCACAGGTGCATTCCAGTGGGTACTATCCATACTGATCGGATCACTTGTAGGTGCCATTCTATACGGACTTTATCGTAAAAAAATAGACAAACCCGCAGTTTAATAGGGAGGAAGAGAAATGATGGAACATATTTATATGAATCTTCATGAAACCGCGTCGTCACAAGCTGGCGTTTTCGCAGCCATTGCTGACATTGCCTACAAAGCAGGTATTTGCACATCACCAGAAGATGTTAAAAAAGGCTTAGCTGAAAGAGAAGCACTGAGCACAACTGGATTTCAAGATGGATTTGCTATTCCGCATACACAAACAGACGCCATCACGAAACCAGCACTCGTGATCGTCCGCACTGAAACAGGCATTGAATGGGACGCTTTTGATGAGAAGCCTTGCTTTTTCTTCTTATCCTTACTGATCCCCAAAAATGAAGCAGGGACCACTCATCTAAAGGCCCTTTCTGCCCTTTCACGAGGATTAATGGATGAAGCGAAACGACAAAAGCTGCTTGAAACAAGAACAAATGAAGACATGCTGACTGTTTTAGAAACAGATATTTTAACGAGAGAGGATGTTTGATCATGCCTTTACTATCAACAACACCGATGCTTGAGACTGCGAAAAAAGAAAAATACGGAATAGTTGCATTCAATGTACATTCCTTTGACAGTATTTATTGGGTGCTCGAAACGGCCGCAGAATTAAAATCACCTGTCATTTTGCAAACAACGGTTGGAACAGTTCAATCTCTTGGAGCAAAAGCGATTGCAGATACAGTCAAAGCGGCGGCTGATCAATATCAAATCCCAATCGGTCTGCACCTCGATCACTGTACGGACTTTGATGTGATTCTCACCTGTATTCGCGCGGGATATACATCCGTCATGATCGATGCATCGATGCATTCATATGAAGAAAATGTTCGCCGCACAAAAGAAGTTGTGGACCTCGCATTAAAAATAGGGGTGAACGTTGAAGCAGAATTAGGCAAGGTAGGCGGCGTAGAGGACGATATCGTCGTCGATGAAAAGGATGCTGAAAAAGCCATTCCATCAGAATGCCGTCAATTTGTAGAAGAAACTGGGGTACCAACTTTAGCGCCTGCAATTGGTACCGCACATGGCATTTATAAAGGGGTTCCGGATATTGACTTTGACCGCATTGAACAAATTGCATCACTGGTCAATGTTCCCCTTGTGCTGCACGGCGGTTCCGCTGTACCGGATGAAGACGTCAGACGATGTGTGGCACTTGGTATGGCAAAGGTCAATGTCTCAACTGAATTAAAAAATGCGTACTCTGAAGCCATCCGCGATCATTTTTCAAACGAACCGGAAAGCTTAGATCCACGTATGTATTTACAAAAAGCAAAACAAGCAGCAAAAGATATGGTCACATCGAAAATACGGATCGTTGGCAGTGAGGGCAAAGCCCTTCCTCTATATCAGTGAAACAAAAAAGCAGAGCCGCTTAAGCTCTGCTTTTTCACATTATTCGTTTTCTTTCATTTCATTTGATGTGTGTACCCGTGCATTTCCCATAAACAGGACCGTAATCGCTGCAAGGGCAATAGGAAACAATGCAATCAAAAATACGTACGTAATACTTTGTGACATCGCATCGATGACTTTATTTAAAATATCAGGCGGAATTTGTGAGCGAGCACCTTCTTGAAAAATGGCTTGTGGATCGCCAATTTGAGAAGGGGCGCCTTTCATTCCGCTAAAGGCATCTGCTAAGCGATTCGATAGGACATTGGTTTGAATCGTCCCAAAAATCGTGACACCAAGTGTCATCCCAAGCGATCTCATAAATGAATTGGTCGAGTTTGCACTGCCTCGGTAACGAGGAGACAGATCATTCATTGAAGCTGACGGCAGAAGGGAGAAACTGAAGCCGACACCAAATCCTGATATCATCATAAAGATTGTGAGCCACAGTCTAGCTGTATCTGGTGACATATTGGCAAGGAGCAGCATTCCCGCGAAAAATGAAATAACAGAGATCGCCATAAGACGTCTAAAAGGCACTTTCGTCTGCATCGTTCCGCCAATCATACTGCCAATGACAGACCCAATCATCATCGGTGTTAAAATGAATCCTGCACTAGTGGCAGATTCACCGTACACCGCTTGAACGAAAATAGGAATGAAGACGGCAAGAATAATAAATGTTGCACCATATAAAAACGCCAAAATTTGAGATGTCGCAAATAAACGATTTTTAAACATCCAAAATGAAATAATCGGTTCCTCCGCTTTACGCTCAACAATAAAGAAGATGGTACTAAACACAAGAAACACGGCAAAAAGTGTGAGGATTTGCACTGAATCCCACGCATAAGATTTACCAAGCTCAAGAGCGAACATCAAGCTCACAACCGCCACGACAAGTGTGATAGCACCTGACCAGTCAATTTTCTGCTTGCGATGTTCTAGCGATTCCCGGTAGTATCTGGCAATCAAGACCACACTAACAATACCAATTGGCACGTTAATATAGAAAACCCAATGCCAGCCGATTGAATCTGTGATAATAGCTCCTAATAGTGGTCCTAGTACACTCGATAAACCAAACACTGCACCAAACATACCGGACATTTTTCCGCGTTTTTCAGGTGGGAAGATATCAAAGATGATCGTAAACGCGATTGGAAGAAGGGCACCGCCTCCAAGCCCTTGAATGGCTCGGTAAATAATGAGCTGATCCATCGTTTGTGCGATACCGCACAGCGCAGATCCAATTAAAAAGAAAATAAGTCCAAACAGAAAAAAACGCTTTCGACCATACATATCAGAAAGCTTTCCGTAAATCGGCATTCCAGCCATTACTGCCACCATATAAGAAGCCGTCACCCAAGCAAATTTATCAAAACTGCCCAAATCTGCTACGATGCTTCCCATTGCTGTTGCAACAATGGTATTGTCCATCGCCGCCATAAAAATTCCTAACAGCAAACCGATGACAACTAAGCGAGTGGATGCCTTGCCTTTATCCACATGATTCATTCATTTACCTCCTGCTTACGTTCTCTCCTTATTTTTGCTAGAATCAACTTAAATATAAAGGAAGAGAACATTTATCTTGATGATCAAGATAAATTGATTTTAAAGGGAGGAGAACAAGTTGTCAATAAAGAACGACGCAGAAGACAGAGCAGACCTGATCATCCATACAATGAGGCGCCTCGCCACACGAACGGTTTTATTCCACCAAGCGGCCGCACAATCGCTTGGTCTTTTCCCAACAGACCTCAAATCAGCCGATTTATTAAACGAACTCGGGCCGCTCACAGCAGGAGAATTAAGTGAAAAAACAGGTCTTAGCTCAGGTGCAGTCACAGCTCTGATTGACCGCCTTGAAAAAGCAGGCTACGTCAAAAGAGAAAAGGACCCAAAGGACAAACGAAGAGTCATCATCGTTCCATTAACGGCAGGGAAATCACAAGTAAAAGAACTCTTCCAATCCTTATCGGCATCAACAAAGCAGCTCACAAACGAATACAAACGAGAAGAATTAGATTTAATCATCCAATTCATTTCAGAAGCAGCTGAAATAATGGAGCAAGAACTGCAATTGCTTAAGTCTAAATCGTAAGAAAACACACTGATGCGTTACTAAACTAATAAGAGGATACTATGTTCAATATATGAGCATATATCCTCTTTTCTTATGCATATGATATTCGTTCATTAGATGTTGAAAGATTGTATAATATGTATACAACACATTGGAACAAAAGTTTGTATTTGGGGAGGACGTAGCCCACAGCAGGAGGCGTAGTGAGGTCTTTAGACCGAGCGTTAATATCTTTTAGGATAGATGTGTTATGACAATATAGGATGCTTATCCTAATAAGGGGAGGTATAACAGAAAGTGGAGATTATAAAGTTTAAGGAAACTGATACAAAAGAGATTATTTCATTGTTTTATGAAACAGTTCATTCCGTAAATTCAAAAGATTATTCCCAAGTACAATTGGATGCTTGGGCACCAAGAGATGAAAAAGAATCTAAAATTAATTCTTGGAAGGAATCATTGGGTCAAAATATAACATTTGTTGCTAAAGTGAATGATCAAGTTGTTGGTTTTAGCGATTTAACGCATACCGGGTACTTAGATAGACTATTCGTTCATAAAGATTATCAAGGACAAGGTATAGCCACAGCTTTAGTTGATATGCTCGAATCTGAGGCAAAGAAACTAAATCTTCTAGAAATTGATACCGAAGCAAGTATTACAGCTAAGCCATTTTTTGAACATCTAGGTTACAAAATTGTTTGTTCACAAACTGTGGAAAAAAAGGGGGTTACGTTGGCTAATTTTAAGATGCTAAAAAAAATAAAATAATCATTTTCTTGTTATGCTAACAGGTGCGTTAGTTTAAGAAGAAAGGGTATAACATATTAGTCATATAAAATATGTTATATCTTCTAATTTATTTAACTTTTTTCAATTTAGGTCTTGATAATTTTTAGTTGGAATATGTTGATTTTAAAATAACAAGAAGCTTAGGTGGCGCTTTCCGTTGCACGACTCAGCCATTACTGCGTAAATAAATACATCCTGAATAAGAACTTCTTTTTTATGTGGATCATCGTATAATAGACAAGAAAAACGAACCGAATATTTTTTCCAGAAAGAAGAACCTGCGGACGCTGATCATTGAGTATTTTAAATGCCTTGATTGGTGTCCGTTTTTTTAAAAAAAGAAACGCACCTTTCTCTGATCAAATAGAAGCTGTTTTTGTATCTTTATTCCTATTTAATGACAAATTTTGTGTTGGTAAAATTGACCTTGTCAATGAATAGGAAGGAGAGAATTCTGCTGGGCAAGATACTTGATGCAAAAGTACTAACAAGTGCAATGGACACAAGGGCAAAACACTATCAGGAACTCCGTGAACAAATGGTAGATTTAAAAAAGGCATTACAAGGTGTTGCCAACCTCGGTGATGATTTTACTGGGAAAGGTGCCGATAACATAAAAAGCTTTTATAAAGAACTAGCGGGTAATGTTGACATGTTTATCAATTTCATTGATAAGCAAAAAGCCTTTCATGAAGGTGTTTCTGGGACACTTGATGATACGAGCTTTGGCGGCGATACCTTTGTAGAAGAACACTTTTTAGACAACGCAGTACATATGGGCATCAAAAACGCCAAAAGCATTGTAAAGGATCAAAAAAAGGCACTCAAAACGATTTTTCAAGACATTGATGACCTCATTTCCCTAGAGGTATTTGATAGCCAAAACTTTGACGAAAAAATAGAAGAAGCGGAAGATGAACGAAAAAAGACGGTCAAAGAACTGAGAGAGCTTGATCAAAATTTAAAAGATGAATATGCTTTGTCAGAGACGGAGCAGCAAGCTACAATGGCATTGTACGCTGAAATGATGAATGCGACAAATGACGGAAAAGCGATTTCGCCTATGAATTTTGACAAGAAAGCGTATCAAAATAGCGAAATCTACAAGGCAAAAAGCGATATTGAAAAGCAAACTTCTGAATATCTGAAAATCAAAAAAGAACAAGAAGAAGCCCGAAAGATTGCGAAGGAACAAGAAGCCCTCGCCAACCGTCCTTGGTATGAAAAAGCGCTCGATTACGGTGGAAATATCGTCAATGAACTGACTGGTGTGAACGATGCAAAACGTGCCGCAACAGGTGTTGATCCAATCACGGGTGAGGAACTCACCGCAGGCCAGCGAGTCGCGGCAGGCGGCATGGCAGCAGCGGGTTATATCCCAATTGTCGGATGGGCAGGACGCATTTTCAAAGGTGGAAAAGCCGTCTACAAAACCACCCAAGCCACATCAGCCGCAGTGAGAGCAGTCGACATTTACAAGACATCGCAAAAATCCTTTGACGCCTTAAAAACATCTCAAAAAGGCTTATATGGCCTTACCGCCACCAACGGCTTCAGCGAAGCGATTTCAGGCCGAGACATGTTTGGGAATAAGATCTCGAAAGAACAGCAGGAAGCGAGTATGAATGCGGCACTTGGAATGCTTTTGCCGTTTGGGGCGAAAGGGTTTCAAGGGAAGATGGGGTTAAACGCTCAAAGTCAAGAAGGACTTAATCGAAAAAGGGCTTTGCGGCACGCTAAGGATTTAGGGGGAATACCTAGATCACAACAGCCTACTCGTCAATGGCAAGTAGGAGATAATGTTTTTAAGAAGGGACAAGAACATCGTAATTATGAGTACAGTTCTAACCAAACTCATCATGGGCGGTACTATGAATTTGATACCCCAAAAGGAAAAAGAGTTATAGTACAACATACTAATGACGGAAAATTACACACTCACGCAGGGAAACCGAAAGAGGGTGCCGACCCATTTAATTATGATTTTAAAAAAGAAAGGTATTCAAATATTTATGGACCAAATGGTGATCACCATATCTATTACAATGAATAATGAGGAATGAAAAATATGGTATATCAAAATGAAAAAATACAAAAGAAAATAGCTTTTATGAATGCTAAAAAGAAAATACAACAATTAGCTTATATTGAGGTAATTGATTTTGAAAGTGATGCTTCTCAATGGCTAAAATTATGTGAAGCAGTATTAAAACAATTTCGTCAAATAGACTCTACACCGTCTGATATTTTAACAATTACAGACAATGTATCTGTTATGGCTTGGTTAAAAAATTCACTAGATTTTCTGAAAGAGAAAAGAGAATGGTTTATTTTAGTTGTAAATGACCCTTTTCCTGTTTGGGCAAATGTAAAAGCTCTAGATTTCGATAAGGCAATTGAAGAGATTTGGCTATCCTCAGAGAATCACAACATCATTGTAGCAGATAAAGCAACTGGTAAAATCGCTCAGATATTTTCAGAAGAAAAACATTTTGAACTGCATATTGGAAACTGCGCGATTTAATTATAATCCAGGTTAATTGATTAAGTAGCAGCCACAATCTGAAAACCCGCATTTAACAATGATTTGAATAACCATCACCACTACTTTGATTTTAATGGAATCAAGGTTTCACTTGTCTAATATAATTGATGATTTTAATTATAATACATTGTAGAGGTGATTCAATAAATGAGAGCCACAGTTATTTAGAGGAGTTAGAAGATTTTTCAGGTGTGACATTTCATCAGGGTATCGATTCACCTGAAGAAGCGTTACAGGAGTTTATTCATGAAGCTACTAAAGTATGTCTGCTCTCTACGATAAAGGATTGTCAGGATTTTTTGAATAGTACTTTAACATTTCAAGAAAAAGAAAGCTTTATCGAAAATAATGCAGAAATATACTTTCCGGCGATCTCATTAAAACCTATACAGTGGTTTAATAAAATAATAGAGGAAATGAAAGAAGCAGTGAAAATAAAGTAACACAAAAACCTTGATTGACTAATGCCTTTCAAGGTTTTTGTGTTTATTTTGCTTCATAGTATTTTTGCAAAAAGGGGAATCGGATGAAGTCGATGAACTCAAAGCGGCGGTGGCTGATTTTCCTGTACTGAAGGATGTTCCCTCTTGGTGGAAGAGTATGAAAAACCACCGCTTTAAATGCTCTGAATGGTTTTATATCCAAGTATGATTCGGAGATGTTAGAATCAATTCTAGCGTTTTTTAATAATGATTTATTCACTTCAGATGAGTTTGCAGAGCTATTCGGAAAAGAAACGGCTGTCTTTCTAACACTCACCGTCACCCAGCTGGCCGAGAAAATCATGAATTCCATCGATGCAGATATTCCATTCAAGGTTTTATCGGAAAGAACTGCTGAGTGGATTGAATCATGGTCACAGGAGTTGGCGCAGCTGATGCAGCTGAATACTCATACAGCCATTGAGCAAACGCTGAAAAAAGGTATAAAAGAAGGCCGTTCTATCCAGGAGATTGAACTGGAGCTGAAGGACTTTCCTGAATTCAGCCGGAAGCGTGCACGTGTAACAGCTGGAACGGGGAAGAAGTGGAAGCACAGCGGAGGGAAAAAGAATCAGTCGAGGGATAGTCATGTGCAGCTGTATGGCACAATTATTCCTCTCGATGATGAATTTGAGATACCATGCAGCGGAGAGCGGTGTATGTTTCCGAGAGATACACAGCTCACGCCAAAAGAGCGAGTAAATTGTCATTGTGCGGTTGGTCCTGTGGTTGAACCTGTTATTCTTGGGTTATCAGCTGAGGAAAAAGAAGAGATTAGAAGAAATACCTTACAAAACATGGAATGAAATAGTATAATATCCTCATTATTTAAAGAATGGGGTTATTTGATGAACTCAGAATTGTGGGAGTTAGTTAAAGAAAATATAGCAGTAATAGCAGCTGGATTATCTTTAATTACTGCTGTTTTATCAGCCACTATTGCTTATTTTTACAACATTAAACACAAAGATTTAGATAGGTTTTATAAAAATGCTCAGGAAACTATGGAAACATTAATTGAGCCTATGTATTTTAAGTTGAAAGAGATTGAACCAGTTGTAGATAAGGAACACAAAATTGAACTTCTTAAGGAATTTTTTGCTGCTTATAATTACAATAAAATTAATATTTCTAGGCTAGGAAATCGAAAGCTTATTGATAACTTTTTAAAGGCTGAATTCGCTTTTAAAGAACTTTTTATAGACAATAATGAATCTTTATATCAAGAGCTGCTATTGAATATTAATCAATTGAAAGAGGTTGTCGATAAAGATTATTGGAAATTGTTTGAGGTGATTTATAAAGACTACAATTGGTATAAACAAACAGCCGATATGAATTATATATTAAGGTTCATATTAAGAGTCGGATTCTTTTTGGAGAATACTTTTTATGGAGTTATATTTATATCCTATGTTCTTATGATTACCTTTATAATTTATTCAATTGGTACAGCCTCGTTTAATGGCATATTGTTTAGGATTTTATTAGCAATTTTCTTAGGGTCAACTTTCTTGTATTTATTCTTAAGTGTTTATACTACAGCTGCAGAAGATACAAAGCAGAAAAAGACTACTGGGGACATTATAAGGGAAAACTATTTTTCCTTTCAAAGCAAAATAATCAGGACCTCTTGTTTCCCCGTAGTATTAATCTGGAAAGTGTTAAAATACATTTTTAAATTACTCAAGAAGTTCATTGTATATATAATACCTTTCTTTAAAAACGATCAGAGATATTCTTGAAAGGGGGTGAACAGATGCAAAAAGAGAATTAAAAAACGCAAAAATCACGCACGTTTCATACGTAGACAAGGCTGCTAATCAAAAGCAGTTCTTTTTTATGAAATCAGAAAAACAGCCAGACTTTCAAAAAGAGATCAAGGTCATTGCGAAGGCTGATGATGCACAGCGTCTTGTGTACGGTATTGTATACGAACCCAACGTAGCTAATGCACATGGTGATTACATGACGCCGGAAGAAATTGAGAAAGCCGCTCACGGCTTCCTAAAGGATGCACGTGAGATCGATAAGCAACATGATTTTCAAGGCGGTGTCGGAGAAGTCGTTGAATCTTACATTGCTCCCTCTGACTTTGAAATGGGCGATGAGATTATCAAGAAAGGATAGTGGGTCCTTGTTGACGAAGGCTTCCTAAGATATTTGGAGCCAGATTCAAAAGGGCGAGATCACCGGATATTCAATGGCCGGAACAGCGGATATAGGAAAACAAGAGCGAGAGCCAGCTTCTGAAGAGAAGGGGCTTTTTTCTTTGCTCAAAAACTTCTTTCTTAAAGGAGAAGTAAAGAACCGATACGACGAAGGCCGCATGCGTCGGGAGTTTTGGGCGGCACAAGATGCCTTGAATTCTGTTTTATTTAAATGGGATTCTTACGACGATGAAGACTTGGAGACTGATCCTGACAAGGTTAGGTCAGCACTGCAAGATTTTGTGGAAATCACACAAGAGATTTTGCTTACTGATGACTTAGCGGGGATCCAAACTGAACCACTTGAAGAAGTTGCAAAAGCTGGCCGGAAGTTTTCAGCTGCTAACTTAACTGAATTGAAAAATGCCAGAGCCGCTATCGACAATCTATTGAGTCAAGAGGCGGTTGAAATTGCTCAATGAGGCATTCGGAAGCTGATCACATAGCAAGGCAATATTGGGTATTTCTTATTCTTAAATCTTAAAAAGGTCATTCAAAATTCCCAGTACATCCATGACCTCATTACAATCGTTTTCTATCATATAAAAGCAGAAAAAGGGTTCTTTTTGTACAAGTCTCAAAGCACACTCAAACGAGTGTGCTCAGGCTGTCGAGAAAATCTCGACAGCTTTATTTTTTTCCTTAAATTTTTTCCATTCCCCCGTTTTATAATAGAGAAAAGCATACTAAAGGAATTTGTTTTTCTCATGTTCCACACTAGAAATTCTTCTCAGCACGAAGCCGAATTTGTATTGCTAGATCAACTGGTCGAAGAGGATCACCTGCTTCGTAAAATTGATCAGTACATTGACTTTTCATTTATCGTAGATAAAGTAAAACCGTATTATAGCGAGAATAAAGGTCGTCCTTCTCTTGATCCACTTATTTTATTCAAAATGATGTTTATCGGATACCTGTACGGTATCCGTTCTGAAAGACAACTTGAAAAAGAAATTTACTATAACATGGCGTATAGATTGTTTTTAGGTTTGAACATCAATGACCCCGTTCCCCACCACTCGACCATTAGCTGGAATCGTCGTACTCAATTCAAAGATACAACGATTTTTCAAGACATTTTTGATGAAATTGTGCTTCAAGCCATCAATCATGATATGGTAGGAGGCCGCGTTCTTTTTTTACTGATTCGACTCATCTTAAAGCCAATGCCAATAAACATAAATATACGAGAAAAACGATTGAACAAGATACCCAGAACTATATAAATGATTTAGAAGAAGCGATCCAAGAAGATCGGGTGGCACACGGAAAAAAGCCCTTAAAGGTAAAAGAGGAGGTGAAAACGGAAAAAGACATTCGTCAAAGTACGACTGACCCTGAAAGTGGCTATATTTATCGTGAAAATAAACCAGAAGGCTTTTTCTACCTAGACCACCGTACAACGGATATGAAGTACAATATCATCACGGATGCCCATGTCACGCCCGGCAATATCCATGACTCTGTTCCGTATCTTGATCGATTGGATCACCAAATCGCCCGATTTGGTTTTCAAGTAGAAGCTGTTGCCCTTGATTCTGGTTATTTGACAACCCCAATCTGTAAAGGTTTATCCGATCGCCGTATTTTTGGTGTCATCGCACATAGACGCTTTCATCCAACAAGAGGATTATTTGAGAAGTGGAAATTTCAGTATGACTCTGAACATGATCACTACATATGCCCAAATGGTGAGAAGCTATTATATACAACAACTGATCGAAAAGGTTATCGGTTCTACAAATCAGACCCTAAAAAATGCGTATCGTGTCCTTTCCTAGAGAGCTGTACAAGGTCGAAAAATCATCAAAAAGTGATCTCAAGACATGTATGGGAGGAACACAAAGAAAAGATCAGACAAAATCGTCTATCTGCCTCTGGAAAAGAGCTATATCAAAAAAGAAAAGAAAAAATAGAGCGAAGCTTTGCAGATTCAAAACAACTGCATGGGCTTCGCTACTGCCGGTTGAGGGGAAAACAAAATGTGAGTGAGCAAGTGCTTCTCACAGCTGCCTGTCAGAACATGAAGAAGATTGCCACACACCTAGCGAAGCTAGGCTAGGTGTGTGGGAGGCCTTTTTCATTAAATCTCATCCATCATCATTACGATGAAAATAAAAAAGATTGTAGAAAAACATGAGTTTCTCTACAATCTGAGCACACTCAAGCGAGTGTGCTTTTTCTTATAACAAAAGAACACCCAAAAAGCTGCACAGCATTTGCTGAAGACATTTGGGCTTCTTTGATGCATGTGAGTTGATTAGACTTATAACCAAAGGGAAGAAGGGAGGAATTCGAACTGTATTTAACCAAAAGGGGCACGACTTTATTATCGATGCTGCTTCACACAACCTCTTATCTATCAATTGAAGATTTACAGAATCGACTGAATGTCTCTACTCGAACCGTCTACTCTGAAATCAAACGAATGAATAGCTGGCTGAAAACTCATGAGCTTAGTGGCGTTCAGCGAAAAGATCAACTTGGCTACTACTTACACACACATGAAAAAGAAGTCATTATTCAAAAAGCTGACACCATTCTTGTCGGTCACGATTATGAACCATGTGTAAAGGAAAGAAGGGCGATCCTGCTCTTATCCATTGCATGCAATGAGAAATATCTAAAAATAGATGATTTGATGAAGCTCACCAAAGTGAGCAGAAATACATTGCTTGAAGATATGAAACAGCTAAAAGAAGCACTTTCAAAGCAGCTGCTCACGCTTCACTATCAGGCAGCCTGCGGCTATTTGATTTCAGGAGAAGAAAGAGCGATTCGATTGGCGTTGAAACCTTATATTCATTCCATTCGCACCATGATAAAAAATGAAAAAGCGTTTCCATCTTTTTGGTTAAAGGGGCCAATTTCATATAACAGGTTAAAGCATCTCCTCGAGCAGTCAGAACAAGAGCTTAAGCTCGAGTTTGCAGATGAAATGCTGGATCAGCTGTCTTTGGATCTCTTTTTCTACTTTAAGCGGATGAAGCTAGGGCGTGCTGTACACCTTTCAAACGAAGAAAAGCGTACATTGCAGGAAACAGATGAATGCTTGGCGGCTATTCGTTTCATGGCACGAATTCAAAGAGAAACCGGCCTTCAAGTTCATGATGATGAAATCTATTTTCTTAGCACTCTATGGCTCAGCGCCAAGAAACAAAAGCTTCCATCAAGTCAAAAGCCAGAAGAGCATCTCATTCGCACCATTGCCAGACAAATGATTTTTGATTTTCAGCGGTATGCTTGTATCTCCTTTCAAGAGTACGAAGCCTTGGAGCAAAACTTAACCATGCATCTCATCCCAGCCTATTACAGACTCATCTATCACATTGATATCAGCAATGAATTAACAGAATCTATTAAAAAAACACAGCCAGAGGTGTTTGACATCACTCAAAAGGTCGTATGCCATATAGAAAAGGCGACCTGCTCAAAGATAAGTGATCATGAAATTGCTTACGTGGCGATGCATTTTGGTGGTTGGATGAGAAGAGAAGGAATTTCGCCAATTGTGCGGCGTTCTGTATACATTGTTTGCGGCGAAGGAATTGGCACAAGTCATATGCTAAAAACACAGCTTATCGAATTAATCGGTTATATCGAAGTTCGTGATCTATTATCAAAGCGATCATATGAAGAAATGTCATCCATTGATGTCGACTTTGTTGTGTCAACAGCACCTATTTCGTTTAAAGGAAAGCCCGTTCATCTTGTTCATCCCATCCTTACTGCCTATGAGAAAAAAACCTTACTTCAATATGCAGAAGGTGCAGAAACCATGTTTGATGAGAAAAATGTGAACGTTTTATTCAAGATCATTCAACAGCACACCATCGTACAAAATGAAAAAGCACTGCTTCGTGATCTTAAAGAGCTACTTCATCCCGCATGTGTACCCCATCAGAAAGGGTGGAAACCAGTGTTAAACGATTTATTAACAGAAAAAACCATTTATCTCCAACAAACAGCAGAAACGTGGCAAGAGGCCATCACAAAAGCAGCACAGCCTTTACTCGATCAAAATGCCATTCAGAAAGGTTATGTGGAGGCCATGATTCAGTCCGTTGATCAAAATGGACCTTATATTGTGATTGCACCACAAGTAGCCATTCCACATGCCAGACCAGAGGACGGCGTGAACGAATTAAGCATGTCACTCATGTCATTCGAACGGCCCGTCTTTTTCTCTAAGGATGAAAAAAAACAGGTTCGTCTCATCATCGTGCTAGCAGCCATTGACAGTATGACCCACCTGAAAGCACTCAAACAGCTGACCATGCTGTTAAGTGATGAAAAACGGATGAAACAACTGGTTGAAGCAAAGGAATTAGTAACGGTGCAAAAACTAATTGATCAATTTTCACAACGATAAAGGAGGAAAAAGAGAATGAAAAAAATTCTTGTTGTGTGCGGAAACGGATTAGGAAGCAGCTTTATCGTAGAAATGAATGTCAAAAAAGCATTAGAAGAGCTAGGGCTTGTAGCTGAAGTGGACCATACCGATCTCAGCACAAGTAAAAATGAACTGGCTGATCTATATATCGGAGCAACAGACATTATCGATCAGCTGGATGACGGCACAAGAAAAGTCGCTGGATTAAATAACTTGTTAGATCAGGAAGCCATTAAAGACGTCCTTCGTAAACACATTTAAGCCACGAAAAAGGGGGATTCACATCATGATAGAACTGATCATGAACGATATATTGGGCACACCAGCCATTCTCATCGGTTTGTTTGCACTAGCTGGTTTACTTTTGCAGAAAAAGTCAGCTGCCGATACTGTATCAGGCACCTTAAAAACAACGATGGGTTTTTTAATATTAGGAGCGGGCGCCACAGTCGTATCTGATTCACTTGGAGTTTTTCGAAAAATGTTTGAAGCAGCATTTCACATTCAAGGGGTTGTCCCAAATACAGATGCCATGGCGGCCATTGCTCAAAAGGAATTCGGGACACAGACGGCTCTCATTATGATTTTTGGCATGCTGGTCAATTTATTATTGGCAAAATTCACGCCCTTTAAATACGTCTTTTTAACAGGACACCATACCTTGTATATGGCTGCAATGCTCGCAGTCGTTCTCTCGACAGCTGGAATGCAAGGAGCGTTTCTTGTCACCACCGGTTCGATTATATTAGGGACAGCTATGGTCATTGCACCCGCTATTCTTCAGCCATTCACAAGGAAAGTCACTGGAAGCGATGATCTCGCGCTTGGACACTTCAGTACCTTCGGTTATTTTACAGCGGGAATGATCGGAAAATGGATCGGTCGTCCGGAGAGATCAACAGAAACCATTCAAGTACCTAAATCACTCGGCTTTCTACGAGATACATCTGTGGCCATTTCAATCACGATGGCTTTGCTGTTCTTTGCGATTGCACCATTTGCTGGGATTCCCTTTATAGAACAAATGAGCGGGGGCACGAACTTCGCTGTCTTCATTCTTATTCAGGCTATAACCTTTGCTGCTGGTGTGTACATTATTTTAGCCGGGGTGCGGATGGCAATCGGTGAAATTGTGCCTGCTTTTAAAGGAATTGCTGATCGATTTGTGAAGGGGGCAAAGCCGGCACTCGACGCGCCAACCGTTTTTCCATTTGCTCCAAATGCAGTCATTATCGGTTTTTTATGCAGCTTTGCAGGAGGCATCGTATCCATTTTTCTTTTACCTTTGTTTGGTTTAACTGTCATTGTTCCTGGTCTTGTCCCTCACTTTTTTTGCGGCGCTACAGCAGGAGTGTATGGCAATGCAACAGGAGGCGTGAGAGGGGCTGTCGCTGGGGCATTTGCAAATGGGTTGCTTCTTTCTTTTTTACCTGCTTGTTTATTACCTGTGTTAGGAACCCTTGGTTTTGAAGGAACAACTTTTGGAGATACAGACTTTGGTATCATCGGAATCTTGATTGGATTGATCAAGCTTTTATTTCAACTGTAAAAAGGAGGAACCTGGGAATGACAGCCATTTTTTCACCTTCACTGATGTGCATGGATTTAACGCATTTCCGCGAACATATTCATATTCTCAACACGAGAGCAGATCGATATCATGTCGACGTCATGGATGGTCATTACGTGAAAAATATCACCTTATCACCCTTTTTCATAGAACAGCTTCGAAAACTGACAGATAGACCAATTGATGTGCATCTTATGGCAGAATACCCCCAAGAATTTTTAATCGATGCCTGCATTGATGCAGGCGCAAGCATGATCTGCTTACACCCAGAGGTCGTGCAAAGAGACGTTTTTAGAATCATTCGGCATATCCATCAAAGAAACTGCGAGGTCGGCTTTGTCTTAAACCCCGCCACACCAATTGCAGCGTTAGATTCCTATCTACATTTAATAGACCGAGTGACGATCATGACGATTGATCCAGGCTTTGCAGGTCAGCCTTTTATTAAAGAAATGCTTCAGAAAATGAAACAGGTGAAAGATGTTAAAGAGAAGGGAGGCTACTCGTTTTCAATTGAAGTAGACGGCTCTTGTAATGAGAGCACGTTCCGGCTGCTTGCTGAGGCTGGAAACGAGATCTATATTATCGGCAACTCAGGTTTATTTGGACTTCACCATCAACTTGATACAGCTTGGGAGACAATGAAGCAATTGTTTTCAAAAGAAACAGCCTCAATTGAATCACGTTAGTAAAAGAGGATGAAACCCATCCTCTTTTTTACGCAACTTTACTAAAACCTCACATCTAACCAAAACATACTCAAAAACAAAATAAAGAATCACGAATTCACACTTGAAAGCGCTTTATCAACATGTTATCCTTCAAATATCTTTAGTAAATATTTAGTCAAAAACCAAGAGGAGTTTGCCTATGACCACACTCAAAGATATTGCTCATGATGCAAAAGTGTCCGTTTCTACTGTATCCCGTGTGTTAAATGGCGATCAAACCCTTGCCGTTTCGCACGCAACAAGACAAAACATCCTCGACATTGCAAAGAAGTTAAACTATACCCCAGTGAGAGCAAGAAAAGCCGATCAAGCAGAGGAAAAAAGCCCATCTGAATCCCCAGTCATCGGTATCGTTGTCGCTCAATCCATTGACGAAGAATTAAATGACCCCTTTTTTTCATCGATCCGAAAAGGAATTGAAAAAGAATATGCCAAACAAGGGCTCTCCACCCTCCATACCTTTCGCCTGAGAAGCATGGATAAAGGGGCGATGCTAAAGGATATTGACGGTTTGATCGTCATTGGACGAATTAGCCCTGATACGGTGGAAAAAATGACAAATCGAATGGAACACATTGTTTTTATCAATCATTATGCGGATGAGGATTTATATGATTGTGTACATGTCGATTTTGTCAGAGCGGCAGATCGAGCGATTCGCCATCTGCAATCGCTTGGCTATACACATCTAGGCTATCTTGGCGGAAAGGAGCGAGAGCATTATTTCGAAGGTAATGCTGTGATTGAGGACGAAAGACAAACGACGTTTATGAAAAGAATGCAAGAGGCAGGTGGTCTTCATCTGGATGACATCCATATTGGAGAATACTCCATGCAAGAAGGCTATACGCTCATGCAGAAGGCCATTAAAAAAGGAAACCTGCCACAAGCCTTTTTTATCGGAAGTGATTCAATGGCGATCGGTGCAATGCGCGCGCTCAACGAAGCCGGTCTAAGTGTTCCTTCAGATGTATCTATTGTTGGGTTTAATGACATTGAAGCTGCTTCATTTTCAAGCCCGCCGCTTACAACCGTCAAAGTATATACAGAAGAAATGGGGGAAGTCGGTTTGAAGCTTTTGCTTGAGAGAATAAACGGCAGAAAGCTTCCTCTAAAAGTTGTCATGCCAACAAAACTCATCGAAAGAGGCAGCACATGCCTCATCCATGAAAGGGGGTGAACCGCGTTTTCAGCAAACAAAAAAGAGACAAAAAAGCAGAAAGCAAGCTGCTTCGCATGATGGCCAGATCATGCGAAGAACAAGGCAGCCTACCGGTATGCTCTCTTATCTCTTTGAAAAGAATAGAATTCCAGTATAATGGACTTCTTTTGTTTCCGCAACTGCATGAATTCTACTGATTATCGTCTGAATTTTCAGTGATTAAAAGGAGGAAACCATGAATAAAAAAATCATGCTACTCACTGCGGCATTTATCTTGACCATTCTTTTGTCTGCTTGTAGCAATAGCGGAACGTCCGAAGCAAACGGAAAGGTCACCCTAACTCTCTTTTCGACGATGAGCAACAGCGGGGAAAGAAAAGCGTTTGAAGAAGTGATTCGTAAGTTTGAAAAAGAGCATCCACATCTTCGAATCGATGCCAACTTCCCAGGCAACAGCTATGAAGATACGATCCGTGTCAAAATGGGGGCAAATGATATGCCGGATCTGTTTGACACACACGGCTGGGCCAAACTGCGCTACAGCGAGTATGTCGCTGATCTAAAAGAAATGGATTGGGTGAAACAGCTTGATCCTTCACTCGATCAAATTTTAAAGGACCAAGATGGAAAAGTATACGCGTATCCGCTGAATCAAGCAAAAGACGGGCTTAGCTTTAATGCCAATCTATTAAAGGACTATGACATTGAGGTTCCTAGAACACTTGATGAATTCAAATCGGCTTTGCTGACCGTTAAGGAAAAGAGCAAAGGAGAGGTTGTGCCGCTCTGGATACCAGGAGGAGACAACTCAAATATCGCCCAAGTTTTTGATGAACTCGCCACACCTTTATTGATCACCAGTCCAAACCATCGATACGGAAAAGACCTTGAAAACGGATCATTTGATTGGTCTCTCTATACACCGCTTGCACAGTTCATGAAGGATCTGAAGGATCAAGATCTTTTAAACAAAGATGTCCTAACAGCAAAACTATCTCAAGCACCTGAACTGATGGCACAAAACAAAATAGCTTTCACCTTTGTCGGAGGGTCTTTAGGACCTGAGGCGACAGAACTCAATCCATCGATCAAAGTAGGCGCGATGCCAGTTCCTTCCATTCATGAAGGAGATAAGCAAAGCTGGATTGGAGGAGAACGGTTTACGGTCGCTGCATGGAAGGACTCCAAACATCTAAAAGAAGCAAAACAATTCATCGATTTTCTCGCAAAGCCTGAAAATGCGAAAAAAATCGCAGAAGGCACCTCATCTGAAGCAGCCTTAAAGCAAGTTAAAGCGAAAAACTATTACTCTATGTTTTACGATCAATACGAAGAGGTGAAGATTGAACCGTATTTCGATCGAAAATACTTACCAAGCGGCATGTGGGCTGTCATGGCAACAACGGGTCAAGAATTATTAGCAGGCTCCATCACACCAGAACAATTATCGAAGAAGATGGAAGAGGAATATAAGCGTCTGAAAAAACAATAGCAGGCTCATGCTGAAACAGGAGTGAATCCAATGAATGACATCACAAAAGCACAGCAGCCAGCCGCATTCACCTCTTTACCAAAGCAGAAAATGAAAAAAAGCCAGAATTCATCCCTTTGGTGGATGTACTTACCAGCTGTTCTCATTGTCAGTACCTTTATCATTTATCCTTTTTTGAACGGAATTCAGCTATCTTTTACGAATTGGAATGGGTTCTCACAAACTTATGAATGGATTGGGCTTGATCAATATAGGCGTCTGCTTCAGGACCCAACCACATGGCTTGTTGTTAAAAATACGCTTCTATACGGAATCGGTAGCACAATCTTACAAAATATCATCGGACTTGGATATGCTCTTTTATTAAATCAAAGCTTAAAGATGAGAGCCATTACAAGAACAGTCATCTATTTACCTGTCATGATTAGTCCGATTGCGATGGGCTATATTTGGTATTTCGTGTTTGCTTACCAAGGCGGTGCCTTAAACGATGTGGTGACGCTTTTTGGATTTGATCAAATGAATGCGCTTGGCAATCCCCAATTAAACACATGGATCATTGTGCTCGTCAACACCTATCAATTCGTTGGGATTGCGATGATCATTTATTTAGCAGGACTGCAAAGTATTCCTAAGGATTATTATGAAGCGGCACAATTAGACGGTGCATCCAGCCTCCAGCAATTCAGGCGAATCACATTGCCGCTCCTTATACCGTCTATCACCATTAATGTTGTGCTGAATGTCATTGGCGGGCTCAAGCTCTTTGATGTCATTGTGGCGCTTACTGGCGGCGGACCGGGAGATTCCTCACAATCGATGTCGACCTTTATGTATGATCTGTATTTCAAACGTCAGGATGCAGGCTATGCAGCAACTCAAGGGGTCTTCATGGCGGTCATCATCCTTGTCATTAGTGTCGCAGCGTTGATGTATTTCAAACGAAAGGAGACCGAGGTGTGATGGAAAATGCCTTTAAACGTAAGAAGAGATGGTACACCTTCCTCGCCCTTTTGGTGACATTGCTTCATCTCATTCCATTTTATATCTTGGTAACGACATCATTAAAGGGGATAGGAGATTTCAGTTCAAAATGGCTGTTTCCAAAAGCGCTTCATCTTGAAAACTTTCGCACGGCATGGACAGAGGCTCAGCTTGGCCAATCCTTTTTGAATACCGTGATCATTACGTTCAGCTCTGCTGTATGCCTCATCTTTCTTGGCTCTCTTGCAGCCTATCCGCTCGCAAGAAGAAGCACAAAGCTAAATAAAGCAGTTTATGTTTTATTCATCGCCATTATGATCATTCCACCACTCACAGCCCTTGTCCCGCTCTATAAATTGGTCGTTCAAATTGGGATGATGAACACCTATCAAATCGCTATTTTAAATAATGTCGCTGCTTTTTTGCCGCTAACGATTTTCTTATACGCAGGCTTTATCCGGTCAACCATTCCAAAGGAGCTTGAAGAAGCAGCCCGTATTGATGGAGCTGGGACACTTAGAGTTTTTTTCACCGTCGTTTTTCCGCTTCTGAAACCCATTACCGCTTCTGTTTTAATCATTGCCTGTGTGTATATTTGGAATGACTATCAATTTGCCATCTTCTTTTTACAAGATAAAGAGATGCATACACTCACAGTCGCCCTATCCCATTTTTTTGGTCAAAATCAACATCAGCTTCAGCTCGTTGGTGCTGCTGCGCTCATTGCAATGCTGCCGATGGTGACGATGTTTTTACTGTTGCAAAAATATTTTATCGCAGGGCTTTCACAAGGCTCTGTCAAAGGATAGTTCAATATGGATGCGAAAAGGAGAGTCGTCTATGTCTAAAATTACATTTATCGGTGCAGGGAGTACCGTGTTTGCTAAAAATATATTAGGAGATTGTTTGTTCGTCCCTGCACTAAGCGGTTTTGAATTCGCTTTATATGATATCGACCACAACCGGCTGAAAGAATCAGAAACGATGCTCCGCCATTTAAAAGAGAACTACGCTGCACATGTGACCATTACGTCCTATCACAACCGAAAAGAAGCCTTAAAGGATGCAAAATATGTGATCAATGCCATACAGGTTGGAGGCTACCGGCCAAGCACGGTGATTGATTTTGAGATTCCGAAAAAATATGGGTTAAGACAAACGATTGCGGATACAGTTGGCATCGGCGGCATCTTCCGCTTCCTTCGAACATTTCCTGTGATGCTTGATTTTGCAAAGGAGATGGAAGAGGTTTGCCCAAATGCTTTATTGTTAAATTACACAAATCCAATGGCCACACTGACAGGTGCGATGCTGCGCTATACACCGGTTCAAACGGTGGGTCTTTGTCATAGCGTGCAGGTGTGTACAAAGGATCTATTTGAATCACTTGAAATGGATCATGAAGGAATTGAAGAAAAAATTGCTGGCATCAATCACATGGCGTGGTTATTAGAAGTGAAACGAGACGGAAAAGATTTGTACCCTGACATCAAAAGAAGAGCGAAAGAAAAGCAGAAATCACGGCATCATGATATGGTACGTTTTGAGCTGATGGATAAATTCGGCTACTATGTCACAGAATCCTCAGAACATAATGCCGAATATCATCCTTATTTCATTAAATCACGCTATCCAGAACTGATCGGTCAATTTAACATTCCGCTCGATGAATATCCGAGACGCTGCGAGGAACAAATCAACAACTGGAATACCATGAAGCATGACCTTGTGGGCAATACACAGATCACACATACTCGCTCAAAAGAATATGGTTCTCGTATCATTGAAGCGATCGAAACGAACGTTCCCTTTAAATTTGCCGGGAATGTGCTGAATACAGGAGGCCTCATTCACAACCTGCCTGAAAAAGCGTGTGTCGAAGTGCCGTGTGTTGCAGATCGGAGCGGTATCATGCCTTGCTATGTCGGAGAGATCCCTGAACAATTGGCTGGACTGAACCGGACCAATATCAGCTCACAGCTCATGACAATCGAAGCAGCAATCAGCGGCAAAAAAGAGCACATTTATCAAGCGGCATTACTTGATCCACACACAAGCGCTGAACTATCGATTGATGACATCATCAAATTATGCGATGAACTCATTGAAGCACATGGTGAGATGCTCCCGCATTTTAAAGAACCGAATCAATATGCCGCATCAACCAACTTACAGAAATAAACCAGCCTCTACCTGATGCCACGCGCATCAGGTTTTTTTATGCTGCAAAAAGAGGATTGACTGAAAGCGTTTTTAATATTATGATTTTTCTAAAGTTAACCAACAGTTAATCAAAAATACACCATGAATGAATCACATTCCGGAATCATTTCTCACAAACAAATGGACGGTTGGCAACCTTTCACACGTTAGAGCAAGCTTTTATCACAACGTAAACCAAAACGACAATAATATTTGACAAAGAGTGTATACAGATGGGCGCCCATTAGATGAGACAATGACAACCATACACATCCTATAATCATGACATTTTTTCATAAAAAGGAGAGAGGGAACATGACCAAAACAGATGTACAAATGTTGAAAAATTATATTGGCGGACAATGGATTGAGGCAGAAACTAGTCAAACAGAGGCAGTATATAACCCAGCTACTGGCGAGATCATCGCAGAAGTGCCGCTTTCAACAAAAAAAGATGTCGAACGTGCGGTACAGGCAGCACAACAAGCATTTACCACTTGGTCGAAAACCCCCGTTCCCCGCCGTGCACGCATTTTATTTAAATACCAGCAGTTACTCGTTGAAAAATGGGATGAGCTGGCTGAACTCGTCACGATTGAAAATGGAAAAAGCATCACAGAAGCAAAAGGAGAAGTGCAGCGCGGGATTGAATGTGTCGAATTTGCCGCTGGTGCACCAACCTTAATGATGGGAAAACAATTACCAGATATCGCATCTGGACTCGAATCTGGCATGTACCGCTATCCAATTGGCGTCATTGGAGGGATTACTCCATTTAACTTTCCGATGATGGTCCCTTGCTGGATGTTCCCACTTGCCATTGCCTGTGGAAATACGTTTGTTTTAAAACCTTCAGAGCGCACGCCGATTCTTGCCGCACGTTTAGCCGAGCTATTTGAAGAAGCAGGTCTTCCAAAAGGTGTTCTCAACATTGTCAATGGGGCTCACGATGTCGTCAACGGTCTGCTTGAACACCAAAAGGTCAAAGCCATTTCATTTGTCGGCTCTCAGCCAGTCGCAGAATACGTCTATAAAAAAGGCACAGAGCATGGCAAACGTGTCCAAGCACTTGCAGGAGCAAAAAATCACTCCATTGTCCTCAAAGATGCAGATTTAGATGCGGCAACGAAACAAATCATTGGTGCTGCCTTTGGATCAGCAGGAGAGCGCTGCATGGCCGCGGCCGTTGTCGCAGTGGAAGAAGAAGTGGCAGATGAACTCATTCAAAAATTAGTTGATGAATCGAACGAGCTCGTCATTGGAAATGGAATAAATGAAGAGGTCTTTCTTGGTCCAGTCATTCGAAAGGAACATAAGGAGCGAACGCTTCAATACATTCAGTCAGGGATTGAAGAAGGCGCAAGTCTCATTCGAGATGGTAGGAAAGATCATGAAACAAATGGAAATGGGTATTTCGTTGGACCAACGATCTTTGACCATGTTACAAATCAAATGAAAATTTGGCAGGACGAGATTTTCGCCCCAGTCTTATCAATTGTTCGTGTCTCTTCACTAACAGAAGCAATCGACCTGTCCAATCAATCAAAATTTGCGAACGGTGCCTGCCTGTACACAGACAGTGCATCAAGCATCAGAGAATTTCGCGAAAACATCGACGCAGGGATGCTCGGCGTCAATATCGGTGTTCCCGCACCAATGGCATTTTTCCCGTTTTCCGGCTGGAAGGATTCTTTCTACGGGGATTTGCACGCCAATGGAACAGACGGAGTGGAGTTTTACACAAGAAAGAAAATGGTAACCGCTCGTTATATGTGATCAACAGTCATGAATAAGCTAAGAAAATGCAGTTCCAAAAGGGGAACTGCGTTTTTTTGTTGTCTCCTAGTCAAAAAGTAAGGGTTTACATGGTTGTGTTTGCAGCGATCCCTCAAGAAATCATCCTTTGTATTCATTCTTCATCAGCGTCTATCAACATAATTTGAAATTGGGCGTAAACCCCAAGATTAGGAAGATGAAAACAGGAGGAAAATGACACGATGAGAAAGAGGATGAAGTGCGGTGTAGGTTTTTTGATTCTAGCTTTGGTACTAAGCTGTATACCCGTTTATGATGCGAGTGCAGCAAGTACCCCCATTGCAAAACGAGTAGGAAATGCAAATCCGCTCATAGACCATCACCTGGGGGCAGATCCGTTTGCGCTCACCTATAACGGCAGAGTGTACATTTATATGTCGAGTGATGACTATGAATATCACAGCAATGGAACGATTAAGGACAATTCTTTTGCAAATTTGAATAGGGTCTTTGTCATCTCTTCGGCGGATATGGTGAACTGGACAGATCACGGAGCGATTCCAGTAGCTGGCGCAAATGGGGCCAATGGCGGAAAAGGGATTGCAAAATGGGCAGGCGCTTCTTGGGCTCCAGCCGCTGCGGTGAAAAAGATCAATGGGAAGGATAAATTTTTCCTTTATTTTGCTAATAGCGGCGGAGGGATTGGCGTCTTGACAGCGGACAGCCCGATTGGTCCTTGGAAAGATCCTATCGGAAAAGCGCTCGTCACGCCAAATACACCAGGGATGTCCGGTGTTGTATGGCTGTTTGATCCAGCCGTATTTGTAGATGATGACGGGACCGGTTATCTATATGCCGGCGGAGGCGTTCCAGGCGGTTCAAATCCAACGCAGGGACAATGGGCCAACCCTAAAACAGCAAGAGTTCTGAAGCTAGGGCCTGACATGACAAGTGTGGTCGGCAGTGCATCAACCATTGATGCTCCTTTTATGTTCGAAGATTCAGGGATGCATAAGTATAACGGTACCTATTACTATTCCTATTGCATCAATTTTGGCGGCTCCCACCCAGCAGATAAACCACCAGGCGAGATCGGTTATATGACGAGCTCAAGTCCTATGGGTCCCTTTACGTATAAAGGACACTTCTTGAAAAATCCAGGTGCATTTTTCGGTGGCGGCGGTAACAACCATCATGCTGTGTTCAATTTTAAAAACGAGTGGTATGTCGTGTATCACACGCAAACGGTGAGCTCTGCCTTATACGGAGCAGGGAAAGGCTACAGATCTCCCCACATTAATAAGCTTGTGCATAATGCTGACGGCTCCCTTCGAGAGGTCGCAGCCAATTTTGAAGGCGTTAAACAGCTTTCCAACCTAAATCCTTATCAACGGGTAGAAGCTGAAACATTCGCTTGGAATGGACGCATTTTAACAGAGGCCTCCTCAGCACCTGGTGGGCCAGTCAATAACCAGCATGTCACAAACATTCAAAACGGCGATTGGGTGGCTGTCAGTAATGTCGATTTCGGATCGAGAGGTGCCAGAACCTTTAAAGCCAATGTAGCAGCCGCTTCAGGCGGACAAATTGAAGTACGTCTTGGCAGTCCAGACGGCAGAATTGCCGGAACACTCAATGTCCCTTCCACAGGCGGAAACTGGCGAGAAATAGAAACAGCTGTAAACGGGGCAACGGGAGTACACAACGTATTTTTTGTCTTCAAAGGAAATGGTTCCAATCTATTCCAATTTGATTCCTGGCAGTTTACTCAAAGGTAAACAAAATCTGATGCTACGGCATCGATTAATGGTTGATGGGAGAGTGGGGAAATTTGATGTCCATAATCAAAAAACCAATTTGCACTTTATTGGTCTGCTTCACTATGTTGTCTGTCATGTTCATAGGACCCGGCGTAACTGAGGTGTCAGCGGCAAGTGATGCGAATATTAATGTCAACGCGGAAAGACAAGTGATCCGCGGCTTTGGCGGGATGAACCACCCGGCTTGGATTGGTGATTTGACCGGCCCTCAAAGGGAAACCGCCTTTGGCAATGGGCAGAATCAGTTAGGATTCTCCATTCTACGGATTTATGTAGACGAGAACAGAAATAATTGGCACAGAGAAGTCGCCACCGCCAAAAGAGCGATAGAGCACGGTGCTTTCGTGATTGCTTCGCCTTGGAATCCTCCAAGCCATATGGTAGAGACTTTCAATCGTAATGGTGCGTCTGCAAAGCGGTTGAGATACAATCAATACGCCGCATATGCTCAGCATTTGAATGATTTCGTGACATACATGAAAAATAATGGCGTCAACCTCTATGCCATTTCTGTACAAAACGAGCCTGATTATGCACATGAATGGACATGGTGGACACCTCAGGAAATCCTGCGATTCATGAGAGAAAATGCCGGCTCCATTAATGCACGTGTGATTGCACCAGAATCCTTTCAATACCTTAAGAATATCTCAGATCCTATCTTAAACGATCCGCAGGCGCTTAGAAATATGGACATTCTCGGTGCCCATCTGTACGGAACACAAATCAGCCAGCTTCCGTATCCTCTTTTCAAACAAAAAGGAGGGGGAAAAGAGCTGTGGATGACAGAGGTCTACTACCCGAATAGTGATAACAATTCAGCGGACCGCTGGCCTGAGGCATTAGGGGTATCAGAGCATATTCACCATTCAATGGTGGAAGGGGACTTTCAGGCGTATGTGTGGTGGTACATCCGGAGATCATACGGTCCTATGAAAGAAGATGGAATGATTAGCAAGCGCGGATACAACATGGCGCATTTCTCCAAGTTTGTACGTCCAGGATTCGTCAGAGTTGATGCAACGAAAAGCCCTGAACCGAATGTTTTCGTCTCAGCCTATAAAGGAAACAATCAGGTCGTCATTGTCGCGATTAACAAAAACAATACAGGAGTCAATCAACACTTTGTCATGCAAAATGGAACTGCTTCGCAAGCGTCAAGATGGATCACGAGCAGCAACAGTAACCTTCAGCCTGGAACTGATTTAAATATATCAGGAAATCAATTTTGGGCTCATCTCCCTGCTCAAAGTGTGACAACATTTGTGGTCAAACGCTAAAATACACAAAAGCCAATTTTCTCATTAAAAAAGAAAATTGGCTTTTTTCTGTGTAAATAGAAAGTTGATTTTTCACGACGTCTACACTTTGGGTATAATAATAGCAATGACTTCAGGAGAGTGATCATAATGCCCAAGCTACAAAGCAAAGTATTGATTATAGATGACGAAAAAGAAATCTTGGAATTAATCCATACAGTATTAACAAGGGAAGGCATTGACCGGGTGATAACAGCTTCAACTGCCCGTGATGGGCTCATGCAATTTCATCAAGAACAACCCGATCTCGTCATACTGGATATTATGCTGCCAGACGGTGAAGGCTACGATATTTGCAAACAAATCAGAGACGTCTCACATGTTCCGATTATCTTCTTATCAGCAAAGGGAGAGGAATCAGACAAAATTGTAGGACTTGCCATTGGCGGCGATGATTACATTACAAAACCGTTCAGTCCAAAAGAAGTCGCCTACCGGGTAAAAGCTCAGCTAAGACGGTCATCATACTTGCAGCCTTCTCAAGCTGATCCCGTCATCAAAAAAGGGCCATTTGAGTTAAACGAGCAGCAAGCCGAACTGACAAAAAACGGAGCGGCGATTGAGCTCACTCCGAAAGAACTTATGTTGATGACCTATTTCTTGCAGCATCCGAATCGCGTGATCAGTAAAGAAACGCTTTATCAAACGGTTTGGGGAGAGGATTTCTTCGGTTCTGATAATACAGTGATGGTTCATATACGAAGACTTCGGGAGAAAATAGAAGATTCCCCATCTACACCAGAATTTCTCGTGACGGTTAAAGGGCTTGGCTATAAATTTGTTGTAAAGGATGCGTAAAGATGAAATGGCGATTAACAGGCAGATATATGGTCTCTGTCATTATCGTGACCATTATCACGGTCTTTATTAACTTATTTGGATTCATGATTTGGCTTGTACTACAAGCAAGCAGCCAGCAAAACGAAGAAAATACGCCGGAAACCTTCACAAGAACATTTGAACAATACATCACCTTATCCGATCAAGATATCACTGTGAGTAAAGAAGGACAGCAAGCCTTAAAACAACAAAATGCATGGATTCAAATATTAGATGAAAATGGACAAGATGTCTACCATGCACAAGCACCTAAAGGTTTAAAGAGCAAATACACACCTATAGAAGTCGTGAACTTACATAAATATAAAGATAAGCATTTGATGTCGACTATTTATGCTGGGGGGAAAAATGGAAAGGGCATGGAATACAGCTACTTTATCGGATTTAAGGACCCTTCCATCGGAAAATATTTATTTTCTTTTGATACGAAAGACTTAATATCGCAATTCAATATCGGGACGATGATTTTATTATCAATAGATGCCATCATTGCCTTACTCATTGGGTACTTATTCAGCCGGCAGCTCATCAAACCGCTCGGCCGTGCCATATATGGCATCCAACGGCTCGCAAACGGAGATTATACGACGAAGCTGCCAACTAAGGGGATATATAAAGATGTTTTCTATAATGTCAATCACTTATCAGAGCAGCTCGCTTCAAGCCAAAAGGAAAAAGACAAATTAGAGCAAATGCGGGAAGAGTGGATCAGTCATATTTCTCATGATATTAAAACACCATTATCCTCAATCCAAGGCTATGCAGAAATCATGAAAGATCCAAATTATCCTCTTTCAGATCAAGACATCAAACATTATGCCAGCATCATAGAGAATAAATCACTTTACATTAAAGATGTCATGGAGGATCTCAATTTAACAACAAGACTGAAAAATAACGATGTGATGCTGCATAAAGAGCTGGTGAACATTGTGCCGTTGCTGCGAGAAACGTTAATTGATATCCTCAACGATTCGAGATATGCAGATCAAAGCATTGAGCTGCAAACGAATGTAGACAAGCTTATGCTGAATATTGATACGATCCTCATACGAAGAGCGGTCACCAATCTCATTTTAAATGCCCTTGTTCACAATGATGCTGATGTGAACATCATTGTACAGCTTGAACAAAAAGAACATACCCACATCAAAATTCAAGACAACGGCAAAGGAATTGAAGAGGCAGAGCTAGAAAAAGTGTTTGACCGCTACTATAGAGGGACGAATACAGGAGGGACCCATGCAGGCTCTGGTCTTGGAATGGCGATTGCAAAAGATATCATCCAAAAACACGGCGGAGATATTACGATACAAAGTATGTTAGGGGAAGGAACAACGATTGATATCCAATTACCCGCTTGAACGGACATACAAAAAACGGTTCTGCTCAATCACAGAACCGTTTTTTTCATCTATTATTCTGAAAACACTTTAATGCCTTTCACAATGTTCCAAATGAAGAAGTAGATCGCGACAAGGAATGTCACAGCATACGTTGCAATTAAGAACGGACCAGCATGACTGATATCGTTCATGCCAAGTAAACCTGAACCGGCAATACCAATTCCGAAAATCAAATAAGGAATAATATGTGTCCATAGTGATTTTTTCGCATGCTCTTTCACTTCGTCCTTTCCTAAGAAATAGACGATAATCGGAAACAGAAACGGTGCAAAAAAGATACTGAAGTAACATAATGAAGACAAAATTTTATTTTCTCTCAAACCTTTTCACCTCTATGATTGATTTAGAAGAGGGGACCATTTGACTCATCCCTCAATTCCTATAAACCCATTGTACAACCTCAACCTTAACTTGTATTAATCCGAACCTTACAGCAACATTAAAAATGTTATACCGTAAAATGATTCTAGTTATTTCATTAATCAAGCTGTATGACAGATACCAAAAGCCTTTGTTTGTTTGTGAAAATGGACTTGGCGCAAGAGATACATTGACACAAGACAGAAAAATACACGATGATTATCGAATTGATTATTTGAAAAAACATATTGAACAGATGAAAGAAGCAGTCAAAGAAGGTGTCGACTTAATGGGGTATACGCCTTGGGGATGCATCGACTTAATTAGCTGCGGAACTTCTCAAATGAGTAAACGCTATGGTTTGATCTATGTGGATCAAGACGATAGAGGGAATGGTACATTGAATCGTTACAAAAAGGATTCCTTCTACTGGTACAAAAATGTGATTGCAACAAATGGAGAAGATTTATCATAATCCAGATTGAATGATGAAAAGCATCATTGCGCCCGACTTTATTTGCCGGGTGCGATGGTGTTTTATTTGTTCACCGAAAAGAAACCCAAATCATGTCATAGCAAGCACAAGGAATATCTTCTCTCTACTAATCTGAAAGCAAAAGCTGGCTAATAAATGTTTCACCTTGACCTTGAAGTATAGTTCAACCTTTATAATGTACATATAGTAAGACTAAATAATGACAAAGGAGTAACGATGGAGTTGATGACTAGAGGAGAACTTGCCAAAAAAACAGGAGTAAGTCCTGCCGCAATTCGTTACTATGAAGAGCACAACATATTGCCTGCTCCAAGACGACGTTCAAACGGTTACAGATTCTATACAGAAGACTATGTTGTGAAGATTCAATTGATCAAAGATGCGAAAACACTGGGTTATTCATTAAAGGAAATAGCTGAAATTATGGAAATGCTAAGTCAAGACATAGACCTTGATACCCTAAGAAAAATTGTCCATCTTAAACATGAAGAAATTGAAAGGAAAATTAAAAGCCTTCGTCTCATTCAAGACCTTTTATCTAACTTATTAAAGACCCGTGAAAAAAAAGTACAAGTCTACCTGGAATCATTTCGTGTACCAAATGAGGATGATCAATCATCATATTGAGTGAAAGGAGAGAAAAAAATGAGTGTAGAAATGTATCATGGTGAACGTTCTGAAGAAAGTGTTCAATTTGAAACATTATTCGCTTCGCAAAGTAATAAAGAGAGTTTTTCTAGTATCGAACAAACAAAAAAATTTCTTGAGCAAAAAGGAATTGAAAATACGCAGCCTTATGCCATTGGGGATGATGTGAAGTTAATGAGTGAGGTACAAGAGCAGACATTCGAAGGCATGCAAGTTTTCACATTGAACGAACAAGCATCACAAAACCAAAAAGTCATTCTCTATCTACATGGTGGCGCATGGACAAATCAGCCGTTGAATGTCCATTGGTGGTTCATGGATAAAATGGCGCAATCACTCGATGCGAAAGTGGTCGCTCCTATTTACCCAAAAGTGCCTCATTATAGCTACCAGGATACGTATCCGAAAATACTTAACCTATATAAAGACCTTCTGAAAACTGCCGGAAGTGCCAATCAATTGACGATCATGGGAGATTCAGCTGGTGGAAATATCTCACTTGGTCTGGCTCACCTTTTAAAGAAGGAGGATCTGCCGCAGCCGAAGGATATTATTTTATTATCTGCATGTGTTGACATGAGCTTAAGCAATCCTCTCATGTTTGAATATGCAAAAAAGGACCCGATTCTAGGTTATGAAGGAATGGAAGCCATTGCAAAGATTTGGACAGCTGATCAACATGTAACTGACCCATTGATCAGTCCCATTTACGGTGACTTCAAAGGACTTGCGAAGATTACTCATTTCATTGGAACACATGATATGTTATATCCAGATGCCATAAAGCTCGATGAAAAACTAACAGAACAAGGAATTGACATAAAAACCTTTGTTTATCCCGAAATGCTTCATGTATTTGTTGTCATGCCAATCCCTGAAGCAGATGCTCAGGAGAAAATCATTCAGGTGATCAATCGTTAAGAAATGTAGAATGATTTGATTGAAATAGTCGAAAGTTTAGTGAATGGGCTGCTTTTATGAAAGCAGCCTTTTTCAATTCAACATGAAATACATCCACAATGTCCATTCACTACAGATTAAACTTTCCTTAAATTCCAATTTATGTTTACAAGGAGCATCTTTCCCATTAATATAATGATTGTTCGCTTTATCATTGGGATGAAACAAATGGCTGGTTAGTAAAGGAGAGTGGATAATGATGATTTCTTTTCTTCAACCTATGGCTCTGATCTTATTTACATTGCCTTTGTTATTTTTAATATGGGGGATTGTAGGCTATATCATCTTTAAGCGGGTCTACATCGTTCTAATGATCACATTTGCAGCTTCAACCATTTTTATCTTTGCCTATACGGGGTTTGATATGTCGAATATGTATTGGGTCATCGCTATGACCTTTCTATGCATGTGTACCTCTCTCATCACAAAAATCATCCACTATATGATTCGTCGCTATAAAAAAGGATAAGAAGAAGATGATATGTGCAAACATAAGCTGTATTTGTTCCCATTCATTTCATCTCACGCAACAGTTCATCACCTAATGTTTGGTATAATAAATACGAGCAGTGAAGTAGAAGGAGAACACGATGAAAACTTTTGACCTATGACAAGAAGATTTAGAATTAATAGACGAAGCAAAAAAGAAGATTATCAGTCTTTATGAAGATGATAAACACCATGTATGGGCAGCAATCCGCATGAAAACAGGAGAAATAATGTCGGCTGTCCATATAGAAGCCTATATCGGACGGGTAACTGTTTGTGCAGAAGCCATTGCAATTGGCAGCGCTTTATCGAATGGATATAAGGATTTTGATACAAAATTGTTGCAGTGAGACACCCTTATTCAGATGAAGAAGATAGAAGAATTAGGGTAGTAAGCCCTTGCGGCATCTGCCGAGAGCTCATTTCAGACTTCGGACCAGCATGTTTTGTCATCATTGAGATGGATGGGGAGCTGGTCAAGGTGAAAATCGAAGAACTCATCCCGCTCAAATATACTCGAAGCTGATATACCACATAAAGATAAAGTAGGAGGGATGCAGCAAACGTTAAGTGTGATTCTTGCTGCATTCAAGATGACTGAAAAATCGCTCAACAAAAGCAGCCCCATATATTTTCTCCATATGTTTCGTGTTAAAAATATATTGTTCCATATGCTCAAGCTTGCGTAGACTGCGCACCAGTATTTTCCGTTCATCGTCAGAAAGTGCAGGGTCATCGTCTATCATCTTCAAGGCCTTTTTCACACGTGCAGATACCTTTTCAATATAGAGATGGCTTTTGGATGCTGGCGGAATACATGCCGACAGGTCACAGCCTGTAAAACGAACACCGTCAAGGGTACAGTTTTCAAAATCGGCGATCAGCTTTTGTTTGCCATTTCCCTCAAACGTTATATCTATTAGCTTACCACCAAAGGTACAATTGACGATATTTGCTGCCTGTAATACGCGGTCATTGAATCTACATTTAGAGAAAGTGCAATCGATAAACGTAGCATTCTCCAATGTCATTCCTCTCATATCGCAAGAAGAAAATACGCAATTGGTGAAGACAGCTTCGTTTTTGCCAATGCCCACAGAACGCAAGTCTGAACGACTAAAAGTACAATGATCAATCGTACTACCAGCAAAAAATCTTGCATTCGTGAGATCACACGTATCAAATACAAGATGATCCAGGTGACAGCTCCAAAAAATAGGAGAACGAACATTTGAGTTGATGATCGTCGTTTTGCTGATTGTTTCGTTTTCATACCTGGCAATATCAGAAAATGATTCGTTGTCTATTGATATACCAGACTCAAGTCTTCTCATCGCTATCACCCTATCATTTCTTCAGAACTTTTCACCATTATGATGTCCATTCAGCAAGTTCATTTCATTTCTCTTAGCACTTGTCTTTGACTCAAGATTATATCACAAAACGATACTCACCCAGCAAAGAACAGATATCCATTTTCATGATGAAGGGGGCATAAAAGAATGAAAAGGTATGACACATTCCCAGAACCAATCGGTAGCTATATAGCCGGCCGAATCCAGATGGATTTTGAGTATACGGCATCAGATCACTCCAAAAGAGAACTGACCGCATTTATGTACTATCCATCTGATAGCAGTAAAGGAAAGACTCCATCCACATACATGTTTCCTGAAGTCTACGAAATTGACCAGCCGCTTGTCACTGAGTATTTGAAGGAAATAAACTTCTTCTCTATCGATATCAAAACGCATTGTTACGACGACCTGGCTCTTTCTCAGAAGGAAGAGCGCTATCCAGTGGTATTCTATGTTTGCGGCGGGGGTGGTTCACCAGAATGGGGGACAGCCATCTGTACAGACATGGCAAGCCAAGGGTATGTTGTCGTCAGTATCGGTCATCAGGATAGCACCATGTATAAACGGAAAGATGGGAAACTGTTGAATGTATCAAAGGGTTTTTCGGATGTCATTATGGCGTTTTCTGAAGATCCAGAGATGATGGCGCTGGCTAGTAAGATGAAAATGCGCCCTGACGATGAAACGGCTATTGAGATGTGCCATAACATCCTTACCTTGCCAATCATTAACGAGTTAACAAGATATAGTGAACAACAGGCAGAAGATGTAAGGTACGTAGCTGATTATCTTCACAAACTAGACTCTGGAGAATGGAAGTCCATCTTTCATGACAGACTGCTACTCGACACGGGCATGGGTATCGCCGGGCATTCTTATGGCGGGCCTACAGCGGCTATTGTTTGCCGGGATGACGACCGGTTTGTCTGCGGGGTTGGCTTAGATAGTGGTGCATTCGGACTTCTCGACAGCGACCTCAATAAACCCTTTTTGCTGCTGTTTTCTGAACCGAATTATTATATGAATGCGATCATTGGCGCTAACAACAGCATGGAAACCTATTATTTCTCCGTTGATCGTGCTGCACATTTAGATTACTGTGACATCGTGTTTACCGGCGTAGATGAGGAACTTAGAGGCACAAGGGATGCATTAGAGATGCGTAATCTTGTGACGGACTATACGAAGACCTTTTTTGATCATAACATCCTGCAAAAGGCTGTACTTGTAGAAAGCCTGTCATATGATGGTGTAGACTTAATCAAGAAAACCAAGAAAACCAGCAACAAGTGAGATAGGAGAAGCTGCTGATAGCAGCCTTTTAAAGAGTCAGTTTAAAGGTGAATATCTTATTTAATTCATAAGCAAAAAGAGCAGCAAACAACCGCTCTTTTTTCGTGTATCAATCTTTATGCGTTTTTGATGGACCTTTTGTGATATGAGTCAGCTCAGAGTTTATGTCAAAGATTTTCGCATTGATGTCTGTTATGCCAAAGCTAGTGATTCTTTTAGAATGCATATCGAGATATGTTTCAGCTGCTTCTTTTGTTTCGAATAAATAAATCCCGCCAGCCTCATTTTTCTCAGGGTTCTCCGTCCATATCTTCCATATGAACCCGTCCTCTTCATTAATAGTTCTCGCTAAATCAGAAAACTCTTTTGCCAATTCATCTCCGAAAGGGCCATTCATCTTAAAATCCACTTGTAATACGTAAGCCATCTCCATTCTCCTTATGTTGAAGTTGTGAAATACTGTTCTCCTAGAACTTCTTTCATATGAAACGATTCTTGTGAAAATTCTTTCTCCATAAAAGACCGCACATCCGATTGATCAATATCGTACATCACTTCAATCTCTTTAGAGAATAGAAGTTTTTCTTTTTCGAGTAAGGCAGAAACAGCTGGGAGCTTCTTCGGTTGAAGCTCTACAGTGTTTAAAGCTTGCTTTAATCCATCAACATAGACGTCTAATGGTCGACCACCCGTGATTTTAACTCCTTTATTTTCTTCATTGACGAAGATGATGGTCGGAAACCCTCTTGCACCGAGGTCTCGAACAAGAGCAAAATCTTGATTTAATAAGTCTTGTCCGCTAGGGAGTTCCGCTTCATGTAAAATAACATCTCCGTTCAGTCCAAGGTTGTTGACGATATCAATCAAAACCGTGATTTCAGATATATTTTGATTAAATGCAAATAGTGCTTCTCTTGCACGACGTAAAAACGTATAGGCTTGTTCATCACCGTGATGTTTTTGAATCACTTTGAACACGCGAGAGGACGGGTAGGAGGATTGAACAGGATTGTCAATCATTAAGGACCCATCAATTGGCATGCGAGAATGTTCTCCGACCTCTCTCCAGTGACCTGCAACATCAGCAGGTTTATAAATTCCGTTTGCGGGGTCTATTGGACCGTCATGCCATTTCTCTAGCAGTCCACCCAGCACAGTCTGGAAATGAAAATAATATCCGTATTGCTCTTTAAATCGACGCAGGACAGGTTCAATTGCCCAGCAATGAGAACAAATCGGATCTGTTACATAGTAGAGCGTAATGGATTTTTTAGGCTGGTGAAAGTCAATGACCTGGATATCTTCTTCACCTACACCGCATACACCAGTTTCTAAATCACAAAACATGTCATTGTTTTTCAAGTTATTTCCTCTTTTCTATTTAAGTATCCATGATCATTAATGTCTAATGGTTTTTAAAACTGTAGACCAAGATACGACCTCAAACAACATCGTATCAACCGTTTGCTCATGAAACGCGGCTGGCTTAAAGGTTGTCATATGTTCAAAGTCAGTAAAAAGACTTAGCCCAGGTTGAGTACGAACTGTTGCAACAGCCGGAACAGATAAAATTAAACGTAAGTTATTTGCTGCTGTCACACCTAGAGAAGAACCATAACTGACAATTCCAGCTGCCTTGTTGTTCCATTCAGTATATAAGTAATCAATTGCATCTTTCAGTCCAGCTGTGACCGCTTTGTTGTATTCAGGCGTGACAAAGATAAAACCATCAAGCTCACTCACTTTTTTTGACCATGCATGAGCTTCAGCCGTGATTAACCGGGCGACGTTTTATTATCATTTTGAGGATAAATACGATTTATTAGATAAAACACTCTCAGAAGTATTGTCGATTAATTTAGAAAGTATCAATTTTAATAATAGTAAACTAGATGAAGATACAATGATGAATATATTTAAAGCGCTAGCCAGTTTTCAACAATCTCTGCATAATCGCTGCCAAGTAGAATATGAAACTGAACTTGCTCCAATTGTTCGAGAACAGCTTGAAATTATTTTTTATCAATTGTTAGTGAATCAATATACAAATGTCGAAAAACAAGTGTTAAAGGTCACGGCTGTTTTTTTAAGCTGGGGAATTCACGGAGCTTCTGTTGAGTGGAGAAAGAATAGTTCGCACATATCTTCAGAAGAATTTATCAAATCAGCATTACCGTATATCATGTCAGGAATTGATTTTAAGCATAACAGGTAGACAATTTGACAATGTTTAATCGCTCCACTAATATAAATGCTATAGCATATAAAATTGTTAGAGGGTGTTTACATGAAGTTACATGATTTAATAGGTTATCTCGTTCATCGCACTGATGTGAAAATGACGAATTATTTTACGAATAGGTTAAAGCCGTACGGAGTTACACCAGAACAGTGGAGCATTATTAGTATTCTTAGCCGTGAAAAAGGCTCGACTCAAAAGGAATTGGCAGAAGGCATTGATAAAAATCAAACCACTGTCGTAAGAATGATCCAGTCAATGGAACGAAAAGGGCTTGTCAAAAAAATCTATAATGAACAAGACCGGCGCTCGCATCACCTGTTTTTAACAGAAAAAGGGGACGAGATCAAAAAGGCGATTCTTCCTGTCGTCATGGATGCACATCGAACTGTGACACATCAATTAAGCGATGAAGAGATCCAACAATTAAAATTACTTTTAAACAAATTATTCCATTCAGACTATCCATCTTGATAAATCTGTAAAGTAGGAACAACCTCTATTTTTGTACGATATATGCTATGACATATAAATTTCACCTTTTGGTCAAATAACTTAGAAAGATGTGATCACTATTTTCATTCTTATTCTACAAATTGTATTGGCCGTTTTCTTTTTCCTAACAGGAACGAAAATCATATCTGGAAAAATGGCAGAAGAGTTCAAACGATTTGGTTTACCCGCATTTTTCAATGTTTTAACGGGGGCTCTTGAGCTAATAGGCGCTGCTGGAATGCTAGCCGGCATATGGATGCCAACATTAGCATTATTATCAGGCTTATTGTTAGGAGGCACGATGCTGGCAGCTGCATTTACACTGATCGTATTGGCCAAAGATCCCTTTAAAAAAGCAATCCCTGCACTTGTTTTATTCGCTATCAGTATTGGGGTCAGCTTATACCACATTCTTTAAATTCATATCAAGAAGTCACAATAACCTAAACAAATCTCCATTGTTCCAATGATAGATTTTGTTTAGGTTTTTTTAGCGATTGAATCGTTTTCGAAGAACTAGGCATGAAACTGCGAAAGCGCCTGCTGATACAGCAGCAAACATCAGCCCAGATTGTTCTAGTTTGAATTTGAATAACAAAGGGACAGAAAGAATGAGAGCGGCACCACTAAAGCCCAATCCTAATATCAACATTGCCAATAATTTATTCATAGAAACACCTCTTACACTCTGAATTAGAACAAGGGAAACCTACTGATCCAAGAATTTTATTGTTATGATTAGACAACCTTTAGCCTTCCTAGATGGAGTGTATCATATGATGGCGGGCGATTGGTTTCTTATCACTAAATCACAATCATGAAACAAACAATTTCAAACGAACACTGTTCTTTACGAACAATGTTCGTTATAATATAAATGAGATGTAGTTTTAAACGATTTCCATGAAGGAAGAGGAGATGCATAAGATGACGGCATTATCTAAGAACCAAAAGCAAATCGCTATTATTGGTGGAGGACCTGGGGGGCTAACACTCGCCTTAATTCTGCAGAATTACGGTATACAAACAACCATCTACGAACGGGAGATGCATGACAAGAGCCTTGAACGAGGGGGTTCACTGGATATTCATGAAGAAACAGGTCAAAAAGCATTAAAAGAAGCAGGAGTTTATGAGAAATTTCAAAGGAATGCCCGTTATGAAGGAGAAGATTTCCGATTACTTGATAAATCAGGAAGAATTTATTTAGATGAAGAAACGGAATCAGATCAAAAAGGCACTCGTCCAGAAATTGATCGTGGTGTGTTGTGCGAACTGCTGTTAGATCAAATTGATGCTGCAAACATCAAATATGGATATAAACTAGAAAGATGTGTTTCATTAGAAAGCGGCATGACGGAGCTTCATTTTGAAAACGGGGTTGTCGAGACAGTTGACCTTTTGATTGGGGCTGATGGTGCTTTTTCTCGTGTGCGTCCTCTGTTAACAGATATGGATATTGAATACTCTGGGCTCACGATGCTGGAATTGAATGTCCTAAGCGTAGAGGGGCACCACCCTGATTTAGCTGAATTTAATAAACGTGGTAAGATGTTTGCTTTAGCAGACCATAAAGGACTGATTGGTCAATTAAACGGAGATGGACGAATCAAAGTGTATGCAAGCCTTATGGTAGACCGCAACTGGATCGAGACTTGTGGTATACCGTTTCATCAAGCGAAAGAAGCAAAAGAACAATTATTAGAGTTATTTAGTGATTGGGATGATCAGTTGAAAAATTATATTCGTTATGCAGAAGATGCCATCATCCCAAGACGGATTTATACGCTTCCTGTCGGTTTTAAATGGTATCGTCATAAAGGGGTAACGCTTATCGGTGATGCAGCTCATGTCATGTCGCCATTCGCAGGTGAGGGTGTAAACATGGCGATGTTTGATGCAAGGGAGCTTGCACTTGCTATTGTCCGACATCCTCATGATATTGAAAAGGCCATTGAGGAATACGAAGACATGATGTACGAATATTCATCGGAAAAGGCTCATGAATCGGAGAACAGTTTAAAACTGTGTTTTTCAAAAGACGCTGCGGTCAAGCTTGCAGATATGATGAATTCTTTTCAAGAAAACGGTGATTGATGCTCAATTTACTATTTTACTTTGACATGTTATAAAGAGAGTATGAACAATTCTAATCGTCGTATTAAAAGTCGCCGGTCTCGGCCGGCTAAAGAGCCCTTAAGCCGTGAGCTCATTGTGAAAACGGCCTATGAGCTTCTTAAGGAGCAAGGAATAGAGGGCATGAGTATGCGTAAGGTGGCTAAAGCATTGGATACGGGACCTGCATCCTTGTATGTCTACGTGAACAATTTTCAAGAACTCAGTGCTTACGTATTGGATTATGGTCTCGGCCAAATGGTTTACCCAGATTCAGAGAATGGCACATGGAAAGAACAGTTATTTGACATATTGCAGACTTATTTCCTACTGCTATTCGAAAAACCTGGTCTTGCTGAAATTTCTCTTTCTACTATTCCACAAGGAACGAACTTTCTTCAGTTGACCGAACATATTCTCGCTGCATTGCACAAAGGCGGAATCAAATCTACATCCGCTGCATGGGGAGTAGACCTATTACTGTTATACGTATCTTCGGTAGCTTACGAAAAGGTCTCTTGGAAGAAACATGACTCTTCGCAGATTTCAGACACAAAAAAAACATTTCATAATGCAGACAAAACGCGTTTTCCTTTCATTCATAGTGTAAAAGAAGAAATGTTTTCAGGTGATCCCGTATCAATGGAACGGTTCCGATGGGGAATTGACGTCATTTTGTATGGAATCCAGAAAGAAATCAATTAGAAAGGAGCACAAGCAAAAAGCAGTCAATGGCTGCTTTTTTTATATGGTTATTTTCACATTTATGATCTTTTGAGCATCATGATATATAAATAAATCTATATATTGTATTTATATATAAAAAATTATATAATCTAGTGGAATAAAAAAATGAGGTGCTTAGGCATGGAACATATTAAAAATTTATTAGAGAGTTATATTCCTTTAGCAAAATCTACTGCAAAAATGTTTGGACCAAATTGTGAAGTGGTGATTCATGATTTAACGAACCCTCAAGCATCTGTCATGTTTACAGTAAATAACCATGTGACAGGAAGAGAAATCGGCCAATCATTTGATCATCTAGTAAAGACTGTATTACAATCAGAAGATTTTAAAGAAGATTATCTGGCTGGTTATACATTTGTAACAGAAGATAAGCGTACGATTCGTTCTTCGACTTCATTAATACGTGATTCAAAGCAAAAAGTGATCGGTGCTTTCTGTATCAATTTTGATGTTGAAGCCCTAAATCAAATGCAACATTTTATGGATACTTTTCTTTCTACACAAGTGGAAGCTCAAGAGAAAGAAACAACATCAAATGATGATCTTGAAAATGTGGAAGAAATAGTAGATCAATTGATTCAACAAATCATTCAAAACAGTGTTCATCCAGTCATGAAACGTCATGAAAAAATTGAGCTAATTAAATTCATGGATGAAAAGGGCATTTTTTTAATGAAAGGATCTGTTGAGAAGGTCGCTTCTATGTTAGGCATTTCCAAAGTAACCGTCTATAGCTATTTGGATGAAATCAAAAATAAATCGAGATAAGGAGTGTCAAAATGGAAAGCATACTCGAGGTAGGAAATCTAAAATCAAACGGACACTATGCATTCGCAACCATTCATCAAAATACGGTCTATGTTTCAGGACAATTTGCCATCAACCCCGAAACGAGAGAAAAAGAGTTCGGCCCCATTGAAGAAGAGACATTACAAGCGCTTAAGAATGTAGAGATGATTGTAGAGGCTGCTGGAAGTAAAAAAGAAAAGATTTTGCGCATGACATTATACATTTCGGATATTCATTTATGGGACAAAGTCGATGCTGTTTATACTGAATTTTTCGGTGAACATAAACCAGCACGTACTATTGTACCAACGAATGAATTACATTTTGGTTTCAAAATTGAAGTGGATGCCATTTCATATATTTAAGATCTTTTTTTGCCTACTCTATATAAAAAATTATATTTCGTATAAAAAAATATTTGAAGGGGTTGATGATTGATGAATCAATTGATTTGTAACCATTGCGGGGAAAAATATGAGATGACACCAACTCTATGGAAATGTGATTGTGGTGGAGTATTAAATCTAGTGAAAGATACCCCAAAAATAGACGTCGCAGCTTGGGATCACTATCCAAATTCATTATGGCGTTATGTTGAAACCATGCCATTTTCAAAAGATTCTAAGACTTGGGAAACGGTTACAATGGGGGAGGGTCAATCCCCTTTAATCGTTCTAGATCCTAATGAGCCAAACACTTATGTAAAAGTTGATTATATGATGCCGACATTATCCTTTAAAGACCGAGGAGCCGCAGTTCTAATGACAAAGGCTAAGGAACTCGGGGTATCAAAAGTGATTGCTGATAGTAGTGGGAATGCAGGAACAGCGATTGCAGCTTATGCAGCACGCTGCGAGATTGCCTGTGACATCTATCTAAGCGATGACACTTCACCTAAAAAGGTCGCTCAAATAAAAGCACATGGAGCAACGATTAAAGAAATTCAAGGGACGCGAGAGGACATTGCAGCTGCAGCACAAAAGGCAGTAGACAATGAAAGCGTTTTTTATGCAAGTCATGTCTATAACCCTTATTTTTTTGAAGGAACAAAAACATACGCCTATGAAATCTATGAGCAATTAAAAGGAGCACCTGACGCTTTAATCATTCCGGTTGGAAACGGTACTCTCCTCCTAGGTGCATATTATGGCTTTAAAGAGTTATTTGAAAATGGTCTCATTCATAACATACCGAAAATCGTGGCCATACAAGCGAAAAACTGTGCACCCCTTGTGAAAGCTTATCAAAATGAAGAGAAATCAGCATCACCTGTGACGAATAAAGGGACCTTAGCAGAAGGGATCGCCATTGCTGCTCCAGCACGATTCAAACAAATTTTAGAAGCTGTACTAGATACGAATGGTACGTTTATTGATATTGAAGAAGATGAGATCTTAAATGCACGATCTATACTGAGTGAAAAAGGATTTTATGTCGAAGTGACATCTGCAGTCAATTTAGCTGGCTACATGAAATATCAAAAGGAACCAGAAGAAACCATTGTCATACCTCTTTGTGGTGCAGGGATTAAATCAAAATAACCCTCCATTGCTGGATCTTTCGGATTCTGATAGTTACTTAATGCCAGATGTTTGTAAGACCGTTGCTGTTAGGTTACGTCAACTGATCCGATGACAGCTCATTAAATGCACTTTGATTCAAAAACCTTTATGACCGATTTGATTTATTGAAGAGGTAGTAGAGGTTTTTGATATTTATTCATTTCTTTTTATTAGTTTACATAATATATATTCTAGGAAGTTAAAGCATGAATGAATTTTCGATGTCTCAACACTAAGTATACTTATCTTATTGAGACAAAAAAGAAAAAATCAAAATCCAACATTCAATGTCACTGCAAGCGCCCAACAATTCCTTTAAAATGGATTGTTTTTTTTCCGATCTGTCATCAGCGTTTGATCATTAGATAGAAAAGATTCTCCGTGGATCATCTTTTCTTGTTGACCCTCCCTTCTATTTATATAGATTCATGGTTTGAAGGAATGCCTCTGTGAATTGGGTCGTCGTCTCGTTTCCTCCTAAATCTTTCGTTTTAATGTTCATTTTCATGATCTTATGAAGTGTACGTTCGATAAGAGCTGCCGTCTTTTTTAACCTTTCATCATGATATTTCGCATGTAACCAGTCACAAAGCATCACTGTAGAAAGAATCATGCCAATTGGGTTGGCGATATTCTGCCCAGCGATATCCGGTGCTGATCCATGTGCCGCCTGTGCCACGGCTTGGTCTTCGTTACAATTTAATGAAGGCGCTATTCCTAAACTTCCGACTAGCTCACCTGTTAAATCAGATAAAATATCACCAAACATATTCTCTGTCACAATGACATCAAAATCACTTGCACGCCTCACTAAGTGAGCCGCCATTGCATCGATATGTACATCCTCTACCGCCACTTGCGGATACGCTTTTGCTACCTCTTGGCATGTTCGCAAAAACAAGCCAGACCCTAATTTGATAACATTTGCCTTATGAACAATAGTAACCTTTTGCCTGCGCTTCATCGCACTTTGAAAGGCTGCATGAGCAATACGTGTTATCGCTTTTTTTGTAAATACACCTGTAGATATAGCGACATCTGGTGTAATCATCCACTCTCCTACCCCATGATACATGTTCCGATCTGGATAGAAGCCTTCTGTATTTTCTCGAAAAATAACGAGATCGACGTCTCGTACAAGGCTTTGTACCCCTGGTAACGATTGAGATGGACGAATGTTCGCAAATAGATCAAACGTATGACGGAGCTCTCCGCTTGGATTTCTCCTCTCTTTAAATATGTCTGGGTATGAAGCAGAATCATGAGGCCCTAAAATCCATCCATGGCATTTTTTCAATTCGTCTTTAGTAGATGTCGGCACAGAATCTTGGTGAAGAGAATGGATGGCTTCAAAACCGATTGGACATTCTACAAATTCCACAAATGACTCATGAAACTGTGACAGCGCTGCCTCTAAGATGCACATACTTGCTTGTACAATTTCTGGTCCAATTCCATCACCTTTCAATACACCGATTCGATATGACTGCATAAAATCCGCCTCCTTTGTCTTTATTTTACTTCTCACCAGAAGAATTGTGAAGGCGCCATTTCTTGTTACTAAAATTTCAGCATGACCTTTTCTCATGTTATTTACGAATCAGGAAGTCTCATTTATAATCGAGTAGATTTGTTCTGTAATATATATCATTAAATGTGAGGGATTAGATGGAATTAAAATGGTATAAAGCAATCATCATCATTTTCACGATGTCTGGTATTTCCATCTCTACATGGTTTTCACGGACACCAGAAGTTAGAGATTTATTACAAGCGAATACAGGGACAATGGGACTTATTTTACTTGGCTTATCTGTTGGTTCTATTGTTGGACTTGTCCTTTCCAATATATTCGTTCGAAAAAAAGGCGGACGAGTGGCCATTGTGATCAGCGCTTTTTTGATGTTCACTGGATTCACGACTCTCGCTATTGGTTCAACGCTCTCTTCTACCCTTGTTGTCACAGCCGGTCTTTTTCTTTTTGGAGCGGGCTCAGGCATGTGCAATGTGGCCATGAACTTAGAAGGGACAGAAATTGAGTACAGCATCAGGAAAACCATCCTGCCTATTTTGCACGCTTCCTTCAGTATTGGCACGTTAATCGGTGCAGGTGCTGGCATTCTCTTTATCCATCTAGGGGTATCTGTGTTGATTCACCTTCTGATCATTGCCATTCTTTTCTTTCTCAGTATTTTGATTTGTACACGGTTTATTCCGCACGGGACAGGAAAGGATCAGCTTGAGAAGCAAACAGATACAACTGATGGTTCTCATGCGGCATGGCTGAACAAACGGACGATATCTCTTGCGATGATCGCCTTATGTCTTGCATTTGTAGAAGGCTCTGCAAATGATTGGATTCCCCTTGCGATGGTAGATGGGTACCAGGTTTCACATTCCATGAGTACCGTCATCTATGCTTTATTTTTGTGCGGGATGATTAGTGGACGACTGATCAGCGGACGTTTAATTGATCGATTTGGCAGGGTGTTATTGCTAAGAGTCGCTATTTTTTCAGCAGCTGCCGGACTCTTGTTAGTCATTTTAAAGATTTCACTCGTAGTATGTATGATATCCATCTTTTTATGGGGACTTGGCGCTTCTTTAGGCTTCCCGCTAACCATTTCGGCAGCTGGTGATGATAGCCGCTACGCCGTCAAACGCGTCAGCATTGTGACCTTATCTGGTTACAAAGCCTCTCTTTCTGGTCCTCCTATTTTAGGACTGCTCGCCAATGAAGTGGGACTGCTTCATGCCTTTATATTTGTTCTATTCGCTATATGTATGGCGGGAATCTTTACAAAAGCTGTAGCAAAACCACATTCATTACATTCTCACTAAAAAGTGTCTGATCCTCGATCATGGCACTTTTTTTAAATTAAAAAATAAAATTGAAACCTTTCATGAAGTGAAACAGTCCTATAGATGTCCCGATGTTTATCGCTTTTTTAAAGAGGGAAAGTAAAAAAATAAGACTTTTCAAATAACAGAAAACGTGGTAAGATCATGAAAATAAACAGGAAGGGGTGAGATAAATGAAAAAAAATATGCTGCTAAAATTAGCTGTCTTATTCATAGCGCTCGCAAGTTTTCATTTGTTCTCAATGCCTCATTCCGTTCAAGTATACCATCATGCAAAGGTGGTTGCCGATCAAGAATCACATGAGATGAAAATCGCTCAGACCATGGGCGATGAAAAGAAACAAAAACATGTGAGCGCAGTATTTGCCGCATTTACAGTACTGCTGATGATTGGCAGTATGACAGCTGGATTTGCACGCATCACTCATACTGATCAATATGACCGGAAAAAGAAGCATTTACTTGCAGTGTTCTATCAATCTTCTTATTTCCGACTATCTCGTGTTTAACCCAACCATCTAAATCAAAACAAATATTGGGAGGTTTTACACGATGTTATTTTTCTTAAGAGTATTCATTCTAGGTCTATTCTCTGTCACTTCACTTTCTCTTTTCGTCTACCAAGGAATTGAAGTAGTGCACGCCATTACAAACATGTTTGGCAGCCACGAGAGCTAAATGACCCGTATATAAAAGAAACCCCCTGTTTATCGCAGGGGGTTTTCGTTTGCTTATTTATTGTCATCTGGTGCAGGTTGAGGTGTGACAAGGACATGCGTTACTTCTCCCTGCTCTTCCTCATCTACAATAAATGATCCATTGCTATAGCGGTCATTCGCCCTTAAAGTAGAGATATCAAGCGGAATCGTTGAACCCTTATCCGTATCAATTTCAAGTGTATCGTGCAGTGATGCAGCAATGACAGCCACAATACGGTGCGGGTTTTTCTTTAATTCTCTTAACATCAGAACTCCGCGTTTGGCTCTAGATGTTTTATCAAATTCAGAGAGGTTCATTCGCTTCACAGCCCCTCTTTGCGTTGTCAGCACGAGGACATTGTTTTTCGGATCAATGATCTGGCCAGAGACTACTTCGTCCCCATCCTTCAAGTTGATCCCTTTGACACCAGCCGCTCTCGGACCAACAACACTTACTTCTTCTTCATCAAACCACAATCCATAACCATTTTTCGTCGCAATAAACAATTCCTGCTGTCCTGATGTCACATGGACATCCACGAGTTCATCGTTCCCTTTTAGGTTCAAGGCGACAAGCGGTTTCGAATAACGCTGCGCTTTATATTGCAGAAGCTCTGTTTTCTTCACCATTCCGCCTTTTGTAAAGAATAGAAGATACGACGTTTCATCAAATTCTTTAATTGGAATGGCTTTTTGGATCGATTCATCACGATCAATTGAAATGATATTCGTGATATGCTGCCCCATGTCTTTCCAGCGTATGTCTGGCAGTTGATGCACAGGACAATAAATGTAGCTCCCTTTATTCGTAAACAATAGAAGGACATCTGTTGTGTTCATTTCAAACTGATGAATCAGGCGGTCTGTATCCTTCATGCCAAAGTCCTTACCGTTAGAAGCAGCATAGGAGCGCTGGCTTGTCCGTTTGATGTACCCATCCTTCGTCACCGTGACGTAAACATCCTCTGAGGCGATCATCACTTCAAGGTTAATCTTAATTTCTTCGATTTTTTCCTCAATGAGAGATCGTCTCTCATCAGCATATGTCTTTTTGAGCTTTTTCAAACTGTTTGTAATGACCTTTAGCAGCTTTTTCTCGTTACCTAAAATGTCTTCAAGTTCTGCTATACGCACATCAAGCTCACTTGCTTCGTCTCTTAATTGCGTAATATCTGTATTCGTTAAACGATATAACTGGAGGGAAACAATCGCTTCTGATTGTGCTTCTGTAAAGTCATATTTATCCATCAAGTTATTTTTCGCATCTCGCTTATCATTAGAAGAGCGGATTGTGGCAATGACTTCATCTAAGATGGATAGCGCCTTAATTAATCCGTCTACAATATGGTGGCGTTCCTTCGCTTTTCGAAGCTCATATGCTGAGCGATTCGTCACCACTTCTTTTTGATGGGCAATATATGCATCAAGTATAGTTGTCAGCGTCATTAAGGTTGGTCTACGATTATGTATCGCTACCATATTAAAGTTATATGGGATTTGCAGATCTGAGTTTTTATATAAGAAATTCAAAACACCATTTGCATCTGCTTCTTTTTTCAGCTCTACTACGATTCGAAGCCCAGTCCGGTCAGTCTCGTCTCGAACCTCAGAAATTCCTTCCACTTTTCTTTCAATTCGGAACTCGTCCATCTTTTTGACAAGGTTGGCTTTATTCACTTCATAAGGAATCTCTGTGATCACAATTTGCTGGCGCCCGCCGCGGATGGTTTCAATCTCCGCTTTTCCGCGAATCATGATCTTTCCTTTGCCTGTTTCATAAGCCTTCTTAATGCCGTCTACCCCTTGAATGATACCGCCTGTTGGGAAATCTGGACCTTTGATGACCGTCATTAAATCCTCAACCGTACAATCCGGTTGTTCGATTCGTTTAATGACACCATCAATCACTTCTCCTAGATGATGCGGCGGGATATCAGTGGCATAACCAGCGGAAATCCCTGTTGATCCATTCACGAGAAGGTTTGGAAACATCGCTGGTAAAACAACGGGCTCCTTACTTGTATCATCAAAGTTTGCGACCAACTCGACCGTTTCCTTGTCTAAGTCCTTTAATAGCTCTGAAGCAATCGCAGAAAGCCTTGCTTCCGTATAACGCATGGCAGCAGGCGGATCACCATCGATACTCCCGTTATTTCCATGCATCTCAATGAGCACATTCCGTACTTTCCAATCCTGACTCATTCTCACCATCGCTTCATAAACAGATGAGTCACCGTGCGGATGATAGTTACCAATCACGTTACCGACTGTTTTCGCGGCTTTACGGAAGTTTTTATCTTGCGTGTTTCCTTCTGCGTACATCGCATATAAAATTCTTCGTTGTACAGGCTTTAGTCCATCTCGCGCATCTGGAAGCGCACGATCTTGGATAATATATTTACTATAGCGACCAAACCGGTCTCCGATTACTTCTTCTAATGGTAAATCATGAAATCGTTCTTGTTGTGCCATGTTTAAACCTCCTCAGCTAGCGACAAGTTTTCATTTTCAAGAATGTTACTTTCCTCATCAAGTCCAAAGGCGACATTCTTTTCAATCCATTTACGTCGTGGTTCTACTTTGTCACCCATTAATGTCGTGACGCGGCGTTCCACACGTGCAGCATCGTCGATTTTGACTCTGACAAGTGTTCTCGATTCTGGATTCATTGTCGTTTCCCATAGCTGGTCGGCGTTCATTTCACCTAAACCTTTATAGCGCTGAATCGTGTACCCTTTTCCAACTTTCTTCAGTACGTCATCCATTTCTTCATCAGACCATGCGTACTCAATAACTTCTTTTTTCCCTGAGCCTTTGCTGACTTTATATAAAGGCGGTAGTGCAATAAACACTTTGCCATGCTCAATCAGCGGCTTCATATAGCGGTAGAAGAACGTGAGCAGAAGCACTTGAATATGGGCTCCATCTGTGTCAGCATCTGTCATGATCACGATTTTGTCATAATTGATGTCTTCTACGTTAAAATCGACACCGACGCCTCCACCGATCGCATGAATAATGGTGTTGATTTCTTCATTTTTGAAAATATCAGCAAGTTTCGCTTTTTCTGTGTTAATGACCTTTCCACGAAGCGGCAGCACTGCTTGGAATTTACGGTCACGTCCTTGTTTTGCTGACCCGCCCGCTGAGTCGCCCTCTACTAGGTACAATTCGTTTCTTGCTGGGTTTCTAGATTGAGCAGGTGTTAATTTTCCGCTCAGTGTTGCTTCGGACTTTTTCCGTTTCTTGCCGCTCCTTGCTTCTTCACGTGCTCTTCTAGCAGCTTCTCTTGCCTGCTGCGCTTTAATCGCTTTTCTCACAAGAAGAGTCGCTGTTTCACGGTTTTCTTCAAGGAAATAAGCCAGTTTTTCAGAAATAACAGCATCAACAGCTGAGCGAGCCTCACTTGTCCCAAGCTTTCCTTTTGTCTGGCCTTCAAATTGAAGCAGTTCTTCAGGAATTCTAACAGAAATAATAGCAGACAGCCCTTCGCGAATATCAGTGCCTTCTAAATTTTTGTCTTTTTCTTTTAAAAGGGCTACTTTGCGCGCATATTCATTAAAGGCTCTTGTCATCGCCGTTTTGGCACCAGACTCATGCGTACCGCCATCTTTTGTTCTAACGTTATTGACGAAAGAAAGAATATTTTCCGAGTAGCCGTCATTGAATTGAAATGCAAAGTCTACTTCGATGGATTGATGCTCTCCTTCAAATGAGACCACTTCACTCAGAACATCTTTTTCTTCATTTAAATAAGCAACGAAGGCTTCAATGCCTGTCTCATAATAAAAGGTTTCTTGTACATCATGTCGTTCATCAATCAGCTCTATTTTTAATCCTTTTAATAAAAAGGCAGATTCTCTTAAACGTTCTGATAACGTATCGAAATTATAGGCTGTAACGCTGAACATGGATCGATCTGGTTTAAAATGAATCAGTGTTCCAGTTTTTTTCGTTTTTCCGACTTTTTCAAGTGACGTCACAGGTTTTCCGCCGTTTTCAAACCGCTGATGATATATATAGCCATCACGTTCAATTGTGACAGTGAGCCATTCTGACAGCGCGTTTACAACAGATGCCCCAACTCCGTGAAGCCCACCACTTGTTTTATATCCGCCTTGACCAAATTTTCCGCCTGCGTGAAGGACCGTTAAAATGATCTCAGGTGTCGGTTTTCCAAGCTTATGCATACCAGTAGGCATCCCGCGTCCTTTATCCTGAACGGAAATGCTGTTATCTTTATGTATTTTGACAACGATATGATCTCCATGGCCAGCGAGTACTTCATCGACAGAGTTGTCTACAATCTCATAGACAAGGTGATGGAGACCGCGTGAATCCGTTGACCCAATATACATTCCTGGACGTTTACGGACCGCTTCAAGTCCCTCTAGCACCTGAATGGAATCATCGTTATAATCTACTTGCTGCTTTTTAACCAAATGCTTAATCCCCTTTCACTAACAAACATAACCGGCAAACCATCAAATGATCTCTCTAGAATTTAATGATGATCATGCTGCTCATTACTGTCCACTTTAATAAGCTGCATCATCACCATGCATGTGTGGTTCAACAAAACATGCTCCTTTGCACGGCTATGAGAATGTTCTACATTCTGCAATGAGAACTAGAAGTCCATTATAAACAAGACTGTTTGATAAGCCAAATGCAATCATATGATGATTTTTACAAAACAGAACAAATGTTCTACCTTTATCTTATCGCTCTTTTTCTTGATATGCAAGATCACCGATATGTCCCTGTCGCCTTATTTTATCGCTTTCTTCTAGAATCGCAAATATATTTCTACAACAAAAAAGCAAAAATCCTTGAAAACCAAGGATTTTTGACGATTTAATGAGTTTTTGTCATTGCATGAGCCACCTTGATACATAAATCCATGATGGCGACCTTGCCATTTTCCTCAATCAGCCTTTTCGCTTTTTCATGATAGATGCCTTGCTGCGCCCAAAAAACAGGTGCGTCTATTTCGAGAAATTCTTCAGCCACCTCGGGCAAAAACTCTGAACGTCTAAATACATTGACGATATCAACATGCTCTTTGATTTCTTTTAGTGAAGCGACTGCTTTCACACCAAGTGCTTCATCGATCGTTGGATTCACCGGAATGATCTCATAACCGGCATCCTGCATCGCTTTAGACACCATATAAGACGTTCGGTGCGGCTGATCTGATAAACCAACAACAGCAATTCGTTTACTGCTTTTTAATATACGGCCAATTTCTTGTTTCGAAGGATGATTCATCCAAACACCCCTTTTCCTCTATTTTAGCGAACTTCTGCTTAAAAACAAAGCCGAATCCATCTGCATTTGATTTTTTCAAAAAAAGATCCCCATGTTTTTCATAAGATCATGTTAAAATGTAAGACAAGAGGGAGAATATAAAGGAGTTATGCAGATGTTAATTGCTTTGATGTTTATTTTGGCTTATCTTCTCGGCAGTATTCCATCCGGTCTCATTGTCGGGAAAGCTGCAAAGGGTATTGATATCCGTGAACATGGCAGCGGAAACCTAGGTGCGACGAATGCATTTCGTACGCTTGGCGTGAAAGCAGGGTCTATTGTTATTTCTGCTGATATTTTAAAGGGGACTCTCGCTTCTGCTTTACCGTTTTTCATGCAACTGGACATTCATCCCTTATTAGCAGGAGTTGCTGCTGTTATCGGTCACAGCTTTCCTATCTTTGCAAAATTTAAAGGGGGAAAAGCAGTCGCTACATCTGGCGGCGTGTTATTATTTTATGCCCCATTCTTATTTATCACGATGATCGCTGCTTTTTTCTTATTTTTATACATTAGTAAATATGTTTCATTATCATCTATGCTGACCGGCATCTATACATTCATTTACAGCATATTCACCAAAGACGTATTCTTAATCATTGTTGTTGCCGTTCTTGCTGGTTTTGTGATCTACAGACACATCGCCAACCTCAAACGAATCCTCAACAAAACTGAACCGAAAATCAAATGGCTCTAGCCGTTTCATAAGTTTCATTCTGTGGTAAAAGTAAAGAAAAGCTGTTTTTTGCATCCTGCATTTTAAAAAACAGCATGACTTCAAAAAAGGGGCGATCACATTGAAATTAACGATTAAAGAAGATGCACTCAGTTGGTACAAGGATGAATTAGATTTAGAAAAAGGTGATCAAGTTCGCTTTTTTGTGAGATATGGCGGGTGCAGTAATGTACAAAAAGGCTTTTCTCTCGGCGTCGCAAAAGATGAACCTCAAAATGCCGGCGCAACCGCTGAAATAGAAGGTATTACTTTCTTCGTGGAAGAAAGTGATATTTGGTATTTTGACAACCATGATCTGCATATTGATTATAACGAGTCTGTAAAAGAACCAGAATTTCATTATGAATAAACAAAGAAGATACCTCCTCCCTCGGGTATCTTTTTTGTTTTATCCTTCAATATATAGCCCATATTCCTGAATGTTTCCTAAAGACCGCTCCTTTTGTAGGATTCTTTTTTGCGTTTCACCGATCAAGTCAAAGTGAGGAAACCCTGCACGGTCGTGAATCCATTCTTTTTTGAGCCCATGTTTTTCTCCCCACTCAATTAACTGCTTCATATCCTGACAGGCTGCTTTAGTGACGGTATTGGCATGCGGGAAACGGTCATCAAGCCAATAATGGGTTAAAAAAGCCATTTCTCCTTGCTGAACAGCTGATTTCCACGCATTTAAATCGCTTCTTTTAATACCAAACGCCATGAATTAGACCTGCTTTTTCGACTGTTCATATACTTTGTGCCAGGCAGGAAATGCTTTTCTAAATTGAATCGGTCTAAATGTGTCTTTGTCTACACAAATATGCGAGGTTGTCCCTGTAATCGCTGTTTGTCCATCAGGCTTTTGAATTTCGTAGCCATACACCGTTTTGAGTCCATTGTATTCTTCAATCCAAGTATGAACGGTCGCTGTTTCACCGTACAAGAGTGGTTTTTTATATTTCACCTGCAAATCTATAACGGGTGCAAGAGCACCGTCTGCTTCTAGCTGTGCATAGGAAAATCCTAATTCTTTAATCAGTGCAGTTCTGCCGACTTCCATCCAGATTAAATAATTGGCATGATACACAATGCCCATTTGGTCTGTTTCTGCATAACGGACTTCTATTTCTTTTTTAGATACATACACGTTTTCATCGCTCTCCTATCAAAACCTAAGATCTCTGCCATTTTACCACAATCGAAATGGTTCTTCTAAAAGGAGGCAATAAAATAAACCAGGGATCCCTAGTTTATTCAGTATAGCCATTTTTTCTTGCTGCTTCTTCGTCCTTAATCTCAGAACGCATGGCATCAATGCTCATTTTTCGATTTTCATTTTTTTGCTTGATCATCTGTTTTTCTTGATCTGTCGAAAGGGCCATCGCTGCTTCAGATTCATCGATATTGTCAAGGGTGTTTTCGATCATATCTTGTAGCTTTTCAACATTATCAGAACGATCATCTGGATTGGATTGATATGACTTTTCATTCATCTTAATACCCTCCTTATTCGCCCTTCGTCTGGATCACATCAGGCTGTTCATTTGATTTATTATGCATCTTTTTACCTTTATTGCGTTTGTATGCTACAGGTTTTGTCCCTAAATGGTCTGGTGTAAACTGCGCTTGTTTATCATGCTCTCTACCCATCATTCATCCCTCCCTCTTCTTTAGGATGAACGAAAAAGGATAATTCATAACTTATTTCTGTCTAAATCGCTCTTCCAACTTTTCTTCAAGCTGGTTTAAAAATTCCTCATTGCTTAATAATTCTTTTTTATTTTCAAGTACAAGCTCTTCAAATGTACGTCGTTTTCTTCTTCTCATTGTACTCACCTCCAGTGTTGTATTTCATTTTCGCCAAAACATTTAGAAAATAAGCAAAAAAGCTGAATCATTATAGATCCAGCTCTTGCTCAATTTCTTTTTTTGTCAGCATTTGATGCTTCACAGACATGATGCGTCCTTTTTCATCTAATATGTATGTCGTGGGGTATGAAAGCACCTGATATCGTGCTTGAATGCCTTTTTGATCCAATAAAATAGGAAAGCTCAGCTTTAATTCATCTGCAAATGTTGCAACATGATCTACACTTTTTTCTGTGGTCGTCAAATTCACCGCAAGTACTTCGACCTGATCATATTCACTTCTAATCGCATCTAGATCTGGCATTTCTGTCCTACATGGCTTACACCATGTCGCCCAAAAATTAACGAGCACCTTTTTCCCTTGGTAATCAGATAACGAGGCCGTTTGACCGTCTAGGGTCTTAAGCTCAAAATCAGGGGCCTGATCCCCTTTTTCAAGACCGATTGCGGGCTCTTTTGGTTCAAGTAAATTCCACACAAGTAAACCAATCAACACAAGTAAAACAGCGCTTGCCATTCCTTTTTTCCACATGATGGATCCTCCACTATTTTAAAAAAGAAGAGAAAGCTGTCTAGGCGCCTTCTCTTCTTTGCTGTATGAGTATTAGTTGCTTGCCAATTTTTCACGAAGTACCATTTGAAGGATACCACCATGACGATAGTAGTCAATTTCGACTTCACTGTCAAAGCGAACAACCACTTCAAATGTTTTCTCATTGCCATCTGTATCAATTGCTTTCACAGTGACAAGATCACGTGGACGAACTGTTTCATCAACTTCAACTTCAAATGTTTCTGTTCCTGTTAGTCCATAAGTTTCTGCACTTTCTCCGTCTTTAAACTGTAACGGAAGTACACCCATGAAGACAAGGTTACTTCTGTGGATACGCTCAAAGCTTTCAGCTAGAACGAATTTAATTCCAAGAAGGTTTGTTCCTTTTGCAGCCCAGTCACGTGAAGAACCCATACCGTAGTCTTTACCTGCTAAGATCGCAAGACCTGTTCCATCTTCTTTATAACGCATGCATGCATCATAAATGGATGTTACTTCACCAGTTGGCCAGTACGTTGTATATCCGCCTTCTGTTCCTGGTGCGATTTGGTTCTTAATACGGATGTTTGCAAAAGTACCTCTCATCATGACATGGTGGTTACCACGGCGAGATCCGTATGAGTTAAAGTCTCTAGGCGATACGCCTCTTTCTTGCAAGTATTTACCCGCAGGTGTGTCCTTACCAATCGCTCCAGCAGGAGAAATATGGTCCGTTGTGACAGAATCACCGAACTTCGCCACTACGCGCAAGCCTTTAAGCGGTTCAACTTTACCAGGTTCAACTGATAGGTTTTCAAAGAATGGCGGGTTATCAATGTATGTGGAATTTTCATCCCATTTGTACAATGCATCGTCCGTCGTTTTAATTTCATTCCAGCGGTCATTGCTGTCAAATACAGTTTCATACTCTGAACGGAAGAGTTCAGGTGTCACTGTGCTTTTCACGACACTGTTGATTTCGTCCATTGATGGCCAAATGTCATTGAAATAAACGTTCTCACCGTTTTTATCCACACCGATAGGGTCTTTTGTTAAATCAATATTCACCGTACCAGCAAGTGCATACGCCACAACTAATGGTGGAGATGCAAGGTAGTTTCCTTTCACAAGCGGATGGATACGTCCTTCAAAGTTACGGTTACCTGATAAAACAGAAGTGATCAGCAGATCATTTTCAGAGACAGCATCCTCAATTTCTTGCGCAAGCGGTCCTGAGTTACCGATACATGTTGTACAGCCATACCCAACGATGTTAAATCCAAGGTCTCTTAAGTATGGAAGAAGTCCTGAGTTCACGAGGTATCCTGTAACAACCTTAGAACCTGGCGCTAGTGACGTTTTCACGTAGTTTGGCACCTTCATACCAAGCTCACTTGCTTTCTTCGCAACAAGACCTGCTCCAATTAAGACATATGGGTTCGATGTATTCGTACAGCTCGTAATCGCTGCAATCGCAATCGCACCTGTCTTCATCACAGCTTTTTCACCATTTGCTAGATCAAATTCAATTTGTTTATCCAGCTCTGATTTTTCTAATCCAAACCCTTGGTTACCAGCTGGGCTTTCAATGTGCTGATGGAACGTCTCTTTCATATCTGAAAGTGGAATCAAATCTTGTGGACGCTTTGGACCAGATAAGTTTGATTCAATTTTAGAAAGATCAATTTCCACAACATCCGTAAAAATTGGGTCCTCTACATCTGGCGTATAGAATAAGCCATTTGCGCGAGAATATTCTTCAACGATATTAATTTGCTCTTCATCACGTCCAGTAAGGCGAAGGTAAGCAAGAGCTTCCTCATCTACTGGGAAGAATCCGCAAGTAGCCCCGTATTCAGGCGCCATGTTCGCAATCGTTGCACGATCTGCTAACGGCAGCTGTGCAACTCCAGGTCCGAAGAATTCAACGAATTTGTTCACTACGCCTTTTTCACGCAGAACTTGTGTCACTTTTAATGCAAGGTCAGTTGCAGTCGTTCCGTTTGGAAGCTCTCCAACTAATTTAGCACCAATGACTTCTGGTACTGGGAAGTATGAAGGCTGACCGAGCATACCAGCTTCCGCTTCAATACCGCCAACGCCCCATCCAAGTACGCCGATCCCGTTGATCATGGTTGTATGAGAGTCAGTACCAACCAATGTATCTGGGTAAGTGATGATCTCGCCATCTTCTTCAATCGCATGAACAACACTTGCAAGATACTCTAAGTTTACTTGGTGAACAATTCCTGTTGCAGGCGGAACAGCTTGATAGTTATTAAACGCTTTCTTTGCCCAGCTAAGAAAGTTATAACGCTCTGCGTTACGTTCGAATTCTAAATCCATGTTAATGTTTAATGCATCTTCAGTTCCAGCTTTATCAACTTGTACTGAGTGGTCAATGACAAGGTCAACTGGAATTTCAGGGTTGATTTTATCCGGATCCCCGCCTACATCTGCCATTGCTTTTCTTAAAGAAGCAAGGTCAACGACGGCTGGTACACCCGTGAAGTCTTGTAAAATAACACGAGAAGGTTTAAATGGAACATCAATTTCTTTGACCTCGGCAGTTCCCCATTTTGCCAAGTTTTCAACGTGTTCCTTTTTGATCACTCTACCGTCTACTTGGCGAAGCACTGATTCTAAAAGTACCTTAATGGAATAAGGCAGCTTAGAAACATTTCCGATTCCTTGTTTCTCTAGTGCTTCTAACGAATAATAGTGATACGTTTTCCCATTTGTCGAAAACGTTTTTCTAGATTGAAAAGCGTCTTGTTTAGCGACTTGCTGCTGTTTCGACATATCCAAAATCCCCCTTTTGATGATCAAGATCAATTTCAATTCTCAGAAAAATCGTCGTATTTCACCACAATTTTCTCACAATTTCATCTTAAAACAAATTCATACATAAGTAAATAACAATGCTTTTATTAAATTCAATAAGTTTATCTTATCACTAGGAAATGATTACTCTTCATAATCCAAGCAGGGCAGGTTCATACTACAATTGAGGTGATAGAACATGACAAAACGTAAAGCAAATCATGTGATTGACGGCATGAACGCAGCCAAAAGCCAAGGGAATGGTGCAGGCTACATTGAAGATGACCAACTCGTTTTAACAGAAGAACAAAGACAAAACAATAAAAAACGTAAAAAAAACCAATAAGAAAGGAGCAAGCATCATGACGAATAAAAACTCAGGGAAAGACATCCGTCAAAACTCGCCTAAGGAGCATCAAGGCGGACAGCCTGAGCCATTATCAGGCAGTAAAAAAGTGAAAAACCGCAACCACACAAGACAAAAGCACAATTCTCATCACGATATGTAAACATTCTCCTCTCATCCCGTGGCAAAGCGGTATGTTTTAGGTCTTTCACACATTTCAGTTCTCAACATATCATTTATTATGAGATGTGATGGAGGAGTGTTTATGGAGAATGAAAAGCAATCGAATTCCTCTGGTTTTCTAGAAATAGATGATTGGCTTAATGTTTTAATGGATGATCCATTTGCCTGGTATGATGAACACCTCCCAATTGACCTTTATGAAACAAGCCGTGATTATATTATTGAGATTGATGTCTCCACCCTGTCGATCGCTGATGTAAAGCTGACCTTCGCTGGACATGAGCTCACTCTCGCTTACACAGTACAAAAGCCAAATGATAAAGGCGAACAGCCAATTGAAAAAAGTGTAATGCTCCCTTTTTACTTGAACGACAAAGAGATTGAAACAGAATACGAAAACCGAATCATTTCGATAAGAATTAAAAAAAGTTCTGACCATTCAAGCGGGGCTTTTTCCTTTCAAATCCCGCACTTCAAACATTAAGAGCCCACCTTCATTTGGTGGGCTCTCTTCCGTTCGTGTCAAGTCAATACCTTTTGCGAACCACCATGGCCAAATAGTAGAGTCGCTATATGATAAGGTATTCTTTTTTTACTAGATGGTTTGGGTCTTTCTAGTAAATGGGCAGTTATGAATGAAAAAAGGCGTTCATAGAGATGAGAGACATACATTTTTGTTATTTTCTTCTATCATGTCTTCATGTAAAATAAGATAGAGAGACGAGAGGTATAAGGGGTGAGAACATGTTAAGCGGCTGGTTTTTGTGGTTCATTTTATTTTGGGGCACGGTGATGATCGGATTACTCGCAATCGGTGGCTTTTTTATGTTTCGCAAATTTTTAAAACGATTGCCGAAGGAAGATGGGAAATCAGAGCTTGATTGGCAGGATGAATATATTCAAAAGAGCCTCCACCTATGGCGGGAAGAAGACAAACAGCTTTTAAATGAACTTGTATTACCTGTTCCAGAGCTGTTTAGAGATGTCGCCAAAGAAAAAATTGCAGGAAAAATTGGCGAGCTGGCTTTAAAAGAACAAGCTGCCAGCATTAATTTAGACTTAATCATTCGCGGCTATATTATCGCTACACCAAAGCGTGATCATAAGTTTTTATTGAAGCGTCTTCAAGAAAAAAACATCGATCATACGCCATATGAAGCATTATTAAAATAACCTCCTTTATAAAAAGGAGGTTTAATTCATTTGAACCTGTTGCGGATCTAATTGCTTAGATATCTTTCTAAACGACAAATACATGGCAACGCGCCAAGGCACAATCATGCCAAAAGCAAGTATCCAAAACATTCCGCTTAGAGAGCCATAATCAATAGAAGAACTCAGGATCGTCTTCATTCCGATACGAAGAACAAGAAGTCCAATGAGAATAAACACAAATGCTTTTGACCGCTTTAAGTAAATCTCGTTCCCTCTAATTTCAAACTTCGATGTTTTGATTAAAAAGATGGAGAAAAACATCCCCACTGTGATCGCTTCAAGAAATTCAGCTCCAGTTACCTGAAACATTGGAACAAAAAACATCAGTGCACCAGTGCTCATAAAAATAGGAGGTAATATAATTTTTTTTGCGGTTGCCGGTTTCGCAGATGACTTAATGCGAATAAACATGACGGCTACCGCCATACATATTGCAATTATAGAAGAGATTAAGACCATCATATCAAATCATTCCTTTATTCTTTAAGGTCAGCCTATGTATAATATACTCCAATTGACGAAAAAAAACCATTCGCCGCGACTGTAGAAAACGATTTCAAAAGCCTGTAAATCCGCCAAACAATGATGAGAACATGATGATAATCCACGTGAGAAGATCAAAGAACAGCAATAGCCCTACCACAATCATAATGATCCCGCCAATTTTCATGATAAGCTGCTGACGCTTTCTGATCCACGCCATTTTCGTAATGAAAAAGGAGAGAACAAAAAATGGAACGCCAAATCCAAAGACATACGCAATCATATAAGGCACAGCCGACTCTGGATTGTTACTAGCAAGTGCGATAACGGCAGATAAAATAGGTCCTGTACAAGGTGTCCAACCAGCGGCAAAGCCCATTCCAATGAGAATCGATCCAAAAAAACCAGCAGGACGATTTTTGAACTGCATTCTCTTTTCGCCCATGAGGAAAGAAGGCTGAAATACACCAAGAGTCATAAAACCAAAGAAAATAATGAGGATAGCTCCAATCTGGCGAATCGCTTGATGGTAATCATCAAAAAACTTCCCAACAAACGATGTCCCAAAGCCTATCGCAATAAAGATAATAGAGAAACCAATTAAAAAGAATAAGGTATGAAGCAGACTTCTTCTTCTCAGCATCACCTTCTCAGATTTCACTTCATCCATACTAACGCCCGTAATATAAGATAAAAACGCTGGATAAAGCGGCAGACAGCACGGTGAGATAAAAGAAAGGAATCCTGCTCCGAAAGCTAAAAAGTAATTCAAATCTGTCAAAAGAACACCCCCTTCTTACAATATACAATAAGAGATGACAAAATCATTTCATTTTTTTTACATCCTCTCAATAAAGATGGTCTATTCTCTTAAAACCTTATATAATTTAATTTGACATCGAGATAACGAATCCTTTAAATTTGAAAATAAACCTTAAAATGGATATAATAGAATCGATTCTTTTTATCAAGATTTGCATGAAAGGAACATGACTTTGGTAAAAACATCATTATTAACTCAAATCGAAGAAAAAAGAGAAGAGCTGATGAAAGTTGTGATGCACAATGGGATGACATCAACAGTAACCATTGAACATAGCCAGCAGCTAGATCATCTCCTCTTACAATATCAACGACACTTACACTCAAACTCAGCCAACTAATCATATCTCATGATATTTATCATGCTGCACGATTTTTAGAACAGTTGATATGTGTGACCATAAACGAAACAAAAACCTCTGATAATAGACTAACCTAGTCAAATGGGACATAAAAAAACACCCTTCAAGTGATACACTTAAACTAAGTGCTAATTTGGAGGGTATTTTTTATGAAAAAAAACAAATATTCAGCTGAAATAAAATGGGCGGTTGTGAAAGATAAATTAAGCGGGCAGTTTACCAATCAACAAATTATGGATAAATATCATATAAAGAATGTATCTCAGATTAAAACATGGATGAAGTGGTATCGAGAAAATCAGTTACATCGATTCGATCAGCCAATTGGAAAACAATATAGCTTTGGGCATGGACCTGACAATGTATCCAAAGAGGAAAAAGTGAATAGGCAGGTTGAACACCTTAAGATGGAGAATGAAATTCTAAAAAAGTATTTGGAGATCGTAGAGGAGTTGAAAAGGGAGTAGCCTTGTATTTGATCAAGAGACTACGGAAGAAATATACAATAACGTCTATCTTAAGTATTTTGCAGATCGCCAGATCGACCTATTATCGTTGGGTATCCGAAGGAATACGTAAAAAATCACAAGTCGAGAAGGCTGTTATTTCCTTATGTACCGAAACGTCGTTCCGGTACGGCCACCGTAAGATTCGAAAGCTACTTCAGCGTCAATATGATATCAAACGAAACCGAAATACTGTACAGCGCATCATGCAAAAATACCACCTTCAATGTCGTGTGAAGCGTAAAAGGAAATGGAAATCACAAGGGGAATCTGTCATCATTGCCCCAAATATATTAAATCGAAACTTCACTGCAATACACCCGAATTTAAAATGGGTAACAGATATTACTTATATTCAGTATGGACCGAGAACGCTCTACCTTTCGACCATTATGGATTTATACAACAACGAAGTTGTTGCCTATACCCTAGATGATCACCAACAGACATCACTCATATTGAACACATTGAGGGCAGCTTTAGAGAAAAGGAATTTGCCTAAAGGTGTACTTGTGCATTCAGATCAAGGAAGTGTATACAGTTCGTATGCATATCAAAAGGAGCTGGGGGCAAGGGACCTTACAAGCAGTATGTCTAGACGAGGTAACTGTTGGGATAACGCAGTGATTGAATCATTCCATTCCAGCTTAAAATCAGAGGAATTTATGTTTACAAAATTCAATTCTATATCAGAAAAAGATGTCAGGCAACGAATCGACCGTTACATCAAGTATTATAATGAAGAGCGTATCCAAGAAAAATTAGGCTACCACGCACCAAAATCATTTGGTAGCATGTCAGCCTAATAAGGGTGTTTTATTCGTGTCTCATTCTGCTATGTCAGTCTATAACAGGGGTTTTTGTTTTTTAGCAGGAAGCTGAAGCCAAAATAAAAACCACCTTCCCTGCTTCATTTAGGCAAGTACAGTGGTTTTAAAGCGTCTGATGAAGGTGAATTCATAAAGAAAGGACAACGCTTGTCCACTCTTTATAACCATGTTCCATCTATGATCATAATATCGTACGTATTATTTCGCTTGGTTGTTCATGGCTTTCATCATTTGATTGATTTTCTTCTGGGACGGTTTCATGCCCATTTGCATCATCATCATTCGAAGCATTTGTTCATTAATTGGTGGATTCTTTTTCAAGTAGCTCATCATATACTTACGAGCAATAAAGAATCCGAGTGCAACTCCTGCAAGCAGTGCAACAACGCCTACAAGGATGACAACCCATAAATCCATAATTCTTCCTCCTTCATGTTGTCTCGTATAAAGTGTACTAAACAAAAGGCTATTATACAACATTTCACGTTCAATTTTATTTTTTTAAACAAAATTCCTCACTTTTACCGGATTGAGCCACCCGTGCTTCTTTGAACCGAAGTCCATTGCAAGGAAGCAAGGACTAATTTTTCTAAGCACTTCAAAAAACACTGCTTCTGCTTCATAACTGCCGGTGGCAGACATTTGGATATAACGATCTTTTATGATAAATGCAGCCGTTCCTTTTCCATCAGGTAAGGAAGCGCTGTATATCGAGCCAATTTGTGTATAGTGAACGTTCGTTAAGTTGTTCATTAATCGCTGATGCATATGAAAAGCAGGGATTCGTTTCGTCACGTAATCCACTTGTTTCACAAGCATCACCAATTCATCTTCCGTGCGGTTCGTCCAGTGTAACGACTCAAACAAATGAAACAAAATTGATTCTCTGCCAAAATAATGATGCGCAAATTCATCCTCAATCCAATAAATATAATAATGGCGTTCCATGTCTATCCCTTCCTTTCACATTTCGTCAATCTCGTATATTGCTTGTATTATACAAAAATGTGAAAGAAAGAATTGTCTATATATGAAGCAAGAAGAAACTAGTTTTGTCAAAAAAACGAGAAAAAAGAAAAAAGTTTGCAGAGCGGATGAAAATGCTCTGCAAACAGATGAAAAAAAGCATGATGCTTGGAGACTGGTTATTTGTTCAGCTTCGCTTTCACACGGCTGACGACATTGCTGACCGTAAAGCCGTATTTCTCAATAATGGTTTCACCAGGTGCAGAAGCGCCAAATTTATCAATGGCAATTACATCACCATCAAGACCAGTGTAACGCTCCCAGCCAAGTGAAGCCCCCATTTCAATCGCAATACGAGCCCGCACTGCTGTAGGAAGGACTGATTCTTTGTATTCGTCTGACTGCTGATCGAAACGATCCCATGCAGGAAGACTGACAACAGACGCGCGAATCCCTTCTTTCTCAAGTGCTTTTTGCGCTTCAATCGCTAAACCGACTTCAGATCCAGATGCGAGTAGAAGTGCTTCTGGCTGTGCATCAGCAGCTTCAACGACGACGTATCCACCCTTTTCTACTCCCTCATATGCCTTCTCAGGTGCTTGGTCAATCGTTGGAAGGTTTTGACGAGTCAGAACTAGTGCTGTCGGTTTATCCGTTGAAGATACAGCAAGTTTCCACGCTGCAGCTGTTTCGTTTCCATCCGCAGGGCGAATGACAGAAAGGTTCGGCATCGCACGTAATGAAGCAAGCTGTTCAACCGGCTCATGCGTCGGACCATCTTCACCAACAGCGATACTGTCATGAGTAAAGACATAAGTGACTGGAAGTCCCATTAAGGCAGCAAGACGAATCGCTGGTCTTAAGTAATCTGAGAAAACAAAGAACGTTCCGCCGAATACACGAAGGCCGCCGTGAAGCGCCATACCGTTTAACGCGGCACCCATTGCAAATTCTCTGACGCCGAACCAAATGTTCTTGCCGGCATAATGATCTTTACCAAAATCGTCTGTGTTTTTAATCGTTGTTTTGTTTGAACCTGCAAGGTCAGCAGACCCGCCAATGAAGAAAGGTACTTGCTTCGCAATGCCATTTAATACTTCGCCTGAAGAAGCGCGGGAGGCAAGACTTGAACCTGCTTCATAAACAGGAACCTCTTGATCCCAATTCTCAGGAAGCTTTCCTTCAATCGCAAGCTGCAATTGAGCTGCAAGCTCAGGGTATTCTTTTTCATATTGCGCAAATCGTTCATTCCAAGCTGCTTCTTTTTTCTGACCAGCGTCTTTTACAGCTTCTTTGAAATGATCGTACACTTCAGAAGGTACATGGAAATCTTCTTCAAACGTCCAAGAGTAAGCTTCCTTCGTCAGCTTGGCTTCATCGCTGCCAAGTGGTGCACCATGCACACCAGACGTTCCTGCACGGTTTGGCGATCCGAAACCGATTGTTGTTTTCACTTCAATCAGTGTAGGTCTGTCTGTGCTTTGTTTTGCCTTTTCGATAGCAGCCGTCACTTCATCAATGTTATTGCCGTCTTTCACATAAAGAACTTCCCAGTTCATCGCTTCAAAACGATTCTTCACATTTTCAGAGAATGAACGATCTAGGTCGCCATCTAAAGAAATATCATTTGAATCATAAAGAACAATTAAACGGCCTAAGCCTAAATGACCAGCAAGGGAAGCAGCTTCAGAGGAAATTCCCTCCATTAAGTCTCCATCTCCGCAAATGCTGTATGTATAGTGATCTACAACATTAAAGTTGTCTTTGTTATACGTTTCCGCAAGATGTCTTTCTGCAAGTGCCATACCAACTGCCATGGCAATCCCCTGCCCTAAAGGACCTGTTGTAGCATCTACACCCTCTGTATGTCCAAATTCAGGATGTCCAGGTGTTTTGCTACCCCATTGGCGGAATTGTTTTAGATCATCGATGCTCAGGTTGTATCCGCTTAAATGAAGCATGCTATATAGAAGCATAGAACCATGTCCCGCAGATAATACAAAACGGTCTCTGTTAAACCAATTTGGGTTTTGCGGACTTACGTTTAAGTGATTCGTCCATAAAGCGTATGCCATTGGTGCAGCACCCATCGGCATTCCAGGGTGACCGGAATTCGCTTTTTCAATTGCGTCTATGGAGAGAGTACGTATTGTTGCAATAGATTTCAATTCAATCGTTTCCATATAAATCCCCTTCCGTATCTTGTGTACACCATTATCATAAATCTACTGTCCTTTTTTCACAACTATTTCACGCTGAAAAAGAAGGATTTTGTCACATTTAGTTTATCGATCACCTAAAAAGTTATGCAAATATGAAAAAAGATGAGAATATTCTTCCCATCTTTTCAAAATTCAAGAAATCATAAGCTTAATGAAGGTTTTGATCTCTTTCTCTTTTTAATTTTTCTGGTGTGACATCGTTTCCTTCAGGGTCAACGATTTTCACGGTTTTAAGTGTATTTTTCATAGAAGAACGAAAAGCTTTTAAATACTCTTCTCTTAATTGCTTTTGTTCTGTTTTTTCAGCGTCTGACAAACCGGTCTCTTTTGACTTTTTTGAAAGCTCATTGATTCTTGCAAGCTGATTTTTAGAAATCATGACTAACTCCTTTAAAACATTTTCTCTACATACTACTAAATATCAATCATTTTGACAACAAATCAAGCTTTAGGTGGTCAGACCTTTTTCATATTCTTGATATCTTCTATGGACCGTTGCTTTTGAAATGTCAAAACCTAGTGCCTGAAGAGTTGCTGCGATTTCCGCGAAGGTCATGTTATTTTTTCTTAATCGAACAATTTCTGAAATCGGCACTTCAATACGCTCACGGCCAGGCGCATGATCCTGCTGTTTTAAATTCAGTTCGGGCTGATACCCGCGTTCAACAGCTCTTCTCATTCCCCGCTTAATTTTCAGGTTATGAATTTTTCGTTGATACTCTTCAACGACTCCTACGATTTCAATCACCATTTCATCTGCTTCTGAAAGCTCAAGCTCGCCTCTATGAAACGTACTGTACACCTTCACATTCTCTTTAAAAAGACAATGAAGAAGCGCAATTTTTGCTTGTCCTCTTCCGAGACGTGTTTCATCCTGGATAAGAACAGCATCAATTGACTCTTCTTTTAGTGTAGCTAGCATATCAAACACACCATCGCGATCTAGATCATACCCGCTTGCTTTTTCTTTAATGACTTTAACCACATTCATCTTGTGCATAGCAGCTAAAGCTAGCAATTCTTCTTCTTGTCTCTTCAGCGAGGTTTCCTGCTCTTCTTTGACAGTGCTTACTCTCGCATAGATAATTGCATTCATGTCTTCAATCGACCTTTCTACTGTACTGTTGCAAGTTGATATACGACTGGATGCTCTTTTTTAACTGGTATGACAAGGATGTCACCAGGCTGAATTTCTGTTGAAGCAAGATCATTGTGCTGAGTGACCCAGTCAATAAACGCATTTTTATCGATTGATTTGCTGTCGTTTACTTGATCAGCTAACCCCCAAAGAGTATCACCTGATTGTACTTCTATTTTAACATACTGATTTGGATCATTATGGCTTGTGAATGCAATAAGTGAGAGAAATATGCCAACGATGAATGAGAATACCCCAATAAAAATAATAGATTCTTTTAACCTCATAATGTCATCTCTCCTAATAGAATGTGTGTTCGTTCTTTCTGTCACTTATTATAAATACGAACAAACGTTTCTGTCAAACGTTTTTTTCGAACCTATGTTTGTACTGTTAGGAAAAACATGCTATAATTTCTTTAAAATTGACGTTTTGAGGTGCAAAAGATGACGAAGCTATCAAAAAGACAACTCGATATCCTGACATTCATCAAAGAAGAAGTAAAAAGCAAGGGCTACCCCCCATCCGTTCGTGAAATTGGAGAAGCTGTCGGTCTAGCATCCAGTTCAACGGTTCATGGACATTTAGCTAGACTAGAAACGAAGGGCTTAATTAGAAGAGACCCGACAAAACCTAGAGCGATCGAAGTATTAGATGAAGAGGAAATGAATATTCCAAAGAGTGCTGTAATGAACGTACCAGTCATCGGAAAAGTAACAGCAGGCCTGCCTATTACGGCTGTTGAGAATGTTGAAGAATACTTCCCTCTTCCAGAGACTTTTGCAGCACCAGATGAACAAGTATTTATGCTTGAAATTATGGGAGAAAGTATGATTGACGCAGGAATTTTGGACAAGGACTATGTCATTGTGCGTCAGCAAAGCACTGCTAACAATGGAGATATTGTCGTCGCCATGACAGAGGAAGATGAAGCGACAGTGAAACGTTTCTATAAAGAAGATACACACTTTAGATTACAGCCAGAAAACCCATCTATGGAACCGATTATTTTACAGAATGTAAGTATACTAGGTAAAGTGATTGGCGTATTTAGAAATATTCACTAAAAAAAGCCGGTATTTCATCAGTTAATGATGAGAACCGGCTTTTTTTTATGAACAAGAATAGGCAAGAATACTCGAGCTTGGGAAGGAACCAAAGGTAAAGTTCGGCCAAATAAAGCCAGTTGTTCTCCCGAAAGGCTGTGAGGATAGGACATACATTAAAAATACTTGACCGTTTCTCATAAACACAATCGTCCACCTTCTATTACATCCCGCGGCAAATTGAACCGATTGCTGACCTCCACCTGTTTGCCCTGAAATAAGTGACTGCATGCTTTGAGGCTGTGATAATGCTTGCTGATATTGCGAAATGATATGCTGTGGTGGGGCTGGCGGGGCTGATCCACTAGATCCGGGCCCAGTGCCTCCTCCTCCGATTGGAAACCCTGGAAATCCTCCACCTTGAGAAGGGAGAGACGGCCAACCTTGCATCTGCCTATCATATGAGTACCCATTCCACATACCTTCATACGGATAATACATATTCAACACCACTTTCTTAGACATTCATCACGATAGTATATGTCATAAATGAAAAAGCGTGTTGAACGTCCAAACAGAAACTTTTCCAAAAAACGTTTTGTTCTTCTTTAGAACGGTTAAATAGTAGATATAAAGAAAAAATAAAAAAATGAAAACTTTTTGCCACCCTCAAACGTTATATATATAGAAAGAAAAGAAATAAAAAACATTTAGATTTAATACTTGTAATATCACTGTAATTATTGTAACATTTGTAACATAAGAAGTTTTCATTGAGAAAAGGAGGCAATCGCCTTGAAAAAATTATTCGTTTTATTAACTGCTATTATGCTTATGATCTCATTACAATCTACAACATTGGCCGCTTCTAAAAAACCAGCCACTTTGACAAATAAAGAAGCGTTACATATTGCCCTTGATGCACGGGAACACTTTTGGAGTGCGATGTCAGGCTACAAAATTAATGAACATTCTGATTACAAATTAAAATCATTTAGCTATAAAGACATGACTTACAACTATCTTTCTAAAACATTTGATACAAAGAAAAAACTAAACAGCTACCTATCTCAAGTTTTCACAAAAGAAGCCATCAATCAAGGTTTAAAAGACTACCAGTTCATTGTTCATAAAGGCAAAATGGCTGTTCCAGTGGGCGACGGAGACAATATGCTTAATTGGGATAAAGCGACACCTAAACTTGTCTCTAAAAAACAAACAGTCCGCACTTATGAATTCACTGTCCCAACACTTGATGGACGCAAAGTACAAAGAACGGTTACGTTCGAAAAAGGACAAAAAGATTGGAAAATCACAAAAATTGACGCTGTTATCTAAATAAAAAACCAGGCCATTCAATCGGCCTGGTTTTTATATTGAAGTAAATTCAGTCATGCGGTCTAGGGCGTGAGCAAGTGATGATGCCGTGCGAAATTCATTAAAAGGAAGCCCGAGCTGCACAGCGGTTTGGGCAATTTCTGGTCTGATCCCTGAAATGGTCGTCTCTACTCCAATTAACCGAAGTGATGTGACAAGATCAAAGATTTGATGAGCCACCATTGTATCAATAATGACAACGCCCGATAAATCAATACATAAATGCTGTACACCTTTTTGTGAGCACTGTTTCAACGTATTTTCTAAAATAATCTTCGCTCTCGCTGTATCAATATCACCTACTAACGGCAATAACGCAATATGACTTTTTAAAACAATGACAGGTGAGCTCAGCTCGTAAATCATGTCTCTTTGTGCCACGAGCTTCCTCGTTGTATTTTTCACATATTGTTGGATGAACATATGAATTGAAATATTAAACGCCTCTGAAATTAAATCATACCAATAAAAGATGCGGTCAATATCAATTTCATCTTGACGCTGCTTAATAAATTCTTTTAAGTAATGAAGGACTACTCTTTGATTGGACATGTATTCTCTCACAACGTAATCTAATGGTGTGTTTAAATGCTTTGGGTCACTGGCTAAGTCTTCAGACCACTTTTTAAACTCAGTATGTAAATACGTCTTGTCTTCAATAAGAGCACGTATAAAATGCTGGTAATAATCCTGATTTTGCCGTTTTAGCTCTGATATGATGCTGGAATCTGTTGAACGATATATTGATTCTGGATCATCATCTTCAATTGAATCATACCAAGTTTCAGTCAGTTTCTCTGCATGTTGCATGAAATAATCGTATAATGCACGGTTCTTATCCATAAGCATATGTCCCTTCACATTTTCTTCTTGTCTGTCTTTGTATCTTATAGATCAATTGTACCACTGAATCTTTTGTCCCTGCTAGCTCCAATACGCTCTGATCGAACAAAAAAGGCACCTACTCACAGGCGCCTCTCTTTTAGTTTTATTTCACAATAAATAAAATTCTTTTCCCATCAGGATACCCGCTCATCTGGTGCCCGACCCATGAGCCCGCTCCCCTATTATCAGACGGGCTGACATATTGAACACTCGCCCCTTTTCCTCCTTCAAGACAAACTGCCATCGGCCACTCATCTCGGTCGAATCCGGGTTTAGTCGGAATGCCTTTTAATGATTCTTGCCTGCGGGCATCTGCTCCATTTCGGTCTATCGTACACACATCGGAATGCCCTTTTCGAATGGCTTCTTGAATATGACTGCCTGTTTCAGGGTATCGTTCCTTTGGAAATTGAATGACATGATCATATCGATCCGCACCTTTTGCCGCATGTTCCTCCCCAAATCCACCTAACAGCGTGACCATCCATATCACAAAGCATAAGGCGACAGCAGTAATCCAGCCTCTTCTCATCTTCAAAAGTGTGAGACCTCCTCATTTTTCTCAAGTAGAATCTTGACTTAAAGGGAATGTGTCATTTTAATGTATGAGTCGTTCACGAATGACATGTGAAAAAAATGAAGAGGCTGAGAAGACAATGGATCTTTCAAGCATAGACAGTTAGACACTTGTATCCACATAAAAAAGCTTGTCCCCTATGAAGGAAACAAGCTTTATGATCTAGCTTTTATTGCGCTTTTGCATAGTTGATAAATTCAACAAAGGCAGCTGTCGCTTTTGGACCGCCATTAATCGTTCCGTTTGAATACCCTGCGTTATGAACCCCAACGATTTGCTGATTTTGATCTAGCATCGCTGAGCCTGAATTTCCGCTAAATGTATCAATCGTATAGTATGCGAGATTCGTATCTTCTCTTGTCACAGGACCTGACATCTCCCACTGCGACACCTTGCCAGTCGATCTCATTTTATCACCTGGATATCCAGAAATTTTAATCGTTGTTCCAGTTAAGTTTGTCACCTGACGGATGGAACGGTAACCGACTGTATTGCCAATGTTCGTATCTGTTTTGATCACGGCAAAATCATATTGGCTCGCACCTGTATTGATATATCCGCTTGGTACATAGAACTCTGTCATATTTGCTGACCCATTTACCGCAGTGCTATCATTCATCCCTGGATACACCGATCCTTTTGCACTATAACTTCTTGATGCTGTATTGTACACGCAGTGTCCGTTTGTCAAAATTTTGTTAGGGGCAATGAGTGTCCCCGTACAGCTTGAGCCGCCAAATGTAATATAAGCAATTGAATTATAAGGTGCTACTCTTGTGTTTGCTACTTTTGTTCTACCATCGTCTCCAATGACGACTTTAGTTTGAAAGTCTTTTAAATATTTTGATAGTGGTTTTACTTTTTCGCCAACAGTTGAAGATAGATCATCCACTTTGTCAAAGGATGAGGGGGATTTCGTATCATTGTGGAAATCACTTGAAGAGATCACCTTACCATCAGAAGTCACCATGTCATAATCAGACGTTAGTACTGAATCCGATGCGGCGTGGGCAAAACTAGGCACACTTAAAGCACCAAAAACGAGTAGAGAAGGGAGTAACATTTTCACCTTTTTCATCATATTCCTCCTTTATGTCCTATATCAAAAATGATACGATTGTTTCATATTGGAGTAAATGAGAGAATATTCTTATTTTTTCAAAATATTTCATTTTTAAATTAGGTGTTTTGTATCTTTCCAACTTTCATTCTATTGATCTCACCTCTCTTGATGAAACAGAAAAAACCGCCTAATTGGCGGTCTTTCCTTTTGTTAGCTCCACACATCTTTTACATATCTATTGTCATTTGCAAGAGTGGTTAGCCAATTTTCAGCTGCTTCCTTCGTGCATTGTTTCTCGTGTTGATAGAGGTCGATCAGTGTAGCCTCTACATCAGGTGCCATGACTTTTCCGTCCCCGCACACGTAAAGATACGCACCTTCATCGAGTAATTTGATTAGCATACCGCCGTCTTCTTTTAACAAATGCTGGACATATATTTTTTGGTCTTTGTGACGAGAATAAGCCCGGTGGATGTGAACGACTCCTTTTTGCGCTGCAAGCTGCATTTCTTCAAAATACAGATCATCTTCATGAGGGTGACGGCAGCCAAAATATAGGTGAGCTTCCCCTAGTGGTTTGCCTTCCTTCTGCCACACTTCTCTTGCTTGAACAAATCCTCTAAATGGAGCGATTCCTGTACCCGGTCCGATCATGATCATCGGTAATTCAGATGAAGGTGGCAGCTGGAATCCTGCCTGCGCTTCATGGAGGAAGCAGGCGACTTCTTCACCTTCCTTCAGACCGCATAAATAGTTTGATGCGACTCCGGCATATTCTCCGCAGCCGCTCCACGCTTTCCCTTTCACAACCGCCACTGTGATACTGACTCTTTTTTCATCGACCTTTGGTGAGCTAGAAATAGAATAATAGCGCGGCTTCAAACCTGGTAAAAGTGCTAAAAAGTGCACAAATGGCAGCTCACATGCTTCATATTGATCTAGTAAGTCAAGCATGGTTACTCGTTTCTTTAAAATAGCTTCTTGATACGCTTCACCAGCCATTTCCTCAAGCTCCACGCGGTGAGGCGGACAAACTGTATATGCGGCGAGCTCTCTTAGCTGCGTACGTGTTGCAGGCTCTTGAAGCTCAACATGTGACGCAAGTAATTCTCTCATTTGAATCGGCTGATCTAAAGGTAAATGATTTGCTTCTTTCTCAGAAGAAAGCTTGATGTGCTGCTTAGGATCTAGATTGAAGCGATTGATCACCCGCTGCACGAGTGCATCACAATTTTTCGGAACAATTCCGATATGATCCCCTTCTTTGTATTTTTTCCCTTCAGGCAATTGCAGTTCAATATGTCTTGTTTGCCGCTCACTTTTCTCAGATTGTAATTCCTCATTTTTCAGTACAACAGCTGAAAAGGCACCATATGTTTTCGCCACAGGACGTTCTACTAGCTCATTTGTATAAGCAACTGATAGTTTTGAGTTTTCCTTACCTTTTTCTTGGAAGGTGAGCTTAAATTCTTTTGCGAGCTGCTTGAAGACCGTTTTCTGGAATGTTTCTTTATCCTCATCCATATCTCCGCCTGCATCACCTTCTCCTAAATCAGCTACACGCTTCGCACCTTTTCTTTCAAGTGCTTCATCAATGAGACGAGGAATACGCTGGTACGTACTCGCCCAATTTCGATCTCCGCATCCAAACACAGCAAATGTCACGTTTGTTAAATCCTGCTCTTTCTCCTGCGTGACCCAATCCACAAATTTTTTCGCATGGTCAGGCGGATGTCCATTATATGAAGCGGTCACGATGAAGACTGCACCCTTATCTGGTAATTGACGTGTATAGTCATCAAGCGGAGCAGTGGTCACATCAAACCCTTTTGCTTTTCCTTCTTCAGCCAATTCGTTTGCGATTTGCTGCGCCGTGCCAAGATTTGATCCATATAAAACAAGCAGTGGTGTACCATGACTCTTCACTTTAGACTCATCAGTTGTGGTGCTTTTTTTCGTCTCTTCTTTCGGTGGTACCATAAAGAGTTGCTGCTTCCTTGGCCGCACTTTGATTTTAAAATCGTTTGGCTTAATCGTTAAAGATTCTTTTAAATCAAGTTCGTATGATGTGTGATCAATCAATTCCAGGTTGTGCAAGACCATTGCTAGCACCATTGTGGCTTCATGAAGAGCAAATTGCATACCAATACATGCACGCTGTCCATTCCCAAAAGGCTTGTAGGCATGCTGCGGAATCTTTTCAGGGTGTAGAAACCGCTCTGGTTTAAATTCTTCCGCATCCTCTCCCCATACCGCTTGATCACGATGTAACTTAGGTAGCAGCACGGAGACACTTTGGTTCTTTTCAATCGAATATTTCCCTCCGATGACGGTGTCCTCTTTCGCATAAAGAGAGAACGTAGGCGCTGTTGGCCAGAGGCGAAGAGATTCATTTAAAACCATACGAGTGTAATTTAGTTTTTGTACCTGCTTAAATGTTGGCAGTCCGCCTTGCAGTACATCATCTGCTTCTTGGACGGCTTTCTTTAATTTTTCTGGATTCTTTAATAAGAAATAAATCGCAAAGGATAGCAGCCCGCTTGTTGTTTCGTGCCCAGCTATCAAGAAGGTAATGATTTGATAGCGAATATTTTCATCTGACAGGCGCTCTCCTGTTTCAGGGTCCTTTGCATGCAGCATGAGGGACAGTAAATCATCGCCCGTTTTATCTTGTTTTTTCCGTTCTTGAATAATGTCATCTACTAATTGCTTCATAAAATCGACATTTTCTTCAAATTTTTTTCTTCTTTTGATCATTAGCTTATCTGCAACCGGCAACCGGCTCGCCTGATCCATCGCTTCGTTTAAACCATTCAGCATACTTTCGATGAATGGATGCTGATTTTCTTTATAAAAACTGTTAAACCTGAAATCAAAACCACAAAGTCCGATCGTATCTAAAGTAAGCTTTGTCATATCCTCTGCTACTTCAATTTCTTCATCACGGCCTGTTCTTTGCCATTTTTGTACAAGCTGTGTGGCAATATCGAGCATCATCTCATGATAGCCCTTCATGGCCTGCTGACTAAACGCCGGCATCAAGATGTGGTGAGCCTTTCTCCAGTTCGGTTCTTCTGTCCAGCTCGTAAATAACCCATCCCCTGCAAATGCTCTTACTTTATTGAGACTAGTCCCAATGTATTTATCAAAAAGGCTCTCATCACATATTTCTTGGACAAGTTCATGATTAGAAACAAAAATACTTGTTGCTTTTGAAAATTCAAACTGAAAGATCGGTCCTAATTCATCTGCTAGCCTCCAAAAGGTTTGAGAAAGCTCCCCCTTTTTGATATGGGGAATATTTTTAAAAGGTCCGTATGTTTTTGGTTTTGGAATGATTGATGTTTGTTGCATGTGCCCACTCCCTTTATATCATTAAGAAGCAACGCTAATGGCGCGCCATAAACATTGCTCAATGTCCTCTAGAAATTCAATCGTTGGCTCTATTTCTTCTGCAAGAATTTGTTTATGCAGCTGTACAAAGGCACCAAATACAATCGATAGAATGGTTCTACCTGAAAGATTTGGATGAATCCCATCCTTTTTCCCTTCTTCAAAGATAAGGAATAGCTCATGTAACAAATGCTGCATTTTCTCTTTGCTCGTCTCGTCTAAGTAATGGGATCGCTTATCAATTTCTAAAAAATATAGCCCGCTTGGATTCTCCTTTGTAAATAAAACCAAGCAATAAAATACATGCTTAAAGTACGCCCGAATACTCGCCTTTGGATCTGGACTGTTTGTGTTCATTTTTTCGATAAATGAAGAAAGGCTGCGCTGGTACAAAATATTGACGAGTGCCTCTTTACTGTCGAAATAACGGTAAATGGTTCCCGCTCCGACGTTTGCTCTTTTTGAAATCATCGGCATCGTGGTCCCATCAAAGCCCCGTTCAATAAATAAGTCCAACGAAGCCTTCATAATCTGTTCTTGTTTATCAGTCACTGCTGGCACTTCATCCCCTCCTCATCATAGGAATGAACGTTCATTCCGAAAACGGTATATTATATTAATATTTTAATTTCTTCTATATACACTTAAACACATTTATTTTTTTCCGTCATCACATTTTCTGAAAATAATAATAATTGAGAAATCATGCCTAGTCAGACAGCAGCCAAAGGACTTATAAATATTGTCAGATATGTGTCAGGAGGGTGACATCAGCACTACACCTTCATTCTTGATCAATCGGAGAGTGAATGTGGTCGTCATATGTATCAATATATAAACTGCCATTACTTGAACGGACTGCGTATACAATGTCCTTTAAGGAGAGCTGCCTTTTCTTAAGCTCTTCATCTATCCACTCCACAGTTAATTGATTTTCTTGAATGTTTTTCAAAATGAGCTTTCCGTCCATGATCACTTCGATAGGCATGTAGCCCTCTGCCTTCATATACAATTGAAGATCCTTCCGAGTGACATTTTCAAACGAAGGATATTTTTTCACTGACATATGTCCATCTGTTTCAATCATGGCAAATTCAACTTCGCTAATATCAAAAATGTCTTTTTCTCTCAGCTGCTGATTTAAATAATCAAGTGTATACCTCATTCCCTTCATATTCTCTTCAAGAATTTTTCCATTTTGTATGACAAGGGTTGGTTTACCGGCCATAAATCCTCTCAATTTTCGGCTCCTTAAAGCTATCAGCGAAATCACATAAATGATCATGACAAGCGTGACAAAGGAAATCGTCGTGTGATGAAACGGAAGCGTTGTATTAAACGCGAGACTCGCCGCAATTGAACCTAAGCTAATGGCTGCTATAAAATCAAAAATATTCATTTGCGCTATGGTTTGCTTTCCAAGAAGACGTGCTCCGCCAAATAAAATCGCAAAAGCAAACATCGTCCGTAAAATGACTTCAATATGGTCAGGCATGTAAGGGTCCACCTTTCAATTGCATCAAAAAAAGCCTTTTCTTTAGAAAAGACTCCTTTTTAGACTATGTATTTATTCCATCATTATTCAACTCGGCAGCATCGCTTTGCTCAAATTGTGAGCGCAGCTCAATAATGGAGCTATTTCTGACAGCATTGGCATCTTGCTCAAGAAGCCACGTATAAAATCTAGCTTGCTCCGCTGTTTGCAATGCCTGCATATATTTTTGCGTGGAACGCTTCTCTGCAACGCGCTGTTTGATCGCGCGCATCTGCTTCCAGAATTGATAATAAGGAAGCTTGAGCTTAGTCATAAAGCCGCGATGATCCTCAATGACATATCCCTCTTCTTTGATCGAGTCGTCATGAGAAACGGCCAGATACCATTTATAAAAAGACGTCCAATCGTGGAACACAGCCACTTCCTGCTTGCTGGATATTCCAAGCTGTTCGCTTACTCTTTTCACTTCAGTAAATGGTGTCTTTTCATAGCTTAGCTGACGCTTCACTATATCAAGCAAAATGAGTTGATCATGATCATATGTGATAATATGCGGGTCTTTCTTTGGCAAAATGACTTCAAACACAAGAGATGCATTGTGGTCACGTACGTATGATTTGATGTAGTCGACCTGCACGTCTCCGAAGGTCTGATAGAATAACTCTTCGACCCAGGAAGCATGCTGATTTTGCTTCACATGAGATGTATACGATTTGGACGTAAACACCAATTCATCTTCCATTTCGTTATACCCAACCGTCCCTAAATATCCATTTGCTTTATCATAGACGGTAATAGGGAATTGAAGATGATTCACTAAATGATGCATTTTTGTCTCCGGACGCTCATCAATGTTAAAAAATTTGTTGTAGCTTCTTGAAACAATCTGCTTTGACACCATATTGACAAACAAGCCTCTTGCCTTCACATTCACATCATCCCACTGCCGTTCACTAAACGCTTTTTTCGTAAAATTAAAAGATGAAATGTGGTGCGGAAGCTTTAATTCCTGTACATATTCATGTTGATCTAAGTGAGCTAAAAAGTCATCTAGTGAGATATCTGGTTGAATAGCGGCTGATGGTTTTTTCTCAGAAGCTCTATAGACTGGGTTGTCAATTTCATGAGTCTCAATCCCGTCAGCTGTGATTTTCAACACCCTCAGCTGTCCCCCGAATTCAACCTGGCCTTCTAGATTATAAGACCTTTTCGCTGCTTGAGTAGGCAACCTGTATAAATTGCGATGCCCGTGAATTTGAATGACATCTAATCCAGCAGTATTTTGAACAAACAAGTGATCAATGTCATCTGAATATTCACCTACACCGTGAATGAGCTGCTGTGTTGAGACATGCAGAAGCTCTTCTGGCAAATGAGCAAGCCCCCCGTGGGTAACAAGAAATGTCTTGTCATGGTACGTAAAATACGTAAGCTGATGAAATGTTCTGACAAACTTCCGTACTTCTTTTAAATCAAAGTCTGCTGCTTCGATTTCAGGTGCAGTATGCCGGTTAAACATATTGCTTCTTACTTTTTCACCATGTGCAAACCGGTATAAATGCTGATCATGATTACCTTCAATCACGATGACATTCCGGCATTCTCTATGTGCGAGCATCCATTCTAATACTTTCTTGTTTTCTATACCTCTATCAAGCAAATCACCTGCAAAGATATAAAGTTCATTTTCTTTAATATCTCCTTGCAAATAGGTGGTCAGAGCGGTATGACAGCCGTGAATATCTCCAAAAACATGAATGGCCTCATATTGATCGAAGGATCGAGGCTGATAGGTCATCAATTGCGGATATTCCTCAGGCTGCAAGACAGTCACCCATGATGGGACCTTTTCTGTTTTTAACCGCTCATTCATTTGATATAAAACAGACTCCCGCACAACTTTGTGAGCTTCCCGTGAGCGATTTTGCAATAGAGCTGTTTCAAGCGGCACCTGCGTGAAATCGACGACATACACCCTGTAACGATACGATGTGGCCAGCGATTTATATTGAGATATCGATTTGCTTGAAATATGTGTCGCATCAATCACAGTAAAGTCTCCGCGTTCCATACGTGCTGTAAGCAATTCAAATAATAAAGACCAGACTTTGTGGTCATGCTTGCTTGAAATTTCTGGTTTCCCATTGACAGATAACTGAGGAGGCTGGGTCAAAAGACGAATCTGATCCGCTGATAATGTGTAAGGCTCTAAGCCTTGGGCTTTGATCCAAGTTGATTTCCCTACGCCTGGGAGACCTCGTAAAAGGACTAAAGTTCTCATATTGGTTCTCCTTTAATAAGTGATATTTTACCTATTATAGATAAATGATGGATAAATCTCAATCTTTTATCGATTATGGTAATATATAGATAGAAAGGGAGGTTTTACGTATGTCTAATGGGGAGAATATGGCATTTAACATGGGTGATCTTCTATTTCAAGTGTTCTCTCTTCTATTCATTGCTGCTATCGTGACGATTATTGTCATTGCTTTTCGAATGATCAGAAGAAAACGAATGGAATTGAAGAAGGTTAAGGAAAGATTGAACAAAGTGATAGAAAAAAACGATTTAAAAGAGTAAAAATCCGGAATTTAACCGGATTTTTTTTGTTTCATCACAATTCTTTGACGCTGCTGCATCAAAAAGAAAAAGACGCCTAAAAGGACAAGAAAACCGCCACACATTTGGAGCAGCGTGACTTTTTCTCCAAGCAGCCATACAGCAAGAATCGTGGCTCCAACAGGTTCGCCAAGGATACTCATTGAAATGGTTGTGGCATTGACATATGTTAAAAGCCAATTATTAATGACATGAGACATGGTGGGGATGATCGCAAGCAATAAAAAGATTCCCCACTCTTTACCTGGATAGCCTGTAAAAGGAGTTTGCTGAATCCAATTGAATAAAATTAAAAAAAGACCGGCAAAACCAAACACACAAAAACTATAAATCCAATGAGATATCTTTCTGACAGCCTGTTGACCTATTAATAAATAACAAACAACCGCGATCACACTTAAAAAGGATAAAATATCTCCTAGGATGGCTTCCTGGCTATGACCTACGTCTCCCCACCCAATCATCAGTGCACCAACAATTGCGGCACACATCGTCAAAAGTGCAGGCAGCGTCGTTCGTTCACGGAAAATGAGAAAGCCGCCTAACAAGGAGACCATCGGCTGAAGAGCGATGATAATAGTAGAGCTTGCCACAGTCGTCAGCTTTAGTGAGCCAAACCACAACACAAAATGGAGTCCTAAAAAGAAACCTGACATACATAAGAAAAACCAGTCTCTTCGCTGAATCGAGAGAAATTCTTTTTTTCGTGGCAGAATAAACGGCAGCATAAAAACCGCGGCAAAGATCATTCGATACATGCTTAAAATAGCAGCAGGTGCATTTGACCATTTCACAATAATAGCAGAAAACGAAATGGCAATAATTGAAATCACAAGCGGTAGTGCAATTGATTTCTTTTGAGCAGTTGACTTCATGTCCATAAGCAGCTTCCTTTACATCAGCAGTAGATGAGAAGATCATCTTGTATGTCGTCATCTTACTATGTCCAATCCGCTAGAGGCAAGATGATTTTAAAACTTGTGTGAGCTTTTTTGCATGAAAAAAAGGCTTTCATCTCGAAAGCCCTACTCATCATCTATCAATAGATAAACGGCCCGAACTGGACCATGAACACCTACCACTAAATTCATCTCAATATCCGCAGAGTTACTCGGACCTGATATGAAATGAATCGCACCTTTCGCCTGCTCTCCCTCTTCTACCGAGCGATTAAGAGCCGAAACAGCTTGAATCATCCGCGGAACCACCGTGCTTTTTTCGATACACACGATATACATCATCGGTAAAAAATGGAGCGCTCTTCCTTGCCCTTGATGGGATGAAAGGACGACCGTCCCTGATTCTGCTAAAGTGTAATCACTGAATACAACCGAATACGCTGCTTGTTCTGCCAGCCTGATATTTTCTTCCCTTGAAGCCTCAGCATTCCAGCTGGTGACTGCGAATCCTTCGTGCTGCAAGCTGTCAAACATCGGATAAAATCCATATTGTTCAAAACGATGATCGCCCGATGTCATCACAGAACCCTCTCCATACTCTGTCATCAATGATCGTAATACAGAGGGCGCTTCCTGTGGTGTTGTTTCGACCACTCTTGTGTGAATTCGTTGACATTGCTTCTTCAGTTGCTCGACTAGCTCTTCTTTAGACAAAAGTCCGTTTGTTTCCCACTGAACTTGATGCTTCCAAGCTGGACGCTGAATGGATGCAGACGGGGAGGAATCCTTCCCTAATTGCTTACGGATATGAGCTAAAAACGACTCTCGGTGAGAAATAGTTCCCTTCATCACTGCTCCTCCTTCTGTCTCTTTTTAAACCAATCCCTGAATCTTTCTTTACTTGGAGCTGGCAGGTCACGAATATCTGTCCAATTCTTTAAAGGACCTATTCCTTTTGAAATCTGTCCGTTTGAAGCCATACGATTCATCAATACAGGAGCTGCTTTTGTTCCGAATTGATACATCCCGGGAGTCGATGCGCCCATTCCGAACATTTTCATCGCCATCATTTCAGCTTTAGGCGCTCTCCCCTCTTTTTCAACGATGACTTGTCGATGTTTTATTAATAACTCGTGAAGCGGGATCTTTACTGGACAAGCATCTGTGCAAGCCGCGCAAAGACTAGATGCAAAGGGGAGCTCTTGGTAGTCATTATAGCCGCCAAGAAGCGGCGATAAAACAGCACCAATTGGCCCCGGGTAAATCGATCCGTATGAATGTCCGCCCACATGCCGGTAAACTGGGCACACATTGATGCAGGCTGCGCACCGGATACATTGGAGAACAGGCTGAAAGGTTGTACCTAATATATTGGACCGCCCATTGTCCACAATGACCAAGTGAAATTCTTCTGGCCCATCCACTTCTTCTTCTCCTTTTGGTCCGACGACAGAAATGTAACTCGTTAATTTCTGACCGACTGCACTTCTGCACAAAAGACCAACGAGGACATCTAGTTCCTCCATCGTTGGAACAATCCGCTCCATGCCCATAACGGCGATATGTGTCTTTGGGATAGCCGTAACAAGATCCGCATTCCCTTCATTTGTCACAAGGCAAATGGAACCTGTATTGGCGACAGCAAAATTACAGCCGGTGACACCAATATCTGCTTCGAGGAACTTTTCACGTAAAATGGCTCTCACAAAACTCGTCATATCTTCAGGTGTCTCTGACATCTCATATCCGAGCTTTTCGTGAAAGACTTCCCTTATTTGTTCTTTCGTCATATGAAGAGCAGGTGCCACAATATGTGAAGGAGGTTCATGATCATTTACTTGCAGAATATACTCGCCAAGGTCACTTTCCACCACGTCACAACCGATCTCTTCAAGGGCTTGATTCATTTCAATTTCTTCTGTGACCATTGATTTTGATTTAACGATCTTTTTGGCCGCCTTTTTCTGTGCCACATGTTGAATATACGCCGATGCTTCTTCCTTTGTTTTTGCAAAAAAGACATGTCCCCCGCGTGCACTAACGCTTTCACTTAGTTGGTATAAGTAGTCATCGAGATGCTTCAGCGTATGCTGCCTGATTTCCTCGCCAAGTTCTCGCCACTTTTCCCAGTTGCCAAGCTCTTCGCTCGCAGATAGCCGCCTTTCATACAGGCGTTCCTGCGCTGAGGAAACAGCACCTCTCATGACCGTATCTTCTAACCCTTCCCCGATTCGTTCTTTAAAGGCCTTCTCTCCAATTTTCATACTCATGTGCCGTCCCCCTCTTAAAGTCAGCGGCTATTTAATACCTCTGCGATATGCATCACTTGAATGGGCTTATCAAGACGATTCAGTCTCCCCCCAATATTGAGCAGGCAGCCGCAGTCAGCACCAATGATGTATTCAGCGTCTGTCTCCTCTATGCTTTGGACTTTCTCATCGACCATTTGCTCAGAAATAGGTGTCATTTTTATTGAAAACGTCCCTCCAAATCCGCAGCAATTTTCTGCGCGCGGCAATGGTGTCATCGTCAAATCTTTGACATTTGACAACAGTGTGAAAGGGGCTTCCTTAATTCGCAGCAGTCTCGTCATATGACAGGATGTGTGATAGGTTGCGTTTCCTTTCAGGCTCGCCCCTACATCTGTGACGTGTAATATATCAACAATAAACTCTGTTAATTCATATGTTTTCTCAGCAAGTGCCTCAGCTTTTGCTGACCACACTGGATCTTCTTTTAAAAGTTGAGGATATTCTAAAAACATCGCCTTACAAGAACCTGACGGTGTCACGACATATTCAGCTGATTCAAAGGCTTTGATCATGTTTTTTGCTACTTTAATGGTTTCTTTTGTATAGCCGCTGTTAAAGGCTGGCTGCCCGCAGCACACTTGTGCCTCCGGAAATTCCACTTCTACACCGAGCCTTTCTAATACTTCCACTGTGGCCTTTCCTACATTTGGCTGGATGGTGTCAATTAAACAGGTAACGAATAAATGGACTTTCATCGGCGAACTTCCTTTCTTTGCTGCAATTTGATTCATCAATTTGGTCATCTGATGACGAAATAACAGACCTTATTTTCATTTTAATCCCAAATTTCTGAAATTTCAACGAAGTGATTTGTCTAAATTTGGACATATGGCTCGTGTGGATGAATGAAAAAAACGCCCTTTTGATAGGACGTTTTCATATGTTTATTTTGAAATCATTTCACGAATTTTTTCTTTGATAGGTGTTAAGGGGCGGCCTAATAAGGTTTCGAAATCATCGCTTTCAACAGCTAAGGCACCATCGCGAATTCCGCTTTGAATGGCTTTGACAAATGGCACAGCTTCTTTTGGTACACCATTTGAAGCTATAAATTCTCCAAATGTGTCGACATCGATTTGCTCCACTTTGATCTCTTTTCCGCTCACTTCACTGACAATGCGAGCAAGTTCAGTATGCGTCCGAAGAGGTCCTGACAGTTCATATTTCTCCTTGTCATGTTTAGATAATGTTAACGCATTTGCGGCCGCTTCTGCGTAGTCATTTCTTGTTGCCCAGCCAACCTTGCCATCACCAATTGGACTTAAATATGGTGCGCCGCTAACGGCTGCTAGTATCGTATCTTTTTCATTTTCTACATACCAATTGTTTCTTAGAAACACATGAGGAATGCCAGAGGCCACAATGGCTTCTTCAGTTTTTGCGTGGTCATGTGCAAGGACAAGCTGACTCTCTCTTGCATTCACAACGCTAGTATAAGCAATAAAAGATACACCAGCTACTTTCGCCGCTTGGATGGCAGCCATATGTTGCTGCACGCGGTCACCATCCGCAGTTGAAATGATCAAAAGGCGGTCAATGCCTTGAAAGGCTGCCTTAAGGGTGTCTGGCTGAGTAAAGTCTCCGTGGCGTACATCCACCCCAGCTTCCTTCAAATGTGCTGCCTTTTGCGGATTTCGAACACTCACCGCAATTTGTTCAGCTGGTACCTTTTTAAGTAAATGCTGGACGATGAGCGATCCAAGCTGTCCTGTTGCGCCTGTTACTAATAACTTCATCATGTTTGACCTCCTCATTTTGTGATTCACGGTGATGTTTTGGTACACCTTTACGTATCCGTTTATTCGTTATAACCATTTCGATTACAACAATTAGTGTAAAAAAAGCCCAAGTTCAGCCTGAGCTTCTTTTATTCTGACTCTGTCAACAATTGCTGGATGGTCACTTGTTTGAGGTGATTTTCAAGCGCCGCTTGAGCTTCTTTTAGTTCACTTCTCAGTCTTGTATCCATCGCTTGACCAATCGAACATGCGATGACTGGCTGATGGAAGTTAAACAATTCTTCATCCTCGCTTACATCGACAGCGCGGTACACATCTAACAGCGTGATGTCCTCTGCCGGTATTTTTAAATAAGCACCGCCTACTCCGCGGCGTATCTCAATGAGACCCGCCCGTTTGAGCATTGCCATCATTTTTCGAACAATGGCTGGATTTGAATTCACACTTTCTGCAATAAAATCCCCTGTACACTCTTTTTGAACACCTGCAATAAATGACAAAATATGAACAGCAATCGGATACCTGCTGCTAATTTGTTTCACAATCTTTCACCACCGTTGTAATCAATATAGTTACAATGAGTGATTTTGTCAATCAATATAGTTACAATGAGTGATTTTGTCAATCAATAAACGGATTTTTCTTTTGATCCCAGTCCTCATATGCCATGATATCGTAGTCTTCTTCTGTATCAAGCTCTAGCGGGGCAATGCATTCAAGTAGATTTCCATCTGGGTCAAGAAAATAGATCGCTGCATGAAATTGCGGCGGATTATCCAGAACTAAAGGCTGCTTCTCTTCTGAAAAGCCAAACATTGGGTGAATGCCGATGCCTTTTTCAACCAGCCAAGCCTTGATTTGTTCGATACTAGACGTTGTAATTTGAAAAGCAACGTGCCGAGTCGAAGGATGGTATGGGAAGTCATTGATATCTACTTTCCACAAGCCAAGCCAGCTCTTACCTTTCTCAATCCATAAAAAAGCAACTCGTTCATTTTCGTGAGCAAGTGTCAATTCCAATTTTTCATAAAACGCAATAGACGCCTTCAAGTCACTCACAGGTAAATGGGCTTCATACAAACCTTTTATCATCATCAAAATCACTCCTTTTCTACCTTCTATTCTGCGGGATTTAATGAAATTACACCTCAGCAAAACGATGTATTTTATCCCCTTCATTGGTTTGAGAAGAATGAGATGTTTGATCCATTGCAGATGGGGAAAGGTGTTCAAATAAAAGAAAGGAGCGTTTCATATGCCTTGGACGATGAATGATTATCCGGCTTCATTTCAATCGTTAGATCACATCATTCGAAAAAAAGCGCTTGAGATTGCGAACAAAATGATACATGAAGGCTATGACGAAAGTAGAGCCATCCCAATTGCGATCAGTCAAGCGAAAGAATGGAAAAAGAACGCAACGGAGAAAGAGATCGAGAATTTCTCAGCTCATGGTTCTGTCACGCCATCTAAAGACAGCAGCTCCGCAAGACCAGAGCTCATGGATCATGCGCAGCATGTCGTCAAGCACGAAGAAGGCTGGGCGGTTCAAACAGAGAAAGCAAAACGAGTAAGTGAGATCAAAGAAACGAAACAAGAAGCAATTGACCGGGCAAAGGAGATTGCATCTAATAAAGGGACTTTTGTTGTTATCCATAGAAAAGATGGGAACATTCAGGACGTGTTAAAACCGCAATAAGATCGCCCGTAAGCAGTCTCAGCGTGTAGGCAAACCCTCGCATTCGTTGTCAGGTCTGCGCTCCGGTGCTCGTTCTTCCTAGACTTCATAGGTTTTCTATCACGCTGAAAAGAAGAAAGAGACCGCTCGAAAGCGTCTTTTCTTATGCATTCTTTTCTTTTTTCGCTGGTGCTTTTCTTTTTTTAGGTGCTGCTTTTTTCGCTTTGGCTGGTTTTGATCGGTCGATTGAAGCCTGTAGAGCTGCCATTAAATCGGTCACATTGAATGCAGGATCTTTTTTACCTGTCGTTTCTGGCTGAACTGTATGTTCTCCAGATATTTTATCTCCAATTAAATTCATCAGCTGTTCTCTGTATTCATCCTGATAGGCAGCTGGATCAAAAGTTGTGGTTAATTGCTCGATTAAAAGAAGTGCTGTATCTAACTCCTTTTTCACAATGTTTTCCTCTTGGGGGATATTCGGTACATCTGATACCTGTCTAATTTCATCAGGGAAATGAATGGTTTCCATCAGCAAAATATGTTCATAGCACCTAACAATTGCTAATTGCTCCTTTGAGCGGATCATAATCTTTGCCACACCAATTTTCCCCGATTCCTCTAAAGCTTTTCTTAATAATGAATAAGCCTTCGCTCCGCCGGTATCTGGTGATAAAAAGTAACTTCTTTCATAATAGATTGGATCAATCTCTTCTATTTTCACAAAATCAATGATTTCCACGGCTTTTTCTTCATTTTCTTTTCGCAGTTTTTCAAGCTCTTCCTCATCTAATTCAATGAATTTATTTTTTGCATACTCGTACGCTTTTACAATTTGTTCTGGTGCCACCTCTTCCCCGCAGTTGGCACAAACCTTTTTATAGTTAATGGGCGTGTGACACTCTTTATGCAGCTGTCTTAACTTAATATCTTTGTTCTCTGTAGCGGTAAACAGCTTCACTGGAATATTGACTAGTCCAAAGCTAATGCCGCCTTTCCAAACTGTATGCATCGCGTCGCCTCCGTTCTTTTCTCCTTACTATGCAATGTTTTCGTTAGACTTATGTATGTGAATGAAAATTTCATCCCACTCTAAGAACACATCATATGAGGAAGTGACAGCACAAATGAAACCTATGCGATTAACGGCTGCACATGAGGTTCCTACCGGTGCAGACTGGGTGTATGAATTAAAATATGACGGCTTTCGAGTCATTCTGACGTGGGATCAAAACAAAATTCATTTAGAAAGCAGAGCCGGAAAACGATTAAACGAACAGTTTCCTGAGGTGATTGAACAGTGCGAACAATTAAGGGATCAGTTTGCTCTTTTTTTACCTCTGACGTTTGACGGGGAATTGGTCTTTTTACTGGATGAACAGCAAAGCGATTTTGCGAGGGTTCAGCAAAGAGGCAGGCTGAAAAACAAAGAGGCTATAAAGCTGCAGGCTGAGCGGTTTCCATGTCATTTGATCGCATTTGATCTATTAAGATGCAAAGGGCAATCTCTAATTGATTTACCGTTGATAGAAAGGAAAAAACAGTTACAGCAAGTTTTCCAAGCAGCAAAACTTCCGTCATCTGTACAGCTTGAGCACCCTTCCCTTCTTCAACTCATTCATACAGACACTAATCCTGGACATATAAAAAAGCTAATGACGACGTATTTAGCAGAAGGACTCGTTGCGAAAAAAGGGGCGAGTAAATGGCACGACAATACCCGGTCAAAAGAATGGTTGAAAATCAAAAACTGGCGATATGTCTCTGTCATAGTGACTCATTTTGATAAAGAAAATGGCTACTTTCAAGGCTGTATTTATCAAGATCATCAACTCACCGAGGTTGTCCAATTCAAGCATGGATTTTCTAAAGAAGAAGAACAAACGCTTGGTAGGCTCTTTCAAACAAAAGGCAAGCAGGCAGGGGCATCAAGATATGAAATCCCACCTTCTATCGTCGCGAGCATTGCTTGTATCTCCTTTGATGGATCCGCCTTAAGAGAGCCGCGTTTTTCTTCCTTTTTACTAGATACTGATCCAGCGACGTGTACGTTTCAGCAAATGCTCAAACAGCTATATCCGCTCCCTGCTGTGATTGACATCACTCATCCTGAAAAACCGATTGTGCCAGCTCTTCATCTGAACAAGGCAGATTACTTACTTTATTTGAGACAAGCAGCTCCCTATCTCTTGCCCTTTTTACGTGAAAGACGGCTGACTTTAATTCGGTTTCCTCATGGCGCCGGGGATGAATTCTTTTATCAAAAGTCGACACCTGATTATGCGCCAGATTATGTGTTGACCGATCAAGCTGATGATATTGCTTACACGGTCTGTAATGACCCTCAGACGCTTCTTTGGCTTGGCAACCAGCTTGCAATGGAATTTCATATTCCTTTTGAAACAAGGGATACGAACCGGCCGGTCGAAATCGTCTTTGATTTAGACCCGCCGTCTGTTAACGAGTTTCATCTAGCCATAGAAGCTGCCAAGCGAATCAAAACGCTTTTAGACGGCCTCTTTCTCACAGCCTTTATTAAAACAAGCGGTGGTAAAGGACTACAAGTGTATATTCCATTAAAGAAAAATGCCTTCACATACGAAGAAACGAGAACATTTACTGCGTTTATATGCCAATTTTTATGTGAACAAGCCCCTGAGCTATTTACTCTGGAACGTCTTAAGAAAAAACGCGGCAAGCGCTTGTATTTAGACTATATTCAGCACGATGCTGGAAAAACAATCATTGCGCCCTATTCACCAAGAGGAAATGAGCTTGGACTTGTAGCGACACCGCTTGAATGGGACGAACTCCATCAAGATGGACTTCATCCTTCTTTGTTTACCATGCCAACTGTGATAGAGCGTCTAAAGGAAAAAGGCGATCCATTCCGCCGCATGAGGCACCTTGTAAATGATGACACTTTCAGACAAGTTTTGCACCGGCTTGAGGACATTATACCGGCACATAAGATGGACATACGCGGTCATTAAGCGTTACACTTACTCATTAGAGAGTAAGAAAGGGATGACCATTTTGACCGCACTTTCATTTCGAAATATAGCACTTATTTTCTTGTGCCTTGCAGCAGGTATTGTGGATGTGATTGGCTATTTGAGCTTAGGGCATGTATTTACAGCCAATATGACAGGTAATATTGTGCTGCTTGGCATTGCAGCAGGAAGCTCCTTGCAGCTTACGGCCCTTCATTCCATCACCGCACTGAGTGGATTTGTTTTAGGGGTTTTACTTGCTGTTGTGATAGGCGGAAAGAATGAGAAAACGTTTTGGCCAAAAGCCGTTACACGTATCTTTATCATAGAAGTCCTGATACTGCTTCTATTTGCTCTCATGACCATTTTCCCTTATACACAAGGTGCTTATTTTATGCTGATTATCCTTTTAAGTATGGCCATGGGCCTACAGACAGCGGCCGCCCGCAAATTAAATGTGGCTGGCATTTCCACAACGGTTCTAACGAATACACTCGCCAACCTATTTGAGGATTTGGCTCAGCGCATTTCACATCGGAAAAAAAGAACAGCTCCCATTCAGCATGTCAGTTTCATGCGAATAGGCTCTATTGTCTTTTACTGCCTAGGTGCTGCTTTAGCGGCATACACTGATGCATACGATCCGTTTATCATCATTTGGCTGCCTATCTCTATCCTGGGAGTCATTGTGATAACTGCTGCATTTAAGCACTTTCATCAATTGAAATAGCCAATCGTTATATGGCTATTTCAATCACTGTAATGAAACACTAATAACTTCTTACATAAAAACCAGGAGGACGCCCCATAATGAACGTGGAGCCATACGGATATCCAGAAAATGTCCCGAATCCACCGTATCCAGGGAAACCGCCTAAACCAGAGAACACACCAGGGCTCACATAATACCCGCCAAAGCCGATATGAGGGCCCACTGCTCCTCCACTAAAACCGCCTCCGTGAAAGCCTCCATACACCCGTGGATCCATACAATCACCTACCCTCTAGATACACTTCATCTCATCATATGCATGACAAACGGAGCGGTGTTCACACTTTTTCTTTCAATTCTATGTACAATAGACCAATCTGATAAAATTTGAATGAAAAGTCCTGCAAAAAATTAAATTAAGCAAAGAAAGGTGACCTTTTTAACTTGTTGCTCTGCCCTATGTTTATTTAGAATAATGGGGCAGGTAACAAATTTGCACACCCCCTTTGTTGCGAATTCTTCTTATTAAACGCTCTTGTAGCGTTTAATAAGAAGAGCCTATTTAAACAAAAAACCCTTGCTGACGATCATCAACAAGGGCGAGATATGGATTAGTGATTAACCACCAATGATTTTTTCTGCTACTTCGAATGAACCCGCAACGTTTTGAGTTAGAACAGACGCAGCGATAGCTAAACCTACAACGAATAATACTTTCAATCCTGTTTTCATCTTAAATCAACCCCATTCTTTTCATATGTAAATCCGCTTCTAAACTTTTGTTCAAGTAAAAAACAGACTTCTCAAAAAGTGCTTGCTTTTCACAATATTTTGCCGCAAAATGTGAAAGCTCTTTTACTTCATGATATTCATTCTTCTCTTCTAACTTTCTTAATTTCTCATCAATTTGCTGAAATCTTTGTGGCGCATTCGTTAAGTAAAGATCATGGACGATGCCTATTTTGAGCTGAAACACTTCATGAGAAGCATCTTTTATTTTGGCATATGCAGCCTCTATATATTGGCTTGCACGCTGCGTTTCACCAATCACACAGAGTTCCCGGCTGATCAGATACGTAGAATGGAAAAAGAAATCTGAATCATAATACTCTTGATGGGACAGCGCTTTTTCAAGATGACGTATTGATTCTTTCGGTTTGTTCCAAAATGAATATAAAATAGCCACATTGTGGTGATGCTGAGCCAGCATAAAGTCATCCTGCTCGCTTGTCAAAACCTCTTCCGCCAGACGATAATTCTCAAGTGCCTCTTCGTACCGGCCGATCTCTGTTAGATTCGCTGCAACGAGAGAGTATGAAAGTGCCGTTCTTCTTTCATACTGTTTGTGACGTTTATAGACGTGAAGGGCTCTGCGGATATAGCTTAATGAGAGCATGATATGACTAAGCCGGTAGTAAAGCCAGGCCACCTTAAAATCGAAATCAGCACGTTCGATCTCACTTGGGATTTTATCTAAGAGCTTTTCAGCACTTTGATACATTTGCAATGCAACCTCGTAATTCCCTTGATGCTGTTCATACACACCTTCATAAAAATCAAAATAGTAGGCAAGGCGGTTAGATAAGTCATCCTCTTTTTTCCCGTGAAGACCTTCTATACTTTTCGTTGAAACACTGCCCTTTTGACCTCTTAAATTGTACATGAGAATGTGATGCCTCTTCTCAAGAAGAGAATAATACATAAGGATGTCCGCATCATCAATTTCCTCTACTGCTTGTTTCGCTTTAGCAAATAGTCGTTCTGCCTCATCTGCATGATCTTTTTTAATTTCCATGTTCCAGTCATTTAATAATGATGCCAATTCCGCAACAGGAATCTTGCTCATTCTACACCCCCAATCACCTACAACTGCAACACATGATTTCACTAAATATGGAACTTCTATTAGCAATTGCTAATTAGTCCATTTGAGATCATTTTAATATGAATCACTTGAATCTTCAATAACCGTTTCCTTTGAAAAAATGAAAAAAGCCCTTTTTGGGGGCTTTTTTCCTTATTCTAATCGTATGATGGTAAGTGCCGCTCCAACAGACCCTCCCCCAAGTAACACCACTGTTGCGACTAAACCGAAAATTTGGAGAGAAATTTGGTTACCTGCTGCAAGTGTTGTAATGAGTGATACGTTGTAGGTAGATGCCGATAAAGCGGGTGTTAATATAGAACCAGGAATGGCAGATCCGCTGTTAACCAGCCTTGTTCCAGCAAGCAGCGCTACACTTGTGTTCACTTGATATGTGATGAAATAGCGACCCGAGACTGGCACTGTAAAAATCGTATTTCCACTACTAGCTGTAAAACCATCTAAACTCTGATTATTAGGCAAAGAAACCGCTGCCCCGCCTAAGACAACAAGCACTGTACTTCCCGACGTATTAGACGCGTACATTGAGTTAGCGGTTACAATTGGGCCGGTTGGGCCGGTTGATCCGGTCAGGCCGGTTACTCCCGTTGGACCTGTTATTCCGGTTGCGCCGGTTACTCCCGTTGAGCCTGATGAACCTGTTACTCCGGTCGGGCCGGTTACACCCGTTGGGCCCGTTGATCCGGTCGGGCCGGTTACGCCCGTTGGACCCGTTGACCCGGTTGCGCCGGTTACTCCAGTTGAGCCCGTTGGACCTGTTGATCCGGTCAGGCCGGTTACGCCCGTTGGACCCGTTGACCCGGTTGCGCCGGTTACTCCAGTTGAGCCCGTTGGACCTGTTGATCCGGTCAGGCCGGTTACGCCCGTTGGACCCGTTGACCCGGTTGCGCCGGTTACTCCAGTTGAGCCCGTTGGACCTGTTGATCCGGTCAGGCCGGTTACGCCCGTTGGACCCGTTGACCCGGTTGCGCCGGTTACTCCAGTTGAGCCCGTTGGACCTGTTGATCCGGTCAGGCCGGTTACGCCCGTTGGACCCGTTGACCCGGTTGCGCCGGTTACTCCAGTTGAGCCCGTTGGACCTGTTGATCCGGTCAGGCCGGTTACGCCCGTTGGACCCGTTGACCCGGTTGCGCCGGTTACTCCAGTTGAGCCCGTTGATCCGGTCGGGCCGGTCGGACCCATTATTCCTCCACACATATTAAGCTGGGCACACATGCCTCTCACTTCTTTCAAACTGTGGAATCTTCAAGACATACACACTAATACTGATAATTGAGAGAAAAAGAAACGACAATACTTCCAGTCGAGGTCCCACCAGTAGCTACAATCCCAATGGAGTTAAGATCACTTAGCGTAATGGATCGACTCTCTCCTGGGGGTACAGTGAAATCTGGAACAGCCGCACCGTTGACCTCTAATGTCACAGTTGGAGCTACAGCCACGATTCCGTTGTTTTCCACCATAATGGTCCCGTTTATGACAAATGGTGTTCCATCCGTCCAGACGATAACTGGATCCGCTGCTGCTGCTAAATCGACTGTGAAGCATACCGCATCATTCACAAAACCTGTTTGCTCATTACTACACCCGCCTAAAATAGCCATTTTAACCCTCCTTTAACCTATTCTTGATAGACTATGATCTAGTGATCTACGAAGATTGTGCGATTACCCCAGACTCAAAGCCTTATTTTTTTCCTTTGTACCATGTTCAATTGAATATCTAAGCGTGCTTGCACCTTTTCAGCGGTTTGATGATTTAAAATCAACATCATATCTTTTACAGTAATCGATCGACTTTCTCCTTTTTGAACACATATATCATGACATGCTTTTTTCGTTTGAATCGTGATAGAAACTGGCACATCTTGATCATCACGATGATGCAAAACCACTGTTGCTGCATTTGGTAATTTTGTTCCATTCCGCCAGATTTCAACCGCACTGGGCGATGTTGAAAAATCAAGAAGGAGGTGGTGAGGCTCTATGTTCTTTAAAATGAACGCATCATAGACTGGCAATTCTGTTTCAATCATTCCGCATAAAAAAGAAAGATCAACAAGGATCTTTGAACTGGATCGATATAAAACTTTCTGACAGCACGTCGATCGCATGCAGCACGGAACAAGAAGCTCTAACACCACACAATTCTGTTCTTCATTGATGGAAATCAAAGAAAAATAGCAAGTCTTAAACACACTTCTTTCAAAGAACACCCATGAGTAGAAAGGTTCCCCATCTTCCATGATGAGCAAAAAAGGAGAACTTATTGAACGTTTGTGAGTAAAGCCTTCATTTTTTGTTTGATTATTGATCTCTTTCAGTTTACTCATCAACAGGTTTGTCACTTTCCATCAGCCCAATTCAATGCTGTATACAAATCCATATGGTCTTTTATCATATGTGTCTTTGACTATTTTGTGCAATTCGCCTAAAGATTAGGGACTGGAAAAGTCACCAGGGAACTAACCGCAAAATGTACTGAACGAAAAGTTACTTAGAAGTTGTCATTTTCCTATTGAATCTTGGGATATTACGCCGGTTTTCTGTCATGCTCCGCCAAAAACGATGCCAGCTATTCCTAAATAAAAAGCCAAATTAATACGCCTATAAAGGAGTTAAAAGGTTATTCATAAATTGTGAAAATGATCACCTTATAAAAATAGGTAAATTTAAGGTATTTTTACAAATTTCGACACAAAACACTCTTTCTCTTTGATACTATTGAATCAACCTATTTACAAATAATAGGTAAATTACTATTAAGGAGTTGTTTTGTTTGAAAAAATCAACATTAAAAAAAGCTGTATTATCTATCGCCTTTTCAGCAACCATGTTATTTTCTATGAATACTGCAAGTGCTGCTCCGTTAGAATGGGTCAGAGATGCTTATCCTGATCAGTGGGACTACGTATTAATTAAACAAAATGGGGTCAGTTACACTCAAGTTTGGACAAGTAGCAACAGTTATTTCCTTGTGAAATGCGAAGTATTATCTAACGGAAAATGCTTTGTTTCAAAATAAAACTTTCACAAAACGACTTCCAATTTCGGGGTCGTTTTTTACTATAAACGGGAGCTTTATATAAAACCTCATTGAGAGCGTAAGATAGGTTTAGGTAAGGCTTTTTTAAACATGTATACAATCTTTCACTCATACTGATTTCATTTTTTATCTTTTAATGGTTAGTTTGAAGATCATCTCTTCCTTTTGATTTTTCTTTACAATACCCCTATTAGCATTTTACTATATATCATATGATCAATTAACTTCCGCGCCTCAGTAGCTCTAGAAGGGAAGAGCGCCGTAAAACAAATTGTAGCTGGCGGGTCGCAAGGCAAGGGTTTCAGAAGCACCGAAAAGCACACTAGCTGAGACAGGCGAAATTCCTGTTGGTGAAATTCCGTAGGGAAGCGTGTTGCCCCTAGCCTATGCTTACGAAAGGAGTGCGGGTTCGAATCCCGTCTGAGGCTTATGAGGTCGATGAAATTGGAGGATAAAACATCATGCATGTGTTTGAAGAATATGTTGGCAATATCGGTAATCCAGAGCTGAAGCAGCGCACGCAAGACATTTTACAATGGATATTAGACACATTCCCTCAATTAGAGCCAAAAATTGCTTGGAATCAGCCCATGTTCACGGACCATGGCACATTTATTATTGGGTTTAGCGTGGCAAAACATCACATTTCTGTCGCACCAGAAGGTAAAGGAATTGATCACTTTTCAGCTGACATTGTACAAGCGGGTTACGATCATGGAAAAAAGATGTTTCGCATGAAGGAAAGCTTGCCAGTTGATTATCCTCTCCTAAAGAAAATCATCGAATTTAATATCGAAGACAAGGCGGATTGTTCAACGTTTTGGCGAAAATAAAAAGTACCCCGATCTGAGCCATTAACAGATCGGGGCATTTTGCTGCAACATGTTATTTTGTTCTCTTCCTTACAATTTTCTGCTCAAGCCACTCATAACATGACAAAATGGCATTCACGCTCCTTTGGCATATCGGCAAATAGACAACAGCGACCGCTGTTAAACTCGCTATGACAGCACCTGCTAAGACATCAAATGGATAATGGACACCTACCCAAATCCTTGAAAAACCAACAGCGCACGCTATGATCAGCCAATAAACATGGCGTTTGTGAAAAAGCCAAAAGATCAGACATACAGAAAAAATAAAGATGGTATGATCACTCGGAAAAGAGTTATTCACTTCCTTTTGAATCAAAAGATTGACATGACTCATTTCGGCAAAGGGCTGCTGGTTGTAATAAAAAATTCCTGCGATTTTCCCCATTAACTCTGCCAATATGAAAGTAAGTCCGGCAGATACAACCATCCCCCTATTGGTTCTACTTCGATTTTGAAACCATATGAACAGACACGTGAGCGCTGCTAACAGCACAGTATATTCAGCTAGTCCAATGAATATCGGATTCAAATAACCATGATCGATACTGAGCTGATTCACCCACCTAAATAAATCTTCATTATATCCCTGCATCTCATTTCATTCCTTTTCCTCGATTTATGACAAGGATAATTGAAATAAGATGACTCTTCCATCGATTGAACGAACAAACCATGGAACCATATGACATGTTTGTCACTTTGCTGTCACTGACATCATTTACTTACTGCTCTATAGAGAATGACGCTGCTCCCATTCCTTTTTTAGTAAAGCATATTGGTACGTGTTTTCATATTTAGGGGTGCCATCCTCATATGTAGTAAATGAAATAAACTCAAGAAAAAGGCCTTCTCTCCGCATGCCTAATCGCTCACATAATGCCTGCGAACGGACATTATCATCTTCTACATAGGCATAAAGCCGCCTTGCTCCCTTTTCTACAAATAAATAGGACAAAAATGCTTCAGCACTCTCTCGTGCATACCCCTTTCCTTCATATGCTTCATTGAAATTCCAGCCGATTGAATACGTATCAGGCTCCTCTTTTAAATGAAACAACTCACCGATAATCTGTTGGTTTTCTTTCAAACAAACCGCTACATATGAATGGTCTTTTTTTCTCTTTTGCACTATAGCCAAAGCTTCTTCTAATGAAGAAATTCGATCAGCGAGAAAACAATTTACTCTTGGATTAGACAAGTACTCAAGCATCCCTGCCGCATCTTCATTGCAAAACGGTCTAAGAATTAAACGATTCGTTTCTAATTGATTCATAAATAACTCCTCTTTGCATCATTTCGTATTTTCTAGTCTCTCCATATTTTAGATGACATGAACAAGCTTTGACAATCAAGTTGTTGTAAACTGTCTTCAATAAATGAAACTCATAAAAAGCATTTTGCTATTAAATCATTTGATTAAAACTGATAAAATAGAACATAAGTTTCTATTTTATGAAAAAGGGGTTACACGATATGATCAAAACAGTGGATGGCAACATTTTAGAGGCAAGTGAAGACATCATCTGTCACCAGGTGAACTGTAAAGGGGTCATGGGTGCTGGATTAGCCAAACAAATCAAAAGCAAATATCCCAATGTGCACAAAGAGTATAAACAATTATGTACAGAACATGGAGATGACTTGTTAAGCTCCGTTCAACTCATCACAACTAATGACGGAAAAACAATTGCCAACTTATTTGCTCAAACTGGGTATGGAAGAAAAAGAATGCAAACGGATTACGATGCCTTACGTAGCTGCTTACAAAGCCTAAAAGACACAGTAACCCATTCACATGAAAAGAAAAACCATACTTCCATCGCCATTCCCTACGGGATCGGCTGCGGACTGGCGGGCGGCGATTGGGCGATTGTTGAAGAGATGATGGAAGAAGTACTGGGTGATTGTGAAGTGACGGTTTATCGGTTTAAATAAAGTGAAAAGAAAGATTTAATTAGAAAAGAATATTGTGTTTTTCGATATTTTTGCTTTCGTGAATCGGTTTCTTTGACATGCTAATCAATACACAGTTGATTCCATATGTATTGATTTTTATTTTATTGCTAAGTGTGTCTGTTTTGTTATTGATTAATAGGGGGCATTATTGAATAAGAGCACCATTTCTGCTTGGAATGATGCTCTCAATATGTTCTCTAGTCTTTATTTCTTTAATCTATCAAAACGAATTTTATAACATCTCTAAAAGTTACTCCAATGTAGAAAGGTATTTTTCTAAATGTTTTTTTCCAGAGTTGCTTTTAGGTATAATACCTAGATGATTATATTTCCAAATAGTTTTTCTTTCATGAGGGTTTGTATTCAAAAGGTCATCATAATTAAATTCTATATTAAAATGCCCCGTTTCATCAAATATCATTGTGAAGTTTGTCCAAGGTTTTTGACCATTTTGTTCAAACTCTGTCTTAAGTTCTTGGATACAGTCAACTAATTGATGCCATCTTTCTTTGTATTCAAGTTCACTCACTTCAAAAAGTTCAGTGATCTCATGACTATATATCAGTTTGCTCTCATTTTCTTTAGATGAAAAATAAAAGTAAACAGTTTGAGAACCTTCAACTACCTCCCCATATAAATACACCTTTCCCCATTCAATTGGTATTGTTCCCACTACAACATCAACTATCTCTTTATATAAATGTTCTATTTTTTCTTCATTCATTGTTTTTTACCTCCATACACATTGTCGAACCTTTTGATTTCCCATTCATCATCACCGATTTTATATTTAATATCAAAAGTTTCTGGGCGTAGAGAATCCGCTTTATAGTTAGGGGTAATCTTCACTTTAACTTCATCACCATTTTGAAGAGCATCAGCCCAAGTATTTTCAAGCTTTTTCCACTCCCCTTTGTTTAAATTCCCATTCATCGGCACAAGATTGTCTATATCGCCAGATCCTTTGAAAATAGATGCAATTAAATGACCACCATCGTCATCTAGTAATCTGTCAGGCTTTCCTGAATTGGATTGGGCGTATTGGTTTCTTTTGACCTCTCCGTATTTTAAATCACTTGCTTCGACTTTGACAATCCTTCCGTAGTGGTCGGTTGTGTAGGTGTACCCTTGCTTTGTTGAATAAACGACATTTGGTTTTAATACTTTTTTACGTTTCCATCTTACATAGTGATCTCCGTAACTGACAACAGCCGGTGATGATTTAGGTGCTGGTAATCGTCTGCCTGTCTGAGAGATTCCGTAGCCTGAATTGTTGTCGAGTCGCTTTGCCATGGAGAGGAGTTTATTTTTGAGATTTTCGCCGTCAAAAACGTTATACGGTAGCTTCGGTCCACCAGCCATTTGAAACTTTGGTGAATATGGCAATAGGCTAGGAATGGAGACTCTGTCGATTGATTTTGCTCCTTGTTCAAGCCCTTTCTTCACTGTTGTTTTCGCCGCTGTTGTTCCTGTTTTTGTAATGGCTCCTGCCCCTTTAGAACCAAAGACGATTTGGGCTAGAGAACCAGTCGCATAGGCGAACCAATGTGATCGAGAATACGCATCACCATCTATGACTTCTTTTTGGAATGAGTCTGAAATCGATTTTCCAATCGCTTTCGATGTTTCAATCGGATGAGAAATAGCTGTCACAACTGATTCTACAGCCCCACCAGGGTCAGCGACAAGATCATATATTCCGATCACTGTGTCTTTTGCTACATCGTATATACCAACTGCTGCGCCTTTTACACCATCAATAAAGACACTTGATGCTTCTTCCTGTGCTTTGATTTGGAGCAGCTGGCTGTAATACATTTTTTGATCGTAAGAAAGATTTTCATATCCAATTTCATCTACAATCTCAAAGTATTTCGCTTCTGATATACACGAAGGATCATTGAGCTTTTCTTTCAATTCTTTGATTCTTCGTTTCTCTTTTTCTTCTTTTTTCACTTTTAAATATGCTTTCACCTGTGCATCGATTTTATCATGATTCTTGTACACATCTGTCTCATGAAATGCCTTTGCATCATAATACATGGGCTGAGCGTTCTTACCTTGTCCTGTAGCAGCCATCATTTTTGAATAAAAAGTTTCAAGATGTTTTTCAATCGCTTCTGACTTTGCGTATTCTGTTTTTAGATCATGGTCTATTTTATGTAATGCCTCAATCGCATCTTTTCTTTCTTCGTTCGCATCATCTAAATGCTCATCTACCTCTTTGCTGGAAAACGTCTGCAATTCAATTAGATCACTGACATCGTCAAAAATAGCCGTAAGGGCTTCTTTTTGTTCCTTAACCATATCTTTATTGTTCTGAATGCCTTGCTTCAATTGAGCGTCTAAGAAGTGCTCATCAATAAATGTACTCCCGCCTAATGATTCATCATCCAGCTTTCCTTTCACCCCATCTAAAAAGGCCTTTTGCATATCGATAAAATCAAGATAAGTGTCTGCGTATAGTGCAAGATCATTATAAAAAGCTTTGATATTATCTGCACCTTTTCCAGTAAACTCATCACCTAATCCCGATACACCTTTTAATGCTTTTTTCACAAGTTTCATCTCTTCATGAAGCTTATGATAGGCCTTTGACCTCTGTTCGACAGCTGATAGTAAAGATGGAGCATCTAATATTTTCATATAAAAAAGACTCCTTTTATGGAATATTCTTTTACTAGAATACCATAAGGAGCCTGACACTTTAATCCACTTTATCGTTTATTAACCAATTATCCTCCAGAGCTCCCTCTTGATGCGACGGTTTGGACATCATCATGTTGAGGTTGAATGAAACCATTTGTAAAGAAAAGTGTACCTAATTCTACCACAGCTATTGATTTATTGATTACGTAACAACTCACTACAGCACTTGTTCTAATAATTCAATTGACAAAATCCCCATTTACCTAAAAATTTTATACATTCTTCCGATATATACCTGTGTACATAAAAATAGGATAAACATAATCAAATTATATTTTGTTAACAGCTAGATTGTGTTGATTTATTATTCTTGAAATAATGAAACTGTTGGAAACTAAACGTTAATGTTAGTATAAACATATTTTTGAATCAATAATTGCTACTTATATTATAAAAATGGAGGGACTATGAATGAAATCAATAAATAAAGTAGAAGCTCTTGAAACAATTAATTTTTCAGGTGCTATATCAAGAAAAGAATTAGGCCTTAGTAATAAAGATATTAAAGTGAAAAAGATCTCAGGAATTAATATCAAAAAGTTCAGGAATATGGGAAAAGATTCTACAATTGACCTTGCAAATAGAATTACCTTAGTATCAGGCCATAATGGAACTATGAAATCAACGTTAATTGGTTTATGTGTTCAACCGTTTAATTCAGATGTAAATGATATATTTGGAAGTCCGCTGAAGACCAATTTCAGGGAGATATTTCGCCTTTCTTCTGAATATGATAAAGAACGCTACGAATACGATGTTTTTATAGAAGATACTGAAGGCTTATCTGTTAAGATTCCCGTTTATACAAAACCAAGGAGTAAATCAGATCCAAATATTCGTATAGTAACTGGCGGGAACACTAAAGGTGACGGAAATTTAATTTTTAATACTAATTATCTTAATTTAAATCGTCTCTATTCAATTCACTCATCTGATGCAATTCCGGTGATTTTAAACTTAACTGATCAAGAAAAAAATTTCATTTCTAAATTTTATAATACAGTTTTAATTAAAGACTCTTATAATTCTATCGAGAGTGTGCAAGGAAAAGGAACTGCTAATGCATCCTCAAAAAAAACCTTTGGACCCAAAAATTCACATTATAATTTTGAATCAATATCATCTGGTGAAGATAATTTAGGTAGAATCGCTATTAGTCTGATTTCATTTATGAGAGCTGCAGAAAAAAACAAAAATAAAGATCTTTATAATGGAATTTTTTGCATTGATGAAATTGAGGCCAGCCTTCATCCCGTTGCACAAATAAATTTGTTTAATTTTTTGTATAAATGGTCTGGTAAATACAAAGTTCAAATATTAGTTAACTCCCACTCCCTACCTCTAATTAGACATGCCATACAGTTAGCACAAAGTGGACAGGAGATTACAACTTACTATTTGTCATCATTATATTCTGAGGATGTTCAAGTTAAACGCAACCACCCTTATGAAAGTATTTATAAAGAACTTACTTTTGACTTTGAATCTAAAGTGAAAATTCCCAAAGTGGATGTATTGTGTGAAGATAAACTAGCAATCAATTTCATAAAGCGATTAGTAACATCACAACAAGTATTAAGAAGAGTAAATTTTATTGTACCAGATGAAAATGAAGGTTTACCTTATAACTTGTTAATTAAGTTATGTCGAAATACTAGTGCATTTATGGCAAGTACCATTATTGTTTTTGATGCGGATGTACCTAACACAGCACTTTCAAAAGTTAAGAAAGATGACAATATAATTCAACTTCCAAACAAAACACTCAAACTTCCTATTGAAAAATTATTTGTCAAGTACTTATTAGATACAGAAAAAAATGATACACTTTTCTTTAGTAAGATTAAAAAGCCTAAAGATCATATTATTTCCACCTTAATTGAAGAAAATATTAACCCTAGCATTATATCTGATATTAATAAATTTAGAGATATTGACACAAAAAGATATAAAAAGTGGTTTTCAAATAATCAGGATATTGTTAATAAAGTATTTAATACTTTTGTGAAACAAGTCGAAGGTCGTGAAGAATTCACAACTCTATTCATAAAAAAAATTAATAAAATTTGCGAGATAAATGGATATCCTTCTGTAGAAATAAACTAATTTTAAAGTAGGTGATTTTTTGCCAAGAGCCACATTAACTCCACTAAGATACCCTGGAGGCAAAGATAAAACTTATAACTATGTAAGACACCTCATTCTTGAAAACAAATTAACTAGTTATATCGAGCCTTTCGCAGGAGGAGCCGCAGTAGCAATAAGACTGTTGATAAATGAAGATGTCGAAAGAATATATATTAATGATGTTGATAAAAGTATTTATTGTTTATGGAAAACAATAATTAACCATCCAGATAGCCTTATAGAAAAAATCAAATTAACCCCTTTAACAATGGATGAATGGTACAAACAGAAGAACATTCAAAAAAATAAAGAGACTGCAGATGACTTATCATTAGCTTTTTCTACACTCTTTTTAAATCGAACAAATCGTTCTGGAATAATCAAAGCTGGTGTCATTGGTGGTAAGAATCAGGACGGTAATGACAAAATGGATTGTCGATTCAATAAAAATGATATTATAAATCGAATAGAGTTAATTGCAGCAAAGGCTTCTAGAATAAAAGTCTACAACTATGATGCGATAGAATTTATTGAAAAAGTCGTTAAGAATACTCGTAGATCTCTAACTTTTTTTGATCCGCCTTATTACGATAAAGGACCAGATTTGTATACCAATTTTTATGGTCATGAAGATCATGTTAAATTAGCAAAAGTAATACAAAAGCAGATGAGGAATCGCTATTGGATCTTAACATACGATATTGCTGAGGAAATTAAAAAGCTTTATTCAAGATACAACTATCAAAAATATTATTTAAATTATTCAATCGCTACACCAACAAAAGGACAAGAATTTATGTTTTTTTCTAGCAAAATCAAGCCAGGTAATTTTAGAGCTCACTTACAGACAGTTTAAACTCTCAAACGATTATTTATAAAGATTTCAATTTCATCTACAACAAACGCCAGCTGCCTCTCAGAAATCTTATAAATATTGAATAGTCTGTACATACTCTTTTTTACTGAACTCATACATACCTATAAAAAAGACATTATAGTATTGCAACATTCCTGAAGATTGATGGTTAGAATTCTCTATTTCAGCTAAATGCAACTCGAGTATTTCAATAACTTTCAGATGAATTTCCCTACCGCTATCTTTATTATTTATAACCATTATAAAATGTCTCACTTATTTTTAATGAAATTTTATTGTGGTCTCGAAATCCTTAAATTCTTGTGACTTGTCTTTAAATTCAATCCCTAAATCTTCAAGTGCTTTTTCTTTTGATTGGATTAAAGGTTCTGGGTCAATAATTAGATCAGTTATCCCCCAAGCTTTCTGACCAATTAAGGCTCATATATTCATACTTGTTAGTTGTGTCTCCTTCATTTTGAAATATTAAAAACATCCTCAAAAACAAAACCCCCTTGAAATAGGGGACTGACCCCCGTTTTTGAGACAGGGATCAAAACACCTTTATACAGCCAATTGCCGATAGTTTATCGGTGATTGGTTGTTTAGTTTCGTTTGAATACGAATGTTGTTATAATAATAAATGTATTCTTTGACAGTGCGTTCTACGATGCTGGTCGTAGTGCGGTCAATCCTGTTAAGATAGAACGTTTCAGACTTTAGTGAGGAATGAAACGATTCGATGGAGGCATTATCAGCGGGCGTCCCTTTACGGGACATGCTCATGGTAATGCCTTTTATATGAACAGCTTTCTGATACTCGTAAGATGTATACACAGAACCTTGATCGCTATGTAACACGCAATTCTCAGGCAGTGCTGGGAGCTGATTAAGTGTGTTTAAGATAAAGTCTGTGTCCTGCTTATCACCAATCGTAAAAGCAATCACTTCTCCATTATATAAATCCAATATACTGGAAAGGTACAATTGTTTCTGTCCATAAGGCAAATACGTGATGTCCGTTACTAGTTTTTCAAGAGGGCGATCAGACTGAAAGTTCCGATCCAGTATATTACTGGCCACGGCATAGGGCTGCCCATTCTTCTTACGCTTTTTCATTTTAACCCGGCATTGCCACTGGTTTTTCTGCATGATGCGTTGAACAGTTTTATGGTTAATACGCATTCTCCTTTTTAGTATAGCTGTGATTTTTCGATAACCATATCGATATTTGTGCTTTCGGCACAACGTGCCGACCTGTTTCTCTAGTTGTCTTTTAGAATGATTCTGAGTCAGATCCTTTTTCCATCTATAATACGAAGTACGTAAGATGCCTAAATGGACACAGATGTCCTGTACCGTCATCGTTTTGCACAATTCTTCTACCAGTTTGATTGACGTTTCCTTATCAACTTCCTTTCCAATTCGTTGTACTTTTTTAAAACTTCATTCTGTTGACTCAAATAGCGATTTTCTGCCTGCAGTCTCTCTAATTCGGAAGAGTACTCGGGACCCTTTCCATAGGTATATTGTTTTCCAACAGGCTGTTCGAACCGGTGTGTATCCCCAGCTTTATGCCACCTCACCCATGTCTGAACCTGCGTCTTATTCTTGATATTCAATTTCTGCATGATCTCTTTCATAGGTACGCCTGCCAATCTCATTTCTACAGCCTTCTGTTTGACTTCAACCGGATAACTCACTCTTGTCCCCATAGAAAAAACACCTCCATGTTTTATTTCGGATCACAACGATCCATTTTCAAACTTGAAGGTGTTTTTTATTTGTCTCATCTTATGGGGTCAGTTCCATAGACTGACATAGCAGAATGAGACACGAATAAAACACCCTTATTAGGCTGACATGCTACCAAATGTTTTTGGTGCGTGGTAGCCTAATTTTTCTTGGATATGCTCTTCATTATAATACTTGATGTAATGGTCGATTCGTTGTCTGACATCTTTTTCTGATATAGAATTGAATTTTGTAAACATAAATTCCTCTGATTTTAAGCTGGAATGGAATGATTCAATCACTGCGTTATCCCAACAGTTACCTCGTCTAGACATACTGCTTGTAAGGTCCCTTGCCCCCAGCTCCTTTTGATATGCATACGAACTGTATACACTTCCTTGATCTGAATGCACAAGTACACCTTTAGGCAAATTCCTTTTCTCTAAAGCTGCCCTCAATGTGTTCAATATGAGTGATGTCTGTTGGTGATCATCTAGGGTATAGGCAACAACTTCGTTGTTGTATAAATCCATAATGGTCGAAAGGTAGAGCGTTCTCGGTCCATACTGAATATAAGTAATATCTGTTACCCATTTTAAATTCGGGTGTATTGCGGTGAAGTTCCGATTTAATATATTTGGGGCAATGATGACAGATTCCCCTTGTGATTTCCAATTTCTTTTACGCTTCACACGACATTGAAGATGGTATTTTTGCATGATGCGCTGTACAGTATTTCGGTTTCGTTTGATAGCATATTGATGCTGAAGTAGCTTTCGAATCTTCCGGTGGCCGTACCGGAACGACGTTTCGGTACATAAGGAAATAACAGCCTTCTCGACTTATGATTTTTTACGTATTCCTTCGGATACCCAACGATAATAGGTCGATCTAACGACCTGCAAAATACTTAAGATAGACGTTACTGTATATTTCTTCCGTAGTCTCTCGATCAAATCAAGGCTACTCCCTTTTCAACTCCTCTATGATCTCCAAATACTTTTTTAGAATTTCATTCTCCATCTTAAGGTGTTCAATCTGCCTATTCACTTTTTCCTCTTTTGATACATTGTCAGGTCCATACCCGAAGCTATATTGTTTTCCAATTGGCTGATCGAATCGATGTAACTGATTTTCTCGATACCACTTCATCCATGTTTTAATCTGAGACACATTCTTTATATGATATTTATCCATAATTTGTTGATTGGTAAACTGCCCGCTTAATTTATCTTTCACAACTGCCCATTTTATTTCAGCTGAATATTTGTTTTTTTTCATAAAAAATATCCTCCAGTTTAAGTGTATCACTTGAAGGGTGTTTTTTTATGTCCCATTTGACTAGGTTAGTCTAAAACCATTGGCTCCAAGGGGTTTTCTTTATTAATACTGAGACATATATTGATCGCGTTCCCATGGGTGTACTTGGGTGCGGATTATAACCTATATTGTCTTTATATGTCTTAGTGAATCATCAACGTTGATTTATAGAGATTTTCATCTTAAAAAAATAATACAAAATCATAAAATATTTTTAAATTGTGGGTGATTCGTGGGCATTTTGTGGGTGTTTCCTAAAAGAATGAGAATTCATTATAAACCTAGTTTGATAAAAGATAACAAATCCTTTCTATAAAACAGACCTAAAAGGTCTGTTTTAATTTTATTGCGAAGTCTAATTAGAAACACCGGATAAACCTTCATCTTTAATGAAATTACAGTTCTTGATTTCTTCATATATGCTTCAATCAAGCTTCTCTTCATTTATCCTTTTATTGCTTACACTTTGACAGACAAGATTATCCCGTTTTAACTCCTTGCTCCACCACTTAATTAAATAGTGATAGCAATCATTAAGACGCTCGTCAACTTTCGGCCCTTCAATGATTTTGACTTTCATATCAAATCACCTCCTGCAAGAAAAACGAGTTTACCAGTAGATATAAAAAAGACCTGACTGAATATCAGCCAGGTTCATGAAGGGGTCAATCTTATTCTTATTATAACGAAATCCAAATTGTCAATCAAACATTTGTTCCCACTTTCTTTTTCGAAGTCTCTTTTAATTTTGTCTATCTGTTTAGAGAAGTTGTATTTCGGTCAATCATCGTCGTGTTTCGATCGGTTTTTTGAGGAAATACAGTGGTATTTCGATCAGTTGATTCTTGTGAGTAATTTAGAGAACCCAGGCAAGCAGCACCTACCAATAAAGCGGTGCTAATCAATATCTTCATTTTAATATTCATATAAACACTCTCCTTTTTGGATTTCGGTTTGAGCTTCTATGGCAGTTCTATAATAATCTGCTACCCTCTCCGAATCATTCCTTTTCTCATAGAGATTTGCAAGGCTTAAAGCAAACTCTTCAATATAAGGATACAACTTCTTTTCCTCTAAACCTTAAACCTTGAAGAAAACATTTATAGTGTTGATTTTCTGAACATATTTTCTGAATCTCTTCTTTCGCTTCAATGACTTTACCTGGCCGTTTTCTGTGTATCGGAAATCGACCTCAACAGGATCACCAAGCTTACAGACTCTCAAGTATTGTGCATCCAGATATTCAATTCCTGCAGGCTGCAGGCTTCCCTGTACCATCTCGAAGCACTTCGACAAATCCATTACCTGTTTTTTTCTCGGTCTTCTATCACATAACCAAGGACCACTTCGGCTGACTCATCATAGTTCATATATCTGGCGAACTCTTCAAGCCTTGTCCATTCTTTCTCAGCTGCCTTTTTCTTTCCCTCTGTTGCGTTCTCAGCGTTGAAGTCGAAAGTGTATTCAACTCCCAAGCCGAATCCTAGAATATTCGTTTTATATGTATCTATACATTGTTGAAGAATGGTAGAATACTCGGCTATTTGTTTGAGCTCCTTGATATTGTATGGCGGCTCAATAACGCCATCAGCCTCATAATTAAAGCCATCCTCATGAATTTGTTTGGTCGTTTCAGAAACAGTTGATTTAATCACAGTAGCTTTCACTTTATTCATCAGCGTGACCTCCTTTCTCTGTTCGGGCGTGTCCGCTCTTTTGGTTTCTCTTTCAGATCGGTGACCTCATAATCATCTAGCGCATACCAGATGGCCGACAACGTATGGGGATCAATCTTAAACTCGTCTTCTATGATGTTACCGTTCTTGTCTGTCTTGTATGTGAGCGGCTGAAGCTCATAAATCGTGTTTTTACATGAATCGGAACATATGATTTTCTTGAACCGCTTGATCTTCTTTGTGTACTGCAAACGTGATCCCTGGAACTTATGAGCGGCCACCATGTTGTATCCCATCTTCCTGAAGTATGCGATGGTTTTCGGTTCAGCTGCGTCCGCTTTGATAAGCTCTTTTGTTTTTGCAAATTCGATAAGCTCTTGAACAGTTTCATCATCGGTTGTGCCTTTTTGATAATACTCCCAATAGATGTATAGATATTTCTTCTCATGATCGACGGCCAGTCGAATCAAAGCGTTATATGACTCTACGAAACCAAAGTCCATGCCCGCTTTAAGCAAAGGACGATTAATATTTGAGATGGCCAGCATCACATCTTCATGCGGCTGCACCTCGAATTGAGGAAGAACACGAATTCCGTTAATGCCAAAATGACCTTTTCGGGCTATTCGATAAAGGTCTGGATCGTATTCCTTCAGTTCGTCCAGCTGCTTAATGTAACTGACCGGAAGGAATAAGTTGTCTTCCGCTGTAGAATGATGATAGTACGTATCGTTGATAGCAATGGTTCGCTCTTCGTACAATGTCTCGTCATCCATAATAAAGCGGTTGTTCTGATCGTCTTTAAAGAAGTGACGGTATGTCCAGTTATCCTGCCCGACAGGGTTCGTTGATAGAATCATATGCAGCTGCAACGTTGGATGACGCAAACGACCAAGCAGCTCCTTAAATCCCTCGTACTTAACCTCGGAACATTCCTCAATCCATATGATTGAGATGTTGTTGATCGACTTCAATTTGGCTGGCTTGTCCAAGCCTTTGAAGATGATCCGGCTCCCATTATGGAATTTCAGCATGAGCGGTGATGTCCGGCACTGAATGACATGGTCGAGTCCTAGATCATTCACGATCTCTTCAAATAAAGAAAACGTGGAATCTCTGTGCGTGTCATAGACTTCACGAATCACAAGGGCTGTCCTCTTTTCATCCAGTAACTTTAAGATGAGTTTCAGGGCAATGTGATAGCTTTTAGATGACCCGTAACCACCCACCAAGAACTGAAACTTCTGATCCCAGTCAAAAAGAAAGTCCTCAAAGTGTGGATTGACTTCCTTCTCCATCAGTTGCATCAGCCATCACCTTTTTTCTTTGCTCTCTTAATCGTTATCTGTACAGAGTCATCGACAGGTCGAGCGGTGATTCGCTCCAGTTCTGCCTCTCTCGTTCGGTTTGCAAGATCAAGACCACGCAGCCTCAATTCATGCTCTGACATAGTTTTCATAATGTCGTGTTTCTGCCTAATGGCTTTAAGACGCTTGTCTGTTACTCGCGTCAATGCTTCCTCTATTTCTAGGATGCGATCAATAACAGGTAATTGAGTTTCTTCAACTTCAGTGACTACAAGACGTTCATTGATAATCGGAACGTATTTGACAACACCATTCTCACTTGTGGATGGTGCAACGTCTTTTGTCTTCCTAAGTTGTTGAAGTACACGCCGCTGATTATCGGTTAAACCATTCTCATACTTCATGATCCTGTGCATCATGCGCCGCTCTCGAATACTAAGCTCACGTATGGTCAATTCAATTTGATAGAGCGGATCGGTCTCAATCTGCTCAAAGAATTCCTTTTCTGTGTCGTCCATATAATCAAACATGATAGATTCATATTCACCCGTGCGTAAAGAATTTTTATTTCCTTTTGGAGCTGCGCCGCCCCTATTACCTTTAGCATTTTGGTTACCAGTTGGCGCTTTACCACCTTTGTTTCCTTTGGCGTTTTTGTTCCCTTTAGGTGCGCCGGAACGTAAAGAAGCGCTCCTATTTAATTTAGGAGCGCTCCCTTTGAATTTGTCTTCCCATTTATCGTTCGCTTTCCATTTACGGACTGTGTTGCTTGTCACACCCAACTCATCTGCAATGTCTTTAAGCAAGCGGGTTCCATCGCTTTCTTTCCAAAGACGAAAAGCCTCATCTCTTCTTAGATCGCGCCGTCTAGCCATTACATATCACCCACCTCCGAGCTGCTGAATTAAGTTTGAGTTTGTTTTATTTATTTCGACTTCCTGTAAACGCAATTGATCCCATTCTATCAATAGCTTTTGTAATCAAGTCAGAATCGACTGCTCTAGCCTGTTCTAATACTTGCTGGAAACGAATCGCTGCAGGAAACATTGCATCTCCTTGCTGTCTTTCAATATTACTTACTAAATTTAAAAGTGACTTTGATTGTGGTTCCTTCAAGTTTAGATTACTTATTTCTTGCCTTAATTTTTCAATTGTATTTTTCGACTCTTGTTTCTCTTGATTCAGCTCTGTAAAACGCTCTAATGTTTCTTTAATTGAGTTAACCATTTCATCTGCACTACCAGCCAATCTATTTAACACTAGTAATTGATTAGTTAAGATTTTATCCCCAACATAATAAGGATAACGAAGTTGATGGTCAATCTCACTCCAACCCTCTTCAAAAATTGTGCGAACTTGTATTTCAGCTAAAGTTAGCTCTTTAGTTAAACGACTTTTTATTAAATAGTGCCAAGAACGGTATCCAGCTGAATGTTTTTTTACATTGAATTTCCCTTCTGCTTCTAATTTAGCTTTCTCATCATCATCTATGTCACCCTGTCTAATATAAATTATGACCTTCTCTTCCAAATCCCAATAATTTCTTATCATGTTATCAAGATTTATAGCCTGATCTTTGTATAAATGAAGAACCCTTAGCCCAATTAAATCAGTTATTTTTGACTTGTAATCATCAATATCAAATGAAAACTCGGAGTTGTTAATGCTTTTTCTAATTAATTTCTCAATAAGATGCTCAGGGTCTTTTATTCTCATTCGTACCGTATGAGCATCAGAATGTGTCCTTAAAATATCCGCTATTGTTTTACCTGTATGTTCAAGTAATTCTCTACAAGAAGTATAATCATTAAAAATTGATTTTAATTCACTCCATACTATACCAGTCTCTTTAAACTCCTCTTCATTGATTAAATATTTTTTGAGAAATCTTTCTTTGTCCATTAACTGATGCATTAGTTCTCCCCCATTAGTATTAATAATTAGATTTTGATATTCTTAAATATACTTCAAGAAACTTCTTGTTTCACCATTTTAATGCATAAAGTAAACAAATAACGGATTAATACACTAATGCTCTTCTTTAATTAGATCATAAAGAAAATATATTCAGTCCATATAAACTATGTTTTATTAATCGTACGAGAGTATTGACACTAGGGGTATATTGGAGGATTTTATGTACGGGAATTGTTTTGATATTCATGATGTATTGTATCGCCTCCAATAAAAAAACACATTATCTCCTAAGGCGTTCAGTACTTATCTAATTTAAAACTTCTATCTGGAATTTCATCTAAACATTCTTGTAGTAATCGTTTGTAACCGTTCAATTCTTCTAGTAAAGCCTTATCACGGTAAGTCAGAATGGCCCATACTATAAAAACCATAACAGCACCAAGACATACAGCAATAAATTGATAGCTTATTTCTTTTATATATACAAAAAGACTTTCACTAAATTTTATTTGATTTCCAATAATGAAAGCCAATATTACAAAAAAAGCTGTAAAAACATGATTTAAAGATTTTTTGTTATCTAACATATCCTCAATCCTACCCAAAAGCATTTTAATGTGTTTCCTATCATGTTTCTTAATTTGGTCTTTAAATTTTTCTTGTTCAGAAAACTTAGCACTATGCATATTTTTCCCAAACTGTTGCAAATATAATCTTGCGTCTGTAGCATCATCAAATGACGTTTTACTGTTAGTTTTGTTGAAAAAAAACTCACCTCCTAGACTTATATCGGAGGTGAGTTGAAAATTTCCAGGTATTCAGTGCATTGGTTTTATTTAACGTAAAATTCAGATGTATAGAACGTACCAACAGTTTCAACGTGGTTTCCGTTTTTGTCGTATCGCTCTAAATCTACTTTGAATCGATACGTACCTTTTCTATTACCTAGTGATTCCTTGATGCCGAATTCATCGTACTGTTTCTCTGCTGGGTTAAGCGGGTTAGGTGAATTCGTCTTGATTGTGACCCATTTCCCTGCAACTTTTCGTTGAGGAATAAGATTTGGTCCACAAATGTAATCATTGTGATTCTGAATCGCAACAACCACAACCTTGTCCTTTCCTAAAGTATGATTCGCTTTTTTTGGATTAGCAGATACACCAAATTTTGATGCCATGTTCATCATCTCCTTTTTTGCTTTTGCGCTCCTATCCCACACCAAAGCACCTGCAGCCATACACCCAAAAGACGACTGTTCCCATCAAATCAGCGTTTCCTCCGGATACGTCCGCCTTGTCGTTGGTACGTTTCACGTCTCGTTCCCATGATTTCTTCCCAATATCGCTTTGTTATCGGATCAGCATTGCTCTTCTTCTTTCGATTAGAACCAGGAGCAATGCGCTTTAATTGCTTCGTTGTTTCTACGGATAAAGAATCTCTGATCTTCATGTTCATACTCTCCTTGCCGAATAAGCACCACCTTACGCTATTCGCTTAAATAGATTTTGCAATGATGACTACACTCCGAGAGGATGCCAAGTACAGTCAATCATCAAGTGAAAACTGTCCTCGATACGGCTGCCGCAGACCAGCTGCTATCCAGGCTCAGAATGTTCCTCTCGTATGGCCACATTTCTCAACACCTTTGTTCCGTATCCAGATACGCCATTGATAAAGGAAAGACGCGTCTCCCAATAAAAAAAGCGGACACCAATCAAGGCACGTAAAGTGCTCAATGATCAGCGTCCGCAGGTTCTTCCTTCTGGACAAAATATTCACGTTCATTTTGCTTGTCTCTATCTTACGATGATCCACTTAAGAAAAAAGGTCCCCTTTTTGTCGGCTTTTTCTCTGCAATACAAATAAAAAAGTGCCCATAAACATAGACACTTTGGTTCAATTATTCCCAAAACGCATCGCCTTCAGAATCAATATACTTCTAGAAAAGCTTAAAGACTGCATAACAGTCTTCAAACAGATAAAGATGTCTTCTTCTATATCATTTTATTTATTGTAACGTATCACACAAAAACGCTATGCTTTAATTAAACCATTTTCTTTTAGAAATCGTTCGAATAATGCATCACCTTTATCCTCAATATCTTCATCATCAATATTATACTCTCCAACCAACAAACCAAAATCATCATATTTTTCATATTTTTGTTTAAGTTTTATACCATAGTTTTCTTGATCAAAAAACAATAACCATTTCCCTGAATCTAAACTTTTAAAAAACACACCTTCATAATCTAAATCATTTTCATAATAGCCTACATGCAAATGCATTGTATCGTCTAAGTTAAGCAACGTTGATCTCCCCTTTAGAAAATAACATGATGATCTTTTAGATTAGGTGGAACATGATAATGCAGAACAGCAGGTCTTCCATGTTTTATAGGTGCATAATCTAGTCTGAATAGTGGTTTTTTGGTTTTTTTGCTACGTACCTGTATAATGCGCCCTCCTGATCCAGGGCCATCAATAATATAATTTTGAGGCGCCTTTAATGCTTTCTGCACATATGGTCTAGCTACTTTCCATCCTTTTTGCATTCCCTTTTTTCCAACTTGAGAAATTAATAATCTTAAAGCAGCAGCCACCACCGGTATCCACTGACCAGTTACACTGTCTTCTTTCAATTCAGCATTCTGACTCTGTAACGCTAAAGTTTCTTCTAATTCAATAAATACTGGATCATTCAAAAGAAAGTCAAATTCTTTATTAAAGTTTGATACATCTACATTTGAAACATCTATACCGGTATCCTCGTATACTTGTTCAATCAATTGATCACTAACCACAAATTCACTATCCTGTGAAGTTACGCTCTCAGCATATACTGGAGTCACCGCCGAAAAACATAGAATAAAAGACAGTACTACTAAAATAAGCTTATTCTTCATATAAACCCTTCTTTCTCAAAAAAATTTATCTGTATTCATAACTGAATACCCATTTATTTTATCTAAATTTTTGATTTTTTTCCATATTTTTTTAGAGATTGTGGATTTATTATAAGAAGAATATTCTTCAAAAAAGAGAGCAGCAAGACCTGCCATGTAGGCAGCCGCCATTGAAGTACCACTACTATATAAAAAAGAACCATCTTTTGAATAACTTTTTATATACTGCCCCGGAAGTAACACATTTAATCCATTACCTACAGTTGTCCCTTTCCATATATCACCGTTCATATTTAAAGCTCCTACAGCAATAACACCTTCAAATTTAGCAGGGTAGAGTATCTCGCTCTTTTCTTGTAACCCATAGTTCCCAACCGATGATATTACAACAATATTATTTCTTAAAGCTCTATTTATTACAGATTCCAGTTTTTTAGAATATTTTAAAGTGCCAAATGACATTAGAATAATGTCAACCTTTTCTTCAATACTATAATTCACTGCTTCTATTACATTATTAATATCACCGTTTAAATTGTTATCCAAGGCTTTAATTACATATAAATCGATGTTTGGCGCAACACCAATGTCTTTATTAGTTAAAATTCCAGCTAAATGAGTTCCATGACCATGATTATCTTGATATGATCTTTTGGGATCTAAAACGTTTACCCCCTTCTTAACATTGATCTCCTGCTTAAATGAAACACCTGAATCAATTAATGCTACTTTAACACCTTTTCCAGTTAGTTTTTTCTGGTTATGCAGTTTATTAATTTTTAAATATTCATAGGCCCAATTTTCATTCTTAAATTTTTCAGTTTTGGTTTTATTTATTATTAATGTTATAGATGTCACAGTTAGAATTAATACTACTAGAAGGAGTGTAAGTTTCTTCAAAATCATCGCACCTCTTTTAAACATATTATGAGAAACATGATGTATTTTACCATTATTTTTTTTCAAATACAAAACAGCACTCAGATGATTCCAAGTGCTGTCGAAAGTTTAAACGTAGCTTGCTTTTTCAATTTGTAAAATCGATCTTTCTTTAATCCTAGCTCTTCGCATACCTCAAGATCTTTAACCATTCGTGAAGTAAGGTACTTCGAATAATGTCTTGTTCAATTTCATCCAAGCTGTACTCTAATGCTCTTTCTATTTGCCGCACCTTCAGCTCCGAACAAACATTTTGATCTCTTAATCTTGGGAATAAAGTAAAAACACCATTTTCTTTTTGTTCATTTAAATTCTCTTGTTTAACTTTTAATGCTTTATAAAGCTTCAATTCATTTATTAATGTCTGACGGACCTGCTTTTCATTGACCTCAGGAATAAGGCATAATTGGTTGGTTAACAAATTTATACCCTCTCTCTAAAAAATCTTATAAGCAGACTGTTTAATTATATAATTGAATTATTGTTTGTAGTACTATCGTTCGTAGATTCCTCGTTTGTAGAATCTTGATCGACCTCTTCAATCGACATTTTTATATTGCACAAGTCTTCTAACTTGATAATTTTTGTTTCTGTACATAACTTTGGCTTAGGATTATTTCCTAATAAAATTAATTCTTTGTTTATAGCGTGTAGTACATACCAAGATTTTTTATTCAAAACACTTTCAAGAATATTTTGTTCATTAGCTAAATCAATGTCAGAAACGAGTATATACTTTTCTTTTGTCCAATATAAAAACTTTGAAATTTGCTTCATTAATGCTGGTATAGGGAGACATAGAACGGTCATACATCCTATTATAATTGCTAATTTTCCAATTGGATTTTCCACGAATACATTTGTTACAACTGTTCCATTCAACGGAAAATAATAGCACAATAAGCAAACCATGAACAGTATTGCTAATAATACTCTTACCCCAAACCGATTAAGTTTTGAAGAGGATTGACTGTTTATAACATAAATTATAGTGAAAATTGGAGCACCAATTGTGAAAAAAATTGATCCTATCATGGGAGATAAATTTGGATCCCCAGTCCAGGACGGTACACCAAAAGTATAAAGTATAGACAGATTAATCAATACCCACCATAAAGTCTGTCCAAGATATTTAATACTTAATAATAGTATAACCATATCTTTAGTTAACAACTTTTGTTCAAAGATACTTGATGATAATAAATTAATAGGTCTTATTAATTTGAAAATGATTAATAAAACTATTATTGCAGCAGCCAAATTACCTGGTATCCCCATTTTTTCAAGAAATCCAAAATACTCCATAAATACACACCTTTTCAATATTCTTCTTTATTGAATCGGCATTTTTTAGATTTTTTCAAGTAATTAGGGAACTCTATCTGCTAAATATCTATTCTGTGAGAACTTGTATAATTTAAATTTGTGAACTGGCCGTCACGTGTAGTGATTTCCGTTTTTCCGTAAATAGGTGCTTCAGCCAAAAACGCTTCGTTGGAATGGCCATCTAGGATAATGACTTTAACCTCTCCTTTTTCAAAAAGCTGATCAATTGAGATGTTAGAGTCTATATGTTTGTAAGGATTATTCATGCACAAGGCCTCCCATGTTATAATGAATTGTCGAGATTCATTAGAGCTGGAGCCTTGTGCTTCGGTTCTTTTTATTTGCCCTGAAGAGCTTGCAAATCACGTACACACATTTTAAAGAAGTGTTCGTCCCTTAAATCTAAAGACAAATGAATCAAAGCCTTCAGATCATCTTCAGTAAGTGCCTCATCCAAGTTTTCAGCCAAAGACTTTGGACAACCAAGGTATTACCACTAAGGAACCTTACTAAAATGTCATCTTCAGATACTTTAATTACATAACCTGGTTTTTTCCCTTTCCTAGATGCTTTGTTACAGTCTCCTTCTAAGAATTCGTTTGCGTGCCATCTTAGGCAGTCCTGTCTTCCTCTTCTTTTTGATCATTCCCGTCAGAATCGTCTTTCACACTTTGAGGGGAATCTTATCATTTCTACTTCAATCTTTCTGCATCGGTACAGCTTCGCTGGCTTGGACCTCATACTAGAAAAAATAGACACAAATTCAATGAATAAATATGAAGAGTATATCTCCAAGATAATGGAGTGATTTTTTTATCATTTTTTTGTGGGTGAATTGTGGGTGGCGGCTTTTTCATTTTGAAATATTAGAAACACCCACAAAAATAAAAACCCCCTGAAGCCATTGGCTCCAAGGGGTTTTCTTTATTAATACTGAGACATATACTGATCGCGTTCCCATGGGTGTACTTGGGTGCGGAACATATCCCATTCGATTTCTTTTGATTCGATGAAGTGTTCGAATAAGTGATCGCCTAGTGCGTTGACCATGACTTCGTTTGATTTCAGCAGCTCAAGAGCTTCTGCAAGTGTTGCAGGTAGGTCAGCGATGCCGTTTTCAAGGCGCTCTTCTTTGTCCATGACATAGATGTTTCTGTCGATTGGTGCTGGTGCGTCTAGTTTGTTTTTGATTCCGTCAAGACCTGCTGCAAGTAATACGCTTAATGCAAGGTATGGGTTTGCAGATGGGTCTACGCTGCGTACTTCTACACGTGTGCTGATGCCGCGTGATGCAGGGATACGGATCAATGGGCTGCGGTTTTGTGCACTCCATGCCACATAGCATGGTGCTTCATAACCAGGCACAAGACGCTTGTAAGAGTTAACTGTTGGGTTTGTGACCGCTGTAAAGCTTGTTGCGTGCTTGACGATACCCGCGATAAAGTGTCTAGCAGTCTCGCTTAATTGTAAATCTGCTTTTTCATCAAAGAATGCGTTTTTGCCATTTTTGAATAATGATAGGTTACAGTGCATACCTGATCCGTTTACACCGAACAATGGTTTTGGCATGAATGTCGCATGAAGACCATGCTTTCTCGCAATCGTTTTGACAACGAGTTTGAATGTTTGAATGTCATCACAAGAACGGATGGCGCCTGCATATTTGAAGTCAATTTCATGCTGTCCAGGTGCTACTTCGTGGTGAGACGCTTCAATTTCAAAGCCCATTTCTTCAAGCTCAAGCACGATATCACGGCGGCAGTTTTCGCCTAGATCTGTTGGTGCAAGGTCAAAGTATCCACCTTTATCGTTTAATTCAAGCGTTGGCTCGCCTTTTTCATCTAATTTAAATAAGAAGAATTCTGGCTCAGGTCCAAGGTTGAAATCACTAAATCCTAGGTCTTCCATTTCCTTTAAGACACGCTTTAAGTTATTACGCGGGTCTCCATCAAATGGCGTCCCGTCTGGCTTGTAAATGTCACAAATAAAGCGTGCAACTTTACCTTTTTCTGCTGTCCAAGGGAATATAACAAATGTGTTGAGATCTGGGTATAGATACATATCTGATTCTTCAATACGTACGAAGCCTTCAATAGATGAACCGTCAAACATACATTTGTTATCGAGAGCTTTTTCTAACTGGCTCACAGGAATTTCAACATTTTTAATCGTTCCGAGAATGTCTGTAAATTGCAGACGGATGTACTTTACGTTTTCCTCATTTACTAATTTTACGATATCTTCTCTTGTGTATTTTGCCATTTCGTAAAACTCCTCCCCTACAAAAGGTAAAATTGTATAGCAATGCTTTTGCTAATTGGTTAACGGAAGAACCTTGACATATCCCCCTGCCTAAAGGTCGTTCCTTGTTGGAAACGTCCAGCCTGAATGAGTTCCTTCTTCAGTAGCTTCCTGAGTTCATCATCTGTCAAGTTGTGCTTGGCTGTGGTTTTCTTCTCGGTCTTTGCATCAGACGCTGGATGTTCTGCCTCAGCTTTGGCAAAAAGTTTTTTGATTCCTGCCATGTTTACACCTTGTTCGATGAGGTTTTTAATTTCTAGTAATTTATCAACATCATGGAAAGAAAATAATCGGCGATTCCCATCACTTCTTGCTGGAAATACTAAACCATTTTCCTCATAATAGCGAATTTGCCTTGCAGATAATTCTGTTAGCTGCATGACAATCCCAATTGGGAATAAAGGCATTGAGCGGCGAATGTTATCACTCATCTCAACTGTCTCCTCCTCTTTGCTTAAATTTATTATATGTCATGTTATATTATGTGTCAACGAAATGTTAGGAATATTAACATGGATTTTTTTATCGAGCAGGTATGTCGATAAAACCTTGTTCCAATAAGGCATCTACAGCACTGCAAATCGCATTTTTCACATGGGCATACGTGAGTCCGCCTTGAACGTAGGCTGTATAAGGAGGTCTGATCGGTCCATCGGCTGATAACTCGATACTAGCTCCTTGGACGAAGGTGCCCGCTGCCATAATGACATCATCCTCGTATCCCGGCATATAGCTTGCATGCGGTGTGACGTGACTGTTGATCGGAGATGCATATTGAATCGCCTGACAGAATGCAATCATTTTGTTAGGATCGCCAAATTCGACGGATTGAATTAAATCCGTTCTTTTCGCATTCCACGCTGGGTTCGTTTGGAACCCAAGCTTCTCAAGAAAACGAGCCGTGAACACCGCACCCTTTAAGCTTTGTGCCACAACATGCGGTGCTAAGAAAAATCCTTGATACATTTCTTGGAGCGCATACAGCGAGGCACCCGCTTCACTGCCGATGCCCGGAGATGTCATTCGATAAGAGCAAGCTTCGACCCATTTTTCTTTTCCAACGATGTAGCCGCCTGTTTTGGCAAGCCCGCCGCCCGGGTTTTTAATAAGTGAACCCGCCATAAGATCCGCTCCCACATGACATGGCTCTTGTAATTCAGTAAATTCACCATAACAGTTGTCCACAAACACAATGATTTCTTCATTGATCTCTTTTACAAATGAAATCATTTGCTCGATTTCTTCTATTGTAAAGGAAGGTCTTGACGCATAACCTTTCGAACGCTGAATGCCGATCATTTTTGTTTTAGAGGAGATCGACTCTTTTACTTTGTCATAATCGACGGATCCATCTTGCCTTAAATCAATGGCCTTGTAATCAATCTGGAAGTCTTTTAATGAGCCTGTCCCTTCTTTGCCGCGAATCCCTACAATTTCTTCTAGCGTATCGTATGGTTTTCCCGTCATATAGATCAATTCATCACCAGGTCTTAGCACACCAAATAACGCAATGGAAATCGCATGCGTGCCGGAAATGATCTGCGGACGCACAAGGCCGCTTTCTCCCCCGAAGACGTCCGCATAAATTTTTTCTAAAGTGTCTCTTCCCATATCATCGTAGCCATATCCAGTTGTTGGATTAAAGTGAGAGTCACTGACTCTATGCTTTCGGTAGCTTTCAAGCACCCGCCACTCATTTTGTTCGCTCTTTTGATCAATTTGCTGATGCATGTGTAAAATATCTTGTTCTGTTTCTGCTGCTACTTTTTCTAAAATACTGCCGTGTTTTAATGTATGAAACATCTTGATTTAATTCCTTTCTTACAACATATACTTCTTGATTTGACCTAATATGGTCTGCTCCTCACCGCTAAACCCGGTGATGTCATAAAGTTCTGCTTCTTTTTGAAATTCTAGTGATTCAACGAGCGTTTCTGATTTTAATGCGGAGATGAGCTTTCCTTCATACGCAGGAATCTTCACATGATATGGCTTTAAAAAGTTTTGTTTCAGTTCTGCCATAATATCCGCTTTTAATCGCTTCACATCTTCTTCGCGTCTCGCACTGATTAACAGATGACGATGCTTTGAAGATGGGATGAAATCCGGTCTGATTTGATCTTCTTTGTTATAAACCGTCAGCATTGGAATTCGATCTGCTTCTAATTCCTCTAAAAGCTCATGAACCGTCCGTTCGTGACCTTCGTAATCCTCATTAGAAGAATCAATGACATGAAGCAAATAATCAGCTTCCTTCACTTCTTCAAGAGTGGAACGAAATGCCGCAATGAGTGTTGTTGGGAGGTCTTGGATAAAACCAACGGTGTCTGAAATCAGCACACTGTAGCCAGATGCTAATGTCATCTTACGTGTCATTGGATCAAGTGTCGCAAACAGCAGATCTTCTTCATGACTATCTGCATCTGTTAATTGGTTAAACAAAGTAGATTTTCCGGCATTCGTATACCCAACAATGGCAATTTGAAACACACCATTTTTCTTCCGGCGTTCCCGGTATCTTGTACGGTGTTCTTTGACTGTAGATAATTGTCCATTAATTTCGTGAATACGGTTTCGAATATGACGTCTATCTGTTTCAAGTTTTGTTTCACCTGGACCTCTTGCGCCAATTCCGCCGCCTTGTCTTGAGAGGCTGATCCCTTGTCCGCTTAGTCTCGGCAAGGCATACTGAAGCTGGGCAAGCTCTATTTGCAGCTTCCCTTCTCTTGTCCGGGCTCTTTTTGCAAAGATGTCTAATATCAATTGTGTCCGATCGATAATTTTCACATCTAAGGCAGTTGCCAAAGCTTTTAGCTGACTTGGAGACAGTTCGTCGTTAAAAATAATGACATCACATTCGAATTCCTCACAAAGCACTTCAAGCTCTTCTACTTTCCCTTTACCGATATATGTTGCGCTGTCTTGTCTATTTCTCTTCTGCGTCATTACGCTGACAGCTTCACCGCCAGCCGTTTTGGTTAAGGAAGCTAATTCTTCCATTGAGTATTGAAAGCGTTCATCCGTGACATGCGGCAATTGACAGCCGACAAGGATCGCTTTTTCTGTCATTTCATGTTCATTCAACGTCAGTTGTTTCCTTTCTGTACTTAAGTTTTCAGTAGTACCATCATACCAAACACATCACACGTATACCACTATTCGGATGGTTTATTTTAGTATCTCTTTATAAAAAGGATACGCCATTTTAAGTAGGCGTATCCTCTTTCATTTGGAGATCGTGACTTTTAATCGTGAGCAAATCTTTTTTATCATAATGATCCACAAGCAGGAGTCTCATCGCTTGGGTTCGAATGGCCTTTTCAATCGTGTTTCGCACAAAACGGCCGTTGCTGAATTTTGCAGGACTCGTGGTGCTTTTAATGTGCATTAAGTAATCTCGCAGCTTCCATTCAGCTTCTTGAGTAAATATATATTCTCTGTCAGCCATCATCCGTTTGGCAATGTCCATGAGCTGATCGACGGTATAATCAGGAAAGCTGATATTGATTGGAAATCTGGATTGCAGCCCCGGGTTTAATGATAGAAAATGATCCATTTCCTTGGAGTAGCCAGCAAGAATGAGAATGAATTCGTGCTGTTTGTCCTCCATATGTTTTACTAGGGTATCAATCGCTTCTTTCCCAAAATCCTTTTCGCCTCCGCGGGCAAGAGAATAGGCTTCGTCGATGAACAAAATGCCGCCTAGTGATTTTTTAATTAAGTCTCTTGTTTTTTGAGCAGTATGACCGATGTACTCCCCGACTAGATCTCCGCGTTCCGCTTCAATTAAGTGACCCTTTGAAAGGACATTCATTTCAAAGAAAAGCTTCCCGACAAGTCTTGCAACCGTCGTTTTCCCTGTGCCCGGATTCCCTTTGAACATCATATGAAGCGCTTGTTTACCTACCTTTAACCCTTGTTCCTGCCTTTTTTGATTGACAAAGATCCAAGCATAAATCTCTTTTATGTTTCGTTTCATTTCATCCATACCGACAAGGCTGTTCATTTCACGCTCTATTTCCCGTAAGATGCTGTGTTTTGCCTCATTTTTCTGCAAGGCTTCTAGGTATTCTGCCTCTGAATCTGCATCAACCAATACTTGCTTTTGTCCGTTAAGTATAATATTGATTTGGCCGTTGTTTTTATATGTGACAGCTCGCTCCAACGTATTCACCTCTCGCTCTTCTCTCTTTATTCTATTCGGGTGGAGCTGTAATCGTGACAATCGCCCGCTTAAGCCCAAGTTTGCTGTCAAAATGACCCGAGATACCGAATATTGTAGGAATTTCTGCGGTTTCCCAGGAAATGATGTGCTATTTCCATTGTATTCATCCCATTTAGGCGGACAAACCAACAATTTGTTTTTTCTTAGAAAAATGTAGCTTTCTCATCACAAATTGTGCAGAAAAGAGTCTCAATGATTTCCGCATTTTGTACAGGCAATTTTTCTATTTTCTCATAAAATAAAGACGAGGTGATGAATAGATGGTGAAAATTTTTATTGATCCTGGCCATGGAGGAACAGATTCTGGAGCTGCTGTTAATGGACTTTTGGAGAAAAATATCACACTGCAAATCGCGATTTTATTGAGAGATATGTTGATTAGTGATTATGATGACGTTTCCGTCCGCTTAAGTCGTTCAATTGATCAATCCGTTACTTTGGCCCAGCGTACAAATGCGGCAAACAGCTGGGGAGCTGACTATTTCGTGTCTATTCATGTTAATGCGGGCGGGGGCACAGGTTTTGAAAGCTATGTGTATCCTGGCGTTTCAGCACCAACCACCACGTATCGCAATGCCCTTCATGATGAAATTGTTCGCTCGGTGGATTTTGCCAACCGCGGCAAGAAAACAGCGAACTTCCACGTTCTTCGAGAAACTTCTATGCCCGCTATTTTAACAGAGAATGGTTTCATTGATACGGCAGCTGATGCAAATAAGCTCCGCAACGCGACCTTCCTTCAAGGCATCGCTCGCGCTCATGCCACTGGATTAGAGAAAGCCTTTCAGCTGAAAAAAAAAGCAAGTAATCTTTATAAAGTACAGGCTGGAGCTTTCAAGGTGAAAGCCAATGCAGATGAATTAGCAGCCACGCTGAAATCAAAAGGCTTTGACGCCTTTGTTGTATTAGAGGGAGGTATGTTCCGAGTACAAGCCGGAGCTTTTCGTACAAAGCAAAATGCGGATGACCTCGTCGCAAGATTGAAACAGGCCGGTCACGACGCATTCGTTTTCCAATAACTGAAGCTGTTATAACGAAATAAACCGGCTCAAGTCTGCTGCTGAGCCGGTTTATGATTGATTCCTTTATGCTAAAATGTTCACGACAAATTGAGACCACGTTTCAAGTCGATCGAAGTATTCAGGCTTTTTCAAATCAGATGCTTTCATCCATTTTCCTGATATTTGATCTGTTTCTTTCACTTCTACATGAGCACTTGGAGATAATTCAAGCGCTGATAACAGTCCAATGTGCACACGGCCGACACTGTTGTCATCATCATTAATTAAACCAAGGGTTTTCATCTCAAGTTTGTCTTCTTCTTGAATAGAAAGTTCCTCGTCTAGTTCACGATCCGTATTTTCTTTTAGAATTTCAGCAAAGTTTTTGCCTTCGATGAAATTCATGTGACCACCAAAGCCAAGAGATAACTTATGATGCAATCGAGTCTCTCCCCCGCCTTGAAGCCTTTCATATACATACACTTCGTCCTCACGCTTAATCACGACATAAGGAATCGGCTGCTTGAAGTCAGGATTTTCTTCCGCATCGCCTCTTCGCATCTGCTTGAAGTGCTCTTCGATTTCTTTCATAATTGTGTTGATTGTTTTCTCTTCACTATTCACACCATTAAACGCAAGCGTTTCGTTTTGGAATACGCGTGTGCGCGGTGCAACTAGTATGATTTCATCCATTTTCCCCATGTTCTTTAACCTCCAGTATGTAACGCATTGTATGAAATGGCAAAAAGCCAAAACGAGTGATGCGTTTTGACTTTTACGCCTTACTTATGATTCATCTCCAAAGAAGAAGTCGTCATCTTTTAACGGCTCAACCGTCGCTTTTTTGTAGCCATTCCCTTTCATTGAGAAGAAGTCATGCGACTTTGTTTTTGTATTGAGTCCGTTCAATACAATTGGATTGATCTCTTCTTCTTCAAAGTAAGGGGCAAATCCAAGGTTCATTAACGCTTTATTGGCATTGTAACGAATGAACTTTTTCACATCATGCGATAAATTGACTTGGTCATATATATCTTCCGTGTAATGAAGTTCATTTTCATAAAGCTCGTTCAAGAGGTCAATCGAGAAATTGTACAGCTCTTTTTGCACGTCAGGTGTTTGTTTGTTGTAAATTTCTTGTGCTAATAATCCAACGTACACACCGTGAATCGCTTCATCACGCAAAATCAAGTTGATGATTTCACCGCTTTGCATGAGCTTTCCTTGTCCATAAAAATAAAGCGGGTAGTAAAAACCACTGTAAAATAGGAAGCTTTCTAAATAAACAGAAGCAACCATTGCTTTAAAGAGGGAAATCGGATCATCCTTTTGAATCGAACGGTATAAACTGACAATCATATCTGCTTTCTTTTGCAAGAATTTATTCTTCTTGACCCATTCAAACACTTCACTGATCGTTTCAGTTGGTGCGAGTGTCATGAAGATATTTGAGTATGATTTCGCATGTACCGCATTTTCCATCATCGCCATAAAGTTTAATACCGCTTTACGCTGATGGCCTTCTACATGTTCAGCCACAATCGGCATCCCTGTATTTCCTTGTTCTGTATCAAGTAAAGTCAGTCCAGCAAGTACCTTCATGTACGTATCTCGCTCTTTTTCACCTAAATATTTCCATGTCAAGAGATCCCCGTTTAAGGAAATCTCTTCAGGAAGCCAGAACTGCTTCACATTTTGGTTGTAAAACATTTGTGTAAAATCGTCTTCGTGTTTTGACCAGTTGGCTGCATCATAAATTTTTGTCACGTTAAACTCTCCTTTAATCAAACAACACAAGAAAGACAGCCTTCCTGCCCTGTATCCTTCGTTCTTGCATAATAAAGTGTCTTAATGCCTTTATGGTGTGCATACAGATCGATGCGGTTTAAGTCACGCGTTGTCATCGTATCTTTCAGGAATAATGTAAAGCTAATTCCTTGATCGACGTGCTGCTGAATCGTTGCGATCATATCGACCACTTTAAACATATCCATATCGTACGCTTCTTTATAGAAGAACCAGTTTTGCGCTGAAAGACCTGGCATTGGGTAATACGTTTTGCTGTTGCCGTATGTTCTTTCTTCGATACGTTCCATAATTGGCATAACAGAGGCTGTTGCCGATTGCACATAAGAAATGGAACCTGTTGGTGCAATACATAAGCGGTAGCTATGGTACATGCCATTTTCCGCTACAAAGTCTTTGAGTGCTACCCAGTCTTCTTTTGTTGGAATGTGCATGCCTTCAAATAATGCTGCTGCTTTTTCTGTTTTTGGTGTGAAATCATTCTCCACGTATTTATTGAAGTACTCGCCCGTTGCGTAGCCAGAGCCTTCATAACGATGGAATGTTTCTCCTTTTTCTTTTGCAAGCTCACTTGAACGTTTAATTGAATAATAGTTTACCATCATAAAGAACGTATTCGCGAAATCTCTTGCTTCTTCACTTTCATAGGCCATTTGGTTTTGAGCCAAATACCCGTGAAGGTTCATCGCGCCAAGTCCGATTGACTTCATCGCTTTGTTCGCTTTTCGAACAGCTGGTGCATTGCGAATGTCTGTTGTTTCAGATACAAGCGTTAGTGAGTCTGTTGCAAGTTTGACCGTTTTTTCGATCGATTTGTTTTTCATGACATTCATGATATTTAATGAACCAAGGTTACATGAAATATCAAGACCAATTTCATCTTCTTGATCGTAGTCAGCGTAAGAAGAGACCTCTGAAGCTTGAAGCACTTCTGAGCAAAGGTTTGAGAATTTCACTCGTGAAATATGGTTTAATGCATGCTCTCTATTCACATTATCTTGGAACATGATATATGGATAGCCAGATTCCGAGCGAAGAACAGCCAATTTTTCAAGAAGCTTTCTCGGATTGACTTTTTCTTTTTTGATTTTCGGGTTTTCTACAAGCTCATCATACATTTCTTCCATGTCCATCTCATCAAGATGCTGTCCATATTCTTTATAGACTGTGTGCGGATAAAAGGTGTAAGCTGTTTTATCTTCTCTTGCAAGCTCGATAAATTTATCCGGGATGACAACACCGATGGACAATGTTTTCACACGAACATCTTCATCTGCAGAGATTTTTTTTGTATCTAAGAAATCATTAATATCTCTGTGGAAAATATTGAGGTACGCACTGCCTGATCCTTGTCTTTGTCCCATTTGATCTGCATATCTGAATGCATTATCAAGAAGCTTCATCACACCGACGACACCTTTTGTCGCGTTTTCAACATCTTTGATTGCTTCGCCTTTTGCACGAAGTTTTGACAAGTTCAAGCTGACGCCGCCGCCTAATTTTGAAAGCTGCATGGAAATATCAATCGCTCTTGAAATATCGTTTAATGAGTCATTCACTTCAAGCAAGAAGCAGCTCACAAGCTCACCGCGTCTTTTACGCCCAGCGTTTAAGAATGTTGGTGTACTTGGCTGGTACTCCTGATTGATCATCAATTCTACAAACTCAAGAGCTTTTTCTTTATCTCCGCCCGCAAAGAAAAGCGCTACAATTGATATGCGGTCTTCATAGCGTTCAAGGATTTTCTTTTTATCATTTGTTTTCAGTGCATAGTCGTTGTAAAACTTAAACGCACTCATGAATGATGGGAATCTAAATTTCTTCGCATATGCAGCTTCGAATACTTCTTTAATATCTGCCATGCTGTATTGTCTTAAAAATTCTTCCTCATAGTAGTCGTTTTCTATTAAGTAATCAATCTTCTCTTCTAAGTTGTGAAAGAAGACTGTGTTTTGATTAATATAATCTACGAAATAACTATGTACAGCTTCTTTGTCCTTATCGAACTGAAACTTTCCTTCTTTTTGAATCATAATCTCGTTATTTAATTGTATCCACTTTGGAACCTGATTTTGTGACAATTCTTTCTACCTCCTGTGTAAACAATTCAACATCCCTTTTTGTTCCGCTTAGTTCAAAGGTGTGCAAAATAGGAACTTGATATTGTTTAGAAATCGTATCGGCGCTTTTGGCAAAATTATCTCCCCACACTTTGTTTCCACTCACCGCTACACCTAGTAAAAGGTGAGCATTTTTCTCTAAAAAGGATTGAGTGGTACTTGGGACTTGTCCAAATCCTGTCGTAAAGGTGACGAGAATAAACGGCGTATCCAAAAACTCTTCTCCAGTCAATTTTCGTTTGTCTGTAAAAGGGGTCTTGTCCAAAAAGCGTTGAACATTTCCTGTTTTTGAATCAAATACGATTTGAATCAATTCCATCACGACCTAGTTTTTAGTATTGTTGATCATTTCGTTATTCACCATATATAGTATACTATGTTTTTTCAAAACACAACATATAGATGTTCGAAACGAAAAAAATCAACCAACCCGGCCGAACATTCATAGCCGAACTCGTACGTTCAAATAAATAGAGCAGAACAGGATCTAAAAATAGACTGCTCTACTCTCTATTCAACTGAAACCGAAATCTATCATAACACGAAAAAAAATCGCTTAGTAGACTAGACTTTTTGTTTTATTTTTTGTAGGCATCGCACTGTAAATCTTCTGACACTTCTGTAATTTCCACTTCAACACCTAATTCTTTTAGCACCGCTTCAAGCGCAGAGAAGATCGAAGCTTCTCTGACTAATTCTTTCCCATTTACAGAAACGCTTGTTCCATATTCAAAACAGGAGTCGTCTTCACAAGTTTGTTCCCAATGATTAATTTTAATTTTGTGTGTCATGAACTCATCCTTTTCTGTCTAAATGTCTGATGCATGATTATAGTGTAGCGACTTCACATTCATTTGTAAATTTACGTGCTTACTCTTCCACAGAATCGTCATCATCATCATCTTCGTCCCACTCATCTATGTATTTTGTTTTAATAAGGGTCAGTTCTCCCTCTTTTTCATCAAACCGGTACACATGTACTTCATCATCTTTCACAACTGCAAAGTGATTATTTTTTAGTGCAACAGCTGATTGTAATAGGCCATCTATATGTCCATGATCATCTTGATTAGAATAGTTATGCCAGCTTTCCTGTCTCGATTCAATGTTTGAAATGGCGCATGATCCAAACAAGACAACAATCCCAACTAGTAGAAGGATCACTCTAATCCTTCTCAATTCAAGCTCTGCATTTTCCATATCGCTTCCCTCACCTTTCTTCATATCCAATAAGGAATTATACGCAGAATAGGCAGAAAAGTTTCACGGCATGCAAAATAGCCCCTCTGCACTGACAAAAAACGTAGCGGGTTCCGGCCGGTTTATTCGCAGATGCATGGGGCTATTAGGTCGAACATATCCTATTCTAATTCTAGATTTACATTCTTTTGAGGTGCAAATGTAGAAATGGCGTGTTTATAAATAAGCTGCTGCTTCCCTTCTGTTTCAAGCAGCACCGTGAAATTGTCAAAGCCTTTCACTTGACCGCGAAGCTGAAAGCCATTCAGTAAGAATACTGTGACAAATGTATTGTCTTTACGAATTTGATTCAAAAATTGGTCCTGAATATTAATCGGTTTCATGTTTCGTCCTCCTTGATTCTGATAACTACAGTTTCGCTTTAAGTCCAAGCTTTCCTGCTATATATGCGAAAATTTCCTCTTTTTTGTCTGAAAAGTGGCAAGGCGGTGTCATGTCGAACCAAGTGACATCCATTTTATTACGGAACCACGTGAACTGACGTTTCGCATATCTACGGGAATTTTGCTTTAATTGCAGGATAGCTTCATCAAGTGAGCAGTCACCTTGAAAATACGCATACAGCTCTTTATAACCAATCGCTTGAACCGATTGACAATCCTTCAAGCCAGATTGATAAAGTGCGCTCACTTCCTCAATTAAGCCTTCATCTATCATCATATCAATTCTTTGGTGAATGCGCTCGTACAAAAGCTCTCGATCCATTTTCAGCCCAATGAAGGCTGTATCATAAAGAGGAACTTCTTGATGACCATTTTGCATCTCCGACATTTTCTGACCTGTTGTATGGATCACTTCCAGCGCCCGGATCACGCGGCGGACATTATTCGGATGAATGGTTTTTGCAGCATCAGGGTCTACTGCCTTTAGCTTTTCGTGTAGCTGAAGGGAGCCATGCTGCTGTTCAAACAGCGCCATTTCTTCTCTAAAAGAAGGGTCACTTTTCTCATCGGTAAATGTGTAATCATATAAAACAGATTGGATATACAAACCTGTTCCGCCGACAATCATGGGTGTTTTCCCTCTAGCGGCAATCTCTTTGATTTTCATACGGACCAGCTGCTGAAATTCAGCTGTAGAAAAAGATTCATCTGGCTCTTTCATATCAATTAGGTGGTGCGGGACACCATCCATTTCTTCAGGGGTGATTTTAGCTGTTCCAATGTCCATTCTTTTATAAATCTGCATAGAATCACCGCTGATAATTTCTCCATTAAATGCTTTGGCTATATGAATGCTCAGTTTTGTTTTGCCGACAGCCGTCGGTCCTACTAATACAATCACTGGTTGTTTCGTTTTTTTCATAACATCACTCTCTTTTACAAACTGCCTACAGTATAGCATAACTTCTCTTTCTCTCCTATATAGGGCCTATCACCAGCCGAGTGGTTCATTTCCGACCACTTCATATGTCTTTCCTTTTAACCGGTGCGTATGCGTCGGCCGCTCTTCGTCCGGACTATAGACGACTCCTCCGTACGGAATGGGGACAGAATCGTTATAGGCTGAAAACGTGACTTCCTCAATCTCGTGATAGTGGGTACCATCTAATCTCGGTATTGCAGGCCCTGTGACGCCGTAGTATCTGTGGAAATGCCCTCTCTCAAAAGAGGTGACCCCGCGATAATAATGAGTATGCTGATCGGTATTGCTCCCATTGACAGGCTGAGAAATACCTTCTATTAAATGATAATGCTCTTCTGTTACATCCGTTCGTGCTTTATAGGCATGAGCATGCGGCGGGCATTTTGCCCAATCAGATGGATACAGGCCCATTTTTAACATTCCTCCTTATAATAGGCGTTCATCCAAACACATATAGGCCAAACGAATACACTGATGTCAGTTACAGTGATTTTATGTGAGAGGAGCCTTTTTTTATGAATTATTTTGATGCACCGCCATTTATGCAAGAAGACATGAGAAGACCTTTTGGATTTGGAAGACCTGGATTTGGATTTGGAGGCCCTGGGTTTGGAAGACCTGGATTTGGGTTTGGGAGACCTGGATTTTTTGGACCTCCATTTTTAGGTGGTTTTGCTGGAGGACTACTTGCAGGGTCCCTGCTTGCGCCAGGATATGGCTATGGCTATCCTTATCCACCACCATATCCGCCATATGGACCATACCCTTATTATTAAATATGACTTTTAAGTGAAAACAACCTTTCATAAAATGAATCGATTGACACATTAGTTTTTCATGGGTTAACATTTACTTTACCGACCGTTCAGTAAAGTAGGTGTTTTTTTTATGTCTAAAACCAAAAAAGAGCAAATTTTTGAGGCAGCTACTCGTACGATTTTAAAAGAAGGATTAAGTCAGCTTACCCTTCAGAAGGTAGCAGAGCATGCACATATGACCAAGGCCGGTCTGCTTTATCATTTTTCAAGCAAGGAAGAGCTCATTCAAAAAATGAATGAGCACGCGATTGTCTGCTTTCGTCAGCAGCTTGAGTCGTATCAGGAAACATACAAAAACGAAAAGGCTCCTTATGTACGTGCATATATTTTGGCGACATTAAATGATCTTGATATGCAAAACACGACCCAGTTATGTACAAGCATGCTGGCCACCATGTCATTTGATGAAGCGTTATTGAACCCTTGGCGTGATTTATATGCGGAGTTTAAAGAGAAAGCAGCAGAGGAAATAAATGATCCTGCGCTGAGCCAACTGATCCGACTTGCATGTGATGGGATATGGTTTTCAGAGATGTTTCAGCTTGAACCGCTGAACCGAGAGGAAAAAACCCTTTTACTTCATCGGATTTTACACCTTTTAGAGGAGGGAACATGATGATCCTCGGATATCTTTTTCTAGCTGTGGCCATTTTTTCAGAAGCCGTTGGCGCCGTGATGTTAAAATTCTCAAATGGCTTTACTCGCTTTAAGCCTAGCGCTGTCGTTGTTGCTGGATATACACTTGCCTTTTATATGCTGTCATTGACACTGAATATCATTCCGCTTAGCATGTCTTACGCAACATGGTCTGGGGTTGGTACAGTCCTCACGGCTATTTTTGGCGTGCTTTTTTTCAAAGAAACCTTGAACCAAAGAGCAATCATTGGGATGGCGATGCTTGTCTCAGGGGTCGTACTTTTAAATATGTCATAAAGGATGTGAGAGATCATGAAAGGAATGCTCTATTTAACAGGGGCTATTTTGACAGAGGTTTTTGGCAGTACGATGCTGAAGCTTTCCCAAGGTTTTTCGCAACTGCTGCCGAGTATTGGGGTCCTGATCGGATTTGGGTGTGCCTTTACCTTCCTCAGTCTGGCACTTAAAACGATTGACCTTTCGTCTGCTTATGCAACATGGTCTGGCGTTGGAACAGCACTTACTGCTCTTATCGGACTCGTGCTGTTTAACGAAACCATTCACATAAAAGGCTTCATTGGTCTTGCACTAGTGATATGCGGCGTGATTGTCTTGAACCTGTCAAAAAAACAAAAGGAAGAAAACAAAGAACAAATCGATCAAACCGAATGGACGTCATAAAAAAAGTCATTTTCTCCATTTCATTAAGAGAAAATGACTTTTTGTTTTTACCCGCCGACTTGAATGGTTTCTTCTAAGGAAATGTCCACATTTCCTTGAACAGCTCTTGAGATCATACATGAGCTTTCGGCTTTGTGCGCGAGCTTACGGGCAAGCTCAATATCTTGCGGAGAAGCAGAGGCTTTGAGGATGATGACAGGCCGGTGAATGATTTTTTCATATGTAAACACACCATTTGTCACATCTACGACAGCCTCAGAACTCATTGTGAGATCCTCTTTTTCTAATTGGCTCCGCTCCATCATAGCGGCAAGTGTAATAATATAACACGTAGCCGCTGCACCTAAGAGCATCTCATCTGGATTTGTTCCGATGCCGGGACCGTCCATTTCTTTTGGAATTGAAATCTTCGTTTTTAACTGTTCGCATGAGATTGTACCCACATCGTTGCGCAGGCCAGGCCAGCTCGCCTGAAGATGAAAATGATGACGCGCCATATTTGTCTCTCCTTTTGTTATCACTTTTTATAGTGTAACAAGAATTCACGCTGCTTGTCTTAACATGTGCACCATCTTTATGTATATTCCTCATCCAGCACTGTCCGAATCGCCCTGACATACCGGTAGAACGTCTCGTTTTTTGTACTCGACCGCCGCCGAAAGTCAAAACTGTCAAATAAAGCTTCACGCTGACTTCTACTAATCTCTAGCTGTACACTTTGCCCTGTTTTAGTAAGATTATTAATATTATGATTGCTTGTTCCGCTCAGGGTTGCGTGTGCGACAGCCAGTTCAGCAGAAAATCCGTTCCGCTCTAATGAGTTCACTATTTTTTCTGCACGGTCGTAATCTGTTCCGCCAACGAGCGTATGGTCAATGCCTTCCTCACCTTTGTATCCATGCACTGCTAAGATATAATCGTGTGCTTTTGCCTGCGCGACGCCGACTGGCTCATCAAAGTTTGTACTTGTCACATGAAGTTCTGACGCATTCTCTCTTAAACCTTCAAACAAATACGTAGAGAAATCATTATCGAAAAAATGGACGATCTCACTCACGCCGCCTTCAATTCTCCCGCCATGGGGTGACATCACAAGAAGACGGCTTCCAGGCACTGGGTTGGCTGTAATTTGATAGCTGCTTGTTGATTCGTTTTCTTCCAGTTCTTTAAAATTGCTATAAATATCATTTGAACCGCTTTCGTCTTCCCCACCTGATGACAATGGCTCATCAGGTTCCTGTGCTTGCATTGTATAATAAACGCCCCATCCGATCGCAAGCAGGAGAAGCAAAGCAAAAAACTTCTTCATTCCCGTTCTCCTTTAACAGATTTCTAAGCCGTTTCTATGATTTATATTGAATCATCATTTCTTTTCATTTTTTCCACTTTTTCTCTTCAAATTTGATCATAACACTCTAGATCATGAGATTCCTCAAAAATAAGATAATTGCATTTATATACACAGAAACGCCTCTCGTCTTTGAAAACAGAGTTAGAATAGTATGACAGACAAATGAAGTTATGTTTAAAATGACCTAGTTCTATCCAGTCTGTTTTCTTTAATTCGGCTACTTTTTATATGGATTTGATTTTTCCCCTCTGTGACAAGTCACATTTGTATGAGCATTGACCCTGTCTAACCCCTCCTTTTTTTCTGCAAAATCGTTTGTTTCACCGGTTCTCTAAGAAGAACTCTCCCACCTATCATCGGCTGATTCTACATGTTTTCCACCTTTTTCTATTATTTTACAAAATGTAAGCGCTTTTCTTTTTCATCAGAAATGAGTAAGCCGCCAATATGAAGAAAAGAAGGGACAAGAATCCGAACAAAGCAGCTCTCATTCTCATAACGTAAGAGTGTACAAGAATGGATAGCTAGAATGGAGGGCATCACATGTTTGGATTTTCGATGGTACAAATGGTCAGGACACATGCTAGTAAACTGGATCAGCCTTTAAGAGAGGCCGTCCTTCACCTTTATAAACCTTTTAAATGGACGCCATGCTTTCTTCATCGTTTCTTTGAAGGAAGATTAAAGAAGAGAAAGAAACTTCGTGTGATTATTGAATTTAAGGAAGACGCGGTCGAAGCAGGGATTCAAAGCACAAAACAGCTCATGAAAAAAAGTAGAAAAACAAATATCAAACGGCACTTTTCACATATCGACTGCTGCGCTGCAGACCTAACACCGGCTGCTTTAGAGGAGCTGTTAGCAAATGGTGAGCATATTCGTAAAATTTATTTAGACCGGAAAGTTCATGCACTTCTGGATGTTGCCACACAAGCAAGTCACGCGGATGAAGTCATCCGAAACGGTACAGCCTTAACTGGGGAAGGCATTACAGTCGCTGTCATTGACACAGGAATTTATCCACATGAAGATTTAGAAGGAAGGATTCGCGATTTTGTGGACTTAGTCAAGCAAAAAACAAAGCCTTATGATGATAACGGGCATGGCACTCACTGCGCTGGAGATGTAGCTGGAGACGGAGCGGCCTCAGATGGCTTGTACAAAGGACCTGCTCCAAAAGCTCATTTAATTGGCGTAAAAGTGTTAAATAAACAAGGGGCTGGATCGCTTTCTACTATTATAGAAGGGGTTGAATGGTGCATTCAGTTCAATGAAGATCACCCTGATGATCCGATTCATATTATGAGTATGTCACTAGGCGGAGATGCTCAGCGTTATGATGACGAACAGGACGATCCGATGGTGCGTGCTGTCAATGCTGCTTGGGATCAAGGCATTGTAGTATGCGTCGCAGCCGGAAACTCTGGTCCTAACAGCCAAACGATTGCGAGCCCTGCCGTCAGTCAAAAAGTGATTACGGTTGGCGCTTTTGATGACCGGAATACACCAGAATCAAACGATGATATCGTGGCACCATTTTCAAGCAGAGGTCCTACTGTTTATGGTGAGACAAAGCCTGATATCCTTGCACCAGGAGTAAACATCGTCTCTCTCAGATCACCAAGATCCTTTCTAGATAAACTCGACAAATCAAGTAGAGTCGATGATGATTACACGACGTTATCTGGCACATCTATGGCAACACCGATTTGCGCTGGTATTTGTGCTCTTCTATTAGAGCATTCACCAGATTTAACGCCCGATGAGGTCAAAACCTTGTTAAAAGAAAATACAAGCAAGTGGCCTGGGGATGACCCGATGATTTACGGAGCAGGTGCCATTGACGCAGAAAAAGCCATCAAAGAATAAATAAAAAAAGCCCTTTACGTTGATTCGTAAAGGGTGTTGTTTTTGTCTGTTATTACGTGTGAAGTCTTTCATCTACTTGATCAGCTGACATGTTATGCTTCGTTCTCATACATCTCATCTCCTTTTTGAATGTGCGTACGCGCTTCGATCACAATCTCAAAAAAAGTGGAGGATTCCTTGTACATGTCGCGTTCCTTATAATAATTAGCCGCATCAAGTGCTAATTCCTCTAAATCAGCAAACATTTTTTTGCTTCGCAGTCCAAATAGTGCCGATCTTAATTGCTCACAACTGTCTTTTTCTATATAAAGCGCCTGCAAAAATTGGAATTTCAACTGATAAATTTCATCTTCCAATAAACAAGCCTCGTTCATTCCTTTACGTATAGCCTCACCCGCTCGCTCGATATCTCCGAGTTTAAACCAGGTAAGAGCAAGTGAAAATAATGATTTGATCATCGTGGATGCTTGATCTTTTTGATAAAGGGAAATGGCTTGTTCAAAAAAGACTGTCGCTGTATGGTACGTTCCCATACTATAATGACAAGCTCCTAAGTTATTAAGAGCCATTGCTTTAAAATAAGATGTGCACTTTTTCCGCTCCATCGCTTCACAGACCTTTAACGTTTTTTCTAAGTAAGGAAGCGCTTTTTGGTGCTGACTCACATCAATCCAATTACCTGCCATGACAAAATCACATTGAATGCTTCTTTTTCCATAAAGCTGATGTTTCTTATAAATGTCTCTCGCCTTTTTAGCATAATGCATGGAGAAATAAGTTTGTTTCATATGATAGTATACTTCAGCGATTTTATAGTAAAATTCCGCTTTTTCAATCTCATCTGTCACTAAGATCAGTTGATGTTCCGCATGCTTGTAATAGGAAATGGCCTCGATGTACCGGCGCTGGATAAACGCATACATTCCATGAAAAAAATGAAAGTAATAGCCAAGTAAGCCTGTCATCTCATCTTCTCCATCTTCCATTTCTTTCGGAAAAGACACGGCTTGAAGTGTTTCACTCGCTGCATGGACTGGCGTTAAATGCTGAAGCATCAGTTGATGGCGAAAATCCATTAGAGAATAATATAGAAGTAAATCTTGATCTTCTTCCATCTCATGAATTTCTTCTTCAACAAGGCGCTTCATATCGTTTGCTTGTTCGACTTCAAATTTGCAAATATGCGTGTACCATTGATTGATCTTTACACCTACTTCGGAAGATGGTATTTTATGTGCCATCCACTTCAGCCCCATTCTATCATATCAAACTGATAACTATTATTTTACATAATTTATGTTTTCAAGGCAAATTGTAATTTATTGCATAATTTATGTTCATTTCGCATATTTCTATCTTTTTTACCAAGTTTAAATAGAGTACTTTTGCCCATCAAAACGATTTTTCTATGAAGATGGGTCAAATTCTCTTAATACTTCTTTTAAAGCACGGATATAACGTCTGAATGCTTTTTTCTTTCCTTTTCTCGTATCAAAATGGTCGAAAAAGGCCTCTCTCTGTGCCGTACTAATTTCTAGCTGAACGCTTTCACCACTTGCATTTCGATTATTAATGTTTTTAGGGTCTGTTCCTGAAAGCCGTTCGCCTTCTTGCACCATTTCTGCAGAAAATCCTCGATCTTTTAATTCTCGTACAACTGCTCTTTGCATTTTTTCATTTGTACCGCCAACTAGCGTGTGCCTTTTATCACTTTTGTAGCCGTGGATGGACATGGAGAAGGGGTACGTTTTAATCATTTGAACCAATATCGGTTCATCAAACTTGGTGCTTGTAATATGCAAATCACGATTATTCTCTTGTTTCATTCCTTCAAACAAATACGTAGAGTACCTTTCTTGAAATGCTTCTACAATTTCACTTGTTCCTGGTTCAATTTCCCCTCCATGAGGAGAAAAGACGAGTAAATCACTTCCGCCCTTTTCGTGAAATTCTATTTCATAGCCTTCTTTTTCATGCCTGATAAGCTGTTTAAAGCTTTCATATTGATCCCCTTTTTTTCGCTCTTTTTGATACTTTTCTACCTCTTCTTGATGTTGCTTTTGCTCTTTTTTTTCTTGAACAGAATGGCCGCATTTCACCATTAAAAGAGCACATAGGATCAGAAAGATGAATCCACATATCAGTAGCCTTTTCATTTCACCGCTCCTTTTCATTCTCTAAGGTGTCATCTTATCGCATTATTTTACTATCAATGGCTAACAGAATTCAAAGGTTGTCCGGCTCATTTAAACGAATCAGGAGAACTTTCCTGTTTTTTTATGCCGCTCTAGGTATTTCTGACTTCTTTGAATATTCGCTGCTTGAATAAAAACTGCATCGTATGACCTTATTTTAACTTTAGTTAAAATCACCTACAAAAATGGACATATTCTTCTGATTTCAAACAAAAAAAGCCGTAAACAAAAGGGATACCCTTCTGTTTACAGCCAATTACTGTATATCCATCATTAAACTCTTAGTTCATTCTCTAAAGCTGAAAGGACTTCATCTTGTGAAAGCCCTTGTGCAAGAGAAATTTCACTCACTAACATGCCTCGAGCATCTTCAAGCATCTTCTTTTCACTTGAATTTAATGCTTTCTTCTGATTTCGTCTCATCAGATCTTTGACAACGTCTGCACCATCTTCGATCGCACCTGTTTTTAGCTTTTTCATATTTTCATCATATCTTTGCTTCCAAGTAAGCGTGTCGTCGTTTGTTTCTTCTGCAAAATTGTTCATCACAACTTTCAGCGTTGCTTGATCTGCTACCTGACGTATACCTAGTTGATTGATTCTGCCTCTTGGGATCATCATCTGCATATTCGGCATTTGAATCAGAAAATATTCTTCCGTCTTACCTAAAATCTCTTTTTCTTCCATTCCTTCAATCACACCGGCACCATGCATAGGATAAACAATTTTATCACCTATTTGAAACAAATCCGCCACCTCCGAAAGTATTCACAATTTGATTATAACACATTTCATCGGCGAATAAAAATTTACATTTTATCATGTTATTTTAGCACTAGTCAATTCTTTTCATTTAAATTTTTCAGAAAAAGCCTTTTTTACAAAAGATGCGCCATCATCCAGTCCCCTTGTCTTATTCGTTCATATACTAGCATTGAGTCACATTTAGGAGGGATGACAATGTGCAAATGCAAGTGCAAACATTCCCACTCAAACTGTTATAAAAAGCATGACGATCATTGCCATGAGGACCCATGTAAAGAAAAAAAGTTTCATCATAAAAAAGATGATTGGTTTGAGAGCGATTTCTGGGATACTTCTAGAAGCTACGATCCCTATTATTACCCTAAAAGTGTCTGCAGCAGTTGTAAGAAGCGTCGTAGAAGAAGACATGGCTTCTCATATTAGCACCTGACGCTTTCACCTGCTTTTTGTTTTCCCGGCTGAAAAGCCGGTTTTTTTCATATGGATAGGCTCATGAAACGGATCATGCTCATAGGATATGGCAACCTGACATAAAGGATGAGATATCAAATGAACAATATGAATAGCCAAATGAATCATCATCACGAAGGAAATCCGTACCATACGTTTGAGAATGTGTATACAGCCAATCATGAGCATGTGGTCGCGCCAAACATGCATGATCATATGAATATGCCAAACCATTATCATGGTAAAAAAGATAAGTACAGCGGACATTATCCGCATCATCATTCAGCCTATCCGCCTTTTCCAAATCAGCATGACCCCTTTTCGCATGTTCCAATGAAGGATCACCATTATCATGGCCACTATGGTGGATATGGAATGATGCCATATCATCCATACGGATATCAAGATATGCAAATGATGATGCCGAATCAACAAATGCCAGGCTTTGGGTACGGAATGAACCAACCAAATGCTCATTTTCCCCGTTATTACTAAACAAAATGACAAAATAAGGGTATAATATACCATTTAATACCACATAGGGATATGGTAACATTATAGGTAAATAATGGATTAAATCATCTATTATTTACCTATAATCAACAAGGGGGAATGAAGAAATGAAAAAAACATGGACAATGATCATGATGGGGATGCTGACACTGGTCATGGCATTATCGGTACCGATTGCCGCATCCGCTGAAGGAGCCACAGAGGAAGGCAAAGCATCAACAAATGCCAGACCAGCAGAACTTTATGCGAAAATTACAGGTACAAGTAAGCAGGAATGGTCTTTTTCTGACATTGAGTTAACATACCGCCCAAATTCTGTGTTAAGTATCGGTGCCATTGAGTTCACATTACCTGCAGGCTTTCAAGCGACAACAAAAGACATCTTCAACGGAAAAGCATTAAAAGATAGCTACATTTTGAACAGTGGAAAAACTGTTCGCATTCCAGCTAGAATCGATTTATTAGGAATCTCACAATATAAATTACAACTTTCACATAAAGTACTTCCTGCTGCAGGTACATACACGTTCCGCGCAGAAAACCGTGCGCTTAGCATTGGTTCTAAATTTTATGCAGAGGATACCCTTGATATTCAAACACGACCAGTTGTGGTCACACCGCCAGATCCGTGTGGATGCTAAATAAAAAAGCGCTCTAATAAGAGCGCTTCAGCGTGTAGACAAACCCTCGCATTCGGTGTCAGGTCTGCGTTCCGGTACTCGTCTTTCCTAGGGCTGCAAAGGCTTTCTATCACGCTGAAAAGAAGACAAAGGGCTAAAATGATTTTTATTTTAGCCCTTTGTCTTCTTTTATTTGATCACATGACCCGCTTAAACATTTTCTCCATTTCATATGTCGAGTGATGAATGATAATCGGCCGGCCGTGCGGACAAGTGAAAGGATCCTTTGTCTGCCTGAGTTCATCTAATAGTGCTTTGATTTCATCATTTCGCAAATGACGATTTGCTTTGATAGAGCCTTTGCAGCTCATCATGATTGCCGCTTCTTCTCTTAATTTTTTGATATCTACACGTTTCTCATCCAGCACTTGCTCTATAATCTCTTCGATCAGTTCAGCCTCTTCCCCTTTTGGAAACCACTGCGGATGCGACCGAACAATGTAGCTTCCTGAACCGAAAGGCTCTAAGAAGACACCCACTTTCGTTAGTATCTCTTTATGCTCTTCAATAATCAGCATATCATTTTTCGAGTAGTGGAATGTTAATGGAACGAGCATTTCTTGCACTTCCTGTTTGATCTCTCCTACTTTCTCACGATAATACTCATACTTGATTCGCTCCTGGGCCGCATGCTGATCGATAATATAAAGCCCACGTTCATTTTGAGCCAAAATATATGTGCCGTGCATTTGCCCGATGGGATACATGACGGGAACACGTTCGTTTTCTGAAATGGTTTCTGCAGCATCTTCTCTCAGTTCTGACTCTTCATATTCAAGAGAAGCGGCGGATTCCTCTACATGAACACGCTCAGATGGAGCATCTTCATTAAATACGGGTGATGATGCACCTGTCATTTCCTGCGTAGGCGTCCCGTATGTGCTCATCTGATTCGTCTCGTATACAACCGATTCGAAAGGCTCCGGCTGATAGGATGTTTTCGCCTCGTTTGTGTTTCCTTTTTTCGCATCAAAGGTTAAGGATTGCTGCTCATTTTTGATCGCTGGCATTGGTGCTTTCTTTGGCACCGAAGCACTTGGAATGAGCTGTTGCTTTTGAAATACTTCCTTAATTCCTTGTTTGATTAGCTCATGAAGTTCCTGCTCTTTACTAAGTCTCACTTCAAGCTTCGAAGGATGAACGTTCACATCCACTAAAATGGGGTCCATCTTCATCTCAATAAATGTAATCGGGTGGCGGCCAATCGGTAGCAGCGTGTGATACCCTTCATGGACCGCTTTCACGAGAGGAAAATGTTTGACATATCTGCCGTTTACAACAGAAGACATATAATTCCGTGATGCCCTTGTCACTTCTGGCAAGGAGATATATCCTTTCACTTCAAAATCAAGTGATTGCACATGAAGTGGCACCATTTTTTTCGCAACAGCTGTCCCGTAAATGGCCGCAAGCACATGCCGCACATCCCCGTTTCCATTCGTCTGAAGCAGGACTTTTCCTTGGTGACGCAAGCGAATCGATACTTCTGGGTGAGCCAGCGCAATTCGATTGACGACATCTGATATATTGCCAAGCTCCGTATGAACGGTTTTCATGTATTTTAGGCGGGCCGGTGTATTGTAAAATAAGTTGGTAACGACGATCTCGGTACCGCGGCGACTAGAGGTTTTTTTCTCTGAAATGATCTTTCCGCCTTGCAGCACCAGGTGCGTTCCAGCTCCTTCACCAGTACTTGTTTTCATTTCTAGATGAGAGACAGATGCGATACTTGGCAGCGCCTCTCCCCTGAATCCGAGCGTTCTGACACGGAACAGGTCATTCTCATCTTTGATTTTACTCGTTGCATGGCGCTGAAAGGCGAGCTTACAATCTTCAGCATCGATTCCAACACCATTATCAATCATTCTAATAGAGGAAAGACCTGCTTCTTCTACATCGATTTCAATCACTGTACTACTTGCATCGATTGCATTTTCCATAAGCTCTTTTACGACAGAAGCTGGACGCTCGACTACTTCACCTGCAGCAATTTTATTGGATAGGTCATCGGATAACTGAATAATCTTTGCCATTTTGCTCACCTCACCTTACATGATAATTTCTTTTGCAATTCATATAGCTTAGTCATCGCTTCGAGCGGAGTCATATCCATTAGATTGAATGACTTTAATTCCTCGATCACCGCTTGATCTTTCTGTTTTAGAACTGGTTTGGTTTGCGGTTTTTCTTCTACTTCAAAGAAAGAAAGCTGCTGCTTTTCCTCAGCCTTTTCTGTTTTTGGAGCTGCAGATACGTGCGGGGTCACTTCATGTGATCCGCTCTCAAGCTCCGTCAAAATGGTCTGGGCCCTATCGATGATCGCATCAGGCAATTCAGCAAGCTGCGCTACATGAATACCATAGCTTTTATCAGCTGCACCCTCTTTGATTTGATGTAAGAAAACGACCGTGCCTTCATGCTCTTCAGCACGTACATGAACATTTTTCAGCTCGCTTAATTGAGATTCAAGAACTGTCAGCTCGTGATAATGTGTGGAAAAAAGCGTTTTGGCACCAATATGATCGTGAACAAATTCAATGATCGCCTGTGCAAGAGCCATTCCATCATAGGTGCTTGTCCCGCGTCCAATTTCATCAAATAAAATCAAGCTGTTTTTCGTTGCATGCACCATTGCATTTTTTGCTTCGAGCATCTCTACCATAAAAGTACTCTGACCAGAAATCAAATCATCTGCCGCCCCAATGCGTGTAAAGATTTGGTCAAAGATCGGAAGAGTTGCCTTCGATGCCGGCACAAAGCAGCCAATTTGCGCAAGAATGGAGATAAGCGCCATTTGTCTCATATACGTACTTTTCCCTGACATATTTGGTCCAGTAATGAGTAAGGTTTGCCGGCCATTTCCCATATGGCAGTCATTCGGTACATACTCCTGGTGATCCATCACTTTTTCAACGACTGGGTGACGACCATCTATGACATCCACCTCATCCTCTGAGAATTCAGGACGGATATAACGGCGTTTTTCACTGACAGTCGCAAAGCATTGAAGCGCATCCAGCTCACTCATTTGTTTTGCAAGCAGCTGTAATCTCGGAATATAGACTTTCACTTGTTCTCTGAGAGCTGTAAATAGTTCATATTCCAATTCGTTAATATTTGATTCTGCTTCAAGTATCAGTGCTTCTTTTTCTTTTAATTCAGGTGTGATATACCGCTCTGCATTGGCAAGCGTTTGTTTTCTTTCATAACGGCCTTCCTCCAGCAGATGTGTATTTGCGCGTGTCACTTCGATATAATAACCAAACACTTTATTAAACCCGACTTTTAAGGAGCGAATGCCGGTATATTCCCTTTCCTGCTGTTCAAGACGTGCAATCCAGTCCTTTCCGTTTCGGCTGGCATCACGGTATTCATCTAATTTTGCATTGTAGCCATCTTTAATCAAATTGCCTTCTTTTATCGTCATCGGCGGATTTTCATAAAGTGCATCTTCTAATAAATTAAGCAAGTCGCCACAAGGATCAATCTCATTCGCTCTTGATTTTGCCATTTCCTCTGGCAGTGAGTGCACAAGCTCTTTAATGGCTGGTACTTGTTTTAAGGATTCCTTTAACTGAATGAGATCACGGGCATTTACGTTGCCAAATGCGACACGGCCCGCTAAACGTTCGAGATCATATACTTGCTTTAACCGTTCACGCAGATCCTCTCGTTCAAAGAGATGGTCCATGAGAATTTGCACCATTTCCTGGCGTTCTTTAATGTGCGAAAGCCGAATTAACGGCCGGTCGATCCATTGCTTGAGCAGCCTTCCACCCATCGCTGTTTTTGTTTCATCTAACAGCCATAACAAAGAGCCCTTCTTGCTTTTTGAGCGGATCGTCTCTGTTAATTCAAGATTTCGTTTTGAGTAAAGATCAATTTTCATTGTTTGTTCGAGCTCAAACACTTGAACTTGCTGAAGGTGATCGAGACTTCTTTTTTGCGTTCTTCTTAAATAAGCATATAATGTCAAAAAGGCCGATCTAAGTTGCTCGCTCAGGCGGGACACGAGCCGCTCAGCTTCATCGATCAATTCATCACTATCTTCGTATGAAATGGTCGCTTGGCACCGATCCTTTAAGGTCTTGACTGTTTCCTCATCCAGCTGCTTTGACACCACAATTTCTTTTGCACCGACAGAATAAATTTCAGACACGACTTCATCTAATCGATCAATGAAAGCCGCCATGTTTTCACCAGTAGATAAATCGGAAAGTGCAAGTCCATATCCACTTTCAAATTTTGTCACAGAGGCAATGAAGTTGTTTTCATTTTCACTTAAGCCTTTACCATCCATCACCGTACCTGGTGTAATGAGTTGAACGACTTCTCTTTTGACCACACCTTTTGCCGTTTTAGGATCTTCCACCTGCTCACAAATCGCGACCTTGTAGCCTTTTGAAATCAATTGTTCTATGTATGCAGAAGCAGAATGATAAGGAACACCGCACATTGGTATGGTCCCGCCATCTCTGCTTGTTAGCGTGATTTCTAATTCTTGTGACGCTTCTTTTGCGTCATCAAAAAACATTTCATAAAAATCGCCTAAGCGAAAAAATAAAAAGGCATCTTGATACTCTGCCTTGATTTTTAAATATTGCTGTATCATGGGCGTATAACTTGCCATATTTCTAATCCCTCACTATATTACATTCGAATTCATACCATCTTTCATTATAGCATAAAAAATCACCTTTTTTCTCCTAGATAGGACACAAAAAAACTAGGGGGATATGCGCCCTAGTCATCAATTACTCTTCTGGATCACCCGCTAGGAATTCTGGATGAATATCCTCTAACTCCTCATCCACCTCTTCTTCCCACTCATGATCATCTTTTTCTTTCCAGCTTGAATTGACCTCTACAACAATTTTTGTTTCTCCTACCACTTCAGCAATGAACTCCCGCTCTGCTTGAACGATAATTTTATTGCCGTTTGGAGAAATGGTCACTTCTAAGCAATTCGGCTGCTGCAGCACTTTTGCAATCACTTCGTGCTCATCATCAAGGAAATTTTTATCTTTATATCTCAGTTTGATGATGTCTACATATTTCACCCGTTCTGTGACGACTTCTGTTTTTGTGTTATCAGCGTAAGAATACCATACGTTAATATCAAAGGTTCCTTCAATCTCAACAGTTTTACCGACCTTTTCAGCATCATACTTATGATTAATGATCCAACCACCTAGGATGCTGGTTGGTTTTTGCGATGGAGAAATGGTGTGTGTGCTTTGGGTGAATTTCCTCCCTTTTGCAACCACCGCTTTTGTAATAATTTCTCTGTATTCAGACATTCCGGCATGCCTCCTTGTTCTTGATCGTTTTATCTTATGCTGGGCATTCGTCTAGTGTGTCACGATTTTGAACTTCATGTTCAATTAAATTCATTTCTGTTTCAGTGTATGCATGGTCGCCCATAAACTTGCCTTGAAAATTGGAAAAGTTGGAGAGTGAGAGATTTTGGGGTGACGAAGCAAGAAGTAGAATGGGAAGTGAGATTTTTGTTCTTTCAAAAAATGATGATAGCAAAACAAAAAACCCCGCATTTGCGGGGTTTTCTCATTTAATGGAGCAACTTGGTGATGAGTTTTTCACTTTTGAACCGGTTTCTCCTAATAAGAGGTCACCGCCGGTTGAAAGAATGATTTCATCTGTTACTTGATTAGAAATCGTATGCGCTACAAGCTGAAGCAGGGAATTGACTTCCACTTGTGACTCTTTGAATTCTTGAATCACTGGGATTTCATCCAGTTCTTCTTGCAGGGCATCGATTTTTTCTTCCACTTGCTTTAAGGCTTCATGTTTGCCGTAATGCTTTAAATTCACAGCTTGTTTTTGAAGCGCCTTAATTTGATTAATAATCGTTGAAATTTTTGTATTTTCATTGATTTGCGCTTCTGCTTTCTTGAAGAAATCAACTTCTTCTGTTTCAGAAATCATTTTAGCGAGCTCTCTTGCGCGCTCGACAATCTCTTTTTTTGAATAAAGCGTCATTTTAATTCACCTCGATAGCTTCTCCAACCATTTCTCCGTCAAGAGACCAAGTTTTGGCTTGTGTGATTTTCACTTTGACGATGTTGCCAATCGCTTCTTTTGGTGCTTTAAAATTCACAAGCTTGCTTTTACTTGTATATCCGGCTAGGATTTCAGGGTTGTTTTTACTTTCACCCTCTACTAATACTTCGACAGTCTGCCCTTCATATTCCTTCATTTTTTTCGCAGAAATTTCATTCACGAGGGCATTCAGGCGCTGCAGACGTTCTTTTTTCACATGCATTGACACGTTGTCTTGCATTTTCGCTGCTGGTGTTCCTTCTCTTGGAGAGTAAATGAACGTATAAGCAGCATCAAACTCAACCTCGCGATAGAGGGAAAGTGTTTCTTCAAATTGCTCATCTGTCTCATTTGGGAACCCAACAATAATATCCGTTGTTAATGAAGCATTTGGCATCGCTTCTTTGATTTTGCGTACAAGTTCAAGGTAACGTTCACGGTCATATTTTCTCGCCATAAGCTTCAAGACAGAAGAACTGCCTGATTGAACTGGCAAATGAATATGATCGAGAAGGTTCCCACCCTTAGCAAGCACTTCAATTAAGTGATCGTCAAAGTCACGTGGGTGGCTTGTTGTAAAACGGATACGCGGAATATCGATTTTACGCAGCTCATCCATCAAGTGTCCAAGACCATATTCCATGTCTTCAAAATCTTTTCCATACGCATTCACGTTTTGACCAAGAAGGGTAATTTCCTTATATCCTTCTGCCGCTAAACGTCTGACCTCTTGAATAATTTCATCAGGGCGGCGGCTTCTTTCTTTACCGCGCGTGTAAGGGACGATACAGTATGTACAGAATTTATCACAACCGTACATAATATTCACCCAGCCCTTAATTTTTCCTTGGCGGGCTCTCGGAAGGTTTTCAATGACATCGCCTTCTTTTGACCAAACCTCAATGACCATTTCTTTTGAAAGATAGCATTCAGATAACAGCTCTGGCAAGCGGTGAATGTTGTGTGTACCGAAAATCAAATCAACAAATGGATGTTTCTTCAAAATACGGTTGACGACAGATTCCTCTTGCGACATACATCCGCAGACACCTAAAATTAAATCTGGCTTTTCACGCTTTAATGCTTTTAAATGACCAAGCTCTCCGAACACTTTGTTTTCGGCATTCTCACGAATTGCACAAGTGTTTAATAAGATGACATTTGCATCTTCCGTTGAGTTTGTCGGTTCATAACCAAGCGCCATAAAAATACCAGCCATCACTTCTGTGTCATGCTCATTCATTTGACAGCCATATGTGCGAATATAAAACTTGCGCCCGTTTCCTAACCCTTGAAAACGCTCGTCAATTTGAAATTGATTGTATTCGACTTCTTCTTTACCCCGTTTTTTTGCATCTTTTAAAGAAGGCGGAATGTACACAGCTTCAAAATACTGGCTGTAGTCCTTCTCGGATTTTTTGTCCGATGAACTTACTTGTCCGCTCGCTTTTCTCTGCTCTTCATTCATGAATTTGTACTCCTTTCAAACCAAGCTCCACCCTACAGTATAGACTATTTTGTCGTGAATTGAAAATAAATTCATATACAGTCTTTCTATAAAAAATGGCTATTCATCAAGAAGGTCACAGCCAATCTCTTTATTAAAAAAAGAGAGCCCGCGCTCTCTCAATCAAGTATGTTTAGTTTTTTTGCTTCTTCTTCGATGATCGTCAGTGCACGGTCTAGTTCTTCTTTTGTGTGCTCGGCTGTGATGATGGCTCTAATTCTCGCTTTTCCTTTTGCCACAGTTGGGAAGGCGATGCCTTGAGCAAACACGCCTCGGTCTATTAAAGCCTTTGAAAAACGAAAAGTAAGGGCTTCATCTCCAATCATGATGGGGATAATCGGTGTCTCTGTCGGTGCAACTTGAAACCCAAGACTGACGACCTTTTCTTTGAAATAGGCGGCGTTTTCCCAAAGTGTATCGATTCGCTCCGGTTCATCTAACAGCACTTCAATCGCTTCTTCACACGCTCTAGTCACAGCTGGCGGATGTGAGGTGCTGAATAAAAACGGTCTTGCTTTATGCTTTAAATAATCAATTAAAACGGCTGAACCCGCTACATAGCCGCCAAGGACTCCGACAGCCTTACTAAGTGTCCCAACCTGAATGTGCACTCTGCCGTCGAGTTTAAAATGGTTGACTGTCCCGCGGCCATTTTTACCAAGCACGCCCGAGGCATGCGCATCGTCTACCATCACAAATGCATCATATGCTTCTGCGAGCCTGACAATCTCAGGAAGTGGCGCAATATCTCCATCCATTGAGAACACACCGTCTGTGACGATGAGACGCACGCGGTAATTCATAGATTTTTTTAAAATTTTCTCAAGCTCTTCCATATTGGAATGACCGTATACTTTTTTATCTGCTTTTGTTAACCGGATGCCGTCAATGATTGAGGCATGATTCAGTTCATCTGAAATCACAATATCATCTTTTGTCAGGATACTTGATAAGACCCCTTGATTGGTCGTAAAGCCTGATTGGAACACAAGGGCTGCCTCGGTCTTTTTAAATGCAGCGAGCTTTTTTTCAAGACGTTCGTGCATCGTCATTGTGCCAGCGATGGTTCGTACAGACCCCGTACCAGCACCGAATTCATCAATGGCCTCTTTTGCCGCTTTCATCAGCCTTGGATGTGAGGTGAGGCCTAAGTAGTTATTTGAGGAGAGCTGTATGACCGATTGTTCATTTAATGTCACAGTGGATGATTGTTTTGAGTCAATCTCTTTCAATGTTTGGTGGATGCCTTGCTGCTTCATTGTTTCCAGTTCATTTTGTAAATACGTGAATTCTTTCATCATTTCTTCCCCCTTTGGTTTGATGGCATGATCAGTACGACTTTTCCGCACGTACCATTTCTCATGAGTTCAAATCCCTTTTCGAACTGTTCAAATGGCAGCGCATGGGTGATAACTGGCTGGACATCGATGGTATTCGTTCTTAATAGCTCAGATACTTGACGCCACGTCTCAAACATTTTTCTCCCCGTGATTCCTTGCACGGTTAATCCCCTAAAAACAATTTGATTCGTAATGTCAATGGTCACTGGTCGTTCTGGCAAGCTTAGTATATTGACTTTCCCTCCATTTGCACACGCTTCGAGAGCTTGATTAATGGCAACTGGATGTCCTGACATCTCGCATACCACATCTGCCCCTTCCATCCGTGTGAACTGCTTAATCACCTCAACAGGATCATCTTTTCCAATATCCACGATATGGTCTGCCCCCATTTTCTGGGCAATATCCAGCCTATATTCGTTTTGATCGACAGCAAACACTTGGACAGCACCGGAAGCTTTCGCGACGGCGATCGCCATTAAACCGATTGGTCCGCAGCCAAAAATCGCCACTGACTTACCTGAAACAGGTGTGTGCAGTACTGTATGAACCGCATTTCCAAGCGGCTCTTGGATAGACGCAACCTCTACTGGCATTTGAGCTGGATTGTGCCACACATTTTGTTCAGGTACTTTGACATATTCAGCAAAACAGCCGTCAATGTCTACCCCTAAAATTTTCGTTTCATTGCACAAGTGCTGCTGCCCAGTTAAACACATAGAGCACTGATTACATACAACATGTGTCTCTGCCGATACAAAATCCCCTACTTTTGCTCGTGAGACTTGGTTCCCCGTTTTGACAACTTCCCCTGTAAATTCATGTCCAAAAATGTAGGGCGCTTTAACTCTTCCCTTTGCCCAGTCATCCCAATTATAAATATGCACGTCTGTTCCGCATATCGATGTGGCTTTTACCTGAATCAATACTTCATGATCATTGATTTCTGGAATCGGCATCTCCATCAGCACCGCTCCGTAAGCGCTTTCTTTTTTAACAATCGCTTTCATCGTTCCACACATGACGTACAACCCCTTTGTTAAAAAACTTCTCCCAATGAGATTTTAACACGTCTTTTTTTCGTCGTAAATACCATTGTCCTCTGCAAAAAGACAAATGAACACTCCACATATTCTTTTGGATATTTTTCTAAAAAAAAAGCAAATCCCCGTAGAAAAGGAGATTTGCTTTTTGCGTCACCGTCTTTTTGAAACGGCAATATATAAGGCAGGTACGATTAATAGTGTCAAAATTGTTGAGAAAAAGACACCCGATACAATGCAGATGGCCAGCGGCTTAAAGAGCGGATCATTACTTAATGCTACAGGCATAAGGGCGACAAGTGCCGTAAATGCTGTTAGTAAAATTGGCCTGATCCTTGCTCTCCCCGCTTCAATGACAGCTGTCTGTTGATCGAATCCCTGCTTACGCCGCTGCTCAATAAATTCGAACAAGACAACCGCATTTCGGACCACGATACCAGCTAATGAGACAATTCCCATTGTTGCCATAAAGCTGAACGGCGTTTGGGTGACAAACAGTCCGATAACAGCTCCAGATATCGCTAAGTAAACCGTTCCTAGAACTAATAGTGGAAGCATCAATGAATTGAACTGGAAAGCGATGGTCACATAAATGAGCAGCAAGACAACCCCAAATAAGAGACTAATTTCAACAAAGAACTGGGTTTGATCTTCATTTTCTCCGCCTTGAGAAATGGCTAAATTCTTCGCTTCATCCATTTTTCCTACTTGATCGACGACTTCTTTCATGTCGTCTTTAAACGACTCTGACGTGCCAGGGTACGCCTTCAGCGTAATGGTCGGAATTCCATTTTCATGTGGAATGCTTTCGTACTGCTCTGTTTCTTTTTCTTTTACATATCGGCTAAGTGGCTCGAGTGAAGGCATACCGCCTTCATTTGAATTGACAGGCACTTTTATTTCTTTTAGCTTTAATCCATTTTGATGTGTACCTACATCCTGTCTGACCACTAAGTCGATATCTTTTGTTCCTTGTTTAAAGCTGCCTAATGGCATACCTTCTGTCACAAGACCGAGCTGTCTGCTGACAAACTGAGCGCTGAGACCATCTTCTGCCATTCGGTCACGGTTTAGTTCAAAGGAGATCGTTTTTACTGGCTGATTGACATCGTCAGTGATCAAGCTTGCTCCTTTTTCTTTCATTTCACTTGTGAGCGTTTCTTTGACATCAATGAGCTTTGCAAAAGAGTCACCCGCAATGGTTACTGTCACAGGCGCACCAGTTGGCGGTCCTTGAACAATGGTTTTCATAAAGATATCAGCATCTTTAAATTTCTTACGCAATGGCTCTGTCATACGATCTATTAATTGTTTACTCGTCATCTGATCATTGTCTACTCTCACGACAACCTGACCAGTATGATCACTTGCATTTGAAATACTTTCATTAAACAGGTTCGGTACACCGCCGCCTGCAAAGATCGCCGTTTCTTCAATGCCTTTCTGCTGTTTCATCTCTTGTTCTATTTTCTCTAATGTTTCATTTGTTTTGTCTAATGTTGTTTCACTTGGAAGTGTGACAGTGACAACCACTTCTTTCTTATTCGCTGCAGGGAAAAATTCAAATGGTGTGACGAAAATCAGTAAAAAGGCAAGCGTTGCAACAAGCAAACCACTTAAGCCAATAAGCAGCGGACGCTTCACAATGTTCGTCAGCACACGGTCTGCATAAAAATCAGCTAATTTTTTTAACGGTTTGCCTAGGAATCCTGGCTCTTTTTGAATTTTCTTGTTCTGTCTTTTTCGGTTCACGGTATATTGATAGACTGGCACTAGTGTCAGAGAAATCACCATAGACGCAAGTACAGTCGTTACGAGAACAGACGGTAATGCTCGTATAAATGAACCGTTTGCACCTGATAGGAAAACAAGTGGCAAGAAAGCAAACACAACCGCTAGTGTTGATGTCAAAATAGACCCTGCAACTTCTTTGACCCCTGCAATCGTTCCTTTCAGCGGACTTTCATATTTTTTCATCTGTCTTAATATATTATCGTTGACGACAATGGCGTCATCGACAAGTATTCCTAGGGCAATGATAAAGCCGATAATCGAAATCTGATTGAGGTCCACTTGTAAAAATGGCAGCGGAATCGTTCCGATTGTGATTGATAATGGGATGGCAAGTGAAACGATAAACGCACCGCCAATGGTAAGACCAAGTGTGGTGACAACAATAACAGCGATGACCGCAACAATGGCTTCTTTTATCAAATCATTAAAAATGGCATCCACTTCACTTTTTTGTGAATAGTAGTTTACCCACTCGACACCACTTGGAAGCTGCTTCTCTTTCTCAATAACATCACTGACTTTGTCATACATTTTAGGGATATCAAGCCCTGGTTTGATATTGACTGTAAATGAATAGGCGGGCTTTCCGTTATACGACACAATGTCACTTTTCTCTTTTTCTACTTCTTTTAAAATGCCAAGCTGACTGATTGTGACCGGTTCACGGTTCGTTTTGGAGAAAAGCTCAAGCTTTTTCACTTGATCCAAACGGTCGTAGGTATTGATGGACAGCTTGACCTTCTCGCCGCCTGTCCGAATGTCGCCTAGTGGAGATGTATCAAATTCCTGATTGATGGCATTTGTGACATCCGTTACATTTAACCCTTCATCCTCCAGTTTGCTTGAATCTAAGTTTAATACCGCTTGCTTATCATTGAATCCTTTGATGACGACACTGTCTACCCCTTTGATGTCCTCAACCTTTTCCTTCAACGCACGCAGCGATTCCTGACTTTTTGCTAAGCCTGCTGATTGACTTGCCACAACCATATAAGAACCAACCGGCACGTTGCCAAACTCATCCTTTACATCAGGCTCCATCACTCCGTCAGGAAAGGACGACGCAGCACTTGTGGTTTCGTTCTTAATTTGACTTGCCACCTTTTGAAAATCGGCTTGATCATCAATTTCAAGCACAATATTTGAAAACCCAATGGCAGAAACAGAGCTCGTTTTCTCTACACCATTGATATCAGATATGGCTGATTCGAGCTTATTGGTTACATCACTTTCCACCTGTTTTGCATCCGCACCCGGAAACACGGTGGAAATTGTGACAATATTCGCTTGGAATTCTGGCAGTTCTCGCTTAGGAAGCTGCGTAAATAAATAGCCGCCAGCAATGAGAACAATAAAAAATAAAATAAAAACAAGCTTTCCTCTTTTCAAAAAAGCTTCAACCATTATTTCACCTACTTAAATATTTATTTTTGATGAAGTATTTTTAACTTAATCTTAATTTATCATCATGGTGAAAAAATGCAAGCTCTAATATGTCATTTTTATCTATTTCATGAACTGAATATGTTATATAAGAAATGTATAGTGGTAAACAAAAACAACCTGCTTACATGATGTAAGCAGGTTGAAAATAATAAAATTAGAATTATCGTGGCTCAATAATCAATTTGATGGCTGTTCTTTCTTCTCCATCGATAAGAATGTCAGTAAAGGCTGGAATGCATATCAAATCCACTCCGCTTGGTGCAACAAATCCCCTTGCTATGGCTACAGCCTTGACCGCCTGATTCAGCGCTCCAGCGCCGATTGCTTGTATTTCCGCTGCACCGCGTTCACGTAAAACGCCTGCTAATGCTCCTGCTACTGAATTCGGATTTGACTTTGCTGAAACTTTTAAAATTTCCATTTCTGCTCCCCCTTAAATTTACAATGGATAAGTGAGTGTTCATTAGAACAATCTTTGTTAGATGATGCTATTTTTTGAAAATCCATCCCCAAAATGTTTTTCAAAAATAGCAGGCTACCTACCATTTTTACTATATTCACGATAGAGGGCGCATATTCCTTCTTTCTGATTAATATTTTTCTGAAATAAATATGTGAACATTTATTCAAAGAAAATATGGTCATCATTTATCAAAATTCGATCAATTTTGACAGCTTTTTTCGACTGTTCGTCAATTTCTACGATCACTGCACTTAATGTCGTGCGGCCTTCTGCAATTTCAAAACGGACTGGAAGACTTGTTTTGAATCGTTTAATGATCGTCTCCCGATCAACACCTAAAATGCCATCATAAGGTCCTGTCATTCCCACATCTGAAATATACGCAGTTCCTTTTGGCAAAACGCGATTATCTGCTGTTTGAACATGTGTATGCGTTCCAACGACACATGATGCACGGCCGTCTGTATACCAGCCCATCGCTAGCTTTTCACTTGTGGCTTCACCATGAAAATCAATAAAAATAAACGGTGTACGTTTGGATGCTTCCGCAATTAACTCGTCTACTTTTTGAAATGGGCAGTCAAGTGGGGGTAAAAAAGTACGTCCTTGCAGGTTGATGACGGCTAATTCTTTCCCTTGTTTTTTTATAAATGTCAGACCTTTACCAGGTGTACCTTCTGGGAAGTTCGCCGGACGAACCATGTTGGCAGCGTCATCGATGAAATCAAAAATGTCTCTTTTATCCCAAGTATGGTTACCCATTGTGAGCACGTCAGCTCCTGCTTGCAGCAGTTCATGATAGATTTTTTCAGTTATCCCTTTTCCATGAGCAGCATTTTCTCCGTTGACAATGGTAAAGTGGGGCTGATATTTCTTCTTTAGCTTTGGTAAGTATTCTTTCAGTGTGTCTCGTCCAGGTGAACCGACAATATCTCCAACAAATAATATTTTCATGCGCTTTGAACCCTTTCTCTTATAAATTGACTTCTTATCAGTGTTGCATATTTACACAAAAAAATAAAGCGGCGCTAAGCGCACCGCTCTATTTTGCATACTCTACTGCGCGAGTTTCTCGAATGACCGTCACTTTAATGTGACCAGGGTAATCGAGCTCGTCCTCAATCCGCTTACGAATATCCCTTGCTAGACGGTGAGCTTCAAGATCATTAATTGAATCTGGCTTCACCATAATACGGACTTCACGTCCAGCCTGTATCGCAAACGATTTTTCAACACCTTCATAAGATTCAGAGATATCTTCTAATTTCTCAAGTCTCCGAATGTAATTTTCAAGCGTCTCACTTCTTGCACCAGGGCGTGCTGCAGATAATGCATCTGCTGCCGCAACAAGAACAGCGATAATAGATGTCGGTTCTTGGTCACCGTGGTGAGAGGCAATACTGTTGATGACAACAGGATGCTCTTTATATTTCGTCGCAAGCTCAACGCCAATTTCTACGTGGCTTCCTTCTACTTCATGATCAATGGCTTTTCCAATGTCATGCAGAAGACCTGCTCGTTTTGCAAGCTTTGCATCTTCTCCAAGCTCTGAAGCCATGAGACCTGCAAGATGTGCAACCTCAATTGAATGCTTCAGGACATTTTGTCCATAACTTGTACGGAATTTTAAGCGACCGAGAATTTTGATGAGATCCGGATGCAGACCGTGAACTCCGACTTCGAATGTCGTTTGCTCACCCATCTCACGGATATAATCATCGACTTCACGGCGTGATTTTTCCACCATTTCTTCAATTCGTGCAGGATGAATGCGGCCATCCTGGACTAGCTTGTCCAGAGCTATCCTCGCTGTTTCACGTCTAATCGGATCAAAGCCCGATAGGATAACAGCTTCAGGTGTATCATCTATGATCAAGTCAATACCTGTTAACGTTTCTAACGTACGGATATTTCGTCCTTCACGTCCGATAATACGACCTTTCATCTCATCATTTGGAAGATTGACTACAGATACCGTCGTTTCAGCTACATGATCAGCTGCACAACGCTGTAACGCAAGTGAAAGAATGTTTTTCGCCTTTTTATCAGCCTCTTCTTTCGCTCGGTTTTCAGATTCTTTCGTCATGACTGCAATGTCGTGGGAAAGCTCATTTTCAACTTGATCCAGAATGATTTGTTTCGCTTCATCTCGAGTTAAACTTGAAATACGTTCCAACTCGGCTTTCTGCAAACGAATCATATCATCCACTTTGCTTTCCATCTCTTCAATATGTTGTTGTCGTTCATTCAGAGAATGATCTCTCTTCTCCAACAGGGACTCCCGTTTATCTAAAGATTCGTCTTTGCGATCAAGATTTTCCTCTTTTTGAAGTAAACGGTTTTCTTGTCTTTGAAGCTCATTACGTCTTTCACGAACTTCTTGCTCTGCCTCTACACGAAACGAATGAATTTCATCTTTCGCTTCTAAGAGCGCTTCTTTCTTCAATGCTTCCGCATCACGCTTTGCATCCTCAACAATTTGTTCGGCCATGTTTCTTGCGCCGGATATTTTTGCTTCTGCAATGGTTTTACGAACAAAGTAGCCAACAACTAAACAGATTAGGCTCAGCAAAATGGAGATGATCGTAAACATCGTAGGCGACATATTTTCACCTCCTCTTGCTATGAACTTGGTTTTACAAATAAAGTGTCGGCATGTACATTGTTTTGTGTCTCAACATACAGGGCCTTCACAGGGAATGAGATCCTCACTGCCCTTGTCAAGTTTAAATTAGTTATCAATCATGTTAAGAAAAACAAGTGATACATTTCCATTGTAATTGTGTCGGAAATACTTGTCAAGCTAGTCAGACTGAGGCGTAAGTCGTTATTTCAAGCAAAGACAGAACTTTTGACCTGCTAGCTGTCATGTAAATGTAAAAAAAAGACGCTTTTCAGCGTCTTTTAGTCTTTAAATTTCCAATTCCTCTTGACCTTCTTCTTCTTCAGCTGCTTTCACTCCGTTTGTATCCAAACCGTAGTGCTCTCTAATTTGTTCTTGAATCATGAGAAGAATATCTTTGTTTTCTTTAAGGAACTGTTTCGCATTTTCGCGGCCTTGTCCAAGACGTTCCTCTTGGTAAGAATACCAAGCACCGCTCTTTTGTACGATATCTAATTCGCTTCCAAGGTCGATGATTTCGCCCTCTTTTGAGATTCCTTCACCGTACATAATGTCTACTTCTGCAATACGGAATGGCGGTGCTACTTTGTTTTTCACCACTTTAATTCTCGTTTTATTCCCCATAATGTCATTGCCCTGCTTCAACTGTTCAGCACGGCGCACTTCTAAACGAACAGATGAATAGAACTTCAGCGCACGTCCACCTGGCGTTGTTTCAGGGTTACCGAACATGACCCCAACTTTTTCACGAATTTGGTTAATAAAGATGGCAATGGTTTTTGATTTATTAATGGCACCAGATAGTTTACGAAGTGCTTGGGACATCAAGCGTGCTTGTAGACCAACGTGTGAATCACCCATGTCTCCTTCAATCTCTGCTTTTGGTACAAGAGCAGCTACTGAGTCAATAACAACAATATCAACTGCCCCGCTGCGGACAAGAGCTTCTGCAATTTCAAGTGCTTGTTCTCCTGTATCAGGCTGAGAAAGTAACAGCTCATCAATATTGACACCTAGTTTTTGAGCGTAGACTGGATCGAGCGCATGCTCTGCATCAATAAATGCAGCTTGTCCTCCCTGCTGCTGAACCTCAGCAATGGCATGAAGTGCTACTGTCGTTTTACCAGAACTCTCTGGACCATATACTTCAATAATACGGCCGCGAGGATATCCACCTATTCCTAGTGCAGTATCAAGTGCTAACGAACCACTCGGTACTGTTGAAATACGTGTATCTGTTCGCTCTCCTAGTTTCATAATAGAGCCTTTACCAAACTGTTTTTCTATTTGTTTAAGAGCCATATCTAAGGCTGCTTGACGATCACTCATTCTATTGTTTCCTCCTTTATCAATTCCACTATCTATACTATACCTTGTTTCACGTCATTTGCCAAGAAAAAAACGAACACATATTCGATTTTTTTCTTGGCAGATTTTTAAGAAAAGAGTGATTTCTATTAGAAAAAACACTCTTTTATAAAGGAGTAAACCTAACAAAAAACAAAATTAACTCTCTTTTAATAAATTGAGCAAGTGATGCAGTCCGTATTTCACAGCGCGCTTTCGAATACCCGATCGGCTTCCTGTAAACATCCATTCAAACACGTCTGTGTGGTCTTTCGTAGATAGCCCGATAAACACTTTTCCGACAGGCTGTCCCTCATGGGTATCAGGGCCCGCTACACCCGTAAAGCTAATGCCAATATCACTTCCCGTAAGCTTTCTAGCACCTTCAGCAAGCTCTAAAGCACACTCTTTGCTAACAGCACCATGAGAAGACAATGTTTCCTCCCGGCAGCCAAGCACCTGCTGTTTGACTTGGTTTGTATAACAAACGATACTGCCGCTTAAAATCGACGATGCACCTTCAAGGTCTGTCAGCCATTCAGAAAACATTCCGCCTGTCAGGCTCTCAGCCGCTGCCACTGTTTTCCCGTGTTCGTGCAGGGCCTTGGAAGCTTCACGGACAAGTGATGTATCACCATACCCGTAGAAGTACTCTCCTACACGCGCTAAAATTTTCGCTTCCGTTTCTTTTAACAGACGCTCCGTTTCTTTTTCATCCTCATGCTTAGCTGTGAGCCTAAGTGTCACTTCACCGTCAGATGCGAGAGGTGCAATCGTTGGGTTGGTTTGAGCATCAATTAAATCTTCTAGGTCTGTTTCAAGCTGTGATTCACCGATTCCGAAGAAGCGGAGAACAACAGACACGATTTTTTCCTTTAAGTCCAGTTTCTCAGATATCAGCGGCTTCGCCTCGTTCTCAAACATTGGATGCAGTTCACTTGGTGGTCCAGGAAGTAGCATATAAAACGTATCGTCTTCTTGAATAAACATACCTGGGGCCATCCCAAACCGGTTCACGAGCACATCAGATCCTTCTAGAACGAGTGCCTGCTTCCGGTTATTCGGTGACATGTCTCGTCCAGTCTTTCGAAAGTATTCTTGAATGGATTCAAATGCTTCTTCATTTAGCACGAGCTCTTTTCCAAGTGTACTCGCGATGGTTTCTTTTGTTAAATCATCTTTCGTTGGTCCAAGACCACCTGAGAAGATAATAAAATTCGATCTTTCCTGCGCCACTTGAATGGCCCTTTTTAAACGCTCTGGATTGTCACCAACTGCTGTATGGTAATACACATTCACACCAATTTCAGCTAGCTGTTTGCTGATGAATTGTGCATTCGTATTCGTAATTTGCCCTAGCAAAAGTTCGGAACCGACTGCAATAATTTCTGCTTTTCTCTCTGACTTCAAAGCGTACACGTCCTTTTTAGTTAGCATTCTTTAAAGATTCCCAGTTTTTCACAAAGTAATCCCAGCCTGACACAACAGTGAAGAACACTGCTACCCACATCGCAAGGTCACCAAACGGGAATGATACAAGTTCGAACGGCAGGTTATGCAATAGAAGAGCTGAAATCGCAATGATTTGCGCCCATGTTTTCACTTTTCCAAGCATATTAGCCGCTACCACTTCACCGCCTCCGGCTAGTACAAGTCTTAAACCAGTTACAGCAAATTCACGGCTAATGATCACAATCGCCATCCATGCCGGCGTGAGGTTGTACTGAACAAGTATAATTAAAGCAGCTGAAACAAGCAATTTATCTGCAAGCGGATCTAAAAATTTACCAAAATTCGTCACTAAGTTCAGTTTACGCGCATAGTACCCATCAATCCAGTCCGTTGTCGAAGCAACAATAAACAGGATTGCTCCAACAAGATGCGTCACTTCGATGCTGACGTGACCAAAACGTGCAACGCCCCAATCTAAAGGTGCAAGCATAATAATCATAAAAACAGGGATCAAGGCGATCCTAGAAAGAGTTATTTTATTCGGTAAGTTAAACATGAATTTCAATCCTCCAATAAGCCATTTTTTTATGTATATATAATAGTAGGAACAAAAGAAAAGTCATCTACTTGCTTAAGATGACTTTTCCTTTCCTTTATTCACAATCACAATGTTTTGTGTCATGGTGTTCTTAGGGTCTAATTCGTACTTAAGTGTCTCGTCATTCACCTTAATATCAATTCCAGTCGCATTGCCTAGACGGATATCGACCTGAGAGAGCTCAGACAGGTCTGTTTTAAACGATTCACCATCTTTTAGTTCACCCATTTTCAGCACTTTTCCAGATTCGTCTCTGACGCGCAGCCAAGAAGCTTTTGTAGCAGAAATGGTTAACTCCATCTCATCTGCGCCTGACACTTCATACGTTGTCGTTGAGCCTTCTGTATTCGCTGCCTTCAAAGAGACCGTTTCATCGTCTTTGGATGAATCCTTTGATGAGTCATCTTTTTTAGATGATTTTTCTTGATCATCTGACGAAGCTTTTTCTTTTTTCTTTTGATCCTTTGCAAGAGATGAATCCTCAGATACTTCATACTTAGATTCTGACTGCTGAGGAGCCGTCTGGTTGTTCTTCTGTCCACTATCATGATTGACCGCCTGCACGATGACATAAATGATCGCGATGACCACAAGGACGCCTCCAATAATCAAAATGGTCGGCAGCAGCTCAAGCACCTTCGAGGCAGGCTTAGGCAGCTCTCTTTGCGGCTTTATATTTGATAATTTATCAGATACTTCATCGTTATACGTGCTCGGCACATCTTTACGAAATTCTTCGAACAATTGTTCAGGATTTAGTCCAACGGCTTCGGCATATTGTTTAATAAACGCTCTGACGTAAAATTTACCTGGAATAATATCATAGTTTCCTTGTTCGATTGCTAGCAAGTAGCGCTTTTGGATTTTGGTCACCGTCTGAAGATCCTCCAGCGACATCCCTTTTTCCTCTCTGGCCTCAATGAGCCGTTTTCCCAATTCAGTCAAAACAAACACCTACCATTACCATATTAAAAATCGAAGCCAGAAAAACCAGAATGATCAAACACTTGTGGTTCTTCAGCGTGCTCATATGTAATCTCTTCGTCTGCACTATTACGCAATTCAATGATATAGTCGAAATCATCCATTGTATATTCTGAATTTTGAATAAAGATGTCTGGATGCTCAACTACTTTTGTTGCCGGCAGTCTAATAATTTCTCTTAAAAGCTGCAAGTGCTTCTCAGAACCTCTTCGCGTCGACACAATTCCATCAATAATAAAGACGTTATCTGGGCTGTATTCATCCGCAATCAGCTGGCTTCGGATCGTCTGTTTCAAAAGAGTGGACGATACAAAAAGCCATCTCTTGCTGGCACATACACTTGAAGCCACAATTGATTCTGTTTTTCCGACACGCGGCATCCCGCGAATCCCAATCAATTTATGTCCTTCTTTTTTAAATAGCTCAGCCATAAAATCAACAAGAAGACCAAGCTCGTCCCTTTCAAATCGGAACGTCTTTTTGTCATCTGCATCACGCTGAATATATCTGCCGTGACGAACCGCTAAGCGGTCACGAAGTTTTGGCTGTCTTAATTTCGTTACTTTTATCGTTTCCATTGTATTTAAAATTGATTCAAGGCGCTTAATTTGATCTGTATGGTCACAGCGCAGAAGCATTCCGCGTCTTGATACATCAACACCATTAATTGTCACAATATTAATTGAAAGCATCCCCATTAGAGATGAAATGTCTCCTAAAAGTCCGGGACGGTTTACCTGTATCTCATATTCAAAATACCATTCGAGCTTTGCCAAATGATATTACCCCCTTCATTGTGGCAAATTTTTACCTTCCTATATCATAAAGCATTTTCACATTTTTAGAAAGCACAATGTTGTGAAACAGTTAAAATAAAAAGAGAGGCACAAACGACCCCTCTTTTTGTTTAGTGCGAGCTATTATTTTCAACCAGTTTGACCATCATATTGGCAATTGCACGCTGCTCATCTTCTGATGCAACGCTCCATAGGTCAGCAAGTACTCTTTCTTGCTCGTTCTTTGCTTCAACTTCGTTAGCTAAATATCCGCCAATTTCATACGCAAGGTTATTGATGGTATCATCTTTTAAGCCTTTATCCTGCGCATGATTTAAACGGTCACCTAAAAAGTTTTTCCAATGGTCCCAGTTCTCAAGTACTGACATGTCGATTCCTCCATTCGAAAAGATGAATTACAGCCATAGCTTTTGTCATGGAGAGACGAATTATACACGTTTTTTAACAGTACCAGCCGCCATTAACGGATAAAATTTGACCTGTCATATAACTTGACTGCTTTGAGGCGAGAAACCAAATGACATCAGCAATCTCCTCAGGTGATGCAAGCCGGCCAAGCGGGATTTCTTCCTCCAGCATTTCAATATCTTCTTGTGTGAAGCTTTTCATCATGTCTGTATGGACAGCACCTGGTGAAACAGCATTTGCTCTAATTCCACTTGGGGCAAGCTCTTTTGCCAGACCTTTAATAAACGCATTTTGCGCCCCCTTCACCATGCTGTACAGCACTTCACACGATGCACCTGTTTCACCCCATATCGAGCTTATCGCAACGATATGACCTGTTTTTTTTTGAATCATGGCTGGCAATAGGTGCTGGGTGAGCTCATATGGACTTGTCACATGAAGCTGCACCATACTGGCTAATACGTCTTTTTCTGTATCTGTCACTAATCCGACATGACTCTTACCGCTATTTAACACAAGAATATCCGGAGATACGGGCAGACGGCTGACGAGCTCATCTGCACCGCCCATTTTGGCTAAATCCGCTTGAACGACATGCGTCTGAATATGACATGTTTCTTCCAGCTCAGCGGCAAGCTGCACGGCTGTCTGTTCATTTTTGTGATAATGGAGTATCACATGGCAGCCTTCCTGGGCGAGCTTTTTTGCCGCAGCCTGCCCAATCCCGCCACTGGCACCTGTTATCAGCGCCCATCGACTCATCACATGGATTCCTACTTTCTATTTGAAATATCTATTCTTTTCGTTTAAATGGGAACCAGTTCGCTGATCCGAACAATTTCACCATCACAGGTACGAACAATGGTAGCACAACGAGTGCGTACAGCAAAAGTCCTGTGAGAACAAGTGTTGCAATCTGCAGGAGAGACAGCACTCCTGAAGGAAGCATGGCTGCAAATGTTCCTGCCAAAATAACAGCAGCAGACATAATGACAGAGCCCATATTCTTCATTGATTCGGTCATCGCAAACTGAATGTCTTTTGTTTTGTATTCATTGAACCTCTCCATTAAGAAAATCGAATAATCGACTCCGAGCGCCATTAATATGACAAATCCAAAGAATGGAACCGCCCAGTTAATGCCCGGATATCCGAAGAAATGAGTGAAAATAAATTCTGTCATTCCGATAGCTGTAAAGTAAGTCAAAATAAGTGAACCTACTAAGTACAGCGGCATCACAAGCGAACGGAACAGGATCACCAAGATGAGGAAAATACCGATCATCATGTAAAGAACCGTCTTATTGAAATCTTGGTCTGACAGCTGTTTTAAATCAGCATTCATACTTGATACACCTGAAACACCAAATGATGCATCTTTTAAATTTGTTTCAGGAAGTGCCCGCTCGACAGAAGCTTCTACTTGTTTGATCGTCGACAGGGCTTCATTGCCATATGGATTTTTTTCTAAAATGACATCAATCTTTGTCATCTTGCGGTCATCCGACATGTATGAATCAAATACTTGCTTGAATGCTTTGTTTTTCAGCACGTCTTTTGGGATAAACCAGCCGGCCATGTCTTGATCTGGTGCATTTTTCAGTTCGTCTAAGTAGTCACCTGCACCCATTAGTCCGCTTGAAATTTTCTCCAAGCCATCGACGCTTTTGTTCAGCCCGTCTGTCAGCTTGGTCAGGTCATCACCGAAGCCGCCAATCTTTTCTTTCATTTGTTTTTGACCATCAATCACTTGCCCGGCACCATTTGCAAGCTTTGGCATATTATCAGCTATTTGCCCTTGACCTTTAGACGTTTTATCCAATCCAGTTTCAATTGCATCTAAGCCAGCAATGAGCTCATCGATTTGACTCGTCAAAACTTTTTGCTGCTGTGAAGCTTTTGCGATAAAGGCATCTGCTGCTTCAAGCTGTTTTCTAGCTTCTTTCGCTTGTTTGGCATAGCTGTCTGCCTGTTTCGCCCCTTCTTGCAAGGTCGTAGAAAGTTCATTATATGAAGCTTTGATGGCTTGATACGATTGATTTTCTTTCACCTGCGGAATTTGTTTTTCAAGTGTACTAAACTGTTTATTTGCTTGTGTGATTAATGCTTTTACATCCGCTGCGGCAGAGGATGACGTATCCACCTGCGCCAATGCTGCCTTTAATTCTTTGGAAATGCTTTTATACAGCGACACTTGCTGATTCACTTGTGCGACTTGGGCCGTTAATTCTTTTTTCGCACCTTTAATTTTTTCTTTAATCTGTGCAACACCGTTTTTGTTTTGATCGATTCCGCTTTGTAAATCTCTTAACGATTTTTCGACGTTTTGAATGCCTGTTTGCACTGATTCTGTACCAGAAATCAATTTGTTAATGCCTTTTCCAGATGATTTGATTTGCGGCGTTTGATCCTCAATGGATTGACTCATTGTCGTCAGTGCATCTTGGATTTTTTTTAAGCCTTCATTACTTTTATCAAGTCCGGTATTCAGTTCTTTGGCTTGTGATTTCACGTATAGATCACTTAGCCCTTTACCGACAGGACGTGTCGCACTTCTCACTTTACTTACGCCATCTGTTTGTTCAATTGCACGGCTGAGTTTTTCAACAGCAATCAGCCCTTTATTGTTGTCTAACAGATCAGCTGATTTCACGACAATCGTTGCCGGTAGAGCTTCTCCTGGCCCAAATTTGTCGGAAATCGTATTGAATGCATTGACTGATTCATATTTATTACCGATTTCATCTAAGCTATTATAAGAAAGCGTTCCTTTATACATGAGAATGGGAGGAAGCGTAATGATTCCTACGATTAGTAAACTGAAAAGTGGTTTTTTAAATGAAAAGCGTCCTGCTGTTTCCCACATTTTTGACTGCGGATGCGCAATATCACCTTTAATCGGCCAAAATAACACTTTTCCTAAAACCGCCATAAAGAACGGAACAATCGTGAGAAGCGCCACAATGAGCACAGCGACACCAACTGCTACTGCAACAGCTGATTTATAGAGCTGAAACTGTGCCAGACCAATACATGTAAAACCGATGAGCACAGCAATTCCGCTGAATAAAACAGTCTTTCCTGCTGTTTTATACGTAATGAGAATCGCCTCAATTTTATCTTTACCGTGTGCGATCTCTTCTTTAAAGCGGCTGAGAAGTAGAATGCAGTAGTCTGTTCCTATTCCAAACATGATCGCGACCATGAAAATTTGGGTAAAGGTCGAGAGCGGGAAGTCGAGATATTTAACTAAATAAGCCACGATGGATTGACTCACCAAGTAAGACAAAGCTACTGCGACTAATGGAACGAAAGGCGCCACAGCTGATCTAAAGACAAGGACAAGAACGATGAGAATAAACCCAATCGTAATGAACTCTGTTTTCTTCAGACCTTCTTGCGAGCTTGTGATCACGTCATCATCAATTAACGGCTGTCCTGTCATTTCATATGTCAGATTTAAGCTCTTCAGCTTTTCATTGACTCTTTCTTTAAAATCGGAAGCTTTGATTTTGTTTGAGTCATATGTAACTGGAACAAGGAGCGTCGTGCGATCTTTAGAAAGCATCTGTTTTTTGATATCTTTATTGGCATCAAAATAAGAAGTGATGTCCTCGACATGTAGATCTTGGTCCTTTTCTAAAATCTCCATTGCCTTTTTTAAAGATGTTTCCCTTTCTTTGACGATGTTCTTTTCTTGAAAGACAATGACAATTGATTTTTCTGTATCACCGTTTTCAGACATTTTCTTTAATAACTGATTTGCATATGAGGACGGATAGCCGTCTGGTACTGAAATTTGCCCTTTTTCTTTTGTTAATTGCGCCATATTAGGGGCGGTGATGAGTAACACTGCCGCTAATACGATCCATAAAATCGTGATCAGCCATCTACCCTTTATGATTGCTCTCATTAGTACTTTGTGCCTCCTCTTCGATGATTACTTGATAGATCTTTTCATATGTTTGAATAAATGATTCCATTTCTTTTTCTTCCAGCTTTTCAAAATAAGATCGAACGAGATCCTGAAGCTGCTTTTCCATTCGGCTGACCACATCTTTGCCCTCTGGCGTAACGTACAGGTGAACATTTCTTCGATCGGCTTGATCGTGCTCACGGACAATGTAGTTCTTTGTGAATAGACGGTTTGTCATTGATGTCACAGCACTTTTATTCACATTACATACATTAGCTAGGTCTGTTGATGTACACCCTGGATGTAAATTGATGTATCGAAGCGAGTAATACTGATCAAGTGTCAGCTCTTTATCAAGCTTTTCTGTGATCATACTCGATACTTTTTTCTCCAACATGAGATAGACGTCTGCATATCTCTGAATGAGCTGTGCAATTTTATTTTGTTCCATACGCTGCTCCTTTTTTAGTTTAAGTGTTTAACTATTAAAGAGTTTAACTAATAACCAAAACAATTGTCAATCATTATCTTCACAAAGCAAACGCTTGCTTCAATTGAACATAAAAAAGACAAACTCTTTTGACTTGAGTTTGTCTTTTTCATTTATTTTGTTTTCGGGACTACTTTGAAAACAGACATCCGCTCTTCATCGATTTCTTCCTTTAATATCTGCTGAATATCTGTTAATTGAATTTGCTCAAGCACTGGCACGACATCAAATAAACTCATTTCTAAGAACGCATATCGAGTGAATTGGTTCGCAATGTATTCAGGAGAGTTCATGGCTTTTAAAAAGCTACCGATTTTCTTCTTACGCGCGAGCTCAATTTTCTCTTCTGAGATCAAGTTCTTTGCTTGAAGAAGGGTTTCTTTTAATACTTTTGCCAGTTGATCAGGATCACTTGTGTCTCCGCCAACTGACGTGAAGCCAAAGCCGCCTTCTTCCGTATAATCGTAGCTGAAGGTCTCATCAATTAAGCCTTTTTCATACATTTGTTCATATTGTAAGGAGCTTTTACCAAACAGCGTCTCTAAAATGAGATTCATTCCGAGTTCATGTTTTAGCAGTTCATCTCCTTTTTTATGAGGATTCTTAGTTTTCAAACCGAATATACATTTCGAGCCTTGTACGTTCATTGGAAGTTCGTATTCTTTTCGGTACACACCTTCAGGCTCATTGATGTCTTTTCGTTTGATCTCTGGCTGGTCTGTAAATGGCTTTTTCGCCTGATTCGCTCGAACTTGGTCTAATATTTGCTTCGGGTCAACGGGACCGACAACAAATAGAAGCATATTACTCGGGTGATAGAACGTTTCATAGCATTCATACAAATGATCTTTTGTAATCGGAGCAATACTTTCTACAGTTCCAGCTATATCAATTCTCACAGGGTGCTCTTGATATAGATTTTCAATCAGACCGAAGAATAAACGCCAGTCCGGATTGTCATCATACATGTTAATCTCTTGACCAATGATGCCCTTTTCTTTTTCGACCGTTTTTTCAGTAAAATAAGGCTCTTGAACAAAATCAATGAGTGTCTCAAGATTTTGTTCGACATTTGAGGTGCTTGAGAATAAGTAAGCTGTTCTCGTAAATGTCGTAAAAGCATTTGCGGATGCTCCTTGTTTACTAAATGTATGAAATACGTCTCCGTCTTCTTTTTCAAACAGTTTATGCTCTAAGAAATGGGCAATTCCGTCAGGCACTCGAATCATGTCTGCTTTGCCAAGCGGCACAAATTCGTTATCGACAGAGCCATATTTGGTTGTAAAAGTCGCATAGGTTTTGTTAAACCCTTGCTTTGGGAGCACATAGACGTCAAGTCCGCTCTCCATTTTTTCGTGATATACCGTTTCTTGCAGCTGGTCGAATTGAATTGTTTTCACTGTCATGAAGCACCCTCCGTTCCTTTAAGAAAATAGGTTGTATCCCATTCGATTTTCTGACCCACTTTGATGATATCCTCTTTTGTCACTCGGTCAAGTGCTTCTAAAAAGGAATCAAGTGTTTCCCCTGTTGGCACAACGGCATGCTGATACAGGTATTCCGCTGTCCCATAAGATGTATCGATCGTTTCAAGAAGCTGATTTTTGACGACAGCTTTTGTTTGGTCAATCGCTTCATCTGAAAAATCACCTTTTTGCATCGCTTCAAATTGTTCTTTAATGATGTCTACTGCCTGCTGATAGTTGCCGACTTCAATCCCTGACATGACCATCATCAAGCCTTTAAAGCTCTCAAGTCTAGACACAGCGTAGTACGCAAGACTTGCTTTTTCCCGAACATTGATGAATAGCTTCGAGTGCGAGAAGCCGCCGAATATACCATTAAACAAATGCAAAGCCGGATAATCGTCATCGGCAATCGTCGTATGCGTGCGAAAGCCGATATTCAGTTTGCCTTGCTTCACGTCTTCTTCGTCGATGACTTCTTTTGCTTCTCTTTGCGTGCTTGTTGATTCAGCGTGTTGTTTAACCGGTTCTCTATCACTTGTTTTGAAGTATTGAGAGACCATTCGGCTGATGTCTTGTTCTTCTACATCTCCCACAACATAAAGATCAAGCTGATTTGTTTGAAGCGCATGCTTATATGCTTCAAACAGCGATTGAGCTGTGATCGTTTCGATATCTTCCATTTCTCCATTGACGTGCAGTGCATACGGTTCACCTTTGCACATTTCCTGCACAAGCCTTAAGTTCGAGTAACGCATTTTATCATCATACACTACTTGAATTCGCTGTTTTAAAGTGCGTTTTTCTTGATCTACATATAATTGACTAAACGCTCCATTTTCAACATACGGATGGAATAGTAGATCAGATAGTAAGGCAATCCCTTTTTCTAGTAAAGGGGTTTGATCCTTTAAATATTTCTCATTCGCCATTTCCAGGCGGAAGGTAATGATGTGATTCTCCCCTTTTTTCGCCATGTCTGCTGAAACCGTAGCACCATAAAGCTCATCAAAATAAGCACGCAATTCTCCTGTTTTCGGCATTTTCTCTGTTCCTCTTAACAGCACATGCGGGAAAAGTGAACGCATGGTGACGTCATCTTTCGATAGAGGCGCGAGCATTTTAAAAAGGATTGTGACCGTTTTAAATTTTTCTGTTTTGACAATATGAGTATGAAGACCAGGTGTGTCTAGTGTCTTCTCTTGTAAGTACGTCATGAGAAACCTCCTTTGTTCATCCTATTTATTATGTATTAGAACATAGCTGATATATACGTAAAACAGCCATTTAATAGACATTATATCAATCAGAGGAAAGGATAGGAAATAAAAACGCCTCTGCTATAAGCAGAGACGCCGGTCGTTATTTCATTCTAAAAGGCCACCAATTCCATTTACCGAAAATACGAACCATGACCGGGATGAAGAGCGGTAATACAACAAGCGCATATAATAAAAGCCCAATGAGTATGACCGTTGCAATTTCAACAAGTGATAATACACCGGACGGCAGCATAGCGGCAAAGGTCCCCGCTAATATCGCGACTGCTGAAATAATGACGGAACCCATATTTCTCATCGCTGATATCATTGATGCTTGCACATGCTCTCCCTTCCATTCATTAAAGCGATCCATTAAGAAGATCGAATAATCAATGCCAAGGGTGACAAGAATGACAAAGCTGAAAAATGGGACAGCCCAGCTGAGACCGTCGTAGCCAAAAAATGTTTTAAAGATCCATTCTGTTAAACCGACGGATGTAAAATACGTTAAAATGAGTGAAAGTGTTAAGTATATCGGCATGACGATTGACCGTAATAATATAATTAAAATGATAAAGATGCCAACTAACATGAAAATGACCGTTCGAATAAAGTCACCGTCAGATGTTTCTTTTAAATCTACATTTAAACTTGAGATACCAGACACACCGTAATTTGCATTCTTTAACCCGCTGACAGGTAAATATTGATCAAGGGTGTCCTCAATTTTCGCAACGCCTTTCATCGCTTCATTGCTGTATGGATTCACATTTAAAATAACTTCAAAGGTTGTTAATTTACGATCTGGAGACATATACGTATGAAAGATTTGCTTAAATTCATGGCGTTTCAGCACTTCTTCTGGAATAAACCAGCCTGTTATTTCTTCATCTGGCGCTTTCTGAAGCTGCTTTAAATAGCCGTCCGCCTCTGTGAAGCCGCTTTTGACCTGCTCAAGCCCTTCAATACTTTCATCTAAACCATCTGTTAACAATGTGAGTTTTGATGAAAGCTGACTAAATCCTTTTTTGATGGCTTTTTGGCCGTCTGTCAGCTGGTCTGCGCCATCTTCAATTTTAGGCATTTCTTTAATCAATTGTTTTTGGCCCTCATTTGTTTGTTCAAGACCGTTATAAACTTGATCGAGCCCTTCCATGAGCGCTTGTACTTGACGTTTTACTTCTTTTTGCTTGATTGATAGGCTTTGAATCACTGAATCTGCTTTCTTGATCTTTTCTTTAAAGACAGAGGCTTCCTCTTCATACAGATTCATTTGGTCCCCTGCTTGATCAAGCATTCCTTTTGTGTTTTTGAATACTTCCTTGATTTCTTTATATTCATCCATATCTTTTACTTCTGGCAGCCGTTTTTCAAGTGCTTCAAACGATACATTTTCATACGAACTTTTTACTTTTTTAATGGTGGTTATCAGCTGCTGATTTGATTTCGCATGACGTTCAAGCGTACTCACCATTCGTTTAAGTTCTCGAATCATCGCTTCACTGCTTCGATATTCTTGCTCTAATTCCTTTTTTGCTTCTTTGATTTTACTTCGAATGGTTCCGATGCCATCTTTACTGCGCCTCACCCCATCTTCTAAAGAGATCAGGGACACCCTTACTTCTCCAATGCCGCTTTTGATCGCTTTTGTTCCATCAATCAGCTGATCAATGCCTTTAGCGGATTCTTGAATTTTTGGTTTTTGTTTAAGAAGGGCAAGATTTGTTTCGGTCAAACCATCTGAAATTTTCCCGATTCCTTCATGGCCTTTTCCTAGTTCTCCGCCCAGCTCTTTTGCTTGAGAGGTGACGTAAAGCTGACTTAACCCGTCTCCAACAGGCCGAGTGACACTACGGACCGTTTTTACTTCGTCAATGTCATTTAATTTACGGGTCAGTTTTTCAATCATGACAATCTTTTCTTGGTTATCTAACTTATTGTCACTTTCAACAAGTACATTCAGGGGCAGCGCTTCCCCAAAGCCAAATTGCTCTGATATCGTATTAAATGCAGACACTGATTCATACTTTGTCCCAATCTCATTTAAGCTGTTATAAGAAAGAGTCCCGTCGTACATCAGAATAGGAGGCACCGTAATGAGTGCAACTAAACCTAGGCTGATCAGCGGCCTTTTAAATGAAAAACGCCCAGCCCATTCCCACATTTTACTTTGCGGGTGGCGAATGTTTTCTCTTTTAGATGGCCAGAAAAGGGATTTTCCAAAAACAGACATAAAAAAGGGAACGATGGTGACAAGGGCGATCAGCAGGATGCCAACTCCTACAGCAACACTAACAGCTGATTGATACAATTGAAATTTGGCAAACCCAATGCTTGAGAAGCCGACTAACACGGCTAAGCCACTGAAAAGAACCGTTTTCCCTGCACATTTATATGTGATGATAATTGACTCTTTGACATCACGACCTTGACCGATTTCTTCTTTAAAACGGCTTAAAAGCAAAATACAATAATCTGTTCCTATACCGAACATAATCGCTACCATAAAAATCTGAGTAAAATTAGATAGAGGAAATTGCATATATTCTACTAGAAAAGCCACAATACAACGGCTGACAGCATAAGAAATGCCGATCGTAATGAGCGGAACAACAGGTGCCAAAATCGATCTGAAAACAATGATTAAAATAAAGAAAATAAAAATGATCGTTATAAGTTCAGTTTTCTTCAGACCTTGTTGAGAGCTTTGAATGACATCTGAATCCACAAATTTTTGTCCCGTCATTTCATATGAGACATGATAGGGCTTTAAAACTTCCTCAATTCGTTCTTTAATCTTCACAGCTTTTGTTTCGTAGTGGTCGAATTTGAATGGAACAAGAAGTGTACTTTTATCCTTTGATAAAAGTTGTTTTTGAATGTCCGGATCTACATGAAAATACGAAGTAATTCCGTCAATGTGGAGGTCTGGAGCATGTGTCATGAGTGCAGATAAAGCCTTTTTTAATTCCTGCTCTTTCTTAGGGAACAGATGTTGTTCGGAGAATACAATAACACCCGTATCTTTTTTCCCGTTTTGATCTGTGAGCTTATCCAATAAGTGAAGTGCCTCAGCTGTTGGTGTCCCCTCCGGAACCTTTAATTGCCCTTTTTCTCTTGTTAATTCCTCTAAATTGGGCGCAGTAATAAACAGAATCACAGCTGTTATCATCCACACCACTAATACAATCCATCTTGCTTTAATTATTTGCAACATAGCTGCTTCAAGCTCCTTCTAGTTCATCAATCAATTTGCTATATTTGAGCGTGTCTGAAGTGCTGACTGCGTCTCCTTCAACGTGCTAATGGCAGGATGACCTATTCAATTGTCTTTTCGTGTTGAAGAAACACACATTCATCATCACCACGCGAACTCAATTTCTGCCTAAAGAAGGACAGAAAATGAATGTTTTTGAACACCTCCCGCTTGGAATAATTTAAAAGATATTACTATACATTAGTTTAACTATCAAAATTTTACATGTCAATTTATAAAAAAGAAAAAAGATGGCAAAATACCGTCTTTTTTCTAGATTAAACCGTTTTTAATTGTTCACTTTCATCTTCTTCATCTGGCTGGATGAAGAAGATGACCAAAAATAGAGAAATAAGACTGCAAATGGTCGAGAGAATAAAAACGATGGATTCCCCTTTATCCATGAGATAAGCGTAAATCGGAGGTCCTAAAGCGACACCGATAAAACGCATACTGCTGTAAAACGACGTAATGGTTCCGCACTGCTCTTTTTCAATTCCTTCTGTGATCAGGGCATCAAGTGCAGGCAGGACAATACCGATGCCAACACCGCCAATGCTTAAGCAGATAAACAATACGTAAAAGCTGTGATTCCACCATAAAAACATATAGGAAAGTGATAACAAGGCCATGCCTACGATTAAAAAGATTCTCATTTTCCCTTTTTCTTTTCCAATCGTTTTCCCAGCAACGTATGAGCTGATAGATAGAAAAAGGAGCGGAATGCTAAGCAGGAGCCCTTTTTTGACACCCTTAATTTGATAAGCTGCCTCTAGATTATCAGATAAGTAAAAAAGCACACCAAAAAGAAGAAACATAATAAAACCGCCAATTGCAAAAATGGCATACAGCCAGCGTCCTTCATGCTTAAATATGGTCTTTGTTGATTTTAAAAATTTTTTAAATGAAGGCGGGTCCTCCTCTTTTTTCGCGGATTCTACCATGAACAGTACCATGAGAAAGCTGATGATTGAGAAGAACGGAATAAACCAAAACGGCACAAACCAAAACCACGAAGCCAAAAGCGCCCCAATAATCGGGCTCAATACCTTTCCAGCTGTGTTAGAGGTTTCAATGGCGCCTAGTCCCGCACTGACTTCTTCATCATCATGAAACAAATCTCCAATAAACGGCATCACGACAGGTGCTGCCCCGGCTGAGCCAACACCTTGAAGGACCCTGCCAAATAGAATCCACATGTACGGTTCTTTCATGATCGTTGAGGCAACTGCTGCCACAGCCCCTCCAAGTCCTGCGATTAACAGACACGGCAGGAGTACCTTTTTTCGCCCGATTCGATCTGATAAATAGCCGGCGATCGGAATACATAAGATCGCGACAACGGAGTATACCGTAATAATGAGGGAGACTTGAAAGGAAGTAATGGAAAGTATCTTTTCTATCTGTGGCAATACGGGAATGAGCATCGAGTTCCCAAGTGTCATGATTAAAGGCACTGATGATAATGCAATAATATTCTTTTTACTGACTGTTTTCTCGCCCAACATCATTCACCCAATTCTATATACTGTTACGTATTAGTGTGGCAAGTTTTACGGGTATTATGTATGGGCAAACAAAAAGCAACCGCTTATGAAAGCGACTGCTCGTTAAAATCGTTTACGTATCACATGAAAGCTGAATTTATCCGCTCGAAAATAATTTAGCGAGTATAAGACCGGCTGATCATCCTGATCATAGTGTATTTGTTTCAGTAATAATAATGCTGTTTCAGGGTCACATTCTAGTATCGGTGAAACCTGATCGTGGTAGCCAATTGGTTCAATGTCAGCAACTGCATATTTAATCCCGCTGTGTGGTTCTCTTCCAAACAGCTCAAAAAGAGACTCTTCTTCATGGGTAAAAGATGCAGGAAGATGCTTGACCGGAATTTTATCTAAACAGTAAACCACGGGCTGTCCATCGGCCGTTCGAACGCGCTCCATTGAAAAAATCTCATCAGATTCATCACACTGAAAACGAATCACATCATTCTCTGTTGGCTCCCCTTCTTGCGAGGATAAAAAGATGGTACCAGGCGTCATATTGACCTGCTCTATCATTTTCGTGACACTTGCCAGCTGTTCTATGCCTGTTGAAAAGAGTGGTCTTGTGTTGACGAACGTACCCACACCATGCCTTCTAATTAAATATTTCTCTTCTTCTAATATACGAAGGGCTTCACGCAGTGTCGCTCTGCTCACGCCTAAAAGCTTTGAGAGCTCAAATTCAGAAGGTAGTTTCTCTTTTTCGGCATATACGCCTGATTGTATATCTTCTTTAATACGGTCAATCACTTTCAAATATAAATGGCGATTGTCTGTTTTGGTCGACATGTTTTCCCTCCGTCTAATCAATGCAAATGATAAGATGAGAAATCTCTATTCCGAGATAAGTTGAACATAACTATATCATGTTTTTGCAAATAAATAAATAGTCTGACTTCCAGTTAACATAATCATACTATTGTTCACTTCTTTTTTAGAAAGCTCTCTTCGATTTATGAAGAGAGCTCGTCATATTGTTCTTTTGAAAGCAGGACTTCTCTCGGTTTACTTCCTTCATAAGGACCGACAACGCCTCGCTCTTCCATTGCGTCAATCAGGCGGGCGGCCCGGGTATAGCCGATACGGAATCTTCTTTGAAGCATAGAGACAGAAGCCGTCTGCATGCCGATGATGAGTTCCACTGCTTCATCATATAAATCGTCATCCACAGCTGTAAGCTGATCCTGTGTTTCTTCAGTTGGAATCATTTCTTCTTGATATTGTGCTTTTTGCTGAGTGATCACATGATCAACGACATGTTCTACTTCTTCATCTGATAAAAAGGCGCCCTGCACACGAACTGGTTTGTTTGCTCCAACTGGTAGAAACAGCATATCCCCTCTGCCGAGCAGTTTTTCTGCGCCCCCCATATCAAGGATCGTCCTTGAATCGGTTTGCGAGGACACGCTAAAGGCAATGCGAGATGGGATGTTGGCTTTAATGACACCTGTAATGACATCGACAGAAGGTCTTTGTGTGGCAATAATTAAATGAATTCCGGCTGCACGAGCCATTTGCGAAAGTCTTGTAATCGAATCTTCCACATCAGAGGAAGCGACCATCATTAAATCTGCAAGCTCGTCTACAATGACAACAATATAAGGAAGTTCTGGCTGTTTCGCCTCTTCTGATTGATTCATTCGTTTAATGTAATCATTGTACCCTTCAATATTTCTTGTCCCCGTATGAGAAAATAATTCATAGCGGCGTTCCATTTCACTGACGACTTTTTTCAGTGCCTGTGAGGCTTTCTTAGGGTCCGTTACAACGGGAGCGAGCAGATGCGGAATGCCATTATACACATTTAGTTCAACCATTTTCGGATCAATCATCATCATTTTCACTTCATGAGGTTTCGCTCTCATCAGAATACTTGTGATAATGCCATTGATACACACACTTTTTCCGCTTCCAGTCGAACCTGCTACAAGTAAATGCGGCATTTTGTTCATTTCAGCCAGAACGGCTTCACCCGAAATATTGCGGCCGAGTCCAATCAGTAGCTTGGCATTTGGACGGTCATTTTGCTTCGATTCTAATACCTCTTTTAAAGAAACCATCGCAATTTCTGCATTCGGAACCTCAATACCGATGGCTGATTTACCAGGAATCGGCGCCTCAATCCGAATATCTTTTGCTGCGAGAGCAAGGGCTAAGTCATCACTTAGATTGACGATTTTACTTACCTTCACGCCGACATCTGGATAGACCTCATATTTGGTAACGGCTGGTCCTAGGTGAACCTGTGTGACTTTTGCTTTGACGCCAAAGCTTTGAAACGTTTTTTCAAGCTTTCTTGCATTTTCGTATATATTTTTCTTGTCTGTTTGCTGCCCTGAGTGCTGCGGCTCTGCCAAAATATCCAGTGACGGCAATTCGTAATCTTTGTTTTCAAGTTCCGTAAACGTCATCGGCGGCGCCTCTTTTGGTTCATCAGCTGAATCTGATGGAACCGGCGTACTTTGCACAGATTCTTGAAGAGGTGAAGTCTCTTTTGCCGCCTGCTCTTTTTGAACGAGCGGGGTGAGAATGTCATCTCTGTCAGCAAAGCTTGAGATAATCGGCTGACTATTGTCAGGCACCGGTGTTTCCTCTTCCATTAAGATCTGATCATCTTCGTCCTCTTCTTGAATACGAGACCGTTTTTTCTTTTCGACCGTTTTCTGAGAGGGCGCGCTCTTTTTCGCCTGCCTGATTCCTTTCATATCTTCAACAAACGCTTTCCACTGCTTCACCATAAATTGCGAGACAGGCAGCGTCACTTTTTTCACCATTTCTTGAAGAGATCGATTTGTAATCAGAACAATTCCAATCAGCATCAGAACGATTGCCATGATTTGAGAGCCTGCTTGTGCAAATAAGAAATAAGAAGCAGCAAATAATACGGCACCGATCATGCCGCCTCCTAAATCAGGCGACCCCGTCTCACCTTTCATGTCCATCAAGAAAAGCTCAAATGTATTTCTGATCACACTTTGAGAGCCTATCGCACCCGCAGATGAAAGGTGCTGAAAAAGCTTCACATGAGACAAAAGCAAGATACTCGCAATGATGCAGTATAGCCCTGCCTTTCTCCTTGTCAACATATCTGGGATTTGTTTTTTCCAGAAGATGGTCACGCCAAAAAGAAATAATCCGATAAGGCAGAGAATGAACCATTCACCTGCAAAAAATCGGAATAAATGTACGAAGGTTTGTCCTACGACGCCTAGCTGTAAAATGGCGATGATCGCTATGGCAATACAGACTAACCCATTTAATTCATATTTCAGTTTTAGCTGTTTATTTTGTTTTTTTCTCGTTTTCCGTTTTCTCTTTTTAGCCATACTCATCACCTTACTACGAAAGAAAATATAACCTACCGAAAGATCAGAAAGAAAGCAGCCTGGTTTTGGCTGCTGCATCTTGTTGTAAGTTTTCCCTTTATTATAGCATAGAATCATTCATATGAGTCGGTTTGATTGGAGCCTAATTGTAACTTCAATCGCTTGCCTGGTGCAAGCTCTTGATTCAGAAAGTCCATTGGGTTGGTGCTCATGACTTGAACGATTTCTGCTTCATCCTCTTTCATTTCAACCATAACTGGCACGCCTTGGATGTTTACCTGCTGAAGTTTCCGGTCTCCTTGTTCCTCCGCGTAAATGGCTTCATATGGCATAGGTGTGTATAAAATCATTGGATCAGCCCCTCGTTTTGAGATGCCCTTTCTCCAATCAGCTCATTCAACTTTTTAATCGCTTGTCCTACACCGCCTACTTCATTCATGAGTCCGTATTCTGCTGCCTCATGACCAACAACATTTGTTCCAATGTCTCTTGTCAAATTGCCTTTTGAGAACATGAGCTCTTTGAACTTCTCTTCTGTAATATTGGAGTGGCTTGTCACAAAGTTAATGACTCTTTCCTGCATTTTATCTAAGTATTCAAAGGTTTGCGGGACACCAATCACAAGACCGGTTAAACGCACAGGATGAATGGTCATCGTGGCTGTTTCCGCAATATAGGAATAGTCACACGATACAGCAATCGGGACACCAATAGAGTGGCCGCCGCCAAGTACAATCGATACAGTCGGTTTTGATAAAGATGCAAGCATTTCTGCAATCGCTAGTCCCGCTTCAACATCGCCGCCTACTGTATTTAAGATGATCAAAAGCCCTTCAATTTTTGGGTTTTGCTCTACTGCTACGATTTGCGGTATGACATGCTCATATTTGGTTGTTTTATTTTGTGGTGGAAGCTGCATGTGGCCTTCAATTTGTCCAATAATGGTAAGGCAATGGATATTTGTATCTTGCGGCAGCTGTGGTATGGCTGTTTCACCAAGCTGCTGTATTTTGCTCATAATGCTGTCTTTTTCTTCTGGCTTTCGCTCAGGCTGCTGTTCATTTTTTTCGTCCATTTGTCTCCATCCTTTCCTCAAACTCTCCTCCTATTATGAACAAGAAGGCCGTATTCAATCCGCATTCCTCACGCCACATCAAAAAAGCCCAAAGAGCTTATGCTCCTTGGGCTTTCTCATCATACTTCCATAATAATTGGAATGATCATCGGCTTACGTTTTGTTTTTTCATATAGGAATTGATTGAGTACGTCGCGCATGGATTGTTTCAATGTTGACCATTCAACAATTGAGTTTTCCGTTTGCTCTTTGACAATCCCTTTGACCATTTCTGTCGCTTTCACAATCAGCTCTTCAGATTCTCTGACATACACAAACCCTCTTGTAATAATTTCAGGTCCAGAAATTAATTGTTTCTTTTGTTTATCAAGTGTAATGACGACAATTAAGATACCATCTTGAGACAATAGGCGTCTATCGCGTAACACAATGTTTCCGATATCACCAACGCCAAGACCATCGATCAAAATATTGCCTTGGTGAACTTTTTCACCAATCTTGACGTTCTGTCCTCTAAACTCCACAACATCCCCTTTATCAATCAAGAAAATGTCACTGCGTTTCATTCCCACTTCTTCAGCAACACGAGAATGTGCTTTTTGCATACGATATTCGCCATTCACCGGAATTAAATACTTCGGCTTTAGTAAGTTCAGCATGAGCTTTAACTCTTCTTGGCAGCCATGTCCAGAAACATGCACACGTTTTTGCGCAAAAATGACTTGTGCGCCGCTTCTTGTAAGGAAATCCACTGTTTTTGAATAGGTGAGTTCTTGTCCAGGAAGAGGTGTAGATGCAATCACAACCGTGTCATCTTTTTCAATATGAAGCTGTTTGTGATTTTGTTTCGCCATTTTTGTTAACGCAGCAAGAGGCTCTCCGTGGCTTCCAGCTGTCAGAACGACCACATCGTTTTTCGCCATTTTCTTCACTTCTTGAACTGGTACAAATAATTCTTCGTCTGCTGTGACATAACCAAGTTTGATCGCAAGCTGAAGAGTCGTCATCATATTCTTTCCTGCTACGGCAAGCTTACGGCCATTTTGATTTGTTGCATTAATGATCTGCTGCACTCGGTTAATGTTAGATGAAGATACAGCCACAATGACACGATTTTCAGCATTGTACATCGCATTTGAGATTTCGTCTTGGACGAGCGCCTCAGAAGGTGTATAACCTGGTTTTTCAGCATTGGCACTGTCTGAAAGAAGTGCTAAAACGCCATTGTTTCCAATTTTCGCAATCTCTCCGATGTCACAGGCTTGGTTAAGCGCTGGGGTTTGATCAAATTTAAAATCACCTGTGCATACGATTGAACCAAGAGAGGTTTTGAAGCTGATCCCAACTGAATCAGGGATGCTGTGATTCGTTCTAAAGAATGATACCTTTGTTGTTTCAAACGTAATGACTGATTTTGCATGTACCTCACGCAAGTCAGCTTTTTGATTGAAGCCATACTGTTTTAATTTTTCTCGAAGTAACGCAAGGGTCAGCTTCGTTCCGTAAACTGGTACAGACAATTTGCTTAAGCAATGGAATACGCCTCCGATTGCTTCATCATGTCCGTGGGTAAGAAAGATTGCTTTCACCCGATCAGCACGTTCTGTTAAATAAGAGATATCAGGAATGACGACGTCAATGCCTAGCATTTCGTTTTCTGGATGCATCAAGCCTGCATCTACCACATATATGTCCGAATCAATTTCAATGACATATAAGTTTTTCCCGATTTCTCCAACGCCTCCCAGTGCAATAATTCTTACGTTCTCTGTATTTTTCTTTTTCAAAATTCTTTTCCTCCTAGTCTCAAGCCCGTCCATCATCGCTTAATGCTATTATAACTGAATCTAATTTTAGAAAACAAGATGAAGTCACATTTTAAGAAAGTGTTTATGTATAAAAAACGGTCATACTCAGGGACATCTGAGAATGACCGCTTACGAAATCTTTTGTTTTGATCAGCTGTTTAAGACGCTGCTTAAATCCAGTCTCTCTTCTTCTGACAAAGGTAAAAGCGGAAGACGAACCGATCCGACATCTAGTCCTTTCAGCTGAAGAGCTGTTTTGACAGGCGTTGGATTTGGCGCTGTGAAAAGCTGTTTCATGATTGGGAGCAGCTTTTGATGGATGAATGCGGCATTGGCCGTTTGACCTGAAGCATAGCTTTTCAGCATTTGCTGCATATCAAGCCCTACGATATGAGACGCCACAGAGACCACTCCTTTTGCACCAACAGATACAGCTGGAAGTGTTAAGCTGTCGTCACCTGAATAGACATCGAAATCTTCTGGTGTCTCTGCTATGATTTTTGTCATGGCATCAAGATCACCGCTTGCTTCTTTGATCGCGACAATGTTAGGTATTTGTGCAAGCTTAATGGTTGTTTCTGGGGCTAATGACGCAACCGTTCTCCCTGGTACATTGTAAAGCATGACAGGAAGAGATGTAGACTCGGCAATGGCTTTAAAGTGTGCATACATGCCTTCCTGTGATGGCTTGTTGTAGTAAGGTACGACAAGCATCACTGCATCAACGCCCGCTTCTTCTGCTTTTTTCGTTAGTTTGATAGACGCATTTGTATTATTACTGCCTGTTCCTGCAATGATTTTACAACGACCATTTGCTAATTTTACCGATTGCTGAAAAAGAGCGACTTTTTCTTCAGTCGATAAAGTTGGCGATTCGCCTGTTGTCCCTGCAACGACTAACGAGTCACTGCCGTTTTTTAACAAGTAATCAATGAGAATTGATAGCTTTTGGAAATCAATGTTGCCCTTTTTATCAAAAGGTGTAATCATAGCTGTTGCGATATTTCCGAAATTCATTTTTTTCACCTCATCATGATTCAATCACATTTATCTTGAAAGTTCAAACACTTCGTGCAGGGCATTGACAGCTGCTCTCATGTTTTCTTCGTTCACTAGCACCCAAATGGTCGTATGGCTGTCAGCCGATTGTAAAATCGGAATGTTTTGCTCGGATAGAGCCGATACAATTTTAGATGTGACACCTGGTACACCCATGATACCTGCGCCAACAGCTGATACTTTCGCACAATTTGTTGTGACAATTGGCGTATAACCAAGATCTTTTAGGATCGAGGTTGCCTTTTCAGTCATTGCACCTGTCACGGTATACACAATCTCACTCGGTGTAATGTTGAAGAAATCGACACTGATTTGTGCATTAGCCATTGCTTTAAAGACCTCTGTTTGGACGCTGTATTGCCCTTCTTTTGCCGGGACTTTGATTTGCGTCACATCATTGACATGTGCAATACCCGTAATGAGGCGGTCGTACACATCATGGCTCATTTTATCTGAGTAGTGTGACGTGACGAGTGTGCCCTCTTCATCAGAGTATGTTGAACGAACCCTCATTGGTACTTTTGCTTGCATCGCAATTTCGACAGCTCTCGGGTGAATGACTTTTGCTCCTTGATATGCAAGGTTGCAAATTTCTGTATATGTCACGACTCTGAGCGGCTTTGCATTTTCAACAATGCGGGGATCTGCCGTCATGACGCCTTCTACATCTGTAAAAATATCAATAAAGTCTGCCTGCAATGCAGCACCTAAAGCAGCTGCGGACGTATCACTGCCGCCTCGTCCAATTGTGGTCACGTCTCCATTTTTCGCGGCTCCTTGGAACCCAGCAACAACGACAACATCATGTTCAGATAGTGCCGCCTCGAGACGTTCGCACTTCATATCAATAATTTTCGCACTCGTATGTTCCTTATCTGTCACAAAGCCAGCCTGTGCGCCTGTCATCGCTACAGCTTTTAGCCCGTTTTCATTCAGCATGCTTGAAAACACAACAGCTGAAATATTCTCTCCGCAGGAAACGAGCAAGTCTTTTTCTCGATTTGTCATATGCTGCGCGCTGCCGTAAAGCAGACCAAGCAGCGTATCTGTCGCATAAGGATCGCCTTTTCGTCCCATTGCAGATACGACGACAACCGACTTATAGCCTTTCTCTTTTGCCGATAAGATATGTGCAAGTGCCCTTTTTCTACCTTGATCATCTTTGACAGATGTACCGCCAAATTTTTGGACAATTATTTTCACTGTTTTCACTCCAAGTTCATTCTGACGTAACAGAAGAGAGCAGGCGAAAGATGCCTAACTCTCTTCTGTTCGTCCTCATCATCCATTGAATGTTAAACTAATTTTAATGCTTTTAAGCTTTCTGCAATTTGAACGGAGTTCCATGCAGCGCCTTTTAGCAGGTTATCAGATACAATCCACATATGGAACCCGTTTGGACGGTCCAAATCTTTCCGAATGCGGCCGACAAATACGTCGTTTTTCCCAACAGCATCTGCAGGCATTGGATAAATTTGCTGAGACGGATCATCTTGCAGTGTAATGCCTGGAGCATCTTTTAGAATGGACTTGACGTCTTCAACTGTTGCGTCGTTTGATTCTAGTTCGACGTAAACAGATTCTGAATGTCCTGTTTCAATTGGAAGTCTCACACATGTTGCCGCTACTTCCAGCTCTGGCATATGCATGATTTTTTTCGTTTCGTTGATCATTTTCATTTCTTCAAATGTGTAGCCATTGTCTTGGAATTTATCAATTTGCGGAATCGCATTAAATGCAATTTGATAAGGCATGACTTCCGGCTTCACATCTTCTTTATTTAAAATGGCTTGTGATTGGTTATATAGCTCGTCAATGGCTTCATGTCCTGCACCTGATACGGCTTGGTAAGTGGACACGATGACTTTTTTCATGCCATACGCCTGACGAAGCGGTTCTAATGCCGCTACCATTTGAATCGTTGAACAGTTAGGGTTTGCAATGATTCCTTTATGGTCATGCAAGTCTTTTTCGTTTACCTCTGGTACGACAAGAGGGATGTTTTCGTCCATACGGAAAGCACTTGTGTTGTCTACAACAATCGCACCTCGTTTGACCGCTTCAGGAGCTAGCACCTTGGAAACATTTCCTCCAGCACTGAATAATGCAATGTTCACTCCTTCAAAGCTTTCAGGTGTTGCTTCCTGTACGGTATACTCTTGACCTCTGAATGTCACTTTTGTTCCAGCAGAACGTTTTGAGGATAGTAGAGTCAGTGTATCCATTTCAAAATCTCTGTCAGCTAGTGTTTTTAACATTTGTTGACCGACAGCTCCAGTCGCTCCAACTACAGCTACATGCAATCCTCTTCCCATCAGTAAAACTCCTTCCGACCCATCCATGATTCTTTTCTTTCGGATGGCCATCCTATGACTTTTTACATTTTATTTTACCATAGAAAAGCAAGGCTTGAAGCATCTTTTTTGAATCTTTCATGATTTTCTAGTGAATCTATTATTCGTTTGGTCCAATTAAAATTGGCTGAATTTGTCTATGCTGAAGTGCCTCTTCTACTGTTTGAGAAAGCAAATCCATGTTCGCGACCATGGAGGTCGGTTTTTTAAATGGATCATCTTGACCAAATGGAATAAAGAAAATATTCTTTGTCGACATCAACCTCATCAGATTTGTACCATTTAAGCCTAGCGCATCATTTGTTGAAATTCCTAAAACGACAGGACGATGATTTCGAATGGTTGCTTTTGCAGCCATTAAAACAGGGCTGTCTGTCATGGCATTTGCGAATTTCGCCATCGAGTTCCCTGTTAATGGAGCAATGACCATACAATCAAGTGGCAGCTTAGGTCCGAGCGGCTCTGCTTTCACGATTGAGTCAATCGCCTTAAAGCCAGTCAGCTTCTCAATCCGCTCAATCCAGTCCGCTCCATCTCCGAATCTTGTATTCGTGTTCTGGACCGTATATGACACCACTGGACGCACTTCTGCTCCTTCTTTTACAAGTGCTTCGATTTGCGGATAAACAGCTTCGTACGTACAGTGGGAACCAGTTAAGCCAAAACCGATTCTTTTCCCTTTTAATGTTGTCATGATTCCATCCCCCTTTTTTCCTCTGCAAGTTCACATAAGAGCCCAGAAAGCACTTTTGCAATGATTTGCCCTGCTGTCTTTGGTGCGACAATCCCCGGGAGTCCTGGTGCAAGAAGCGCCTTCACTCCATGTTTTTGTGCAAAGTCAAAGTCTGTTCCTCCTGGGCGGGAGGCGATATCTAAAATGAGTGTCTTTGGTGTCATGCTGACGATGACAGATGAATCTAATACAAGGCTTGGAATGGTATTGATGATGATATCTATATCTGTTACTTCTTCTTTTAACCGGTCCATTGAAAATGGATCGAGTCCCATTTCAAATGCCCGCGCTAAATGCGCTGTATCTGCTGCCCCTACTTTTACATCCGCACCGAGTGCCCGAAATGTGCGGGCAATGGTGAGTCCTGTTCTTCCGAGTCCGAGAACAGCAACACGTGATCCATGAATCGTATAATCCGTTTGCTGAATGGCCATCATGATAATCCCTTCAACTGTTGGAATAGAGTTATATATGGCAATATCATCTCGCTCAAACAGCTTCACAAGTTTTCGATTCACCTGCTTTGCCAGATTGTCTAAGTACGTATTAGAAATACCTGAGTACAAGGTACAATGGGCAGGGGTTCTTTCTAAATATGTTGCTTCTAGTAACACCTGCTCATTTGAGAAAACTGTCGCGACAACACCTTCATCCGTTGCGCCTGATACTGGCAGGATCATACTGTCTACCTGTTCGAATGGAAGTTCTGACATTTTTAGCTTTTCAGCCCCAATAAATCCGTGATCCAGCTGATCAAATCCAACCAAAAACACTTTGGCATGCTGCTGTGACAGCTTGCGAATAATTTCAAGCTGCCTTGCATCTCCCCCGATCACCGCAACCGTTAAACCGCTCAACATACTGACCGTTCACCTTCTTTATTTAAAAAAGTCTGTAATATTTTCTGAATCTCCCTTTTAGCATATGAGGAGAGGATTCAGCCTGTGAACGAATCGAAGAGAGAAAAGAAAAAGAGCACCCATTTATGATGGATGCTCTTTTTCCCCGGGCGGCTGAAGTCCTTCAGGCACATCGAGAATGATCATATCTGATCCTATTTTTTGAATGTGATTCCACGGGACGCGGATGTCATTTCCTTGCTTTCGAAAGCCAAACCACTTCACCGAAGGTATGATGAGTGCTGTGATTTGACCGTCCTGTTCATTGATTTCAAGGTCGGTTTGTCCAAGCACGCCAAGCCGCTCCGCTCTTTTGATATCGACGATCTCTTTTCCTGACAGCTCACTTAGCCTCAAAATCGCATCACTTCCCTTCCGTATCATATATGCAGCCACAAGAAGAAATAGACCGTCACGCTTTTTCAAGTTATGAATGATGCCAATTTGAATACCAAGCTGGTTTCAGTTGATGAAAGTGATCATGGTCTGCCAGCATTCTCTCCACTCGGTTCACCATACCTTTTACATGTTCAGTGTCATAAGAAAGCGTCCAAACAATAGAAGAAAAGCAGCTCATTGCTGTATAGATAGAAAAAAGAAGCCAAAAATCGTCTGTGGCCTGCTTACTTACATAGTAATCCAGTTGCCCTGCTGAAAACGGAATACTATTTTCTCGGCTAAATAAGGACAGTTTATAAAAATCATGAACCGGGTCACCCCAGTCAGATTGATCAAAATCAATGACGCCGGCATACTCACCTTCTTGTATGATAATATTCCCCAAATGAAAATCATCGTGCTGGAATTGATTAGGTCTCGCCTTTACCGCATCAGCATGTGATTTGATAAAATCTAATACGAATTGCTCTTTCGTAAAGGTCACTCCACTTGATTGATAGGCATGTACATACCGCTCATATTTCGCCATGACTCTCTCATCCCATTGCACGACATGAGAAGGTGCGGGACATGTATGCATGAAATTCAGCTCTCTGCCTGCCCGTCTTCCGATTTCATACTGCTCTTCATTTGTAAGCAGATGGATGGATGCTCTAGCGTTCTCTCCTTCAATAAAAGAGAAAATACGATAGGTACACTTAAGTTCAGGATTCATTCCAACCTCCATGACTTCAGAACATAGAAGCCCTCGATTTTTAAACTTTTGCTGAACTGACGCTTTTCTTTTAAAATTAGCATACGTTTTGAGATTTGATAATTTGAGCACCAGCTTTTCACTTGAGGATGTTGTGACGAGATAAGTACGGTTTCCAGAAAAGCCAGATGTCATCGGCTGAAAGGAGATGGCTTGTGTCAGAAGCGGAGAGAGGAGTTTCAGTTTTTCAAGTTCCATGTAAGCAGTGCCCCTTTCTACTTGATATACAATAAACGGCAGACCTCTTAAGAAGCCTGCCGTGTTGTTTACATTATGATGGCTGATCACCCGTAGGACTAATAAGCGAGAGTGCATAATCCTCTGTAAAGATTCGTTTTGATAAGTTATTCACACCGTCTAATGTGACTTTGTTGATTTCGTCAATAATTTCATCAAGTGTACGATGTTTGCCAAGGAGCAGTTCGTTTTTACCGTTTCGGCTCATTTTGCTGTTTGTGCTTTCAAGACTGAGCATCAGGTTTCCTTTCATTTGCTCCTTAGAGTTTTCAAGCTCTTTTTGCGTGATTCCCTCACGCTTTAAGACGTCTAGCGTTTGTAAGATGGTTTCAGAGAGCAGGTTTAACTGCTTCGCTCCTGTCCCGCCATAAATTGTCAGCATGCCGTTATCTGCAAATGAACTGTGATAGCTGAAAACAGAATAGGCGAGTCCTTTGTCCTCTCTTACATCCTGGAACAAGCGGCTGCTCATGCTTCCGCCAAGAACATTATTTAAGACGATTAAGTCATAGATGCCTTTGTCTCCAGCTGGGAGGCCATTAAAGCCCATGCATAGATGCGCTTGCTCTGTTTCCTTTTTGCGTGTGAGCTTGTCATAGTGAAATTGCGGCGCTTCTACAGGCTGTTTCTTTCCTTTCGTTTCATACGAACCGAACAACTTTTCAACTTCACTAATGAATGTGTCATCCACATTCCCTGCAACAGAGATGACGACGCGGTCCGGCGTGTAGAATTCATCCATATAAGCTCTAAGAGAGTCACCGTTAAAGGTAGAAAGTGTTTCTTCTGTTCCTAAAATCGGGAACCCTAAAGAATGATCACCATAAATCGCTTTGCTCAACAGATCGTGAACGATATCATCAGGTGTATCCTCATACATTTTGATTTCTTCATATACTACATTTTTTTCTTTTTTCAGCTCTTGTTCATCAAAAGCGGAGTGGAAGAACATGTCGCTTAATACATCGAGGGCGTAGCCAGCATGTGAATCAAGCACCTTTGCATAGTAGCAAGTGTATTCTTTTGACGTAAAGGCATTCACTTGACCACCAATGCGGTCAAAGGATTCTGCGATATCACGTGCAGATCTCGTCTTTGTCCCTTTAAAGAACATATGCTCTAGAAAGTGTGAGATCCCATTAATTTCTGGTGTCTCATGTCTAGAACCCGTTCCAATCCAGACGCCAATTGCGACAGATCTGACAGTGGGATTGTTTTCAAGTACAATTCTTACTCCGTTTTGGCATGTATACGTTTTGACCAAGTTTTGCTCCTCCTATTCAACAAACAGATCGGATCACGGATGTCTTTTTTCACTTAGGAGGTCAGAAACCGTTCCTAATTCATATCCTCTTTCCTTAATTTGAGTGATAAGTGCGTCAAGACTTTTCGCCGTCGAATCTGTTGGATGCATTAATATCATCGCCCCATTGTGAATTTTCCCAAGCACCCGTTTTTGTAGTATGTTTGGTGACGGTTTTTGCCAGTCAATGGTGTCTACCGTCCACATAATGGTTTCCATTCCTTCTTCTGCGGCAAGCTTCACTGTTTCTTCTTTAAAGCTACCGCTTGGAGGGGCGAACCACTTCGGTTTTTTTCCAAGGGATTCTTCAATTTGACGATTTGTTTTGGTAATCTGCTCTAATGCTCGTTCTCTTGTCAGTGTGCGCATATCCGGGTGATTGTATGAATGGTTTCCAATTTCATGACCATCTGCCACGATTTTTTTAGCAAGATCCGTGCTATTTTTCACCCATTTGCCTTCTAAGAAAAAGGTCGCCTTGACTTGATGCTTTTCCAGTGTCTTTAACATCTTGATTAAATGCTCGTCACCCCAAGCCACGTTGATGAGGAAAGCATTCATTTTTTTATCTGGATGTCCCTTGTAAATGGGTTCAGCACCAAGTTCATGTAAATGAATAGAAGGTTTTGTTTCATTGAAAACAAGCAGCTTTTCATCAAATGACCCTTGTTTTTTCATTTTTTCATAAGAGGCATCGATATTGACCGTCTGTCCATTTAAACCAGGCATCTTTTTCCACACTTTATCAATCTTAGCATTTTGCGCCTTCACTTCATAGTCAGAAGACTTCGATTCAATCTCTTGATATAAAATATCTTTTGAAACAGATGCAACCTCAGCATGCTCTTTCATTGATTCAATATATGTAACAGCAGCCGGCTGCTTCATCGTTTGATATGACACGAGCAGTAAAAATACAAACACAATGAATGGTAACGTTTTTTTCAATGGTTGTCCCTCCCCTTTACCACAAATTATGATGGGGAGAAACAAGCTAGAACTATTGTTAGCGCAAGAAAAGAAAGAAGCCTGGTACGGATACCTGGCTTCTAACATATTTCATTAAGACTGTTTTTCTTCTTTTTCCTTTTCTTCACGTAAAACAGCTTTGCGAGAAAGGTTAACACGGCCTTGTTTATCGATTTCAGTGACTTTGACAAGTAATTCATCGCCAATCTTCACGACATCTTCTACTTTGCCTACACGATCAAGCGCAAGCTCAGAAATATGAACAAGTCCATCTTTGCCGCTGAAGATTTCAAGGAAAGCACCGAATTTTTCAATGCGTTTTACTTTACCTAAGTAAAGTTGTCCTACTTCAACTTCTCTCACAAGATCTTCAATGATTTTCTTCGCTTTTTGGTTCATGTCTTCTTCTGTAGAAGAGATAAAGATTGTACCATCTTGTTCAATATCGATTTTCACACCGGTATCTTCGATGATTTTATTGATTTGTTTACCGCTTGGTCCAATGACATCGCGAATTTTATCAGGATTGATTTTCATCGTTAAGATTTTTGGTGCATAACGAGACAATTCACCTCTAGAAGCAGGAATCGTTGACAGCATGCTCTCTAAGATTTCCATTCTTCCTTTTTTCGCTTGTTGGAGAGCTTCTTCCAAGATGTCTTTTGATAGACCATCGATTTTGATATCCATTTGAAGTGCTGTTACACCTTTTGATGTACCTGCAACTTTAAAGTCCATATCGCCAAGTGCATCTTCCATTCCTTGAATGTCTGTCAGCACTGTGTAGTATTCACCGGATTTCACAAGTCCCATTGCAATCCCTGCAACTGGTGCTTTAATTGGAACACCCGCATCCATCATCGCAAGTGTGCTTGCGCAAATACTTGCTTGTGAAGTAGATCCGTTTGATTCTAGTACCTCAGACACAAGGCGAACCGTATAAGGGAAATCTTTTTCAGATGGAATCACTGGTTCTAATGCCCGTTCACCTAGCGCTCCATGTCCGATTTCACGGCGGCCTGGGCCACGCATTGGACCTGTCTCACCAACACTGAATTGAGGGAAGTTGTAATGGTGCATGAAGCGTTTTGATTCTTCAACGCCTAGACCGTCAAGAATTTGCACATCGCCAAGTGCACCTAATGTACAAATACTGAGCGCCTGTGTTTGTCCTCTTGTAAATAGACCTGAACCATGCGTTCTTGGCAGAAGTCCTACCTCTGAAGAAAGTGGACGGATTTGATCTACACCACGTCCATCTGGACGTACTTTCTCTTCAGTGATCAGACGACGAACTTCATTTTTGACAAGCTTGTTTAATACGTCTTTCGCTTGTTTAATCGTCGCTTCGTCGCGATCTTCTTCTTCAAATTTCTCAACCACAGCTTTTTTCACAGCACTGATTGCATTTTCACGTGCATGCTTCTCATGTACTTGAATCGCTTTCAGCAGGTCTGTTTCAGCAAGTGCTTTTACTTCGTCTGCTAACGTTTGATCTACTTCATATAAAGGAATATCGATCTTTGCTTTTCCAACTGCTTTGACAATTTCCTCTTGGAATTCGATTAAACGTTTGATCTCTTGGTGACCATACATGATAGCTTCAAGCATTGTTTCTTCTGGTACTTCATCAGCACCAGCTTCGACCATGTTGATCGCATCTTTTGTTCCAGCGACTACAAGGTTGATGTCACTTTGTTCAAGCTGTTCTACATTTGGATTGATGATAAACTTTCCATCAACTCGTCCTACTGTAACGCCGGCGATTGGTCCCTCAAATGGAATGTCAGACACACATAATGCTAAAGATGAGCCAAACATTGCAGCCATTTCAGATGAACAATCTTGATCCACACTCATGACGATACTAATAACTTGTACTTCGTTTCTAAATCCATCTGCAAATAATGGACGGATTGGTCTATCAATTAAGCGGCTCGCAAGGATCGCTTTTTCACTTGGACGGCCTTCTCTTTTAATGAAGCCACCAGGAATTTTACCTACTGCGTATAATCTTTCTTCGTAGTTCACAGTGAGCGGGAAGAAATCAAGTGGTTTTGGTTCTTTAGAAGCTGTTGCTGAGCTAAGCACAGCTGTATCTCCGTAGCGTACGAGGACCGCTCCGTTTGCTTGCTTTGCAAGCTGGCCAGTTTCAACTGTCAGTTGACGTCCAGCCCAGTCTATGGTGAAGACATGTTTCTCTTGTCCCATTCTGAGAAAAACTCCTCTCTTATCTTGAAATTTTAGTTAATTCTTATTATGAACAAAATGATTTTCACATATCAATGTGAAAGGTGTATGTAGAAGGGTTTTTGCCATTCTTTCAACATTTTAACCATAAAATATTAGTGATTATACGATAAAAAAGCGGGAATCCTCCCGCTTTTTACGATTATCGACGTAAGCCTAGTTTGTTAATTAACTCACGGTAACGAGTTACGTCTTTATTACGTAGATACGTAAGAAGATTACGACGTCTACCTACCATTTTCAAAAGACCGCGACGTGAGTGGTGATCTTTCTTATGAGTACGTAAATGCTCGTTCAAGTTGTTAATTGATTCTGTTAGGACAGCGATCTGAACTTCTGGAGATCCAGTATCAGATTCGTGTGTTTTGAACTCATTAATTAATTGAGTTTTACGCTCTTGAGTAATAGCCATCCTGTTTCACCTCCAAATCATGTTAGCCCCATCTACCTCGCAACCGTCGGTGAAGTCGGCCTGCCAAGTAAGTGGTTTTAAAGCTACAGGAATAATCATACTAAAAATATGCTGAATTTGCAAATGGTAGAGCTGTTTTTCTATGATTTTTTTGTTTAATTTCGCTGATGTTGAAAAAACTGAATCGCTTCTTCTTTATCTTGACTGATTTGAGCCGTTAACTCCTGGATTCCGTTAAATTTTTGCTCACTGCGAATGCGCTTGAACCACTGTAATTTAATCGGTTCACCATATATTTCTTCGTTAAAATCAAAGAGGTTTACTTCAATGGCAGGCTGATCAGGGCGTTTTTCATAAAAGGTTGGTTTATAGCCAACATTACAAACACCGTCATACACTTTGCCTTTCACTTCTGCTCTTACTGCATAAACCCCTGTTGGCGGAATGATATATTCAGCAGATAAACCGACATTCGCAGTCGGAAAGCCGATCGTCCGTCCTCGTTTATCACCATGAATGACAATACCGCGCAGCTGATAAGGTTTTCCTAAAAGCTCACTCACATATTCAACATCCCCATTTTTCAATGCAGAGCGTATGAGTGTTGAGCTGACTTTTCGGTCTTGATTGGACAACTTAGGAACGATGGTGGCTGTAATACGCCCTTTTCCGTACTCATCGAAGGTTTCCATTGTGCCTGCACCAAAACGGCCAAACGTAAAATCAAAACCAGCTACTGCGTGCTTTACATTCAGCTCATCTAAATATTGATCGACAAACTCTTGAGGAGATAACGCTGCAAAGCTTTCGCTGAACTGCACAATGTATAAATAGTCAGCGCCCAGCTGTTCGATGAAATCAATTTTATCCTCAAGCGGTGTAATTAAGTCCTTGGGTTCACGTGCTTTTTGCAAAACATGTGATGGGTGCGGATGAAAGGTCATGACCGCTAAAGCCAATCCTTCTTTTCTCGCAATGCTTTTTGCTGCGCCAATCACTTTTTGATGTCCGAGGTGAACACCGTCAAAATACCCTAAAGCCATAACAGACGGGTCTTGATCCTTTTGATTCAATGTATGTGGGTGTGAAATATGTATAGTCTTCACGAGATGGTCACCTTTTCTTTAAGATTGCTTGTCCTGAGATAAGATCTTCGCCGGCTTCATCAGATTCTGTTTGGTCGGGTGCTTCATATATATCGCCATACACCGGCCTGAAGGAGCAAAGACAGCGACACGATCTTCCTCTGCGAAATGAGCGAATTCATCAGGCATTGGCAGGACTGCACCGTTTTCCACTTTACTTGCTAATGTATCATTTATCTCCCATTTCGGCAAATGATTGAGCGCACGCTCGATCGGGACAAGGTGCTCATCTACTGTGCCTTCTTCGCTTATATCACGCAGCTCATCAAGGGTGATGCACTCATCTAGTGTAAAATCACCTGACCCTGTGCGTATGAGGTGTGACATGTGAGCTGGAAATCCTAGTTTCTTTCCAATATCAACCGCTAAGGTTCTAACATACGTTCCTTTTGAACATAAAACGGTAAATCTAAAAGATACTTTTCCGTTTTCAAATACAGCAGGTGTTGTCCGCTCGATACGGTGAATTGTAATCTCGCGGCTCGGCCGCTCAATTTCAATGCCTTCTCTCGCATATTCATAGAGCTTTTTCCCGCCAATTTTCACAGCAGAAAACATTGGAGGAGTTTGTTCAATGGTTCCTTGAAACTGTTTCAGCACAGCATCAATGTCTTCTTCTGAGATGGGGTTTTGCACCTTTTTTTCTTCTACGATCTCACCTGTTTGGTCTTCTGTCGTCGTAGAAAAGCCAATCGTGATTTCTGCATCATACGTTTTCGATTTATCTGTTAAATACTCAACGATTTTCGTCGCTCTTCCAATACAAATGGGCAGAACACCTGATACTTCTGGGTCGAGGGTTCCTGTATGTCCGACTTTTTTTGTGTGCAATATCTTTCTCACTTTGAACACACAGTCGTGAGAGGTCATTCCTCTTTCTTTATGTAATAAAAGAACACCATTTATCATCTGCGTTCTCTCCTTTCATAAACGATGAAAAAGGACAGACGATCATCGCCTATCCTTATTTCAACGTCTTATTCGTGATCTTTTGTGTTTAGTTCAGCAATCAGGCTTTCAATTCGGTTTCCGTAATCCACGGATTCATCGAATTCAAAGTGTAGTTCTGGTGTTTTGCGAAGTCTAATTCGATTGCCAATTTCAGAGCGGATATACCCTTTAGCCTTTGCTAGGCCTTTTAAGGTTTCCTCTCTTTTCTTCTCGTCGCCAAGAACAGAAATGTAGACTTTGGCAATTTGCAAATCACCGGTCACTTCGACATCGGTTACAGTCAAAAAGCCGATTCTTGGATCTTTCAGCTTTCTGCCAAGGATGTCGCCCAATTCTTTTTTCATTTGCTCACCCACACGGGTCGCTCTCATACTCATGATCTTATCACCTCTAATTAAAACCACTCAGTTTTCGTGATCGTTCGTTCAATTTCAGGAAAAGAATCAATAAAGCTTAATACACGCTGAAGTTCCTTTTCCACTTGAACCCGAGATGAAGAAATCACGGCGATTCCAATTGATGTACGCTGCCATGTATCCTGATAATCCATTTCAGCCATGGTCACATTGAATTTATGGCGCGTTCTTGTCAATATACGCTGAAGAACCGCACGTTTTTCCTTCAGTGAGGATGCATCATAGATGATACACTCACATTCGGTATAACCGATCATTTTCTTTCGATTTCTTGCATAACGAATGATTCCAGAACATCGCCTTCACGGATATCATTGTATTTCTTAATGGTAATACCACATTCATAGCCTTGTGAAACTTCTTTCACGTCATCTTTAAAACGTTTTAATACGTCGACTTCGCCTTCAAAAATGACGACGCCATCACGGATTAAGCGGATACCACTATCTCTTGTGATGGTTCCTTCAGTGACATAGCCACCAGCAATTGTACCGATTTTAGATACTTTGAACGTTTGACGAACTTCAACTTGACCAATGACTTTTTCTTCATATTCAGGGTCAAGCATCCCTTTCATCGCAGCTTCAATTTCATCGATGACTTTATAGATAATGCGGTGCAAGCGGATATCTACGTTTTCTGTTTCAGCTGTGCTCTTCGCATTTCCATCAGGACGTACGTTAAATCCGATCACGATCGCATTAGAAGCACTTGCTAAAATGATATCAGATTCTGTAATCGCTCCAACACCCGTATGGATAATTTTCACTTTTACGCCTTCTACTTCAATTTTTTGAAGAGCTGCCGTCAGCGCTTCAGCAGAACCTTGTACGTCTGCTTTCACGATCAGGTTGATATCTTTCACTTCGCCTTGTTTGATTTGCTCAAATAGGTCATCTAAAGATAATTTTGCTTTGTCTGAACGCTTTTCATCAAGCTGTTTTGAAGCACGCGCCTCACCCACTTGACGAGCTGTTTTTTCGTCTTTGAATACGAGGAACTGATCGCCCGCATTTGGTACATCATTTAAACCAGTGATTTCAACAGGTGTAGATGGTCCCGCTGTTTTCACACGGCGTCCAATGTCATTGACCATTGCTCGTACACGGCCAAATGTATTTCCAACAACGATTGGGTCACCTACTTGAAGTGTACCAGTTTGAACAAGAAGGGTTGCAACAGACCCTTTTCCTTTATCAAGCTCAGCCTCAATGACAGTTCCTTTAGCCGCACGATTTGGGTTGGCTTTCAGTTCTGCTACTTCGCTGACAAGAAGGATCATCTCGATCAATTCATCGATGCCTTCACCTGTTTTTGCAGATAGTGGAACGAAGATCGTTTCGCCGCCCCAAGCTTCTGGTACAAGGCCATGTTCAGTTAATTCCTGCATCACACGGTCAGGGTTAGCTGTTGGTTTGTCAATTTTATTGACAGCGACAACGATTGGTACCTCTGCCGCTTTCGCATGGTTAATGGCTTCAATCGTTTGCGGCATCACGCCATCATCTGCTGCAACAACTAGGATTGTTGTATCAGTTACCTCGGCACCACGTGCACGCATCGTTGTAAATGCTGCGTGTCCAGGGGTATCAAGGAACGTGATTTTCTTGCCGTTTTCTTCAATTTGGTATGCACCGATATGCTGCGTGATTCCACCAGCTTCGCCTTCAACGACTTTCGTTTTACGAATGCTGTCAAGAAGCGTTGTTTTCCCATGGTCAACGTGTCCCATGATCGTAACAACTGGAGGGCGTACTTGCATATCTTCTTCTTTATCTGCAACTTCATACTTTTCAAGTTCAGTTTCTTCTAAAATGATAACTTCCTCTACTGGAACGCCATATTCAGAAGCGATTAATTCAACTGTATCTTTATCAAGCTCTTGGTTAATAGTTGCCATAACACCAAGCATCATCAGCTTCTTAATGATTTCAGCTGATTCTTTTCCAAGCTCTTCGGCAAGCTGGCCAACTGTCATTGAATTTGTAAATTCAATTTTTTCAGGAAGCTCTTTTTTAGGCTTCACAGGTCTAGCTTGCTGATGCTGTGACTTGTTGCCACCGCGTTTGTTTTTGTTTTTGTTTTGGTTGTTGTTTTTTTTGTTTTTATTAAATTGATTATTCTGCACGTCATTCTTCTTTCTATCATTGATTTTGTTAGATGATTGGTTTTTTTGTTCTGCGGGTTTCTCGTTAGCTGTCTCTTTTGCTTTGGCTTTTTTATATTTAGCGTCTAGCTTTTTCACAGTGTCGTCTTCAAGCGTCGCCATGTGGTTGTTCACTTCCACGTTCATATCCTTAAGCGCTGCTATAATATCTTTACTTGAAACATCTATGGCTTTTGCATATTCATATACTCTCACTTTAGCCATTCGTTCACCCCCAAATAAATTAATCGAGCAAGCTTATAAGCTTCTTAGCGAAGCCTTGGTCAGTGACAGCGACAACTACGCGAGCTTCTTTCCCAATAGAACGTCCGAGAACGGAACGGTCTTCAATTTTTCTAACCGGAACATTATAAAATTTGCATTTGTCAGATACCTTTTTCTCTGTGTTCGGTGAGGCATCTGCTGCAAGAAGAACCAGCTTAGCACGCGCATGTCTAACTTCTTTGATCACAAGATCTTCTCCTGACACGACTTTACGAGCTCGATTTGCTAGACCAAGCAAAGGATACCACTTAGAATCAGTCATTTGGTTTTTTCACCTTTTCAGCTAGTTCTAGTAATTCTTCAAATATGTGTTCGTCAATCTGTGTCTGAAATTGCTGTTGTAAACTGCGTTTGTTCTTTGCCGCAAGAATGGTTTCTTTATCGAGAGAAAGGTAAGCTCCGCGTCCGTTCTTTTTTCCGGTTGCGTCAACAGACACTTCACCTTCTTTAGAACGAACAACACGGATCAGTTCTTTCTTTGGTTTCATTTCTCCCGTCACGACACATTTTCTAAGCGGGATTTTTTTTCGGCTATTCACCTTTTACATCACCTCTTATTCGTCAGATTCCTCAGCTACTGGTTCAGCCTCTAAGAAAAGAGATTCAGAGTCTTCAGTTCTTGGGAAAATACCGAGTTCCCTTGCATCTGTTTCGCTTTTAATGTCAATTTTCCAGCTAGTCAGCTTTGCTGCAAGACGAGCATTTTGACCTCTTTTACCAATGGCTAACGACAGCTGATAATCAGGGACAATGACTGTTGTCGCCTTATCTTCTTCATTCACAATAACATCAAGTACTTTTGATGGACTTAATGCATTGGCAACAAATTCAACTGGGTCATTAGACCAATGGACAATGTCAATTTTTTCGCCTTTTAGCTCGTTGACAATTGCTTGTACACGCTGGCCTTTTGGACCAACACAAGAACCAACTGGGTCAACATCAGGATCATCAGTACGAACAGAGATTTTAGAACGGTCCCCAGCTTCTCTAGCAACCGATTTAAGCTCTACAGTACCATCATAAATTTCTGGCACTTCAATTTCAAATAAACGCTTTAAAAGACCTGGATGTGTTCTAGACACATAAATTTGTGGTCCTTTTGTTGTTTTTTCGACTTTTGTAATAAACACCTTAATGCGGTCATGTGGTTTGTAGTCCTCATTTGGCATTTGTTCGTTGACCGGAAGAAGGGCTTCGATTTTGCCAAGTGACACGTAAATGAATTTACTGTCAATTCGCTGAACGATTCCCGTCATAATGTCTTCCTCGCGATCGATAAACTCAGTGTAGATCACACCTCGCTCTGCTTCTCTCACTCGCTGCGTCACCACTTGTTTCGCAGTCTGAGCTGCAATGCGTCCGAAATCTTTTGGCGTGACTTCAATTTCAACGACGTCACCTACCATGTAATTCGGGTTCATATTGGCTGCATCATCTACAGAGATTTCAAGGCGAGAATCATACACTTCATCTACAACATCTTTTCTTGCAAATACGCGAATTGTTCCCGTTTCGCGGTTTAAATCAACACGAACATTTTGCGCTTGATTAAAGTTACGCTTATATGCAGAAATGAGTGCAGCTTCTATCGCTTCAATAATAATTTCTTTACTAATACCCTTCTCTTTCTCGAGAACAGTCAGGGCATCTAACAACTCACTACTCATTTTTATGGTTCCCCCTTATATCAATGAAAAGGTTAATTGAACGAAACTGCTAATCTTGCGTTAGCTATTTTTTCGTATGGAATATTGATCTCTTTCTTTCTTGTCTTGATCTTCACTGTCACTGTTGCAATCTCACCATCAAAGCTTGTAAGCTCACCTTCAAACGCTTTTTCACCATCAATTGGTTCATATGTTTTCATGAAAACATTTTTTCCAAGTGCTTTTTCAAAATCAGCTTTTTTCTTTAATGGGCGCTCCGCTCCAGGAGAGGACACTTCAAGAAAGTAGTTTTGGCTAATCGGATCTGCCTCATCAAGCTTTTCGCTCAAGGCTTCGCTCACTTTGGCACATTCTTCGATATCGACGCCTTTATCAGAGTCAATAAACACGCGAAGGAACCAGTTTTGACCCTCTTTGACAAATTCAACATCAACGAGTTCAAGCTGTAAGCCATCTAAAATTGGCTGTACCATTTCGCTTACGACATCCACTACTTTTTTGCTCATTCTCTTCCTCCTTGTGCTTTCGATAAACGCTCTTATCAATCATTCTGCATAAAAACCCTGCTTTATGTGAGCAGGGGGAGCAGAAAACGGATGAATAATGTCGAGACAAAAATTGCCTGTTCAATACAAAAGAGCGGGTTTCCCCACTCTTGTCTCGGTAATCGTTAGCATTTCCATAAAAACTATACCATATCCAAATTTTTTATGCAAATGAAGTTCCTTATTCAGCAGGCATTCGCCATCAGTTCTTTTCGTTCATTCTTTTCGCATGTTCACTGATAAGTGCTGCCTCCCTGCTCCCTTTTATGATGCGGAAACCGTCATAATCGGGATAGAGCGAATCATCGTCCTGAATGCTTGTTAAAATCCAAAATTGACTGCCAGCCCCTCCGAGCCGCTCAACCGCTGACAGCCAGCTTTGGTATACGTCAGGACGTGCTGATTGATTTTGATAGCCAAACTCTTCTAACACAACTGGTTTTCCGATTGTCTTCCCGCGGGTGATATGGTCTTCGATCCATTTCACTCCCCAAGCAGCAGACTTGTTCCAGTGATCTGGGTACAGATGATAGGTTCCATAATCGATATTAGAGAGAGCTGTCAAACGGTCCCAATCGACGCCTTCTCCGCCTCTGTAAAACCAATCTTCATGGCCTGGTATGCGAAAAAACCCTTCATCTCCTACTGCAACAAGATGGTGACGATCCAGCGATTTGATCCATGTACTCATTTCATCTGCCCATTTGACTAGTATATTACCCGTTGGATCTGACTGCACACGCGGCTCATTGGCCAATTCCCAAGTCATAATAGCTGGATCGTCCTTATATTGAACACCTGTGTACGTATTCGTTCTTTCTAAAACATAACGCACATAATTTTTGTAAGCATGTTGAATACGAGGATCTGTATAAAAGGCATCATGTGATCCTGCATTGAACCACTTTACGTATTGATTCATCCCGCCAAAGTCATCCCAATTGTTCACTAGCGGGATGACAAGCTTTATTCCTTCCTGTCCCGCTTTATAAATCGCATAATCTAGTTTTTGAAAACCCGATTCTTCATAGATCCCTGGACTAGATTGTAAAACGGAGTTTTCTTGAGGGGCCCCGTCGTGAAATCCCCAAATACGTAAGACCTTTAAATTCATTGCTTTCATATCATCGAACACTGCATCTACCATCTTTTTAGATTTGTAATGGAAATAGTAATTATTTGTACCAGCAAAGTAAAATGGTTGATTGTTCAGCGTAAATTGTGTACCAGATGTCTGCACATATGCGGCGGCTTTAATCGTAAGTGAAAACCAGCCGGCCCATATAGCGACCACAAGTATGAAGCAGGACACTCTTTGAGTCCATTTTTTCATTTACATTCTCCTCACAATCTATCCTTCTTCAGGTACAATCACATCGAGCCGAAGCGGTGTTTGTTCTTTTGAATCAAGTTCAATTGTCTGTTGTTTCAACAGTTTACTTTCTTTACCGATTCGAATTTCATATGTCCCGTGAAATGCTCGACATGTCACATTGCCATTAGCATCTGTTTTTTCAACTCTTTGTGTCGTCCACTCATTTAGAAGCTTTTCGTAACGTCTGCCTGCTTCATTTAAAGTCCAATCGTAATTTACGATGGCCGCATGCTCACCTCTCCAATGGGCACCTGCCCAAAATCCCCACATTAGCACTCCTTTTACGGCTGGATGACTAAATGCGACGCGATATAAAGCCTCTAGGTTATCCGCTCTTCTATTAGCGTCAGGGTGAACAGAGTCGTACTCTGTAACCCATATAGGAAGACCAAGCTCAGCAAGCACATCGAGCCTCTCTTTTACAATGACTGGATCGACCCGTTCTTCAAAATGTCCTTGAACACCAATCGCCTCAATAGGTGCGCCTAACTGACGCAGTTCATTGATATGTGCTTTATAAGCCTGGTGCTCACCATATGAGATCACATTATAATCATTCACAAACAATCGTGCTTGAGGGTCAATTTTTTTCGTTTCTTCATACATCCACTTCCAAATACTTTTCCCGAATCGGTCTTTAAAAAATGAACCATGCATCATTTCATTGTTTACATCCCAATGGCGGAATCTCCCTTTAAAATGATTGCCTGCATGCTCAAGCCGGTTTTTCATGGCTTCATACACTTCGTGATTCGGTAGTGACCTCAGCCAGCTTGGATTGGCATCCTCTACCTCCCAAAATAAAGCGTGCCCCCTTACTGGAAGTTGATGTTTATCTGCAAAATTCAGCATCGCATCTGCTTTTTCGTAGGTAATTCTCCCTCTTTCCGGCTCATTTGCATACCATTTTGCCTCATTTTCAAAAACAGCCCAATTAAAATGCTTCACAAAAAAATCGGCATATTGTTGATTAAATAACACTTGGTCATTCATCGCTGAACCAAATGCAAATTCATGCCTAATTTGCTTCAACTCAACCTCTATTCCTGCTATTGGCTTTTTATCGTGATTTGTGACGTTTATTTCAAGATCTCTTTGTCTATGCTCTGAGATTCGATCATTCGCCTCTTTTTTCCACATCAGATTGATCTGCTCATTTTCGCCCTTGTTTATTGATTGATGAAGAAAACTTCTTTCTTTGACCATGTAAACACACCCTTATTTTCACTGGATTTATATTTCTTAAACAAACTGCCGGCTCAAAGAAACCGGCAGCTTAAATTTCACCTGTTAGTTGATCAGACGATGATATTCTGCGTAGGCAGTGGCCATATCCACTTGTGACCAAAAACGGTGATAAGTGAAAACCGGTGCCCCATTTTCCCATTTGCCTGTTGCTTCATTAAATGAAGACTGATATTTACTCTCGAGTGAAGACCATGCTGGATCTTGTTTAATGTTCGGACGAAGATCAGCAAAACTCGTATAGACCCCATTACCTCCTCGCTGCGGATCAGAAGGAATAGTGCTTGATCCAGGAATCTGATTCCCTTGACCAAAGGTCCCGTTCCAACCATTTGGGAAATACACTTCTTTTTTAAAGAAGCGGTCATAGTCCTCTCTGTCTTCCTCTGTCACAATGCCCACGCCATCATTGTAATTCCACGCCACCTCAAGGAGCTGTGCGGCTGCATCTTTCGCTTTTACTCCAAGCGCTGTATAATCCCCTGTTTCTAGCTTAGTAGCAGCAGCAAAGAATGTTAAAGCCTTGACGAGACTCCCTAGTACGCCCGTATCCTGAGTTGGATCTTTTGTGACAGCTGTTAAGTTTGGATTTCCTGTTGCAGACTGGAATCCATTCCAAGTGTCAGGCTGTCCGCTCCAAGCAATATTTCCAGGAAGCCAAAACTCGCCAGGTGCACTCGTTGTGGCAACAGCAGCATTTGTTCCTCCTAGAATTCTTTGTCCTTGGTCATCTAAGAAATAACCCTCTTCATCCGACACAGGACGGCTGCCGATAAAAATGTAATCTAATGCATAGTCGACCCATTTTGTGATGCAAGATTTGGCCATTTGGACATTTTCAGATGTTTTGTCTCCGTCTTTCACAAAAATATAATAAAGCTCTGCTACGCGCTCCATCGGCCATGCCTGCATCCCGAACCAGTTATTAGAAGGCGGATCAAGATATACAGGTGCATCCTCATATGCCATATCATAAAAAGTACTTTTTCCCGCCGGATATGCACTATAGTCTCCATTCCAGCTATTGGTTGCGCCTCCTGCTATCGCTCCCTCTTTTGATTGAAGCCATACATAAAATTCAAGCTGCCTTTTTAATGTTTTTTCCCAATCGCTTGCACCGGTAGCAGAAGATGGCTTTAAACCACCATTGTCTGAGGACAAAGCATAAGCGGCGACAGGGTTTTGATACCCTTGGTGGCAGTGGCTCGCTCCGATACGCCATGACCAGTTTGCATAGTCGCCAAGTCCTCCGCCCCAAGAGGTATACCACGCCATTAAGTAATGACAGGCACCCTTTCCGTTTCCAGGGTACGGATTCCCTTGCTTGCCGCTTCCAATCGTTTGAAAATACTTATCGTACATACCGTAACGGAGAAAATCACCCATTTTTTTCGCTTTATCAAGATAGGTTGAATTATTGTAGCCGAGTTCCTTTGCCCAATACATCGCTTGTATTGCACGCGCATCAGCATCCGTCGCATTGGTATAGCGCCACTGAGCAGCTGGTACTTGGTTTTCTTTTGTGAACAAGCTCATAAAGCCTTCATTTGGCTTCCCAAAAGATTTATCATCTTGTGATGGATGTGGGATCGCCTCCCATACAGATTCCTGCGGCCCGCGCTGGAACGTGTTCACATATGCGGCTGTATGTGATGGATTGAGCAAGTTCCCATAATTATACCAGTTATCGACATCAAGCAGCCAGTGCATTAAATACGTTTCATTCGTTCCATAGGTTGATTTCAATTCACCATCAATCGGATCTTGACCAGCAGCACGAGCTCCGCTCAGCTGACTAGGATATTGATCTGGATATGGTTTTTCCGCTGCGTATGTGGCTGGGCTAGAAGGATTGTAAGCGCTCATATGCGGCTGCTCATCATTTCCATCTTCATTTACTGGGATGATGTACTTCTCCATATTGTCCCAGGCTGCCTCTAATTTGCTCCAATCCCCTGTGTAATGTCCGTACAACACCTCTAGCCACAGCCAATAGCTATACGCTTCTGACGTTGTCATATGCCCATAATCAGGCGCTTCGCAAATAAGCGTCTCAATTGAATGATACGGAATTCCTTCTGATGAAAAATATCCATTCCCATCACTTTTAATTTGATGATAAAGCGTTAAAAACCGTTCTTTGTTTGACAAATCCTTCACCCTTTCAAAAAATCTTGATTTTTATTTGTCTGGAAGTGTACCAAATACTAAAGCACCATCATCAAAAACAGGAATTCTCGTTGTTTTTTGCATATTGGATGTTAAGCCTTGAAAGGAATAATCATTTGAGGCATCCCATATATTCGACCCATTTGGTGCAGATAATCGAAATTGTATTTCCTTCTTATGCTCTGATTCTCCTCCAGGAAAAATCGCTACGCCTGTAAAATCAATTTCTGCATAATACACGTGAGCTGATGCGTCATATACCTTGAGCGGAGATAAGGAAGCGCCTTCATTGTAGGCGGCTGTCACTTGAATATCTTTTTCTGTGAATCCCTTTGCAAAGACCTCACTCAGATTGACGTAATATCTAAAGGAGAGCGTTTGACTACGTCTAGCCGGCCATCCGGACCGATTGTATAGAACCGCCTTTACTTGAGTAGATGTTACATCGTTATTCATCACTGCTGCCTCTACAAAAAACTCATCCTCTGGTTGTTCTTTAGGCGGGAAATTGGGCAGTTTTGATTGCCCTTTTCCAAACAGCTGCACCATTTTGGCTATATTTCCTGTAAAAGCGGCATTATAGTCCGTCGCCACCTCGTTTGATACATAATCAGAGATGTCATCGTCATATTGATCCTGTGCATTAGGTCCGCCAACGAGCGCCCCATAAAGAGTGTGACGATGATTCGAAGGATTTGTCAGTTGATTAGACCATGAACCGTGTGCAGTTCGGTGGTGTGGATGCTTCGGCGGGTTCTGGCCAAACCCAACGACATAGCTTCTATTAAGCGGATTATCACCAAGCATATAGTGAGTTTGGTTGATCGCGAACGTTTGGTATCGATTCTTTTTTTCTTTATCTGACACCCAATCAGCGTAAACAAAGGCTAAAAATGCTGCATTTGCTGTATAACGCAGTGAGCCCCATTGATCTAGCCATGCCAAACCGCCAGGCGTATAAGTGATTCTTTCGACTTTTCCATTTTGAACAAAACCTGTCGTCCAGTAATCGAGATTACGCTCTGTCGATTCTATAAATCGATTCTCTTTCGTGATTCTGGCGAGTAAGATTTGCGAAGCAAAAAAAGTATTGTCCCAAGACATGGTAAACGTATAATCCCAATCCTTCGGCCATTCCTCTACTGCTTTTAATGCTTGATTTAAATAGGTTTCTTCATTTGTTGCCAAGTACAGCCAGATTCCGCCCCAAATGAGTTCATCAATATAGCCGCTCCATGAGTTGTAAAACGGCTGAGCGTTTGTGACACAATCTGTATACTCGCCGCGATACCTGTCAGCAAATGCATAAAGCTGTTTCGCGTGCGTTAGAAGCTTTGCTGCATACGGGGCATCTGTCTCTTTAAAAATGATAGAGCCCGCTGCTAAAGCTGCCGCAGTTTGGGCGGCCACTTCTGTTCCAGGGCAATTTTCATCAATTTTAAAAGCTGGCCGGCTCATGGGCATCACTTCTGCCGGTCCCCACCAAGCATGATCAGCATTCCCATCACCTACCTGGGCCCAAAACTCGTTCGGACCTGTATGTGCTTTCAAAAAATAATCTGTTGCCCACCTGATTTGATCTAAGATGTCATCAAGCAGTTCTGCCTCTTCATAGGCTTCTCGGTATTCATATACTGTCCATGCAAGCACAGCTGCTGAGTAGGCCATCGGAAGTCCAAATTTCACATGATCACCTGCGTCATACCAGCCGCCAGTTAAGTCATGCCCTACATCCTTCCCATCCTCTAGTCCAGAATCTCCCCGCCAGTTGAGACGGTTGCTTTTAGGCAGCTTTCCAGACCGCTGCGCTTCATAAAACAACAAGGATTTTTGAAGAACCTCTACATAGTTATAAGATGCCATTTCTGAATGACTCACCCCTTCTATCTAGTCAAACATGAATAGACAAGCCACCTCCTTTTATTCAGAACGTGATTTGAACAGCTTTGAAAAGAATCAAATATGTTTCAAAAATAAGCATAGTAAACAGCAATCAGCTTTGCGCTCATCGAAGTTTTTTTCTCTTGATTCTTTCTGTGACTGTACCCAGAATGATCATATGTCGCATGAGAACATTTCAGACGGCGAAATTCTCTTTTTTGCTCTATTTGGGTAGAAAGAATGACATACAATCTCTTCTTTTAAAACATCACGCTAAATCAAGGTATATGAATGAATTAGAAAATGATTCCATTTGGTGGAAATTCTTTATTAGTTAACATAATAATATTATTGTATATATAAAAAGAAACGCCCCTTTAAGGGCGCTCTTCATTAATCGCATTAAAACAAAGAAAGCTGGTTTTGATCGGGAAGTGCTTCTAAGCAGCCTTGACGATCTAAATATTCTAGGATCGTTTTCGACACTTTTCCGCGTTTTTGTAAATCTTCTTTTGAAAGGAATTCCCCGTCTTGTCGTGCGCGAACAATATTTAACGCAACGTTCGTTCCGAGTCCAGGGATTGAGTTAAATGGCGGAATCAATCCGTCACCATCAATGATAAACTCTGATGCACTTGATCGGTAAAGGTCCACTTTTTTGAAATGGTAGCCTCTTTCACACATTTCAAGGGCAAGCTCTAGTACAGTTAATAGGTTCTTTTCTTTCGGTGATGCATCTAAACCTTTTGAGTTAATATCGTCCATGACTGCTCGAATCGCATTTGATCCTTTTGTCATTGTTTCAATATCAAAGTCATCTGCACGAACGGTAAAGTAAGCCGCATAGTATAAAAGTGCATGATGCACCTTAAAGTAGGCAATCCGTACAGCCATTAATACGTAAGCAGCTGCGTGGGCCTTAGGGAACATGTATTTGATCTTTTTACAAGAATCAATATACCAGTTCGGTACATTATTATTCTTCATTTCTTCTTCCCATTCAGGGGGAAGTCCTTTTCCTTTACGAACAGACTCCATGATTTTAAAGGCAAGTGACGGTTCTAAGCCCTGATAGATGAGATAGACCATAATATCGTCACGGCACCCAATCACTTCACTTAGTTCACACGTTTTATTGTGAATGAGCTCTTGCGCGTTCCCGAGCCATACATCCGTCCCGTGTGATAATCCAGAGATCTGAACGAGCTCTGAGAAGGTTGTTGGTTTTGTATCCTCAAGCATTTGCCGAACAAACCTTGTCCCAAACTCTGGAATACCGAGTGTACCTGTTTTACAGCCAATTTGCTCCTCTGTTACACCAAGAGGCTCTGTTCCTTGGAAAATTTTCATCACTTCTGGATCATCTGTTGGAATCGTTTTTGGATCAATTCCGCTTAAATCCTGAAGCATACGAATAACCGTAGGATCATCGTGCCCTAGTATATCAAGTTTAAGCAAGTTGTCATGGATTGAGTGGAAATCAAAATGCGTCGTTTTCCAATCAGAACCTGTCGCATCTGCTGGAAATTGAATAGGTGAGAAATCGTAAATGTCCATATAATCCGGCACTACAATTATACCGCCTGGATGCTGGCCTGTTGTCCGTTTTACCCCTGTACAGCCTTGTACAAGCCGGTCGATTTCTGCGCCCCTCATATGAAGATTATGATCTCCAGCGTAGCCTTTCACGTAACCATATGCTGTTTTTTCTGCAACAGTACCAATCGTACCTGCTCGGTATACATACTCTTCACCAAACAGCTCTTTCGTATAGTTATGGGCAATCGGCTGATATTCACCTGAGAAGTTCAAGTCGATATCAGGGACTTTGTCTCCTTTAAAACCTAAGAACGTTTCAAACGGAATATCATGTCCGTCTTTTTTGTACGGCGTGCCACATTCCGGGCAGTCCTTGTCAGGAAGGTCAAAGCCTGAACCAACAGATCCGTCGTTAAAGAACTCGGAATGCTTACAGCTTGGACATACATAATGCGGCGCAAGCGGGTTCACTTCGGTAATCTCTGTTAAAGTTGCAACAAGAGATGAGCCGACAGATCCCCTTGAACCAACAAGATATCCGTCATCAAGTGATTTCTTTACAAGCTTATGAGAGATTAAGTAAATAACGGCGAATCCATGCCCGATAATACTTTTTAATTCTTTCTCAATACGGTCTTCTACGATTTTCGGCAAATCATCTCCGTAGATGCTGCGCGCCATTTGATAGCTCATTTCCCGTACTTCTTCATCTGCACCTTCAATTTTTGGTGTGTATAGGTCATCTTTGATTGGTTTAATGCTTTCGACCATCTCAGAGACTTTTTTCGTATTCGTCACGACGATCTCTTTCGCTTTTTCCTCTCCTAGAAAGAAGAATGCTTCAAGCATTTCATCTGTCGTTCTAAAATGAACTTTTGGCAGTTCATGACGGTTCAGCGGATTTGCTCCACCTTGTGATGAAATTAAGATTTTACGATAAATTTTGTCTTCTGGATGCAGATAATGCACATTTCCAGTTGCTACGACTGGTTTATTCAGCTTTTCGCCAAGCTTCACAATGTTTGTGATGATTTCTTTTAACGCACGTTCATCTCGAACAAGCTCCAGCTGCAGCAGATGCTGATACACTTCTGGCGGATGAACTTCTAAATAGTCGTAAAATGCTGCAATGTCTTCCACCTCATCAGGTGATTTTTGCATCATTCCTTCAAACACTTCACCCTTATCACAGGCAGACCCGATAATTAAACCTTCTCGATATTTCTCAAGCTGTGAGCGCGGAATGCGCGGCACTCGGTAGAAATAATGAATATGAGAAAGAGAAACAAGCTTGAATAAATTTTTCAGCCCTGTCTCATTTTGTGCGATCAGAATGGCATGGTAAGGACGTGAGCGCTGGTAAGCATTAGACTGACCCATGTTTTCATTCAATTGATCGTGATAGGCAATATCCTTTTCAGCGGCATCTTTTAGCATTTTCAGCATGAGGTAGCCTGTCGCCTCTGCATCGTAAATGGCCCGGTGATGCTGCGTCAGTTCTATATCGAACTTTTTACAAAGTGTGTTCAGCCGGTGATTCTTAAATTCAGGGTAAAGGAATCGGCCAAGTTCCAGTGTATCAATCACAGGGTTTGACGCTTTATCTGTTTTTAACAGGCGCTTGTACGCTGTATTTAAAAAGCCCATATCAAAGCTTGCATTGTGCGCGACAAGGATATCTTGTCCAATCCATTCTTTGAAATCCCGTACGACATCGACGACATCTGGAGCATCTCTGACCATATCATCCGTGATACCAGTTAATTCGATCGTTGTCGCTGATAATGGGTGATGAGGATTTGCAAATGCCTCAAAACGGTCAATGATTTCTCCGCCTTTTATTTTCACTGCTGCCAGTTCAATGATCGTGTCATACACAGCTGAAAGTCCAGTTGTCTCGACGTCAAATACGACATACGTTGCATCCTCTAACAAACGGTGCTCTGGGTTATAGGCAATAGGTACTCCGTCGTCAACCAAGTTGATTTCCACACCATACATCATTTTGATGTCATGCTTTTTACTTGCTGCATACGCATCTGGAAAGGATTGTACAACCGCATGATCCGTCAGGGCAATTGCTTCATGTCCCCATTTTTTTGCTTGTTCTACCAACTTGCCGATGCCAGTAACAGCATCCATTTGACTCATTGGGGAATGCAAATGAAGCTCGACACGCTTTTCACCCTCAGGTGCCGTATCTTCTTTCAGCTGAGGTTTCATTTCGTTTACATCATTGGCAATCATGACAAGGTCTCTAACAAACGTATCGTTTTGAATGCTTCCTCTTGCTTTGACCCACATGCCTTTTTTCAATGATTTCATCAGCTGGGCATCTTCTTTTTCTCTTGCAAACATTTTGATTAAAATACTGTTTGTATAATCTGTAATTTTAAAAATACAAAGCGTTCTGCCGCTTTTCAGCTCACGCGTTTCTGCATCGAATACGTAGCCCTGGACGGTGATTCTTCTTTCCTCATCCATAATACTATCAAGCGTACGAATTTCTTCATTGTCTTTAATTTGATAGCCAATCATGAGAGGGCCAGACGGACCTTCCTCCTGCTCCTCACTTTCCTTCTTCTCCATCTCAGTGAGAGCTTGCATCGCTCTTTCTTGATCTTCAGCAAGCTTTTGTTCTCTGAACTTCTGAATCTCTTGATCTGATACAAAAATTTCTGTATCAAATTGAAGTTCTGGAAAGCCTACTTGTTTAAAAGCAGCCTGGAGCATTGGACTGTACTTCTTCTTGATGGCCAAAGCCTCTGTTTCGCTTTTCGTTTTGATGATGATTTTATGTCCAGACAGCGATGGTTTTTGCTGCTGAAGCAAGCTGATGATTGGAGGAGAAATTCCTTGAAGCTCTTCCACACAATGTGACCAATACGATTGAACGAGCTCTTCAGAGATGCTTGGATCATTGACTTCAATCGTACAAGTAACTTGTGCAATATGAGAAAATGCATTTGTCAGCCTGCTGAGAAACATCGCATATACCTTGTAAGGCAGAAGCGCCTTAAATTTAAAAAGAAAATGCCACGTTTTCGTCGCCTTATGCACCGTCAATTTGACGATTTCTCCTTCTTCAAAGTAACGACTGAGGTCATCATCTGTCATTTGAATCTGATTGAGTAATATATGAAATTGCCGCCGTGTGATCGGTAATTGTTCATCCAAGACAGGACCCTCCTTTTGTCAATCAGAAAGGTACCTCTTTTCTACAGGAGGTACCTTCATTTTTTTGTTCGTTTTTTATGCTTGGCGTATAAATGAAATCAGCTCATCAACAGATACTTCGTGTGATTCCCCTGATTTTCTAAACTTCACTTCAACAATGCCTTCTTCTGAACGTTTTCCGCAGCTAATGCGAATTGGCAGCCCAATTAAATCACTGTCTGCAAATTTCACTCCGACACGCTCCTGGCGGTCATCGAAAAGTACGTCAAAGCCCTGATCTTCTAAGCGCTCGTATAACGTTTCAGCTAGCTCTTTTTGAGCATCGTTTTTCATATTTAATGCAAGGAGGTGAAGGTCATATGGCGCAACAGCTTCCGGCCAAATGATTCCTTTCTCATCGTGATGCTGTTCAACAATCGCTGAAAGCGTTCTAGAGATACCGATACCATAGCAACCCATAATCATTGGCTGCGCTCGACCATTCTCATCAAGGTACGTCGCATCCATTGACTCAGAATAACGAGTGCCTAGTTTAAAGACTTGTCCTACTTCAATCCCCTTGGCAAATTGGATTGTGCCTTCTCCATCTGGAGAAACGTCTCCTTCTTGAATCAAACGAAGATCTGTGAATTCTTTCACTGACACATCACGCGCAGGATTGACATTGACATAGTGATGATCCGCCTCGTTTGCACCTGCGACAGCATTTGTCATGCCTTTAACCGCAAGGTCTGCATAAATATCGACTTCTGCTTCCAGCTTCACTGGGCCAACAAATCCAGGCTCTGTTCCAATGACTTCCAGTACTTCTTCGCGAGTAGCAAGCTCTACAAGCTGTGCTCCTACCAAGTTTTTCACTTTCACATCATTTACTTCATGGTCGCCTCTCGTCAGGATGAGAACATACGCATCATCTGCTTTAAACAAAACAGACTTGATACAAAGAGAAGGATCAACTTCTAAAAATCCAGCGATGTCTTGAATCGTTTTCACTTGCGGTGTATGGACTTTTTCAAGTTCTTTGAAGTCCGCAGGGTTTGCTTCTTCCCCTTGATATACAGCTTCAGCCATTTCAATGTTCGCAGCATAGGAAGATGTGTCAGAGTATGCGATTGTATCTTCTCCTACTTCTGACAGTGCCATAAACTCATGTGTATCTTTTCCTCCCATTGCACCAGAATCTGCAATGACTGGTCTAAAATTAAGACCTACTTTTGAGAATACATTGGAGTAAGCTGTAAACATCTTATTGTAAGTGTCATCAAGGCTTTCTGGTGAAGAGTGGAATGAGTACGCATCTTTCATAATAAATTCACGTCCGCGCAGCAGCCCAAAACGCGGTCTCTGTTCGTCGCGGAATTTTGATTGAATTTGATAAAGAGTTAAAGGAAGTTTCTTATACGATTTCACTTCGCTGCGTACGAGTGATGTAATCACTTCTTCGTGCGTTGGGCCAAGTGCAAACTCACGGCCATGACGATCTTTCATACGCATCAATTCTGGACCGTATGTATACCATCTTCCTGACTCTTGCCACATTTCTGCCTGCTGCAGCACTGGCATTAACAGCTCAGCTGCTCCCGCCTTTTCCATCTCTTTGCGAACGATGGATTGAATATGCTGGATGACTTTATGAGCAAGCGGAAGATAATGATAGATTCCGCTTGTATTTTGTCTAATGAACCCAGCTCTTACTAAGAGCTGGTGACTTTTTGCTTCAGCATCTGCTGGCACCTCTCGAAGAGTTGGAATAAAAGTCAGGGATTGTCTCATGTCGTTACACCTCATTTATGAAATAGGACTTCTCACAAAAACTCTTGTTTCCCGTAATGAGAAACAAGAGACATTGGTTTTTATAAAAATAATCGCTGGATGTCATTCCACGTAACCACTAGCATTAACAGCATGAGGAATGCAACACCGATAAAGACAACAAGTGCTTCTTTCTCACGATTAATTGGTTTACCGCGAATGGCTTCAACAAACAAGAATAGTAAACGTCCTCCGTCTAGTGCAGGAATCGGCAATAAATTCACGATGCCTAAGTTAATACTAAGGAACGCCGCAAACTGCATTAATGTTAACACACCTTGCTTAGCTACTTCTCCTGTCATGTCATAAATCCCAACAGGACCTGCTAACATATCTAATGAAAATTGCCCTGTGACAATTTTTTGCAAGTTCGTTAAAATCAAACCTGCTGTTGAAATCACAGTTGTTCCTGAGGATGAAATAACCTTCAGAAATCCATTTTCCGTTGGCGGATAAGATCCGAAACGGCCAATGTTTTTTCCGTCTGCTTTCACAGCTTCTGGTACAACCTGCACAGTGCTTTCTTTTCCGTCTCGGTCAATGACGACATTCATTTTTTTCTCAGGGTTCTTTTGAACGGTTTGAACGACGTCTGTCCAAGAATTCATTTTATCCCCGTTAATGGACACGATGTGGTCTCCCTGCATGAGTCCAGCTTCTGCCGCGCGGCCGTCTTTCGTCAGCTTGCCGAGTACAGGATCATCAACGGTAACCCCTTGAATAAATCCTAAAGCAACTAAAATCACATAAGCCAAAATAAAGTTCATAATCGGTCCAGCTGCGATCGCTTTAATACGCTGCCATACCGTTTTTGATCCAAATTGGCGATTGTACGGTGCGATTTGAATTTCTTCACCATCTGCAATATAAAAGCTTGTTTGACTCACATTGTAGCCAGTCAAAATATCTTCATTTCCAGCTTCATATCCTGAGATTCTCATGGCATGATCTAAATCAATTTGCTCCACTTCGATGACAAGTGCATCAGGATATTTTTCTTTATCATTTAAGATGATTTTTTCTACTTCATTTTGCTCATTGAATAAGAGCCCCACTGTATGACCTGGTTTAATTTCAATGACTTCAGGGTCCTCTCCTGCCATTTTAACAAATCCGCCAATAGGGAGAAGTCTAATGGTATAAACGGTTTCCTTTCGTTTAAAGGAGAAAATCTTCGGTCCAAAACCAATTGCGAACTCACGGCATAAAATCCCCGCTCGCTGCGCCATAATTAAATGGCCAAGCTCGTGGAAAAAAACGAGCGTTCCAAAAATAATAATAAACGCAATCACTGTATTCACGAACATACCACCTTATGTGAGGATTGATTGAACAAAGTCTCGTGTATCTTTGTCCACTTCATGGATATCTTGCAAACTAGGCGTTGAAATCACATGATGTCTGTTTAGTGCCTTTTCAATCAATTCTTCAATTTGCAGGAACGTTACTTTGCCTTTCAGAAATGCATCGACTGCCATTTCATTTGCTGCATTGAGCACAGCAGGCATTGTCCCCCCTATTTTACCTGATTCATAAGCAAAATGTAAGCAGCGATACCTGTCAAAATCCGCTTTTTGGAAATTCAATTGTCCAATCTCCCAAAGGTTCAATGATTTCGCTTCTGGTAATGGCGCCCTGTCAGGGTATGTGAGTGCATATTGAATGGGCACTCTCATGTCAGGTGTCCCTAACTGAGCCATGACGCTTTTGTCGTGAAATTCCACCATCGAATGGATAATGCTCTCCTTATGTAACAGCACATCAATTTGGTCATAAGGTATATCAAACAACCAATGCGCTTCAATCACCTCGAGCCCTTTATTCATCATCGTCGCTGAATCAATGGTAATTTTCGCTCCCATTGACCAGTTTGGGTGGTTCAGCGCTTCTTCAACCGTAACACCTTCAAGTTCAGTTCGTTTTTTATCTCGGAAACTACCACCTGAAGCTGTCACGATTAAGCGTTCAATGTTTTTAGCTTGTTCACCTTGCAGGCATTGAAAAATAGCGGAATGCTCACTATCGACAGGAAGTAAAGGTACATCATATCTTTTCGCGTACTCTTTTACTATATGACCAGCTGTCACAAGTGTTTCCTTATTTGCGAGTGCAATCGTCTTTTTTTGTTCAATGGCCTTTAATGTTGGAACAAGCCCGACACTTCCGACAAGGGCATTGACCACAACGTCCACTGCTTCATAGGTCGCGGCTTCGATGTTGGCTTCATCACCAGCAGCTATCTTGACATCGTATTCAAATGAATGACCTTTTAGCGTGTGATAGGCCTCTTCACTTAAGCATCCGACAAATTCAGGCTGAAACTGTTCAATGATTGGTATGGCTTTGTCTACATTTCGGCCAAACGTCATGGCTTTCAGCTTAAATTTGTCTGGGTGCTGCCTCATCACATCTAATGTTTGTTCTCCAATTGATCCTGTTGCGCCTAATAGCGAAATATATCTCAAATTGCCACTCCTTCTCTCGTTCAATAAGTTTCTATGAGGTTAGCTGGCAAACGTTGCGAGCAGTAAATATAAAAACGGCAGAACGAATAAAAAGCTGTCAAACCTGTCCAAAATCCCGCCATGTCCAGGGAGAATTGTCCCTGAATCCTTCACGTGGTAATGACGCTTTAAAGCAGATTCCACAAGGTCGCCAAGCTGCCCAAAGATACTGAGCAAAAGCGTAATAAACATAACAAGCAGATATGATGGCAAAAATCCTGTAACCGCCTGAAACACAAATGACAACACGACCGCTGTGACGATTCCACCGATAAATCCTTCTACTGTTTTGTTTGGGCTGATCTCTGGCCAGAGCTTTCGTTTTCCCATAGATTTCCCAATAAAATAGGCACCTGAGTCAGTGGACCAAATAATCACTGCTGCGAAGAAGATCGCACTCATGCCATATAAGCCTCTAATTTGGATAAAATAATAGAAACTGACACCAATATATAATGTCGCTAATATCACAAAAGCAACCTCATCGAATGTGAAAGAGTTTTTGCTCAACACTGTATAAGTTAAAAGAATTAAGACTGCAAATAAAGCAATCTGCATTTTTGATGCGTCTACGTTCGGGAAGAAGCTGTTCTCTCCGCCCATTAAAAGCCAAAGCAATATTAAGCTGACAATACCAGGAAAGCTGAAAATCGATATCTTTTTCATTCTTAGAAGCTCAAAGAGAGCGACACTTCCCATTAAGTAAATCAGCAGGGTAAATGGCATCTGTCCATATATAACTGCAAGTAAAAAGACTGCAGCTGCCAAAACACCCGTCAAAATTCTTTGTTTCATCTGCACCACCCTCTAAATTCCACCGAACCTCCGGCCGCGGCGCTGGTATTCTCCGATAGCGCCTATAAGATGCTCATCAGAAAAGTCAGGCCAAAGCACATCCGTAAAGACAAACTCGCTGTACGCAATTTGCCAAAGCATAAAGTTGCTTAATCTAATTTCTCCACTTGTGCGAATAAGCAAATCCGGATCTTGAAGAGATTCTGTCATTAAATAAGCTGAAAACATCTCTTCTGTGATGTCTTCTGCTTGAAGCTTACCTTCTTTGACTTTTTCAGAAATTTGTCTGCATGCGGAGACGATTTCTGTGCGCCCTCCATAGTTGAGCGCAAAATTCAAAACGAGTCCGTCGTTATTCGCCGTACTCTTTACTGCGTTCTCTACCGCTCTTTTCGTATGCTGCGGGAGGCCGTCTGGATCACCTGTTAAGCGCACACGGACATTTTCCTCGATGAGCTCGGGCAGGTAGATGTTCAAAAATTCTTCAGGAAGTTTCATTAAAAAGTCTACTTCTAGTTTTGGACGTTTCCAATTTTCCGTAGAGAAAGCATACAAAGTCAGCACTTTGACATTCAGCTCATTTGCAAGCTTTGTCATGCGCTTGACGACTTTCATTCCTTCATGATGTCCTGCTACCCGCGGAAGAGCACGTTTTTTTGCCCATCTTCCGTTCCCATCCATGATAATGGCGATATGTGCAGGAATTTCTCCATTTAATATGTCTTCTTTTGTCAGACTTTCTAAGTTGGAAGCTGCAGTTTGCTGATTCTTCCAATTTTTGAGTATATTGAGCATGAGATTCCTCCATCACCCAAAAAGGTTGCGTTTCCGCTAATAATATAGTCACCAACAGTATTAACAAAAAAACCCCCTGTAAACATGAAGAGGGTCTTTTCACTATTATCTATTGTACATAGTTTTTTCTTAAACTTCCATGATTTCTTTTTCTTTATCTTTCGTCACGTCATCAATTTTAGCGACATATTCATCTGTCAATTTTTGAACATCCTCTGTTGATGATCTTAATTCATCTTCAGTGATCTCACCATTTTTCTCGAGCTTTTTCAACTCATCGTTTGCATCACGACGAACATTACGAACAGCTACTTTTGCTTCTTCTGAATATTTTCTTACCACTTTCACAAGCTCTTTACGTCTTTCTTCTGTTAGTGCAGGAATCGCAATACGGATCACATTTCCGTCACTTGTTGGCGTGATGCCAAGATCAGACTTTTGGATCGATTTTTCGATATCACCGATAGCTGTTTTATCATAAGGTGTGATAATCAGCATACGTGCTTCTGGCACTGTGATTGACGCGATTTGGTTAAGTGGTGTTTGTGCACCGTAATAATCAACCGTCACTTTATCAAGCAATGAAGCATTTGCTCTGCCCGCACGAACAGTTGCAAGTTCACGTCCGTATGCTTGAACGGCTTTTTCCATTTTTTCTTTCGTTTGGTTCAATACTTCTTTTGACACGTTATTTCCCCCTCACTATCGTTCCAATTGATTCGCCATTTACGGCACGTTTAATATTTCCTTCTTCCATAATAGAGAATACGATTAATGGAATGTCATTGTCCATACATAATGAGGACGCAGTAGAATCCATTACTGCAAGCCCTTCTTTTAGCACATCAAGATATGAAAGCTTGTCATATTTTACTGCATCCGCATCTGTACGAGGATCAGCACTGTAGACACCGTCTACATTATTTTTCGCCATTAAAATGACATCTGCTTCAATTTCTGCTGCACGAAGTGCTGCCGTTGTATCTGTAGAGAAATAAGGGTTACCAGTACCTGCAGCAAAAATCACGACACGTTTCTTCTCAAGATGACGGATCGCTTTTCTTCTTATGTATGGTTCTGCAACCTGTCTCATTTCGATAGAGGTTTGTACCCTAGACTGAATGCCAAGCGTTTCTAGGCTGTCTTGTAGCGCGAGTGAATTCATCACTGTTGCCAGCATGCCCATGTAGTCTGCTGTTGCACGGTCCATTCCTAAGTCACTACCTGTCTTACCGCGCCAAAGGTTTCCTCCGCCTACAACAACTGCAACCTCAACATCTAGCTCTGCAATTTCTTTTACTTGCTTTGCAATTGAATGAATGACAGTTGGGTTAATTCCATTTCCAGCATCACCTGCTAGTGCTTCGCCACTTAGCTTCAGTACAATGCGATTATATTTCGGTTTGCTCATGATAACCTCCAAGTGTATACTATACCGTCTCTTATTATGCGTAAGAAACTGCCTTTTGTAAATCAATATCCTCTAAAAAATAGGGAACACAGTGCTTGTGCTCCCTAAAAAAGCCCCAGAGAGCTTTTAAACATTATTTTTTCACTTGGCTCATCACTTCATCAGCAAAGTTGTCTTGACGCTTCTCAATGCCTTCGCCCACTTCATAGCGAACATAAGTTTGAATGCTTGCGTTTTTCGCAGCTACTACTTGTTTCACTTTTTCATCTGGGTTTTTAACGAAAGCTTGGTCAAGTAAACAAATTTCTTCGAAGAATTTGTTTAGACGGCCTTCTACCATTTTAGCAACGATGTTTTCAGGTTTTCCTTCTTGAAGCGCTTGCTGCGTTAATACTTCGCGCTCACGGTTTGCTTCTTCTTCTGACACTTGGTCACGAGAAATGTATTTAGGGTTTACAGCAGCAACGTGCATTGCGATGTCTCTTGCAAGCTCTTCGTCAGTTGTTCCGTTAAGAACAGCTAACACACCGATGCGTCCGCCCATGTGTAAGTAAGAACCGAATGCTGCGTTATCTTCTTTCGTGATAACAGAGAAACGACGTAGAGTGATTTTCTCTCCGATTTTCGCAATTGCAGATGTAATATGCTCTTCAACTGTTGAACCGTTTTCCATTTTAGAAGCATGAGCTTCTTCAATTGTTGCAGGTTTAGCAGCAAGCAAATGATCAGCAAGTTCGTTAAGAAGTGATTGGAATCCTTCGTTTTTCGCAACGAAATCAGTCTCAGAGTTCACTTCTAGGATCACGCCTGTGTTGCCGTCAGTTTTGATAAGAGTTAATCCTTCTGCAGCAATACGGTCTGCTTTTTTCGCAGCTTTTGCAATTCCTTTTTCTCTTAGAAGATCGATTGCTTTATCGATGTCACCATCAGTTTCTGTTAACGCTTTTTTACAGTCCATCATACCTGCACCAGTTTTTTGACGCAGTTCTTTCACTAATTGAGCAGTAATAGCCATTTTACATTTCCTCCTTCTATGTTAAAACACGGATTACTAGGTGAAAAAAAGGTGATAAAAGGCATTTCCCTCTTATCACCTTTTGAATAGGTTACGCAGTTGTTGTTTCAGTTTCTGTCGTTTCTTCTACAACAGCTTCTTCTTCGCCTTGTTTAGACTCAAGAATCGCATCTGCCATTTTAGCAGTTAGAAGTTTTACAGCACGGATTGCATCATCGTTTGCAGGGATCACAACATCAATTTCGTCTGGATCACAGTTTGTGTCAACGATACCGATGATTGGGATATTCAATTTACGAGCTTCTGCAACTGCAATACGCTCTTTACGAGGGTCGATAATGAAAAGTGCATCCGGAAGACCTTTCATGTCTTTGATTCCGCCTAGGAATTTTTCAAGACGTTCTAATTCTTTTTTCAGTTGAACGACTTCTTTCTTAGGAAGAACATCGAATGTACCGTTTTCTTGCATTTTTTCAATATCTTTTAAACGTTTGATACGTTTTTGGATTGTTTCAAAGTTTGTTAAAGTTCCACCAAGCCAGCGTTGGTTCACATAGAACATACCAGAACGGATTGCTTCTTCTTTCACTGAATCTTGTGCTTGCTTTTTCGTACCAACGAAAAGGATTTTTCCTCCGTCAGCAGCAAGGTTTTTCGTGAAGTTGTAAGCTTCTTCTACTTTTTTCACCGTTTTTTGAAGATCGATGATGTAGATACCGTTACGCTCTGTAAAGATGTAACGCTTCATTTTTGGGTTCCAACGGCGTGTTTGGTGACCGAAGTGTACACCAGCTTCTAGCAATTGTTTCATAGAAATAACTGACATGTTGTTGCCTCCTAATATAATGGTTTTTTTTCCTCCGCTCAAGTCATGTTCACATAAAACTGCGCCACGGCAGCACCTTCATACGAATCATTAAGCGTGTGTATTTAACACCAAGAAATAATATAACACATGATGGACTGACAATCAAGAATCCTTTACAGCTTTCCGCTAAATTTTAATAAAAGCTCGATTTCTGTCTTGCCCGTTTTCAGTTCTTTCGCTATTTCTTCTAGCGAATGCCCTTGGTCATATAAGGTCTTCACTTGGTCCTCGAATGTTTCTTCTACTTCACTTTCAGAAGACGCAAAAGCGTCTGATTCAAGATGTGGAACGGGTTCGTTTACCTTCTCTTCCTGCACTTCAACTTCGCTAAGGAGAGCCGACAAGTGCTCTGGTACTGGCTCTTCACTTTCTACCGATTGCTGGGATTCAATTGGTGTTTGTGGCTGCTTTGGTGTCTGAAAATCTGTTTTCAGCTCTACAGCAGAAAAATCAGGGGAAGCGGCTGCCACTTTTGATAGTTTGTCATTCTCTTCTTTGACTTCCATCAAAAATGCAGCCAGGGTATTTTCCGTTTCTTCTAGAAGTTCTCGCTGCTTTTGTTCAGTTGCCTTCAGCGAATTCATTCTCGTATATAAAATGATCACAAAATAAATAAGTGCAGCATGAAGCATGAAGCTAATCAGCCATAACATATTTTTTCACTCACTAACTCTTTAAGATTGAATGGCTTTATCAAGCAGATGCTTAAGCTTGAACAATGCCTTTGAATGAATTTGCGAAATGCGTGAGGTCGATAAATTGAGCACGTGACCGATTTCCGTTAACGTCAGTTCCTCTTTATAGAAAAGACTGATCACGAGCTTTTCTTTTTCAGATAGCTCGGTCATTTTTTCAGCAAGCTGTTCTATTAATTCATCTTTCAGCATCTTCTCCTCAGGTGTCACAGTTTTCTCGTCGCGAATCATGACTTGGACGTTTTCACCGTCTTCTTGATCATGCAGCTTCTCGTCGATTGAAAGCAGATTTGCAAAGAAACCTTCATTCATTGTTGTGACAACATCCTGTTCACTCATGCCAAGTTCCTCTGCCACTTCTGTCGGCGTCACATTTCGTAAATAGCGTTGTTCAAGCTTTTCAATAGCCGCTTCTACTTTTTTTGTTTTTTCTCTTGATGTACGAGGCAGCCAGTCCTCTTTACGAAGACCGTCGATGATGGCCCCGCGGATTCTGAAGGATGCATATGTATCAAACTTCAGATCTCTTCCGGGGTCGAATTTTTCAAGGGCATCATATAAACCGAGCATCCCTAGACTGATCAAGTCTTCTTTATGCACTGACTTCGGGAGACCGATGGAAATTCTTCCAACATGATATGTGACAAGCGGCATATAGCGGCGCATAAGATCATCTCCAGCAGCTGGGTCCTTCCACTCTTTCCATCTAGCCCATAGCGCCTGATCTTCGTAATTTAAGGATTGCATCTTTCTCCCCCTATACTTCCTTAGTTATATCTTCATAATGCCTTGCTTCACAGTGCGGATCTCAAGCTCTGTCGTAAGCGGGTCAAATTCAATCGTACGGCCATTGTTCCCGCCCGTATCCTCACTAATGATCGGGATGCGATAAAGAGACAGGTGTTCTTTAACAGCTGATACGTTTCTAGGTCCAATTCTCATCAGATCATTGGTTGTCTTAAACTTAAACATTTCTGCGCCACCAGCAAGTTTTGCCTTTAGCGCATGTTTGCGCGCTCCTTCTTTAAGGAGCAGATCAATTGTATGCTTGACACCTGTATCTGCATATTTAGCCAAGTTCTCCACTGCCCCTTTTGCAAGGGATGAGTCTGGAAGCATGACATGGACAAGACCTGCCAGTTTTTTTTCTTGATCAAACAGAACAAGCCCTACACAAGAACCAAGTCCGGATGTCCGAATGCGATCCGGTGTTTTCACAAGCTGAACATCCGCAATACCAACCTTTACAACTGCCGGAATCTGAACGTTCATTACAGGTTACCTAATGCTTTGAATAGTTTTTCAAACGATTCAAAGTCTGGTAATAGAAACATATTTCCTTTCAGCTCTTGCTTATTTTGATCATCAAAAATTGATGTATCAATCACAATTGCCTGATCACCTAGAGGGCTAAATTGCATTAATCCTTCGCTAATGACAGCCCCGAACATATCGAGCGTAACATCTGGAACACTTGGGTGAAGCTGCAATTTTGTTAAATCGGCAAGGGCTGATAAATAAGAGCCTGCTAAAATATTTCCCAGCTCGTGTAGTGCTGACGTCCCCATCACATGCTCGTGAATGGTATCAATATCAAATGCTGGATCTCGTACAAGCTCTCTTACAAATTGCTCGGCTTGCTCAAAGGGCATAATGAAAAAGATAGAGCCAGATAAATCTCCTTCCATTCGCAGGAAAATACTTGCAACTGGGAGGTCTGCACCACCAAAAAAATCCATTAATTCTTCAAAAGAGAGAACCTTGACAAACGGAACAGCCATATCTATTTTGCGATCTAATAGGCTGGCAAGAGCAGACGCGGCGTGGCCTGCTCCAATATTCCCGACCTCTCTTAACACATCCAGCTGTTCATCTTTTATTTCATTGAAAATGCTCATTTCACATCCTCCTTAATGAACAGGTGCATCTTGAACGCTCTTATCGAGGACAGCACCAGGATGAATGATATTAAATAGACGCTGATCATGCTTAATGATACCTGTCACCCATGATTGTCCTTCTTTTTCAGCTGATTCAGGAGAAGATTCTACTTCTTCCTGATGGACTGTAATGACATCATTTGCTTCATCAACAACCCAGCCGACTTCAATGTCACCAACTTGTACAATAATCATTCTTGTTTCATCTGTAATTTCGTTGTCACTTGATCCAAGTCTCACTCTAAGATCGATGACAGGCGTCACGACACCGCGCAGATTAATAACACCGCATATATAAGGGGCAACGCCAGGGATTCTTGTCGGTTGCTGCCATTTTTCAATGGACTTTACTTCTGATACTGAAATGGCGTATTCTTTTTTGTTTACGATAAACACAATCATCTTTTCGCCAGTTTTGATATCTGTACTCATTTCAGACCGCTCCTCTATTGTTTTTTACTTGATCAGTGCATTACAGTCAACGATGAGTGCAACCTGACCGTCGCCTAGGATTGTTGCGCCTGAGATCGCAAACACGTTTGGCAGGTAATCTCCTAGTGATTTCAATACAACCTCTTGCTGACCAATGAATGAATCGACCACAAATGCTGTCAGCTTGTCTCCTTTACGAACAACGATGATGTGCAGTTCTTCCTCTAATTCATTCGCATTTGGTACGTGGAATTGTTTCTTCAGGTACACAACCGGTACGATAAATCCGCGGAAGTCAATCACTTCACGATCATGCGTTTGAAGGATGTCGCTTTTCTTAATAACAGCCGTTTCAATAATAGAAGAAATCGGAATCGCAAATGTTTCCTCTTCCAGCTTCACAAGAAGAACGGAAATAATTGACAATGTAAGCGGGAGCTGGATAGAGAACAATGAGCCCTGTCCTTCTGTTGAGTTGATGCTCACAGATCCGCCTAGTGATTCCAGCTTGTTTTTCACGACGTCAAGACCTACACCGCGGCCTGAGATGTCAGATATCTCATCAGCTGTAGAGAATCCTGCTGCAAAGATCAATGAATCAATTTGATGATCTTCGATGGTTTCCGCTTCTCTTTCGGTAATAACCCCGCGCTCTAGTGCTTTTTCAAGCACCTTTTTACGGTTAATCCCGCCGCCGTCATCTTCTACTTCAATGAAGACGTGATTTCCACTATGATAAGCCTTTAATAGAACGGTTCCTTTTTCTGGCTTGCCTTTTTTCACACGTTCTTCTGGCGATTCAATCCCGTGATCTAGACTGTTTCTGAGTAAGTGTAAGAGCGGATCTCCAATCTCGTCGATCACTGTTCGATCAAGCTCAGTATCAGCGCCTTCAATGATCAGTTCAATTTTCTTATTGAGCTCTTTTGTCAATTGACGGATCATACGAGGGAACCTGTTAAACACAGTTTCTACAGGTACCATTCTCATGTTCAGGATGATCGATTGCAGATCGCCTGAAATACGTGTCATTCTTTCGACGGTATCAGTGAGTTCGTTATTTTCAAGCTCTTTGGCAATCTGTTCTAAACGTCCTCTATCAATAACCAGCTCTTCAAATAGATTCATAAGAGAATCTAGACGATCGATGTTGACACGAATCGTTTTCGTGCCACCGGCAGCTGCACCGTTATTGCCATTTGCTTTTGGCGCATCGTTTGCTGGTGCTTTCGCAGCAGGCACGGAGACTTCTTCTTTTTTCTGTTCAGGTTTTGCTTCTTGTTTTTCAGCTGGAGTCGCTTCTTCAAATGCAGAAACTTCTGAGATCTCAACTTGTTCAACTTCTGAGATCGTCATCACGATTTTTTTCACTACGTCCATCGGTTGTTTAGATAAATAAGAAATACTGAATTCAGATTCGAAATCTTCTGATTCTAAAAGTTCTGCATTTGGAACTGTTTTGACGACCTCGCCTGCTTCGTTCAGTCTTTCAAAGATCATATAGACACGAACGGCTTTTAATAAGCATGCGTCACTTAATGTTACATTGAGTTCATAACATTTAAAGCCTTGTTCCCTCGCTTCATCAAGCACTGTTCGTTCAAATTCGTTATAGTCTAAGTCGTTAGCAGCAGCCGCTGATACATCCGCTGTTTCAACACTAGGAGCTGCCTCAGCATGGCTTCCTGTCACATCTAGCTTTTTACTAATCTCTGTGACATCGCGTTTCCCATCTCCGCCTTCTGCAATTGATTGAACCATTGCTTCAAGGTGATCAAGTGCTTCAAACATCGTGTCCATTGACTCAGGTGTGACAATCATTTGTTCATTTCGAATGGCATCAAACATGTTTTCTAAATGATGTGTTAGCTGAGCCATATCAGCGTAGCCCATCGTTGCGCTCATGCCTTTCAATGTGTGAGCCGCTCTGAATATATCATTCACTAGCTGCAAGTCAGTTGGGTTCTTTTCTAAATCAAGAAGTTTTTCATTACAAGTTTGTAAGTGTTCTCTGCTTTCATCTAAAAAGATATCTAAGTATTGGTTTACATCCAACGTGTTCACGCCCTCTCTTTTTTCATGGAGCTTATAATTGCATGTGCGATGTCATCCACATGCCTTGTTTCATGTGCAAGGCCTGCTTTAATGACTGATTTAGGCATTCCGAAAACAACACATGATTCTTCTTTTTCTGCAATGACTTTTGTATGACCGCTTGCGACCATTTTTTTGACACCTTCTGTGCCGTCACTACCCATGCCTGTCATAATGACAGCAATTTTCTCGTAACCCTTTATATGACTGATGGATTCAAATAAATAGTTAACAGAAGGTTTGTGCCGGCTTTCCGTGTCCTCTGGAGATAGCCTGATGACTAAGGATGCCCCTTGTTCATGAAGTGACATATTCATTCCACCAGGCGCTATGTAGGCTACTCCATTTTTAGCGATGTCTCCATCTTGTGCTTCTTTAATCGAAATTTGAGATAAATGGTCTAACCTAGTAGCAAGTGATGCCGTAAATCCTGCCGGCATATGCTGCACAATCAAAATAGGTGCTTCTATGTCCTTGGGCAGCTTCGTGACAACTCGTTGAAGTGCCCTTGGCCCTCCCGTTGATGTTCCGATTGAAATAATCTTTCGGAGTGAGCCGCTTTTCACTGCTTGCGGGCGAGGTGCAGCCACTGGAATTGGCGGCTTCATCACCGGCGGCTTTGGAGAAACCTGTACTTCAGTGCGTTTCCTTGACAGCCCTGCCGCAAGCACCCGTTCTACAATTTGGCCTCTTACTTTGTGTAAATCGAGCGAAATACTTCCTGAAGGCTTTGTCACAAAGTCAAAAGCACCAAGTTCTAAGCAATGGATGGTTAAATCTTTCCCTTGCTTTGTCTGGCTTGACACCATAATCACGGCAAGGTCGTGTTCAGCCAGAATTTGTTTTAATGCTTCTGTTCCATTTAAAACAGGCATTTCCACATCTAATGTGACGACATCTGGATTCAGTTCCTTTATCCGTTTTAAGGCATCTTCCCCATTTCGCGCCGTTCCGACGACTTCTATTTCTTGCTCGGCACTTAGGAAATCACTAATGAGCTTTCGCATAAAGGCCGAGTCATCTACTACAAGCACTCTAATCATGAGTCCACCTTCCTCCTTTTAAAAAAAGAGGACAACTTATCTATAAACGTATGCTGCTCTCTCTGTGCCTCTCTTATCTGCTGTTGATAAAGTGTTTCTGCCAGCATCTTGATCGTTTTACTCAGCCGTGAATGAGGCTGCTTCATATAAAATGGAATTTGTTCAGCCACCGCTTTTGGAACCGCAGGATCATCCGGCACAGCACCAGCAAATACTAGTTTTCTGTGTAGAAATGATGTGACCACTCCTGCTAATTTCCGGTAGGTTTCTGACCCTTCTGACGGGGTTTTACAACGGTTGACAATGATTTGCACAGATTGTTCGAACTGATGAATCGCTAAGTGTTTAATTGCGCTGTAGGCATCCATAATCGATGTTGGTTCCGGCGTTGTCACAACCACAACTTCTCCTGCTGATAAAACAAAAGGTAGTTGATCTTTAGACAAGCCAGCCCCCATATCAAAGAAGATACAATCAAAGTCGTGCATCATTCTTTCCATTTCCACTAGAAAAAACGACCATTGATCTTTATCTAAAGAAAACAGCTGTTCAAGTCCGCTTCCGCCAGAAATGTAATAAAGGTTGTTCGTTCCTTGAGTCATAGCTGCTTGGAAGGATTTCTTCCTGACAAGAACATCTAATATAGAGCTAGTCGATGTTTTTCCTAGTAAAATATCAATATTCCCCATACCAAAATCAAGGTCGATGACTAACACTCGCTTCCCTGCATTTGCGATAGACAGTGCCATATTCAGTGTCAAATTCGATTTTCCAACCCCGCCTTTACCGCTCATGACAGCAATGGTTTTTGCCTGTCCGCTTATACCAAGAGGAGTTGGTGTGATCGTTTGATTCTGCTGAACGAGCTTTCTTAAACCTTCTGCTTGGTCGGGCTTCATCATTGTAAGACCATCCTTGTTAATTCAAGAGGAGAGCCCTCTAGAATATCCTCAGGAACATTTTGACCATTTGTTAAAAAGCCAAGTCCAATTTGAGAGTCTGCAATGATTTGAAAGATGGTTCCCATCGTGTCTGTTTCATCTACTTTTGTAAAAATGAATTGATGAATTGGAACATGTTCAAAGCGTTTGACCATGGCGTTCATGTCCTGATACTTCGAGGTCGCACTCATCACTAGGAAACTTTGAATGCTTTCATCAAATGGAATGATGTCTGTCAGCTCTTTGATATACGCTTCTTCTTTAAAGTTACGACCCGCTGTGTCTACGAAAATATGATCATACTCTTTAAAAGTCTCTTGAGCTTTTACAAAATCCTCTCTCGAATAACAAACCTCAAGCGGTGCATTGAGCAGTTCCGCATATGTTTTCAGTTGTTCGATCGCTGCAATTCGGTACGTATCTGTTGTAATAAAAGCGATTTTCTTTTGCTTCTGAATGGCCGTTTTGGCAGCGAGCTTTGCAATCGTTGTTGTTTTACCAGCTCCAGTTGAACCAAACAGCACAATGTATTTTGAACGAATCATCGGCTCATCAGAGGTGTGAGCCGGCAGCATATCTGCCAGCAGTTGTTCAAGTTCTTTTTGAATTTGATCTTCCTTGACAGCACCCTTTGTTAAAAGACCTTTGAGGCATTCGTCTCGAATGGCATCATCAAGACCTTGATCCTTCAGCTTTTGATCGATTGCCATGAGAGGATCAGGCAGAATACCAGCATGCCGCTCATTCCTCGCATATTCTAAAGGCTGAGCTTGAGAAGGTACTGGTTTCACTGCCTCAGGAGCAAAAGACGGCTCTTCAGGCCGGTGTTGAATTTGCTCCTTTTTCGGAAATACTGGAAGAGGAGGCGCAGGGTGTCCACCTTTACCCGCTCTTTCTTCAAAATCTTGATCCAGCACTGCAATCACTTCAACCATTTGCTGTTTCTTTAAACCGAATAGCTTTCGTTTCACAACAGTTTTGGAATTTAAAATGACGGCATCCTTCCCAAGCTGTTGCCTAATTTGAATCGTCGCCTCTTGCATTGAATTCGCTATGATTTTTTTCATTTTCATTAGATATCCACCACTCCGATGCTCTGTACTTCCACATTTGCTTCTAGTTCGTTATAAGATAGTACCGGTAAGTCCGGGAAATATCTTTCTAACAGCTGCTTGACGTACATTCTTATAGGAGGTGAGCACAATAGAACCGGCGTTTCCTGACGGAGCGAAAGCTGTTCAATTTCTCTCGCCACTGATTGAATCACACTTTCAGAGGATTCTGGATCTAACGATAAGTAGTTGCCATGCTCTGTCTGCTGTACACTGTCAGCAATCACCTTTTCCACTCGGCCTGAGCATGTCACGACTTTGAGCGATTCATTTTCTCTCGCATATTGTGCGGTAATCTGTCTTGCCAGCGCCTGTCTGACATACTCTGTTAACAAATCTGTATCTGTCGTTAATTTTCCGTAGTCTGCAAGTGTCTCAAAAATGGTGACAAGATTTCGAATAGAAACCTTTTCTTTCAGCAGTTTTGCCAACACTTTTTGAATATCACCAACTGCTAGTGGATTTGGCGTCACCTCATCCACTAAGACAGGATAACTTTCTTTCAGATGATCGATTAATTGCTTCGTTTCTTGGCGTCCGAGCAGTTCGTGTGTGTTTTGTCTAATTTTCTCTGTGATGTGAGTAGACACAACCGATGCAGGATCTACAACCGTATAGCCAAGCATCTCAGCCTGATCTTTTTCTGCTTCTGAGATCCATTTAGCCGGAAGACCAAAGGATGGCTCGATTGTTTCAATCCCTTCAATCGGATCATCATCCGGCGTAGGAGACATCGCTAAGTAGTGATCAAGCAGTAGCTCCCCTTTTGCCACTTCGTTCCCTTTTATTTTAAGCCGATACTCATTTGGGTTAAGTGCAATGTTGTCTCGAATTCGAACAACTGGAATCACAAGACCTAATTCGAGGGCAAGCTGCCTTCGGATCATTACAATTCGATCTAACAGGTCACCGCCTTGATTTGCATCGGCTAGCGGAATCAAGCCGTAGCCAAATTCAAATTCAATGGCATCCATTTGCAAAAGGTGAATGACGCTTTCTGGACTTTTCATCTCTTCTACCTCTGCCTGTTCCTCTAGCACCTCTTCGATTTCTTCTTGATCCTGTTTGTTTTTCGACATCAAGTATGCGCCGAGAGCAAGTAAACCTGCGATCGGTCCAGTCAACAGTACGCCGATTGGAGTAAACAACCCAAGAAGGAAGATCGTGCCTGCTGTGACGTAAAGCATAGCAGGGAATGCAAACAGCTGTTCAGTGATATCTGACCCAAGGTTCCCATTAGAAGCAGCCCTTGTGACGACAATTCCTGTCGCTGTTGAAATGAGAAGTGCAGGAATTTGTGAAACAATTCCGTCTCCTACCGTTAATAGTGTAAAGTGGGAAGCTGATTCTTGAATCGACATTCCTTGCTGAAGCATCCCAATAATAATCCCAAAAATAATATTAATAATGACAATGATAATACCTGCGATGGCATCCCCTTTGACGAACTTACTTGCACCATCCATCGCACCATAAAAGTCTGCTTCTCTCGCTACTTTTTCACGGCGATTTCTTGCTTCACTTTCTGTCAGCATTCCTGCATTTAAATCAGCGTCAATACTCATTTGTTTACCTGGCATCGCATCGAGGGTAAATCTTGCCGCAACCTCAGATACACGCTCAGCCCCTTTGGTGATCACTATAAATTGAATGATGATCAGGATAAGGAAGACAACCAGACCAACGAGTATATTTCCACCAACAACAAATGAACCAAACGTTTCTACAACTTTTCCAGCGTCTCCAGTTGATAGGATAGATCGTGTTGTAGAGATGTTAAGCCCTAAGCGAAACAGCGTTAAGAGCAAAAGCAATGATGGGAATATTGAAAATTGCAGTGGTTCTTGCATGTTCATTGTGGTGAGAAGCACGATAAGCGCAAGAGAAATATTAATAATGATTAAAATACTTAATAGCATTGGCGGAAACGGTATGACCAGCATCGCCACAATTAAAATAACACTGAATAAAACAGATAAATCTCTTGCTGCCATGCCTGTTCTCTCCTTTTAAAACCAAAAATTCATAAAATCTTTTGTTTCGTTTTATATACGTAAGCTAAAATTTCTGCGATCGCCTTAAAGTATTCCTCTGGGACCGCTTGGTCGATGTCGACCTGATCATATAGTGCCCGAGCGAGCGGCCGATTTTCTACGGTCATGATATCGTGCTCTTTCGCAATTGTTCTAATTTTCAAAGCCAAAATATCTATTCCCTTTGCCACAACAAAGGGCGCATCCATCTTTTCTTCGTCATATTTCAAAGCAATTGCGTAGTGGGTTGGGTTTGTAATGATGACGTCGGCTTTTGGGACTTCCTGCATCATCCGTCTCATGGCCATTTCCCGCTGGCGCTGTTTAATCTTTGATTTTATGAGCGGGTCACCCTCTGATTTTTTATACTCATCTTTGATGTCTTGTTTGGACATCCGTAAGTTTTTTTCATAATCAAATTTCTGATACATATAATCAAGCCCTGCTAAGATCATGAGAGCACCTGCTGCATACAGACCCATAATCAAGGTCATATTTGCGACGAAATGAAGGGTTTCCTCTGCTGTTAATAAAGGAAGCCTCAGGATTTCGTCAAAGTGCATCCAAAGTGCAATAAATGTCGCAAAACCAATTAAACCAATTTTCAAAATGGATTTTAATAGCTCTACGAGGGCTCGAATACTGTATATCCGTTTAAACCCTTTAATAGGATCTAGCTTTTCTAATTTCGGTTTGATGATTTCTGTTGAAAAGAGAAAGCCAACTTGTAAATAGTTACTGATGACGCCTGCCAGCATACCGACACCAAGGATTGGCATGAGAAGGAGCCCTGTTTCCTGAAGCAATTCCACGAATAGTTGATGAATATTAGATGTGCTAACTTTCATTAGCATGGTTGTTGAATAAAAACGTTCAATGAGCGCAATAATACGCTCTTTCATAAAAGGCCCAATAAAAAAGAATGATAAAAAGATTAATAGAAATGAGATGGCTGTATTGACGTCGGTACTTTTGGCAACCTGACCTTTTTTACGTGAATCTTGTCTCTTTTTCGGCGTTGCTTTTTCTGTTTTTTCACCTGCGAAAAATTGCAAGTCTAGTCTAAGTCTTGTCATCATGACGAACCACCGACCAATGCTAAGAAATTCCTCATGGTGAGTACAATCGTATCAAATGTATTTTGGACAACCCCGAAGATGACGCCCATACAGATGATGATCATAACAAAACTCACACCCATTTTAATAGGAAGTCCGACAACAAAAACGTTCATCTGCGGAACTGTTCGTGCCACAATGCCCAGTGCCAAATCGACCAAAAACAAGCTAGCAACGACCGGTGCTGAGATTTGAAAGGCAATGATGAACATTTGGTTGAAGCTCTTTGCAATAAAATAAGCAAAGGATTCACTGCCGAAATTCAGTGCGTACTGATCAATTGCAATATATTGAAAGCTGTAAAAGATTCCATCAAGCAGCAGGTGGTGTGCATTGGTTGCCAGCATCAATAGCAATGTGACCGTATAAAAAAACTGCCCCATCAGCGGCGTTTGCGCGCCTGTTTGCGGATCAATCACATTGGCAATCGCAAAGCCCATTTGAAAATCAATAAATGAGCCGGCAATTTGAACTGCGGACACCATGATATATGCAATCAAACCAAGCAGAAGTCCGACCATTGCTTCTTTCACCGCAAGCATCATATAAAGACCGTCTATGTCGAGTGCTGGCGGTTCCTTAATCGTGCTAAAACTAATCACGGCTAAAAACAGTGAGAATCCAACTCTGTGTACAGCTGGGATCGTTCTATGCGCTAAAAGCGGTACTGTCACAAAAAAAGCGGTGATCCGAATAAAAACTAATAGAAATGCAGGGAATAATTCTATGATTGACATCGCTCGTTAACCTGCAAATCGATCTAAATTCGAGAACAGCTCTGTCGTAAAGGACACAATGGTTGACAGCATCCATGGACCAAACACAACAAGCCCGATAAGAACTGCAACAATTTTAGGAATGAACGCAAGCGTCTGTTCTTGAATTTGGGTTGTCGCCTGAAACACACTGACAATCAGTCCCACAATAAGAGCGAGCGCTAGAAGCGGCCCACTGACAAGCAATACCACATACACTGATCTTTCAGCCATCGTAATGACAAATTCTGAACTCATGTTTTAAGCACCTACTCTAAAAGCTTTGCAGCAAAGATTTAACAATCAAATACCATCCATCGACTAAAACAAATAACAATATTTTAAAAGGGAGCGATATCATAACCGGCGGAAGCATCATCATCCCCATTGACATCAGGACACTTGCGACCACCATGTCAATAATTAAAAATGGAATAAAGATCATGAAACCAATTTGAAATGCCGTCTTTAATTCTGAAATCGCAAAAGCGGGTACCATCGCCGTTAACGGAATATCTTTTATCGATTCAGGTGTATCCATTTTTGCGTAACTAAGAAATAAAGCCAAATCCTTCTGTCTCGTATGTTTACTCATAAACTCTTTAATGGGCACTTCGGCTTTTTCATATGCCTGATTGAGCGTAATATCATCATTTAAAAGCGGCGTTAGTGCCTCTTTATTAATCTCTGAGAACGTGGGTGCCATGATAAAAAATGTGAGAAACAAAGCAAGCCCTACAAGCACTTGGTTTGGCGGCATTGAGTTGGTTGCAAGTGACGTTCTAACGAATGAAAGTACAATCACAATTCGTGTGAAACACGTCATTAAAATGAGAATGCCTGGTGCAACCGAAAATACGGTTAAAAGTAAAAGAAGACGGACAGACGTGCTAATATTCCCTGCACCGCTGGAATTAAATAAATCGATAAACTCATTCATTTTGTTTCGGGCCTTTCTTTCTGACTTCTGATTGGGTCTTTTTCAATTCGGCTAGCTGCGCCTTCAAATTGGCTGAAAAAGAAGAAGTGGTTGGCTGATTTTGTTTCTTTATCTGAGATGTGAATTTTTGAACGATTTTTGGTAAATCTGTTTTGCTTTCCATCGCTTCTTCATATTGTTTCACGATCGCTTCACATTCTTGTTCATCATCAATTTCTTTTAGCAGCTGGATTGAGTCCGCTACTCCGACAACTAATACTCGTTTGCCTACTTTGATAAGCTGGACTGAACGGTTTTGGCCAACCGTCGTTCCGCCAATATTTTCAACATAGCGAAATGGTTTAAGTAAGCGGTTTTGCTTACCAACAAATCTCACCAATCCATATATAAGCAGGATGACAAAAAGTAAGGCACCAATCATTTTGACAAAATCCATAATGGAGACAGAAGAAGAGGGAACTTCTTCTGCCGGATTCGTTTGATTGTCAGTGGTTGTCTTTTCTGTATCCTTTTTGCTGCCCTTCTCTTCTTTGATCCAGTCATTCACTGTGCCATTTTCAGGATCTTTCGTTTCAGCAAACAGTGAGGCAGGCTGTATCGTCAAGAAAAGCATAAAACTGATCATTGCTATACATATCAAACGTTTTTTCAACAAGTCTTACACCCTTTTTTAGCCTAACGTTTTATTAATTGCTTCAAGTACACGGTCTGCCTGGAACGGCTTCACGATAAAGTCTTTTGCACCTGCTTGGATCGCGTCAATAACCATTGACTGCTGCCCCATTGCTGAACACATGATGATTTTTGCAGAAGCATCGATTTGTTTAATTTCTTTTAATGCTGTGATCCCGTCCATTTCTGGCATTGTGATATCCATTGTGACAAGATCAGGAGATGTTTCTTTAAATTTTTCAACTGCTTGAGCGCCGTTTTCTGCTTCTCCTACTACATCAAATCCGTTTTTTACAAGAATATCCTTTATCATCATTCTCATGAATGCTGCATCATCTACGATTAATACCTTAGTAGCCATTTACTTATTCTCTCCCTATATGTTTGTTTATTTTAAATTAGAAAGTCTTTCTGACTGACTTAAAATATCAGTCACACGAACACCAAAGTTCTCATCAATGACAACGACTTCCCCTTTGGCGACGATTCGTTTGTTCACTAGAATGTCTACTGGCTCACCAGCAAGTTTGTCCAGTTCAATGATACTTCCTGCTGAAAGTTCAAGGACTTCTTTGACACTGCGCTGAGTTCTTCCAAGTTCCACCGTAATAGAAAGCGGAATATCCATCAGCATATCAAGATTTCCAAGGTGGTTTGTTGTATGCTGAGGCTCACTGAACGCTTCAAATTCAACAGGCGCTACATTTACAGGTGCTGCCGGCTTTGGCTTCGCCTGTCTTTTCGGCGGAGCAGCTTGCTGCGCTGGTGCAGACTGCGTTTGAGGTGCTGCCTGCTGAGGTTCAGGTGTGCTCACTTGCGTGTCTTGAACCGTCTCTTCCTCTTGCGCTGGGTCTGTTAATTCTGCGATTAAATCTTTCGCAAATGTAATAGGATAAAGCTGCATAATATTTGAATCAATGAGTTCACCTATTTTTAATCTGAAGGACACTTTGACAAGCATTTCTGCAGCTGGGATCCGGTCTGTTCCTTCTCCTTCTTTCACATCAAGTAATTCGACGCGAGGCGGAGAAATATCAATCTTTTTATTAAAGACCGTCGACATGGATGTCGCAGCAGAACCCATCATTTGGTTCATCGCTTCTTGAACTGCACTTAAGTGAATCTCACTTAAAGAAGGGTCAGCATTTGTCCCGTCTCCACCCATCATTAAGTCCGCAATGACTGCTGCATCTGTTTGCTGGACGACAAGCAGGTTACTTGCGCTGAAGCCTTCCGTATAATTCACTTCAATCGCGACATACGGATGAGGAAATTCCTCATTGAGCATACTTTTTTGAATCACTGTAACAGTTGGAGTGGTAATCTCCACTTTTTGATTTAATAGGGTTGAAAGTGCTGTAGCAGAGCTGCCGAATGAAATATTTCCGATTTCTCCAATGGCATCTTGCTCCATGGCAGAAAGGATTGTTTCAGGCTCTATATCGTCATTGCTACCTCCTTTAAGGAGCGCATCGATTTCGTCTTGTGATAATTTACTTCCGTTATTCTCCATCTTCTTCACCTCTTATGTCGTGATCTAGAATTTGAATCGCCTGTTTCCGATTCACGCGGCCGGCCTGTCCCAAGAATTTCGGTTTATTTCCGACCATAACAGTAAGAGGCGCATTTACTGGTTTGTCCAAGGCAATACAATCACCAATTTCCAAATTCAAAAACTCTTCCACCGTCATTTCCGATTCCCCTAGCTCTGCGACTACCGGTATCTTTGCCGTCATAATCCGTTTTTCAATGGCCTTTGTTTCTTGTTGTTTTGGTTCATTTCGTTCAGACTGCATCCAGTAGTGTACAGACAGCTTTGGAATAATAGGCTCTAATACAACATGAGGAATACATAGGTTAATAACCCCGCTTACCTCACCAATTTGTGTATTAAGAGAAATGACGACAACTGTTTCGTTTGGTGAGACCATTTGAACAAACTGGGGATTTACCTCGAAATCTGCCATTTCAGGCTCGATGTCGGTTATGGACTGCCACGCTTCTCTGTAATTTTCCAAAGCTCCCTCAAACATGTTTGAGATAATCTTTGTTTCGATTTCTGTAAGTGATTCTGTCTTATTATGACTAATGCCTATCCCGCCCATCAGCCTGTCCATCATGGCATAGCCGATTGTTGGGTTCACTTCAAGCATGATTCTTCCTTCAAGCGGGCTGACATAAAATAAGTTTAATAATGTCATATTAGGAATCGAACGAATAAATTCTTCGTATGGTACTTGGTCAACCGAGCTGACAGTAATTTGAATATATGATCTTAACTGAGCTGAAAAGTGCGTGGTGAGCAGTCTAGCGAAGTTATCATGAATCCTTGTTAAACTTCGAATCTGGTCTTTCGAAAAGCGCAGTGCACGCTTAAAATCATACACCTTCACTTTTTTCGTCGTTTCTTCTTTTTTCAGCTCTTCTGCATCCATTTCACCAGTAGATATGGCGGATAATAATGCATCGATCTCATTCTGGGAAAGCACTTCTCCTGACATTTCTTCACCTCCATCGTGTCAATTAATCGCCTCTATTGCAGATTAAAGGAGGTTATATATACTTCTTTCACCTTGCCATCTTGCAAATAGTTATTCACTTTGTTTTTAACTAGTGTTTTAAAATGTTCTCTGCCTTTTTTGCCATCAAGTTCATCTGCATTCGTGTCTGATAAAATGTCGATTACGGCGTCTTTCACTTGAAAACTTCTTTTCTCAAGCTCTTCTTTTGCTTTTTCAGAGTCCGTTTCAATATTCAATACAAGTTTGACGGCATTTCCTTCAGACTTTAAATTAGTAATAATCTCAGGAATTTCAACAGAAGCTTTTACGACTTCATCTGCTGTTGGCTCTTTTTCAGCTTTTGCTTCGTCTGAGCCATTCACCAGAAAAATGATGCCTGCTCCTATTCCGCCGATGGCAATAATCATGATTAGCATTACTACGACTAATTTCTTCTTCATTCAAATTCCTCTATTCCTTGATTCAATGAAATGACTTGGATTTTTCTGTAGAAAGAAATGATTTTCTCTTGAAGCTGCTCTTCATTTTCTTTCACAACGAATTTCTTTCCATTGGCTAATGTAATGGTTGTGTCTGGAAAGCTTTCGATTTGCTCGATATGGAGAGCGTTCAGCATAAATCCTTTGCCATTCAATCTTGTCACTTCAATCATATTAAGCAGAGAAGCGATCATCCGCTCCCCCTACCTCCTATCGTTTCAGATTCACAAGCTCTTGCAGGATTTCATCAGATGTTGTGATCGTCTTTGCATTCGATTGGAATCCGCGCTGCGCGATAATCATTTCGGTAAACTCGTCTGTTAAATCAACATTTGACATTTCAAGTCGACCTGTTTGAATGATGCCCGTTCCTTGTTCACCAGGAACGATAGGATTACTTGGTGCACCTGAGCTTAACGTTTGGCGGTATAGGTTCTCACCAACTTTGTCTAATCCTGCTGCGTTACTGAAAGATACGAGTGAAACTTGTCCAACATTTCTAGATACGTTATTTTCAACAACAGATATTGTTCCATCTGGACCAACACTTACACTTGAAATGCCATCTGGAATCGTTATCTTTTGTCCATTCATTCCAAGCACGTAATTTCCGTCAGAAGTGGTTAAACTTCCCTCTGAATCCCGAGTAAAGTTCCCTGCTCTGGTATAAAGAACTTCTCCTTGTTTTTCAATACGGAAAAATCCATCTCCATTGATGTAGAAATCATAATCTCTATCCGTATTTTGAGAAGCTCCCGCTGACATGATTTTATCAATAGAAGATAAAGATGATCCTAAACCAACTTGTTTTGAGTTGATTGAACCAGAGTTGTTCGTCGGTCCACCAGAACTTGAAATGGTTTGGCTGACCATATCTTTAAAAGTGATTCGGCTTTTTTTGTATCCGTGTGTATTGACGTTGGCTACGTTATTGGCTACAACATCTAATTTTGTTTGGAAGTTTTTCATTCCGCTAATTCCTGAGTAAAGTGAGCGTAACATTTATTTTCCTCCTCGAATTACTTCGTTTTTTCTCCAACTGCTGTAACATCCCAAGGGCTGATTTTCGTTCCATCTTCTAAATACAAGAAGTATTCATTGTTTATGTTTTTAACAGATTTCACAGTGCCTGATATCTCTTTATCATCCAATTTGCCCGATACTTCTTTACCGATCCACCCTACATACGTCGTAAACGGATCTTGGTGTGCAACAAATGTAGACATGAGCTGATTCAGCTTGGTGATAGAATCGTTCATATTGGTTTGCTGTTCTAAAGATGAAAATGTTGCAAGCTGTGTGACAAACTCACGGTCATCTAGTGGGTTTGTCGGATCTTGGTTTTGAAGCTGCGTGAGCAAAATTTTCAAGAATTGATCTTTGCCGAGCGTATCTGTTTTCTTTTCTGCTTTTGAAGAAGTGTCTGTTTGTGCGACTGTTCTATTCGTAGCATCAACTGTTGCCATTAGATTTCCTCCTCTTCTTCATCTGACCCAACAAGAGCATCCAGTACATCTTGGAATTCTGCTTCCTGTTCATCAGGCTTTTGGAAATTCTGCCCTTTTGACTGTTGCTGCTTGTTTTCTTCGTTAAATTGTCCAAATAACGGCTGCTCATTTGATTGAAGCGGTATATGGAAACGGTCCACTTGAACCGACATATTCGGAAGCGCCTGCTTGAGCTGCGGAAGGTGATGCTCTAGCAGTTCTTTTGCTGCCTGTGTCGAAGCTGTAATTTTACTCGCATACATACCATTTTGCTTCGTCAGCTGAATCGTGATAAATCCGAGATTTTCTGGATTTAATCGAACTGTAAAGCGTCCGCTTGAGTTGCCAAATGGCGTGAATTTCATTTGCTTCCACGTATTTAGAATTTGCTGATCAACCGTTCCCGGCTTTTCATCAGTTGTTTGTGTCTGTTGAACAGGAGCTGCTGATTGCAGTTGAAAAAACTGCTTATGACCTGGCAACAGCGTATGAGTGATCGTTTTTTCAGAAGCAGGTGCAGCAGTGCTTTGTCCTTTGACAACTTCCTTTTTGATGAGCCATTCAAGAGAGTTAGCCCCTTTTGCAGGAGTAGCAAGAGTAGATTCTTGTCTTGGAGAGACCAATTCTTTTAACTCTCCTAAAGCAATCTTCAACTCTTTGTCTGACCCTTTTGCATTTGCCATCATATGGTCGATTAACTGATTAAAGTGTTTCAGCTCACTTTGAGACATCGAATTCAGCTTTGGTGCTGAACCCTGCGAGAAAAACTGCTCTTTTACTTGCTGAATCAGTTTCTCATCTACTCCATTTTTTGAAAGAAAGTGAATGAAGTCTTGACCCTTTGCTTCAATATCTTGCACTAGCTTTGCATCAAAGCTGAGCGGCTGTTGATTGAGTAGTTGATATATGAAAAAGTGGACTTGTATGAGCTGCTCACTATGTTCAGAAGCTGGCTTATCCGTTTGATCACCGTAAATGGATGATTCCATTTTTTGAAATAGCTCTTCTAGTGACTTGAGATCAGACGAATCAAGCGTTTGACCTTGAAGTGTTTGAAGCGCGCTAAGAAGGTCTCCGTTGATGCCTTCTTCAGGCGATTGCATCCATTTTTCAATGATTTGCATCGCATCATTGATGGAAAGAGTGGCACCCGCTGTCTCAGCATCCACAAGGCCGCTTTGTGCACCTGCCCCGCTAAGTAATTGTTTAAACAACCCGCTTGCAGATGCCGCGCCGCTCCCCTTTGGTCCCGAGAGACCTTGAGACGATTGCTGTAAGGCTCCAATATCCAATAGTTTCACTTATTGTCCACCCCCATTTTCACTTTCTTCTTTTTTAGCAAGCTCTTTCGTAAACGTAGCTGCCTTCTGAGGTGTTAGTTTTGCTAATATGTCTGTTAGTTTATTTTTGCTCAGCTCTTCGAGGATCTTCAATGCCTCTTTATCACTTAATTCTGATAAAATTTTGGCGGATTTCCCTGCGTCCATGCTTTCATAGATACTGGCAATCTTCCCTTTCGGTTTCTGGTTAGAGGCTGCTGCCCCATCAGAAGTTGTCCCTGACGCATTATTACCTGATGTATCGCTCGATGAGCTGCTATTTGATGAACTGTCATCCGCTGACTTCTCATTCGCATCATTTTCAGATGTTTTTTCAAGTGAACTGATTTTTTGATTCAGTCTTTTAATCTCTTCATCACTTGTTTTTAAGTCTTTTTGTGCAATTTCAAGTTCATTCTTTTGCTCTTTAATGGTCTTTTTCAGTTCCTTCAATTCTGCATCGCTTTGATCATTATGTGAAGATGACGTTTTTGAGGTGTCATCTGAACCAACCAAACTGCTAACGCCCGGAATGTTCTGGAGCGGTTTCTTTAGATCAAAACCTGCCATAGAAAGGATTGTGCCAGCCACTAATACAAGCACAATCAATGGGATGATGACAATAAACAAGATCCATTGAAATTTACCGCCGCTTGATTCTTTCGTTTTTTCCTTCTTAGGCATTCATCTCGACTCCTAATGTCCTTGAAACATGAATTGGCTGATAGAGATATCATCCATTTCTTTCATTTCAATGGCCTTATGTTCAAGGGAAAACTTTTCGTACTGCTTTTCTTTCATTTTTTCAAACTTTTTAAACTCGATGTTTTTTTCAGTTAAATCAGATTGTTTTTCGTTCATTTGATGGCGTTTCATGATCACAAGCTGCTGATAATGCTGAATCGTGTTATCTAAATTGGTCACAAATTGCTGATAATGACGCATTTCTTGAACACTCATACCACTTCTCAGCTTTTCTTCTTTGCTTTTTTCCATTAATTCTTTTTTACTCATATTTTCATAGAGTTTTTCAGCTACTTGCTCAAATGCCGAAACGGATTGTTGGTACGCTGCGAGTGACTTGTCTTTTTCACTTTCTTTCAGTTCTAAGAGCTTTTGAAATTTGTATTGATATCTCACTGTTTTCGTCAATCCTCTCTATTCATCAAACCGAGCAATACATTCACACTGTCTTCAATAGATACAGCCTCTTCTACATCCTGCTTCAAAAATGAAATCAGATGAGGATAAGCCTGCATGGCATCATCAATGTCTTTCGAGGAGCCTTTTTTATATGCTCCAATGTTAATGAGGTCTTCAGCGTTTTGATAAGTGGATAAAAGCTGGCGGAACCGGTTAGCCGCCTCCTTGTGATCATGACTTGCGATATTGCTCATAACACGGCTGATACTTTTCAGAATATTGACAGCAGGAAATTGTCCTTTGTTGGCTAAAGCACGATCAAGTACAATGTGGCCATCTAATATCCCCCTGACTGTATCAGCGATTGGCTCATTCATATCGTCACCATCAACAAGCACTGTGTAAAACGCTGTGATGGAACCAAGCTGATTCGTTCCAGTTCGTTCAAGTAATTTTGGCAGTATAGCGAACACTGAAGGTGTATAACCTTTAGTCGTTGGCGGTTCGCCAGTTGCAAGACCTATTTCCCTTTGCGCCATAGCGACCCGTGTAACAGAGTCCATCATGAACATGACATTTTTTCCTCTGTCTCTAAAATATTCCGCAATAGCTGTTGCTGTATAAGCAGCCTTCATTCTCGTCAGTGCAGGCTGATCAGAAGTTGCGACGACAACAATCGATCGCTTTAGTCCTTCGGCACCTAAGTCCTTTTCAATAAACTCACGAACTTCACGGCCACGCTCTCCAACAAGGGCAATGACATTGAGGTCTGCTTCTGTCTGCTTTGCAATCATCCCCATTAAGGTACTTTTTCCAACACCACTTCCGGCAAAAATACCGATCCTCTGACCAGTGCCGACTGTAAGCAGACTGTCGATCACTCTGACACCAACGCCCATTTTTTCACGAATAGGCGGCCTGTCCATCGGGTTTGGAGGTGACTGATCTGTCGAAACAGGTGCAAGTCCCTTTGGCAGCATACTGCCGTCCAGCGGTTCACCGAAGGCATCAACAACTTCGCCAATTAACCCAGTCCCAACTTTGACCTTCAGCGACTCACCTGTCGCTTCAACTAGACTTCCTGGTGAAATATTGGATGCTTCTACATAAGGCATGAGCAGAATATTTTCATCTCTAAACCCTACGACCTCTGCTTTTATTGGATCGTGCTTACGCCCCTTTTTATGAATGAGACACACGTCTCCGATAGAACTTTCCGGCCCCTTCGATTCAATCATCAGTCCAACAACTCGATTGACTTTACCAAATCGTTTATAAGGATCTGCGGTTTCAATCGTTTCTTTTAACACATCGATGTTCATTTGTGATCACCTGAATCAATGACTTCTAGTAGCTTTTCTTTCAACTGATTCATTTGTGTATCAACACTCGCTTCCACTTTTCCAAAGCTTGTTTCTACGTAACAAGTCCCTTTTGGCGCTTTTTCATCCGAGTAAATGGCAAGGTGTGTATCCTTTTGAAGGATTCTGATTAATTCGTTTTTATACTCCATCACATGATCGTAATGTTCAGGGTCAACATAGATGGAAATATCGTCATATTCTTTCACTTCAGAAATGACCTGCTTCACGAGAGCCAAAAATTGATCTTTCGTGTCCTCAGCCGAGTACCAAACACGTTTGGCGAGTTCAAAAGCCAGTTCCACAATTTTTTCTGCGGAGCTTTCAATTTTTTCTTCGTAATCCTGCTTAGCAAGACTGACAATGTCATTTGCTTGATCAAGAATTGATCGGTACTGACTCATCGCATCTGCTTCACCCTTTTGGAAGCCATCTTGGTAACCTGCTTGTTTTGCTTCTTCAATAAGCTGCATTCTTTCTTCTTCAAAATCAGCGCGGCGCTGATTGATTTCAGCCATTGTTTTTTCAAGCTCACTATTTGCTTGTTCTACTATACGGCTTGCTTGATCTTCAGCATCACTTAGTACAAGCTGCGACACTTCTGTTTCATTGACAAGCTCTTCTTCATGATGTTCTTTTTTGAACTCCACTTGCTGCAAAGGAATAGTTTGCCGGCCTTGCTCAGGAATAACAGATGTTTCATGTTTGATAATCCTAGACAATGATATCGTCTCCTCCGCCTCGAGCTATGACGATTTCTCCAGCTTCCTCGAGTCGTCTTACGATGCTGACAATACGGGTTTGTGCTTCCTCGACATCTCTAAGCCGGACAGGTCCCATAAACTCCATTTCTTCTTTGAACGTCTCGACCATTCTCTGTGACATGTTGCGGAAGACAATTTCTTTGACCTCTTCGCTTGCCACTTTGAGTGCGAGCAACAAGTCATCATTTTCAACATCTCTGATCACGCGCTGAATCGCTCTACTGTCAAGAGTGACAATATCTTCAAAGACAAACATACGTTTCTTAATTTCATCAGCAAGCTCAGGATCTTGAATTTCAAGAGTGTCTAAAATGGTCTTCTCAGTCGCACGGTCTACACCATTTAGTACTTCTACAACCGCTTCGACTCCGCCCGTTTGCGTATAGTCTTGCGTAAAGGTTGAAGAAAGTTTTTGTTCAAGAATGCGTTCCACTTCATTGATGATCTCTGGAGATGTGCGATCCATTAAAGCAATACGTCTCGCAACCTCTGTTTGTACTTCCTCACCTAATTCAGATAAAATCTGCCCTGCTTGAACTGGATCTAAGTAGGAAAGGATGAGCGCAATGGTTTGTGGATGCTCATGCTGGATAAAGTTTAAGATTTGTTCTGGGTCAGCCTTTCGAGCAAAATCAAACGGTTTCACTTGAAGTGAGGATGTTAATCGGTTTAAGATACTATCCGCTTTGTCCTCACCAAGCGCTTTTTCAAGCACTTGTCTTGCGTACATAAGACCGCCTTGTGATATGTAGTCCTGCGCGATGGCGATGCTGTGAAATTCTTCAATGATTTCATCTTTTTTAGCAGTATCTACACTTCGTACATTGGAAATTTCCAGTGTTAATTTTTCTATTTCGTCTTCAGACAGATGTTTGTATACAGATGCTGACACCTCTAGCCCTAAGGAAATCATTAGGATTGCTGCTTTTTGTCTGCCTGTTAGTCGATTTGAATCTTTTCTCGACATGTGTATTCCTCCTAATCCTCGGACAGCCAGCTGCGTAGCAATTTAGCAAAGTCTTCTGGTTTATCTTTTGCCATTTTTTCAAGCTGATTTTTCCTCACCATTTCTTCTGTTTCTGGTTCAGTGTCGATATCAGGAACATGGATTGGTGTATGTTCATCAAACTCAAACTCTTCTTCCTCTTCTTTTCTGCGTTTACGCACAAGAAGAATAAGAAGAGCGATAATTGCAAGTAGTAGCACACCGCCTACAATATAAACCCAAATTGGAATATTGTTTGATGGGTTTTCTGCTGCAGTTTGCTGTTTACCGTCTAATTTTGATACAGATAAAACAATTTTGTTATCTAAGTCCGCTTGAGTGAGCACTTGACCATTTGTGTATTCTTTATCAATTGACGTGCTAATGATCGTTGAAAGAATCTTTTTAATATCATCTTGCCTTTCAGCTGTTAAAGAGTTCACATCGTTTGCAGTTGGTGGTTCGACCAATGCTTGAATGCCAACATCTCTAATTTTATAAGGGCTCTCTTTGATATCTTTATGAATGCGATTGACTTCATAGTTGATACGATCTTCGCTCTTTTCGTAATCTCCGCTACCATTCGCTCCATCGGCGCCTTGATAGTTTGTGACATCATCGTCGCCTGTTCCAGCGGTTCCACCAGCTGCTGCACCATTTCCTGAATAAGTTTCAGCAATCTTTTCAGCACTGACAGCGATGCCTTGCATGTTTTCTTTATCAACTGGTTCTACAAGATCTTCTTTTCTTTTCTCTTCAGTAAAATCAATGTCTGTTGTGACCGATACAGCCACTTTTTCTTGACCCATCATTGTTCCGAGCAGCTGTTGAATTTTTCTTTGAAGGTTCTTTTCAATTTCTTCTTTTTTCTGCTGCTGTGCATCCATTCCACTTGCATAGGAATCGGAACTGCTGTTTAAGTCGTAGTAGTTGGAATCTTGGTCCATAATGACAATGTTTTCTGTCTTTAAATTCGGCACACTTTTTGAAATAAGATGATAAAGGCCTTTTACTTGCTGCGGCGAGAGCGTGTAGCCACGTTCAACTTGCAGCACAATGGATGCTGATGCATTACTTTGCTCTTCTCCAACAAAAACGGAATCTTTTGGCAGGTTAATCATAACTTTTGAATCTTTAATCCCATCAATCGTATTGATTAGATTGGATAGTTCTGTCTGAGTTGCGTCTACTTTCAGAACATCAAATTCATTATCTGTTAAACCGAAGCCGGAATTGTTCGCAAAGAAGGAGTAATCAATATTCCCTGTCTTAGGGAGACCCTCAGATGCGAGCGTTACTTTTAAAGTGTCGGCCTGCTTTTCTGGAACGAGAATCGTTGTTCCATTATTCGCAAGTTCCGATTTAACGTTTTTGCCATCCAGTTCCTGTTTGATTTGCCCAGCTTCTGCCTCAGACAAATCTCTAAACAATGGAACCATTTTTTCAGAAGAAGCAAAGATGCTAACAACCGTAATAATGATTGCTAGGGCAGCAACGCCGCCAATCATAAGTATTTTTTGTAATTTTGATCGATTTCGCCAAAACTCAACTGTCTTTGTTCTTAATTGCATTAAAGTACGATTCATCTTAACCCCCGGTCATTCCATTCAGTCTTTTTTTGTCCGTCAGCACCTCCTACATCTGCATTCTCATAATCTCTTGGTATGCTTCGACTGCTTTATTTCGAAACTCCGTTGCAGCTGTGAGTGTCACACTCGCTTTTTGCGAGGCAATCATGACTTCATCGAGATTGACATTTTTTCCTTGTGCAAGTGCATTTGTATACTGGTCTGATTTCAGCTGTGATTGATTTAATGCCTCAATGGAATTCTTCAGCACATCAGAGAAATTCGTTTGACTTTTAGGTGCAGCCGCATGAACGGACGATGCATTTGTCAATTCACTTGCTTGCTGAGCAGCTTGAAGCTGGAAAGGAGATATTGCGTTAACCAATTCTTTTCACCTTACTTTCCTATTTCTAAAGCTTTCATCAACATGCTTTTATTCGCATTTAGCGCGGTCACGTTTGCTTCATATGACCTTGAGCTGCTGATGAGGTCAACCATTTCCTTTAATGGATCAACATTAGGTGTTTGAACATATCCATTTTCATTGGCATCGGGATTTGTAGGATCATATTGAAGGTTGAATGGAGTTTCGTCTTCTGTAATCTTCGTTGCTTTCACGCCGTTTCCTAATTTACCGCTCGAATTCATGCTTGAGTTTAATATAGATGAAAACGATTCACCTGACGGCTGTAATGTGACGAGCTTACGTCTATAAGGCTCCCAGTTGCCATCAACCTGTTTCGCTCTTGTTGTATCCATGTTTGCAAGGTTAGAGGATACAACGTCCATTCTGAGCCTCTGTGCTGTTAATGCAGAGGCCGAAGCGTTAACGCCTGAAAAAATTGACATCACTTACCTCCTGTCAAAACTGTTTTAAGAGAATTGAATTTTCCACTCATTCTTTCAACCAACGCATTATACTGAATTTGGTTTTTAGCGAGTTCACTCATCTCTTGATCAATATCGACATTATTTCCGTTTTCTTGATATGAAGTACGGTCGCTCGAAACAACTGAATAATTAGACCCTGTTTTAGAAAAATCAATGTGACCTTGGTATGTTTTTTTAGCATCTAACTTGATCGACGCATCGTTTAGCATATCATGAAATGCGACGTTTTTCGACTTGTAGTTCGGTGTGTCTATATTCGCGATATTATTGCTTATGACTTTTTGCTTAACATTCGCTCTGCCCAAGGCATTCTCAAGGTTGCTTATCGTTCCAGAAAATATATCCAAAACCATATACCTCCAATCATATGTATTTCATTCCATTTAATCATGTCGAGATTTGTAAAACCATATGTTCATTGTAAGAAATAATAGGATTAAAGTCTATGATGTATATGTAAAAAAAACTCGTAATATATATCTATTTTACGAATAGGTATAAAGACCTAGATTCAAAGAACTAAGAATTGTAAGGGTTTTCTTGGAAAAAAGAGTGTCATTTTTCGGACAAATCCTCTTTTTTTATAAAAAAAACCCCTTTTCAGCTTGTATTTCTGCTGAAAAGGGGTTTTGATTAATGAGATTTTAAATTTTCAAGTTCAATTAAAAATTTGTTGTTTAACACTTTGATATACGTTCCCTTCATTCCAAGAGAACGAGATTCGATGACGCCTGCACTTTCTAACTTACGTAAGGCGTTCACGATCACTGAACGAGTGATTCCTACACGGTCAGCAATTTTACTTGCCACTAGAAGCCCTTCGTTGCCATCAAGTTCTTCAAAGATGTGCTCAATGGCTTCAAGCTCACTATATGAAAGAGAACTAATCGCCATTTGGACAACAGCTTTACTTCTTGCTTCTTCTTCGATTTCCTCTGATTTCTCACGAAGGATCTCCATTCCAACAACTGTTGCACCGTATTCAGCAAGAATTAAATCATCATCTTTGAATGTATCTTGCAAACGAGACAGGATTAACGTTCCTAAACGATCTCCTCCTCCGATAATTGGAACAATGGTTGTCAAACCTGATTCAAATAAATCACGGTTCTCAATCGGGAAAGCTGTATACTCACTGTTAATGTCAAGATTTGAAGATGTTTCAGGGATGTTAAATAGACTCTTTGTATATTCTTCAGGGAACTGACGGTCTTCAAGCATTTTCTTCATACGCGGATTTTCAATCTGCTGGTTGATCGAGTAGCCTAGAAGCTTCCCTCTTCTGCTTAATACGAAAATGTTTGAATCAATGACATCTCTCAAAGTTTCTGCCATTTCCTTAAAATTAACCGGTTTCCCCGCTGCATCTTGCAGCATTGAGTTAATAATCCTTGTTTTTTGTAGTAACGCCATATTAATGATCCTCCTAGATTACTTTATTCATTTGTTAAAGTATAAATTGACTTAAGTCTTTGTTATTTGCAATCTTTCCTAGCTTCTCTTCTACATACTGAGGGGTAATGGTCACTGTCCCTAGTGTAATATCAGGCGCCTCAAATGAAAGCTCTTCAAGCAGCTTTTCAAGTATAGTATGAAGCCTTCTTGCACCGATGTTATCTGTCTCCTGATTAACATGATAAGCCACTTCGGCAATCTTATGAATAGCATCGTCAGAAAATTCAAGAGATATACCTTCTGTTTCAAGTAAAGCTTTATATTGCTTTAATAATGCGTTATCTGGTTCCGTTAAGATTTTCACAAAGTCTTCGATACTTAATTTATCTAATTCTACACGAATTGGGAAGCGCCCTTGAAGCTCTGGAATCAAATCTGATGGTTTTGCCATATGAAATGCACCTGCTGCTACAAAAAGCACATGGTCTGTTTTCACTGCCCCATATTTCGTCATCACAGTTGAACCTTCTACAATCGGTAAAATATCACGTTGAACCCCTTCACGAGAAACATCTGCAGATGATGCACCACCGCTTTTGGCAATTTTGTCGATTTCGTCGATAAAAATAATCCCTTGCTGCTCTGCTTTATAGACAGCTTCTTGACTGACTTCATCCATGTCAATCAGTTTTGAAGCTTCCTCAGCTGTTAACGCCTTTCTTGCTTCTCTGACGGTCAGCTTTCTGCGTTTTTTCTTTTTAGGCATGAGATTGCCGAGCGCATCCTGCATGTTCATGCCCATTTGCTCCATACCCGAGCCCTGAAGCATATCAAACATGGATGGCTGCTGCTCTTCTACTTCGATCGTGACGTAATGATCTTCAAGTTCGCCCATAGCCAACTGATGAGCGATTCGCTTTCTTGTCGATTCAAGTTCAACTTCTTCACTTGATTGATCTCGATCACGGTCATCTTCATCAGAACCACCAAACAGCATCTCAAAAGGATTTTTCACTGACTGGCTTTTTTTCTTGCCAGGAACAAGCAAATGAACAAGACGTTTATTTGCTTGTTTTTCTGCTTCTTCTTGAACGTTTTTCATCTTTTCTTCTTTGACAATTCTGATCGCTGTCTCAACTAGATCTCTGACCATCGATTCTACATCACGGCCAACGTAACCAACTTCAGTAAACTTCGTCGCTTCCACTTTAATAAAAGGCGCACCAGAAATTTTTGCAATTCTGCGGGCAATCTCTGTTTTCCCCACGCCTGTTGGGCCGATCATTAAAATGTTTTTCGGAACGACTTCATCCTTTAGCTTATCATGTAAAAGGCTTCTTCTGTAACGGTTTCTTAAAGCCACCGCCACTGCTTTTTTCGCATCAAGCTGACCAATAATGTATTGATCAAGCTTTTCAACTATCTCTCTTGGGGTGAACGGCTTTTTCTCCATACGTCTCATGTCCTTTCTATTCAAGCTCTTCTAAAGTGATTTGATCGTTCGTGTAGACACAGATTTCTCCAGCGGTTTCAAGAGCTGCCTTTGCAATATCTCTTGCTGTGAGGTGATCACCTGCATGTGTTTTGAGTGCTCTCCCGGCGCTAAGCGCATAATTGCCGCCTGAGCCGATGGCCAAAATACCGTCATCTGGTTCGATGACCTCTCCTGTCCCAGAGACAAGCAGGATGCTGTCTTTGTTCATAACGATCAGCATAGCCTCAAGCTGCCTAAGCATCTTGTCACTACGCCATTCTTTTGCTAGTTCTACGGCTGCTCGCTTTAAGTTACCACCATATTCTTCAAGCTTCGTTTCAAACTTTTCAAACAGTGTAAATGCATCTGCTACTGAACCTGCAAAACCTGCAAGCACCTTGCCTCCGAAAAGACGGCGCACTTTTTTTGCCGTGTGTTTCATCACGACAGCCTGCCCGAAAGTGACTTGACCGTCTCCAGCCATCGCACTTTTTCCTTTATGTTGAACGGCAAAGATGGTTGTTGCATGAAATGATGACATGAAAAAACCTCCTTTTAGGATCGTTTAAAAGCCCTTGGGTGATGAGACATGTACGTTTTCCTTAAAGAATCTTTTGATACATGCGTGTACACCTGAGTTGATGATAAATTCGAATGACCAAGAAGTTCTTGAACACTTCTCAAATCTGCCCCCTCATTTAAGAGGTGTGTGGCAAAGGTGTGCCTTAACATGTGAGGATGGATATGTAATGTGCCTGACGCCTTTTTCATTAGTTCAGTGAGAATGAATCGAACGCCTCTGTCTGTAAGAGGCGCCCCGCGCTGATTCAAAAATACATATGCATCAGCACGATCATTCCCCTTCGCTTTCAGCTTTAGCCTTCCATCCTCTAAATAAGTGATGAGCGCTTCATGAGCATATGAACCAAAAGGAACATACCGCTGCTTGTTGCCTTTCCCATGAACAAGCACTGTATCCATCGATAAATCAAGATCAGATTCTTTTAATGAACATAACTCACTGACCCTCATACCTGTTGCATAAAGAAGTTCTAAAATGGCTTGGTTTCTTTGCCCAAGCGGTGTGCTGACATCAGAAACTGTAAAAAGCTCTTTCAGTTCCTCTTCATACAAAAATGAAGGAATTCGCTTATCCTGCTTTGGTAAGCTAACGAGTAAAAAAGGATTTTCTTTCACAAGCTGTTCTCTTAATAGAAATTTATAAAAGCTGCGAAGCGCAGAGACTTTCTTACTAATCGTTCTTCTTGTCAGGCCTTTTTCATAAGCTTCTGTTAAATAAATTCTCGTATCTTGATAGGATACCTCTTCAAAACCGTCTATTCCTTGAACGTTCATAAATCTGACAAACTCTTCAATCGCTTCTGTATATCCTGAGATGGTTAAAGCAGAATAGTTTTTTTCAATTTGCAGATATTCAATGAATAAGTGGACAAGACGCTGTTTATTCATCATTTTTACACCTCTTTAAGGCTTTTAAATGGTATCACATATCTTGCTTTCCGTGCAATGATTTACTACAGAGATTTCGAAATAGTTTGAATAGTTTCGATTGCGCGCTTAGCGTACTCCGCATAACGCTCTTGTTTGTTTTTAATGCGAACACCAAGATCTTTCAACAAACCAAAATTCGCATTCATTGGCTGGAAGCTTTTCTTGTTTGTCGATGTGATGTAATAAGCCATGCTGCCGATCGCTGTTTCCTCCGGAAGTGTCACAAGCTCTTCTCCTTTGACAAAACGAGCGGCATTAATTCCAGCCACTAGTCCGGAAGCTGCAGACTCGACATAGCCTTCAACGCCTGTCATTTGTCCGGCAAAGAATAGATCTTCTCTATTTTTAAACTGATACGTTGGTTTTAAAAGACTTGGTGAGTTAATGAATGTATTGCGGTGCATCACGCCATAACGAACAATCTCTGCTTCTTCAAGACCTGGAATCAAGCGGAATACTTCCTTTTGGTCGCCCCACTTCAGATGTGTCTGGAAGCCGACGATGTTATATAAAGTACCTGCTGCATCATCTTGTCTTAATTGAACAACAGCATAAGGTCTTTTTCCTGTTTTCGGATCTTCAAGTCCTACTGGCTTCATCGGACCAAACAACATCGTTTTCTTTCCTCTTTTGGCCATGACTTCAATTGGCATACAGCCTTCAAAGAAGATTTCTTTTTCGAACTCTTTTAATGGCACAGTTTCAGCAGAAATAAGCGCGTCATAAAAACGATCGAATTCTTCTTCTGTCATTGGACAGTTTAAATAAGCAGCTTCTCCTTTGTCATAACGTGATTTCAAGTACACCTTATCCATATCAATGCTATCTTTCTCTAGGATAGGTGCCGCTGCATCGTAGAAGTGCAGATATTCTTCACCAGTTAACGATTTTAATTCTTTTGAAAGTGCTTCAGATGTAAGCGGGCCTGTCGCAATAATTGTTGGACCTTCTGGAATGCTTTGCACTTCTTCTTGAAAAACTGTCACATTCGGATGATTTTTTACGCGATCAGTAACGTTTGCTGCAAATTCATGACGATCTACTGCAAGCGCTCCACCAGCAGGAACTGAGCTTTCATCTGCAGCTGCGATAATCGCTGAATCTAAATGACGCATTTCTTCCTTTAATACACCGACCGCATTTGTCAAAGCGTTGGCACGCAGTGAATTGCTGCATACAAGCTCTGCAAATTTATCTGTGTGGTGAGCTGGCGTTTGTTTGACAGGTCTCATTTCATACAAGTTGACTTTAATTCCGCGTTTAGCAATTTGCCATGCCGCTTCACTTCCAGCTAAACCTGCTCCAATCACATTTACAAATTGACTCATTGTACAACTCTCCTATTTCGTAAGTTCTGTTTGATGACATAAAAAAGCAGGTGAACAAGGCTGCTCACCGCTATTTTTGTTGTTCCTCTTTATAATCACAGTTCACACATTGAACTTGCATGCCTTTTTTCAGCTTTTTCTCTACAAGCATATTTTCGCATTTTGGACACTTTCTTTCAATCGGTTTGTCCCAAGAGACGAATTCACACTTTGGAAAACGATCACAGCCATAAAAAATGCGGCGCTTCTTAGATTTTCGTTCAACAATGTTTCCTTCATGACATGTCGGGCATTTCACACCAATATCTTTGACAATTGGTTTTGTGTTACGGCAGTCAGGAAAGTTAGAGCAAGCCATGAACTTACCGTATCGACCCATTTTGTACACCATCGGATGTCCACACTCTTCACAGTCAACTCCGGCGTATTCAGGCTCAATCTCAACTTCTTGCATTTCTGCTTCCGCTTTTTCGACCCGTTTTGCAAAGTCTTGATAGAAGCTGTCGATAATGCGAACCCATTCGATCGTACCTTCTTCAACGCTATCAAGTTCTTTTTCCATTTTCGCTGTGAATTCCACGTTAATGATCTCAGGGAAGAATTCAATGATTAAGTTGAGAACAATTCCCCCAAGCTCTGTTGGGATAAACCGTTTATTATCAAGTGCGACATAGCCGCGCTTTTGAATCGTATCTAATGTTGGTGCATACGTAGACGGACGGCCTATACCTAGCTCTTCAAGCGTTTTGACAAGTCTTGCCTCAGTGTAGCGCGGAGGCGGCTGCGTGAAGTGCTGTTCAGGTTCGATATCTTTTGAAAGAACCGTATCACCTTCTTTAAGATCAGGCAGCATTTTGTCCTTTTCTTCTAGCTGGTCGTCTTTCCCTTCTACATATACTTTCATGAATCCAGGGAATTTCACTTTGCTTCCGTTAGCACGGAATGTAAGCCCGTTATTATCAAGGTCCACACTCATTGTATCAAGCACAGCCGAAGCCATTTGGCTTGCGACGAATCGTTCCCAAATCAATTTATACAGACGAAGCTGATCTCGGCTTAAGACATGTTTGACATCTGCTGGTTTTCTTAGCGTAGAAGTCGGCCTGATGGCTTCGTGAGCATCTTGTGCATTTTCATTCTTTTTAGCGGTTCGTTTTGTTGTATTTAAGAAATTCTTACCATACGTCTGATCAATGAAAGCAGATACTTCTTCAATCGCCGTATTGGAAATACGTGTTGAGTCTGTTCTCATGTATGTAATGAGTCCGACTGTACCTTCTTTACCAAGATCAATTCCTTCATATAATTGCTGTGCAATCATCATCGTCTTTTTCGCACGGAAGTTTAATTTTCTCGCAGCCTCCTGCTGTAAAGTAGATGTTGTAAACGGAACAGCAGGGTTGCGTTTACGCTCTTTTTTCGTCACTTTCTCTACAGAGAATTTGCTCCCTTTTAGTTTCGAAAGGATTTCTTTTACATCTTCTTTTGTTTTCAGTGGATGCTTTTTGCCATTGACGCCAAAGAAGCTCGCTTCGAAGCTTTCTTTTCCTTTTAGGAATGTACCGTCAATTGTCCAGTATTCTTCTGGTTTAAATTCATTAATTTCATTCTCGCGATCAATGATCAGGCGGAGTGCAACTGATTGAACACGACCGGCACTTAAGCCCTTTTTCACTTTCTTCCATAAAATCGGACTGATTTTATACCCAACGAGACGATCTAAGATCCGTCTTGCCTGCTGTGCATCAACTAAATCCATATTGATCATACGTGGATGCTTAAAGGAATCTTTAATAGCATCTTTTGTAATCTCGTTAAAGACAACGCGGCAGTCAGAAGAGAGGTCAAGGTCAAGGCTATGCGCTAAATGCCAAGCAATCGCTTCTCCCTCTCTATCGGGGTCAGCTGCGAGATAGACTTTCTTTGCTTTTTTCGCAGCTGTTTTTAATTCTTTTAATACGGGGCCTTTCCCGCGAATCGTAATATACCTCGGTTCGAAGTCATGCTCAGTGTCAACACCAAGCTGACTTTTCGGTAAATCTCTTATGTGCCCCATTGAAGCCTTTACTTTATACTTTTTACCTAAATAACGCTCAATCGTTTTCGCCTTGGCTGGCGACTCAACGATGACTAAATAATCAGCCATACTCAAAATCCCCCTTAAGAGGTGTTCTCTCTTTATACATTTCACAATTCATATTTATGTTAATTGCACCTATCTAACAGGCAATCATGAAAAATTCTTTATGATGAACATCATTATAAACACGAAAAACAAAGTGTAAACTTAAATCCTCACTATTATTAAATATTCCTATGTCTTTTGTCAAACGATATTTTTATAAGAGTTCCGTATATTGAACGCTGCGGAAGGAGAATTCCTCTAAAATATCCTTCGTTGAATGAACAAGCTTTGCTCCCTGCTGTATAAGTCTGGCTGGACCTGTGGAATTAGGATCAAAGATTGATCCTGCAACCGCAAATACCTCTTTGCCTTGCTCAAGTGCTTGATACGCGGTAATGAGTGAACCGCTCTTTTCTTTGCACTGAATCACGATGGTCCCACTTGTGAGTGCACTAATTAAACGATTCCTCATGGGGAAATGCCACTTTTCTGGTTTGACATAAGGCGGATGCTCGGATAAAAGCAAATGATGCTCGCCCATGTATTCAGCCATTTGCACATGTTCCTTTGGGTATAAATGCTGAAATCCGCCTGCTATAATACCGATCGTTTTCCCTTTATTCCTAATACACTCTTTATGTGCAAGTCCATCAATGCCTTTTGCTAAGCCACTGACAATCATCCAATCTTCCTTAACAAGTTCACCAACAATTTTCTTCACACATGCTTCTCCATAAGACGATGGAACACGCGTGCCTACTACACCTAAACTTTTTTCTTCATTTAAATATGACACGTTTCCTTTTAGGAATAACACAGGGGGAGGATCATAAATATGTTTTAGTGTGCTGGGATATAAGGGTGATGTGATGGGAATCATGTGAATGTTTTGCTTTAAATAGGCTTGAACGATGTGTTGAAAAATGGGGAATTCCTTTTCTTCGGCTTGTTTTAAGCGGGTAAAGTCGATTGTTTGTAATGATCGATCCTGTTTGAAATGATGTGTTTCTTCATTTATATATAGCTTAGGATCGACTTTCCACCATTTTGTTAACAAAGAGGGTGAGATGAGGCCTTTTAAGCGGTGAAAAATCATTCTTTCGGACACGTTGTACATACCATTCCTCCTGTTTAAGATAGAAAGAAGAAGACTTGTCAAAGAACAAGTCTTCTTGTGTCATTAATGCGTTTTACAAGCTTCGAAGAGATTCTTCTCTTTTAACACTTTAATTAAGGTTTCTCCCATGACAGATGGAGTCTCTGCCACTTCAATTCCACATTCACGCATTGTTTTTACTTTTTCATCAGCTGTCCCTTTACCACCGGAAATAATGGCACCAGCATGTCCCATGCGTTTTCCTGGAGGCGCCGTTTTACCGCCAATAAAGCCAACAACTGGTTTGGTCATATTTGCTTTTACCCATTCAGCTGCTTCTTCTTCAGCCGTACCGCCGATTTCTCCGATCATAATGACAGCATGCGTATCAGGGTCTTCATTGAATGCTTTTAATACATCAATAAAGTTCGTCCCATTGACAGGGTCTCCGCCGATTCCTACAGCTGTCGATTGACCAACACCCGCCTCTGAAAGCTGATGTACCGCTTCATATGTAAGCGTTCCAGAACGAGAAACAACCCCCACATGACCTTTTTTATGAATGTAGCCTGGCATAATCCCAATCTTACATTCTTCAGGTGTAATGACACCTGGGCAGTTAGGGCCAACAAGTCTTGTCTTTTTCCCTTCCATATACCGTTTTACTTTGACCATGTCAAGTACTGGAATATGTTCTGTAATACAAATGACTAGATCGACTTCTGCATCAACAGCCTCTAAAATGGCATCTGCTGCAAATGGTGCTGGTACATAGATAACAGAAGCATTTGCTCCAGTTGTTTGAACAGCTTCAGATACTGTATTAAATACAGGAACTCCTTCTACTTCAGTTCCACCTTTTCCAGGTGTGACACCGCCAACAATATTTGTTCCGTACTCAATCATTTGTTTTGTATGGAACAATGCGGTTGAACCGGTAATCCCCTGAACAATTACTCTCGTATTTTTATTAATAAATACACTCATTTAGGTTCCCTGCCTTTCTGCTCTACTTGACTAAAGATACAATCTTTTCTGCCCCGTCAGCCATAGACTCAGCAGAAGTGATATTTAAGCCTGAATCGCTCAGGATTTTCTTCCCTAATTCAACGTTTGTTCCTTCAAGACGTACAACGAGTGGTAATGTTAAGCCGACTTGTTTTGTCGCTTCAACGACACCTTCTGCAATGACATCACATTTCATGATGCCGCCAAAAATGTTCACGAAAATCCCTTTTACATTTTGATCAGATAAGATGATTTTAAATGCTTCCGTTACTTTTTCAGCTGTTGCACCGCCGCCAACATCCAGGAAGTTTGCAGGGTCCCCGCCGTAATGCTTGATGATATCCATTGTAGACATCGCAAGACCTGCACCATTGACCATACAGCCAATATTTCCATCTAGAGAAATGTAGCTTAGATCATATTTAGATGCTTCAATTTCTTTTGGATCCTCTTCATCAAGGTCACGGTATTCTAATATATCTTTTTGTCTATATAAGGCATTGCTATCAAAGTTTAATTTTGCATCAAGTGCCATGACTTTTCCATCGCCTGTTACAACAAGTGGATTAATCTCAGCAATTGAACAATCTTTTTCAATAAACGCATTGTAAAGACTTGTCATAAACTTAACAGCTTGGCCAACTAATTTTGTTGGAATATTAATTTTAAACGCTACTTCTCTCGCCTGATAGCCTTGCAATCCAATCGCTGGGTCGATGACCACTTTGACGATTTTTTCTGGCGTTTTTTCTGCTACTTCTTCAATTTCAGTACCGCCTTCTTCAGAAGCCATCAATACAATTCTTGATGTCGCTCTGTCCAAAACAAGCCCAACGTAGTACTCTTTTTGAATATCGCAGCCTTCTTCAATAAGTAAGCGTTTTATTTCGCGCCCCTCAGGCCCAGTTTGATGTGTGACAAGTGTTTTGCCGAGCAATTCCTCTGCAAAACCTTTCACTTCATCTTTTGTTTTTGCAATTTTTACCCCGCCTGCTTTGCCACGGCCGCCTGCATGAATCTGTGCTTTTACGACATATACAGAGCTTTCTAGCTCTTCTGATGCTTTCACTGCTTCATCAGGTGTAAATGCTACTTTACCATTTGGAACTGAAACCCCATATTTTCTTAGGATTTCTTTTCCTTGGTACTCATGGATATTCATTTCCCATCCTCCCAACATATGTAGAAACAAAAAATATAAAATAGACTGCGCTTTCATTTTAAAGAATAAAAAAGAGAATGTCTAGGGTTCTATGTAAAATCGTAAAATCCTTCTAAACATTCAAACTTTTATTTTATTAAAAATATAAATTTTTCATCCAAATCACTTATTTTACCTTATTTTTTCATTTTTTGATCTAACCTATAGATAAACGAAAATATTTCTGCTACAGTATCGTATAACGCTTCAGGGATCTCCTCATCCAGTGTTAAGTGGCGCATGAGTTCGACTAAATTACGGTCTTCTTGGATAGGAACTCCCGACTTTTTTGCTTCTTCAATAATATGGTCTGCCACATAGCCGCTACCTATTGCGACGACTTTTGGCGCTTTTTGTTTTTCTTCATCATAATGTAGAGCGACCGCCCTTCTAAGCGGTTTTGAATCCTTCATACTCGTAAGTCCAGCCCTTTCTCGCTGATTTTATGAAAGTGTTCATCTAGAAAGTGAGACGGATCTACTGGCTCTTGTCTCTTCTTTGCTGTAATTCCCGTAAGGCTGTATCCTAAGGCATTTAAATTCTCCCGAACTGCTGGAATCATTGGATTAATGGTTCCTTGAAGTTCATGACCGGTTTCAACTGTAATTGACATGACCTTTTGCTGAATCGTACAGTCGATTAATGTTTCTTCGAGGTTTTCCATGTTTAAGTAAAACATAAGACGACACTGAGAAATATCAATAGAGCCATCTTTTTTCTTATGTCCTTTTAGAATAAAGGTTAAATCTTGAACACTATGTTTTGAAAAGAGCGGATAAGAGACCATCATTTGGCTGATGGTTTGATTCTCCTGCTGCACAAATAACTGCCCGTTCAATCTATGAAACAATTGATCGACTTCTTTTTTTACAGGCTCTGGTAAATCAGACTGTCTCACATCATTTAAGACGAGCTTTAATTGGTGAAGTTCCTGACTTTTTACATCCTGGCTGCCTTTTTCGAGTAGTTTCAGCATACCGATTTCATCACGTACACCGATTGCCTTTTTCATCGTCATGAGTAAATCGAGCACATCGGTTTTATTGCTTAATGCGGGTTCCGTCTGCTGTACCACCTGAGCCAATGCTTTCGCCTCTGTTTTTGACAGGAACGGAAATTCTTTTTGGAGCACAGATGCTCTTGCATCCGGCTGAGATCCTGCCTGCTGAAGCCCTTGTAGCAATGACGTGAGCTGTTTTAAGCTAGGCTCTTGCTGCCCATCTGCACCTTGTTTTATCAAACTTGTAAGTATCCGCTCAATTTGATGAAGCGGGATTTGCAGCTCTTTTGGGCTTGTTGATTGCTGCACGTTAGATTGAAGAACTTGTGTCGTCTGACGCTCTTGAGCGATTGGAGTTTGGCTATTCTCTTTTGGTTGAGACAGATTGGACTGAGGCGTTACAGGTAGATTTCCTCCTTGCTTCGCCGCCCCTTCTCTCGCTGCTAGAAGGACCGATAAGAGCTTTTCTGCATGGACAGACGTCTCAACATCTATGACTGATCGAACGGCTTGTGTAAGCGCCTGTGTGGCGTCTGAGTGCTTCGGGAGCTGTGTTAAGCGTTCTAGCAGCGCTGTCATATCCTGATGAAGAGCAGAGGATGATTTCACAGCTAAAATTGATTGAAGCACTCCTTCCTGGATCGGCAAGTCTTTCTTTAAAGCAAATAGAAGTGCCTGGAGACCTTTTTTCACATCAGCTCCTTGAAGCTGTTCGATCCACTTCACTGCCGTTTTTAACTCTGTTTCGTTGATAACGGATTTTTCTTTTAAAAAAGCTGTGGCTGTTAGAATGTTTTCAAGTCCATTTTTCAGAGAGAGACCTTCTAATAGTTTGGCAGCTGCATCCTTTAATGTCTTAGGATCTTGATCAAATTGCTGGACTGGCCTTAGTTTATTGAGGCTGTCTCCACCCTCTTGTTCAAATTGGAACCAATAAAATGCGTCTGCTTTAAGCTGAGCCGCTAGCTGTGCTTTTATTTTTGTTGAGCCTATTTGAACAAGGGCTGTATCATCTCCAAGCATTTTCAGTACTTTACCGAGAATCAGCCGATGCACATTTTCCTTTCCTTCGGTGTTTAATGGAATAGATTCTGCCGCACTTAACCGGCTATTCAGTGCTGTATGTATGTCCTCAACTCTTGTCATCACAGGCAGCCTCCTTAGGTCAAAAATTTATGATATAACGGATTTAACTGGTGCAAACGATAATCGATGGATTGGGGCAGCTCCATGTGTTTGAATGGCAGCCAAATGCTCTTTTGTTCCGTACCCTTTATGTTTTTCAAATTGATACTCAGGGTACTTACGCCCGTATTCTTCCATCATCTGATCTCTTGTCACCTTTGCAATACATGCACCTGCTGCGATGGATGCACTTTTTGCATCTCCTTTGATGATATTCTCCTGGTGAATAGGAAGTGGGAGCGTCATGGCATCTATGAGTAGATAATCAGGTGTATGAGTTAACTGCTCCACCGCTCTCACCATCGCCAGTCTTGATGCCTCGTAAATATTGATTTCATCAATCGTAGCCGCATCAACAATGCCGATACCGATATCAAGTGCTTCTTTTTGGATCAGGTCATAATATGCCAATCTTTTTTTCTCAGATAATTGCTTTGAGTCGTTTAAACCGAGCATGACTGTATCTTCCTTTAATATGACAGCTGCTGCTACAACGGGACCTGCCAGCGGTCCTCTTCCTGCTTCATCTATTCCAGCAATACATGTGTATCCCTGCGCCTTAGCATTGTTTTCAAATTGCAGCATCTCATTCCATGCTACATGAAGTTGCTGCTGCTTTTCTCTCTCTTTGTGCCACTTCTCTATCAGTTTTTGGACACTTTTTCTCTTATCATCTTTTACAAGCTCATGAATGTATGACTCGTCTTGCGAATGCTTTTCTATCAGTTCTTTTATTTGTTTCACTGTGTACATCAGCTTTTCGTCAGCCTCCTTCTTTATATCGGCAGTTTTCCGCAAAAAATAAAGACCCGCATGAGCTGCGTGTCTTTTAGCTTTCAGGCTTCTCAAAAGTGAGGGGACCAAATTTTTCTGTTCGAATATCCCGAATAATGATTTCGGTGGTTTTGTCGTAATTAATAAATCCACCGCTCATGAGACAGCCGCGCTTTGTACCTATTGCATCAAACAGCTCAGCCGTATCTTCAGGGATCTCCGTTAGGTCATAGCGTTTTTTTAATCGCTCTGGATAGTTTTCTTCTAGAAAGCGAAGTCCATATACAGCGACATCCTGTAAGTTGATGATAGAATCTTTGATCGCTCCAGTTACCGCTAGCCTGAGTCCTACTTTCTCATCTTCAAACTTCGGCCAGAGGATTCCAGGTGTATCGAGCAGTTCCAATTCTTTCCCTACCTTCACCCATTGCTGTGAGGTGGTAATACCAGGACGGTCTCCTGTTTTGGCAATGTTCTTTTTCGCTAAACGATTGATTAAGGTCGATTTTCCGACGTTGGGAATCCCGATAATCAGCGCCCGGATTGCACGTGGTTTAACACCTTTTGCTTTCATGCGGTCGAATTTTTCTTTTAAGATTTCTTTTGAAGTTGTGATGATCTGATTTAACCCTTGTCCATCGACAGAGTTAATAGCAAGTGACCGAACGCCTTGCTGCTCAAAGTGCGTCTGCCACTCTTTTGTCACACGAGGATCCGCTTTATCTGCTTTGTTTAATAGCATGATTTTGGGTTTGTTCTGAAGGATTTCTTCGATCATTGGGTTTCTAGAGGACATCGGAATTCTAGCATCAGTTAATTCAAATACGATGTCGATGAGCTTTAATTTTTCTGTGACTTCACGTCTTGCTTTTGCCATATGGCCTGGAAACCATTGAATCGTCATATGTGCACCTTCTCTTCTATCGATTATCTCTATACATCGTACAAAAAAAGAGCCTGTTACAGGTAACAAGCTCTTTCCTTTGATATCATTATCGTCTGATTTCTTTGATACGAGCCGCTTTACCGCGAAGTTCACGTAGGTAGTAAAGTTTCGCACGACGTACCTTACCGTGACGTACAACTTCGATGTTAGCGATTTTTGGTGTGTGTACAGGGAATGTACGCTCAACGCCTACACCGTAAGAAATCTTACGAACTGTGAAAGTTTCGCTGATTCCACCACCACGACGCTTAATTACAACACCTTCAAAGATCTGGATACGCTCACGAGTACCCTCGACAACTTTAACGTGTACACGTAAAGTGTCACCAGGACGGAACGCAGGAAGATCAGTGCGTAATTGTTCTTTTGTGATTTCTTCAATCAAATGTTGCATCGTTTTCAACTCCTTCCAACAGATGCTCATGTCCTCTTTCTTCATTGCAGCGGAACATCGTTTTCAAACTTGAATCGGCAAGCCGTCCAAGTCACAAGTAGTATCATACCATACCTCTATGCAGTGTGCAATACAATCTAGTCATTATGAAGCTGCCAAAGCCATCTTTTTTCTTCTTCTGTTAACGTTTTGCAAGAATCGATCAAATCTGGCCGTCTTGTATAAGTTCGCTTCAAGGATTCTTTGCGCCGCCACTCTTCAATTTTGGCATGATTTCCAGAGAGGAGCACATCCGGCACTTTTAGTCCTTTATAATCGGCTGGCCTTGTATAATGAGGATGCTCTAGCAAACCTGTACTAAATGAATCTTCAATGTGAGACGCTTCTTTTCCAAGCACATGAGGCAAAAGCCTGACCACACTGTCTGCAATCATCATCGCTGGCAGCTCTCCGCCTGTGAGAACGAAATCTCCGATTGAGATTTCATCTGTGACAAGATGCTCCCTGATGCGCTCATCGTAGCCTTCATAATGGCCGCAAATGAACATAAGGTGTTCTTCTTTTGCAAGTTCCTCTGCCTTCTTTTGTGTATATCTTTCTCCTTGAGGACAGACAAGAATGATTCGGGGCTTCTTGCTTGCTTTCTTCGTCAAATCTTCTACCGCATCGAATACGGGCTGTGCTTTCAGTACCATACCAGCACCGCCGCCATACGGATAGTCATCTACTGTTTTATGCTTATGATCCGAATACTCTCTAAAATTGACAACATTGAATGAGACAGCTTCTTTCTCCTGTGCCTTTTTTAAGATCGATGAGTGGAGCACACCTTCGAACATTTCAGGAAAAAGTGTTAAGATGTCGATTTTCATTCGTCAATGAGTCCTTCCATCACTTCAATGTGTATGGTTTTGGATGCGATATCGATCTTTTTGACGACAGATGGGATATAAGGAATCAGGGCATCTTTTTTGCCTTTTCTTCCGACCACCCAGACATCATTTGCCCCTGGTGTTAAAATCTCTTTGATTTGGCCGACAAGCTGATCCTCTTCATCGTAAACTTCACAGCCAATGATTTGGTGGAAATAAAACTCTCCTTCATCTAAAGAGCCGAGATGTTCTTTTTCTACTTTTAAGATTGATTCTTTCAATAGCTCTGCTTCATTTAATGAGCTAATTTCTTCAAATGTGAGCAAATCAAACTGTTTGTGCTGCCGGTGTGATGCGACAGTGACTTTTAGCGGCTCCCCTTGACCTTGCTTAAAAATATAGAGGACGCTTCCTTTTTTGTAACGTTCTTCTGGGAAATCTGTCTTTGACACGACGCGTACTTCTCCGCGCACTCCGTGTGTATTGACAATCTTTCCAACATTCAACCATTCTTGTTCCATGTTCTCAATCACCCCTGACGTATTTCCACAATGGTGCCGTCTTTCACGACGATGACATTGTCTTGCATCTTGTCATCCCATTTATCACCTATGTTCACTTCAACCAGCGCATCCACTTCTGTCTCTTTCATTTCACTTCCAAGCGGTAAAATATGCAGCTGCTCTACTTGAAAGTCAATTTGCTGGATTTTCTCCTGCCGTTTATCGATGGCTTTTTGAAATTGAGGGATGGCTTCTTGCTGATGTGGTTCTTTTTCATGTTTTTTCAGTTGAAAATATAGTTGATTGCATTCACGTTCTAGTCTTTCTTTTTTCTCCAAAAAAGTCGTTAACAGTTTGTCCTTACTGCTTTCAGTTAATACTTGCATGACGGTGACATGTTGAATGATCTGCATCTTCCTTTTTGTCCCCCTATCCGAAGGCATTTGTCCTCTACATTATAACGAAAAATAGATTTAAACGTGTAAAAAAAGGGGAGGTCCTAAGCCCTCTCCCTTTTTAGTCAGCAATCTCAAGTTGAACTTTCTTAGAAGACTCTGCACTTGCTGCAAACATGACTGTTCGTATCGCTTTTGCTGTACGTCCCTGCTTTCCGATCACCTTTCCGGTATCTTCAGCATTGACAGACAGTGTGTAAATCACTTGCTCATCTTTTTTTAATGAAGATACGTGAATATCTTCAGGGAAATCAACAAGTGGCTCGACGATGGATACAATCAATTCTTCCAAGGACAGCTCATTCATTATTTGCTGTTTTTCGCATTATGAAATTTTTCAAGAATTCCTTGGCTTGAGAAAAGGTTGCGAACTGTATCAGATGGTTTCGCACCATTTTGAAGCCATTTAAGAGCTAATTCTTCGTTGATTTTCACCTCAGCTGGTGATAACACTGGATTGTATGTTCCAACTGTTTCGATGAAACGACCGTCACGTGGTGAACGAGAATCTGCTACTACAATACGATAGAAAGGAGATCTTTTTGATCCCATACGTTTTAAACGAATTTTTACTGCCATTTTACTAGCACCTCCGAAAATATTTCAACAAGATAGTATATTAACAATGATAAAAGGGTTTGTAAAGTGTTTTTTCTTAACAACGGTTTTATCATGTATAACCAATTACATAAATGGTAATTTAAAGCCTTTTTTCTTTCCTTTGGACATGTTGGTCATTTGCTTCATCATCTTTTTCATTTCGTCAAATTGCTTTAAAAGGCGATTGACTTCCTGTACAGATGTTCCGCTTCCTTTTGCAATCCGTTTTCTTCGGCTTGCATTGATGACCTCTGGCTGTTCTTTTTCCTCGGTCGTCATTGATTTTATGATCGCTTCGATGTGATTGAGCTGCTTTTCGTCTACTTGGACGTTTTTGAGCCCTTTCATTTTACCGGCTCCCGGCATCATTTGGATCAATTCATCAAGTGGACCCATGTTACGAACTTGGCCAAGCTGCTCGAGGAAATCATCGAGTGTAAAGCTCATGGTCCGCATTTTTTGTTCAAGCTCTTTCGCTTTATCTTGGTCCACGTTTGCCTGTGCTTTTTCAATCAGTGTAAGCACATCTCCCATGCCAAGAATTCTTGAAGCCATCCGTTCTGGGTGGAATGATTCAATCGCGTCAAGCTTTTCACCTAGCGCGGCGAATTTAATCGGCGTATTGGTGACAGCTCGAATGGAAAGTGCTGCACCGCCTCGTGTATCCCCGTCTAGTTTCGTTAGAACGACACCTGTTAAACCAAGCTGTTCATTAAAGCTTTTCGCTACATTGACAGCATCTTGACCTGTCATAGAGTCAACAACAAGGAAAATTTCTTCTGGACTCGCTACTTCTTTTACTTTCTGAAGTTCATCCATCAATTCTTCATCAATATGAAGGCGTCCTGCTGTATCTAAAATGACATAATCATGGTGTTCTTCTTTCGCTTTTTCAATTGCCTGTTTGGCAATCTCGACAGGACTGACTTGATCACCTAATGAAAACACAGGCATATCAAGCTGTTTCCCTAGCGTTTGAAGCTGCTGGATCGCTGCTGGTCTGTAAATATCTGCAGCCACCATCATCGGCTGGCGATTATGTTTTTTGCGAAGTAAATTGGCAAGCTTCCCAGTTGTGGTGGTTTTACCTGCACCTTGAAGACCAACCATCATAATGACGGTCGGAGATTTTTTCGCTACAGCGATTTTACTCTCTTCCCCGCCCATTAATTCAGTGAGTTCTTCTTTTACAACTTTAATGACCTGTTGTCCAGGGGTAAGGCTTTTCATGACCTCTTGTCCAACTGCCCGCTCACTTACTTTTTTCACAAAGTCTTTGACTACTTTAAAATTGACGTCAGCTTCAAGAAGGGCAAGGCGTACCTCGCGCATCATTTCTTTTACATCTTGTTCTGACACTTTTCCTTTGCCGCGGATTTTTGAAATCGTCTGCTGCAGTCGGTCGGCTAATCCTTCAAATGCCATACTGTGCCGCCTCCTAATCTAATTTCTCAAGCGATTCAATTAAAGCTTCTGCTTCTTCCATCTGAGCGGAATCTGCTACGAGCTCTCTCATTTTTTTGAGAAGTTCTTTACGATCTTTAAATTTCTTAAACAAGAGCAGCTTTTCTTCATATTGTTCAAGCATCGCTTCAGTCCGTTTAATATTATCATAAACAGCCTGTCTTGATACTTCATATTCATCCGCAATTTCACCGAGGGAAAAATCGTCTAGGTAGTAAAGCGACATGTAGCTCTTTTGCTTTGCGGTTAACAACGATTGATAGAAGTCAAACAAGTAGTTCATTCTCGTTGTTTTTTCAAGCGTCATGGGCTCTCTCCCCTTTGTTAAGTTCATTCCCTTTACATCAACTAAGTTTACACGGTTCTCTACTGTGTGTCAAGTTTTTATCTTGTCACTGCATGAAGCGGCGTATAAATAAAAATGCCAGCAGTTTTTGCCGGCATTTTTGTTAGTCCTCTTGATCAATCACGTCTGAGAATAATCCATACACATACGATTCTGCATCGAATTCTTGCAGATCGTCTACCTTTTCACCTAAACCGACGAGCTTCACGGGGATGTTTAGCTCATTTCGAATTGCAAGGACAATCCCGCCTTTTGCAGTCCCGTCCAGCTTTGTTAAAGCAATTCCTGTCACATTCGTCGCTTTAGAAAATTCCTTCGCTTGTGCCATCGCATTTTGACCCGTTGTTGCATCAAGAGCGAGTAGCACTTCATGCGGTGCATCTGGAACCTCACGTTCAATGACTCTCTTGACCTTCTCTAGCTCTTTCATCAAGTTGACTTTGTTTTGCAGTCTTCCTGCTGTATCACAGATAAGGACATCCGCATTTTTCGCTTTTGCTGATTGAACGGCATCATAGATCACCGCTGCTGGATCAGAGCCAGCCGTCTGTTTAACAACAGGGACACCTGAACGCTCTCCCCATACTTCAAGCTGCTCAATCGCACCGGCACGGAACGTATCACCTGCTGCCAAAATGACGGATTTCCCTTCATTTTTCAGCTTATTTGCAAGTTTGCCGATCGTCGTTGTTTTCCCAACGCCATTGACACCCACAAATAAAATGATATTTAATCGCCCGTCTTCAATATTCAGCGCAGAGATTTGTTCCTCTCCGCTATTATAGATTTCAACCAGTTTTTCAGAGATGACTGATTGTACTTCACTTGGGTCTTGAATGTTTCTTAGTTTCACTTCTTTTTTCAGCTCATCAATCAGTTCCATCACCGTTGTGAAACCGACATCCGCGCCGATTAAAACCTCTTCTAACTCTTCAAAAAAGTCTTCATCGACTTTACGGTAGCGAGAAATTAGTTCGTTTACTCTTCCTTGAAAGGAGTTTCTCGTTTTTTCAAGACCATCTTTAAACTTTTCTGATACTGAATCGGTTTGCTGCGTAAATTTTTCTTTTAATTTCTTAAAAAAGCTCATTTGGTTCAAAAACCTCCTTTAATTACTGGACAAGCTCTTTCGTTTCTTCTAGTTTGACAGATACAAGTTTTGAAACGCCTGACTCCTGCATCGTAACACCGTAGAGGACATCTGCTTCTTCCATTGTTCCTTTGCGGTGCGTAATGACTATGAATTGTGTTTCCTCGCTGTATTTTTTTAAATATTGTGCAAAGCGGAAAACATTGGCTTCATCAAGCGCCGCTTCTACCTCATCTAACACGCAGAATGGAACAGGTCTGACTTTTAAAATAGAGAATAGTAAAGCGATCGCTGTTAATGCTCTCTCTCCGCCTGAAAGCAAGCTTAAGTTTTGCAGCTTTTTCCCTGGCGGCTGCGCGACAATATCAACGCCAGAGTTTAGTAAATCGGTTGGATCTGTCAGCTTAAGATCTGCTTTCCCGCCGCCAAATAATGCTTGGAAAACTGATTCAAAATGCCCGCGAATTTGCGAGAATGTTTCAGAGAAGCGCTTTGTCATCTCTTGATCCATTTCTTCGATCACTTGAAATAATGTATTTTTCGCTTCTGTCAGATCGTTTCGCTGCTCTGTTAAGAAGAGATAGCGTTCATTTACTCGTTCATACTCATCAATGCTGCCTAAGTTCACTGTTCCTAGCTCTTCAATGGCTAATTTGATCAGCTTCACTCTTTTTCTTGCTTCATCTGGCGATAACGTTAGATGATACATCTCTTTTGCCCCTTCAAACGAAAGAGCATACTCTTCGTTCAAATAAGCGATGAGGTTGTCGAGCTCAACTTCCATACGGCCAAGCTTAATTTCTTCATCTTTTAAGCTTGTGTTGAGCTGCTTGTAAAGGCGTTTTTGTTCTTTCAGTTCACGTTCAGCAAATTCTAACGTTTCAGAAAGAGCAAGACGCTGTTTACGCCGCTCTGAAATGAGTGTAGTAGTTTTGTTTTTGTTTTCCAGTTTCTCTTTCGCCGCTTCTTCCAGCTGTTCTGCCCCGCTTGAGCTAGACGTCATTTCACTTGTTAAGAGTGACAGATCTTCTTTTGTTTCCGTCAGCGTTTGTTCAGCCTCTTCTAATTCGGCCATTAAGCTCGAAAGTTTTTCTTGTTCATTTGCTAAGGACTGCTCTTTTTTGGCAAGTGAGATTTTCAGTTCAGTTAATTCGGCAGAAATGGTTTCTTTCGTTGAGCTTTGGGTCTGCTTACGCTTTGTTAATGTATTGATCTCTTGATCTAGGGTGGTCAATTTCTCCCCTATAGAAACTTCAAGAGCTGCCTGCTTTTTGTCCTTATCCGTAAGTTCAGTAGAACGCAGCTGCAATTCGTCTTTTTCTTGATCATAGAGTTCAAGGTGAGCATTAATATTTTTTTCAGCTACTTGCAGTTCGTATAGCTTCCCTTTGAGCTCTTGCTGCTGTTCTCGAAGCGTTTCTCCCCGCTGACGCAGTTCGTTTAATTGGCTTTCGTTTGTTGCAATCAATTGTTTTGTTTCTTTTGTTTCCTTTTCAAGGATCGTTGTTTTTTCTTCCATTTCAACGAGCTGCTTTGTTAATGTTTCGATTTCTCGGTTTCTTGAAAGAAGGGAGTTGTTCTTTTTCTTTACACCGCCACCGGTCATTGAACCGCCGGGGTTCACAACATCTCCATCAAGGGTCACGATGCGATAGCGATGACCAAGCATTTTTGCCAGTTCATTGGCGCCTTTTAAGTCTTTAACGATCAGAACCGTTCCAAGCAAGTTCTGAATCACCTTTTGATACTTTTCGTCAAAGGAAACAAGGTGACTCGCTACACCGATAAATGCAGCGTGTTGCTCGGCTGTTTGGACGTCTCTATGCTGAATGGTTCTTTCTTTGATCACATTCATTGGCAGGAAGGTCGCACGTCCAAAGGAATGCTGCTTTAAGTATGCAATTGCTTGTCGCGCTGCGGCTTCGTTTTCTGTGACGACGTGCTGCGTTGCTGCACCTAACGCGATTTCAATCGCTGTCTCATGCTGCTGATCTGTTTGAATTAGCTCTGCAATGGCACCGTGAATACCACCTAACCGCTCTTTTGCCTTTAAGACCTCTTTTACTCCTTGGAAAAAGCCTGAGAAGTCTTCCTGCATGGATTCTAGCATCTCTTTTTTTGATTTTGCCTGCTGAACATATTGATAGGCTTGGTAAAGAGCCGTTTCTTTTTTCTCGTATTGACGTTTCATTTGCTCAAGCTTTTGTTCCGCTTCTCTAAAACGCTTGACTTGAGCTAGAATGTCTTCTTCTAGGGCTGAAAGCTGCTGCTCAGCCTCTGTTTTTTTCTCTTTGACAGACACACGTTCTTCAATGTGTTTTTGGTTGTTTTGCGTGAGCCGATCCAGCTGCATAGCCGCTTGGCGCTGCTGTTCTTCTAACAATTTTCGTTCATTGCGGATAGAAGCCTGTTCATTGAGCAGATCAAAATAATCGCTTTTTAGCTGTTCAATTTGACCTTCTACATCTTCACTATGAAGCGACAGTTGATGCTGCTTTGTTTTCACTTCATCTTTTAGCTGCTGCACTTCTTTTTGAAGGCTGTCCCGCGTAATTTTTTGCTGCTGAATCTTCTCGGTTAGCTGCGCCTGCTTTTCAGTTAAGCGAATGAGCGTTTCTTCTAGCTGTCCTTGGTTTGCGGCAGCATTTTTCTTCCGTTCTTTTAGTACTTCTTTTTTACCTTCAAGCTTTTCTAACTCCTCACTTGTGAAAAGAAGAACTTCTTGCAGGTCATTGATTGATTCGTCAAGTGCTTGAATGCGGTCTCTTGATTCTTCAATTTTGGCTTCTTTTGCTTGAATATCTGTGGATTGCTTCATTTCATCTTGTTTGAAGCGCTCGACAGCTTCACCAAGTGTTGTCCATTTTTCATGAAGTGCTTCGATGTCATGGACAGTTAAGGCGATTTCGACATTTTCAAGCTCTTCTTTTTTTTGCAAATAGTCCTTTGCAATAGATGCCTGCATTCTTAATGGTTCTACTTGATCTTCTAGTTCATGCAGAATATCTTCTACTCGGTTTAAGTTGTCCTGCGTTTCAAACAGTTTATTCTCGGCTTTTTTCTTTCTTGTTTTATATTTCAAAACACCAGCCGCTTCTTCAAAAATGCTTCTTCTCTCTTCTGCCTTACTAGATAGAATTTCTTCTACCTTCCCTTGGCTGATGATCGAAAAAGCTTCCTTTCCAAGACCTGAATCCATGAAAAGATCAATAATATCTTTTAAGCGGACAGATTGATTGTTTATGAGAAATTCACTTTCTCCTGAACGATAGACTCTTCTTGTCACACTGACTTCGTGAAAATCGATCGGTAAAAAGTGATCTTCGTTATCTAATGTTAAAGTCACTTCTGCTAGATTGACTCTTTTTCTTGAGTCGCTTCCTGCAAAAATGATGTCTTCCATTTTTCCTCCGCGGAGGCTTTTCGCTGATTGTTCTCCAAGTACCCAGCGGATAGCATCGGTAATATTACTTTTGCCGCTTCCGTTTGGTCCAACAACAGCGGTGACCCCTTTGACAAAGTCCACGGTCACTCGCTGTGCAAAAGATTTGAATCCTATCACGTCTAAACGTTTGAGGAACATGAGAGTGATCCTCCTTATGTATTTAAAGTACTATTATCTTACCATATGAAGTGAAAAAAGATGATGGAAAACAGAGTGAAATCCCCCTGAATGACGAGGGGGATTTTATTGGTTCATATGATGTTTCTGCAATTTAGCAAGTGCTTCCTGTGCAGCATGCTGTTCTGCTTCTTTTTTACTGCGGCCATTTCCAATTCCAAGCACTTCTCCTCGAAGGGAGACATTTGCTTCAAATTCCCGGTTGTGTGCTGGTCCTTTTTCATGCAGGATGTGGTATTCGAGTACACCTTTTCCATCGCGCTGAACGAATTCTTGCAGCTGGCTTTTAAAGTCCATGACATGCGAGAACGCTCCATCATTAATTTTTGGATAAACATAGGCTTCTAGGAATCGCTCCACTGGCTCAAGCCCTTGATCTAAATAAAGTGCTCCGATAAACGCCTCGAATACGTCCGCTAAAAGTGCTGGGCGTTTTCTCCCGCCTGTCATTTCTTCGCCTTTTCCTAAAAGAACAAGTTCTCCGAAGGACAGCTCATGTGCTAGAGACACAAGTGACGGTTCACATACGATCGCTGCTCTTAGTTTTGTTAAATCTCCCTCGCTCATCGCAGGATATTTCGCAAATAAAAATTGAGAGATGGTCAATTCTAAAACAGCATCTCCTAGAAATTCAAGTCTTTCATTATCCTCGTATGGCTTTTTCCGGTGTTCATTCACATAAGAGGAATGCGTAAACGCTTGATATAGAAGTTTTTCATTTTGAAAGTGTACAGAAATGCGCTGCTGGAATTCTCTAAATTGCTCTAGTTTTTTGCTCTGTTTCTGTTTGTCTTTATAGTGTTTTGGCATAGCAACCTCCAGGTAGGCTTAATCGCCTTTAAGGATACTGATTATATGGAGTCTCTCTTTCTACATGCAAGGAAACATTGCTCCTTAGCATCTGAAAAAGGCTGACTATTGATCAGCTGAATATGTTGAAACTAACATAAATTTTGAAAGTCCCGTCATGAAAACAGACGGGACTTTGTTACGCTTATTGCTGGCTATTTATGTAGTTCACAGCGTCACCGACTGTTGCAATTTTTTCAGCATCTTCGTCAGAAATTTCCATATCGAACTCATCTTCAAGTTCCATAACTAGCTCAACTACATCAAGGGAATCAGCGCCTAAATCTTCTTTAAATGAAGCTTCCATTTTCACGTCAGCCTCATCAACGCCAAGGCGGTCTACAATAATTTTTGATACACGCTCTAATACGTCTGCCATTGCCTTTCACCTCCCCTCAAAGTATTATAGTTGATTCGTTTTTAAAAAACTAGAGAAAACCTAATGAAATTTTGATATTTCTTAGGACATGACCATTCCGCCATCTACTTGGATGGTTTGGCCTGTAATATAACCTGCTCCTTCTGAAGCTAAAAAGACAACAACGTTGCTAATATCTTCAGGTGCACCAAAGCGTGCAAGCGGGATTTGTTTGAGCATTTCAGTCTGTACATTCTCATCAAGCTTGTCTGTCATATCTGTTGAAATAAAGCCTGGTGCTACTGCATTGACTGTAATATGACGGGTTGCCAGCTCTTTTGCTGTTGTTTTCGTTAATCCGATGACACCAGCTTTTGCTGCAACATAGTTTGCTTGTCCAGGATTTCCACATACGCCAACTACCGAAGCCAAGTTGATGATTCTTCCGCTGCGCTGTTTCATCATTTGACGTGTCACGGCTTTTGTACAGTTAAAGACACCTTTTAAGTTTATGTTAATGACGTCATCCCATTCATTTTCTTTCATTCTCATGAGCAGGTTATCCTTTGTGATCCCTGCATTATTGACAAGGATGTCAATTGAACCAAATGTGTCAATCGCTTGTTTCATGAGTGCTTGTACTTCTTCAGCATTTGAAACATCAGCTTTAACGGCAAATGCCTGCTGGCCAAGTGCTTTGATTTCGTCTACGACTTCATTTGCTTTTGCTTCGTTTCCAGAATAGTTGACGACAACATTCGCACCATTCTTTGCTAAATCGATCGCGATGGAACGGCCAATCCCGCGTGATGCACCTGTTACAACGGCTGTTTTATTTGTAAGCATCAAGAATCCTCCTTCAATGTTTCAATGGCTGCTTCAATTGTTTCCTGATCTGAAACTGAAATGGTTGTCAGGCGGCGATTGACCTTTTTCACAAGACCTGAAAGCACTTTGCCCGGGCCAATTTCAATAAACGTTGTCACGCCCAAATCAATCAGACGTTCCACGCTTTCTTCAAATCGAACAGGAGAATACAATTGTTCAATGAGCTTTGTCTCAATAGCATCACGAGATGTAACGATGTCTGCTGTCACATTTGAGATCACTGGAGTTTTGGCATCTGTAATGTTTAGCTTTGACAGAACACCTGTGAATTTTTCAGCGGCTGGTTTCATTAAGGCAGAATGGAAAGGTCCACTCACTTCAAGGGCAATCGCACGTTTTGCGCCTTTTTCTTTCGCTTTCTCTGAAGCGAGTTCGACACCTTTTGCTGTACCAGAGATCACGATTTGACCAGGACAGTTTAAGTTAGCGAGTTCTACAAGATGACCGCTCTCTGTCACTTCTTTTGTCACTTCTAAAAGCGCAGCTTGATCTAAGCCAAGGATCGCTGCCATAGCGCCTTCTCCTGCTGGAACAGCCTCATTCATTAATTCGCCGCGCTTTCTTACGGCATACACAGCATCTTGAAACGAAAGTGCGCCTGCTGCAACGAGGGCCGTATATTCACCAAGGCTATGTCCTGCTGCGTAATCTGCTTTGATTCCGCTCTCTTCAAATTTCTTTAAGATGGCGATACTTGTCGTTAAAAGAGCTGGCTGCGCGTTATAAGTGAGCGTCAGTTCTTCTGCATCTCCTTCAAAAATCATTGAAGATAAGTCAAAACCGAGGGTCTTGTCTGCTTCTTCAAATACAGCTTTAGATACTGCTTCTTGGTCAAATAAATCTTTTCCCATGCCAATTTTTTGAGAGCCTTGGCCAGGGAATAAAAATGCAATTTTAGTCATGCTGCTATACCTCCATTAAGACTCGTTCGTGGTTTCTTTTTGGACTTCTTGATGAATGATGGCTGAAACATCTTTTTCTACAATATCACGTGCCTGACGAATGGCATGAAAAATGGCGTTTTCATCAGAGGAACCGTGCGCTTTAATGACAGGTGCCTTTAAACCAAATAAAGCGGCACCACCATATTCGGAGTAATCCATTTTAGATTTCATCTGCATCAATTTCGGCTTCATCATGCCAGCCGCTATTTTTGCTGTAAAGCTGGATGTTAATGTTTCTTTCAGCATTTTAAATACAGAAAGAGCTGTGCCTTCAATCGTTTTCAGGGCGATATTTCCTGTGAAACCATCTGTGACAACTACATCAGCTACACCTTCTAGTAAATCACGAGACTCCACATTTCCTACGAAATTCAAGTCTGATGCTTTTAACAATTCAAAGGTTTTTTTCGTGAGATCGTTTCCTTTTTTATCTTCTGTTCCTACATTTAACAATCCTACACGCGGATTGCTCTTTGGAAAAACACGCTCTGCGTAGATTGAACCCATCATGGCATATTGCATTAGGTGTTCTGGTTTGGCATCAACGTTTGCGCCGACATCTAGTAATAAAAACCCGCTGCCATCAAGTGTTGGCAGTGTTGGAGCAAGTGCCGGTCTATCGATGCCATCAATTCTTCCTACGATAAACAGTCCTGCTGTCATGAGTGCGCCAGTGTTTCCTGCTGAAATACAAGCATCTGCTCGTCCTTCGGATACTTCTTGCGCCATTTTCACCATAGATGAATCCTTTTTACGCCTGACTGCACGCACTGGTTCATCTGTTGGTTCAATGACTTCTTTTGCATCTAAAATCGTGATGCGCTCGTTATTTGTTATGTATGGTTTGATTTTATTTTCATCGCCGACAAGTGTAATCTCGATATCTGAAAATGCCGTTAAGCTTTTTTGCACACCGTCAATAATGGCTTTAGGGGCATGGTCTCCCCCCATTGCATCGACTGCAATTCTCATATTACGTGCCACCTTTTACTTTTGTTTTGAGCGATACATGACGAAGTCACCTGAGAAGACAACTTCCTCACCGACATAGCTGTTTACTTCAACTACAGTTCTGCCTTTTTCTTTATCATGCGAGGCTACTTTGGCTTTTGAGACAACTCGTTCGCCTTGTTTAACCTGCCTTGTAAATTTAATATTCGCTTTTGCTGTTAAAGCCAGTTCATCGTCAATGACCGCTACTGCAAGCGAATTTGCCTGGGCGAAGAGATGATGTCCCCTGGCAATTTGGTTTCGGCTAAATACATGCTCTTTTCTCACTTCTAAAATGGAAATGGCTTGGTCATCAAGCTCTACATCAATCATTTCTCCAATCACTTCATCCAGCGGAAGTGACTTCACTTCATCCTCTAATGTCTTTTCGGCCACATGCTTAATTCTTTCGCGTAATTCAGGAATTGACAGTTCCAAACGATCAAGACGAACCGTTTGAATGCTTACACCGAATTTACTTGCCAATTCTTCATCAGTAATGAACGGAGTCGAGCTGATCGTTTGCTGGAGAAGCTTTTGACGTTCTTTTTTATTTAGTTTCATATGCAGACACCATCCGTACATTTATGACTAGGTACTAATAGTAGTATATAATCTCATAGATGATAAATCAATCCTTGTTTCAAAAAGACAAGAAAATTCCTCCAGCGCTTGATCAGCTTAATTTATCTCCGCCCAGCACCCCGCTGTCTACAAGTGTTTGCCGAAGTTCTTTGTATTCGGGATCTGTCCAAAATGCATCTGATTGCACAAGTTCTGCCGCATCTTTTCTAGCGGTTTCCAGTGCTCTGTAGTCATGAACCATATCTGCTACTTTAAATTCAGGCATTCCGCTTTGTTTTTTACCGAAGAAATCACCGGGTCCTCTTAGCTCTAAGTCTTTTTCAGACAGCTCAAAGCCGTCGGTTGTTTCGGACATAATCCTCATCCGCTCTTTCCCGGTTTCCGATTTTGGATCCGCCATTAAAACACAAAATGATTGATGCTCTCCGCGTCCAACCCGGCCTCTGAGCTGATGAAGCTGAGACAGTCCGAAGCGGTCTGCATCGTAAATGACCATGATGGTGGCATTCGGCACGTTGACGCCCACTTCAACGACTGTGGTTGAAACGAGAATTTGAACTTCATTTGCTGTAAAGTCTCTCATCACCTGATCTTTTTCATCGCTTGCTAGTTTCCCGTGCATTAAGCCGATCGACCACTTACCGCGGTATGCCTCTGTCAGCATGCTGTGGACATCAATCGCATTTTGCACATCTAGCTTGTCTGATTCTTCTATGAGTGGACAAATAATATATGCCTGTCTTCCTTTTTTCAGCTCTTTATCCACAAATGCAAGAATCCTCTCAAGCATGTCATGCTTGACCCAATACGTTTCGATCTGTTTTCTGCCGGCTGGTAATTCATCAATGACGGAAACGTCCATTTCCCCAAAAACAGTGATCGCAAGTGTGCGCGGAATAGGTGTGGCAGTCATGAATAAGACATCTGGGTCCTGCCCTTTACTTCTTAGTTTTTTCCTTTGTTCGACGCCAAACCGGTGCTGCTCATCTGTGATAACAAGACCGAGCTGCTGAAATTCGACTTCATCTTGGATGAGCGCATGCGTTCCGACTAATATATCAATCTCGCCCTCTTTTAGACGTTCCAGCAATTCTCTGCGGCGCTTTCCTTTTACAGAGCTTGTTAGTAGAGCGATATTTAGTCCCCATTTTTCAAACAGCTGATAAAGGGAATCTGCATGCTGCTCTGCCAAAATCTCTGTTGGGACCATCAATGCACCTTGATAGCCGGATAAATGAGCGGCATATAGTGCAATAGCTGCAACAGCTGTTTTCCCTGAACCTACATCCCCTTGAAGCAGACGGTTCATCCGGTACGGGGACGCCATATCAGACATAATTTCATCAAGCACTCTTGATTGTGCCTTCGTCAGCGGAAATGGCAGGCTGTGAACAAACTCAAAAACAGCGTCTTTAGAAAACGGATGCTGGATGCCCGATGTTTTTTCTCGCTCTTTCTTTCTGATGGCCTGCATCTTCAGCTGGAAAATAAGAAATTCCTCGTACACAAAGCGTCGTCTTGCTTGCTTGAGCGAGTCTCTTGTTTCTGGCAGGTGAATGGTTTTTAATGCTTCCTGATAGGACATGAGTTTATAGGTAGAGACAAGCTGCTTTGGCAGTGGATCTTCAGCTTTATCTACATAAAGTGTCAAGGCTTGTTTTACAAAACGCCTCATCATCTTCACGGTTACATTTTCTTTTACTGAATAAACAGGCTCTATACTGCCATCTTGCTCGTGCGTCCCTTTTTTAAATTCCTGCACCATGATGGATTGACGGTTTTTATCCCATTTCCCAGTGACGGATACCGTATCACCTAACACAAGGCTTCGTTTTAAATAAGGGCGATTGAAGCAAATCGCTGTGATGAGAAAACGCCCGACAAGCAGCCTGAATGTCAGCCTGCTTCGTTTTTTTCCATAATAGGTGAGGACGGGCTCACTGTGCACTTTTCCTTCAACTGTGACACGTTCGTCATGCTTTACTTCTTCTAAATTACGAAGCTCATAGTCGTCATATCGATAAGGAAAGTAGCCAAGTAAATCGGCTACTGTGTGAATTCCAAGTTCATTGAGTGTTTTTTCGGTTTCTTCTCCAATCCCCTTGAGGACAGAGACGTTATCTTGCAGTTTCTGTATCACGAGATGAGGTCACACCTCCGAAAATCTTCTTTTCAAGCTCTCTTGCTGTCGGTGTTGCAGCAAGTCCGCCTTGTGCTGTTTCGCGAAGTGCCGTTGGCATGGTTTGACCGATTTTATACATCGCATCAATGACTTCATCACATGGGATACGGCTTGTGATGCCGGCAAGTGCCATATCTGCTGCGATCATCGCATTTGATGCACCCATTGCGTTTCGTTTTACGCACGGTACCTCGACAAGTCCAGCTACTGGGTCACAAACAAGTCCAAGCATATTTTTCAGTGTAATCGCCATTGCTTCAGCCGATTGCTGAGGTGTACCGCCTGCCATTTCGACAATGGCTGCTGCCGCCATCCCCGAGGCTGAACCTACCTCAGCCTGACAGCCGCCTGCTGCACCAGAGATGCTCGCATTATTGGCCACAACAAAACCAAATGCACCAGAAGTGAATAGGAATCTGACCATTTGTTCCTTTGTTGGCTTTAATGTTTGTTTTACTGCAAATAATGTACCTGGCACAACACCTGCTGAGCCTGCTGTAGGCGTTGCACAGATCGTCCCCATTGCGGCATTGACTTCATTTGTTGCCACTGCCTTACTAACAGCATCTAATATCGTATGACCAGACAGTGTTTTGCCTGATGCGATATACGCTTGAAGTTTGACCGCATCTCCGCCTGTTAAACCGGATAATGATTTCACACCTTTCAGCCCGTTTTCTACGGCCTGCTCCATCACTTCTAGGTTGCGGTACATCTGGGAAAAAATATCTTCACGCGACTTCCCTGTCACTTCCATTTCTTGCGTAATCATGATTTCTGAAATGGAGGTATTGCGTTCTTCTGTTAGCTGCACGAGTTCTTTGACGTTTTTAAACATCATTTATAACCTCCTTGTTGTTACTCTGCAATTTGTGTGACTTGAATAATGTTTGGCAGCGTTTCAAGCTCTGATAAGGCAGCTGGGTCAATATTTTGATCCACTTCGATGGTCATCAGAGCCTCTTGCCCGACATCTTTACGCGCCACTTCCATATGACCGATGTTGATGGCAAATTTCGCTAACACGTTGGCAACTGCCGCAATCGTGCCGTAGCGATCGTTATGAACCACAAGAATGGCAGGATGATTTCCTGAAAGTCTGAGCTCAAAGCCATTCAGTTCAGTAATTTCAATTTTACCACCGCCGATGGAAATCCCGATTAATTCAAGGCTTCCGTTCGCATCTGATATCTCTACTTTTGCTGTATTCGGATGCGCTGGTACCGCATCTTCTTCTTTAAATTCAATGTCGATCCCTTTGCTTTTTGCAATATCGATCGCTGTTTTGATGCGTTCATCAAATGTATCAAAGTCAAGAACGCCGCCGATCATGGCGACATCTGTACCATGTCCTTTATACGTATCTTTAAAAGAGCCATAAAATGAAACGACTATTCGCTTCGGTTCTCTTCCAAATAAGCTGCGAGCCACTCTTCCTATTCGAGCCGCACCCGCTGTGTGCGAACTTGATGGACCAATCATGACGGGTCCAATAATATCAAACACACTTCTAAATTTCATAGGTCTTCCCCTCTCATAACCACTCACATATTGGTTTGGTTCTTTCTTTAGACTAATGGATTCAATCGTTTCCCGCAACTCATTTCACCGTTGAATCGTTAGTAAAAAATTGCAAAAGAAGAAGAAGGGCTTTATTTGCCCTTCTTTCGTTATTCCACAGCCAAAATATATGAATAAAGCGGCTGCTTTCCATCGTGGACTTCAACTTCTATATCTTCAAATGTTTCTTCAATAAAGGCTTCTAACTGATCCATCTCTTCAGATGATGCATCTTCTCCTTTAATGATCGTAACAATCTCATCATCTTCTGTCACCATGTTGGTCAAAAGTTCTTTTGCTGCATCTAATTGATTTTTCGCAGTTAAGGTGATTTTTCCGTTAAAGAGACCCATATAATCTCCTTTGGCAATGTCGATTCCATCAATTTGGGTATCTCTCACCGCAAAGGTAATTTGGCCGCTTTTCACGTGGTCAATCGCTTCTAGCATCGCCGCTTCGTTGTCTTCATTTGAAGCTGCTTCATTGAGAGAAAGAAGTGCCGACATTCCTTGAGGAACGGTCTTCGTTGGAATGACAACAACCTCACGACTTGAGACAGTTGCCGCCTGTTTCGCTGCCATGACAATATTAGAATTATTAGGTAAGATAAAGACGGTTTCGGCATGTACGCTTTCAATTGCTGTGACAATGTCTTCTGTGCTCGGGTTCATTGTCTGTCCGCCTTCAATGACGACGGAAGCTCCGATACTTTTAAACAAGTCAGCAATTCCTTCTCCCATTGCGACACTGACGACTCCAAAGCGCTGTTTTTCAGCAGCAGGTGCCTTTGGTGCAGCGGGCGCATGTTCTTTTTCTTCGTTCACAATCGAGCTATGCTGCTCTCTCATGTTTTCAATTTTCATATTGATCAGGCTGCCGTAGCGCTGTGCATAGGATAAGACATCTCCAGGCTGCTCTGCATGAATATGAACTTTCGCCAGCGTTTCATCAGATACCACAAGTAGTGAATCTCCGAATTCGCTTAAGTCTTCTCTGAAGGCATTCTCATCAAAGGACTGTTTGTCTTCTTCAAATTTCACCATAAATTCAGTACAATAACCAAATTCAATATCTTCAGTGTTCATATGGCTTTGTGCACTTTTATGATGCTCTGCACTGACAAGTTCTTTTAACGTTGGCAAAGAGGCCGCTTTCAGATGGAGATCCTCTCCTCTTAATGAAGCAAGGAAACCTTCATATACGCAGAGAAGTCCCTTACCTCCACTATCGACAACGCCTACTTCTTTTAAAACAGGAAGTAGATCTGGCGTTCGATCAAGTGATGCTCTCGCTTCCTCAATCGTTAACTCAAGAACGCGGTCAATGTCATTTTCGGTTGCTGAAACAGCAACCGCTTTCTTTGCTGCATCCTTTGCGACCGTTAAGATGGTCCCTTCAATCGGTTTCATCACGGCTTTATAGGCTGTATCAACACCGGCCTGCAAGGCAAGGGCAAATTCTTTGGCGTCAATCGTCTCTTTTTGTTCTATATTTTTACTGAAACCTCTAAAGAGCTGTGATAGGATTACGCCTGAGTTTCCTCTTGCGCCCATCAATAGCCCTTTTGACAAGGCCACGCCGACCTTCCCAATATGATGGGTATTTGTTTCTTCAACTGCTTTTGCCCCTGAAGTCATTGACAAATTCATATTTGTCCCCGTGTCTCCGTCTGGCACTGGAAAAACATTTAACGCATCCACAATTTGTGCGTTTTGAGAAAGATGGTGAGCACCTGCAAGAATCATTTTTGCAAATGAGCGGCCATCAAGATTTCTAATAGACAATATATTTCCTCCTTACTACGGGTTCGTAACTCTTACTCCTTGTACATAAATGTTGACCGAATCAACAGAAAGTCCAACTGTGTGAGAAATCGTATATTTGACTTTCGTTTGAACATTATGTGCGACTTCTGATATTTTTGTACCGTAGCTGACGATGATGTACATATCAATATGAATGCGGTCTTCTTTTTGACGCACAAGAACACCCCGGCTGAAGTTCTCTTTACGGAGAATATCCGTCAAGCCGTCCTTGATTTGATTTTTGGACGCCATCCCAACAATACCATAGCAATCGATCGCAGCGCCTCCTGCCACCATTGCAATGACTTCATTTGATATATCAATTTGTCCGTATTTCGTTCTAAGTTCAATGGACACATTGGTTCCCCCTTTTTGAGAAATTGCCCTGAGTTATCACTATTTTACTATAAGACCCTTCTTTTTAAAAGAAATCATTCAATCCGACCCAATCCTACTTATACTATAGCCTTGATTTTTTATCAAGATGTCAAGGTATTTTTCTTGAAAGAGGAGTAAACAATCCTTGCAAACCCCTTGAAGCTGTGGTAAATTATTAAAGTATCTTGAGGCATCTCTAAGTACGTATATGAAGAATATGATGATGTTTTCGCAGTTAGGAGGGAAACAAATGGCACGTAAATGCGTTATCACAGGCAGAAAAACAAAAGCTGGGAACAATCGTTCTCACGCAATGAACTCTACAAAACGTACATGGGGCGCGAACCTTCAAAAAGTTCGTATTCTAGTGGACGGTAAGCCTAAAAGAGTATATGTATCAGCTCGAGCTTTGAAATCTGGTAAAGTTGAGCGTGTATAAGCAAGAGTAAACGCCTGCTACAATTCATTGTAGCAGGCGTTTTTATGTGGAAATAAAGGAGATTACTCATTAATCTTTCTTAAATGAACCAAGCATCGCACGGACAATGCCGCCAAGAAATCTAGGCAGTTTGATTGTATAAAATTTCATTTTGTCCCCCTCCTAAAAGTACCGCTTGCAGCACAATTGAGCTTAATCAGCCATCCACATTGATAGGTTGGTCAATCTTTGCTTCTTACCATTATTAATATGCCTTCATGAAAAGAAAAAGTACCATTTGAGTGGATGAGTTCGTTACTAATACATAGTGTGGAACCAGGCTCAATATGACAATTTTTCAGAGGATATTTGAAACCTTTTAATGTCAGCTTTTCAACCGGTGTTCCAAAGGGTAGAAACGACACATATTGTTTATCCTGATCTTCTTTTATTTCGTATGTACCAGGTTCAAACATTTGAATGATATTTTGTTTGTCTACAAGGGTGATATTCTGCTTGTGCTGAATCCCTTTGTAAAGAAGATGGATATTTCCTAGAAAATGATCCGCCCTTCCTCCTGTAATACCATAGATGTAAATATGTGCTGGGTGCTGACTCAGTGCCCAGTTCAGTGCAAGCTCTAAATCGGTTTCATCCTTTTCAGCTTGAAATACATTCAGGGCAGGCAATTTCTCTTTCAGCTCCTGAAGCTCTTCTTCTGTCACACTGTCAAAATCACCAAAAGCTTTGGCTGGGATGATGCCTTGCTCTAGTAAGAAGAGGGTTCCACGGTCTACGCCAATCCAGAGAATATCCTCCTGTGATGCTTCACGTTCAAGTGGCGGGATGTATTTAAAAGGACCGCCAGCTACGATATGTATGTGCATGATATACGCTCCTCTCCATGTAAAAAGAACCAAAGATCACAATGACTTTGGTTCCTTCCTTTATGCTTCTCGAATTGCCTGGATCGCTGCTGCGCGGTTGTCTTTACCGTATACCGCAGAGCCCGCTACTAGTAAATTAGCGCCTGCTTCTTTGCAGCTCTTTGCAGTCTCTACATTGACACCGCCGTCTATTTCTATCAGTAAATCGGTTAAGCCCTTTTGTTCACTCAGTGCTTTTACTTCTTTTACCTTCGTGAGGACAGATGGAATAAATGCCTGTCCCCCGAAACCAGGGTTGACTGTCATAAATAACACAAGGTCCACATCTTCTAATACATGCTCAATGTGAGAAACAGGTGTGTGCGGATTCAAGACGACCCCTGCTTTTACACCTTGTTCTTTTATATGTTGTATTGTTCGGTGTAAGTGCGGACAAGCTTCCACATGAACAGAGATAATATCAGCGCCTGCTTTTGCGAATGCAGGAATATACCGATCTGGCTGCTCAATCATTAAGTGAACATCTAGCGGAAGACGCGTATGCGGTCTAATCGCTTCGACGACATTTGGCCCAAATGTCATATTCGGAACAAAATGACCGTCCATGACATCGATATGAATGTAATCTGCACCGCCTTGTTCCACATCACGGATATCTTTCTCCAAATTGGCAAAATCTGCTGATAAAATGGAAGGGGCAATATAAACCATGATTTAGTACCTCGGCTTTCTGTCTTTGATTTCAGTTAAAAACTCTAAATAATGCTGATAGCGATACTCTTTGATTTGATCATGCTCGACCGCATCTTTTATCGCACAGCCAGGCTCTTTCACGTGCAGGCAGCCTCGAAATTTACAATCTGCACTTCGGTCTCTAATCTCTAAAAAGTATAGACCTAGATCTTCTGCTTCGATGCCAGTAAATTCGAGCGAGCTAAAGCCCGGAGTATCTGCAATGAGCCCGTCTGCTGTTCGAATGAGTTCGACATGTCTTGTCGTATGCTTTCCTCGTCCGAGATGGGATGAGATATCATCTGTTTTCAGCGCCAATTCAGGACTCATCGCATTTAAAAGGGAGGATTTTCCTACACCAGACTGACCGGCAAATACCGTGATTTTATTGTGGAAATGCGGGGTCAGCTTCTCAATGCCATCTCCTTCAATCGTAGAGGTTAAATGAACATCATAGCCCATTTGCCGATAGTCGTCTGCATATGCCTTGATGGTTTCACGCTCTTCGTCTGTTTTCAATAAGTCCATTTTTGTGATGCAGATAATCGGCTCAATATGATTCGCTTCAACAAGCACTAAAAATCTGTCTAAGAGTGATGTGCTAAAGGTTGGTTCTGCTGCTGAGAAAACAAGTACCGCTTGATCAACGTTACTAATTGGTGGACGAACAAGTTCGTTTGTCCGTTCTTTTACTTCTAATAAGTAGCCTTCTTTATCATTGTCTGCTTGATACACGACGTAATCGCCAACAAGAGGTGTAATTTTGTTTTTTCGAAAGATGCCTCTCGCTCTGCACTGAACTACTTTTCCACTCTCTTGCGACTCATCCAGCACATAGTAGAATCCGCTTAATGCTTTTATAATTTTGCCCTCAGGCATAAAGTCCCTCCTTTATTCATCATCAGGGTATTCGATCGTTTTCGAGCTGACGACTTTATCATCCACCGTCACTTGATAATATCCTTTTTGACCTGGTTCAATCTTAAATTTAATGGTCCGTTCAGTCGGCGCAGTGATTTTAAAGCTTTCGTATGAATCAGAGATGCTATGCTCCGCATCATCAATAGAAATTTGGACATTCATCTCCTGCCCTTCCGCTTCTGGTTCATAAGGGATCGCAATCTTTTCAGTCACCGTTTTGGCTGGTTTTTCCTTCGGTCCAAGAGAGAATGTAATCTTGACCGTGTCACCTGGTTTAACAGCTGTCCCTGCTCCCGGTTCCTGCTTCATGACCTCGCCTTTTGGCACATCGTCAGAATGCGCTTTTTTTTCATCGAGCTTTAAACCGTTATCCTCTAAATAATTCGATGCCGCTTGCTTACTATACGTCGTTAAATCACGTAATGTAATATCGGCAGGACCTATGCTGACAGTCAACGTGACCTCTTCATCTGCTGCTACAAGCTCAGTATTCGCTGAAGGACTCTGTTCCATGACAATCCCAGACTCGGTGTCATTATCATTCACTTCCTCCACAACGACCTGTTTAAACCCTTTTTTCTCTAATATTTCTTTTGCTTTATCGACCTTTTCCCCTGTAACATCAGGTAATTCGGTCTTTTCCTTGCCAGTACTTTCGTAAAGCTGAATCTCTGTTCCTTCTTTGACCTTTGTGCCGATTTTCGGGTCTGTTTTGACGACGAGACCTTTTTCAATTTTCTCATCAGCGATCTCTATTGACTCCGAAGCGACGGTAAACCCAGCTTTCTTCAAGGTATCTTCTGCTTTTTCAACCGTCATGCCAGATACGTCTGTGACTTCCACATCTTTTGGAAAAAGCAGCCCTGGAAACACAGTGATGGCTAAAATTGTCGCAGCAGTCAATATAAATAAGATGGATGCCACAATCCATGGCCATTTTTTTCGTTTCTTTTTCGGCTTTTGTTTCTTTTTTTTCTTCGGTTTTTGAGCCGAGTGGACGGCTGTTTTTTCATTGTCTTGATCAATTTGATGATCTTGAATGATTGGGATTGCTTTCGTTGCTTCATGGTCTTCTTCAATAACAAAGCGTTTTTCTTTTAGTCTGGCTGGATCGAAAGCGGTTTTTAAGTCTTTTTGCATTTCAGATGCATCTTCATATCGATAAAATGGATCTTTGGCCATCGCCTTTAAAATGATGTTTTCCACGCTTTGTGGAACAGAAGGATTCCATCTTCTCACAGATGGTGGCTCTGATTGCAAATGCTTCAGTGCAACACTGACAGCCGATTCACCTTCAAATGGCATGCGTCCTGAGATGAGTTCATAGAGCACAATCCCAAGCGAATAGATGTCTGACTTTTTCGTTGCAAGTCCCCCGCGTGCTTGTTCTGGAGACAAGTAGTGCACGGAGCCTAGGACAGAATTTGTATGGGTAATGGTCGCTGAGCTGAGTGCCATGGCAATCCCAAAATCAGTGACTTTGATGTTCCCCATATTGTCTATTAATATATTGTGAGGCTTAATGTCACGGTGAACAAGCTGTTTCGCATGGGCTTCTTCCATCGCCGCAACGACTTGCTCCATGATGCGAACGGCTTCTTTCGGATGAAGCGGGCCATTAGCATGTATGTATTCCTTCAGCGTCATTCCCTCGACATATTCCATGACAATATAATAAATGTCATCTTCTTCCCCGACATCGTAGATGCTGACAATATTCGAATGATCTAAGCTTGCAGCTGACTGCGCTTCCCTCCGGAAACGTCTAATAAAATCATCATCGCTCGCAAAGTCAAACCGCAAAATTTTAATCGCTACTTCGCGATCTAAAATCATATCCTCCGCCAAATAGACGTTTGCCATTCCGCCTCCGCCTATGACGCGAAGAATCTGATAACGGCCGCTGATCCTTTTTCCGATCAACACTTGCTGTCACCCTCCTCTGGCTGGGAGGAGATTTCTAACAATACTGCTGTAATGTTATCTTCACCGCCGTTGTCATTCGCTGTTTGTATTAACTCTGTTACTTTTTCCTCTGGTGCGGTCGTTTGCGTTAATATATGAGTCAAATTCTCTTCTTCTACTTTATTCGATAGACCATCTGAGCAAAGCAGGATTTGATCTCCTGGGTCCACTTCAAAAGTGCGTGCATCAATTTGAACACGTTTATCTGTTCCTAATGCTTTCGTGAGCACATTTTTTCTTGGATGATATTCTGCATCCGCTTTTGAAATTTCACCCGTTTTCACAAGCTCGTTCACGAGTGAATGATCATCTGTTAATTGGGTCAGCGCTCCTTCTCTTAGCAGGTAACAGCGGCTGTCTCCAATATGCGCAATTGTGACCGTTTGCAAATGAACGAGCGCGCATACAATGGTCGTCCCCATTCCTTGGCACTCCTCATTGTTTTGCGCATGTTCATAAACTTGGTCATTAATGTCACTGATTTTTGAGATTAACCAGCTTTCTTGATCGGCTGGCTTTTCTGGAATTGAAGATGTTTCTTCCCAGTATTCTTTTAAAGAAGAGACTGCCATCTTGCTGGCGACATCACCAGCAAGATGACCTCCCATGCCGTCTGCTACAACAGCGAGAAGTGAATCTTCTTTTGCTTCAAAAACACCTGCATCATCTTCATTATGCTGACGGACTTTTCCTGTATCGGTAAGAAAGGCTGCCCTTATCAACATTCGTCACCTCGTCTCTTCCTGACGCTCCTTCGCTCTTAGCTGACCGCAAGCAGCATCAATGTCATGGCCTTGCTCTCGTCTAATCGTTACGTTTACGCCTCGTTCTTTCAGCGTTTTTTCAAATAGGAAGATTTGTTCTCTAGGTGTTCTCACATAATCTCTCTCTGGTACATAGTTCACCGGAATGAGGTTCACGTGGCACTTAATTCCTTTTAATAGGTCTGCAAGTTCTTCTGCATGGTGAACTTGATCATTTACTCCGCCAAACAGGCCGTATTCAAAGCTGACACGTCTACCCGTCTTTTGAATGTAGTATTCGATGGCTTCCATTAATTTTGGCAGCTTATATGCCTTATTGATCGGCATTAGGCGGCTTCTGATCTCTGTGTTCGGTGCGTGCAATGACACAGCAAAATTGATTTGCATTTGCTCATCAGCAAATTGATAGATCTTTGGAATGATTCCGCTTGTCGAAACCGTAATATGGCGCGCACCAATATTTAAGCCATGATCATGGTTGATGATTTTAAGGAAAGCAAGCATCTCTTCAAAGTTATCAAACGGTTCGCCAATTCCCATGATGACAACAGAGCTGACTCTCTCGTCTGTTTCGTCAAGTGCCTGCTGTACTTTCAATACTTGTGCAACGATTTCTCCGGCTTCAAGGTTTCGTTTTAAACCGCCAAGTGTAGATGCACAGAATGTACAGCCGATTCTACAGCCAACCTGTGTTGTCACGCAGACAGAGTTTCCATATTCATGACGCATAAGCACTGTTTCAATTGTATAACCATCATGCAGTTCAAATAAAAACTTGATCGTTCCGTCTTGAGACGTTTGTTTGATCACGGTTTTTAATGTTGTGATTGTAAATTGATCTTTTAATTTTTCTCTTAAATCTTTGGAGAGGTTAGACATTTCATCAAAGGATGTCACACGTTTCTCATAAAGCCACTCAAAAATTTGCGCTGCGCGGAAAGGCTTTTCGTCTTGTTCTTTTAACCATTCTTTCATTTCGTGAAGCTCAAATGAATAGATCGATGGCATATCTGTTTTCAGTTCTTTTCTTACTTTTTGTTCTGTCATTTTTTATCCCTTCTTTCTCATGCTGCAAATAAAGAAACCATCTGTTCCGAAATAATGAGGAAGAATTTGCACACTTCCGTTTTGAACAAACGGAGCAACCTGCTCAGGCAGCCGTTCATTAAGAGATAGATCGGGTTCGAAGTCTTGGTGTTCTTGTAAAAACGCATGGATCACTTGTTGATTTTCTGTTGGGTCCATTGTACATGTACTATATACAAGGGTTCCGCCAGGCTTTAAAAGCGGAGCTGTTTCTTTTAAGATTGCCTGCTGAATTGCAGCAAGCCTTGCTGAGTCTTCTTTAGACTTTGTATATTTCATATCTGGTTTTCGTCTAATGACGCCAAATCCAGAACACGGCGCATCAATCAGAATCCGGTCAAATGAAGCTTCGCTGTAATCGCCCTTTGCTTTCCTTGCATCAAGCGCTTTTGCCTCAATTTGAGTAAGGTTCAGACGTTTTGCTGCTTGTTTGATGAGTTTCACTTTATGTTCGTGCAAATCTAGTGAAACAATTTGTCCTTCGTCGTTCATACGCTCTGCGATATGTGTTGATTTTCCGCCTGGAGCCGCACAGGCGTCAAGCACAGCTTCTCCCGGCTGAGGGTCTAGTGCTCTTGCGACAAGCATTGAGCTTTCATCTTGAATGGTCACATAGCCTTCTTGAAAAGAAGGGGTTGAAACGATGGACCCTTTCATCAGCTTAAGTGCATCTTCTGATAAGTCGCCAAGCTCCGTTTCAATTCCGACATCCAGCAGTTCTTGCTGCAGTGCTGCGCGGCCGGTTTTCATTCGATTGACACGAAGGGTTTGCTTTGGCGGTACTAAATGAATGCGGCACATGCTTTCTGCCGCTTCAAATCCGTACGACTGAACCCATTCCTGCACGAGCCATAATGGGTGGCTTGTCTCAATCGAAAGCCGCTTGACTGGATCTTTGATGTCATCAAAAGCCGGAACGCCTTCTCTTTGCACGGATCGAAGAACGCCGTTCACAAGTGAAGATATACCCTTGTGCCCTCTCTTTTTCGTTAGCTCAACTGCTTCATGGATGGCTGCACGATCTGGAATCTTTTCAAGGTACACCATTTGATAAAGGGACATCCGCAAAAGTTGCATGACCCACGGAGCCACCTTTTGCGGTTTTTTCACAAATGGTACCAGCATATAATCTAATGCCAGCTTGTTTTGCAGTGTACCGTACACAAGCTCTGTTAAGAGCGGTTTGTCCTGATCTGCCAAGTCTTTGTCTTTCATGACTGACTGTAAAAGTAAATTACTGTAAGCTTGGTTTTGTTCGAGTTTGATTAAAGCGTCCAGCGCTACTTCTCTCACATTACTTTTCTTCATTCATTAACCCTAATTTCTGTCCCATTTCGATATTTGCGCCTCTTAGGAAGTCTTCGCCGCTCATCTTTTTCTTACCAGCTGGCTGTACACCTGTTAATAAAAGGCCTTGTTTATTCCCAGTTCCAATGACTGGACCTTCTTTTTGAAGCTCAATCACTTTCCCAGGTTCTTCTTGCGCTTCGAGTGGAACTTTTTTCGCTTCCCATACTTTTAGATGAGCCCCGTTCCATTCAGTATAGGCAACTGGCCACGGATTTAAGCCGCGAACTTGGTTGTAAAGCTCTTCACCAGTTTTTGCCCAATCTATTCTTTCTTGCTCCCGCTTAATATTAGGTGCGTACGTTGCCGCTTCTTCATTTTGCGGAATTGGCGAAATAGATCCGCTCAGAACATTTGGCACAGTATCTTTCAATAGTGCAGCGCCTGCAACACTTAATTTGTCATGCAATGTTCCGACATTGTCTAATTCGTCAATTTCTACTTCTACTTTACTGATCATGTCCCCTGCATCAAGTCGTTCCACCATGTACATGATCGTGACGCCTGTTTTCTTTTTGCCTTGAAGGATCGCATAATGGATCGGCGCGCCCCCTCTTAGTTCTGGCAGCAGTGAGGCATGTACATTGATACAGCCAAACTGAGGTTCATCTAGTAATCGTTTTGGCAAAATTTGTCCAAATGCCGCCGTGACAATTAAATCCGGCTTTAAGGCAAGCACTTTATCAATTTCTTCATCAAGGCGCACCTTTTCAGGCTGCAAGACCGGAATGCCGTGCTTTAAGGCTTCCACTTTCACAGGAGGCGGCGTGAGTACTCGTTTTCTGCCTTTCGGGCGATCTGGCTGCGTGACGACCCCGACAACTTCGTATCCTTCTGTTATGAGTGTCTGCAGCACAGGTACTGAGAAATCAGGGGTTCCCATAAATATAATACGTGCCATTTTCTTCACCCTTCCATTTCCGCAAGTTCTTTTTCTGTATAGGTTTGAATGATTTTCGACGTAAATAATATCCCGTCTAAATGATCAATTTCGTGCAATAAGGCTCTTGCTAAAAATCCTTCTGCTTCTATTGTAAATGGTTTGCCTTTCTTATCAAAGGCTTTTACCTTCACATAGCTCGGTCTTTCTACTGTGCCGTATAAAGATGGAAAGCTCAGGCAGCCTTCAATATCTGTTTGATATCCTTTTATTTCAAGAACCTCAGGATTCACTAAATCAATTCTGCCAGGTTCTTCTCCGATATCGACAACAGCAATTCTTTGTGAAATGCCAATTTGTGGTGCTGCTAGTCCGACTCCATCTAGCTCAAGCATTGTATCATACATATCATCAAGCAGTTTTTTGAGCTTTTTATCGAACGTATCGACAGGCTCTGCCTTTTGTTCAAGTACTTCTGCCGGATGCATGACTATTGGTTTTACTGCCACTTAAAGCCCTCCGTTTTACATCATCATATATGGATTCATATCTATTGAAATCATCAATTGTTTTTGTTCCATTTCCTTTTGATAATGATCTTGTATTTTCCGTAGTAAACTTGCCAGTTCATTTTCCCTTTTGTATTTTATCACGCATTGATATCGATATCTATCTTTGATCTTAGCGATTGGTGATGCAGCCGGACCAAGAATTCTTGTATTCGGTGCACAGTTCATTTTGAGGAACTGAACAATTTGATCCGTGACATGTGCTGCCTTCGTCACTTCCTCATGTGATACTGTCACCATCGCCAAAAAGTAATACGGCGGATAGGACTGGTGGCGGCGATGCAGCATCTCCTGTTCATAAAAGGCTTCGTAGTCATGCTGCTTCGTTAATTCAATACTATAGTGAGAAGGCGTATACGATTGAATGATCACAGAGCCCTCTTTTTCATGTCGTCCTGCCCTGCCGCTGACCTGCGTGAGAAGCTGAAATGTTTTTTCACTTGAACGGAAATCAGGGATATGAAGAGACGTATCCGCACTTAGAACACCAACAAGTGTGACATCTGGGAAATCTAGCCCTTTTGCAATCATCTGCGTCCCAAGCAAAATATCTGCTTCTTTATTGCCAAAAGATGTGAGGAGTTTTTCGTGAGCACCTTTACGAGACGTTGTATCCACATCCATTCGGATGACTCTTGCCTCTGGCAGTACTTTTGTCAGCTCTTCTTCTACACGCTGCGTACCCGTACCAAAATAGCGAATATGCTCACTATGGCATTCTGGACATTCAGCTGGCACCGGTGCCTCGTGACCGCAATAATGGCATTTCAACCGTTTTTGATAGCGGTGATAGGTGAGAGAAATTTCGCAATGAGGACATTGCTCCACATATCCGCAATCACGGCACATCACAAAGGATGAATAGCCCCTTTTATTCAGAAATAAGACGGCTTGTTCTTTTCTTTCAAGCACTTCCTTTAATCTGAGCATTAATTCTTCTGAAAACATGGACCTGTTGCCATTTCTCAATTCTTCTCTCATATCAATTAACGAAACGTGCGGCAGCTGCTGCTGGTTGACTCGGTTTTTGAGCGTCAGCAATGTAAACACGCCTTTTTTGGCACGCGCATAGGTTTCAAGTGAAGGAGTTGCACTACCTAAAACAACTGGGCAACGATGCCTTCTGGCTCGTTCAATGGCGACGTCCTTGGCATGATAACGAGGCATTTCCTCTTGTTTATAAGAAGATTCATGCTCTTCATCTATGATAATCATGCCTAGATTTTCAAATGGTGCGAAAACAGCCGATCTAGCGCCCACGACAAGTTTGACTTCCTTGCGGTGGATTTTCCGCCATTCATCATATTTTTCCCCTGTCGATAATCCGCTATGAAGTACAGCCACATTTGAACCGAATCGTTCTTTAAACCGCTGAACCATTTGAGGGGTTAACGAGATTTCAGGAACGAGGACGATCGCTTCTTTTCCTTTTTGAAGGGCATGATCAATCGTCTGCAAGTAAATCTCCGTTTTACCGCTTCCTGTCACCCCGTGCAGCAGAAAGGTTTCATGCCGGTCACCGCTGACTGCTTGATGAATATGTTTTGCCGCTTCTGCTTGTTCTGGCATAAGGTCAAGTGAAGCAGAAGGTGTAAATGCCCGGTCACGATAAGGATCCCGGTAGACCTCTTCATAGCTTTCTGTTAGCAGCCCCTCTTGAATAAAGGTTTTAAGCGTTTGAGAACTCGCGCCTGTTTGCTGCTGCAAGTCTTTCGCTAAAAAGGTCGTCTCACTCGCTTGAAGCAAAAAGGAGAGCAGAGCCTTTTGTTTCACCGCATTTTTCTTCAGCTGCTGCTGTTTTTCTTCAAGCTTATCTTTTGATGCAGCTAGTTGGAGCGTGCGCACTTTTTTCTTTCCAGATTTTTGCGAGACGTGATACCTTACCTCTAAATGACCTTTTTGGACATGCTTTTGAATCTGTTTTAGTTGTTCGGCTGGGATGTCAGCGTAAAGAATGCTGTCTCGCTGACCGAAAAGCTCTTTCAATGACTGCGGAAGTTCTTCATCTGACAGCACTTGAATTTCTTTTTCATACTTCGCCTTCATGGCTGCAGGCAGCATCGATTGAAGTGCCGTAATGTGATAGGACAATGTTTTTTCCGTCAGCCAGTGGGAAAGCTCCAATAGCTCATCTGTCAGAACAGGTGATAAATCAAATAAATCGACAATGTCCTTTATGCTTCCTGTTTTTACATCTGTTTCTTCTTTGACTTTTGTCACAAACCCTTGAATCTTCCTCGGGCCAAAGGGGACGACCACCCTCATTCCCGCTTTGACGAGATCTTTGAATCGATCTGGTACACGGTAATCGAATGGCCGGTCAATGGCTTTCGTTGTGACATCTACGATGACTTCAGCAATCATGCGCGATCACGCTCTTTTGGCAACAGCTGTTTTGCCTCCTTTAAGATTTCAAAAGCGAGGTCTTTTTTGCTCATCATCGGCAGTTCTGTTGTTGTACCATCTGCTTTGATGATTGCTGCTACATTTGTGTCTGTGCCAAAACCTGCACCTTCTTTTGTGACATTGTTGGCTACAATCATATCTAAATGCTTGGATTCGATTTTCTTTTTCGCATAATATTCTACATCCTGCGTTTCAGCTGCAAAACCGACAAGCACTTGATGCTCTTTTCTTTTCCCCAGCTCTTTTAAAATATCTTTTGTCCGGGTGAATTCAATTTCTAAGCCGCCGTCCTGTTTTTTCATTTTATGAGGATATGAGGTCACAGGGGTATAGTCGGCGACTGCTGCTGATTTAATGACAAGGTCCGCTTCCTCGTACACAGCTAATGCGGCTTGATACATGTCCTCTGCCGATTCAACGTGTACCACATGTACATGATCAGGTGCCGTTAAAGAAACAGGTCCTGAAATAAGCGTGACATCAGCTCCCATCTGCTGCGCAGCCTCTGCAATTGCATAGCCCATTTTTCCTGACGATCGATTTGTAAAGAAACGCACAGGATCGATGACTTCTCGTGTAGGACCTGCTGTCACCACGACTTTTTTACCTGAAAGCGGTAAGTTTTTTGGCTCTTCAAAAAATGCACGGATGTGCTCAACTATTTTTTCAGGCTCCTCTAATCGCCCTTTTCCAATATAGCCACAGGCTAAATAACCTTCACTCGGTTCAATAAACCGGTAGCCGTCCTCATATAATGTGCGAATGTTCCGCTTTACAGCCGGGTGATCATACATATGCACATTCATAGCTGGTGCGATCCATACAGGAGCAGTTGAAGCAAGTAAGGTCGTCGTGAGCATATCATCTGCAAGCCCTGCCGCCATTTTGCCAATCGTATGTGCTGTTGCAGGGGCAACAAGAATGAGGTCGGCCCAGTCAGCTACGTCAATATGCGCAATGACTTTTGGATTGTTTTCTTTAAATGTATCCACATACACCTCATGCCTAGACAGTGCTTGGAAGGTAAGCGGAGTCACAAACTCACGGGCAGATTCTGTCATAATCACTCTTACATTTGCGCCCGCCTGTACGAGTTTACTAGTAAGTGCAGCTGCTTTATATACGGCGATTCCTCCGCTGACGCCGAGCAAAATATTTTTTGACTGTAACATTCGTTTGTCCCCCTTAACGGCCTTTTTCACAAATTCGTCTACAATTCAAAAAAGTCAAAACCAATCATAGTTTTGACTTTTTTGAACGTATCGTATCTGCATACCAGAAGCGATGTGTTATTCTTGATCCTCTTTTTCAAATGTCAAAAGACCGGCATCAATTTCTTCAAGTGCTTTGCCTACAAATTTGTAAGACTTTGTATTTTCAATTTGCTGATCTTGATGGATCTGCATTTCACGTGCACGGCGTGCAGACACTGTCACAAGTGTGTATTTTGAATCAAGTTTGTTCATCAATGAGTCAATTGAAGGATCTAACATAGTTTATTCTACCCCCAGCATTTTTTTATATCTTGGTGCGACTCTGTCTCTGCGCAGGTGTTCTGCAAGGACGATCGCTTTGATTCTTTCACAAGCAAGCTCGACATCATCGTTTTCCACGACATAGTCGTAAGCATCCATCATTTCAATCTCTTCTTTTGCAGCAGCCATTCGATTTCGAATGAGCTCCTCAGACTCTGTACCACGTGTAATGATGCGGTTCTGAAGTTCTGAAAGACTAGGCGGTGCAAGGAAAATAAAAAGACCTTCTGGGAATGCTTCTCTTACTTGAAGTGCACCTTGCACTTCGATTTCAAGGAAAACATCTTTTCCTTCGCTTAATGTCTGTTCTACATAGTCAACAGGCGTGCCGTAGTAATTCCCGACATACTCTGCCCATTCTAACAGCTTTTTGTTTTCAATCATATGTTCAAATTCTTCCCTGGATTTAAAGAAATAATCGACACCATTTCTTTCACCTTCACGCGGTTTACGTGTTGTCACAGAAATTGAGTATTCAAATTTCGCATCTTCCTGGGAGAAAATGGCTTGTCTGACCGTTCCTTTTCCAACTCCCGAAGGTCCAGAGAGAACGATTAATAGTCCTCTTTCTTTCATAATGGCGTATTACCCCTGCCCTTCATCTATGATTTCTTCTTTTACAGAAAGTCTTTGCGCGACAGTCTCAGGCTGAACGGCAGATAAGATGACATGGTCACTGTCCATAATGACAACAGCACGGGTTCTTCTTCCGTATGTAGCATCTATGAGCATGCCTCGATCTCTTGCGTCTTGTATCATTCGTTTAATCGGTGCTGATTCCGGACTGACGATCGAAATCATCCGATTCGCTGAAATGATGTTTCCAAATCCGATATTGATCAACTTTATGGTCATCTTCTAACGTCCCCCTGTATTATAAACGTCTCTAGTCTCGCCGAAAGAGACGTACTGTAAACAGCATACACAATGACTATTCTATATTTTGCACTTGTTCTTTTATTTTTTCAATAGCACTTTTCATTTCAACCACCAGCTTTGTTAAGTGATGATGGTTCGCTTTTGAGCCAATGGTGTTCACTTCACGGTTGAGCTCCTGTACAAGAAAATTAAGTTTTCTGCCAGCAGCACCGCCTTGCATCAAGATTTGCTGGAATTGCTGAAAGTGACTTTTCAATCTCGTAATCTCTTCTGTAATGTCACAGCGGTCAGCAAAGATCGCAGCCTCTGTTGTCAATCTGCTTTCGTCAAGCGCCTCTCCGATCCATTCTTGCAATCGCTGATTGAGCCTGTCTTTATACTGACTCACAACCTCTGGTGCAAAGACTTTGATTTCTTCTGTATAGGCCTCTAATTCAGAAAGCCTCAGCTCACAGTCTTTTTGAAGTGATGTTCCCTCCTGCTCTCTCATGAAGCAAAGTTCCTTGACAGCCGTTTCACAAGCTTCCATCAGCAATTGCTCTAATTGCTCATTTCGGCTGGACGATTCTTCTACTTGAACGGCATGCTCTAGCCCCAGTAAGTCATGTGCATGCTGAATGCCTGAAATGTGATAGCGTTTCTCGAGATCTTTTGCGGCTTTCATGTATTCATCAAGCAGCGGCCAGTCGATCTGCAAGGATCGGCTTGCTAGTTTACCGCCTTCAATCGTAACAAACAACTCAATTCTACCACGCTGCACGTGACGAAGAATGATTTTTTTTAATGTGTCTTCGAAATATAAAAGCGGCCTCGGCAAACGGGCATGAACCTCTTTAAAACGGTGATTGACCGATTTTAGCTCAACTGACACTGTCAGTTCTCCATCCGTTTTACTCGCTTGACCGAATCCCGTCATACTGCGTATCATGTCAAAACACCCAATTCTTTCATATTAATAAATGAAAAAGGTAATAGCAGACACTATTACCTCAAAATTATACCATAACGAATTATTTTTTTCTTGTCAAAAGTGATCCTGCCAGTAAAAAAGTTGGCAGTGCAGACATACCGATGATCAGCAGCCAATCAATTGGTGCAATCGCCACCGTTTTGAAAATCGGCTGAAGCGGCGGATAATAAATGACCACAAACATCAGTAAAAGTGATGACAAAACCGCACCGATTAAGTAGAGATTCCCGAATGGATTGCGTTCAAAGATGGATCGTTCACTGCGGCAGTCAAATACATGAATGAGCTGCGCCAACACAAGTGTACTAAATGCAACAGTCTGTGCATATGGCAGGTTGTTTGGATCACGGTGATACACAAACATAAATGCTAAAAGGGTCGCAAGTCCAATGAGAAATCCTCTAGATACAACCTTCCAGCCGAGCCCTCTAGCAAAAATCCCCTCTTTCATATTCCTCGGCTTCCTTTTCATGACATCGCCTTCTGGCTTATCCATACCAAGCGCCATCGCCGGGAGACCATCTGTGACAAGGTTGACCCATAAAATTTGAATAGGAACGAGAGGAAGCGGAAGCGCTAGAAGCATCGCAAACAGCATAACCAAAATTTCTCCCACATTTGATGCGAGCAAATAGCGAACAAATTTACGAATGTTTTCATAAATATTTCGGCCTTCTTTAATGGCCGATTTAATGGTCGCAAAGTTGTCATCAAGTAAAATAAGAGAGGACGCTTCCTTGGCTACGTCTGTTCCAGTGATGCCCATGGAGATACCGATATCTGCTTGCTTAATTGCAGGCGCATCATTGACCCCGTCACCTGTCATCGCTACAATATGTCCATTTTTTTGATAAGCCTTCACAATTCTCAGCTTATGCTCCGGTGATACCCGTGCAAAGACGTATACATTTTCAGCCGTTTGCTCAAGCTCTTTGTCACTCAGCTGATCCAGCGCTTTTCCGTCGAGCACCTTTCCTTGCTTTGGTAAAAGGCTCAAGTCTTTTGCGATCGCTTTGGCTGTTTCCACGTGATCCCCTGTAATCATGACTGTTTTTATGCCCGCATCCCTGCACTCTTTAATCGCTCGTCTCACTTCAGGACGAGGCGGGTCGATCATGCCCTCTAGTCCGATAAATGTTAAATCAGTTTCAGCCTGCTGGACAGTGGTGATTTTCTCGGTCAGACCAACTTTTTTATACGCAATGGCAATCGTTCTCAGCGCTTGTCTTGCTAATCCTTGAATCGCAGCCTCTGTTTCTTGCCTGTGAGTGGTTGAAAATGAAGCTGTGCGTCCGCCGTGCATGATATGGCTTGAACGGTTCATCAAGACATCCGGCGCACCTTTTGCAATGACGTACCGCTCTTTTTGATTCGTTTCGACGACGACTGACATCATCTTTCTTTCTGAATCAAAAGGAAACTCTTCTACTACGTGAAATCCCGCTTCAATGAATTGCTCTGTAAAACCCGCTTTACGTGCTGCGGTGAGAAGTGCCCCCTCTGTCGGATCACCATCAAGCCTCATTTCGCCATCTTTTTCAACGATGGTCGATGTATTACAAAGCGCTCCGTATAATAACACCTTTTGCAGGCTTGGATGTTTGTCTACATGGACAAGTTCTCCGTTCAAGGTAAAATCACCAGATGGCTCATAGCCCGTACCAGAAATATTCCACGTTTTTCCCTCTGCCCATACATGGGTCACAGTCATTTTATTTTGCGTCATGGTTCCTGTTTTGTCTGAGCAAATAATCGACGCACAGCCAAGAGTCTCCACCGCCGGGAGCTTTCTGACAATCGATTTTTGTTTGATCATCCGCTGTACTCCTAAGGAAAGTGCGACGGTGACAATCGCCGGCAGCCCTTCAGGAATGGCAGCAACCGCAAGAGATACTCCCGCCAGGAACATATGATACAAATCATGTCCTTGCACAATGCCAAGAACCACAACGAGCACAGTTAAAAATAAAGCAGCCACAATGAGGATTTTCCCCAGCTGTTCGAGACGTCTTTGCAGCGGTGTTTCCATATTCCCTGCTGCATCCAGCATGCCGGCAATTTGTCCCATCGCTGTATTCATTCCTGTACCAATGACAACGCCCATGCCGCTTCCTCTAGTGACAAGCGTCCCCATAAAGGCCATGTTCGTCAAATCTCCAAGCGAGACATGATTACTAGAAAGCGGACTTGCGTGTTTGACTGCTGGAATGGATTCGCCAGTGAGAGCAGACTCCTCGATTTCCAGGCTCTTTGTTTCTAGTAATCTAATATCTGCCCCAATCCGGTCTCCACTTGAAAATTTCACAATATCCCCTGGCACGAGATGTTTGGACGGGATCTTGATCCATTCATTATTTCTCTTTGCATATACATGCGGGGTTGATAATTCCTTTAGCGCTTGAAGGGATTTTTCCGCCCGGCGTTCTTGATAAAATCCGAGCACTCCATTAATTAGAACAATCGCTACAATGGCGACTGCATCAATGTATTCGCCTAGAAAAGCAGAAATGATCGTTGCTGCAAGCAAGATTAACACCATAAAGTCTTTAAATTGCGCTAAAAAAATGATCAGAGCCGACGCCTTTTTCCCTTCTTGCAATTCATTTGGCCCGTGTTTTTCAAGCCGTTTTTGTACATCTTTTTCTGACAGTCCGTCACCTATCGATGTATTCATTGTTTTTAATAAATCGGTTTGGTTCAGTTCATGCCAATTCATTTGACCTCGTCCACTCCTCTTTTGTTCTCTCTCATATGCAGTGTTCTATAAGCCAGTTTATTCAGACTCGTCCTAAATCATGCTATAATAATAAGACTGCCTAAAGAACGAGAAATGAAAGGTTCTTTCAGTAGATTTGTGTGAAAGAAGAGGGTGTATCCAACATGTCATTTGACGGCATTTTTACATATGGTATGACAAATGAATTGCAAGAGACATTAACTGGTGGAAGAATTTCAAAAATTCATCAGCCATATAAGCACGAGTTGATTTTTCATATCCGGGCAAACGGAAAAAATCACAAGCTCCTTTTATCCGCTCATCCGAGCTACGCTAGAGTGCAGCTCACAGAGCAGCAATATGACAATCCAAGCGAACCTCCAATGTTTTGTATGCTCCTTAGAAAACATCTTGAGGGCGGATTCATTGAGCGTTTCGAACAAATTGGATTTGACCGTGTGATCGTACTTCATGTACGAAGTCGCAATGAAATTGGCGACGAACAGACTCGAAAGCTCTACATTGAAATCATGGGAAGGCATAGTAATTTGATTCTTGTCGAAGATGACACGCAGCAGATCATCGATGGCTTGAAGCATCTTTCTCCATCTGTGAACAGCTATCGAACAGTGCTTCCTGGTCACGAATACCTTCTGCCGCCTGCGCAGCAAAAATTAAATCCGTTTGCAGTAACGAAGGACGATATTTTAAAGCATTTACGCTTTCAAGAAGGAATGATCGCAAAGCAAATTGTCGAAACATTCTCTGGGGTTTCTCCGCTGTTTGCAAAGGAAGCTGTACACAGGGCCGGTCTTGCCAATAAGGAAACGATTCCAAATACGCTACTCGACATGTTCCAGCTGATTCGCATGCATTCCTTTACCCCGCAGCTCACAAGAAAAGACGGGAAAGAATATTTCTATTTATTAGAACTGCAGCATGTCGATGGTGAAATAAAGACATTCGACTCTCTCAGCCAGCTGCTTGACCGCTTTTATTTCGGCAAAGCTGAAAGAGACAGAGTGAAACAACAAGCGTCTGACCTTGAACGGTTTGTCGTAAATGAAAAAAAGAAAAATGAAAACAAACTCAAAAAACTGAACAGAACCCTTGAAGAATCTCAAAATGCCCATAAATACCAGCTCTATGGCGAATTGCTAACAGCCAATTTATATGCCATCAAAAAAGGGGATAAAGAAGCGACTGTCATCAATTATTACGATGAAGATGGCGGAGAAATCACAATACCGCTCAAAACAAACAAAACCCCTTCTGAAAATGCGCAAGCATATTTCATAAAATATCAAAAGGCAAAAAATGCAGTAGAAGCAGTCAATGAGCAAATTGAGCGGACGCATGAAGAGATTGCTTATTTTGATGAGTTGATTCAGCAGCTCTCCTCTGCCTCACCGAAGGATTTAGAGGAAATGAGAGAAGAGCTTGTTGAAGGGAAATATTTACGCGCCAAACAAAAGCGCAACGCCAAAAAGAAAAAAACGGCGGCCATTCAGCTTGAAGCGTATGAATCGTCTCAAGGGATTCCGATATTAGTCGGAAAAAACAACAAACAAAACGAGTATTTAACCACAAAGGCGGCTGCCCGTGACGACATTTGGCTACACACGAAAGATATTCCTGGATCACATGTCGTCATCCGTCATCAAACGCCTGATGAACAGACGCTACTTGAAGCGGCTCAAATCGCTGCCTACTTCTCGAAGGCAAAAGAGTCGAGCTCTGTTCCTGTCGATTACACGAAAATCCGGCATGTGAAAAAACCAAAGGGAGCCAAGCCCGGATTTGTGACGTATGATCAACAGCAAACATTATTTGTCACGCCTGACGAAGACGTGGTGCTAAAGCTGCGAAAATAATAAAAGCCGATAAAATCCTTTCAAGAGATTTTATCGGCTTTTTCTTTGTTGTTTTTTTCTTTCGATATAGAGAGCATCAAGTGCATCTACATCCTCTTGTTCAAGCAATGTCTCAATTTCCGCAGCCAGCTGTTTTGTCCGGGCTGGGCTTGCACCGCTTGTAGAGACTGAAATCGTCACTTTCCCTGCTTTGACCACCTTTGGTACGATCACATTGCCAAGCTCTGATTGGCTCACACAATTGACAAGCTGGTAAGGCCGTGCTGTTTGTGCAATCCATTCATTTACCGCCGGATCGTTTGTAGCAGCGACAATGAAAAAAGCATCCTCTACATCTTCAGCTTCAACTTTCTTTTCTTTCCAATTCAGGTTGTATGTATCAATGAGACGTGCCATCTCTTTAGAAATGTCAGGACTCACGATGGTGATGTGGCAAGGCTCTATGCATAGCGCCTCTGCCCTTCTTGCGGCTATTTTTCCACCGCCGGCGATGAGCACTTGTTGATTGGTTAAATCAAGATGGACTGGAAGCATGGCTTTCTCCTTGGAAATGAAACGCATCGTCTTTGTTTAAAATGGTTTCTTGCACGCGTTCAATATAAGCTGCTTTTACATGCGGATGAAAGCCAATATACCGGCATACCCGGACATCTTTTAGCCTCTCTCTCGCCTGAGCCGCTTCGCTTTCAATCTCTTTCATTAAAATACCCGTAAACAACAAGTAAGGAACGAGATAGACAGGCGTATCATCATCTGCTGTTAATTGCGCAAGAACATCTCGGTAATTTGGCTCACATGCTGTAATAAAACATGGCAAGACCTCAGCAAGAGGCAGCAGGCGCCGGACATCGTCCGCAATGCCAAACACATCTCGCTTCACATCTGGATCAGAGCTTCCGCGGCCAATTAAAAGAATCCGTGCTTTCCCGCCTTGATATCCTGCTTCTTCAATTCTTGCAGCAACTGCTTTTGTCACTTCTTGATTGACCCCAATTGGTTTCCCGTATGTGACCTTCACTTGCGGGTATCGTTTTTGAACTTTCTCAATCTCAACTGGAATATCTGATTTAGCATGCATAGCAGTTAAAAGGAGGAGCGGGACAATCGCAATGTGTGTAGCTCCTTTTTTCACACAGGCTTCAAAACCTTCCTCTATAGAAGGGGCTGTCAGTTCTAAAAAACAAATTTCTTGTATTTCGGCTTCTACTAACGGCATACAGCTTTTCATAAAAGAAATGGCTTTATCTTGTGCTTCTTTTACCCTGCTTCCATGCCCAACATAAAGTACAGCTTGTTTCATGCGGCTCCTCCCTCTCACTTGTTTTGTTCAGACGAAAAGACACGATCAATGTACGTGTCTTGTCTTTATCAATCTCATTTCTCAATAAGGGCAGGTTCAAACCAGTTCAGCTTTTGGTGAAAATGAACGACATCTCCAACAACTATTAAGCTTGGATGCTCGATGCCTTCTTTTTCAACGGTTTCTGACAGTGTCGCCACAGTGCAGCAAGTCGTCTTTTGCCTCGTCGTGGTTCCCCAGTGTATAAACGCTGCTGGCGTTTCAGGATCACGTCCATTTTTTAAAAGAAGCTGCTGCACTCTTTCTACGTTTTTGACGCCCATGTAAATCACAAGGGTATCAATCCCCGTAGCCAGTGCCTCCCACTTTTCTTCAAAATGCTCATCTTTTTGATAGTGACCCGTGACAAACGCAACATTCGAGCTGAATTCACGGTGCGTCACAGGAATGCCTGCATAAGCAGCTGCTGCAATACCAGAGGTAATCCCCGGGACAACTTCATATGGAATTCCGTGCTCAGCTAAGCATTCGATTTCTTCACCGCCGCGGCCAAATACGAAGGGGTCGCCGCCTTTCAGACGGACGACAACATTCCCTTCCTTTGCATAGGTCACAAGGGCTTCATTGATGGCTTCCTGTCTCATCGTATGATGATTCGGGAGCTTGCCGCAATAGATTAATTCCGCCTCGGGTTTGGCGTGGGCGAGTATTTCTTGATTGACAAGGCGATCATATAAAATGACATCTGCCTGCTGTATTGCCTTATGGGCTTTTAATGTAATTAAGTCTGGATCCCCAGGTCCAGCCCCCACAATGTATACTTTCCCCATCGTGCTTTTCTCCCCCTGCCATCAGGCGATTATTTCGCTCTTCCCTTTACATAATCAACAAGACGCTGTTTGGACTCTTCACGCGATAATTCACCTGTATCTAGAACGAGCTCAGGTGCAGCTGGCTCTTCATACGGTGAATCAATTCCGGTGAAAAATGGAATTTCACCATTTCTAGCTTTTTTATATAAGCCCTTTGGGTCACGCTCTTCGCATACGTTCAGATCACATTTAACAAACACTTCGTGAAATTCTCCCGCTTCAACTAACTGTCTGACAATGCGGCGGTCTTCTTGAAATGGTGAAATAAAAGCCGTGATGACAATCGTTCCTTGCTCAACAAATAATTTCGCCACTTCTCCGATGCGGCGGATGTTCTCTTTTCTGTCATCATCTGAAAACCCTAAATCTTTATTCAGTCCATGCCGCACATTATCGCCATCAAGAACAGTGACTTGATAACCTTGTTCAAACAGCTCTCTAGCCGCTGCATTTGCGATTGTTGATTTACCTGATCCACTTAGACCTGTGAGCCAAATAATGCCGCTTTTATGATTGTTTTTTTGTTGATATTCTTTTTTTGTAATAGATGAATCATGCCACACGATATGTTCGTTGCTCATGTCATACCCTCCCATTAAGATACCGTCGTTTTTAATCCTTCGATTAATGTTTCAATGACTTCTTTTCGGCTGAACGTGCTTGGTGGTAATTCTCCGTTTCTCAGCATCGTTCGAACCTTTGTACCTGAAAGAATGACATGCTCGCTTTTATCGTGAGGACATGTTTTTGGTGTTGCCATTGCTTCACATGTATTACAGTAGAAGCTATGTTCAAATTTTAACGGGGTAATGCCAATTTCTTCGCTTGTAAATTGTTCAAATAACTCCTGCGCCTCGTATGTGCCGTAATAATCACCAACACCTGCATGATCTCTTCCCACAATAAAGTGAGTACAGCCGTAATTTTTACGAACAAGCGCGTGAAAGATTGCTTCCTTTGGTCCAGCATAACGCATTGCCGCAGGAAAAACACCTAAAAAGACGCGATCCTTTGGGTAATAACCGTTCAATAACACTTGATAGCTTTTCATTCTCACGTCTGCCGGAATATCGTCTGATTTTGTTTCACCGACAAGTGGATTTAAAAATAAACCATCGACGGTTTCAAGTGCTGTCTTTTGAATATATTCATGGGCACGGTGAACAGGGTTTCTCGTTTGGAAACCAACAATCGTTTTCCAGCCGTTCTCTTTAAAATGACGTCTTGTTTCTTCCGGCTCATACGTAAATTGAGGGAATGGTTTTTCGCTGCGTTTTGTCAGTGTAATTTTACCGCCAATGTACGTGTCACCGCGTTCAAATAATTTTTTCACGCCTGGATGATTGAGGTCATCAGTTTTATACACATTCACCGCTTCTTTTTCCTTATCTGGTGTGTATTGATCCTCTACTTCAATCACGCCATATACAGTTCCATTATACGATAGACGCACAATATCGCCTCGATGGATTTCCGTTGCCTTTTCCTTTGTCACTGGCAGTGTAATAGGAAGAGACCAAACGACACCACTTGCTAGCCGCATACTGCTCACAACCGCTTCATAATCAGCTTTTGTTAAAAACCCTTCAATTGGACTATACCCGCCAATTGCTATGAGTTCAAGGTCTGCAAAAGAGATAGCATCTAGTTCAATTTCCTTCGCAGCCGTACTGAGGTCATACTCTTCATTTACTCGATTAATTAATACGCCACCATGTGGTGTTAAACTCATTTGTTCATCTTCCTCTCAATGTTCTTATTTATTAGATGTAAATAGTCGGATTTGTCGTTAAATCCCGCCGCCCTGTTCATGAATCGAGCTGCTTTCATTTTTGACTGCCTTCATCAGACTTAGCGCACCAAGTGAGGCAAGCAGTACACTCATCATGATAAAGATAGAGTAATAGTCTCCTTTTAAGAAAAGACTCACCAGCAAATACGATAGACTGAGTGATAAAAAGGGTGATACAACCCACACTTTCAGCATTTTTTTCACCACATGTTTATGAAAAATATTAGGTCCGCCTTTTGCCATGCCAAGCCCAATGATAGACGAGGAGGTGATTTGGGTAAGTGGGACTGGCAGCCCAAAAATTGAGCTGACGATGACAAGTCCAGCACCGGTACCGGAAAGCAATATCCCTTCGCCCGTTTGATAGCGGGTAATTTTCTTTCCGTTTGTTTCCAGTACTCTTCTACCAAGCAAGAGGGCTCCAATGGCGACAAAGATTCCGCCGTAAAGCGTTCCTTGCCCAACTGACAAAACGCCCGCGGCAACAAGTGGACCGACTGCATTTGCCACATTGTTCATGCCTGCTGAAAATGCTTCTAAAAATCCACTAAGGATTAAAACAATGGATAAAATAATTGTTCCTTTTTTAGACAACTTACGTTTAGGGAACATTCTGATGATTTTGACTACAACAAAGGTAAAAAGAAAGGCGACAAGCGGAATGATGACCCAAAATGCCACAATGACTAAAATGGATTTCACATACAATACTTTATATGCGACCGCGACACCAACTACAGCTCCTACTGTCACCTCACTCGTTGACAAAGGAATGGCCATCAGATTCGCTATAAAGAGTGATAATGCAGCAGAACCAATAATAATACAAACAATTTCAAGTGTAATGACGGATTCAGGCATAATCCCAGAGCTAATCGTTTTGACAACCTCACCACCGCCAATAACTGAACCTGCTAAAATCCCAACTGCGCATACACTGAGTGCATAGATCGGCTTTCGAATCGCACCTGATCCGTACGCGATTCCCATCGAAGCTGCTGCACCACTCGCGCCAATGTTTAGAGCGAAAAATAAACTAAATAAAATTGCGGCAATTTCCATACACTATGCTCCCTTACTCATGTAATCCGCACTCAGTCTTAGCTGTGCCTGACCATCTGCCAGACCGCAGATCTTCGGCAGTAAATGCTGGCTGTGTACACGGGGCACACCCGATACTTGGATATCCCTGATCATGCAGCGGATTATAAGTAAGTTCCTCTCTAGATGCATATCTCCATATGTCCTTCCACGTCCAGTGGATAAGCGGACATACTTTCACTGATTTGAATTTTTCATCCTTATTTAAAAAGTTCGTCCCTGCTCGCTTAGGTGACTGCTCTCTCCTTAAGCCAGAAAGCCATGCCGGATAGCCAGATAGCGCTTCTTGCAAAGGAATGACCTTACGCATATGGCAGCAGCTTTGAGGATCTGTTTTCCATAGTTGATCACCATGTTGCTCGTTTTGCTCCTCAACCGTCAGCTCAGGGGTTTTCAGCACAATATCTAAACCCGGGTATCTTTCCTTTACCGCATCAATTGTGTCGTACGTTTCCTTAAAATGCAGACCTGTATCTAAAAAGACAATTCTTGCATCCTTTTTTACTTTCGCAATCAGATCAATGAGGACGATGCCTTCAATACCAAAACTGCATGCATAAACGAGCTGATCACCATAATGACCGTATGCCCATTTCAGCACAGATAAGGCCCCTTTATACAAATCATCTTCTTGAAATGTAATGGACGGCTCTTGCCAATTTTCATAAGTTAACATTGTTTCTCCCCTTCCGGAGTATCACTACTCTCCGCACTACGTCAACTGAATTTTTTCTGTCTTCTGCCACTTGAATCACTTGACCGTCCTGAACAATCAGTGTAACTAAACTGAATTCATATCCCCAATCAGTTTCTGCATAGGCTTCAATTAAGTCTTCATCCTGCTTTTACTTCACTTCCCCCTCACCGTTAAAATAAAAAAACTTCCTTTCAGTCCGAAAGAAAGATGAGGAAGCTCACGATTTCCTTATCTTTCAAAATAGAATCATTTTGCAGGAAGTAGCACCTTGCAAATCGCAGGTTGCCGGGCTTCATCGGGCCAGTCCCTCCACCTCTCTGGATAAGTGTTTTAATTTGTCTTAAATATTAACACAATTCAAACAAAAGTCAACCCGACTTTATTGATAGGATTAGTTTTTATTTAAATTTGAGTCTATTTTACTATTTTTAACCAAATAAAAAAGCTGTGCGGGGAGGCGCAGCTTCAGATTGTATTCAGCGTGATAGAAAACCTTTGCAGTCCTGACAAAGAATGCGAGGGTTTGTCCGCGCGCTGAAAGCTGTGCGGGTACGCACAGCTTTTTAGACGGTTTCTTCCATCCAAGATTCAGAGGAAGGATCTTGTCTCCAGCGTTTCAATTTATTCATAGCAGAAGGCTCGATCGCTTTCAGCTCAAGTGCCACGTCTGTCAGTGTGTCATAGTCTGTTAGGGTGACATATGGAATGTTTTTCTCTTGGAATGCTGCCGCAGCTTTTGGCAGACCGTATGTGAAGATCGCGGCAACGCCTAGTACGTCACAGCCCGCTTCTTGAAGAGCAGCGACCACTTCAAGCACACTGCCTCCTGTTGAAATCAGGTCTTCTACGACGACCACCTTTTGGCCTTTAGATACGGCGCCTTCAATTTGATTTCCTTTTCCATGTGCTTTTGGCTTACTTCTGACATAACACATTGGGACGTTCAGACGGTCTGCCGCTAATGCCGCATGCGGGATGCCTGCTGTTGCAGTACCAGCAATCACCTCTGCTCCCTCAAAATGAGTGAGAATCAGCTCTTTAAGACCTTCAGCAATGTCATGTCTGACTTCTGGATAGGACAAGGTGAGACGGTTGTCACAATAGATCGGTGATTTGATACCGCTTGCCCATGTAAACGGTTCGTCTGGTTTCAATGAGACCGCTTTGATTTGTAATAGGTGTTTAGCGATTTTTGTTTTCATCTGGCAGTCACTCCCACTCTTTCAAAATTTGATGATAGGCTTCCAATGGTTCTTCAGCTTTTGTGATTGACCTTCCGACAACAATTTGTGAAACACCTTGCTCTTTTGCATAAGCAGGGGTTGCCACACGCTTTTGATCATCGGTTTGATCATTTAGTAAACGAATCCCTGGCGTAACAGTAAGGAAGTCAGGTGAGATGTGCTCATGAAGGGCTTTGGATTCATGAACAGAGCAAACAACACCGTCTAGTCCACTTTCATATGCCAATTGACCGTACCGGATAACAGTCTCTTGCAGCGGACGGTCTATGAGTAATTCACTTCTCATCATGTCTTCAGATGTACTCGTCAGCTGAGTCACTGCAATAATGCCCGGACGTTTTTGTCCAGCAGGCGTTCCGCTTTCAAGCCCTTCTAACGCAGCTTGCATCATCTGTTTCCCGCCAGCAGCATGTACATTGACTAGATCAACGCCAAGTGCGGCAAGCCGGTTCATTGCTTTTTTCACCGTTGTTGGAATGTCATGTAATTTGAGGTCGAGGAAAATGCGACAGTTTTTTTCTTTAAGTGCGTCAAGGATGGCAGGTCCTTCTTGGTAAAACAGCTCCATGCCGACCTTCACAAATAATGGTGTCCCTTCAAAGGGTTCTAAAAAGGCAAGCGCCTCCTGCCCTGATGGAAAATCAAGCGCGATGATGGGCGAGTGCTTCATGTTTCCAGCTCCTTCCGATACATTCCTCTACAGATGAATACCCGTAGGCTTCTAATACATTTGGCAGTTCTTCAATGATTTCTGGGCAAATAAATGGGTTCACAAAATTGGCTGTGCCAACAGCTACTGCACTCGCACCTGCTAGTAAAAATTCAAGTACATCTTCAGCATTTTGCACTCCGCCCATTCCGATAATCGGGATAGAAACCGCTTGACTGACCTCATGTACCATGCGCACAGCGACAGGTTTGACAGCAGGGCCTGATAATCCGCCTGTTTTATTGGCAAGAATCGGTTTCCCCGTTTTTAAATCTAAACGCATACCGATTAACGTATTAATCATCGTGAGTCCATCCGCTCCAGCAGATTCAATCGCTTGAGCAATCTCCACAATATTGGCTACGTTAGGAGACAGTTTGACATAGACAGGAACGGAGGACACGTCCTTCACCGCTTTTGTCAATGCTGCTGCCATTTGAGGATCTGTACCAAAAGCAATTCCGCCTGTTTTGACATTCGGACACGAGATATTCAGTTCAAGGGCATGGACATTTTTTGCTTGGCTGATCTGCTTCGCTACTTCAACATAATCATCGACCTGTGAGCCAGCGACGTTTGCAATAATAGGCGTATCAAACTGCTCAAGCCAAGGCAATTCATTTTCCAGCACGCCTTTTAGGCCAGGATTTTGAAGACCGATGGCATTGAGCATCCCGGCACCTGTCTCTGCTACCCTTGGTGTCGGGTTGCCAAATCTCGGTTCTAAGGTTGTGGCTTTGATCATGATACCGCCAAGCACGGATAAGTCGTATAATGAAGCAAATTCTCTCCCGAATCCAAAGCAGCCTGATGCAGGGATAATCGGATTCTTTAAAGATAAGCCTGGTAACTCAACGTTTAGCATGACAACGCCACCTCCTCTGCTTTAAATACAGGTCCATCCAAACAGACTTTGACGTAAGCTTTTTCGTGCTGGTCTGTATGACAGACACATGCAAAGCAAGCACCAATTCCGCAGCCCATTCGTTCTTCCATTGAAATGTAGACAGGCTTATCAGGGTAAGAGTCTTTTAGTGCTTTTAACATAGGGGTCGGCCCGCAGGAAAGCATGACATCAAAGCTCAAATCATTCTCTTCAATCACACCTGTCACGAAGCCCTTTGCGCCATATGTTCCATCAACTGTCGCGATAAATGTATCTCCGAGTGCTTGGAATTTCTCCTCGTAAAATACATCCTTTTTCGATTGAAAGCCAAGGACATGCTTGACGATGACGCCTTTTTTCGTTAAACGCTTGGACAGCTCATATAAAGGCGGTACTCCAATTCCACCACCGACTAGTAACGCTGTCTGACCTGGCTGAACAACTGATGGATCATACCCGTTGCCAAGCGGCCCTAATACATCGATGGATTCCCCATCGCGCCTTTGGGAAAGGAGCTTTGTGCCCTCTCCCTCTGCACGGTAGATGATGGTTGCTTCTTGTTTCTCGGCATGAATATTGGCAATACTGATCGGTCTTCTCAGCAGCGGTGTCATGGACTCGCTGACCTTGATATGAAGAAATTGTCCAGCCGTTTGAAAGGAGTCCACAAGGTCACCTTTTAATGTCATTTCGTAAATATGATCAGCGATCTCTCGATTTGAGACGACCGTCAAGTATGCTTTTTTCATATCGTTACTGTCACCTCAGCATTCGTTTTCACTTCTGGCATTTCGTCCGCTCTAAATGTCATGCTTTCTAGTACTCTTAAAATCGCTTCTGCTGTATCTAGCGACGTTAAGCAAGCTACGCCATTTTCAACAGCTTCACGTCTGATTCTAAAGCCGTCTCTTGCCGGCTGTTTTCCTTTCGTCAGAGTGTTGATGACAAATTGGGCTTCCCCGTTTCGAATGACATCGAGAAGGTTTTTGCCTTCTTCTCCTATTTTGCCAACAACACTTGATGGGATGGAGGCTTGTTTTAAGTACTTCGCCGTTCCTTCTGTCGCTAAAATATGGTAGCCGATTGAATGGAATCTTCTCGCAATCTCAAGTCCTTCTTCTTTATCCTTATCAGCAACTGTCAGAAGAACTGTCCCGTCTTTAGGAATTTGAATGCCTGATGCAATTAACCCTTTGTAAAGAGCTTTTTCGATTGTGACATCTTTCCCCATGACTTCACCTGTTGATTTCATTTCAGGTCCGAGTGTAATATCGACTCTTCTTAGTTTTGCAAAAGAGAAGACTGGAACTTTGACGTACACCCCTTCTTGCTCTGTATGAAGTCCTTCTTCGTAGCCATAGTTTTTCAGTTTTTCTCCTAAGATGACTTTTGTCGCCAGGTTTGCCATCGGAATGCCTGTGATTTTACTTAAGAAAGGAACTGTCCGGCTTGAACGCGGGTTCACTTCAAGTACGAACACTTCACCTTTTGAGAGAACAAATTGGATGTTTAGCAGCCCAATAATGTTGAGTCCTTTTGCAAGCTTGATCGTGTATTCAGCAATCTTTGCTTTGATCTCTTCAGACAATGTTTGCGGCGGGTAAACCGCAATCGAGTCACCAGAGTGAACCCCGGCTCTTTCAATGTGTTCCATAATGCCCGGGATTACGACTGTTTCGCCATCAGACACGGCATCTACTTCGATTTCTTTTCCTGTCAAATACTTGTCAATGAGCACTGGGTGCTGCGGATTGACTTTCACCGCGTTCTCCATATAGTGAAGAAGCTCAGCTTCCTGATAAACGATTTCCATTGCGCGACCGCCTAATACATAGGAAGGGCGGACAAGGACTGGGTAGCCGATCTGATTGGCAATCGCTACAGCTTCTGGCACAGACGTAGCCGTTTTCCCTTTAGGCTGCGGCACGCCGAGTGCTTCTAATGTTTGTTCAAACTTGTCCCTGTTTTCGGCTCGGTCTAGGTCTTCAAGAGAAGTGCCGAGAATCTTCACGCCTCTATTTGATAGTTCATCTGCTAGGTTGATCGCCGTTTGTCCGCCGAACTGGACAACCACTCCTTCAGGCTGCTCTAGATCGATAATGTGCATCACATCTTCTACAGTGAGTGGTTCAAAGTAGAGCTTGTCTGAAATACTAAAGTCTGTTGAGACCGTTTCAGGGTTGTTGTTAATAATGATTGCTTCATAGCCTGCTTGTTTGATTGCCCACACAGAATGAACGGTCGCATAATCAAATTCTACTCCTTGACCGATTCTGATAGGACCTGAGCCTAATACGATGACACTTTTCTTGTCTGTACGTTCTGATTCATTTTCATCTTCATACGTGCTGTAGAAATATGGCGTCTCGGATTCAAATTCAGCCGCACAAGTATCTACCATTTTGTAAACAGGTACGATGCCTGCTTCTTGTCTTAGCGTGTAGACGTCCGCTTCATTCATATTCCACTCGCGGCTAATATAGATGTCTGAGAAGCCTTTTTCTTTCGCTTCTTTTAATACGTCTGTATTGCCTTTGTTTTCTTTTAATGTCTTTTCAAAAGCGATGATGCCTTCCAGTTTATGAAGGAAGAAGTAATCAATTTTTGAGAATTCATGTATTTGTTCAACCGTATAGCCTCTTCTAAGGGCCTCGGCGATATAGAATAATCGTTCATCTCCCGCCTTGATAATCCGCTTTTCAAGCACTTCGTTTGTGATATCTGCTTCATCTTTTAATTCAATGTGATGCACATCAGCTTCAAGTGAACGGACAGCCTTTAGAAGAGACTCTTCTAACGTACGACCGATCGCCATTACTTCACCCGTTGCTTTCATTTGCGTGCCAAGACGTCTGTTGGCAGATTCGAATTTATCAAACGGCCAGCGCGGGATTTTAGACACAATATAGTCGAGTGCCGGTTCGAAGGCGGCATAGGTTTTACCTGTGACTGGGTTCATCATTTCATCAAGCGTTAAGCCGACAGCAATTTTCGCTGCAAGTTTGGCAATTGGATAACCTGTTGCTTTCGACGCAAGTGCTGAAGAACGACTCACGCGCGGGTTTACTTCGATGATATAGTATTGAAAGCTGTCTGGGTCAATCGCCAGCTGTACGTTACATCCGCCTTCAATCCCAAGTGCTCGGATTAGCTTGAGCGACACATTGCGAAGCAGCTGATATTCACGGTCACTTAACGTTTGGCTTGGCGCCACAACGATACTGTCACCTGTGTGGATACCGACTGGATCAAAGTTTTCCATGTTACAAACAACGATCGCAGTATCACCGCTATCACGCATGACTTCATATTCAATTTCTTTAAAGCCTGCAATACTTTTTTCAAGTAAGCATTGTGTGACTGGGCTTAGCTTCAAACCGTTTTCGACGATTTCCTTCAGCTCTTGCTCGTTTGTACAAATTCCGCCGCCTGTTCCGCCTAATGTATAAGCTGGTCTCACAATGACAGGGAAACCGATTTGATTCGTAAACGCCATCGCTTCTTCTAGGTTATGGATGATTGCACTTTCTGGTACAGGCTCATTTAGTTCATTCATCAGATTACGGAATAGATCTCTGTCTTCTGCTTTTTGGATTGCTGACAGCTTTGTACCGAGTACTTCAACGCCGCATTCAGCTAATACACCAAGGTCTGATAATTCAACAGCAAGGTTAAGTCCAGTTTGTCCGCCAAGTGTTGGCAAGATCGCATCAGGACGTTCTTTTCGAATAATTCGTGTTAAGAATTCTGGTGTCAGTGGTTCGATGTATACCTTATCGGCCATTTCTGTATCTGTCATGATGGTCGCTGGATTGGAATTCACAAGAACGACTTCATAGCCTTCTTCTTTTAGTGCTAAGCAAGCCTGTGTGCCTGCATAGTCAAACTCCGCTGCCTGACCAATGATGATTGGACCTGAACCGATAACTAAAATCTTTTTGATGTCTACGCGTTTTGGCATACTTCTTCCCCTTCTTTCTCAGTTGTATGAATCATGTCCATGAACTGGTCGAATAAGTAGTTCGCATCTTCTGGACCTGGTGATGCTTCTGGGTGGTACTGGACAGTGAATGCTGGTGCTTCTTTATGTTTTAACCCTTCAATCGTATTGTCGTTTAGTGCGATATGTGTGACTTCAAGCACGTCCTCGTTAATCGCACTGACTGTGTAGCCGTGGTTTTGAGATGTCAGTGTCACCTTGCCAGTTGCTAGCTCTTTCACTGGGTGATTCGATCCTCTGTGACCGAATTTCATTTTTTCAGTACTTGCGCCGCATGCAAGCGCGAATAATTGATGTCCAAGGCAAATGCCAAAGAGTGGAACCTTTCCAATCAAGTGCTGAATCATCTCGACTGCTTCTGGTACATCAGCAGGATCCCCGGGGCCGTTTGAAAGCATGATTCCATCAGGCTTTAACTGCAGTACTTCATCTGCCGTGATATTGTACGGCACCACGATGACATCACAGTCACGTTTATTGAGTTCGCGCAAAATGCCGTGCTTCATGCCGAAATCGACAAGGACAATTCTTTTTCCTCTTCCTGGGCTTGGATACGCATTTTTCACAGATACTTGACTCACTTGATCAGTTGGCAGCTGCATTGTTTGAAGGCGGCGGACCACATCTTCCACTTGTTCATCCGGTCCTGCAAATGCCCCTCTTAAAGTACCTGCACTTCGAATCATTCTCGTCAGCTTCCGTGTATCGATTCCGCTAAGGCCTGGAATGTTTTTCATTTTCAAATACTCATCAAGCGAGTATGAAGAGCGCCAGTTTGAGGGCTTTTCACAAAGCTCCTTCACAATCAGCCCTTTTACAAACGGTGTGATCGACTCAAAATCATCACGGTTGATGCCATAGTTGCCGATAAGCGGGTAAGTGAGTGTGACAATTTGTCCGCAGTATGATGGATCAGACAAAATTTCTTGATAGGCCGTCATCCCTGTATTAAAGACGACTTCTCCGACTGACGATTCTAAGCTGCCAAAGCCTGTTCCTTCGAATACTGTTCCGTTTTCTAGCACTAAGCGTCTCTTCATTTTACTAGTCTCCCCTCTTCATACACGACTTTCCCAGATGCAAGTGTCATGACCGGCCATCCTGATACAGTCAATTTGTCAAACGGTGTATTTTGTCCTTTAGATAAGAAGCTTTTTTTATCGATTGCCATTTCTTTGTTTAAATCAATGAGTGTAATATCAGCTGTTTGTCCTTCTTCCAGCTTTCCATAAGGAAGGGAGAAAGCTTCTGCTGGCTTGATCGTCATATAATCAACGAGTTCTTTTAATGTCCATTCGCCCGTTTTGACAAATCGTGTGTACAGAAGCGGGAACGCTGTTTCAAGTCCGACTATTCCAAAAGGTGCGCGCTGCATCGTTTCGTTCTTTTCTTCTTCTGTATGCGGCGCATGGTCTGTTGCGATGAAATCAATCGTTCCATCTAACAGTCCCTCAATTAGTGCCTCGCGATCCTCTTTTCCTCTGAGCGGCGGGTTCATTTTATAGTTTGTGTCAAGTCCTGGGATGTCTGCATCACATAAGAGCAGGTGATGCGGTGACACCTCTGCCGTCACACGGATGCCTGCTTTTTTTGCATCGCGAACGACTCGCACAGATTCTTTCGTACTGATATGACATACATGATAATGACAGTTCGCTGCTTCTGCTAAAAGAACATCTCTTGCAATATGCACCGATTCACAAATGGACGGTATTCCGTTTAATTCATTTGCTTTTGAAAATTCTCCTTCATGAACGCATCCTCCGTAAATGAGCGAGTTATCTTCACAGTGTGCCACAATCGCTTGATCAAGACTTGCTGCCTTTTTCATCGCTTCGTACATCATGCCTGCTGTTTGGATGCCAACCCCGTCATCTGTGAAAGCGAAGGCGCCTGCTTCTTTTAGTGCTGCAAAGTCTGTCATCTCTTCCCCAATTTGCCTAGTTGTGATGGAGGCGTATGGCAGTACTCTGACAGAAGAGGTCTCTTCGATCCGATTCATGAGCCACTCCATTTGCTCTTTTGTATCCGGAACTGGGCGTGTATTCGGCATCGCTGCAATCGTTGTATAGCCGCCTCTTGCTGCTGCTTTAGAGCCTGTTTCAATCGTTTCCTTTTTCTCTCCACCTGGCTCTCTTAAATGTACATGCAGATCAATTAAGCCTGGTGAAACAAATAGCCCTTTAGCATCAATGACCTCTTCTCCATCTTCTCTTTCTAAGTGACCAATCGCTTGAATCACTTCTCCTTCTACCCTAATATCCTGCTGCACTTTTTCACCTGTGCTTGTTAAGATAAAACCGTTTTTAATGAGATACGACATAGACAGAATCTCTCCCTTTTTGATGTAGTCTGCTATTTTGAAAAGCTCTTTTTAATACCGCCATTCGGACATAAACGCCATTTTCCATTTGCTTGAAAATTCGTGACTGCTTTGATTCCACTAAAGAATCATCTATCTCCACACCTCTGTTTACTGGTGCTGGATGCATGATAATGGCTCGTTCTTTCATGTTGTTTGCCCTGTTTACTGTTAATCCATAAGTCGATAAGTATTCTTCATTACCCATTTTTTTAGCGTGCCGTTCATGCTGGATTCTAAGCAGCATCACCACATCAGATTGTCTAATGGCTTCGTCTACTTGGACATACGTTCCGTGAGGATTTTGCTCATCTTGGAAGGAAGCAGGTCCTGAGAAAAGGACTGTCGCTCCGAGCCTTGAGAGTACTTCCGCATTCGATCTTGCCACCCTGCTGTGCTTGATGTCTCCATGAATCGAAATCGTTAAGCCCTCAAAGCCGCCAAACTCTTCATAGATGGTCATTAGGTCAAGCAGTGATTGGGTCGGGTGCTGCCCGCAGCCATCTCCAGCATTGATGATAGGAATCCCAACCTTCCCGATCAGTTCGTTGTAATATTCATCGGTGCTGTCTCTGATCACACAAGCTTTCACGCCGATGGATTCGAGCGTTTTTACCGTATCGTAAAGAGTTTCGCCTTTTTGAACAGAGGTGCTTGCCGCATCTAAGCTTAGTACATTCATCCCCAGCTTCTTTTCGGCGACTTCGAAGCTAAATCGTGTTCTTGTGCTTGGTTCAAAAAAGAGATTTGCTACAAATTCTCCCGCTAAACCAAGCTCTTGCTTCCCCTTTTTGAGAGCCGTTGCTTCTTCAATCAGCTGTAAAATCTCTTCTTTAGATAAGCTGCTCATTGTCGATAGATCATTCATTTTTTCTTCCCCCTCTAGTTTTTCATCACTTTCAGGTTCAAAAAAACCCTAAGCCTCGGCAGCTTAGGGTTCTCCAAAAGAAGCAGCGGCACGTTCGTGCATTCTGCTCATTTTAGAACCCTTGTCAGCCTCACTGGACTTCTTTTAAAAGGTTTTCTGTATTCGATTCATTTGACTCGTCATCATCCGCTTTTTGCTGCGGCAGGATCAGGTTTAACAGGACACCCGTGATGGCAGCAAGTGCCATTCCAGATAGTGTGAGGTTGATTTGTTTCACCTCAATGAATGCCCCGCCAATTCCGATGACTAAGATGACTGATGCGATAATGAGATTACGCTTTTCTTCAAAATTCACTTTATGATCAATCAGGATTCTCAGACCGCTTGAGGCAATGATCCCAAAGAGCAGGAACGAAACGCCTCCCATGACCGCGGACGGCACTGTACTGATTAATGCTGAAATTTTTCCGACAAAGCCGAAGCAGATTGCAAATACTGCTGCTCCGCCGATGACGAAGATACTGAACACTCTTGTGATGGCAAGGACGCCGATATTCTCTCCATACGTTGTTGTCGGCGGTCCGCCAATGAGTGAAGCGAAAATTGTCGCCGCACTGTCTCCTAAAATGGAGCGGTGAAGACCAGGTTTTTTAATGAAATCTTGCCCTACAACTTTACTTAACACCACTTGGTGACCGATATGCTCAGACATTGTCACAAAGGCAACCGGCACCATTACGGTGAGAATGCTTAAAGTCACAGCTGGTGTGTAGTCCACAAATGGTACAACGAAGTCTGGTACAGCAAACCATTTTGCATCAATGACCGGCTGGAAGTTCACAATGCCTTGTGATAAGGCAAAGAGATAGCCGCTGATAATGCCGATTAATACTGGGATCAAGCTAAGGAATCCTCTTAGGAAAATCATGCTGATAATCGTGACAGCCAGTGTGAAGCCGGCGACCATTAAGTGCTTCAGGCTGTAAACAAGCTCGGTTGCATTCGGATCAACATACATCGCCATGTTGACAGCTGTTCCAGCGAGTCCGAGTCCGATGACCATAATGACCGGTCCTACGACGACAGGCGGTAGAAGCTTCATCAGCCAGCCTGTGCCGAGCCATTTAATAAATAGTGCAATGAGTGCATAAGCGACACCCGCCATGAAGGCACCGACCATTGCGGCTCCAGGGCCGCCTGTGGCTTTCACATTCAGTATGGGGGCGATAAAGGCAAAGGACGATCCAAGATACGCCGGAATTTGGCCTCTTGTGATAATTAAGTAAACAATGGTTCCAACACCACTTGAGATGAGCGCGACTGCTGGACTCATATCAATAATCTTTGGTACAAGTATGGTCGCACCAAACATGGCAAACAAATGCTGAAGGCTAAGTGATAGCCATGTGAACGGTTTTGGGATATCTCGAATGCCTAAATTGGCTTTTTGCTGACTCATGATTTTTCCTCCTAGATGTGTCCTTCTTCATTAAAAAAGCCTCTTTGCGAGTATGCGCAAAGAGGCCTAGAAAAACCGTACACGTCATGTTTGCCGTGCTCGGTATCTCTGTTATTGCCCTCTTTGCAAACTCTCTGGAATGCATTTAAAAAGGTTATTTTTCATATATAGCGACAAGGTCGTTTTGATCTACTTCATTCAGCTGAACCATAACTGTCTCTGCTTTTGATGTCGGAATGTTCTTCCCGATATAATCCGCTCGAATCGGCAGCTCCCGGTGTCCCCGGTCGACGAGAACAGCAAGCTGAATGGAAGATGGTCTTCCTACATCCACAAGGGCATCCATGGCCGCTCTGACGGTTCTGCCTGTAAACAGGACATCGTCAACGACGATCAGTGTTTTGTCATTAATGTCAGCTGGGATGTCTGCACCCTTTACAAGCGGGTCTTGGTTGTCTGTCTTTTTTGTCAGGTCATCACGGTATAGCGTAATATCAAGTTCACCCACTATGACTGGATTTCCTTCAATTTGCTCGATGCGCTCTGCAAGGCGCTTTGCAAGATGAATGCCTCTTGTCTTGATCCCCGCAAGGATGACATCTTTCATCCCTTTGTTGCGCTCAATCATTTCATGTGCAATTCGGGTAAGCGCTCGTCTGATCGCTTGTTCATCAAGAATGACTGCTTTTTGTTCCATCTTTTACACCTCTTTTTGACAAATAAAAAGCCCTTTCTGCAAAGGGCAGAGAGGGGCGTTCATTTGTGCATACACGTGCACAAATTGATCCGTTATCCTTCTCAGCCTCTCTGGACTGTTTTAAAGAATCTTCATTTCTTCGTTTATTATTTCAAAAAAAGAACGGCCTGTCAATCGTTATTTCTTAATGAATCGATAAAAGCTTGCATATCAGCAGGAATCGGTGCTGTGAACTCGATATATTCTCCTGTTCTAGGATGATCAAATCCTAAAACACCTGCATGCAGCAGCTGACCATTGAAATCGACTGTCTTTCTCGGTCCATATTTCGGATCTCCTGCAAGCGGATAGCCGATATATTTCATATGAACACGAATCTGGTGTGTTCTTCCTGTCTCAAGTCGGCACTCCACCACCGTGAAGTCCTCAAAGCGTTCAATCACATCAAAGTGAGTGACGGCTTGTTTTGCACTTTCTTTTGTCACCGTCATGCTTTGGCGGTCTTTTTTGTCTCTGCCAATTGGGGCATCAATTGTGCCTGTATCATGCTGGATAATGCCATGGACAACGGCCGTATATTTTCTTGTGACGGTCTTAGCCACAAGCTGGTTGACGAGTGATTCATGCGCCATATCGTTTTTCGCGACCATTAACAGTCCAGACGTGTCTTTATCAATTCGGTGGACAATTCCAGGACGCATCACACCATTAATCCCTGATAAGTCCGTGCAATGTGCCATCAGACCATTCACAAGTGTTCCGGAGACGTGACCTGGCGCTGGATGAACAACCATTCCTCGAGGTTTATTCACCACTAGCACATCTGCATCCTCATAATAAATATCAAGATCCATTGGTTCTGCTTCTACATCTAGTACTTCTGGGTCTGGAATCTCGACTTTAATCTGATCTCCAGGTTGTACTTTGTAATTGGCTTTCACTTGTTTCCCGTTTACTTCGATCAGCCCATCCTTTACCCACTGCTGGACCTGGGTTCTTGACCATTCTGGATCTGTCGTGCTTAGAAATTTATCAAGCCGTTCACTCGTTTGTACTTCTGAAACGGCAATATTTACTTGATTCATGTAGTTGACTCCTTCGTTTTCTTTCCATCTAAAAGCATTTGAATAAAGAGCAGAATAACCCCTACACATAGAGAAGAATCTGCAATATTAAAGATTGGGTAGTGATAATTCCCAAAGACGAAATGAGCAAAATCTACCACTTCCTGACGGAAAACGCGGTCGATAAAATTCCCAATCGCTCCGCCAAGCATTAAGGCCAGCGCAACTCCAAGCAGCTTGTCCTTTTGTCCATGCTTTTGCAAATAATAAACAATTCCCGCAATAACAACGAGTGTGATCACATAGAAAAACCACATTTGTCCTTGGAGAATTCCCCACGCGGCGCCTGAATTTCGGTGTGACGTGATATAAAAGAAGCCATCAATCACTGGATAAGAATCTCCGAGCATCATATTTTTGACAATGAGCCATTTTGTTAATTGATCTAAACAAATCATCACGAATGCGATTATGTAATAGAACACACACGTTCCTCCACTTTCATACTTTGATCTTTAAGCATTTTATCAAGAAAACAGGGAGGAGTAAAGAAACTTTAGTTGACAGACAAAAACCTCCCTACATGTGGAAGGCTTCAAAATGAGAATCATCTGATTCATGAGGATAAGGAGTGAATGCTTTTTTCTCGTATTGCTTATGATATAAAAAGTCGTCAGCCGTGCGGGCGGTAGGAAGAATAATCATTTGTTCAAGCGGAATGACATGACCTGTCGCCTCACATATACCATAGGTTCCTTGTTCAATTTTTGCAATAGCGAGAGACACATCTTGCAGCTCTTCTTTGATGTGATAAAGAAGCGTGGTCGTTTGGACCTCGTTCATTGAGACATGCTCAGCGGGTGAACGAAATGATGCGTATTCAAACAGTTTAGCTTGCAGCTCTTCTTTCATTTGAAGGAGTTCCGTGTAAATCGTCTCTAGATCGCCATTCATGTCGCTATTTCAACTCCTGCCCTGTCGTGATAATCATATTGTTACCCCGCCTGATCACTTTAAAGCCATAAGATTTTTCCTTTCGTTCTAAACGCTGTCATTTTCTCAGAATAGAAAACGCCCCGCTTATGGCGGGGCGCTAGTTGGTCATATCACACTGTTAATTCTGGTAATATTTTTCCACGATTTCAGCATTTTTAAGCGACAATGTTGGGTATTTCGGATTTGCACCAACATCTTTTGAAATAACGCGAGAACGTTCGCACAATTCTCCATCTGCTTTTTGAACCACAATACGTCCTGATGTGTATTCAGGTGCTGATGCATCTGCATTCTGCTTATCTTCTACCGTTAGTTCAGAGATGATAAAGAGCTGCTTCACATCTTCTTTAATGGATGCAAGAAGGTCTTTCACTTCATCTGTCGCGTAAAGTGTCACACTTGCTTCAAGAGAACGTCCGATGACTTTCTCGTTACGCGCAATTTCGAGCGCTTTTAGCACATCGTCACGCACTTCCATAAAGCGGTCGAACTTCGCTTCTGTCGCTTCTGCTTGAGAAACAGCCACACCTTCTGGCATATCTGTTAACTGAACACTTGGCTCTTCAACAAAGCTTAAGTGGCTCCATAATTCATCTGCTGTATGCGGAAGAATTGGTGCAGTCAGCTTCACTAACGCCATTAATGTTTCGTAGAAGACTGTCTGCATGCTGCGGCGGTCTGGATGATCTGCATGCTCAATGTACACGACATCCTTTGCAAAGTCGAGATAGAATGAGCTTAGCTCAATCGTACAGAAATTGTGAATTGCATGATACACGACCGCAAATTCGTAATCATCATAAGCCTTTTTCACTTTATCAATCAGTTTGTTTAATTTGATCAAAATATATTGATCCACTTCGCGAAGCTCTTCTACAGGTACTGCATGGACTGCTGGATCAAAGTCAAATAGGTTACCGTGCAGGAAGCGGAACGTGTTACGGATTTTACGATAGACCTCTGCTACTTGTTTTAAGATATCATCAGACACCGGGTGATCGGCTTGATAGTTAACAGAAGATACCCAAAGTCTAAGAATTTCAGCACCTAGTTGTTTAGCTACTTTGTCAGGTTCAATGGTATTTCCTAAGGATTTACTCATTTTACGTCCTTCTTTATCCAAAGTCATTCCATGGCTAACCACTCCTTTATAAGGTGCTTTTCCTGTGATAGCTACAGAAGTAGATAAAGATGAGTTGAACCATCCACGATACTGGTCAGAACCTTCAAGGTAAAGGTCTGCCGGACGAACAAGGTCATTTCTTTCTTCTAAAACAGCTTGGTGAGAAGAACCAGAATCAAACCATACATCCATGATGTCCTGCTCTTTTGTGAATTCTCCGTTCGGGCTGCCTGGATGTGTAAAGCCTTCTGGCAATAGTTCTTTCGCTTCTTTTTCAAACCAAATATTCGAGCCATGTTCTCTAAATAATTGAGAGACATGCTGAATTGTTTCATCTGTGATGATTGGCTCACCATTTTCGGCATAAAAGACCGGAATTGGAACGCCCCATACACGCTGTCTTGAAATGCACCAGTCACCTCTGTCACGCACCATATTGAATAGGCGTGTCTCGCCCCATGCTGGCACCCATTTCGTTTCTTTAATATTGTCTAGTAGCGCTTCTCTAAAGTCTTTAATCGATGCAAACCACTGAGCGGTTGCACGATAAATCGTTGGTTTTTTCGTTCTCCAGTCATGCGGGTAAGAGTGCGTGATAAAGTCGAGCTTTTTCAGCGCGCCTTTTGCTTCAAGCTGTTCTGTGATGGCTTTATTGGCATCCTCGTAAAATAGTCCTTCAAAACCAGGTGCTTCGTCTGTCATGACACCTTTTTCATCTACTGGACATAGCACATCAAGACCGTATTTCATACTAACATTAAAGTCATCTTCCCCGTGACCTGGTGCTGTGTGAACACAGCCTGTACCTGCATCCGTTGTCACGTGGTCACCAAGCATCACAAGGGAATCTCTACCATAGATCGGATGCTCTGCAACGACGTTATCTAATTCTTTTCCTTTTAATGTTTTCACGACTTCATACTCTTCAAAGCCAAGCGTTTTTGCCACTTGTTCAACAAGCTCAGATGCGACAACATATCGCTCAGCACCTACTTGAAGAACGCTGTACTCTAGGTTTGGATGAACACAAATGCCAAGGTTTGCAGGAAGTGTCCAAGGTGTTGTTGTCCAGATGATGAATTGTTCGCCATTTTCAAGTACGCCTTTTCCATCTTTCACTTTAAATGAAACGTAAATGGATGGTGAACGTTTGTCTTTATATTCGATTTCCGCTTCAGCAAGAGCTGACTCACTTGAAGGAGACCAGTTAACAGGTTTTAGTCCTTTGTAAATATAGCCTCTCTTCGCCATTTCACCGAAGACAAGTATTTGCTGCGCTTCATACTCAGGCTTTAACGTGACATATGGATTATCCCAGTCTGCTCTGACGCCTAATCGCTTAAATTGATTGCGCTGACCTTCGATTTGCTTCCAAGCATACTCCTCGCATAGTTTGCGGAATTCAGCTGTCGACATTTCTTTACGTTTGACTTTTTTATTTTTAGTGAGCGCTGTTTCAATTGGTAAGCCGTGTGTATCCCAGCCCGGTACGTACGGTGCATGGAAGCCATTCATTGATTTAAAACGGACAATAAAATCTTTTAGGATTTTATTGAGTGCGTGCCCCATATGAATGTCACCATTCGCATATGGAGGTCCATCATGCAAAATAAAGGTCGGGCGTCCTTTTGTACGCTCTAAAACCATTTGATAGATGTCTTTTTCTGCCCACTCCTCTTGGATTTCAGGCTCTTTGTTCGGCAAGTTCCCTCTCATTGGGAATTCTGTTTTCGGCATTAATAAGGTGTCTTTGTAGTTCATACCCATTCCTCCATATGCAAATTCTGATTAAAAAACAATAAAAAAAGCCCTCTCATCCCATAAGGGACGAGAAGGCTTGTCTCGCGGTACCACCCTTTTAGACAAGCGCTATGACACAGCCGCTTATCCACTCTAAAATCGTAACGTGATCAGACGCCTTTTCTTACTGGTCATTTCAGAAAAGGAACTAAAGGGGTGATCTCATTGCAGCGTCTCGTAATGTCAGGCTTCCACCATCCCTGATTCGCTTTATTACGCATATGACAACTGCGAGTGTCCCTTTCAAACGTTTATCTCTTGTTAATTTATGATGGTATTATATGCAACTTGCACACATCATGTCAAGATGATGCGCTTATTCTTTTTCATCAAAGACAGCGTCAACTTCATATTCCAGTAAATGATCCCAATCGTCATTTTTTAGAAGATCAAGCTGAGCTTCGATGAGCATTTGGAATCGAGTTCTAAAGACTTTCGACTGCTTCTTGAGCTCTTCGATTTCCATCGCAATCTTTCGTGATTTAGATAGCGCTTCGTTGATAATACGATCTGCATTTTTCTCCGCTTCACGAATAATCAATTTCGCTTCTTTATCAGAATGACGTTTGACGTCTTCTGCTGCTTCCTGCGCCACAAGAATTGATTTGTTTAATGTTTCTTCAATTATTGCAAAATGACCTAGTCTTTCGTCAAGCTCGTTTACTTTTTCTTCGAGTTCATTCTTTTTGCGAAGTACGATTTCGTAATCTTTACGTACTTGGCTTAAAAACTCGTTTACTTCATCTTCGTCATATCCGCGAAAGCTTTTTGTGAACGTTTTATTATGAATATCATTAGGTGTTAATGGCAACCTCGCCACCTCCAGATTCAAGTTCGTTATGTCAGAAGCTCAAATGTTACTTTAAATTTATCTTTTTTGGTCTTCCCATCAATCGTTTTGAGGCTAAAGCGGCCAAATCCCCTGACAGAGAGCTGATCGCCTTCGCCAATTGTAAAGGAAGGGTCCTCAGTGACTTTCCAGTTAACTTTGACAAGCCCATTTTTGACCAAAAGCTGTGCCTTTTGCCGAGACTGACGGCTGATTGCAGCACATACCGCATCAAGCCGCAGTGAAGAAATTGTATCTTCTTTGATGTCAGTCTTGCTGATAACCGGCTTTAAATCTGCTTGCGTGATTTCCTCTAATGAAACGGAGGCTCTGCCTACATGCGTCAGCTGCGCTCGAACAAAATCGGCGACATCACTCGTACAAATAAACTGCACATCTTCCTCTGAAAATAACAAATCTCCAAATTTTTGACGCTTCAAGCCTGTCCCAATCAGTGAACCAAGGAGCTTCGGGTGTTCTAACGAAATAAACTTTTTCGCATAGTTCACCTGAAAATAAGAGAGCTCAGCATCCTGAGTAGCCGGTTGTAAATATTCAGGATAAATGAGCGCTCTTTTGCGCTCCGCTCCTTCATACCCGCCAAAAAACATGATCCCAAGCTCATCAGCATGCTGGATGACGGACTGGGTAATAAACTGCTCACGCGGATCAAGAAAGTCTGTTAATTTCATTCGATACTGGTCGAGTGCGATTTTTTTCCAGCCTAACACTTGGTCGACAAATGGCTGTTCGTCTTTTCTAAAATGTTGATAAATATCGCTCATTTTGTTCCCCTCTTATGTAAAAGAGCCTGGCAGCGCCAAGCCCGGCAGCCTGTCTACATGAAGCGTGCAATCATATTGTAAAGACCAGTTAGTCCATATGTTGATGCAAAACGAATCACAAGCAATGCCACAATTGGCGAAATGTCAATCATGCCAATTGGCGGAATAATTTTACGAAATGGTTCTAAATACGGTTCGCAAATATTTGTCAGAAAGCGCCCAATTGAAGTTTCTCTTGCAGATGGCACCCATGACATAAAGATGTAAATAATAATCGCGAATGAGTAAATCGTTAATACCGTTTCTAAAATACTAAAAATGAAATTTAGAATCACTATGATTTACCACCTCTGAGGTTCTTCCTCTGTCAAAAGTTCTGATATTGTGCCAGATACATCCACATTATCAGGTGTGCAGAGGAATATATTCGAGCCAATACGCTGGATGTCTCCACCGATTGCATAAACAGTTCCGCTTAAGAAGTCGATGATTCGCTTTGCTTGATCGTGCTGAATGCGCTGCAAATTTACGACGACTGCACGTCTGTTTTTAATATGGTCTGCAATCTCCTGCGCTTCTGCATAAACACGCGGCTCACTTAACACCACTTTAGAGGATTTCTGCACGCTTTGCAAGCTGACGACATTTTGTTTTCCTGTCTGTGGACGCTCTTGAAATGCCGCTTTGTCCTTCGTGCTTTTTTCTTCTTGAACTGGTTCTCTTTCTTCATCAATATATTCGTACTCATACTCTTCATCGTCGAGAGTGAAAAAGCTTTTAAACTTATTTTTTATGCTCATGTCACGCACCTCCTGTTTCATTTCCAACAAGTGAAGAGCCAATCCGAACGAATGTCGCACCTTCTTCAATTGCGATTTCAAAATCATTTGACATGCCCATCGATAAATGCTGACAAGGTGCATTCACTTGGTTAAGATGTTTTACTTCTTCTTGAAGGTTTTTTAATGTTTTAAAGCAGTTTCGTATCACAGTGTGATCGTCTGTAAATGAAGCCATTGTCATCAGTCCAGCAATTTCAATCTTTTTGAAATCAGCGAGCTGCTTCACAAATGGAATCACGTCTTCACTTTGTAAGCCATGTTTTGACTCCTCCAGCGATGTGTTCACCTGTACAAAACAGCGAACCGTGTGATCCACTCTTTTTTCAATTTCATTCGCAAGAGAGATCCTGTCGAGCGAATGTAAGTAGTCAATTGTCTGAATGACAGATTTCACTTTTCGTGTTTGTAAACTGCCGATGAAGTGCCAGCTAATGCTTTCATCGGTTATGGCCGCTTGTTTTTCAAGTAACCCTTGGTCACGATTTTCTCCAAAATGCAAAATTCCTGCTTCTTTGGCTTCTTGTGCTCGCTCAATCGAGACATATTTTGTGACAGCGACGACTGATATATCGTCTGGGTTCCGGCCGGCTCTTTTACATGCTTCGTTTATTTGTTCATTTATTTGTCTGAGATTCTCTCGTACATTCAATTGCTATTATGCCTCCTTAAACCCGACAAAAGACATCATACGTCCTGTTTTTCCTTGATCACGCCGGTGTGAGAAGAATAGCTGATCATTGCAGCTTGTGCACATCGAACTGACATGTATGTTTTCTTCTTTCATCCCTGCATGAAGCAATACGTTTTTGTTTAATGTTTTTAAGTCTAATTTATATTGTCCTTGTGATATCTCGGAATACACATCCTCTGTCAAAAAGGGAAGCTGTTTCACTTGATTCAAGACCACATCATCAACTATGTAGCAACAGCTGCCAATGGATGGTCCAATGACGACTTGTATTTGATCGGTCTTAGCACCTTCTTGATTGACCCATAGATCTATCATTTTTGCACCAATTTGTTTGACGGTTCCTTTCCATCCGGCATGGGCTGTTCCGATGAGGACATGTTGCGGAGCTAGAAAATAAAGCGGAACACAATCGGCGAAACAAAGAGCGAGCATGATGTTCGGTTCAGACGTATATAAGCCGTCTGTTCCAGGCAGTGCCTCATGATAATGAAGACTTCCTCTTCCTCTTTGCTCCTTGGTGACTTTCTTGATGCGGTCCTCGTGTGTTTGGTCTGCAAACACCCAATCAGAGAGCGGCACAGCAATAGCATCTGCTATGACTTGACGATTCAGTTGGACACTAGAAGCATCATCTCCTACATGGAGTCCAGTGTTCAATGATTGATATGGAGAAAGGCTGAAGCCGCCATTTTTTGTCGTAAATCCGGCCAATACCTCTTTACCAGAACATGTCATGTTCGTCCAATCATGAATCATCATTGCATAAGGTGATTTCTGCTGAAAGGGGTCATAATTGTGTGTCAAAGCTGCCCTCCCACCTTTCATTCATCTCTCTTTATATCGCTCCTATTTTACCACAAGACATGCGTAGACAGTTAGTGGGATTCATTAAATATTACACTCAAATGTGCCCTTTCTACAGGTTTTTTTGCAAATTGATATGAAAACGTAATCTTTTTACCCGAAAAAGACATTGTTTGCTGAGAATGGAGAGCTTATGTTAAGGATCATTAAATGATTCATTGAGGAGTTATACGAATTTTAAGAAGACAATCGGACAAGTATCACATCTTCGCCAATTTTTACTATATTTCGCCACGGGACAATCATTTCCTCTTCTTTCCCGAAAAATCCCATCATTTTACCTGTGCCGCCGATAATGATTGCTTGTATTTTACCGCTCGTGACATTAATATCAATGTCCCCAATGGTGCCTAGTTTTTTTCCGCTGGACACATCGACAACATCCTTGATTTGGAATTCAGAAATACTGATCATCTGTCCTTCCCCGCCTTTCGTTTTCTACTATAATATGTATGATGGAAAAGCAGGGACGCAGACCAATAGTTTCTTTTATCTACAATTTACTTAAGTGAGGACGGCCATTTCTCCACATCACATCTACCGGACATTCAAAGAAGGAAGAAAGCAAGTCGCTTGTCATCATCTCTTTTGTTTCTCCTTGATCAAAAACAGTCCCATCTTTTAATAATAAGGTATGCTGAAAAACAGGCAAAATCTCTTCTGCATGATGGGTCGTGTAAAGCAAAGTAGGCGCATCAGGCTTTGAAGCAATGAATGAGATGGTCTCCAGCACCTGTTCTCTTGCTAAAAAATCAAGACCTGTCACAGGCTCATCTAAAATCAGGAGCTTGGGATCATTCATTAAAGCCCTCGCAATCAGGACTTTCTGCTTTTCTCCTTGTGAGAGGGTTTCATATGTCCGGTTTGCATATTTGAACGAACCAAATGCTTTTAATAGATCAATGGCTTTCTCTCTTATCTCATCTGTCGGAGTTTCATAAAGCCCGATGGAGGCAAATGCCCCGCTGAGAACAATTTCAAATGCATTGTCGTCTCTGTGCAGTTTCTTTTCAAGTCCCGCAGAAATGAGGCCAATTTTCTTCCTGAGCTTTTCGCCAAGAGCCTCTTTGCCAAAGATATGTCCCAGCACGGTCATCTCACCTGATGAAGGGAAATAATATGAGCAGAGCATATTTAATAAAGCGGTTTTCCCCGCACCATTTAAACCGTAAAGCACCCAGTGCTCCTCTTTGTTCACATGCCAGTCAACAGACTGAAGCAGCCATTTTCCATTTCGTTTTAATGAAACATTCTTCAATTCAAGTGACACCATCATTTCCCCCTGAGTAAAAATTCTGAATAAACAAATAATGAATGTTTACAGCATATCGCAATTGCTCTTTCTGGTAAACCTCACATAAAAAAAGCTGCTCCTTTTACGGAACAGCTTTTCTTCATAGCTACGAAATTTCAATTCGCACGCCTTCTTTTATATCAGGAAACGTGTGCGGGGATGCAAAGACAGCTCCCGGTAATACATCATCAAACGGCTCTTGGAAGTAGATCGAAATATGGCCGAGTTCTTTAAAGTTGTCATTTGCTTTATTGCCAAGGGCTGTGATCGTGTACGTTTGATCGCCCACTTGAATGGTACCGCCCAGTTTCAACGGCTCTTCTTCTAAATGTTCGAACTCATGAATGACGGACATATCTCTTAATTCCTGCGGCGCTGCGGGTCCAAATAAAACAATCAGCTTATCTTCTTTAAATTGCGGGACTAAGATCCCAATTTCTTTTACAACAGATTGTGTGACCATGTATCTCGATTCCTCCTTTAATACGTTTAATACATACCGAAGCTGGCAGCGTATGCGATCACAACAGATAGAACACCTGTAATGAGACGGCTATACAAAACAGCTGGTACTCCATATTGTACCGTTTCCGGCTTCGCTTCACCAAGTGATAGCCCAACTGGAATGAAATCACACCCTACTTGACCGTTGATGGCAAATAGTGCAGGAAGTGCAAATTGAGGCGGAATATTTCCTAGTGCAATTTGACTACCAATCAGAACACCGATCACTTGTGCAATGACTGCACCAGGTCCTAAGACAGGTGATAGGAATGGCAATGTACAGACCACAACGAGCAGTAAGAGTCCCCAAATAGATCCTGCCAGTGGTGATAGAAAATGGGCAATCAAGTCACCAATTTTTGTATAATTGATAATTCCAATTAACATACTGACAAATGCCATGAACGGAATAATGTTTTTCAAAAGCATATCAACGGAATCACGACCAGCCTGATAGAACGTACCGGTGACTTTCCCAATTCCTCTTGAGAACCTCATCAGGAAATTACCTTTTTCCTGACGCTCGAGATTTTCCTCTTTCAGTTTTGAATAGGTTTCTTTGAAATTCTCCTTGTCAATCGGCTCACTGTTTTCCTGACCTTCTACTTTTGCCTCACCACCCGATGCTTCCGCAAAGGAAATATCTTTTTCTGTAACGCCTGATACGAAGATATCCTCTGTAATATGTTTTGCAAGCGGTCCAGAAGGAGAGGATGCCAAAACGTCTACAGTTGGAATGCGCTTCATTGGATAAAGTCCGATTCGCGCGGTTCCTCCGCAATCAATGACAACACACATCATTTCATCTTCTGGTATCGAGTTTTTAAAGCCATCACATGCTTCTGTCCCTGTCATTTCTGCAATTTTACGTGCAACTGGGTGAATGCCTCCCCCTGTAATGGAAACAACCTTTCTTTTTTTACCGGTTGGTTCAAGCTCCAAGCCTTGTCCCCATCCGCCAGCACCTTTTGCAACAAATACTTTGTGGTTTGTCATGTCTAACCCTCCCCTATTGTGAATTCGCTTTCATTTTTCCTGCTAAGTACTTTGTAATCCATTCAGTAATAATACCGCGAAGTAAAATGACGACGATCCCGACTAAGAAGTACCGAACAGCAAGCTCTGACATTGAGTATCCTGCCTCTTTAATACCGTTCGCAATCCCTAAGTAGACAAACAGTTCTCCTGCGTTGGCATACGGAAACAGTGATGTCACCGGATGAACAAATGAAACAGCTGAATCATAGAATGCTGGTTTTTGTTTTTCGGGTAAGAAGCGGCCAAACGTATAAGCCATTGGGTTTGTCAAAATAAGAACGGATAAGATCGGCATTAACGTGTAGCGCAAAATGGTATATTTCGCAGCAAACTGAATCGCTCTATTCACTCGCTCTTCTCCAATAAACTTCATGACAGCATAAGTGAAAGTAAGTAACACAACAAGCGTTGGAACGATACCTGTAACAAGACCCATGAATTGCTTTCCGCCGGCTTCAAACATTCCGATAAAGTGCTCTCCAAACCATTGAATCCATTCCATGTTTCATCTCCCCTTTCTTTAGTTCACATTTGTTATATTTTTTTTCGAAATCGAGACAAGTGCCTGTTCAGCCGCCATGGAAAGTGCGTGCATGACAGCTGGCCCCTTTTTGCGTTTTTTCAACGTCTGCTTCATCATATGGTGTTCGTCTAACACAGCCCCTACATGCTTTCCTTCATATGAAGGGATTTCTTTAAATTTAGATAAGATCGACACACCGCCAAGCACATGGCATTTTTGTATGATATACGATTCATCTACAATGATGAGCGCAATGGCTCCAGGGCCAACTTTGCGCCGCTCCATTCCTGAAAATAAGTGGTAGCCTTGCTTCCCTCTGTAATCATCAATAAGTGAATCCATGCTCTTGCGGTAGTACTTGATTTGAATAAAAGATAACCCGTACTGCACAATGAGAATGATACAAAGTACGATCGCTAATTTTTCCACAGCTTCACGTCCTTATGATTGAAATAAATGATCTTGTAATGAACGCAGCTTCCAGACCGTTGTGTTTGAATCAAGCTCTACATCATCATGAGTCAGGAATTGTCCTAGTTTGATGTCTTTTTTCGCTACGACTTTTCCGCTGATTAAACCAATTGGAATGTGGCCGTTCGTTTTCATGTCTTGATGTGTTTCAAGAACACCTCTTACGGAGTATCCGCCAATCCCGTCAAGTGATTCTCCAGCTTTAATATCTCTTTTTGCCACAGCGACTGTTTCTGATACTGGTACACCAATTGGGTGGATGGATGAATCATGCTGTAAAACTGCTTTTGCGATGGTAACAGGTGTTTCAAGACTCGCTAAGTGGAAAGGACGGTAAAGTGTGTAGTGTGGGCCTTTTCCAACTTTTAAGTAGCGCAGCTCTTCATCTACTGGCTCAAGGTCACTCTTCACGATGACAAATACACCTGGTGCAAGTCCATTTACATATTCAACGACTCCGAAGTTATCGAGTACGCCGCCTTGCTGTTTTTGATTCAATTTATCTGCTACATTTTCTAAATTGGCTTCGACTCCGTGCATACCGACTTTATCTGGCAGAAGCCCTGTCGCGTTACTTAATAAGTTCATTTCCGCCATTGTTTTTGTTCCGTCCTGGAATGCAGCCAGCATATGTGCACTCATATGTTTACTATCTGCTTCTGCTTTACACGTATCTGGATTTGCTTCTGGGAAGAATGGGTTGTTCTTTCCTTTCCCTGCAACGAGTACCTCAAGACCCATTGTTTTCGCGAATTCATATAATTCTAGTGTTGCTGCTGGTTCGTCTCCAGCTGATCCTGAGTAAACAAGTCCTGCATTTGTGAATAACTTATGCATGACCAACCCGATGGTAATATCAACTTCTACATTTAAAAGAACGAGATGTTTTTTCGAATTAAGCGCTTCCAAAGAAATGTTTGCTCCGACCTCTGGGACACCTGTTGCATCTACGACAACTTCTACGGAATCTGATTGAATCACTTCTCTGTAATCATTTGTGACAACCATTTGATGCGGCTTTGCATGCTGCTTGTAAAAATTCGCTGCCTTCTCTGCTGCACTAAGGTGAATATCACAAACACCAGCAACAATCATGCCTGGAATTTTAGAAATTTGTGAAATGAGTCCAAAGCCCATTTGACCTGCTCCAATAATCCCTACTTTGATTGGATCTCCACTGCGTTCTCGAGCTAACAATTGTTGATAGATAGACATTTAAATCATCCTTTCAGGTTTTCTTGCTTCTCAATAGATTGCTAGAAATATAATCTGAAACTTTTAACAAATGTTATAAAAATTAACAAAAATCTGTTTCTTGTAACATTTGTTATTTTGTTTATCATTTGTTATGAACTTAGTTTATATGATGTGTCAACTTTGTGTCAAGCTAAAATCGATAAAATTTTCAATCTTTTTGAGTCTAAAGACTCAAAAAAACTACCTAATGATATTAGGTAGTTACTTTAATAAGGCATCTCCAGTTCGTTCATCGGTAATTAATACATGAATTAATCCACCTGCTAATGCCGCCCGAATTGCTTCAATTTTCTCTTCGCCACCAGCGACACCTATGACAAGCGGAATTTCTTTTAGCTTTTGGGGGCTTATGCCCATCACCCGGTCGTTCCATGGGTGGGGATATACTTCCCCTTGATGATCAATAAAGTTATAGCAAATGTCACCTGCTACATCCTTTGCTTGAAGGATGTCCTCTTCGCCACTTGTCATATAGGATTTCACCATCGTTGAATGCTGCGGAACACCACCAATTCCGACAACCGCGATATTTGATGATTCTCCTAGTTCAATCACTTTTTTGATCGACGGCTGCCGGATCAGGACATCTTTCGCTTCTTTCGTATCAAGCATGACAGGTACATGTAAAAACTCACATTTAGATTTGAGTGCCTCTGTGCATCTCGCAATAATATAGTTGGCGTGGATATCGACATCTTCATTTCCCACACCTCCGACAAGCGGAACAAATGTCACGGATGGATAGTGCTGAACAGAGGTAAGCGCTTTTGCCATTTCATGCAGCGTTGTCCCTGAGGAAAACCCAATAACTTGTCCATCCTTCATCACTTTTAATAAAAAGCTTGCCGCCGCGGCACCGATTCGGCTTTTGGTTGTGTCTTTGCTGAGTGTTTCCACACAGACGACTTCTCGCAGCCCATATTTGCGTTCTATTTTTCTTTCTAACGATCCATACTGTTGGTTGACTTCATCATGAATAATGATTTCCACGATTCCTGCTTCACGTGCTTTTGCCAAATATTTCGATATGAGCGAACGACTAACCCCAACCGCTTCTGCGATGTTAGATTGAGTGGCGCCTTCTTCATAATACATATGCGCAACCTTAATGAGCAGCCTTCTTTCATCATGGAATGTCATAATAACCCTTCTTTCCGCTTAAGTGTTCCCTAACAAATGCTATCTAAAATAACATTTGTTAAAAACAGATTAAATGAAAAAAATAACAGAGTCAATACTAGAGGCGTGTTCTCTCACAAGAATGAAAAAAGCCGCACATGAAGCGGCGGCTTTAAAAGATGTTTTTATTCATTTGTTTAATGGCTGCTTTTTCAAGCCTAGAGACTTGTGCTTGAGAAATCCCGATCTCTTCGGCAACTTCCATTTGCGTTTTGCCCTGGAAGAAGCGTTTGCGAAGAATCATTTTTTCCCTGTCGTTCAACCTACGCATGCCCTCTTTTAAGGCCAATTCTTCCACCCATTGTGTGTCTTTGTTCCGTTCATCACTAATTTGATCCATCACATAAATCGGATCTCCTCCGTCATTATAGATCGGTTCAAACAAAGATACAGGATCTTGAATCGCATCTAGGGCAAAGACAATTTCCTCATGAGGCACTTCCAGCACTTTGGCAATGTCTTCTGCTGTTGGCTCCTTGCTTGTCTCACTAATCAGCCTCTCACGGACCTGAAGTGCCTTATAGGCAATATCTCTTAGCGAGCGAGACACCCGAATCGGGTTGTTATCACGCAAGTATCGACGGATTTCTCCTATGATCATAGGAACCGCATAAGTTGAAAATCTGACATTGTGGCTTAAATCAAAATTATCAATTGATTTCATTAATCCGATACAGCCTACTTGGAAGAGATCGTCGACATATTCGCCTCTGTTGTTAAAACGCTGAATCACACTTAAAACCAACCGTAAATTGCCATTGACTAGCTTTTCTCTTGCTGTATCGTCACCCTCATCTTGCAGCTGTCTGAACAATTTTCTCATCTCGTCGTTTTTCAGAACAGGCAACTTGGAGGTGTCGACTCCGCAGATTTCCACTTTATTTCTGGACACTTTTTTCCCTCCCTACAGGAGCTGTTGTACAAAGTTCAGTATCTCCTTGGGATGGAAAAATATGCACGAGCGATGACGAGAATTATGAGAAAAAAGGTTGTTTCCTTTGACAGTGCAGGAACAGAGCTTTTTTAAAAAATTTTTTAGACCATTTTATTAAATTCTTTTTGTAATCGTTTAATAATTCTTTTTTCAAGCCTCGAAATATAAGACTGTGAAATCCCAAGCATGTCAGCGACATCTTTTTGGGTTTTTTCCTCACCGCCAACTAAGCCAAATCTTAGTTCCATGATCTGCTTTTCGCGGTCATTTAATTGCTCGAGCGCTTTTTTCAGCAATTTTTTATCTACATTTGCTTCGATATCCCGCGTGATAATATCATCATCTGTTCCAAGTACGTCTGATAAAAGCAGTTCATTTCCGTCCCAATCAATGTTGAGCGGCTCATCAAACGAAACTTCTGACCGGATTTTATTATTTCGACGCAAGTACATCAAAATCTCATTTTCAATACATCTCGAAGCATATGTTGCAAGCTTGATCTTTTTTTCTGGGTTAAATGTATTGACTGCTTTGATCAGACCAATGGTTCCGATACTGATTAAATCCTCAATATTAATACCTGTGTTTTCAAATTTTCTTGCGATGTAAACGACTAAACGCAAATTTCTTTCGATTAGAATCGCTCTTGCGGTTTGATCACCCTTTGGTAATTTGACAAGCAGCTCTTGCTCTTCATCCTTTGATAATGGAGGCGGCAGCGCTTCACTTCCACCAATATAATAAATTTCATCACTCTTTAGACCTAGCTTCATGAGGAGTTTATACCAGTAGTAAGTGAGTTTAAATTTTAATTTTTTCATCTTCTTCTCCCTTCTAAATGTCAAGTTGACCTCGTAAGATAAAAGACATCACCAAAAAACTACGACACCCCCTGGATGATTTTCCCGTCTAACATATCTGGATGAATGATGGATTGAAATTCCTGATCTGCCGATAAACCGCTCAGACTCAACCCTACAAAACACTTAGCTGGCTGAATCATGTGCGTCTTTGAATAAATGAAGACTGTATCTGGTTTTAGGCATAGTAGAAAGCCGTGATCATGACCGACCGCTCGATATGGAACAAGTCTTAATCGATCAAGAAGAGGAAATTGATCATCGATCTTTTGCATGACTTCAACAGGATGAGACTGTTTCATGAGCTCTATAAATGGCTCTCCGCAAATGGCCGTTAGCTGGTCGGCCTGGACGATCATGACAGGTGTTTTTGTCATAGGATCATACAGCTGGTTACCAGAATCGACGAGTCCCTTTAAACGGATGGTCTCTCCATGAATGTGTATTTCCACAAGCACTTGTTCATCAACCTGTCTTTTTTTCGTACCCACCTCGCCTAATCTTTTCTTTGAAAACAGCCAAATCGCAGGAAACCCAGTTAAAACAAAAAGCCAACTAATCGGATCACCAAAGCCATCATTTTGTGAAATCAGCAGGCCATCTTGAATCACTGTATTGGTTTGCAAAAATGAATGAACCCCGATCATACCTCCTCCCATCAAAAATGTTACAAAGTAAAAAGCAAACAGATTTTGAAAAAAGGAACGAAATCTTTGAAAACCAAAGGTTGCAAGAACGATGAAAACAGAAAAAAGTAGTTTGCCTAAAGGGTGTGACACAACCATTGCAAATGGTGTAAAGAGCAAGAGAACAATGCTCGATCCAATGAGAGCTCCTAACATATATCGCCTTTTTTTTACTTGTCGTTTGAGAATAAATGCAGTGAGTAAGAGAAGCAATAGATCAAAACAAAAGTTTAACAGCCAAATCACATCTAAATAAATGACCACCTTCTGCTCCTTTCATCTAAAACAAAGAATCAAAAGCAGTACTTGCACTTGTTTGTACCAGTATAAAACAGTCATGAGATGGAAGTCTGTCAATTCTTGTTGGGGATGATAGAGAACTTTTGGTGGATTGTTATTGTTTTTGTCGAGGAATGAGAGAGAGTATTCTTCTGGACAAGCCTTCAAACAATTGTTGAAAGAAAAAAGACACGCTCCTAGAAGTCGTGTCTTTTGTTTAAGTTACTTTTCATTGATGTTTAATGCGCCTGAAGCTTTTTGCCTTGTGACATTTCCATAATCATCTCGCACAATTACTTCAATGACCGCACCTTTTGCTTTGGCGGTAGAAGTAGCAGTCCAGTAACCTTCATACGTACCGTTCGATACTTCGCGAAGCGGCAGCTCTGTGGTATTTTGAAGCTTTGATCTCGCATTTGTCAGCGGCATGTGAATGACAAATGTTGCGTCTAGCTTTTCTCTGCTGTGAAATGAAATTTTAACAGACTCCCCTGATGCCAGATGGACATTCTCTGCTGGAGTCAGCTTAGAAATCTCAGGTGCCTCGTATTGGACATCGATATTGATTTTTTTAGTTGTTTTGTTTCCTGCTGCATCTTTCGCTGTGACTTTGATCGTATTTTTCCCGTTCTCAAGCAGTATTCTTGCGGAATATTTTCCACCTTTTATGGTTGCCTTTTTTCCATTTACAGTGACTTGATCAATATGATCATCTGTGACCTTTCCTTCTACAGTGAGCGATTCTTTATTCGTCTTTTCTCCTTTTTTCGGTGTATCGATGGTGAGCACCGGAGCTGTTTGATCAATGATCACCTTTACTGGTTTGGATCGTTTTGTTGCACCTTTATCCGTAACAGTTGCAGCCGTGAATACATGCTCTCCACTTGAAACTGTAAGCTTTTCTTTGAAGGCCCCTGACTGATCTGCTTTCACTTTGGCAATCTCTTCGTCGTTTTGATAGATCGCTACATCAAGCCCAGAAGAGGCTTTTCCTTCGATCTCCAGTTCATCTTTGTTCGTAATAACTCCTGTCTTTGGAGATGTAATCTCTGGCACATCTGCTTCATAGTCAACAAGCGCACGAATCATATAATTTCCCTCTTCTTTTGGAGAAGGAGAAAATGCACCGCTTGTCAGCTGCCAGCTTCTTTCAGCATTTGGTCCATCTTCATCTGTTGCAAGCCCTGGAGATTCCGTATTTTTTTTCGTTTGAATATAGACAAGATAGAAATCTCCATCCACCGTAATGGCTTGATCTTCTAAATCTACTTTTGTCCATTCCCCATTACGCAGCGCTTTCGCTTTTAGAGGTCCTGCCATTTTCTTCCCTGGAGCTCCGTTCTTCCCAGAAGCGTCATACACTTCAACTGCAAATTCATTCCCTCCAGGAGCTGGCCACTCTGATGACCAGAAACGGAAAAGCCCTCCTGTGAGTTGCGCTTGTTTCTTCCCCTTTTCTAATGAAAATTTCACAGCCCAGCCATTGCCAGGATCATAGAAGGCTCTCGCATTTTCAGCTGTTCCATCATCATAGCCAATTTCCCCAGCAAAGCCGATGAATGGCTCTAGCTGAATGGCTTTTTCCACCGGCTTTTCTGTCACATCTGCTGTAAAAGAATATCCTTTAAACCCTTTGGCAAATACTTTGACGGTATAGACACCACTCAATGCCTTTAGAGAAAATTCGCCAGATTCATTTGTTTTCACCGGCTTAATTTTCGCATCTTCTACAAGATAAACCGTGGCATCCTTTATTTTTTCACCCGTTGTTTCGTTGGCAATTGTGCCAGATATCGTTCGTTTCTTTAGTGGCTGTAAGGCGAAATTCGCCTCTGCCGTTTCATTTGAAGAAATATGGACGGTTTGTGTGCGTGATTCAAATCCGTAAGCTTCCGCTTTTACTGTGAATTCTCCTGCACTGTGAGGAAGCTGATATCTCCCTGTCGCTTCATCTGTGTACGTTGACTTGCCGCTTTCAAGAACACTAATTTCCGCTTTCATAGGAAGAGCTTTGATGGACGAAGCAGCTAGATTTTTTTCCTTTTTCATTTCTTTTATGTTCGCAGGCTTCTTAAGTGGGTGTACAGCCTTATCTTTTTGAGGCAAGACTTGATCTTTTATTTTCATATCATCTAAATGAACATCTTCGTTTGTCACCTGTCCTTCAATCATGCCAATTCCATCTGTTAATGCCGTAATCGCCTCTCTTGCATCAACTAAACCTGCCCCATAGCCATTGTTTGGGGATTCCGGGAATTGCTGATCAGTTAACGGCTTCGCTGTATTAATCAGAATTTGTTCAATTTCTTCAACAGAAAGATCTGACTGTACTTGGCGAAGAAGAGCCACAACAGCTGAAACATGCGGACCAGCCATCGACGTCCCATTCCAGCCACCCTCATACCCTTTCCCAGGAATGGATGAACGAATGTTTACCCCTGGGGCCGCAATGTCTGGTTTCATGACACCATATGGAGACGGACCTTGCAGCGAGAAAGACCCCAATTTGTTATCTTGATCCGTAGCACCCGTTGCAAAGACCTCTTGATAGTTCGCAGGATTCGCAATGGATCCTTCACCACCAGGGTTGAATAAATCGGTATTGCCAGCTGAAAACTCTGGGAAGATGTCCGCCGCTCTCCAAGCATTGACGACATCTTTATACCAATCATCAAGGCCAGGCCCACCGCCCCAAGAATTATTGACGACATCTGGTGCCTGTTCTGGATGTGGGTTGCCGGCCTCATCTTTTGGTGCTAAAATCCACTCACCTGCGTCAAGCAGATCAGCATCTGTACCACCATCTTCTGAGAAAGCTTTCACCGCAATCCATTTTGCGCCCGGAGCGACTCCGATTTGATTCTTTCCATCTGGCTCAGAGCCAACCATCGTTCCCGTTACATGTGTACCATGCTCTAAATCATCATATGGCGCTTCAGATCCTGTCGTAGCATCGTACCAATTGAATTCATGAGTTGGTTTATTCGGATGTGCTGGATCAAATCCGCGGTATTTTTCCTTTAAAGCAGGATGATCCCATTCCACTCCTGTATCAATACTTGCCACAACTGTACCAGTACCGTCATAACCTAAAGCCCACGCTTCTGGAGCATGAACTTGAGAAATGTTCCACTCGACTCCATCTACTGCTTTCATTTGTTTTTTCTGCTTCGTCTGCAAATCAACCGGCCGGTGAATTTGACGGGTTTCATTTGGCAGCACTTGATCTACTTCTGGGAAGGCAGCCACCTTTTCCATGACTTCTTTCGTTCCCGTCACCGCTAAACCATTCACAATATAGTACGAATGAATCTCCTTCACTTGCTTTTTCTTTTGTTCCTTTTGTAAATACGTAAGGAGCGCTTCCTGCGTCTCCTCAGACGTTGCTCTTAATTCGGATACGACAGCTGATCTTTTTGTGTATTGCGTTTTAGCCGCTGTTAATTTCTGTTTTTCGGCTTTGGACACCGCTTCCTTCGCCACTTTTTGCGTATTTGTTTGCTCTTTCATTTTGATTAAAAAAGTCACCTGATCATCCTGCTCAAACTGCTTCATTAATCTAGATGAGATCTTTGCTTTTGTTGTCTTAGAGGAGACAGCTTCCTCCTGATATGAGGTAGAAGTCGATGTTGCTTGAACCGTCCCAAAGCTTGTCATCGTTAAAGTACCAATCACCAAAAGACTCATCAAACGATAGCCGGCGGTCTTGCGAAACTTCAATTTCAATCAAATCCCTCCTCCTCAAGTGGCCAAACAGAGTATAGGTCTCACTCCTTTCCTTCTGTTGTCCATGACAAGATTCATGGTGTTCTATTTAATGTAGTCAAATAAAGTTCATCATTTTGTCGTTTTTTGTAAGAGGGAGTAAAAATGATTCTTTTTTCTTAAATACCATAAGTCAAATTACATATGGAAATTGAAGTGACTTTCACTCATTTAAGACTTTTTGATTAGATTCTCTTATACGTTGAGACATGAAAAAACCCCTTCCATTGGAAGGGGTTAAGCTATACTCGATTAGCGTTTATTGCGGTTGCGTAAGAACGTTGGAATGTCCAGCGTATCATCACTTGATTGTGTATTTTGTCTTGACTGAGATGATGGCTGTTGATGTTCCTCACGTTTTACTTCACGTTTTTGAGGAATGGATTGATTTTGCTTTAATCCTTGTCCTAATGGGTTTCTTTGTGATTTTGTCACTTCTGGTTCTTGCTCAATGAATCCAGTAGCGATCACAGTCACCACAATTTCATCCTTCAAGTTATCATTGATGACAGACCCGAAAATCATGTTTACATCTTCGTCAGATGCAGAAGCCACAATATCCGCCGCTTCTTGCACTTCATAAAGACTTAGGTTCGTACCACCCGTAATGTTCATGATGACACCTTGAGCACCATCGATTGCTGTTTCTAGAAGTGGCGAGGAAATGGCTTTCTTCGCGGCTTCCGCAGCACGATTTTCGCCTGTTGCAACGCCAATACCCATTAGAGCCGAACCTTTATTGGACATGATGGTTTTCACGTCAGCAAAGTCAAGGTTAATCAGACCTGGTGTTGCAATTAAATCGGAAATCCCTTGAACACCTTGTCTAAGCACGTTATCTGCCGCGCGGAATGCTTCCAGCATTGGCGTGTTTTTATCAACAATTTCAAGCAAGCGATCGTTTGGAATCACAATTAATGTGTCAACTGCTTCTTTCATAGAAGCAATTCCTTCTACTGCTTGAAGCTGACGCTTTCTTCCTTCAAATGTGAAAGGACGAGTCACAACTCCAACTGTCAATGCACCAGAATCTTTTGCGATTTTTGCAATGACAGGTGCAGCACCCGTACCAGTTCCACCGCCCATACCAGCTGTAACGAAGACCATGTCTGCGCCTTTTAATACTTCTTCAATCTGCTCTTTGCTTTCCTCAGCAGCTTTTTTACCGACTTCAGGATTCGCACCTGCTCCAAGCCCTCTTGTCAGCTTAGCACCGATTTGCATTTTAGTTTCTGCTTTTGATAGATTTAACGCTTGTGCATCAGTATTGACTGCAATAAAATCGACACCTTGTACGTCATTTTCAATCATTCGGTTGACAGCGTTATTCCCGCCGCCACCTACTCCGATTACTTTAATTGATGCTAGGCCGTCTATATTTGTTTCAAACTCCAACATGCTGAATCCTCCTAATCCGTCGAAAATCTAATTCTATTCCCAGAACATATTAAATAGTTTTTTCATTTTGCCCGGTTTTTTATTTGTCTCTTGTTGTGCTTTTTGTTTTACTTTCGGTCTTGGCTGCGCTTCTTTCACTTGTGGTGCAGAAGAAACCGGCTCCATGGATGCGCCTACTTCATGAAACGCCTCATCTGGCATTTGGAATCCAACCTGTCTGCCCTGAATCTTTGCATTGCGATAAGCAAAGTGGATCAGACCCACTCCTGTCATATATTGAGGCTCTCTCACCCCGATATAATTCGGACTTGCAATCCTAACATTGTTTTGCAAGACCGTTTGTGCAAGAGAAAGGATACCTGGAATAGCTGCTTGTCCACCTGTTAGAACGAATCCACCAGGCAAATCATGCACATCCATATTTCTTAATTCCTCCGCCACAAAGAGCAAGATTTCTTCCAGCCGCGCTTCAATAATGTTGGCTGCATCAAGCTGTGTATACGTTTGTTTTTGATCGGTACCGATTACAGAAACTTCAAATGTCTCCTCCGTCGATGCCTCATCATAAAACGCATGCCCAAATTGTTTTTTGATTCGTTCAGCTTCTTCAGTGGAAGTTCTAAGTCCTATAGACAAATCTTTTGTTATGTTCTCTCCGCCCAAAGGGATACTGTGAGTAGAATAGAGATGCCCGTTTTCAAATACGGAAATCGTTGTAGATCCGCCGCCAATATCGACAAGAGCTACCCCAAGATTTTTTTCATCTTTCGATAATGCTGCCGAGCCCGATGCGAGTGGCTGCAAGCATATATCCATTATTTCAATTCCAGCTCTTTCTACACATCGGAGCCAGTTATGTAGAATCGTTTTAGAACCTGTAATTAACGATCCTTCCACCTCTAGCCGAACACCAAGCATTTTTTTCGGATCTGTGATTTCATCTCTTCCGTCGACGATAAATTGTCTCGGAATCACGTCTACGACGAGATGTTCTTGAGGAATAGATACTACTTGTGCAGCATCTAAGACACGTCTCACATCTTCAGCATGTATTTCTTTGTTTTCACTAGATACTGCGACTACGCCGCTCGTATTCTGAATATGAATATGGTTTCCGTTAATTCCGACAATCGCCTTTTGTAAAGGAAAACCTACCATTCTCTCAGCCTGTTCAAATGCTTGTCTAATAGAATGAACTGTCTCATCTATATCAACAATCGATCCTTTTTTTAACCCCTCTGAAGGGACATTTCCAACACCTATAATGTTAAGCGAATCATCCGCCATTTCTCCGACGATGACTTTTATATTGGATGTACCGATGTCAAGGCTGACGTAAATTTCATTGTTGTTCATTCTATGGCACCTCCTCACATATCAATACTTTCTATTCTATTATTTGCTGAACAACAATACAATGAATGTGTTTTTACAAGTGTGTAACAAAACTTAAAAAATCAACATTTTTTATTAGGATTACTAAAAATATTCGTTACATCATATGTATATCCTTTTTTATGACTCACTTTTTTTCTTTTTTTCTCTAGAAATTGTCCATTTTGTTAGGAGAATTCTTCTAATCACTGCTATATTTTGAAACAATCTAACGCCGAATGCAAACATTCCGACTAAGTACAAGTCTACACCAAGATGGACGCCCAGAAAAGCTAAACTTATTGCCAGTATAATATTAAAGAAGAAGCCTGATACAAACACTAGTTCATCGTATGCCCCTTGCAGATGTGCCCGGATTCCACCAATCAATGTATCAAGTGCAGCAAGTACAGCAAGGGAAAGATAATTAGAATACTCATTCGGTATCGTAAAATTAGTTAAGAAACCGATCGCAACTCCTATGATTAAGCCAAGTACAGGAAGCCACATTAAGATTTTTCCTCCTTTACATCGTCAAGAGGCTTCAATTCGTTTACTTGAATTGCACCGTCATATGCTTTTAAGTGGATTTTTTTCTTCGGCTGGCTCATACTCAAGCTGAAGTTTTCCTGAGCAAACAAATCTCCAATATCTGATACATTTAAACGGCTGTATAATTTGTCGGCCTGCTCACTAATCATTTTAATGGTGACTTCATCACTATCTAAGCTGTAACCATCCATTTTTGTCGTGCCATTAATATCTCGAATCACACTTGTATTAATGACACGGCGATCATTGATGGAAATATGTTTTGCCCCAAACATATTGGCTTCATTAAATAACTTTTTCAGAAGATCAGGTGGGATATTTTTCACTTCTTCTCCGGTAAGGTCCTTGGAAAAAAGCTGAGATATTTCAATTTCAATCCCCTCCCCTTCCACTTCTGTAAAACCAGCCTTTTCTTTTAAATCCTTTAACGTTTTTGTTAATTGTGCTTCTTTTGATCGATCTCCTTGATGACCATATTTTTTTAGCATCTCGTCGTACTTATCAATTTCTTTGAGCAAATCCAATTCCTTACTTTTAGATGCAGATAAATCCTCTCTCAGTTCCCACACATCACGAGTATCACGAACTTTGGGCTTTTGTAAGGAATTAAATTGGATGGAAACCATGATGCCAAATATGATCATTAAAGCTGTTAAACTAAGTAAAGGCTTCTTTTTCCTCAACACCACTCACCTTTTCACTTTTAATCTTTGTTTCTTAAAAGAGGGTTCATACGAATATCCGTTTTCTCGATCGTCATTGAAATGTGATCACTTGTCAGCTGATCGACCACTCCCCCTGCAATATTTAAAGCAGGTATTAACACAGCAGGATCACCAATAGCAGATATGACAAATGGTGCTGGATGCTGAACACCATCTACTGTGACAACTGGACCGTTACAATGTATGTATGATTGGTGTGTGATTCTTTGCCCATTAATAGATACAGCAGAAGCCCCTGATATAAATAGTTCGTTTATCACATGAAAAATGTGGCTCTCATGCACAATGTAATTATTAACATTTTGTCCACTCGGGATATAAGATGCATCTTCAAGAGACACTTTTACCCCTTTTCCTTTTACACCGATCTCTCCTGTAAACATTCTATATTTCTCAACATCTTCCAGCACATTAAAATACTGCTCTTTTTCATTTTTCAAATTGGACTCTGTTGCTTGTACCTTTGATTGAAGACTATATAATTCTTTTTCGAGTTTCTGATTCGCCTTTTCTTGCGTTGTGAGCTGACTTTTCAGAGAGTATTCTTTTTTCCATTGCTCTGTTCGAATGACGTCTGCCTGATGATGCTTTGTATATTGGTATGAAAAAGAAATCAGAAAACCAAGAACAAGCATGACAATCGAGAATATAACTGTTTTGCCTCTCAACGCTCATCTTCCTTTTTCTTAGATTTAAACGCTTCGAAATACGTAGCGACTTCCATATGGATTGTGCCTTTTTCAGATGATGAAAGTTCTTTTACAATGGCTGGATAGGTTTTCATTTTATCACCGAACGTTTTAATTGATGCAATCACAGTGTTTCCGTCATTCATATAAAATTTAACTAGCCAATTGTTTGAATTTGTTGGCACATAATATACTTCTGAGATGAGTTCCTGAATAGAGGCTGGCAGTTGATTTAAAGATTTAACAGTTTGCTTCAGCTTCTCCTTATTGTCCCAATCGACAAAAATAGGTCCTGCATGACTCGGTGTCACTTCTTCTGGTAAAGCGGTCCCATTTTCAAGAAGCTCATAATATAGATTTCCCTTTTGAAGATACGCAATATTTGCATATTCTTTGACAGCAATACTCACTTTATTTGGGAAATGCTTTTTGATACTGACACTTTTAATCAGTTTATTTTGTTTAATATGATCTGCTGTTAAATCTTTATTTAAATTCCAAAACTCTGTTTCGCCTTCTTTAATTTGTGAAAGTTTAACAAGCTGCTTTGTTGAGACATGCTCGTTACCTGTGATGGTTAAAGAAGAAATTTTGCTGATAGGTGTCTGCAAATAAATAATAATTAAAACCATGATAAAAAACAGTAGTATAAAAGAGATCAGTCTCCGATTCGCTTTTTGCTTCCTTTGTTCTTTAATTTTAGGAATTCGCTCTTCTATATTGACGATCTTTTCATTTTCATGATCAGGCCGCATATATACTCTTCACCTCATTCAAAGCTGCTTGTCCACACCTTTGGGTCATCATTTTGATGAGAAAACAAACGGCATTCTTTCATGCCGTTTGTTTTCCTCTGATGTCATCATTCATAAAAACTACCTGTTAATTTTCTTCACCGATAATTTCTACTTCTGTATGCATCTCTACGTTGTAGTCTTCTTTAATTTTCTTTTGGATGAACTGAATTAAGTCCAACACGTCTTGAGCAGTGGCTCCACCAGCGTTGACAATAAAGTTGCCGTGCAAATCAGAAATTCTAGCTCCGCCGATTTGGTATCCTTTTAAATTCGCTTTTTCTACAAGCTGTCCTGCATATTCAGGCAGCGGATTTCGAAAAATACTGCCAGCACATGGCCGATTATAAGGCTGGGTTTCTTTACGATAATCTTTATTTTGCTGCATCTTCTTTGTGATTTTCTCGCGGTCATCCTGCTTGAGCTTAAACACAGCTTCTAGAACAATGCCAGGTCGTTCCTTTTGTAGGACTGACGTTCGATAGCTAAAATTCATTTGTTCATTTGTGAGCCACTCGATGCTTCCATCTTCAAATAAGATTCTGGCTTTCACAAGAATCTTACTGATATCAGATCCATGTGCACCTGCGTTCATATAAACAGCGCCGCCAATAGATCCCGGAATACCAGCTGCGAATTCCAGTCCTGAAAGACCCTGTTTACTAAGTGATGTCGCGAGTCTTACGACAGAGTAGCCGCCGCCGACTGCAATTTCTTCATCATTTACAGTTAGGTGAGCCAGTCCAGCACCTAGCTTTAGGACAACTCCTCGAATTCCTTTATCAAGGATAAGTAAATTCGATCCTCTTCCAATGACCGTCCAATTTGTATGGTGTTTTTTCACATGATCCATGATCGTTTTCACTGCATCGATATCTTTTGGGATGATCAAAAGATCTGCTGGTCCGCCTATTTTCATTGTTGTATGATTCGAAAGCGGCTCATTTTCAAGTACTTTACCAACTTGCGCTTCTAATAATTCATTCTTCAAGTTCTCCATATTACCCTCCGCCTTACCTAATATCATTCCATCATGTAGTCGTTATTTCTTTTAACACATTATATAAACGTGTAGCCGCATCTGGTACTCCGAGTTCTTTCGTTAAACGGCTCATTTGGTTGAGTTTTTCTTCATTACCAGCAATTTCATCAATGGCATGCAGCAAACGATCCCCTGAAAGCTCTGATTCTCTTAAAACAATCGCAGCATCATGTTTTTCAAGTGATCTTGCATTGATTTCCTGATGATTTGCCGTCACGTATGGGCTCGGAATAAAAATGGTTGGGATTCCAAGAGCCGTTACTTCAGCAATTGTTGTAGCTCCTGCTCTTGCAACAATCACATCGATCGATTTCAGGTACTCTGGCATTTGATGCAAGAAAGGTTTTGTGATCATGTTAGGTGCTGCACCTTTTTCCTTTAGTTCATTCAACACTTTTTCATAATGAACCTCACCTGTGATATATAAAAGCTGGTAGTTTTTAGCCTTTAAATCATCTTGCATTTCGATCACTGCTCTATTGATAGGAGCAGCACCTCGACTCCCGCCGAAAATAAGAACCGTTTTTTTCTTTTCATCGAGCCCGAATTCTTTAAGAGATTTCCCCTCTTTTATAGAGACGACTTCAGAGGCTCTAGGGTTTCCCGTAAATACAACCTTTTCAGAAGGAAAATGTGCCTTTGCTTCATCAAAGCATATGGCTACCCTATTAACATATCTCGCTAGGAACTTATTTGTAATACCAGGCAGGCTGTTTTGTTCGTGTATAATAGTCGGGATTTTCAGCTTAGAAGCCGCATAAACAACAGGCCCACACACATAACCGCCTGTTCCAATAACCGCATCAGGCTTGAATTCTTTTAAGTAAGATTTGCTTTTTTGAACGCCTTTCAAAAATCTCATCACCGTTTTGACGTTATCAAAGGAAAGCTTTCGTTTAAAACCTGAAATTTCTATCGCCTTGAAAGGGATATTTTCTCTTTCTACAATTTTCTTTTCAAGTCCATTTTCAGTACCGATATATAAAAATTCCACATCAGGATGCAGTCTTTTCACTTCTTTAATAAAGGCTAAGGCCGGATAAATATGTCCGCCTGTTCCGCCTCCACTGATTACTATACGCATTATACCATTTCCCCTCATTTTTTTTCTGCTCTGAACAAAGTATAAACCCTGTTTTAAACAACAGGGCTCCATTAAAACCTGTAAAGAAGAGTCAAAATACACGTTTTCGAAACAAAAACTGTCATTTTCACTCTTCAAATCATTTTTTTATACTTTTGCAAAATAAACGTCAACATGGTTTCATAAGCTTCAGCACGCTAATATCTTGCGTACCTGCTTACATTCAGAAGTACGCCAATCGCCATCAGCATTAATGTCAATGATGAGCCGCCATAACTAAGGAATGGGAGCGTGATACCTGTCACAGGAATAAGTCCAGTGACAACTGCGATGTTAATCATTACTTGTATGGCAACCATTGAAATAATACCAACTGCTAGGAAACTCCCATATAAGTCTGGGGCTCCAAGTGCTATTCGTATGCCTCTCCATAATAGAACACTAAAGAGGAGTAAAATGAGTGATCCCCCTATAAAGCCAAGCTCTTCAGACAATATCGCAAAGATGAAGTCCGTTTGGGGCTCAGGTAAATAGAAGAATTTTTGTCTACTTTGACCAAGTCCCATTCCGAACAGACCACCTGGACCTACAGCGTATAAGGATTGAATAATTTGAAACCCACTGCCTAGCGGATCTTCCCAAGGATTTAAGTATGATGTAATTCGTTTTATTCGGTAGGGTGCTGATAAGACCAGTGCAGCAAACCCGCTGAGCCCTATAAGACCGAGAAATATAAAGTGAGTTATTCTCGCACCTGAAACAAATATCATAATAATACAGGTTCCAACCATCACCGTTCCTGTTCCCAGATCCGGCTGAAGCATGATGATGGCAAATGCAGAAAATACAATGCCTAAAGCTGGGGCAAAACCTTTGCGAAAGGATGTGATATTTTTTTGTTTTTCAGATAAGAATTTTGCAAGAAACGCAATCATCGCAAGCTTCATAAATTCAGAGGGCTGAATACTAAACGCACCGACACCGATCCAGCTTCTTGATCCATTTCTCTCCATACCAATGCCAGGAATAAGTACAAGCAGCAAAAGGAGAAAACAAACAGCAATCAATATCTTTGACCAAGTCCGCCACGTCCAATAATCGACTCGCATAATGAAAAACATTGCGATAACTCCGATTCCGGCAAACAACAGCTGTCTTTTTGCAAAATAAAACGAATCATCAAATTTATACGATGCCCACACAGCACTAGCGCTGTACACCATAATTAAACCAATCGTCAATAAAAGTAACGTAATGACAACAAGCAAAAAATCCGGAGAAGTTTTCTTATTCGTCAAGAGACCGACACCCCAAGCATAATTTCATTTGGGCTGTCAGTCATATGAGAGACAAGCCCTTATTTAAGCATATGCACGGCGTTTACAAACATGTCTCCACGTTCTTCAAATGTTTTATGTTGATCCCAGCTTGCACAAGCCGGAGATAATAAAATCACGTCTTCTTCTTCAGATATGTTAAACGCCGCAGGTACTGCTTGTTCAACATTATCGACATGTTTTACGTGATGTATTCCAAGCTCTTCACCAAGCTTCACAAACTTAGGTGCAGTCTCACCAAATGTGATAATTCCTTTTACATGTTTCATAAAAGGTTTCAACTCATCAAATTCATTGCCTCGATCAAGTCCACCTGCTAATAAAATAGTTGGTTGTTCGAAGGCTGACAATGCTTTACTTGTTGCCAAAATATTGGTTGCTTTACTATCGTTATAAAATTTCCGACTCTGAATTGTATCTACAAATTGCAGACGATGCTTCACTCCACCAAATGTCGTGAGAACGTGAACGATTGCTTCATTTGAGCAGCCTGCATTTTTTACAACACAAATAGCTGCCAGAATGTTTTCTTGGTTATGCTCACCAGGAAGGACAACATCCTTTACATCAATGATATGTTCATTCATGTAGTAAATTGCACCATGTTGAATAAACGCACCATGTTCTACTGGCTCTTTCACTGAGAAAAACACTTTTTTTGCTTTTGAACCTTCTGCTAGTTTTACAACGGAAGGATCATCTAAGTTAATTACAGCAATGTCATCTTCATGTTGATGTGCGAATACTTTCTGCTTTGCTTTTTCATATTCTTCACGAGTGTGGTGATAGTCTAAATGTGCATCAAAAATATTTAATATTAAGCTGATTTTAGGTCTAAATTCAACTGTTCCCATTAACTGAAAAGAAGACAGTTCCGTTACGATCCACTCATCGCCAGCTGCATTTGCAGCGACTTCACTGGCAACTGTTCCAATATTACCCGCCACTAATGTTTTTTGGCTGTCTTTTTTCAGCATTTCATAAATCAATGTCGTGGTAGTGGTTTTTCCATTTGATCCAGTAATCCCAATAAAAGGAGATGAGGTTAAATGATACGCTAATTCTATTTCCGTCCAAACTGGAATTTGGCGGCGAAGCGCTTCTTGAACCATCACATTTTCATATGGAATTCCTGGATTTTTAATTAAAATTGTAATGTCTTTATCTTCGAATATACGAAGAGGATGACTGCCACAAATGACATCAATCCCCTTTTCAGAAAGTAGCTGAGCAGGTTTATTTTCTTCAAACGGTTTTTGATCATTTACCGTCACATTTACTCCATGTTCATGAAGAATTGAAGCTGCCGCATATCCGCTTTTAGCAAGACCTAATACTAGTACATGTTCGTTTTTTAACATTTGCATCTTATTCAATTATAACCACACCTCGATGTAAATTCCTAAAACAGCAAGTAATAAACCAGCTGTCCAGAAGGTGACAACTACTCTCCACTCTGACCAGCCAACTAACTCATAGTGGTGGTGAAGCGGACTCATCTTAAAGATTCTTTTGCCGGTTGTTTTAAAGGAGATGACTTGAAGAATAACGGATAACGTCTCAACAACAAATACTCCACCAATAATGACAAGTAAAATTTCAAGCTTCGTTAAAATCGCAATTGCTACAATGGCTCCGCCTAATGCTAGAGAACCTGTATCACCCATAAATACTTTTGCAGGATGTGCGTTAAACACAAGGAAGCCAAGGACGGCTCCTGCAACAGCTACTGAAAAGATCGCTACATCATACTGGGATTGATTCCAAGCCAGTATAGCAAATGCTCCGAAAGCAATAGCAGCGGTTCCAGATAAGAGACCATCCAGTCCATCCGTTAAGTTCACAGCATTAGAACCTCCGACAAGCATGAAAACAACAAGGATAAAGTAAGCCCATCCTAAATCAAAGCTGACGTCTGTTCCTGGAATGCGAATCGTTGTTGCAAACTGATAATAATGGAAAACTGCATAAAAGATCACAGCGATCACAATTTGACCGATTAATTTCTGTTTCGATGTTAATCCAAGATTTCGTTTCATCGCTACTTTAATATAATCATCTAAAAATCCTAATAGGCCGTAACCAAGTGTGACAAATAACAGTAAAAACATTTCTGGACTAATCTCAGAAAATTTGTTGATCATCACAATTGTTGTAATAGTGATAGAAAAGATAATCATGATGCCGCCCATTGTCGGTGTCCCAGATTTCTTTTGGTGGGACTGCGGGCCCTCTTCTCTAATACTTTGACCAAATTTTAGTCTTCTTAAAAACGGTATAAAAATCGGGGATAAAAGAACACTGATTAAAAATCCCATTATGATTGTAAACAATATCACCTGTTCAAGCATCGTTCTTTACTCCTTCCGAATTTCCAAAGCCGTTTTCCATCAGAAAATTGCATTCATTATTATGGTATTCATTCACGTTCTTCGTATGTTGTTTTTGTACAAAATGCTTCATTTCATTACACTCTTTTCATCATTTTAAGATTTGTTTAGATCTAAAATAGCGTCAATAGCAACCTTTGCATCATCAAAGTCATAGACTTGATCACCAATAATTTGATAGGTCTCATGGCCTTTACCCGCTATTAAGACTGTATCGCCTTTTTTCGCATTGGCAATGGCAAAGAAGATCGCTTGTTTCCGATTCACAAAGCTATGATAATATGCGTCTGGCACCCCGTGTTCCATATCTTTTAAAATGGCTGAAGGATCTTCGCTTCTTGGGTTGTCTGATGTAAATACAGGTTCATCTGCATATTTCACAGCGATTTGAGCCATTTGAGGACGCTTTGTTTTATCACGGTCGCCGCCGCAGCCAATTACACAGAAAATTTTGCCCTCTGTTAATTCTCTACATGTTGTGAGGACATTTTCTAAACTATCAGGTGTATGTGCGTAATCGACGATGACAGGGAAGTCTTGATCGCAGTTTACAAGTTCAAATCTGCCCTTGACTCCTTCCAGCTCTTCAATCGCACTCACGATCGTCTCAAATGTTAAGCCAGATACGATCCCAACTGATACAGCTGCGAGGATATTATACACATTGAACTTTCCGACGAGAGCAACCGTCAGTTTCTTGGTGCCGATTGGAGTGACCAAGTCAAATTGAGTTCCCTTTGGCATGATTTGAATATTTTTTGCCATGACATCTGCTTTTCGCTCTAGGGCATACGTCATGATTTCAGCAGCTGTGACTTTTTCAAAATAACGCGAAGCCTCATCATCTGCATTTAAAATCGCATGCTTCGGTTTATTATGATGAAAGGCACTTCCGAGCTGAGAAAACAGTAAGCTTTTCGCATGTTTATATTCTTCCATTGTGTTGTGGTAGTCAAGATGGTCCTGCGAAAGATTTGTGAAAACAGCAATATCATAATCACATCCATGCACCCTGCCAAGATGGAGGGCATGCGATGATACTTCCATGATGGCTGTGTCTACATCTTGATCAAGCATCTGTTTAAACGTTTTTTGAAGTGTGACACTTTCAGGTGTGGTGTTTTTCACGTCGAGAATGTCATCATTCACCTTCATATACATCGTACCGATTAAGCCTGTTTTCTTCTCGGCTTTTCTCATCATTTGTTCGATCATGTGTGTTGTTGAGGTTTTTCCGTTTGTGCCTGTGATCCCGATGAGATTCAGCTTATGAGTGGGCTGTTCATAAAACGCATCAGCTATTCTTGCAAGTGCTCTTTGAGAGTGTTTCACAATAATGACTGGTACCTCTGTTATGTTAAGAGGGTGTTCTGCTACAATGGCTGCAGCCCCGCTTTTCACCGCTTTTTCAGCATAATCGTGTCCATCTACTGTATAGCCTTTTATACAGACAAAAAGGCTTCCCTCTTTCACCTCTCTTGAATCCATCTCAATGGAAGTGATATCAGGATTTTCGTTTATCAATTCGTTGTTTTCACTTTTAAAGTATGTAAGCAGTTCTTGTAATTTCATTTTCATATCAAACCTCTCAAATTCGTTCACGTGCATGTCTTGTGAAAAAAACACACAGTCTATATTTTATCGTAAAAAAAAGGATACATCCAGCGTATTCCTTAAGTTTCTGTTGGAAAAAACACACTTTGGACTCTTTTTTTCAAACTGTCCTTCTCTTTCAACAAAAAGAGGCAGCCAAATGAGTGCGGCTACCCTCTGTTCATTCTTTATTATTCATCGTTTAAGTATAATCTGATCGTGGAGCCTTCTTTGACCTTTGTCCCAGCAGCAGGTGATTGCTTCACTACTTTACTGCCAGTTCCTGAGGCATCGATCTTTAGGTTGATCAAGAGGGATTCAAGATCTGAAACAGATCCTCCTACAAGATTCGGTACTTCAATGGTTTTTGTGTCCAGCCACTGATACTTCTTTTCAATTTGGCCTTTTCTTTTTTTCACACCCATCTCAGGCAGGCTATCCCGCATAATATGACCAACAATTGGTGCGGCAACGGTACCACCAAATTGAATGGTGCCTTTTGGGTTATCCACAGCTACATAGACTACGATACTTGGGTCATCTGCAGGCGCAAAGCCGATAAACGACACAATGTGGTTATTCTCCATATACTTTCCGTCCTTTACCTTCTGTGCTGTTCCTGTTTTTCCGCCGACCCGATACCCTTCAACAAATGCATTTCGGCCAGTTCCTTGAGCGACTACACTTTCAAGTGCATACCTGATTTCTTTAGATGTCTCTGCTGAAATCACTTTCTTTTTGGCAATCGGTGATTGCTTTTTCACGACCTCTTTTGTGATTGGATCTATCCATTCTTTTGCAATATAAGGTGTGTAAAGTGTCCCACCATTTACTGCAGCTGCTACTGCAGCTACTTGCTGAATTGGCGTAACAGATACACCTTGACCAAAGGCCGTGGTCGCCTGCTCTACAGGACCTACACGATCAAGCGGGAACAAAATTCCCCGCCCTTCTCCTTGAAGGTCAATTCCGGTTTTTTGGCCAAATCCGAAATTTTTGATATAAGAAAATAATTTTTCTTTACCAAGACGATCTCCTAGCTCTACAAAGCCGGGGTTACAGGAATTTTGAACTACTTCCAAGAATGACTGTGATCCGTGCCCGCCTTTTTTCCAGCACCTGAGTCTTGCACCATCAACTGTCACAGATCCACTGTCAAAAAATGAATCGCGTTTTAAATTCACTTTCTTCTCTTCTAATGCTGCTGCAAGTGTAATAATTTTAAATGTCGAACCCGGCTCATATGTGCTCCACACCGGAAGATTTCGGTTAAACACTTTTGAGTCAACTGATTGATAGTCAGCTGGATCAAAATCTGGTCTGCTTGACATCCCTAGCACTTCACCATTTTTCGGATTCATCGCAATCGCGATCATACCATCTGGATTATACTTTGCCTGCGCGTTGTCTAATTCCCGTTCTATGATGGTTTGTACTTTTGCATCGACTGTTAATTTCATATCAAGACCATCTTTAGGCGGAGTATAATCGTCTGCTTCATCTGGCATTTTCTGCCCTTTTGCATCGGAATAAAACTTCACAGACCCTTTTTCGCCTTTTAGGTCATCGTCATAGTAGGCTTCAAGTCCAAGTAAGCCTTGATTATCGATTCCAGCAAAGCCCAGTACATGTGAAAGAAAGCTGCCAAATGGATAATGTCTGATGCTGTCTTCTGCTACATACACGCCTTCTAAATCAAGCTCTCTTACTTCTTTTGCTTTTTCATGAGATACCTTTCTGCCCTCGGGAGAAATTCGTTCAATCGATGTTTTTTTCGTGACGTGCTTGTACGCTTTCTCTTCAGACATATTCAGCACAGCTGCCAATTTCTTGCTTGTTTCGGCGGGGTCTTTAATTTGCCGTGGGACGACCAAAATAGATGGAGCACTTTTGTTCGTCGCAAGCTCTACCCCATTCCGGTCCAAAATATCTCCTCGTTCCGGTTCGAATGGAAGGTTTCGGCTCCATGAATCTTTTGCTAAGCTTGTCAGCTTCTCACCCATAATAAACTGCACATATCCTAATCTAGTATCTATGATGAAAAAAATGATCACTCCAAACAGCAGCACGAAAAGCAATCGTTTTCTCACTGTTACACTCGACACTCGCACGCCCGGTTCACTCCTTACATATGGCTTGTTCTCATCATATGCAGGCCCGTCCTTTTGTAGAACGCATCGTGATATTCTGCTGGAGCAAAAGAAAAAACCTAGCAAGTGATTTGCTAGGTTTACAGTTAATTTGGGCTTTTAAATGTTACAGTGACGACTTTGTCTGAAATCTCCGCTCCACTTTTGACACTTTGTTTCACAGCATAGCCTTGTCCATTTGTTTCTATATGCACACCGGCAATCGAAGCATATTGAAGGACTTCCCTTCTGGACCAGCCTGTCATATCAGGCATCTTAATGGTTTTCCCTGCTGTTTTCAAGAACACTTTCTGGCTTTCAGAGAATTCAGAGCCCGCACTCGGCCACTGGCGTTTAATGGACAGACCGTCGCCGATGACAACAGGTGTTAAGTGTTTATTTTTGACTTCTGTTTCTGCCTGCTTCACTTCTAAATCCAGGAATGAAGGCATCGTTTCTTGTTTCACTTTTTGTTCGCCTGATTTTTTATCGTCTGTTTTTGTTGGTGCAATATTTAAATATAGCAAACTATTTTTCATGACAGGGTTAAAAATTTGAGAAACCGGAGCAGACCCTGTTTCTGTATCAGACAGCTGCGGCTGCTGAACAGCCACATACACAAGCAGCTTCGGATCATCTTTTGGCGCCATTCCCATAAATGAAAAGACGTAATCGTTTCTTCCTTGGAGGTAACCGCCGGCACCGCCAATTTGTCCCGTTCCTGTTTTTCCAGCAACGTCGAAGCCTTTGATTTGATAAGGCTGACCTGTTCCAATTTTCGAGGAAACAACCTCACCTAAAATATCACGAACTTGCTTCGCTGTATCAGATGAAATCGGTTTTCCTGCTGCTGTTGGTTCGTGCTGCAAAATCGTTTTGTTTGTGTTCGGGTCTGTAATATGGTCAATGACATATGGCTTCATCATTGTTCCGCCGTTTGCTATCGCAGTGGCTGCTTCGATTTGTTGAATCGGTGTGATGGCTGATGCTTGACCATAAGCTGTCGATGCTTTGTCATATTCATATCTATAATTGATTTTGCTAGACGCTTCGTTCGGCAAATCAATCCCCGTTTTGTCATAGAAATGGAACTTCTGCAAATATTGTTCGTATCGTGTGAAGCCTAGTTTTTCTTTTGCCAGCTTTGCAAAGGCCACATTTGACGAGCGAAGAACTCCTTGATGAAAGTCAATTTTCCCCCAGCCATTTCCGTTGTTGTGGTCTCGCACAAGGCCGCCGCCTACTTTATAAGTACCAGATTGATATTTTTCACTGCCTTGGTAGACCCCTTCTTGGATCGCCGCAGCGAGGGTAAAGATCTTCATCGTTGAACCTGGTTCAAACGCATATGAAATCACATCATTGTTATAATTCGTAATGTCTAGTTCATTTAAATTAAAGCTTGGTCGCTGCCCCATCGCGAGAACCTTCCCAGTTTTCGGATCAACGACTGTGGCAATGATTTTCTTCGGCTTATACTTTTTGGCAACCTGCGTCATACTTTCTTCAAGAAACGCTTGAATTTTCTGATCGATGGTCAGCGTGACATTTTTCCCGTCTTTCGGGGCGACAATGTCTTCTTTACTATTCGGTAAGGCCCATCCGCTTCTGTCACTGTTATATGTCACATAACCGTCTTTTTCTTTTAAAAATTTGTTCAGTGCCTTCTCAAGTCCCATTGCACCTGACATGTCCTTTGTCGCCTCATTTAATCTGGCATAACCGATTAGGTTAGAAGCAAACATGCCGTTTGGATAATATCGCTTCGTGTCTTTTTCAAAAGCAACACCTGGAAGCTTTAGCTTTTCAATTTTTTCCTTCGTTGAAAAACTAATATCCTTCCCCGCTTTACCAAACTCCACTTGGAATGCATCTTTTGTATTGAGACGCTTTAAAATTTCGCTTTCACTCATATCGATGACTTTCGAGAGCTCTTTTGCTGTCTTTTCTTTATCGACGACATGCATTGGATGCTTAGGGTCCACTGTCATTTTCTTGCTCATGACCGCAATGAGCTTATACACAGATGTATCCTCAGCAATCACATTCCCATTCCGGTCTAAAATAGATCCTCTTTTGGCTTCAAGTGTTTTCTTCGATTGATATTGTTCATTTGCCTTGGCAGCTAATACTTGTCCATCAACTGTTCCTGTAATTTGAATATAGATAAAACGTGCTAGGATGATAAAGAAAAACAGGGCGAAGCAAATACTTGCAATTGCCGCGCCTCTGTTCATCATTTTATTCTTTTTAGGCATCGCCATGTTAATCGACCTTCTTAACATCTTTCGAAATAGTTAAGCCTGCTTTTTTCGCAGCATCAATGATTCTTTCTGGTTCACTCAGCAAATCTTTTTCCTTTTGTAGCTCAGTGATCTTCTTCGATTCTAAAGATACTTGCTGTTCTAGCTTCTGCACTTCGATATTGGCGTGATAGACAGCAAAGGCTTTAGAAATGATGAGAATCGAGCTGCACATAAGAGCCATGACAAACATGACAAGTAAGATTTTTTCACCAAGTGTGATAGAACCTCTTCTTTTAATGACAACCGATTGGCCTTGCTGCTCTGTTTGATGTTGCTTCACTTCTCTTTGATAAGCCAAATTACTCATAAGAAACCTCCTTTTTATCATCATCTATGGTGTCATTTTACTTTTTTTCTGCAATTCGGAGCTTCGCTGAACGGGCACGGTTGTTATGTTCCAGCTCTTGTTCTGATGCAACGATCGGTTTTCTCGTGATCAGCTTCAGCTTAGGTTCAAGTCCTTCTGGAATCACTGGTAGTCCGTGCGGAAGTTCTGGAAGAGAAGACATTTCTCTAAATGTACTTTTACAAATCCGGTCTTCAAGTGAATGGAATGTAATGACAGAAATTCTCCCCTTCGGATTGAGTAACTCTATTGCTTGTTCTAGTGCTTCTTCAAATACTTTCAATTCATCATTTACGGCAATTCGGATCGCTTGAAACACTCTTTTCGCTGGATGTCCGCCAGTTCGTCTTGCAGGTGCCGGAATTCCTTCTTTGATAATGTCGACAAGCTCACCCGTTGTTTCAATTGGCGCTTTTTTTCTTGCTTCTTCAATTTTGCGTGCGATTTGCTTACTGAACTTTTCTTCCCCATATTTGTAGAAAATCCGAACTAGATCTTCAAATGGCCATTCATTTACCACTTTTTTTGCCGACAATGCGGCCGATTGATCCATTCGCATGTCAAGAGGTGCATCATGGTGATAACTAAAGCCTCTCTCTGGTGTGTCGAGCTGAGGAGATGATACACCAAGGTCAAAAATCACACCGTCTACGCTTGTAATACCTTGTTCATTCAGACGTTCTTTTAAATATCGGAAGTTGCTTTTTATGAAAAGAATGTTCGCTTTAGAATCCGCGAGCTTCTCTCGTGCATGATCCAGTGCAGCATCGTCTTGGTCAAATCCAATCAATGTTCCTTTTTCTGATAAATGAGATAGTAAATATGAGCTATGACCTGCTCCGCCTAGCGTGCAGTCCACATATGTACCGTCTTCTTTTACGTTTAAACCGTCAACTGTTTCTTTTAATAATACTGTCTCATGTTGAAACATGATGTTATGGTCCCACCTTTTTCAAATAGAAATGAATGTGTAGAAAGCTTGCTGCACAAGGGATTATTATATATCAAATCCAATCATGTTTTCAGCAATTTCAGCAAAAGAATCTTCTTGCTCTTCTGTATATTGTTCCCAGATCGACTTACTCCACAACTCAATTCGATTTGAAACGCCGATGACCACACATTCTTTTTCGAGTTTTGCATATTGGAGTAGGTTTGATGCGATGTTAATACGCCCCTGCTTGTCCAGATCGCATTCGACTGCGCCAGAGAAGAAGAACCGGGTAAACGCACGTGCATCTTTTTTCGTTAGCGGTAGTGCTTTGAGTTTCTCTTCGATTAGTTTCCACTCACTCATAGGGTAGCCAAATAAACATTGATCAAGCCCTCTCGTCAGCACAAACTGTTCTCCGAGACCGTCTCTAAATTTAGCAGGGATGATCATGCGCCCTTTTGTATCAATCGTATGTTGGTATTCACCCATGAACATGATAATCAGAGCCCCACTTTCTCACCCTTACTCTCCACTATCCACCACTTCTCTCCACAAAACTTATTCTACACTGTTTCTACATAAAAAAAAACCCTGAACTAGTCAGGGTTCATTAAAACTTTATTTCAAAGTTTGACAATTTGTTGCTTGTTTTGAAATGAAAATGGCATATTTTTGAATGTTTTGAAGAATTCTGGACCATATTTGTTTAAAAAGTACATGATATTCCAAATTCTTTCCTGCGGGGCATCTAATGGTTTTAAACTATTTTCAATCCGTTCAAAGTCCCGAAGGATGTATCCTTCCTTCTCCTCCACACGCTGCGCCACCTTTTGATACACAAATTGAAGCTGGTCTTCAATAAATTTGGCATTTTTATCTAGTAGCTGCTCGAAGTTTGGTTCAATCTCCAGTGCTTCTTGTCTCATCACACCATGAGCATTTGCTAATTCACGTTTGGCGTGTTGAACCGCTTGAACAAAGCTGTCTGGAAGACTTTGCTGAAAGTGCGCTTCTTTCTTTTCTTTTACTCCATTTGTCAGCACTTCTTCTACCGACAGTTCTCTAACTGGCAGTTTCTTGTCGATGTGCCTTTCAAGAATGGTCACATGCAGTCTCGGAAGAACAGGCGCCATCTTTAATTTAAAATGCTCAAAGATTCCTTTCAGCTCTCCCCAATAGTTAACCTCACCGTGTCCTGCCATAAAGGCAAGTGCCGGGAGAAGGGTTTCCTGCATCAAGGGACGCGTCACCACATTGTTGCTAAACCGTTCTGGGTGCTCCTCGACTTCCTGCAAAAGCTCTTCCTTCGTCCACGTAAGCCCCACTTCTGATATAGAAAACCGGCCGTTCTCTTTTTCAATCAGGAAACGTTCCTCATCATATTCGTAAAACAGATTCGCCTGATTGTCACCAGCTTCAATAATTGGCTGATATCCTGCTCGTTTCATAGCAGCCTGCGATTCATTTAAGCGAGCAGTAACCGCATCATTTGTCTCGACAATGTGCTTGAATAACGAACGCTCAAGCGGTTTGACACCTAAGTCACCTGAATTAAATAAAAGCAGTCCATCTTCTTCAAAGAGGTCACATACAATCCATTCAAAGAAATCAGTAAACGTTTGTGATTTGCGTAAACATCGAAGAAGCTGTTCAAGCAAGTCATTGGTGTAAGCAGATTCTTCATACGTTGAAAACACATCACGGAGCCATTTCTCAGTTTTTTCTTGATCAAGCGGGATTCTTTTCGCAGCCGCTTTTTTGACGTTATGTAATGACAGCTTTTGTTTCACTGGCCCCTTTTCGCCAGATGTGTACACAAAATTAATTTCATCTACGTCATGATCCTCACCGGCTACCCAAAAGACCGGAATCACTGGGACGCCAAGCTCTGTTTCTTTTTCTTTTGCAAACTGAATGATGGAAATGATTTTATGTATGGTATAAAGCGGTCCTGTTAATAGACCAGCCTGCTGTCCTCCGACCACCATCACACTCCGTTCATCACGGATCTTTTCAATGTTCTGGCGCATCGCTTTCGATTCAAACTTTGCATGGTACGCGCTCATATAATCCGCTAAAGCCTCGCGCGGGAAGCTCATTTCCATGAGATCGTCGTATCTCTTTTTCCATGTGTGTTCAGAATGTATATCATAATCAAAAAAAGTCGTCATCTCTTTTTTTTCTTCTATATAATCACGTATGAATAAATTCTGACTTCGGATGGAAAGTTCAGTCAATTGCATGTTTAGAACTTCCTTTCTTCAATAAATAGTTAGTTTCCCGAAAAAAGTATAGCATGTAAATGAGCTCACTCAAAAGATTTTGTTTGCTTTTTTTCCAATACTTCCAAGCTTCGATCAAAGAAAGTGAGATGTGGCGCCGCAACGCCGTGAGCTTGAGCCTTTTTTAAAAGATAGCCAAGGATGGCTTTTCTTTCGGTTTCGCGGCCTTTCACTATATCTTGAAGCATAGACGACTGATTCTCAGCTGTTTTCTCACAAACAGAGACTACATAAGACCAGAGCCGCTCTTTTTCAGGTAAGCCCAAGATGGAAACTGCTTCTTCAAATGCACACTTCATCATGTATTCATATGAGGGGTTTGCGATCAATTCCCCGTTTCTCACATGCAACAAAGCCGTGAGCGGATTAATACAGATATTGACAAGCAGTTTTTCCTCCAGCACCTTTTTCCATTCATCCGTATAGATCATCTGAAAATGAGATGATGTCTCATTCAATGCTTTTTTTATATCAACTGCTTCTTCATGCTGAAATGCCCCCCACTTGATGACACCGATACCTGTATGGTTCACTGCATGATCTGACATCTTCATCGCTCCGTGCTCTACCACACCTATGTATAATGAATGTCCCTTTTTCCAATTCTCCAAATCTAATAAGTGAGCCATTCCGTTCTGTAAGAATAAGATACGATGAGGAGGTAATGTCGATAGTTCACCAAGCACATCTTGCAAATGATGATATTTCACTGTCACGATGAGCAAATCAAATTCTCCTGTTATTCCTGTCTGTGCATGAACAGCCGCCTGGCGTGTTTCTCCTTTTACTGTTCGCTCTATGCCTACTGCTCGAATCTCTTCTGCCTGTTCGTTTCTTCTTGTAAAGACTGTGACGTCATGATGCTGCGTTAAATAACTAGCACAGAGCAGACCAATCGCACCGCCGCCAATGATTCCAATGTTCAACTGCCGCACATCCCTTTTTCGTTTACTTCATGATATCAACTATTTTAACAGGTTCATGTCGTGATGCAAAAAGCAGATGACGCGCTATGATTGAATTTTTTTAATTTAAAAACTATAATAATAAGTGTAAAAACTTTTTGAGGCGGATGGGATGAAAACGCCTTCAATGACATCACTATCGACATTATGTGTGTAAGGGGGAAGATCATATGGCACAAGTAAAACGACTTCTAATTAATTACAAAACTTTAGAGGAATTTAAACAATTTAAGGAATACGGCATACAAGAGCTATCCATGCTCGAAGACCTTGAAAGCAATATGATTGAAAATGACAGCAACTCTCCATTTTACGGGATTTATTTTGGAGATAAACTAGTGGCACGTATGAGCCTTTATCAAGTGGACGGCTCAACGACAACGTATTTTAACCACAACCATGATTATTTAGAGCTGTGGAAGCTGGAAGTGCTTCCTGGGTATCAGCGCAAAGGGTACGGCGAAGCACTTGTTGAATTCGCTAAATCGTTCGGATTGCCAATTCGGACCAATCCACGCGTCAAATCTGCCGGTTTTTGGGATAAAATGGGCTTTGAAGCAGTCAAATATGATATGGAGCGCGATAAGGGTGAAAATCCACTCATCTGGGAGCCCGCACATATTCAAAAAAATACAGGTGAGTCCGCTTAAAGGCTGATCACAAAACGCCCCTCCTTTCTCTTGAGGGGCGTCTCTTTATTTAGCATATTCTTTTAAGCTAATATTCTGTTTGACTCTTTCAACAATACTTATGAGTGCCCGGTAATCTTCTTCTGTCATTTTTAATTGCCGCTTTAAGTGTTCATTTTCTTCTGTAAGTGACTTCAATTGATGCTGTGCATCAGCCAGTTCTTCGCGTAAATGAGCAGGTCCATCAGGTTCTTTTTCAAGTTGCTCTAAAAACTGAATCACTTCTCGAAGGGTCAATTCAGCCTGATTTGAAGAAGTCTTCTCTTCTATGGTTAACGCATGCTGTGGTAAACCAGAGGAATGAATACCTATTTTTTTACGCAATTCTTTCCGCTGTTTTTTTGCCAGCTCTATGCCTGCCTGATATTGTTTTCTAACGTATGAGTTCCACCTGAAACCACATGCTGCCGCTGTTCTTGACAATGCTTTCCCGACCTCCTCAAATGCGGAAAGCTGCGTCCCTCCATCTCGAATGTGCCTTAAGACGACTTCTGCTAAAAGTAAATCTTCATCTTGTGTCCATGCGTCCTGCCTTGTAATTGTCAATTGATCATCCCCCCTGAATCTGAATACCACATCATATGCGCCTACTAGAGTAGATAGACTATTTGCAGGGGAGAAACCTAAAAAATAGACAAATAAAAAAACGCAAGGGAAGATTCCCTCACGTTTTTTTATCAAGCATTAGTTGCTTTTTACGTCTTTGCCTTTGTATGTTCCGCAAGATTTGCAGACACGATGAGAAATTTTCATTTCACCGCATTCTGGGCAAGCTACCATACCAGGTACTTGTAGTTTGAAATGCGTACGACGCAATCTTTTTTTCATTTTAGAAGTTCTTCTAAAAGGTACAGCCATTATTCCCACCTCCTTAAAGAGTTAAGATTCATTATTTTCTTCTAAGAGCTTCTTCAAGCCTTCCAGACGCGGATCAATTCGGTTTTGATGTGCATCTTCCGAAATGACCGCCCAGTCATTCCCTTCTTGTGGTGCAGCACCTTTTACGTCCGTTTGGTCGCAAAAGATTTGCATCGGCACTTCAAGAAGAATTTCTTCCTTGACTAAAGGCGTTAAGTCGATGATGTCGTCTTCTACAATAGAAACGTCTTCATCTTCTATGTCGTCTGTCTTATGAAGTACAAATAGTTCTTTCGTTGAAATCGCAAATGGATAATTTACATCAACAAGCGTTCTTGAACAAGGCAATGTCATTTCACCTGTGATGGTTAAATCAAATGCGACTTGCTTTGATTCGATCACTCCAGTCCCTTTCACCTCTACCGGTGAAATGCGACGTATATCTGAATGAAGGCTAGTAAGTTCATTTAAGTCAACCGTCTCATGAAAATCGAAGCTGTTTTTAGCTTTTTGATGTAACTGATAAACTGTCCATTTCAATTGTATCACCTCTAAGAGCAACAAACATGATTATAGCTTTCATCATGTTATTTGTCAATATTTTTTCTTTACAGTCCTTTGTGATGTCAGAGCGTTGTTTGACATCAGTTCTCGGAATGCCTACACTGAAAAAAATGGGCTTCATTTTTCCCTTATGCTACTGTAGCATAGACCATTTAACCATAGCAAGAAAGGCGGAACATCTATTGAAAGCAACAGGAGTCGTTGTCGAGTATAATCCATTTCATTATGGACATGCCTATCATGTTCGTCAGGCGAAAACACATACCTCCTCAGATGTTGCCATTGCCGTCATGAGCGGTTCCTTCCTCCAGCGCGGTGAGCCTGCCATCGTCTCAAAATGGGCGCGGACAAAAATGGCACTGCAAAACGGTGTAGACATTGTGTGTGAGCTTCCATACATATACGCAGTGCAAAAGGCAGAAACCTTTGCAAACGGTGCTGTGGCGATTCTAGATGCTTTAAAATGCCACTCCCTTTTTTTCGGCAGCGAGGATGGTGACATCAAAGCATTTGAGCGAACGGCTCGTGCTTGGCATGAGAAAAAAGAAGAAATTGACCTTTTCACAAAAGGAAAAGTAAAAGAGGGCCTTAGTTATCCAGCTGCTGCTGCTGCTGCGTTTCAAGAGGTGATTGATCCTAAGCACTTACTGGATCTGTCTCTGCCCAATAACATTTTAGGTTTCCATTATGTCAAAGCCATCTTGGAGAGATCCCCTCACATACAGCCCTTTACCTCTCAAAGGATTTCATCTGGTTATCATGATGAAGAACTACCTGAAAATCAGAAAATCGCAAGCGCAACAAGCATACGAAAAGCGTTAAAAGATCATGGTACATTTGAAACAGTCGCCCCTTATCTCCCAGAAGCTACGCTCAAGCAATTACATGACTATCATTCTTCATATGGTCTTCTACATACACAAGAAGCCTACTTTAGCTTCTTAAAACACGTCTTTCACACAATGGATACGGCAGAACTAGAAGGCATCTATGAAATCGAAGAAGGCATCGAACACCGCATGCAAAAGGCGATTACACATGCGTCCTCCTACGAGGAATATCTATCACTCGTGAAAACAAAACGCTATACGTGGACAAGGCTGCAACGGATGAACACACATCTCTTAATGAGGGTGAAAAAGAGTGCCATGCATGAGCTGCTGAAAGAGAAAAAAGCGCCTTATATTCGTTTACTTGGTATGTCAAAGAAAGGGCAGCAATACTTATCTCTTGTGAAAAAAGAATTGGACGTGCCGCTCGTTAGTAAACTGTCTTCCTTTTCACATCCCGCACTTGATCTTGATATTCGCGCATCCCGCGTCTTCAGCCTGCCCGTTAGTGAGCCGATGCAAACGAATTTAACGGAAGCGGAATTTAAAACCTCACCGATCCGATATGATGAAGAGACTGGTCTCTTCCAGTCTTAGCAAAAAGAGCAGCCTTGCGTAAGGCTGCTCTTTTTGTTTAAGATGCTTTCTCTTTTAATTTGTTTAAATAGTTCAGCGCATCTTGCATTGTATCTACAGGCACAATTTTCATATTACTTTTAATATCTTTCGCTGTTTTGACAGCATTTCGATAGTCTGAATTTGGATCACCTTTATCATTCGGTGCAAAGAATATATCTTTTCCGGCTTTATCTGCCGCCACGACCTTTTGATCGATTCCGCCAATTGGACCGACCGTTCCATCGGCGTCAATTGTTCCCGTTCCTGCAATCGCATAGCCATGTGTTTCGTCTTCTTTTGTCAGCTGGTTATAAATTTCAAGTGACATCATAAGACCCGCTGACGGTCCGCCGATATTTTCAATATCCACCTTAATAGAAGGTGAGACTTTCACATTTCGGTCTGTAAATAATGATACGCCAATTCCAACTCGATTCGGCTCTTCTTTAAATGGTTTTAACGTCACTTTCTCCGTCATGTCTTTGCCATTTCGTTCAAGGACAAAACGGACAGATGTACCTGCTTTTTTGCTGCTGATATACGAAACCATTTTATCAGCAGAATCATAGGTCTTACCATCAACGCTTTTGATTCGGTCGCCCACTTCAATTTTGCCGTAAGCAGGCATTCCTTTCATCACGTAGCTTGCATATACGCCGTTAAACGTATAATCTACTTTTTTACCTGCTTTTGTATATGCTGCAATCATGGCATTTTCTTGAGAGCTTTTCATCAGCTGAAGCTGCCTTTTCATATAATCTTGATCCGACTCCCCGTCTGCTTTCATATTTTCTTCTGGGACGATTTCGTCATATTTATTCATTTTCGCAAGCAAATACGTATACGGATTGGCTGGACCTACTTTAATTGTCATAAGAGAGAAGCTGCCCTTCTCGCCATATCCGCCGTCTACTTGAATGTGGGGAGCAATCTCGGTTGCATCACCCGGCTTTGTCACGTAATATGGCAGTTTGACAAAGGTTAAGCCACATAATACAAGGATAACGACAAAAAAGCTGAGCCAGCGAATATTTAATTTTTTCATTCGATTAACACTCCCATTTATCAATGACATCTTTCAGTTTACCTGTTAGTTGATCTGCGGCAAGCTCACCTGCTTCAATCATCTCCTGCACCTGCGCGAACGCACTCGAGCTAAATGTTTCAAGCTTCGGCCGGATCATGACATCAGCGTGAATGGTTTGATGACGGACCAATTCATTTTGAAGGATGTCCAAACTTTGCATAATCACATCCGATAATCTCGTCGCCTTTTCTGTTTTTTTCACCCTTGATACATCAGAGGCGATAATGAGGTCTGCGCCCATATCTTTTAAAACAGACACAGGAATGCGGTCCACAACCGCTCCATCCACTAGCTGTCTGCCACCCATTTCATGAGGAACAAACACGCCTGGAATGCTGATGCTTGCTCTGACTGCTTGTGAGACAGACCCTTTTTTAAACACGACCTTTTCCCCTGTCTCGAGGTCACAGGCAACCACTGCAAGGGGCATTCTTAATTCTTCGAATTTTTTCCCATATGTAAACGTGTGAATCAGCTGCAAAATTCGATTTCCTTTTAAAAGACCGATTTTTGGCAGTGTATAGTCAGCATAATACTTTCTTCTGAAGACAAGTGCAAGTTTTTTCATTTTTTCTACGTCTTGTCCTGCTGCATAAAAACTCCCAACAAGTGCACCAATACTGCTGCCAGCGATCATATCTACCTGAATACCTTGTTTCTCAAGACTAGATAAAACTCCGATATGTGCCATTCCCCTCGCACCCCCAGAGCCTAACGCAAGCCCGATGACTGGTCGCCTCATGAAAATCCACCCTCCTCTTTTCTATGCATATATACGAATCTATTGGTCTAAACATGCCCCTTCTGCTCGTATAGTAATAGAAGACAGGCTCGGCTAGTTTCTTTCTTTTTTGATCACGAGCTCGCCAATAGATCATAACGGCAAGGGGCGAAATCTCCATGAAAAAATGGAACACTCTGTTCATCGCTGCTTTTTTTATCTTTTTAACAGCCACTGTGATTACACATCCACAAGCCTCTTTGCAAGCGTCTAAAAATGGACTTGCAATGTGGTGGGAGGTTGTATTTCCATCATTGCTTCCTTTTTTTATTTTGTCCGAGCTATTAATTAGTTTCGGGATTGTCAGATTTGTCGGGGTATTATTAGAACCATTTATGCGCCCTATCTTTCGAGTACCTGGTGTAGGCGGATTTGTCCTAGCAATGGGAATGGCATCAGGCTTTCCTTCTGGTGCGAAATTAACCACAAGACTCAGGCAGGAAGGACAACTGACACAAATCGAAGCAGAGCGCCTCGTTTCTTTTACAAATTCATCGAATCCATTGTTTATTTTCGGTGCGGTGGCTGTTGGTTTTTTTCATCATCCAGCTTTAGGAATTGTTTTGGCCTGCGCACATTATTTAGGTAATCTCGCTGTTGGGGTGACGATGCGGGGATATAAAGCACGGCATGATGCACATCTGAGGAGCCGTAAGCGATTTTTATTCCCACCGTTTCAAGAGGCATTCAGCGCTCTTCATACAGCAAGACTCGCAGAGAAAAGACCGCTCGGCCAAATTTTAAGTGATGCGGTCATGTCATCAGTCCAAACACTCTTTATGATTGGCGGCTTTATTATCTTATTTTCTGTGTTTAGCAAAATGCTGTCAGTTGTTCATGTGACGGACCTCTTATCCATAGGGATCGGATATATGCTGCAAACGATGCATCTTCCGCCAGAATTAGATCTTGCAATGATTGCTGGTTTATTTGAAATCACATTAGGAAGTCAGCTGACAGGGTCACAGGAAGTCACCCTTCTTGCTAAAACGATTGTCGTCAGCTTTATATTAGGATTCAGCGGGTTTTCTGTTCAAGCTCAGGTCGCTGGCATTCTGGCGGCAACAGATATACGCTTTAAACCGTTTTTCTTCGCTCGTTTGCTTCACGGGATTTATGCAGCTGTTTTTGCCTTCTTATTGTTCAAGCCTCTTTATGTCTCTCGATCTGACATGGCTCTCCCAGCAGGTGCCTTTGAAGCAAGCCAGCAGGTCGTCATGTACAGCAGTGTGCTTTGGAATCAGCTTGTGACAGCTGGCCCTTTGATCACGCTATGCAGCTTGATCTTGTATACGGCGCTATACTATCAGAAATTAAAAAAAGGATGAGTACACGGTGCACTCATCCTTTAAATTTTTCTATCAGCGCTTCTTCTACCTCTTTTGGCACAAGGTCTTTGACTGAACCATCATATTTCGCTACTTCTTTGACTATGCTGGAGCTTAAGAAGGAATACTGATTGTTGGTCATCATGAAAAACGTTTCAATGTCATCGTTTAACACTTTATTCATTGATGTGCCTTGCATTTCATATTCAAAGTCTGTCACAGCTCTTAATCCGCGTAAAATGACTTTGGCTTCTTTTTGTTTCGCATAATCAACAAGCAGACCGTGAAAGGATTCAACTTTGATATTTGGCAGATCCTTCGTCGCTTGGCGAATGAGCTCACACCGTTCTTCAACAGTAAATAACGGTTTCTTGGATGAGTTATTTAGTACACATACATACACTTCATCAAAGATCTTTGCACCTCTTTTGATGATATCCAAATGGCCCAATGTGACTGGATCGAAGCTACCCGGACAAACGGCTATGTTCCCCATGCTTTAATTTCCCCGCTTTCTATAGATCGTAATACCAGTCAACCCATACAGTTCCTGTCTTGATATGTAAAGCTGTCCAGCTTCCTCTGGCAGTATAACGTCCTTATCATGCTCACACACGATCACGCCGTCATCTGTTAATAAGGCATGCTCGTCAATCATGTCAAGAAGTGCTTTCAGCTGTTGATCTTTGTAAGGCGGATCAAGAAAGATCGCTTGAAAGGATTCCTCTCGTTTCACAATGGCTGCGAGTGCACGCTTTGCCTCGTTTCGAAACACTTCACTTTGATCAATCAGCTCCAATTGATTGAGGTTTCCTTTTATCGTTTGAATCGCCTTCATATCTCGATCAACGAATATGCAATGATCGAATCCTCTAGAAAGCGCTTCAATCCCTAAACCACCGCTTCCCGCAAATAAATCAAGGGCCCATCCGCCATCAAAATACGGGCCGATCATATTAAATATCGATTCTTTTACTTTATCTGTCGTCGGTCTTGTTGATTGACCTGGTACCGCTTTAAGTGTGCGGCCTTTTCTCGTTCCAGAGATGACTCTCATTTTCCCACCACTTTTTCTGCTTGCTTCTATTGGTTATTGTGTATGACAAAAAATCCAACATTATCTTACCACAACACTCCGCAGGGGACAATGCGCGGACTTTCATTCATTTTCTATGTATAGATCAAGAAAAGCGGGGTCATACTACTTATAACAGCATCTGATGTGGTGCTGTTGCCAACCGCGGAGAAGACTTACGTTTCCCCATAAGTTCTTCCTCCGGTTTCTCCTCTCCCTTTGCCTTCTCCTTAATGAATCATTAAGAATAGAAGGACCCCGCGGGTGATGCCGCGGGGGTTTTTTTGTGTCTTTAAAAGCCCACTTTATAATCATACTCTTTTGCTTTGTCCAATTTGGATTCGTACTCTAATTTAATAAAAGGTTTATATGAAGGCTCAACACGTTTCACAAATGGCAATGAGCTGAGCTTAGCCATATGGCGCTCGAGATCATTCATATCACAATAGATCACTGCATATTTCATTTTCCTTGAAATATAGTGAACATTTCCAAATTTTCTTAGCGCCTTTGACTGCTTTAACGAATGCAGCCAAACGACCATCCCTTGACGTTTGGTTTCCATCTTTTCACCTGCCGCTTTTTCAATTCTTTTCAGTCATTATGTAAAAGACGAGACATTCAAGTCTCGTCAAGATACTTTACAGCCACAGCTGCCACCAGATCCACAGCCACCGCCGCATGATGATAGACCATCAAAATATGGGTTCCCTGTTGGAACTTTGATATATGCTGATACAGCTTGACCGATTTCAATACTAATCTCATCTAAGATGGATTGAATCGCTGTTTCTGCTTTTTTGAAATCAACCACTGTATCGTGAAGATCTATCTTTCTTTTGACCTCACGCATTTCCTTTGAGATCGTTCTATAGTCCGGATGGTATTTGCCGAACCGCTGCACATCCTCATATTGCTCTTTTACTTTTGTAAAATGGGCAATAATTTGTTGGGCTTCTTCGTCTTGCTGGAGACGCTTAAAGCAGTTGCGGTAATGTTCAGCCTCCTCCGACTGAAGAATCATGGCAGCCAATTGATTCGCTTCCTCTTGGAGCTCCACAGATTCGATTGTCGCATACATAAATGATGCACCTCCAATTCATAGTTTACCACGAAACCTATGGATCAGAAAATGCTTTTACGTCACAAATACATCCCATGTCTCTCTTTTCTGCCTATATTCTGGATGACGAGAATTGAGCACAACGGTCATTTTATGCTTTCCTTTTGAGAGATGCTTGACCACAAATGCAGCAGTATATTCATTGCCTGCACGTTTTCCGTCTACATACACTGTAAAATATCCCGCCTTCTCATCCTTTTTTAGTCGCGTAGGCTCAAGATGAAAATCTTGCAGTGTACTTTCTATATAAACAGAAGACCCCTGCACTTTGTATTTTAAAAAGCCTTGCTGCTTCATTTCACTCTGGGCTTGCTGCATCACATGTACAGCTGGATCTTCCTTCATGACTTGCTTCTCTTCATGTTGACTTTGACACCCGGTGACAAGAAAAAGCAATGCGCATATTGACAGCATCCATTTCATCATCTGATTCTCCTTTCATCTACTTTTATAGGATGCTCAGGAAATGGACATCTTAATCAACTCAAAAAAGCCTCATCCGGCTCCATTTTGATTACGCATTGCTTGGAACATTTGAATCATCATTTCAGCCATTTGGACACTGTTACTCAACTGACTCACACGATGAGGAATGGTTTTTTCGTAAAAATTCATTTTATCTAATTCAAAGGACGATAGCTTATCAGGATGTCGAGTCAGCTGTCTGTACCAGAGAGGACGCTGTCTGATGAATTTGATTCGATCCTCTTCGGCCATGACAAACTCCTGTACTTCTTTCCGCACCAAAAGCATCCCCTTTCACTTAATCTTTCCTGAAGGAGAATGGGTGCTGACTGCCTCCAGATGAACCTTTCTTTGAGCCATTTGATGAAAATTGTCCGAGTAAGCTTTGTAAAGAGGAAATAGACTGGCTCATTTTGTTGATTTGTTCATTCATTTGATCAGCGTCCATTTTTTTCACAGCAGAAACCATTTTAGACATAAAATCGGCTTTTCCCGCTTCACTTGGCTTAGAGGCTTTTTCTTCTTTCACGTCTTCAGATTGCGTTTGCCGGTAAGGAGACCACATCTCATCTTCTTCACCAAACATGACCCAATTTTCGTATACACTTTGCCAGCTTTTTTCTTGCGTTTGCACTTCTTGAATTAACTTCGGATGGCGTCTGACGAATTGTTTAAATTCATCAATGGATGTTTGTTTTTGCTTGTTTGTCATATCCTCACCCCCCATACAAATGCCTACTATACTATATACATCAGCAGTTATTTTGGTGAGCCTCTTTTTCAATCAAAAAAAACAGCTGTGATGGTGCAGCTGCTTTCGTTTAAGATGTTTTTTTGATGAAGTTTTGGGTGTAGTATTTTTCTTTCACACCGACGCCAAGGTGTGTGTAATCTTTATTTAATAACGCCTTCCTATGACCTTCACTATTGAGCCAGCCTTCTATCGCTGCAGGTCCATCTACATAATTATAGGCAATGTTTTCACCTGCAAGCTGAAATGCCACCTCGCCTCTTTCTAATCGGTCTTTCAGCGTACCGTATTTTTTAGATTCATGGGAGAAATAATGATTCTCTTTCATGTCCTCACTATGCATGAATGCCACTTCAGAGGTTTCATCATCCCACTTTAAGATCGGCAGTTTGTACTTATGACGAATAATATTGGTCATATCAAAAATTTGTTTTTGACTGGAAGCTTCGATCTCTTTCCATTTTTCACCCGATATTGCCTCTGGTTCTATCAATTGACCACGATAGACGACTTCGTATGGCTTTTGTTTCACAAATGTATCTGCGTTAAACGCCCTGATACTTGAAAGGGTGCTTTCAAACTTATCCATGTAAAGCTGCACATATACATCATCGTCCACTTTCACGGTGGGTCTTGTATTCATATCATCTTCTGAGAATTCAAAGCGATATGAATTTTGTTCATCCTCTACATGAATATAAGGTGCAATTTGTGTTTTTTTAAATACCTCACTTGTGGCTTGACCGATTTTAAACGGTTCAACATTGAGCCCGTCTCCTGTTGCAAACAATGTCACCACTTTACTATCCTTTACCCCTACTTGAATATAGTGCTTCTTCGATTGATTGTATATCCACCAGTCATAATCATATGCGGAAGGATCAATGCGATCTGGTTCTCCCAGCTGTTTAAGCACTTCGTTTGAAGATTTCCCCATAAAGGACATGAGCCCCTTTTTCGGGATGTTGATCGGCTTATCGCTAGATGTTTCTTCATTAGACACCTTCGGTTCATTGCTGTTTTCTTTTTCTGGTGAAGATCCATATTGAATAAACAGAACGTACGTTCCAGATATAATCAGGAGGATGAGGAGTGTTTTGAGCACAGTTTTCAAATAAACACCTCCGTTAAATTGGCAAGGTACAAAAAGTACCTTCTACTGTCATTTAAACAAAACTCGCTCTATTTATCAACGACAATACAGCCTATTTAACACGAATTTAAAATATGCCCCTCTTAATGAAGAAATCCTTGCCCATGATCTTGATCCTGCTGAGAGATTTCTGTCAGTGCATCCCCTGCGCGATCATTCGATAAATCTTCGACGGATAAATCTCCAAGAGCGACAATCCCTGTTAATGCACCGTTCTTCACAACAGGAATGCGGCGAAGCTGGTGCTCTGACATCAGCCGGACAATTTCTTCAAGCGTTGCATCTTCTTCTGCTGTAAGTACTTCCTTCGTCATCAGCGAGCCTACTTCCTGTGAGTTTGGCTTTTTTTCTGCAATGCCTCTGAGTACAAGGTCACGGTCTGTCACGATACCAACGAGCTGATCTCCGTTAACCACGGGAATGGCTCCAATGTCTGCGTCTCTCATTTTGACTGCCGCTTCATACGTATTGTCATCTTGCTGACATGTCACTACTTTTTTTGTCATAATATCTTTGATTTTTTTCGTTTTCACGTTGATTCCTCCATCTGTTAATCTGTTATTTTCTTTATTACTGTAACCAGGTTATAAAAGAACATACCTTTCACAGTTGAAAGTTTAACGCTTTCATACTATGATTGTCAGTAAAGGGAATTTTTATAAGGAGGGGTTTTGGGTGAAGTTTGAAGGTATGGGGATTGAAAAGGTAGCTGCTGACTTAAATAAATTAGATTTCATCATGGAAAGTGAAGGATTTGTTCGAGCCGATCAATGGGATTATGAGCGTGTGACGTACGACAGAAAGTTTAACATGGTAGAGGGAACCTTTTATTTACGCATTTCCGGCTACGCCACCGAAGGGGATGTTGGTTCAAAAAGAGCACACATACAGCTTCTCACACCTTTACTCGGAAAACATTATTATCCGCACGGTGTTGAATACGGCGAAGGCGAAGATTTCCCTAAGTCTCTCATCCAATCAAGCAAAAAAACGCTTGAACAGCTGAAAGAAAAACTAGAAGCAATGACTGCAGAAGCATAAACGAAAGCACAAGCACAGCCATCCGGCTGTGCTTTTTTCATTCATATTTCGGAATCAGGGCATCTGGTACGGCATCTTTCGCTCTTTCTTTTCTTGCCCAGTCAAAGAAGACAACAGCAAGGATCGAGCCGTACACAATCTCCTGAATAATTTTCATCAAAATCGCGCCTAGCTGCTGGTCTTCTAGCAGCGGCAAGGTATGGAACATTTCAGGACCAGTGAGCGCAAGACCTGCCAGTGTATCACTTGGTACGCATAGATGCAGCGCCTGTATCCAAGCACCAGCATCAGAATAGGTTGCATAGATCGGTGCCTCACTAAACATGATAAGTGCACACGCAGGAGTCATTAATATCCCGTCTGCCATGATATAACCAAGCTTTAAAATGCCTGTAATCTGAGGCTGACTTTGGACTTTATGAACGAGCGGCCACCACATGAAAAAGGCAGCGATAAAAATGACCACTGTCATCAGCGCATGATAAAACGGATCTGTTTTCACAAAGTCAAACACAAGCGGAATATGGTACATCGAAAACAAGCCGTTAAACCCAAGCAATGCAATTAAAGGTTTGGAAAACAAACGAAACATCTGCTGAATGCCTGGTGTTTGTATGATCCGCTCCCAAATGGCCACAGGTAATCCTGTAATAAGGAGAGGCGGAATGACTAAATAGAGCACCGCCATTTGCGCCATATGTGCACTAAACATAATATGCCCCATTAAATCAATTGGGCTTCCTTTTACGGCGTATAACAGAACAAGCCCCGTCAGAAACAACGTTTTCTCTTTTACCGTTGCACGATGCTTCCCCTTTGTCACAAGAAGCAGATAAAGAGCAGCTGCTATGACAATACTAGTCAAATAGTAAGGGCTCCATAATGCCCGAAATCCGAATATTTCTAAGTTCTCCATTGCTGCGCCTCCTTCAAGGGCAAAGCGGGCTTACCACCAAATAATGGTCAAAAAGGCTAATACGGTAATAAACGCGACAAACACACCTGAGTAAAGAAACAATGCGGGTGTTTCATGCCCTTTTTGGTTCATGTGCATAAAATAATAAAGCTGAAAAGCCACCTGAATAACGGCAAGCAGTAAAATAAATGGTACTGCGAACCAGTTTCCTACGTCTTCAGAAGCGATTGTTAAAAAGGCAACAAAGGTTAATCCAATCATCAAGCCGAAAGAAATGAGCTGATGCTTCATTTCTTCGGCATTTTTCTTTTTACGGTATACAAGATCGACTTTAGACTGATTTGTGCTTTTATTTCCCATTCTTATCCCACCATTCCCATTAAATATACAACGGTAAAGATGAAGACCCACACAACATCAATGAAGTGCCAATACAGACTTGCCACATAATATTTCGGCGCATTGTATAAATCGAGTCCGCGTCTCATATTTCGAATCATAAGAGCGGTAATCCAGCAAAGTCCGAAGGCGACGTGAGCCCCGTGAGTTCCTACAAGTGTATAGAAGGAGGAACCAAGAGCTGAGCTGGTAATGGTAAAATCATACGCATGCACATAATGATAGAACTCATAAATCTCAACCCCTAGAAACGATGCACCTAATAGCACAGTCACGCCAAGCCAAAGCTGCATCTTTTTAAAGGCAAAGTTTTTCATATGATACATTGCATACACACTCGTTAAACTGCTCGTCAAAAGAAGCATCGTGGCAATAAAGACAAGTGTGAGATCAAACATATCCGTTGTTTTTGCTCCGCCTGCATTAGAGTTTTTCAGCGCCAAATACGTGGCAAATAGCGATGCAAACAGAACGGTTTCTCCCCCAAGAAACAACCAGAACCCGACGAACTTATTCTTTCCTTCTAACGTGGCTTTCTCAGGAGAAGCCGGAAAAGTTTCTGCTGTCATTTTTTGTGGTTCCATTATGCTTTCACCCCTTTATCATCGTCATCGGTCAAATCTTCTTTGTGAATATGGTACCCATGATCGTCTTTAAGAGAGCGAACCAGCATGGTCGCAAATGTAATGCCAAGACCAATGAGAATCACTGGAAGCCCCCAGCTATGCTCTTGACGATACATGAAGCCAAACGCTGACACAAATAGACCGAATGAGATAATGACAGGTAAGATGGAATTATTCGGCATGTGAATATCATCGAGCGGTTCAGACGCTGTCATTCCTTTTTTACCATCCATTTTTTCAATCCATAATGGATCTAGTCCTCTGACAAGTGGAAGCTGTTTAAAGTTATATTCTGGCGGAGGTGAAGACACTGCCCATTCAAGCGTTCTTCCGTCTCCCCAAGGATCGCCCGATACACGCTCTCCTTTTGCTGTCGTCCAGATGACGTTAATCAGCAGAATGACAACAGCTACAAACATAAACAGCGCCCCAATCGTACTGACCAAGTTCCCAAGGTCTAACCCTTGACCTGGCAGGAATGTAAAGACTCGGCGCGGCATGCCCCAAAGACCTAGGAAATGCTGAATAAAGAAAGTTAAATGGAATCCGATGAAAAATAGCACAAAGCTAATTTTCCCAAGCTTCTCATTCAGTATTTTTCCAAACATCTTCGGCCACCAGTAATGCACACCAGCTAAAATACCGAATACGACCCCGCCGATGATGACGTAGTGGAAATGCGCCACGACAAAATACGTATCATGGAACTGATAATCTGCTGCAGCTGCTGCAAGCATAACTCCGGTTACCCCGCCAAGTAAAAACGACGGTATAAAGGCAACGGAATACAGCATCGGCGTTGTAAATTTCACATTACCGCCCCATATGGTGAGCAGCCAGTTAAATACTTTAATTCCTGTAGGCACCGCGATCGCCATTGTGGCTACAGCAAAGATCGCATTGGCAATTGGACCAAGTCCTGTTGTGAACATGTGATGCGCCCACACCATGAATCCAAGGAAACCAATCAATACAGTCGCAAACACCATGGACGAATAGCCAAACAACCTTTTTCTTGCAAACACTGGAATGATTTCAGAGAATATTCCGAATGCTGGCAGGATTAAGATATAAACTTCTGGGTGTCCAAAAATCCAGAACAAATGCTCCCAGATGATTGTATTACCGCCGAGCTCTGGATTGAAAAAGCTCGTATCAAACATTCTATCAAGCATCAGCATCGCAAGCCCTGCTGTAAGTGGCGGGAATGCGAATAAAATCAGTGCTGAGGCGACAAATGTCGTCCAAGTAAAGAGCGGCATTCTCATATACGTCATCCCAGGCGTTCTCATATTAATAATCGTTGCTAGAAAGTTGATTCCCGCAATTAGCGTACCAATACCCGCTATCTGCAACCCTAAAATATAGAAATCCATGCCGTGTCCTTCTGAATTCAGCGTGAGCGAAGCGTATGCAGTCCAGCCTGCATCAGGTGCCCCGCCCATAAACCACCCAAGGTTTAAGAAAATTCCTCCGAAAAAGAACAGCCAAAAACCAAGTGAATTCACAAATGGAAACGCTACGTCACGTGCACCAATTTGAATGGGTACAACCGCATTCATTAATGCAAATAAAAGCGGCATTGCTGCAAGGAATATCATTGTTGTTCCATGCATCGTCATGACTTCATTGTAAAACCCTGCACTTACAAAATCATTTTCAGGGATGGCTAGCTGAATACGGATAATCATCGCTTCCAGGCCGCCAATTAAAAAGAAAAATCCCCCTGCCACTAAATATAGTACGGCAATTTTTTTGTGGTCAACCGTCGTCAAGTAATCCCATAAGACAGCGCCAAACCCCCGCTTTTTAGCTATAGTACTCACCATGAAATCCCCCTCTTATCTCCCATTTGCCCCTTTTCATATAGATGTCTATTTTAACTTTACACAGACTGTGTCTGACAGATGGCTATTTCTTGGTTGTAGAGACATATTCGGGAGCTTTTAACAAAAACTTCACATCGATTACATACCCTCTTACACATGCTTATTAGAAATTACTCGATTTTAAGTCCTTTTAAATACTCATAAAGTGCATCTGCTTCTGAGTCATTTAATTTAGGGTACGTCCCTGTCATTTTATTCCCTGGTTTAAAGCTCTCTGGATCTTTCAGCCATGCTTTTACGTTTTCTTTGTTCATGTCTTTAATTCCAGCTACTTTCGTTCGCTCTCCGAAGGTTGCAAGGTTTGGTGCTGTCCTTGCCGCTTCCGGCCGTTCATCCCCAGGCTCAACTGCGTGACAGCTCAAGCAGTTTTTCTCTTTAAATAATTTTTCACCTTCAAGGGCGAGATCTTTTGTGGATGTAGGCTTCTTGTAATCAGCCATTTTTTTCGTCCATCCTAAAAACTCATCTTGAGAAAGCGTTTTAACTTTAAAGTCCATTAAAGCATGTGAGGGACCGCAAAGCTCCGCACATTTCCCGTAGAAATATTCTCCTGCATCTTTCGTTCGTTTTGAATCAAAGGTTAAATAAAACTTGTTTTCATTGTCTGTGTTTGTATCAATTTTACCGCCAGCCGATGGAACCCAGAAAGAGTGTTTCACATCAGATGCTTTGAGCTTGAAGTAAACCTTTTGATCTGTCGGTACAATCAATTCCTGACTTGTGACAATCCCATAATCAGGGTATTCGAATTCCCACCAATATAAACTGGCTCTTACATTGACAACAAGTGTCTTTTCAGGATCTCGTTTTTTCTTATCCATAGCGCTTGTATCCCCAAGCTCAAGCGTGTATGCCACAACAGGCACAACGAGAATAATGAGGAGAAGAATCGGAATCGCTGTCCACGTAATTTCTAGGTTACGGTTCCCTTCCACCTGCTTTGGAATCGTATCTTCTCCCACTTTAGAACGTTTGAATTTAATGATGACGTAAAAGAAAATGATCGATACAACAATGACGACAAGAACCATAATGAGTGTACTCAGTACAGTTAGGAAAAATTGTTTATCTGCTACTTCCCCAACTGGTTTGAGTGTTGATAAGTATGGTTCACCACAGCCCGCCAAAACGAGCGTCAATAAGAGAAACAGTGAATAAACACGCCATTTTCTTATCATAATTTGTCCCAACCCCTTTTGCTTGATCTCCTTTGCCTTTCGCTTTTTACCTCTTATTTATAAAATCACTTTTCTCCCATCCATAACCCCCGCCTCTTATAAAAGCACTTACATTTCCTCTTTTCATAAAAAAATGATGTTTTTACTCAAAATACCATCTATGTATAAACAGAAAGCCGCCTAAATAGAACTGAATATCAGGCGGCTTTCATAGTTGTTAGAAAATGTTGTGTTATAAGATATAGCCTTGTTTTGATGTGATCAAAGTGTATTTTACTCTAGAATAGTGTAATAATAATCATCGCGACGAAAAAGATGGTTAAGTAGTTTAATGAATAAACGAACATGAGCGTTGACCACTTCATGACGTCTTTCATTTTAAAGCCCATAAGGCCAATGGCAAGCCATCCAATATTCAGCAATGTGCCAAGTGCGACAATCGGCCATCCTAATCCACCTAAGAAAAATGGAAGTGGAAGAAGACATGCTGTCCAAATGATAATTTGGCGCTTTGTGACTTCAAAGCCATAGACAACTGGTAGCATTGGAATGCCTGCCTTGCGATAATCTTCCGTTTTCTTAATCGCAAGTGACAGAAAGTGCGGGATTTGCCAGATGAACAAAATCATAAACAAAACCCAAGCCATTGTGTCAATTGTGCCGGTGACAGCTGTCCAGCCAATTAATGGCGGAACCGCCCCAGATACACTTCCAATGACAGTATTGATGGTGTAATGGCGTTTAGACCACATGGTGTAGAGAACCGCATAAGTAAAGACTCCGATAAATCCAATCACTGCTGATGTTATGGTTGTCATCAGAAGCATGATGAGTCCAAGTACAACAAGCAAAATACCAAATGCATACGCTTGCCCCGGCTGAATTTTACCTGTGACGGTCGGTCTTGTTTTTGTTCTTTCCATAACTATATCAATATCACGGTCAAACGCATTATTAATGGCGCATGAACCTGCAATAATAAGAGAAGAACCAATCATTGTTAACAGCACAATATCAAGATTCCCAAGGAAACTCATATCTGTAAAATAAAAAGCAAGCCACATTCCAGTAAATGTTGTAATGAAGTTGGAATTGACGATGCCCATTTTAATAAGTGCAAGAAAATCTTTCAAAGCTGTGGTTTCTTCTATTTGTCCATGAATAGCTGCTTCCGCGGCTGTTTTGGAATTTGCCAATGTGTATAACCTCCCTTGCCCAAACCTTCAAACTAACAATAAAACGTAAAATCGTTACAACTCTATCATACAAGATAAAGAGCTGTAAAAAAACATCCTATTAAATAATAAACGACAAACTTGAAGTTATTTGTGAACGTTTCGTGAATTTATTAGGATATACGTGTGTTCAGAAGGCGGTGCAATATGAATTATTCTCTCCTCTATTTCTATCAGACTGTGAAAGAAAGATCAAGCACTCTAAATCTGTAAACTTTGTGAACTAACATATCATTTTTTTGTGAACTTTGGTCATTATGAATTGCAACAGAACACGCATTTGGCTTAAACTTGAGAGCATGTGAGGTTTTTCATTTAGATCAGAAGTTTTTTAGAGAAGGTGAAATAATTTGATGAAATTTGCTTTAAGGTTATTGAGCGTGATCACAACGTTTGTGATGCTGATCGTTTTGATTGGTGGTGCGCTTGTGACGAAAACCGGCTCGGGTCTTGGCTGCGGTAGACAGTGGCCCCTTTGTCACGGTCGTTTCTTTCCTGAAATGAACCCTGCTTCCATCATTGAATGGAGTCACCGCATGTCAACAGGGGTTTCCACCATTCTTGTACTGGCACTGGCGATCTTATGTTGGAAAAAGATTAGTCCAGTATTCCGTGAAACCAAATTCTTGGTCATCATGTCGATTATATTCTTACTTCTACAAGCGCTGTTAGGGGCTCTTGCCGTTGTGTTTGGTTCTAACGCACTTGTGATGGCACTGCACTTCGGTATTTCACTGATTTCTTTTGCTTCAATCTTACTGCTTGCCCTTCTTGTGTTTGAGGCAACCAGATCTGAAACAAAGCTTGTGAAGCCGCTCCATATCGGAAAAAGAATGCAGTTCCATATTTATGGCTTGATCACATATACGTATATTGTGGTGTATACGGGTGCTTATGTGAGACATACAAAATCAAGCCTTGCTTGCTCTGTCTTCCCGTTTTGTTCAAAAGACGGTGCACTTCCGACTTATTTTAATCAGTGGGTTCAAATGTCTCACCGAGCAGCAGCACTTCTTTTATTCGTCTGGATATTTGTTGCGATGTTCCATGCCATGAAACATTATAAAGATCAGAAGCAGTTGTATTATGGATGGATCATTTCAGCCATTCTCATTACACTTCAAGCGATTTCAGGTGTGATGTCTGTGTATTCTCAGCTCGCACTAGGTTATGCGCTGGCTCATTCATTCTTTATTTCCTGTTTGTTTGGAGTACTCTGTTACTTCTGCTTACTCATTGCCCGGTTTAAATATGAAAGCAAAGAACCATTCAAATAAGAATTTGTATCCCCCTTTCTTGCTGAATGGGGGATTTGTTTTATTGTTGTTTTGCTTCTTCAAATAGCGAAATGGCTTTTTTGCGTCTTTCCTGGTGGTCAACTGCCGGCAGCGGATATGTATCACCTAGCACACACCCCGATTTCAATTGCTCATCAATCGGCATTTTACTTGGTTCATGAATCCATTTTTCATCGACATGCTCTAGCTCTAGTACATATTTTCTAATAAATTCCCCGCTCGGATCAAATCGCTTTGACTGAGTCGTCGGGTTGAAAATACGGAAGTACGGCACCGCATCTGTTCCGACCGAGGCTGCCCACTGAAATCCTCCGATATTTGACGCCTCATCATAATCGACAAGTTTTTTTGAAAAATACGCTTCGCCTTTTCTCCAATCAATCAAATAATCCTTTGTTAAAAATGAGGCTGTAACCATTCGCAAGCGGTTATGCATCCAGCCCTCCTCATTTAACTGTCTCATCCCTGCATCAACGAGCGGAAAGCCTGTTTCTCCTTTACACCAAGCTTCAAACAGCGTCTCATCTTCATTCCATTTCATCCCTTGAAACGCCGAATTGATTTCTTTTTCTTTCATCTCAGGATAATGCGCATAAATCATATGATAAAAATCGCGCCATGCCAGCTCTTTGATAAAAGTCTCTCTGCCCTCGTCTTCATAGAGTGCTTCTTCATATATCGCATGGAAGATCATTCGAATCGAAATAGTGCCTGTTTTTAAAAAACGCGACAGCTTGCTCGTTCCAAAAACTGACGGAATATCCCGTTTCTCATGGTAACGCGTTAATCTTTTTTGGATAAAGTGATGAAGCGTGTTCATCGCTTTGTCTGAGCCGATTTGATCAAAATTCCTTGAGCAGCCTTTTATCAATTCTCGCAGTTTGTCATTTCCTTTTTGCGAAAGTGACTCATCACAAATCGTATGCTCGCTGCTGAAAAATGATTTGTCAACTTTTATCACAGGCTGCTTCTCTTGCTTCCGCCATGATTGATAGTATGGGGTAAACACTTGATAATGTGACCCATCTGCTTTTAAAATATCCCGCGCCCCGTGAAGGTGTGTATCTTGCCATGTTGACACATGAATGCCCTTCTTTTCTAAAAAATCGGTTACTTGCTTGTCACGCCTTTGGCCCATACCCACTTCATCTTCATTAAAAAAGACGGCTTTGATGTCATACACTTCCATGACCTGCTGAAAGGCGCGCGGGACATCATCATGGAGAAGGTGAACATACACTTGAGATTCTCTCGCTTCCTTGACGAAATGCGCCAAGTTTTGAAAGAAATGTTCGTTGTTGATATCCATTTCCATTTCAGTAAAAAATGGATCTAGATGATAAAGAGCCAATAATTTGTACTCATGTTTTTTTGCATATGTGATCGCTTTTGATAAGGCGATATGATCATCTAATCGCATATCTCGGCGAAACCAAATCACGACAATTTCCAACTTTCTTCACCTCACTCTATAGTGTAATCACTCTCGCAGGCTGCTGCACATTTTAATGCGCTCAAAAAAGACACATCACGATGGATGTGTCTCACTTATTATTCAGGCTTTAAAACAATCAGCAGATCTCCGGTTTGAATCGGTTCTCCATTTGTCACATGTATTTCATCAACGACCGCAGTGAATGGGGCTTGTACAGTCGTCTCCATTTTCATGGCTTCATTGATCATCAAATGCTCACCTTGCGAGATTTTCTGTCCTTTTTCCACGAGCACTTTGATGACAGTGCCTGGCATTGATGCGGCAATGTGATTTGGATTTGAACGGTCCGCCTTCATTTTTTCTTGAACGGATGATTTGATGCTTTCATCCTTAATCACGACTTCACGCGGCTGTCCATTTAGCTCAAAGTAAAGAACTCTTGTGGCATCTGGATTCGGTTCTCCAATTGACACGAGTTTTACAATGAGGGTTTTTCCTTTTTCAATTTCTACCTCTATCTCTTCACCAAGCCTCATCCCGTAGAAAAACGTTGGTGTGTCAAGAACAGAGATGTCTCCGTAGCTTTCTGCTGTTTGGACAAATTCAGAAAAGACTTTCGGATATAAGGCATACGCAATCGCGTCTTGATCTGTCAGCGTCAGGTCATGAGATTCTTTGAACTGCTGCTGAATAGCTTCAAAGTCAACTGGCTTCAGCTTTTCACCAGGTCTGACAGTGAGCGGTTCTTCTCCTTTTAAAATCAGCTTTTGCAATTTTTCAGGGAAACCGCCATGCGGCTGGCCTAAATAGCCTTTAAATAGTTCCACAACAGAATCCGGGAAGTCTAAAGTTGCTCCTTTTTCATAGACATCTTCCTCTGTTAAATCATTTTGCACCATATAAAGTGCCATGTCTCCGACTACTTTAGAGGATGGTGTCACCTTCACAATATCACCAAACATGTCATTCACACGTCTGTACATTTCTTTTACTTCGTTCCAGCGGTCGCCAAGTCCGACACCTTTCGCCTGCTGCTGCAAGTTACTATACTGACCGCCAGGCATTTCATGCTCATAAATTTCTGTATGCGGCGAATTCATGCCGCTTTCGAACTCATGATAGTATTTTCTGACAGAATCCCAGTATTGAGAAAGGTGTTCGACAGATTGGACGTTCATGTCTGGCTTTCTTTCATGTCCATCTAAAGCATAGTACAGTGAGCTCGCACTTGGCTGCGATGTGAGCCCCGCCATAGAGCTAACGGCCACATCGACAATATCAACACCTGCATCAATTGCCCTTGCATAGGTGAACAGTCCATTTCCACTCGTATCATGTGTATGAAGATGGATAGGGATCGTGAGTTCATCTTTTAAAGCAGAGACTAACTCATAAGCTGCCTGCGGCTTTAATAATCCCGCCATATCTTTAATACCTAAAATATGTGCACCGGCAGATTCAAGCTCTTTCGCAAGAGATACATAATACTTAAGATCATATTTCGGACGAGATGGATCGAGAATGTCCCCTGTATAACAAATGGCTGCCTCTGCCACTTTGCCTGATTCACGAACAGAATCTATGGCAAGCGTCATGCCTTTGACCCAGTTTAAGCTATCAAAAATACGGAACACGTCAATGCCTGCCTCAGCCGATTCCTTTACAAATGCTTTAATTACATTATCTGCATAGTTTGTATATCCGACAGCGTTTGATGATCTTAAAAGCATTTGGAACAAGGTGTTCGGAACTTCTTGACGAAGCTCTTTCAGCCTTTCCCAAGGATCTTCTTTTAAGAAACGATACGCAACATCAAATGTAGCGCCGCCCCACATTTCCATACTGAATAGCTCTGGCCATAAACCTGCTGTTGGCTGGGCAATTTTCTTCAAGTCATGTGTTCTAAAGCGTGTTGCAAGCAGAGACTGATGCGCGTCTCTAAAGGTTGTATCTGTTAAAAGGACGCTCTTTTGTTCTTTTACCCAATTGGCGAGCCCCTCAGGTCCATGCGTATCTAACAATTGTTTTGTCCCAGACGGAACCTCTTCATGAACAGGAAGCTTCGGTACATTTGGTCTATCAAATTGAGGCTTCTTTTTCTCCGCAATACCAGGGAACCCATTAATGGTCACGTTACCAATATAAGTCAGCATCTTCGTTCCACGGTCTTTTTGTTTAGGGAAATTAAATAGATCTGGGGTTGAATCGATAAACGACGTATCGTATTCCCCTTTTAGAAACTTCTCATGCTTTGCCACGTTTTCAAGAAACGGAATGTTTGTTTTAATTCCGCGAATCCTGAATTCCTGCAAATTACGGACCATTTTAGCAGCAGCCTGATCAAATGTGAGCGCCCATGTGGACAGCTTGACCAATAATGAATCGTAATAAGATGTAATGACCGCACCTTGGAAGCTGTTCCCAGCATCTAAGCGTACACCAAATCCCCCACCTGAACGGTAGGCCATAATTTTTCCTGTGTCCGGCATAAAGTTATTTAAAGGATCCTCTGTCGTGACCCTTGATTGAATGGCAAATCCATGTGTGAAGATATCTTCTTGCTTTGGTATTCCGACTTCATTGCTATGGAGATCATGACCCTTTGCGACAAGAATTTGGGTTTGTACGATATCGACACCTGTGATCATTTCTGTGATCGTGTGTTCCACCTGTACCCTAGGATTGACTTCAATAAAATAAAACTCACCATTTGCGACTAGGAATTCTACAGTCCCAGCGTTAATATACGACACATTTCGAGCCAGCTTAACAGCCGCTTCGCAGATGTCCTCACGTAATTGATCTGTAAGAGATACACTTGGCGCAACTTCAATGACTTTTTGATGACGCCTTTGGACAGAGCAGTCACGCTCATATAAATGAATGATATTGCCGTGATTATCACCAATCACCTGCACTTCAATATGTTTCGGATTTTCAATCAGTTTCTCAACATATACTTCGTCATTTCCAAAAGCAGCTTTCGCCTCTGACTTTGCACGGTCATAGCCTTCATTCAGCTCCTCTTTTGATCTGACAATCCGCATACCCCGGCCGCCGCCGCCTAGTGAAGCTTTAATAATAAACGGGTAACCGTATTCTTCACCGAATTTTTCGACTTCTTTGACCGAATCAACTGGTCCGTCACTTCCTGGAATGACTGGAATTCCAGCTTTTTTCGCTTCTTCTCTTGCCTTTACTTTATCTCCAAACATATCTAAATGCTGAGAAGTTGGACCGATAAATTGAATGCCTTCCTCTTCGCATCGTCTTGCAAAATGAATATTTTCAGATAAAAATCCGTAACCTGGATGGATCGCATCCACATCATTTCGTTTTGCAATTTCGATGATCCCCTCGATATCAAGGTAGGCATCAATCGGTTTTTTTCCTTCTCCAACTAGATATGCTTCATCTGCTTTATAGCGATGATAAGAGCCCGAGTCTTCTTTGGAATAAATGGCTACTGTACGTAAATTGAGCTCCGTACAGGCCCTGAAGACTCTGATAGCAATTTCCCCTCTGTTTGCAACTAGAACCTTTTGAATTGTTCTCTGTGACATTTCTCACTCCTCCATATCCCTTAAAATTTTATATGTACTCTATAATAAAGGAAGAAATGAAAACTGTACACTTTTGTTTTCTAAAGATTCAAAGTTTTCTGCAATCCATTTTTTTGAACTGATGGCTTGCTCATTGATTTTTTCTTTTTGTAACGCTCTTTATATTCAGTAAACATGCTGATATTCAGCAATATTCCCATACAACCGCTCAGTAAAATGATGGACGATCCCCCGTAGCTAATAAACGGAAGAGTGACCCCAGTAATCGGAATCAGACCAGAAACACCGCCTAAATTAATGCATGTTTGGATCGCAATCATGGAGGAAATTCCTATTGCAAGCAAACTTCCAAATGGATCTTCACACTTTCTTGCAATATAAAAACCTTTCACGACGATGAAGCCAAGGAGAGCGAGTACAAAAAACACGCCGAAAAAGCCAAGCTCTTCTGAAATGATTGCCATGATAAAATCTGTATGCGGCTCTGGAAGATACCCGTACTTTTGAACGCTTTCTCCTAGACCCAGTCCAAAAAAGCCGCCTGATCCAATGGCGTAATAGGAATTAATCAATTGATGTCCAGTATCCCCTGCATCTTTAAAGGGATCTTGGAAACTCTCAAAACGCCCGAGGCGATTTTGCGTGAATATTTTATCCCAGAACAGAATAATAAATGGGGTTACGATGACCATCACGGCACTAAATAACGCCAGCAGCTTCGCAAGAGTTTTTCCGCTAAACCCTGAGCATAAAATCATCGCAAGAGCAATCATGCCAATGATAAAGGCTGTCCCATAGTCTGGCTGCAAAATGATAAATCCGCATAAGATCGAAACAATCACGATTGGAGGTGTGACTCCTCGTAAAATATGATCAATATAATGCTGCTTTTTTGCATACACAGCAGCAAGATAGATAATAACGACAATCTTCACAAATTCCGCCGGCTGAAGACTGAATGGGCCTACTTTAATCCAGCTTCTTGCGTTCCCTGCAATATGACCGCCAAAGTACACATAGATGAGGGAAAAAACGGATAGCAGCAGCATACCGATTTGAAATTTCTTATTTGAAAACAGCTGATATGGAACGAGTGCCGTAAAGAGCAAGATGACCGCTCCAACGATCATAAATAAAAGCTGTTTCTTAAAAAAATTATCTGGCGCGGCATCGTATCTAATCACAGATGTAATCATACTTGAGCTATACACCATGACCAAACCGAATGCGCTAATTAAAATAATGGCGAACAATAATGAGTAGTCATACGATTTTAGCATTCTCTTTAACATATAATCCTCTTCCTAACGTCTGTTTCTACTGCTTGATATCCTCTTAGCTGTTTTTATTCTACTACATTTTCTCTGTTTGATCTCGTTTTACCTCTTTTATATTGTTCGTCATTCATGAAAGAATCAAGTCCGTTTGACATGAAACAATGAAAAGAAAATAGAGGACAAAAAAACTCAAACTTATGTTAAGGAAGTTTGAGTTTTCAATCATTATTTTTTTGTGAACGCATCATGAAGTGCGGAAAGCTCTCTCTCAAGTTTATCGAGTAGTTTCTTACCTTCATGTTGATCAACTAATCCAAGCCGGACAGCAAAATCAATTTCTCTCGATAATCCGAACATTTGAGTATCTAAAACCTCTTCATAAAGAGGACATTGCGGCATCGTTAAGTTGTCCATTTGCACTTGGATCAATTTTAAAATTTTATCTGCATCCAATTTTAATAAAGACAGTGCTTTTTGCCGATGATCGACTAAAATTTCTGACGCCAAAAGTATCCCTCCGTTCCCCAGGCGAGTACCTAATTCTTCTATTTATCATAAAGCGAAACGCCCAAAATTGCAAGCAGATTTGTACAGTTCGCTTTGTAAAAATAAAAAGAAGCCCTCCTTCATTAAAAGATACTCATCTCGTATTTTTCACTCATCAGCTCAAGCAGCTTAATCCCAGCAATACTATTCCCTTTTTCATCCAGAGCCGGACCGAAGATACCGATTCCAAAATCATATGGTGCAGCTCCCATAATCCCGCCTGAGACACCGCTTTTTGCAGGAATTCCGATGTTAATGGCAAATTCTCCGCTCGCATTGTACATGCCGCACGTCACCATAAAGGTTTTACAAATTCTAGCGACATCTTTCGAAAGAATTTGCTTCCCCGTTTCTGGATGTCTGCCGTCTAATGAAAAAACACAAGCAATTTTCGCCAAATCCAAGCTGTTCATCATGATGGCACATTGTTTCGTATAGACGTCCATGACTTCCTCTACGTTCCCTCTAATAATATGATATTGCTTCATATAATAGCACATCGCCCGGTTAATCATGGATGTCTCAAATTCGGAGGCTGCTGTTTCCTTGCAGTATGTAATGCTTTTGTCATTTGCAAGCTCTCTAATGAAGCTAAGCAACCGGCCCAGCTGATCTTGCGGAGTCGCTCCTCTGATTAAACTCGTGACTGCGAGCGCCCCTGCATTAATCATTGGATTCAGCGGTTTATTCGGACTCGCTGTTTCCAGTTTGATCATTGAATTAAACGGGTCACCTGTTGGTTCTTGTCCAACAAATTGAAAGACTTTTTTTGGCCCTTCTTCTGAGAGCACAAGCGCCAGTGCTAATACTTTTGAAATGCTTTGAAGGGTAAATCGTTTATCTACATCTCCAGCTGAGTGGCACGTATTGCTCACATGATACACAGCCACAGATAAATCCGTCTGATCCGCTTTGCCGAGAGCGGGAATATAGGATGCTACTTGACCATCTTTGGCCACTTTTTTTGCTTCTTCTACAAATCGCTGAAGCTCTTCATTGTCGCGACATGCCATGCCTCATACACTCCCTATCGTTCATGTACGATTAGTGTGTACAATGTGCAGCATGTTTATGAAAGTGACAAAGCGGGAGAAAACTTCTATAATTTATGTTGGAAAGGGGTTGTCTTGAACATGAGCATCATTCAAATCAAGGGGAACGTACAGTACAAGATCACCATTGATCCAAGTGTATGGATTTTTGATGACCGTAAATTTTTAATGGATTCATTCTTTGAAAAAAATGCAGCAAGTGAAGAGAAGCAGCTAGATCAGGAGCTTGACCAAGAGCGGGTCATAAGAGAAGGTCAAACACTTCCACCCACGTTAAAAACAGAGAAGAAGTACGAAAAGGAAAGACTCGTCACAGGTAGCTTCGGGATGAAGCTTGGCGATATGCTAAAAAATGCTGAGCCGCTTGAACATGCGGATACATGCGAATTTGTCACAGAAACAGGTACAATTGCTGTGCCGCTTTCTCAGGCAATGGAAAGCATTGCTCATTTCAGCCAACATGGTAAGCCAATCACAGAAGAAGGACCAATCCACGTCTATTTCGCGGATCAGTCCAACCTCACTCAGCCGATAAAAGGTGTCACAGAGCTCATCATTACATAAGAAACAGAGGGTCTGGACTATAGCAAATCAGCGGCAAGCTGTGCAAGTCCAGACCTTTCTCCTTTGACAAGCTTGACATGTCCAGATATTTGCTGCCCTTTGAACCGTTCAATCACATACGTAAGCCCATTATTTAAGCTGTCTAAATAAGGGTGATCAATTTGCTCTGGATCTCCCATCAGCACAATTTTACTTCCCTCTCCGACTCGCGTTAATAATGTTTTCACCTCGTGCTTAGTTAAATTTTGCGCCTCATCAATGATAATAAATTGATCAGGTATACTTCTGCCCCGAATATATGTCAATGCTTCGACTTGAATAGATCCAATTCCCGCCAAAATCGCATCAAGCTCGCCCGGCTTTTTTGTATTAAATAAAAACTCTAGGTTGTCATAGATCGGCTGCATCCATGGTCTGAGCTTTTCTTCCTTTTCTCCAGGCAAATATCCTATATCTTTCCCAACAGGCACGATGGAGCGCGCCACGATCAACTTTTTAAACATACCAAGGTCCTCTGTCTGCATTAACCCGGCAGCAAGTGCAAGCAATGTTTTACCAGTCCCCGCTTTTCCAATCAGTGTCACGAGCGGAATATCACGGCGCAAAAGCAACTCTAGTGCCATCGTCTGCTGGACATTCTTTGGACGGATTCCCCAAATATGCTCTTGATCATAAACGAGACGTTTCACTTGATCTGCCTTTTGATCAAGCATTCCTAAAGCAGAACCGCCTTCATTTCCCTTCATGATGACAAATTGATGTGGGTTGAATGGTGCACTTGTGACCTCTTTTATTGGTAATTGATTTTGCTTATAAAATGTATTCAATTGCTCAGTCGGAATGTAGAGCTCATGATAGCCATTATCGATGTCTTCATTTTGCAAAACACGGTCACTTAAAAAGTCTTCTGCTTGAAGCCCTATAGCATCTGCCTTTACCCGCACTAACACATCCTTGCTGACCAAAATAACAGGCCTGCCATGAGGCTTTGTTTCTTCCTCTAAGCTTAAATTTTTCGCGACTGCCAAAATTCGATTATCGTTCGTTTTTTCAATAAAAATTTCTTGAAGCTCATGAAAAGAGCGGTGATTCAGTTCAATGCGCAACGTCCCATTTGACTCTAGTGTAATTTTTTCATGCAGTTTCCCTTTCGATCTTAAACCGTCGATTAGGCGTGAGACGCGCCGGGCATTTTGTCCAACCTCGTCCATATATCTCTTTTTTGAGTCTACTTCTTCTAACACAACGGCTGGTATGACGACCTCGTTGTCTTCAAATGAAAAGATTGAATTCGGATCCTGTAATAACACATTTGTGTCTAATACATAAATTTTACTCAGGTCCTTCGCCTCCTGATCGGGGTTTCATTCATCCTTGTCTTTCCCAAAACGATTGTTAAAATATATGTTTTCATGAATAAAGTTAGAAGGTTAATTCAACAATAAAATAAATCATGCAGTTTGTGAAGGAGGGAATACAGATGCGACTATTTTTAACATTATTCATGATTCAAGCCATCATTCTGTTGGGCGCTTGCCAGCAGCAGGAAAAGAGAGAGGCACTAGACAAGCAAGATGGTCGCCAGCACGTAGTACGGGTGTCAGACTCAACGAAGAAAAAGACCAATCAAGCCCGGTCATCTACAGATGTTGCGCAGCATCTTGTCAAAGTGACAGAGCACGTAGCAGATGTCAATGATGCAACGGCGATCGTCATCGGCCGCTATGCTGTTGTTGGTATTGATGTAAAAGATGATTTAGATAGAAGCAAAGTAGAAAACATTAAATATTCAGTTGCAAAAGCACTGAAAAATGATCCAGAAGGTGCGAATGCTGTTGTGGTCGCTGATCCGGATACAGTCAGCCGGCTAAAAGAAATGGGCAAAGAAATACAAGCAGGCCGTCCTGTCAGTGGGATTATGGATGAACTAGCCGCCATCGTCGGCCGCGTGATGCCAGAGATGCCGAGAAATGAAATTGATCGCCGCGAAACAGATCCGACAAATGAGCCGAATGATCAGCTCAAACAAAATGATCAAAAGCAGTTAGACGAACATCAAAACGATCAATCAAACCATCATATGAATCAGAAGAAATAAAGAGAACGGCTTATATCTCCTGTGATATAAGCCGTTTTCTACGCTGATTTTAAGTAGCTGGAAAACATGCTATAATAAATGCAATAAGTGAGGTGAAAAGGATGAGAGTGAAGTGCTCAATATGTGAGAAGCTTGAAACCATTGATGATGATACACTCGTTGCTAAGCGGTTAAGAAATCGACCGATTCATACATATATGTGCGATGACTGTCAGGAACGTATTAAAGTAAAGACAGAAGCACGCATCAAGACTGGCAGATTCTCTCTTTATCAAGATCCTGCGACAAAAGAGAAAAAGAAGAAAAAAGGAAAGAAAGAACAAAAGACATAAAAAAAAGACCTGACACAAGTTCAGGTCTTTTTTTACGTATTCACTGTTCCTTCTTTTTTCGCACGATGCAGCCTGATTTTATAAATAATCAAAATGACAGCTGCCACGACTAGACCTTCCGCTACTGGCAGGAAAATTCCTAGAAATGTGAGAAACGTGCAGCCAAAAATCAAAAACAAGTAAATCACGAGTGCTTTTAAAATCGGTAAACGTCTAGCAAAGCCGAGCTTAAAAACAATAATCGCTAAAACAAGGATGGTGCCATATAGGAGCCACATCCCTGTTTGCGGATTTTCATCGACACGAAACAGCATCGCGAAAAAGGATAGATTTTCACTTACTTCCTGATCATTCAAAAAGATTACCTCCCCTTATCTTTCAGGGTTCTATCTCTTTAATTCTTCATGGAATTAAGATAATCCTGCTAGCTTTTTCTTCTTCGCTGATTTCTCACGTTCGTTTTTATCTAAAATTTTCTTTCTTAAACGAATTGATTCAGGTGTAACCTCACAGTATTCGTCTTCATTCAAGTACTCAAGAGATTCCTCAAGTGACATAATACGTGGTTTTTTCATGCTCACCGTTTGATCTTTCGTCGCTGACCGTACGTTTGTTTGTTGTTTCATACGGCTTACGTTGACAACAAGATCGTTCTCACGGTTATGCTCACCAACAATCATTCCTTGGTATACTTCGACACCCGGCTCAACGAAGATCACACCGCGCTCTTCAACGCCTTGGATTCCGTAAGCAGTCGCTTTACCTGTTTCCATTGAAACAAGTACTCCTTGACGGCGTCCGCCGACTTGACCAGATTGCATTGGCTGGTAGCTGTCAAACGTATGGTTCAAAATACCAAAACCACGAGTTAATGAAAGAAATTCAGTTGTATATCCGATTAAACCACGTGAAGGCACTGTAAAGATCAGGCGAACTTGACCATTCCCATTATTGATCATGTCAATCATTTCACCTTTTCGTGCGCCCATTGATTCCATGATAGAGCCAGTGTGCTCTTCTGGTACATCAATTTGAACGCGTTCAACAGGCTCACATCGAACACCGTCAACTTCTTTTACAATAACTTCTGGCTTCGATACTTGTAATTCAAATCCTTCACGTCTCATATTCTCAATAAGAATGGATAAGTGAAGCTCTCCGCGTCCAGATACAACCCACGCATCAGGTGAATCAGTTGGATCAACACGAAGACTAACGTCTGTTTGAAGCTGCTGCTCTAAGCGCTCTTCAATTTTACGTGATGTTACGTATTTCCCTTCACGGCCTGCAAATGGGCTGTTGTTCACAACAAACGTCATCTGAAGTGTTGGTTCATCAATACGAAGGATTGGCAAAGCCTCTTGGTGTTCAACAGGACAAACCGTTTCACCTACGTTGATGTCTTCCATTCCAGAAACAGCAACAAGATCTCCTGCTTTCGCTTCGTTGATTTCCACTCGTTTTAACCCTTGGAAACCAAAAATCTTCGTCACACGGAATTGTTTCACACTGCCGTCAACTTTCATTAAGGCTACTTGCTGTCCTACTTGCATTGTTCCTCTGAATACACGGCCGATCCCAATTCTCCCAACATAATCATTGTAATCAAGTAGTGCCACTTGGAATTGAAGCGGCTCTTCATGGTTATCAACTGGGCAAGGGATATGGTTAACAATGGCTTCAAACAAAGATTCCATGTTTTCATCTTGCTTGCTCGCATCGTTACTTGCTGTACCATTGATTGCTGATGCATAGACAACTGGGAATTCAAGCTGTTCTTCTGTTGCATCCAATTCAATGAACAAGTCAATTACTTCATCGACTACTTCAGCCGGGCGAGCAAAGTCACGGTCAATTTTGTTGACAACAACGATTGGTGTTAAGTTTTGCTCAAGTGCTTTTTTCAGCACAAAGCGTGTTTGAGGCATACAGCCTTCATAAGCATCCACAACGAGAAGTACACCATCTACCATTTTCATGATACGCTCAACCTCACCACCGAAATCGGCGTGTCCTGGTGTATCTAAAATATTAATGCGTGTATCTTTATAATGGATCGCAGTATTTTTAGCTAAAATCGTAATACCGCGCTCTCGCTCTAAATCATTTGAATCCATGGCTCTCTCAGCGATATTTTCATTCGCACGGAAAGTACCAGCTTGATGGAGCAATTGGTCAACAAGCGTCGTTTTACCATGGTCAACGTGGGCAATAATTGCGATGTTGCGAAGATCTTTTCGAAGTTTCACATTTTCATCTCCTAAAATAATTAGATAACTTTCATATTATATCACAATCCCCTTTAAATGCCGATCGTTTTTCTGTAAACTTATATTAACTCTAAAAAAAGGGATGGAGAAAAATGAAACAAATCAAATGGCTTCTATTATTATGTGCATTACTTGCGGTTGTCAGTATGGCGTTTATTGGGGTAACTCTTGCAGAAAAAAACGTGCTGGGTATTTGTCTAAGTATTGTGTTTGCCATGATTTTCATGGGTACAGGATTTACATTAAAAAGAAAATTAAACGTCCAATCATAAAATTTCTCAAAAGCCTTTTACATTCTACATGTAGAAGGCTTTTTATTTCGAGTAAAAACAAGACCAACCACCTATGAAAACCCGAGTAATCAGACTGGAAATAGCATGTAGACTTGGCAAATATAAGCAATCTGAACCTCTTCATTTTTCGACAAGAACTTTTATAGTCCTCCAAAATCAAACACAAAGTTACATTTTTCCTATTCTTCCACAAACTTTCTCATGGTATGCTGTTCTTGCAACAAAATTTAACAGAAAAGGGAGAGAAAAGAAGCATGAAGAAGATTTTGAGCAAATCGCTCAGCTCTGTTGTATTTTTCGCTTTAGCTATTATTCTTACTTTCACAACAGTAGCTCCTGGGCAAGCAAGCGCTGCAACTTTCAAAGGGATTCCTTTCGAGCAGCAGCAAGTCATTAAAGAATTATTGGAGAAAAACGAGCGTGTCATCAACATTCTCATCAACTCATTTGTTGAGGAAGACAACAACTACACATTTGATGTGAAAAAAGCTGTTGAGCTCGGACTAACTGAAGAAGAAGCGGCGACTGCTGAGAAATTCTTAGATCGCGCAGCTGTTCTGACAATCGTTTTCAGTGAAAGCATCACTAAAAACGAAAAAGGAAAATTGGTTTTTGATGCAGCGAAAGCTGTTGAACTTGGTCTTACAAAAGAAGAAGCAGCTAAATTTGAAAAGCTGTTGAAATCAGTGATCAGAATTGCTGATCTTGCTGGTGATGCACTTGTTTTAGACAAAAAAGGTAATGTTGTCATTGATTCAAAAATCGCAAAAGGTATTGGATTCAGCTCTACTGAATTACTTGTTTTCAACCAAATGCTGAAGAAAATTCCTCAAGAGCAATTAAAATCGGTCTATGATGCAATTCAAATTGCTAAAGAAAAATTAAGCTAAGCTCGAAAACCCCCATCTGGATCGCCCAGATGGGGGTTTTTTATTTCAGCCAATAAAGAAGGATCATCTGGCTTTTTCATATCGATAGCCAGTTGTGCTTCATTAAAAAGTTTCATCAAATAAACCAAATCACTTCATTCTCATGAAGTGATTTGGTTTATTTTTTATTTCCACTGCCTTTTATGTAATCGTGTAAGATTTTTTCACAAACGGATCGATTTCCGGCGACGATACTGTTTTTGTCTAGAAACGTTAGGCGTTCTCCGTGTATATTTGAGTAGACTGCCCCTACTTCATCAAGCAGTACGCAGCCCGCTGCATAATCCCACGGCGCAAGCCTTAACGTGACGTATGCGTCACTTCTGCCGCTTGCGATATAAGCGAGCTCAAGGGCAGCTGATCCAATCGTTCTCGTCCCTCTCACATCACGCACAAGGCGGGCAAACGGTTTAGCATCAAAATAAGGGCTTTCGATCGCCCAGGTCGGGTTAATGCCGACAATGGCTTTTTCAATCGCTACATCTTTTAATGGCGGAAGCAGGGTATCATTCATATAAGCCCCTTCTCCTTTGACCGCATGGTAAAGCTCGTCATGAATAACGTCATAAATAAGACCGATTTTCCCAATGCCATTTTCAAATATCCCGATTGAAATGGCAAAGTTGCGTTTTTGATGGACAAAGTTCATTGTGCCATCGATTGGATCAATGATCCACACGACCCCATCAAGTGAGGTCACCTCTTCCCCTTGTCCCTCTTCACCTAAAATATGATGATTTGAAAATGTCGATTGTATCTTTTTAATGAAAAAACGTTCTGTTTCTTTATCGATATTTGTGACAAGATCATTTGGATTTGATTTTGTTTCAATTGATAGACCTTCCTGCATGGATGCTTTAATACGGCTTCCTGCTTCTTTTACCCAAAGCTTTGCAAGACGGTCAATTTCCACCCAGTTTGTCATCAGACTGTAAACCTCTTTTCTATGTAATACCTATTTGTAATAGCATACTGATATTATGTGCGTAAAAGCAAGAAAAAAGCAGCTTCATACAAAAACGAACCGATGAATTGGTTCGTTTTTACCTCACCTTGTTTTACCCTTTAAGCTGCTCCCATTCTTTTCTTAGGCGCTCAAGCTTTCGTTTGCTGCGTTCGATTTGGATGTCATCTTTTTGCTCGATGGCTTCATGAAGCGTAGAAAGCTCATAGTCCACCTCTAATCTCCACACAGCGATGCGATTCTTCTTCTCCTGTCTATACCCCTGCTTCACGATTTGCTTCATTTGGTCAACGCCCCTTCCAGAGAATGATTCATTCCTTGTCAGTTTTCATTGATAAAAAATTCAATCGATAAGAGAATTGGTTCTTGCTTATATCGTATGAAGCGATCGCATAACCGCAACGACATTCTGAAAATTGTGTTTTTACCTATTTGTTATGTACCACAAAATCGTTGTTTTTAAACGCTGCCCTACTTCCTCTACAATCTTTGATCCGACGGTGCATCTTTTTTTGAGCTTAACCCAAGCTATGATAAAATATGATCAGCGAAAGAATACAGGAGGCATAATATGAGTGAAATGCGTTTTAGAGATGAAGATTTTGAGACATTTACAGTTGACGGTTTAGATGAACGAATGGTCGTATTAAAAGAAAGAGTCCGTCCAAAGCTTGAGGCACTTGGTGAACACTTTGCACCACTTCTTTCTTCTATTACAGGAGACGAAATGTTTGTACACGTCGCAAAGCATGCTAGAAGATCAGTCAATCCGCCAAATGATACGTGGGTTGCTTTTGCAAACAGCAAGCGTGGGTATAAAAAACTCCCTCATTTTCAAATTGGGCTTTGGAAAACACATGTCTTTGTATGGTTTGCTCTTATTTATGAATCTCCTGTGAAAGGCGAATATGGTCAGCTATTTGAAAAAGAACTAGACACCATTCAGAAGAAAATACCGCAAGATTTTGTTTGGTCTAAAGATCATATGAAACCAGATGTCATGCGTCACAGCGAGCTCGATGCAGAACAGTTGAAAACGCTGTTTGAACGTGTCCAAACGGTGAAAAAAGCCGAGCTCCTTTGCGGCATTCAGTTGCCTAGAGAAGAAGTCGTTCAAATGAATAATGAAGAATTTTTATCAAAAATCGAAGATGCCTTCCGCACGTTGACTTATCTATACCGCTTTACACAAAAACAATCTGTATAAAAAAACGAGCCCATCTAGGCTCGTTTTTTCTTACATACGTATAATGGCGGACTCTTCTGCCTCTCTTGCCGTTTTCACTGTACGATAAGGAGAATACCCGCTTTCCTTTTCAAACGCTGCACAATGCGTCTTTTCTTCTGCTTTTGATGGCACAATCTCTTTAAAGCGTTTATAAGTATCTAATAACTCCTGTTTCGCTATTCCTTTTTCATAGGCTTTTTCAACAGCTTGAAAAAACGAAATAACCGCAATTTTTTCCTCTGTTGTCCAGTCGACGTCCATAGGATATTGATATTCCATTTACTTGTCCCTCACTTTAACACTCATTTCTTATTTGAACTTTTATTATAGCATCTGTTCGATCAGAAACTGATTGATTTTATGCTTTACATTCCGATCAGTTCATAATATAATTCTTTTGTTTTATGCAATGAAATCTGTCGTTATTGGCACAATAATAGCAGGTATTTCGATGAAGGTGGGAAAGCAATTGTCACAACATGATACACCCTTATACACTGGACTAAAAAAACACGCAGCAACCAATCCAGTTCAATTTCACATTCCTGGCCATAAAAAAGGAGCCGGAATGGACCCTGAATTTAGAGCATTCATTGGCGACAATGCACTAAGCATTGATCTCATTAATATAGAACCTCTCGATGATTTACACTCACCTCGAGGAATGATAAAAGAAGCACAAGATTTAGCTGCTGAAGCCTTCGGTGCTGACCATACGTTTTTCTGTATTCAAGGAACAAGCGGCGCCATCATGACAATGGTGATGACCGTATGCGGACCTGGGGATAAAATCATCGTTCCGCGTAACGTCCATAAATCGATTATGTCCGCGATTGTATTTTCTGGCGCAGTTCCTGTTTTTATTCATCCAGAAATAGACAAAGAGCTTGGCATCTCTCACGGCATTACACCAGAATCAGCGAAAAAGGCACTCACGGAGCACCCAGATGCAAAAGGTCTGCTTGTGATTAATCCGACGTATTTTGGCGTTTCAGCAGACTTAAAATCGATTGTAGACATTGCCCATTCATTTCATGTGCCTGTCCTTGTCGATGAAGCACACGGCGTGCATATTCATTTTCACGATAAGCTCCCGCTATCTGCCATGCAGGCAGGTGCCGACATGGCAGCAACAAGTGTCCACAAACTCGGCGGTTCCCTGACCCAAAGCTCTATTTTAAATATGAAGGAAGGGCTTATCTCAAAAGATCGCGTGCAATCGATTTTGAGCATGCTGACAACAACGTCTACTTCTTATTTGCTCTTGGCGTCACTTGATGTCGCTCGAAAGCGATTAGCCACTGAAGGAAAGGCACTAGCAGATGAAGCCATCCGTTTAGCTGAATCAGCGAGAAACCGTTTGAATCAAATTGATGGCATTACGTGTATTGGCAAGGAAATACTCAGTTCAGCTTCTACGTATGATTATGATCCAACGAAATTAATTATTTCAATTAAAGACCTTGGCCTCAATGGCCATGATGTCGAAAAATGGTTGAGAGAAAGCTACCGGATTGAAGTGGAGCTTTCTGACCTTTACAACATTTTATGTATTGTGACCCCTGGTGATTCTGATGAAACAATCGATACGCTTATAACGGCTATGAAAGACATTGCCGCAACCTCTACAAGTGAGAGCGGCACACAACCGGTAACAGAAGTACTGCTGCCTGAGATTCCATCGCTTGCCATGACGCCGCGTGATGCCTTTTACTCCACAACTGAAGTGGTTCCGTTAAAAGAAGCAGCTGGCCGCATCATCGCAGAGTTTGTCATGGTGTACCCGCCAGGCATACCTATTTTTATACCAGGAGAGATTATCACAGAAGAAAATATCTCCTATATCTTTAAAAACATTGAAATTGGTCTCCCTGTCCAAGGACCAGAAGATTCAACGCTAGAAATGATCCGCGTGATTAAAGAACAGAAAGCAATTTTATAAAAAAGAAACATGCAGCCCCAAATGGAGCTGCATGCTTTTTTATTTATTCAGAGGCTTCATCACAGCAATGACAGTGACCACACGTTCCGTATAGTGTTGTCACTTTTTCATTTTCAAATTGATCAATGGTCTCATTGCAATCTTGACAAATAATTGTACCCACGTACATTCCCCTTTTCTTCATTCAATATTTGAAAGCGTTTAATCTATTTCATACTTCTATAATATGATGTCACATTTAAGTTGTCAACGGTTAACTGTATGACACATTTAATTATTTTTTATGAATATATGCTATTTTCTCATCATATTGAGAGAACGTTTCAATTGTATTTTGCTTCATATCAATTCTGTAACAATTGAGTAACAATCGAAAATTGTCAAAAAGGACATGATACACTAGAGTGACTAACAGGTAACCAGCTCCTAAAAATGTTGGGACAACCCCAAAGGATTTTGAGGTGAATAGATTGAATTTTATGAGGACACTTCTCATTATATTCCCCATGCTCTTTGTACTTAGTTCATGCTCATTTGCGTATATCATACCGAATCAGACAGACCAAGTCAGTCATATTCAAAAACCAAGAATTCTCTTTTTTACAGATGCAGAAAATCTCGATAAAGAAAGTCCTTATTATGATGCAGTCCTCGATTTAAAGAATGAATACCCGAAGGAAATGTCAAAGATGATTGTGAAAGAAGATCGTAAAGGCTGGAAAAATGAAGTAGACGAATTACCGGCTATTTTACTTGTAAATAATGAAAAAGTCATTGTGAAGGTTGAAGGAAATGTCAGCAGCAAAGAGGATATTTTATCGCCTTTATGCCACGCTTTAGACCGCGTGAATACAAATTAATGGCTTCACCTTGCACTTATATATCCATATGAAAAAGCCCCTCATTTCATGAGGGGTCTTTCTCATGCAGCGCTCAAAAAAACCCTCTCCTTGATGGAGAGGGTTTTAATAAGTTCATTATTTTACGATATGGATTGGGCTTCCAATTGCTACTTCAGCCGTTTCCATTGTAATTTCACCTAAAGTTGGGTGAGCGTGAATTGTCATTGCGATATCTTCAGCAGTCACTCCAGCTTCGATTGCAAGGCTAAGCTCTGAAATCATATCAGAAGCGCCAACACCTGCGATTTGTGCACCAATCACAAGACCATCCTCTTTACGAGTGATCATCTTCATGAAGCCATCAGTTGCGTCAAGAGAAAGTGCACGTCCGTTTGCTGCGAATGGGAATTTCGCTGCAACGATGTCGATTCCTTCTTCTTTTGCTTCTGCTTCAGTGTATCCAACAGTTGCAAGTTCTGGCTCAGAGAATACAACAGCAGGAATACCAAGGTAATCAATTTCAGCTGGCTCTCCAGCGATTGCTTCAGCTGCAATTTTACCTTCGTAAGAAGCTTTGTGTGCAAGTGGTGGTCCATCAACGATGTCACCAATTGCATAGATGTTAGATACGCTTGTACGGCATTGTTTGTCTGTTTTGACAACTCCGCGGTCAGTCAATTCAACACCAACTTGCTCAAGACCAAGCTCATCTGTGTTTGGACGACGACCAACTGTAACAAGTACGTAATCAGCATCAACTGTTTTTTCTTCACCTTTTACTTCGAAAGTAACAGTGACACCATCAGATTTTTCTTCAACGCCTTTAGCAAGAGCGTTTGTATGGATTTCAACGTTTCCTTTTTTCTTCAGGTTACGTTTAACCAATGAGCTCATTTGCTTTTCGAAACCTGGAAGGATTTCGTCTCCACCTTCAAGGATGACAACTTCTGTTCCAAAGTTTGCATAAGCAGTACCAAGCTCAGTACCGATATATCCACCACCGATAACAACTAACTTCTTAGGTACTTCTTTAAGCGCTAAAGCACCAGTTGAGTTGATCACGCGGTCTGTGTATTTAAAAGTAGGCAATTCAATTGGACGAGATCCAGTTGCAAGAATTGCATTTTTAAAAGTGTAAGTCTGTGCTGAATTTTCATCCATTACACGTACAGAGTTGCTATCTACGAAATAAGCTTCACCTTTAACGATGTCTACTTTATTTCCTTTAAGAAGACCTTGAACTCCACCTGTTAATTTGTTTACAACAGAAGCTTTCCACTCTTGAACTTTTGTGAAATCAACTGTTACGTTTTCAGCTTTGATACCCATGTCTTCAGAATGCTTAGCATTTTCGAAACGATGGCCAGCATTGATTAATGCTTTGGAAGGAATACAACCAACGTTTAGACATACACCGCCAAGAGTTCCTTTTTCAACAATTGTTACTTTTTGTCCAAGCTGTGCAGCACGAATAGCAGCTACATATCCACCAGGACCTGCACCGATGACAAGAGTATCTGTTTCGATTGGGAAATCTCCTACTACCATGACATTACGCCTCCATTAAAATTAATTGTGGATCATTCAATAAACGCTTGATGTGGTTAAGGGCATTTTGCGCAGTAGCTCCGTCGATCATACGGTGGTCAAAGCTTAGGGAAAGAGCTAAGACTGGAGCTGCAACGATTTCGCCATCACGAACAACCGCTTTTTCAGCGATACGGCCAATACCAAGGATCGCTACTTCTGGGTGGTTGATGACTGGAGTAAACCATTGTCCACCAGCAGAACCGATGTTTGTGATTGTGCAAGATGCACCTTTCATTTCAGCTGGAGCCAATTTACCATCACGTGCTTTTGTTGCAAGCTCGTTGATTTCGTTAGACACTTCGAAAATTGCTTTGCGATCTGCATTTTTCACAACTGGAACGAGCAGGCCTTTTTCAGTATCAGCTGCAATTCCGATGTTGTAGTAATGCTTTTGAACAACTTCATCTGTTTTATCATCGATAGAAGTGTTAAGTACTGGGTACTTTTTCAAAGCAGAAGTAAGAGCTTTTACAACGTAAGGCAAGTAAGTTAACTTGATTCCTTGATCAGCTGCAACTTGTTTGAATTGTTTACGATGTGCAACAAGGTTCGTTACATCAACTTCATCCATTAATGTTACGTGAGGAGCTGTATGCTTAGAGTTCACCATTGCTTTCGCGATCGCTTTGCGGATTCCGCTCATTTTCTCGCGAGTTTCTGGGAATTCCCCTTCAAGAACTGGAGCTGCTGCCGCTTTAGGAGCTGCTTCTTCTTTCGCACTTTCAGCTGCTTGAGGTGCTGCTTCTTGAGCTGCAGAACCACCATTAACGAAGCTGTCGATATCTTCTTTTAACACACGACCGTTTTTACCAGAACCTGCAACTTTGTAAATTTCAATGCCTTTTTCACGAGCATATTTACGTACAGATGGCATAGCAATTACGCGTTTGTTTGGATCAGCATCTACTTGCTCTTGTGCGCCTGCACCAGTTGCTGCTGCCGCTTCTTCTTGTGCCACTTCTTTCTTCTCTGGCTCGTTACCAGCTTCAGCAGTACCTTGGACTTGAGCTTCAGTTTTTGCTTCGCCTTCTTCTTCGCTGCCTTTAAATTGAAGATTTTCGTAACCAGGTGCATCAAACGTAATGATTGTTTGTCCTACAGTTGCAACTGTTCCCTCTTCAACTTTTAATTCTAATACTTTTCCTTTAACAGGTGAAGGAATTTCTACAACTGCTTTATCGTTTTGTACCTCTGCTAAAACGTCATCTTCATTAATTTCGTCGTTTGGTTTTACAAACCACTTAACGATCTCACCTTCGTGGATACCTTCTCCGATGTCCGGAAGTTTAAATTCAAATGCCACTGTTTTTCGCCTCCTAGATTTTGTTGAATCCTTGTTGTGTATGTTTACACGGTCTTTTAATTGATAAAGGGGAAGAGAAATAAATTCTTTTCCCCTCAGTCATTTAATTAAAATTCAATAACTTTCTTAGCTGTTTCAAGCACGTCTTTATGGTTTGGAAGCCATACAGTCTCAGCTTGAGAGAAAGCAAATACAGTATCAGGTGCAGCTACACGAAGTACTGGTGCTTCTAGGCTAAGGATTGCTCTGTCATTGATTTCAGCTACTACGTTTGCAGCAATACCAGCTTGTTTTTGTGCTTCTTGAACAACGATCGCACGACCTGTTTTTTCAACAGAAGCGATGATTGTTTCAATATCAAGCGGGCTTACTGTACGAAGGTCGATCACTTCAGCAGAAACGCCTTCTTTTTCAAGCTCTTCAGCAGCTTTAAGTGATTCGTGAACCATTGCACCGTAAGTGATGATTGAAAGGTCAGAACCTTCACGTTTCACGTCAGCTTTACCGATTTCAATTGTGTACTCTTCTTCAGGAACTTCCTGACGGAAAGAGCGGTAAAGTTTCATATGCTCAAGGAATACAACCGGATCATTGTCGCGGATTGCAGAAATTAATAGTCCTTTTGCATCGTAAGGTGTTGAAGGAATGACCACCTTGATACCAGGCTGTTGTGCGATAAGACCTTCTAAGCTGTCAGCGTGAAGCTCAGGTGTGTGAACTCCCCCGCCAAATGGAGAACGGATTGTCACTGGAGAATGCCAGCGTCCGCCAGAACGGTAACGCATACGAGCCATTTGTCCAGAAACAGAATCTAATACTTCGTAAACGAATCCGAAGAATTGAATTTCCATTACTGGGCGGAATTCTTGTAGTCCAAGGCCAATTGCAAGACCGCCAATACCAGATTCAGCAAGTGGAGTATCGAATACGCGATCCTCACCAAACTCTTTTTGCAATCCTTCAGTCGCACGGAATACGCCGCCGTTTTTACCAACGTCTTCTCCGAAAACGAGAACGTTTTCGTCATTTTTCAGTTCTGTGCGTAACGCATCAGTGATCGCTTGAATCATTGTCATTTGCGCCATGGCTTACTTCGACTCCTTCTGTTTGTAAATTTCAAGCTGTTCAACTAAGTTGAATGGTTTTACTTCATACATGTTTTCAATCAAGTCAGTGACTTTTTGCTTAGGCTGTTCGTCAGCTTCTTTGATTGCTTGTTTGATTTGTTCTTTTGCATCTTCGATGACTTTATTCTCTTCTTCTTCAGACCATAGGCCTTTGTTTTCCAAGAATTTGCGGTAGCGTACCAATGGATCTTTTTGCTCCCACTCGTTTTCATCTTCTTTTGTACGATATCTTGTTGGATCGTCACCAGCCATTGTATGTGGGCCGTAACGGAATGTAAGAGTTTCGATTAATGTTGGACCTTCACCATTTATAGCACGCTCACGAGCTTCAGCAGTCACTGCATATACAGCTAATGCATCCATACCGTCAACTTGTACGCCTACGATACCAGCTGCAGCTGCTTTTTGTGCAATCGTTTGCGCAGCAGATTGCTTTTCAACAGGTGTAGAGATCGCATATCTGTTGTTTTGGACAACAAAAATCGCTGGCGCTTTGTAAGCCCCTGCAAAGTTAATACCTTCGTAGAAATCACCTTGTGAAGCTCCGCCATCACCTGTGTAAGTGATTGCAACAGCTTTTTTACCGCGTTTTTTCAAACCAAGAGCTACACCAGCAGCTTGAATGATTTGTGCACCGATAATGATTTGTGGAGAAAGTACATTCACACCTTCAGGCATTTGGTTACCAACAAAATGTCCTCGAGAGAACAAGAATGCTTTTGTTAGTGGCAGGCCATGCCAGATTAATTGTGGTACATCACGATATCCTGGAAGAATGAAATCTTCTTTCTCAAGTGCAAAGTGAGTTGCAAGCTGAGAAGCCTCTTGTCCAGCTGTTGGCGCATAGAAGCCAAGACGTCCTTGACGGTTCAATGAAATTGAACGTTGATCTAATACTCGTGTAAACACCATACGGCGCATTAATTCTTTTAATTGGTCATCTGAGAGATCTGGCATTGCCGCTTCGTTTACGACTTCGCCTTTTTCGTTTAAAATTTGAAACGTTTCAAACTGCTTTTTGATGGCATCAAATTGCTTTTTGCTATCAACAATTGCTTTTTTTGTTTTTGCAGCCATTCTAAAGTCACCTCTTCCTTTCTTTTAACAGTCAATTTGTCGTGAATCCATTTATACATACAGATATAGGATAACCCAAAATACACATATGACTCCTGCTTTTAATAGCCACTAGGATCGTTGTCGAAACATAAGATGATCGCTCGTTTTTGAGTTCTTCTAACTGTATTAACGATAGTTCACAAATAACTAATACAACTTCTGTTAACAAGGACTAGTTTACAACAAGAAAAATAGTCCGTCAATTGATTTAACGGCTTTATTTAAATAAATGTATTCGCTTTACTTTTTATGGTGAGCTGTATCAATCTGTTTAACAAACACATCGAACTGTACTAGTATAGTGTGTACTACTGTACTACAATAGAAAATGTTTGTTTTTGTCGAAAAATAAAAAAAGAGCTGTTTTTTCAGCTCTTTTTGGACTCTTGATCTGCCACTTTAGACAAAACCTGTTTATGCTCATTCAATTGCTTTGTATATTGATTGAACTTTTTACCTTCTTTTCTGACTTTGCTATAAGAACGGTTCACCGTCTTCAGCTTGGACTTTAGCTCTTTATATCCTAAGTCCTTTTTCTTTAAAGTTTGATATAAATGCTGATCTTGTTTCAACGCCTTTTGATACTCCTTGTAAAGCTGGTCATACGACGCATATCTTTTCTCAAGCGATTTGACCGTTTCATCTGCTTTTTCTTTTAAATCTGTATCTTGTATACGTCCCGCAGATTTCTTGACCGTTTTCAATTCTTTTTTCGATTCATCCATGCTGTCTTTTTCTGTTTTCAAATGTTCTTCTCGTTTCGCTGCAGATGCTAACGCCTGATCAGAAAGGCTTGTCACTGTTTTAGTGTGATCCTTTGTGGTTTGAATCATTTTTTTATAGAGCTGCTGCTCTTTTTTCTCATAGCTTTGCAGTGTGCCTTGCTCTTTTTCAAAGGATGCTTCTTTTTCGCTCATTTTCGTCATCGCATCTTGCATGTCATGAAATGAACTTTGACCTCCGCATCCCGCCAGCAAAAGGGTACATATCCCCGCTAAAGCAGCACCTGCTTTCATGCTTCTTCTTATTTGTTTCATCACAAGGTTCCCCCTTTACATCTCCACATACCACTATAATTTTTATAGGCGTTTGTGACAAGGAAAGAGGTCATTCTGATGAGCTCAAGAAGATTTTTTTCAAGTGATAGGCGCATGACTATACAAATAGTGCATTCATACATAGTTTATATTACACGCTTCGCCTTCACTTATGAGAGGCCGAGTGTATTTCCAAAGGAGGTCAAAAGTATGTCTAATTATAGTCATGGAAGTATGTATGGTGGATACGGCGGTTACGGGTATGGACACGGTGGTGGATATGGCGGTGGCTGTTGTTACCCAAGTTATGGCGGTGGATACGGATACGGCGGTGGACGGACATTCGCTTTAATCGTTGTCCTTTTCATCCTATTAATCATCGTTGGCGCAGCATTCTTAGGCGGCGGTGGCGGCTGCTGCTAATGGCTGTTTAAGCCTCTGACCGGTCTCATAGGACCGGTCTTCTTTATTTCATTGCATATGTTGTGTATCATTTTATATACTTTACATACAAAGGAAATAGGAGTGAAGATTTGTGATTACCATGGAAGATATCGTACGGGACGGACATCCCGTCTTAAGACAAACAGCTGAAGCGGTCGAGCTCCCGCCGACAGAAGAGGAAAAACAGCAATTAGCTGACATGATTGAATTCGTTAAAAATAGTCAGGATGCTGACATAGCTGAAACGTATGGACTCAGACCCGGCGTTGGACTCGCGGCTCCGCAAATTAATGTCAGTAAGCGAATGATCGCTGTTCACTGTGAGGATGAAGATGGAGAGGAATACAGCTATGCCCTTTTCAACCCGCGCATTGTCAGTCATTCCGTCAAAAGAGCTTATTTAACTACTGGTGAAGGCTGCTTATCTGTTGATGAAGCCATTCCTGGATTTGTCCCTCGATATCAAAAGATCAGGGTGAAGGCCACAACGCTTGAAGGAGAAGACATTGATATTCGCCTAAAAGGGTTTCCGGCCATTGTGTTTCAGCATGAAATCGACCATTTAAACGGCATTATGTTTTATGATCATATTCAAAAGGATCAGCCATTCGCTGAGCCTGACAACTCTGTTGCGATCGGCAGATCATAAAATAAAAAGAAGACCCAATAACCTAAGGGTCTTCTTAGATTGTTGACAAAGTGCTAAAATGATGTTTATTTTAGCACTTTGTCTTCTTTTCAGCGTGATAGAAAACCTTTGCAGTCTAGGAAGGGCGAGTACTGGCGCGGAGCGAATTTAACATTCGTGAGCACCAGCGCGCAGACCTGACAACGAATGCGAGTGTTTGTCTACACGCTGAGAAGACCCAATCACCTAAGGGTCTTCTTTTTTTATTCTTCAATCAAGCCTAAATGAGTCACTGCATGGAATATGCCGTCTTCATCCACCGGCTTTGTCACAAAATCAGCCAAATCTTTTAGTTCATTCACAGCATTTCCCATGGCGACGCCTATACCAGCAAACGAAATCATCTCTCGATCGTTCAGACCGTCTCCAAAGGCAACGGTATCCTTTTGCTCGTAAGGCAGTCTTTCGATAACTCGTTTGATTCCCTCAGCCTTCGATCCGCCTTTTGGCAAGACATCTGTTGACAGCTCGTGCCATCTGACAAGATCAATTTCTTCGCGGAACGCCTCGTATTGGATTTCCTCTTCTGCCTTACAGAATAACAGCATTTGAAAAATCTCATTTTCTTTAAAGTAAGACAAATCATGTTCAGGATGCTCTGTTTTTAAAGTCCCAATCCCCTCATGGATAAACGGATGATTTGGCACAGAAGCCTTCATCGTTTTTTCCCCCATGAAAACAAGCGGATGATCATGACGATCCGCCGTTTCATAAATTTGCTCCATTAGCTCCAGTTTAAGCGGATTGCCGTAAATGACTTCTCCCTCATACATGACATACTGACCGTTATAAGCTATAAAGGAGTCAAGCCCCAATTCCTCTAAAATAGGCTTAATTAAAAAAGGCGAACGCCCAGATGCAATGAAGAGATGATGGCCTTTTTCTTTTAATAAACGAACCGCTCGCTTTGTTGATTCAGGTATTTTTTTATCATGATCATATAAAGTACCGTCGATATCAAAGAAGATGACTTTTTTATTCATATCCCGTCTCCTGTCTCTTGTTATGTATACCCACTCCCTTTTATCATACAGAAAGATTTCTGCTTTCGAAACCACTTCCTATGAAAACGCCCATTTCCCACATATAACCATGTAACATTCAATGGAAACGTCATATAATACAAGTATAAAGAGAGAACGGAATACAAGGTCTAATCTAACTTCAATTCGAAAGGAGGCGACCTGCGATGCTTCGTCGTCTGCGCAAGAAAATTAGAAGACAATGGAAGGACATGCTTCGTAAAAAATCGATCGCTTAAAAGGATCTTCCGCACATTTGCTGAAGGTCCTTTTTTCTCAGAGACTTTTCTTATGCGCGTTTTTTTAATATAATAGAAATAGCGAGTGTAACATACGGTATTTAAGGAGAGATTTGGATGATATATAAGGTATTTTTTCAGGCAAGTACTACTGAGGTACCTGTAAGAGAACACACAGATTCACTATACGTTGAAGCGGTTTCTGAAAGAGACGTACGCGATAAGTTGAAAAAACATAGCTACAACATTGAATTCATTCAGCCTGTAGACGGTGCTTTTTTAGACTATGAACGAGAAAGTGAAAATTTTAAAGTATTGGAGCTATGAGAGGAATGAAATTTGTAAAAAACGATCAGGCGGCAGTTTTTGCGCTCGGCGGTTTAGGCGAGATCGGTAAAAACACGTATGGCGTTCAATTTCAAGATGAAATCATTTTAATTGATGCTGGTATTAAGTTCCCTGAAGATGAGCTTCTTGGAATTGACTACGTCATCCCTGACTATACGTACTTAGTTAAAAACGAAGATAAAATCAAAGGTCTTTTCATCACTCACGGACATGAAGACCACATCGGCGGTATACCTTACCTTCTCAAGCAAGTGAATATTCCAGTTTACGGCGGCAAACTCGCAATCGGCCTACTTCGTAATAAATTGGAAGAGCACGGTCTCTTGAGACAAACAAAACTTCACATTTATGAAGAAGAAGATACCATTAAATTTAGAAAAACAGCTGTGTCTTTCTTTAGAACTACACACAGTATTCCAGATTCTTATGGAATTGTCGTGAAGACACCTCCTGGTAACATCGTACATACAGGTGATTTCAAGTTTGACTTTACGCCTGTTGGCGAACCTGCCAACTTAACAAAAATGGCTGAAATCGGGAAAGAAGGCGTTCTATGTCTTTTATCCGATAGTACAAACAGTGAAATTCCAGAATTTACGATGTCTGAAAGACGCGTAGGCGAAAGCATTGATGACATCTTTAGAAAAGTCGACGGACGTATCATCTTTGCTACGTTTGCTTCAAACATTCACAGACTTCAGCAAGTGATCGAGTCCGCTGTTGCCAACGGCCGAAAAGTTGCGGTGTTTGGACGAAGTATGGAGTCTGCCATTGATATTGGACAAGATCTTGGCTACATTAAATGTCCAAAAAACACGTTCATTGAACATAATGAAATCAACCGTCTACCAGCAAACAAAGTGACGATTCTTTGTACTGGGAGCCAAGGTGAGCCGATGGCTGCTCTTTCTCGTATTGCAAACGGCACTCACCGCCAGATTTCGATTAATCCTGGTGACACTGTTGTCTTCTCATCTTCACCAATTCCGGGTAACAATATTAGCGTAAGCCGTACCATTAACCAGCTTTACCGTGCTGGCGCTGAGGTCATTCATGGCTCACTTAATAATATTCATACATCTGGTCACGGCGGACAAGAAGAACAAAAGCTGATGCTCCGTTTAATTAAACCAAAATTCTTTATGCCGATTCACGGCGAATACCGCATGCAAAAAACGCATATTAAACTTGCGAATGATTGCGGAATTCCTGAGGAAAACTGCTTTATCATGGATAACGGTGAAGTACTTGCACTAAAAGGTGACGAAGCAAGTGTCGCTGGCAAAATTCCATCAGGTAACGTGTATATCGACGGAAGCGGAATTGGCGATATCGGGAATATCGTCTTAAGAGACCGCCGCATTCTTTCAGAAGAAGGTCTTGTCATTGTGGTCGTCAGCATGGACATGAAAGAATTCAAAATCTCTGCTGGTCCTGATCTCATCTCAAGAGGCTTTGTCTACATGAGAGAATCTGGAGATCTCATCAACGACGCACAAGATCTCATTTCAAAGCATCTTGAAAAAGTAATGGAACGCAAGACAACTCAGTGGTCGGAAATTAAGAACGAAATTACGGACACACTTGCACCTTTCCTTTACGAAAAAACAAGACGCCGCCCAATGATCTTACCGATTATTATGGAAGTGTAATCACAAAAAGAGACACGAGCCGACTGGCTGTGTCTCTTTTTTTCATCAAGTATTGAAAAAAGCCGCATATATACATCATACACATGCGGTTTCTCACTTTTTATGATTGAATTGGGAGGTGCTGAAAGTTTCTGACATCAAACAAGCACTTTGTCGTCATTTTCACATCAGGAATGACTGGAAGTGCCAAGAAGGACAGCGTCAAAAACGGATTAAAGTCTAAGGTAAAACCTGTTTCTTTAAGCGCTTCATGAAGTGTATGAAGGCTTTCATTGACGAGATGTGCCGGCTGATCTGACAATAAACCAGAGATCGGTAATGGCAGCGTATGAAGAGAACGCCCTTCTTTAACAACAGTCAAACCGCCGCCTGCTTCTTTTAACGCCTCAATCGCTTTGATGATATCAGCATCATTTGTGCCAACTGCAATTAAGTTATGTGAATCATGTGCAACCGTTGTTGCAATCGCGCCCTGTTTGATGCCGAAGCCACTGACAATCCCTACGCCCATTTCAGATAAACCTTGATGACGTTCAACAAGCACCATTTTCAATACATCTCTGCCTGTATCACTTGTAAATTGTCCGTTCATTTCTGAAGGAGAGACTTGTTCTAACTTTGTTTCAAGCTGATTCGGAATAATACGGATGACATTCATATGTTGATCGCCCGTGATAGGTAGTGCAATGTCTTCCTCTTGAACATCTACTGCATGAACAGATTGTAATAATGCTGGGCTCGGTGCGCTCTTTTCGACACTCGGCTTGTACTCTCCGTTCTGTGCAACCAATTCACCTGCGATAAATACGCTTGTAATGTCTACATGATGAAAGTCTGAAACGAGCATAAAATCAGCATCATAGCCTGGTGCAATGGCTCCCTTTGTTTTAAGACCAAAACACTCTGCGGCATTTAAGCTTCCCATTTGATAAGCTAAAAATGGATCTAAACCTTCTTTTATGGACATCCGTACTTGCTCATCAATACTTCCCTGTGCCATTAAATCATCCAAATGTTTATCATCTGTACAAAAGAAAAAGCGTCTCGCATTCTTTTCATTGACAGCGGGTAAAACATTTTTCACGTTTTTGGCAACAGATCCTTCTCTCAGCATCACATACATACCCCTTTTCACACGTTCAAGGGCTTCCTGTGCAGTTGTCACCTCATGGTCTGTTTGGACATTGGCCGTCCGGTAGACGTTGATTAATCGATCTGTTAAGCCTGCTAAATGGCCATCAATCAGTTTATTCTCATTTTGAGCATCAAGCAGCTTTTGAAGCATATCTTCTTCTGCCTGCTCCACACCGACATAGTCCATCACCTCAGCAAGACCAAGCACTTCCTTTTCTTGATAAAGAGGCTTTAAATCTTTCGCTTTTAATGTAGCACCTGATCGTTCAAAACTGACTGCCGGTACACAGGATGGCAGCATGAAATAAATATGTAAGGCAGCTTTTCTCGCTTCTTCCAGCATAAAACGGATGCCTGTTATACCTGACACATTGGCGATTTCATGAGGATCTGTTACGACAGTTGTCACACCGCGCGGAACGACAGCTTTGGAGAATTCAGCAGGGGTAACCATAGAAGACTCGATATGAACGTGGCCATCAATAAAACCAGGCACAAGCATTTGACCTGCTGCATCAAGCTCCTGCTTACCCTCGTACTCTCCTATCCCGACTATTTGTCCATTTTCAACAGCGACATCTGCGTCTATCCATTCTTGGTTAAACACATCCATGACTTTCGCATGTTTAATCACGAGGGCTGCTTTTTTTCTCTTTGCTGCTACCTCAATTTGATGTCTGAAAAGCTCCTTATCCAACGACACTGCCTCCTCCAAGTAAACAATATAATGTTTCTTATCGTAAACGAATCTGTTTGTCCAGTCAATGACATTTAGAGAAAATCAACCATATCAAAACACTGATTTTTATTTCTGAATAGTGATAATTGCATGAAAAATAGGATGACTTATTTTTGCGGTTATACATGAACAAAACAACCCTTTTCAGTGTATATTTCCGTCTCAATGTCCACCTACCATGAACACATTCATATAAAAAAAACACCCCGTCATCGGAGTGCTTAATAATCGTTCTGCATTTCTCGTTTTTCAAAGCGTCCTATATCGGCTACTGCCCCAATGACAATGAGGATATCTTCTTTTTGAATCATTTCATCTGCCAGCGGGGAAACAATGACTTCTTTTCCGCGCTTAATGGCCACGATGTTGATGCCGTACCTTGCCCGTATATCAAGATCTAAAAGAGAATGTCCCGCAAGCCTGCTGTTTGCCACAATCTCAATCAGGCTGTACTCATCTGACAGCTCGAGGTAATCAAGCACGTTATTTGAAATGATTTTATGTGCAATCCGTCTGCCCATATCTCGCTCTGGATGAACGATGCGATCCGCTCCAATTTTGTTGAGCACCTTTTCATGGTAGTCATTTTGCGCTTTCACGGTGACCATTTTGACGCCAAGCTCTTTCAACATAATCGTTGTTAAAATACTTGCCTGAATATTTTCACCGATTGCAACGATGACATGATCAAAGTTGCGAATACCAAGATTTTTTAAAACGTTTTCGTCCGTCGAATCACCAATGACCGCATGTGAGGCAATTTTCGCGTACTCGTTTACTCGATCTTCATTCATATCCATCGCCATGACTTCAAGTCCTTCTTCGCTCAGCGCCTTGCAAATACTTCCGCCAAAGCGTCCAAGACCAATGACTGCATATTCCTTTTTCATGTTCAGACTCCTTTTATCTCACTTACCATGCATTTTACTACGGTTTGATTAATGAATCCATATGCGAACGAATTTTTCTGCGGAACGCTTCACTTAAGTAAAGGTCTGCTCCTTTTTCGATTTCACTTCGATAATGAGCTGGCGGAGCGATTTCTTCGCTCTTTTGAAGCACAAGAAAGGTTAAACAGTCCTCATAAATTTGATCACCTATTTTGACATCGACAAAAGCTGGACGATATGTACCTTCATATACTCCCTCTCGTTTATACAAATAACGAATGGCATCAAAAGGAACTTCATATAATACACCCTCTGTTTCGCCGCCGTCTTCTACCATATCAGCTCTTGATCCATCTGGCCTCACCAATGTAAATCTCGTAGTAAAACCATTTAGTACACCACCGCCGATGATTTGTCTGAAGTGATGATCGACTTCTGCTAGCTTAAACCTAGCATCATCCATACAGGAGCCATAGGCAAAATAATAGAAGGATGATGGCTTCTGTTGCCACAGTTTATAAGCTTTCCAGCACCCTCTCTTTATTTCTTTCAGCGCTGATGCCTTCTGCTCTGGCAAAGTGTATGTCACGGCTGCTACCTGACCTTGATCCGTCATGACATTGATTTCCTGCTTGTCATACCCTTCCTCTAGTACGTCTATCTTATTCAACGTGTCAGCGGTTACCTCGTACAATTCCCCGTATACAGTGCCTTTTTCTGCGGGAACACACGCTGGATATCCTTGACTTGTATCATAAATCCTTCCATTCATCCAAGCAGATTTAGCTATTAGTCTGCTTTCTTTCATGTACGCTTCGTGGTGCTCTTCATGCTGCAATAGCGTCCCATATACAAATAAAGCTTTCACCGTCATGACTTCACGTCCTCTCAACTTGCTGCTGTCTGCTTTTTTGACACACAGGCAAATAAATATGAAAAGCTGTGCCTTTTCCAAGCTCACTGGATACGTCCATTGTTCCGTGATGATCTTTTAAAATCGTCGCACAGATGGTCAGACCAAGCCCTGTCCCTTCTTTTTTCGTTGAAAAGAAAGGATCATATATTTTTTGAATATCCTTTTCAGACATCCCTTTTCCTTCATCTTGAATGGTAATCTTCCATTCATTCAATACTTTTTCTGTAGATATGTATATGCTGCCACCTTCAGGCATTGCCTCAATCGCATTTTTGATTAAATTAATGAACAGCTGCTTCATTTGGTTAGCGTCTGCTAGGATTGCGCCGGCATCCTGCCTTTTAAATGGCTGCTTGAGATCAATATTTGAAAGAACGGCATTTGTTTTTAATAAAGTAATCACTTGTTCTAGAAGCTCATGAAGCTGAACTTCTTGAAAATGGACCGATTGAGGCTTAGCCAATACAAGTAGCTCACTTAAAACAAAATCAATTCGTTTAATTTCAGAGAAGATAATGTCAAAATAATCGGTTCTTTCAGGATATTGTGTCTTCATCAGCTGTAAAAAACCATTTACTGATGTCAGTGGATTTCTGACTTCATGGGCGATTCCAGCGGCTATTTGTCCAGCGACGGCCAGCTTTTGCGCCTGCATTTGCAATTGCTGATTGGATCTTTCAAGCTCAAGCTTTGCCTGCTTTTGTTTCGTAATATCAGCTACTGTTCCAATTCCTCCGGTAAACTGGTGATGCTCATCAAAATAGAGCTTGTAATGAACGTCTCCCCATACCTTCTTTCCCTCTTTATGTAGAAGCTGCAGTTCTACCCGCCCCGCATCCTTATGCTCCTTGATAACAGATAACAAATGCTGCACCACGCGTTCCTCTTGATCAAAGTACTGATTGTACATGGTGCCTAGACATTCATCAATGTCATAGCCTGTCATTTGTGTCCATGCTTGATTCAAAAAAATAATTTCACCTTTTTCGTTTGTTTCAAAGACGATTTCTTGCAAGTTATCTGTGATTCGATTCAGCCGCTCTGTCAGTTCGTGTGCTTCTTTCTCTCTCGTATTTAAGTCTGACACAAATAGATTTAAGCGGTCTACATAGCCTGAGACAACCCAGATCCCTGTTAGAACAAGGACTGTAAAGGCTAGATCGAGCGGCCAATTAATTTGATAGCCGCCTAGATAATAAAAGAAATCCCAGCTTAATATTAAAATAAATGCAAGAACAGATAACACGATCCGCACTTGATATGTTTTGTTCAAATGATTCCACCTGCCGCCCTGAGATTCTTTGTCAATTGTACCATTTTCCACTTATTTTTTGAGGGAGATGGGGCATTTTTAAGGAACTTTTTTCATAAAAAATAGCCTGTTCTCCGCACAAAGAAAGAGAGCAGGCTATTTTCATTACTGTTGAAGGGCTTCTTGCAGCTCTTTTAGCAGTAGTTCTGCGCCTTCAGCGCTTAAATTAATTTTACCATTTCCATATTCATGATTCTCAGAAGTAATCTCACCAGTCATGAGACAAACACCTTGAGGCTGATATTTTTTCAAGACGATTTTATCTCCATCTATAAAAAATTCCATACTGTCTTTAATTGCAATATCAAGTGCTCTTCTCAATTCGATTGGCATCACAATACGCCCTAGTTCATCTACTTTTCTTACGACTCCGATAGATTTCAATTTCGTTCCCTCTTTCTTTCATTAGCTCAAGATCAATCTGTTTTTCACCAATTGATATATCGTAGACGTAAGAGATTCACGAAAGGTTTCTCCAACTTGAAAATTTTTTTCACAAAAGAAAAAACAAAGGGAAAATTTATTGTGATTGTCAAAATGATACTTGAATTTTACAAGTTCATTTCAAGGTCATCACAAACCCCCACAAATGACCTCAACCCTCTGAACTTTTAAATGTAAAATTGTTTAAAACAGCAAAAATAGAGATTGGGTGAAAATATGTTTCAAAATGCCGAAATTGGAATTGATTTAGGAACAGCTAACATATTGGTTTATAGTAAAAATAAGGGAATTATTTTAAATGAACCGTCCGTCGTGGCAGTCGATACAGAAACAAAAACTGTACTTGCCGTCGGAACAGAAGCAAAAGAAATGATTGGGAAAACACCTGGGAAAATTGTGGCGATCCGTCCGATGAAAGACGGTGTCATCGCTGATTATGATATGACAACAGATTTACTCAAACAAATCATGAAAAAAGCAGGAAAAAATATCGGGTTTACCTTCAGAAAACCAACGGTCGTCGTATGTACACCTTCTGGTTCAACAGCTGTTGAGCGCCGTGCCATCAGTGATGCTGTGAAAAACTGCGGAGCAAAGCACGTGCATTTAATTGAAGAACCAGTTGCAGCCGCAATCGGCGCTGATCTCCCAGTAGATGAGCCTGTTGCAAACGTCGTAGTCGATATTGGCGGAGGAACAACGGAAGTTGCCATCATTTCGTTTGGCGGCGTTGTCTCTTGTCATTCCATTCGAATTGGCGGAGATCAGCTGGATGAAGATATCATTACATTTGTGCGAAAGAAATATAACCTATTAATCGGCGAGCGGACAGCTGAGCAAGTTAAAATGGAAATTGGTTATGGTCTCATTGAGCATGAGCCAGAGTCATTAGAAGTACGTGGACGTGATCTGGTGACAGGTCTTCCAAAAACGATCACACTTGAATCTCATGAAATTCAAGGTGCCATGCGAGAGTCACTTCTTCATATTTTAGAGGCGATTCGTGCCACATTAGAGGACAGCCCTCCAGAGCTTAGTGGTGACATCGTAGACCGCGGCGTGATCTTAACTGGCGGTGGCGCTTTGTTAAACGGGATTCAAGAATGGCTCTCACAGGAGATTGTCGTTCCAGTTCATATTGCAGCAAATCCACTTGAATCTGTCGCAATCGGAACAGGTCGTTCACTAGAAGTCATTCATAAATTGCAAAAAACATTAAAATAATCTTCTTGTTCTACTTCTTTTTTTATCATTTCGATCATATCGTGAGGAATGGATAAACGTGAAGGAGGAAGAACATGTTGCTTGATTTAGGTAAACGGGTCGTTGTCACAGTCATTTTAACGGGTATTATATTAGGAGGAATGAGCCTGTCGTTTTCACATATGCCCCCTTCTAATGCACAGCCTGTGAAACAACTGAACCGCTAAAAAAGCCGCATGAAAGCGGCTTTTTTATTTTGGCTTTTCGCGTGCTCCCCATTTTCCTTTTCGGTCTTAAATCTGATATGATGAACATGACTAAAGGAGGGTTTTTATGAATTCATTTGAAAAACAACTAGATCAATATGCGAAGACCATCGTTGAAGTCGGTGTGAATGTTCAAAAAGAACATGAAGTCGTCGTATCTGCATCTACTGAATCTGCAGACCTTGTTCGTCTTGTTGCGAAACATGCGTATGAGCGCGGGGCGAAAAACATACATATCCGCTGGAGTGACGGTGTTCTTGCTCGTTTAAAATATGAACATGCACCGCAAGATGTGTTTGAGCAATTCCCAGAATGGGAAGCACAGATGATGGAAACCATCGCAAAACGCGGCGGCGCTTTTATCACGATCTTGTCAGAAAGCCCTGACCTTCTGCGAGGCATTGATTCGAAAAAAATCGCTGCACAGCAAAAAGCCGCTGGATCCGCCCTTCATACATATCGCCAATACGTTCAATCAGACAAAGTGGCTTGGACGGTTGTAGGCGCTGCATCAAAAGATTGGGCGAAAAAGATTTTCCCTGACCAGACAAATGAAGAAGCTGTCGCTTTATTATGGGATCAAATCTTTAAAGTCGCTCGCGCTGATCAAGCAGATCCTGTGGAGGCTTGGAAAAAGCACGATGAGTCGCTAAATGAAAAGGTCAAAATCCTAAATGAGCGCCACTACCAGAAGCTTCATTATGATGCTCCTGGCACTGATTTAACGATTGAGCTCCCTGAGCAGCACATTTGGGTAGGTGCCGGCAGCGTGAGTGAGCGCGGCGTCTCTTTCATGGCTAACATGCCGACTGAAGAAGTCTTTACTGTACCTAAAAAAGACGGTGTAAATGGGACTGTCTCAAGCACAAAACCGCTCAGCTATGCAGGAAATATCATTGATGAGTTTACTTTAACATTTGAAAATGGCCGAATTGTCGATGTGAAAGCGAAGGAAGGCGAAGACATTTTAACTTCGCTCGTTGAAACAGATGAAGGCTCTCATTATCTAGGTGAAGTTGCTCTTGTACCAGATGATTCACCAATCTCAAACTCGAATATTCTCTATTACAATACCCTTTATGATGAAAACGCATCGAACCACCTTGCCATCGGCAGCGGATATGCGTTCAATATCGAAGGCGGAAAAGAGATGAATCGTGAAGAATTGGATGCAGCTGGTGTAAACAACAGTATCACACACGTCGATTTCATGATTGGTTCAAAGGAAATGAATATTGACGGTATTACAAAAGACGGAAAACGTGAACCGATCTTCCGTAATGGGAATTGGGCGATTTAATCGAAAAAAAAGACATCCACAATTGGATGTCTTTTCTTATTTACGCATAAAGCTCAACGAGTCTCTTTTGAATCTCTTGATCTGATAAGAACTCATCATATGTTGTTTGTTTATCGACGATGCCATTTGGCGTCACTTCGATAATACGGTTTGCCACTGTTTCAACAAACTGATGGTCATGAGATGAGAAGAGCATCGCTCCTTTAAAGCTCATTAAACCGTTATTCAGCGCCGTAATGGATTCTAGGTCTAAGTGGTTCGTCGGCTCATCCAGAAGCAGTACATTCGCTCCTGACAGCATCATTTTCGATAACATACAACGAACCTTTTCTCCTCCTGATAAGACGCTTGCTTTTTTCTTTACTTCTTCCCCAGAGAAAAGCATACGTCCTAAGAATCCGCGTAAGAAGCTTTCGCTTTGATCATTAGGAGAATATTGGCGAAGCCAATCCACTAAATCGACATCGTTTCCTTCAAAGTATTCACTATTGTCTTTCGGGAAAAAGGCTTGAGATGTTGTGACGCCCCATTTATATGTCCCGCTGTCTGGCTCCATCTCACCAGCAAGAATTTTAAATAAAGTAGACACAGCAAGCTCATTACGGCTTAGGAACGCAATTTTATCCTCGCGATTCATGATAAAGCTGACGTTATCAAGTACTTTCACACCGTCAATTGTTTTCGATAGACCTTCTACTTGAAGGACATCATTTCCGATTTCACGCTCTGGCGCAAAATGAACATACGGATATTTACGTGAAGAGGGCTTAATATCGTCTAAAGAGATTTTATCAAGCAATTTCTTTCTTGAGGTCGCTTGCTTCGATTTAGAAGCGTTCGCACTGAACCGGGCAACGAACTCTTGAAGCTGCTTAATTTGCTCTTCTTTTTTCTTATTTGCATCTTGGCTGAGTTTCAGCGCTAGCTGGCTAGACTCATACCAAAAATCATAGTTACCGACATATACTTGAATTTTTCCGAAGTCTAGGTCCGCAATATGTGTACACACTTTGTTTAAGAAGTGACGGTCATGCGAAACGACGATGACGGTATTTTCAAAATGAATAAGGAACTCTTCTAGCCACTGGATGGCTTGTAAGTCCAAGTGGTTCGTTGGCTCATCCAGAAGAAGGACGTCAGGCTTGCCAAATAACGCTTGGGCTAGTAGTACTTTTACCTTTTCAGAACCACCAAGCTCAGACATTTTCTTCGATTGAAGGCTCTCTGGAATGCCAAGACCTTTTAATAAGATCGCTGCTTCACTTTCTGCTTCCCAGCCGTTTAACTCAGCAAACTCACCTTCAAGCTCTGCTGCACGAATCCCGTCTTCATCTGAGAAATCAGGTTTCATATAGATCGCATCTTTCTCCTGCATCACATCATATAAACGCTTGTGACCCATCATGACGACTTTTAATACTTCAAATTCTTCGTATTCAAAGTGGTTCTGTTTTAAAATCGCTAAACGCTCACCAGGGCTCATATGAATATCGCCCGTCTGAGCCTCAATTTCACCTGAAAGAATCTTTAGAAACGTTGATTTACCAGCTCCATTGGCACCAATTAAACCGTAGCAGTTGCCAGGAGTGAATTTAATATTTACTTCTTCAAATAGTTTACGATCAGCAAATCGCAAACTAACATTATTTACTGCAATCATTTATTAATCCTCCATCACTCATTCATCATTATGAAGTATAACATGAATAACGTTTGTTAGAAACGTCTCTCACTAAGAACGATAACAAATTGTCTAATATGGTATAATAAGTGGGAATGATTTATTGAAGGAGTTCGTGTGATTTGAGATTACTTACACTGATGGAATACTGTTTATTGATTTTCTTTATGGGTATTTATTTATCTGCAACAGGCTTTAATGCGAGGGATTTTGGCCTTTATATTGGGCTAGTGCTTATTTACACACTGGTACACATCTTTTCGAAACGCTTTTTACAAAAGCGAGGGAAAGAAAATCATAAGATCGGATTGTTTCGGTCCGTTTTAGCCATTACTGGGTCTGTCTTCGCTTCTGTGTTGGCCATTGTGCTCATTGTTACAGTGCTCACGCCAAATTAAAAGCGACCCTTCTTTTAAGGGTCGCCCATTCAAGCACTTTTCTCACGCACCTGAGAAGGGTGCTTTTATTTTGTTTGCCGAATGTCGCCAAATGGGAAGAAAACAAATTCTGATGTCCCGACAACCCGATCCTTTTCAATGAGTCCAAGTCCATTTCTGCTGTCCATGGAATTGAGTCTGTTGTCCCCCATCACAAAGTAATCGTTTTTCGGTACTTTCACTGGACCAAAATCCCCTGTCAAATGCACTTCATACTCTTTCGCATGTGCCTTGTTCTCTTTTAAATAAGGCTCATCTACTTTTTTACCATTAATGTAAAGCGTATCATCCTTCATTTCAATCGTGTCTCCCGGAAGACCGATCAATCGTTTTACATAATGAATTTTCTGGCCATCTTTTCCATTAATAATCACGATGTCACCTCGTTTGACACCACCTAGATAGTTAATGGTTTTGTTGACAAACAGCTTTTCCCCATCATGAAGGGTCGGTTCCATTGACTCTCCTTCCACCACATACGGCTCAAATATAAACGTACGGATGAGCAAGACGAGTGCAAGTGCAATTAAAATAGCTTTGATCCATTCAAACAGTGAACTTTTCTTCTCTGTTTTGGCTTGCTTTGCATCAGATTGAATATCATTTTCGTTTTGTTTGTTTTCTTCGTTCAAAATACTGCTTCCTCCTAAGACTTTCTGCTAAAAGACTTGAAACGTGAATTGAATAACTTTACTTTATCACATGTCATTTAAAAATTCACAAGACAACCATTCAATTAGATATTTTTTCCTAATTTGTTCATAATTAAACAAAAAGAAGCACCGCTGTTCACGATGCTTCTCTTCTACTTTACGCTTCTAGTTTCACTGGTTTTTTCAAAACACCAAGTAAAATCGCTGTTACAACGGCACCGATTAAGATGCTGATGATATAAAGTATCGGATGATTTGTTACCCAGAAAACGAATAGTCCGCCGTGCGGTGCAGGAAGCGTGACTCTAAAGAATTCCGTTAATCCGCCAGCCACAGCTGCTCCAATGACAGCTGAAGGAATCACGCGTAGAGGATCAGCCGCTGCAAACGGGATCGCCCCTTCAGTGATGAAAGCAGCTCCCATGAAGTAGCATGTAATTCCTGCTTCTCGGTCACGTTTTGAGAATTTATTTCTAAAAATTGTTGTAGCAAGTGCAATACCTAGTGGTGGTACCATTCCGCCTGCCATAATGGCAGCATGCGGTGCATAGTTTCCAGCAGCAATCATTGCAAGACCAAATGTGTAAGCCGCTTTGTTAATCGGCCCACCCATATCAATCGCCATCATACCTGCCAAAATAATGCCCATTAAGACAAGGTTTCCAGTACCTAAAGTTTCAAGCCAATGAGTTAATCCGTCCATCACCATTTTTACTGGTGTGTTAACAACGTAATGCATAATGATACCTGTGAAGAAAATACCGAACAATGGATAGAGCAGAACCGGTTTAATCCCGTCGAGCGACTGCGGTACGAAAGTGAATACTTTTTTAAGTAACACAACGACATAACCAGCAAGGAAACCGGCAATGAGTCCGCCTAAGAATCCTGCACCTGCTGCTGACGCCATAAATCCACCGACCATACCTGGCGCAAAACCTGGACGATCAGCAATACTCATCGCAATAAATCCGGCTAATACAGCCACGATTAAGGCAAGTGCATTATCTCCGCCAATTCCTTTTAAAACAGCTGCAAATGAATTAAATGAAGGGTCATTAGGGTCAGCCGATTTAATACCCCAGAAGAATGAAATTGCAACAAGGATACCGCCCCCGACAACAAATGGAAGCATGTTGCTTACACCGCTCATTAAGTGCTTGTAGAAACCACTTCTCCCTTTGCCAGATGACTCATGTTCGTCTTTTGAAGAACTGCCGCCAGAGCCTTTATAGATCGGCGCATCTTGATTGACTGCTTTTTCAATCAATTCCTGCGGACGACGAATTCCTGCTGTCACAGGTACTTCAATGACATGTTTGCCTTTAAAGCGTTCCATTTCAACTTGCTTGTCCGCTGCCACAATGATGGCTGGTGCTTCTTCGATTTCTTTTGCCGTAAGAGCGTGTTTAATACCACCAGAGCCGTTTGTTTCGACTTTAATGTCAACGCCCATTTCTTTCGCTTTTTCTTTCAAAGCATCTGCTGCCATAAATGTATGTGCAATACCTGTTGGGCAAGCTGTTACTGCTAAAATCTTAGCTGGTTTACCTGATGCAGCCGGCTCCTCTTGAACTTCCTCTTCTTCTTCATCGTCCTTGTCATGCGTATTGATGATATCGATGATTTCATCTTCAGTAGCCGCTTCAAGAAGCTGCTTTCTGATTTCTTCACGCATCAGAAGTGTTGATAAACGAGAAAGTGCTTCTAAGTGCGTGTTGTTTGCGCCTTCAGTTGCTGCAATCATAAAGACAAGATGACTCGGCTGCGCGTCCAGTGATTCATAATCTACACCAGCTACTGAGCGGCCAAATGCAATGGCAGGCTCTTTGACACTTGCTGTTTTAGCGTGAGGGATAGCAATTCCTTCACCAATACCAGTAGAGCTCTGTTTTTCACGGTTGATCACTGCTTCTTTGTAGCCCTCTTTATCATTTAACTTGCCAGCTGTATCTAAAACAGTGACTAGTTCTTCAATGACTGCTTCTTTCTGCTGGCTGTCTAATTGAAGCTTAATGGTTTGCTTTGTGAGTAGTTCTGTTATTTTCATGATGACTCCTCCTTTAAATGCGTGTGACTTTTACTTGTGGTAATAGTGTGTCGACAAGCTCTTTTGTCCCAAGCTCCTCAGAAAATGCTGTAGCACTGCCTGATGTGACGCCAAGCTTAAATGATTCTTCAATCGAAAGGCCTTTCGAAACGCCGGCTAAAAATCCTGCAACGACTGAATCCCCTGCACCAACCGAATTAACAAGCGTACCCTTTGGAACATTGGACTGATAAATCCCTTCCTTACTGAATAAGAGAGCGCCATCTCCAGCCATGGATACGATGACATGTTCAGCACCTTGTTCTAACAGCTTCTTCCCATAAGGAATGGCTTCTTCTGCAGTAGAGATGCTCGTCTCAAACATTTCACCTAGTTCATGATGGTTTGGCTTCATTAAGAACGGTTTCAAGCCTGCTGCTTTTTTAAGGGCTTCCCCGGAAATATCAAGAACAACTCTAACGCCTTGCTTTTCGCACACTTCAGCAATACGTTCATATGTGTTATGAGGCAACGAAGAAGGAATGCTGCCAGCTAACACAACGACATCTCCTTCAATCAATGAGGTAAATTGAGACAGAAACGACTCAAATTGCGCTTCAGTAATTAATGGGCCGAGTCCGTTGATTTCGGTTTCTTCACCTGTTTTTAGTTTCACATTAATTCGTGTATCTTCTGACACCTCGTGAAAGGCTGTTTGTAATTGTTCGTTTTGTAAAAAGTCTTGAATATATTTGCCTGTAAATCCGCCTATGAATCCAAGCGCTTTTGATTCAACACCGTGACGTTTTAAAAGCCTTGAGACATTGATCCCTTTTCCGCCTGGATATTTTTTGTCATAGGTTGAACGATTCAAACCGCCGACTGCGAAATCCTCCACGTGTACGATGTAATCAACTGATGGGTTTAAAGTAACTGTATAAATCATGTTTTCACTACCTTTATAACCGTTTTTTCATGGTAATTATCGAATGAATCCTCTTTTGCGTCGTTTGTGATAATGGTGGCTTCCTGTAAACTAGCAAAGGTTGAAAACGATATTTCGCCAAATTTAGAGGCATCTGTTAAGATATAGGTTTTTTTCGCCTGCTTCATGGCCCTTTTTTTCATGAGCGCTTCCTCTGGATCAGGTGTTGTAAACCCTGCCTCGGGATGAATGCCGTTCGTCCCAACAAAGCTTTTGTCAAAACGGTAATTTTCCATCGCCGTCAAAGCTGCGGCTCCCACCATGGCTCCTGTTCGATGTTTCACTGATCCGCCTATCAGGTAAAAAGAAATGCCTTTTCTCATGAGTGCTTCAATGTGCATAACACCGTTTGTCACCACAACAATATCTTGTTCTGGATCGATATATTCAATCATTTGCTGTGTGGTCGTACCAGCGTCTAAATAAATACAATCACCTTGTTTTAAAAGTGAAGCAGCTGCCTCTGCAACCAATGACTTTTCTTGAAGGTTTTTGGCAGATTTCTCAAATACATCTGGTTCAAGACGGATACTTGATATCTTGGCTGCTCCCCCATGAACTCTTTTAAGAAATCCTTTTTCTTCAAGGGCTGATAAATCTCTTCTAATAGTAGATTCAGACGCATCCGTCATAATCGTTAAGTCCTGTATTTTGATGACATCATTTTCTTCTAAACAGTCGATAATGAGTTGATGTCTTTCCGGTGTTAACATGAAAACACCCCCTTTTGAAAACGTATTCATTTTGCGCGCACCTTTATTGTAATCGCTTTTTTCAACATTATCAATACAAAACAATCAAATACATTCAATAACTATCAAAATCTTTCACAATGGTCATCTTACCTTTATATGTACCATTTGTAAACTGAAAAATATGTGACATTAAGATGAAAGTCATGATCTTAGCATTTCTATCATTTTTCATTTCATTCAATAGAACTAAAAAAAGCTTTTATGCGATGTGCATAAAAGCTTTTGATGTTTGATTACAGCGGAATTCACACTGTTTGTATACTTTTGTTCTTCTCGAAACTATTCATATCTAAGAGAATCAATCGGATCTAGTCTTGCTGCTTTATTCGCAGGAATTAACCCAAAAACAATCCCAATAAACATACTAAACAGCACACCTACACAGATGATTTGCCAAGATACTAAGGACGGCCAGCCGGCAATGAGTGATACTAACGAGGCACCGCCTATACCTAGTGCAATCCCCATCAACCCGCCGATCAAGGTTAAGACGACAGACTCAATTAAAAATTGAACGAGTATTTGAGCCCTCGTTGCTCCAATCGCTTTTCGAATACCGATTTCCCTTGTCCTCTCTGTCACAGAAACAAGCATGATATTCATCACGCCGATACCGCCGACAAGTAAAGAAATTCCAGCTATTGAGCCAATGATTGTGGTCATAACAGACGTGATTTGACCAATGCCTTCTGCGATTTCTTCCATGTTGATCATTTCATAAGCATCTTCTGTATGATGATTTTCATTTAATAATGCAGCCGCACTCTTTCCTACTTCCTTCATTTGATTAGCATGTGCGACTTGAATTGACAACTTATCGTATTCATTGATCCCAAATGTGGAGGTGAGCATTGCAAAAGGGACATATATTTCATTCATATCGAATGAGAGCATCCCTTTTTGTTTGGCTAAAACACCGATGACTTCAACCGGCTGTCCGTTCATCCAAATCATTTCGCCCAATGCCTTCTGTCCATTAAATAATTCTTTTTGTAAGCCTTCAGAGATGAGGGCGGCTCTTCTGCCGCTTCTAAAGTCAATATCTCTTAAATTCTGCCCTTCTGCTATTTGTAATGAATGTACATTCGTATACCCTTCATTTATACCGTTAACTGTCGCATCCACTGTTGTATCTTGAAATCTCAGCTGCATTCCTTGCGCAGTCGAAGAGGCAACCTGATTCACCCCATTGATTGTCTTAATACTTTTTATGTCTTCCTCAGTAAATGTGGCATCGAATAAAGCGTTGGGATTTGCATTTAACTCTTCGTCAGACGGCGTATACGTCATATCAACTGTATTGTTTGGACCCGAAATTGACCCTTTTAGCATTTGCTCGCCGCCTTGACCGATAGCCACGACCGCAATGACTGATCCAACACCAATAATAATCCCAAGCATCGTTAAAATAGAACGTAATTTATGAGCTAAAACAGAATTCATCGCTATTTTGATATTTTCAAAGAGTTTCATTCATAGCGTCCCCTTGTGTCAATCTATCTTCAACGAGTCGGCCATCTCTTACAACGACCGTCCGATTTGTATATGCAGCTATTTCTTCTTCATGGGTGACAAGCACAATCGTTGTCCCTTCCTCATTCAGCTTAGTAAACTGTTCCATGATTGAGAAGCTTGTTTTTGAGTCAAGAGCGCCTGTCGGTTCATCTGCTAAGATAAGCTGCGGCTTATTGACAATTGCACGGGCTATTGCCACTCTTTGCTTTTGCCCTCCCGACAACTCACTTGGCATATGTTTCATTCGGTCTGCCAAACCAACCTTTTCAAGTGCCATCTCTGCACGTTCTTTTCTTTCCTTTTGACTGATACCAGCGTAAATCATCGGAAGCTCAACATTACGCCTCGCATTTAACCTCGGCAGCAGATGAAATTGCTGAAAGACAAATCCAATGAATTGATTTCGAATCACTGCGAGGTCTTGATCCTTTGCTGCTGACAGCTCTCTTCCTTGAAAATGATATTGTCCTGTAGTTGGCCGGTCTAAACAGCCAATGATATTCATTAACGTCGATTTTCCAGAGCCGGACGGGCCCATAATGGACATATACTCGCCTTTTTCGATGACAAGATCGACCTCACTTAATACATCAAATGATTCTTGGGCAACCTCGTAGCTTTTTGTCACGTTTGAAAGCTGAATCATTCAGCATTCACTTCCATTCCGTCATACATGTCATCTGATGGATGAGAAATGATTTGATCCTCTGCTATGACACCTTTTGTCACTTCAAGATCATGACCTGACGTTTCCCCTAGCTCCACTTTTACTTTTTTAAGTACATTCTTTTTGACAACATATACATATTGTCCATCATCCTCTTTTTTTACAGCTGATTCAGGAATCGTTAGGGCTTGACGCTTATCTGTTTCAATTTCCATGATCATTTTAAAACCAGGTTTTGCTTCAGGTTTTTTTCCCTTTATTTCGATTTCAACTGGATATTGCACCGTTTGATCACCTGCAGTTGTTTCAGATGCTGCCTGAGCAGGTACACCCCCCACTTTTTTCACGACCCCTTGCCAGCTCTTTCCGCGAATGACATCAGACGTTATCTTTACTTTTTGTTTCTTTTTCACTTTTATGGCGTCATACTCAGAAATCAATCCTCGCACAATCATTTTTTTCTCATTGCCAATATGAATGATCGGCTGCCTTTCTTCTGGCTTTCCTGCCCCTTCTTCTTGCTCAATGGAAATGACTGTACCGGCAATTTTACTATGTACGATTAAATCTTCTATTTGTGTTTTTACTTTTTCTTGGCTGATCTCTGCTTGTTTTTGTTCTAATTCAGCCGCTTTCAGCTCTAGTTCAAGCTGGTCTCGCTCGGTTTTAGGATTGGCAGCGGAGTCGCCTCCTTGTTTTTTATCTAATTCGCTCAATCTATTTTGTAATTGTTCGCGTTTTAACGTACTGGATTCAGCCGCAAGAGCTTGCTGCTCTTCTTCAAGCTCCAGCTCTCTATTTTCATATGTAAGAAGCGGCGTTCCGGGCTTTACCTTTTCTCCTTCTTTCACAGAAATCCCCTTCAAGTGTCCCTTTTCCTCTTCTGCATAAATGAACTGCTCTTCAGAGAATGAAAGTGTCCCTGGCGTCATGACCGTAGTGGTGATTTCTTTTTGCGTAGGTTTTACTGTTTTGATAGCTGCTGTCGAAGCAGGCTTTGATTGATTTTTCGCAATGTTAAAGCCAATAAATAGACCGATAACAATAATAAAAATGGATCCGATGATGATTTTCTTTCTCATAAAGACATTCTACCCCCAGCTTACTGATATGGTGATTGCAGTTCCTACATATTGAAAAATGATAGATAAGAGATAAAAGACTCCTATAATGGTCCAAGCGATTCTTGGCGATATATGGCCAACTTTCATCAATAAAAAGCCTGTTAAAACAAGGTTCCAGATCACAAATAGATCAATATTGGCAAGCACAGCATGCCATGGACCAGGCGTTTGAATGAGTGCATTTAATGAGGTGATTGTGATGTTTTTTGGCACATGGAACAGAATGATGGACAGATGAGAAATAATCGTACCAACGATCGTAACTGGTGTAATAAAAAGGACTGCTGAAAATAGCTGCTGAAACGATGCATCACCCTTTGCTAAAAATACGATGAACTTATATATTGCAACATTAATCACAAGCCCGAGAAGTAGACCAATTAGCGTCACCACATAAACGACCGATACCGGCAAGCTAAAATCTGCCCACATTCCTTCATTCACCAGCTCTGACAAATAAGTCACAATCACTGTTAAAAGTAGTACACAGGATAAAGGCCACCAAACCACCGGATTTTCCCATACTCTTTTCAGGTGCTCTGAAGGTCTTATGCTCACTCCAATGATCGTAGGCTTTTGCATATTTTCTTTCATCAAATGTCACCCTCTCTATGTCATGCAAGTATGCAAACGCACATGCTCTCTCTTATTCTTTCTATTTTATCAAAAGATTGCCAATAAGTGATGGATGATTTGATTTTCTTATTTTCATTGCGGAAAAAAATGATCTATTATTCTATTATCATGAATGACAACCTCCAAATGACACCATGACCAGACCATATTCATATCAAAAAATAGAGGTTTTACTGACCTAAAAACATTTTATCAAAAAAACACATGTCTTTCGGAATAAATATCCTTTTCCTTTGAATTTGGATAGTCTTCGTGAGACACAACAATTTTTTGTTAAAATAATCCTAGTAATTTCAACAAATCCCGGCTTTATAGGACTACGAATGGTTTCTTTTATAGAACAAATGAGCCTTTAGTAACAATACTTTCATATTAAAAAATTAAAAATATAATGATTTTACTTGATCAAAAGTTATTTTTTCATATAATGTAAAATAGAGGTAGGTTAAATGATAGTGGAAATGGAGTCAAGTGAATGTTAAGAGAAAAATTGAAAACGCAATTGATTTTACTTTATGAAAAGGAACAAGAAGCATGGCAATACTTTCGAAAGGAAAGAGAACTGATTTATCATGAGCTCAAATTACTTGATATGAAAGAAAGCAGACCCTCTAATGACAAAATATACTACGCTGCCAGATGTGTAGATATTATTAAAGAGAAAAAGGGTAGCATTGTGAGCACAAAAGAATTAAAAGAACAGCTTCAAGCCCAGACAGATTTCAATGTGAGACGAATTAGTGAATTGTATGATCTGATCCAGCAGCTCGATCCTCACATTTCTAAAGCACGAAGGGGATGTTTTATTTACGAAGATCACACCCAAATACCTCTACAATCTTTTCACACATAAAAAATTGGTTACAGCCGCTGGCCATAACCAAATCCTCTAATATCTATTATCCACCGCTTACAGGAGGAATGAATGCAACAGTGTCCCCGCTACGCACTTCAGCGTTTCCCCTCGTATATAGTTCGTTGACTGCAACCATCACATTTTGTGCAGCATCAACACCATATACCTCCTGTAATTCTAATTTAATCTCATCAACCGTTGTTTGATTTTTTTGAATGATGATTTGTTGTTTACCGGCCTTCTCAGCAAGGCCGGCGAACAATAATACACTAATCAAGCTGATCACCTTCTTTCTTTGCAAGTTGAAGATCGCTAGGTTTCCCCTCTGGATATGAAACTTTTTCAAGCTGATCACCTATCCAGGCTTCCCCGTCTTCCCAATATTCTTTTTTCCAAATCGGAACGATTTCCTTAATTCGCTCAATGGCATATTCGTTCGCTTCGTATGCAGCCTTCCTATGAGGAGATGAAACGGCTATCGCAACAGCAATATCCGTTATATCAAGTGTCCCAATCCGGTGCACAATGGCCGCTTCAGTATCAGGCCACCGTTTCTTGATCTCTTGTCCAATTTGACTTAGCATGCTTTCAGCCATTGGTATGTAAGCTTCATAAGTTAAGCGCAACGTTTTCTTACCGTTTGTCCACTCTCTGACCGTCCCGATAAACGTCGTAATGGCCCCTGCCTTCCGCCTTGTCACATGCTGAATCAATTCATTCACATCAATCGGCACTTTTGTTATTTTAAAAAGTTCACTCAAATAGAGCCACCTCCCTTCAATAAGTTATAACAAAATGTATGCGCATCCTTTTCAAAGGCTGAAAACACTGGAAAAGAGTAATTTTTGGCTAACTGAAACTCTTGAGAAAAATAAATAGCTGCTTGTATATTGGAAAGTGTTGAAAGATCAATGAGCTCCTCTTCATTCTTCACACAAACGATTTTGCGGTATGGTGCCTGTTTATACCCTTCTATCAAGATCGCGTCTAATGGAAGATGCTGACACATGTTGAGCAATTGCTTTAACGTGATGTGCTGCATTGAAAAGTGAAATTCACCCTCTCCTTCTACGCCAGCGGCAAATGCACCTGCCCCGACATATCTATCGGTGTCTTTTTCTTTCAAAAGACGATCTGGTTTACCGCCATGTCCATGGTGTTTAAAACAGCCTAGCTTCAGCTCATCAAGTACAGCCAGCTGACAGAGCTTTTCAATCAACGACGTCTTGCCGCTGTTTTGATAACCGACCACCTGTAATATGCTTAATGTGTCATCCAGCATGGGGAACCCTCGCCTTCGTGCTGAAACAGTAGAACATGCACCTGATCACCAGCCTTAAAACCTCTTGTTCCACCTGGCAGAACAATGAAACAGTTAGCCTCTGCTATTGAGGTCACGGCACTTGATTTATCGAGACCTGTTGGGGTCACACTGAGCTGACTGCCCGTGAACTCAAGTGCCGCTCTAACAAATCGAGTAAACGGATTGGCTTTTGGGAAATCGTGTGTCAGCTTCGCCTCAGCAAAATCGGGTAACGACTGTGTCTTGAAAGACCATTTATAGATCATCGGTTTCACAAATAATTCAAAGCCAACGAAACAGGCAGCAGGATTTCCAGACAGCCCAAACAGCAGTTGACCATTTGGCATCGCAGCAACCGTCGTCACACTTCCGGGCCTCATGGCCACTTTATTAAATAGCACCTGAGCTCCAAGCTTTTCATAAATTGCAGGAAGAAAGTCAAAATCACCTACTGAAACTCCGCCTGTTGTGATTAAGAAGTCTACCTTGCTTAAGGCTGCTTTGACTGCATGATAGCTTTTGTCAAATTCATCGGACACACCGCCTAAATCAAGCGGCTCTCCCCCAGCCTTAAGGATCTGGGCATAAACCATACTAAGGTTACTGTTTCTAATCTTCCCGTCCACCATCGCATCACTCACTTGAAGAAGCTCTGTACCTGTTGAGATGATGCCGATCACTGGCTTTTTGACAACTGGAACTACCGCATATCCGAATGTCGCCAATAAGGCCGTAACGCCAGGAGTTACTTTGGTTCCTTTTTTGAGCATCACATTCCCTTCAAGTACCTCTTCTCCTTGACGAGAAATATTGTCCCCTTTTTTCAGCGGTCTTTTAAGTGACATGTATGATTTTCCATCTTTTTCAAAAGTTTTAGTCAACTCAAGCATGATGACGACATTTGCTCCATTCGGGATTTTTGCTCCTGTCATGATACGAATGGCTTGAAAGGGACCGATGGTTTTTGCTGAGACCACTCCTGCCCCAATATGATCAATGACCTCAAATTCAACCGGATGCTCGCTTGACGCTTCTTTTGTATCTTCTGCCCGAAGTGCAAAACCATCATACGGGGACCGATCAAATGCAGGCACATCATGATCTGCCAAAATGTCTTCTGCAATGAACCTTGCAAGGCTATTTCTTAAGGGCACCCATTCTGCTTCTCCATGCTTTTCATATTGATGGACTTTCTGAATGGCTTCTTGTACTGGAATTGGCTGACGTCTTTCCATCACACTTCACTCCTATATCCCTAGCAGTTTTGCTAGTAATGAATTGGCTGCTTTTTCATCATTTGTCCCATGGATTAATGCACGTCCACCTTTGAAAAAGACAATACGATAAGATTCATAGCGGACATGGATTAAGAAGTCATTCACTTCTACCTCACAAATGGATGACAGCCGCTCTTTCACATGCTGAAATGATAGATTAGCTAAATCCTTAGATACGACTTGTACGGTATCCCGCCCGCAAAGAATCGTCGTTTTTTTACGCTGCTCGTGTAAATAAGGATAGGTTCTATCTTTGCCGCAAGATGGACAGTCCTTCTGCTTAGTAAGAGACAAATCCATTTTAAACGATGTCGCCTGCCAAAGATCAAATGTGACAAATTTCCGTTCGATTTGATCTTCATGTCCTGTTAAATACTTTAGCGCCTCTGTTTGCTGATAAGCAGAAACCATCTGAACTGCTGGAGAAATAATCCCCGCTGTATCACACGTCAAACCGCCAACAGGCAGTTCTGTAAAGACACACGATAAACACGGCGTTTTATCCGGTAAAATGGTCATATACATCCCCTGACTGCTCACACAAGCGCCATATATCCACGGCGTCTTCGTTTCCTGCGATAAATCGTTCATAACCATTCTCGTCTCAAAATTATCCGTCGCATCAATGACAATATTTGCGCTTTGAAATAACGGTCTTAACAGCTCCACCCCTGCATCTTCAATCAGGGCGTGTATGGTCACTTCATGATTGATCTCTTGGAGACGTTTTTTTGCCGCAGCTGCTTTTGGCACATGTGCCTTTGCATCATCTTCTGTGTACAGCTGCTGCCGCTGTAAATTTGAAAACTCTACATAATCACGATCAACAATCGTCAACTTGCCGATCCCAGACCGGACAAGCCCTTCCGCAGAGGCCGTTCCAAGTGCACCCGCTCCAACAATTAGAACATGACTGTCAGCAAGCGCACGCTGACCCTTTTCCCCAACCGGAGGGAACAAGATTTGTCTTGAATATCGGTCATTCAATGCTGTTCTCTCCTCACCATTTTTATGTATCATATCATACCGTTTTCAGGTAAATCGCTTCTTTTATTGATATTTCGAAATTCATTTGGTGTTGCGTTCAGTTCCTCCTCTGGGACGATACGCACCTTAAGCCTTTGAAGCAACTCTTTCATGGCTAATTGATTCTCTTTTAAACACGCATCAATGGACGGCAGACAGCGGCGGTGATAAAGCGCAAATAAAGGCTGTAATCTGCCCTGAACAAGCGGGATGATAGCATCTGCATGATCGCTGCAATAGGACGATAATGCTTCGGCGGCCTCCCTCCGCACCAAAGGCATGTCACATGCCGTCATTAAATACCATGCTGCTTCTTGCTTTTGCATCGCCGTATACATGCCGGCAAGCGGCCCGCATTCGCGCACCTGTTCATCATCCAACCACACATCTCGTTCACCTCTTTCTTTAAAAAAAGTCAGAAGTGATGGATGGCTGATGATGACCATCTGTCCTTTCAAAAGCTGCTTTTTCACATGCTCATATAGTGGTTTTCCTTGATACATATAACTTGCCTTTGGCTCTCCAAAACGTCTGGATGCTCCTCCAGCTAAAATGACATTGACTACGTCCATCCGCTCACCCTCCTTTGATATGGTTGTTCTAATCGCACTCATCTCGCATACTTTATTGGTAACATGAATAAGGAGGGTCTATCGATGAAAAGGCGCCATGCTTCTCCCCTATTCCATGACCTATCTCAAGAGAATTTATACTTAAAAGCGGAAACAGCCAAATATCAACAAATGATCTCTGATTTACAGTCCTCATATACGTATGCTAAAAATAAGAAGTTAACTCAAGAATATCACGAGATGAAAAAGGATTACACGCAATTAAAACAACAATTGGATGAAATGACCATTGATCAAGGCGATGCAGCCTCAAAAATACAGGATCTCTCCTCAAGCAAATCTGAATTATTACATAAAATAGTCCTTCTTCATGAAATGCTCCAAAGGGAAACCTTTCATAGAAGGAAAGAAACGGAAGAAAAACACCGGCTGCATTTAAAAGTAGTCAAATATAAAGAAATCTCTCAACAATTGAATGAACGGATGCAGGATCAAGATAAACGGCTTGCAAAAGAGGAGAAAAAAGGAAATACTTTATCCGCTGTGATTGAGAAACTGCAGCAAACATTAGGTGATAAAAACGCAGAGCTCAATCTATTACAGGAAGGCGTTAAACACCTGCAGGAGCGTTTTTTTGAAACACAAGAGAAATTACTGCAAATCGAAAAAGCAAAGGAAGCGATTTTTTATGAAACACTCACAAGCTATCAAAAGCAGTTAGCAGAAAGTGAGGAATGGATCGCATCTCATTTTGCTGATATTGACCAGTCAGCCCAAACAAATTCACAGCCATTCTCTCGAGACAGCCTCCTGCAAACAACGGAAGAAATCGAACCCATCTTGAAAAAGCTGAACGAACAAGTTCAAACACTCCAAGCACAAGTCGATGCGGTGCAGCAAAATGGAGAAGTCATGACAGTGAAGATTGAAGGCTTCAAAAAACAGCGTGATCACCTGTCAAAGGAACGAAAAATTGTCTATACAGTTGATCAAAAAAAGTAATGCTCGCAATAAAAAAACTGCTGGCTTTTCGTCAGCAGTTTCTTTTTTATTTATTCGTCTTCTGTTTGAATATCGCCTTCTAAAATATACTGTCCGCGATATGGCTTTTTCACTTCAGGATACATTTTAATTAAGCTTTGCATAAACGTTGTCATATTTGGAATTTCAAGACCGCTCTCTTTTTCAATTTCTTTTTGAAGTTCAGAGCTTTTAATCGCTGCATTATGACGCTTTAACGTTTTAATCGCAGCTTCACGAAGCTTAGCTGCCTTTGAACCAGGGCGGGCTGTGCCTCTTCTGCGTCTTGTAGATCCTTCAGGAATACCTACAGGTGCACCGTTTAGCTGTCCTGTTCCTAAAGTTGATGCAGAATTTGATTGTGATTGTGCAGGCGGCTGGTAGCTTCTCATTTCTTGTGCAGCCAGTTCAGCTAATACAGGCAGTGAATCCGTTTTTCTTTCTGTACGCACTTCTTTTTTTGTATCTGACACTAGACCTGTTCCTTGACGATCTAATTCTCTTAATTTTGCATAAATCGCATCTCGCTCAATTTGATATTCACGGATGACCTTTACTTCTGCTTCGTTTAATTGTTCCAATCGTAATCGTAACGCTTCCCTCTCATTAAACAATGGATTTCCCCCTCATCATATAAAAAATATTCTATAGTAAATATTAGATTAGAAAACTAATTTTATCAACTATTTTTTTATCATTTTACAGTTTGTTATCAGATAGGTATTTTCAACTAAAATTTTGCCAAAGAGGAACAATCGGCATCCATTTCATTGCCACTAAAGGCTTTTGACAAACCTTAAAATATTGTAAAAAATTTGAATAAACACTTATACTACTTGATTTACATCGTTATTTACTAAACTGAAATTTCTTTTGTGCAAAAACGTTCTGAATAGTAAAAAGTTAAAATCTTTACATTTTCATTTCAAAACAAAAATGTAAATAGGTCGTTATACCTTTTTGTTTCAGGAATATTTTTTTATAAACTCCCTCAATTTCTCTTTTCTTAGGAAGGCGAAGTCCATTCCGTGCAATAGGTCGCCTATTTTTGTCCATGAAAAAACCCCCATTTATGGGGGAAAGCCTATTCTGCAGCCTTTTCAGACTCAGAAAGCACTCGATTGACACGTTTCTCAAGCATTTTCATTCCGCTTCCGCCAGCTTGGAAGTGGCGCAGAGCACCTGTTTTATCAAATACATAATATGCTGGTACATATTCATTTTCAAAGGCTTCTGTTAATTTATGATCACTGTCCACAAAAATTGGCTGCGTGATTTCATGCTCTTTCGCAACTTCCTTGATCTTATCCAGATCTAGGTCATCCTCTGAACGCGGCATATGAACGGCTATCACGTTTAGTTGATCCTTGTATTCATCACGGAATTGATTGACTTGAGGCATTGCCTCTTTACAAAGATGACAGCTGACTGACCAGAAATGAATCAATGTTGGTTTCTCACCAATTAGATCTTCTTTTGTTACTTCTCCATTTAACCATTCTTTTGCACCAGTTAGTTCTGGCATTGGTTGACGTAATTTCATTATGAAGCGCCTCCATCCATTGTATGTGTCGAAACAAAAAGGTCTAACATTAGTTAGACCCTTCTGTTTCTTCAGCTATCAATTAAAGTGTTTTTTGACCAGGCTTCCAGTTCGCTGGGCAAAGTCCACCAGTTTGTAATGCTTGAAGAACACGTAATGTCTCATCTACATCACGACCGATATTGTTGTGGAATACTGTTTGATATTGAAGTTCTCCTTCTGGGTTGATAATGAATAAACCGCGAAGTGCAATTCCTTCTTCTTCAATTAAAACGCCGTATTCTCTAGATACTGTGTGGTTTGTGTCAGCAGCTAGCGGATATTTCAATTCACCTAGACCATTGTCTTTACGGTCTGTGTTGATCCAAGCAAGATGCGTATGGATTGTATCAGTAGATACACCAATGATTTCAGCATCTAAATCTTCGAACTCATCATAACGATCGCTCATTGCTGTAATTTCAGTTGGGCAAACAAATGTGAAATCCATTGGGTAGAAGAAAAGAACTGTCCATTTGTCATTCTTCATGTTTTCTTCTAGACTCACTTTACCAAATTCCTTGTTAGCAAGTACTGCTTCCATTTCAAAACGTGGAGCTTGTTTTCCTACAAAACGCTCTGCCATATGTAAATCCCTCCAAAAATAATATCTTTATACAGACTTCTAAGCTGTATATAAAATGAGAATCAAAAGTTGAAATTCTCATTTAGTTAATAACTTCACAATTACAATTATAATACTTAAGCGGTTTTTAGTCAATATTAATTAATAATAAATTTAATTAACGATTTGTCACAATCTCTTACTCCACTTAACAAAAGTTTAACATGTCTTGCAGAAGGGAACAAATGATTAGCTTCTCTATTAGAGCATACATAGAAAGGTTTTGAAGATCATGAAAGCATTTGAACAAGTAGATTGGGTTTCCATTATCCTCAATAGCAGTATGATTTTGCTAAAACTAATCGCTATTTTCGCGATTTATTTTATCATTAGAGCCATCGGAAATAAGATGATTAAGCGTGCCTATTCCACATTCTCTGAAAAGCATGATGTCTCTTTGTCAAGAGCTCAAACGCTGCAAAGTCTTACGTTAAATATTTTCGCCTACTTATTGGTTTTTATTCTAGTGGTCATGATCCTCGACTTATTTCATTATAACCCGACCGCTTTATTAGCTGGGGCAGGCGTTGTGGGGCTTGCAATCGGCTTTGGCGCTCAAGGGCTAGTGAGTGATATTGTGACAGGATTCTTTATCTTATTGGAGAAACAATTCGATGTGGGAGAATATATAACAGTTGCTGGCTTTGATGGGATCGTAGAACAAATTGGACTTAGAACCACGCAGCTTCGAAGCTTTGACGGCACCCTTCATTTTATTCCAAATCGAAGCATATTGAACGTGAGCAATCATTCAAGAGGGACTATGCAGGCACTCGTCGATATCGAGCTATCTCCAGAAGAGAATGTGGATCAAATGATCACAGCTCTTCAAGCTGCGTGTAATGAAGTGCGGGAGGACATTCCTCAAATTATCGAAGGCCCTCAAGTTGTCGGCGTGGAGGCGTTCGGATCCTCTTCCCTTGTACTGCGCATCATTGCAAAAACCGAAACAATGGAGCAATGGCGGGTAGAACGAATCTTGCGCAAAAAAATGAAAGAAGTTCTCGATATAGAAAAAGAGCAAAAAGAACCGGGATGATCATCTACCGGTTCTTTTTCTTATTTGTTTTATTGAACACGCTGTTCTACTTCTTGACAAATTTCATCAGCCGTCATACCTGACGCGGTAATCACAGATGCTTTTGTCGTTGTGTCTGAGATGCCAAGAACATTTGAATCTAGTCCTGTGACAACATAGCAGTCACACTGATCCATTTGCTGTTCATTTTGAATACGTACGACGTCATATCCTTTTTGCTTCAGTAGTTCTTCTACATCGGATAAAGATGGTTCTACACCAATTCTTGTCATAATCAAGAACACCTCCTGTTCATAAGGTGTACAGGAGGCAGCTTGATTATTCATTCCCCTGCTTGCTTTTTGAAATAAGCTGTCATAACGTTTACAGCTGTTTCAATCGCTTTTTCATCAGGCATGAGCTTTGCATGATGCAGGCCATATTCTGAATCGACCCCTAACCAAAACATGAATCCAGGGTATTTTTTCAGCATGTAGCCAAAATCTTCTCCTGTCATGGCTTCTCTGCATTCAACCACATTCGCAAGCCCTTCTCCGGCAACATATGACATGAATTCCTCTGTCAGTTCCTTTGAATTGTCCACTTCGTAATAAGATGAAGGATATCGCACGGTTGCCTTGCATTCGTAGCCAATTTCAATCCCTTTTGCTAGTGCTTCAATTCGCTTTCTCACTTTTTCCATAGATTCTGGTGAAAGTGTACGAATGGTGCCATCAAGCTTCGCATGCTGCGCAATGATATTTTGAGCCGTTCCTCCTGTAATCGTGCCAACCGTAATGACCGCACTATCAAGAGGATCGACATTACGAGAAATAACCGATTGCAGCTGACCTACAAGTGCACTCGCAGCCACAACCATATCATTCGCTAAATGAGGGTAAGCAGCGTGCCCGCCTTTTCCTTCAAGATCAATTACAAGCTCACTCGTATTGGCAAAAAGCAGCCCTGGCTTTGTGGCTATCGTTCCGACAGGATACTCAGGTGCAATATGCAGCGCTGTAATAAAATCTGGCGTCCATTTTTTCAGCACATCACTTGTAAGCATCGGTTCAGCTCCACCTGGACCTTCTTCTGCCGGCTGGAACATAAATAATAGATCTTCTTTGATTGGCTCATGAACAAAATGATCAATGATACCGAGTGCAATGGTCATATGAAGGTCATGTCCACACGCATGCATCTTCCCTTCATGTACTGATTGAAATGGATACCCTGTGTCCTCAGGAATTGACAGACCGTCCATATCTGCACGATACGCAAATACGCGCTCAGGATTTGTTCCCTTTACTTTGACAAAAAGTCCAGTTCGCCAAGTTTCTATCTCAACTCGATCTTTTGAATAAGCACCAAGATGATTGATGAGGTACGCTTGTGTTTTGAATTCCTTAAAACCAAGCTCAGGGATTTGATGTAAATCTCTTCGAATGGATATCAATTGCTCACGATTTAACAAGTGAACTCGCTTCCTTTCCTCTATACGAATAAGACGTGGATATATCATCCACGTCTATGTCTTCAGCTGCGAATTATTTGAATTAAAGCTGACGCAGTTCTTGTTTAATTTCTGTTTTACCTTTTGTTTTTTCATCAATGTCTTTGATTTTCTTTGCAGGTGTACCTGCTACAACTGTGTAAGGCTCTACATCGTTCACAACGATCGCACCAGCAGCTACGACTGCACCTTTACCAATTGTCACACCTTCTAGAACAACAGCGTTCGCACCAATGACAACTTCATCTTCTACGACAACTGGTTTAGCAGACGGTGGCTCAATGACACCTGCAAGGACAGATCCAGCACCGATATGACAGTTCTTACCTACTGTCGCACGGCCGCCAAGCACCACGTTCATGTCAATCATCGTACCTTCGCCGATCACAGAACCGATATTAATAGAAGCCCCCATCATGATGACTGCATTATCACCGATTTCAACTTGGTCACGAATGATCGCACCTGGCTCAATACGTGCTTTAATGTTCTTTAAATCTAACATCGGGATTGCAGAGTTGCGGCGGTCATTTTCCACGACAACATCTTCAATTTTGTCTTTGTTCGTTTCTAGCGCTTCTTGAATGTCGCTCCACTCACCGAAAACAACTCCAGTGTTTCCTGTGATGAACGTTTTTGCATGTTCACCAAACTCAATACCTTCTAAATCACCTTTAATGTAGACTTTGACAGGTGTTGATTTTGTACTATTTTGAATAAATGAAATAATTTCATTAGCGTCCATTTGTTTCATGTATGTATGTCCTCCTCTTAATTTATACTTCATTACTGTACCAAAGGAGAGTTTTAATGACAAGTGAAAGAGTTGACTCTTCAATGGAAAATAAAACAAGCGGGACCGATTACCCCGCTTCCTGCTGGTGAAGATGAACAAATTGCTTGCCAAAAGAAATCAATTTCTCCTCTTCTTCTCCTTCTGGATTTAGCTCGATCTTGACGGATGGCAGGACAATGTCACCGCCAAGCTCCTTCACTTTTTTTTCGATTAGGTCAACAGCTCCGCAAAAATGCTCATAAGATGTATCCCCGGAACCGAATACAGCAAATGCTTTTCCCGTTAAATCAAGCTCTTCCATTTCTTCATATAAATCAATAAAATCATCAGGAAGGTCACCATCTCCCCATGTGTACGCACCTAACATAATGTGCGTGTAATCATTGAGAAGCTCTGCATCAATATCCATCGCTTCATGACGGTCCACGCTAGCTCCTGCTTCTGTTATTCCTTTTTCAATTAAATCTGCCATCGCTTCTGTATTCCCAGACATCGTGGCATACACCAGTAAAACCTTTTCTGTCACTTTTTCTTCCTCCTTATCAATGAATCAATGCCGGCTCCTCATATGGCCTCACAAACTTGCTTTCATATAAACCAGCACAGAAAAAGTTTTCATTTTGATTGGCTACACGAAAACCGTGTCCTTTGATCGTATCAAACCATTTGAGCTCTTTTTGCTCAATATCAAGCTGATACACTTTAGAAAACCCATGTTCGTCTTGTGAAGTCGTCACATACACAATGCCATTATCCTCTGACACATCCAAGAATGATTCCTCTCTAGCAAAGGCTTGTGATTGAATATCATGCAGCATATTGGTATGTAAATCTAAAATTTGAACAGACCCCTTTTTACCTTTTTTTGACCCCAATGCGCAAACAAGCAGATGCTCCTGACAGAGCAGCATAGAAGCTGTCATTCGGTGCTCCTCTCTGTTTAGGAGAAAAACCTGTTCACTCTCCAAGTCATACACCCATATTCCTCCGTGAACCTCATGAATCTGTGTTCCAATATAAAGGTGATCACCCGCAGCACATAAAGAACGAATGACAGGCGGGTGGTTCACATGAGCAAATGGCTTCATAATTTCCCAGGAAATCCCGAAATCATTTGACACATAAATACTATGTTTTCCATGTGCACACACAAACCCATCTTTGCGTCCTGTAATAGACCAAACGACTGCATTTGTTGGAAATGATGATAGCGCCCATGTATGGCCTTCATCTCCTGATCTAATCACTGTGCCATTTTCACCAACACCGAATAAATAAGGTCCAATATAGCTGATGGCATGAATTTTATGCTTGAGCTTAAACAGTTGCTGTCACCCGCGCTCCACACTGTAGTGAAAAATACCTTCACGTTTTACAGCAACAAAGTATCCACCGTTTTTAGATGCAGCAACAGCTGTCGCTCCTTTATGAAACATGATTTTCAACTCGTTTCTCAGATAACGCCGCCCACGTTAAAAAGCTTGTCGCAAATTCCTGACAGCACGCCACATCCTCATCGGTATCAGGCGCAAGCTCCATTTTCAATGTTTCAGGAAATACAGTTGCACCGGTTGCTTTAAGCATGTCATGAAATGTATGGACAGCCTCACAAAACTTCGGGTAGCTGTAATCTCCAGATCCGAACACAGCTGCTTTGATGTCATTTAGTTCAAGCGTGGAGACCTCTTCATAAAAGTCCTCAGCTTCATAAGGTAAATCACCATCGCCCCATGTATAAGAACCGATGAACACATAATCGTATGAAGAAAGGTCCTCTGCGCTTGTATCATCAAATTCCAACATCTCTGTATCGATCCCTTTTCCTTCTAGTGTTTGCTTTATGATTGCTGCCATATCTTCTGTATTACCAGACATACTCGCAAATGCAATTAGTGCTTTCATCTATCGGTCACCTCATCTAAATGATAATCATTTTCAATTATTATATGTACACTTTAAATGATAATGATTTTCATTGTCAAATGATTTCATAAAAAAGCTTTGACCAAATCAACACTATAACCCAATGAAAAACCCGCTCATTCCAATTGGATGGCGGGTTTTTCGTATCGAAGAGATCATCGGTTCCTCATTCGTTCGTTTCATCTATTCGAATAAAATATGGTCCATAATCCGTTTCGTGTGTCATTACAAATGTCCACTTTTCATTCCAATCCATCACATACATATCGTTATAATCCATATTATGAGATTGATATGGTAAATCATTGGTGGAAAGAGAGCTGGCATTTTCGAAAAGATATGCATCGTCAACAAATTGATAAAAAACAGTACATTTATCCTTTGATTGTTGAAGAAATGCATCTATCGCTTCAGCCTTTTCAAGGCATGTAACCATTTCAAAACTGCATAAATGCCATAAAAAATCATCTATTGATATCTCGTTTTGTTCTTTAATTGAAAGATGACTAGCAAAACGTTCACGCCACCTCGCGCGCAAATGATCTCCCCATTCAGGTTTGTTGATTTTGATTAATTGATTGTTTTTCATAAGATCGAAGTCTCCTCTATGATTCGCTCCATCTATCTGTTGCTTTGATATCGTGCAATAAGTAAATGATCATTCAACTAAAAAAAGCACCTCCTATTCCAAGAAGGTGCTTACACCGCATCACTTTCAAGCATTTCTTTGACCACACCAACAAATGCTTGTACCTGTTTCAATTGAAAAGAAGCTTCATAGCCTAGCAGCCATGTGTCACGTCCGATTTGCTCTCCATTCACGTCAACAAGCGGTGTTTTATGAACACTTTTTTCGTGATCGTATAAGGTGACCGAAGGCAAAATGGCGTAGCCGATGCCGTGGTAGGCCATTTGTTTACACGTCTCAATCTGGTCCACTAGAATCGTCTGCTTTGGAGACACTTTGAATTTTTGATGCCACCAGTGCTGGATTTCCTGATAATACGTGCTGTCGCTTTTAAATTGAATAAACGGGCGTTCTGTCTCGATTAACTCGTCCACGTCTTTGATAACAGAATCGACTAAATATAAATGATCTGTCATCAAATATTCCTTTGTTCCTTTCCAATCAGGGTTTCCGCGAATGATCCCAATGTGCACATGGTCCTCATATAAACTTTTGAGCATTTCACTACTCCAGCCGGTCACAAGTGATACCTTCGCATTTGGGTACTTTTGGACATATCGCTTTAACACTTTCGGCAGCCAGTGCTGTCCAATAATGGATGCAACCGCAAGCTTTAGTGTACCGTGAATTTCCCCTTCAAGTTCATCGATTCGTTCTCTCACTCGATCTTGCTCAACCGTCACCTCTTTTGCAAATTGAATGATCTGTTCACCTGCTGAAGTTACGGTGAGCCCTTTCTGAGAACGAAAAAAGATTTTGATTCCCCACTCTTTTTCGATCGTCTGCAATCTTTGAGATAAAGCAGGCTGAGAGACAAAGAGCCGCTCCGAAGCCTTTCTCATATTCAATTCTTCACTTAGCACAACAAGCATATGTAACTCCTGAAGCTGCATGGGCGTCCCCTTTCTCTCTATAAGTTTTTCTTATTCCATATGATCATTATATAAATTATAGCTTATGAAGGCAAAAAAATAAGCTGGGTTTCAGCTCATTTTTTCGCGGCATGAATCACTTCATTTAAGCGCTTTAATACAACACGTCGTGTAAATATTCCTTCAAAGACTTGCTCCTCATTTACGACACAAACAAATCCATTATTCGTTACAGCGTGAACGCCTTTTAGCACAGGATCCGTCGTTTTAAGCCTTGGGATATCAGTAAGCATAACCTCTTCTACCTTCAGTTGGTCCAGCTTTTCGAATTCAATTCGTTCTAAACCAAAGATCTTATCCATGATCATATTCGTTCCAATTAACCCATGCAGGTGATAAGAAGGATCTAATACCGGGATGGCTGTATATCCTGTTTTTGTAAGGACCAATAGAGCATGCTCAAGGTTATTTCCAATTTGAACATGTGCCACTTTATCTGCATCAATCATATGCTCGGCTACTGTTGACTCAAGCAATTGAGTTGGTTCTATCTCTATCATGTTTCTTCGACCCCTTTTCTCTCAATCATCAATCATACATTCCCCTTTACCATTAAGCATAAACTAAAACGAAATTTGTCGAAAGATTTTTTCTGCATAAAAAAGATACTCAGCTCCCGAGTATCTAATAGAATGTTAAATCAATATTAATTCTCAAACCTTACTCTGTCATACAATGTGATCAATTGCTTATACGTATTGTCATCGACATTTTTTGTTCCACATTCTATATCATTGATCTCACTGCTTAGTAATTCGACAGCATATTCCTGATTCAGCAATACGTTTAATAATAGCTTTTTCTCTTCTTCATTAAAACGATTTTCGATGACGCTCATCCAACATCAGGCCCCCTGTTTCATATATGCTTTTATATTGATTAGCAGGCTTTTGAATGTCTGCTTCCTCTCTATACAGCTAGCATAAGGAACTAGAATCGAATCGTCAACCGCACGTTTCGACAAGGTTTGGAGAAAAATGACGGAATTTATTTTGTGTATCGATTGGCATAGCAAAATGCTGCGTATGAGTCGGGTTTTATTTTAGCTTCAATTCCCATAGCTGTGATCATTCCGGTCATTTCCTGAATCAGATCTTTTGTACTTCCTTTTTTGCCAATATCCAGATGGGCTTCAAAACGGAGGTCTGCCCCTTCCTCAGCAAACGGAAGAAGCAAATCCATCAGTTCTGTTAAAGGCCCCTCAAGGATGTCTGCACATACCTTTTGGCTAAACGCTGTCTCTAATGAAATTTTTTCTCTAAGGCTTTGCACAGGCCTGCTGATCACTTGTTGCGTGAGGCAACCCCAAGCCCCTTTGCCAATCCGGTGGAGATGAATTGCAGTCATAAATCTTGTGACATTTTGATTGACCTGAGAGTCCGTACCAATTGATAACACATAGGCGGATCTAGGGTCTTTTCGAATAAAGTCTTTCATTCTCATGACGACATCAGAAAACGCTAAATGATCTTCAGAAAGATTGTAGTAAAAAGAATCACTCACAGAAAAGAACTCCTTTTTAATGGTCTCTTATCCGAAATGTGCGCTGATTGATCATCTTCCATTACACTGCCAAAAATGACACATGTATATTGCCTATATTGCCGCAAATAAACGAAGGAATCCTTAGAAAAAACATTTCATACGATTCAGCTTAGGATTGTAGAAGCTCAAAAATCTCAATCGAAATCATATCAATGTTGTCAAATGGGAAAGTGTTTGGCTTATCCCCTTGTTGAAAAACAGTCAATTCAAACGTTTGATTCTTTTCGAAATACTTAACACTGCAGATTTTCTCACCGTTCACTTCGAAATAACGCTGTGCCGGTTCGTTTGCAGCTTCTGCTGTCTCTTGAAGACTTTGCAGCCTTGTAATGATACCCATTAATTGTGACATTCTAAAAAAAGACTCCTTTCAAAAAAACAACTCAAGATGAACCCGTATTGATTATACACAAGTCCTACAAAGCATCATACCATAAAGTGTTCTCAGATGATATTTTTCCTCTTGAATTCAAAAAAAGAAAAAGAATCTGTTTTTTTAGTTTGAGTCTTTTTTCTGATCTCATGCACCATGTTTTTATAAACCTGCAGATCTCATCAGCCGTTTGGCAATTTCGTCAAAATCCTCTTTGGAAATGCCTGGGGCAAACTCTTCCGGCAATTCTCTATAATCTGGCACAGGTGCTCCTTGCGGGGTGCCCTCAATCACTGTCAGCGGCTTTCCATCAATCGGATGGCTGCCCTTCCAAATCTTATTGATATCCTTGTAATCCGTATCACTAAATGTGTACAGCTTTGTATGAACATTTTGGTCTTCAAATTTCCTCGCTGAATCAAAGTATTTGTTGTCGAGGTTTGGGATCGGCAGCATCTTTCCTACATCTACTCCTGTGGCTACCTCAAGCGCCTTTGCATATGCCACAACATGCACACCGCCCCTGACGAGTAAATAACCGATCATCTCTCTTGCTGTAGGATGATCTGTCATTTCATATACGCGCATTTTGTGCGTACGTGCTCCGCATTCTAGGAAGAAATTATGAAGGAGATCAAGAATCAGGTTTCCGCTTGAAAACACGTTCTCTCCAGTCCAAGGTTTTGCCATGGAATCAAACGGATAGCCTGTTTGAGCCGTTTGAATAAAATGCTGTGTATTTCGTTTATCGACAGCCGCTTTCATCGGTGTCGTATCTGGATCTCCACCATGAGTGGTCCCTGTAATCATGAGGTTCACAGCTGTGGTCACTAGCTCTACATGACCGAATTCTTCAGCCGTAATGCTGGATACGAGGTCATAAAACGGCTTGAGTTTTCGTTTTCCTCGAAAGTTAAAGGATTGAAACATGTAATTATTTAATGTGGACATTTCACCGAATTTTCCGCCGAGTAATTCTTGCACAGCAGCAGCACCATTTGCATCTGGGTGATCTGGTCTTGGCAAATCAATCAGCAGCCGCTTGTCGCGTTTGATCATGACGTTCCCTCCTACCATCTAACTGTCATCACTTAAGATGTATGGAAGGATTGGGCTGTCCTATGCATGAGGCAAAGATGAAAAGCACAAAAAAAACTTGGCGGGGGTAGCGCCAAGTTTTTTGGATCTTGATCTGATAGAGGGGTTGGGGAACAGAGAGTAGCTTCTCTCTATAACTAAATGATAATGATTATCAGTTTCATTGTCAACCATTTTTTATTTCTTTTTTTCAATCAAAAAAAGCAGCCTAAAAGGCTACTTAGATTGTTAATAAATGGATAATACGATCTTCACACTTTACTTTTAAATTAATCCATCTTGCTCATATAAATAGGCATACGGAAGATCTATAAATAAATACATATCTCCCTCTAACGGGTAAGAAAACGTACGTATCCTCTCACCAGTTTCTAAATCGCTGTATATATCACTGAAAAATCCTTTCCCGCTCATTCTCATTTGGAGAATATTTGCTAGGAAATAAGGACGCCAGCTCCAGTTTTTCTCGATATATTCAGGCTGAAATAGCCATTCTTTTTCTTTTTTAAACACATTTCCAGTGATTTGAAAGCCTTCTTCATTACACATATAAATTCGAAAGCTGCAATTCGTTAATTCTAATGCCAGCTTTTGGATGAGTTCATCATTTGTACTGCATGATTTTTTTAAGGTCGTGACAGCTTGGTGAATTCGCTTATAAAATGTTTCAGAATGTTCGTAGACAGTTTGAAGTTTCTTTTTCTCATGGGCAATAAATTGCTGGAATTCTTCTCTCAGCTGATCTTTTCGTTTATTGCGGTCAATTAATTCCGCCGCCGGCTCGTGAAGATAGAACCCTTGAAAGTATCTGCCACCATTTCTCCAAGCATATTGCAGCTGAAAATTTGCTTCAATGTCTTCATAAATTAAAGCCGCCCCTATTTTTCTCGCAAGCAATGAAATGCTGTTCAAGACATATTCATAGGAAGGAGACGGCGCCGATGCCCTTAATGCGTGTAAATCTATTTTTAATAGATCGGGTGAGAGCAAGGCAATCCGGTCAAGATTGCTGCTTTCTTTTCCGATATTCGAGATGGCGATTTTAATACCATATGTACGAAAATACGTTAACGTATGGTAAAGCTGTTCAATATCGCCGCTAAACGTATGCTCTGTAAATTCGATAACAAACCGATTAAGCTGAATGCCCCTTGCTTCATATCGCTTCAAGAGTTCTAAAAAGCTTTCACCATGATCAAGCATCAGGATATTGGCATCATGATTAATAAAAATGAGCAAATCATCATCTGCTGTTGTGAAAAGATCGAGTGCTTGCGTCAGTACTTTATGATCTACTTCCACTTTATATTCGTCAGGAATAGATGAATCCGTAAAGAAGGAGCCTAGGCTAACTGTTTCAGACTCAAGCTTCATTCTTCCTAAAATCTCATAGCCTATCACTTTTTGCTCTTCCGCACTGAATATCGCTTGATAGTGCGGGAAAACATCTTCAATATTCGTTAAAATATCCAATGGATCGACCATTTTCATCACCTGCTTCTCTCTTTGTGTGATTATAACACATCAAAAGCAGGTCTTACATCGTCATTCAAAATGGGGATTGGTTGAGCCATTGCCCCCCATCCATTGTGATACAATCTCCATTTATATAAGACGCTTGTTCAGATAATAAAAAGCTTGCAAGCTTTGCAATTTCCTCTGGTGTGCCAAGTCTGCCAAGAGGAACACTATCTAATGTTCTTTGCGCTGCCTCTTCCGATTCCCATAGTTTATCCGCACCACCTGTTCTCTCGATTGGACCTGGCGCGATGGCATTAACGCGAATTCGATATTGCTTTCCCCATTCCACTGCAAGCGTTCGAGTGAGAGATAAAACACCTGCCTTTGCTGCCGCTGAATGCGCCACACCTACACCAGCACCCCATGCATAGGTCGCCACCATATTGACCATACTTCCCCTTTTCTTTTGACGAATCCAGTAATTGCCCACTGCATGACTGCAAAAAAATGTTCCATTTAATACAATATCAATGACAGCCTTCCAGCCGTTAGGAGATAGTTTTTCTGCTGGAACCAAAAAGTTTCCTGCAGCATTGTTAATCAGAGCATCCACATCGCCAAATGTATCTACGGCAAATTTGACCATTTGATCAGCATCTTCTGGGTTTCGCACATCCATTTGGAAGTAAGCGATCGAGCCGCCATTTTGTTTTATTTCATTTGCTACCTTTTCTAACGTTTCTTCTGTTCTTCCAGTAATCACGACATTCCAGCCTTCATGTGCCAAATGGACAGCCATTGCCTTCCCCATTCCGCTTGATCCTCCTGTGACAATCACTGTTTGTTTCGTCATTTGTTCTCCCCCTCTTTGGTTTTGAATGACTATTCATTCATTATTTTCTATCATATCATGATTGACCCTAGATGCACCATATGGGAGATTCTTTAAATATGATGCTATACTTAATTTTATTTATAAAGGAGTCTTATATGAAGCAACTTTCTCGGAGACAGTTTTTAAAAGGAGCAGCTGGCGCGAGCATTCTCGGTTTTTTAGCTACAACATGTGGATACGGATATGCCAGATACATCGAACCACGCATGATCGATACCGTGTCAATGACCATTCGGGATGCTCAGCTTCCAGCTTCATTTGACCAGTTTAAAATCGCTCAATTTAGTGATGTTCATCTAAGTGATACATTTCCTGCGAAGGAATTAGAATCCGTCGTCCAGCAAATCAACGCTGAGTCTCCAGACCTCATTGTGTTCACAGGTGATCTCGTTGATTTTCAAGCATCGATTGAAGAGCATGAAAAAGCGAAAGCCTATTTGACTAAGCTCCATGCCCCGTTTGGTAAGCTCGCGATATGCGGTAATCATGACTACGGGCCATTTGGCATTGATCTTTATGAGAATACGATGAAAGATTGCGGCTTTACAATATGTAAAAATGATGTGTTTCCATTAGAAAAAGAAGGGACGCATATTCAGATTGCTACAATGGATGACCTGATGATGAGTGTGCCGGATTATGACCTGATTAAGCGAGAAGTATCATCTGATTTATTTACCTTGCTGCTCGTACATGAGCCTGATGCAGCATTGGAGCTGGATACAACCCCCATTAACTTGCAGCTTTCTGGACATACCCATGGCGGACAGGTGCAGCTTCCTTTCTACGGACCCATTCTCACAGCACCTTTTGGCCATACATATGTGGAAGGTTTATACGGAAGTTATCAGCACCGAATCTATGTCAACCGCGGACTTGGGACAACAAGACTGCCGCTTCGATTTTTAGCAAAACCTGAATTAACCTTTTTCACCCTCTCTTCTCGCATTTAGACAGAAGCCAAACCGCTCCTTTTTGCATATGTATAATCAAAGATCTTTCTCATGACAAATGTTAGGAGAAACCTTCCTTAGCCTGATTCCGTCCATATATATATCAAGTGACAGGCATCATGGCTTCTTTTATTTGAGCAAAAGGAGTGTCCTTTGATGCTGCGATATACGGTAAAACGCGGAGAAACGCTTGCTTCTATAGCGCTTGATTTTCGAACAACTACAGAAGCTTTAAAGGCTGCAAACCCTTCACTTCAAGGTCAAGAGCCGGTACAAAATGAGGTCATCATCATTCCTGGTCTGCCCGATCCTAATACGATCCCTTACCGCATCTCTGTTTCGATTTCAAGGAAACGTCTCGTCTTGTTTTCTGGATCAGAGCTTATTCGGTCGTATCCGATTGCAACAGGAAGAATTTTAAATATGACACCGACAGGTTCTTATTATATTGTGAACAGACAGCCAAACCCAGGAGGTCCCTTTGGCGCCTATTGGCTGAGCCTCTCGAAAATTCATTACGGCATCCACGGTACGAATAACCCGTCTTCAATTGGTAAAGCTGTGTCTAGGGGATGCATTCGTATGTATAATCAGAATGTCATCGAACTTGCTTCAATCGTTCCAAATGGAACACCTGTGACCATTAGCCAGTAGGAGAAATTAATTGTATGAATGCTTAAAATTTTATATGATATAAAGTGGGATCTTCAGGGTAAGGAGCGTATTTATGGATATTTTTAAAAACAGAAATTTTGTTCGTCTCTTTTTTGCAGCACTAGCTTCGCAAATGGGGACAACAGTAGGCAATATGGCGTTTGCCTTTTATTTGCTCGATCATTTTAGTCATCAGCCCGCCTATGCCACATTAGCAGAGCTCATGTATTCACTTCCAACGATCTTTGTCTTTTTTATGGTCGGTGTCGTAGCAGATCGTTTTGATCGTAAAAAAGTCGCAGAGAATTGCGATTGGATACGAGCTGGGCTGACGATTGTTTTATTCATTGTTATTTATTTCAATTCACTTCCACTTATTTTCTTGATCTTGTTTATACGAAGTGCCATTACGAAGTTCTTCTATCCAGCTGAAGCCTCTCTCGTTCAGGCGATTTTAAATAAAGATCAATATGCAAAAGCGGCTGGCTTAAATCAAATGCTGTTTAGTTTATTCATGGTATTTGGTGTTGGAATCGGTGCGATTATGTATAAGACAATTGGACTTCACGGTGCCATTACCATTGATTTGATCAGTTTTATTGTGTCAGGCATCCTGATTCGTACATGTAACATTCCAATTGAAGCACGTCAGCCAAATGGACAAGCAGGCTGGAGAGGCATGACCATTAAAACGTCTCTAAAAGATTTTAAAGAAGGCATTCTTTACATTATAAAAAATAAATTATTGGCTTCTTTAATTTTTGGCTTCTTTGTTTTTGGTCTAGTCAATGGCGCATTTGCTGTACTTCCGATGTTTACAATGAAATATGGCCTTTCACCGGACCATTTTGAACTGCATACATCATTCTTTACAATCGCGATCGGTGCCGGTCTACTTGTTGGCAGCTTAATGGGCTCTGTTCTCGCTAAAAAAGTAAAGATGCAATATCTCATGTCGCTTCCAATTTTGGTTGCAGGCATTCTGATTTTTGTACTTGGTTCCACGCATACACTATGGTTGTTTTATGTCACATCATTTGTCATTGGTACATGCATTGGCCCAGTCAACATTGTCATTGGCGGCTGGCTGCCGAGAATCGTCCATCCTCGTCTGATGGGACGTGTGTCAGGATGGGTTGATCCGCTTACCATGTTTGCTCAATCCTTGACATTAGGTTTGATTGCGGTACTATTTCCAAAACTCATTACAAACGTTTCTTATATTTATTACGGAATGGGCGTTATTATTTTACTCGTTTTCCTTTTTTACTTCTTTACACTGCCAAAGTTCAGCAGAGAAACTGACGACTTAGACGTGCAGCGTGAACTAAAAGGTCAGGGAGCGCAATAAATGAAGCAAAAAGGACTTTCTTCTATAGAAAGTCCTTAGATTGTTGACAAAGTGCTAAAATGATGTTTATTTTAGCACTTTGTCTTCTTTTCAGCGTGATAGAAAACCTTTGCAGTCTAGGAAGGACGAGCACTGGCGCGGAGCGAATTGAACATTCGTGAGCACCAGCGCGCAGACCTGACAACGAATGCGAGGGTTTGTCTACACGCTGAGGACTTTCTTCTATAGAAAGTCCTTTTTGCATGGCTGAAACAGAAACGGCGCTTATTTTTTCTGCTCATCGAAATGATTCGAAGCAAAATGAATGATTCTTTCAACTGCATAAATGCTAATAAATAGGATGAGAAATAGAAGCAAAGGATGAACGGGCCGATCATCTATCACGTACACAATGCCTCCAACGACAAATGCGACCAATAAAGGAGTTAACATATCTTCCAATCTAAACAGTCCTTTCTGTTCTCATTAACTTTGATCTTATAACATATTTTTCTTTGTATGAAATAAAAGAAATATGTATAAAATTGCAATATTTTTAGTTAAAAATCTTTACATCATTGGAAGTTTTATAGTAGGATAGTCAGGTTGGAGGTGAGGGGTATGCTAAAAAGTTATTATTTTATTCATACAAAAGATGATCAAGGTCAATATGTTGTACATACAGAAGATTGTGCATTTTTAGGTGATGCTGCAAGCCGTAAATTGATTGGTCTGCACATGAGTGGCGAAAGCGCCATTGATGAAGCTAAACAAATGACGAATGAAACTGATTTTAATGGTTGCTTCTACTGCGCTTATTCAAGTCATAAGAAATAGGCCATGTGATTAAACCATATGTTCGGGCATGTTGTCTGGCATATGGTAGATTTTCAAACACAACATGAATACAAATTGAGAAACTACCCATTTATTTAAAATAGGTAGTTATCACGAAGTAATAGTTCACTTCATATATATTTCATCCAGTCAATTCTTCTTGCAATGAAAATCTCTCTTTGAACACCCTTCCTTCTCATTTTTTCGGCTGATATAATGCCATGAATAAAATCATGTATACAATACAAGCTGTCCCAGCCCATTGAAAAAAACCAAATGGCTCTTTTAACCAAAAAACAGTCGTGACAACTGCCGCAAGGGGCTCGACACTTCCAATTAAGCTTGACTCTTTCGGTGATAAATATTGCAAACTTTCTATGTAAAACCAAAAAGCGATCATTGTACCAAATATGATAACAAACAATAAATAAACATACGCTTCAACAGGTAAATGTGACAGATTTATCTTCCATGGCGGATGGACTAAGCTAAGGGCAGCTCCCCCAATCAGCATCGCCCAGCCGACAACGACTAGAGAATCAAATTCTTTTAACAGATTGATTGGATATAGCGTATAAAACGAAAGAGCTACAGCAGACAGTATTCCCCAAACCACTGCGACAAATGGAACGGTTAATGTTGAAACAGAACCATTCGTCAATAAGAGAAACATGCCCATGAACGCCAATGACACCGTCAGCATATCTCTTTTGGTAAAAGTAGATTGGCGGCGAAGTACTAAATACATGATAATCATAACAGGGGCCGTATACTGCAGAAGCGTCGCCACAGCTGCATTCCCAAGTTGAATGGATGCCATATAAGTATATTGAACAGCTAGCATGCCCATTACTCCAAATATAAGGACTTGCATGGCCGTCCTCTTCTTTTGCCACACACCAATTAGTTGCGCTCGTTCTTTTGTCATGAAATGAACAAATAAAAGCAGTCCACCTGAAATAAGCAGCCTGACAGTCACAAGCCAATTGACATAAATCCCATATTGCTGAAACAATTTTTGTGAAACCGTTCCTCCTACTCCCCAACAGATGGCACCAATCAGCACAAGCAAAATTCCCTTATTTCTATCCATTTCATTCTCCTCAACTCTCAAACAATCATGATAATATAGTTGATAGTAGTTCACTTTGTTACATATTGATATATCAATTGAACATAAAAATAAAAGAATATTGAGGAGAAACATGAACAATCATCATTTTCTTATTGACTACAATTTGAAAGAATTAACGGAGCATTCTACTACGACCTGGTCTATCGCTCTTTATCATACGAAAATTTGTGATCATAGAAGCGGCCATATCCCTCTTCACTGGCATGACGAATTTCAATTTGTTTTTATTTTAGAAGGGGAAGCTGAATTTCACATCAATGAAGAGACGATATGTTTGAAGGAAGGAGATGGCGTATTCATCAATTGTGGCTGCCTGCATATGGCAAAAGATGCGAATGGGACAACTTGTACATATCTTTGTCTAAACGTTTCCCCACATTTCATCACAGCTAATGAATTATTTACCACTTTCGTTCATCCTTATATGCATGCGAGTCAGACACCTTATATTTTATTGAACCGAAAAGACCACTGGCCAAATCATATCTATCAATGTATTCAAACCATTCAGCGATTAATTGATGAAACTCCAGCATATTATGAGCTTGAACTCAACATTCAACTCATCACCATGTGGAAATGTTTATTACAAAATGGCTTTCAAATAAAATATGATGCACGGCAGCATGATAAAAATGAACGGATGAAACCTATGCTGAATTGGATTCACCAGTATTATCATGAAAAGGTGCATCTTCAAGATATCGCTCGAGCAGGTCAGCTAAGCCGATCTGAATGCTGCAGATACTTCAAAGATATTCTAAAGAAGACACCTCTTCATTATGTGAATGAATATAGAGTTCAACAAAGCCTCATCCTGCTTCAAGAAACAGACTTCAATATAACAGAAATTGCTTACAAAGTCGGCTTCAACAGCACAAGTTATTTTATTAGTATGTTTAAAAGAATAAAAAATACGACACCTTTAGCATATAGAAAATTAAAAGCGCCGCATTCTTTGTAACTGAAACAGATTGAAGAAAAATCATGATGGATAGATACTAGTGTCTTTGCACACCATTCTGTATTTTTATATACAGACACGTTTTAGAACCGTCATGAATGGCTATTGTATATTGTAAATAAGAACAATGTAAATCCTATCGCTTTTTACAATAAGTCTATTTGCAATTTACTAATAAAAATCTAACGGGTTACCAAACGTACGTTCCAAATCGATTTAAGCATTGATATGACAGTCTTCCTCTTATTCACTTAAATTTCACCTTTCTAAAGTCAACTATATGATAGTATTCTTTTGAGGGAAGTTTGGGGGGGATTTGGGGGAAGTTTAAAAAGGACAGACGTAAAAGGAGCGCAAAATGAACATAAACAAAATAAGATCATTCCTTTATAAAACATCAAAATACCTGGGTGACGTAAACGCCGTTCAAAAGGGTACTATAGGCAAACGTATCATGCGACGTGCTGCGGGTAAAGCATCCGGAAAGCTAATGAAAAAGATATTCAAATAAAAAAAGAAGCCCCCGAAAAGGGCTTTTTCTAATGGATTTTTCGAAACAGATACTAGTTTTATTTATAGGAAACTAAATGAATTAACTCTAATAATTATTTTATATTTAATTTCCAATAATGTTTTAAACTGATGGACCATCTGCAAATCTAGAAAATCGTATATTAGCAGCAGCACCTTGTATAGTAACAGCACCAACTACTCTTCCCGGAACTAACGATAAAGTCCTTGATCCAGTTGAGTTATTTTGCAGCGATATAGTAGTAGTGCTTCCTTCAAGAACTCTAATTATAGACCCACTTCCCATATTCCCTCCGCTTGTTGCTGAATTACCCACACCAGTTATCCTTACACCATTTTCTACCAAATTAAAAACACTAGTCCCAGTATTTTCTGCTGTATTTACATCATATTCCACATGATAAAGACCTGGTTGAAGAGTGAAAGTATCTGTTCCATTAAAGGTAATGTCATTTCCAATAATGCCATTTAAATCAAAACTAACTAAACCACCTGCTGGGACAGTTTCAGAAGTGTTGGCTTGTGCTGCAATAACTCCACTACTAAGAAAAGGTCCTGTTCCTGTGGCTCCGGTTGCTCCAGTCGCTCCGGTTCCCCCAGTGGCTCCCGTGACTCCTGTTGCTCCCGTGGCTCCCGTGGCTCCCGTGGCTCCTGTGGCTCCCGTGACTCCTGTTGCTCCCGTCGCTCCGGTTCCCCCAGTGGCTCCCGTGGCTCCCGTGGCTCCCGTGGCTCCCGTGGCTCCTGTGGCTCCCGTGGCTCCTGTTGCACCTGTAGCTCCTGTTGCGCCTGTGGCTCCTGTTGGTCCGGTTGCACCTGCATCGCCCGTGGCTCCCGTTGCACCTGCATCGCCCGTGGCTCCCGTGGCTCCTGTGGCTCCCGTGGCTCCCGTTGCACCTGCAACGCCCGTGGCTCCCGTGGCTCCTGTTGCACCTGCATCGCCCGTGGCTCCCGTTGGACCTGTAGCTCCTGTTGCGCCTGTGGCTCCTGTTGGTCCGGTTGCACCTGCATCGCCCGTGGCTCCCGTTGCACCTGCATCGCCCGTGGCTCCCGTGGCTCCTGTGGCTCCCGTGGCTCCCGTTGCACCTGCATCGCCCGTGGCTCCCGTTGCACCTGCATCGCCCGTGGCTCCCGTGGCTCCTGTGGCTCCCGTGGCTCCCGTTGCACCTGCATCGCCCGTGGCTCCCGTGGCTCCTGTGGCTCCCGTGGCTCCTGTTGCACCTGCATCGCCCGTGGCTCCCGTTGGACCTGTAGCTCCTGTTGCGCCTGTGGCTCCTGTTGGTCCGGTTGCACCTGCATCGCCCGTGGCTCCCGTTGCACCTGCATCGCCCGTGGCTCCCGTTGCACCTGCATCGCCCGTGGCTCCCGTTGCACCTGCATCGCCCGTGGCTCCCGTTGCACCTGTAGCTCCTGTTGCGCCTGTGGCTCCTGTTGGTCCGGTTGCACCTGCATCGCCCGTGGCTCCCGTTGGACCTGTAGCTCCTGTTGCGCCTGTGGCTCCTGTTGGTCCGGTTGCACCTGCATCGCCCGTGGCTCCCGTTGCACCTGCATCGCCCGTGGCTCCCGTTGCACCTGTAGCTCCTGTTGCGCCTGTGGCTCCTGTTGGTCCGGTTGCACCTGCATCGCCCGTGGCTCCCGTTGGACCTGTAGCTCCTGTTGCGCCTGTGGCTCCTGTTGGTCCGGTTGCACCTGCATCGCCCGTGGCTCCCGTTGCACCTGCATCGCCCGTGGCTCCCGTGGCTCCCGTGGCTCCCGTGGCTCCTGTTGCTCCACTAGAACCGGTGGCTCCGGTGGCTCCCGCACCCGCTATCAACGTGTAATCTGGTGATGTTCCTGGCGTGCCAGTTGGAGATGGCGTGTTTACAATATACGTACTACCATTATTCGTCACCACTTGACCTACTGGATAACCTGGTGCTGCTCCTGGATCGAATGGCACAATTCCTGTTAGTCCTACTCCGGTCGCTCCGGTTGGACCCGTTGCTCCTGTTGCACCAGTCGCTCCATTAGAACCGGTGGCCCCTGTCGCTCCGCTTGAACCGGTCACTCCATTAGAACCGGTGGCCCCTGTCGCTCCGCTTGAACCGGTCACTCCGGTTGCACCAGCACCCGCTATCAACGTGTAATCTGGTGATGTTCCTGGCGTGCCAGTTGGAGATGGCGTGTTTACAATATACGTACTACCATTATTCGTCACCACTTGACCTACTGGATAACCTGGTGCTGCTCCTGGATCGAATGGCACAATTCCTGTTAGTCCTACTCCGGTCGCTCCGGTTGGACCCGTTGCTCCTGTTGCACCAGTCGCTCCATTAGAACCGGTGGCCCCTGTCGCTCCGCTTGAACCGGTCACTCCGGTTGCACCAGCACCCGCTATCAACGTGTAATCTGGTGATGTTCCTGGCGTGCCAGTTGGAGATGGCGTGTTTACAATATACGTACTACCATTATTCGTCACCACTTGACCTACTGGATAACCTGGTGCTGCTCCTGGATCGAATGGCACAATTCCTGTTAGTCCTACTCCGGTCGCTCCGGTTGGACCCGTTGCTCCTGTTGCACCAGTCGCTCCATTAGAACCGGTGGCCCCTGTCGCTCCGCTTGAACCGGTCACTCCGGTTGCACCAGCACCCGCTATCAACGTGTAATCTGGTGATGTTCCTGGCGTGCCAGTTGGAGATGGCGTGTTTACAATATACGTACTACCATTATTCGTCACCACTTGACCTACTGGATAACCTGGTGCTGCTCCTGGATCGAATGGCACAATTCCTGTTAGTCCTACTCCGGTCGCTCCGGTTGGACCCGTTGCTCCTGTTGCACCAGTCGCTCCATTAGAACCGGTGGCCCCTGTCGCTCCGCTTGAACCGGTCACTCCGGTTGCACCAGCACCCGCTATCAACGTGTAATCTGGTGATGTTCCTGGCGTGCCAGTTGGAGATGGCGTGTTTACAATATACGTACTACCATTATTCGTCACCACTTGACCTACTGGATAACCTGGTGCTGCTCCTGGATCGAATGGCACAATTCCTGTTAGTCCTACTCCGGTCGCTCCTGTGACACCTGCTGGACCTGCTGCACCTGTTGGACCTGCTGGGCCTGCTGCACCTGCTGGGCCTGCTGCACCTGCTGGGCCTGCTGCACCTGCTGGGCCTGCTGGGCCTGCTGGGCCTCTTCTTCCAGGCGGACCTTGAATAACACACACACAAGGATCCTTTCCACAGCATGGGTTTTTCCTTACTCTCTTACAGCTATCACACTCCCAGCCGTAATCTTCATGCGTGTCATACCAATTTCCTCTTTTATTAGATGTACATGATTTTCCACAATGTCTACATCTTTTCATAAGATCACCTCAAGTACATACTATTCAATAATCTGATTTTGGTTCTGATCATTTAACCCTAATTATGTTGATTTAGACATTTTATTATTGATAAATATGTATAATGTTCTTTTTCTTATATAGTTTTCAAAATAGCGATAGTTGGAAATTAAAATAAATGATACCCCTCCAAAAGAAAAGAAAAATAAGATAAAGACAAAAAAAAGAAAAGACCTCCCCATAGGAGAAGTTTCTTTTCCATATGAGGTTAAATCATCAAAGGTGTAAACATGCGGTCTGTATACTATATGTAAGTGGAATGGGAAAAGTGATTATTTACAAATTTGAGTTATAACCACTAGGAGATTTGGGCAAAATATGACCTGGAAACCTCCTCTAATGCTTGTGGATAGAAAAAGACCTCATTTGATGTGAGATCTTTCTTATTTTAATGCTTTTTGAAGAGCTGCTTTAGTCTTTGGACCATAAATGCAATCAGAAACAAGCCCATGCATGAGCTGAAATCGTTTGACCGCATCCGCTGTTTTTGGCCCATAATAACCATCAACACCGTTATTTTTCGCTCCTTTGTCCGGGTAGTAATACACAGGGGCTAGGGCTTCTTGTACGGCTTTTACTGCTGACCCCTTTGTAAGAGGCTTTGTAACTTTTAAAATACCTATTGACAAGCTATATGACTTTTTAGGAGGTTTGGAAGCTGCTGTTTTGGATGGTTCTGCTTTTGTTGGTTTAGCAGACGGCTTTTTATTTGTGTTAGCAACGGCGATCCCGGCTTTGAAGCTGTCCCAACGATTGAGCAACTTACGAGGACATTCTTTTCCACTCCAATGCTTATGCGGCACAATGTTTGACAATGGAATGCCTTGTTCCTGCATTAACTGTCTAATAAGCCATTGAGCGTTCTCGATTGCCTTTTCAAAGTTTCCGTCAGCATTCTCACAAATTTCAATTCCAATTGATTTCATGTTTCCCGTGCCTCTGCCATCCCCTGCGTGCCAGCCGTTTTTGTTTAACGGTAAATGCTGATAGATCATATTTTCGTCCACAGTGTAATGCCAGCTTACCGCTGTGTTTGAACATTTCACAAAACTAGCGTGACTTGCTGCGTTTGCGCCTTTGGCTGTATTCGCGGTGTTATGAACCGTGATATATAAAGGCTTCATATAGTTGCCTGGTCTGTTGCGGTTACTCTTTGAAATATAATCTTGAATGATTTTTACCATTGTTCATCTACTCCTTAAAATTGTATTAGTATTAAAAAAAGCCGCCTGGGGCACCGAGTCAAAATAGGAGGAGCAATATGAATAACAATTTACAAGTAATCGAACAAAACGGACAACTTTTGGTAGACAGTCGAGAAGTGGCTGAAATGGTTGATAAAAGACATAAGGATTTATTAGAGGCTATCAGAGGTTACGAGAAATATTTGATAGGCGGAAATTTCCGCCCAACTGATTTTTTGTCCCGAGCACATACAAAGACAAACTTAATCGAGATAAGCCTAGCTATTTTATTACTCGTAAAGGATGCGACATGGTTGCTAACAAAATGACAGGAGAGAAGGGCGTATTATTCACTGCTGCATATGTGACCCAGTTCAACGAAATGGAGCAGAACCTACAAAACTTTTCTAATCTTAGCCCGCAGCTTCAACAGATGATTCGACTTGAGCAAAGACAGAACGAAACAGATGAGCGGATCGGTAAGCTAGAAAACAATTTATCTATCAATGCGTATCAACAAACAGTCATTCAGAAACGAATTAACAAGCGTGTGTATGAGCTTGTCGAGCGATATGGAGAAGATGAAGAAGTCAAACGTCGTATGTTCACGAGCATTCACCGAAATTTTAGGGACGCTTTCGCAGTGCCTACATACAAGGATTTAAGAAAGCTAGACTTTGAGGAAGCTATTTCATGGATAGGCCCGTTGATCTAATCGCATAGCTCAAATTTGAGCCGTGCTCAAGTACCAACATGGTAGTCATATTCATTCCCCAAATTTGGGTGGGATTCAATACGCTCAACAGTCGTTTGATAAGCCATTTCCAAAATTATTGGAAAATAGTTTGAAATCATATGTGTCGTATGAAGAGAAGAAGCAAAAAGAGCAGAACCACAAGCACCTGAAATAATTTCTTTGATGTACTCTTTATCGGATAATTTTTTCTTGTCAGCTTCATCAAATACCTTTTGTATTCCATCTTGTAAAGCAGTTATTGCGGCATTCATAGCATCTTTTTGAATCATCTCCATATCATTTTCTAATTGTTCAAATGATGCAAAATCACTTTTGTCGAATTTCATCTTTTCACCCCCTATCTAAACAGATAGGAACATTATACCAGTGTAATAGATTTGCAAAAAGATAGAATTGAAATATTTTCTAAAAATTGAACCAATCCAAAAATGGATTTGTTAAACAGGAGGATAAGACAAATGACAACAATCACAACATGGAATAAGAGACTCAAGAAGGTTTACAGAGAGGTAAAGGAAATTGAACCGCTCTTAATCGCTGCTATTAAAAAGTATGAAAGCATGTATTCACACGGAGCTAAAAAAATCATGCAGTCCAATTTGAAAGAGATTATGGCAGGAGTGCCAAAAGAAGAAGCCATTGAATTATTGGGTCCTAAGTTGCTAGATATGTTCGAGTGGGACGATATTCTTCCAGTGGTGAAATACAGCAAATTCAACGCTTGGATTTGGTCTAAACGTATTCAAAGAGAACTAGATCAGCAGGATGAAGTCATTAGGTATTATCGAAATCGCCTATGGAGAATCCATTCTTTACTTGAAAAATTAGAGGAAACGTGCCCCTAGCACTGACGGCGTAAGAAGATTTCATACTAATTAGTCGGACTAACGGAAAACCTATATCACCTAACTCACTTAACTACACTGTCAATGCTGTTGCTGATAAACAAAAACTAAAGAAAATTACCGTTCATGGTTTAAGACATACTCATGCGACTATACTGATAAGCAAAAGAATACCAGTCAAAGTTATTGCTGATCGTCTTGGAAATACTCCTCAAATTGATTAATGACATATATAGCCATACTTTCGAAGAATTAGAAATAGAATCTGTTGAAGTTTTTGAAGAGGTTATGAATTTATAATTTGAGGAAGTATTGGGGGAGATATTGGGGGAGGTTTTAAAACATTAAATTTTTAACCCCCCCTAATCCCTTTATACCAAAGGTTTTCTTTTTACAATAAGTCTATTTGCAATTTACTAATAAAAACGTATAATTTATACTAAGCACAGGAAGACGAAAGACAAAGGAGAGAAAAAATGGACGATTATGCTCATACTAAAGACATAGAACCTACAGCAGAAAACATCGCAAAAGCCATTTATACTGTTAACCGTCATGCTAAAACCGCACCAAATCCCAAGTTTCTTTATCTTTTGAAAAAACGTGCGCTGCAAAAACTATTGCAAGAAGGTAAAGGAAAAAAAGTGGGCCTACATTTCTCTAACAATCCCAAATATAGTCAACAACAGTCCGACGTGCTGATTGAAATTGGAGATTATTATTTTCACCTGCCACCAACCAAAGAAGACTTCGAATTTTTGCCACACTTAGGAAATTTAAATCAATCATATCGCAATCCGAAAGCGAATATGTCATTAAACCGAGCAAAGCAACTGCTTCAAACGTATGTCGGTTTAAAAGAAAAACCTACCGCCACAAAACAAAAATCACATTATACAAAGCCCGTCTTCAAACGACTCGGGGAAAGTTATTTTTAAACAAAAAACCACTCATGACGAGTGGTTTTTTCTTTAGATAATAAAATGATCAACCTTTTCAATGAGCTGATGAATTTCTGGTTTACTAATTTGATCATCAGCACCGATTGTTTCCCCTTTATGCCGCAAATCTTCAGTGATTAACGAAGAGAAGATGAGAATCGGTATGGAACTCGTTAAAGGGTTTTCCTTTAGCAGTTTTGTTAATCGGTGACCATCCATTTTTGGCATTTCAATATCCGTAATAATCATATCAATTTCTTCTGTCACAGTGATTCCTTTGCTAACAAGATCCATGACGTGATCATATGCCTGTTTGCCATCTTCAAAGGTCACAATGTTTTTATAGCCTGCTTCAGTTAATTCATTTGATAATAAACGCATGAGAAGCGGAGAATCTTCAACGACATATAGCTTCTTCCCTGTTCTTCTTTCGTCTTTCTCACCGTCAAACATATGGTACGTTTCTACACCAGAAGCCGATTCAATATCATAAATGATTTTTTCATAGTCTGGAAGGAACATCATTTTCCCATCAAGCTTAATAATGCCTGTTAAATGACGTTCCATACCTTGATTGAGTGCAGTTGGCTTTTCAATCTCTTCCCAGCTGACGCGGTGAATTTGTGAAACCGTTCCTGTATGGAACACAAATTTCCGTTGGTTGAATTCAGTCACGATATACTTCTCTTGTTCGGACTGATCTGACTCGACATTAAAAAAGGAAAATAGATTGATGACTGGCAAAATCTCGCCTCGTAAACTAATCATACCTTCTACGTCTTTGTGAGAGTGCGGTACAACAGTCAACTCTACCGGCTGAATAATTTCTCTTACTTTCATCACGTTAATGCCGAATTGATTTGAACCAATTTCAAACTTTACAATTTCCAATTCATTTGTACCAGAATCAAGTAAAATTTCTTGTTTGTTTAAAGCCACGGAAATCCCTCTATTCTTCAATATAAGATTGTACTTTTTATATCGGCAGCCTAGGTAAAAAGTTGACGTTTCTTTACGCTTTCTCTCGTACGAATTGATGAATCACAAGTCCTATCGCTGCGAGAATGAGTAAAGACCCTAGCGCAAGACGGCTTGCGAGGTTTCCGTGCTCTGCAAACAGCAGAGTGACTGACCCATAAATGATGGGTCCAATAATGGAAGACACCTTCCCTGAGAATGCAAAGAGACCAAAAAACTGTCCTCTCTTTTCCTTTGGTGTCAGCTCAATAATCAATATTCGAGATGCCCCCCAGCTTGCGCCGAGTGAAATACCGAATAAACTGCCAGCCACCCAGAAGATCCATTCTGTTGTGGCTGTCACAGCCAGAATCAGGGCAACGATCAAAATCACATACACGACTGTAATTGAGCGCTTTGCCCCAATCGCTTTTGTGATATATCCAAATAAAAAGGAGCCAATGATACTTGAAATGGTCGACACAAGATAAAGCAGAATAAATTGTCCTGCAGTAAAGCCAATGATGATTTTGGCATACACAGCCATCATCGCAATCGCTGTCTGTAAGGCATCATTCATAAAAAAGAAAGCAATCATAAAGATAAAAGCCGGCTTGTAATGCTTCATCTCTTTAAACGTGCGAATAATTTCTTTATATCCGCTGAAAAATGACGCCTTTTTCTCTGGCTGCGGCAGTGGATGAGGGTCTTTTACAAAAAAGAGAAATGGCAGGAAAAAGAGAAAGAATAATAGTGCTGTCGGAATAAATGCTTCATGAAATTGGTCATTGCCAACAAGTAAATAAACTGTGAGACCAACAAGTGTCCCTAAATAACCAACGGCAATGCCAAATCCAGAAATTAGTGGTATTTCATCCTTTGTCCCAAGATCGGGCAGGATGGTGTCATAAAACACTAGGCTCGAGTGATAGAAAAATTTTGCAATCACAAACAAGGTGACCACTACTAATAAAGAGACAGGCAGCCCAAACCATTCGGATGAGAAATCAATTCCAGCAAAGATCCCCATCAAAAACGTACAAGCTATACATATTAGAGTAAACACTGTGATGTAGCGCTTCTTTTTTCCTGTACGATCAATCAGGACTCCATATAATGGTGTGAAAATGACGAGGAAAAAACTAGCTAGTGCGTTTGCATAAGATATAAATGTACTAGCGATCTGATCCATTCTCGCACTGTCTCCGATCGTTTCCTGCAAGTAGAACGGGAAGAAAATGGTGATCATATTCGATGAAAATATCGTATTTGCAAAGTCATACAATGCCCAGGCCAAAATGGGTGCTGTCAAAAACAGCCCGAAGCCTGCCCCTTTTTTCTGCATGGTCTTTTTCCCTGTTTTCAATCGTTTGTCTCCCTTCCCTGCCTGATTTTTCACTATCATTCTATTTTATGTCATACGTCCCTCTTCCATACAAGCAATCTATACAAAAAGCACCTCTTACGATTGAGCAGAGGTGCTTTTTTTCATTATTTCTTCACAACAATGGTACTTGCAATTAAATCGTGAAGTGCTTGTTTTTTCTCTGTGAAAAAGGCAATGATGTAGCCAATATATAAGATTGGAGACAAAAAGCCTTTTGCAAAGAAGCGGCCTGTTGCACGGCCGAATGTCACTTTTTCGCCCGTTACTCTTGTCACTTTAATCCCAAGAGCCATCTTACCAAGCGTTCCTTGTAGTTTTGATGATTCCATGATGGCGTAATAAAGCCATGTCACCACAATACCGATCAAGATCGCTCCTATATAGAAAAAGATAAGTCCCATAATCACTGCCCATTCCTCATCTGTCATAACAGTTGTTGAATAGTAATAGCTGTCGTCATCCATCATCAATGCTGCCTCTGGACTTGAGACAAAAAAGAGTGTTGCCAAAATAAACATGATAAAAGAATATGGTACGCCGATGATGATACCATCCAAAAGGTGTGCAAGAAAACGATAGCCTACGCCTGCTAGCTCAGGATGCTTCTTTTCTTGAATGTGTGGTTCTGTTATGTTTGTTTCCATCCTATTTCTCCTTTATTATGTATGTTTTCTATAAATTTCTTATAATCATTCGTTATTATATCTTATGAATATCGCAAGATCAATGTAACTTTACACTTTTACATATATTTTAGATCAGTTCATCCTCAATGATTTATGTGAATAAATACTGAAAATTTGTGAAAATCATGGCATTTCTAGTTCTTTTACCTCCTGATTTTTTAACATTTTGTGATATTTTCGTCTTGTTTCCATTCTGCTGTTGACAATCGTTCTTCACATGGTACAATAGTCAAGGATTTTTTAAAGAAAGGTGTTCATGATGGGAACTGTCGTACGATTAAAGAACAATGAAATGACTGTGATTGAAGATATTTGCGAAGCTGATTTTTTAGACATGAAGCATGATTTGTCAAATGATGACGCAGCTTATATCTCTTGGTATGAAGATTACGATACTGCTTATGGATATTGATTTCATTTCATAGATGAAGCGTAAAAAAAGGCGATACAACCTAAGTTGGTTGATCGCCTTTTTTACGTTTGTGAAGTCCTTTCACTTTCAGGTTCTACATGAATAAAGATTTGTGCATGCGGAAATTCTTGTAAAATCTTCTCTTCAATTCGATCACATAATTGATGAACATCTTCAATCGTTGTCTTGCCATCTACAATCAAATGAAAATCAATATATTCCTCTGCACCGGATCGTCTTGTTCGAAAGTCATGATATTCGATGAATTCTTGACTGAATCCTTGAATGATTGCTTCGATCGATTGTTCTTCCTCGGGCGTTAGCCGGGCGTCTACGAGCGGCGGGAAGGCTTCTTTCATGAGTTTAAATGCTTCACGCATAATAAAGAGAGCAAGTATCATTCCAATGATCGGATCTAAGAAATACCAGTCGGTTAATGCGACGAGCAATAAACTGAATGCGACCCCTAATGACGTATACACATCTGTTAACAGGTGCAATGCATTCGATTTCATGGCGACAGAATGTACTCGCTCTGCCTCTTTGTTCACAACCTTCGATACGATAAAATTGATGAGCGCGCCTATCAGCATCACCACAATGCCAAGCACAGGCAGCTTGACTGGCTCTGGATGCATTAGTTTGTGAACACATTCGTAGATGATCCAAATGCCCGCAACGAAAATCAGCAAGGTCTCAATCGTTCCAGAAATATTTTCGACTTTTCCGTGTCCATAAGGATGTTTAGAATCTGCTGGCTTTCTTGAAATACGAACAGAGATAAATGCAATAAAAGATGCCATTAAATCGAGAAAAGAATGAATGGCTTCTGATAAAACCGCAACAGATCCCGTAAGCAGACCCACTATGATCTTTAAGATGACAACAAATGTGTTACTTATCACGGATAGAAACGCTATTTTTGATGTCTTCGCTGATTGTTCCATTTATCGTCCTCCTTTAGGAGATCGTATGTCTATGAAAGCAATTCCCATGACCCTGATTCTCACGTTCTTTCAGTTTACGCAGTTGTGACGTTTTCTAATCATGTTCACCGCAGCCTGTATTTTCTCGTGAGGTTACGCTATAATAAATGTTGCTCTTTCTTCAATATATCACTCATGCTGTGATGAATAGGAGAATAGACTACAGATAATGATATCCAGTGCCTTTCGCAGGTGACATTTATGCAGTGAATGGTAAAATAGGATAAAAACATAAATTTTTAAGGTGATGAGAAATGGAGCATTTGCTGAATCCAAGAGTAAAGGATATTGAAATTTCAGGCATTCGAACATTTTCAAATCTCGTATCGTCATATGAGGATGTCATTTCTTTGACGATAGGCCAGCCCGATTTTTATACGCCGCATCATGTCAAAACAGCTGCAAAAGCAGCCATTGACGAGAATTTTACTTCGTACACTCATAATGCTGGTTTCCTAGAGCTAAGACAAGCAATCCAGCACTACATCAAGAAGAAAGTCAACCTTGATTATGATGCAGAGTCAGAAATCATTGTGACAACAGGTGCAAGTCAAGCGATTGATGCCGCGTTTCGAACCATTTTGTCAGAGGGTGATGAAGTTATTTTACCTGGACCTGTCTACCCTGGCTATGAACCGATCATTCGAATGTGTGGCGGGAAGCCCGTACATATCGACACAACGAATGCTGGCTTTAAATTAAATGCCAAGCTGATTGAGGATGCATTAACGGAAAAGACAAAGTGTGTTGTGCTTCCTTATCCTTCAAACCCAACTGGTGTCACGCTTTCAGAAGAAGAATTGAAAGAGATTGCCCAGCTCCTTGAAGGAAAAGACATCTTTATTTTATCCGATGAAATCTATAGCGAGCTGACATTTGACCGGCCGCATCATTCAATCGCTTCTTTCTTAAAGGAACAGACCATTGTGATTAACGGACTGTCTAAGTCTCATAGCATGACCGGCTGGAGAATTGGCTTTTTATTTGCTTCAGCTCCCATTGCTAAACATGTATTAAAAGTACATCAATATAACGTGTCTTGTGCCTCGGCTGTCTCACAAAAGGCGGCACTTGAAGCTGTGACAAATGGTGTGGATGATGCACTCATCATGAGAGAGCAATATAAGAAAAGGCTCGATTATGTATATGATCGGCTCATTTCTATGGGGCTTCCGGTCATTAAGCCTTCTGGCGCTTTTTATATTTTTCCATCCATTGAATCGTTTGGGATGAGTTCCTTTGATTTTTGTATGGAGCTGTTAGAAAGTACAAGACTCGCTGTCGTACCAGGGTCTGCTTTCTCTCCACTTGGCGAGGGGTATGTGCGTCTATCCTATGCTTATTCACTTGAAACACTGAAAGAAGGACTTGACCGCCTAGAACAATTCGTTCTCGAAAAACGTTCCATTCATTTAACAGACTGAAACAACGGCTCTCCTGCCGTTGTTTTTATTTTGCAGGAAACATGATGTGAAATGCGGTGCCCTTTTCGGGATGACTATCCACACGGATCGTGCCGTTGTGATTTTCTAAAATATTAAATGTCACCATAAGGCCAAGTCCAGTCCCTTTTTCCTTTGTCGTTAAAAAGGGCTCTCCTATTCGCTTCATGACCGATTCAGGAATACCGACCCCTTCATCACGAATGGTAACGTGGATTCCATCTCTTTCTGCTTTGGCCGTAATGTCAACCTTCCCTCCGTCCGGCATGGATTCTACGGCATTTTTGATTAAATTGATAAACACCTGCTTGAGCTGATTTTGATCCCCGTTCATCAGGAGACCCTCTTCTATCTCACTAGTATTCATTAAAATGCCATTTAAGTTCGCTTGTGTTTCTAATAAAGCCGTGACTTCGCTGATGATTTTTTTCAAATCTAGTGTCTGCATCGATGCCGTTTGCTGCGGTTTTGCCAGCATGAGCAGCTCACTTAAAATAATTTCTATCCGGCTCAGTTCAGAGAAAACAATCTCGAAATATTGATCCCGATCTTTTGTTTGCGGTTTAATGAGCTGCAAAAAGCCTTTGATGGCAGTCAATGGGTTTCTGATCTCATGTGCAATGCCCGCAGCCAATTGGCCTGCGATCGATAATTTTTCAGATCGGAGCATGAGCTCTTCTGTCTGCTTACGTTCGGAGATATCTCTTAAAATAATTTGAACGGCTGTTTCTCCAAAAAATGTAGTTGGGATACACACCATTTCTGTATAAATCAGCTTGTGTTTAAACGTATGACAGCTCATCGTGACAATCTCAGAATCTGATGCTCTTTCAATAATACGTGATATGCTTTTTTTCACTTTTTGCTGGTCACATGAATGGATTTGATGGAAAATATCTTTTCCTATTAATTTATCGTAATGCTCGGCTTCAAATAATTTAATGCCTGATTCATTCATAAACACCCATTTGTGATCATGAATAACCGCAATCGTATCAATGGAGTTTTGGATGAGCAGCTGATACCGCTCACGGCTTTTTTGCAGAACGGTTTGAAATTTCTTACGGGATGAGATGTCTACTAATAGCAAAAGCTCTGCCCGCTGATTTTGATAGATCGTTGGTGATGACTTCACTTCGATATGAATGCTGCTTCCATCTTTCCGTTTCCAAATCTGTTCAATCATTCCGACTGGAAGACCTTGCTGCAGCCTCGTAATTCGGCTTCTCACAATGTCATGGTACTCCTCAGCAATAAAGTCAAATGCAGTTTTGCCGATCATGTCATCTCTTGTACTTACCCCCATTAATTGAAGCATCGCATCATTCGCATAAACAATTTCCCCTAAAATCGTAATACATAACGGATTTGGCAGCATGGCAATCAATTGTTCAGCTTCACTGACATGTTGGAAAGCCGGCAGACTGCCTAACGACTGTTCTGACACTTCTGATGTTGTTTGAAATGCTGCTTTTTGCGGTTCAGCGTCCAGCACCCTCATTTTAAGGATCATTTCTCTACTTAATTCACTGTCTAACTCATCACAAGCAACAAAATCAATACTAGCTTCAATCCATACAGCTGTTAGGTCACTTCTAAGCAGCCTAAAGTGGGAAATCTCTAGCATGTGCTGATTGTAGAAATAACTCTCGACGAGAAATTGATCTTCGGTATGAACAAAGTCTTTCAAAAAACACCCTAGTAAATCCTTTTGTTCATAGAGCAAAAGCTGCTTACAGTTAGAAGAAATGTAGAGAAAGCGGCCATTAGAAGAAAGAACGGCATGTAAATCAATATTCGAATAAAGCTGATTCGAATCTTTCATTTTTTGTTCCATCGTCGTCCGACCCTCCTTTTCATTTTTTAGGGTTGTCCTTAGATTGATGTATAAAAAAGATTCGCTAGAAAACCCGTATTTTCCTTCCGTCATCGAGGGAAACGTCCATATTTTCAGCAAAAAAGAGCACATTCTCTTGCTGTGCTCTCTGCTGTTTACTGCTTTTCGTATTTCTTTTGTAATTCAACGTACTTATCAATAATTTTACTTGGGATGGTTTTAATGACGGAATCTTTGTCTGAGACATAAGGGGTTACGACACTAAAAGCCACCTTCGGATTGGACGATGGATAATATCCCCCAAAGGTTAAATTGTACGTGGCATTTCCCCACCAGCTGCGGTTAGCACCATAGTAAAAGGTTTGGGCCGTCCCTGTTTTTCCTGCGACATCATGCTGACCAAAGCGGCCAGCGGCAGTACCGCCAGTCGATGTGACCATTTTCAGCCCCATTTTGACGCGGTCAATATCTGCTTTTGAATTGTTAATCGTGTTCAGCACCTTCGGCTCATATTTTTTCACGACTGGGCCTACTTCATTCTTCTTCGTTGGAAGGTGAACGCTTTTCACCACTCTTGGCTGAACGCGATTTCCTCCATTGGCGATCGTCGACATGTACTGGGCAACTTGAAGCGGTGTATACGTGTCATACTGGCCAATTGCTTCATCGAGCAAAAGTCCGCCGACCGTCTTCGGATGTGTCTGCATCCCGCTTGATTCCTGCGGCAAATCGATCCCTGTTTTCACACCAAGACCGAATTGCGCATAGTAGTTTCTCATTTTTTGCAAGTGCTCAGGTCTTGCTCGTAACGGACCATTCTTTTGATAGTTAATACCTGCCATTCTCATCGCCACATGAAACATATAGACGTTCGAACTTTTTTGGAGTGCCCGCAGATCGTTGACCCATCCTAGATTGTTGTAAGACTTCTTAGGCTTTCCACTTCCTGCAAAATAGAGCGGTGTATCCATATAGGATTGGTTGTGCGACATACCGTCTTGATAACCAGAGAGGACAGTAGCTCCTTTGACAACAGAGCCCATTTCGTACTGGGTCGTAAATGTTCCGATGGCATAATCAGTGACGTCTCTGCCGTCCATTTTCTTGCCAGACATCGCAAGAACATCCCCAGTGTTAGGGTCCATCATCACGACAAATGCACGGTCCATCATATAGTTTCTCGCACTAGCGGATCTAAGCTCTGATTCGACGATCTTGTCGACTTCCTTTTGCAGTTCCATATCAAATGTCAGTGCAAGATCAAGCCCTCTTCGTCCCTCTGTCCGCTTGATTTCATCGAGCAGCTTCCCGCCAACCTGAGTATATTGAACGGTCGCTTTCTCCGGGTTCAGAAAATCCTCGTATTGATACTCTAAATAGCTCTTCCCTACTCGGTCATTACGTGAGTAGCCTCTTGCCATATAGTAATCTTCACGCTCTTTTATAATCCCTTGCTCTGGTGTGGTCACACCGCCAAGTACATTATAAAGGGTCTTCTCATACGGATATTTTCTTGTCCAATCATTGATGACATTCACACCAGGCAGTTCATCAAGATGCTCTGACACAAGTGAAATCTCTTCATAGGTCAAACTCACAGATGATGTCTGCTTTGACTCTTTTGTTTCATCGAGTAAAGCAACTTTTTCGTCCCCTTTTTTCTCTTCATTTGGGTCCATTGCTTTCACGATTTGAGGCTCAAAGGCATATCCGCCTGTAAATCGACGATAGATCGCTGCAACTGCTTTTTCCTCTGCATCTTTTTCGATCGCCTTAACTTCTTTCTTAGGCACACGCTCTACTTGAAGCGGATAGACATCTTTTGCTTTAAGATTCTTTTGCTCTGCTTTTGAAATGAGCTTATCCGCTTCTTTCGGATGGCTTGCCAGCCAAAAATCTCGAATGTCACGCTCTCTCAAAAAATCAGTATCCATTTTTATATAAGTCGCAAGTTTTCTTGCTACCTTAATCTTATCTTTCGCTTTCACACCGCTTTCTGATGTATAAACGATGGCAGGTACACTTTCATTATCAACGACGACTCTTCCTCTCGCGTCATACATTTTTCCTCTCGGAGAAGGGTATGATGCTGTTTTGACCTCTGTTCGGTTTGCTTGCTTTTTATAATCCTCACCATTGACGATTTGCAGCACACCAAGCTTGATCACAAGCACAGCAAACAAACTAAAGACAGCGAAGAAAAAGAGATTAATCCTCCAGGCGTTCCGGCGCTTGAATTTTTTCTGCTCGGCACCACCTTGATGCTGTTTCTCTCCCACTTATGTAGCTCCTCTCATCCTTTCAATCTTTTACAATTACCACTCATTATTGTAACACTTTTGTAATAGTTGTTACAGCGAAACAAGTGAAAAAAAAGCTGTCAATCCCTATTATGCAAAAAAATATACTAACACTTTAAAATATTGGTATGTTTATGTCGTTTTCATTAAATGGAAGAATTCCCTATCCTTTGATATGAGGCGGGTTTTTTTGTGACTTTAACAAAAATGACAAACAGGCATTGTCAATGGAGGATGCTGGTACGTTTATAACAAAAAGTCCATGTTATGATTTTCTGTGAGAAAACAAAACAAAGATTTTAGGAGGAGTTACAATATGAAGAAGAAATCATTCTTTTTTTCAGCGCTAACGGCTGCTGCACTCATCACATTTACTGGGGGACATTCAGCTGATGCGAAGGAGCTTAACCTGAAACAAGTAATACATGTACAGCATCAAACCATTGATCTTCATACATTAGCTACAAAATTACATATCTCTTCAGATGTAAACAAGCTAAGCAAGTCGAATCAAAAAGAGATCGAAGCTCTTTTAAACAAGCTCATCAAAAGCGGTCAACCTGTTACTGGCACAAAAGTGGTGAAAGAAGTAAACAAAGCAAAAAATGAACAAAAACAAGAATCAGTGAAAAAACCTACTGCGTCTAAACCAAATGCGCCAGCAAAACAAAATACAAACAACAATAACAATACAAAAGCTGATCAAAAAGACACAACAGCAGCAAAAGCAGACAGCAGCTTGAATGCATTTGAAAAAGAAGTCGTTGAGCTTACAAACAAAGAGCGTGCAAAGCAAGGATTAAAAGCACTTTCTGTTGATTCAAAGCTAAGCAAATCTGCTCGCGCAAAATCTCAAGATATGAAAGATAAAAACTATTTCTCTCATACAAGCCCAACTTACGGATCTCCATTTGATCAAATGAAGAAATTCGGGATCACTTACAAAACAGCAGGTGAAAACATTGCCCAAGGACAAAGATCTCCTCAAGAAGTGGTGACTGCTTGGATGAACAGTGAAGGCCATAGAGCTAATATCTTAAACAAAAACTATACACATATCGGTGTTGGTTATGTGAAATCTGGCAACTACTGGACACAGCAATTTATTGGAAAATAATATCAAAAAAACCTGTCCCTCATTGGGGCAGGTTTTCAATTTGTCTTCTTTTTAGCGTGATTGAAAACCTTCAAAAAATGAGAGGGTTTGTTTACACGCTACAATCTGTCCCATCTACGTGGGACAGATTTTTTATTTCACCCATAATTTATATATACTTTGGGTGCCGCTGTTTTCTTCTCCCTGCTCACTCAGCTTTTCATAAAGTGACTTTGCAAGTGAGAGTCCTGGCATTTCTTCTCCCATCAGCTCTGCTTCTTCAAGTGCAATGCCCATATCTTTAATAAAATGCTTCACGTAGAACCCTGGCTCGAAATCACCTTTCAGCATTCTTGGTGCAAGGTTTGACAAGGACCAGCTTCCTGCCGCGCCCGTTGTGATGCTTTTGAGCACGTGCTCTGGATCAAGTCCTGATTTTTCGGCATAGGCCATAGCCTCTGCGACACCTATCATGCCTGCTGCAATCGCAATTTGGTTACACATTTTGGTATGCTGGCCACTTCCTGCAGGTCCTTGATATTGAATGTTTTCGCCCATTTTCTCAAATAAGGGCAAACACGCTTCATAGGCTGATTTTTCTCCGCCAATCATAATCGCAAGCGTTGCATTTTTTGCGCCTACGTCTCCGCCAGAAACTGGTGCATCTAATGCAAACAGCCCTTTTTCTTTCGCTTTCACTTCAATTTCTTTTGCCAGCTGAGGCTTCGATGTCGTCATATCTATCAGATAAGTACCAGGCGTAGCATGTGCCACAAGCCCCTCTTCACCTAAATAGATTTCTTCTACATCTGATGGATATCCTACCATTGTGATGACAGCATCTGCATGTTGTGCAATTTCCTTCACTTCCGGCTTCCATGATGCGCCTTTTTGAATGAGTGCATCTGCTTTCGCTTTTGTTCTTGTATAAACGAGAACTTCATAACCTGCATCCATTAAATGTTCTGCCATACTGCGTCCCATTACACCAGTTCCAATAAAACCAACTGTTTTGATTTGTGTCATCACTTGTTCCTCCTTAAAGAGACTTTGTCAATCCACCATCAATGATAAGTGTTTGACCTGTCATATATGTACTTGCTTCAGATAAAAGAAAAGCTGCATATGCTGCAAATTCCTCTGGCTGTCCATAACGGCCAAGCGGAATCGTACGTTCAGCCTGTGCTTTGATTTCTTCAACCGTTTGGTGCTCTACCTGCGCGCGGTGCTTATCTAGCTGTTTGACGCGCTCTGTTTCAATTTTCCCTGGGGCTAACGTATTAATCAAAATACCATCCTTTGCAAGCTCCTGAGCGGCTGTTTTTGTCCAGCCGGCAATAGCCGGTCTAAAAGTATTTGACAGCATTAAGCCTGGGATCGGTTCTTTTACTGACATAGACGCAATGTTTAACACGCGTGCACCGTGTTTTTTCAAATAAGGCAAGGCCTCTTTTAATAATCGAATATAGCTGAGTAAATGAAGCTGAAATGATTCCATCCAGTCTTCATCTGTTAAGGTTTCAAGCGTCCCTGTTTTAAGCCCGCCTGTATTGTTCACAAGAATGTCTACACACTTCTCATCACCAGCTGCCGCTTGAACTAGCGCCTTGATTTGCTGCGCGTCAGACACATCACATACTTGATAAGTCAGCTTTCCTTTTACAAGCGGAGATAATTCTTTCACCGTTTCTTTCAGCGTGTGCTCATGCCTTCCTGAAAGCATCACATCTGCTCCCTCTTTTGCTAGAGCAAAGGCAATCGCTTTTCCGATACCTTGACTGCTTGCAGCGACCAATGCTTTTTTTCCAGATAAATTGACATTCATGTCAACACCTCCTCTGCTTTATTTTATCATACAAAAAGAACCTTGCTCACGTCGCAAGGTTCCTTTCCGCTTCTTTACAGCTTAAACCGATCTACTGCCTGACGTAATGCATTGCTTGATTCGTTCAGCATTTCAGTCGAGGTTTTCGTTCTTTCTAAAACTTGGACTTGTTCATCTGTAGACGCATGCACTTCCTCAGCTGAAGCCGCCGATTCTTCTGAAATTGCAGCAATGCTTTGAATGGAGTCACTCATCTTCTGCTGTTCTTCTGTCATTTCATTGATCTGTGTATGAATGCTGTCAATTGTACCGACAAGTGCCTGCATTTCCATTGTGATGCTGCTCAGTGCCTCACCTGTTGCATTAATGGCGTCACCTTGTTCCTCATTCATCTTGCTTGCTGCTGTCATCGCTTCAGCCGCCTTCTTCGATTCATCTTGAATGAGTTTGACGGTTTCACTAATGTGTTTGGTTGATTGCGCAGATTGTTCAGCAAGCTTTCTGACTTCTTCTGCAACAACAGCAAATCCTCGTCCGCTTTCTCCAGCTCTCGCTGCTTCAATGCTTGCATTCAGTGCAAGTAAATTCGTTTGATCCGAGATTTGAGAGATGGCTGTCACCACGTTTTCGATATTTTTCGTTTTATGCTCAAGGTCTAGCAGCATTTGCTCTACCTTTTTCGATTCTTCGCTCGCTTGTGTTGATTTTTGAACGAGCACACCAAGTGCATCAAGCCCTTTATAGCTTGCATTTTCAGATGATTTTGAGTTGGTTTGCATTTGCGTGGCAAGCTCACCCATATGGCGCACTTTCTCATACAGTTGCTCTGATTTCTCATTAATTGTTTCTGCATCTGATGCCTGTTTAGACGCGCCTGTTGCCACCTCTTGAATGGCGGTCGCAATCTGTTCGCTCGACAGCAAGGTTTCATTTGAAATTTGTGTGACTTCATCCGTTGATGTCACTACTTGGTCTGAAGCCCCTTTCACTTTTTCAATTAACTCTCTGATTCCCTCAGTCATTTGGTTAAAGCTCTTTGTGAGGATACCAATCTCATCTTGAGATTTCGTTTCAAGTGAATTGGTTAAATCACCTTCAGATACTTTACGCACATGCTCGATCAGACGCTTGATTGGCGTTGTAATGCTTTTTGCTAATAAGAAACTGAGAATGATCGCAAGAATAATGGCAATCACTGAAATAATGATGCTCGTCTGATTCATTTGTTCTGTGATCCAAAGCAGTTTCTTTTTCTCAAAGCTGACACCTATTGTCCAGTCTGCCTCTTTGATTTTAGAAATGACCGTCAGTTCTTTATTATCATCAATACCGGAATTGTCGATCGCTTTTTTTACAGAAGCAACTTTTGATATGTTTTTTCCTTGCTCAGTTGGATGTGCCAAAATCGTTCCTTTGCCATCAACTAAGAAAGCAGTTCCCATATAAGGAATCTTTTGTTCCTTAATATATGATTGAATGGAAGACAGCTTCAAATCAAGTCCTGCGACGCCAACAACTTTTCCATTTCGCACAATTGCCTTGGTGGCTGAGACAACCATTTCATTCGTTGCTTTATCAATGTACGGATCTGTCCAGATGACTTCATCAGGCTTTTCAGCAGAATTAATAAACCAATCTCTCTTTGTTGGATCATATCCCTCGCCAAAATCAGATTCTGGGAAGGCAAACATTTTGCCGTCACTTGTTCCTATATAGGCAAGTGAGATCAGTTCATCCTGCTCCTGCAAGCCTTTTAGTTCATCGTTTTCAAAGGTTAATGTTTGTTTTGTTTGCTTTTGGGCAAAATCTTTTGTCAGTGTACTTGTTGCCAGTCTGTTTATTGTATCCCCGTAATTATCAAGCTTTTGAGCAATAATATCTCTCATGCTTTCTGCTGTTGCTGCTGTAGTCGTTTTTGCATCCCGTTCAATGAGTGGTGTCAATACTATGTTGGAACCCACTTGAACTGCCACAACGGTTAAAATTAAAATAACTGAGATAAAAACAGCTATTCTCACTTGAAGTTTCTTAAACATCTCATCACCCCTACATCCTACTTTCGTATCTTATTTTGTATATCGGCAAAATTGGTACCGCATTCAATAGTTGCAAGAAAATTTAAATAGAAAAAAACAAGCCAAAAAGGCTTGCTTTAAGTAAAATATTCAATTTTTGCAGACGGAAAGTACTGATCAATATATGATTCTAACGTCTGTCTTAGTTCTTGTTCCTCATCTTTTTGGTAGATATATTTCCCAATTCCATACCTGCCCCACTTGTAACGTCTTTTTTCTTCATCTAATTCTAATTTTGATTTCGGATAGTTTTTTTGGATCACACGCTTCGCTGGTTTTGTAAAACGATGCTGGATCATTTCGAAGGTGATATCGTGCCTCACATCTTCAGGAAGAGCTGCATCGAGCTTTTCAAAAAGAACTTTATATCCTTCCTGCCAGCCTTCATGAATGTAGATTGGGGCAATAATAAAGCCAAGAGGATAACCTGCTTTCGCAACCTTGACAGCCGCTTCAACCCGCTGATCTAACGGTGATGTACCGGGTTCGAAATATTTAATGACATAATCCGCATTGATGCTAAAGCGGAATCTTGTCCGGCCATTATGTTTTGCATCAAGTAAATGATCGACATGATGAAATTTTGTCACAAAGCGAAGCTTACCAAGATCAGTCTGGCCGAAGTATTCAATCGCTGTCTTTAGTGTATGTGTCAAATGGTCAATTCCTACAATATCTGACGTACAAGAAGCTTCGAATCTCGTGATATCCGGTGCACGCTCGTTCATGTACTGCTCCGCCTGATCTAATATTTCTTCAACATTCACATATGTTCGAATGTATGGCTTACTCCCCATCGTCGTTTGCAGGTAGCAATAATGGCAATGCCCCATACAGCCTGTTGCAAATGGGATCGCATACTCCGCAGATGGTTTAGACGTATCAAACTTCAACGTTTTCCTCACACCAATGACAAGCGTTGATTTCGCATTACGATACTTTTGTAAGTCATTTTTACCCGGAATATTTCTTACTTGGTTATGTGAAGTCGTTTCTCTTATTTCAATACCCATCCCCTCAAACTTTTCCTTCAGCTCTCGTCCTAACGGGTACTCTAACGCCCGTGGTTCAATGTACACAAGCTGGGGCACAAAAGGTTTGATCATATTTAGCACATCCTTACCTTATAGGTTTTCATACCGTTACTTTAACCGTGCAGGATGGCTTTTATCCTTTCTAAAATCTCCCTTATTCAAATAAATCTTGATAAAGAGCTTCTGCTTCTTCATATGTCGGAAAGACCGCATCATCTGGAGCTAAAGGATGGTACGTTTCAAGTAAAAATAGGGCAAGCTCCTCTTTGTTGTATGGATGTGAAACGATTTCTGCTTCTTTGATTTGTGCTACGTTTGCTGCATGTGGATTTCGATAAATCACATATACTTGATCACCCGGTTTATAGTCTGAGAAAGGCAATCTGGACACCTCCATTTTTCTTATAGAATGCCCTTCTCTCTGACGGATATGACCCAATATGATAAAATTCGACAAAAAAACCAGACAGGGTTACTGTCTGGTTTGAATTCACTTAGTTATGTTGAAACGTTTTCTTCACGAAATCAACCACTTCTTCTGTCGTGCTAAGTGATAAAATATGCTCTTTAAATGATGCAGCTTCTTTCTTAGAAAGCTTGCTTAGCTGAGTTCTTGCTGGAAGAATAGATGTTGCACTCATTGAGAATTCATCTAATCCTAATCCAAGAAGAAGAGGAATTGCGATTTCATCTCCTGCCATCTCTCCGCACATGCCAACCCATTTACCTTCTTTATGCGCTGCTTCAATAACAAGCGTAATCAGACGTAAAATCGCTGGATTGTAAGGCTGGTAAAGATAAGACACTCGTTCGTTCATTCGATCAGCAGCCATTGTGTATTGAATCAAGTCATTTGTTCCAATACTGAAGAAATCCACTTCTTTTGCAAATTGGTCTGCAATGACAGCTGTTGATGGAATTTCTACCATTATACCGATTTCAATGGAATCGGATACGTCTGTACCAGCGGCAACCAATGCTTCTTTTTCTTCAAGTAAAATGGCTTTTGCTTCTCTAAATTCTGATAACGTCGCGATCATAGGGAACATGATTTTCAAGTTTCCATATGTACTTGCACGAAGTAAGGCGCGTAGTTGTGTTCTGAAAATCTCCTGTTCTTCGAGGCAAAGGCGGATCGCTCTAAAGCCAAGAAACGGGTTCATTTCCTTTGGAAGCTGCAAGTAAGGGAGTTCTTTATCGCCACCAATATCTAGTGTGCGGACAACCACTGCTTTGCCTTCCATTTTCTCTAAAACAGTTTTATACGCATCGAACTGCTCTTCTTCTGTAGGAAGCTGATCTCTGCCCATGTATAAAAATTCTGTACGGTACAATCCGACTGCTTCGCCGCCATTTTCAAGCACACCTTTTACATCTTCAGGTGTTCCGATATTTGCAGCTAGCTCTACGTGAACGCCGTCTTTTGTGACCGTTGGCTGGTCAACCAGTTTCGCCCATTCCACTTTTTTAGCTAAATAGTCTTCATGCTTTTTTTGATACGCTTTCACTTCATCTTCAGAAGGCTGAATGATGACGTCTCCGCTAATACCATCAACAATGATCAGATCATTGTTTTTCACCGTTTTTGTTGCTTCTTTTGTTCCAACAACAGCTGGAATCTCCATTGATCTTGCCATAATCGCTGAGTGAGAAGTACGACCGCCGATATCTGTCGCAAATCCTTTGACGAATTGTCTGTTCAGCTGAGCAGTATCAGAAGGAGTTAAATCTTCAGCAATGATGACCACTTCTTCAGAAATCATGCTTGGATTCGGAATGTCAACGCCTAGCAAATGTCCAGTTACACGTTTTGTTACGTCGCGAATATCCGCTGCGCGTTCCTTCATGTATTCATTGTCCATTGCTTCGAACATCGTAACAAACATTGTCGCTGTTTCTTTTAAAGCAAATTCAGCATTTACTTTATCAGAGTTGATTTTATCCTTTACTGGGTTTAGCAGCTCTGGATCACTTAACACAAGAAGGTGTGCAGAAAAGATATCTGCTTTGTCTTGGCCAAGCTCTTTTAGCGCATGTTCTTTAATTGCTTCAAGTTCTTGTTTAGAAACATGAATTGCTTCTTCAAAACGCTTCACTTCTGTCTCTGGATCGTTGATGTCTTTTTGGTGAACTGTTAAATCTGGTTCTTCCAGACGATATGCTTTTGCAATCGCAACGCCTGCTGAAGCACCGATTCCTTTCAGTTGTTGCATTACTCGCCTAGGCCTTCACTTTTCATTGTGTCTTTAAGCGCAGCAAGTGCATCATTTTCATCAGAACCAGAAGCAGAGATAGTGATTGTAGCACCTTTCGCAATTCCTAGAGACATTACACCCATAATAGATTTCAGGTTCACTGTTTTACCATTATATTCTAAGTTGATATCAGCATCATATTTACTAGCAGTTTGTACAAGTACTGTTGCAGGACGTGCGTGAATTCCAGAATCTGCAGTTACTTTGAATGTTTGTTGAGCCATTTTTATCAATCTCCTTTTTATACAATTAATACATCCACAATATTATATCATACTGCCGAGCTTGTCATCTAACAAGAACGGCAGTTATGAAAATTATTTTGAAATTTTCATGATGTTTTCTTGACCAGCTTTGATTTCACCGGATTCTTGTAGGTCAATAAATTGTCCTTCACTTAAGTTGGTAAATACAATTGGTGTCATCAAAGATGGTACTTCAGACTTAATTTTATCAATATCAACCTCTAAGAGTTTTTGACCGATTTCTACTTGATCTCCCTCTTGTACAAATGCTTCAAATCCTTCTCCTTTGAGGCTGACCGTATCAATACCGAAGTGGATCAAAATTTCAAGTCCACCATCAGATTGCAGGCCAATTGCGTGTTTCGTTGGGAATACATTTAAGATCTTCCCTTTCACCGGTGAAACCACCGTTCCATCTGTTGGCAAGATGGCGAAACCGTCACCCATCATTTTCCCTGAGAATACTTGATCTGGTACATCTGTAATCGGATGAAGCTCCCCTGTAATTGGTGAAGCAAAGATTTCTTCACCTAGTTCGTTTTGAAGCGGTTTTGCAATGACTTCTTCGACCTGCTGGCTGACTTCTTCTTTTGCAGAAGGGTCTTTCGCTGGACGAGGCGTGCGGCCTGCAATGATGTCCTGCATTTGTGTTTTTAAATTATCAGAGCGAGGACCGAAGATGGCCTGTATGTTGTTCCCTACTTCGAGAACTCCTGAAGCACCAAGCTTTTTCAAGCGGTCCTTGTCCACTTTCTTCTGATCGTTAACAGTGACACGTAAACGCGTAATACAAGCATCAAGGTGTTTAATGTTTTCTTGGTCACCCATTGCTTCAAGAATTTCATAAGGTAAGTCATTACCGGTTTCAGACTTAGCATTATCTGCACCGTCAGCTGCTTCATCCTCACGGCCTGGCGTTTTCAGATTAAATTTGCGAATGGCAAATCTAAATCCGAAGTAATAAATAGCAGCAAGTGCGAGACCAACTGGAATCACAAGCCACCAAGCGGTTCTGTTTGGCAAGATACCGAATAAGAAGAAATCGATTAATCCTCCTGAGAAGGTCATACCGATTTTCACGTTTAGAATATCCATTATCATAAAGGATAATCCAGCAAATACACAGTGGATGGCAAATAACACTGGTGCAACAAACAAGAATGAGAATTCAAGCGGTTCAGTAATTCCTGTTAGGAAAGAAGTCAGGGCTGCTGATCCCATAATTCCTGCGACAAGCTTTTTATTCTTTGGTTTTGCTTCATGGTAAATCGCAAGTGCTGCTGCTGGCAGACCAAACATCATGAACGGATATTTCCCTGTCATGAATGTACCAGCTGTCAGCTGAACACCATCTTTGATTTGAGCCATGAAGATACGCTGATCACCACGGATAATATCTCCTGATAAGCTCTTATAGCTAAAGAACTCATACCAGAATGGCGCATAGAATATGTGGTGCAGACCAAACGGAATTAATGAGCGTTCAATGACACCGAATACAAAGGCAGCAAGCGGCTCATTCGCTGCGAGCAGTCCTGTTGAAAATGAGTTCAGTGCACCTTGGATTGGCGGCCAAATGACTAGCATCAAAAGCCCTAAAATAAGTGCTGAAATAGATGTAACAATTGGAACAAAACGCTTACCAGCAAAGAAGCCAAGATATTGCGGGAGCTCAATTTTGTAAAATTTATTAAACATATAAGCTGCTAATACCCCGACAATAATCCCGCCAAAAACTCCGGTAGACAAGGTCGGTATGCCGAGCATATTAACATATGCTGGATGGCTTTCCTTAAAGAACTTAGCCAATTTGATTGAATCGGATGGAATGGATCCGTTGGCCATTAATACGGCACTCATCGTTACGTTCATGACAAGATAACCAATAATTGCGGCAATCCCTGCCACACCGTCTCCATTAGCAAGACCGATGGCAACCCCTACAGCAAATAAGAGCGGAAGATTCGAGAAGACAATATTCCCCGCATTTTCCATGACGCTTGCAACAAGCTGAATTGTATCATTGCTTAAAAATTGAGCCACATCGATCAGCTGCGGATTTTGCATCGCATTCCCAAGTGCTAGTAAAATACCAGCAGCAGGAAGGATCGCAACTGGAAGCATAAGTGCTCGTCCAATTTTTTGCAACACACCAAAAAGTGATTTAAACACTAGTTGAACCTCCTTTTATTTTCCCTTACAACATACATGTGGGACACTCCCTGACATACATTTCATAGTTAACCGTTTACATTTCACTTTCAAACACAAAAAAAGGCATGGTGATATAAGGTTGCGCAAATAACAGGATCTTATCCTGTATTTACCTTAAGTCACTCATGCCTGATCGAATCAGTTACACGTTTCAAGGAAACTATGAAATTTTATTTGTCAATCTGTACAGATGAAGGGTCAGGTAGACAGCCTCTGCATCTTGTACAGGCTTTTTCAATGCATGTTGTAATATTTTGATCATTTTCCAAGCAGTATTGTAGCATAAAGGATATTCATTTTTCAATAGATGAAGCAATTTTTCTGGCTCCTCTAAAGATTCTTCCCGTTTAATACGCTCAATCGAAAACGTAATATGGCGCAATAAGCGTAAATAATGAATACTTTCTCTGTCTACTTTCATATGAAATGAATCTTCTATGACTTGGACCATTTGAGTGATGAGCTGCGAATGACGGTTCACCTCAGATAATGGCCGATTCGTTAAAGCTGAGTGAATATGGAGCGCAATAAAGCCAATCTCTCCTTCTGGCAGCTTTGTTTCGACATCAGGACGCTCGTTAATTAGCTCAACGACTTCCTTTGCGACCTCGTATTCTTTCGGATACAGCGACTTCGTCTCAAGCATAAAGGGATTGGTGATATCATATCCTTGCTGCACCCGCTTAAAACTAAAGGCAATATGGTCAGTCAGGGCAATATGAATATGCTCATTCAAACGGTGTCCCATTTTTTCTCGTATATGATAAATGACGTCATTGGCAAGCTCGATCATGTTCTCATCAATGTGGTGAAGCAGTTGTTTATATTCTGTTTGTTCCTTTGTATTTTTAAGGACAAACATTTTTTCAAATGTATCTTGATCGAGAACATCACCCGATTTTTTCCCGAAGCCGATTCCTTTCCCAATCAGAACTACTTCGCCCAAAGAAGGGTGTCTTGCAATGATGACATTATTATTTAACGCTTTATCAACGGTGAAGGATTCCATGAACATCCCCACCTCCTTCTTATTCAATCCCTCTTATCGTACAAAACAGATGAAACGTGCGTCAACGATTGTTTTTGAAAACGGTGGTTGATCGCTCGATCAGGCGAAATGGCAGCATTCTTTTCTCTGGCACCTCTCCCTTTATGGCCCGATCGAACAAGTCAAACGCTTCCTGACCCATTCGTTTCAGCGGAATATCAATGCTGGAAATCCCCAAAGCCTCACTTAATTGGTTATATTGAAAGCTCAGTATGGCTGGAAATTCTCCTACTTTTATGTCATGACGCTGCGCCTCTAATAAAAAGCCTGCAGAGACATCGTCATTTGTAATGAATAATGCCGTTGGGCGATTTTTCATTTCCTTCCATTCTGCAAACAATCGTTTCCCATCAAGAAGTGATAGCTTCCCTTCGATGATCCACTCTTCATCAATGGCCTGCCCGAGCGATTTCATCATGTCTTGATAAGCCTGAAGGCGCGACTCGCTATTCGCTCCTTCTGTTCTGGCGAGAACAATCGCAATTCGTTGATGGCCGCATGCTGCCAAATGATGCAGGCCTTCCTTAAATGCTTGATCATGCGCAATTGACACTGTTGAGCATGTATCATGCGGCGTGGGATGACAAAATATAATCGGCCCAGATTCCTGCCACTTTAGAAGGTGCCCATCACTTAACGCATTTGAACAAAATATTAAACCATCGACACGGCGTTCTTTTAAACTCATTAACGCTTCTTTTTCTTTTAATGGATCATACCCCGTTTGAAATAAAGCAAAATGCATACCGCACGCCTGTGCTTTTTCTGCAATACCTGTGACAAGTCCGCTGAAATAAGAGTGTTCAATCGTCGGAAGAACGATGCCAAGCATATTTGAATAGCCCTTTGCTAAATGGACAGCTTGAATGTTTCTCGTATATTTAAGCTCTTTCATCGCATGTAGAACACGTTCTCGTTTTTCCTCTTTGACATAAGGATGATCATTCAACACACGTGATACAGTTGTCACAGATACGCCCGCTCTTTTCGCAATCTCCCTTATGTTTGCCATTTTTTCTCCTACTTTCTCTTGCTATGGTAAGCGTTTCATACTTTAAGATGTATGTGAGCTGAACAAATCACTGGATGGAAAGGGGAATTCAAGATGGGTTTCATCATATGGATTATATTATGTATGACTGTTTTGTTTTCTGCTCGTTTTGCACTACATCCTTTAGGAAAAGAACATAAAATCAAACCGTTTGAATCAATTGATGATTTTTTTGTTGATAAGGATCGAAAAGAGTGACAAAAAATCACGATGACACTTCCAAGACATGGACGTTCATCGTGATTTTTTTATTACTTGATGATCGTCAGCTCTTTCGGATAATTAGTTAAAGTGACTGGACCGTCTGCTGTGATCAATACATCATCTTCAATTCTGACGCCGCCGACTCCTGGGACGTAGACCCCCGGTTCGATCGTATACACCATGCCTTCTTGGAGAAGATCATCATTTGCCTGGCTCATCGAAGGAAACTCATGAACAGACACCCCTAGACCATGTCCAAGGCGGTGAGGGAAATAGTCTCCATATCCAGCATCTGTGATCAGCCCGCGTGCTTTTAAGTCCAGGTCTCCAATTCTCACACCCGGCTTACTCATTTCAAGTGCTGCCATTTCTGCGTTTAGAACGGTTTGATAGATGTCCTTTTGCTGATCAGAAGCTTCCTGATAGATGAATGTTCTTGTAATGTCTGAGCAGTACCCATCAACAATGACTCCAAGGTCAAATAACACAAAGTCGCCTTTTTTTAAGGCTGCCTGTCCTGGATTTCCGTGAGGCTCTCCTGATTTTTCGCCAAAGAGAACCATCGTCGAAAAGGACATGCCTTGAATGCCTTTTTTCTTTAGCTCATATTCAATGACAGCGAGCACTTCTGTTTCGGTGACTCCTTCTTTTAAGGCGTTCACCCCAATTTTTACCCCTTCATCTGCCAATTGAGCTGCTTTTTTCAGTGTAGCAATTTCAGATTCATCTTTAATCAGCCTTAGCTGATTGAGCTCTTCTTCTGCCCGGACAAAAGTTTCTGCCCCAGTGGCAGCTTGAAGCTGTTCTGCTCTTTGAAGCGGAATCGACTCTTTTTCAATTGCAAGTCGAGTTGCTCTTACACCGCGTTTTTCTACTGCTGACTGAATGAAATCAAATGGATTCTCATGGTCTTCATAACCAATGATATCGCCTGACCATCCAGCATTTTTCGCCTGTTCCACTTCCATTTTAGGCAAAATAAAAAATGGATCTGCCTCTTGAAACACAAACAGCCCCATTACTCTTTCATGCGGCTCTGTGAAGTATCCAGATAGATAAAACACATTTTCCTTTGTATGTATAAATGCACCTTGGATGTCTTTTTCCTTTAGCCAAGAAGACAAGCTCTTCATTCGGTTCATCGTGATCCTCCTCACACGTTTTACTACTGATCTATTGTATCAGTTTTTGCTTTATTTCGCACAAAAGCGCACTGGCAGAAGCCAAGTGCGCTATGATGATTTGCTTAAGATGCACGAAGCAGACGCAATCCATTTAAAATGACCAAAATCGTACTTCCTTCATGCCCGATGACGCCAAAAGGCAAATCAAGCACTTGTAAGAAATTCGCACAAATTAACAAACAAATCACCGTTAATGAGAAAATAATATTTTGCTTAATAACTCGATTCATCTTTCTTGAAAGACGGATCATCTTTGTTAAGTTATTTAAATTGTTTTTCATTAAGATCAAATCTGCTGTTTCTAAGGCTACGTCTGTGCCTCCGCCCATCGCAACCCCGACATCTGCTGTGGCGAGTGCCGGTGCATCATTGATTCCGTCGCCTACCATGATGATCGAGTTCCCTTGTTTTTTAAATTGATTGACCTCATGGACCTTTTCATCTGGCAGACACTCAGCAACAACCGTTTGGATGCCGGCTTCCTGCGCAATGGCTTCAGCCGTTTTTTGCTGATCTCCTGTCAGCATGACAGTTTGGATGCCTAAATCATTCAGCTCTTGAATCATTTTCTTCGCTTCAGGTCTAATTTGATCCTTAAGGCCAAGGCATCCAACGACTTCTTGCTCCTTCTGAACATACACCACTGTATATCCTTTTTCAGAAAGATGCTCACCTGCCTCTTCAATCTCGCGGTCCATTGAAGCCTTGCCAGCAAAGTCTTTCTTCCCAATCCGCCACGTTTCTCCATTCAATTGTGCCTTTACACCAAAACCAGAGGTTTCTTCAATGGTGACATGAGCTGATCTTTCTATTTGTTGCTCTTGCGCCATATCAGAGATCGCTTTCGCTAACGGATGGTTTGATTGACTTTCAATTTGATAAAGTGCCTGATAAAAGGCCGCTTCCTCTTGTCCTTTAGCGATCACCACCTGCTCCACAGCTGGCTTTCCGCTTGTAATCGTCCCCGTTTTGTCAAAAGCAATCATGCTGCTTGTGCCTAGCTTTTCTAAAAAGACGCTCCCTTTGACGAGCATTCCGTTTCTTGCGCCGTTTGAGATCAGTGACAAAGCAGCTGGCATAATGGATGCAACAAGCGCACAAGGTGATGCAACAACCATAAACACCATGGCCCGGTAGAAGGTTTCACTCATACTCCAGCCTAGTACAAAATGAGGCAGAACCATTAAAATCGCAACGGTGATCAGTACACCTTTTACATACACACCTTCGAATTTTTCAATAAAAGCCTGGCTTGGTGACACACTTTCTTGAGCCGATTCGACAAGTTTAATAATTTTATGGAAAAGCGTTTCTTCATTATGTTTTGTCACTTCTACTGTTAAGGAACCATTTAAGTTCACTGTTCCCGCAAACACATCTTCGCCTTGCCCTTTTTCCTGGGGCACAGACTCGCCCGTAAGCGCAGATTCATCCACACTTGTTCTGCCGCTTAGAATCACACCATCTGCTGCAATACGTTCCCCAGCTTTGATCATGATACGGTCACCTGGTGTTAATGATGAAGCAGCGACTTGAATGGTCGTGCCATCTTCTTCAATTAAAGTCGCTTCATCTGGTGCGATGCTCATTAAAGCTGTTAAATCCTTCTTGCTTTTATTTGAAGTATACGTTTCAAGCGCACCACTAAGTGAGAAAATAAAAATTAAGATCGCGCCCTCTGCCCAATATCCAATGATTGCTGAGCCTATAGCTGCGAAAATCATTAAAAGTTCAACATTCAAGCTTTTAGACGAAATGGTTTCTTCAATTCCTTCCTTCGCCTTTGCAAAACCTCCAATAATAAACGCAAGGATAAATAAAGGAATACTCCACATGCTCTCATCCTTTAACATCCATCCAACCAAAATGAGAATCCCCGAGATACCTGCTGCTATTAATTCTCCGTGCTGTGCCCATTGATGAAGGGACCGTTTCGATTCCTTTTGATTTGTTGTTTGATAAAGTGCTGTATTCTCATTCATGATTGTTTTCTCCTCTCTAATTGATAATGATTTTCACATCATCAATTGTTGCCCGTTTCCTTTTTTCATCTATATTTTCTGCTATTTCAAGCTTTTTATAGGTCTGTTATTCATTATAACAGGTTCTGACCGATTTTCAATTAATAATTATTATAATTTCTTTTTGATAATAATTATCATTATTGATGTAGACCATTTCATCTCTTCTGAGCACAGTTTATTCAGATAAAAAGCAATTGAACACAAAAAAGAACCAAAGGAATGATCCTTGGTTCTTGAAATAATGTTTCGTTCTAAAAATCCGTCCACTCCTTGATTTGTTTTTTCGTCAGTGGACCTACATGATTTTTCACAATTTCCCCTTTTTCATTTATCAAAAAGCTGGTTGGAATGGTGATGATTTGGTATTTCTTCATCATTTCCCCTCGCTCATCTAGTATGACCGGGAATGTAAACTTTCTGTCTTTCACAAATTGGGCAACCGCATGTTTACTTTGTTCTGCCCCTAGTAAATTCACCGTTAAGATATCAACATCACTCTGATTTTCTTTCACGATCTGGTCAAATACGGGCAGCTCCATTTTGCAGGACGGGCACCATGTTGTCCAAAAATGCAAAATGGTCTTTTTTCCTTTAGCCGGAATCATCTGCGTTTCACCAGTTAATGCAGGAGCCTCTATCTTTGGCGCCATAACGGGCTCTTTCGCTTCAGCCTCGCTGCCTATGAGTAATAGAAGCAAGGTCATTATAAGAAGACTGGCGGGTAGATATTTACGATTCATCAGGATCTTCCTTCCCAGTTTTCTTATAGCTTGCCCGCTCGACGAAGAGGACATTCATGCTTTTTTCACTCTAAGAAACATGGAAACGCCGAGCTCCTTACAAATCGTCGCATAATGCAGTGCAGTCAACAGAAGCATGCCCGTATTCATCCCTAATATAACCCCCATCATATTTAAGCTTTCAATTGATCCGAGAAAATACACCATTGAAAACGAGACGACATGCACCCATATATTATGTAGGAACACATCTTTAATGAGCCCCATACCGATTAAGCACGCTTGAAATGGCATCACAAACAGGTGGCATAAAAAGTACGGCCAAAGCAGCTGTAAGTAGACAGCAGCTTGCGGTGAATCAAAAAAGAGCTGCGTGAGCGGATAAGCAAAATAATACATCACCATCACTGCCGGCACCCCGTACCCAAATGTAATGAGAATCGCCTGCCTGACACGTTTTTTCACAAGGTCATACTGACGTAAAGCATAGGCTTCAGATACACTCGGAATCATCACAATCATGATGGAATGAGCGATAAACGCAGGGAAAAAACCGATCGACATCGCGACACCAGCCAGCATGCCGTAATGATCAACAGCAAGTGTGCCAGAGATGCCTGCTGCAATAAGGGCTCCTTTGATTAAAAATGGTTCTATGGCATTTGCGATCGCATGAAAAATCCGCATGCCCGTTGTCGGAATGGAGACAGCTAATAGGCGCTTTCTCACGTCAATTCCTCTTAATTCAACAGATCTGACATTGACAGCATTTTTCGCCATGACGTATTGGGAGTATAAATAAATAAAGACGACGAGATCACTCGCGACAATGACACCGATGGCAATGAGTACCGCTGTTTCAATATCAAACGAATACCAATGGAAGAACAAAAACAAGCAGATGAGCTGGATCGTTTTCTTCAGCATATTGGCAAGAGCGATCCTGCCCATTTGCTGCTTTCCCATAAAATAGCCGCGTGCGATCGAGGTAAACGCAATAATTGGAATAAGAGACAGCACAAGCCCTTTCATGAGCGGATGATACGACTGAAACACTGGAATGAACGGCAGGACAATCGCTGCAATCCCCGTTGTTGTACATGTCACCACAAGCGTCATTTTAAACGCATGGCGGAGCATACTTTTATGGAGCCGCTCATGCGATTCTGCAATGAATTTAGAAATGGAGACTGGCAGCTCTAAGCTGGCAATCACAAGGACAAGCATAATGATTGGAAGGATACTCATATATAGACCCATTCCATGTTCTCCAAGCTCTCTCGCTAAAATCATATTGACTAAAAACTCGATACACTCCGCAATGAAAGCTGCGACAGATAGCAGAATGACCCCTTTTACAAATCGATTCATGTAGCCTCCCCTTTATCTAAAGCAAATTCTTTTCACATTCTATGAGACAAGTCCTGAAAATATTTTGATAAATGAAGACAAAAAAAGAAGCGATCCATCAAATCGCTTCTTTCTTTATACGGCAAATACGTGACGACCGATACGTTCTACAATTTTGCGAGAACGAATCCAGTTATCTGTTGCCGTTTTGGGATTATAAAAATAAATGGCCTTTGTTGTTCTGTCATGTTCTTTCACTACTTGCTTCACAGCTTTAACAGAATCTTGATCTGCTTTATCGTGAATACTTCCATTCGATACTGGCTGGAAAGCATTTCGCTGATAAATAACACCTTTGACACTGTCAGGAAAAGAGCGATGCTCCACCCTGTTTAAGACGACGCTTGCCACAGCTTTTTTACCTGCGTAAGATTCACCTTTCGCTTCAGCATGTACCAATCGTGAGAGTAGCTCCATTTCCTCATTAGAATAGCGTTTGGCGCTTTCCTCATTCGTCGTTTCTGATTTTACTCTATTCTTTTGCTTCGTTTTTGAAGACTTTTTTTCTGTAGACGTACTTAGCATTTTGACTTTCGGCTGACGCTTCTCCTCTGAAAATGCTGGGATGACTTGATCGTGATCATCTTGATCTATATATGAAAGCTCATGCTTAACAGGTGCTTGTGAAAGTTCGTGACTTAGTGTGCCTTGCTGCTCTTGTATGTTGTCCATCTTCATGGCTGCGATTAGCATAAGGATGACAAAAAGAGCGGTATGAATTTTCATCATTAGCCTCATTCCTCCTTTATCAAAATAGGCGGTAAGATACTTGTCCACTCTAACAAGAGCTCCTTTTATTTTCACGCACAAAGATTTGCATGCTTGTCCAAATTCCGTCATTAAATGGCATGTCCTAGTTGAATTGCGTATCAACTGGAATTGTTAGCGCTTACAAAGGCTCCTTTTCCGCCTATCATCATCCTTATGCTCCTGATTATGGGTTATTACATTTTCTTTTCAGATGTATCAAGCTCGTTTGAAGTGTGACAAAAGAACTAAAATAAAAAAGCTTTCTCTCATTCATGAGAAAAAGCTTTAGCTTCTTGCTTCTGTAAGATATTCAAAAATAACATCTCCACCATGTTTCGCAATCCCGCGAAAATACTTAAAATCATCTTGATTCACTAAGATCGAACGAAACGTTAAAAAATCATCTTTCTGAATGGTCACTTGCTTTTCTGTCCCATTTCGTAACGATTCAAGTATTGTGAGGATTTGTTCTTCCGTCAAATAAACCGCTCCTTTACAGCCATCATCAAATATTAAATATACCATCCGTTAGGAAAGCATACAACGAAAACAAAACAAAAACGTCTTTATCCTTTACATTGGTATGAAAATATTGCAAAATACTTTTTAATAGGGAATGAAATCTGTTTTTAAAGGAGAGGGATCGGTTGAAGATTGCAAAAATTGGAAATGTGATCGAATTTAGAAATGGTTTAACAGGTGTAGTTGAAAAAGTGAATGAAAACTCTGTCATTGTCGATGTCACCATTATGGACAACTATAGAGATTTAGAACTGGATTCACTAACAGTCGTTAATCATAAAAACTATAAAATCATCAAAGACTCCGTACATTAATTTGCAATCCTCAATTCAGACTATCGATACATACGTAAATACGAAGCAAAGCTACTTTCTGACAGTTTAGCTCTCTTTGACAATCACATATGAAAAAGACTGACACCATATGAAGAAGTGTCAGTCTTTTTGCGTATGAAAGGTCTGCATTTCCGCTTTCGTTTTGTACATGTCCACTTCCTCGGGGGTGATAACGCCTTTATCAATCAAAAGTGCAATCACTCCAAGCAATGTGGAGGCACTCCATTTATATCGTTCTTTGTTTTGATGTTCGAGCACTTGAAGCTCTTCTTTTAGCTCCATCAGCAGCTTCTCTGTCTTTTCTTCTTTGTTTGCCAACTCAAACGCCTCCGTTATTCGTTCATTGCCTCTATTTTATCTCAAAGCAAATAAGATAAGCAAAAAACACAATTTATCTTTACAAACATACGTTCTGTCATGTATAATAAATTTACGAGCTGGTAGCCCCCAGCCGTCCTAGCAAGTTCTATTCCCATTTGTATGAGGAGAGCGACATGACTCTTCTCTTTTTTTATCACTTTAGTCTAATTCATCTCATTCAAACCCATAAAAAAAGACATGTCATTAGGCATGTCTTTCAGATTGTTGACAAAGGGCTAAAATGATCTTTATTTTAGCCCTTTGTCTTCTTTTCAGCGTGATTGAAAACCTTTGAAGTCTAGGAAGGCCAGCTACTTTTGCAGAGCGAATTTGCAATTCGTGAGCACCAGCGCACAGGACTGACAAAGAATGCGAGGGTTTGTCTACACGCTGAAAGACATGTCATTAGGCATGTCTTTTCCTTTATTAGCGATTATCAATCGTTTCAGGATACATATCATGATTCATCATGCGATATGAAGCCATTTCTTCATATTTGGTACCAGGTTTTCCGTAGTTCGTGTACGGGTCAATTGAAATACCGCCTCTTGGTGTAAATTTGCCCCATACTTCGATATATCTTGGGTCCATCAATTCAATGAGATCATTCATAATAATATTCATACAATCCTCATGGAAATCACCATGGTTACGGAAGCTGAACAAATACAATTTTAATGATTTACTTTCAACCATGATTTCATTTGGGATATAGCTGATATAAACTGTCGCAAAATCCGGCTGACCTGTTTGCGGACAAAGTGACGTAAATTCTGGGCAGTTAAATTTCACAAAATAATCTCTATTTGTATGTTTATTCGGAAATGTTTCAAGCACTTGTGGTGCATAATCAAACAAATAATTGGTTCCTTGATTTCCTAGTAAAGTGACACCTTCTAATTCTTCTGGTTTTCTTGTCGTCATGTCGTCTCTTCCTTTCTATACGCCTCGTTTATTTCCCCACAATAATGTGTGCAGCTGCGGCAGCACTCTTACGCGATTTAAGTCTGGGTCTTGCGCTACTTGATCGACAAGCGCTTCATACTTCTTTAATAAGTGCGTCAATAAGTACGCATCATCACCTGTCGTCGTGTCATCATTTCCTACCTGCAAATAAAAAGGAAGCTCTGGATATTTCGCATGAACATCTTTTGCATAGGCTAGATCATGATCGTCAAAAATCACGACCTTCAGGCTTGCATGCTGTAATCTATTTCCGTTTTTCAGCTCATCTATAATACGTGTGAGTTTCGTAAAATCTGTTTTCATATTAGAGCTTGGCGGCTTCGGAGAAATGGTTAAATCATCAATTTTCAAAAACCAGTCCTGATACATCGTCCCTTGTGTTTCAAGCGCTGTATCAATTCCTTCTTCGTGAAGCAAATCAATAAGTGATTCCATTTGTTTTAAAAGCGCAGGGTTTCCCCCTGAAATGGTGACATGGGAAAAAGCCTGTCCACCTATTCTTTTTAATTCTTTGACAATGTCTTCAGCGTGAAGCCACTGAATGTCATGCTTTGCTGAGCCATCCCATGTAAAGGAGGAATCACACCAGCTGCATGAGTAGTCACAGCCAGCTGTTCTGACAAACATGGTTTTTTGTCCAATGACCATCCCTTCTCCTTGAATGGTCGGACCAAAAATTTCTAATACAGGAATCGCCTTAGCCATTGTGTTCAACTCGTTTCGGCCGGTAAATGCAGTAGCTTGTTGGTGTCTCCCTAACAAAGACCTGAACACATACTGGTTTATTTGCTAAAGTCGATAAATATGCTGCGACTTTGTCATGGACTGTCTTTGCCACAACCTCTGTAGTAGGCATCGCGTATGGATCAGTTGATGAGAATTCCTCATGATCATTGAGCAGCGTGTGATCATACTGTCCATGAATAAGTTTTTTCAGTGTACTAAAATTGACAAGGAAGCCCGATTCATCTAGGTCATCTCCAGCAATGGTTATATTGATGGTGTACGTGTGACCATGTACACGGCTGCAAGCACCTGCATCTTCTCTTGGAATGAAATGAGCAGCTGATATATGCATATCTTTGTTCAATTCAAATGAGTATGGATGATTCGTTTGTGGATAGATTTGAGAAAGCATTTATTTTGCCTCCTTCATTTCCATATAAGTGTCATAGCCATTTTTCCGAAGCTTACACGCAGGACATTCCCCGCAGCCATCAGAAATGATGCCATTATAGCAAGTGAGCGTTTCATTTTTCACAAAATCTAATGCATTCAGCTCGTCCGCTAGCTTCCATGTTTCTGCTTTATTGAGCCACATGAGCGGTGTATGGATGACAAATGGTTTTTCCATCGCCAAATTCACTGTGACATTACAAGACTTTACAAACTCGTCACGGCAATCTGGATAGCCGCTAAAGTCTGTTTCACATACACCTGTGATAATATGTCTTGCACCGATTTGATACGCAAGAATAGAAGCGAAGGATAAGAACACTAAGTTTCTTCCCGGTACAAATGTGGAAGGCAGCTCTCCTTCTTTTTCCTCAATGTCAATGTCATCTCTTGTTAAAGCATTTGGTGCCAGCTGATTCAAAAGAGACATATCTAATAGATGATTCTTCACACCTAACTTGTCAGCAATTCTTTTGGCGACATCAATTTCTTCTTGATGACGCTGATTATAATGAAAGGTCACAGTTTCTACCTCTTCGAATTGTTGAAGTGCCCATAATAAACATGTCGTACTATCTTGTCCCCCGCTAAAGACAACAACTGCTTTTTCATTTTTCATTTTCTGTTCTCCTCCTTTTGCAGATCTATACACTCGTACAAAGCTGCATCTGAAAGGCTCTGGAAAACCCCTATTTTTCTCAAAAGAAAAGACACCTTTACATGTGTATGAGGTGTCCCAGCCATAAAAAATAAAAAATGCCACATCCAAGGATACGGCAAGTCCTTAGTTTTTTATAGAGGGTTTTGCTAGAACCTCTCCCGTTTACACGGATTTTTGTTCAATTTTCACAGAGGATAGTGTACCACATATTTTTCATGCAGGCTATCCCTTCTTCACTTATCAAAAGATGCGGGCACTTTTTTTAGACAAAGGAAAAGGATAAAAAAGATGCTCACATATCCAAAAATAGGATAAACCGTTGATATCAATGTACCGTAACCAATTTTACTAATCACATAGCAGCATAAGAGAATAAGGGATATCGTCAAGACACTGTTCATTCGTATATACGCCCTCACTTGTCTCTCCAGTCCATATAAATTGCCTATGACGGATGTAAAGACTTCGCCGAAGATCACAAATAAATAAATGAGGTGAATGGAATTTGCTACTTGATACACGACCTGAGCCATTGGAATATCAAACGCCTCCAGCATATCTAATGAAGAAAGAGATAAAAAGCATACAAATAAAATAACTGTCAGCATGACGCCCCCAAGCACAGCTCCCTTTTTAATCACCGCTTCAGAGGTCATTTCATTTGCGACGGGCACTAATACCGCTTGAGAAAGTGCCAAATTAAAAGCACCATATGAGATAGCTGATAAAATCCACTCTCCCTCACCCATTTGCAGCGCAAGAACATAACTTTCACTACTGCTAAATACGAATGAATCAAGAAATACGATCAATGAAAAGAAAATAAGCATTGGGACGACGAGAACATTGACACCAAATAACCCTTTTGATCCTTTCAAAAGCACAATAACGCTCAGAATGATCGTTAAAAAAATCCCATATTCCTTCGATATGCCAAGCTGTTCTTCAAATATAGCACCTGCGCCAGAAATCATCACTGAAGTGACGCCTAATAAAATAAAAAACATGACGACATTAATATACCTGCTTGCAGCTGCGCCAAATAGAAACCGGTTCATATCTTGATAAGACTCCGCTTCAATTCGTTTAGAAATGAGCATCATTTTTGCCCCAAGTCCAGTAAAAATAGCGCCGCTAATCAAGATTCCGAATAATCCAATCCAGCCAAAACGAACAAAAAATTCTACGATTTCTTTTCCTGTCGCAAACCCAGCTCCAACCACTGTTCCTACATATACAAAGGCAAGCTGAAAAGCGGATTCATTTGAACGTTTCATGTGACCCCTCCGCACCCATCACTTTCGATTGTCTTTTTTTATCCTATGAGACAAGTTCCTTGAAAAGAAGGACAAACCATGATTAAATGCAAAAAAGGATTTTCACCTGCCTTTGAGCAAAACAGTTGAAAGTCAAAATAGGTCAGAGTATACTATAGTCAAAGATGGTCAAACAACAGACCATTTTCTTTAAATTCATTGGTCAAATAAAGTCAAACTTTTATCATAAGGAGGTCATGGCAAATGCGTTGTCAACATTGTCAAGTAAATGAAGCAACAATTCGCCTGAATATGCAAGTGAATTCATCCCGGAGCCAAATGGTTTTATGTGAAGACTGCTACACCTCTTTGATGGAGCAATCAAAAATGAAAATGGGACCTCAATTGTTCGGAGGAAGCTCATTCTTCTCTGGGCAAGAGCAAGCAGGACATACGCAAAACGTAGAGCAGCCAAAGCAAAAAGGCTTACTCGATGAACTTGGCCGCAATTTAACAGATGGCGCAAATGCTGGTTTAATTGATCCAGTCATCGGCCGTGATGAAGAAGTCGCAAGAGTCATTGAGATTTTAAATAGAAGAAATAAAAACAATCCTGTCCTCATTGGTGAACCAGGTGTTGGGAAAACAGCGATCGCTGAAGGACTTGCACTGAAAATTGCAAGTGGCGATGTACCAAATAAATTAAAGAACAAACAAATCTATTTATTAGATGTCTCCTCCCTTGTAGCGAATACAGGGATACGTGGTCAATTTGAGGAAAGAATGAAGCAGTTAATTAAAGAACTACAAAGCCGTAAAAATATTATCTTATTTGTAGATGAAATCCATCTTCTCGTAGGCGCAGGATCTGCTGAAGGGTCAATGGATGCTGGCAACATTTTAAAACCAGCTCTTGCACGAGGCGAGCTCCAGCTAGTAGGTGCGACGACATTAAAAGAATATCGTCAAATTGAAAAAGATGCCGCACTTGAACGACGCTTTCAGCCCGTCATTGTAGATGAGCCAACACAAGCTGAAGCGATCGAGATTTTAAAAGGCATTCAAGATAAGTACGAAAGCTATCATGGCGTCACCTATTCAGCGGAAGCCATTCAAGCGTGTGTTCAATTATCTTCCCGGTATATTCAAGACCGTCATTTGCCGGATAAAGCCATTGATTTAATGGATGAAGCAGGTTCAAAAGCGAACCTCTCCATTGATGCAGCAAGTGAAGATGAACTAACGAATCGTCTGACAGAAATCGCTGCTGAAAAACAAGCTGCTTTAAAAGAAGAACAATATGAAAAAGCGGCGAAGCTTCGAGATGAAGAAGAAGCCATTGAAGCAAGACTTCAAAACAAAACAAATGACAAAGAACATGTCGTCACAGCAGAAGACATTCAAGCCATTGTGGAACAAAAAACAGGCATCCCTGTCGGCAAACTGCAAGCAGACGAACAAACCAAAATGAAAGAAATTGACGTCCGCTTAAAAGCACGAGTAATCGGCCAGGAACATGCGGTTGAAAAGGTAGCGAAAGCTGTGAAAAGAAGCAGAGCCGGCTTAAAATCGAAACATAGACCAACTGGCTCCTTCCTTTTCGTTGGACCAACAGGTGTCGGGAAAACCGAATTGTCGAAAACGCTAGCTGAAGAATTATTTGGTTCAAGAGATGCGATCATCCGTTTAGATATGAGTGAGTACATGGAGAAACACTCAGTATCTAAGCTCATCGGTTCTCCTCCTGGTTACGTTGGACATGATGAAGCAGGCCAGCTGACAGAAAAAGTGCGCAGAAAACCATACAGCATCATTTTGCTGGATGAAATCGAAAAAGCACATCCTGATGTGCAGCATATGTTCCTTCAAATCATGGAAGATGGCCGGTTAACAGACAGCCAAGGCAGAACCGTCAGCTTTAAAGATACAGTCATCATCATGACAAGTAACGCAGGCAGCACAGATAAAACGGTCAAAGTCGGCTTCCAGTCTGATCAGGAAGAAGCGATTGAAGAACAATCACTCATTGATTCACTCAGCGCCTATTTCAAACCAGAATTTTTGAACCGTTTTGACAGCATCATTCAGTTTGACTCATTAGATCGAGATGATTTAGTGAAGATTGTGGATCTTCTGCTCAATGAGCTGTCAGAACAATTAAAAGAGCAGAATTTAACAGTCCATGTGACAAAAGAAGCGAAAGAAAAAATTGCAGAACTTGGATATCACCCTGCATTTGGTGCTCGTCCACTGCGAAGAACCATTCAAGAGCACGTTGAAGATCAAATGACGGAAATATTGCTTGAAGAAGAAAAGCTTTCAGGATTTACTGTAGATGTTGAAGATAACGAAATTGTCGTAAAAAAAGGATAGTTACATCTTAAGAAGGATCTACAGCTCCATCATGTTGCGGTGTCTAAGTTCCATCTGCACGCCGACGCTCCCCCGCCTCTTTTCCTTTAAGATAAAAGAAAAAGAGGTGGATCACATGATGAATTGGAGCTATGATCTTGTCAAAATCATGTATGAAGAAAAATTAAAAGAGCTGCTTTTAAATGAAACTGCTCAAAGAAATTAAAAAGAAACTCCCTTTATATCAGAGGGAGTTTCTTTTTTAAGGTAATAGAAAGCGCTTTCGTCAAAAATTCTTCACAGAAACTGCCTTAATTTGATATTCAGACTAAAACCCTTCTAGAAGACACCGATATTAACTATAGAAAAAGATAGTTAAAGGATTTGGTGAGATAATGGACAAAACATCGTTAATAGGTATTATTTTAGCATTTATTGCACTGAGTGTCGGTATGGTTCTGAAAGGTGTAAGTCTAACCGCTCTTATCAACCCAGCGGCTATATTGATCATTGTGGTTGGGACGATTGCAGCTGTTGTCATCGCATTCCCATCTAGTGAAATTAAGAAAACACCAAAATTGTTCGGCAAAATTTTCAAAGACAATAAGCTTCCAACGATTCAAGAAATGATCCCTCTTTTTTCAAACTGGGCACAAATTGCGCGTCGTGAAGGTCTTTTAGCATTGGAAGCTAGCATTGAGGAAGTAGATGACGATTTCCTTAAGAACGGCTTAAGCATGGCGGTTGACGGTCAAAGTGCAGAATTTATTCGCGACGTCTTAACAGAGGAGGTTGACGCCATGTCTGAAAGACATCAGTCAGGCGCATTAATCTTTACACAAGCCGGTACATACGCTCCGACGCTTGGTGTACTTGGCGCAGTTGTCGGACTTATTGCCGCACTTGCTAACATGGGAGATATTGAAGCACTTGGACATGCAATCAGTGCAGCCTTCGTTGCCACACTGCTTGGGATTTTTACCGGGTATGTGTTATGGCATCCATTTGCCAACAAGCTGAAGCGTAAATCAAAGGAAGAAGTAAAACTTCGTCTGATTATGATCGAAGGGATCCTTTCTGTTCTTGAAGGTCAATCTCCAAAAGTGATTGAACAAAAACTTCTTATGTACTTACCAGCAAAAGAACGTGCAAATCTTGTCATTGAAGAAGGAGAAAAACAAAATGGCTAGGAAACGTAAAAAACATGATCACGATGACCATGTAGATGAATCTTGGCTGATCCCTTATGCCGATCTTCTGACGCTTCTTCTCGCTCTCTTCATTGTGCTTTTTGCGTCTAGTTCGATTGACAAGGCAAAGTATGAACAGATGGCCAAGTCTTTTAATGTCGTCTTTACGGGCGGAACTGGTGTCATGGATCAGACCAGCATGCAAAGCACTGAAGAAACTGAAAATAGCAACCAGACCAAGAAAGCTGCTGAAGAAGATGAAGAAGCTAAAGCGAAAGCTCGAGATCATGCCGTTCTCTCAAAGGTCAAAAAGCAAGTGGATTCCTTCATTGCCAATAAGAAACTTGGAGCTAAGCTCGAAACAAAGCTCACGGACGAAGGTTTGCTCATTACGATAGAAGACAGTATCTTCTTTGATTCTGGCCGGGCGGTTATTCGCCCTCAAGATGTCCCGTTAGCAAAGGAAATCTCAAAACTACTCGTCATTAACCCCGCTCGTGACATCGTCATTAGCGGACATACTGATAATGTACCGATCAGAAATTCAGAATTTGAATCCAACTGGTATTTAAGTGCCATACGTGCTGTAAACTTTTTGAGTATTCTTCTTGAGAACAGCAATTTAAACCAAGAGAACTTTAGTACAAAAGGTTTCGGTGAATTCAAGCCAATCGCTTCAAATGATACAGCAGAAGGCAGAAGTAAAAACCGACGCGTAGAAGTACTTATTTTACCGATCGAGAAAAAAGCAAAATAAAAAAGGGAGCCCTCGGCTTCCTTTTTTATTTATTCTTTATGATCATATAAATGTTTTGCACGGAGTCCCACATGTTTAAGCATGTCAATGCAGGCATCCTTCTCTTCTTCGCTCAGGACACTGATCATCTCATGAATTTCTTTCGCATGATCTGGGAAGATATCATCAAGCAAAGCTCGTCCCTGCTCGGTAATATGCGCAAATGTGACCCTGCGGTCTTCTGCACAAGCCTTACGACTGAGGAGTTCTTTCTTCTCCAATTTATCGACCACATACGTGATGCTGCCGCTTGCAAGTAAAATCTTATCACCGATTTGCTGAAGCGGCTGATCCCCTTTATGATACAGCAATTCTAATACTGCAAATTCAGTCGGATTCAGCCCGTGCTTCACAATATGCTTGTTCATGTGATGATTAATCGAGCGATAGGCACGTGATAATACAATAAATAATTTCAAAGATTTCTCAACATTATGATTTTCCATTTTTTATCATCCTTTATGAAATGCAACCCACTAATGTGACATTAATAAACAATAAGTAAAATGTCAACATCTTGATCCATCTTTAGCATGAAAATGAGACCAGAACGAATCACCTAATTTTTTAAAAATCACACAAGTCATCGTAATAAAGATAGGTTCAATGCTATAATAAGTCTATTAGGTAATACGTTGGAGCGATGAATGATGAGTATATTGAAAGGGTTTTGGAAGAAGATCAGGCTGTACCTTATTTTGGTCATGATTCCAACCCTAATCATTAGTTATTTTATCTACGAAAAAGAAACGGAAAAAATCGACTTAAAAAACAAACAAACTGCTACACTTATGTTAAATATTCACAAAAACCAAATGAATTATTTAATTAGTGAAACAGAAGCGAGATTAACTTCTCTTGCCATGGGATTTGACCAGCCTCTCGAGACGAAAAAAGTACAAAACATCCTAGAGAAAATCTATAAACAAGAACCTCGTTTTTCAGGTCTGTATCTCCTAGACAAAAAAGGAAATGTAACAGTAAGCACGACACCGTTAAAGGAAAAAATCAACCTATCATTCAGAGATTACTTTAAGCGCATTCAAGTGACCAAGCAGACGGTGATCACAGATAACTATGTGAGCCGAATTACAAAACAGCGGATTCTTTCCATTTGTGTGCCTGTGCTGGATGAAAACGAAGAAGTCACCAATGTGCTAGTCGCCGCCATTCAAATTGATTATTTAAGAAATATTATGAATGTATTGAACCCTGATCTTCATTTTAAGATGCTGAATCAAAATGGACATGTCGTGTTTACAAGTGGTCCACAGCCAGCATCAGAAAATGGCAGCACCGTGTCTACATATTTAGATGAAAACAGCTGGAAGCTGGAAGTCTATCCGCAGCGCGCTTCTACAGGTGAAGTGCTGTCTGTTATGCTGATCCCTTTATCCAGTGCTTTTATTTTATTAAATATTTTATTCACACTTGTTCAATATATCATTTTAAGGCGTCAAACCCAGCAGGAGCGTCACCAAAATGAAGCGCAAAAGCTTGAATTAATCGGGACCCTCGCAGCAAGTACAGCACATGAAATTCGCAACCCATTAACAGGGATTAGTGGATTTATACAGCTTTTGCAAAAGAAGTATCACTCTGAAGAAGATCAGCTCTATTTCTCTGTCATTGAAGAAGAAATCAAACGAATTAACCAAATCGTCAGTGAGTTTCTTGTATTAGGGAAACCAACGGCAGAAAAATGGCAGAATAACTCTGTAAAAGAAATTGTAAGTGAGATCATGCCGATCGTTTTCTCTGAGGCGAACCTTTATAATGTTGAGGTTGATTTGCAAATTAATACGATTCAAGATGTTGGGGTTTATTGCACAAAAGATCACATTAAACAAGTCGTATTAAATGTAGCGAAGAACTCATTAGAAGCGATGCCAAATGGCGGTCATTTGAAGATTTTGATTGAGGCTGAAAAAGAACATGTCATTATTAAAGTGAAAGATACGGGTGAAGGCATATCAGAAGAAATGTTAAAACATATCTTCCTCCCTTTTATTACGTCGAAGGAAAAAGGGACAGGTCTTGGGCTTGTCGTGTGTAAACGAATCATTTCGATGTATGGCGGAACAATTGATATCGAGAGCGAAGTGAATAAAGGATCAACCGTCGTGATCATGCTTCCTTCTGCTCACTCAGCATAGCTGAAACATTCAGCCGGTTTTGCTTAGGCAAGACCGGTTTTTCATGTCAATAAGAGGGACGGTTTACAGATAGAAGACTCATTTGAGATACAAGATCATGAAAGGAGGGGGCAGATTGTTTCTCATGAAAAAGGAGATGCTGATACTCATTCATCAGGTTGTCCAGTTCTTGACTATATTTAATTGTCGTCTCACCAGTGTAGCCTTCTGCTTGAGCAGCTTCTACCATCTGTTTTCTCTTCTCATCAATTGACATTAGCAATTGTTCTTTCCTTACATAACTATTCATGATCTCAGCTCCCACAATGAATTCGACTGTCTATGCTCAAAATGATCCGACACCAAAATTATACTTTATTTGTAAATTAAATTAAATATGCTAATTTTATTTAATTTTATACAGCCTAAAGACCTCTTACCCAATCATATTTGGGGGTAAACTTCAAATTTGGACAGGACTGACACATGGATTAAACAGAATTTTATCCTATGTAGAAGATCAAAATCAACTATTTTCTTTCTCATTTTATGTCTATTTCCCTAAAAAAAAGCTGATCTTCCGCCTCATGCGGAATGATCAGCTTTTGTCATTAAACCTTTTCTTCCTCGTAAATTGGCACCCAGCCCTCAGTTGTGACAAATATGCGAACTGCAACCACTTTTCGATCCTCTTGCAGTGTAAAGTAGTGACGAATATGTGGCGGAACAGAAATTAAATCGCCTGGATTCAGTCTCACGTCAAAAAAGACGCCATCCTTACCTTGAATGGCAAAGATTCCATGTCCGCTTACAATAAAACGTACTTCATCATCTGTATGGTGATGCTCACGCTGAAAGTTTTGGAGCAGCTCGTCAAGATTTGGTGTCGCATCAGATAATGAAATCACGTCCTGCGCTTTGTATCCTCGTTTTTCAGATATACTCTCAATTTCCTTTTGGAAAACAGTCAAAATCTCTTTCTTTTCCTCATCTGTTAAATCATACTTTTCTGATAAACGGTTTGGCAGCTTTGCAATATCCCAATGTTCATAAATGACCCCTTGGTTTTCTAAATAGGCTGCCCCCTCTTGCTCGCTTTCAAGTAATGTGTTCTCTTCATTATGAATCAAAATCGTCGCCATGTGCTTTTCCTCCTTTTTATGTGACAAGCTGCTTTTGATAAAGCGTTAATTTTAAGTGGTAGCTAAACAAAAATTCATACGCCTCTAATACTCGTTTTGCTTCAGAGGCTGTTTTTCCCCAGACTGTGATGCCGTGATTTCGAATGAGCACAGCACCTGATTCCGACTCTTCAGTGAGATGCTTTGCAAATTGTGCTGCAAGATGCGGGATATGGGCTGGATTTTCAATAATCGGTAACGACACTTCTGCATCCTCCTCCCAGTAACCAAGCGCTTTGATGATTTCGTTTCCTTTGAAACGAACCTCGCCCTTATCCCCATACAGTTCAGAGATCACATTATTATCGATTGTATGGACATGGAGACAGCAGCCTGCATTCGTCTGCTCATACACGTAGTTGTGAAGCAGTGTTTCAGCTGATGGTCTAAGCGGTTCATTCAGATCAACAGGCTTACCTGCCGCATTTACTAAAACAAAGTCTTCATCTGTTTCTTTTCGTTTATCTTTGCCGCTTGCCGTCACCAAAAACGTGATTGGATCATCAGACACCTTGATCGATAAATTGCCGCTTGTTCCGTAAAACCAGTCTCTTTGTGCCAGTTCACGTTTGACGTCTGCTAGCTCCTGCCAGCGCTTGCTCTTTGCGTCTGCCATTCCTTCACTTCCTTTATTTGATCAAATTGTGCTTTAAGATCAATAAATGTTTCATACTCTAGATGGACACGCCCGAGCTCTTTACATTCGTTTAGTAAGTAGTCACGCGCAAATGTGAGATCCGCATGCTTTGCCGCCTCCACATCGGTGACTGAATCTCCAATCATGATAATGAAGTCATTCTCATGGGTCAGCTCTCGAATGATTGACGGCTTGCAGCATCCGCAGCCATTTTGACATTGCGAATCGCAGGCATGCGGCCATTCAATCTGAATATGCTCTTCCCCAAATGACGCATGATTGCAATAAATATCGTCTCGATCCACAATGCCCTCGAGTATGGGATAAACAAAGAAGTCCATCCCGCCGCTTAGCACATAGAAGGGAATATCAGCCTTTTTCACATGATCAACAAATTGCTTGAATCCTTCTCGAATCTCTGTATCTTCTAAAATAAACGATTGAATGGCTTCTTTTTGATCACTCGTCAGTAATTGAAACATCTGCCCGACGCCTTCTTGAATGGTGATCTCCTTTGTGAGAACATCGTCCTTCAGCTCCGTCCATTCACTTGGTGCAAAGTGTTTCATGATGCGAATGATATTATCATTTTTCGTAATGGTTCCATCAAAATCACAACATACAATTGGTTTTTTCATTTATTCTGCTACCCTTCCCCATAGTTCAAGTGCTGCTTTTAAATCTTGGCAAGAAGCTGCCTTCTCTTGGATCGACTCTCCATGTGTCACCGCATCAATGATCGATCGAAATGCTTTCCCTCCCCCGATGGCTCCATGCGGATGTCCGTGAATTCCTCCACCAGCATTTATCACATGATCGAGTCCAAAATCTTTCATCAAAACTGGTACCATTCCAGGATGAATGCCTGCTGACGGAACAGGGAACGTTTTTTGAACCGAATCCTCTTTTACACAAGCTTCATAGATTCCAAAGGCATCTTTTTTCGGAAGTGCGACCGACCCATACGGTGAGGGAAAAAGACTCAAATCAGCACCAGCATATCGATTTAATTTACCTAAAAGAAGAGAATGGGAGAATCCATATTCGTGCGATGATGTTAAAGCGCCGCTTAATGCGGGATGGGCCATAATAGGCAATCGAATATCTGGATCCTCAGCTAAGCTTTGCATGACATCTAGCCCGTAGGCAAAGACATTGAATAAGAGTGCATCCGCTCCAAGCTCAGCTGCCTTTCTTGCTCGATCCTTTAGTTCAAAGGTTCTGCCTGTTAAATTAACGGCATATAGCGTTCGGTGCCCTGTCTCTTCATATGTTTCTTTTAATATCTTTTTTCCTTCTTTGATTCGTTCTTCAAAAGGGGCTAGTGGGCTCTCAAATAAAATTTCATCGTCTTTGATAAAGTCAACGCCGCCTAATGCTTGTAAACAGAGCTGTTCTTTTAAATCTGCCATATCACGGCCAATGACACCTTTAAAAATACTCATCAACAAAGGTCGATCAAACACGCCTGCTTTTTTTCGTATGCCATCAATTCCAAATACCGGTCCTGGCAGACTTCTTTTAAATCTATCTGAGAATTGAATGTCGACTAGCTTCACTTTTCCATCTAGTGAAAGCTTTCCAAAGATCGTCGTCAAAACGGCTGGTATATCCGCTGAAAAGTTAGCCTCAGGATAAGCAATGGTCACCTCAGATTGATATAGGCCATTTTCGGCTGGAGCAAACTTTTCTGATACCTTTTCCACCCGGCCTTTATGCTTTTGAAGCTGCTCTTTTTTGAGCTGCGGCAAATCCGTCCATGATCCAACTGTTAAACCAAGCGCGATCTGCTCCGCTTTTTGGTTCACTTGTTCATCCTCTCGATGTGTTAATACGTATGTTGCCAGTAATTCACTCACTAGGAATCCCCTTTCGATTGCGTCATGCATATGGTCAATAAAAAAACCTCTTCAAGTGCTTTATCAGCGCCTTAAAGAGGTTGTTTCGTGTCATTCATCCGAATCTTATCTCTCAGCGCTTGCTGCAAGAATTAGCACCGTGCTTCATGGAAGTCGGTTGCCGGGCTTCATTGGGCTAGTCCCTCTGCCTACTCTTGATAAGAATATTCAATTTTCTTAAATATTGTCTGAATTATCGCACCGTTTATTCATGTTGTCAATGGCTTATTTTCAAACAGATTCAAGGCATCGATTCGCCGAGCGGCTTCTTTTAACCGCTCCTCATTTGTTAAAAGTCCTACTCTCACGTATCCTTCACCGTGAGTACCAAACCCATTCCCCGGCGCCACAACCACATGTGCTCTCTCTAATAATACGCCAGCAAAAGATTCAGATGTATATCCTTCTGGCACCTTTAGCCAAGCAAAAAACGACCCCTTTGGTGCAGTGACCTCCCAGCCAATCTCCTTGCAGGCAGCAATCCACACATTTCGCCTTTTCTCATATCGTTCATTTTGCACCTGTACGCACGTTTGGTCGCTTAATAAAGCTTCCGCTGCTGCATCTTGAGTGGCTTTGAACAGTGAAACAAACAGGTGATCCTGATAAAGCTCAATCGCTTCAATAACAGACGGATTTCCTGCTGCAAAACCTACTCTCCAGCCTGCCATATTATACGTTTTAGACAATGTGTATATTTCAATTCCTGTCTCTTTCGCTCCATCTGTTTGCAAAAAGCTGATTGGCTTTTCCCCATCAAACCCAATGCCGCCATAGGCAAAATCATGGACAACACAGAGCTTGTGATTTTTTGCGAATGTAACGGTTTCTTCAAAAAATGAACGGCTTGCCGTGGCACCTGTCGGATTGTTGGGATAATTTAAATACATCAACTTTGCTTTTTTCTTAACATCCTCAGGCAACCGGTCATAGTCAGGTAAAAAATCATTTTGTTCAAGAAGCGGCATCGTCACCATCTGAGCTCCAGCAAGCACGGCACCTGACCAATAATCAGGATAACCTGGGTCTGGAACAAGGAGTGTATCACCCGGATTCAGCAGGCATTGCGGCAGCTCAACAAGCCCCGCTTTTCCGCCAAATAAAATCGCAATTTCCGTCATCGGATCAAGCGTGACACCATATTCTCTGTCATAAAAGGCAGCGGCAGCCTTTTTTAATTTCGCTGTTCCGCGGAATGACGAGTATTGATGATTTTCAGGTTTTAATACCGCTTCCTGCATGGCTTTTACAATGTGCGCGGGAGTTGGCTGGTCAGGATTTCCCTGCCCTAAATTAATAATATCTGCGCCTTCCTGCACTTTTTTCTGCACCTTTTGGACAAGAGATGCAAAAAATTGTGTCGGTAATTGTTTCAATACATCTGATTGCTGGAATTCCATTTATCTTCACCTTCTATTCAAGTTACATAGCAATACAAATACTGTAATGGATTGTTTTACGAATTGTAAAGCAATTTTGAAAAAGGATTGACATGTGAAGCGCAGCTCTGATAATATCTTGAATTAAGAAATGCAAACAGACACGAGACAATTACATATTGATTTCTCTTATCGAGAGTTGGGCGAGGGATTTGGCCTTTTGACCCCAACAGCAACCGACCGTTAATACCACTGTGAAGTGGGGCGCAGCAAGTAAGCGCCAAGACAATTTTGTCTTATAGGGCACGGTGCTAATTCCATCAGACGTATGTGCTGAGAGATAAGAGAGGCTTTGAGCATACACACCATCAAGCCTCTTTCTCTCAGGAGAAAGAGGTTTTTTTATATGATTTGGAGGGGAAGCAATTGGTTACACTTACGGCATCATATGAAGAATTAACAGAAAGCTCGGCAGTTGCACTCGCAATTAGACTTGGCTTGATCCAAGAAAGCAGTCATTTGACATGTACGGAAATCGGTGACGGGAATTTAAATTACGTCTTTCATATTTTTGATCATAAACAAGAAAAAGGTTTGATCATCAAGCAGGCACTGCCTTACGCCAAGGTGGTCGGAGAGAGCTGGCCGCTTACATTAGACCGTGCGAGAATCGAAAGTGCTGCCCTGATCAAGCAGTCAGAGTATACACCGCATCTCGTACCAGCAGTCTATTATTCAGATACAACTCTTGCTGTGACGGCAATGGAGGATCTATCACACCTAGAAATCGTCAGAAAAGGGCTAATTGCCGGAAAACAATATCCGCATTTATCCGATCATGTCGGAGAATTTTTAGGAAAAACACTTTTCTACACTTCTGACTTTGCCACAAATCCTAAAATCAAAAAACAATTTGTGAAGCAATTTACGAATCCGGACCTTTGTGACATTACCGAAAAGCTCGTCTTCACAGATCCTTTCTTTGATAGCGGCACAAATGATTTCGAAGAAGAATTAAGAGAAGCTGCCGAAGCGCTTTGGGCAGATCTTGAAGTGCAGGCAAAAGCAGCTGAATTGAAGCGTATTTTCCTGACATCTGCCGAAACACTTGTTCATGGAGATCTTCATACAGGTAGTATTTTTGCAAGTGAGACGGAAACAAAAATCATTGATCCAGAATTCGCTTTTTATGGTCCCTTCGGATTCGATATTGGTCACTTTATCGCTAACCTGTTCCTGAATGCTTTGTCCCGTGAGAATGAACATGATCAGCAGCACCTTTTTGACCATGTCGTCAATGTATGGGCAACCTTCAAAGAAGTGTTCGCAAAAGCTTGGAAAGAAGACAGTATTGAAGCGTTTAGTGTATCTGACAGTTTTTTAGAAACAACCTTTGACCGTATTTTAAAAGAAGCGACAGGCTTTGCGGGCTGTGAGCTTGTCCGCCGAACAATCGGTCTTGCTCATGCCGCTGATCTCGATGCGATTCCATCACCATCTAGACGGATTCAGCAGAAAAAAGCAGCACTTACGCTCGGAAAAACATTCATCAAACAATATCATGCAGTGGAAACAGCGTCTGACCTCGTCGCATTATTCCAGCAATCTGTAAAGGAGTGACGGGTTTTGTCTAAAGAATTTGAAGTCCCCCGTTCTGTCGAATGGGAAGAAAACCATATTAACATTTTGAATCAGCAAAAATTACCGGCAGAAACCGTGTTTGAGCATATATATACAAAAGAAGACGTGTATGATGCCATTGTCACGTTAAAAGTGCGGGGAGCACCTGCCATTGGCATTACAGCAGCTTTTGGACTGGCGCTCAGTGCCCAAGACATTGAGACAGAAGAAATTGATGTGTTTAAACAAGAAGTCATTCAGATAAAAGAATATTTAAACAGTGCTCGTCCAACTGCTGTGAATCTAGCCTGGGCATTAGAGCGATTGTTGCAGCGCATTGATCGTGCAGCTTCGGTCAATGCAGCCAAAACAGACCTTGTCCATGAGGCCATTCAAATTCAAATTGAAGATGAAGAAACATGCAAACAAATCGGTCAAAATGCACTCCATCTCTTTAAATCGGGTGATCGGATTATGACCATTTGCAATGCAGGCTCCATCGCCACGAGCCGGTACGGAACAGCCCTTGCTCCATTTTATTTAGCCAAAAAGAAAAATCTCGATCTTCACATTTATGCCTGTGAAACACGCCCTGTTCTCCAAGGGGCTAGGCTGACAACATGGGAACTCATGCAAGGCGGCGTAGATGTGACGCTCATTACAGATAACATGGCAGCCCATACGATGAAAGAAAAGCAAATTTCTGCTGTCATTGTTGGAGCTGATCGCATTGCCCGTAATGGAGATGCGGCGAATAAGATTGGCACGTTAAGTCTTGCCATTTTAGCCAAGCATTTTCAAATTCCGTTTTTTATAGCTGCACCGCTTTCTACCTTTGATATCTCAACCAAAGACGGGGCAGATATTCCAATTGAAGAGCGCGACCCGCTGGAAGTAAAGGAATTAAACGGCGTCCAAATTGCACCACCTGATGTTCAGGTATTCAATCCCGCCTTTGATGTCACTCCTCACCATCTCATTTCAGGGATCATTACAGAGAAAGGGATTATTACGTCGAACTATACAGAAGAGATTGACGCTCTGTTCACTGAAAGCATCTCACTCTGATCATAAAAAAAGCGCCGTGTACTTCTTATTTAAGAGCACCGCGCTTTTTTATTTCATTCGTTTTTGCTAAAATTTCTTTTTTCTGTTCTTCTGTCAACACCTTCATTTTGACACATAGTGATGTGACGGCATACATTTTATTCTTTTTGTCCCAAAACATTCCCTAGCGCCCTCCTTTTTCCCTCAACCAACTTTTTTAGCTTAATAAAAGGATATGTCGCTAGGAAAACATTTGGAACAGGTCAATCGATTTATTTTTGAACAAATGGGATACCTTCTAATTCAAGCAGAACCGCTTTCATATCTGTCTTCGTTCCTGCATAGCCCGTCAGAGAACGGTCTTTTCCAATCACTCTGTGACAGGGAATAAAAATAGGTAATGCATTGCGTCTATTGGCTTGTCCAATCGCCCTCACTGCCTTTGGGTGACCAATCGCTTTTGCAATGTCTGCATAGCTTTTTGATTCACCATACGGAATAGTCGAAAGTGCTTCCCACACTTGCTCTTGAAACGAAGTTCCCTTTTGCTTGAGCGGGAGATCGAATACTTGGCGCTCCCCCTTGAAATATTCATCTAGCTGCTTTTTCGCTTCTTGTAATACTGACGTTTCTTCTTCTTTTAGATTAGATTCTTGCTTTTTTGCTAAAAACGGCTCATCATCAAACATCACTTCGATGATGGCATCGTCTTTTTCTAGTATGTATAATGTCCCAATTGGTGCGTGATAGACGGTATAATACACGTTAATGCTCTCCTTCTTGTTTCTTCTGCCTCAGTGGCAGCGTGAGATGGAAGACGGTTCCTACCCCTTCCTCACTTTCTACCTCAATGGTTCCTTGATGCTCTTCAATAATTTTATAACTAACCATTAAGCCAAGTCCAGTTCCTCTTTCTTTTGTCGTATAAAATGGTTCCCCTAGACGCTTTAGCTTGTCCTCTGCCATTCCGCAGCCTTCATCCCGCAGTGAAATGACAATATGCTCTTCGCCCTTCCGCTGAATGCTCACATAGACATTTCCTTTTCTCGGCATGACTTCAATTGCATTTTTTAAAATGTTAATAAAGACTTGTTTTAATTGGTTTTGTTCACAATAAATGAGCGGAATCTCATCCATCACATTGAGATGCATTTGAACGTTGCCAAGATTCGCCTGTGCGTGCAGCAGATCCATCGTGTCCTTCACAATTTGCACCACATTTTTTTCTTCAAATACGATGGCTTGCGGCTTTGCTAAAATCAAAAATTCGGTGATGATCGATTCAATTCTTTTCAGCTCTGAAGTGATGACATTGAAATAGAGCGAATACTCCCCTTCTATATTTCCTTTTAGCAGCTGAATAAAGCCTTTTAATGCTGTCATCGGGTTTCTGATTTCATGCGCAATCCCAGCGGCAAGCTCTCCGACCACATGAAGGGTATCTGATTTTCTCACCCGCTCTTCTAATTCCTTCCGCTCTGTCACATCTCTAAAGATCGCCAAATTCATATTATGAATGATGTTGCGTTTAAAAGAGAATTCCAATATCCGCTGATCTGGGTGGTTCAGCACAAATGGGACTTCATTGTCCATTTCATCTAATGACATCGCCTGGGCAGGCTGTGCCAAATGTTCAATTTGATAAGGCGCAAGGATATGGAAAAGGTTCATTTCCGTTAAATGATCATCTTTCAATCCGAGCAGCTCGCTTGCGGATGGATTGACTTCAATAATGCGGTATTGGTTATCAAAAAGAACAATGCCGTCCATTGATCCATTAAATACTTTACGGAATTTGAGCTCACTTTCGCGCAGCTCCTCCTCCATCCTTTTTCGATCACTCACATTACGTAAAATGGTTAAGTGCTGTCCTTCTAATACCGCATGCTTTGATGTAAACTCGAGCTCTTTAAACTGACCATTTGCCATTCTGAACAAAAGCTCTTCCCTTATTTCATGATTCCGAATATATCGTCTTCTAGTCGGTCTATATCTCTGATCAGATTTCACGAGAAAGTCTGTGAGTTTTTTGCCAATCAGTGAATGCATAGGCAATTCAAAAATGCGACAGGCTGATTCATTGGCTCTCACAATCTCTCCATCATCTGCCCATATGATGATTGCATCCATTGCATTTTCAAAAATTTCTCTAAAGCGTTCCTCACTTTTTAACAGCTTCTCTTCCATTAACCTTTTTTCTGTAATATCCCGCATGATGGACATATAAAAACCGCTCATCACATTTGATGTAATGGTGAGCTCGAATAATTTGTACTGGCCAGATTGAAGGGTAACGGGAAGTTCTCCCTTGGCTTTCCCTGTTTCTTTAAGTGACGTTAAAAGGTGCTGCAAGGCTGGAAGATTTTCATCTTCGACAAATTCATTTAAATAACGATCGGTTAAATCCGTCTTTTGCAGCTCAAAGCTCTGACAAAAAGAATGATTGGCGTCGATCATGCAGCCATCCTGATCAAAAATGACCATTCCGTCAATGGCTCGGTCAAACAAATCTTTGAACAGCTGCTCATTCATGGATCTTTCTCGTTCTAGTATTTTCTTTGAGGAAATATCTCGCATGACGACAATATATTGCTGATTCAAAACGTCATGCTCTGCAACAAATTCAATGTATTTTGTTTCGCCATTTTCAAGCTGAATGGAAATTTCTCTTCTTAACGTTCCTTTTCGAAAAAATAAATCGAGGGAGCATTCAATTCTGTCTTTCGGGATGCCATATAGGAAATCTAGAACGGATTTATTGAGGAGGTCTTCTTTCGATGTCTGTACAAGCCTGCATGTCGCTTCGTTGGCTTGGATTATATTGAGGTGTTGATCAAATATGAAAATGGCATCTAACGTCTTATTTAACAGCATTTTTTGCTGCATCAACTCTGTTCGCAAATATTCGTTCTCTTTTTCTAATTTTCTGATATCTTCTGCGCCATCGAGCGTTTCAGTCATTTTCTTACACTCCTTTTCCAGCCTCATTCCTCTACAATATTTCTACAATATTTTCATTGTTCCTTCATTCGACTCATAAAAAAAGATAACTTCTTACATGAAGACTGTCTCTTTTGTTTCATTTGGATGACTGGATTGAACCTCGATTCTCTTTTCTTACGCTTCTTTTACAGCCGTTCTACAATTTCACATCAAATAGCGAAATGAGCCAAAATGTATTTTAAAATGGGGCAAATACGGGAACAGTGCACTTAGAGCATTTATGTTTAAAATCAAACAGGAAAGGTGATGTTATGGCATCTTCACGAGATAGTTATTTTGATAATGCGAAGTTTCTTCTGATTTTTCTAGTTGTTTTTGGTCATTTGTTACGATCATTCATTCATGATAATGATTGGATGCTTTATTTATACAAGTTTATTTATACTTTTCATATGCCTGCCTTTATTTTGGTTTCCGGTTTCTTTGCAAAAGGGTTTAGAAAGCCAGGTTTTATGAAAAAAGTTGCTGTTAAGCTAATCATCCCATATTTCATTTTTCAGGTGATCTATTCCGTTTACTATTATCTCTTGCAGGATCAAAGCATGGCCAATTTAAATCCAATTGATCCTCAATGGTCTTTATGGTTTTTAATTAGTTTATTCTTTTGGAATTTGCTGCTCATTCCTTTTTCTAAACTGCCATTTCACTGGGCGATGATCGTCAGTTTGTCGATTGCGTTACTTGTCGGTTACGTGGACAATATTAGCAATACGCTGAGCTTATCACGTACGTTTGTCTTTTTGCCAATGTTTTTAGCAGGCTTCTATTTAAAAAAGCAGCATTTTGAATTCATCCGTACAAGCAAAGGAAAGCTGGCAGCACTTCTTGTATTAATGGCTGTATTCTTGTTTTGCTATTTCTATGAATTTGATTATTCCTTCTTATTTGGATCACAGTCATATGCTTCTCTTGGTGATGAGGGAGTGATTGCGCCAATGAAACGAATGGCATGGTATCTGCTTGCATTCGGCGCTACATTCAGCTTCTTTGCTTTAGTGCCAACACGCCATTTCTTCTTTACAAAATGGGGCACAAGAACGTTATATGTGTATTTATTACATGGCTTTGTAATTAAGCTGCTTAGAACGACTTGGTTTGATGACTGGGCCCTGAATGCAGCAAGTGTGCTCATGTTATTGCTGCTAACCATTCTGTTAACCTTTACCCTGTCTAGCACCTTTGTTAAAACCGTTGCACAGCCAGTAATTGAGCTCAAAATGACCAATCTCATGCGTACAATCACCGGCAGACAAGGCAGTTATAGCAAATAAAAAACGATCCCGTAGACTGACATAGCAGAATGAGACACGAATAAAACACCCTTATTAGGCTGACATGCTACCAAATGATTTTGGTGCGTGGTAGCCTAATTTTTCTTGGATACGCTCTTCATTATAATACTTGATGTAACGGTCGATTCGTTGCCTGACATCTTTTTCTGATATAGAATTGAATTTTGTAAACATAAATTCCTCTGATTTTAAGCTGGAATGGAATGATTCAATCACTGCGTTATCCCAACAGTTACCTCGTCTAGACATACTGCTTGTAAGGTCCCTTGCCCCCAGCTCCTTTTGATATGCATACGAACTGTATACACTTCCTTGATCTGAATGCACAAGTACACCTTTAGGCAAATTCCTTTTCTCTAAAGCTGCCCTCAATGTGTTCAATATGAGTGATGTCTGTTGGTGATCATCTAGGGTATAGGCAACAACTTCGTTGTTGTATAAATCCATAATGGTCGAAAGGTAGAGCGTTCTCGGTCCATACTGAATATAAGTAATATCTGTTACCCATTTTAAATTCGGGTGTATTGCAGTGAAGTTTCGATTTAATATATTTGGGGCAATGATGACAGATTCCCCTTGTGATTTCCATTTCCTTTTACGCTTCACACGACATTGAAGGTGGTATTTTTGCATGATGCGCTGTACAGTATTTCGGTTTCGTTTGATATCATATTGACGCTGAAGTAGCTTTCGAATCTTACGGTGGCCGTACCGGAACGACGTTTCGGTACATAAGGAAATAACAGCCTTCTCGACTTGTGATTTTTTACGTATTCCTTCGGATACCCAACGATAATAGGTCGATCTGGCGATCTGCAAAATACTTAAGATAGACGTTATTGTATATTTCTTCCGTAGTCTCTTGATCAAATACAAGGCTACTCCCTTTTCAACTCCTCTACGATCTCCAAATACTTTTTTAGAATTTCATTCTCCATCTTAAGGTGTTCAACCTGCCTATTCACTTTTTCCTCTTTGGATACATTGTCAGGTCCATGCCCAAAGCTATATTGTTTTCCAATTGGCTGATCGAATCGATGTAACTGATTTTCTCGATACCACTTCATCCATGTTTTAATCTGAGATACATTCTTTATATGATATTTATCCATAATTTGTTGATTGGTAAACTGCCCGCTTAATTTATCTTTCACAACCGCCCATTTTATTTCAGCTGAATATTTGTTTTTTTTCATAAAAAATACCCTCCAAATTAGCACTTAGTTTAAGTGTATCACTTGAAGGGTGTTTTTTTATGTCCCATTTGACTAGGTTAGTCTACCGCGCGGATCGTTTTTTCTATTTTTCATTCATGTGTCCATTGTGACATTCAGCATCTTTCTTAGGCTTTACAAGCGTATCAATCCATTTGCTGCTGTTGATATCTCCAAGCTCACTGCCAAATTCCTCTTCTAAGATATCTGGGTCCATTGGCTTTTTATGGTCTTTCATGTCCTTGCTTTTTACATGCTTCTTAGTCACGAGATCCTCCCCCTTGTTTCCCTTTATGAGAATTTCGGTTTGCCTGACGATCTCTTGATTGTTCATCAAATTGGGTTTGTCCTTGATCATGTGCCATGCTTTCTGTCGGTGTCATATTATTTGTCAGTGCTTCATTTTTCGCTGCTTTTCTTTTCATCTGAAATCAGTCCTTTTTTAACATATTTAATTCTTCTCTTAATTGGTCTAGGAGTTCCTTCATTTGTTTGACCGTCACGGGCTTTTCCTCTGGCTTTAACTCATAGCCGATTTGTCCATTGGCTTCTAGGGTGGCTTTTTTGAGACTGCTGATCTCTGTAATGCCTTGCTGCTTTAAGCGCATTTTGAATTCATCCCTTGTGAGCCTCGTTTTCTTCAGCTTGTGATCAAGCATTTCTCCATCCTGCAAAATGACGACAGATTTCCCTGAAACCAATTTTTCAAAGAAATCAGATTGGATAGATAATTTTTCCATGATGACGAGTGCAATGATAAATGTAGCGGCGGCATAAATCGTTTCAAGTAAATTGTGCTCAATAAAGGGTTGGATAATAATCGATCCGATTGAAATCATGATCACTGTTTGTTGAACAGTTAATTGACTAATGGATTTAGGCCCTGCTATTCTCAGCAGCAAGGTACCAACTAGCAGCATGACAATTGCTTTCCATATTACATCCAGCACGTCTCGTTCACCTCTTACCTATAGATTGCGAACATCCCATATAATTTAGCCAGTTAGATAATGGAAATAAAAAAACAGCATTCGCTCGGAATGCTGTTTAGCCGATGATGACACGCTCTTTCGGATAATGATAATTCGCTTCGCTTTCTCTTCGGCCAATTAAATATAAGAAGCTTGGAATGCCGATTCGCCCAATAAACATGACGACCATAATGATACATTTACCGAACACCGTAAGGTCCGAGGTGATTCCTAGCGATAGCCCTGTTGTTCCGAATGCAGAGCAAACTTCAAATAAATTTTCTAAAAGTGTATTATGCTCAGATAAGGATAACAGGAACGTAGCGCCAAACACCAAAATAAAGGCCATCATTGTCACCATCAAGGATTTGTTAATATCCGCTTGATGAAGCTCTCTTTTGAAGATTTTAATGGACTTATTTCCCCTAGCAAAATGAAACAGTGCGAGTAAATTAAGGGCAAACGTAGTTGTTCGAATTCCGCCTCCCACAGAGCTCGGGGAAGCCCCGATAAACATAAGCATACATAGAAATAAAAGGGTCGGTTCTGTCAGCTGGGTAATATCTAATGTTGTTAAACCCCCACTTCTTGTTGCGGTCGATTGGAAAAAAGAATAAAACAAGATTTCGTGCCAGCTTTTCCCTAGGAAACTGAACCCGGCTTCAAGTGCATAAATGCCAATCGCTCCAACAACGACAAGACCGCCAAACGTAATCGTTGTGATTTTTGTAAACAATGAGAACGATGCGTGCTTTCGGTCCTGATTAAATAAATAATCCTTTACTTCCACGAGCACAGGAAAGCCAATCGCTCCAAAGATGATTAGCAGCATCGTAATAAATTGGACGAAATAATCATCTTTGTATGGGATGAGCGAGTTCCCTGTAATATCGAAGCCCCCATTGGTGGTCGCACTAATACTTGAGAAGAAGCCATGTAAGAATGCTCCTTGCACATCGTAATATTTAAGAAAATACATGCTTAAAATCAGACCGCCTACAAACTCAATGAGCAAAATTAAATAGAAAACCTGCTTCATTAATTTCACAATTCCTGATAAATTGCTCTGGTTTTGATCTGCCATGATGAGCTTTCTTTCTTTAATCCCGATCCTTTTTCGCGTGACAATCCACACAAAGGTACCGAGCGTCATAATGCCGATACCTCCGATTTGCAGGACAAACGCAAGGATCCACATACCTGCCACACTAAATGTTTGCGAGGTATCAACAACAGTGAGTCCTGTGACACTTACCGCACTCACCGCCGTAAATAAAGCATCAATAAATGTCCATTTCACTCCCTCTTGATGGGCCACTGGCAGGCTGAGAAGAATAAGTGATACGGTTACAGCAAGAAAATAATAAAGAGCAATCAGCTGAAATGCTGACAGCCGGTCAATTAGCTTTTTGATAGGATTCATTGTCATTCCTTCTTTTATCTATCTTTTCGAATACTTTATCATTTTAATGAAAAGAGACATGATTTTAAAGATATTTTATGCTTTATTTTCTTTTTCATCAAAAAGAAAAAGACATCCTGTTGCAGAATGTCTTTTCGTCTTTCTTATTTTGCTTCTAGTCTTCTGATTCTTTCGTTTAAATCAGGGTGTGTTGAGAAAAGAGAAGCTTTTCGTTTACCACTGATTTTAAGGGTAGCAACTGCTGTTTGATCATCATCTTTGATTCTTGACGTATACGCCTCAAGTGAGCGAAGCGCATGAACCATTTTATCTTTACCGGCAAGGTCAGCTCCGCCGCGGTCTGCATGGAATTCACGATGTCTAGAATATGCAAACACGACAAGGCTTCCTAGGACAGAGAAAATGATTTGGAAAACAATCACTGCAATAAAATGAACAATCGGAACAAGCTCTTCACGCGAAACAAAGCGGCTTGCGATCCATGCCGCAATTCTTGAAAGGAAGACAACGAACGTGTTGACAATCCCTTGAAGCAGCGTCATTGTCACCATATCACCGTTCGCAACGTGAGCAACTTCATGAGCGATGACACCTTCAACTGCTGCATCATCCATTTCATGAAGCAATCCAGTTGAAACGGCAACAAGTGATCTTCTCTTAGAAGGACCTGTCGCAAAAGCATTTACTTCAGATGATTGATAAATACCAACCTCAGGCATTTTAGAAAGGCCTGCTGCTCTTGATAACCTGTGCACGCGGTCAACAAGCTGCTGCTCATCATATGTTAATGAATCCTTTTCAGGGTTTAACACACGCACACCCATCATCATTTTTGCCATCCAGCGAGACATCGCTAGTGACATGAACGAGCCAACAAAACCAACAACTGCACTGAATACTAGCAGTGCCACCAAATTAATTCGACCGTCTGCTCCTATATAAGAACCAACACCAGTTGCTGCACTAATAACCGACAGTACAATACCAATCGTAGTGATAACAAGAATGTTCGTTAATATAAACAGAAATATTCTTTTACCCATACATAACCTCCGCTGTCATATTAAGTTCATTTGAACTTATTAATAAAATTATAAAAATAAACGTCTTAAATTGCAAGGAAAAAGGAATCATTCCTTCTGTTTATCATAACGGCTTAAGCCCCGTCACTTCAATATTTACGACTTTGTCACAGCTGAAAAGTGAACAAATTGTGACGCTACGTTCTGGATTTTAGTTTATTTTGCATTTTCATCAAAAAGAGATTATGATGTTGAATTAGATCAATAATCACGTTTTTGACGTACAAATGAGGTGGAACATGGTGACTTTTAAATTAACGAGAATTGACATGACGAGACTTCTATATTCTCTAAAAGGAGAGGGAGATCTGACTCCGCTTCAGCTTTTGAATCTATCTGTAAAGGGCGATAAGGATCATGAATATGATGAGTTAAAAATCCCTTCGTTTTTTGAAAAGCTCGAACGGCGGAAGCAAAAATCAGAGCACGGTCTTTCTACAAATGAAATTGTTGAGCTTGGCAACTTGTGTGAGCTAACGTCTCTTAAATCGACGGCGATTCAAAATTGGATCAAGCGTGATATTAAAGATATGATTGGTCATCCAGAGCTTGGCAAGAAGTACTCCATTGATCAGGTCATTATTTTATTAATAGTCAGGGATTTAAAATCAGTTTTTGACTTTGATGCCATTCGCATGATCTTATCTGCCTTATTTAACACGATCACAGATCGAACAGATGATATTATTAGTCCAATCCGTTTTTATGAAGCATATGCGCACGTCCTAGATTTTATTTATCACCATACACATTTTCCGTTAAAGGAAACAAATTTACGAGAAATGACTGAGGAGCAGACAGACATGCTCCATGAAGAGTTTACAGAATTAACGAAGAATCAATGGAATTTGATTAAAGGCATTATCTGTTCTACCGTCTTCTCTGTGTTCACTTCCCACTTGCAAAGTACAGCGCAAGAAATGATGTTTAATACGCTGCAGGCAGCTAAATAAGGATAAAAGAAAACCGAGGTGATGAGGTCACCTCGGTTTTTTTGTGCAGCAATTGCCAGCATAATTGTACGCCGTTTTCTTCAAAATAAGAAGGCGCAACAAAGATGAGGTGAAAGGAGGAATATGGACATGGCAAATCGAAATCAGCTTCTTGTTCCTGGAGTAGAACAAGCATTAGATCAATTTAAATACGAGATCGCTCAAGAATTTGGCGTGACTCTCGGTTCAGATACAGTCGCACGTGCAAATGGTTCTGTTGGCGGTGAAATTACAAAAAGACTCGTTCAACAGGCTCAATCACAAATGGGCAATCAATCTAAATAAAAACATGGTGAAATAGGGACTGACCCCATAAGATGAGACAAATAAAAAACACCTTCAAGTTTGAAAATGGATCGTTGTGATCCGAAATAAAACATGGAGGTGTTTTTTCTATGGGGACAAGAGTGAGTTATCCGGTTGAAGTCAAACAGAAGGCTGTAGAAATGAGATTGGCAGGCGTACCTATGAAAGAGATCATGCAGAAATTGAATATCAAGAATAAGACGCAGGTTCAGACATGGGTGAGGTGGCATAAGGCTGGGGATACACACCGGTTCGAACAGCCTGTTGGAAAACAATATACCTACGGAAAGGGTCCCGAGTACTCTTCCGAATTAGAGAGACTGCAGGCAGAAAATCGCTATTTGAGTCAACAGAATGAAGTTTTAAAAAAGTACAACGAATTGGAAAGGAAGTTGATAAGGAAACGTCAATCAAACTGGTAGAAGAATTGTGCAAAACGATGACGGTACAGGACATCTGTGTCCATTTAGGCATCTTACGTACTTCGTATTATAGATGGAAAAAGGATCTGACTCAGAATCAATCTAAAAGACAACTAGAGAAACAGGTCGGCACGTTGTGCCGAAAGCACAAATATCGATATGGTTATCGAAAAATCACAGCTATACTAAAAAGGAGAATGCGTATTAACCATAAAACTGTTCAACGTATCATGCAGAAAAACCAGTGGCAATGCCGGGTTAAAATGAAAAAGCGTAAGAAGAATGGGCAGCCCTATGCCGTGGCCAGTAATATACTGGATCGGAACTTTCAGTCTGATCGCCCTCTTGAAAAACTAGTAACGGACATCACGTATTTGCCTTATGGACAGAAACAATTGTACCTTTCCAGTATATTGGATTTATATAATGGAGAAGTGATTGCTTTTACGATTGGTGATAAGCAGGACACAGACTTTATCTTAAACACACTTAATCAGCTCCCAGCACTGCCTGAGAATTGCGTGTTACATAGCGATCAAGGTTCTGTGTATACATCTTACGAGTATCAGAAAGCTGTTCATATAAAAGGCATTACCATGAGCATGTCCCGTAAAGGGACGCCCGCTGATAATGCCTCCATCGAATCGTTTCATTCCTCACTAAAGTCTGAAACGTTCTATCTTAACAGGATTGACCGCACTACGACCAGCATCGTAGAACGCACTGTCAAAGAATACATTTATTATTATAACAACATTCGTATTCAAACGAAACTAAACAACCAATCACCGATAAACTATCGGCAATTGGCTGTATAAAGGTGTTTTGATCCCTGTCTCAAAAACGGGGGTCAGTCCCATACGCCGGAGCTATTCTGGCGTTTTTTTATTGTTCATATGTGTGCTCATACCGGTTCTCACGATACGGGGACGGTGCACCTTTTCCTTGCTTCTTCATATGGTCTTTTTTTCGTTCAGTGAACGGCTGTTTCTGATCCCTGGCGTTTTTTTTTGCGTGCTTTTCAGCACCACCACGTGATGTGCCGTTTGGATTCCTTTTGTCACCAGGTTCCGTTGAGTGATTTTTTTTTTGTTCTTTATCGATCGAGCGATCCTTTTCTACCTTTATTTGATTGTCTTTGTTTTTATCATCAGGTTTTGTTTGGTGAGGCTTTTGAATAGATCCTTGCTCTTCCCTCTCTTGATCCTTCTGCTCTTTGTCTTCAGCTTCAGGAGCCTCTTTATCTGGCTTCATCTCTTCGCTATCGTCTGTCTTGACGTCTTCTTGTTTGTCTTTGTCTGCTTGATCTACATCATCTTTTTTAGGCTCTTCTTCTTTAACAGCGTCACTCTCTGCTGCGTCTTCATCCTTTTGAATGTCTTCTTGTTCTTTATCTTGCATTTCTTGATTTCTGATATATGTGCCTGTTGAAATTCCTGCCTTTTGAGCTTTTTCTCTTGTTTCCAGGTCACTTTCTACAGTCTTTAGCTTGTAATCGCGCTTTTGATATTCACCAGAGATGGTGTTAATTTTACTTTTGACGTTGGTTTTATATGTATGGTCCTGCTTGTTTTCATAAACCGTTGAAATATAAATGCTCTTAGAGTTGTTCACATAACCTTTTTTGTCACAGTCATCTATGATTTCCTGCACGACTTTGGTCATGTCGTTTTTTTCTAAATCCTTCATACTAGCCAGTACTTGTCTCGCATCTTTATTCAGTGGTGTGACACCGATCACTTGATAATTGTGATCAAGCTTCAGTTCAAAGCTTGGATTAATGTCAATCGTCATATATGCATATGCTTTTTGACTTGAGAAAGATGGCATCATAGTAAAAATCACGACAATAATCGCTGCGATTGATAGGATTCCTGCATTTAATGGACGTAAACGAAGCAAGTCAAAAAAACCGGCTTTTTTTCTTTCGAGACGTGATTCATTCGGAAATGTCACTTCTTGACCGATTTCATAATCTTGCTGTTCATATTTTGTCCGCAGAAATTGTCCATCAGGGGTCAGCAGCGTGACATATTTTTTGTTTTTCTCTACTATAATGCCTCTTCTCATGAATTAAGCACCCCTTTAAGGTAATCTTTCAAATACACATAATCACCCGTCATAATGATCGCCATCGCAATGATATATTTTCTATTTCTCTCAATCGTTTTGCGGCTGACTTCCACTAGCTTTTCAAGCTGTTTGACTGGCAATTGTTTTTTCTGAAATAAAATGGTTCTGAGCTCATCGTGTTCAACGAGTGTGTGAGCTACTTTAATGGCATTTTGCCTTGCATCTGCATGCTTTGGTGAATGTTCAAGCAGCTCTTGAAACGTGAGGCCGTATACTTTCAATCGTTCTTTAAAATGTTCAATTTCTTCTCTTCTGTGTTCTTGTTCAATTAAACGTCTATATTCATTTGTAGACAGCTCTGCTTCAATCATGCTTTGAGAGTACTCGCCATTTTCACTTTCTTGCAGGTCCATTTGAACCGTTGGCGCATTTCTTGCTTCTTTTCGAATATAGTCGATCACTTTTCTTTTAATAATTAATTCTGCGAAAGCAAGGAGTGAGTTTCCTTTTTCGGCAGAGTATTTTTCTATCGCTTCGTTAAAGGCAATTAAGCCTATGCTGAATTCATCATCTTTTTCATCTATATATCGTTTACAAACGGATGAAACCGTCTTAGCGACAAATGGTTTGTATTGCTCTATTAATGCATTTTGCAGCTCGATATCACCTTGTTGAATACTGATAGCCGACTGCTCTAATGTTTGCTTTTTCTTTCCTTTTTTAAACAAAAGGCTAAGCAATGGTTTCACCTCAGTTCTCCCTATATTACTCATTTATGATAGCTAATTTATGAGGGAAGCGCAAAGGAAGAAATGAGGAATTCATTTCCTGTTACTCAATTATGACATGTATATCATCATCTACTTTACAATGTTTCGTCTAAAAGCAAAGAAATAAGGGGGTATCTCCCCCTTATTTGTAATATACGTGTTATGAAAATGAAATGATATTTCTTTCAAAAAACCTACTCTTCTAGGCGTCCCTCTTGTTTTTCCTTGTTTTGTTGCCCGCCTTTTCTTGATGGACTTGATAAAAACCAACCAAATGCTGCAATTGCGAGAAGCACTGTCCAGAAAATCACTTTCCATAATGTTGAATGAATAAAATGAGAGGACACGATACCAATGGCTGGATGTGACAGTGTGTAAAGCGTGAGCTTCACACCAACCCATCCGACAATGACAAAGGCTGCTGTTTCTAGGCTCGGTCTTGTTTTGAGCAGTTTCACAAAGACAGTCGCTGCAAATCTCATGATGATCAGACCGATGATACCACCTAAAAGAATGACAATAAATTGACCACCATCAAGTCCACCGATTTGCGGAAGACTTGTTGTCGGCAAAGTTACGGCTAATGCGACCGCCGCCAAGATGGAATCGACAGCAAAAGCGATGTCAGCAAGCTCGACTTTTACGACTGTTGCCCAGAAGCCGCTTTGCTTCATGTTTGTGTCTGATTCCTTTTTCTTAAATACGTGCGATTTTAAAATATGGTGAATGGAAATATAAAGAAGATAAATTGCACCAATGGCTTGAACTTGCCACACATCCACTAAAAACGAAATAAGAAACAGGGAACCAAATCGCATGACAAACGCACCCGCAAGTCCGTAAAACAATGCTTTTTTCCTTTGCTTTTCTGGAAGGTGCTTCACCATCACAGCCATGACCAGCGCATTATCAGCGGCTAAAATCCCTTCTAATCCAATCAGTACGAGAAGAACCCACCCGTACTCTAAAATAATTGCTGCATCCATCATCATTCCTCCTTGTTTTTTATCTATTGTCCCACAACAGACAAAGGCTTATGAATGCAAAAAAGACCTTTGCCTGTATTGGCAAAGGTCTTGCTAGACATGTGATATGTAGAATCATGCCAACAAAGCCGATGGAACTTAAGTCCATGTAATGACGACTTTGTTTCCGGTAAAAACCGGACGCTACTCCCCTTTGGTGGGATATAAGAATATTTAGATTACTTATATTTTAATCAATAGACACTGTATTGTCAACAGGGGACTTTCACCTTGTGTCCAGTGATTAGGCAGTTGGTGTTTCTGCTTTTCTTTTTCTACGTTTCAGCCATATATACATCACGAACAACAACACAATCCCGATCCCAATCGGCAGAAGATATGGATCTAACATTGCGCCAACCTCTTTCCAGTTCTCCCCGAGCACAAATCCAAGATACACATATACAAATGTAATAGGCGTAATCGCTAAAAACGTGTACAGGCAAAAGACCCACACATTCATCTTGGCAATACCGCACGGGATGGAAATAAGCGTTCTGACTCCTGGAATAAACCGGCCGCTAAAAGCGACGAATCCACCATGCTTTTCAAAGAAGGCATCCGATTTATCAAGCGACTCCGGTTTAACAAAAAAGTACTTCCCATATTTATTTAAAAAGGGTCTACCGCCATAACGTCCTAACCAGTACAAGGTCAAAGGACCAGCCACGCCGCCAATAGAGCCGGCTGCCACAACACCAATGAAGGCCATGTCCCCTTCTGAGACCCAGTAACCCGCAAGAGGCAGAACCACTTCAGCAGGAACAAATTCAATACATAATGCAAGGAAGATGCCAAAGTACGACAAGTTCTTAAAGGCATCAGCTAAAGAAATAATAAAATCTTCGATGTTTATCAATCCCTTTCACACATAATCGTTTAACTGATTCTATCTCTTTTAGAATCGCACATATATTAAACGAATAAAACCGAAGAAACGATTCACTTTTCGTCGTTTTTTTACATTAAATTTGATTTTACTATAAAAGACAAGTGAAAAAAACGTTGATTGTGGTATTTAAGTGAAGGAAAAGTGAACACAGAAGCCATTCGATCCGATATATTAGGTATACGTCTGTTTTAAGATACTGGAGGTTTTCTTACATGACCCATTTAACAGGAAGCTACAATGGATGGCTTGTCTTTCTGTCAATCGCAGTCGCCGCTGCCGCCTCCTACTCAGCTCTTCAATTAGCCAGCCGAGTGGCTCAGTCAAGCGGTGTAAAGAAAAAGGTATGGCTGATCGTTGGTGCCATGATCATGGGAATGGGGATATGGTCGATGCATTTTATCGGCATGATGGCATTTCACATGCGTGCTGGCATCACATATGAAACACCCTTGCTCATTTTATCGATTTTGGCATCTTTTGTCGGGTCCTTGATCGCATTCACAATATGCATTCAAGAGCAGCTCTCCACAAGACGGCTGCTCATTAGTTCAATCACCATGGGCTCAGCTATTTGCAGCATGCATTATCTTGGAATGGAATCAATGGCCAATGTCTCAATCAGCTATGATCCAGTCCTCTTTTTTCTTTCTTTTTTCATTGCTGCGATAGCGTCTTTCTTTTCGCTTCATCTCTTTTTTCGGCTCCATCGAACCGGGAAAAAGCAGGAGGATCATCTGTTAAAAATAGCTGGTGCACTCGTGATGGGCGGGGCTGTTTCTGGCATGCATTATACCGGTATGGCTGCTTCTACTATGTTTTTTCATTCAGACGGACAGTCCTATGGGGGTGGTTCTCTTGAATTATCACCATTCAGTCTGTCGATTTTCATCGGCTTAATGACACTGATTGTTCAAACACTGATGATTTTTGGTGCCTATATAGATCACCGAATCATGAAGCAGGCGGATAAGCTAAAGGAAAATGAACAGCGTTTCCAATCGCTCATCAAACATAATATCGATGGCATTATCGTGTTATCGGTCAATCGAAAGGTGCTTTCTGCGAACGACTCAGGTAAACAAATCCTAAAAATGTGCAATTCTTGGATTGGTGATGATGTCAGCCAATACGTCATGCCGACTGACACGTGGGAAGAATTTATTTACGAGTCAAAAAAAGCCATCACACGTGAAGCAGAACTAAAAACAGCAGATCGCTTTTATTATTATCATGTCACTTACATACCTGTTCATGTCAACAATACGCTTGACAGTATTTATCTTGTCTTAAAAGATTTAACGCAGCAGCGGATTGCAGAAAAAGAAATTCATGTCATGGCACATTATGATGCGTTAACTGAGCTTCCTAATCGGCGCCACGCCATCAACCATTTAAGTGATGTTCTCTCCGCTCAAGAAGAGACAGGAACATCGACGGCTGTTCTGTTTCTTGATTTGAATCGTTTTAAAATTATTAATGATGCACTTGGTCATAACATAGGGGACTTACTTCTTAAAGCAGCTGCAAACAGACTAACGCAATGTTTACCAGGCAACGGCTTTATAGCCAGACTAGGCGGGGATGAATTTTTAATGATCTTCCCTGACATGGGGCATGACACACAGAAAATTGAACAGCTTTCTCAAAATATCATTCGGCAATTTGAGCGTCCTTTTTTCATCCAGAATCATCAGCTCATTACTTCTATCAGCATTGGAATCGCTATCTCACCTCAAAATGGCAAAGATGGGATGGAGTTAATGAGGAAAGCCGATATGGCGATGTATTTATCCAAAAAACATAAGCAAAGCCGTTATGAGTTTTTCACCGAATCAATGGAAAGATCAAGTGAAGACAGGTTGAACCGAGAGCTTGAGTTACGGGATGCCATTCAAAGAAAACAGTTTGTGCTCCACTACCAGCCGCAAGTGAGTGCGAAAACAAGACAGATGACTGGCGTAGAAGCTCTTCTAAGAATGAAAGCACCAGATGGTTCGTTAAAATCACCCGAGGCTTTTATTGAACTGGCAGAGGAATCAGGACTGATCATTGATATTGGCAGATGGGTGATTGATACCGCATGCAGGCAGGCTAAAACGTGGTATGACAACGGGCTGAAAATTCCCGTGGCTGTCAATTTATCTGCAAAACAATTCAATTCTGAAGACTTAATTGATTTGATTAAGCTGACACTGAAAAAATACGATATGACACCGTCACTGCTCGAGCTTGAAGTCACAGAAAGTATGACAATGGACAATATCAAGCAATCAAAACAAGTGCTGACCTCACTGAAACATCTGGGCGTTCGCATTAGTATTGATGACTTTGGTACAGGGCATAGCTCCTTAAGCTATTTAAAGGATTTGCCCATTCATCGACTAAAAATCGACAAGTCCTTCATTGAAGATATTTTAAATGATTCGAAATCTGAACAGATTACAGGTGCCATTATCGCGATGGGACATCAACTATCTCTCGAGGTCATAGCAGAAGGTGTTGAAACCTTTGCGCAGGCGCAGCTTTTATCTGCGCAAGGATGTGACGACTTGCAAGGCTTTTATTATGCGAAGCCCCTTCCAGCAAACGATATCGAAAAATTCATTGCCTATCCAGCGCATCAGCTGGACACATAAAAAAGGTGCCAATCATGGCACCTTTTCGTTCTATCTAAATAATAAATGTTGACTGTGAATACCTGCTTTTTTCAATAGACTAATCAATTGTTCTTGTTCTTCTCGCGAGAGGCCAGAGAAGGCACGCGCAATCCGGAGAGAATGAATCGGGTAAATCTTATCAAGATAACTGCGCCCTTTATCCGTTAAATGGGCATAAACCGACCGTTTATCCTTTGGGTCCTGCTCTCTTTCAATGAAACCATTTCGTTCTAATTTGTCAATTACGTACGTCACATTCCCGCTGACAAGCAGGAGTCTTGAGCCGATTTGCTGAAGTTTTTGAGCACCTCTCGTATACAGCAATTCAAGAACCGCAAATTCAGTTGGATTAAATCCATGCTCTTTGCTGTCTCTAATGCTGTGTTCTGAAACGCTTTTAAATGCTCTTGCAAATACCTTGTAAAGTGTCATTGAACGTTCTACTTCTTCTTCATTAAACGATAGTCTCATCACATATCTACCTCTTATAATATTTTTTTAACTTCAAGGCTTTCTTGCGGTGCAGTTGGAGCCTTTCGTAAAAAATAGAAGTACGTTTTTGAAAACCCTTTCAACCACATAAGTGACTCCATTCGTGTTATGTATAAGATTTCGATATAAACTTTTAAAATCCTTCTTATTTTTCACAATCATCTCGAAAAAAAGGTTTTTTAGCAAACCATCAAGATACGACACAGTTTAACATAATCTGTAAGGACTCTATGTTTCTTTACACTGTATTCGTCAAATTTCTACAAAATTCAATATTGCTATAATATTGAGCACAAAAAAAGAACCCTTTATGTGACATACGCACATTTCAAGGGATTTTTACAAATCACGCTCTGTTTTGTTGAAATAGAAGTGATACTCTTTTTTTAAGTCACTAATTGTCATGTTCTTGGCCGCACTAGGGCTGTACACTCCCAATGAACAGAGCTGCTTCGTATAATAATGTCTTTCCTTTGCTAAAGCTTCTGTTAAGATACGCCGCACCGATTATCCCCCCTATCAATTGATCTGGAGCAGGTGCTTATGAAGACCTTTTATACAAATCATTTTGTACAGCTCTTAGAAGAGCATGCGCATTCTGACCTGCAGCCTGCATGAATCGCTCCAGTAATTCATCCCTCTTCATATCTAATGCGATAATTTCTTTTGCCATACAGATGATCCGTGTTTGCTCCATCATATGCTCCTCCTCCTATTTCAACTCATCATCATTATATTCATGCGTAGCAATCACTTCACATATGTTGTCAACTTTCCTTCCATCTTTTTTTCACTTTTATGTTTTTGTGTTATATTTTCTAACAAACGATAGGTTTTTTTCGTTGTCATTTTGTATAATATGAAGAAAAGACTTGCAGGGGTGAGTATATGACGCAGGAAGATGTATCTTATAAAGATAAAAAAGTCATTTCAATCGGGATTGTCAGTGAATTAACAGGGCTATCCGTCAGGCAAATCCGATATTATGAGGAACGCAGACTCATCTACCCCCAGCGCTCAACAAGAGGCACGCGTAAATATTCTTTTTCTGATGTAGAACGATTAATGGACATTGCCAACAAACGAGAAGACGGTGTGCAAACAGCGGAGATTTTGAAAGACATGAAGAAAAAGGAACAGGCCTTAAAAAGCGGACAATATAAGAAAAAAATGCTGGAAGGTCAAATTAACGCACACTTCAGGTACAAAAATCGATAAACAAATAAAGTTTAGCTGACTCTTTTAGGCTTTGTTCGCACTTGATTTTTGGTCATGGCTTAATGAAAAAGAGACAGCTTTTTTTGCTGTCTCCGTTATCAAACCAAAGCCCTTGGAAACCAATTACAGCTTAGAGCTATTTTAGTGAGAGTATAGCTTTAATAGTTCTTGTGTTGGCAAACGATTTGTATTGTTCGTGCCAACAAAATATTCTAATTGCCATTTCTGCGTTTGGATAGCTTGTATGCTAGCAGGTTTATCCCAGCTAGGATAAACCCTCATGGCCATTTTTCCTTTAGTCGTATCTGTTTTAAGAATATGTTGTTTTACAAGAACTTCTTTTGGAAAAACAAATTGACCAAAATCATTTTCACTAGTAAAGGTATTGATCACCAATAAATCCATAGCTTTTTCATATGAAAAAGGTTGGTTTTTATTTTCCTCATCCTTTTCCCAAAAAGCAACAAACTGTCCTATCTTAGTAGGCGTTATTTTTGCCACTCTAAATCTAATCGACTTTGAGTTTAGCTGAAACACACCAGCTCCATAATTCGAATTTTGGACTTCTTCTCGGACAGCTTTCAAGGACAGTCGATTGGGTTCATAAAACATTTTATTTACATATGTTAACGCGTTATAAAATTCATTCACTGCTTTATCCCCTTATTTATTACTCATTCCAACACTCTTTCAAGCATTATCTTAATTTGAACACAATGCCAAATCCTATTAAGTGAAATAAGCTATATAAGCAAGGACATCAGTTTAAATTTACTTTTTTCAGGCGGCGTGCAACAACATTTCATTCTAAGAAACAACACTATATCAAATAGCGTTTAGGTATATTGTTAAGTGCAGGCGATCTAGCGTTTATCCATTCGTTCAGGAATCGAAACAGTTCGTTCATTGATCACATTCCCCGTGTTTAGAGTCGTTTTTGGTTCAATTAAGAGCAAATGAACTTCTTCTTCAGCAATTGGCTGATGTTCAATTCCTTTTGGAATCACAAGAAACTCTCCTTCATTAAGCGCTATTTCTCTATCCCTAAAACGGATGACTAGATTTCCTTTCCATACAAAGAACATTTCATCCTCGTCATCATGGTGATGCCAAATGAATTCACCCTTAATTTTTACCATTTTCATGTATGAGTCGTTCAACTCTCCGCTTATTTTTGGATTCCAATAATCATTTATTTGCGAAAATTTCTCTTGGATATTAACCTTTGAAATCAATAGATTCCCTCCTCATTTACTTGAAAACGTCTTTTTATCTTTCCTAAGCTAAAACTCCCTACCTCGCAAATTCTCCTCCTCATGATCAGACACCAAGGGACACAATGAGCATCAACCTCTTATATTATTAAGTTTACTTATTCTATTGGATCACGTAAAATCAAAAAATAGTGTATAGTTTATCACAATTTGTGATGCAAAAAGGAGCATTATTTTGGATATTAAATCTTTGGAGATATTTAAAGCAGTAGCTATTGAACAAAGCGTTACAAAAGCTGCTGAGAAATTAAATTATGTGCAGTCCAATGTCACTGCACGAATCCAGCGTCTTGAACAAGAATTAGGAGTTCCTCTTTTCTATCGATATCACAAAAAGATATCCTTAACGCCTGCAGGGCGTGAATTGTTGCCATATGCAAACAAATTACTCTACGATTTTGAAGAAGCGATAGAGGCCGTAAAGCTTTCCTCTACTCCGCGGGGAACTTTGCACATTGGATCTATAGAGTCTACTGCTTCGACAAGATTGCCCAGCATTTTCGCAGCATATCACAAGACATTTTCACAAGTAGAATTGAGCTTGTATATGGCACCTACTGTAGATCAGGTTCATGCTATTCTCAACTACAAGGTAGATGGTGCATTGGTTGATGGGCCTATTCTTCATCCCGACATTATTGAATATCCGGTATTGGAAGAATCTCTTGTTCTCATTACAAGCTACTCCCAGGAGGAATTCCAGGTAGAATCAATTTTGCATGAACCATTGCTTTCGTCATTTGCGCATTGCATCTATTTGGGGCGTTGGCAACGATGGTTAGAGAGCAATGGCTTTGCTCCGATGAATGTAATGGAATATGGCACTTTAGAGGGCGTGCTTAAATGCGTTGAAAACGGGCTAGGGGTTACCGTATTACCAAAATCTATGGTCGAATCTCGGGTGCAAGGCAAATTTACTTGTCATCCTTTACCGGAACCACATAGAATCGTGCCCACTGTGTTTATAAGGCGCCGCGATTCGTACATGACCAGTGCCCTCTCACGGTTTATGGAATTATTGGGCATAACTCATATGTGATCGGGTCATTTGTGGTAAAAAAGAGGATAGATAGAGCAAAGTTCTTTCAGCTCTTCTATCCTTTTTAAATAAAATCATTTTAACTTTCATTGAGAGGAAGCATCAGTTCCTTCAACGAGCCCTACAAAGTCAATCTGTACACCGCCTTTTTCAGGATCTTCTATGACACGCATGGCTAGTGCCTTTTTCTCCCCTGTTTTTTCATCTTCGTAATTCGCATGAAAGACGTGAATGCTGGCTTCTTCCAATTGAAAATCTTCATAAGAAAGTGTATCTATTCCCCATTCTTTTTTCATTTTTAGAATGTCTTTTGGGCTTGGGACAGCGCCTTCAACATAGATGTTTTCTATTTTTTGTTTATTTCCTTCGGTAATCGCTTCAATCATATGCTCTGCTGCCACCAGTCTTCTGTCTTTCCCCTCGTCTTCCCTTGAACATGCACCTAGCAATAAAATGCACATTAAAATGAATAAAAACTTCTTCATTTTTCTCTCCCACCTTCTCCTTAAAATGTAAAGGATGGAAGCGCTATATGCAATCTTTATTCAAAAAAGACTGTAAAACGTCACGTTTTACAGTCTTTTTGCTACATCAGTGTATGAAGGAATGCTGTTGCAATTCCAAAATAGATCAGTAAGGATAAAATATCATTCAATGTTGTGATCAGCGGCCCAGATGCAATAGCTGGGTCCACGTTTAATCTGTGTAAAATAATCGGTACGACCGTACCTGCCATAGTCCCAATAATCAGTGTTGCAAGCAGCGAGGAACCAACAACAAAACCTAAAATCATATTGCCCTGCCACACCATTGCGACGACTGTAATAATAATGGAACAGACAATCCCAATGTAAATACTCGTTCTCAGCTCTCTAAAAATAAGACGCATGATGGTTTTTTTCGTTAATTCTTCTTTTGAAAGCCCTCTAATGACGACGGCAAGAGACTGTGTCCCTGTATTCCCTGTCATCCCGGCAATCATCGGCATGAAGAACGCTAAAGCAACGACTTGCTGAAGGGTACCTTCAAAATAATTTAAAATACTGCCTGAAATCAGCCCAATGAACAAGAGTAAAATGAGCCACGGAAGACGGCGGTATGCCGCCACAAATGCCGGCGTATCGAACGTGATATCTTTACCAGAGGCAGCAAACTTTTCATAGTCTTCGCCCGCCTCTTGAATCACAACATCAATGATATCATCGACTGTAACAATTCCGACTAGAACATTGTTCTCTTCCACAACAGGAATCGCAAGGAAATCATATCGTTCAATCAGCTTTGCGATTTCCTCCTGATCCTGAAAGGCTCCAACGGCAATGACTCTTGTAAACATGAGATCCTGTACCTTTTCATCCGGTTCACCTAAAATGAGATCCCGGTATGAGAGAACGCCTACAAGCTGTTTTTGATCATTAATCACATATAAATAGTTGATTGATTCCGCAATTTCAGCAAAGCTTTTCAGCTTCACAACTGCATCCTGCACTGTAAAATGCTGAGGAATCCAAACGTAACGGTTGGTCATGATCCGTCCCGCTGTCTCAGCAGGATAATTCATAAGAAGCTGGACGGCCTTGGATTCCTCTGCTTCCATGTTAGATAAAAGCTGATCCTTTAGCTCATCCTCCATCTCATCAAATAAGTTGGCTAGATCATCGTTATCCATTTTGTTTGTGACGAAGGTCGCTTTGTCTTTCCCTACTTTTTCAAGAACAATTTCTTGATATTCCCGCTCCAGCTCACCCATCATTTCTGTCACGTCATCGACTGGTAAAAAGCTGAGGAAGCGGCCGCGGTGTTTCTCTGGAAGTTCTTTAAATAAGTAGGCCATATCATATGGCTGAAGTTCTTCCATGATGTTTTTAAATTCTTTTCGTTTTCCATCTCTTAGTAAAATAATGATGCGTAAAATGAGTTCATCATACGTAATATTTTGTATCATCGCTCTTACCTCCCCAAAGTCAGGAGATACCCGAATCCCTTAGAATGTGCGGGGGTCAGGATCTCCTCTATCTGATGTCTCAATCTGATCTTTTGACATATCCTCTATGTGTCTCGAATCGGGATGATCCATCCCCACACCTCCTTTTCTCATAAAAAAGCACCTTCAACCGAATGAAGGCGCTTTGTAAGCATGACAAATAAACACTTGCTCCTTCAATCGTAGAGCTTTAGCACTGTATGGCATAGGAAAAATCCAGCTGCATTAAAAATCACCTTATGTCGATGATTTCTGTTGACCCATTGGCGTCTTTGGACATTTTTGGGCAGCAGCGTATCTCCATACAGGAGCCTCACCTAACGAAGTCTCATATTGTTGACACACTGAGATTACAGAAAAAGCGCAGTGATGTCAATAAGCAAGATGCCAATTTCCCTTATGTATTCGCTTACTTTTGAAAAAAAGAGCGATAGACAAAGTAGACCATCGCCCTTTCATGTCTTTTATTCCTCTTTTGGCTGATTCATATCCTCTTGGGAGAGGAGATGAAAGGAATCATGCAAAAACAAAGCATATCCTTCTCCGTCAGGATGCGGAACATATTCCGCATGGTCCATTGTTTGCTCTTCTTCTTTTTTCTTCATATTCTCTCGCCTCCTTTCCCGTAGTTTGTCCCAATGAAAAAACCTTACACATGAAAGTGTAAGAAGTGATTAGTACAAAACGGCTGAACTCATAAAGGTGCGGCGAATGTCACCATTGGCAATGCACTGATAACCGTCGCTATAGCTAAAAATGAATGATTGTTTACAAAAAAAAGATCTCTCTGATTAGGGTACAGCCATTGATTGATAACACAATGTATAATACTAAGTATAAAAATTGAATATTGGGGGATATGATAATGAACGAAACTACACTGAACATGCACTTTTCAAATGATTTATTAAAAAAAGTAAGAGAACAATTTTTATATATTGATGAGGATCCTATCCTAAAAAAGGAACGACTTTTTTTTGACAATGCAGGTGGCTCTCTTCGTTTAAAACAGGCAAATCATATATTTTCAATCATTGATGGCATCCCAGATTGTTCTGAAAGAAATCATAAAACTGCAAAACACTTGATTGATATCCATAAAAAGGGGATTGTTGATCTTCAAACCATTTTTAACGTGAAACAAGGAAGCTTCGCCACATATCTGACAGCATCACAGGCTATCTTTCAAACTACGGGTATCATTGCAGAACATATTCAAGGAACAAATATTGTCACAACATCCTTAGAACATCCAGCAGCCTATGACGCAGCTAGTTTTTATGCAAATAAATTAAACAAAGAGCTGAGAGTGGCCAAGTCTAATCCTTTAACAGGTGGAGTGAACGTAGAAGACATCTTGGCATTAATCGATCAAGATACTGTTCTTCTAAGCGTCATCTATGCTTCGAATATCTCTGGTGCTATTTTAGACATTGAACAAATTGTACAAGAGGCAAGAAAAAAGAAACCAAACTTATTTATCATGGTTGATGCCGTTCAACATGCACCTCATGGTTTAATTGATATTGAAAAAACACCTGTGGATGTGATAAATTTTGCCCCATATAAATTTTTTGGTGTTAGAGGCTGCGGGATTGCTTATTTATCGGAAAGAGCTGCTCTTCTCCCTCATCATAAGTTAAAAGGAAAGAAAGAAACTGAATGGGGTCTAGGAACTCCAGCACCTGCTCATTATGCGGCTATTAGCGCAATTGTTGATTATGTGTGCTGGCTTGGAGGTCATTTTACAACAGTGAATGCCAGACGACAGTTATTCGCAGCAGGTATGGAAGCTATCGGAAAACAAGAAAGGTCTTTATTAAAAATAATGCTAGACGGGACACCCAACGTAAAAGGGCTAAGAGAAATCAAAGGAGTTACCGTGCATCTTGATGACCATGATTTATCAAAAAAAGATTTCATCGTAGCCATATCGATAGAAGGAACAAACCATGAGGATGCAGTAAGACAATATGAACAGCACGGTGTGATCGTATATGAAAGGTTGAATACAAGCATTTATTCTAAAAGGATGCTGGATTCCTTTGGAATGAAAGGGGCTATTAGAATATCACCTCTCCATTGTCATACTATTCAAGAGATTGAGACGTTTTTAAGAACAACTGAAATGATAAGCAATCAATATAAAAAGCATTAACATGCTTGCAGATTGTTGACAAAGGGTAAAATGATCTTTATTTTAGCCCTTTGTCTTCTTTTCAGCGTGATAGAAAACCTTTGAAGTCTAGGAAGGACGAGTACTGGAGCGGAGCGAATTTGACATTCGTGAGCACCAGCACGCAGGACTGACACCGAATGCGAGGGTTTGTCTACACGCTGAAAGCATTAACATGCTTGGTGTACAGATACATGGAAGTACGCTATTCAGTTTGATATTCATTTGTACTTGTATACAATCAATTAGGCAAAAATAACGGTCTGAACCATCGGTTCAGACCGCATACAAATTTATCTTAGGATTGCTGGCGTATTAATCATCCCATTCTTGCTTCAGGATTTTGCCTGTTTTAGCGGAAATCTCAAAATCAACTTCCTCGCCGTTTGGTGTGGTGATTTCGACTTCATATAAGTACACACCATTTTCTTTATCTAAATCAGAATCTGTGACTGTTCCTTTTACTTTTGCAAGGGCAATTTGTTCAGCCTGCTTTTTAGTGATTTTCACATTTTGTTTCTTTTCTTTGACTGGATCATTCAACGCTTTTCCTGTTTTGGCATCGACATATACTTTATATTCAAAGCCGCCTTTTTTAATCTCGACCTCGTACACCCATTTTCCTTTTTTACGCTCAAGATCCACATCGTCCACATACCCTTTCACCACTTTTAGGGCTGCTTTTTCTGCTTGTTTCTTTGAGACAAACGAAGATTTCTTTTGCACCACTTGCTCCGCGTGTGCTGTTTGATTTGTATTTTGCGCTTGAAGTGTGAAACCACCTGCGACAAGAGTTCCTGTTAATGCTGTAATTACTAGTACTTTTTTCATCATGTTCATGTCCTCCTCTATTTGATTTCTCCTTTATCTTAAAGAAACAAGATGATAAAGGAAGGAAAGAAACATGAGAAAATCATGAGAAAAGGATTAGTTTTCGTACGTAATTCCTTCTATATCCCCTGTATATGCGTTCACAAGCACCTCTGCCTCTCGCCCATCAGGCAAATCCAGCTCCACCTCAAATACGAGCATACCGCTAAATGTTTCAAGATCGGCATCATCCACTGTCCCTCCGACTTCTTTTACTGCAATTCGGATGGCTTCTTCGACCGTGATTTTTGTCATTTTCTTTTCTTTAGAGGTCGGGTTTTTCTTTTCTGCTTCAAGCACCTTAAACGTTTGCTTATCGACATCGACTTGATATAATTCTTTTTTTGATTGGATCGTAAAGATAAAACGATCGGACTTTTCTTTCTTTTGAATGACCGTACCGCTCACTTTTTTAACAGCCGCTTCTTCTGCCAGAAGCTCAGCATTTTTTTCATTTGGCTTTTGATAGCTTTTTAACTGCTTGATTTCTTTCATTTGACCGCTTGCGGAGGATACAATGATTTGATAGATCCCATTTGAATTTTCCAGGGTCAAGGTATAGTCCTGTTTATGATTGATTAAATCAATATTTGTAATGTTTCCATTGTAGTCTTTTGCGATGATTTTTTTGATCTCTGCTTCACTTAATATTTTTTGATCAATGGTTTGAATCATGAGCATTGCAAAGGCTGCAACGACGAGACATCCTGCAAGCGCAAGCACCATTTTCGTTTTTCTAGACATGCAGCGCCTCCTTCCTATTTCCTATTTTATAAGGAGGAAATGAGAAATTGATGAGAAAAGACCCATTTATTTCGGGAAAAGAATGGTCATGGTTGTCCCTTCGCCGATTCGGCTGTCTACCATCAGCTCAGCTCCATGCTCTTCTGCAATTTGCTTCGCAATTGAAAGACCAAGACCCGTTCCGCCGGTCTCACTGTTTCTTGCTTCATCCACACGGAAAAAGCGGTCAAAGATTTTCGGAAGATTCTCTTCTTTTATGCCAATTCCATGGTCAACGACTGAAATATACGGCTTCTCTCCTCTCCATCCGCAGGTCACATCAACTGGCTCTGTACTATATTTGACCGCATTATCAATCAAGATGGTCAAAAGCTGTTTGATTTTCTCTTCATCCCCCTCAGCGACGAGCGGCTGATCTGTTTGCACATCAGGATCAATGGTTCGATTCGTTGCGACTTCAAGTGTATGGCATATCTGCTTGCATAAATGGCCAAGATCAACTGGCCTCATGTCCAAGTAAAGCGGCTGACCATTTTTCGCAAGTGTTAATAATTGATCTGTCAGCCTTTTCATTTTTTTCGCTTCATCATGAATCGCTTGAGAGGATTCTTCTATAACCTCTGGACGTGTTTGTCCCCAGCGCTTTAGTAAATTGCTGTAGCTCATAATGACGGTAATCGGTGTCTTCAATTCATGAGAGGCATCATGCAAGAATTGCTGCTCTTTCTCATAATGCTTCTCGAGTATTTCTGACATTTCATTAAAGGTTTGTCCCATTTGATACAATTCATCCTTTGAATCCCCTGCTAGTTTGATTCGCTTAAACGCCTTCTCCTTCATACTTGCCTTCATGGTGCTCGTCATTCTACTAATAGGGCGTACGATTTGTTTTGTTAAAATGTGGCCAGCAAAATAGGAAAGCACTATAATTAAAACGCCAGCAGCGATTAAAATCATTCTTAATAACGCCAAATTCTCTTCCGTATTTTCGATTTCTTCATATACTTGAAGCGACACAATCTCTCCATTTGTCCAAATGACCGGAATCGCAGCGAACGCAATCATATGCTTGTTGTATTCTTTTATTTCTGCTGTCTGACCAGTTTCATATGTAAAAGGCAGTGAGCTAAACGTTGATTCCTTTGTGACAGTCAACTTTGACTCACCCTTTTCTGTCACGACACGGATCATACCATTTTGGGGCAGGTACGCTTTCAGCAGCTCCGAGGATGGAAGACCCTCTTCTTCTGATTTTTTTAAGGCAATGGCAATATTTTCAGCGACCTCAGACAGCCGGGACATATCTTTTTGCGTTAAGGTCATCGAAAAAATAAAATAAATGGCTGTATGAAATAGCAGCACCATTAAAAACAAGGACAACGATGTATAAAGCTGAATTTTATTTTTTAATCTCATTCTTTATCCTTTCATCACATAACCCACACCTCTCACTGTGTGAATCAGCTGTTTTTCGAATGGGTAATCGACTTTTTTCCTTAAATAACGAATATAGACATCCACTACGTTTGTGTCACCGAAGTAATCAAAGCCCCAAACGGCTGTTAAAAGCTGATCTCTTGTAAGCACTTGCTGCTGATGCTTCAGCAAGTGGACAAGCAGGTCAAATTCTCTCGGTGTGAGCTCAAGCATTTGCCCGGCCCTTTGTATGTCTCTTGTTTTCTCGTTGACGGTCAAATCTGCTATGCTAAGCTCTGTTTCCTTTTCTTCTTGCGCATGAATATTCAACCTTAGCTGCGCACGAATTCGCGCTAATAATTCTTCTATGTCAAAAGGCTTTGTAATATAATCATTCGCCCCAAGATCGAGGCCGCTTACTTTATCAGGCACACTCCCTCTTGCTGTTATCAAAATAATAGGTGTCGCTGTATTTGTCTTTCGAACCCTTCTCAGCACTTCAAGACCGCTCAATTCTGGAAGCATGACGTCAAGCAGCACCAAATCGAAGCTTTCCTCTTCAAGAGCCTTGAGTCCATCCATTCCTGTCTCTTTGACTGTCACCTCATATCCTTCATATTCAAGCTCTAGTGACAGCACCCTTGCAATTTTCTTTTCATCTTCGACTACGAGTATCTTCCCTTTGTTCATCTCTATCTCTCCTATCTGAAAGGCAAGCTTGTCTTTCCATTATTATATGTTGCCTTTCCCATTTGGAACAGTCACAAACTTCACGTCTTTTTTTACTTAAAAAAGGAACACATATTTAATAAAGCTGTATTCATTTTCATCAATTTTTAAACATAGTCATTCAATCTCACGAAATACAGAGAAATCAAATTGAATAGATGCTCAACAAAAAAAGCCTCTTTCTTGAGGCTTTTTATTTATTTCGTTTTAGGATTATTGTCAAAAAGCTCGTCTACTGTGGTATCCAGAACAGTTGCAATGTCAAAGGCTAATTGTAAAGTAGGATCATATTTATCATTTTCAATGGCATTTATGGTTTGTCTTGAGACCTTACAACGTTTAGCCAGTTCTTCTTGGGATAATTTAAAAGATTTTCTGAGTTCTCTAATATGATTTTGCATTTAATCACCATATTTTTTTCTGTAAATGATTAATGAAAACAAATATATGATTGAGATCAGAGTCAAAAACATGATAGGGGAAACTCCAAAACCTTTATAAGAATTTTTTTCTTGAATCATTAAAAATATGGCCTGTGCGACTTCTAATACCAGTATACCGATTACCACCATAAAAGCATAGGATTGAGCTTTCGAGTAGATAAATTTCTTTCTCTCATCACCTTTTTGAATCATTGGTGCAATAAAGATGAACAGTCCGATCAGTAATAATATAACTGAATACAAAATTTTTACAACATCCATTTATTCGTCCCCTCTCCATCAAAATGTAAAAAACTCTTTACATTTAAAATCATAGCATCATTCCGATAAATGTCAAATACTTTTTACATTTTATTTTATATAACGTTATCATAAAAAAACAATCATTCGCCCCTCGCTTGTGCTCTTCCTTCCCTTCTATTTATCATCTCCTGATTTCATTGTTATGTAGTTTGCCTCTTTTAGTCCTTTTCACCCATTTTCATCTATACAGGTGCAAGCTCACTATGCAGCATTTCCTTCTTTTTCATATGATATCAAGAGTTTTCCTCAAAAGTTGAGTTCTTTCGTCAAGAAGTGAGGAGAACTGCACTTTTGATAATAGATTGATTATTTGAAAAATTATTACAATTGACCCTTTCCGATCAAAAGTTTCTTTTATACAATAACATTACGCAGCCTGAATCTACTTTGAAAACAAAATAAGGAGGGCTTTCTTATGAAAGGTAAAATTCGCTTAATTCCGTATGAAGTAAAAGCCAATGTGATGGAAGCGAAAGAGACGCCGGAAAGTATTCAGGAGATTAAAGCACCCGAACTTTGGTCAAGTGGCTTCAAAGGAAAAGGCATAACCATTGCTGTCCTTGATACAGGCTGTGACACAGAGCATCCCGACTTAAAAGATCAGATTATCGGAGGCAAGAACTTTACCGATGATGACAATGGAGATGCTGAAAATGTAAAAGACTACAACGGACATGGTACCCATGTAGCAGGAACGATTGCAGCAACAGATCAAAATGGCGGAATTCTAGGGGTTGCCCCTGAAGCCAAGCTGCTGATCGTGAAAGTTCTTGGCGGTGAAAATGGCAGCGGGAAATACGAATGGATCATTAATGGCATCAACTATGCCGCTGAGCAGAAGGTGGATATTATCTCTATGTCTCTCGGTGGTCCAAGCAATGAGCCCGCCTTGCAGGAAGCCATTCAAAATGCTGTGAAAAGCGGTGTACTTGTTGTGTGCGCAGCAGGAAATGAAGGGGACGGGGACGAGCGTACAGAAGAATTCTCCTACCCTGCAGCATACAATGAAGTCATTGCCGTCGGCTCTGTCTCCCTTGCAAGAGAATCCTCTGAATTCTCCAACGCCAATAAAGAAATCGACCTCGTCGCTCCAGGAGAAGACATTTTATCCACTCTTCCTAACCATAAATATGGCAGACTCACAGGCACCTCAATGGCTGCCCCTCACGTGAGCGGTGCACTAGCCATTATTAAAAATGCCGAAGAAGAAGCGTTCCAGCGCAAGCTGACAGAGCCTGAGGTCTATGCTCAGCTTGTCAGAAGAACCCTTCCACTGAAGCAATCTAAAGCCCTCGTCGGAAATGGATTTTTATATTTAACTGCGCCTGATGTCCTTTTAGAAAAAACATTGGAAGCAGATCTTTTATCTCTATAGCTTGAATAGAGGTCCTGAGAATAGATGGAATTTTCTCAGGATTTTTTTAATTAAAATTATTCAAAATTTACTTTGACGAAATGAAATGGACGTTATATAATCGAACACAATAAATTCATAGTTTGAGAGTCGGTAATTCGATCATACGTCGAATTTTAATTGGGAAGACCGGTGAAAATCCGGCGCGGTCCCGCCACTGTGAGTGAGGAGAGCTTTTCTCATGAATCCACTGTCATAAGGACGGGAAGGAAGAAAAGCTTGCAGATTCACCAGCCAGGATACCAGCCGCTCTATCACATCAAACCCCCTACGGTTGATAGGAGATGTCGGAAAAAGCGTCAGTTATGCTCACGTCTTATTTCGCACACACATTTTGTCTTTTTAAACCAGACATTTGCCCTCATCAATCTTCACCATGAGTGTAAATGTCTTTTTATATTTAGAGGAGGAATTGGAATTGACAATTGTTAAAACAAGTAATCTAGGTTTCCCGCGAATTGGTTTAAACAGAGAATGGAAAAAAGCACTTGAGTCTTATTGGAAAGGTCAAACTGACCGTGAAACCCTCTTAAGCACACTGGATGAACAATTTTTAACTGCCATTAAAACGCAAATTGATCAACAAATTGATGTTGTTCCTTCTGGAGATTTTACCTTCTACGATCACGTGCTCGATACTGCTGTCATGTTCAATTGGATTCCAGAGCGCTTCCGCAGCTTAAAAGACCCGCTAGATACATACTTCGCGATGGCAAGAGGAACAAAAGATGCTGTCTCAAGTGAAATGACAAAATGGTTTAATACAAACTATCACTACATCGTTCCAGAATACGAAAAAACCACCGAATTCAAACTCACACATAACAAACCGCTTGAAGCTTACGAAAAGGTGAAAAAGGCGTTTGGTGTTGAAACAAAACCTGTCGTACTTGGTCTTTATACATTTGTCTCACTTTCTAAAGGCTATGAACCAAATGAAGTAAAAGAGATTCAGCAGCGTCTCGTCCCGCTTTATACTCAAGTTTTAAAAGAACTTGAAGAAGCCGGCGTCAAATGGGTACAAATTGATGAGCCAGCACTTGTCACAGCTTCATATGAAGACGTGAAATCCGTCAAAGAAATCTATCAAACGATCAAAGAAGCCGTACCTGCCTTAAATATTCTTCTTCAAACATACTTTGATTCAGTAGATGCCTATGAAGAGCTTGTCACATATCCTGTTGAAGCCATCGGTCTTGATTTTGTCCACGATCAAGGACGCAATCTTGATCAAGTGAAAAAGCATGGCTTCCCGAAAGATAAAATTTTATCAGCAGGCGTCATTGATGGAAGAAATATTTGGAGATCAGATCTTGGCGAAAGATTGTCATTCGTTTCTGAGGTCATTGCTGACGCTCAGCCGAAGGAAGTATGGCTGCAGCCATCAAGCAGTTTGCTGCATGTACCAGTTGCAAAACACCCAAGCGAACAGCTTGAAGAAAAACTATTAAACGGACTGTCTTATGCTACTGAAAAGCTGGCTGAATTAACAACATTAAAAGAAGGCTTAACAAAAGGCGCCGCAGCGATTGAAGCAGACATCAATGAAGCCAAGCAAGCACTTCTTACTTTAAAAGAATTTGCAAAAGGAACCAATGCGGATTTGACAGCAGAACGCAACAATCTTTCATCGAAAGACTTTAAACGTCCAGTTGCCTTTGAAGAGCGCCTTCGTATCCAAAACGAATCTCTTGAACTGCCGCTCTTGCCAACAACAACCATTGGCAGCTTCCCGCAGTCTGCTGAAGTGCGAAGTGCTCGTCAAAAATGGCGTAAAAATGAATGGACAGATGCAGAATATGATGAATTTATTAAGAAAGAAACAAAAAGATGGATTGATATTCAGGAGGAAATCGGTCTGGACGTTCTCGTACATGGAGAATTCGAGCGTACAGACATGGTTGAATACTTTGGTGAAAAGCTAGCCGGATTTGCCTTTACGAAATTTGCTTGGGTACAATCCTACGGCTCACGCTGCGTGAAGCCGCCAATCATTTATGGAGATGTCGAGTTTACAGCGCCAATGACCGTGAAAGAGACGGTTTACGCACAAAGCTTAACGGAGAAAAAGGTCAAAGGAATGCTGACAGGTCCTGTCACCATCTTAAACTGGTCTTTCCCAAGAACAGATATCTCCCGAAAAGACATTGCCTTCCAAATCGCTTTCGCATTACGTAAAGAGGTAGAAGCGTTAGAAGAAGCAGGGATTCAAGTCATTCAAGTGGATGAACCTGCACTAAGAGAAGGTCTTCCGCTCAAAGAAAGTGATTGGGCAGACTATTTAAACTGGGCAGCAGAGTCATTCCGTCTATCAACATCATCTGTTCAAAATGAAACGCAAATTCATACACATATGTGCTACAGTAACTTCGAGGATATTGTCGATACGATTGAAGACCTTGATGCCGACGTGATCACTATTGAACATTCACGCAGTCATGGTGGATTCCTCGATTACCTAGAGAAGCACCCGTATTTGAAAGGACTTGGACTTGGTGTATATGACATCCATAGCCCGCGCGTTCCATCTATCGAAGAAATGAGTCAAATCATTGATGATGCACTGAACGTATGCCCGGCAGATCGCTTCTGGGTGAATCCTGACTGTGGTCTAAAAACGAGACAAGAGCCTGAAACCATTGCTGCTTTGAAAAACATGGTGACGGCAGCTGAAGTCGCTCGTAAAAAGCTGGCGCAGCATGCATAATTGATACCCTCTCCCCTGCTATCATGGCGGGGGATTTTTATGCGTAAATTGTCCTGCTTGACCATCTACTAGGAGGTTTCCTTTTCTAGCATGATTCGTTTATACTAGAGAAGTCAGTCGAACAAAGGGAGGAAGACAATGAATCACGAAGATTTTTTACAACGCGCAATTGATCTTGCAGTAGAAGGAGTCAATAGTGGTACTGGCGGCCCTTTTGGAGCAGTCATTGTCAAGGATGGACAGATTATTGCCGAGGGAAGCAACAATGTGACAACAACAAATGATCCAACCGCACATGCTGAAGTCACAGCCATTCGAAAGGCGTGCCAGACGCTGAATACATACCAATTAGAAGATTGTATTTTATATACAAGCTGTGAGCCTTGTCCGATGTGCCTTGGTGCTATTTACTGGGCTAGACCAAAAGCGGTCTATTTTGCTGCTGGACATCAGGATGCAGCAGTTTCTGGTTTTGATGACTCGTTTATTTATGAAGAAATCAATAAAGATTACGAATCAAGAAATATTCCATTTTATCAGCTGACACTTCAAAAAACCCTTGCACCATTTGAAGCATGGGAAACCTACGAACAAAAGAAAGAATATTAAAAAAGACACCTGCTCATCAGCAGGTGTTTCTTTTTTTCAGCGTAATAGAGAACCTTTTTTATTCAGCCACTTCAAGCTCTACTTCGATGTTTCCTCTTGTTGCTTTTGAATATGGACAGAATTCATGCGCAGCCTCGACAAGCTCTTTCGCCTTGTCATGGTCAAGGCCTTTTGCAGATACAATCAGCTTGACACCAAGCTTAAATCCGCCATCACTTTCATCTTTTAAAAGACTGACATGTCCCTCGACTTCTGATTCAATGTTGACCCCTTGCTTTTTCGCTACTTGTTCAAGTGCCCCTCCGAAACATGCTGCATAGCCCGCTGCAAATAATTGCTCTGGATTCGTACCAGTTTCTCCGTCTTTCTTTGCATTAGGCATGACAATGTTATGATCGAGCACACCATCTTCTGAACGAATATGTCCAGCTCTTCCGTGTTGTGCCTTTACTTTTGCTGTGAATAATGGTTTCATCTTCATCTCCTCCTTTATCTATTTATTCCTTTCACGTTCTATCCAATTCTCAAACATTTATCGCACATTAAAGAATTTTTTCGTTTTTGGGCTGTATTTATTTTAAAAAAGAAGAAAATCTTATACAATGATAAGTATGACAAAAAATAGTTGGTGACTGACATGACAAATGAATTCGAGCATATGAAGCTGGAAAATCAGCTTTGTTTCTTGTTATATGCAAGTTCAAGAGAGATGACGAAGCAGTATAAACCGTTATTAGAAGAGTTAGACATTACGTATCCGCAATATTTGGCACTGCTTTTATTGTGGGAGCATGGGACATTAAATGTGAAAACGATGGGAGAGCTTTTATATTTAGACTCCGGTACACTCACACCAATGCTGAAACGGATGGAGCAAAACGGACTCATCATCCGCGAGCGCTCGAAAGAGGATGAACGTTCTGTGCAAATTCGTTTAACGGAATATGGTGAGCAACTAAAAGAGAAGGCTACTGCAATTCCATTTCAGATGCTGTCTGGGACAGGCAGATCGGAAGAAGAGTTAAAAACGCTGCGCGCCTCTTTGCATGAGCTTTTGCAAAAATTAACACAATCAAAAGGCTGAGGGAATATTCCCTCAGCCTTTTATGATATCAATTATTGTGCGACAGCTACTAATTCTACTTCAATATTTCCTTGAGTTGCTTTTGAATATGGGCATACGCCGTGTGCTTTATGAACAAGCTCATCTAATGCTGATTGCTCGATTCCAGTTCCTTTTACTTCTAGCTTAACGCCTAGTTTGAAGCCGCCATCTGAACTGTCTTTTACTAAGCTCACATGTGCTGTTACTTCACTTTCAAAACGGATACGCTCTTGTCTTGCGACCATTTGAATGGCTGAATCAAAACATGCAGAGTAGCCTGCTGCAAATAATTGCTCTGGATTTGTTGCTTTTTCAATTTTTTTCGCTCTTGGTGTTCCAGGCATTGCTACATCATGCTCAAGCACACCATCAGTTGAAACAACCTTTCCTTCTCTTCCTCCTACAGCTGATACCGTTGCAGTAAATAAAACTTCTGACATGTATATAACCCTCTTTCTCTCCAATAATATTTTCCACAATTTAATTGTACACAATTAAAATTCAAGAGTCAACGAATACACACTCTTTTTTTAAGATTTCCTTTCTCCTCTATTTTATGTACACAGTAAAAAAAGCCCTTAATAAGGGCTTTTAGAGGATGTCATGCTGCGCATTTGGTTGTTGTAGCGTATGGTTTCTGTTATCCGGGTCGGCATTTGGTGCTGCTGCCAGCCATAATGCCAGGATGGTGATGCTTGTACAGACGACTGCCCATTTTTTAAAATTCATATAAACAATCCCCTCTCTGAATATAGATTCGAGCATGTTCCGCTTCTCCGTAGAACATGGAAGATTTTTCATAATCTTCCATTTCATTATAATGCTTTGCGGTGTCTAATGCCAGCTCCTCTATATCTGGATATGCATAGGAAGACTCTAAAAAATGAAAAATTCGTTTAATATGCTCCGCATCTTGCTTTAAATACAATGCTTCTAAAAATATCGTCTTTTGAATATGAATATCATCCTGAAGTGCTTCTGCTCGCTTCATACATTCTTCTCTGTAGTGTAAGGCTTCTTCGTGTTTACCTTGTTTGTATAATATCTGAGCGGCTGTATAAAGAGGGTCTATGGATCGACGAAGGTGATCGGATTGATTTTGGTCAAATAACGAGATGGATTCTTTCATTAGTTCCAGTGCGCGGTCAAGATCTCCCATTCGGTAATAACTGTTGCCCATATTAAACAAAGAGGAAGCAATAAAACGCACATTTTGAAAGTCTCTTGATCTCGCAAGCGCTCTCTCGAGATGTGGTAATGCCTTTTCATGTCTTCTCATATCATCATAATTACCTGCCACAATAAATTCGCACTGGATCGTGCGAAGCGCATATAGCTCATGCTGAATATAGACATCTAGCGCCAGTTTGGCATGATGCATCGAGATATGTGTTTGTTTCATGTGATAATATATTTCTGACATTTTAAAATGAAATTCCGCACGTTCAATATCATCTGACACAAAAGAAAGCTTGTGCTCTGCCTTTTGATAAGACGAGATGGCAGCAATATACTGCCTACGGCCAAATTCATACATGCCTCTGAAAAAATGATAGTAGTATTCAAGCATGCCTGTGACATGTGTTTGATGCTCATCTATTTCTTTCGAAAGCTCGGAAAAGTTGGCGCGAAGCTTTCCTTCCTTTAATGGCTTTAAATAATCGAGCATAACCTCATGTCTGAATTCCATTAAAGAAAAATAGAGAAGCAAATTCTGATCTTCTTCCATTGAATCAAGAGAGGTGCGAATTTCCTGCTTTAGTTGTTCTGCTTGTTCTGAATCAAATCTGCGGATTAATTCATACCACTTGTTGATTTTCACTCCAATATCCGAAGAGGGAATGATTTTCGCCATACGTTGCCTTCTCCAATCTTCTCAAAATATAAAACATTACCATATTTTATCATACTTGACCGAAGAAATACAAAAATGAAAGGAAAAAGAGAGCCTATTGTCACGAGACTCTCTTTTGAATTCGTTATTCTCTTATTTGTCCTTGACCGCGAATGACAAACTTTTCAGAGGTTAAGGCAGGCAGACCCATAGGTCCTCTTGCATGCAGTTTTTGTGTGCTAATCCCTATTTCTGCTCCGTAGCCAAATTCAAAGCCATCTGTGAACCGAGTAGAGGCATTATGATAGACAGCGGCAGCGTCAACAGCTGTTAAGAAAAGTGACGCACTTTGATCATTTTCCGTAATGATCGCTTCAGAGTGCTTGGAGCTATACGTTTGTATATGCTGAATCGCTTCTTCTATGCTCTCTACGATTTTAATACTGACAATCGGGGCTAAAAACTCTGTTTCATAGTCCTCTGTGGTCGCTAATGAAGCACTTGGCGCAAGGGCACATACAGCTTTATCGCCCCGTATCTCTACCCCATTTGCATGAAGGGCTTCAAATAACGAAGCGCCATATGTTTTTGCCCATGTTTCATGAATGACAATGCTCTCGATCGCGTTGCAAACAGATGGCCTTTGGGTTTTAGCATTCAGCACAATCTGCTCAGCCATTTCGTTTTTCGCTGTTTCATCAATGTAGATATGACAGTTCCCTGCACCTGTCTCAAGCACTGGCACGGTAGACTCTCTCACGACAAGATCAATTAAATTTTTCCCGCCGCGCGGAATAAGGACATCCAGATATTCATTTAAAGTGAACAGCGTTTTCGCCGTTTCACGGCCTGTATCTTCAATCAATTGCACACTGTCTACTGGAATATCCGTTGTGTGAAGGGCTTCATGGATCACCTTCACAATCGCTTTATTACTATGAATGGCAGAGGAGCTCCCGCGAAGAATAACAGCATTCCCAGTTTTCAAACAAAGGGTGGCAGCATCTACAGTCACGTTTGGTCTTGCTTCATAAATCATTCCAACCGTTCCAAGAGGCACACGTACCTTTTCGATGTACAGACCGTTTTCTTTTTGAATGGTTTCTAATGTTTCACCAATTGGGTCTTTTAGGTGAATGAGTTGAAAGGTCGCGTCTGCGATGGCTTCAATTCTCTCTTCTGTGAGTGTAATCCGGTCAATAACAGAAGGCGTGAACTGCTTTTCCTCTGCAGCCTGCATATCCTTTTTATTCTCCTCGAGTAAATAAGCGGAAGATGCTTTAATTGCAGTTGCGATGGCATGTAAAGCTGCATTTTTTTGCTCCGTCGTTTTTAGCAGCATCTGATCTTTGACTACACTTGCTTTTATTGCTTTTTCAAGAACTTCATTCATCGTATTCCCTCCTCAGTTTTGTACATGCTGTACCCAGTGATCTCTGTGTATGACTTCAGGCTTCTCATTTGAAAGCTCATCACTTCGCATCCCTTTAATACCGAGAAGCTCATCGGATGCATACAAGGTTTGTCCTTTACCTACTAGTCCGTTCGGCCCTACGACTTCAACGACCTCTCCTTTAGAAAAGTCCCCAGCGACATCAATGACGCCAGCTGGAAGAAGACTTCTGCCATGATGCAAAATCGCCGCTTCCGCTCCTGCATCTATCATAATTTTTCCAGAAACGGGTGAATGGAATTGAATCCATTGACGGCGGTTGTTAACAGCTGATAAGTCCTGTTCTCCGATATACGTTCCGTCTCCTTGACCCGCTAGAATATGAAGCAGCTTATCTTCACCAGTACCTGTGCCAATGAAGACTTTCACGCCTAGTGAAAGTGCCGTTTGTGCAGCAGACAGCTTTGATTTCATCCCGCCTGTTCCCACTTTTGAGCCTGTGCTCTTCGCATATGAAAACAATTCTTCTGAAATGTGTGTTAGAACATCAAAACGCTTCGCCTCAGGATGCTCATTTGGATTTGCATTATAAATCCCATTAATGTCTGTTAAGATGATCAATTGGTCTGCATGAATTAAACCGCTGACAAGAGCTGACAGCATGTCATTATCCCCAAAGGTAAGCTCCTCAATGGAGACAGAATCATTTTCATTAATGATCGGTAAAATTTTTCTTTCTAGCAGCTCCATCATCGTTGCGTAAGCATTTCGATATCTAGTTCGATCTGAAAAGTCATTACGGGTTAAAAGCATTTGCGCAGGTGTCATGTGAAACTGTGAAAATAGTTCTGTATATTTCTGCATTAACAATCCCTGACCAACGGCTGCTGCTGCCTGTTTTCCCTTTAAGGTCACAGGTCTTGATGGATACCCTAAGCTGCCAAACCCTGCTGCCACGGCTCCTGATGAAATTAAAATAATTTCATGCCCAGCCTCTTTCAGCTTTGCTATCGCTTTCACATGATCCTGCATTTTTTGTTCATCAATGGCTCCTTTTTGCTCTGTTAATGAACTGCTGCCAATTTTGATGACGATCCTTTGCTTTTTCATTATTGATTCCCTCCGCTATACCTTTAGGCACAAAAAAATCCCTTTTTCTCCTTATGTAAAGGACGAAAAGGGATTTTCCGTGGTACCACCTTCATTGAATAAGCATACATCTACTTATTCCACTCAACTCCTGTAACGCCAGGCACGCGCTTAGATTTTTCCTCTAAGGCTCAAAGGGTAGGTTCAGCAGCTGTCTGCGGCAAATGTTTCAGCATGTCATTTGCTCTCTTTACGCATCAGTTCCTGCTTACTATTCCTTTTCAACGCTCGTTAATTTTTTTATATTATCACCAATTGCTAAGGAAAAGTCAAGCGGTCAATTAAATACAATCGTTTTATTCTCATGCACAATAATTCGATCTTCTAGATGCCATTTGACGGCACGTGCAAGCACACTCCGCTCAATTGTTCGGCCAATATTTTTTAAAGCTTCCGCATCATCCCGGTGATCTACACGCTCAATATCCTGTTCAATGATCGGTCCTTCGTCTAAATCATTGGTCACATAATGAGAAGTTGCGCCAATTAATTTGACTCCTCGCTCATATGCCCGCTTATATGGATTTGCACCGATAAACGCTGGCAGGAAGGAATGATGAATATTAATGATTTTGTTCGGGTGCTGTTCTATAAATCCAGGCGTTAAAATTTGCATGTATCTAGCAAGCACAATGGCATCAATATCATACTCTTCTAATATTGCGAGCTGCTGTTTTTCCGCTTCTTTGCGAATGTCTTTGTTCGCCTTTACAAAATGGAACGGGATTCCAAGCGCTTCTACTGTATCTTTTGCCGTTTCATGATTGCTGATCACGACCGCAATTTCAGCCATCAAATTGCCGCTTTGCCATTCCCATAGCAGCTCATGTAAACAATGAAGCTCTTTTGACACAAAGATTGCCAGCTTTTTCAGCTCACTTGCACGCGACATGCTCCACGTCATTTGAAAAGATGCTGCAATTGGCTCAAACTGCTGCTTCAGCTGATCCATATTTGCCAAGATGTCTTTCCAATCAAATTCAATTCTTAAAAAGAACCGGCCGCTTTCATGATCTGTTGTGTATTGGCTGGATTCAATGATATTTGCTCCGTGCTCAAATAAAAAGGAAGAGACAGCGGAGACAATTCCAGGCTGATCCGGGCAGCTGACAAGCAATCTTCCTTTTTGCTCATGCTTTTGTCTGTGTAATTCAAGTTTCTCTGTTATCAAAGTTCTCATGTATCATGACCTCATTTACGTTTTCATTCTAATGAAATATTATACTGGACTGGAAAGAGAAAAAGCAATGTAGAGCCCTATTTTTTATTGAATATTCATTCAATTCTGCACCTATCGTGATATAATGTGAATAGACCTTTTATCATAAAAGGAGTGGTGGAGATGAAAAGTATGACTTTGTTTGGAAAAGTGAGCTTTTGGCTCGGCATCGTTTGTCTGATCACAGGTATTTCCCTTTTTATAGCCGGTGAAAGACTCATTCCTTTTCTCACATTTGGTGTGTGTTTTCTGCTTGTGAGCCAGCTTTACCGCAAAAATGAAAACGATTCCAATCATCATTCGATGTAACAAAAGGCTGGCATCTATCTGCCAGCCTTTTCTTATTCAATGATTTTCAATCCTACTGCCGCAGATAAAATCAGCGCGATGAAGAAAATACGTTTTGCATCTTTCGACTCTCCGTAAAACAGCATACCGACGGTGGCGCCTCCAGCAGCTCCGATTCCTGTCCAAATGGCGTACGCCGTTCCCATCGGAATCGTGTTCATCGCAAGAGACAGCATCATAAAGGACATCGAAAAGCCAGCCGCAATGAATAAAATCCATTTGACATGCTTGTCTTTTTGGAATTGGTTCATCATGGTCACACAAAACATTTCTAAGATGCCTGCTCCAATAAGTAAAAGCCAGCTCATGATTCAGCCTCTCCCTTCTTTTCACCTGTTGTCAGCTTCAGTCCTAATACACCGCACAAAAGCATGACAATCAAAAGCAGTTTAACAAGCTGAACCGGCTCACCAAGCACCATGCCTATGACGACGGTACCTGCTGTCCCAAGCCCGGTAAAAACGGCATAAAGTGTGCCAACTGGCAGTACACTTGTTGCTTTCATGAGTAAATAAAAGCTCACGATAATACAAACGATGGTTGCGCCCCATTCTATGAGCGAGTGGGCATATTTCAGCCCCATCACCCAGCCGACTTCAAAGATGGTCGCAATAAAGACATTTCCCCATTTCATCTGATCTTCTCCTTTCTGAACGATTCCAACCAACAAAAAAAGCCTGGAAATCGATCGTTTGATCAACTCTCCCGGGCTTTTATCCCTCCGTGTCCATATGGCCTCTTCTAAAGACCCTATGTGTTTTCTCTCGGTCCAGACTGCACCAGCGCACGGAACCCTAGAAAACCAATTCATGATAAACAGATCTGACTTAGAGCAGATTCTGTATTAAAAATCTTATCACACCCCGATATGCCGGTCTACCAGTTTGCTCTCCCTCTTCAAATATACTTGTTCAATTTTCGAAAGAAATGATTTGGGACCGGCGTATACTAAGTGTTAGAAACAGATCAACTGATAAAGAATATCTGCGGGATATTTGCGTGCTGCTAACCGAAGGGAAATGAACGTATATGACAATCCATTTATTTTTTATTACATTGACGATCAAGCGTAAATACAAGGACATGGAGACCGTTCTTTACGAACAAGAAGTTGAAACATTTTATGAAGAAATGAAACAGAAACAACTAAAGTATATGAGCTAAAACAGAAAAAATATGGAAGAAGGACCAGGTTAGACACGCTCAGACGTTAAAGGAACGATCATATCGCTGGTATAATGAACTCAGATTGATGTGATGAACGTTCAACTTTAGGATGCTGCATTTACAGATCATCCGTTGTATCGGCCCAAATAATGAAACCAAGAGGTGAATCGTATGATGATAACCGACGAACAGAAACATGAATTTTATCAAGCACTGGTTGACAAGAATCCGCAATATGACGGCACATTCTTCGCCGGCATTAAGACGACCGGTATCTTCTGCCATGCCACATGTACCGCTAGAAAACCAAAATATGAGAACTGTGAGTTTTTCTTTACAGCAGAGGAAGCACTGCTAGCAGGATATCGTCCGTGCAAGCGCTGCACTCCATTAACCTATCCAAACAGCATTCCAGAAGAAGTCAAAACACTCGTTTCAGCAGTTGAAACACATCCTGAAAAACGCTGGAAAGAAGAGGACTTTCGCGAGTTAGGGATTCACTCTGCAACGGCTCGGCGAAAATTCAAAGAAATCTACGGCATGACCTTTGTTCAATATGCGAGATCACGCCGAATGGGGCTTGCCTTTAAAGAAATTATGAATGGAAAAAAAGTGATTGATCAGCAGGTCGCCTTGGGCTATGATTCTTCGAGTGCCTTCAATGATGCCTTTACGAAAATCATGGGAACCCCCCCTAAAAAGGCACAGACTAAGATTCTCCATGCCAATTTTATTTCCACACCGATCGGACGGATGATCAGCGTGACAGATGCCGCGCATGTGTATTTACTGGAATTTATGGACAGGCGGGGACTAGAAAAGGAAATTGAGAACATGAGAAAAAAGCATCATGCGCGTATTTTAGTTGGGGAAACAAACGTCCATCAGCAATTGGTAAAGGAATTGACCTTATATTTCGAGAAAAAACTGACGCAGTTTACCGTACCGCTTTCCATGCATGGCACCCCTTTTCAAATGAAGGTGTGGGACCTACTTACACGCATTCCTTCAGGCGAAACAAGTTCTTACCGAGATCTTGCTGTGATGCTGGGCGATCCGCATTTGGTCCGAGCGGTAGGGAATGCAAATGGTGCCAATCAATTGGCGATCATCATTCCATGCCACCGCGTCATTCAAACAAGTGGTGAGCTTGGCGGCTACGGCGGAGGGGTTGAACGTAAGAAATATTTACTTCAGCTAGAACAGCGGATATAAAATAAAAACGGCTCTGCTTATTTTGTAAGCGAGCCGTTTTCTTCGTTGCGGGTGATGCTGTATACATCAATGATTTGGTCCCATTTTGAAATGGTTTTTTCTTTTTTCATGCCCATTTTTAAAGCGACCTTTACCGATGCTTCATTGTCTGGGCGGATTAAGCTCACCATTCGTCTGACCTTCATTTCTTGAAAACCATAGGTGAGACAGCCTTTTGCGGCTTCAGCAGCATAGCCATTTCCCCACGCTGCTTTTTTTAGCATGTAGCCGATTTCAAGTTCTGTTTGTCCTTCAATGTTTTGCAGAACAATCCCGCTTTGTCCAAGTGGTTCATTCGTTTCTTTGTCTTCAATGATCCAGAGAGAAGTATGATACATACGGTCATTCTTTTGATTCCATGCAATCCACTCTTTCGTCTGCTGCTCATCCTTCAAAGAAGGATAATACTTCATTACTTCTTCATCTTGGAACAACATGTCATATAAAAATGGCGCATCATGTTCATTCATCGTTCTCAGTCTAAGGCGCTCTGTTTCAAGCACTATGCGTGTTTGAAGTTTCATTTATGGTCTCCCCTCACTTACCGATTAAAAATATCACCGAACAATCCATTTGAATCTGGGGCAAAGTAATGGATTCCCGCACCGGTTAAACTAGCTGCCAACGCCGTCCACATCATTAAACTGACTGTCATCCACACTGCGACTTGCTTTCTTTTCGTTCCGAAGCTCATGCACATAAATGCCGCTAGATGACTGCCGATGATAAAAGGACCAATGAGCGCTAATCCCGGGAGACCATATCGTTCCCAAATTTTTCTGGCTCGTAGTTGCTTTTTTTCTCCTTTTCCATCACTTTTGTCCTCTTTTCTCCTCAACCGCCATGCTTTGAAGCGGTCTACGAAAACAATGAGGAGCAAGACTGTGAGAAAGTTGCCGATGAATCCGATTACAGCCGTTGTCACAGGATGCAGTCCACCTAAGATGGCCAGTGGAACAACACCAACCACTTCAAAAAAAGGCAAAGCAGCCAATACAAAAACAAGTACATATCCCCATAAAATATCCAAGCATAGAACCCCTTTTCATTTTTGTCCTCTTCCCATTGTAATGAAAAATACGCTACCATTTCTACATTTTTTTAGAAAAAGAAAAGCACATCGGATGGGATGTGCTCTCAGATTGTTGACAAAGGGCTAAAATGATCTTTATTTTTGCCCTTTGTCTTCTTTCAGCGTGATAGAAAACCTTTGAAGTCTAGGAAGGACGAGTACTGGAGCGGAGCGAATTTGACATTCGTGAGCACCAGCACGCAGGACTGACACCGAATGCGAGGGTTTGTCTACACGCTGAAAGCACATCGGATGGATGTGCTCTATTTTTTACATCGTGTTTTCATTTTTCTTGTTCGCCCGGCGTAAGACCATGAGCATAAGCCCTATTACGATCACAACCGATAGTAGACTTTGCATGAGAAGCACGCTTGGTGATGTCCAGCCAATCCATTCGAATATGAGCTGCGGTCCGAAGAAGATGATCGGAATCAATGAAATGAGATTCGCCTTTAAGATTGCATTAAAGACAATGATACATAACAGCATGAGCAGGATGACGCCCCATCTTTGACCTGAGGTCAGCACAAGTAATGGTGTGCCGAGTTTTTGATCCAATAGTTTGATTGTGACCATTGAAGTCAGCTGAAAGATTCCTAAGATCCAAAAATAAAGAAATGCCCGGCCGCTTGTCTGAAAGGCAGACGCTCTAAACATCACAATGATCATGATAACATTGGCAACTAAAACGAGCGGATATCCTATTAACGCATACCAAGAATAGGATAAGCTTTGACTGATCGCATCTGATAAAATCATATAGAAGAGAGATCCAATTAAGAAGGCACTGACGAAGGGAACCCAGTCTTTATGGTTTCCTGACAGCTCTTTTGCGAGTTCATCAGCATAGCCCCTCGGATCTCCGCCAAACACAGCCTCCCCTGTTTTGCCATCTTTTTCAGCCTCAACCGCATGTGTCGTTAGCTCATCCATCAGCTCATCAATTTCGTCCTCATTTTTTCCCATTGATATGAGATAAAATTTCAGCTCTAGTAAGATGTGTCTTGTTTCTTTTGATACCATAATCTCACTTCCCTTTTTGTAGTAAACAGTTCACATTTTTTGAAAGCTCACTCCAGCGGGTAATAAACTCTGTGAGCGCTTGTTCTCCAGCTTGTGTGAGCGTATAGTATTTCCTTTTCGGCCCGCTTGCTGATGCTTTTGTGACAGTGGTCACGAGCTGTTCCTTTTGCATACGCAGCAGGATCGGATAGATACTTCCTTCACTAATTTGATCAAACCCATAATAAGCGAGCTTCTTCGTCATTTCATATCCATAAATCTCACCCTCTGAAATAATCGACAGCAGGCAGCCTTCTAAAATTCCTTTTAGCATTTGTGTGGATGTTGTCATCTTTGTTCCTCCGATTCCAGTACCTTGCATCACAAGATAGCATCATCTTACCACACACTATCTTGCCATGCAAGATACCGTTCTAGAAAAAAATCACCGCTTAAAGGGTGATTTTTACGCCCATGGTTTATCTGTCCCAAGTGCGTCAGCCAGTGCCTTGCTATGCTTTCGGTGGCTTTTTCTTTCTTCAGCTCGCTGTTTTGCGGTTTGATGCAGCATGATTTCTTCCTCTGTTTCCGGCATGACTTGTGGGACTTTCTTTGGCTTCCCATTGTCATCTAACGACACAAAGGTAAGAAATGAAGTCGCTGCGAGTCTGCGCTCTCCAGACATCAAGTTTTCTTTGATGACCTTGACGAACACTTCCATAGAAGACGTACCCACCCATGTGACATAGGACTCTAAACATACCGACTCCTTTTGTCCAATCGGCTCTAAAAAATCAACTGAATCCATTGATGCCGTAACCGTTTCACATCGGCTGTGCCTTGCTGCCGAGATGGAGGCAATGTCATCTATATAACTCATTAATTTCCCGCCAAATAAGGTTTGGTGATTATTCGTATCGAGAGGGAATACCCTGCTGGTTTTGACAACTTTCGATTCCTTGCAGTATTTGAAATTTTCTTCACTCATCATCATAGCTCCTTCTTGCTGTTTTCGTGAATGCGGAACGACTTTTATTAAACACTATTCTTTTAGGTTTGTCTAAACATTTTGCTTTAGTCTCCTGTGAGAGATTTTCTTTCGGAAATGTTTCAACTATGACTAGAACGAGGAATAATAGAACTATGAACAAACAAGGAGGCCATTTGATGGATTCTATGAGAGCAGAACAAATACACAAAATGCCGCAATGCATGAGTGAATATGATGATTTACAAGAAGTCCTTTTATGCAGTCCCATCTATATGGAAATCAAACAGATCATCAACGAAACCCAAAAACAATTGAGAAAATATTTCTCAAATGAAAGCCGTTGCTCAGCATAAGCAATTGATCCAAACCCTAAAAGACCATCAAGTACGCCCCATTATGCTTCCTGCAAATGACCGCTTTCCTGAACAAGTCTTTACCCGAGATATTGGGTTTACGATTGGACATACACTATTTGTTTCAAGCATGGCCGCTCCGGTTCGGCAAGGAGAAGAACAATTGTTAAATGAGTGGGCACAGGGAAATGGCTTGAAAACTGTTACCCTGACAAATGGAACGATTGAAGGCGGCGATGTGCTTGTCGATCAAAGACGCGTATTTGTCGGAACAAGCAAAAGAACAAACCCAGCCGCTATTCATGAGTTTAAAAAAGAACTGCCGGACCATGACATCATTTCCATTCATCTTCCTCCTCACATTTTGCATCTCGATTGTGTGATGAATATTCTCTCTCATGATGAGATATTGATTTATCCAGAAGCGTTCAAAAAAGAGGATCTTCACCTGCTCAACATGCATTATCATCTAATTGAAATAAGCGAACAAGAGCAATTCACACTCGGCCCAAACGTTTTATCCATTGGACAGAAAAAAGTGATCAGTTTGCCCATCAATCAAGAAACAAATGCTGCATTAGCCGCTCACGGCTACACTGTCATTGAAGTGGATTTTTCAGAAATCATTAAATCTGGCGGCTCTTTTAGATGCTGCACATTGCCGATTCGGCGTTCGTTCACTAAAAAAGCCAGCGTGTAGAACAGCTTGTCTACTTGCTGGCTTTTTATCTGCCTATTTTTATGTCCGATCGTATAAATGACAGGCGACATCATGCCCTTCTTCTACTGCTTGTAATATTGGCTTTTTTTCAGCACACACATCCATCGCTGCAGGACACCTTGTTCGAAATACACAGCCGCTTGGCGGGTTCACTGGACTTGGAATTTCTCCTTTTAAAATGAACCTTTTGCGCTTGTCCTCCACGTCAGGATCTGGAATGGGGATCGCAGACAGCAATGCTTGTGTATAGGGGTGCAGCGGTGTTTGATATAACGTATCACTGCTGGTCAATTCGACGAGATGACCTAAATACATGACACCGATTCGGTCGCTAATATATTTGACCATCGACAAGTCATGCGCAATAAAGAGAAATGTTAGCCCTTCCTCCTTTTGCAGTTTCTTCAGCAAATTCACGACCTGCGCTTGAACAGAGACATCTAGTGCAGAAATTGGTTCATCTGCCACAATAAATTTCGGCGCTAAGGCGAGTGCTCTTGCAATACCGATTCTCTGCCTCTGCCCTCCGCTGAATTCATGAGGATAGCGAGTGGCAAAGTCATAGCTAAGCCCAACAGCTTCCAGTAGTTCTTTCACCCGGGCAACCCTTTTCTTTTGACTCCCATAAAAGTTATGAATCTCCATTGGCTCCAGCATAATATCTTTTACAGACAGCCGCGGATTTAAGGAGGAATACGGATCTTGAAACACCATTTGAATTTGCCGATTAAAATCAAATGATTCTTTTTGAGAAAGGTGATGAAGGCTTTTCCCTTCATATAAGGCTTCCCCATCTGTCGGTTCATAAAGACGCATAAGCACTTTTCCTAGTGTGGATTTCCCGCAGCCGGACTCGCCAACAAGGCCAAATGTTTCGCCTTGTTTCAGCTGAAAGGAGACACCGTCTAGCGCTTTTAGCGTTCTTCCTTTCGATAGATGAAAATGTTTTTTGAGATTGTTTACTTGTAAAAGTGGTTCAACTGCCATGACCTTTGCTCCTCTCGCTTGGCAAATACCGTCTTGCACCTGCCCAGTCTTTTTCATATGAAGTGCCAGCAAGGGAAAGAAGTTCAATTTCTCTGCCGGTTTTAGGCGAATGAAGCATCATACCGTCACCTGCGTAGATCCCAACATGGCGGACTGCTCCCTTTCCGTTGTCATTGGCGAAAAACAGTAAGTCGCCTTGTTCTAAATGGCTTGATGCGACCGGTGTTCCTTGCACTGCTTGGTCACTTGCGTCCCTCGGCAAAAGATATCCGCACGCTTTATACATGCTGTAAGCAAAGCCCGAACAGTCATAGCCAAAGCTGCTCATGCCGCCCCATAAATACGAAAGACCAATAAATTGTTTTCCCTTGTCTACAACATCTTTGCCGGCCATAGAAGAAATGGATGAAACTGGCTGCACATCTGCTTTATTGATTTCTCTTGTACCTGCTGGTGTGACAACACGAAAGCGATCACTCGTTTCTTCTACAGCTGCGAGCTCTGTTAAAAAACTAATTTCCATGTCCGCTTGCCCGTTTCGATAGAGCATGGCTTTTTTCTGACAAACGATATGAGATGAAGTAGGTGCACTTCCTTCTGTCACTTGCTTTAGTTGGTTCGCAGGTATATAGCCAGGATAGCCTTGTGGATGTTTCCGGCTGGCCTGCTGCGGAATAACGACTTTCATCCAGCCGTCTGTTTCTTCTAATCCAATGACTCGTTCGCCGAGCAGTACTTGCGACTGGATCAGATTTTCTTCACATAAAGCCAGTTTTTCTTCATATGTTTGCTTGTCAATCCACTCTTTGATTTTGAAGGAGCCATGAAGAACCTTTTGATCGATTTCTCTCGGTGACTGCGGCGCTGTCCATACGTTCGCAACTGCAACCTTTGATTCAAATATCATCATGAGACTCCTTTCACCCCTTGAATGCCTAACCCATGTTGCGGCGGGAAAAAGATATTTTTTCCTTTGTACACGATTCCTCCGTCTACCATGTCCTCTTTTAGCATCAGCGGGGCATCAAAATCATAGCGGGTGATATTTGGCTGACTGGCGGCGAGATGAGCGGCTGCTGTAATGCCAAGTTTTGACTCAATCATACTGCCAACCATGCACTTTACGCCGTATGCTTCTGCCAAAGCATTGATTTTTAAGGCTTCTTTTATGCCGCCTGATTTCATTAATTTTAAATTGATTAAATCACAGCTTCTCGTTTCAAGCACCTTGATCGCATCATGAAAACTGAAAATGCTTTCGTCTGCCATAATCAGTGTATCTGTTGCCTGCGTCACACGGCTCAGGCCTTCGATATCTTCTTTTGGCACTGGTTGCTCGACTAGTTCGATATTCAGTGGCTCCATTTTCCGAATGGCTACGACCGCTTCCTTCCACGTCCAGCCCTGGTTCGCATCGAGCCTAATCTGAATATCCGGCCCGATCTTTTCTCGAATTCGCTTGATACGCTGAATATCCGTGTCTATATCATCTTTTCCTACCTTGATCTTTAATGTCTGAAAGCCTTCTGCTGCGTATTGCTTCGCATCTTCCGCCATCTCAAGCGGACGGTTTACACTGACCGTATAATCGGTTTCAAGCTGACTGCGATATCCGCCAAGGTATTGATAAAGCGGAAGTCCTGCCTGCTTCGCTAAACCATCATAAATGGCCATGTCAACCGCTGCCTTTGCGCTTGTGTTGCAAGCGAGCACACGGTTCAAATCAGAAAAAATTTGTTCATATTCTGACAAGGAAGCTCCAAGCAAAATCGGTCTGATCACTTCGCATATGGCATAGTCGATGCTTTCCAGCGTTTCACCTGTAATCACCGTTGTCGGGACTGCCTCTCCGTAGCTGACGTCACCTTGATCATATGTGATGATAACAATCAGAGATGCTGCGTCATACACCGTTCGTAAAGCGGTTTTGAAAGGCTTTTTTAGCGGTACACTCATTCTGCATGTACGAACATCGACGATTTTCATTTGATCGCCTCTTTCGCTGCAACGCCTGGAGAAATATGCAGTTTTTTTCCTGTCGCATCTAATGCAGCCTGCGTGCCCATTGGAATGGCAAAGTTCGGCGAAGAATGACCGATTCGGAAGCCCCCAAGTGCAGGTTTCTTTTGCGGGACAATATAGGTGTCCCATACTTGATTCAATGTGAGGGACTGATCTTTCTTTTTTGGCTCACATTGATGAAAATCTCCAATGATGAATCCAGCCGCATCATCCAATTTTCCAGCAGATGTGAGGTGCTGCATCATTCGATCGATCTTATAGGGCTCTTCGTCAATATCTTCAATGAACAAAAGCTTTCCCTTCGTATCGATTTCAAAAGGCGTACCAAGTGTTGTCACGATGAGGGCAAGATTTCCTCCTACAATCTCACCTGAAGCGGTGCCCGGATAAAAAGTATGAAGGGGTGACAAGTGGTGCGCATACGTAAAGGCTTTCGGTGCGAACAGCTGTAAAAAGGTATCTTTCGTATAAGGATGGACCTCCTCAAGTCCCACATCAGAGGAAAGCATTGGCCCATGAAACGTCACAAGACCCGTCTGCTGCTGGATGGCCGTATGTAAAAACGTAATATCACTATAGCCCCAAAAGATTTTTGGATTTCGGCGAATGAGGTCATAGTCAATGGCTTCCGCAAGTCTGCTAGTCCCGTATCCTCCGCAAGCACAAATAATCGCCTTCACTTCTGGATCTTGAAACATACGATGAAGATCCTCCACTCTTTCACGATCATGACCTGCTAAATATCCATACCGGCGGCCCAAATACTTCCCTTTTTTCACCTTTAGCCCGAGGCTTTCTAAAAAGGCAATCCCTTTTGCTAATTTCAGCTCATCAGGCGGGCTTGCTGGTGCAATAATCCCCACCGTATCCCCTGTTTGAAGTGCCACTGGCAGCTGGCTCATGCCATATCCCCTCTTTCTCTTTGTTTCTTTCAATCTATGGGTTTCTGCTTCATAACATGAACGAATATAAAGGAACAGACGCTTTTATCTCAAAGCGTCTTAGATTGTTGACAAAGTGCTAAAATGATGTTTATTTTAGCCCTTTGTCTTCTTTTCAGCGTGATAGAAAACCTTTGAAGTCTAGGAAGGGCAGCTACTTTTGCGGAGCGAATTGAACATTCGTGAGCACCAGCGCGCAGACCTGCCAACGAATGCGAGGGTTTGTCTACACGCTGAGACGCTTTTATCTAAAAGCGTCTTTTGATCCTAATATTACTCTCCATCTACTTGTGCCCATTTCAAATCGATATACCCAACAGGGTGACGGACAATCCCCTTCACGCCTTCTTTTTGTAAATGAACTTGGTTATAAAAATGAATCGGAATGATCGGTGCTTCTTCAATGAGAAGTGCCTCTGCATCATGAAGGATGTTGTTTCTCTTTTGTTCGTCTGCTTCCTGGCTCGCCTTCTTGATCAGTTGGTCATAGGTATCGTTTGACCATCCTGTCCGGTTCATGGCATTCCCTGTTTGAAAGCTCTCTAAGAAATTGATCGGATCTGCATAGTCTGCTAAAAATGAACTTTGTGAGAATTGGAATTTCAGTGCCTTTTGATCTTCTGCAAATACATTGGCTTCCATGTTTGCAAGCTTCACATCTACACCTAGCGCTTCTTTCAGCTGCTGCTGGATGGCTTCAGCTTTTTTCTTGTTCTCAGGCTTTGTACTATATGTCAATGTGACGGCTGGCAGTTTTGAATAGTTCTCTTCTTTCAGCCCTTTTTCTAGTAGCTTCGCAGCTTCACTCTTATCATTCTTCACAAGATCACCGCCAGCTTTTCTGAAATCTTCACCCTTTGAATCAAGAATGCCTGGCGAGACGAAGGCACGTGCTGGCTTCTCTTCATTTTTCGTTACATAATCCACGATATCTTGCGGGTTGATCGCCATTTGAAAAGCTTTGCGGATGTTCTTATTTTGAAAAGGTTCCATGTTCACATTCAGACGATAAAAGAACAATCCAGCCTGGTCTTCAATTTGTACATCTTTATTTTTCAGCAGGTTTTCACTTTGCTCTGCTGGGACAAAGGCAGTATCTAAATCTCCTGATTGATACATTTGATAGTCTGTGTTTCGATCACTGATCATCAGCCACTTCACTTGATCCAGCTTGACTGTTTTTTTGTCCCAATACGTCTCACTTTTTTCCATTGTGAAGCTCTCATCATGCTTCCACTCTGTCAGCTTGAACGGTCCATTTCCGACAAAGGTTTTGGCGTCTTTTGCCCAGTTTGGGTCCTTCTTAGCTACCTGTTCATTGACAGGAAAAAAAGCAGGGTTTGCGGTCATATTTAAGAACGATTTCTGCGGATATGCCAGTGTGACCTTGAGCGTTTTATCATTTACAGCGCTGACTTTCACGTCTTCTTTCTTTCCTTTTCCGCTGTTAAATGCCTCTCCGCCTTCAATCATGTAGGCTAGGAACGATGCAGATGAGCCTGTTTTCGGATCAAGCAGCCGCTTCCACGCATATTCAAAGTCACTCGCTTTCACTGGATCACCATTTGACCACTTGATGCCATCTCTTAAATGGAATGTGTACGTTTTTCCATCCTCTGATATCTCCCATTTTTCCGCCATTGCAGGAGATGGTTCGTGCTTTTCATTCAGTCTTGTTAATCCCTCCATTAAGTTATTGAGTCCTTGCCACGATACATTATTAAAACCAATCGGCGGATCAAACGACGTCGGTTCATTTTCGTTATTTAAGGTTAATATTTTCTTTTCACCCTGATTGCTTGATGATCCTTTCCCTGCTTGCTCATTGGCTGTACATCCTGCGAGCAGCATGATCGTGAACAAACATATACTGATGATCCACCCTTTTTTTTTCATCAAAAACTCCCCCTTTGTGTTGAAGATAAAACCGTTTGATTCGCTCGCTCATCTTGGAGCCAGCAATGCACTGTGTGGGTAGGTGACCGCTGCGTTTCGTGCGGCATGATATGATCACATACCTTCATGGCGGACGGGCAGCGATCTGTATACGGACAGCCCTTTGGCGGAGCAAATAAATCAGGTGGGCTTCCTTCAATTGGAATGAGTTCATCTTTCATATCAAGTCTTGGAACGGATTGCAGAAGTCCTTTTGTATAAGGATGCTGCGGACTGTAAAAAATATCTCGCCTCGTTCCGACCTCCACCATTTTCCCTCCGTACATGACCGCCACTCGGTCTGCGACTTGGGCGACGACCCCTAAATCATGTGTGATTAAAATAATGGTGACACCTGTTTTTCTCTGAATCTCTTTAAACAGCTCTAATATTTGTGCCTGTATGGTCACATCCAGCGCTGTCGTTGGTTCATCAGCAATCAGAACTTTGGGCTCGCAAATCAGTGCCATGGCAATCATGAGCCGCTGCCTCATTCCCCCGCTGAACTGGTGAGGGTATTGCTTTAGCCTTTCCTTCGGCTGCGGAATGCCAACCAAATCAAGCATCCGAATGGCGGCTTCTTTCACTTCTTTTTTCGTCAGCTTTTGATGCTCCTTTGCCGCCTCCATGAGCTGATCGCCGATTGTCAAGGTTGGGTTCAGTGCGGTCATTGGATCTTGGAAGATCATCGAAATATCGACACCTCGTATGGCGCGCATTTCTTTTTCAGATAATGACAGCAAATTTCGGTCTTCAAACCAGATTTCTCCCCGATCAACATGAGCGCTGTAAGCTGGCAGCAGCCTCATAATGCTTTGTGAAGTCACACTTTTCCCGCAGCCTGATTCTCCCACAATGGCAAGGGTTTCTTTTTCATATACATCCACATTCACCCCGCGTACCGCTCGAACTGAGCCGCCATATGTCCGAAAGCTGACGTGCAGATCGATGATTTGTAGAACTTTTTTCAAAGCGCCATCACCTCTTCATCTTCGGATCAAGCGCATCTTGCAAGCCATCACCTAAATTGTTAAAGCAAAACATCGTGAGCGAAATAAAAAACGCAGGGAAAAATAAACGCCACCAATGCCCGTTATCTGACAGCACTGTCGGCAGCGCATCATTTGCCATCACGCCCCAGCTTGCAAACGGTGCTTGAATGCCTAAACCAAGAAAGCTTAGGAACGCTTCTGCAAATATCGCGGTCGGCACAGTTAAGGTCATCTGAACGATAATCGGCCCCATCGTATTCGGCAGCAGGTTGCGGCGAATGATACGAAGGCTCTTTGCACCAAAGGTTTTTGAGGCAAGGACATATTCCTGGCTTTTCAGCTGAAGAACTTGACCTCTCACGATTCTTGCCATTCCAATCCATCCGGTGACAGTGAGCGCTACAATAATGGTGACGAGCCCTGGCCCCATTAGAACCATCAATAAAATGACAACAAGTAAATAAGGAAGACCGTAAAGCACCTCGACGATTCGCATCATGACATGGTCATATCTCCCGCCCTTATAACCGGCAATCCCTCCATAAATCACGCCGATGGCAAAATCAATCAGGGCTGCCATGACGCCTACAAATAAAGAAATACGAGCCCCGTACCATGTACGAGTGAACACATCTCGTCCAAGCTCATCCGTTCCGAACCAGTGAGCAGCGGATGGCGGCAGATTTTGCATCGAAAGACGCTGCTCTGTCACGCTATTAGGCGCAAGCAATGGGCCTAATAGTGCCATGATAAAAAGAAAAATCAATACCGATAGACTAAACATCGCAAGCTTATTTTGCTTCAGTCGTCTCCATGTGTCTGCCCAATACGAAAGAGAGGGTCTTTTAATGGCATGGGCCTCTGTGTTCTTTTGCTCTCTCGGAGAAAACCATTCGTCCGGCACTTCATGATGCGGATTCGGTTGATCCTGCTGCAAATGTATACTCATGCCTTTCCTCCTTTCTGATGCAGCTGAATCCTTGGATCAAGCAGGCGATACGCCACATCAACAATGAAAAGAAGTGTGATTAAAATGATGCTGTAAAAAACAGTGGTTCCCATGATGACAGGATAATCACGGTTGTTAATACTCTCGACAAAATATTTTCCCATTCCAGGAATCGCAAATATTTTTTCAATGACAAAACTTCCTGTTAAAATGCTTGCGACAAGTGTGCCAAGAATGGTCACAACAGGCAAAAGCGCATTTCGAAGCGCATGTTTGAACACAATTTTAAAAGGAGAAAGTCCTTTTGCTTTAGCAGTGCGAATATAGTCCTGAGACAGCACTTCAATCATGCTCGATCTTGTTAACCGGGCCATAATGGCCATCGGACTAACGGCAAGAGCAATGGTCGGTAGCACCATATGCATCGGACTTGTCCACATCGCTGTAGGAAAGAGCTTCAAATTCACAGCAAGCTGCTGAATTAATAAAGTAGCAAAGATAAAGTTTGGAATGGATATACCGAAAACAGCAATGGTCATGGCGATATAATCAATCAAGCCATTGTGCCGGAGGGCAGCCATGACCCCTAGCAGGATGCCGGAGATGACAGCAATCAATATTGAGATAAGACCAAGTTCTAATGAGACTGGGAAGCCTCTCGCCAATAGATCATTGACACTTTCAGAAGGCTTTTTAATGGAAGGACCAAAATCAAAGGTAACGATGGATTTTAAATAGATGACATATTGAACATACAGTGGTTCGTCTAAGTGATAGTAGCTTTCGAGGTTTCGCTGGACGGTTTCGTTTGTATTTCGTTCTTCATTGAAGGGCGATCCTGGGATGACCTTCATTAAAATAAACGTTAACGTCGTAATCGTTAAGATCGTGGCAATCATCGCAATAAAACGCTTGAGCAAAAAGCTGGTCATCTGCCGTCTCCCCCTCGCTTAACAAAATGTTGTACGTGCGGCAAGCTCTGTCATGACAAGCATCGCTTGGTAGGCTTCTAATATATTCTCTGCTTGATACGTCACCGTTGTTGTCCCTTCAATAATGGCAGTGCCAGGCATTAAATTCGCCCATTCAGCTTGTCCATAATTGGCAAACTCAATCTTCAGCAGCGGCTGATCAGGAGGCGTCAGCGGCTTGATGTGATGAATCTGTTTCATTGCGACTTCCACTTGCTGTGAGATTTGTTGGTTGACTTTGGCAGGAGTGAGACATTTCACAGCAGATCTTGATATGGTCTCTTTCACTGCGACTGTTTTCACACCAGGCATCAGCTTTTCTGCTTCAAGTGCTGCTTGATCATCTCCGCAAACAAGAATCACTGGCACACCATAGTAGCCTGCAACATACGCATTAAAGCCCATTTCACCAATTGGATGATCATTTATGTAAAAATGTCGGACACCAAAAATCATACTGTGAGACATCACACCTTTCATAGACGCCCTCGCATGATAGCCTAAAAAAACAGCAGCATCATAGGTTTGATCTAACCCTTGAACCATTGAATAAGGCTTGACGTCACCAGATATAAGAGATGCTTCTTCATGCAATTCTTCAATCAACAAATTATTCATTTTAGAATGACTGTCATTGACCAAAATATCCGTTGCGCCATGCTGAAGAAGTGCCTGCACACAGGCATTCACTTCACCCGTCATGATCTTTCTGCCCCGTTCATAATTGTGCTGACGGGCATCGACAAATGTATGATCAGCTAGACCAGTAATTCCCTCCATATCGACAGATACATAGAGCTTCATCCCCATCCCCCTTTAATTAAACTTAAAATTTGTGTATATTTTTCTAAATTTTCTAAAAAATTATATGATTACTTGATTGATTTTTCAATACAATGTCTGAAAATAAGGAAATTAGACTCAGTTAATACAGGTCAATAGACTGAATGAGAAAGGATTTTTTTAACAAATAAAACACCACTAACTGTGTCTTTAGTGGTGTTTGTCCGCTTCGTTAATCTGTGATTTCAGTTGTTCATATTTCTTCATGGTTTGTGTAAATAGATCATCAAACATCTGAGGTGCCTGCTTTTGAATGACCTCGGCGCCTTCTCCTGTAATGCCCCCTTTTGTCGCCACCCTATCGACAGTTTCAGCAAAGGTGAGACCTCGTTCTACAAGGACTTGACCTGTGCCTAAAAGGGCATATGTTAAAAATTCATACGCTTCCTCTAAAGAAAGCTCACTATTTCTCACAGCGGCTCTCGCCATTTCTTCAAAAAGAGCAGCGATAAAACCAGGAGATGAGCTCGTCAAGTTACTCGCCGCATCAATCCGGTCTTCCTCCACTTCACGGACGATGCTAAAAGCTGAAAGCAGACGATGCAAACACGCCTTTTCTTCCTCTCCAGCAGTTTCGCCATGCACAACGAGGGATACGCCCGTTCCAACAGCTGACGTGAGCGTTGGGATGTATCTGGATACTGGTTGAGTCGTATGCTTTGATAACTTGTCTAACGTCACAGCCGCGGCTACTGATACAATATGGATCGATTTGGCTGCTGAAGGCAGTTGATCGAGTACATCAAGTACAGCAAGTGGCGGCACGCAGATAAAAAGTACATCACATGACGCAGAAAGTTCGTCTAATGAGCAGATGTTTATTTCTTGATGCTTGTCTTTGAGTTGAAGCAGGCGGTCCGTTTCACTTCTTGTGTGGATCATGATTTGATGGGCATTGAGTACTTCTTTTTCCAGCCATTTTTGCACCATCATATCAGCCATGCTTCCATATCCAATGATTCCAATTGTCTCCACAGTTTAATCTCCTCTATTTTGCTTAGATTCACTACTTATTTTAACAATTTCCCACAATGTTTTCATTTTTATCCCACACTTTTTTCTTACGATCAAGTCAGTATCCACCACAAAAGGTAAAACCCCTTAAACCCATTCATGAAAAAATGATGAAAGAGAGTGATTTGAATGACACATCACAAAAATGAACAACAACCTTCTCAAGAACTTCAAACAACGGAACAGCCACAAAAACAAAAGAAGAAGCCAAACGGATGGTTTAAGCCATTTGTCAGCGGTGTTGTAGGCGGTACGCTGGCGTTAGGTGTGTACGTCCTTTCGCCATATGCCCAGCACGCATCAGACAACACAGCACATAACTCAGCAGCAAAAACAGAAGCTGTATCGACAAATGATACAAGTGCCAATTCGTCAAAAACAACCGCCGTCCAAACATCACATTCATCAAACAGCATCTCCAGCATGGTAGAAAATGTATCACCAGCCATTGTCGGCATTACAAACTACCAAGCGCAAAGTCAAACAGACATGAGCTTTGGCGATTTCAATACACCTTTTGATGAGTCACAGCAAAATAAAAGCAGTCAAGAGGAAAAAACAGGTACAGGCTCAGGAGTGATTTTCAAAAAATCCGGAAGTAAAGCCTATGTCTTAACAAACAACCACGTCATTGAAGGGGCAAATAAACTAACAATCTCCTTGCACGATGGCAAAACCGCCAAAGGTAAATTAGTCGGAGCTGACCCGCTGACTGACCTAGCAGTTGTAGAAATTAGCAGCAGTCATGTAACGAAGGTCGCGGCATTAGGCGATTCCTCCTCGCTGCGTGCTGGGGAAACCGTCATCGCGATCGGAAACCCGCTTGGTGAAGATCTATCAAGAACCGTGACCCAAGGAATTGTCAGCGGTGTCGACCGAACAGTCTCGATGAACACATCAGCAGGCGAAAGCAGCATTAATGTGATTCAAACAGATGCAGCTATTAACCCAGGAAACAGCGGCGGCCCGCTTCTTACGACAGATGGAAAGGTTGTGGGGATCACGAGTATGAAAATTTCTGAAACAGGTGTTGAAGGCATTGGATTCGCACTTCCAATCAATGATGTCAAACCAATCGCCGATCAGCTTCTCGCAAAAGGAAAGATTGAGCGTCCATATATCGGCATCAGCATGCTGGATCTCGAACAAGTCCCGGACGTGTATCAGAAAGAAACACTCGGTCTCAAAAATAGTCAGCTTGATCAAGGCGTATACGTCAAAGAAATCGCCGCAGGCTCACCTGCCGCCAAAGCCGGCTTAAAGTCAGAGGATGTCATTACCGCCATCAATGGGAAACAAATCAAAACCGGAAGTGAATTACGTCATGAGCTATACACGAATACAAAGATTGGAGACACCGTGAGCATCACACTCATTCGAAACGGAAAAGAAGAAACGAAGAAGGTGACATTAACACAAACTGAATCTAAGCAGGTAAGTTCCTAATGCAAAAAGAAGGGCTAAAATCATCTGGATTTTAGCCCTTTTTTCTTTTCAGCGTGATAGAAAACCTTTGCAGATCTGACAAAGAATGCGAGGGTTTGTCTATACGCTGAGCAGCTCATGAATGAGCTGCTTTTATTATGATGACTGAATTGGCGTTAATCTTTGTTCTATTTCTGCTCGTTTGTGCTCTAGAAATGGCGGAAGGGCTAATTGATCGCCAAGCTCATCTACTCCTTCGTCCACTGTAAACCCAGGACCGTCTGTTGAGATTTCAAATAAGATACCATTCGGTTCTCTAAAGTAAAGGGCTTTAAAGTAGAAACGTTCCACAACACCAGAATTCGTGAAGCCTGCTTTTGATATTTTGTCATACCATTTTTCCAGTTCCTCTGCATCTTCCACGCGAAAGGCTACGTGATGCACACTTCCTCTGCCGGAACGCTCAGAAGGCCCTTCCGTTTTTTCGATCACATGAATTTCTGTTCCAGCACCGCCATTTCCTGACTCAAAAATGGTCACGATCTCACCATCATTTGATTGTTCACGCGCTCTTTCGGTGAAGCCAAGGATGTCTGTTAAAACACGAATCGTTTTGTCCGCTTCTGCAACGGTTAATTCCACTGGCCCCAAGCCTCTAATGGCAAACTCTGCCGGAATATCATCATGCACTGGCGGTGAGCCTGCTTCTTGTGCGTTCGGTTCTACTGTTAAAAACAGCTGCTGTCCTTCTGGATCTTGAAAGCGCAAGGCAGGTCTGCCCCCTCTCAAGGAAGCCGTTTCTTGCTGCACGCCTGTCTCTTCAAAACGCTTTTCCCAAAATGAGAGTGCTTCTTCAGAAGAAACGAGAAGGCCTGTGCTTGTGATGGCGTTTGTTCCTTTCAAACGACGGGCGAGCATTGGAATTTCAAAGAATGTGAGCTCCGTTCCCGGTGAAGCGACCTCATCTCCATAAAATAAGTGATACATAGATGGGTCATCCTGATTGACCGTTTTCTTTACAAGTTTTAAGCCAAGAATCTGGCGGTAGAAATCAACATTTTTTTGAGCATTGGCTGTTAATGCAGATACGTGGTGAATTCCATTGATTTTCATTACGTTCACTCCTCTTTCAAAATATCTCGAATTCAAGATAATATCCTTATGAATAAAATAGGTCATTTTTCAAGAAAAGTCAACCATTTGGCTAGATGTTCGGTTTCTAACGATAAAATTAACATTAAATCAAAAATAATCTTTCATTGTTCGTTTTTAACGAAACATTTACCCTGATATCTCCAATAAACGAACACTTTTAAATACAAATACGAAAATCAGAAAATTTTTTTAATTCTTGTTTTCCTAAAATCGTATTACAATGAACAAAATACATGTCACAGTAACGTACGAAAGTGATGCAGGAGGTCGCGAGTAATGAACAAAGAACAACCAGCGTTAAAACAGGACATCGGCTTATTTTTCGCCCTATCTCTTGTCATCGGGACTATTATCGGGTCCGGCGTCTTTATGAAGCCAGGCAACGTCCTTTCCTATTCAGGAAGCTCAAATATCGCATTATTCGCTTGGCTGCTAGGCGGCATTTTAACCCTTGCAGGCGGACTCACTGTTGCTGAAATTGGTACACAAATCCCTCGGACTGGCGGATTGTATGCCTACCTTGAAGAAGTGTATGGTGAGTTTTGGGGCTATTTATGCGGCTGGGTGCAGATTATCATTTACGGACCTGCCATCATCGGTGCACTCGGTCTTTATTTTGGTTCATTGTTAGCCAATTTATTTTCTCTTTCTTCTTTATGGTCGACAACAATCGGCATTATCACTGTTTTATTTTTATGTTTGATTAACATCATGGGAACAAAATACGGCGGTTTTGTACAAGGACTGACCACCATCGGGAAGCTTGTCCCGATTGCCGCTATTATTGTGTTTGGCTTATGGAAAGGAAACGAAAATATTTTTATGGCTGTCAATGATAGCATCGCTCAAATGAACTTCGGTGCAGCGATCCTAGCTACGCTTTTTGCCTATGATGGCTGGATATTGCTTGCAGCACTTGGCGGTGAAATGAAAAACCCAGAGAAACTGCTTCCTCGTGCAATGGCAGGCGGGATTTTAATCGTCACGGCTTGCTATCTCTTTATTAATGTCGCTCTTTTGCACGTGTTACCAGCAGATCAAATTGTACAGCTTGGAGAAAATGCGACAAGTACTGCTGCGACAATGCTCTTTGGACCAATCGGCGGTAAGGTCATTAGTATCGGCATCATCATTAGTATCTTTGGCTGTTTGAACGGAAAGGTTCTTTCATTCCCACGTGTGATTTTCGCGATGGCAGAGCGAAAGCAAATTCCTTTCGCAAACGCGATCTCACGTATTCACCCTACATTTAAAACACCGTGGATTGCTGTATTTGTACAAATTTTGATCGCCATTGTGTTTATGGTCGTCAGCAATCCAGAAAAGCTGTCAGAGGTTTCGATCTTCATGATCTACATCTTTTATGTCATGGCCTTTTTCGCAGTCTTTAAACTGAGAAAACAAAACAAAGGAATGGAGCGTGCTTATAGCGTACCACTTTATCCGCTCACACCAATCGTTGCGATTATCGGTTCTTTATTCGTCTTAATCAGCACCATGATCACCGACTGGAAAAGCTGTCTCATCTCCATGCTGATCGGGATTGCTGGACTGCCTATTTATTATTATATGAAAAAAGCACACAAAAAAGCAGAGCGTTAATCGGGACTGACCCCCGTTTTTGAGACAGGGATCAAAACACCTTTATACAGCCAATTGCCGATAGTTTATCGGTGATTGGTTGTTTAGTTTCGTTTGAATACGAATGTTGTTATAATAATAAATGTATTCTTTGACAGTGCGTTCTACGATGCTGGTCGTAGTGCGGTCAATCCTGTTAAGATAGAACGTTTCAGACTTTAGTGAGGAATGAAACGATTCGATGGAGGCATTATCAGCGGGCGTCCCTTTACGGGACATGCTCATGGTAATGCCTTTTATATGAACAGCTTTCTGATACTCGTAAGATGTATACACAGAACCTTGATCGCTATGTAACACGCAATTCTCAGGCAGTGCTGGGAGCTGATTAAGTGTGTTTAAGATAAAGTCTGTGTCCTGCTTATCACCAATCGTAAAAGCAATCACTTCTCCATTATATAAATCCAATATACTGGAAAGGTACAATTGTTTCTGTCCATAAGGCAAATACGTGATGTCCGTTACTAGTTTTTCAAGAGGGCGATCAGACTGAAAGTTCCGATCCAGTATATTACCGGCCACGGCATAGGGCTGCCCATTCTTCTTACGCTTTTTCATTTTAACCCGGCATTGCCACTGGTTTTTCTGCATGATACGTTGAACAGTTTTATGGTTAATACGCATTCCCCTTTTTAGTATGGCTGTGATTTTTCGATAACCATATCGATATTTGTGCTTTCGGCACAACGTGCCGACCTGTTTCTCTAGTTGTCTTTTAGAATGATTCTGAGTCAGATCCTTTTTCCATCTATAATACGAAGTACGTAAGATGCCTAAATGGACACAGATGTCCTGTACCGTCATCGTTTTGCACAATTCTTCTACCAGTTTGATTGACGTTTCCTTATCAACTTCCTTTCCAATTCGTTGTACTTTTTTAAAACTTCATTCTGTTGACTCAAATAGCGATTTTCTGCCTGCAGTCTCTCTAATTCGGAAGAGTACTCGGGACCCTTTCCATAGGTATATTGTTTTCCAACAGGCTGTTCGAACCGGTGTGTATCCCCAGCCTTATGCCACCTCACCCATGTCTGAACCTGCGTCTTATTCTTGATATTCAATTTCTGCATGATCTCTTTCATAGGTACGCCTGCCAATCTCATTTCTACAGCCTTCTGTTTGACTTCAACCGGATAACTCACTCTTGTCCCCATAGAAAAAACACCTCCATGTTTTATTTCGGATCACAACGATCCATTTTCAAACTTGAAGGTGTTTTTTATTTGTCTCATCTTATGGGGTCAGTCCCATCAGCTCTGCTTTTTTTTATATTGCTTAATCACTTTGTATGATTCGTTTAAATATCTCATGAGCCGGTATGGCTTACTAAGCACGCGGATTGGGAGTCTTGAGATAAATCCATTCAAATTCGCCTTGTATTCCTGCGTCATCCGCTTTGGCTTTGTCGCAATTTTTTCGTATACTTCTTTGTAAAATTCCTTCATGATGTCGACTTGCACACTGATCTTCTGATGACACTCTGTACACTCAACGCTTTTCATCTGATCATTCACATAAACGATGCTGTGGAGGGTCTCTTCTTGGCACCGAGTACAATGTAGGTTTGCTTCCATTTCGGTTTTCTTCAAGATACACAGCTCCTTTCTCGTTTGATGTTGCTCTTTTTATACAATTCGATGGCTGTTAGCCGTTTATTGGACGGAAGCTTCCTTTAATATGGCTGCGGCCGTTAGTTCGTCTGTCACCAGCACTTGAATAAAGCCGCCATTTAAAGCCCCTAAAATACTTTCAGCTTTATGGGTTCCTTCTACAACAGCGATGACCGTTTTGACGCTCTTTAACTGCTCCAGTGATAAACCAATGACCTTTTGATTCAATTCATCTTGGACAGGCTTGCCTTGACCGTCAAAGAAACGAAAGCCAATATCACCAACAGCCCCTGATTGCCTTAAACCAGATAAATCCTCTTCTTTTAAGTAACCAACTGTTTTTAACGTTGAACCTTTATGCGGGTTGCCAATACCGATGAGGGCAATGTCTACATTTTTACCTTCTTCAAGCACAGCTTCTATATCCTGCATTGCCATGAGCCGCTCTTTTAATTCTTCTGTTTCTAAAATCGCCGGTGCATATAAATAGGAACATGTGCCATTCATTTTCTTTGCCAGCTCATATGCCAGCTGATTGGCATGAATGTCGACTGCCTGCCTGCCCATTCCGCCCTCTAAAGGAATGACCTTCACATCGTTTCTTCGCTCGAACGGGTATTCCTTTACAAGCGCAGCCAGTGTAGTTCCCCATGAAATACCGATTTTCTCCGCGTCTTTCATGTTTTTAGATAAATAATAGGCGCCTGCTTGACCGACTGCCCGTTTCACCATCTCAGACATTGTCCCGACGCTTGGGACAACGACAGCATCTGTTAATTGAAAAGTTGTTTCTAGCTGCTTTTCCAGTTCCACCGTATGAATACTTTCGTCTTTAATGTACACCTCAACGATTCCCACATCTTTTGCTTTTTGTAAGAGCTTTGAAATGACTGGTCTTGAGACATTGAGCTTTTTTGCAATTTCCTGCTGCGTCCACCCGTCTGTATAATAAAGATGAGCAACTTTGACGAGCTGTCGTCTTTCTTCCCAATTCAGCATGTGACATCATCCTTTTAATATACTATGATTCCCAGTATACCAAACATTCGTTTCTAATTGGCACAATTGTTATGAAAATGACAAAAAGAGCGATTACCTCTCCGCTCTTTTTCCCTCCGTATATTTTGGCTGATACGTTCTCCCGCCGTCTAACAGGATAATTTGTCCGTGTAAATAGCGTCCCTCGTCACTTGTAAGAAATAAAGTGAGTCCTGCGATATCCTCTGGTTTCCCTAATCTCCCGACAGGAATGAGCGATTGCAGCTGCCTTTTCTCCACCTCAGTAGGATAGAGCGTATCAAGCATTTGAGATTCAATCACGCGGGGTGCAATCACATTGATACGCACATGGTGTGCCCCTAATTCCTTTACAAGCGAACGCATCAGGCCAAAAGCACCTGCTTTTGAGGCGTAATACTGAATTCCACCGCCTGAGCCAGTGATAGCAGATCCTGATCCAATCACGACAATGCTTCCTTCTTGCCGCTCACATATATAAGGTGCTGACGCTTTGATGCAATAGTAAAGACCATACAAGTTCACAGCCAGTGTCTTTTTCCAAAGTGAAAAATCGACTTCTAAAAAAGGAAGTGATTTTGTCATCCCTGCTGAATACACAAGATGAGCAATGCCGCCTAGCTCCCTTTCAGCTGCTGAGATCATCTGCTGAACACTTTCCCACGATGAAACGTCAGCTTGAAATGTCAGCAGCTCAGAGTGCTGTTTTTTTAAAAGCGAAAGTCCTTGTTCATCTATATCAGACACAGCCACTCTGTGCCCTTCTTTTAAAAAACGCTCGGCAATTTCCTTTCCAATCCCTTGGGCACCGCCAACGATGAGAACTGGTTTTTGATCATTAGCCAGCACTCTCACCCCCATCAAGCATAATCGCTGCACCATCTGTAAATGCGCCATATGATGTACTTAAAAAGACCGTCATATGGGCCACAGACTCCTTGATTTGCTCTGCATTAGGAATCAAATGGAGAGGCGGCGGCAATAAAGCGAGCACCCGAATTCCTTTGTCTTTAAATTCTCGCGCCAGCCCTTTTGTCATGGCATTCAGCATAGAATTCGATGTCGCATGTGAAATTCCGCCATCACCAGTAATACTGCCTGATGACGATATATTAATAATGCAGCCTTTTTTCTGGTCAACCATGTGCCATACGGCAGCTTGACTGGAAAGAAAGACAGTATTCACAGCTGTTTCCACTTCGTCCATCCACTCATTAGGGTGAGCGGCATCAAGCTCCGCTTCAGCTCCTTGCGCTGCTTGATTGACCAAAATATCCAGTTTCCCGCATGTATCGATCACTTGCCTCAGCATACGCGTGGCATCACGTGGCGTTTCTAGCGGGTTCATGATGATACTCGCCTGACCACCCATTTTTTGAATGTCTTCACAAATGGTTCTAGCCTTTGATTCATCATGAAATGTGTGTAAAAAAACATGTGCACCTGCCTGGGCTAAAGCTAGGCAGATGGCTTCTCCAAATCCATCTGTGCTACCTGTCACAAGTGCCGCTTTCTGATGAAGCTGGACGTGCACATGCATCTCCTCCCTATCCCTTGTTTGGCATTTATTTTCTCAGCTTACTCACGATATCAAGAGCTGCTTCATAAAAACCTTCTGAGATGGTCGGATGCGGATGAATCATTTTCGCCATCTCTTCTGCTGTTCCTTCTAAATACATAAAGGAAGAAGCTTCTGAAATCATTTCTGTGACATGCGGACCAACCATCGTTGCACCGATCACTTCACCATATGCTGTATCGTACACCAATTTAATAAAGCCTGTTTGAACACCTGCCGCTAACGCTTTACCGCTTGCCGCTAAATCAAATCGTTCTGTTTGTACGCTGAGCCCTTTGGCTTTTGCCTCTTTCTCCGTAAGACCGACACTTGCTACCTCTGGTAATGTATAAATACATCTAGGCATAATATCAGCATTCATTTTTTCAGGCACGCCGCAAATATTGCTGACCGCAACAGCAGCCTCTGCCATCGCCGCATGAGCCAGCTGATAACCGCCGGCGACATCCCCAACTGCGTATACACCTTCAGCACTTGTCTGCATCTGATTATTCACCTTGATAAACGGGCCATCGAGCTGAAGATCAAGCTGGTTAACAGCTGATACATTCGGTTTTCTTCCAACGCAGACAAGCAGTCTTTCCGCTGTAAAGATGTGCGTCTCCCCTTTATCATCTATTGCATGAACCGCTTTGACTCCTTCGCTTTCCGTCACCTCTGTCACAGTGGTCTTCTTCGCGATATGGATGCCCTTTTTCTTGAGTTCTCTTTCTAGCAGCTTAGATGCTTCTTCATCCTCTTGTGGAATTATGGACGGTGCCGCTTCAATAATGGTGACTTTTGATTGAAGACTTTGGAAGATACAAGCAAGCTCAAGACCAATGACACCTCCGCCAATAATGACGACAGAAGCAGGAATATCTGGGATATCAAAGATTGTATCACTTGTATCAAATGAAATATCTTTAAGCCCCGGTATTGGTGGAATGGCTGGTGTAGATCCAGTAGCAATGATTAATTCTTTCGTTTCAATCGATTCTGATCCATCTTGTTTTTCAATCTCAATCCGATGCTTTGTCACTGCTGTGCCTCTGCCGTTATATACATCAATCTTTCCTTGCTTTAATAAAAAGGCGATTCCGCCTCTGAGCTTTTCAATGACGTCATCTTTGCGCTTTCTCATTTTATCGAAGGAAAGAATCATGTCACCTGTTTCGATTCCCCAGCTTTTCGCCTTCTCGATTGATTCAATGACTTCTGCATGTTTCAGCAGGGTCTTTGAAGGGATACAGCCTCGATTTAAACAAGTACCGCCTAGAAAATCCTCCTCAATCAAAGCAACCTTCCGTCCGCGCTCAGCCGCTTGAAGGGCGGCAGTATACCCGCCAGGCCCTCCGCCAATGACTGTCAGATCATACGTTTTCGTCATCCGATTCATCTCCTACATTAGCAATTCAAATGGTTGTTCAAGCACTTTTTTAAGGTCTGTTAAAAAGGCAGCCGCTGGTGCGCCATCTACCACTCGGTGATCAAACGATAAACTGACACCCATCATTGGCCGCACCTGAATTTCTCCATCTACTGCAACAGGTTTATCTTGAATCCGTCCTACACCTAAAATCGCCACTTCTGGCTGATTAATGATCGGGGTAAAGGTATCAATGGCATACATGCCTAAGTTACTAATCGTAAAAGTGGACCCTTTCAACTGGTCTGGAAGTAGTTTTTGATCGCGTGCGTTTCGGCCAATTTCTTTCGCTTCTTTTGTCAGTTGTTTTAATCCTTTTTGATTCGCATGAGAAATGACTGGTACCATCAAGCCGTCTTTCACTGCAACAGCGAGACCAATGTGTACACCTTCATGGAAATGGAGCTCATTTTGTTCAAATGTCATATTGATCTGCGGGTGGTGCGTGAGTACATGGCTGACCGCATGAATGATAATTTCTGTGAACGACAACCTGTAGCCTGTCTCTTTTTCAATCGCCGGAAGTAACTGCTGACGCACTTCTTTCGCTTTCGTCATATCAATTTCACTTGTTAATGTGACGTGCGGTGCTGTAAAGGCACTTTGTGACATGCGATCAGCAATCACTTTTCTCATGCCAGCTAATTTTTGTGTTTTCACAGGCGAAGCCTCTTTTGTTTGCGTTGCTGCTTGTACGTCACTCTTCATGATCTTACCGTGAGCGCCAGATCCAGAAACTGCTGCTAAATCGATTCCTTCACGAGCAGCGACTTTTTCTGCAAGCGGTGAGACTCGCTGGTCTTTCTCGCTAGAATGAACGACTGCCTCGACGTCCCGCTTTTGGACTCTGCCTTTTGGCCCTGTGCCAGATACCTCTTGAATCGCCACATGATGATCCTTTGCCGTTTTTCTCGCTGCGGGCGTGGCACGTACTTTTTCATCAGATGTTTTTGGGGCTTCATTAGAACTGGATGAAGACGAGTCTGGTGAAGACGATTCGCTGCTTTCTGAGGAATCTTCATCAGCCTGTGCTGGCGGCTCGCTTGGTACCTGTTCATTTGCCTCTCCGATATATCCAATAACAGCGTTGACTGGAATTTGATCATCAGCTTCGTAGTATTTCTTTAGAAAAATGCCATCATCATAGGCTTCCACCTCGATGTTGATCTTGTCTGTCATAATTTCAAAAAGAGGCTCACCGACTTCAACCGAATCTCCTTCTTCTTTCAACCATTGAAGCAAGGTTCCGATCTCCATCGTACTGCTTAGCTTCGGCATAAATATCTCTTTTGGCATGATCTTCTCCCCTTTATTTAAGAGCGTACAAGCTCTTTTGCTGCTTCAATAATATCTGGCACTTGTGGAATGACCGCTTTTTCAAGCGTTGGGTTATAAGGTATTGGTACCGCAAGTCCGCCAAGACGTTTAATAGGAGCATCTAAGTAGTCAAACGCTTCACTTTCCGCTATCATACTTGCAATCTCTCCGCCATAGCCGCCTCGTTTGACCGCTTCATGAACCACGATACATTTACCTGTTTTCTTCACAGATTCGATAATGGTTTCTTCATCTAATGGGACAAGTGTTCTTGGGTCAATGATTTCAACATCGATTCCCTCTGCTTCTAGTTCCTTCGCCGCTTCTAATGCTTTGTGTACCATAATCGCTGTTGCTACAATCGTGACGTCCTTCCCGCTTCTTTTCACATCAGCTTTCCCTAGAGGAATCGAATACGGTTCTTCAGGCACTTCACCGATTGTTTTATATAAAAGCTTATGCTCGTAGAAAATAACAGGGTTGTCATCATCCATTGCTGCTTTTAAAAGTCCTTTGGCATCATAAGCTGTTGAAGGCTGAACCACCTTTAGTCCCGGAATATGAGCCATCCACGCTTCTAAGCTTTGTGAATGCTGCGCTGCGGCACCCGTTCCTGATCCTGCTGGTGTTCTCACAACGAGTGGTACTTTTCCTTTTCCGCCAAACATGTATCGTGTTTTGGCTGCTTGGTTTACAAGCTGATCCATTGCGATTGTAATAAAGTCAGAGAATTGAAGTTCTAAAATCGGACGCATACCTGTCAAAGCCGCTCCGACTGCACCTCCTGCGATGGCAGCCTCAGAGATTGGTGTATTGCGTACGCGCTCTGGACCGAACTCTTCAATCATGCCGCGCGTGACCCCAAAAGCACCACCATATACGCCGATATCCTCACCTAAAATGAATACATCTTGGTTCTCTCTCATTTCCTGACTCATAGCCTCTCGAACGGCTTCTAAATATGAAATCTCTCTCACTGTTGTTTTTGTCACGTGATTCCCCTCCTAATTAGGCGTATACATCCTCTAATAGTGTATCGATTGACGGTTCTTTACTGTTTTTAGCGAATTCTACAGACGCTTCAATTTCCTGCTTCGCTTCTTCCTGTAAGACCGCTGCCTGCTCTTCTGTCAAAACATTTAGTTCAATCAAGAGAGACTTAAAGCGTTTGATTCCGTCTTTTTGTCTCCACTCTGTTTCTTCTTCACGTGTACGGTATTTTTTCGCATCACTCTTAGAGTGACCTTTCCAGCGATACGTTTTCATTTCAATAAGTGATGGACCTTCTCCAGCTCTTGCGCGGCTGACTGCTTCATCTACTGAGTTCATAATCTCGACCATGTCATTTCCATCAATCGATTTCCCTGGTATTCCGTAGCTTTCTGCTCTTGTTGAAATGTCTTCAATGTTGATCATTTCTTTTACAGGGCCAGACATACCGTACTGGTTGTTTTCACAAATGAATACAACAGGTAGATCCCAAATGGATGCAAGATTTAGCGCTTCGTGAAAGCTACCTTCATTTGTAGCTCCATCTCCGAAGAAACAAAGAACGACAAAGCCTTCCTGTTTCATTTTAGATGTGAGCGCTGCACCTGTTGCCAATGGGATACCGCCGCCAACGATTCCATTTGCGCCAAGGTTTCCTTTTTCTAAATCAGCGATATGCATCGAGCCGCCTTTTCCTTTGCAATAGCCAGTCTCACGTCCGAATAGTTCTGCCATCATCTTATTGACCTCTGCACCTTTTGCAATACAGTGACCATGTCCACGGTGCGTGCTGATGATCTTATCTTCGTCCTTTAATACGGCAATTGATCCAACAGCTGACGCTTCCTGTCCGACACATAAATGAGTGGTTCCATGGATAAGTCCTTTGGCAAAGAATTGATCGACCTTTTCATCAAAATATCTCACTAACCACATTTGTTTATATAAATCTGCTAATCTCTCATGACTAATCTGTTCAGGCAAAGTGATTTGTTTTTGCATTTCTTCTCTCCCCTTTACATTTGTTCTTATGTGTTACATTTGTAATTATCATACGTTTAAGTGTCATTGAAGTCAAGCATTTCTCTTTCATTTTTAAGCGTTTTCATCTTTTATCAGAAAAAAAGAGAAAGGCAAAGCCCTTTTCTAAAGAACTTCTCTTTCTCTTCCAATCTAGTGCGCCCTCATTCATCTGGATACATCATGATTTTGACACTCTCACCTTCAGGATGCCTTGCGCATTCTATCGCCTGAAGGAGCTGACTTAACGGATAACGATGCGTCACCATCTTTTCTGTGTTGACCACTTTTGCTCTTAGAAGTTCAAGGGCTTCGAGGTAGTGATAAGGATGTGAGGAATAGGCTCCTACTACTTTCACTTCATCATGGAAAAATCGATCAGCCGGAATGGAGACGTCTCCCTTTGGAAAATGAGCAAACACTAAAATCGTTCCGCCTCTCGCTACTGCTTGAAACGCTTCTTTTAAAAGCGCACTACTCCCAACAGAAATAATGACGAGGTCTGCTCCCTTTCCATTTGTTTCTCTCATGACCCGGTCTTCCACCGGCTCAGAGGCAGGATGAAAAGCGACGTCTGCACCTAAATTTCTCGCTTTCAGCAGCCGGTTCTCATTCACATCCGTTATCATCACTTTCCCAGCCAAGTAGTATTTGGCAAGCTGTAGTTGAATGCAGCCAATTTGCCCCGCTCCAAGGATCAGTACAGAATCTCCTGGATGAACAGGTGCTCGTTCAAACCCGTGCAGGCAGCAGGCGACTGGCTCCACCATCGCCCCTTGCTCATATGAGACGTCATTCGGCAGCTTGCCCATTGTGTGCTTGACATGCAATGCAGGTACGCGGATATACTCTGAAAACCCGCCTGGCTCTACATTAGTGGCTGCAAACTGCGGACACATTGTATAAAATCCTTTTTGACAAAAGTCACAGGTGAAGCAAGGTACATGGTGCGCAACATAAACCCTGTCTCCCGTTTTTATATTTGTTACATGCTTTCCAGTTTCAACAACATCTCCAGCGATTTCGTGCCCTAGTACCGTTCCTGGAGGTACCGTCTCATGTGTTGCTTTGTAAATATCTGTGCCGCATAAGCCGCAGGCACGCATTCTTAATAGCACTTCATCATCACCAATCGCAGGCCGGTTCCGCTCCTCATACCGAATGTCCTCTGAAGAATAAAAGACAGCTGATTTCATGTAGCTGCATCCTCCTTTGCATCACCTTTCGCAAAACCTTGCAACGTTTGCACAAGCTGCTTGTACTCACTCATCTCACTGGATATCCAGTAACGTCCTCCGAATATGCGAGATGGGCCCACCCTGACATAAACTTTTCCGATATGAGGGTATGGCTTGATAAAAAGCTTTCCTTTAATATCAGAGACCGCATATGTGTGCCATCTGCCAAACGCTCCGATTTTGAGTTTATCTTCACTAATAATGACGTTTGTCGGCTGGTTCAGTCCAGTGATGCTAGAAAGCATGAGAATAGGCAGCGTATAAACGCCTAACACAGCTAACGGTTCAGGTCCTGCTGACATTAACGTATAAAGAGACCAAAGGAAAAACAGACAGATGAGTACGGCTGGAAGAAAAATAGACAACACTGCAGACGTTCGGCTATAAGCATGATGCTGCATGAGACGTCCTCCTTTCAGATACATAAAAGGAGCCGGGAAAGCTCCTCCATGGAATGATTGTTTACTTAATATGATCGATGATTTTTTCAATATCCTCTTCAATGCCAAATCCGGTTAAAAAGGATAATGTTTGAATCACAGGCGTTCCTTTCGTATCACTCACTGGTGTTGTCGTTACGATTAAATCGGCGCCCTCCGCTTTTTGCGGGACTTCAGATGCCTTGCACTGTTCCACCACAACATCGTATCCTTTTTCCTTTAACGTCTCTTCGACCTTTTTGGCAACAACCGTTGATGTTGCAACCGCTGTTCCGCATGAAACCAATATTTTCTTTGCCATAAGAATCCCTCCAGCTCTTTTATTGATCTTTCTGATCTAAGCCCATTTCTTTCGCATACTGCTTTCTAATATCATTTCGCACCCAGTACCATAGAAGCGCATAAGCCAGAGCACAGATGATGGCTGCAATAAAGTACGGGTTGCTCGGATCAAGAAGTCTCACCATGATCCAAGGAATGACGTGGGAACCAAGGTCAATACCTGAAATCATATTGGCTCCTTCTGGGAAGTCAAACCCGACTGCTTTCCCCATTGTTGTCGCAAGCGGTGCGAGATTCGTTGCGATAAAGAAGACAATCATTAATGTAAAAATACTGTTAATAAGACCGCGAATAATGTTTCCACGAGCGGCTGCTACTGCCCATACAACTGTAAATGGTAGAACTGATAAGTCAGCAAACGGCAGCATGCCATTGTAAGGCAGAACGACTGCAAGTAGAATCGTAATCGGCACCATAAGAAGGGCTACCGCCATATTCGCCGGATGACCAATCACAATCGCTGTATCTAAACCAATATAGACATTTTTCCCAGGGAAGCGCTTTTGAATATAAGAACGAGCGCCCTCAGAGATTGGAATAAGACCTTCCATTAATAACGCAACCATTCTTGGCATTAGCACAAGAACTGCTGCCATTTGAATACCAAGTGTCATGACGCCTTTCGCATCATAGCCGCCTAAAAGACCAATAATGATACCAAGTATGAGACCCATCACAAGCGGTTCGCCAAAAATACCAAAACGTTTCTTCAATGTTTCTGGATCAGCATGAATTTTGTTTAAGCCAGGGATCTTGTCAATGATACGGTTGGACGCATACATAAGCGGTGCGAAGTTGACCGTTTCAGCATGAGCCATCGATACGCCTTTCAATCCAAAATGGTGTTCGATTGTCGGTGCCGTCCAATCAGCTAATTTAAGCGTGATAGCAGAGACGATCAAACCAACAGCAAGTGCCAAGAACATATTATGATAAGCGTAGTAAGTCACAGAGGCTGCGAAAATCAAATGCCAGAAGTTCCAAATATCCACATTCAGCGTTTTCGTAAAGTTAACGGACAATAAGATGACATTTAACAAAAGCACAAGAGGTATCATCAAAGGGGCAACAGGTGTACCGAAGGATATAGCCGCTCCAATCGGCCATCCAACATCCAAAATATCAAGCTTTAGTCCAAGGGAATTAACCATAGCTTTTGCTGCTGGCCCAAGGCCGCTCACAAGCAAATTAATGACAAGGTTGACACCGACAAAACCAATTCCAATTGTAATACCGGCTCGGAAGGATTTCTTAAAGCCTTGCCTTAAAACCATACCGAAAAGCGTCATAATAATCGGGAGCATAATAGTTGGTCCAAGGTCTAATATAAAATCGACAGCTTGCTTGATCATACATCCACCTCCTGGATTTTTCGTATAAAGCGCTTACATTCTTTTTGTGAAAGGCTATTGGTTTAATTCTTTCTGAAGCACAGCAACCGCTTCTTCATACAACGTCATATCAGACAACCTCATCATCACCTCTTCTTTTCTAAAAAGTGTCATGAGCTTCTCTAACATCACAAGCTGCTTACTAGGTTCAGAGATTGCTAGGACGAACACAATTTTGGCTAGCACAGTTTCATCAGGGCTCCCCATCTTGTGAAAGATAACAGGTTCCTTTAAAGTGGCTACACTAATCGCCGGTTTGTTCACATGCTCAGGATCTGTATGTGGAATTGCTACCCCAAAGGTCGCAAGTGGAAGGCCCGTATTATATGTTTTTTCTCTTTCAAGCACCGCTGGTAAAAAGCTCGACTTAATATATCCTCCCGCTTCTAATCGCTCTGCTAAATATGTGGTCACCTCCTCTCTCGAAGATGCATCGTACTGTAGCTTGATCAGCTGTTCATCTAACTCAAACAAGTTGTTCAAACAACCACTCCTTTCATTTGGTATAAATATGAACACATGTAACAAAAAGAAAGAACATTTTGGAATAGAACCTTTTATAAAGCGCTTACAAATATACGTTCTGAAAAATGTTCAATGTTGTTACCTTTGTAAAGATATTATAATATTCTAAATTATAAGTCAATGTTCCTAGGAAAAATTTCATAAAAAAAGATGCAGTCTTTTCTGCATCTCAGATTGTTGACAAAGGGCTAAAATGATCTTTATTTAGCCCTTTGTCTTCTTTTCAGTGTGACCTGAAAACCTTTGAAGTCTAGGAAGGACGGCTACTTTTGCGGAGCGAATTTGCAATTCGTGAGCACCAGCACGCAGGACTGACAAAGAATGCGAGGGTTTGTCTACACGCTGAGATGCGGTCTTTTCTGCATCTTTCATCAACTCTGCTCTACTTCTTATTAAATGTGACTTCCTCTCTCTAATTACTCTGTACTTGCTCTTTGATGTCAGCAACAAATTTGTCATTAATCATTGAGAAATACATTACAGTCCTGTACTTCATAAATGGCGAAGCGTCTTCCGCTCTTTGATCAGCTGTGTTTCTTTTATTTTAAATAAAAAAAGAAACGCCATCCTTAAGAGGCGCTTCTTTTCCCAGGAAATGTTCTTATTGGGCAGATAGCTTTAAATTGACGCCAACGGCAGTTCCGTTTCTCGAGGAGTCAGCCACTCCAGTAAAGGTTCCTGCTTTTCGATCAATGAGTAGTGCTTGGACATTTCCTATATCAATAGGCGAATTGCCGAAACGATGTCCCATGTCATTAAGCTTTGTTCTCACATCGAGAGGGACACCTACTTCATAACGATAAGAAGTTGGGCTGTTTGTATAAATTCTTGGTTCTTCAACTGCATCCTGAAGCTCCATCTCATATTCAAGCAAATTCAAAATGGTTTGTGAAACAGAAGCAATGATGGTCGTTCCCCCCGGTGAACCTACTGTCATGACAGGCTCATTATCTTTAAAAATGATGGTCGGTGTCATACTGGACAAAGGTCGTTTATTCGGTTGAACTTCATTTGCTCCGCCTGGCCTTGCATCAAAATCTGTTAGTTCATTGTTTAAGAAAAAGCCATATTCCGGGACGAGAATCCCTGTACCAAATAACTGTTCAATGGTTGTCGTGAATGACACAACATTTCCCCACTGATCGGCAACAGTAAAATGTGTGGTCTCACCAATGGTTTTATCTTCAGGCTGCGGAACAATAGGGGATGGATTTTTTTCATCCTCATACGCCCATGGATCTCCTTCTTTCGGGTTACGATTCATTTGATCTAATTGAATAAGAGAGGCTCTTTCTGAAATGTAATCATCGTCTAATAGTCCGTTTAGTGGAACATCTACGAATTCGGGGTCGCCGGCATATGCAGCACGGTCAGCATAGGAGAGATGCATTGTTTCAGCAAGTAGTTGATATTTTTCGAATGATTTGGGGTCATATTGAGATAGGTTAAAGTGATCAAGTATTTTGAGCATTTGCAGCATAAACACCCCGCCTGAGCTTGGTGGAGGCATACTTGCAAGCTGGTATCCTTTATAGTCTCCCCAGATAGGCTTGTCAGTCTTGACCTCATAACGACCAATGTCATTAGTTGTCATTGTTCCGCCAAAATCTTGGACTGTATTTGCAAGTGCCTTTGCTACTTTTCCTTCATAAAATGCTTTGCTTCCTTTTTTCGCAATGAGCTTAAATGTTTTTGCAAGACCTGGCTGAACTAGGAGGTCCCCTTCTTTGAGCGGCTGATCATCTGGAAGAAAGATTGGCGCTGCGGCCGTTTTTTTCAATTTTCCTTGATGGTCATCAATGGCTTTTGCCAGAACAGAATCGATTTCAAATCCATCCTCTGCAAGCTGAATGGAAGGCTTAATTAATTCCTTCATCGAGCGGGTACCCCACTTATCTAATGCCGCCTCAAGACCTTTTACAGTCCCTGGAACACCAACAGCATTACCGTGTGTAGATCGCTCATCGAACGGGATGACTTTTCCCTCATCTGTTAAAAACATGTCTGGTGTTGCGCCTTGTGGTGCTCTTTCTCGACTATTGATGATGGATGTTTCTTTTGTCTTCCCATCATAAACCATCATAAATCCTCCGCCACCAATTCCAGACATCATTGGCTCTGTCACATTCAGTGCGTACTGGATGGCAACAGCAGCGTCAACAGCGTTTCCACCTTTCTTTAATACATCTGCACCCACTTCTGATGCGAGTGGATGGGCAGTAGCCACCATGCCATCCTTCCCAACAGCTACTTTATTCCCATGAGTTTCGTTTGCAGTGACCTGACTGACAGGCAGGAAAAACGAGAAAACCAACAGACATATGGACAAAATAGTTAGAGAAATGCGTTTCATACACAACACCCCTTCCATATTCTTACTTTGACCATACCGACTTCTTGACCAGAATACAATAGATTATTCTAAAATTTCTAAATTTTTCATTCTATCATCCTATATTCATCAAATACAAAGCGGATTTTCAAAACATATGACATACTTACTAAGTAGGGATAAAGACATGCCCTTTCATGTTTTTGATTTCGCGGTATAATAAACGCATCACGAAGGGGGAAGAATGATGAATCAGAAGAGCACCTTATTTTGGGAAACATATTGGAAAGAAAAATCAGAAAGCGCACCAATTGACGCATCTGTTTCCGCTTGGGCATTTGGAGCAGACCCAGATCATTTACTTGACCTTGTTCTGAAAGGGAAAAAAACAGCGACTTGTTCTGGACATCTTTTTTACGAAAAGGAACAGGAGCCGCTTCCAAAGGCAGGACAATATGCGGTCATTTTGGACAGCCATGACGAACCAAAAGCCATCATAGAAATCACGCATGTAGATGTCATGCCAATGAATGAGGTTCCAGAATCATTTGCCCAAGCAGAAGGTGAAGGCGATCTTTCATATAACTATTGGTACAGAGCTCATCAAGCATTTTTCTCAGAAGCACTCAAACCGTACGGATTAGAATTTAAAGAAGACATGCTCCTAGTTTGCGAGCGATTTAAACTAGTTTATTCAGCTACTTAAGCTTTAAGCGGCGCCAAAAATGGACCGCTTTTTTCATTTCTTTTCTCCTTTCTGCAAAAGGTGTGTTGAGAACACATCTTTAGGTCAGAATAAGATCAAATAGAAAAAGTGAAGAAATTTTCGACTACACCTGTTTTTTTTCGACAAAAGAATATATAATTATTTGATGTGTGCATTGTCTCATTTATACAATGGAGGGTTTTTACATGTTAAAAAGGAAAAAAGACAAGTTTTCCGTCTTGTTAACGGAAATTGCTAAAAATTTAGATGAAACTGCTGAGTATTTTGTTAGCTATAAAGTAACAAATCAAACCACTCTGAAAGAATTTTCTGACACATTGAAGGAATATGAGACAAAAGGTGATAATCATGTTCATACGATGATTAAAGAACTGAACAAAGCCTTTATTACGCCGATTGAACGTGAAGACATTCTTCAATTGACGAATAGCCTCGACGATGTTTTAGATGGAATTGAGCATTTTTCAGCAACAATGGAAATTTATTCAATGACAAGCTCTGACGAACATATCGACAAATTCAGCCACTACATCAGAGAATGTGCAAAGGAAATTTTAATTACAATCGATTTACTGGCTGAAAATCGCTTAAAAGATATTCAACCACACGCAATCAAAATCAAAGAGATCGAGCATAATTGTGACAATCTTTATCGTAAATCACTTAAGAACTTGTTTGGAAAAGAAACTGATCCAATCAAGGTCATTCAATACAAAGAAATTTACGAAACACTTGAAGAAATTGCTGATTCCTGTCAAAGTGTTGCCAACAATCTAGAAACAATCATTATGAAGAATGCGTAACGGGGTTAGTTAAACATGGACACATTACTCATCCTTACCATATTTATTGTCATTTGTGCACTTGCTTTTGATTTCATCAACGGATTCCACGATACAGCAAATGCCATTGCCACTTCGGTTTCAACAAAGGCGTTAAAGCCTAGACATGCTATTATTATGGCAGCGTTCATGAACTTCTTAGGAGCAATGACATTTACAGGTGTGGCAAAGTCCATTACAAAAGACATCGCAGATCCTTTCACACTTCAAAACGGTTCTGTCGTCATTTTGGCTGCTTTAATTGCGGCCATTACTTGGAACTTGCTTACTTGGTATTACGGAATTCCGAGTAGTTCTTCGCACGCACTGATCGGATCAATTGCAGGAGCTGTTATTGCCTCTGCTGGTTTTGGCGCTTTAAACTATTCGGGGTTCATTAAAATCATTCAAGCACTGTTGCTTTCACCTATCCTAGCTTTCGTATTGGGATATATCGTGTATACTATTATCAAAATTATATTCAGAAACAACAATCTCGCAAAAACAAATAAACAATTCCGACGTGTTCAAATTTTAACTGCTGCACTGCAATCGTATACCCACGGAACAAACGATGCGCAAAAAGCGATGGGAATTATTACGATGGCTTTAATTGCAGGTAATTTGCATACAACTGACGACATTCCTTTCTGGGTACAATTCTCTTGTGCGCTTGCAATGGGACTAGGTACTTCTATTGGCGGCTGGAAGATTATTAAAACAGTCGGCGGTAAAATTATGAAAATTCGTCCAGTAAACGGAGTATCTGCAGACTTAACGGGTGCAGCTATTATCTTCGGTGCGACATTTATTCACTTACCTGTTAGTACCACTCACGTGATCTCATCTTCTATTCTAGGTGTAGGTTCTGCACACAGAGTAAAAGGAGTAAACTGGGGTACGGCAAAACGCATGCTTGTCACTTGGGTGATCACATTACCGATTTCGGGAACTCTAGGGGCTCTTATATACTTTGTGTTACATGCGATTATCTAATATCAAAGACCTGTCTGACAGGTCTTTTTTTATTTGCCCGCACACTTCAACACCTTTTCCTACAAGCCATTTTTTCATGAAGCAGGGTTTCCAATCATATCCATAGAAATGAATAAGTATCCATCTGTCTATGGGAGAGAAGAACATGCTATTATTTTTTCAATTGACCGTGTGGTTATTGCTAGGTGCTCTTGCTGTATATGTATTTGCCGTATGGCGCTTTGAACAAAAAGTAAAAGAAAAGATGTTTGCCATTCGTAAAACGTGGTATTGGATTTATGTAGCTGGTGCTGTTGTGTACTGGACAAATGACCCTTCTTCAATCTTTACCGATTGGATGCACTACTTGATTATTGCCGTTTTTTTTGCATTAACCGATGCATTCATCTTTCTCAGCTCCTATATTAAAAAACTCGGAAATCACGAACTGGAAACCGACACCCATCAACTCCTAGAACAAAATAACGATCTACTTCATTCTTACCTCAATAAGCTAAAAACGTACCAATACCTATTGAAAAATGAACCGATTCATGTATATTATGGAAGTGTAGAGGCATATATAGAGGGAATTGAACGGCTCATTTATTCTTTTGCCGACAAGATGAATATTCAAGCAGTTCTTTGTCCATACGATACGCAGGAACAAAAAGATGACCTGCTGCGGACACTTGACCAGCGAGCTCTTATTCAGGCGAAGCTTGACAGGCAGGAAGTCTATTACGATGATTTCGGCAAATTGGTGCTCATCCCGTTTTCTGTAGCAGATGATCACTTCGTCATTAAGCTCACCTCTGATGACATTGTCACTGAGTTCGACTATTTATTAATGACGTCACTTACAACAATTTATGACCTAATCTTGCCTGACGAAGAGGAAGGTGATGAAGATGGACCACGCACTTCAAGGGGATAACAACAATCGCAAGAAAAACCCTTTTAAGATTTTAAAGAAAAAGCAACATATCAGTATGGCGGATTACAAGGTAAGCCCCCATACAGAGCGTATTTTTAAAAAGAACGAACAGCTCTTGGGTGAGTATAAAAATAAAAGGGCTTGATTACACTAAAGGACGCGGAACAAAATCCGCGTCCTGCTTCCATTTTCACATAGACTTGCATACAATAATCTATACGCTGCAACGATTGAGGTGCCAATAAATGAAAAAGAAAATCAAACAATTGAGATATGTTCAGTTTGCTGAATATAAGTCGTCGCCTTATATGCGTCGATTAAATGAGCAAAGTGAAGCAGTCATCCAATCATACAAACAGAAACACTCACTTACTTAACAGCTTCAGAAGTTTTTCCTTCGTTTTAGGTCCGTATATCCCATCACTTGTCAGACCATTTACCAGCTGAAAACGCGCTACGGCGTTCGCCGTTTTTTCTCCGTAAACTCCGTCTATTCCTTTATTTGCAGCTGCTTTATCAGGATAAAAATAAACAGCAGCAAGCGCCTGTTGGACGAGGCGTACGTGCTCTCCCTTTGTCAATGGAGAAGTCACCTTTAAAACCCCATCTGGCAGCTCATACAAGCTCTTTGCATCGTTAAGATAAATTTTGAGAACCTGTCCAATTTGAATCTTATTCGGATCGCTAATGTCATTCCACTTCTGTAAATCCTGAACTGTGACCCCATGAGCTTTCGCAATACTCGTTAACGTATCCCCGCTTTTCACGACATACGTGATGACCGTCTCCGGATCTTCTGCCGTTTCAATCCCTTTTTTAAATTCATCCCAAGTAGATAGAAGCTGGCGTGGGCATGCTTTTCCAGACCAGTACTGATGTGTGACCACGTTTGCTAGCGGAATGTGATGTTCTTTTAACAGCTTTTGAATGAGCCATTGTGCATGTTTGACCGCTTGCTGAAAATTTCCATCTTCATTCTCACAAATTTCAATACCGATCGACTTCCGGTTACCCTTCCCATGACCATCCCCTGCATGCCAGCCATTTTCATTTAATGGCAGATGCTGAAAGATTTCATGATCATCCACTGTAAAGTGCCAGCTCACCTCAGTCGTTGGGCTTTTTACATAGGCCGCATGACTTTTCGCATCCGCTCCCTTTGACGTGTTTGCTGTGTTATGCACCGTTACATACTCCGGTGTCATCGCATATCCTGGGCGGTTCCCGTTTCCAACTGGAATAAAATCTTGATAAATTTGTACCATCTACTGCACTCCCTTTTGCTAGATTGAATTGATCTTTCTCATCAATCGGTGGCGTTCGTAAGACAATACTTGTTTGTTTTCATGAGAAGACTATGGTAAAATTTGAATTCAATTCACTCTTTTTATTAGTGAGAAGTGCAAAAATACAGAAAAAAACAGGAATTAATTCCATTTTTCCTTGATTTTATGTTAAAATTGTTAAAAATACGCCGATATAAAAAGTAAGTAATAGCTCATTTAGCTATTTAGTCCTATATGGACTTTTCTTTTACGCCAAAAATAGAACATACGTTTGTATGGAGGTTTTCAAATGACTGGTTTTTTAACCCATTTAGAAGAAGATATTAAGCGTTTATATGATCAATTGCAAATAAGCGGTCCTGCTTATAGAGAGATGCAAAGGATCGCTTCTGAATTTCGTGTATGGGTCCATTACGAAGAGACTGGCAGCATGATGATCCAGCATCAAGGTCTTTACAGTATTATCTTAAACAGATCCCTATCACCTGAAGAACAGTGGCAGGATTTTGCCCACGAGCTTTGTCATGTGCTAAAGCATACAGGCAATCATTTCAAAATGAACAAACTCTTTCGAGAACTGCAGGAGTTTCAGGCAAAACAATTCATGTACCACTTTTGTGTGCCAACCTTTATGCTGCTGAAAATGAAGCTTCCAACCCTTCGGCAGCAAGCCATTTTGCATATTGCTCAAACGTTTCACGTCACTTGGGCTTTTGCTGAAAAACGGGTTGCCTTATTCGAACAGCGAAAAGCAGGTATTCGCTTTCAACAGGAGTTTACGTCTTATTTAATGAAAGCAGAAAGAGTCGCAGAAAAAGAAGCCGTTTATCAAACGTAAATAATCGGACATAAAACGATAGAAGTTTATTCATAAAGGGCTAATACTTGTTTGAGTACATTTGTGTACCGATAAAATTGTTCAGTTTGTGTATCTCGCCGGTATCGACGCCTAAAGTCTTGAAAGAATGCTCTTCTTTGCGCCTGACTAATTTCAAGTTGTACACTTTTTCCTGTCAAACATTTGTTATTGATATTATCAGGATGCGTTCCAGAAAAACGATCAGATTCGGCTAGCAGCAATGCGTGAAAGCCATTTAGCGTTAAACGCTTCACAGTTTCTGCCGCTCTTTCTCTGTCCGTCCCCCCCACTAACGTTTGAAGCACCTCTGTTTCTCCGTAACCATGAAGTGCAAACGTATAATGATGGGTATGCACCTCTGAAAGGCAAAGCGGCTCATCAAAGCGTGTGCTTGTAATATGAAGAACATGATTGCCTTTTACTTTAAGGCCTTCAAATAAATACATAGAATAGTCACTAGATATTTCATGAACAAGCTCACTCACGCCTGATTCAATTCCTCCGGCATGAGGCGACAAAACCAGAAGCTGGTCACCTTTCCGCTCATGAAGAATTTGATAATCAATCCCTTTTCTTTCATGAGCGGAAAGCTCTTCATAACTTTGATACGTATCGATAAATTGCCTCATGTCATCTGCTCCATTTCTTTATATGAGCATAAGTCTACTGATCCCTCATTCTTTTGTAAAGAGGTTTCGAATCAAATATACCACTTGAATTCTTCCTTAAATCTTCCTTACATTTACGCCATTCTGTTGAATTTTGAGAAAAAATGACCGATAATTGAAATGGATAGAACTTTTGGACTATATGAATCTTTTTGTATTCTCTCTCATAAATTAGAAATATTGTGATCTACATCTGGAGGAAATCATGTTAAAAAAGAAAACGACCCTCACTCTGATCATCTTACTCCTTAGCTTCGCTGGCATTATTTATTGGAAATGCTTCTCTCTTCAAGGCGTGTCTCACGGAACATTCATCCGCTCGATGTCATCACCTGACGGAATGTACATCATCAACACCTATCAGCATAGCGGAGGAAAGCTAAAGGAAAACGCAGTCAGAGCAGAAATTGAAAACAAACTGACCCACCGCAAGAAAACGATTTACTGGAAATACCCTGATAAAGACCCTCTCATCCAATGGAAAAACGGACAGCTTGTTCAAATTGGACATGAATTTTTAAATGTGGTGAAAGGCGACACGTATGATTATCGCTTTGATCAGAACAAGAGAAAATAACGACATACAAAAAACGAATCCTCTTGGATTCGTTTTTTACGTTGACATGACGGTTTGCATGAATTTCTTCATATCCTTACTAACCGTCGTCAATCGATCGACAATTTCACTAAACTCTGTCACAAGTGAAGCCTGTTCTGATGAAGAACCTTTCATATGGTCCATACTCTCAAGTAATGTATGTATATTGGAGGAAATTCCTTGCAGTGAGCTTTCGATGTTTTCTGTTGCACGTGAAGTTTCACTTGAAAGCTTTTGAACCTCACTTGCTACAACACTAAAACCTGCTCCCTCTTTTCCTGCCCTGGCCGCTTCAATTGACGCATTCAATCCTAGCAAACTCGTTTGTTTCGAGATGCCTTTAATCATTTTTGTAATATCGGTTGTTTGTTTCGAGCTTTCAAGAGTTTGCTGCGTTTGTAAGGTCATCTCCTCACTTGTAGCAGAAAGCTCCTCTGAATGTGCCGCCACCACGTGTACTTTTTCTTGAATACTTTGAATAATGTCATTCAATGATTCCATATATGCTTCAAGCTCTAATTGATTTTTGAGCGGAAAACCTAAAGCGAGTGCACCAATCACTTGCCCATTTCCATCAAAAATGGGCAATCCCATTGCATTTAAAGGTACTCCATATACTGATTCAGGCACAAACATACTCGATGTCTCACCTCTCAGCGCTTTTTTCATATTCAGATCATCTGGTTTAATACGTTCACCAGCTCGAATTTGAAAATCAACATCTTTCGATGGCAAATACAGCAAAAATTTCTCTCGGTCAATGACACCCATCGTCACTTCATTTTTTAAAATTTGCATCATATAAGGTGCTGCTGTCACTATACTCTGTAGTATATCCATTTTCCCTACCCCCTTGTATTATTTATCGGTCGTTCTTCTTAAAATAATAGTTATTTTTTAAAAATAATGATGATGATGAAAGTTATTTCTCATATGTACGAGTAAAAAGAAGGATATTCCCTATTTATATTCAACAAAACGTAAATTTGCTATAATTTAAGTATCAACATATGATGAAATGGTCATGTAATCATTTTATATATATTCATTGGAGGCGCATGTTGTGAGACAACCTATGACATATGAGCGGGCGATCGTCATTGGCAGTGGTATGACGGGAATACTCGCTGCAAAAGTTTTATCAACGTTTTATCATCAAGTTTTCATGATCGAAAAGGACGAAATGCCAGACTCTCCTAAGAATCGTCTCGGCACTCCTCAAGCTTTTCATCCACATAGAATGCTGCCACTAGGCAAGCAAATAGTGGAACGTCTATTTCCTGGTTATACAAAAGAGTTACTGACAATGGGCGGATTTAATACGTGGCATCAACCCTCTCGATTTATCACAAAAGATGGTGAATTAACGCTTACTGATACCGAAGAAACAGCTGTCACAAGACGTGCCATGCTAGAGTGGGTGCTGATGCAAAGAATGTTAAGTGAAAGACGGGTGCAATGTTTAGAAAAACATGAAGCCCTCTCACTTCAGTTGAAAGAGGGAACAAACCAAGTCATCGGACTGATCGTGAAAGATCGGCATGAAAAACCAGGACGCATTTTTGAAATGAAAGCAAACTTAGTGATCGATACATCTGGAAGAATGTCTAAATTGCCAAAATGGCTGAAGGATGCTGGACTGACCTTACCGCGGGCAGATGAATTAACTGTGTCACTCGGTTACAGCACAAGATACTACAAGATACCACCAGAAGCGCCATACCAGCAATCAATGGTCGTCGTGGGTCAGCCGGAGAGGCAAATCCCAACAGGACTGTTTGAACGGGTAGATCATGATTTAGTAGCTGTTCTTCTCTCTGCAGCTGGCGGATCACATTATCCAACAACGATGCTGATCAATTTGATTCCGAAACGGCTGCACTGACCCATCCCGCAATAGCAGATGCCATTACTCATTTAACGCCCTATACAAAACCAAAAGGATTTAGAGTCCCTTCTTGCGTGAGATATCACTATGAACAAATGCACGATTGGCCGAGTGGATTATTGGTGATGGGCGATGCCTTGTGTACGTTAGATCCTATTCATGGGCAAGGAATGACAAAGGCCGCACTCGAAGCACAAACTCTTGAGCGTATGCTCAAACAAGCACAAAAAAAGGAGCAGCTATCTTTTGAAAAGGACACATTACAACAAATGCAGCATGCCAATGAACTCGGCTGGTGGCTTTGTGCGATTGCTGATATGGCGTGGGAAGGCGTCAAATTAAAAGGAGAAACAACCATTCCCCATTTGACGTTCATACAAGGATTTTTAAATCGCTACGTACAATACACCATAGTAACAAAACAGCCTGAACGTCTTGAAGCGTATCACCAAATGCATTCTTTCTTATTAGAACCGAGAGAAATCATCAACTTAGAACAGTTGCATAACATGATTCAAGCCGACACCTCTGGAGAAACGGCCGAATGGTGGAGTCAGTGGGATCAAGAGGACGATGAACGCAATCGAGCTTTTTTCCATGAAGCGGTTCCTGACTTTCGTTTACAGCACTTGCTTTCATTAGATTGAAACAAAAAAAGCCCCTTAGTGGGGCTTCAGGCTGTCGAGAAAATCTCGACAGCTTTATATTTTTTCTTAAAGTTTCCATTCCCCCGTTTTATAATAGAGAAAAGCATACTAAAGGAAGGTGTTTTTCTCATGTTCCACACTAGAAATTCTTCTCAGCACGAAGCCGAATTTGTATTGCTAGATCAACTGGTCGAAGAGGATCACCTGCTTCGTAAAATTGATCAGTACATTGACTTTTCATTTATCGTAGATAAAGTAAAACCGTATTATAGTGAGAATAAAGGTCGCCCTTCTCTTGATCCACTTATTTTATTCAAAATGATGTTTATCGGATACCTGTACGGTATCCGTTCTGAAAGACAACTTGAAAAAGAAATTTACTATAACATGGCGTATAGATGGTTTTTAGGTTTGAACATCAATGACCCCGTTCCTCATCACTCGACCATTAGCTGGAATCGTCGTACTCGATTCAAAGATACAACGATTTTTCAAGACATTTTCGACGAGATTGTGCTTCAAGCCATCAATCACGATATGGTTGGAGGGCGCGTCCTTTTTACTGATTCAACCCATCTTAAAGCGAATGCAAATAAACATAAATATACAAGAAAAACGATCGAACAAGATACTCAGAACTATATGAAAGAATTAGATGTAGCCGTCCAAGAAGATCGAGAGGTACACGGAAAAAAGCCCTTAAAGAAAAAAGAGGAGGTGAAAACAAAAAAAGACATTCGTCAAAGTAAAACTGATCCTGAAAGTGGCTATCTTTATCGCGAAAACAAGCCAGAAGGCTTTTTCTACCTAGACCACCGTACAACGGATATGAAGCACAACATCATCACAGATGCCCATGTCACACCCGGCAATGTCCATGATTCCGTTCCATATCTTGATCGATTGGATCACCAAATCGCCCGATTTGGTTTTCAAGTAGAAGCTGTTGCCCTTGATTCTGGTTATTTGACAACCCCAATCTGTAAAGGTTTATCCGATCGCCGTATTTTTGGTGTCATCGCACATAGACGCTTTCATCCAACAAGAGGATTATTTGAGAAGTGGAAATTTCAGTATGACTCTGAACATGATCACTACATATGCCCAAATGGTGAGAAGCTATTATATACAACAACTGATCGAAAAGGTTATCGGTTCTACAAATCAGACCCTAAAAAATGCGTATCGTGTCCTTTCCTAGAGAGCTGTACAAGGTCGAAAAATCATCAAAAAGTGATCTCAAGACATGTATGGGAAGAACATAAAGAAAAGATCAGGCAAAATCGTCTGTCTGCTTCTGGAAAAGAGCTATATAAAAAAAGAAAAGAAAAAATAGAGCGAAGCTTTGCAGATTCAAAACAACTGCATGGGCTTCGCTACTGCCGGTTGAGGGGAAAACAAAATGTGAGTGAGCAAGTGCTTCTCACAGCTGCCTGTCAGAACATGAAGAAGATTGCCACACACCTAGCGAAGCTAGGCTAGGTGTGTGGGAGGCCTTTTTCTTTAAATCTCATCCATCATCATTACGATGAAAATAAAAAAGATTGTAGAAAAACATGAGTTTCTCTACAATCTGAAGCCCCTTAGTGGGGCTTTTTCATTAACGTAATAATTGAAGTACGTTTTGCGGCTGTTGGTTTGCTTGAGCTAACATTGCTTGAGATGCTTGAGAAAGAATGTTGTTCTTTGTGAACTCACTCATTTCTTTCGCCATGTCAACGTCACGAATACGAGACTCAGCAGCCGTTAAGTTTTCAGCAGAAGCACCAAGGTTGTTGATTGTGTGCTCTAGGCGGTTTTGGACTGCTCCAAGTTTAGAACGCTGGTCTGAAACTTGTTTGATCGCTCCATCAATGATTGCTAATTGATCGTTAAATCCACCTTCTTCATCTGCTGCAATTTCGGCGAAATCAGTTACTTTAATCGTAGAAACGGTTTTATCCTCAACTCCAAGTTTATCAGCAGACATTGCTTCAATATGAACTGACAATTGCTGCGCACCGTTAGCTCCAATTTGGAAAGTAAGTTTCTTCGGTTCTCCACCTTCTGGGTCAGCAGCAAAAGTTCCATCAAGAAGTTTCTTTCCGTTGAATTCAGTACGGTCAGAAATACCGTTCTTATCTGTACCGTTCCCAATTTCCTGAACTAGTGCATCAATTTCCTCTTGAATTGCACCAAGGTCTGTTTCATCTTGTGTACCAGTGTTTCCAGCTTGAACGACTAGTTCACGTACACGTTGAAGGATTGAGTGAGTTTCAGTCAATGCACCCTCAGCTGTTTGAATAAGAGAGATACCGTCTTGAGCATTTTTCGTCGCCATTTCTAATCCGCGGATCTGACCACGCATTTTTTCAGAGATTGCTAGACCTGCTGCATCATCTCCTGCACGGTTAATTTTAAGACCAGAAGAAAGCTTCTCCATGTTCTTTTGTCCTGCTCCATTGTTTGCAGACAAACGGTTCAGTGTGTTAAGTGCTGCGATATTGTGGTTAATTCTCATTTCCTATTACCTCCATGTGTTTGAACCAATTGAACATCCTTGTCCAAAAGTTCTAAATTAGAATTTTTTTGTAAGCCTTACAATCCCTTTATCGAACTTGAATGGAATTTGTTTAACAAAAAAGGATTAAATAAGGTAAAAGTCTCATTCATTATGATCATTTCGCTAGTGTATACCAAATTTAAAGGTCATTTTTCATGATTTACCAGAGGGATTTAAGAATCATAAGACTGGGGAAAAATCGAAGAAAAAAACACCATAAAAAAAAGCCCCATTAAGGGGCCTGTCATTAACGTAGTAATTGAAGTACGTTTTGTGGCTGTTGGTTCGCTTGTGCAAGCATTGCTTGAGACGCTTGAGAAAGAATGTTGTTCTTTGTGAACTCACTCATTTCTTTCGCCATGTCAACGTCACGGATACGAGACTCAGCTGCTGTTAAGTTTTCAGAAGAAGCACCAAGGTTGTTGATTGTGTGCTCTAGACGGTTTTGAACCGCACCTAGTTTAGAACGTTGATCTGACACTTGTTTGATTGCATTATCAACGATATCTAATTGATCATTGAAACCACCTGCAGCACCTGCAGCAATAGTTGCAAAATTAGTTACTTTAAGAGCTGAAACTGTTTTAGTTGCATCAGCTGGGTCTGTTCCAAGTTTATCAGCAGACATTGCTTTGATGTTTACATCTAATTTTTGTGCTTTGTTTGCACCAATTTGGAAAGTTAATGTAGCTGTTTCAAAATCACCATTCAACAATTTTTTACCGTTGAACTCAGTACGATCAGAGATACCATTTTTATCAGTACCGTTACCAATTTCTTGAACTAGGTTATTGATTTCTTCTTGAATTGCACCAAGATCTGTATCGTCTTGTGTACCAGTGTTTCCAGCTTGTACAACTAGTTCACGAACACGTTGAAGGATTGAGTGAGTTTCAGTCAATGCACCTTCAGCTGTTTGGATAAGAGAGATACCGTCTTGTGCGTTTTTAGAAGCCATTTCTAGTCCGCGGATTTGTCCACGCATTTTTTCAGAGATTGCAAGACCTGCTGCATCGTCTCCTGCACGGTTGATTTTAAGACCAGAAGAAAGTTTCTCCATGTTCTTTTGGCTCGCACCGTTGTTTGCAGACAAACGGTTCAATGTGTTAAGTGCTGCGATATTGTGGTTAATTCTCATTTCCTATTACCTCCATGTATGTGGGACCTAACAGACGTCCTTGTCTGAAAAAAGTCCTTTATTCTAGGGCTTATCAACCCTACAATTCTTTTATCGGAATATTTCATAGGAAGTTTAACACTTTTTAATATTTATTTATTAATTTATCAGTCTTAATTCATGATTTAGTTATATGGAAAAGACGTATTGTGTGCTCCTTTTAAAATATTAGTTCTTCTTATCATATTTTTAATTTAAAATATAAGTACGCACCAAGTGGGTCTCAATTCAGGATCTGCTTTTTTCAAATATCAGTAGACATAAAAAAGCCCCATAAAGGGGCCCTTCATTAACGTAGTAATTGAAGTACGTTTTGTGGCTGTTGGTTCGCTTGTGCAAGCATTGCTTGAGACGCTTGAGAAAGAATGTTGTTCTTTGTGAACTCACTCATTTCTTTCGCCATATCAACGTCACGAATACGAGACTCAGCAGCCGTTAAGTTTTCACCAGAAGCACCAAGGTTGTTGATTGTGTGCTCTAGACGGTTTTGAACTGCACCAAGTTTAGAACGTTGGTTAGATACTTGTTTGATAGCTCCATCAACGATATCTAATTGATCATCGAAAGAAAGTGCGCCAGTAGCAGTCGGATCAGCAAATTGTGTTACATCGATGTCAGCTACTGCGTGGTCTGCTTTAAGAGTTCCGTCAGCTTCTAATGTACCAAGTGCTGTAGAAGACATTGCTTCGATGTTCACATCTAATTTTTGTGCTTTATTTGCACCGATTTGGAAAGTTAATGATTTTGCATTAGCACCAGCTGCGCTGAAAGAACCGTCAAGTAGTTTCTTTCCGTTAAATTCTGTACGGTCAGAGATACCGTTTTTGCCAGAACCGTCACCAATTTCTTGAACTAGGTTAGCGATTTCTTCTTGGATAGCACCAAGGTCTGTTTCATCTTGTGTACCAGTGTTTCCAGCTTGAACGACAAGCTCACGTACACGTTGAAGGATTGAGTGAGTTTCAGTCAATGCACCTTCAGCTGTTTGGATAAGAGAGATACCGTCTTGTGCGTTTTTCGTCGCCATTTCTAATCCGCGGATTTGTCCACGCATTTTTTCAGAAATTGCTAAACCTGCTGCATCGTCTCCTGCACGGTTGATTTTAAGACCAGAAGAAAGTTTCTCCATGTTCTTTTGGCTAGCACCGTTGTTTGCAGATAAACGGTTCAGTGTGTTAAGTGCTGCGATATTGTGATTAATTCTCATTTCCTATTACCTCCATGTATATGGGACCTGACAGACGTCCTTGTCTGAAAAAAGTCCTTAATTCTAGGGTTTTACAACCCTGACAATTCTTTTATCGGATTATTTCATAGGAAGTTTAACATTTTTTAATATTTATTGATCAATTTTACATATCTTTATTCACTATTTAGTTTCACAAAGATTTCTATTATGCTATTCGTTCAAGTGATGAGCACATCGCCTGTATTAAAATGAATAGAAACAAAATAAAAAAGCCCCATAAAGGGGCCTGTTATTAACGAAGTAATTGAAGTACGTTTTGTGGCTGTTGGTTCGCTTGTGCAAGCATTGCTTGAGACGCTTGAGAAAGAATGTTGTTCTTTGTGAACTCACTCATTTCTTTCGCCATATCAACGTCACGGATACGAGACTCAGCAGCTGTTAAGTTTTCAGAAGATGCACCAAGGTTGTTGATTGTGTGTTCTAGACGGTTTTGGACTGCACCTAGTTTAGAACGTTGGTCTGAAACTTGTTTGATCGCACCATCTACGATGTCTAGTTGTTGATCAAATGTAAGTGTTGGTGTAGCAGCAGCGAATTGTGTAACATCAATGTTAGAGACTGCTTGACCCGCTACAAGAGTTCCATTATTAAGAGCCCCTAGTTTATCAGAAGACATTGCTTCGATATTTACATCTAATTTTTGCGCTTTGTTTGCACCGATTTGGAATGTTAAAGTAGCTGTACCATTAGCAAAATCACCATTCAACAATTTTTTACCGTTGAACTCAGTACGATCAGAGATACCATTTTTATCAGTACCATTACCAATTTCTTGAACCAGATTGTTGATCTCTTCCTGGATAGCACCAAGATCTGTTCCGTCTTGTGTCCCAGTGTTCCCAGCTTGAACAACAAGCTCACGTACACGTTGAAGGATCGAGTGAGTTTCAGTCAATGCACCTTCAGCTGTTTGGATAAGAGAGATACCGTCTTGTGCGTTTTTTGAAGCCATTTCTAATCCGCGGATTTGTCCACGCATTTTTTCAGAGATTGCTAGACCTGCTGCGTCATCTCCTGCACGGTTGATTTTAAGACCAGAAGAAAGCTTCTCCATGTTCTTTTGGCTCGCACCGTTGTTTGCAGACAAACGGTTTAATGTGTTAAGTGCTGCGATATTGTGGTTAATTCTCATTTCCTATTACCTCCATGTATGTGGGACCTGACAGACGTCCTTGTCTGAAAAAAGTCCTTCGTTCTAGGGCTTATCAACCCTGACAATTTTATTATCGGACGTGGTAATAGGATGTTTAGCATATTTTTTTTAATATCGCATTTTTCCATGACGTTGATCCTAATTTTAACAATTTCACAAACACAAAAACTGCTGATCTATCATCAGCAGTTTTGCCATTATATGAATATCATATCAGTATTGCTTGATATCAAACATTAAGATATTTTGGTACACCACATAATCCTTCTTACTTGTAAAAGGCCCTTTATTATGCTCATCATTGATTTCATAGAAGTTCATCCCAATTCCAAAACTTCTCTCTTTATACCAGTTTAGAAAATCGTTAATTTCTTTCATTGAAAGCAAATAATCCTTTTGCAACCCGTTTATCATAGTAATTGAAAGTATACCTTTTGTTACTTCTTCACCTGGCTTTGTTCCATCTTGATCCTTTGGTTCTTCGGCTGTGCCATCACCTGGCTTTGTTCCATCCTGATCTTTCGGTTCTTCGGTTGTGCCATCACCTGGCTTTGTTCCGTCCTGATCCTTTGGTTCTTCCGTTGACCCATCACCAGGCTTTGTTCCATCCTGATCTTTCGGTTCTTCTGCTGATCCATCATCTGGTTTTGTTTCATCCTGATCCTTAGTGACTTTTTGCAGATCTTTTAATGGAATTGAGATAACAGATTTAAAAGTGTTTTTGACAGAATGACTACCAATTGGCTCAGCATAATCTCTTCCACCAATGACATATAATTGATCATCAGCAATAACTGCTACAGATCCAACTCTACCTTCAGGAATTTCATATAAAGAATCTTGGACTTGTCTAGTTTGTGGATCAAATATCTGAACTTGTTTTAATAACTTACTTGATCTATCTCCAATTTGCTGACCGCCAATCATAAATAATTTATGATTGTATGTCGCATAAGCAGCTTCATATGCAAAAGAATTTAACTGAACATCCTTTAAGCGTTGCCACTTCCCTAGCTTCATATCATATTCTAATATATCTTTATCATTCGCTCGGCTAACGTTAGCCTCACCACCAGCAATATATAACTTTCCATTTATCTCCGAAATACTTCTACCCTGACGAGAAGCTAATTGAGAATTATCTAAACTTTCCCACTCTCCACTTACCGTATCATAGGAATAAAAATTTACTTGAGAGCTTGATAAAGATGCTACTATATAAATTTTTTCTCCAACTGTAGCTGCTCTTAAGGAACCAGTTATATATGATGTATATATAAATTTCTCAGGCATCTTAATTGGTTCTTCTGTCCATTGATCTAGTTCTGTATCATAAACATCGATGGTTTTGTGAACTGTTTTAGTTGTATCAGTAAGGCCGCCAATGACATAGATTTTTTTACCTACTGTTGCGTAGGTAGCTCCTGTTCTTAATCTAGGCATACTTGTTTTTTCTGACCACAAATCAATTTTAGGATCATACATATATGTTGAATTGTTGAATTTAGACTGTTGACTTGCTCCACCGAATACATATATTTTCCCATCAACCACTCCTACACTTGCTCCGATTCGCTCTTCCGGTAAATCCGCTCGCTTCGTCCATCCATTTGTCTCGGCTGCATGAGCTTTTAACGGATGAATTGTGACCATCATAAAAATGGTCAAAAGCACTAGAAATAATCTTTTTTTCATCATTTTTTTCCTCCATATCTTAAATATCCCTCCTTTTATCGACATATTTGTAATAAAATTTAATTTTTATCATTGTACACCAGTAGGAATATCCCTCATACATACATCACCGGCGTTGATATTTTAATAATCTTCCCGCCTCGACGATAAAATCTTGGGACGCGGCGGCTTAAAGTGGCGATGACTTCGTAGTTGATTGTATTGAGCATTTCAGCGATTTCATCGACAGAAATTTCTCCGCCTTTTTGACGACCGTATATGACGACTTCCTCGCCTTGCTTTGCTTTCATTTCTCCTAAACTGATCATCGTCATATCCATTGTGACTCGGCCAGCAATCGGCATTCGTTCTCCGCGGAAAAGCATAAATCCCCGATTTGATAAAGCACGTGAGTACCCATCTGCGTAACCGATTGGTATGGTGGCAATGACTTCATCCGGTTTTGCTACATATGTTGCGCCATAACTGACGGTCCTTGGCTCTGTCACCATTTCCTTTACGAACGCAATCCTTGCTTTTAAACTGAGAGCGGGCTCTAGCTGAACAGCGTCTAAGCTTTCAATGTATTGCGAGGGATACAGACCATATAGCCCGATGCCCAGCCGAATCATATCGGCGCTAAATTCAGGAAACGCGATGGCAGCCGCTGTATTGTTCATATGTACGGTCGGCAGCTTAATTCCTTGTTTTTTCAAAAATCGAAGAAAATCAATAAAAATACTGTGCTGCAGCAGCGTAAAATCAGAATCAGGCTCATCCGCAGTAGAGAAATGCGTAAAAATCCCGTCCCATCTAAGGTTTTCACTCTTTTCAAGTGCCTCCACTACGCCTAAAAGCTCTTCCTTCGTCCGTACACCTAATCGCCCCATCCCTGTGTCGACATTGACATGTATCCCAAGCCGGCGCTGACTTTCTTCTTCCGCTAAGATCTCATTTGCTTCAACAATCCAGTCTTCACGAAGGCCAGATAGATCAATTCTCCAGGCCGCAGCCCTTTTCACACAGTCGAGCGGGGTAAATCCAAGAACCAAAATCGGTGCTTCAATTTTTGCTCTTCGCAGCACAATGCCTTCCTCCAAGCTAGCTACTGCGAGCTCCGTCGCACCGCTTTCCAGTGCCTGCCGGGCTACCTCCACTGAACCGTGACCATAAGCATTCGCCTTCACGACAGCCATGATCTTACTTTTCCTTGGAATATGCGCTTGAATGGCTTCGATATTTCTTTTAATCGCATCGAGATTGACTTCGATCCAGACTTCCCTGCATAGCTTTTTCATTTATTTTTCCTCCTCATCACATGAGAGTTCTTTCTATCTCCATGTTCGCTTTTGCGTCTAGTCTATCTTTATTCATTTTTGAGAAAAACATTCAACTACAATGACTGGACCTGCTTTGTCTTGTTGCACATAAAAAAAGAAACCACATCAACTGTGATTTCTTCTCTATGAAAGATGATATTCAATTTTATCCGCAGATTTCATCATTGCATCAATATCATGATAAATCTCCTGCAAATTTTCTCGTTCAGCTAAATAATGAGCATTGCTCTTACGAACAGGCACATCAAATTGCAGGAAGTTGATTGTCATCGCGTGTAATTCTTGGTCATTCGTTGTTAACCTTAATTCAAGCGTCGAGACCTCTTCTTTATCATTACTCTCCGCTAAATCAATCGGCACACCATCTTCTAACATCTCAACTTGTTTCAAATCTTTCATGGATAGCTCAGTGACTGCAAATCTATTTTTTCTAGTTGACCCGCCAGGCTGATGTTCAATAAAGCGCAATTTCTTTAACTCATCATCAATCGCAAAGCCCTTATCAACCTGCTCCGAAAAGATATAGGTAGATGCCTGAAACCCATCTTCGTGAAAAAGCATCATTATTTTGTCCAATAATATGTTGGGATCATTCTGTTCTTTTCGTCTTTGACATCTACCGGCTATGATTAAAATGACCAGTCCTCCGATGATGCTGAGAGCCGTTCCCCATCCATTCCCTACATCTACGAAAACAGTAAAACCTAAAATAGCAATCATAAGAGCAATGATAATGCCTATGATGAATATCACTCAATGCTCCTCCTATCATGACCCTTCATGAATGGTTTAGCCATAGTATAGCATTTGAAGCAAGATGATTTAAGAATATAAATCTGATAGGAAGAAAAACAGACCATAAAGGTCTGCTTTTCTTATTGAATTTCGTTCAAGTGTTTAAAAGATAGGTAGTAAGAACTCACACACGCCTTCTTCTTCTCTATATCTCTCCATAATAGATGCCTGACGCATGTTCAATTGATTGTTTTGGATCATTTGAGGCAATTGGCTCCAAAACAAATTCACTTTTTCGATTGTATGTGTCACTGTAAACACAGCATACTTTCCCCCTTCAAAATGTCCAGTCTGAACCATTTGATCTTTTGAGAAATCTCTATTTGTCATCAACATGAGGTCGTATCTGCATTTTTCTGGTGGAATTTTTCCAGGATCATCTTGAGGAACACCATATATACCAAATTCCTTTAATTCATCATTTAATTGATGTTGATTGATCCATTTTTTAAATCTCTTCATCATCTCTACATTTTCTTTGTTGCCATATGGTCCTATATTCCTCATATACACCATCTTCATATTGCTTACTATTTCAATTTTGTCATTCATGATTTCCCTCCAACTCTTATTGGAAGATTGGCCAATCATTCCTTACATCCAACGGTAACATCCTTTAAAATATAATACAGCAGGATATTAAAAATAATTGAATTATGTTGGAAAAACATTCACAGGAATTGCGATTTAGATCATAAATTAAGTCATCTCATTTTCTCTTTAAATAAGCATATCCAATTTTTTGAAATAAAAAAGAACGGTCTTTAGCCGCTCACTTGTTTATTGATTTTCCTTTGAAGATTTAGCAAAGAGAAGGGTGACAATCAAATAGATAATTGTTCCGAAAAATAGACCATTTAACAAGCTGATAAACAACATCTTACAAACCAGGCCAACATAATAAGACACTGGCGTCCCCGGAAACATCGCCATATTGAACAGACTAATCATAAAGGTTAAAGCAAAAAATATAATGAAAATCTTTCGAAATACTGTTGATTTTAACATTGTCATTTCACTTCCTCCTCTGTATGTTTTCTATGGGAAAAATACTCTTTATACATAGCGTATATTCCGTTTTATAGTAAAAAGCCCTTTAAGGGCTTTTTACTTAAGCAGTATAACCAATACTTGCAGTATGACCTCTCCTAGCTTCATCATGACTTGCTGTCACTTCAGACGTAAAATAACCAACAACACTTATGACACTAATCATCACGAATACTACTGATAACGTTTTAAATTTCATACTGACAGTCCCCCCGCTTTACTTGAGTTTGGAAATAAAGAATCTTTTCATAGAAATGTATCGCGTTGTCTTTAACTCCCATTTCATTATAATATTTTGCAGCATCTTTTGCTAAATCTTCAAGGTCAGGATACATTGACTTTACTTCTAACAATTCCATTATTTTTTCCAACTGCTCAAAATTATTGTCAATGTATAGGGATCTTAAAAACTTGAATATCAATAATAAAATATGGTCTTTCAGCTTTTCAGATAGTTCTATGCCGTTATTTAAAGCGTATGTACCTAAATCCTGTTCTTTCTTTTTGAAGTAGGCTTTTGACAACATAATGAGCGGATCTAAGATTCTATTTAAATGCTCGTATCCCTGCTCTTTAAATGCTCGAATTGAATCATTAAAGTGAGTAATCGCTTGTGCTAATTCTTTGTTATGAAAATAACTCAACCCTAAATTATAAAGTGCTGATCCTTTTAATCGTTTGGTTGAGTTTTCGGCGGCTTTTTCTAGTGCGTGTTGAAAATGGGGTATCGCTTTTTCGGGGCAACCCATATCGATATAGTTTAATCCAATGACAAAAGAACATTGAATTTCTCTGACGGTGTATGTATCTTTTTCTCGGTAACATTCTATCGCCTGTGCGATATGGTGCATCGACATGTGGGTTTGTTTCATGTGGTAATAGATTTCTGCATCTTGTAATTGAACTCGGCACGTTCAATATCGTCGCTGACAAGAGACAGCTTTTTTTCTGCCCGCTTATAGAAGGTAATCGCATTTAGATATTCATAGTTTTCAAATTCGTACATGCCGTAGAAAAAATTGAAATAATACTCGAGCAATCCTGTTAATTTCTCTTGATCTCTTTTGATTTTCAGTGCGAGTTCCCTAAAGTTCGCCCGCTCTTTCCCATTTTCTAAAGGATTCAAGTAATCAAGCATTAATTTATGTCTGAACTCCATAAGTGAGAAATACAATAATAAATCTTGATCCTCTTCCATAAGATCAAGCATTGATTTGATTTCTTCTTTATATGCCTCGGCGTCCGGTACGTTAAATCGTTGAATATGATAATACCATTCATTGATTTTCAAGCCGACGTGAGAAGAAAGCACTTTCTCCATCAGACCTTACCCTTTCCTCTATTTCCCCTTTAATGACATATATTATCATTTTATGATTCTTCCAGCACCGAAAAGAAACCGCAAAAGAACAAAAAAAGCTTCTTGAAAGAAGCCATGTGAGTGATCATAATTTTGAGAAGGAGGAATAACTGAGCTCAAATCAGTGCCCTCTGTACTCTCTAAAATTCGATGATAACATCAGGTCTAACGAAATATATGTATCTAGTCTATCCTTCACGTCATACTTGTTTTAATCGTTTCCATTTACGAATTTGAGTACGGAAATTTTTAAAAGGGGCGACGGTATTCACATGAATAAATTTATAAACTGGCCAAACAGCCTTTGCTGTAGCTTCATCCGCCCATTTTCGTTGATGAGGTTCAAACAATTCTTCTTCACTCATACGATCCAACATATCACAAATAGTTAAAACATTCTGTTTGAGCTGTGCTCTTAATGCGACTAGTGATTGACAAGCATACTTCTCATTAAAAAGAGAATATAATGCGCCAAGCTGATTCCATTTATATCCTTCTGCTGGCGTATGGACAACCTTTCCTTCAGTTTCGTCTTGCTCCCATTGAAGCAGTAGGGTTGTCCAACCAACTTGATAAGCCAAATTTTCTGCAGGAGTTCGGCTCACATCCTCTATTCGATCATCTTTCATTTCTTCTGAAATCATATCAAATTCTTCATCGTATTGATTGTACGTCTTCATGATTGCTTGCTTTAAAACATCTTTTGACTCATAGCTTGTCATATGATTCACCTCTAGTTCTTTTTGTGCAAATTTTTCTCGGAACATATCTTGCAAAAGTACAAAAAAGTAACTGTAGCTCATGCCTTCTGTTTTACAGTCTCTATGATAATCAAACTCTTAATCGAGCGAAAAAGCAATAGCTCAATAAAGAAAAGCTATAAAAGCGGCTGCGAAAAAAGAAGACACTCTTTACGTTCCATCATAAACAAACACCCAGTATCTCTCCCCAGGCCCCCCTTCTTCTACAACAGCCTTCCAGCCTCTTTTTTGATAAAAAGTCAAAGCGTTGTGATTGTCAGAGACACATATAAGGGTGACTGGAGTTCCCAACACTTTGATAGCATGTTTGAGCAGCAGATCGCCAGCTCCTTGACCAGTCGCTTCTGGATGTACAAACAAGAGGTGAATAAAACGATCTGGTACATAGAGCAAGATGAATCCGAGGATTTTATTGTTTTCCTCAGCTAAGAAAATTTTTTCCTCCCATGTATTCTCATCAAAGTCATATAAATTCATGTCATCTGAGTTCAACCAATGAAAGCTTTGACGACGAGACGCTAAATAAACCTCTCTTAATTGTGGATAGTCTACCGTTTTTGCTCCTCGAATGAGCAATAGAATCCCCTCGTTTTGATTGAAATGTGAAGCTCTGATTTAACTCGACACTTCTTCCTCTTTTCTACCTAGTTTCATTGATAACTGAACACCAATCATTAACGAGACAATGACAAGCATAGCAACAATGGAAGCTTGAAAGTGTCCGCTTAGATCGAAAACTAGGCCAATAAAAAATGGACCAAACCCGCCCATGATATACCCGCCCATCTGCGACATGGCGGACCATGTACCAGCTTCCTCCGGTGTACGCGTCTCAATAATGGGCAGCATAAGTGCTAAAGGAAATAATCCACCTGCCCCAATACCTAGAAAAATGACGGCTGGCAAAATAGGCATTGGAAGTAGAAGGAAAATAAGACCGATCAACTCTGACACACTGCATAAGATCAGAAATAATTTCGGTTTTCCTAAGCGAGTGACAACCCCTGGAACAAGTAATGCCACTGGAATCTGAATCAGTGTAAATATCGTTAGCAGCATAGCGGCATACTGTGGACTATTGCCAAAACTAAGGGCGATGGGTGAAATCCATGCTGTTAACGAGTAAAACATACTGGACATAAAGCCAAAGAACAAGGTGAATTGAATGGCTTTTTTGTTTCGCAGTGGCAGCCTTAGCGGTAAAACTGTATGATCAGCTTGTTGTTTTTTCCGAGCCAGCCCTAGCCATAAGATCAATGCGATGATCCCTAAAACCGCCCAGCAAGACAAGGCGAGCGGAAGATTATGCTCATTGCGAAGATAAATCGGAATGGTGAAGCCGGAAGCAAGTGCTGCCCCAATCGTCATCGAAATAGAATAAACACTCACAATCCCCGGATTTTTCGGGAAATACTTTTTGATAAAACTAGACAACAAAGGACCTGCAAAGCTAATCCCAACTCCTCCTGCAAATGCAGTGATAAGAAGGACGGCAACCGTTTGACTCGTCCCACGTAGTCCAGTAGCGATCGTGATGAGAAGAATCGAGAAAAAAAGCGTTCTCTCTAAACCAAAACGGCGGCTTAGTTTAGTTGCTACAGGTGCAAACACCCCCATGCACAAGAGCGGTAAAGTGGTTAGAAGACTTGCTGTCAGCGCACTAACACCAAGCTCTGATTGGATCATACTCATCATAGAAGCCACGGACGTAATGATTGGTCGCAAGTTTAATGCAGCTAAAAATAAAGCGGCTAAATAAAATATTTTTTTCATCAATGCACTTCTTCCTCTCTCAACTTGTTGAAGTTACTTTGAGTATAAATCTGCCGCGTTCATTGATCAATACAATAATTCGTATTATAATGATAGTAAAAAACTATCATCAATGAGAGGATGACAAATGGATACTCGGCATATTACATATTTCATGGCTGTATTCGATCATTTACATTTCACAAAAGCTGCTGAGCAATTAGGGATATCACAGCCTACATTAAGCCAGCAAATTCGGCTGCTTGAAGCAGAAGTTGGGATGCCGCTCTTTGATCGAATCGGCAAAAAAGTCGTCGCAACCGAAGCGGGTACTCTGCTTTATCAATATGGGATGAAAATGCTTCAAGCTGAAAGAGATGCAAAAAATGCGATGAAAGAACTATTATCTGAAAAACGGGGAAACGTTCGACTTGCAGTTCTCCCTTCCGATCTTGACTTTCAGCTTGTTCCGCTATTTGTAGAATTTAAAACACTTTATCCTGAAACCAATTTGAAAGCATATTCAACGATCTTCGTTCGTGAAGAAGTTCTGTCGCATAAAGTGGATCTCGGCATCGGACTGAGAGGGCCTGCGGATAAGCGTCTCATTCAAATTCCACTTGGAAGTGAGCCCTACGAATTATTTGTTCATTCAGAAAGTGAACTAGCCCAAAAGAATGAAGTGACATTGGAAGAGCTAACGCAGCATGCTTTGGTCATGTATCCGAAGGGGTATCTAGGAAGGGATTTAGTAGATGACGTATATAAAGAACAGGGTGTTGAACTAGACACTGTCATGGACGTTGGGTCCGCAGCTTCATTATTGCAGCTGGTTGAAGCTGGCATCGGTGCAACCATTCAGCCGCGAGGATTGCTACAACAACATTCGACGTGGCCAAATATTGTTTCGATTCCTATTGCTGATCCGGCACCTGTTCGTCACTTGGAATTAACTTATTATGCAGATCGATTTGTCAGCAAAGCGCAGCAGCAGCTATCTGAATGGCTGATAGACTTTTTCAAATCGAAAACAAACTAAAAAGTGAGGTTAAAACATGAGTGCAAACAGCATATTTACAAGGACACACCGGGTTGTTATTCGCCAATTTGATCTGCAAGATATTGAAGCATTTTATCAGTATCGAGCAGATCCCTCTATTGCAACATTTCAATCCTAGGAAAACTATACGTACGAAGAAGCTGAATCATTTGTTCAACATCTAATGACACAAAAACCTAATCAACCAAGGACATGGTTTCAATACGCCATTGCCTTACCTGAATCCAATCAACTGATAGGAGATTGCGCCATTCATACACTTGACAGCGAGCTTAGAATCGTTGAAATCGGATTTACACTCGCACCTGAATTTCAAGGAAAGGGCTATATTCACGAAGCATTGAGTTCAAGGCTCGAATATATTTTCACTACACTGAACAAGCATAAAATCATTGCCTTTACTGATGTGCGCAATGAAAAATCTATTCGAGTGCTGGAACGTTTAGAAATGAGTCGCGAAGGACATTTGCTTCAAAATGATATGTCAAAAGGACATTGGGTTGATGAATATCAATATGCGATTCTTCAATCGGAGTGGGTCCGTACCTCATTAAAAGACGCTTTTGATAAACCTTCTATATACATATAGAACTTTTCTATAACGCTCACCATGCTTTCTTTTTTTATAATAGAAAAAAAAGAAATGTGGTGGCTTATATGTCTACAACGATCGGAATTATGGGCGGGATGGGTCCTTTAGCAACGATTGATCTGATGAAAAAAATCATTTCTCATACTCCAGCGATAAAAGATCAGGATCATATCCATGTGATTGCTGATAATTATCCGCAAATCCCTGATAGAACCAATGCCATATTTGGGAAAGGCGAAGATCCTACAGATGATATGATTGCATCAGCTAAGAGATTAGAACGTGCAGGAGCGGACTTTATTCTCATTGCATGCAATACCGCTCACTTCTTTTTAGAAAACGTACGACATTCCACTCATATCCCTATCATGAATATGCCATTAGAAACCGCAAATTATCTAAGCAAACATCACTATACATCTGTGGGCTTACTATGTACTGATGGAACATTAAAAACTAAGCTCTATCAAAAGGCTTGTGCTCATCACAATATTGACATCATCACTCCTAGTGAAGAGCTTCAGAAAAACGTGATGAATGGGATATATGCGGTGAAAGCAGGAAAATTAAGTGAAGGCGAAAGTGAATTGGCGTTAGCTGCAGAAATATTAATCAATCAAGGGGCAGAAGCCATCATTGCCGGCTGTACAGAAATCCCCTTAGTCCTAAGGTCAACTAAAGATGTGAAAGTGATTGACCCTACTGTCATTTTGGCGAAAGAAGCTGTAAAATTAGTGTATGAGCTTGAAAAGCTAAACATTTAAAGAACGTAACATAAGGGGATAAAATGAATATTGAGAATATAGAAGCGTTTATTTATGTATGCCAGCTAGGCAGTATCAATAAAGCTGCGGAAGCACTGTATTTAACCCAGCCTTCTGTTTCGGCACGTATTCAATCGTTAGAAAAAGAATTAGACCTGAAATTATTTGATAGACAGAGAAATAAACTATCTCTGACGGAAAAAGGTGAACAGTTTTACCCGCATGCCAAAAAGATCCTCCATTCTTATCAAGAAGCAAAGCATAGTCTCAAACAAACGATGATTCCTTATGAATTGACGATTGGATGCGCATCCTCTATTTCCAATAATCTATTGCCTAACATATTACCCGCACTAAAAGAAAAATACGAAAACCTGAAAGTGAAAATTGTAACAGGACATTCAAAGGATGTTGTCAAAAAAGTGATTAACAACCAAGTAGACTTTGGGATTGTCAGGACTGAAACACATCCTCAAATTGAATCGATTCCTATTTTCAGCGATCCAATTGGGCTGTTCGTCCCAACTCATCACCCGCTCGCCAGCCATGACAACATCAATATGAAAGAACTAGAAGAACAGCCTTTTATTTTCTTTGACTATGGGTCATTTGATTGGTTGATGCTCCACCGATTATTTCAAAAGAACAACATCACACCGAACATTTCCATTGAGGTTGATCATATGGAAACCGCAAAAAATTTAGTGCTTCAAGGAATGGGACTATCGTTTCTACCTCATCATTGCGTTAGAAATGAGGTAGAACAAGGAACATTAAAACAAATTTCAATCGATCCATCCATCAATTTCAATATCAATATCGAGTTCATTTATAAAAAAGGAAAATCAAAATCCGTTTTCATTGATCAACTCAAACAGTTTTTTCATGAATTAGATTAAAAAAAGCCCTTTTTAGGGGCTTTTTCAGATTGTTGACAAAGGGCTAAAATGTTCTTTATTTTAGCCCTTTTTAGGGGCTTTTTTTTGGATTCGTTCTGATTGATTAGCTTTCGTTTGCCAACATGTATGCTGCAGTTTCATGCATATCTTTTAATCCTGATCTCTGTGCGTACTCGGCCACAGTGATCGCACTTGTCGTCAGAAGTTCTATTATATGTTCATCCATTCCTGGCCAAGTTCTCCCGCCTGCTTTTTCATACGCATGGATAAGTTTTGTTAATCCTTCTTTCCCAAAGAGAAGTTGATGCGACAAAAAGTCTGCAGATACATCACCAACCCCCACTTCAGACCAATCAATCACACCCGTAACACATTGATTTTCATCAATCAGAATGTGGCCAGGATGTAAATCTCCATGCTTCACCCCCACGAAAGGCGGCCATAAAGAATCTTTTGCTAGCCATGTTTGCCAGCGCTCCCATAAACCGCTGTTAATGGTGTATTGCGATTTGACACGTTCCATTCGCTGTTTCATTGATTCTCTTAATTCATGAGCACTGAGCATCTCCACACCGAGTGTTTTAAAAGGCTGTTGATCTAAGGAATGTACATTCGCTAAAACGCTTCCTAATGATTCATAATAAGCTTGCGGTACATTCGTTTGATCAAAACTCCACACATAAGATTGCTGTTCCACATCAATACTAGCCGCCGGTACACCCTCTAATTGTTTATAAGCAATCAGACTTTCTGTAAAGATAGACCACTTAGGAACCTGAAAGTGAACCTGCCTACTAATGTGATCTAATGTCTTTTTTTCTTGTAAGGTATGTTTCATTGATTCAGGTCTGCGAGGCATTCTTAATATCCATTGATCACCATGTAAACCTTCGACATGTGCAACACGGAAATCAACACCTGATTCATTTATTTTGATGGTATTCTCTAAAATCTCTAACCCGTGATGATTGGCTAACTGCTTTAATTCTAGTCTATTCATATCCATTCCTCCAATTGCTCATTTAGTCATGATCAATAGGCATCAAGAATATCATCACAAAAAACCACAAACAGGCTATTTTATGTGGTCAGAGTAAACAAAGCTAGACTTATGCCTTTCTTTGTATGATAAAAACATACAAAAAAGACAGATCTGCCTGTCTTCTAGTGAAATTGCATACTTTCCCGCTGAAGATCATTAAAAATGTGCAGATTCCCCCGTTTACTCCGTTTGATGAAAACAGAGCCTTTGAACATATGAAATTACTGATTGTTCAAAGTTTGCTGGCGTAATCTTCCTGCATGCATCATCTTTAACCATCCTCCTCTTTGTAATATAAAGTTACTATACTTTATTTAAATATGACTTTCAATAAGGTCACAAAAAGAGGGATTTAAAATCATCAAATACCCCACCCAATTACATAAAATGAAATAATTGTATTTATTCATGTTATGATATGGTTATTGATTCTTTTGTCTAATAATTTATTAAACTCAAATGTAGCTAAGTCATTTAAAGGGAGAATTGGTATGACTCATTTAGAATTCGCATTCGGCTTGCTTCCAGTCAGTATGATTATCGCCTCTTTTATCGTCACATTGTTTGTACAAAAGGTTTATTTCATGCCAGTTGTGAGCTTTATCATTTTACTCATCCTGACATTTACACTTTTTAATGTCTCCTTCTTAGGCTGGGCAGTTGTTTACACTTTTGGCTCATTCATTGCTTCATATATAGCATTATTCATCATGAAAATTTTAAATAAAAAGAGGTCATAAACTACATTTTAAAAGCCCTTTTTTGGGGCTTTTCTTCTTTCACTATCGTTTTTTCACTGGATGAATGTCTTCTCCCAAAAAGGCGGTATTAGGCTCTCCACTCTTTTCTAGAAATTCAGCCATTTCTTGCAGCTCTTGATTGATACGGTCATTTCTTGGCATATCTGGGTTTAACAGAAGGATGGAGTGAATCGTTGTCGCTGCTTCATACAAAACATGTTGATCGTTTATCTGTTAGATGCATTGTTTCATACGATTGAAAAACCATTCGACCTCTTCTGTTTCTTCCATCGGATAATGTGCCATTTTGAAAAGATTGTGCTGACGAAGGCCTTGCCTCTCAAATATGTGTTCAAGCTCTTCTTTACTGACATATAAATCCGAAGCTTCCTCCTCAATCTCTACTACTTCGACCATCGCATCTTCAGCTGTATATAACTGCCCAATAAAATCATCGAAAGTATCTGCCAGCTTAAAATCTACTTCCAGCTCTAAATCGAAATAGTGAATAGGAGGATGTTCCTTCGTTTCTCGATAATCCATTGCGATCCATGTATCTTCTTCTCCGCTGATGATCACAAGTCCCTCAGGCAGATCCAATTCATCACTTAACTGAAGACTATTCATGATGCCATCATCTTTGGCGATTCCTCTTAAATGGTCAAATTGAACATGATCCTTAGCCCATGAATTCGGCTGTTCGGTTGGAAAAGCATTACGAACTGTAAACCCGCCATTCCATTCTAAGATGAGCTTTTTGTATGTATCAGGTAAAGTGACTCCAAGTGTTCCCTCTGCTTCACGAATTTGTTCCTCATTTATCTTTTTTAATGTGAAAGGGCTCTCTTCTTCTTTTTCCCAGAATGATATCAAGTTGGGTGCCTCCCAATCTGTATTAAGGTCAGTATAACATTGGTTCATTATGAATTCTCTACTCAAACTTATCTATTAATAAACTGGTGAGGAGGAGAAGATCATAAACCTTTCATCCTCTCTGATACCTTAAAGGCTGTAAGCTTTACGACAAAATAAAAAAGCCCCTTGGAGGAGGCTTTTTTACGTTTGTTTTCTTGAAGCAACCTCGATGTTGCTGTTATCACTTTTAGAAAGTGATGGAATACCAGCAGTAGATGCCAGTACAATGACTGCCAATGCACAAAAAACAACTTTTTTAATATTCATAAAGACAGTCCCCTTTCAAAATTTTTGTTTGTGCGTCCAACATTTTCATTAAAAATTCATTTGCTGTTTCGTGATCATTTTTAGATTTGAACACACCTGCCACATCATAAGACAGCTCTTCTAAATAAGCATAAATTTTGTTCTCATCTAAAAAATGAAAGACCTGTTTAATTTGGTCAATATTTACTTTATCAACATATAGGGCTTCGATAAAGTGGAACAGTCGTTTGTATAAATTTTCATCATATTGAACAGAGATTGAAAAGCCATAATCAAGGACATCTTTTCCCTTTTTATAATCGCCTTTTTTCATCAATAACGATGACAGAAAATAAAGCGAATGTGGTAAGTTGTCATATCGTTCATTTTCGTTGATACGAACAGCCTTTTCACAATAAGCAATAGCTTGATCTGTATCACCTAAACATTCATAGCAATCAGCCAGATTATAATATGCTGATGAGATCAATCTATTGTTTTGAATTTCTTCAGCCATCCTTAAAGATTTTTCTAAATGAGGAAAAGCTTTATCACTGCGTTTCATATCATCATAGTTTCCAATGAGCATTGAATCTTTCTTACTTTATACAGGTCATATTGATCGTAAATCTCCATTGCTTTCAGAATATGGTGCATAGATACATGTGTCTGTTTCATAATGTAATAAGCTTCTGCAACTTTAAAATGGAATTCAGCTCTTTCAATTTCGTCAGAAACAATCTCCAGCTTTATTTCTGCTTTTCTATAATATTTTATCGCTTCTACATATTCTTTATTACTAAATTCATACATGCCTCTGAAAAACAAATTGTAATACTCTAACATGCCGGTGAGCGTTTCTTGAGATGTTTCTATCTGATCTAAGAGGGATGAAATGGTTGGTCTGTTTTTATTAAAGTCTACAGGTTTAATGTAATCTAACATGATTTGATGGCGAAAGCACATCAATTGATAATAAATGAGTAAATCCTGATCTTCTTCCATCCGTTCAATTTCTTGTTCGACCTCAGCTTTCAAAATCTCTGCATCAGGTACACTGAATTGCCGAATCATTTTATACCATTCATTTATTTTCACACCTACATGTGAAGAAAGAACTTTCTCCATCCCTTATTCCCCTTCCACTGAACTCCCTTATATTACATTTATTATCACATACAAAAATTTACAAAGCATCGAAAAGAAACCGCAAAAAGAACAAATCTAGCACCGTAAACCTTTGGCACATTTCATGATCATCACAAAACAAAAAGGCAGACTCATTTCAGTCTGCCTTCATCTTCTAGATTTCCATAGGAGCACCTTTTGTCTTCAGGTAATTTGCATTGAATCATTTAACCACTCTTCACAATGTTCAATAAGCCACCTCAAATATTCTACATATTGACCGACGTGATAGCCATCACAAACAGCATGATGTACTTGTAAGGCAACGGGCAAAATGACTTTTCCTTCTTCCATCTTAAATTTGCCTATCGTAAATATTGGCAGTAAATAAGCTTCATCTGTAGATACATTAAGGTTAAAAGAAGTAAAATCAATCCACGGTAGACTTGAAATATTGAACATGTTTTCTGGCATATGAGGTTTCGGAAATAGGTTGCTGCTTTTGCTATATGTTTCAATGTCGGCTACACAGCTTTTATAAAACTGAGCAAAGTTTTCGTCATAAGGCGTCCAAATACTTGAAAATGTCTTTGTTTCTTTATTTAGAATCGTATAACTAGGATGGAGAATCTCCCAGTAACCCAGTTCATCGTTCACTTGATCCATCCGAAACTCAGGAATTTTTTGCACAGCTCTTGCTAACAAATAAATTTGCACAGGATATACTTTTAGCCTTTTTTCTTTTAATATTGCATGCAATGTCGTGATGTCTAGATTGATCACCAAGCTATATGAGCATCGGGTTAACGTCATATAATGGTGAAAGTGCTCTTTTCTTGGATAATTTTCGTCTATTTGTTTAAACATTTTTTATCTCCTCCTGAATGTGATTTACTGTATTCAGGAGGAGACTTTATCTGTTTTCACCACCACAATCATCCTTTCAAGAGACTTGTCATGTTTCTGTCTATCACTAATGTAAGTTATAACGTTTTCATTCAAAGGCTACCATAAGCTTAGCCTATGTTAAAGCCTGCAGCAACTCTTCGTAAGTTATCTTGCCCAACGTGAATTTTTCTAGTGCTATATATGTATTCTCCGCTGAGGTATTCATTCTATTATGACATTCATTCACTAACTCATGTTCATTTGGCAATGGTTCATGTATATGTTCTTTTTTTCGAAATGCTTCATAATATCTTATACCAAATATTCTCTGAGACATCGCATTGATGTGAATTCCGTCTGGGTTAGATGCAAGGCCTTTCGCAGTAACATAATAACAATTTTCATTATGATATGCATATTTTTGTAGTTCCTCATTCATCAGTTGATATTCCACACACCCTGCGCCAAATGCTCTCTTTCCCAAGAAATCGCCCAAACCTCCTATCACAAGCGGAATGTTAGGTACAGATAATTCAGTTCTTAGTTCATGAAATAATCTTCGTATTTTTTCATAGTATTCTTTGTATTTCCCATCTTGGCTGTCACTTTCTCCTTGATGCCATAATATCCCGACCAATTCGCTATCTTCCTTTGCAAATTTAGCTTCATTTATTGCATGACGAAATAATGCCCCATCTCGTGACCACTCATCAATGGAACTGCCACCCTCGGCACATGGAATAAGACCAATCTTCTCTCCCTCTTGATCCTTGCACCAAGCCTCCGCGAAGGAAGCCGCTAGTCCTACACCAGCTACCGGCCTATCAAAATGAATAGGTTCAGTCATCATTTGCCATCTACCATTTCGCAGCATCATGATTCTTTCATTATAAATCGGAGGCACTTCATGCTTGAAGCCTCGACCCGCCATATTTGATTGTCCAATTAGTAAAAATGACTTCATATCATTTTCCCCTCCACTAAATATTTTATCAAATGTGTATTCGCTTGAACGTTATCATTTTCTTTTTTTATAAATTTCAACAATCTCAAGCCCTATTAGCGCTTACTTTAATTAATTCAAAAAGTGCATTCAGCTATTCACACAATGAAAACACAACAATCCTATAAAATGGTATTTTAGTCTCTTTTATATTTGTTGAAGAAGATAAGATGGTGTCGCAAGACTATATTTTCCATAGTAGGAATTACATGAAAAAACGGGCATTGTTTATTATTTTGTTGTCCTTGTCCCTGATTTTGACCTCTGTTCCCCCAAGTTTTGCAACCGAGAAAAACACTTCAAAAGAAAACGACTCTTTTAAAAATCACGAAGAATTCACCGAAGAAATAGACGGATTGAAAACAAATATATAAACCATGGAAAACGATTCACAACATGTTACCACTTTTAAAACTGAACTTGGCACAATCACCTATACATCTAACAAAGAGACAGGTAATATTTCTGTTTCTAGTAACTATCTAAAATCTGACGAAATAGCTGCAATTGAAGAACAGGTAAATAAGATTGCAAACAGCATTGTACTAGAAAATCAAATGAATCCAATGGTCACTAATTCCCTTGAACAATTAGCAAATGTTGATTTTACAACACTGAAACAAAAGGTAAAATGAGTGTGGTCCAAATATGATCATTACCGTATTACAGTAGAAGGAAAGGCAGTTTTAGGAGTAATTGTAGCAGCCATTTTAAACCGTATTCCTTATGTTGGTTGGATTGCTACTGCGGCTGCTCAAATAATGATTCAATTGAAAATGAAAACAGGTTACTTCTCCGCACGTTGGGGAACACGAGCCGACACTGATATTTGTTATTTGTGGAGAAAGAGACACTTGAAAATGTTCTCGGTCAGTAAACGTAAAAATAAAAAACTGGACGAAGTAGGATCGGCAGGAAAGCATTACATGTGCGGAACATAATTAAAACAGCCCCAGTCTAATGCAGACTAGGGCTGTTTTTATTGCTGTTTTTGCTCTTTTAGCTTTTTGAAAATCACAAATTGGTATACTCCAAATAGTACGGTTAGAATCATAATTGCGGTAAATATTTGATCGACTGGAAGCAAGAAATATACGACAATAAAAGATAAAAGCAATACAAAATAACCTATATTGAACGCTTTTTTAAATGTCATCACATTACCTCCTTTTTACAATCATATCACGTTTCACCTAACCTTATAACCAAATTTTTCCCAATTAAAACAAAAAAAATTCCCCATCCAACAAAAATGAGCTGGAATCGTTTAACCACATTTTCTGTTTTTGCTCCAAGTAGCCGTCTATTCCATTGTTTATGGCATCCTTTTCAAAGGCTCGGTCACTTTAACGATGCCAGATGATAAGTCGAATACCTTAATCGTTTTGATCCTAAAAATGCTGAGAAACAATCTGGTGGATAAAGTTCGGCCCCCATCAAAAGAAACTGAACAAATATTCGTTACTGAAAAAACAAAAAACCCTTGCTAGGCAAGGGTTTAAACGATGATTCCGACTGGGCTCGAACCAGCGACCTCTATCCTGTCAAGGACGAGACACGTTTTCTAACTAATTCTATAAAATTCTGAATAGTTGTCCAAATCATTGATGCATAAGGATTCATTCGATTTAGTTTACTAACTTATACTAAGTGATTCTTAATAGTAAAAACATTTCTTGTGACACCTCTGTGACTAAAATCTTCACCAATCCATGAGGTAACATCTCCTCTAAAAAAATAGACAAGGTTGCATCTCCCTGTCTACAAATTTAAGCTTTATCACCATTAATATATTTTACTAATATAGCTGCTGCGTACATAAAGAAAGCAGCGATTAATCCATTCACCATACTTCCAAAAACGACAATCAAAATCTGTCCTGCGTAATCTGTCCATGTCTTATCTGGAAATACAGCAATGTTCCATATACTCACCAGCATATAGAATCCAGTCACAACGATAAACGTCCAAACAACTAACTTTGATTTGTGCATTTACTGACAATCCCCCAATATCCATTTTCTTCTATGATAACCTGGGTTCTTTTCAAATCCTCGATTAATTCATCATGATCCATATTCCTCGCTTCATCTATCTCACGTTTTAATCGCTTCTTATCTTGTTCCGCTTCCTTTAATGCTTTCTTCACTTCACGCAACTCACGCACAGTCATTTCGTCTACAGTTTTTGTTTCACCTGTTGATGGGATTTGGTGAGAAATGGTTCGAGCATCTTCGGGTATCGTCGCAATTTCGTACAAAGTTTTCAGACCTAAATGTGCGCCCAGGCGCACATTTGATTCGCTTAGATTATCGAATACTTTGATGAAACGTGCTGCCTGATATCTATCCATGTCTATATTCTCTAACCACTTAATCCACTCACCATGCACCAAATCATTCTCTTTAACATGTTTTAGTCGTCTGCCAATCTCAAATATGGCTTGACCAGCTACTTGTTTATATGAGTTGATTTCTATTAAAAAGGCCAAAGAGACTACTACACTCTTTGACCTTTTTATTATTCTATTGGTAGAGTAAATTTATCCACTAAAATTCGTTGATTCTTTTCATTTTTTTCATAAGTTTTAATAGTGTATGTACTGCCATAAACGGCTTTAGTATAAACTTTACCATCAAATGAAAAACTATTATTTACATTGTTTATTTTTAAGTTTTTAATTCCAGACTTTCCATTGTTTGATAATGCATTCCAATAATTAATTGTGTCATCGGAAATACTACCTTTTTTGAGATGTGGTGTTCCATCGTACGCTATCCACATTGCAGTAGTTTTAATATTTGTTCTACCTAAATTACCTTTGGCTGTATAGGTAGTTGTGAAATCATATTGATCTCTAGTTAAATATGTTTCTACAACATAAGTTTTATGAGCAGGAACCTTAATTGTTTGAGGAGAAGCTGTAAGTCTTTGATTCTTTGTTTCGCTTGATACTGTTTTTGATGCTGTATTTTGAATAATATCAAACTTTTTTCCATCAATCATCTGTAACAAAATAGAAATAAATCTATTGCCGCCTAAATTGAAACCAGAAACATTTGAAGTGTCAAATGTTTGAGAAATCTCTTCTGAATAAGTTTGGGTCGTAAATCTCTGGGATTTATCTGTTCCATTAGCAAATTCACTTTGACCTATAAATACAGGTGATATAGAAGTTCTATTGCTTGTTGTCTTTACGCTAGACCTATCAATATCAAAATTGTAATAACTTGTATCTACTGATTTGGGTTCACTAGAATATTTGTATAAACCAGTCATAGTAGTACCAGCTAATCGTTCGTGATAATAACTTATTCCAATTTGATCTAAATCGGATTGGAGATTGTGAATCTGAATATCTTGTGCTTTTGTAACTAATGGGAATGAACTTAAAATAAAACTAAAGATAATCGTACTAAACAAAAAGACTTTTTTCATGTAATCTCATCCTTACCGTTTGTATTTTATATTGAACATAATTATCATAACACAAATATACATAAATACAATTTATTGTAAATTTAATTCACCCCTAATAGAATACCTTAGTTTTAAACGACTCAATTGTTCGTTAGATTATATCTCCACTCCTACAGTGGGCTACTTCACTTCCTTAAGTTCAACTTATCAGCTTAATACTCTCATTTAAAATGATAGTGGTGACCGTCATAGTGTTCCTATCATATAGGGTGTCGGTTAAAACTACTCCCTTTAATACCTGTCAAATGGACAGACATGAAGCTAACCCTTTGACATAAGTTTGAGGAGTCCCCATGTTTTCTTACAACTCCTCAATTTATTTTCACTATTAGTCTTGACTTGTCGTTTGCTTTTTGGCTTGATAGGTTGAAAGCAATGGACAACGGCTGGACAAGTTGTCTGCCTGAATTTGCTTATAAAAAAAGAAACAAACTCAGACAGGCAACTGATCATCTTGATAGTGTCAAACAAGCCTACTGTGTCAAGTGTCCCTAACAGTTTCAGAGCCCCAAAAAATGGATTCTCCTACTTGTGGCTTGTCCTGCATCGTCAGAAACGATACACCCATCCTTCGTACAGCACTTAATGGCAGCTTTCGCCTTTCAGATACATGTGCAAATAGGGAAGCAGGGTATGCTATTCTCATTAATTGCATTGATTTTTAGAACTTTTTCATTTTAAATAGACAAAAGCCATCCTTGAATAACTCAAGAATGGCTTTATATCAACGTCTTTTTATATGATTCCGACTGGGCTCGAACCAGCGACCTCTCCCCTGTCAAGGTTAATGACCTTATCCACAGCAAACAAACGTTCTCTGAAAAAGACTGATTTAATAAGGTTTTATGATGAGCCTTTCTGATAAAAAATGTGCATTTCTGAACAAAACTGAAAGGGTTGGTCCCCAATCCGTCCCCATAAAAAACAGACCTTAAAGGATCTGTTTTATTTTTGCCTATAGATTTTAAGTTGATATGTCTTTTGGGGATCATTGTCAGGTTTTGATCATTTTTTACTTACCCTGGCCGCCCTTGAATATCGTACTTACAAGGATCGATTTCGCAGCATGAATTTTTTATGGTTTTCCGAACTTTACCTCTTACAACTATCACACGCCTATCCATCATCCTAATGGCATCTTACCAGCTTTTTTAGTATTGCTTTTTCGAATTAATTAGAACGGGATGACTCTGTTAAAGTCACCCCTGAGTTTCAATTACGTGATTAATATATCAACACTCTTAACCCACTGCGGAATCACCAAAACTATCATATGATGCTTGCAAAGATTACAACGACCTAGTTTCCTGTTTAATTAATATATTTAATTTGTGCGGCTAGAGTTAAGACTTTCTCAATATTGGAGCCAAATTACCTACGACTATAATACTCGTTCCAACCAATACAGTGCTACGCAACTATCTTACTAATATATACAGCAAACGAAGCTGGTGTTCTATTTATTACAATCCAGAGCTATCATGATTAAAAACACTAACTCCTCCTGTTAATAGAACACCATAATACCAACACACATTACTAAGTTATCCAACTAACTATCGTTGCTAAGTCAATATATAAACCTAATATAAACGGATTAATATCAACCAATCCTGTTATTACTGTGATCAACTGATTCTGACAAGCGTAAGTCTTACATAATCTGTTGAAATAGCCTGCCCGCTAACATTCCTTAATTGAAATGTCGTTCCTGCAGCAATTTGACCTGAAAAACCGATAGCTGTTACTTCTTGACCAGCTGTGGTTCCCCTAACTCTACCACCACCGGTACCAATAGCTGATCCATTGGCTATTATATCAATGCCAAGCGGACCAGCTTGCCCTGCAACAGCGGAAACAAGAGCTTTTAAATCATAATTACCACTTTGTTGTACAACAAAAGTATCTGGAGCAGTAAAAGTTACATTATTTAAGAACTGAGTCCCAGCTAATGAAAAAAGACTATTATCAGCAACAGTTTGAGCAGTAGTATTAATAGTAGAAGCAGAGGCTGTTGCAAGCGTTCCGGTTGCGCCTGTTGCTCCGGTAGGGCCGGTGGCTCCGGTGGCTCCGGTTGCTCCGGTAGGGCCGGTGGCTCCGGTTGCTCCTGTAGGGCCGGTTGCTCCGGTGGCTCCGGTAGGGCCGGTGGCTCCGGTGGCTCCGGTGGCTCCCGTTGGACCTGTGGCTCCTGTGGCTCCTGTGGCTCCGGTGGCTCCGGTGGCTCCGGTGGCTCCGGTGGCTCCGGTGGCTCCTGTTGCTCCGGTGGCTCCTGTTGCTCCTGTAGGGCCGGTGGCTCCGGTTGCTCCTGTCGCTCCTGTAGGGCCTGTGGCTCCTGTGGCTCCTGTTGCTCCGGTGGCTCCGGTGGCTCCTGTAGGGCCGGTGGCTCCGGTTGCTCCTGTCGCTCCTGTAGGGCCTGTGGCTCCTGTGGCTCCTGTTGCTCCTGTAGGGCCTGTGGTTCCGGTTGCTCCTGTGGCTCCCGTTGGACCTGTGGCTCCGGTGGCTCCGGTTGCGCCAGTATCTCCGGTCGCTCCCGTGGCTCCGGTTGCTCCTGTAGCTCCGGTTGCGCCAGTATCTCCGGTCGCTCCCGTGGCTCCGGTTGCTCCTGTGGCTCCGGTTGCTCCTGTGGCGCCTGTGGCTCCTGTGGCTCCGGTAGGGCCTGTGGCTCCTGTGGCGCCGGTGGCTCCTGTATCTCCGGTTGCTCCTGTGGCTCCCGTTGGACCTGTGGCTCCGGTGGCTCCGGTGGCTCCGGTTGCGCCAGTATCTCCGGTCGCTCCCGTGGCTCCGGTTGCTCCTGTAGCTCCGGTTGCGCCAGTATCTCCGGTCGCTCCCGTGGCTCCGGTTGCTCCTGTGGCTCCGGTTGCTCCTGTAGGGCCTGTGGTTCCGGTTGCTCCTGTGGCTCCCGTTGGACCTGTGGCTCCGGTGGCTCCGGTTGCGCCAGTATCTCCGGTCGCTCCCGTGGCTCCGGTTGCTCCTGTAGCTCCGGTTGCGCCAGTATCTCCGGTCGCTCCCGTGGCTCCGGTTGCTCCTGTGGCTCCGGTTGCTCCTGTGGCTCCTGTGGCTCCTGTAGGGCCTGTGGCTCCTGTGGCGCCGGTGGCTCCTGTATCTCCGGTTGCTCCTGTGGCTCCCGTTGGACCTGTGGCTCCGGTGGCTCCGGTTGCGCCAGTATCTCCGGTTGCGCCAGTATCTCCGGTCGCTCCCGTGGCTCCGGTTGCTCCTGTGGCTCCGGTTGCGCCAGTATCTCCGGTCGCTCCCGTGGCTCCGGTTGCTCCTGTGGCTCCAGTATCTCCGGTCGCTCCCGTTGGACCTGTGGCTCCAGTATCTCCGGTCGCTCCCGTTGGACCTGTGGCTCCGGTTGCTCCTGTGGCTCCGGTGGCTCCAGTATCTCCGGTTGCTCCAGTATCTCCGGTCGCTCCCGTTGGACCTGTGGCTCCGGTGGCTCCCGTTGCGCCAGTATCTCCGGTTGCTCCTGTGGCTCCGGTGGCTCCAGTATCTCCGGTTGCTCCTGTGGCTCCGGTGGCTCCAGTATCTCCGGTCGCTCCCGTTGGACCTGTGGCTCCAGTATCTCCGGTCGCTCCCGTTGGACCTGTGGCTCCAGTATCTCCGGTCGCTCCCGTTGGACCTGTGGCTCCGGTGGCTCCAGTATCTCCGGTTGCTCCTGTTGCTCCGGTGGCTCCCGTATCTCCGGTCGCTCCCGTTGGACCTGTTGCGCCGGTCGCTCCGGTGGCTCCTGTGGCTCCAGTATCTCCGGTTGCTCCCGTGGCTCCTGTTGCACCAGTATCTCCTGTGGCTCCCGTGGCTCCTGTGGCTCCAGTATCTCCGGTTGCTCCTGTCGCTCCCGTATCTCCGGTTGCTCCTGTTGCTCCGGTGGCTCCCGTATCTCCGGTCGCTCCCGTTGGACCTGTTGCGCCGGTCGCTCCGGTGGCTCCTGTGGCTCCAGTATCTCCGGTTGCTCCCGTGGCTCCTGTTGCACCAGTATCTCCTGTGGCTCCCGTGGCTCCTGTGGCTCCAGTATCTCCGGTTGCTCCCGTGGCTCCTGTTGCACCAGTATCTCCTGTGGCTCCCGTGGCTCCTGTGGCTCCAGTATCTCCGGTTGCTCCTGTCGCTCCCGTATCTCCGGTTGCTCCTGTTGCTCCGGTGGCTCCCGTATCTCCGGTCGCTCCCGTTGGACCTGTTGCGCCGGTCGCTCCGGTGGCTCCTGTGGCTCCAGTATCTCCGGTTGCTCCCGTGGCTCCTGTTGCACCAGTATCTCCTGTGGCTCCCGTGGCTCCTGTGGCTCCAGTATCTCCGGTTGCTCCCGTGACACCCGTTGCACCTGTATCTCCGGTTGCTCCGGTTGCACCCGCACCCGCTATCAACGTGTAATCTGGTGATGTTCCTGGCGTGCCAGTTGGAGATGGCGTATTTACAATATACGTACTACCATTATTCGTCACAACTTGACCTACTGGATAACCTGGTGCTGCTCCTGGGTCGAATGGCACAATACCTGTTAGTCCTACTCCCGTGGCTCCTGTTGCGCCGGTTGCTCCCGTGGCTCCTGTTGCTCCTGCTGCTCCTGTTGCGCCAATATCTCCGGTCGCTCCTGCTGCTCCGGTGGCTCCTGTATCTCCGGTAGGACCGGTGGCTCCCGTTGGACCTGTTGCTCCTGTGGCTCCCGTATCTCCGGTAGGACCGGTGGCTCCCGTATCTCCCGTATCTCCCGTTGGACCTGTTGCACCGGTCGCTCCGGTCGCTCCGGTGGCTCCAGTATCTCCGGTTGCTCCCGTGGCTCCTGTTGCTCCTGCTGCTCCTGTTGCGCCAATATCTCCGGTCGCTCCCGTTGGACCTGTTGCTCCTGTGGCTCCCGTATCTCCGGTCGCTCCTGCTGCTCCTGTGGCTCCCGTATCTCCGGTCGCTCCTGCTGCTCCGGTGGCTCCTGCTGCTCCTGTTGCTCCTGTTGCGCCGGTCGCTCCCGTTGCTCCTACTCCTGGTCCAGTTGGACCTGTTGGACCTGCTGGGCCTCTTCTACCTCTACCCCCTGGACGACCTTGGATGACACACACACAAGGATCCTTTCCACAGCAAGGATTTTTCACTGGTTTTCTTGTTTTTCCTTTCTTACAGCTATCACACTCCCAGTCATAATCTTCATACGAACCATACCAACTTCCTCGTTTATTATTATTTCCCAAATGAGATGTACATAATTTCCCACAATGCCTACACCTTTTCATAAAATCACCTCTTTGACATCTTATGCACCTTATCTACATTAGTGAGATTGTTTAGCAAAAATGTATAAACAGTCTAAATTAACAGATGATTTATAACAACATTTTTATTATTGATAAATATGTATAATGTTCTTTTTCTTATATAGTTTTCAAAAAAGCATTAGTAAAGCAATTACAATAAATTATTCCCCTCCACAAGAAAAAAAATAAGATAAAGACACAAAAAGAAAAGACCTCCCCATAGGGGGAGATTTTTTCTAGATGGGGTAAAACCATGAGAGATTAAAGACATGCGGCCTGTATACTATATGTAAGTGGAATTGGAAAAGTGATTTTTTATAAATTTGGAGTTATAACCACTAGAAAATTTAGGTAAAATATGTAAGAGGAACCTCCTCTAACGCTTGCGGATAGAAAAGGACCTCATTTGATGGTGAGGTCTTTTTTTTAATCGTTCAATTTCAAAGACAGTTGATGGCAAACCCTATGTTAAAGAACCTAAATCAAGAAGTTCTAAACGTTTTGTAAAGATGCCTAACTAGTATGGGAAGGAGATGATCACCAATATTTATTTCATAATGGCTTAATGGTCTAAGATCAAAAATAAACACAAATTAAAAAACATTCGATTACATGATTTAAGACATACAATGGTCGCACTCCTTATTGAGGCTGGTGAGAGCATTAATGCTATTCAAAAAAGAGCCGGGCATGCTAGTGCTAAAACTACCTCAGATATTTATGGTCATGTCACAAACAAATTAGAATTTAACACTGCAGAACACCTTAATCGTTCTGATCCTAAAAATACTCAGAAACAATCTGGTGGATAAAGTACGTCCCCAATCAAAAGAAACAGAACAAATATTCGCTGTCAAAAAAAACAAAAAAACCCTTGCTAGGCAAGGGTTTCAACGATGATTCCGACTGGGCTCGAACCAGCGACCTCTACCCTGTCAAGGTATCCGAGAAGTCTCCGGTAAGTCAGACGGTAAGTCAAACGTTGGTATATAGACGTTAAGTCAGTCGGTAAGTCAAACGGTTTCACTTCGATACTTCGTATTATAGACGATAGGAGCGCTATTCTGCAAGTATTTCATGCGATACCCATCCGCATTACTCCGCTTCAAGAAACGCTTCGAACGCCTCTAATTTAGCACGCATTTTCCTGCGTTTTGCCTCGCTTGCCGCACGTTGGAACGCAATATATACGTAGTCATCAAAACGGCTAATTTCGTTCAATTTCGCTTTGAGCATTGTCTTGTGCCACGCATCTACGAATGGCTCCGGATCATGCTCGATCATTAGCGCAGGATCTACGGAGGCTTTAGCACGCAATAACAAGCCGTAGTATTTATAGATTTCTGCTGCGTCAAAATAGCGACTCATAGCGTTATAGATTTCTGTTGGCAACGAGTTTTTCAACGCTTCAGCCGGAACCGTAGCCGTATCTTTAACGTGCTTTTGATTTTTAAGATTAATAGAATCCGATGGTTCATTTTCGATTTTCGGCGTCTCAACCGTTGGTACGTCGGCGTTTTCCGGCGCTTGGCGAGTGGTCACTGTCGACTGGTCATTCGCAGTTAACGGTAAGATGACGATTATGTTTGCGCCCTTGCCTCCGTTGATTTTACGGGTCGTTGCGACCTTCTTGACGATGTTCAGCGCGGCTAGGTGATTAAGAACGCGGCGTGCCGTCTTGACGGATTTACCGATCAGGTCGGCCAAGGTTTCCGCTTTGAGATGCGCTGCGCCTGCGAACTTTACCGCATAACGTGCGATCTGCTTAAGTGCGGTCCGCGCTGTGTCGGATAGGTCGTATGAGTTTCGTTTGATATGTTCGTAGACGGCCGTGTTTAGGGCCTGCGTCGAGGAGAACGTTTGGTGTTCCGCTAAGTAATGCATATCAATTCCGCCTTTCGTAATTTACTGTTAACGTAATTATAATTACGGAAAACAGAATTGTCAATTACGTATTGCGTAATAAGTTAAAAAAGATTATACTTAGCGTAATGAATATCGGAGGTGGCTTACGTTGAGGCTTCGTATTAACGAGTTGCTACAAAAGCACGGATACACCCAGCAAAAGGATTTCGCTGCAAAAACCGGCCTATCAACACGTACTGTAAGCGAAATGTGTTCCGGCAAGATGAAGAGATACCCGAAGGATGTTCTCGAAAAGGTAATAAAAGAGTTCGGCCTAACTGACGCGAATGAATTGTTTGATATTTCCGATTGATGAACGAACGCACATTCGGCTATAATTTAATCGGAGGTGTCGCCGATGTGGGACGAACGGAAGGATCAGAATAGATGGCAGATGAAGTTTATTCTGCCTGAACACAACGAAGCTTTGCGCCAATTACATCTCGCGAAGCAGAAAATAGATCGACCGGTATTAAGCGAAGAACAAGTCGCCGAATTTGAGTTCGTTATTTCCTCGGCATTGAGCGAAGACCTGCCGCTAGATTTCGAGTTATATGATGACGGATTTGTTCGCGAAGTAAGTGGTCGCGTTGTATACGTGGACCATCTACGGAAGGAATTTCGTGTGAAGGATAATCGCGGTGATACTAATTTCGTTAAGTTTGCGGACATATTAAACGTAAAAAACGCCCCATCCGGTTAGGGACGGGGCTTTTCGTTATTGGTTAAACGTATATTCGCGCGCAAATGAAGTCGAGTCAGAAACGTCCTTACCGGACATTTCGTAAATTTTCCACGATAAATTAACGCTAGTAACTTCGTTTGGTGACGTATTCGACATAGGCCATGCGTAAAAGAAGTCGAGCCTATCGCCTTTGTTCTTCAGCTTAGGCGTACCTTCTTCCGATACTTTGATTAATTCTTCCGGACCGAGTTCTTCACCTGTGTTTAACTTAATCGTTTCGGATGCCGGAAAGGCTTCGAAGGAAGAATGGCCGATATTTTCGATCGAACCTTTTATTGCGATATGGGCGCTTGACGGCGAAATAAGAATTCGATCAACTTTTATATTCAGCCCGTCGATATTATCCTCGTCATTAATTTCCGAACTATAGGCCCACAGATCGCTGTCCTCACGTAAGTTTTCATTTGCGTTGGTTTCTTCCGCTTGGACCTCTTCGTCTTTACTACTCGGCTGAGTATTCGACGAACACCCCGCAACTATCAGCAAGGCTATTACTATAGAAAAAAGTAGTCTAACACGCTTCATTTAACCACGACCTTTTTCTTTTAATTATACGTTATTGTTATGTAGGACGGCTACCTACGTTTTTATACGTAAGCAACCGCCGAAAGTTCCGTCTACTTCTTGCCGACCTCATCTAACGCTTTTCTTTCGCGCGCCTTCTTGGATACATCGTTATCTTTCCAGTACGCTAATAGCGCCGTAGAGCCGAGGAAAAGAAGCGCAATAAAATCGGACACCGCCGCCTCGTCTACCGGAATCGTCTGCACGCCAAACATCGTCAGTCCGCTATTTACGAGAGCCAACGCAAGTAAAATAAATCGAGTCACCGTTCCTGCGCTAATATTCTTCTTCATACGCTATACCCCGCTTTCTTTAATGCCGCCACCAGTTTGGCGCGTGTTGCAGGTCCGTAAATGCCGTCGTTTGCAATGCCGGCTTGCGTCGACTGGAATCGCTTGACTGCGTTAGCCGTTTTCGGACCGTAAATGCCGTCGATTCCGTTATTCTTCGCCCCTTTGTCCGGGTAGAAATATACGGCAGCCAATGCGTTTTGAAGTTGCGTAACTGCCGTACCGCGAGCACCTTGACGGATCACGCCGGTAGGTACCGCTAGTTTTTTGGACGGCGCTATTGGTTTAGTCGCTTTCACCGGCTTAGTCGCTGTGCCCGTTTTTGCAGGCGCTTTGGTTCCGTTTAGTGCTGCGAGCTCTTTCGCAATAGCCGATTTAACTGCGCCCCAACGACCTTCATCGAGCACACGATGCGGACAGTGTTTTCCGCTCCAATCTTCATGCTTCTTAACGCGATCGACGCCCCATCCGCGTTCTTTTAGAAGCTGCGCAATGAATTTAATCGCTAATGCTTCCGCCTTTTTATAGCGCTCGCCCCCGGATTTTGAATAACACACCTCAACGCCGATTGACGTTCTGTTTCCGCTATTCGGTCCGGAACCGTCTCCGCAATGCCAAGCGTTTCTATTTACTGGAATCCCCTGACGAACCTCTACGTCATCTACTGCGAAGTGGTAAGATACTTGATTCGTATTTCCTTTCATATACGAGATTTCATTTTTAGCTGGCGCATCGTTAGCTGTGTTATGGAACGTGATGTATTTCGCGTCCATCGCATTCGGACATTTAATTCCGTACTTACTCGGAGATACAAGATCCTTCGTCACTTTAATCGTCATATAATCGTCTCCCTTTTCGTTTTATTTAAAAAGCGCGAGACCTAGCGATAGCAACAAACCCACTACCGTAAGCATCACGCCCCAAACCCACTTCGTATTTGCGCGCATGTCTAAAATGTCTGCGCGGTTTTCTTTTGCGAGTGCCAACGCTTCATCCGCTTTCTCGTCCGCTTGGTCTGCTTTTGTTTTAACATCGTTGAAAAAGTCGACCTTAGTATCGATACGAACGAGCCACTCGCGAATGTCCGAAATCTTTTCGTTTAATTCGGTATTGCTCGGCTCCGCCATACATACGTCTCTCCTTCCAAAATAAAAAGCCTACGACTCTTCGGCCGGCGGCTTATCAGCTTCGTATTTATCTCCCGTAATTTCTTTGTATTGTTCCGGTGTGATTCTGCCGGCTGCCACTACGTCATGGACGCGTTTCTTCGACCAAAGTCCGTCATCGTAAAAGCCTTTGATTACCGAAAACCAATCGATCGACATTCTACATACCTCCTAACGCGATAAGATAGTAAAGGTCAGCGATCTGTTGCTCCATGATCTCCGTTTTTGACGGTTGAGGCTTCGGTTGAAGGCTGTCGATATATTCCTGTGTCGCAGCTTCAAACCACTCTTCTTTTTCCGGATCAAACGTTGCAATATACAGACCATCTCTAGGCCGTACATCCGTAGCGTTTTCCGGGATCTCGTCGTACTCGCTGATAATATCTTCACACAGGTATATAAAATTTTCGTCATAGTAGAAAATTTGCATACATATTCACTCCTTTACCACAACGGAATCGATTCGTTAATTTCAATCCTCGTGACTTTGGTGTTGTCATTCGCGTTTAGCCCGTCAAATTTCAACGATCCGTCTTCCGCAAATGACAGCCGTGCTGCTCCGTATGAGCCAACTGTGGTGCCTCCAAAAACGGTTATCCCCGACGGTTTTTGAGCGAACCGTGCAATTACAGCATCGTTTGCCGGTATTCCCTCGAAAGACCCTCGTAAGTGAAGCGTATTTTGACGAATTGAGAATAGAAGAGGATTTCCCGCAAAGTGCTTTGTTACTCCCGTGACTAATGTAACTTGGTTCCACGTACTACTTAGTTCATCATCCGTCATCATCCGTTTCCACCCTCTGAATGATCCGTCAGTATGAACCGTTCCCCACCAATGAAGGTTATCAGCACTACGTATAACGTGAAAAGTTTTACGGTTGTTGCTATTGTCAATAACGTAAATATTGAACCACGATGAATCGTTTTTACTCGGCATGTTGAGTACGTTCGTTCCGACGGCGTAGTAATAACCGGATGGTAACGTTAAAATATCCGTACCATTCGGCAGCAGTTGACTTTGTCCAGTTTCAGACAACATAGTCGGATTAGACAACCTTGCCCAACCACTCCATACGTTATTATTAAGATAATTCGTATAAATGTTGTTTGCGAAATCAGTCGCATAAATCCACCCGAAAATTGCTTTGCCATTCGTAGTATCCGTCATGTGATAGAAACCTCGGCAAGAACGATGATTCGGCATATCCCGAGATCCTGCGATTGCGTAGAAAGTTCCCTGACCCAAGCCGCCGTCGATGACGGATTCTAAAATACTTATTGACGTATCTCTAATCGAAATTAGGGGCATTCCCGTATCAGCCGTGATTTTTTTCTGCTGGAAGCCGGCGACATAATCTTTCGCTTTCTGTAGCGCGGCGTCCGCTTTTTGCTGCGCCCCCGCTGTCGTCTCTTTGGCGTCCCATTCCGCTTTCTTCTTCGCAGTGACATGGACATCCGAATTATTTGCGTGAGCATCTACTTTTTCTTGCGCTCCAACCTTCGTTTCAACGTTGTCCAAGTCTTCGAATTTTGCTTCAATTTCCGCAACGGTTGCTACTACGTCGTCATAAAGATCGTTAATTTGACCCCGCAGCGTTTCAAAGTCATCGATGTAATATTCCGCAACGGGTACGATATTTTGATCGATAAGTGACTGCTCGATGCTGAAGCCGAATTTATGAATGGATAGCGCTTGGCCGTTCGTGTAATAAAGGATCAATTCGGCTTTTACGTTTCCATAATGACGGATCTCGTCCGCAGACAAAACATATTCGGCAAGTCCTTCGGGCTTATTTACTAGTGTAATTGCTCGTATAAAACGGCTTCCATCCGCCATCGAAAGGACTAATTTACCTACGACCGCCGATAACGGTAAAGGAACGCCATCTTTCGTGAGCTTAAAGGATAGACGCGCCGTTTTTATATCTTGCGTGCTGAATTGTATGGCGGCATTGATAGGCCGCTTTGTTTGCGCATTGACGTCGAAAGACAAAGCGCCATCTTTTGCTAACATACACATCTCCCCTTTATCGAATAAATATTTTCGCGACGCCGTAGCCCTCTGCTTCGTCATACGGCGTTTCGATTTCCATTACACGCCAATTAGACGCGCCTTTTGTTGCTACGCCGTTGACAGCCGTTACAAAATCACCGACGCGGACAGTCTCGTCAATCCTGACGCTAACTTGGCCGACTAAACCAACGACATGCCACTCCGGTCTAATTGACCGCGGCAAATACCCAACGTCTTCTCGGTAGTCCGGATTTTCAACCGGAAGATCAATAATTTCAACGCTCTCTTTTCCGTCAGATTCAACGTGAATAACGTTTGTTTTTTGCGTAATGACTCCACCAAATCGATCACGCAAATAACGTCCTTGCCAATCGAATGATGACTCGCCAAGAACAATGCCCGCCGTAGATGATACGACACCTAATAAGTAATCGTCCTGTTGCGCCGGCACTATCTTAGAACCATCGAGAGTCACGACCGTTCCTACGGGTATGGATTCGCCCGTGGCGCTCTCAAAATACTCCGCATAGTCGGATAATGACGAGCCTCCTCGGACTTGGCCGGCGCTAGTGATATCACCTGACATCGATGAGATTTGCCATTTAGTATCGTGGTATCCGCCCGAAACAGAATAGTTTTGAACCGACGTTACTCCCTGCGATGCTAGAACAACACGAGAAAATCCGTCGCCTTTTGTGTGACTGTTATTAGAAGCAATTACGGCTTGGCGTGATCCGTCTGTACTCGATCCTTCTCGCGAACCCAATATAACGTTTGCCGGCCCGCGAGCTTCACAAGAACCCGTTGTACCTAATACAGCACTTGACGTGCTCCTAGCCGCCCCCGACGTTGAACCGGCCACCAAACCACCCTTTAGTCTTGTTGGTACTTGAGAAAATGTCCTCTTTGCGAGATCGGCTGCGTTTTGATATCCAGTCGCAGAAACACCGACAATGACCGTCTGTGTGTTAGGTGAATACACGCCAATACTTCCGCTATTTCCGTTCAAGGTGCCGTTAGAAATCTTTACCCCGTAAACCTTCCCACCGACTCCGATTCCAATGTCTGCGGAATTTTCGATAACAAAGTTAGAAATGGATACATCATCCGATCTTTGGGCACCCCCGAACACCCGAACATCGTGCGAGGCTGTCTTAAAACCTGTCATCGTTAATCCATTGATGATGATGTTACGAGACTTAAACTGGGTCGCGACTATAGGTGTTTTCTTATAATCATAGGAAGGATCGCCAATTGCGGTAAAATTCGTCACTTTAACCCGATGATACGCAGAAATAAGTAACGCTCTAGGCGCAAGCCCTTTATACATATCGCTGTATATCGGCTCAATTGACGTACAGTCAGTAAATGACACGTCGCGCGCTGTTGTACTTTGCGGATCGGTTGCTCTGTGATGGCCGATATGTCTCGCATCATAACTCCTAACATCTCGATACGATACGTGCTTAGAAATATGGACGTTTTGAGCCGCCGGCCAACTTGCGTGCGCTTTTACTTCTACTCCTCGAACATTCCCCGAAGTATAGCATCCGGTTACCCAAACGTTACGGGAGCCGTCATCGATCTCAATTCCATTAGAGTTAGACGCTCCTTGGGCGTGCGCTTCTCCACTTGGATTCGTACAATGACAACGATCGATGAAAACATATTCGCTGTAATGCGTAGTTACTCCGTCATCCCCATAGCCGGATGCCTCGCAGTTATCAATCCATACGAAACGACTACCGTTTTGGGTATAGTTCGATCCAGTTATATTGTAAGTTGGTGCGGTAATGTCGAATCCATGTAGGCCGGGATTAATCGCTTTTACGTTCTGAACCCATCCAAGCGTGACTTTTGCGTATGTCAATGCGCTTGACGCAATTCCTCCCGTAGCCTTTAGACCGCCTTGACGACTGCGGTTCCAATCAAGCGTAAACCCCTCGACATATATATTTCGGTTACCTGCGCTGTGGTCCGCGTTAGTTAGCAAAATAGTACTTGCTGAAGCATCGTTGTGTAATTTAAAGATAGTGATATCCTTACCTTGACCGATAAGCGCCGTATTTGAAGGCAGCCTGATGCCTCGAACGACATAAGTACCCGCGGACGCCTTGACCATAACGTTTCCACTACCGATAGCCTTTTTAAAGGCCTCCGTTGAATCCGTTTTACCGTCCGCAACTGCCCCAAAATCGTCCACATGAACTTCGCGCTTGAAGCGTTTGTCAATAAGAGCAAACTCGTAATCTAGCCGATCTTTGGCCGTTTTATGGGTCGATGCATCCATCGCAACTCGAATATCTACAACCTCTTTTACATCCTCACCATCATGGTTGACAACAAGATTCGCAAAGCGTGCATGTAAGTTGTCTAGTCGGTTACTCACGTTGAATAATCCGTGTTTAATTTGTGCTGAGGTATGCGCAGTAGGTGCGCTCTTATGTGCATTCAACTCGGAAGTCGTTTGCGCAAATCCCTTCTCGATACTACCGAAGTTATCATTCATGTTGTTCCTAGCGTTTCGGTCGAATGCTGATGCAATCCGCTTTAAAAATACGTTAGCCATTTAGTGCCTCCTTTATTTAGATTCTAGCGCGGCTACTCTCGCAGTCAGCGCCGTCAGGTCCGATACAAGTTTATTAAGGTCCACGTTTGCTCCGGAAGAACTGACGTTTATTTTCGAAACTTTTATATAATCAGTCGACGACATTAATCCGGCCTTTGATGAACTAGCCATATCTACTTGTGGCTTCCCGTCCGGTCCTACTACGATGCTCTGTATCTTCTGATAATCGTTTGATGTCAGCAATCCATCGGAAACCGCCGTCGCTGGTCCATACTTCGGTATAGTTGTCGGGTCATATCCGTCGTCAAAGTCTGCGTCGCTTCCGATACGTATACCGGAACCTACCGATGGCCCTTTTACTTTTCCGGACGCATCGAACAACTTGGATACGCGCTTCTCAGTCTTCCGAAAGTTTTTCATGTCCGTCTTAATATCGCGTTTCAGCTTTCCGAATGTGTAAACTGGCGACTTATTCGGATCAGAATAACGCTCAACACCGACAACCTTAATTCGCTTATTGATTCCAAACGGATCGATCATGCACCAAACGTAGTCGCCTTTGCGGATGTCTTGGACGCCGAAATGTCGAAGCTCCGTATACGTCAGCGTCAAAGATAGCTCGATCGTATCCGTTAGTTCTTCTTGCAGTCGAAGCTCTAATTCGTCGGCATTCTTGTCGGTATATGCGTCATCGCGGATAGGTGCAGCGTGCTTGATTCCGTAGATTTCCGCTAACGGGCTCGTGTACTCAAGCTCGACCGCGTACGCCTTCGTCTTGTCGTTCTGTTTTCCATAGCCGCGGATGTACGTCTTTAACGAACTCGTATCGATCTCAACCGATTCATCGCGCGAATTGAATTTATATCGAATCTGATAGTCGGTGTCGCGAGCCAATTCCTTCGCAATGACTACCTTTTTCCCCTCGATGGTATATTCCGCTTTGTACTTATCGAGGATATCTCGCAATAAATCGTTAGAGAAACCATCGCCGAAATCTTCGAGCTCAAACGTAGCGTCAAGGCCTTCCGGTGAAATGTCGTATGAATAGCCGGACCCTTCGAGGGCGATCGCAACCATGTCGTCAATAGTCATCTTCTTTTTCTTGCTGGATTTGCTATAAACGTAATTGTCGGCTAGGTCGATTAACGGCTTATAGACGCCTGATGCTTCGATCTTTATCGTTTTATTTGCCGTGACTGGACGCGTCTTCTTGATGACGTATTCCTCTCCGTCGCAAACGAAGATGTTTTCGTTCTCGATCAACCCGAATGAGTGATCGTTGTTTCTCGTACTCAAAACCGACACATCAAGCGACTTTTCATTCTCGGCCGTCTCCCGTACCGTACAATCGTAGTCGGTAAGCGCCTCGACTTCGCCTCTTACCGTTTTTATAAGTAGCTCCATCGCGCCACCTCCTAGAAATAATAGAATCGGAAATCGAATTTGATTTCGAATGATCCGCTCGTTCCCGACAACACAAATTCGTTCCATCCCGGCTCTAGTCGGATTGTCTGCCGATTGGTATCTCCGAAAATACTTACGCCATCTTTACGCGCCTTGACCCCGTCCAAAATAACCGTCTCTTTCGACGTCGTATCGCCCGTATATTGCCAAGCATCGCCGGTCGTTTTGTTCGTGATCTTTAACTTAGATGAGGCGCCTTTATACGAAATGACGAAAGGCAATTCCAACGGATCAATACGAATAGCCCCCGCGTTGTAAATACGGAAGCTCTTTGTCTTATGTTTATAGACCGGTATAGTGTCCTCTAGGTTTTCGCCGAACTGCCAAAGACTCGCGTCAAAAGTAAACGGGTCCTGCGTCGTACCGACCGATTCGCAGTAAGGAGATGCGCTTTCGAACGTTAGTGTAAAATCGGCCACGCTTCCGCTTCTCTCCGGATCAAAAGAATCGCTCAATTCGACTCGCCAACGTTTCTTCGGATTGCCCTCCGCGACTAGATAAAACTCGGATTCCTGATAAAGAGCATTATATATTTCGTCGCGTAACAAGTAGAAGTCGGCGGCGTCTTCAGCATACATCGTGCACTCGGCCGTGATTCGGCGATTACCGAAATCTTTACCTGTGCGATAAGAACCGTTTTTCCCCGGTATGTTTTCGTAGGTGATATTCGGAGACGGCGCCGATACGACTAGACTACGTACTAAAACAGATAGGTCTCGTGCCATGTCGATAATAGTTCCATTGCGGTATTGAATACGGAAGTTTGCATCCGAGCGTGGAATCGCTGAAGATCGTCCGAAAACAATATCCGGCGAGAATACATCTTCATTAAAGTTTTCGTCTATATCAACAACGGATGGTTCCGGTTTTGGCTTCGCTGGCTTATCTACGTCGGTGCTTGTGTCTGTCGTCTTCTTCGTGTCGTACTTCGTTAGGTTATGCGTCGCGATAATGTTGTTCAATTTCGTCGCGTACGCTGGGTCCGTTGCATATCCGGCACTAACGAGAGCCTTCGTTGCTTTCCGGTAATTCGTTTGACCGACGACAGCTTTGTAGTGATTCGGGTTCCAGCTCGTTCCGTTGATATACAACTTCGCGAGGTCTTGCATCGACTCGTACCAAGACGGGTATTTACGGAAGTCGGCGTATACCTGGACGTTTCTTCCGTTGTACACTTCCCACGTCAACATACGAATAGAAGCGCCTTTGTACGAACCTTTTACGCCAAACAAGTTCTTACCTTTCGTGGCCAATCCCGAATTTCCGTAGCCGGATTCTAGGCAGCCCTGCGCAATGACAAGCGACGCGAGTATGTTGTAATTCCGGTATATTTTCTGCGCATCCGGCGCTATCGCTTTGATGAAACTAGCGTTGCTCAACCGCTCACCTCCTCCCTAATAACTGCTTCGATCTATTTCGTCCATCTGCCGTCTACTTACGTGCGGTTCGACAATACGCCCGACCACTTCGCCCTCCATAACCACCGAAAGCCCTTTAAGAGACTCGATAGCAGTTGCGAGGCTGGATAGGTGCGCCTGTATTTGCGGACTGTTGCCGCCTGCTGACGCAACCCGAGCCGTATGTCCAGCGTCTAGCATCCGGAATAAATTCGCCTGCTGCGCTTCCGTCAAGACCATTTCATTTCGTAGCGCGCGGATATCAACTTCGTGACTCATCGGACGATCAATAAACTTCGATGCCATGCCACCTGAATGTAGCTTGCCGGCCGGCTTACCGACGATGCCTCCGACGTGGTACGTTCCTTCGTTTCCTCGGCCACGGCTGACAGCTCGTTCTGTTTTACGTGTGACATCGTTAGTGATTATCGTAATACGCTTACTAAGATCCTTGCTTAGCTCCGCATTCATGTTCGAGGCTTGGCCGGTGATTTCGATAACCTTGTTCTTAGTCCGCTCTAACTGCGATAGCTCGCTTTCAATTGCGGCCAATGATTCTCGATACTCAGCCGTCTTCTTATCCGCTTCAGTCGTATTGTTGATTAGGTTTGCACGAGCATCTCGAAGTTTACTTATCTCTCTATCTATGACTGCGACGCCTTGCCCCTTTTTCGCAGTAAGCCCGACTTGTCGAAGCTCTAGTTGGATCATTTTTTGATTTACTTGATCGAGTTTCGAAAGTTCCTTTTGTGTCTCCGCTAGGCTGGCGCGTTTTTTCTGTAAAGACTCCGTACTCTTCACTAATTCGGTTTGCTTTGCTTCCAAAATGCGCTTCTCTTGCGCGAGATTTACTTCGAGCATATTTGCCGTTGCTTTATCGCCGTTCTGTTTTGCTTGCGCAATTTTCTGTTCGATACTTTCTACGACAGCTAGTTGATTTGCAACCGCCTGCTCTTTGTCTGCCCGCTGTTCCGTGATGCCGTTTATCTCTTGTTTAAGCTGCTTTTCTTTCTGTAGCTGACCGTCCATATTTCGTTCTGCGAGCGTCTTTTGCTTTTCGAGTTCCAAGCGCAATTCTTCCGCTTTCTCCGCACTCAATCGTTTCATCGCCTCGGTATTCTTAGCGATCGCATTACCTTGCGCCGAGAAAGCCGCCTCTGTTTCCGGAGACTTCTTGATGATCTGATCGTTCAGTTGTAAGAACCGGTCGAACTCCTCATTCGTAAGACCCGAGCTTTTACGTAAGCCGTCTTGCTCTGCGTTTAGCTTTTTAATCGCAGCCGAATCCTTCTCGTTAGCCAGCGCGTCCTTGTTGTCTAAGTAGCGTAGCAGCTCATCGTTCGTCAGCTTCATCTTCGACTGCAAGCCGTCGTACTCTTTGATCGTCTTATTGATCCCGTCGACTTCCTTTTGTTTCGCGTTTGCTGCTTCGAGACTGACGGTATTCATCGCTTTGTAGCCCGCAGAAACGCCGACCATTAAGCCACCAAGTACCGAAAGGCCCGTTATGATCCAGCCCGCAGGCCCCATCGCCGCGAATAATCCACGCAATGCGAAGCCGAGTTTGATCGCGGACGAAGCCGTAAGGGCGATCGCCGCCGACGTACCCGCCATTGCAAGACCGGTTGCTACTACGCTCGGATTTATCGAACTGAATGCCCGCACTAAATCGGCTCCAATATCGACTATTTTACGTAGGTGCGGTAAGAACTCGTTTCCGAGCTTAATGCCGAGCGTTTCGACTGCGCCACTAAGTTCTTCGACTGACCCGAGAAAGTTATCGAGCTTTACTTTCGATACTTCAGCCGCCGTTACTTTCGACATGGCCGCCGCCATATCCTCAACGCCTTTTGCGCCTTCTTTATAGAAGACGGTACCAGCTCGCACCGCATCCGAACCGAATAACGTCTGTAGCGAAGATTGCCGCTGCTGATCCGTTAGGCCTTTGAATGCGTTCTGAAGAATGCCGGAAATAGTCGCCAAGTCTTTTAAAGAGCCGGCCTGGTCGAAGAACTTATTCGTTCCGTCTGACGTTATAATCCCGAGTTCCATCATTTCTTCGCGTTGCTGCTTCGTCTGTGGTTCTAATCGCGATAGCATCGTTTTAAGCGACGTACCGGCGTCTGAGCCTTTGATTCCGTTCTGTGCAAATACCGCAAGCGCCGTCGCCGTGTCTTTAAACGACATTCCGATTCCGGACGCGACCGCAGATACCTGAGCCAAGCCGAATTTCATCTCGCCTACGTCCGTCGCCGATGCGTTTGCTGCGCCTGCGAGAATGTCGGCCGCTTTTGACACCGATAAGCTGTCGGCCTTGAACGCGTTAAGTGCCGTACTGGCAATCTCGGCCGCATCCGCAAGGTTTAAGTTGCCTGCCGCCGCTAAGTCGAGCGCGCCCGCTAAGCCTCCGTTTATGATGTCCTTCGTCGTTACGCCGGCCTTTACTAGTTCCTCGGTCGCCTGCGCCGTTTCGGTCGCACTAAATGACGTCGATTCGCCTAGCTTGATTGCGAGGTCAGTCAACGTCTTCATCTCGCCGGCTGTCGCACCCGATACCGCTTTGACAGCGCTCATTTGTTGTTCGAAGTTTGCCGCAGCTTTCGCAGATGCCCCGATGCCGACCACGACTGCGCCGCCGACCGCTAAGGCCGCTTTTTGTACGAGGCCCATTTGCGAGCTTAACGAATTAGCCGTATTGCCCATCTGCTGCATCTGCGCCTGGGCCTGCGCTACACCCGCCGTGAATTGGTTCGATTGTAGTGTCAGCGTCGCAGTAATTTCGCCTACTGATACACCTGCCATTTGTTTTCCTCCTTTCCTCCGTTATTTAAAGAAGTTCCGCAATTGCTCGAACTTTTCACGGTCAAATTCTTCGCGGTCAACATAGCCGGCTTGTTTACGTAAGTCTTTTACAAGACGTTGATACTCGCGGTCATCCATGGCACGCCCTTCAGACCCGACAAGTAGCGAAATCATCGAGAGACGATCGATCGCATTAGCCTTCGTTTTGGCGCGTAAGATTTTCGGAATGTCGACCATGTAGTAATCATCTTCGATTTGCCGTTGTGTGACGCCCAGCAAAACCGCCGCATCTATTAAGTAGTCATCGATTGTGTTCTCGCCTTCATCCGTTTGTTTTACTCCGCTACTTTCGGAAGAAGGCTTCGTAGGTTTTTTGCTACTGATTGTAGACGGTTCTTTTCAACGACCGCGATTAAAAACTCGACAATCTCGTCAGTGCCGACGTTTTCCTGCACATAGTCTTTGTCTAGTCCGGAAAGGACAGCGACAACCTTTACGACTTCATCCATCGCTAGATTAATAGCCGCAACTAAAGTCGCTGCAAAATCGTCTTGACCGTTTGTGCTTAGAACCGTAAAGAATAAATGCGGCAAACGATCGACCACCTCGAATAGTTCCTTCCATTTGACCGGCGTTAGCTTCGGTACTTGAACCGTTTTGTCGCCGAGTGTAAGTTCGCTTGATACCTTTTTCGTGCCTCCGATACCAAATAAGCTCATTGCGTAACCTCCTTTCTAAATTAAAAAGACACCGCCGCTAAGCGATGCCTTCCGTTGTTATTCCGCTGATTCGTCGCCCATGATGAATAGGTCGCCGTCGTTGTCCGTGTCCGGATACGCTTTGAACGTCAGATTTGCGATACGCTCATCGTCTGAATTGTACGTGTACTCCGGATCTGACATAGCTCCCGCAAGTGGAATTGTGATGTAGTCGTTAGGTGTCGTACCCGTAGCCGTCGGTTTGATAACGAGCTTTTTGGCCGCCGCTAACATATCGAAGCCTGCTTTACCGGAAACGACTAATTTCATCTTCGCCGGGTCCGTGCTATCCTTAACTAGTCGGCTATTCGGCATTGCTGCGGATAACCGTTCTAAGTCATGAAGCGCGAATGGGACCGTTACTTCCGCGTTACGGCCTTTCATCGTTGACTTGACTGGCGTGTCTCCGTATTGATCAACCGTCGTATCTTGAATCGACGTTTCCGCCTTAAAGACGATACCGCCTTTCGTGATATCAAACGTAACTAGTTCGGAACCTTCGCCAAACTCGACGATCGCCGGCCCGATAGGAACGTTAATTCCTCTAATGCCTGCTGCCATTCGTTTTCCTCCTTTTATATTTGCGCAAAATAAAAAGCGCCCCTAAGGACGCTCTACGCAATCGAAATTTAATGAATATATTGGACGATCGGATTCGTCGTCTCCTAAATACAATGGCGCCGAGTTATTACAGCGCATCTGTACGATCGAGCTTTCGCCGACCTGAACTTCGGACAAATTCGTAAGCGCATCGTATAGTTCGAACGCTTTGTCTTCCGTCCCCTCGCCGTCCCTTGCTTCGCCTCGAACGAGTATCTGAAAAGACGGCCGCTTTAGTCCGGTGTACTTAGACGTCGGGAAGCCTCCCGTTAACTTGACCGATATTTCCGCTCCCTCACCGTCTATTGAAAATTTATTTGCGTAGTAATCACCGTCGACTCGTGCTTTGATGAAGTTAATTAATTCGACTATACGCATTATGTCAGCCCTCCGCGTGCGCCATCCGCAATCCATCGAACGTACTTATCCGCGTTTCCACGTAATGGTCTTTCGAGGTACTTGTTGCCGACCTCGTAGCCATCAATTCCGCCAGCGCCTGCCGACGTAGGTCCGAGTTTGTAATCCATTTCGTGCGTCCAAATTGCGTAGTTAAAGCCGTCCTCGACCGCTCTGAATGAGACGTCCACCGACGCTTTTCCCGCCGTCAATTTAAACTTCTTCTTAACGCTGCTTCGAAGCATCCCTTTGTCAATCGGCGCGATATTCTGCGCAACTCTTGCGAGGTCTTCACCTGAATCACCAAGCGCATGTGCTGCGCCTTCGAGGGCGCCTCGACTGGCGGCGCTGATTCCGCTAATAAAGTTACTTGCATCGAACGTAAAACTCATAGAAGCACCTCCGTGAGAATCGCTTTACCACCGATATGTCTCTTAACGTTGATTTCCTTCGGTCTCTTTTCCATCGTTTCTCCGAGCTCATTCGTGTAAGAAATAATATCGGTATAGCGAATGTCCGCCAGGCGTTCTAGTAGAATACGAGCCGATGCGACTGTTTCTTCGGACTTAGTGACGCCGTTGTTGCGTGACTTAACCGCGGTAGAACCTTCATCGATACGGCACTTTAGTGTAAACTCTTCGGCTTCGTTTATCGGGTTTCCCCAAACGTCTCGCTCAGCAGATAGTCGCTTCACCGTAATAGTTTGGCGCATTGGAAAAATCGCCATTTACAGCACCGTCCTTCTGATGCGTTTGCCTCCGATTTGAACGCCGTTTGCGTCTTTGATAGCGCTGATTGATTCGCGTGGAATAAGGTCCTCGTCTTCGCTACGAAGTGTGTCTTTGTAGTTAAACGCAGCGACGCCCGTGATTGAGTACGAAGAAATACCGTGCTTGTTCAGTCGGTTCGTATCGTTGTACGCGATAGCTAGTACGTTAACAAACTCATAAACCGCTTTGTCGGGTATAACGTACGTAGGAAAGACCCTCGTCAAAGTCGAAGAAGCTCGGTTTATTAGCCGGTTCTTCTTCGCTTCATCTGCGTCGATCCAATCCTCGGTATCTACTAAAAACGTATTGATGTATTCGTTTGCACCTTCGACCGTAGCTGCCATTCGCCCCACCTCCTGTTATTTTGCGGAGGATTTCTTGGCGGGCTTTTTAGCTGGCGCCGGCTTCGGTTTATCCTCCGGTTTTATACAAGTAACCCACTTCGGACACAATCCATCTAACAACTTGATCTCGTCCGAGTCGTCCGTCTCATATGTCCCATTGTGATCAAAAACAATCTTTTGGGAACTTCCAATCATATAAAAAGGTGCCGCTTTATAAAGTGCCATTAGCTAGACCCCTTTCCCTCTAACGCCTCCAAACGACTTCGATAGTCATCTAAAATCGACTTGACTTCCGTATTAAGATTATCGAGAAAAACGCTGCCTTTTCCTATGGTTCGAGAGTTTACGGCCCCATCTCCAATATGCCTATTTTTAATTGCGCCATCCTCAATAACTAATGACCCGCCTTCAGAAGATTGAAGGTTTTGGATAATGTCACCCAGTTTCAATTCATTCGCAATAGGCATAGACTCGTTCAAACGTTGTTTTTGACTCTCCGTTATCGCCAAATGTATTTCCCCCTTTCAAAAATAAAAGACGGGCAATTAAGCCCGTCGATTAAGATACAGTCGTTGCGATGTTTTCGAGAATCGCAATTTTTTCGTTAGCGTTTTTAACTTTGATGCCGTATTCCCCGCGAATCTGTCTTGCGACAAAGTCTGCGCCTGGAACGCTCGCGTCCGTATCGTATACAGAACGCCCAGTCAAAGGATGTAGCGAAAGGATGCTTCGGTCGAACAAAGCGATCTTATCTTTCGGGAAGTTAGGATCAACAATGACCGTAGCGACTCCGCCGCCAACCATGTCTGAAACAAATGTGCTGATTCTGTGGCCTGTAGCTGCGTCTGTACGTTCAGTTCGGATAGTATCCGTCGCCATTTTTGAAATCTGACGAGCGCCTGCTGTATTCGTTAAAATCGTATTTACAGAGCCACCTCTGAGATATACCTGCTCCATCAGTGCGTTAATATCTTTAGCCTCTACTTCTTTTCCTTCTAAATTTGCTTTTGCTGATCCTTTAAGATTCGCAAAGTTTAAAAGACCGCCAGTCATACGTGGCTTACCGTCAATTCTACGTCCATAAATCAACCAGTCGTTGAACTCACGCGCCATTTCTTTCAGTCTTAATTGCACTTGGTAATTAAGTTCATCCGTTACATTGTGCGTTCTGACAGCTTGTTGGGTGTTGGAAACCGCTGCATATCTTTCGATGATTTGCGTAAAGTTGTAATCGACGTAGCGATCATGTCCTTCGTCCATACCTACGCCTGCCCCTTCATTTTGCGGGCGTGAAACAATTCGCAATTCAGCACCAGCTTTTAGCGTTTCCTGAGTAGTGCCGTCGAATCCTCGAATAACTGTCAGCACATCGCCCGAAACGTCGGTAACTTTAAGATATTCCTCCCCGACAACAACGATAGCGTCTTTACGGAACTTAGATCCGTCATCTTCTGCGACAGTAATCTTACCGTCTGACCCTACTTCTTTAATCGTTGCTAAGTTCGAGTTTAAACGATCTGACATCCACTCGTATTTAGTTTGGAAGAGTGCTTCACCATTTAGTCCCACAAGCCCTAAAAGAGTCGGCTCGTCTTGAAGAATTAGCTCGATTCCCGCGTCCAACTGACGTACTTGATCCTTAAAATCATAACTCTTTAACATTTAGTTTCCCCCTAGTTATTTAGTAGACTCTTTATTTTGTTAGAAATCTCAACAACCTTTGAAAAGTTTTTTTCCTTCTTCGCAGTAGTTAGTTGAGCTTCTAAAGTCTTGATTTCCCCGCCTGATTCTCCGCCTCCATTTGTAGGTTGACCTATTGGCTTACTATTTTGAGTGGATTTAATCAGGTATGGTTTATTGTCAACGATCTCCCTAACAACACCCTCGATTCCGAGCACTTTACCCTCATCGACCTTAACTTCCGATAAGTCTGCGAGACGTAATGCGTCGTCAACATAGGCGATGCCGTGAGCCGTAGCAATCTTAATAAACTCGTTCGTAATTTTGTTTTGTTCGTCCGCTTTTTTAAGATCCTCGATTTGCTTCGCAAGAGACATCTCAGTCTCCGATTTCGCTTCGAGTTCCTTTTTGATTCGCTCGAGTTCCGTCAATTCTGCGTCTGCCTTTTCTTGCTCCGCTTTTTCATACGCTGATACTTTCTCTTTTAGATCGCCATAATCTGCGTACTTAGATTCAACGCGGCTAATGCGTTTGGTAATCAATGCATCCAGTTCTTCCTGCGTGAGTTCGAGCTTCTTCGGCTGATCATCGTTAGGTTGCGTCGGCGTTTGTTCTTCCGCCTGACCCCCGCCTGCTTGATCATCTGCGTCAAATAACGGCATAAATCGTTTTACAAACATATCGTCCTCCAACCGTTTTAAGGCCGTCGCCTATTAGTTAAAACAACCGTTTAGTTTAACGTCTTAACGTTCGGACAATAAATCGACATCTCTAATCGGTGAATATACGTGCTTACAGCGCGGATGAAATATCTCACCCGTTGCTTGCAATTCCTCGTAAGTTTTAAAATCGCCAGGCGCTTCCGGCGTCAGCTTTATGATCTCGCCTTCGTGACCGCGGCAGGCGTCTTTAGCGCTATGTGCCGATATTTGCGCATACAAAACGCCGCGATCAACGGCTTCGTTAGTCGTTGCTTCACGGTATGTCTGCATCATTTTTGTCCGAGTCACCATATCGGCATATACTTCCGGCTTCCATCGCCGTCCTTTTGCGTCGACTATTCCGGTCATGACGGATTCTTTGAGACGCTTTTTGATATCGTCTCGAATCGTACGCATTCCATTTGTGCCCGACGCCATGTTGTACTTTATAGAATCGGAAACGGCGCGCCTGACTGCGGCTTTTGTTTTCCGGTCTACATTTTGCGTGACCGCTAGAAGGTCCGCTTGTGTGTCCGCAATAGCTGCCGCAACCATTGCTTCGTTTAACTCGTTGAACTTTACGATAAGAGCCGCTTGTTCAACTGATTCCGCAATCTTAAGTGAAACCAGCGTATTTATTACGCCTTCTCTCGCAGCAATAGGCACGTTCTCACTGACCCACCGTGCCGACTTTGTATCGAGGTCGGCTAAAATTCGGCTGATCGACTGAAGTGTAGCAAGCGCATTGGCTCGTCGGAAATCAGAAATATCGACGCGATCGAGTTCGGAGAGGATGTCTTTTATGGCGGTTCGATAATAGCCGGCAAGCTGCTTCGTTTGATAATCGTAGTTAGGTGCCGGTACTTTCGCCATTACTCATCGTCCTCGGGTTCCGGCGGCACTTCCGACTCATTAAAGATCGACGCATCCACGAAGCCATTTGCGGACTTTTCGTCTTCTTCAATACGTCTCATGGTTTCGTCGGCTTTTTCATCATCAACGTCGTCCATCGCCTTGATTGCGCCCCTCACGTCAATAGTCGGCTTGCCTGCTGTTCTGATCTGCATGATCTCCGCAAGTTCTTTTTCATTCTGCGGAATGCCGTCGTTCCAAATAGCTCGCGGGTAAACGGCCTCATCGATTTTGATTCGATTGACCGCCTTCTCTAATAACATGCACGTCCACAGTGCGTCTCGGATCGCTCTATCATAGTGTGCTCTGATTCGTTTTACTTTCGAAAGAATCGGCATAAAGCGTGCTTTGATTGCGGCTCCATCTGTATGAGAAGTTCCTGTTCCGCCTGAATTATCACCTGACATCGTGGTTCCGAAAAGCCACTGTGGCGTTTCCGACATCATGAATACGGTACTCAGAAGAACGTCTAATTCTTTAAAGGCGGCGTCTAGTTGCGCTTGCCATACCATGTACCCCGGCGTATGGTCTTCTTTTGTTACCGGAATATAAGCCCCGCCGAAGCGAACCGTGTTTCCTTCGTCTTGAATCTCCGGTCCATACGCCGTAGGATCGCTGTGCTTCCATAGAATATAGTCAATCTGAACTAGGCGGTCGTTAATCGCAGCAAATACCGTTTCTAACTTTTCTAAGCCGCCAATCCCGAAAAATTCATCGTCGATCGACTTGTATGGTACGTGAAAGACCGGAATGTGTGGCAGATGCGTTTCTTCGATATCTTCTTCGCGTCCTGTCGGCAATTGTTCACCAATCTTAAATACGGGTACCGGCGTGCCCGTTGAAGTATCAACGCCATTTTCGTTCAAACGATGCCGCGAGTACAGAATATAACCTGGTACGTGTCGTTCAACGTTTAAAAACGGAATCTCCGTCTTCTCCGTTTCGACCCATTCAATCTGCGCAATATTGACCGCCTTTAACTTCTTGACGTTGCCGGCGCTGAACTCCGGAAAGACTGCGCCAGCGCTTACGTGTTCGATGATCGCTTCCATCTCGACATCTGCTGGCACGGGTAAGCCGAGCTCCTCAACTTCCGTAAAGTCTTGACGGTAGCCATATCGAACCTTAAACCATGAATCGCCTCGAAATGCGTTAGCCGTTGCGCTTTCGTGAAGAAGTTGATTAATGTCGTTTTCCTCTACGTAGCGATTCAGCGCTTTTTGTTCCTCGCTGTCGTCGGGTAGTCCACTTTCGAATTGAACCGGTTCGCCTACGAGAAGGTCAGCCGGCTTAGTTACGAGAATGTCGGCAAGATTGACCGCGATATATAGCTTCTTTAATTGCTCGGCTTGTGGCGAGTCTTTGAGCACCTCGGTTGCACGCTCATAAACGTCTCGCTGTCGTCCCTCAAACAACTTTTTCATGCGCCGATATTTCGCTAGTCGCTCGATTGAATCAGCCGGAGGAAACTGCGCGCCGGGTCGGATGATACTGTATGTCTTAGTATGCGATCCGTCGTCGGGTTCGTGGTTGCGGTGCTTAAATAAGTCCGTAAAACCCATCGCTTATTCCTCCTTTAGAAGTGCGTCTAACTTATCCGCTTCATTTTGAATATCATCGACTGACTCGTCGGTTGTTGTGTTGTCGGTAATAATTTGCTTTTCGGTAAGCAGTCCGTATCGTTTCATGAATAAGTCAATCGCTTTAACGGACGGTTGCGGCCCCTTAATCAATTTCATTAATTGACCGTATACTTCCGATCTGTGACTCGAAAGCATATCGTCTGCTAACAAATTCATGTATTCAATGAACGTTGGATCTTGCGTTCGCCATCGATACAACCCCATTCGCGACATCCCTAGTTCTTCTGCGAGTTGCTCCTGCGTTTTCTTCTCGCCGCCTTCCGGCATAATTTCATTCAAAGCGCAGGCCTGGGCGGCTTTCCGCTTCTCAAACGACAGTTGCGCCTCTAGCTGCTTAATTCTCGACATTTAACGTCCTCCTTTCGTTACATATACTTCGGCTTCTCCTGAAGCATCGTTTTCGCTCGCTTGCTGACACTCACCGCCATTTCTAACGCATCCGGTAGGTCATCGTGCCAATTCGAGCCGTACCGCTCAAACTGCTCGAGTAAGAGCGTTTGACTGCGGTGAAATTCGATCTCACCTTTTTCGATCTGCGGCATGAGTGCTTCGATACGGAGTTCTTTCCGCGATCGTTGATTTATTTTTGTGACGCGCGATCCAGCCGGGTATCCTTGTACTACCAACTCGCGTTTCAGCGTATCAATGAAGAACTCTTGCGCCATTTGAGACTCTGCCGCTATTCGATCGGGTAGGTACTCGATAACCTTCTCCACAATCCTGCGCAGAAACTTATCGGGATGTATTCGTTCTCCGTAAGCGTCAATGACGTAAATCTTTCCGGTCTTTTTATGTTTTGCGATTGTCACGATTGCCGAGAAGTCTCCTCGTTCTTTACCCATTGCGAAATCTATCCCCATATAAACGGCGTAGTCTTTACGATTAAGTTTAAAATCCGTCCAATACGAAAAGGATTCCGGCTTGAATAGCTGCGAATCCTCGTCGATTGGATTATTCATAAATTCGGTATTGAACGCCTTTATGCCGATATTGACCTTTTCGATCATCAGCGCAGGCAAAGGAAAACGCCCCGGCCATAAAACCTCGGCGCCTTCGTCCATTTCCGCTTTATGTTCTTCATAGAAACGGATAGCTGCGCGCGCATTCGGCGTGGACATCGAGTCTTCCGATTCTGCTTGCATCATTTCTTCGACTTCTTCGTCACTTGGTACGTATTCTTTGTAGATACGTTCAAATTTCGCCCATAGGTCGGTTCGCTTCGGCGGCTTGATGATCGCCGGAAAGCTGTTTTTAATGAAGTCGCGACGTTCTTGCAGTACGTAGTTCAGCAAACTATCGAAATGCACAAGTGTTCCCATGAAAATAAAAGCTGTTTTCGTAGGATCGCCCGCTGGCATAAGGTCTTGGTTAAGCCAATCCTTTGCCTTCTGACGCAGTTCAGGCGTATTGTTCGAGTCAAGCGACTCTAAGTCGTCCAATAAAACTAAATCCGGTCGCTGCGAACCATTACGGAAACCACGAATCTGCGTTCCGAGCGACGTCGCTTCCATTTTGATTCCGGTCGTTGTTATAAAAGCCGTTTCGGAATCCTTTTCGTTGCGCGTTTTCTGCTCGTATAGGACCTCGCCAAAGTCTTCGCGTAGCTTTTGGTTGTACTTAAGCTGTCCCGCGACCCATTTAATGAACTTGATCGATCCGGCATTCGTTTCCGAAATAATCAAGATCATGCGTCGTTTTTTATACACGATTTCACGCACCGGATAGGCATTCGATAGATACGCTGACTTTGCGTGTCCCCGCGACGCAGCCCATGCGATACGCGCCGTTTTATTTCGGTTAGATACCGAGTCGAGGATCGACGATAACTTGGTGTGGAAATTCGGCGCGTCGTCCATGTCTACCGCGGTCGTCGGTACAAGGTTATCCGGATTTCCCGGGTTTCTTGCTTCCGAAAAGTATTCGTAGAAGAAATAGAGCATATCGACCTCGGCACGGTGTACCCGTTTTAGTTTGGTGAGTTCGTCGCGGTCTTTCCGCATAAGATCGACATGGTAGTCCGAGTGTTTTCCCGCTTTGATAATGTCGCGTAATTTCTTCAGCCGCTCCGTGACGGCCTCTATCCGTGCCTGTCTTTCTTCACGTTCTAAAAACTTGCCATTTATATACGCCAAGTTATCGTCCTCCTTCCGTCTATTTGCCGTTGACTTACCGTATTCGTTATCGTATAATGAATGTAACTTAAAAATAATTAAAGTACATTGGAGTGAAACGTATGGCTAACGAAGTGAACCCGATCAAAAGTAAACGCGATTTCAATAAATTAAAAAACGCCCTCAAACCGGGGCGCGACCGTCTGTTATTGCAATTAGGGACGGCTTTTGGGCTGAGAATCTCCGATTTACTTTCGCTTAAGGTCGGCGATCTTCGCGGCCAAACGTCTCTTAAAATAACCGAAGCCAAGCGCGGAAAGACGCGTGTCATTACGTTCTCGGCATCCGTCAAAAAGCTCGTCAATGAACTCGAAGGCGCTGACGAAGACTACGTATTTGCCAGCCGCAAGGGCGCCAAGCCAATCAGTCGCGTCCAAGCCTATCGCATTCTAAACGAAGCCGCCGAGCGCGCCGAGATCGCTAAAAAGATCGGCAACATCGGGACTCATACGCTTAGAAAAACGTTCGGCTACCGTCTGTACGAAATGAATATCGCAGTCGATCGGATCATGGCTATACTCGGGCATTCATCCGAAAAAGATACGCTAAAATATATCGGTATCACGGCCGACGAGATTTCGGACGCAGATGAGAGCATCGCGATTTAGGTCGTGGTGCTTTTATTTATTCCGAAGAATCTATGCCGCCCCGACGCCAGTCGAGCGCATACGGTGACTCTACAGTTCCACAGCCGCCTTTTCTGCGATTATTTGGCGTCTTTTCATCCCCTCTCATCGCCGCGTCTAGTTCAGCTAGGGACCTCACCGTCTCTTTTACCTCGCGCTGAACCGCTTTGAGGCCTTTGATAGCCTCCGAAACATCTACGTCTACCTTTACGTTTAAATTGCCGACTGATTCGCGTTTGTTTTCCGCCATTCACGTCATCTCCCTTTCGTTATTAAAGCGTGCTTCACGTTGCAACACGCTTTTTACAGAGGCGACAGGAATCGAACCTGCCCACGCGGTTTTGGAGACCGTATCGCCACCTTGGAACATGCGCCCCTATGTTGTCACACCGGCCGTGGTCCGCTTCTTCGAGAGGCGTGCCGGTGAATGTACGTACGTCAACGGTCATTAGCCGTCTGATCAGTTAGACGCAAGCACAAAAAGACCTCCGTCGAATGGCCGGAAGCCTCGTTCTGATTGCGTGTTATTCGTTAACCTTTTCGTATGTCTCTTCGAAAATCTCCTTTTCAACCGGATAACGCTCGCCCCGAACCCCGGTGACGATGTAATGCTTACCGGCTTCAACCTCATACCAGCCTTCGAGAGTTTTGATCGCCGGTTTGTTATTCGCTTTAGGTATCGGTCCGCCTTTCGGAAAATACCCGATTAATTTGTCCGAAAACACCTGATAACTGGCGTAACCATCTTCCATACCGCTCTCAAAAAGAACCGCTTCGACTACAACCGGCTTTTTGCGATACTTCGTCATCTATTCGTCCTCCTTAAAAATAACATGAAATCAGCGCTTTTCACCATCTACCCTTACGAATACCCTAGTCGGCTACCAAAACGTCTAATTTCGTGCATTTTACGTGTTAAAATCGTTATGATAGTCCGTACCGTTCCCGCAATGCTTTCATATCGGCGGTGATTTCCGATTTGAGCGCGTCGATTGCAGACGGTTCTGAGCCGTCCGTAAGCCGTAATTGCTTAAGCGTCTCGATTTTCGTTCGTAGCGCGCTGTTCGTGATCGCGGTCGGGTAGTGCGTACCACAGACGATGCAGTCAAAGTATGTTTCGACGACGCCTTTTCGTACGGCGCGTTCTTTTAATACGATGGCGGTTCGCTGGTTGCATGCGTCGCAAGTAGCGAATGTAGGTAGCGCGGTCATGTACGTCCCTCCGTTTCCCAAACGATAAGACACACCTGCCCGTAATCGCCTACATACAACGGAGCTTTCTGTACCCACATTTTAAGGTCAGCTGAATCTACGTTATAAAGATATACGCATAATAAGGAACCGGAGAATTGTTCCGTCGGTATCCGATCCGGCACATATTTCGTATATAAACTCGCCAACACTTCCGAGGCGTTTTCTCCGAACGACTCTCGAAATGAATCACTACTGTCGTCGCTAACAAAAACGTTTTCGGCGATTTGAATACATCGGTCAATTTCATCGATCATCCTAACGCCCTCCTTCTCGTATAACAAAAAATACGTATCCGTCTTCGTCAGGAAATAACGGAATCTCTTCCGGAAATACACCCGAGGAGCGCGCAACAAGACGGTATGAATAGGCTCCGATCAGATACAATCCTAAGATTTCTTCTTGATCGCGTCTCAACTCGTACATTTCGTATAAGTTCGGAAGAGATTCCGAAGCGATTGCACCTAAGTATTCCCGCAACTTAGCGCTTGTGCCTCTCGTAAAATAGGCGTTAGAACCGTATTGAATGCAGCCGTCAGTAATTAGCGTCACGTTAGCGCCTCCTCTCCGTTTAATTTAGCGTATTAATCCTCTACCTGCTCCGAACATCTTCGGATAGCCACGACCGCGCGAATCGTAGCATAACGTATGTCTACGTACGGGTAGACGATTAACACCCCGAGTTTAAAAAATTGTGCGCAAGTTTTGTTCACTAGATTCCGCGTTTTTGTTTGGGGCGCTTGGGGGCGGGCGGCTTCCGTTTATTTATCGCATTTATTATTGAATAACGCATTCATAACGTTGCATAACGAAAGTAACAAAAAGACTTTCTGTTACATTCGCATTGATGACGAACGTTGATGCACAGCGGTTGGACGCCGTTAGTTCAGCGCAATGAAACGTATTAACTTTATACATCGCACCAGCCCCGCCATGCCGCTATCCGTGCGGGCTACCTATGCCGGCCGTCATGTATACGATCCTGCATAAACGGATTGGCTTCGGCTTCTGACCCCTCGAGTTTCGGAAGGCCTCGTCCGCTGGCGGCGCTTGCTTGATTACGGATGTCTTCGCCTGTCCCTCACCGTCACCCTACCGTCCGCCTTCGTACTATATTATATACACCACCTGTGCCTACCGTTACATAGCGCCTGTATGACGGTACCCTATTCGGCTAATCAACCGCTGCCTATCGTCTGCTGATACGTTGCCCTACCGTTAGTATGTTACGTTCATTTACGTCCTCATTATATAGGATACATATCCGCATGTTTTATGGGTATACCTACGCAATCATAACGATTAGTCATCGTTTATATGTCCGCTATATTAACGTTGTCCTTTCCGTATGTATTTAAGTACAGCGCCCTCGGCTCCGCCTCGTCCGCAAATAATAAGCCGCCTTCCTTCTATATATGTATTCTATTGCGTTATCTGCGGAACGGAGTGACGCTAGGTCTTTCCCTTAAGAATAAGACAACGTTAACGCCTAAAAACGGCTGTATCCCGTGTGGCTCTAAGCGTCAAGGCGGTTTTGACGTGTTCTGTTTTCGCCACACTGAAAGGCCGTTTTGTTCTGTTTTCGCCACACTGAAACGTCGGCTAACCGTTTTTCGGCGCAAAAAAAAGAGACGCTCGCCCTGAACGTCCCTACTTTTCGTCGCTGTCTTCGTCCTCTATTTCGAACAGATCCTCGTACTTCCAACCGCCCGCCTTCATGATCGCAACGACCTGCCAGTCTTCGTGCCGACTATTCGTATCGAACCGTGAGATAGAACCCTGCGGAACGCCCGACGCTTCAGACAGCCTTATTTGCGTCCAACCATCCGCCTTCATTAATTCTTTCAGACGCGGCCTTACGTTTATGCGCTTGCCCATCCGCACCACCTCCGTATTTATATAAGTAATTATACGATAACGAATATTATTTCGCAATATCCGTTGACATACGTTATACGATATCGTATAATAAAGGTACAGAAAGGAGGTGCACGAATTGATTGAACTAGCTACTAAAATATCCGTCTTGCTTGCGTCGTGGTTGGCGATCATCAAAACCGCAATGGAAATCACGTCATTACGCAAGAAGGCAAAGAAAAAGCGACGGTCTCCCTCCAAGAAGAAACGTCGCAAGTAAACGGACGGGGCGCTAAGCCCCGGTTCAATCAATTATATCACACATGCGCAAAATTAATACGCTTGATACGTTGCTCATTATCGTACTGGTCGTTTGGATCGCGTTCACGGATTACGGCTCAATGCAGCCGATAGATTGCGCAGCTATCGCAACGTTAATCATTTTCGGCTTTACGGTCGCTTTAAAATCACTAATAAAATAAGACGTCGAGCAGCCGTCCCTACCTAGACTATTACGACGCAATTAAGACGGCGCTGACGTACTAAAATCGTGGAGGATTCCTTATGATCGAGTATAATTGCCCGGACTGTTCATTCGCCCGGTTAGACGTAGAAATCGAAACGGCCGCTAAATGTCCGAACATCGAGGAGGAGATCGCTTAGTGGACGTAAAACTAACGGCTTTAGGCGGTACACAAACGACAGCCGATCCGCTGCAAAGAGCCGCCGAACTATTTAAAAGAGAACGCGACGATGCGCCTGCCGGCTTTGACTTCGGCTTTAGACTCGCTCTGATCGCGTTCGGATACGATATAAAACTCGAAGGAGATGACGTATATGAACCGCCTCATCAGATACGTATTTAAGCATAAAAATACAGGCAAGGTCGAAACAAAGCGCTGTTACTTAGCTGATTTAGAAACGAATCCAACGGAAGCTCTCGCCCCATTCGTTAATAACTCAGATTACGACTTAATATCCCGGGATTTATGTTTTGACGAAGAAAAAGGCGTGTTTGTCGGAGATTTAATCTATGTTACTAATTGGTTCGGAAACTATATAGCGTCAGTAAAATTCGGTGAGTACGAACAGGATGGAAGCGGGGATGAATACGGGCCGTCGAAATGTTTCGGTTTTTATGCGGAAGCTACAGACCCTGCCTGCACAAATGAAGGTGGTTATGTAATTGTACCGGATTACCTCGTCCAGGACACAATGCTCAAGCTAGATTCGTATGAGAGAATAGGCACCATTTACGAAAATAATGAACAACGGGAGGAATCAGAATGAAACGTTTTATTACAATAGCAATTGCGGTGGTACTAATGACTCTCGGCTTGGCAACGCCAGCCAACGCGGCATCTATAACGCTAAAGGTTGACGCACCCTACTACACGCCTAAAGCGACGTCAGTGGACGTTGTGGCATCGAAAAGCAGCGGCAGCCGCGTATATTACACAATGACGCTTCAGCAACAATACACGGACGGTTGGAAGTCGAAACAATCGCAAAGCGGCGAGTTTGTTAAAAGCACGCCGACCAAACGCTTTTACACCTCGACAATGACAAACGGGCAATATCGAATCAAATTAACGGCTTACAGTAACGCAGCCAAGACGAAGAAACTCGGCACTTACTATTCAAAGAGCTTCGCAGTGACGAGATGGTAGACGATTAAAATACGAAGGAGGACGACGATATGAAATTCCGCAGATTCTTGTACGGGTGGGCACGGTTCCTAGGCGATGTGAACGCGGTAAAAAAGAACGACGTAGGTGGACGGATCATGCGACGCGGCATCGGAAGGACTTTCGGTAAGTTGTTCAAATAAGCGCCAAGATACGTTATAATACGTAGGTTGTGAGGTGAAAGACGTGACTAGACCGCAGCCAGGCGATTATGACGTATCCGTCGTTTATGATATCCGCGAGTTACCGGACGTTAAGAGCGGACGTTGCGACAATTGCGATACGTCGAAGTTTAACAGTTCGATTAAAGGCGGAGTATTTCTCCGTAAATGCTCCGAATGCGGACTGACTAAGCGAATATAGCGCAAAAATAAAGACGTCCTTTAAGGCGTTCAGAAGGCAGGAGAGTCCGACATTCTAAATGGGGATTTTTTACTAATTTACCATATACATATTGCATCTTAAGGCTATTTAACCGAGAATTGAAATTGCTTTACATAATAGTCAAGGAGGATACGTAATATGAAGAAAGTCGTTTTAGGTTTTATTTCTCTACTGCTGATGTCGTCTGTTTTTGGGTATAATGTCAATGCCGCAGAAAATAGCAAAAGCCGCGATGCTGTTAAAGTAGAGACGATTCAAGATTACAAGAATTATATGGCTGATCAGATTGCTAAAGAAGGATTGGATGGCGATGCTGTTAAAGTTTTAAAGAAGTTCAATGCTCTATCCAAGGATAAACAACAGAAGTTTGTGGATGTCATGAATGATGAGAAGGCTTTAAAGGAAATGGCTGAAATAGATGAGTCTTCTCTCTCTGACAAAGGAGAAACTAAAGCCACTGCACTTAATGGCGATTATGAAGTTGTTAAAGAAAATACCGAAAATAAAGAACCGCAATTCTCTACCAATGCGGCGATTGAATGGAGAGCGGCTGTAGCACATACGCAAAAACTGCTTGGTGTTCCACTCGTTAAGACCACTGTGGAACTATATTATATGGCTGATGGAAATACACTAATAGGCTCTCCTAACAAAGTTAAATCATTTATCAATTACATTTACTTCCCTCCTGTGAAAATAACCAAGAATGGCACTAGGAAAGGCGGTATGGAAGTATTTTATGGTATGCAGAGATGGGCTTGGCACTTGGTCTCTTCAAAGTGGGGTACACAGTATGGGACTAGAGAGCAATACGTCTATGTTGAAGGTGGTACACACAAAGTCTGGGGAGATAATAAGTATATCAAATAAGCTGAAAGGATGTTGGAACTATGAATAATCCAGACAAAAAAAAGAACGAGAAAGAGGTAACAAAAACGAAGTTAGCAACAAAAGTCCTTTTATTGATCGGGTTATTCTGCATAGCACTCCTAGCCATATCAATTCATCTCTTGGTTAAATAAAAAAGTAAAGAGAATAACGTGTTTTCTTTACAATTCGGACGCCTTAATGGGCGTCCTTTTTCGTTTATTTAGACGCAGAACCGCCCGGCTTTACTTCGCCTGTCTTAGTGATAGCTTTGATCATCCGTCTCACCTCCCCGCAGTAAAATCATACCATACTAGCGTGCCTTCTTGGCGTGATCATCGAATAGTTTTCGTACGGCAACCGTCCATTCCGTTTTAAAGCCTTCGGGCTGGCGGAATAATAAATCCGGATGTACTAAGTAACGTACCTCGTTGCGTGTTCCGGTAACTAATACGGCGCCTACACCTTGCAGCCGTCCCATGATTTTCGATACCGTTGATGCGTCGTGTCCGATTAATTCAGCTAACGTTTCGCGTCCGATGTAGTCAATGTCCGCCTTCTTTGCGTTAGGGTCGGCGCAAAGATAATATTCGCTATAATGAAAGAACGGGATGATCTTATAAAGCATGCCGATTTCATTCAGGCGCAGATTATCGATCGTCTGCCGCGCTTTAACCGTATAGACCTTCGTAAATACTTCGTTTTTGATACGGCCACCCATCGTATGAAAACGACTGCTTACGTAAATGCCGTCGGCTTTTAGCTCGATCAAGCCGAGTTCAACCAAGCGTCCGACTAGCGCATTAGCATTCGAGCGGCTACGGTCAAGCAAACGGGCTATGTCCGACTTATTCATCGGCGCTTGATTCGCCCCTTTGACGAGCTTACCGTCGCTTTTGATACGCAACTGAAGCATGATTTTAACCATTGCGCCTGCTTCCGTAAGTGATAGGTCGCGTATGATAGCGCTAAGAGTATCATTGTAAGATACGATATAATTGCGACCATGATGAAACCGTTTCTTTGGCGCTAAGGTCGCTCGAAGTCGCGCCTTTTCGAGTTCATCCGGTGTTCTAATGACGGCTTTTATGGCGTCCGGCACAAATACGCCGAGTTCTCCGTCCTCATTTACTACGCGATCGTACTTCATCATACCCGCCCCTTTTCGTATTTATCGCAAAACAAAAGACGCCTATTGAGCGTCTGACCTTACCGTTTTGATGCCGGTTGCTATATTTACGGTGAATTGTCCGCTAGACTTTCCGCTTACAAAAGCGTTGTATCGTTTCCGCAGTTTCCTGTTTCGTGATTTAACGTCTTTGTTGCTCCATATTTTCCGAACAGGACGTCTGTAACTACGTCCGCCAATATCGACTGAACTAGCTTCACGCAATGAAACCTCTCGACCGGAACCTTCGGGTCTTTTTCTTACATGGCGGTCATCTTTGCGCCTATTTTCTTGATTTTCGGACATGATCGGATATTCTTCTGCCGTCATTTTATTGCGGCGCGTGTCCGATAGTTCTTCGTACAGGATTAAGTCGGAAAGACGTTCTAGTGCGGTTTCCGGCGGTGTGCCCTCATATGTCGCGAGTAAGGCGTCAATTTGTGCGATACGTTCTTCGCGTTCTAAGGCGCCGGCTTTTGTGCGTTCGTATAGAACCGTAATGGTTTCGTGTAGTTCTTCCTTCGTCAATTAGGCGCCCTCCCTTTTCGGTGTTAAAATGTAGCCGCATTTTTCACAGCCGTACACAACATTACTAGATCGATCCTCTAATTCGGCAATAGCTACCGGGTAGTAATGATGGGCGCACAGGAACTGTTTCATACGACTCGCGATACTTACTTTAAGCATCAAATCGCCCCTTTCGTATATCCGTACCCTTCGCCGTGTGACGCCCAATAGTAGTAGATGTCCGCGATTTTGTTAACCGCGACCGCAATATGCTGAGCCACGACATCCTGACGCACCCCGAGCGAGGCACCCGCCTGTGTTTGCGATAGATCATCGAAATAGACTAAACGTAGTGCCTTGTATTGCTTACCGGTCAGGGCCGCTAATTCAATTGCGCGTTCTAGGTCGATTAGAATATCGCAAGCAGCCATGTCGCCTAAGAAACGCCGTTGTCTTAACGTTGTGTAGTCGGCTAGAAGCGCCTTGACGCCGTCCGGTCCGTCGAGCTTATACTGCGCTTCATACCGTAAGTGCTGGTCGGGCTTGTTCGTAGATGCGCCCATTACGACACCTCTGCATCAATTCCGCACAGTAAATGAAGGAATTTAGTTTCAGCGCTAACTGCGCCGAACTCCGTTGGGTTTATTACATGGGCGGGGATCTCTTTCGATTCGATGAGATCGTCATAGGGGATTAAGTCATCATCCCAAGTCACGTCTAACTCTTCCGCGGTGAGGTCGGTATATGGAAGTACGTTCAGCGCTGAGAAATGCATAAAGTCGTCATGGTCGTTTTGAATAAAAAACGCACCTTTACTTTTTCTAGTCAGGACGTCGCAATGCACGACAACGGCATTCATTCCTCGGAATAGTAGATTAAACAACAGGAAAGGTATTGCGCGATCACTCATCTCTTCGCAGTGATAGAAATACCACGAAGGCTTGTAATCAAACGGTGAGTGCTTAATGCGATCAGACTGCCATTTTGCGATTGTGAGTCCGCCTGTACCCGCACACCCATCGTAGCTAGTAGTCGACTCAAGTCCGCCGTCAGTAACCCTCGCTAAAAGATCGGCCACACTACGCGGAGTAAAATCTTGTTTCTTAGTTTTTCTATCCGCGTGCTCATCCTGAAAGTATTCGTGGAAGACGTCCTTCTCAGTAGCATTAAGTACCGGGTCCGCTACGAATTGTCGGAACACCTCCTCACGACGCTCTCGATCAAACAAAATCTCCATAAGCCTTGACGGAGCTTTATACGAGTCATCTATACCAAATATACGATTAATTTTCTCCGTTACTGATTCGCCCAATCATACCGCCTCCTTCGTTTGCTTTCCGTCCGTGAATCGACTATAATCGTCTTATATAATAAGAGAGGTGTATCCGTATGGCATTAGAGTGGATTTCCGCGGTCAGTAATACCGCGTACATAACGTTGGATAGTCAGAAAAGAATATATGTTAACGCTGCGGCTAGGGCTTTACTTGGTATACCGCCAAACACGCCGTTTCAACTTACGATCGGCTACGACAAAGATGAATCGTGCCTAGTCGTTGCAAAGCCGGAAATGGTTAAAGCGGACGTCCAGCCGTTCAATTTCAATAAAGATGCGTATAGTAAGCGTGCTCGACACGTTTTAGAAGGCGCAGGTCTTGAAGAACGTGAATTACCGTTGCGCTTCTTTTTGATTGGCGACGGCGAGGCGTCTAAGCAGCCGCACCTAGCCTATCCGAAAGGTACCTACGCGTTCTCTTTGAGCTGATCGGCCATGATTTCGTCTAGCCGCTTATACAGGTCGTCAAGCGTGCCGTCATTTTCGATTTCATAATCGACCTCGAACCGATCGAGCGCCGTTTCTGTCGGGTGGTTTAAGTCGGCCGCTTTGAATTTGTCGCCACGTCTTTTTGCGCGATCAAAACGTGTTTCATACGGTGCAGTAATACGTAGAATTTTAAACCCCTCCGCCTTTGCGCGTTCGTATTCCTCCGGTGTCCTCATGTCCGTGATTAGTACGTTGCTAGGTCGGCAACAGCGTACCTTTTCGTGTTCCTTGATGCGCCGAAATACTACATTCACCCATACGTCTTTAGCGCCAGGTATCGGTAGTTCTCGGAGGCCCTCAATGAAATCACGCATAGGCTGGCGTTGTTTTGCGTCGCCGCGTAGTTCCGGAAACAGTTCGTAGAATAGCGCCTTACCTTTCGCGGAAAACGTAAACGGAAAGAATTCGTACATGGCTACGAGATAATCGACGGCTACGTCTTTACCGGCGCCTAGCTTACCCGTGATTGCGAGTTTCATAGGCCGGCCCTCGATAGACTTACGATTATCTGCGCGAACTCATCCGCAGTAAACGACAAGGCTCTCGGATCATCAGCCGTTACCTTTGCGAGCTGTTCGCCGAGACGGACTTTATCTTCGTGGAGGGCGTTGATTTCGGCTTGCATACGTCCGATCTCCGATTCGTAATTAGATACAACCGATTTCAGTTCGCTTAGTCCGTTGCGAATCTCCGGAATATACCCCGGCCCCATTTCGTTCCACCCGAGAGCTTTTTCGAATTGTTCGTTTTTCCGCTTTAATTCCGCCACCTCTGCTCCTAGATTGGCAAGTACGGTGATAACGTCGGATTCTTTCGGTTCAGGGTCGTCTTGAACCGGAGTGAGGACGTAATAGAACCCATGATCTATGAAAGTCGCCTTTTTACCGTTAATGATGCGACCGTTAATAATCACGGAGTATCTTAATCTAATGAGGACTTCCGAAACTAACTTCGGCCATTTACCGTCAACATTCTTCGCAATTACTTCTTCGCCTGCTTCCGCCTTACGATCTTCTAAACGGTAGCGCTCACCGTCAATGTGGATGATGTCGGTCGGCTCGAGTACGTGGTATTCCGTATGAAATATAGTGCCCTTATGGCTGAAGTCAGAAATGGCCTCAGCACTTCGTACGCAATCATCCGATTCCGAAAGAGCATCTACTGTAAAAATATCGCCTTCATTATACGGATCTTGACTACCGCTCTTCTCTACAATTACGATCTTCTCGCCAACCTCCGCGTTCCTATCCACCGCAACATATTCACGCTCAACACCGAGCTTTTCGTCCTTTAATACGTGTATGGTACGCTTTTCTTCCGTCATCATTCCGCCTCCTCGTATTGCGCTACATTTAGGTAACTTTCGATATCTTCGCATTCTATCCGTATACCGTTATCGAAAACTATTAAATGATCGCTTGCTTCAACAACTTTCGCGCCAACGATCGCAGTTAATCCGTCATAAACCACCTGAGCAACCTCCGCTATTTTATTTCGTTATGATTTCCGCCTCTAGCCGCTGTCGTCCGAATGCTTTCGCCTCGCCCACGCCCGCAACGTATAGATCGATATGACCTTCCGTAATTGCGCCGCCGCGATCTTCACATACCCTGACGCCGATGCCTTCGATATTCAGCCGCGTCCCGAACGCCAATGAAGGCGGACAGGCGATCGTATGACCCGTTTTGGTACGCGCGCCGCTTGCTGTTACTCCGTAGTCGGAATGGCCGGCTGACTTGCCCGTAGACTCGGCGCCGTTTGTATACGCAGTCACTTCGTATGTTTGCGCTAGTTTTGGCGGCGCCTTCTTGCGATTGACTACGTTTGGCAACGGTTTCTTAGCCGCCGCCTTCTTCAGCGCCTTTAATTCGCCCTCTAACGTCTTGATGCGCTGATTGGCTCGTTGTAAGGCCGCTTGATCATCCGTTAATATAGGCGCAGGCTTTTCCGTCGCTGGTTGCTGCGTACAAAGTAACCCGCACGCAAGCGTCATGGTCGACATTATACCGATGCAGACACCCCCTCGAAGAATTGCGCAGTCCACGGCTCGACTTCGACTACTTCTCGGCGAAGCGCTTCGGCTAGGTCGGCGATTTCCGCCTGGGCGCCGTTGCCCTTCCGTCTCTTAGCGTAGAAGTCTAGTAGAGCGCGCAGATTAACGGTCATTACGAGATTAGTAGCCGCTGCCTGCGGTAGAACTGCTCTCGCATCTTCTGCCGGAATACCGGCTTTACGGAGATCGTCGTAAGCCTTTTGCGCCGCCTCCATTGCGCTAACAAATACGTATTCCGTCGCCCCTATCTTCGCTTCCTTCGGAATCACGTAATCGAATCCACCTGATCGGTCTCCGCTACCCATTCGCACATACCGCTGTGATTGGACGCTGAAGCTAAAGCCGGCGCGGTGGCGTGTTAACTGCGCTAATAAGGCGCGGCTGACGCCTTCGATCGCAAAGGTGAACGTTAGGTGCTCCAAGGTCGACGTATGCTTCGATGCGACGATCTGCCGGAATAGTCGGTCGGCATCCGTGCCTTCGCCGCCATCTGATGCGCTGTTGCCGAAATACTTGGCGCCTTCTTTGGCTACGATTTCGGACGGCTTGTTGGCGCTATAGCACGTTCTAATTGCGGATAAGGCGACTGCTTGGCCGTCGGTCGGATCGAAATCATCGAAATAGTTACCGACACATCGACCGCGTGTAGAATCGTAGTTTACGTGGTCTAGTGATCGATAAAATTTATCGCTTAATTGCGTATGTGCGAGTAGCTGTACGTTCATTTTGGTTTCCGCCATTTATTCGTCCTCCTCTTCATACGTTATTTCCTCATCCGATACGGCGCTGAAAGACCATTCGCGGGGAAAATCTTCGTTGAATAACCAATGGTCGATTTCGTGCGTCACACAAGTTCCGTGAATTAATTCGTCTTTGTCGTAGATTACGTAGCCTTCAATTTTAACTTTTCGCACCTCTCCGCCTCCTTCTATAAATAATCAGTAATTAACCAACTACGACCGCAGCCAGTGCACTCGGCTTCGAAAAGGTTATCACTTACTTCGAATGTCCCATCATCAAACACCGTCACCACTCCTCTTGCGGGCACATCTTTACCGCACTCATCGCACTTATCTGTGACCATTTATCCGCCCCTCCTTGCGTTCTGTTCGATTTCTTCGTAGTCAAATTCGCTCGGCGCGCCTAAGAAATAGCATTCGGATGCTAGCGCTTCTACTTGGATACCGCCAGCTCCTCGTAATGTGAGCGTTTGGTACATTTCTTCATTCGTCGAGTACCCTTCGAAAAACCACAGCTTTCTATCGTGTACAAATAACGACCCATATTCGAATCCCATAAATTACGCCTCCTTCACTACTTCACGCATCTTCTCAACCGTCGTTATTCGGAAAGTCACGTCATTTTTTCCGTACATTTCGCAATCAACGACCCAATCACGAAATAAGTCGTTCATATAAGCGAGGTCGCCAGTTCCGTAAAGTTTTCCGTTTAAGAAACACGCATAGATTTGCGTCATTTGCCGACTCCGCTACTTCCGAAGCCGCCCGCACCCCGTTCCGTATCTTCCAGCGCATCCACAACCGTAAAGGTCGCTTGCTCTACCGGTTTGATGACTGCTTGAGCTATGCGATCTCCTTTGCGGATACTGTACGTTCCTGAATAGACTGTACTCGGAAGATGAATACGTTCCCCATCGGCGGTGTCGATGTGCCAAGCACGCTTGTGAAATACGCTATGAGGTCCGGCCTCCAAATGCTTAGCGCCGAGTATTGTCGCATTATCCACGATCACGCCGACCTCGCCCGCATATCCGCTATCTACCGTCCCTAGCTGAACGCGAAGGTGCGTCTTTAACGTAATGCCCGAACGCGGTCGAATTTGCATTTCGTAGCCCGGCGGAATCTCGAACGCCAAGCCCGTCGGCACTAACACCGTCTCGCCCGGCTCGATAATGACGTCTTCCGCCGCGTATAGATCGAAGCAGGCGTCCGTCGAATGTGCGTATGTTGGCGTAGTTGCGTCGGCGGATAGCCGTTTAATATTTACGTTCATTGCGATTCCTCCCCGATATTCTCAATCGAGACACCCGTAATATCACCGCGTCTGATATGATAAATCCAATCAGTTCGATTACACTGCAGATCGATAAACTCATTATTTTCGTAGTTATGATCGTCTATGAATTTAGATAAACCCCCGCTGTCTACATCTGCGGAATATCTTAAGTTGTTTTTGGCTTCGATTATAATCCGATACATCTACTCGGCCTCCTTTTTAGCGATACCGCCAACTAATAATGCCGACGTAATAGACACATATAAGATAACTGCTTCGATAATCGACGGACTAAAGAATCCCAGCCACGACAAGAATCCGAATATTGTTACGGAAGCTAAAACGTACTTCATCTACTCGCCCTCCGAACTTATTTCAACGGTGTCTTCCGTTACTTCGAAATCATCGCGATCTTCGCCCGTTTCTATCTCACTTACGTAATGTTCACTCCACGCCTTGCGTTCAGCCTCGTCCGCATCATTTGCGTTAACAATTCGTTCAACGTATTTTGTTACCGTATAGTAGCCGGTTACTTTGTATGTTTTCACCTACTCGACCTCCTCCGCCTTCTTACCGTCTTCATCCGTCATTGTTGCTACGTATAGTAAGAACGGCGCTCCCGCCGCCACGAACCACCAAAAGCCCGCTGCATGTGCGTACCAAAATGCCGGCACGATTGACGCCGCAATTAAAGCGCCTCGATTAATCGTCTGTCGCATACGATCAGCTCCTTATTTTCGCTTTCACTTATACAGTCGCATGTAGGCGGCGGAAATCGGGACATTAATCGGCGGGAAAATAAAAATCTTCGTCTTTAAGCGCCTCGGCCGTCGCTTTTTTATAACCCGTGCCCTTCATCGAGAAGAAGTCTTGCGATTTCGTCTTCGTACTCAGTCCGTTAATCACGATCGGGTTGACCAGCTCATCCGGAAAGTGTGCATCGAATCCGAGGTTCATGAGCGCCTTGTTCGCGTTATACCTAACGAATGCCTTAACGTCATGCGCCAAGCCGACCGTTCCGTATACATCGTCCGTATATGCGACCTCGTTTTCGTATAGATCCGCTAATAACCCGACCGACCATTCGTGTAAATCCGCCTTCACGTCGTCCGTCTGACGGTTGTATATTTCCTGCGCAAGCAAACCGACGTAGACGCCATGGATCGCTTCGTCACGGATAATAAGGTTAATTATCTCGCCGCTTTGCATCATCCGCCCCTGTCCGTAGAAATACAACGGATAATAAAAGCCGCTGTAGAATAGGAAACTTTCGAGATACACCGAAGCGACCATCGCTTTATACAACGAAATATCGTCACCTGCCTTGATATCGCGATAAAGGTCGGTGATCAGCTTCGCTTTGCGTTGCAAGTACCGGTTCTCTTTAACCCACTCGAAGACGGCCGTAATAGTTTCCGAAGGCGCCAGCGTTAAGAAGATGTTCGAATAGGACTTCGCATGCACCGCGTTCTCCATCATCGCCATGAAGTTAAGGACGGCTTTGCGTTGATGGCCGTCTACGTGCGCCATAATCGCAGGCATGCCGGTATTGCCTTGTTCCGTATCTAGCAGCGTCAGGCCGGCGAGCACTTTCATATACGTATCGCGTTCGGCTGGCTTGAGTTCGTGCCACGCGAGTAGGTCGCCATTAAGCGAGATTTCCTCCGGTAGCCAAAACTGCTTGACGTTCTGATCGTAGAACATAGCCGTGAAATTATCGTCTGATTGCGACCAGTTGGCCGCTGTGAATGTCGTCAATTATTCGTCCTCCTCAAAAAAGTTTAATAAATCCCTTTACATGCGATGACGCACATGATATATTATAAACAAGAGATGCGATAACGCACATTAAAGGAGGAAATAAAATGGCTAAATTAATCGAATTCCCTAATAACTACGTAAATGATATGGTGGGCAAAGCAGTAATCAGCATAGATGGTCCTGGACAGAGTGAAAAAGACCCTGCAAGATATGGAAAAATCATCGCTGGAACTTCTAATTTTTTTGGTGACTTTTGGGAAGTGCAATGGGATAATGGTAGTCAAGAACTTTACTCTAAAAGAACTATCAAACACATTAATGACCTTTATGGAATCGGAGTGTATTATCAATAATGACTGTGCTAAATAAAATTATGGGTGTAGATGAAGCCTCCGAGTTATGGGGGCTTTCACCCGGTTATATAAAAAATCTCTGCGCTAACGACAAAATTGAATGTAAAAAGATAGGCAAGACCTGGATAATATCAAAAGATCAGCCGAACCCTAAAAAATTATAAAATTATTCAGGGATTCCGTGTGATTTGATATTTGTAATTTCGAATGCGACTTCTTCTGTCATTCTTTCAACATCTTTGCTGTACATGAAAAATCCTGGTAATTTCTCTGCATTCTCGTACATATCAGACAGCTTCTGACTAAGTCTTTTAAGTTCTCCTTTTATTAGTTTTGTGTTAACGTCCTCATAAAAAGCCTGCACATCACCCAACTCAAAGTAACCGCTTCGTATTATTTTCTTAGCGCCCATACCGTCGGTCGTTCCTTCAAACACTATCTCGTATTCATCGTTTATTACCACTTTAACGGAATTTTCTTTGCGATTTACATACGCTTTTAAAGAGCCTTTCGAAATAACGTCCTTAGTTACACCGCGCATGATAAGCAACCTTCCTGACCCGTATCTTTAGTGCGCGCATAATAAAGCGTCTTGATTCCCTTGTGGTGTGCGTACAGGTCAATCCGATTCAGATCACGCGTCGTCATCGTATCTTTTAAGAACAACGTAAATGAGATGCCTTGATCGACGTGTTGCTGAATCGTTGCGATCATATCGACCACTTTAAACATATCCATATCGTACGCTTCTTTATAGAAGAACCAGTTTTGCGGCGATAAGCCCGGCATTGGATAATACGTCTTTGAGTTCCCGTAAGTCCGCTCTTCGATGCGCTCCATAATCGGCATGACCGAAGCCGTAGCCGACTGCACATACGAAATAGATCCGTTAGGCGCAATCGCAAGTCTATAGGCGTGGTAGAGTCCGTGCAGACTTACGTTATCGCGTAAGACTTCCCATTCGAGTGGCGTCGGAATTATGATGTCTTTAAACAACGCGCACACTTTATCCGTTTTTGGTCGGTAATCACCTTCGAAATACTTCTCGAAATACTCTCCGCTTGCATACGTTGATCCCTCGTATCCCTCAAACGTCGTACCCGTTTCCTGCGCCAATTCATTCGAACGTACCAACGTCCAATAGTTAACCGTCGCGAAGAATACGTTAGCAAAGTCCCGCGCTTCTTCCGATTCATATGCGATACCATTTTGCGCTAGATAGCCGTGTAGATTCATCGCGCCGAGTCCGATAGACCGCATCTCTCGGTTAGCCTTTGCGACGGCTGGCGCATTCTTGATATTCGTAGATTCCGAAACTACCGTAAGCGCATCGACGGCTAGTTTGACGGCGTTTTCGATGGAACCGCCCGCCATTACATTCGCGATATTAAGAGAGCCTAGATTGCACGAAATATCTAGGCCGATGTCGTCCGGTTCGCCGTAGTCGGTGTATTCCGAGACGGTCGAAGCCTGAAGCACTTCTGACCTTTTATTCGACGAATGACGCAACTCACTCGCCCGTTCTCTTATGAACTGCTTACGATTACTCGCAAGAGTAGACTATATCATCGACCATTAAGGTCGCCCGCCGTTTCCACCGCCATATGCTTGCGGCGTACTCTACTCCCTTCCGCGTTGTGCGTGGTTTCGATAGTCGTTCGGCATTTACTTCGTCGCAGGTTTTTGACTTACTTATCCAGTTCGTTTATAATTCGGGTAGTTAGGTGAGTTTAGGCGGTATAAAACCGTCGTAACTCCTATGCCGAATAGTTTGCCGTACTCAGTAGAGCTTCTATAGATTTCGCCGTCTATCTCTACCGGCTTACTATTCGCTTTTCTTGTTGCTTCGATCATTGCTTCCGTTTTAGGAACACCAAACATAGGATTTCTGCTGCCGCTTGAGTTACGGCTCTTTAATTTTCTTATTCTCTCTTTTTCCGGATGGCAAGTGAACGTATCTCCGCCGATTGAAGTTCCTTTTAAGTTATAAAACTCTTTACTACCAACCGCGTCAAACATATCAATGTAGTATTCTTCAATTTCACGCAGCTCTTCCTCTGAATCAGCTTCGTCTATAATAATCCGATAGAAATTATCTCTTCCGTATTTCTTTATTGCTCTCTTTAAGTAGACCCCACTTCCGAGATACTTTTCCCACGAATTTATTCTTGTATAAACACACTTACCTATATATCTCATGTTGTTCTTTTTGTTAACCGTTATATAAATGAATCCATAACGTATGTCCTACCGCTCCCTTTCTCCTGCGACGAAGATTTAGCACGGTATTGTCTTTTAAAAGAGTTTCACCGTTTAGGCGGGTTTGCTACGACCATTACTGATCGAAGGTGCTACAGTTAACACAAGTTAGAAAATTTAACGCGGCTGATATGGTTCAGCGCATGCTCTCGGTTAACGTTGTCTTGAAACATCAAGTACGGATACCCCGACTCTGAACGCAGAACGGCCATCTTTTCGAGTAGCTGGCGCGGGTTAATACGTTCCTTCCGCACCGCCGGATTATTCACGAGTTCATCGTACATTGCGCCGATATCCATTTCGTCTAAATGCGTGCCGTACGCCTTATAGACCGTATGCGGATAGAAAACGTAAGCCGGTCGGTCTTCTCGCGCTAGTTCGATGAATTTGTCGGGCACCACAACGCCAATCGATAACGTTTTGACTCGGACGTCTTCATCTGCCGAGATTTTCTTCGTATCTAGGAAATCGTTTATGTCCGCGTGGAATACGTTTAGATACGCTGCACCTGCGCCCTGCCGCTGGCCCATTTGATCCGCATATCTGAACGCATTGTCGAGTAGCTTCATAACGCCGACTACGCCTTTAGTCGCCCCAGCAACGTCCTTTATCGACTCACCTTTTGCGCGAATCTTCGAGAGGCTAAGCGAAACGCCTCCGCCTGACTTCGATAGCTGCATCGAAATGTCGATTGCGCGTGAAATATCGTTCAGCGAATCGTTAACTTCGAGCAGAAAGCACGACACCATCTCGCCTCTGCGTTTGCGTCCGGCATTCAGAAACGTAGGCGTCGCCGGCTGATATTCCTGGCGAATCATTAGTTTCGCAAACTCGATCGCCTTCTGACCGTCGCCTTTTCCGAAGTACAACGCGCAGCAAGCGATACGGTCTTCGTAGCGTTCGAGTATCTTTTTGCGGTCGTTAGTTTTCAACGCATAGTCATTATAGAATTTAAATGCGCTCATAAACGAAGGGAATCGGAACTTGGCGGCGTATGCCGTTTTATAGACCGCCTTGATTTCCTCGAAAGTGTAAGCGTCTAGGAACTCGGTTTCGTAGTAATCGTTGTCGCGTAGATAGTCGAGCTTTTCTTTTAAATCGTGGAAAAATACGGTGTTTTGATTTACGTAGTCGATAAAATAAGCACGGACGGCTTCTGCGTCTTTCTCAAACTGAAACCGTCCGTCTTTTTGAATCATAATTTCGTTATTTAACTCTATGTGTCGCTTCAAAGCGCCTTCACCCTTTCCGTAAATAATCGTACGTCCTCTTCCGTCCCTGCTAATTCGAATTTGCCGATCACCGGCACGTCATAAAGCATCGCAATAACGTCGGCAGCCGCGCCAAATCCGTCTCCCCACGCACGATTTCCCGACGCAGCCACCCCGACCATCAAGTCGCCACTATCCTTAAGCCACTCGCTTACCGTTGCGGGCGGCTGACCGAAGTCGTAAGTCGGCGTTACGAGCACGAACGGTTCCTCTACGACCTCGCCCGTCTTGATTTCGCGTGCCTGACCGCCTAGTTCGGTCTTAGCGATGAACCGCCGGACGTTGCCCGTCAGCGAGTAGAAATATACGTTCACGGCTGAACTCCGGTCGCGTACGCTAATAAAACCGCAGTAGGAATGATCAGCAAGACGAGGCCGGCGATTTTCGTCGTGATTTCTTCGTATGATTTCGCCTTCATTCCGCCCACAAATATGATGAGAATTGCGAGACTGAATAACGCAATGTACGTACTCATTCGTCTCCACCTTCCGATTCATCTAGCGTAGAAAGTTCGGATTCTAGTTTGCACACCTTTTCATACGCGTGACTAACCTCTCTTTCTAAGTCTTCAATTTCGCTTTTTCCGACTTCGATCATTTCGTAAATTTCGAAAAGTTCCGTCTCAATCTCTTCTCTCGTTCTCATCTGCGCCCACCTCTCCGTTCAATTTCCGCTTCTAATTCCGCAATTCTAGCAGCCGTCCGGTCACGCTCGATTTCCGTTTCAATCCGTTTAGAATAGAGTCGACTTAGACGGTATTCATGATCGATCAGATCGACCTCTAATCGGCGCTTCATATCGGTCAAGTTTACGAGTGGAACGCTATACATTTCCGCGTACTCGACCGCACTAACTTTACGTTTCTCAGCCGCTTTGATGTCGTCGCCATACCGTTCTTTAACGGCATCTATCGTCTCTTTTGAGTACGAGAAGAATGCGTTAGCAAACTCGGCTTCTTCAGGCGTAATGATCGCCGTTTTGTCCGCTTCTTTTTGCCGAAACTGATTGACTAGCGCGACAGACGCGTTTATCAAATTATCGTATGACTCCTGCGATATAGTAACGTTAGGCGTATCTTCCATCGTCATTTACCTCCGATCGTGTCAAGGATTTCTTTGATTGCGTAGTATTCCGGATTTAACGCTTGCATGATACCGCTGAACAACGCGATCATTCCGAAGATCACAGCTAAAATTGTAACGATGATTATTACGATAAATATCATACCGGCTCCAGCCTCTCGCAGCTTATAGTAAATCGTCTTCTCTTCTCCCCACGAAGGACATTCGCCTTTTGCGATAATAAGGTAATTCAAACGGAGTAGTACAGCAAAACCCGCCAACAAGATCGCTCCTACAATTATGTTAATTATTCCGAAGACGTAACTCTGATTAACGAGCACCCCGTAAACATGTTCCGCCGCCACTCCGAGCTTTGCGGCTAATTTGTCGATGTAAGCCATCGCTTTATCCATTTGCGCCCGCCTCCTTCGTCAGATTGTCGTCAATACGTTCGGTGATTTTCGTTACGTAGAAGATCGTATAGCCTTCGCCTCTTAACGAGTTAATCATAGATTCAACGTCATACTCGTCGCCACATCTCAGAACCTTCGCGTCTTTGTAATCGAAGCCTTCCGTTTTACCTGCGATAAGAAAATAGCCGTTTTCCATCTATTTCGCCTCCTTTTCTACGTTCTCGATCGCTTTCTGAACCGCCAATCCGTTAAGTAGGTGCGTAAATTCAATCGCGTTCTTATGGTCGCCTGTATAGTGGTTATACATGACTCCGAGAGCTGCGTTTGCAGCCGTAAAGAATGCCGTTAAGTCGACGTTCTTTAGTTCCGCAATAAAATGCTCGGATTCTTCGTTAAAAATTTCCCCTAATGCGCCTGTAATTTTGATTACGTATTCTTCGTGTTTATCCATCCGTAACGCCTCCTATATTTTCATTTCTAACGTAAGGTCATGGCCGCGTTTCTTTAACTCACGATTCAAATTCCGTACATGACTCCGTAATTGCATCTTCGCAATGTTCCAGGCGATCTTATGCGGAAATATACGCTGCCACGAAAAGTACGTGCGGTCGTAGAAGCCGATCGAGGCCGGCTCGCCTTTCTTCCATGCGGAGAAATTTAGCGTGACCGTCCATTTCGTTGCGTAGCTCGACATATCAACGTAGTGCTGTTCGTCAATCCACTTACGACCACTTCCGTTAGCGACGTTAATCTCTACGCGCATCTAGCCCGCCCCTTTCGGTTTCTCAAGTACGCCTTCATCGATCAGCCACGCAAGCCCAATCGCAGCTGCATCCGATTCATCGAAGTTGGCGAAGGTTCCGTCGTAGCCTGTTATCCGTCTCACACCCGCCTCCACTTCGTCCTTTTCTGCGTTGCCCGATCCGGCGACCAACGACTTAACGCGCGTCGCGGATATGCCGAGATCTTCCGTCTTTTTGCCCGGCTTCTTGTATTTATCGAACGTCAGCCCGAATCGTGACGTCGCTCGCTCACAAGCATTCCAAGCGCTGAGTACCGGATAGTTAGACCGTGACGTCTTGCCCGCAAAGTCTTCGCGAACCACGTAATCAAAGCCGGCGGTTCCGACGTGCTTATCGAGAAACAGCATCGCCCATCCTTCGATAACCTCCGCTCGGTGCGCATGCGATCGGCTCGTATTCGGCTTGACGTGGCTTAGCGCCTTGATGATCGGCTTACCCTTACGTACTTCTATGATCGAGACGCCCGGACATGTCATCGACGTGTCGAACGCAAGGCATCGGATAGGCTTGGCGGCGGTCAATTTACTACCTTCCAAGAATAGGCGGACCCCTTTTTCACTTCTTCTAAGGTAATTTCGCCGAGATCCACGTCTTTTAAGAACTTAAATAAATCGCTCATGAATATCTCCCGTCGTATATTCTGCGACTCATCTTCGATAACAAGTCCGGCACTTGATCGCGTAGAGAACCAATCGACGACTTTAAAATTTCCGGTCTCTCGTTTTTTATCGCGTTCGATCAATTCGAGGACATTCCCGCAATGGTGGTGTCTAAAGTGCGGGCTTTGAACTTCCTTATCACATTCGCTGCAATAAAAAATCTTGATTTTCCCGGCCATCAAACCGCCTCCCCTTCTCGTACTCTCTCGATAAATGCAAGCGCCTCTGCGTACTGCTGCTTCGTACTTGCGTATGCTCCCGATTTACGCATCTGCGCCACTTTGCCGCGAATCACCGTCATTTCATCGTCGGTCAGCGACTTGGCAATCGCAGTCTTAAAGTTGTTAAACGTCCATGCTCCGAGGTCTAGCTCCGGCGGCTCGCCCGCATCGACAGCATTTCGGATATCTACGAATCTATCAAGAATCGCGTCGATGTCATGCGGCTTGATTTCGAGGCCAAATGCTCGGATGTCCGGCGTCTTCTCGAACTCGCCTTCCGGATATACCCACGATTTCTTGGACGCATTGACGTATAGAATGACGTAGTAATCAACGCCGTACATCGGTCCGTAAGTCACGCATTGTGCGACGTGCTTCGGGTCCGGCTCTCGCATCGAGTGTAAAGACGTCCTAGCTGCGGACGTTTGCTTCGACTTGATTTCTAGTCCGACCCGTAGGATTTCGCCGTCTGCCGTCACATAGCGAAGAATACCGTCGCAAGTCCCGTATAGGTAGAACGTTTGCCCGCCGCGCTGGATCTTATGATTACGTTTGGCAAAGTCTTCGAATACCGGCGTTCCGTCTTCGTTGCGTTCGAAGTCAAACGGACATACACGACCGGTCTTTTTGCCGAAGTGCTTCGCCATGAATAGGATATCGCGCTGGATCATGTCGCCGATCGCCGTTCCCAGACGCGTCCAACGTCCTTGATATGGCGGCTTTGATTCGACGTCCTTCGGGTCATTCAACGCCTTGTGGTAAAGTTCGCGCGGACATGCGTTTGCTGCCGATGGCGAAAAGTACGGGCGCTTCGGAAATACGTTTGGCGCTTCCGAATACCATCGGTGTATATCCGCATCTAGTTGGTTATCCCACGTCTCGGGCAGCGAGTGCCATTCGTTAAGATACGATACGAGTTCATCCGCGATTGATTGCGCAAATGATGGCTCGGGAGAACCGCCGTTACTAAGTAATTGAGCCGCTAATTTTCGTTTGTCTGTCGTCAATTAATCACGTCCCTTCATATTGCGCTCGATGATAGAGCCGATCTTTAACGACATCGCTTCGTTATCCCTCAACGCTTGGTAAATACGCAGCAGATCCGCTTTAGATAGGGCAACCATTTGAACCTCCCAAACCATGGCGTGCTTAGGAACGAATTTCAACGGCCTATCCGGCGCCTCCATAACAACGTTCATAAAGTCGTTATATTCACCGGATACCTGTGGTAAGTATCTACGGAAAACTTCGATCGTTGCCTCTACGTCATTTAACGCGCGGTGATGTCCGTCTAGCGAAATTCCGTTTCGCTTGGTCACGTCTTTTAATGACGCTGATAACTCCGGCTCTACAAAACGCGCCATAGCTCTCGTACAGTAGAAACGTTCAGGCTCGATGTCGCCGCGACTAATGAACGAAAGATCAAACGGTGCATTCTGCGCAACAACGACAGCGTCTCCGATGAAGTTTTTTAAATCGTCCAGCGCGTCCCATTCTTCCGGAGCATCTTCGAGGTCTTCTTCTGTAATTCCGGTTAAATTCGTAATAAATTCCGGTAGATCGCGACCTTCTTCTAATGCGACCATCGTATGAAAACGGCTTACCTCTTCGAATTCACGCACCCGACCGCCAAGTCGAATTTTAATTGCGCCAATTTCGATAATCTGATCCTTTTTATGATCGAGTCCCGTCGTTTCTAAATCGAGCACTACGTATGTTTGTGGAATCACTAAATCTCCTCCTTATTTTTAAACCATTCGTCTAAGGGGACGCCTTCTCCCCATTTGCGCATAACTTCGATATCAGTTCCGTTAGGCACAACGTCTCCCCAACGATACGAGTTAAGCATAATATTGCGAATATCTTGCGCTTCTTCTCGGGTAAAATCTTCCGGAACTTCGAAAATCAACTCGTCATGTACCGATGACCACAATTTCCATCCCGGCTTGTTTTCGCAATACTCATGCGCCTTAATCATCGTAACTTTCGTTTGAATAGACGATGAACCTTGAACACGTGCGTTGGTCGCCTGACGTAAGGCTCGGTTAATACTCGAATTGTGCTTTCGAGCAGCGTCGTATTTAGGATCGTTCCACTTTCCGAATGGAATGTTTTTTCTTGGCAGTTTTGCGTCGGGAAGTCTGCGTTTACGAGCTTTTAAATCCGCCCATACGTATCCATTTTCGCGAACGAATACTTCGTTTTCTTTTAGCCACGCAGAGAGCTTCGGCATACTTCCGAATAGCTCTTCCTTAAACGCCGTAGCGTCGCTCTTAGAAGTACCGATCATGTCTGCGAGAGAATAGTCGCTCATACCGTATAGCGTCGCCAGCCACACAACCTTCATCTGTTTTCTCTCTTTCGTGTCGGAACCGTCGGGATTCTTATATACTTCCGCATACGGCCTTTTATAAAAGTTAGACGCCATCGTTGCGTACGGGTCGAGATTTCTCAAAAACGCGTCAATTAGAACGGGTTCTTCTGACAAGTATGCCACGCATCTAATTTCCTGAGCTTTGAAGTCGGCACCTACTAGAACTTTTCCTTTCGGAGGTATAAACATAGGTCGCGCTTCCGGCGGTTGGTTCTGCACATTGAACCCCTGCTGAGTCTTATCTTCTTCGTCCTTACCGGAGCTGAATCTCCCTGTCACGGTCCCCATTGGGTTGAATCGCGAGTGCCAACGTTTAGTTGTAGGGTTTTGCTTAGTTGGTAGAGTATCGATATATGTTCCACTCAACTTGCTGATTTTACGGTATTCCAAGAGCTTCGCAATGATATCGTGACTATCTTTTAACGGTTTCAGCGTTTTCTTCGCATCCATATTAGGAAGTTCTTTGCCGATCGATTTCGAGAGTGCGGGGCGCATTTGATGAGTCGAATTTAGATTTATCTGTTCGTCTCCTTCATGAAACGGCATCAACTCTGCGACTAATTCTTCCCGTAATTCTTCGGCACGTTGGTGCAACTTTTCTCCGTATTCCTTAGCGAAGTCCAAGTCGAGTACATATCCGTTGGCTTCTAAGGATACGATTACATATAGCAACGGTACTTCCACGGTTTCGTAGTATTCTAAGACCGTCGGCATTTGCGCCATATGTTTTCGCTGGAATTCGTAAAGTCTCCAAGTTAACTCCGTATCCTTCGCAGCATAAACTAGCGCTATATCTACAGGAACTTCTCTAAATTGCGCATTCTTTCCGAATAGACTGTCGTAGGTGTCCGACGGCGTTTTTAGGTATTTAGGCGCCAAGTCTTTTAGCTTAAACGATCCAGCGCCGTCGGTACTTCGATCACTTTCGTTCTCATTAAGAATATGCATCGCAGTCATCGTATCCCACACGACGCCTTTGAGGTCATGACCATGTCTTCGTAGCATTGCGATATCGAATATGGCGTTGTGCAGGACCTTTCCTATCTCATCGTCGTTAAATACGACCGCTAATTCGCTGAGTACGTATTCTCGACTAAGCTGTTCGCAATCAACGTGATCAATCGGTATATACACATGTCGGTCAGATCGCGGCAATGTCAACGAGATTCCCACGATGACGTCCGTGTACACATCTACGCCAGTTGTCTCCGTATCAACTGCGATTACTTCTTCGTTCCTAAGCTCGGTCAGTAGAGTCGAAAGGTCGTTTTTGGACGTAATAAGTTCGTAGTTGGCGGGCGTTTCCTCAACCATCTTACGTAACTTATCTTCGCGGTTCTGCGCCTGCACCGTTTTCCAAAGACGCAGCGCTTCCGCCTTGCTGAATTTCTTCGGCTTGCCGGCTTTATTAACGCAGTCAGAAGGATCGCGCGCCAACCGGCCGTCCTCCATAGCCGCCTTGACTTCGTTTAATTTCTGCCGGTCCGAATCGCTAAGTTTGCTTGCGTAGATGCGACGCCATGCATCCTCGATTGGCTCGACGGCATTGGCCGCTTGCTTACGTTTGGCAACGTCGGCAGCCGACGCCGCCTTGCCCACATTTACGTTTAGTTTTAACGGCTTGATTTCCACGTCGCGTCCTCCTTTCTTCGTTAAAAGTCGATGCTATCCGTCCACTTCCGCTTATGAACCGTCTCGTTATCCATATAAAACTCCGACCAGCAGTCGCCGTCGCAACAATACTCATCGTATAGTGAGTCGTAGATGGCGCACTGGCCTTCGTTAATGGGCGCTTGGCAGGCGGCGCATTTAGCTGCGGTCAAAACGTGCCTCGACCGGAGTGATTAGCGTAACTCGGCCTTTATTTAAATAATACTCGTTCTTAAATCCGACGCTATCGGTTGCTGCTATACGGACCTGATAGCTTAATAACTGTCCTTCGGAAACTTCTCCGATCCCCGAATTCCCGAACCAATTCGTATCATCATACGCAACAATATCGCCGACTTTGTACTCGCCAACTCTGCGTCCGATCTTCGCCCATTTCGCTTCGACAGAACGTTTATCTTCCGCTTCTCTGACGGCCGTGACTTCGGCTTCAGTTGCGTGGACTAGATCGGATTCTCTCGCCCAAACATAGCCGCCGGCGCTTTTTCCAATAACAACGTCGCATTTAAAAGGAAGTGTAGTTTCGTCGTCCTCCGTTATTTTAACGAAATCCCCCTTAGTAACCGCGTCTTGACCTGAATCATCGACCACCTTCGCATAATCACCGACTTTTAGGCGTGTATGCTTCTTGCGGAATAGTGTGTAGACGTCGCTATAGTAAAGGTATTTTTCATCGACGTCGTCAACTAAGTAAAATTCACCGATCGTCGCATCGCACCAGCTACCGTCCGCACATAAGACTAAATCGCCTACCTTCGCGTCCCCCTCAACGCGTTCATACTCAGAACCTTCATACGAAACTTTCGTGATTTCACCGTTTTTCATATCGATCGTCTTTACGCCTTTTAATGCCGCCATCGTTTCGTCCTCCTTTTATTGACCGTCCGACCCGGTAAGGTCAAACCGCCTCCGCTTCGTTTTCAATCGCCGCCAAGAAATCGCGATCCAAATTAAGTTTTAGTTCGGTCCATTCCCGCTTACCTTCGTTTCGCTTCGGCATCCAATAATCCGTAATGCCTCGGCACTCAAACATGTACGCCTTAGTCACGTCAGCTTCGATCAGGACGCCGATAAAATAGTCCGTGTCGGCTTTCGTGTACGCCATCCCCGTATTCTTGCGTCCACTAACTGTCAGATAGCCGCGGGAGTCCATCCGATCACGAATCGTCTTTACTTGAAACCGCTTGATAGCGCCACTAAACGGATCGGCTGCGAGAATATCATACGGCTCTTCAGTTTCCGGTTTGCTGACGCCTGACCAGCCGGCCGCCATTAAGGCAGCTCGGGCGATCATTTCGGCGAACTTGCCGATCGTTTCTTCTTTGTGCGCCATCTATTCGTCCTCCTTCGGGATGTGTTCCGAAATAATAGTGCCGATGTTCTCCGCAATATCTGACGTACAAACTCCAATCCGATCAATACTGTCTATCGTTGACTCGTTATAATTCCATTCGAGATTATGGTAAACTACGTCGCTATCAATCTCGACGAGGGCCGCGGATAACACGATCAATTCCGCCAACGAAACTTCTACGGTGACCTTTTTCGATAAATCTAACGTCTGCGCTTCCGTTTTAATTTCTCGCATCTTTACGCCCTCCTTAAAATGGCAAGTCTTCGGCTGGTAGTTCGTCGTCTGCTGGCGTTTGGTTCGGTAGCACGCTTTTGTCGATGCCGCCGACCGCCTCGCTCAATAGCGTGACAATGTCGTCCTTTTCGCGGAAATTAGCGAGTTCCTCAAAGCCGAAGTCTGCGCCAATGAACGCTTTTGCTGCTTCGACTACATCGTCTTCTACGTCGCCCGATTCGAGTGAGTACGTCTTATCGACTTGCTTAAAGAACGCCGCTTCCCCTACGATGGAGTATTCCGGATTCTTCGTCGCTTTCTGCATCGTTTTCTCGATCTTATCGTAGTCAGCGATCAGGCTATCCGCATGGAACTCCGCGATGTCAATGACACGGTACGTTTTATATTGCGGATCATAAACCGGAATCATGAAGAACATCTTACGTTTTGCACCGGCTTTGCACGATAAACACTCGTCTTTTCCAGCTCGCAGGTAATTAGCTAATTCGGAAGCCTGAACGACTCCTTTTGGCGAGTGAGAGCACGTATGCTTGCGGAAATTGTGGTCGTAGCCGCGCCCATTATACGTCTTGTCTTCGTGTACAAAATAGATAAACCAATCGTCCGGAGACCCTAACAATACGAGAGTACGGCCGTCTTTATTGATCTCGCCATGTCTGCCGAGTTTTACATAACGCGTGACACCTTCCGGAAACTCACTTTCTCCACTCGCTGCTTTATCACGTGCCTCTGATCGTTGTTTAAGAATATCTCTAATGCTCATCCGATTACCTCCGTTAATTTGTTTTAGGGTTTGACCCTCGCAAAACACCGGTATCTGCGCCCGAGACGCCGCCAGCGCACGGCATAGCGACGCGACAGTTTTACTTAACGAACGCCCCGGTATTCTCCGAGCGTCGGCGGTCATTCGCCGCCTTTATTCCGTCTTTCTTCGCGCACAATCGACCAATACATGCCACTGATAATGAAGGTCGAGATACTGCCGACGAATGAAAAATACATTAGAAAGTCGTCAAACATATAGATCACCGAATTTAGAAATCGCATTAATGTCGGATTCCAATTTTTCTTCGCGTGATTTAAGTGCTGCGTACTCGGCCTCTTCAGCGCTGAGCTTCTCGTTAATCGCATCGATCGTCTTCGGCGCCTTAGCCTTAGCGAGATTGACTTTTAAATGCGCAATATCTAGGTTCTTCTCCGCGATTGCGATCTTCAGCGCGCGCAATGAACGGTTTTTGTTTTTGACGATCGTATTTGATTTACGTTTAATTGCGTCTTTAAGCTCTTCCGGCAATGACTTCGTTTGACTCGTCGTTAATGGTTCAGGCATCTCGTAAACAGTAACGATTAAGTCACCGTCCAGAATTATACGAGTACGTGATTTAATATGATCGCGTACTTCGCAGTTTTTTCCTTGCTTGTTCTGCGTTGTACCGACGTTCGCAGCCGTTTGCATAAGCTGCTGTAAGCGTGATTTTGCGTTACGTCGCTCGTACCCTAAACGTTCAACAGCTCGGTCTTCTGCGTGCTTAGATACTCGGTATTGTTTCATCCGACGCGCACCGCCTTGATCGTAGTTGGTCGGTAAAAGTCAGCCGGATCATCTTCGCGGTTTAGTGAACCTTCGTAGAGTAATTCCGTTAATTTTTGGATGTTTACTACAGGTGGGAAATCGTTTGTAGGTTGTTTCATAGTACGTTAGTCTCCTTTTCAATTAGGTTAAACGTACTAGACGGAGGGTTGTTCGCATGGTGTTCGCTTGAAATTCGATTCTCAATCGATTATCATTAAAATACGTAGCGAAGCCCTCGTGCCTAGATACGTGATTATGCTGTTAGTTCGCGCTGGCAGTGTAAACGGAAACGACGGATGAACTTGCGATGTGCTTCGAAATTTCCTCCTAAACGTTGCGTCAACAACGTGGAGATTTCGGTCATATTCGTACATCCTTCGCTCCAACATCTAAGTATTAATTCTTTGCGAAGATCGCCTTGCGTCAACAGGGCGGTCTTTTCTTTTAGTAAAACTTCGCCTTCGACGTCCGTCAAAACGTCTTGAGGCTCCCACGAGACATTACCGTCATCTCGCATTCCTTCTATAGATAAAGCCGCTTCTTTTCGTGAAGCCTTCAGATACTTATTTCGTTCCCTTACGATAATGCGCTGGATCAACGCTTTCTTATCGCGACCATTCCCTTCATATCGTTCCAGCCAGTAACCTATCGCTAGTAAGGTCCGCTGCTCGAACGACGTTTGGTCGGGGACTAAGTGTGCGATTCGTTGCGATTCTCTTTGAACATACGGAATCGCTCCGTAATCTGCGGCCATCTGAAGTCTATTAAATTTTTCTTTATTCAAGTTTTTTCTCCTCCCGTCCCTTACACTTATACAGTCGCATATGGTCTGTTAGTTTCGGGACATTTGATATAAAGTTTTTTATATTTTTTCTTCCATGACCATATATTAGCATCTGAGGAGGAGAAGTTTGTGGTTTTTGGATAATCTTAGTTTTTTAGACTTTTCCGAAAAATATCATAAAAAAAGACAAAAGAAAAAGGCCAACTGGCCCGTTCTTTTATCCGCCTACTTTTATTGCGCTTGTCTGTATCGGTGTGTTTTCATCCGCTAAATCTTTTGTTGATCCTTCGGTATTAAGAAGCGAAAGAACTAATGCCCCTAAAACAAAACCCGTTAATAAAATCTTTTTCATAAACAACAGCTCCCTTAGTTTTTAATTTAATCGACTTTAAAGCATTAACCTGATCAGGGTCTACTCCAACAATACGTAGGGTTTCCGCTGCGAGTGATGCGAAGAAGAAATTCATCTCTTTGTGGAAATGGCTAAATGCTCTATATATATCGCCCAATTCCCTCCCCTTAACATAGTTAAAGTATACTATAAAATCCTCATCACCTCCTAGAAGTAATCTGTCTGTAAATTTAGTTAGATCAGGTAAATTTCCGCCGTTGAGAAAATCAAAAAGTGTCTTCACGAAATTTAAGTTATTCATCGCTTCTGTTATTAAAACATCTTCATTTGTCATTCTTGCGTAATCTACACTTTTAATTAAAAAATCGATACATGCTTCTCTATCTTCGTATAAACTACTCATACCTAAATAGTAATAACCGTCAGATATATGCTTGTTGTTGAGTCCGGTTTCAACAAGGACCTTTGCATGTTCTTGACATAACTCTAAATCATTTAAATGTAAATATGCTGGCGCTAATAATTCTGATAAACGATAAGAGAATGATTCTCTGAAAAACGCCCTTCTTTTCCCGATCTTTTTTACCGAGTTATTTATATCATTAGCCACCCTTGCCATTCCTAGAAAATCACCTTCATAATAAAGAGAAACGCAGATATAAATATCTTTTAACACTGCAAGGTCTTTGGAACTTGATACTTTTTGTTTTTTTACATTCTTGCATAATTCATTGAAATTGATTCTATCAGTCATAAAATTCAGTAAAAGACTGTACATCTCAATGAATTGCTTCACACCAGGTTCTTCTTTGTTTTTTTCGAGAAGCATCCCTAATAACTCTGAATCTCTCTTTAACGCAGCGTACTCAAATGCTTGTTTAATCCACTCAGGTGACTCGATTTTCATACACCAATCGCGCATTATTTCGTGATATTGTTCTTTATAGAAAAACTTTGAAAGTGTCACTAAGTGCTTAAAACCAATAGACCCGCTGTCAGCGAACTCATATAGTACGTCTTGGTTAATTCCAGTTTTTGTGGAAATACATGATATACTTAAGTCGTATTTTTCTCTGAGGTTGATAAAATCATCTTTAATTGACTGCATAATACACACCCCTTATAGACTTGCGCCTTCTCTCTGTTTATAATATAACATATATGCACACTTTTGTGTGCGGGAATTTAAGGAAAAGGAGATTTTTTTTATGATTAGTTATGAACCGCTTAGGACTTACCTGGCTGAAAGAGGATTAACAACTGGAATTCTAAGGGATAAAGTCATTCATAGGAACCTTGTAACAAAGATTAACGAGGACAAGCCTGTTAGTTTATCAACTATAGAAGCTGTTTGCCTCGAATTGAACGTGCCTATCGAAAAGGTTGTCCGTATTCTTCCAAATCCGCCCGAATGACGGCGGTTATGTGATATAATTTCCTTCGTAAAGCACGCGCATTAGTGCGTGGATTGAAATGCTTTGCGGAGGTGTTTATCTCGCAGTATTCGGTCGTATCTTGCCGGATAAAGGAGCTGTGCTATAAACGCGGCTACACGCTTACCCAACTCGCAGATATGGTCGGAATCTCTAAAACGCACCTTTCCGATTATATTTCGCTAAGGAACATTCCTAACGTTGAAATGGCGTATTCCATAGCGCGCTGCCTCGACTGCCCGGTCGAAGCCTTATATGATTGGCGTCCTTTATCCGGTAGCAACACGGAGGGTTAAGACAACCTCCGCCGACCGGAAGTTCGTATATTCCCGAACCTTACGTTAATACTTTCCGCCTCCGCACGATCAACAACTCGCTTAAGAGCGCCCTCACCTTCCGCTATTAATAATTCATTCGCATCCTTAAATCCTTCCGTTATATAACCGTGCGCAAGCCTGACTTTGCCGCGCATCTTTAGCTCGACCTCCTTCCGAAGTTTTGTTCCGGCTTCGTCATTGTCCGTAATTACTATTAAATATTCGATCGGCGACTGCGCAATTATTTCCGCCTTTCGGTCGGAAAATTTACTGCCGCCTGTCGCAATGCCGCAAAAGCCCACCGTACGCCACGAAAGCGCATCGATTTCAGCCTCGGCAAGCACCGCTGTTTTAGCGCGATCAGCATATACGGTTTCTATTCCGTAGATTAATTCACGGATCGGCCAGCCGCCTTTCGCGTACCAAAACGCTTTATTGCGCGTTGATCGGTATTTTACGTTTGCCAGACGATTGTTAGGCAACCGCCACGGAATCACGGCAGTTTTTCCGATCAAGCCTACGCCTGCTTCGCGCTGGACGTCTTCGCTTATTCCGCGGTTAGTTAAGTAAGCATTCGGGCCGATTTTAACGTCGGTCAGTAAACTTTCGGCTAATGGCCGACTAGGCTCAACGATTTTCAAACGTGGAATGCGGAGTTTTAGGCGTGTATCACCTTCGCCAGTACCATTGGTCTCGACGAGGTAAGAAGCCGTCTCTTCCTCGGTTTCTTCACGCAAGAATGCGAGCAGTTTAATGAATCCGCCACGTTCGCCCGTGCCGCTGTCTCCGAAATAACCGGCCTTGGCTGTCGCTGTGTCCTCGTAATAAACGTAAAAGCTAGGAGTACGGTCGTCACGAAACGGGCTTGCCGCCGTTAAACGGTCAGCGTGCCACGTTGGACGATCCCATTCAAAAAGTTCTAATTCTTCGCGTATGTCGACGTCTACAGCAACGCCATTTATCGTAATTATCGACATGTATATACGACTCCTTTCGTTATATTACACTAAACCAATCGACATTGTAGTCGTAATTTGTCGAAAATATTCAGAATTATTTAGTGTAATTGTTGGTACGTATTCCATTTAAAACCATATTGCTAGAAACCGAAGGCTTTTAACTCAATATCTCCGGCCGCCACTTGCTTAATTAGTCCGACTTGCGGCAGATAAACGATCTCAACGACTTCATCCTCTCCGCCATCGCGTCCCTTATTGACGCCAATCAAGCCGCGTCCTTCTCGTGCGTTCGTATCAACCGGGATCAATGCCGCGGCGTCTTGCAGTAAGGATGACGTTTTCATTACATCCTTTCGTTTCGGCAACTTAATTTCACGGCTACCAGCTTCGTCTTCGGTCGCGTCATCTTCTCCGGCTTGTGTGATAGCGAAAATTACCACGTCCATTGTTCCGGCTAGACGGCGCATCTTCTTAGAGGTATCAGCAGCCGCACCGCCTGTCGTTTTATTCGAGTTTGCCTCGTAGTCAAGGTAGTAGAAGGGGTCAATCATAACAACGTCTGCCTGCGTTTGCTCAATGTCCGCTTTAAGGTCTTTTAGCGAACGAGAATCGAAGTCTTTGTCGTCAACTGCACGCACTGTAATAGAACCGTCGATAATCGTATTTAACGTCTCGATAAAGTCCATAAAGGCCGCCTCGAATTCCTCCGATAACTTGCCCTGGCGAACTGACCTCGAATCAAATCCGGCCTCCATTTGCTGACCGTCAATTTCGGTTAAAGCGACGCCCTGATCCCCGGAAAGTGAAACGTAGATGCGAACGAGAACTTCGAACCAGCCCATCTCCATCGACCATATGAGCGTATTTGCGCCTTGAATTGCGCAGTGAATGACTTCTTCCAGCGTAATCGCCGACTTGCCGCGTCCCGATTTTCCGTAGACAACGTACATGTTCGAGCTGACATAGCCGCCGATTGCCGTATTAAGCGCCGGAAACTTGCTGTTCCATATACGAAATGACTCGCCGGACTTCCGTTTTTCGTATTCGGCACGAAATTTATCGACGTCTGTCACGACGTTTGTTCCCACTGTTTTGCGAACGCTTGTTCTCATTATACTCTGTTCCGCGACGGTTTTCAACCAATCAAATAACTCCTGCGGATTTCCACTTTCCTGCGCGCGGTTGAACCGTTGAACAAAGTCTGAGTCCGCCGTCTTGACACCGTTCGCTCCGTATTTATCATTAAATTTCGAAGCGAAATCGTTCATCACCGCAGCTTCCTTCGCCTTCTTCGCTAAGTATTCAAAGGTCGCGTCAATACTAAATTCCGGCTGGAATGTCGGCACTTCAGTCGCAACCATTTCGGCGGTCGGCGCTTGGTTTCCGTGCTTTTCCGCATATGCGCTGATGTATTCGAAGGCTGCCCGTTCGCCATCCGTTTGAAAATCTTTGCGCGTTAAGCCGTAGCGCAATAAGGCCGACGGGTCGTTCGCTTCGATTACTTTCGATAAAAGACTAGTTCCGAAACTCATCGGCGTTCAGCTCCCTCGACTGTCAATCGCGCCATAGTTTCGTCCATTTTCGCCTTAAACGTCAATTCACCCGTCTTTTCATATTGCGCTTTATACCAGTTGTAGATGTCGAGCAAATTATCGGTTTGTTCCGTTGCATCTTTACGTTCCTGTTTACGCTTTTGTACTCGGCTCATTATCGGCTTCTCTTTTGCCGCCATTTCCTCCGCCTCCGTTTCGTAGTTTATTAGATAAACAGTACTTCTAGCCGGCGGATAGTCTTCGAGGTTGAAGTCCACCAAGAAATCCTCCGCAACAAGCGCGTTAGCTAACAACGTCATGTCCGCCTCGAACGCTTCTAGCCACTCGCCGTTAATCGCGTCGTACAGGTCGTATTCTATGAAGTTAAAGACGGCCTCTTTCGACGTTTCCTCGATGTACCGCGCGCAGTCAATGTAAAAGACGCGTCCTTCGTAGCCGCCGACCGAAACTAGATCGCCAGTTTTATAGGCTGGCGTGTGGTCCGCAAATTCTAGCGCATCGAGTTTATCGAAGATGGCGAGTTTTGCTGCGCCTTCTCCGTTAGCCAACGAATCCGCAACGAGCAGGTCGCGTAGGTACTGAATTTCCGTCAATGATAAGCCGCTCATTTACAGCCGCCTCCTTTTTGATCCGCCCGCAAAGACGATTTCTCTGCACTGGTCGGCGATCCGGTCCGCCAGTCGAGCTTCTCCGAACACTTCCGGCAGGTCTGCCATTTTAATGTTCGACGTATAAACGGTCGGCATTCGGTTAGTCACGCGATAGTTGATTATCGTATGCAAATCGCCGCGAAATCCTTCCGTTACGTCTCTCATGCCTATTTCGTCCAGCACTGCGAAAGGTGCCCGTTTTGCCGCTTCTAGCGCCTCGTAATATCTTTTAGCCGCCGGCTCTGCGATTGAGTCCGGAACTCGCGGTCTATTAAACTCGTTGTATTCGTTCTGCCACGCGTTGACGTCGAGGAAATACGCCGGTCGCTGGTCGGGCTGAACGCCCCGTTTTAAGGCGCCAATGTAATGGACCGTTAAATATTCGTTTAACAGAGCCGCCGCCGTCGTCGTTTTACCGGTGCCTGATTTCGCGCTGTATAAATATAGCGATTTAATACGTTCAGCATCAGCATCGAATTGGCGGTCGAACGTCTGCGCATATACATCGGCCGCCTTGTAAGCTCCGGATTGGTCGGCACGTGCCGGCGAATTCTTAAGCGTCACTAGGCGGTAATCTTCCGCCAATCCAGCCGCGCCCGACCGTCCGCCTCCGCCATCTAAGCCGTGCAAGCCGAGGTATAGTTCGCAGTGTTTCGTACAATTAACGCCGCCGGCTTGGGCGCATTTGCTTGCGAGTAGGCATCGTGATTCATTCGTCATTCATAACCGCCTCCTTTCGATTTAGTTTTCTACGATATTGAGAACGTGAGCCTTTCCGCTATTTTTCTCAACGAAAATATAAACGACACAATTACTGCCTTCGACTACCCGAAGAGTCCCTTCCGTATAATCTAAGTACGGTTCGATGGTTGTGTGGTCGAAAATCATTCGCCCTCACCCGCTCCCGTATCGTCAATGATTACGTAACCACCGCCGGAGCCTTGTAGTGCGCTAATACTTACGGTTGAAACTGGTTTTGTAGTTCGTTGGATATCGTCATCCACGACTTTAAGAATGTAAGCATTGTGGTAATTAATAACATCACCCACACGAACCTCTGTTGGCTGCGGCACGTTTAGAAATTCCGCAGGCACTTCGAGACCTAACGCACGTCTTAACGCAATAGCCTTGCCGATGTGTGCGTTGAAGCAATCGACAGGAGCGCATTTAGCGATTCCATAAAACGCTTTGCGACTATTCGGTACTTTAGCCGTAACTTCAACGGATCTGTTTTCCGCGTTAACACTGATCTCGATATTAAACGCCTTTGATAATCGATTACGCATTTTCAGCGTTTCGACGTCCTCCTTCGCCTTCTCGATGATCTCATCCCGTTTCTGTTGGTCGGACTTCTCATGCGTACCGTGCGCCGCCTCGATATCCGCATCAAATCGTCCTTGATCGTAGCCTAGTTTATATGAACGTGTTCTTAACGTCTTCATTACGTCTTCGCTTAGCGAAACTAATTCGTCATAGTCCATTTCGTCAAGGTTCGGGATTGGCGGGTGTTCTCCGATGATGACTTCGTACTCTTCGTGGTATATGAGGCGCCCAATGTCATCATGTACCGCGTCGTCGCCACGTAATGAGCCCACACGGAGCACTGCTCCATTTTCATAGCGGGTCTCCATCACATTTACGTCCGTAATCAAAATATGCTCGCCTACGTTTGCTTTACGTTTCTCCGTCTTATAATTAGGTTGCGTCATATCAAAACATCTCCCCGTAGTTTATTTGCGACTGTTCCGCCGCCCTTTTATCGTCTTCTTCCGTCTGTTGAGCCGTCTTCTGCTTCGCGAGCAATGGCGGCAAGTGACGGTCTCGCATATACGAAAACATAAAACCGAAGTTGCAGCCCGGCCACTGAGCCGTCGGTTTCTTAGCCGCGAAGCAAGCGTCGATAAAATCCCGGACGATAGCCGCCCCATGTTCGCCGATCATCGTCTTTAAGTTCCGCGCTTCCATGCCGCGATTATTTGCGACGTATTTAATGCCGTAGACTTCGAGGTGGCGGTCGTGTAGATAGACGATGAAGTCGCGTGCCGTCCATTTTTCGATAGGCTTATTTATTTCGGGCATTCTCCCGTTCCTCCTTACGTTTTGCGTCCGGGTTATACTCGAGCTGTAATCTGCATAGACCACGCGTTGAAATGGTAACTTCTCCGTGACAACTGCTGTAATTTTCGTTCCAAGTCGTATCAATCGTTAGTAAGTCTCGATTCATTAAACGCTCAGTACCTAACGCCTTCAGTCGTTTATATTCCTCTTCGGTCGTATAGTACGTAAAGTTTCCGCCTACTCGATATGAACCTTTCACGATGTATAACGGTTTGTCGTACATTACGCATTCACCCCTTCGATTTTGATGCCGAGCGTTTCGAGCGTATACCTGATGGCGTCTTGTATATCGTGACCGGTCGCCTCGTCTCTAGCTGTGTGCAAGGCCTCTACGTAATACTCTTGTAGTGTCTCTTCCGGTGAGCCGGCGACTTTGTATCCGTTGATTAGTGCGGCAGCAAGTGTAAGTAGTCCGATCTCATAAATAACTTCGTAGCCATACCCGGCTAATTCTCTTTCTCCTTTCGAACTGAGGGTGTCTTCAATGTAAAATCTTATTATCCACTCATCACTGTAGATTTCGCGTAGAAACTCGATAGCTTCCGACTGCTCTTTCGTGATTTCCGGCTTCATTTTATCGCCTCCTTCATTCGGTCTAATATGAATCTAACGTAATCCTTAACGTGCTCCGGCGCACTGATCGCGAGTAAATGTTCGGTCGCATTCCGGTCATCAAATTCCTCCGGCATCATGTCTCGTATACGAGCGAGGTGATCTACGTATTGTTCATTCTCCGCAATAAGCCCCGCCATTGCCTGACGTAATTCTGCGATTTCTTGATCCTTCGTTTTAGTCACGATTTAACCGCCTCCTAGCCGTTTTATTTGTCGGTAGTATTAGCTCCCTCGATCGTCAATAAAGCCGCTAATTCCGTGCGAAACTCACGCACCATTTGCGCAATCTCGGATAAAGACACCGCGTCCGACGTTTTGATCCGTCGGTTCATGACGTCCAAGACAGCGCGATCAACCGTAGAATGGAACGAAACTTCTCGCCAGCGCTCGACCGGCGTTGGGTCAGCGTCAGGGTTCTCGGCTAATTTACGCGCCCAGCCCGGCGATTTGGTCGGGTCGGTAAAATAGCGCTCGATGACGATGATGTTGTGTACGTCGGATGTAAGGCGGTAGTCGGGTGATAACGGAATATTAATCGTCATGATTATCGGACTCCTTTTCGTTAGATTCGATTAAGTTCATTAAGTCCGGAAAATACGGCTCGTCGCGATTAATAACAACGTAATCATTTACTGGACGCCTTCCCTGAGCCGTCCGGTTAAGCATGATTTCGACTTGTAAGTCGTATAAATGGCGCTTTTGTTGGTCTGTTGCGTACCGAGCAATTTCGGATTTCTTTAAGACTACGTATGACATACGCTCACTCCTTTTCGTTTATTAGTCGCAATACTTTGTCGCTTAAATCAGCTACCTTTAGTTTTACGCCGTCTTTAAATTGCGCCTGAGTGCTCGGGTGTAGTTCGGTAAGTGCTTCGTATATAGTAACGAGTTCATGTTTCGTAAACATAACGCACCTCTTTTCGTTTTATTTAAAACCGTAGCAATTCGTTCGCTAACGCTCACTCTTTGCAAATAACCTTTATCGCGATAGATATATCTTTTAAATAAGTATCTGCGCGAAAGGTTTTAATTGAGCGCTATTATTTATCTAGTTATTAATGGATCTAGTTAAAAGATGGTTCTAGTTAGTGTGACGCCGAGCCGTGTGCGGGTCGGCCGTATATGAATAGACGTCACACGGCGTTTTATAACTCTTCCGTATCTCCGTCAAATATCGCGAGCTGGCTAATCGGAAGTATCGTATACCGCGCATTTTCCCACCGCTGCGACTTTCCTTCGCGTCCTTGTTTCTTAATGACGAGAGGACGATCCTGCCACCGATATTCACAAAGCGCCTTAATCCGTCTGTTTGCCGTCTCTCGGCTTACGTTTAATGCGCCGGCTATCTGTTCCTGCGTCGGGTAGCATTCCCCGTTTGCGTTCATAAACGATGATAGTACGCAAAGCGTCTGCCAACGTTCCGGTCCGATGTCCGCGATCAAGCCTTTCTTGACGGCATCGACGTACATCTTAACGAAGATACGAGTCTCGGACTTGCCGGACGTTAAGTTATATTCCGACTGAGTTTCTACGGAGACGAGTCGTTGGTGATCGTTTGTCATATAAACCTCCTCCGATATTTTCCGTTGATACTTAATCATACGAACCGTACTTGAATATCGCGCAAAATTTACGAGATTATTTTCGTTTTCATAAGTACAGTCGCATGTGGTCGGTCGATATCGGGACATTTAAAGCAAAAAAAAATAACCCGACCTTATGGCCGAGTCATCTTCTTTTAAGTTTCCGTTGTTTATTCAGTTTTTTTCTTACGGCATTGATTGCGGAATATTTATCGTGTTGTTCTGTTAAAGACCTTCCCGACAGATGAGTATATCTCATAACCATACGCAAGTCGCTATGACCTAGTAACATCTGAAGGTGTCTTATATCCCCTCCGGCTTCTAAGTACATTGTTGCGGCTGTGTGACGGAAAAGGTGCGGATGTACACGTTTCTTTATACCGACTTCCTTTGCGTATTCTACTAACCTTTTTCTAAAATGATCACGCGTTAACGGCTCTCCGTAGTTTGCGAGGAATAAATAGTCAGAATCAAAATCGGCTTTATTCTCGGTAATTAATTCGTTTAAAAGTTTCGCTGTACCAAACTCAATGGGAACGGTGCGCGCCTTCCTATTTTTAGCGATAGAAGCCGGTATATACAACGAACATCCTTTAAAGTCGAAGTTTTCAGTACGCAAACCTAACGCTTCAGAAATACGCATCATTCCGTCCAATAAAACGTTCATTAAAACGTAGTCTCTAAAATCAGCGTAATCACGTTGGTTTGGGGACGCAAATAATATCCGGAGTTCATCCTCATCTAATATAACGATCTCTTCTTCCGGCTCTCTAACGTTCTTTATACCGTACATCGGATTCGATTCAATTAAGCCTTCGTCATGGATCGTTTTAAAGAACACACGCAAAGTTTTAAGTCGAGTATTAATAGTAGACGGCGCCAAGCCTTTTGTCATATGTCGTTCTTTCTTAAATGCGTGGTCCTCGAATTTCACCCATTCATCCTTCATGTAGACGATATATCTACGAATGACGTCCCTATTTATTTCATTGATTGACCGCGCTATTTTGTGACGGTCGAGATATTCGATAAAGAAGCCGTAATTATTTTCGTATTGCTCTATCGTACCTTCAGCTCGCCCCTCCGATTTCTTTATCGCGCGAAATTGAATAAATAATACATCGAGATTGCTCGACGTTTTACGTAACGTCCGTTCTTTTTTAACACGCTTGCCCGATCTATTTGCGGACATAGTATCGCCTCCAAATCGATTAAGTCATCGAAGTGAAAACCGCTACCTTGGCGACTATACGACCGCTACCCTGCGTCATAAAACGCCTAAGTCATCGACTAAGTCAACGCAATAAAAAACGGCTAGAAACGTTGATATAACGCCTCTAACCGCCGTGGATGATTCCGACTGGGCTCGAACCAGCGACCTCTACCCTGTCAAGGTAGCGCTCTCCCAGCTGAGCTACGGAATCGGATTATGTATCAGTTCTGGGCTTTCTGTTACTGACAGTCTCTATTATATAATCATCATGATCCGTCGTCAATGGTTTTGTTGAAAAAAGGTCAAAAAGCCGGCGGCTGTGCCGGCTTTTTCTCTTCTTTATGATTGGTTTACAAGAACGGGCTTTAGTTGATCGAGTGCTTGTTTGAAGTCGCGTTTGAGGTCTTCTCCGTTTTCTACTCCTACACTTAATCGAAGCAGGCCGTCCGTAATCCCTCTTTTTTCTCTTTCTTCTTTTGGCATAGCAGTATGTGACATTTTGGCTGGGTATGACAGAATGGATTCGACGGCGCCAAGGCTGACGGCGAATACTGGTAATGTGACAGCATCCACTAATTTTTTGACCGCTGCTTGGTTTTCTAATTCAAATGAGAGAACTGCTCCAGCTCCGCTCGCTTGCTTTCGCTGAATGTCTGCCCCAGGATGGTCATTTAAGCCTGGATAGTATACTTTTTTCACCGCAGGATGCTCTTTGAGGAATGAAGCGAGTTCAAATGCCGTTTGGCTTGCTTTTTCTAATCTGACTTGAAGGGTTTTTAACCCTCTTAATACGAGCCAGCAATCCTGCACGCCAAGGACCGCACCGAAGGAGTTTTGCAGCGAATAAAGTTCCTCACCCAGTTTCTCGTCTTTCACTACAGCTAAGCCTGACAGTACATCACTGTGACCGCTCAAAAATTTCGTTGCGCTGTGCAGGACTACGTCAACGCCAAGGTCAAGCGGACGCTGAAGAGCGGGTGTTAAAAATGTATTATCTAAAAAAGTCAGACAGTCATGTTCTTTGGCAAGCTGGACGACGCCCCCAATATCCGTAATTCCTAGCGTCGGGTTTGACGGCGTTTCCATGTAAATGACTTTTGTATTCGATTGAATGCCTCTTTTGACTTCATTCAAATCCATCATGTCCACAAAGGTATGCTCAATGCCAAATCGCGAAAGAACTTGAGTAATCATTCTGAAAGTACCGCCATACACATCTCTTGTGACAAGGACGTGATCTCCTTTTGATAATAGAAGAAAAGCAGTTGAGATGGCTGCCATGCCTGATGCAAAAGCAAGCCCTCTTGTTCCTCCTTCTAGCGCCGCAATCGTATCCTCTAATGCTTGACGTGTAGGAGTTCCCGATCTTGAGTAGTCATATTGACCAAAATCATCGAAGCTGCTTTGATGAAAGGTGGATGCATGCTGAATCGGCACACTGACTGCACCTGTTGAACGGTCTGTTTTGAATGCATTATGAACGAGTTGGGTTTCGAATGTCCAATCATGTGTGGTCATTTGGCATGTACCTCCTCTTTTACTTGTGATAGTGCCTGCTTTAAGTCTGCCTTCAGGTCATCTACGTGCTCAATACCAACGGAGAAACGGAGCAGTTTGTTACACACACCGTTTGCAATGCGAATTTCCTCAGGAATATCCATGTGCGTTTGCGTCGCAGGATACGTAATGAAGCTTTCGATTCCGCCAAGACTTTCAGCAAAACAAATCGTTTTCAGCTGCTTTAAAAATGGATTGACCCAGTCCTCTTCGGCTACACGGAATGACAGCATTCCTCCTTTGCCTGGGTAAAGGACATCTTGAATTTCTGGCTGTTTCTTTAAAAACTCAGCTAGCTCCTTCGCATTTGCCTCGTGCTGGCGCATTCTAAGTGCCAGTGTTTTCATCCCTCTCATTAACAGCCATGAGTCAAATGGAGATAAAACGGCGCCAATTGCGTTTTGATGCTGGAACATGTCTTCAGAGAGCTTCTCTCCTTTTGTCACCACAAGCCCGGCAAGAACGTCATTGTGTCCACCTAAATATTTGGTTGCACTATGGATGACAATGTCCGCTCCAAGCGTAATCGGCTTTTGCAAAACGGGTGTGTAAAAGGTGTTATCGACAATGACCAAAGCGCCATGTTCTTTTGCAATCTTCGCTATTTTTTGAATATCCGCTTCCTGCATAAGTGGATTTGTCGGCGTTTCAATAAAGACTGCTTTTGTGTTTGGCGTGATTTTAGAGCGTAAACAGTCTTCATCTGAAAAATCATCGTAAAGAAAACGTAAGCCGTACTTTTTCCATTCGTTTTCAAACAAACGATATGTACCGCCATATAAGTCTGATGAGACGATGAGTTCATCACCGCTTTCAAATAGCGCCATGATCGTTTGGATCGCAGCCATTCCCGAACTGAAGGCAAATCCGGCCGTCCCTTCTTCGAGTGAAGCAATCGCATCCTCTACAAGCTGCCTTGTTGGGTTTTTCGTTCGAATGTAATCAAATCCGGTTGATTCCCCTATGCCTCTATGTCTGTATGCTGTTGAAAGATAAACGGGGGGACTGACCGTACCAGTCGCCTCTTCGCTACGGTTTCCAATTTGCGCTAATGTCGTTTCCACATGTTCTGTCATTTGACACCATCCTAAGTAAAAATCTGATTTCAAAACAGAAAACCCCTTCTTCATAAGAAGAAGGGGTTTTAATCGCTTCCTCTTATCTTCCAAGCAAAAAAGCTGCTTGCTGGATTTAGCACCTTGGTACATCACATGAAGTGATGCATACCGGTTGCTGAGGTTTCAAAGGGCCAGTCCCTCCACCTCTCACGATAAGAATGTGTTGTCTGTCTGTTCTAATTCTTAATACTGTAACGCATTAAATCTCATTTTTCAAGAGGAATCTGAACAATTAATTGAAATTTTCTGTATTTTATAACAGATTCGGTGTTAACTGAATTGATTGCATGTTAGCATATAGGAACAACGCTATTTTTCATGTTACAATGAATGGAAACGTTTCACTTTGTGATGAAATCGGTTAGCTGGAGGAATGGATTATGGTGAAGAAAACAGGCATTATTCAAGAAGAAACCTTACATTCAAAAGAACTTGGGGCGGATATGACCCTTTTGATCTATTTGCCAGTCAATTATTCCCCCCTTTATACATATCATGTCATCATTGCCCAAGATGGTCATGATTATTTCCGCTTAGGAAAAATAGGCAGACAGGCAGAAGAATTGATGCAAAACAAAGAAATGGAACGCTCCATTATCATTGGTGTCCCTTATGAAAATGTCACGGAAAGACGGAATACGTATCATCCAGATGGCACAAAATTTGAAGCATATAAACGCTTTTTAGCAAATGAACTTGTCCCATATATTGATACGCACTATCCAACCTATCAAATTGGCTCAGGACGCACGTTTATTGGTGATTCACTAGGTGCTACGATTTCTCTTATGACAGCGATTGATTATCCTTCTTTATTTGGCGGACTCATTTTGCAGTCTCCTTACGTTGATGATTCAGTCTTAGAAGCTGTTAAACAGTCGACAGCCCTTTCTCATTATGCGATTATCCATCAAATTGGACTGGAAGAAACGGCTGTGAAAACGACAGATGGCCAAGTGCTTGATTTTATTCAGCCAAACGACGATTTAAAGGCACTTCTTGAACAGTCAGGTGCGGATTATTTATTTGAGACATTCGAAGGGGATCATAAATGGACGTTTTGGCAGCCGCTCATTGCGCCTTCGTTAAAAAGAATGCTCCCATATTCGTTAATCAACTGAATTTTGTTATAATAAACAATAATAAATACTTTCTTAATCAGGAGGGAACACGATGAAATACGGAGTTGTTATATTTCCATCAAAAAAATTGCAAGATATTGCGAACTCTTACCGGAAGCGTTATGATCCGAACTATGCACTCATACCGCCTCATTTAACACTTAGAACACCTTTTGAATTAACGGATCTAGAAGCGGCTGAGGTCGTCTCAACGTTAAGAGAGTATGCAAAAAATGTTTCTCCTATTACGTTACGTATTAAAAAATTCAGTTCATTCGCTCCTGTAAACAACGTCATTTATATGAAAGTAGAACCGAACGAGGAAATCATGGCGCTCAATGAAAGATTGTACACAGATCCACTTGCTGGCACACCTGAATATGCCTTTGTTCCGCATGTGACAGTGGCTCAAAAACTATCAGATGATGAGCATTCAGACGTTCTTGGCACATTAAAGCTGAGAAAGATTGACCATGAAGAAACAGTGGATCGCTTCCACCTTTTATATCAATTAGAGAACGGATCTTGGACCGTCTATGAAACATTTATTTTAGGAGAAGAGGGTTAAAGACATTTGAAAACAGTCATCGCAACAGCACAAACACAACGAGAAGATGCATATTACGTTCGAAAAGAAGTATTCGTCAAAGAACAAGAAGTCCCAATAGAGATTGAAATAGATGAACTAGAAGACGAGGCCATTCATTTTGTCATTTATAACGATGAAATGAAGCCTCAAGCAGCCGCTAGATTACGGATCATTGAAGGGCCAAAGGCAAAGCTAGAACGAATTTGTGTGTTAAAAGAGGCGCGTGCTTTCGGCCTTGGCCACAAACTATTAGAAGCGCTGGAAACAGAAGCCATTGCGAATGGAGCGAAGGAAGCAGTTATGCACGCACAAGTCCAAGCTCTTCCTTTCTACGAAAAAAAAGGCTACAAAGCCGTATCTGAACCGTTTGAAGAAGCGGGGATCACACATGTCAAAATGACAAAAACACTGTCTGTTTGACCAAAAGAAAAGCCAGAGCATTCAAGATGCCCTGGCTTTTCTTTCTTTATCATCGTTCGTCAATGGAAGAAAGCGCAATCATTTATATATACGTATTAATATGAACGCCTTTGCCTTCCTCCATAAACATATCTTGTACAAAGCGTTCCCGCTTTTTTTGCTGTACTTTCGTTTCCGCTTCTGTCACTAAGTCCTCTTTTTTCTCCAGCTCTCTGTATATCTTGTCATGAAAGGTGCGAGTAACCTTAGTTACTTTCGCGTAGTCTTCTTTATCCTGAGGAGCAGGACGATTGATATACTGAAAATACAGATCCGGCTGAATCGGGGCTATATATCCCATCAAGAACGCCTCCTTTGCTTCTCTTCTACTCTACTATTCCCTAATTATGACTGTTTGAAACACGTCTCATTTGATATGATTAGATGTGTTTCTTTTTAAGATTGATTAACTATTGGAGGACTAGCTTTGAAATGCGCACGACGACATGATCGAACGATCTCATTACATACGTATTCGAGAGAACATTATCAATTCCTCCATGACGAGGGAAAAAAAGGGCACTTATTCTGCCCATATTGCGGACAACCAGTCTTTTTCAGATTAAATATACATGAAGAACCTGCCTTTATTCATAAACATATGTCTCAGCACGAGCTGTGTGAACAAGCAGAAGAACAAGATAATCAGAAAAAACACGCAGAGCGAGAGGAAAGTGCTTCTTATAAAGAACTTGAGGGCTTCCGTTTTCCAACAGGTAAACAAATCATCTCGCAAACGAATGAATCATATGACTGGCAGGAACCAAGGTCGATTCAATTTAGTGATGCGTTACATTTAGAAGAGAATGAACAAGCACATACCATCGATCTCTTTCCGCATATCACCTTTAGCACACCGCAGCTTCAAGCTGTCACACATAAAGACGGTCCAATGCTGGTGCTGGCTGGCGCTGGCAGCGGGAAAACAAGAGTCCTGACAGCAAGAGCGGCTTATCTCATGTCACATCATCATATTCCTGCCCACCATATCTTACTTGTGACTTTCACCACAAAAGCCAGCAGTGAAATGAAAGAAAGACTGCGCAAGCAATATCAGCTTCATCCATCACAAGCAAGCCAAGTGGTGACAGGCACCTTCCACAGTCTTTTTTATAAAATGCTGCTTCACGATGACGCAAACAAATGGAATGGGCAGCACCTGATTAAGTTTGATTGGCAGAAGGAACAGTACATTCGGAAAGCCATCATGAATGAAGGACTAGATGAAAAAAACTACCCTACCGATCAAGTCCTGCAATCGATCGGCTATTGGAAAAATGCTTTTTTACCAGGTGAGCTTCCTGATTTGAAGGATGAAAAGGAAAAGCACATGTGGACGATCTATCAATCTTATGAACATCAAAAACGAGACAATCAGCAATTTGACTTTGATGACATGGCCATTGCCTGCTTGCACATGCTGACTGAACAGCCTGAACTGCTGGAACGGTATCAAGAACGGTTCAAATATATATTGGTGGATGAATTTCAGGATATAAATCCAGTTCAATATCAATTGATTCAGCTGTTAGCTGGAGAATGTGAGCAGCTATTTTGTGTCGGTGATGATGATCAAGCCATTTATGCCTTTAGGGGCAGTAATCCTGCTTTCATTCTTGAATTCAAACGAGATTATCCTTCGGCTCAGATTGTCCATTTACATGCCAATTATCGGTCGCATCATACAATTGTCGCAAGTGCGGATGCCATTATTAAGAAAAATCAGCATCGTTATGAGAAAACGTTAAAAGCCGTCCGATCGGAGACAATCCCTCCTACGCTCTTTTATCCATATGACGAGGAAGAAGAAGCGACCATGATCGTGGCAGATATTCAGGAGAAAATTAAAAACGGCGCAAAGCCGAATGATATCTGCGTACTCTTTCGCACCAATACGGGAGGCCGCGCGATTTATGAGCGTCTGCATCAATCCGCGATTCCGTATGAGACGGAGGCTGGTGTCAAAGCCTTCTACAGCAGACGAATTGTTCGGGTTCTTCTCGCCTTTCTCTCTTTAAGTCAGGATGCCGATGATGTGGCGGCTATGAAACAGCTGCTTCCGGTTTTCTTTTTAAAGCAGCAGACCTTAAACACAATGAAGGCACTAACCATCACGGAAGATTGTTCAATGGTCGACGCACTCGGAAAACTAACAGATATTCAGCCGTTTCAACAGAAAAAACTGCAATCCATTGTTCCTCTGTTCCGCACGTTACGAAATTTAAAGCCGTCTGATGCTGTGGCGTTTATTGAACAAAAGATGGGACTTGGTGATTACTTAAAAAAACGAGTGAATGATACGAATGTGCTTGAAAAAGGGGCGGATGACGTACGAGATGTAAAAACCGCCGCCAAACGCTTTGAAACGATTGAAGCCTTTCTCGCACATGCCGAACACATGAAATCTGCCGAAAAGGAAAAAACAGACGAACCAGGTGTTCAGCTCATGACGATTCACCGTGCAAAGGGTCTGGAATTCCAAACGGTGTACATCACTTGCGTGGTCGACGGAGCACTGCCTCATGATTTCTCACTTGATGAACTCAGAAACGGTGATGAAGAAGCCTTGGAAGAAGAGCGCCGTTTATTATATGTGGCCATGACAAGAGCTAAACAATCTCTTTATCTATCGGTTCCATCATTTAGACGAGGGAAAACCGCTCATCGCTCGCGCTTTTTATATCCCCTTCTAAAGAAAAACCGAGAATTATTCACAGAAAAACAACAGGCCCCCCTTTAAGCGGAGAGCCTGTTGTTTATTTTTTGTTGTTCATCATTTTAGCGATGGTATTGAAATCAAGCTTTTCTTTTCCACTTGTAATCGATTGAACGATTTTGTCTTCCATTTCTTTCGGTACACGTTTATTCGCAAGCTGCGCTACTTTTTTAATGACGCCTCGAACCGTTGCTTCATCTTTAAAGTTGGCATTTTGCAAAGAACCTGCAAGCTTGAAGACATCGTTCATATTCACACCTGTTTTATTTTCAACGCTTTTAAAGAATTTATTATCCATTCATTTGCCTCCTCTTTGTGGAGTAATCACCTTACTATATGAAAATAGGCGAGATATGTGCCTATCCTAAAGCCTTGTTTGCCCAAAGAGAAAGGAAAGCAAAAGGCTCCCCTATTGCTTCCCTCACCTTCTTACTGTTTAGTTAAAGAAAGAAGCACCAACGATGATTAAAAGGATGAAAAGCACAACGACAAGAACAAATGTTGATCCATATCCGCCGCCATAGCCTCCGCCGTAGCCGCCGCAAGAACCGCCACCGTAACCGTAACAACTCATATATAAGCACCTCCTCTTCTCCCTTACAAAATATGAAAAATACAACAAATGGTTTGGACGATCACATAAAAAAGTGCGGAATTTTTATTTTCGCTGTTTAAAGACGTAATCTGCCTCTCCATGACGTATCATGAATGCTTCTGTTTCTTTCGCAAAAGCATCCATCTTCACGCCAAATGCTTTTAAATGCTCCTCAAGATCCTTCGCTTTATCCGTTAGATCCATTTCAACCTTTTCATGCGCTTGCTCTTTCCCATCATGGGGTTTAGTGAACAAGGAACCGATTAATTGTTCGAATGCATCCATTCTGATCACCCCTTCTTTCTTACATATGCATCACTCAAAAAAAGGGCAACAAAAAACCGGATAAATCCGGCTTTTGTTTTCTCTTCTATTGACGTTTCTTTTTCTTTCCACAGCCGCAGCCTGCTTTTTTAATTTTCTTCGTATAAACAGATTGTTGATTTGACTGCGCTGGATAACCTTGAAGCGTATGTGACGGCGTTTCAGTTGGTTTCATCGCAACCCTTCCTTTCCTATTCCATGATAGTATATGCATTTTTTAAAAGCGTGTCTGATCAGAATGCCTGTTTATTTCACCAGCTTTGAGACGATCGCTTCAATCATGCCTGCTGCTGCGGCAATCGCTAATAGTAAATTAAGCCACATGCTAATGACAGGAAATAATATGTATATCAGAAGTAAAGCAGCAGTGCACCACATGCCAGTACACCAATAACAGCTTAACAGCTCTCCTACCCAAGACCGCAGCCCTTTACCTTTAATGATAATATATGTCTCTACTTCACCTTGTTCATTGACCTCTTCTTGTTCTTCATGAAATAAACGGCGGAAAGGAGCAGTAATGGTATCAAACACAATGAGCCTCGTCAGTCTAAACGATGCGAGGGCAAACACGACAAATGACAAAGCACCGCTCAGGAGCCTCCACCTCCTTCTTTCTTTTTTTTGCGTCCTTTCTTTATATATGCAAAAAGAAAGACCGCCATGATGAATCGAGCGGAAATAAAATTGGGTTGTACTTTTTCACACTTTCCGATTCCACCTTGAGCCTCTGCTGCATTAAATAATGTATAGATAAGAAAGGAGTGAAAGTATTGTCTATTGAAGAAAGTGCTGATTTATTATACACACAACTGTTAAACGAAATAATCAGCAATTATGATGATTTCATTGAGATCAAAGATTCCGAAAATGTCACAATTCATAAAACAGATGTAACAGCCGCACTCTCCCTTCAAGCGACCGTAACGACAATCATTACTCTTTTAATCCAACTTCTTGTACCAGACGATGAATTGGCTACAGACATCACAGATCAGCTTTTAGCCACACAACAAGTGACAGTCCAAAAGAAAACTGTGATCCAAATCATCAATTGCTATAACGTCACGATTACATTATCAGATGCATCTATTATGAACTCTGTCCAAATTCTCACTCAAACATTGAATGTACTATTAGTTGAAGCCGGCATTCTTTGACCCTTTCTTTTTCTAACATTATGTATGAAAGAGGTGAAATAATCGTGGCTGAAGAGAACGAAAAAAAGGAATTCCAAATCAACACCGATGTTGATCCATTAACGAGCCTTCTTGTAAGTGATATTTTAAACAAAAACAATATCACAGATGATCAGAAAGCAAATATTTCAGATGATCAAAGAAGAATGATTTTGAAATTAGTTGAGGACTTACAAAAGAAAGCAGATGACTTCGTACAGCAACAGCAGGAGAAAAAAAGGCAGGCTGAGGCAGCAACACATGTGGAAGAAGCAGAGCCTGAACCGCAAGTACGTCCAAAACGCAATTCACTTCGAGATCGTATTCAGCAGCGCCGTGATGCGCAGCGAAACAACGATTAAATAAAAATGGGTTGCCTGCTAGGGTAAATGCCCGAGACAAAACCATTCATTGCAGCATTTAATAAAGTAAACGGAAGGAGGAATAGAAATGGAATCTAAACCATACTCTTGGGTCGCTCTAGATCGTAACTGTACACACCACGGCGATTACAACAACTACGAAAGAAAAGCAGTTTGTGACGGCCACTATTATGATGATGAAGATGTCTTACAAGACTTTGATCAAGTGAGTTTTACAAAGCAGACGTCTGAGGAAGTCATTATCGTCAGAGACTCTTGTGACATTAACGTATCTTCTGTTGACGCACAGGTTGCAGCATCTATCCAAGTAGCTGTTCAAACAGCGATCATCACCATTACAAATATCTCAATCGCAGACGGTGATTTAGCAGACCGCGTCACACAGGATCTTTTACAAGCCGCTACTCACAAACAAACAAACCGCCAAAAACTTGTTATCGAAAATTCAAGAAACGTTACAGTATCGACAATCGATGCGGACATCTCGATCGCAATCCAAACACTTACTCAAACACTTGTTGCGACAATCGTTGCAATCGGTATCCTCTAATGTCCAAAAGCAGAGCGAAAAGCTCTGCTTTTCCTTTTATAAAAATACAACAAATATAAATAGTCATTTACCCACACCAACTAGAGGGCGCATACATATGTTGTTAAGGACTAAAGTCAAATACCTTGTTAAAGGAGCTGAAATCCATGAGCTGCGGAAAACACCATGGCCGACATGATGAAAACTGTGTATGCGATGCGGTTGATAAGATTTTAGCAGAGCAGGAAGCTGTAGAAGATAAATGTCCTACGAGCTGCTACAGTAATTTATTAAGCCCAACCGTTTCTGGAAAAGATACGATTCCGTTTTTACTTTTCGATAAAAAGGGCGGATTGTTTTCTACTTTCGGAAACATTGGAGGATTTGTTGACGATTGCCAATGCTTCGAATCCATTTTCTTCCGGGTTGAAAAATTACACGACTGCTGTGCTACGTTATCTGTATTAAGACCTGTTGATGTACACGGACATACGCTGAGCGTTTGTCACCCTTGTGACCCTGACTTCTTTGGTTTAGAGAAAACGGACTTTTGTATCGAGGTTGATCTAAACTGCTTCTGCGCGATCCAATGTTTAAACCCAGAGCTTGTCGACAGAGTCATGCCATCGAAAGATAAAAAGCATCATCACCACGGCTAAATCAATCGTCCGTTGACCTAACTTGTCATGAGTCAAAGCATCCCCTTCCTTACGAATGACAGCCAATCATGCGGAGCAGTCAGCATAAGAGCTGCCGCTTCCGCATTGATTGTAAGTAGAAGTATCAACCGGCAAAACAAAAAGCTTGTAGATGATGACAGTGCTCAAACACTCAAACAAATTTCCTAGTATAGGAGGGTTGATTATGAGCCGCAAACATTCATGGAATTGTGTAGCAGAGGCTGTTGAAAATATTAACGACTTACAAAATGCCGTCGAAGAAGAATGCCCGACCAGCTGTTACAGCAATCTCCTTTCTTCATCCCATTCATTAGGTGACACTGTCCCGTTTGTTCTCTTTACATCCAAATCAAAACCATTCGTCGCATTCGGAAACGTTGGAGAAGTAGATGCAGGTCCTTGTTTCAGCACTACATTTTTCAGAGTCGAACACATCTCTGACCACTGCGCAACACTCAGCTTGCTTATCGCATTTGACAAAGACCGTCATATTTTAGATTTTACAGATAAAGACTCCGTATGTGATGTGTTCCGATTAGAAAAATCGAAGTATTGCATTGAAGTAGATCTTGACTGCTTCTGTGCAATCGAGTGCTTAAATCCACGACTCATCAACCGTAACTGCTAACAAAAAAAGTCCCTCTATGGGACTTTCAGGCTGTCGAGAAAATCTCGACAGCTTTATTTTTTTCCTTAAAGTTTCCATTCCCCCGTTTTATAATAGAGAAAAGCATACTAAAGGAAGGTGTTTTTCTCATGTTCCACACTAGAAATTCTTCTCAGCACGAAGCCGAATTTGTATTGCTAGATCAACTGGTCGAAGAGGATCACCTGCTTCGTAAAATTGATCAGTACATTGACTTTTCATTTATCGTAGATAAAGTAAAACCGTATTATAGCGAGAATAAAGGTCGTCCTTCTCTTGATCCACTTATTTTATTCAAAATGATGTTTATCGGATACCTGTACGGTATCCGTTCTGAAAGACAACTTGAAAAAGAAATTTACTATAACATGGCGTATAGATGGTTTTTAGGTTTGAACATCAATGACCCCGTTCCCCACCACTCGACCATTAGCTGGAATCGTCGTACTCGATTCAAAGATACAACGATTTTTCAAGACATTTTTGATGAAATTGTGCTTCAAGCCATTAATCATGATATGGTAGGAGGCCGCGTTCTTTTTACTGATTCGACTCATCTTAAAGCCAATGCCAATAAACATAAATATACGAGAAAAACGATTGAACAAGATACTCAGAACTATATAAATGATTTAGAAGAAGCGATCCAAGAAGATCGAGTGGCACACGGAAAAAAGCCCTTAAAGGTAAAAGAGGAGGTGAAAACGAAAAAAGACATTCGTCAAAGTACGACTGACCCTGAAAGTGGCTATCTTTATCGTGAAAATAAACCAGAAGGCTTTTTCTACCTAGACCACCGTACAACGGATATGAAGTACAATATCATCACGGATGCCCATGTCACGCCCGGCAATATCCATGACTCTGTTCCGTATCTTGATCGATTGGATCACCAAATCGCCCGATTTGGTTTTCAAGTAGAAGCTGTTGCCCTTGATTCTGGTTATTTGACAACCCCAATCTGTAAAGGTTTATCCGATCGCCGTATTTTTGGTGTCATCGCACATAGACGCTTTCATCCAACAAGAGGATTATTTGAGAAGTGGAAATTTCAGTATGACTCTGAACATGATCACTACATATGCCCAAATGGTGAGAAGCTATTATATACAACAACTGATCGAAAAGGTTATAGGTTCTACAAGTCAGATCCTAAAAAATGCGTATCGTGTCCTTTCCTTGAGCGCTGTACAAGATCGAAAAATCATCAAAAAGTGATCTCAAGACATGTATGGGAGGAACACAAAGAAAAGATCAGACAAAATCGTCTGTCTGCCTCTGGAAAAGAGCTATATCAAAAAAGAAAAGAAAAAATAGAGCGAAGCTTTGCAGATTCAAAACAACTGCATGGGCTTCGCTACTGCCGGTTGAGGGGAAAACAAAATGTGAGTGAGCAAGTGCTTCTCACAGCTGCCTGTCAGAACATGAAGAAGATTGCCATACACCTAGCGAAGCTAGGCTAGGTGTGTGGGAGGCCTTTTTCATTAAATCTCATCCATCATCATTACGATGAAAATAAAAAAGATTGTAGAAAAACATGAGTTTCTCTACAATCTGAAAGTCCCTCTATGGGACTTTTTTTTATTTGTTAAAAGCCAAGCGGATGAATTGAGGAAATTTCATCTATTGCTAATTCAACTGGATTTCCCCCGCCTGCTGTTCGAATGACCACTGTATCTTCTTTTCGATCCATGATAATCCCTCTATATGTTTTACCAGCAGCTTCAATCAGGCAAAGGGCTCTTGGCATATTATGAGGCAGGCTTGTGAGAAAATCGACTTTTTCGTCAATGCTCATCTGACTTAAAGGCTTTTTCACTCGTTTTCTTCTAGGTTCTTCTTTTGTTTCATGAAATACACCTTCTGGCGGCTTCTCCTCTTCTCGCTGAGGTTTTTGTTCTTGTATAAGCTCTGGTTCTTTTATGATGTCTTGTTCTTGGGTAAGCTCTGCTTCTTGCATCATGTCTTGCTCTTGCTGACGCTCAGGCGGCTTTGCTTCTTTTTTCTTCTCGATTTCTTGAGCCACGGGTTCCTCGTGTGTACTTTCTTCGACCTTGTCTTTTTTACTCTTAGAAATTTCTTGTGGTTTTTCTGATTTCTTTCGCTTTCTCACAATATTTTGCATGGCCGGCATTGATTCATCATAGCTCGGCTGAACAATATACATAAGCGGCTTCTGGTTCTCATCACCTTTATTTGACATACTAATCCCTCCCGATTGATTCATTCCTTATATATATGAGCGGACGACTCAAATCAGAAGAAAAATAAAAAACAGCATACCCTTATTCGGTATGCTGCAAATCATTTAGTTGTTTAGCGAGCAATGATATGGAAGCCAGAATCAACATGCAGATTCTCACCTGTCATGCCGCGTGATAGATCACTGAATAAGAATAGAGCTGTATCGCCAACTTCTTCAGGAGTCGTTGTACGACGAAGCGGTGCACGCTCTTCAATATCCTTCAGAATGGTATTAAAGCCGCTGATGCCTTTTGCAGACAGCGTACGGATTGGACCAGCAGAAATACTATTCACACGAATACCTTCTGCGCCTAAATCAGCTGCTAAGTATTTCACACTTGCTTCAAGTGCTGCTTTCGCTACACCCATTACGTTGTAGTTAGATACCACACGCTCTCCGCCTAGGTATGTAAGCGTGACAATGCTTCCACCTTCTGTCATCAATGGACGTGCTGCTTTTGCTACAGCTGTTAAAGAGTATGCACTAATGTTGTGCGCCAAAAGGAAACCTTCACGGTTCGTGTTTAAGTATTCACCGACAAGCTCTTCTTTGTTTGCAAATGCAATCGCATGCGCAACGCCATGAATGACTTGTACTTTTTCTTTAATTGTAGCGAAACATTTTTCGATTTCTTCGTCACTTGTCACGTCACATGGAAGAATGATTGAATCATCACGCTCAAGTGTGCTTGCAAGTTCTTTTACAGATTCAGCAAGACGATCTCCAACATAAGTAAAAATCAAACGAGCTCCAGCTTCGTGAAGTGAGCGGGCAATTCCCCAAGCGATGCTTCGTTTATTGGCAACACCCATTACCACGATATTACGGCCTTCTAAAGAAAAGTTCATATGTAATAAAGCCTCCTATTTTTTCAAGACATAGTATTAGTACCTGATCATAATATTATCACAGATCACGAGAGAATGACAATTTCCGCTGAAAGAAAGTTTCTTTTTCATCAAAAAACCGTCCTCGCAAATGAAGACGGTTCGATTCTCTTATCGTTTGAGCCGGTTTTGCTGATAAGCAAAATGGTTGGTAGGTCCGTGTCCAGCCCCAATATTTAAAGGGAACTTGATGGCTTCATGGACAAAGGTTTCTGCTGTGTCAAAAGCCTCCCTCATGGAGGATCCTTTCGCTATTTCAGCTGTTAACGCCGCTGCAAACGTGCAGCCTGTGCCATGTGTATGCGGTGTATCAATATGTTCATTTGTGACTTCTATAAAGCCTTTTCCATCATACAATAGGTCTGTAATCAACCCGCCAGATGGACCGTGACCGCCTTTGATCACGACATGCTTCGTACCAAGCTCATATAAACGCTCCGCTGCTAGATAGCGATCCTCTTTTGTCTGAATGCGCATGCCTGTCAGCACTTCTGCCTCAGGAAGATTCGGCGTTACGGCATAGCTGATAGGCAGCAAGTGTGTTTTCAACGCTGAGACCGCATCTTCATTTAATAAAGAAGCGCCTCCTTTTGCGATCATCACTGGATCGACAATGAGCTTCATGTCATATTGAACCGTTTTTTCAGCAACTATCTTGATCATGTCTGCGCTCCACAGCATTCCTGTTTTGACGGCATCTGGCAGTAAATCCTCTGCCACTGCATCAATTTGACTTTCTAACGCCTCGTTTGAAAGCGGATATACTCCGTGAACACCTAGTGTGTTTTGTGCTGTAATCGCTGTGATCGCAGACATTCCGAACACACCGAGCTCCTGAAAGGTTTTTAAATCAGCTTGAATGCCTGCTCCGCCGCCAGAATCAGAACCTGCAATTGTGAATGCTTTTTTGATCGTCATTTCATCACACCTCTCATTAGCCAATCCATTGATGATAAATGGTTCTTGCTTTTGCCACATCATTTGTGCCATGGACAAGGGCTCTGCCGTCTTTAAATAAGACAAGCTTATATTCATTCTTTTGACAGGAAAGCAAATACGGATTTTCAAGAACATCCATCCCTGCTTTCTTTAACCGAAGAGCCACTTCGTGTAACGACGGCGGGGTTTCGGCTGCACTGCGGATTTGGACCGTATTGCGGCCGCATAGTACATCTGCTTTCGCTCTCTTGTCATAGGAGAGAAAAGGATATGTCTTCAGTCCGCAGCTTGGACATTGTTTCTTCTTTAAGGAGCTGGTTGATCGGATGTCAGACCGCTCATTGGTCCATAAATCAAACGATCTTAAAATTGGCGTCACTTGATGACCTGTTAAATACTTCAGGGCATCTGCCACTTGATATGCTGCCACCTGCTGCACAACTGGACTAATGATACCGGCTGTATCACATGTCATGCCCTGTGCAGGTAAATGTTCAAGCAGACAGTGTAAACACGGCGTTTCACCAGGAATGACAGTAAATTGAATACCATAGCTGGCGACACAAGCTCCATAAAGGAATGGAATTTGATGTTTCACAGCAGCATCATTAGCGATCATTCTCACCTCGAAATTATCCGCTGCATCGACAATAATTGAAGCGCCGCTGACTAGTTCATCAATATGTTCAGCGGTCACATCGACGACGATTCCTTTGACCTGCACGTCACTATTTATCTGTTTGAGTCTATTTTCAGCCGCCACGGCCTTTGGCAGCCGATCCTGCACATCTTGCTCTGTGTAAAGCTGCTGACGCTGAAGGTTGCTCCATTCAATATAATCTCGATCTAAAATGGTGACAGACCCAACGCCAGCACGAACGAGCATTTCCGCACTAGCTGTTCCAAGCGCTCCCGCACCAATAATGACAGCCTTTGAGTCATTTAACCGCTTTTGCCCCTCTATGCCAATTGGCTGAAAGAGCTCTTGTCGTGAATAGCGTGTGCTCAAAATGCCGGCATTCCTTCCTGCGGACTGCTTGCTGTCCCATAGTTTTTCAAAGGAATACGTCCCGCCTCGAAGCCTAGCCTTCCTGATTCAATCGCCAGCTTCATGGCTTTTGCCATTTTCACAGGGTCCTTTGCACCTGACACAGCGGTGTTCAGTAATACAGCGTCAGCCCCTAGCTCCATCGCATAAGCCGCATCCTTTGGAGAGCCTACACCAGCATCAATAATCACCGGTACCTTTGCCTGCTCGATAATAAATGAGAGATTCAGAGGGTTTAGTAAGCCTTGCCCTGAACCAATCGGCGAAGCACCTGGCATGATGGCATGGACACCAAGCTCTTCTAATTTTCTTGCCAGTACCACATCATCAGATGTATATGGAAGCACGATAAATCCTTCTTCGAGTAGCATTTCGGATGCTTTTAACGTTTCGACTGGATCTGGCAGAAGAGACCTTGAGCAGCCAATGACTTCTACCTTGATCATGTCACACAGTCCAGAAGCCTTCGCTAAACGAGCAATTCGAACTGCCTCTTCCGCTGTACTAGCACCAGCTGTATTCGGAAGCAGCGTATATTTTGATAAATCAAGCTGCTCCAAAAAGTTTGGCTGAGATGCTTCGAAAATGTTCATTCTTCTCACAGCAAAGGTTAATATTTCTGCTTCTGATACGTTCACGGCTTCTTTTTGAACTTCAAATGATGGGTACTTCCCTGTACCAAGTAATAATCTAGATGTGAATGTTTTCCCGCCAATGTGCAGCATGTTGTCATCCTCCTCCTACAAAGTGAACGATTTCGATCGTGTCATTAGGTTCAATTTTCACTTGTTGAAACGCTTCTTTATCAATAATTTCTTGGTTCTTTTCCACAATCACTACTCGATTTTCAAGCTGATAGTCTGATAGCAGGTCATAGATCGTTCCATTCTCTTGTTCGAAATCAACGATTCTGCCATTCAATTGAATTTTCATACAAACAGTGCCTCCTTTCGGCCAATACGAAATGCGTGAAGCCATTCCGTTTTGACCGGCTCACCTAATATCAGGTCGCGAATGATTTCTCCAGTAATCGGGGCAAGTAAAATGCCATTTCTGTAATGCCCTGCAGCAAAAAGAATACGCTGATCTTCTGGATGTCTACCAATGTAGGGATGCCGGTCGCTTGTCGCCGGACGAAGGCCAGCCCAGCACTGATCAATCGGCATCTCCTTGATCGAAGGCATCAGCTGTGACGCCTTTTGAATGACAGCTTCGATGCCGCCCAGCGTCGGAACAGTTTGCCACTCGTTTGGCTTCATCGTTGCGCCAACGACCAGTTTGCCGCTATCTCGTTGAACGATGTAACAATGATCATGATAAATGGTGTGTTGGAGTGCTGGACCATGATTCCATACAGACACACATTCCCCTTTTACTGGATAAAGAGAATGAGATAATCCAAGCTCTTCAAAAAAACGGCCAGACCATACACCACTTGCTACAGTGAGATCATCACATGTGAATGTTCCCTTCGTTGTTCTAATCGCTAACTCTTCTTTCTCCCGCTTCACTTCGATCACGGGTGTACACTCTTTCACTTCTGCCCCGTACCTGACCGCCGCCTGCCAAAATGCCCGGCATACCGCATAAGGTTCGACATGAACATCCTCTTTAATCAAACCTGCTCCTAAAATGTTCTCTGCTATTTGAGGCATGCATTTTTTTACGCTGCTTGCGTCAAGCCACTCAAATGTAGACAAATGCTGCATCCGGCAAAGTGCTTGTTTCTCCTCTTCTGAAAAGGCTACCTTCATGATACCGCCCGCTGATGTTCGAATATCAATGCCAGATTCATGCTGTAGATCGACTTTTAACTTTTCGTACAATGCCTGGCTTGCTCTGCCTACTTGAAAAAAAATATCCTCATGACCCTCTCCTTCAGCATGTGCACCGAGCATCCCAGCAGCCGCACTTGTTGTTTGCTTCCCTACCTCATTCGCCTCAAGTAAAACGACCTGCTTTCCTGCTTTTGCAAGGTGATAGGCAATGGACATCCCTATGATTCCACCACCAATGATTGCAACATCATAATGCTTCTTCATAAGGATGCTCCTTTACTTGTTTAGAAAATGCTTGTGCCATCTTGCGCGGCTGATGATGAGTAAAAATTCCAGACATGACAGCAATCCCTTTCACATTCGCATGTCTCAATTCTGGAATGCGGTCAGGTGTCACACCACCGATCGCCACGACTGGAATAGATAGTAGAGATGTCAGTTCTTTCACAAGCTGTACGCCTCTTGCCTGAAGTCCTGGTTTACAAGTGGTGTCATATACGTGCCCAAATATGACATACTCTGCTCCATTTTTCTCAGCTGCTTTCCCTTCTTCTATCGAATGAACAGAGACGCCCGCATGAAGATGAGGGAATTTTTTCCGCAGCTCTTTTGGCGAAAAGCTATGGCCCGGAAGATGTACCCGGTGAATATTGGTGAGCAGCGCAACGTCTACTCTGTCGTTGATGATGAGCTTCTCTTTCGGTACACCTTCTAAAAGGAGACCTTTCACGAGATCAACAAGCTCACTTGCTGTTTTAGACCGTTCCCGGATATGAATAAAATCCACTTCAGGTGCAATGTTTTTTATTTGTTTGATCAGCTCACCCGCAGGAAGCGAATCATTTGTCACTGCGTGGAGTTCCATTTGCACCAACCCCATCTAAACATGCTGTTTGCCACAATTCTTTTTGATACGCCATCTCCCAGAAATGGTATTCGTAATAGCTAGAAATCACAAAATTTTCTTTCATATTGGCCCGTACATGTTCTGGTGCTTTTTCGGCTAGTTCATCAAAGCGGTTGACCTGTTCAAAGACGAGTTCCTTAAACCAATCCCCTCCATATGTCAAAATCCATTCTTGATAAATCGGATGGTCAGGTGTGGTTTGTTTCAGCTTTTCACCCACCTCATAATAAAGCCAGTAGCACGGCAATAACGCAGCTAAAATCTCTTCGAATCGTCCACTTTTCACAGACCGGTACATATGTGAGGTATACGCGTAAGCAGTGGGAGAAGGCTTAAAGTTTTCGATGGCTTCATCTGAAATCTCTAAAAGCTCTGTAAACTTTCTATGCAGCGACAGCTCCGCTTCATACGTTCCCTGCGCATGATACGCCATTCTGCCCGTCGTATGTAAGTCCTCACTAATCGCCGCTCCATATGCTTGCACCTTTGCAAAATGAGTTAAATAATATGAATCCTGCATCACATAATACGTGAAACGATCGAGTGACAGTGTGCCATCTCCAATCCCTTTCACAAAGGGGTGTGTAAAGCTTCCATTCCACCATGTTGCTGCTGCTTCTTTACATTCAATTGAAAACGTCATGTTCCTCTCCTCCTGTTTTTCCATATAAAAAAGCCACTTTCCGCGTGGAAAGTGGCTTGGAATTTGTCAAAAACATAGTCAAAAACCGCACCACTTCCCTACGCAGGTATGAACCTGTTCAGGTAATGAGGGTCTAAAAGTCGATACTTTTATCTCAGCCCTTTTAAAGGACTCCCCTAGTGGATCAAATATATGATGTTGTACTTCTATCTTAATCAGGAATTGTTCATTGGTCAAGGGTTCATTCTCACTCTAATTGGGCTCTAAGTCCTGCTACATACTCACGAGAGCCCGACACAAGCACACGGTCACCGCTTCTAAGCGTCGTATCTCCATGTGGGACTAAACTGTCTACCCCTCTGAAAATACGGACAAAGACCAAATCGCCGGTAAACGGAAATTCCCTCAACATGACATTGTGATAGCGATGATTATTCATTTGAATTTGATACAAGGAAGTATCCTCATTTGTTAATAATCGAATCGCATCCGGTGCTTCAATCAAGGCTCTTAGCACCGTTTTAGATGATAGGAAATTAGAAAACGTATCAATGCCCGCTTCCTTCAATGTCAGCTCTGCCTCAGCTTTGCTCACACTCGCAATGACTTGTTTCGCTCCTTCTTCCTTTGCAAATAAAGCAATTTTCTTATTTTTCGTCTCACTGCCTGTTGCGACGACGAGGACATCCTCCTGGCCGACGCCTGCCTTTCGCAGCGTCTCATCATCGTACTCTTCAATCGATTCGACTTCAAAGGTGGAGTCGGCAAGCATCGCTTCTTTATTTTCTTGAAAGACATGCAAAATTCGAATATCATATTCATCCTGATGTAAATCGAGTGTGACAGGTAAGGTCAGCTGATTTGCACCAATAAAGGTCACACGTTTTTTATGGCTCGCAGCTTGTTCTTTTTTAAACAGCGCTTTAAACCAAACTGGCGTTAAAATACTCGTGAGTATCGCAACTAAAATCAGCGCGCCGGACATTTTATGATCAATGACTCCGAGCCGCTCCCCGATCGTCGCAGCTGCAATGACGAGTGATAATGTCGATGTTAATAAAAAGCCAGAACCGATCACTTTTTTCATGTCATACCATTTTTTCAAATAAAGAATCGGGATGAGCTTACTAATCAGTAATGCAATAAATAGCAGCGGGATCATGATCATAATGGTTGGGTCCTTGAACAGTGCCCATATATTCAAATCCACGCCGACCATCACAAAGAAGATGGGGATCAAAAACCCGTAGCCAAATGAATCCAGTTGCTGGACAAGCTCTTTATTCGGCGAAAGAAGGGACACAAGTACGCCCGCTAAAAACGCTCCAAGAATATTTTCAGCACCGAGTGATTCAGATAAGGCAACTAAGACTATAATGAGAGTAAAGATCGCCCTTGTCCCAATTTGCACGGTCCCTTTTGACATGGACTGAAAAATTGACTTTGTCTTAAATACGCGGCCAAATAAATAAAGAAGGATGCCCGCAGCAAATAATAAGAGCAGAAGCCACATATTCCCTGTACCATCGCCATAAATGGAGGAAAATACAGCAAGTAAAATCATCGTCACCAAATCAGCAATGACAGCGACAAGCAAGATGATTTGACCGATATTCGTCTGCATCAACTTTTCCTCTTTTAAGGTGGGAACCACTACCCCTAATGAGATCGTCGATATAATAAGCGTCATTAAAAAGGCATTTTGGATAAACCCTGCAAGGACAAACGCATAGGACAGAATAAAAGAAATACTAAATACGCCAAGAAAAACAATAGTGGCTGCTTTAAACGTATTCGGTTCTTTTAGACCATTTGGTAGTTCTCGTGCTTTCTTCTTTGACTCGAAAGAAGAAAAATCTATTTCAAGTCCACTTAAAAACATCAGAAAAATAAAACCGAGCATGGATAACGTATCTAACCATGCATCATGTTCAACAACCAGCTGAAGACCGCTTTTTCCAATGATGAGCCCCATGATGATTTCAGCAACAACGACCGGAATGGTCAGCTTAAATCGGTGCAATAAAAGTGGGGTGAAAAAGGCGACAATAATAACGACAACGAGTGATGAAACAGATGTATGCTCCATTGGCTAAAGCCTCCTAACATTGATGTTTAATCTTCTAAGGTTTACGTTAAAGCATTGATTCTAACAATTGCCTAAACGAAAAGAAAGCCATTCGTTATATGTTCTAAAATTCAAACTTCTTTAGCCCCGATGAATGGATGAGAAAAATCAGGAGGAAATCTTATGGAATTTGATATCATTGGTGATATCCACGGCTGCTACGAAGAGCTGCTTACCCTCATACACAAACTAGGATACGAACTCAAACATGGATTACCCGTCCATCCTGATAAGAGAACGCTAGCCCTTGTCGGTGATTTAACAGATCGAGGACCTCAGTCAGTAGATGTGATGCGATTTGTCATTCATGCCTACTCACACGGCGCGATCCGCTACGTACCTGGCAACCATTGCTTTAAGCTTTATCGTTATTTAAAAGGAAATCCGGTGAAATTACTTCATGGCATCGAAACCACAGTGAACGAAATAAAAAAGCTGCCCCTTCATGAACAAACCAAATTGTCACATGAATTTAAGCAGCTATTTGAGAAGGCTCCGCTTTACGATGTACTTATTCCTGATGAACTGATGATTGCTCACGCAGCGATGAAGGAAAAGGACATTGGTAGAAAGCCGAACAAACAGATGCGATCCTATCTATTATTTGGCGCAGTCACAGGAGAGACGTGGCCGGATGGACGACCTGTGCGGAAGGATTGGGCAAAAGAATATCGCGGAAAACCATGGATTGTCTACGGACATACACCAGTGAAAGAACCACGATTTGTTGGCAGAACTGTCAACATTGATACAGGCTGCGTATTTGGCCACCGGCTGTCTGCCCTCAAATATCCTGAGCTTGAAACGGTTTCTGTTCCTTCCTCTATGCCTTATGACGATTCAAGGTTTCAGCATTTCACATCATAAAAAAACCCGGCCCTGCGCTTGCAGGTAGCCGGGTTTCTCTATTTAAAGCAGCAATGATTTCATGTCTTCTGGAAGCGGAGCCGAAAATGTCATTACCTCTCCAGTCATCGGATGAGGAAAGACAAGAGTCTCACTATGCAGTGCCTGCCGGTTCATCCGCTCACTCGTTCCGCCATATAACGTATCTCCGATGAGTGGGTAACCAAGATACTGCATATGAACACGAATTTGATGGGTTCTCCCCGTTTCAAGTGCTAGCGTCACATCTGACATGTTCAACTCAGCGTCCACCGCTCGCACTGTAAAATGCGTCACAGCTTCCTGTCCAGTATCATCGACCATTCGCTCAATGATACTATCTCCTTTTCGGGCAATTTTTGCACGAATGGTTCCATGCTTTTCTTTGATCATGCCATGTGTAAACGCTCTGTATGTTCGTTTGACCGCTCCACTTTTCTGCGCTTTTGATAAAAGGCTGTGGGCAAAACGATGCTTGGCCACAAGCATGACGCCAGATGTATCACGATCCAGACGATTCACTAAATGAACTGTCAGCCGAACAGACTGCTCTGCATAATGGTGCAGCAACCCATTTGCAATACTGTGCTCTGGGTGCTCCCTAGAAGGAATGGACGGGATATATGGCTTTTTATTTAGCACAAGGACATGCTCGTCCTCAAATAAAATATCAAGCGGAATCGGAGCAGGCTTTAGCCCTTCACTCACTTTTTCCTGTGGGAATAAAATGGTGAGCCTGTCTCCGTTATGCAGCTTGTATCTCACAGTCACATGCTCTCCATTAATGAGAAGATCACCGCCATCAAATTTAATATCCGTCAGCATTCTTTTCGAAATGCCAATATCTATTAAATAATCCTTTAAAAGCAGCCCTTCTTCTTTGGCTGTCATGGTTTTGTTTAGTGTAAAGTATTCCAGCGAGAACGACCTCTTTCTTATTCTCCTTTTCCGATAAAGGAATCTTGCACCCTTTTCCAAAACGGAAATGGTCTAAATCGGGCAAAGCGGACATTCTCGTCTGCTACCCGGCATTGAATGGATTTGACATCCTTATGAAGCAGCGTCAAATGATCAATGGTTACCTGAAAATCGACATCATTCCTCGGCTTTATGACACAAGTATGGTGGTCTGGTAAAATAAGCGGCGAACCGACCGTTCGAAACACTCTGTTATTGATTGAAGCCATTTCTGCCAGCTGAATGGCTCTAATGGAAGGATGAATAATGGCGCCCCCAAGTGCTTTATTATAGGCTGTACTGCCAGATGGTGTAGACAGACAAAGACCGTCACCTCTGAATGTTTCAAACAGCTGACCCCTAATTTCAACATCTGCCACAAGTGTCCCTTCCATACTTTTAATCGTACATTCATTCATGGCTAAATATTTCTCTTCTCTGCCACCGTCGTTGTATCTGACAATGACTTCTAAGATCGGATATTCCACAATGTGATAAGGGGTTTTCGCAATAGCTAAGACGAGTTTTTCAATTTCACTTGGCACCCAGTCAGCATAAAAACCAAGATGACCTGTATGAACACCGACAAAAGCTGTTTCATTCAGACGGTCGCTATAACGGTGAAACGCATAAAGAAGGGTGCCGTCTCCACCAACCGTAATGACAAGATCTGGTTCCTCTTCATTGAGTTCCATCCCGAAATCCAATAAATAGGTCTGAATTTTACTTTTGAGTGTGTCAGATACAGAATTCCCTTTCGAAGAAACTGCAAATTTCATGAATTCTTCTCCTTTTCTACCTTGCTGCTATGAGAGGGCAGCATCATATTTGATCAAGCACAGGCTCAGCTATCGTTTTTCTTTTTCCGGGAAAATGCCACTTGTGCTTCTTGAATTTCCCCTCTAATTTCAGACATCTCATCATCAAGAAGAGATGCTGCCTCAGAAGCTCTTTGAAGGCGCAGCTTGACTTTTTCCGGGATATTCCCGCTATATTTATAATTCAGAGAATGCTCAATGGTCGCCCAAAAGTTCATCGCAAGTGTACGAATTTGGATTTCGACGAGGAGCTGCTTCTCTCCGTTGATCGTTTGCATCGGATATAACACAACAAGGTGGTACGAACGGTATCCGCTTTCTTTATGCTCTGCAATATAGTCGCGTTTATCAACAACCACAAAGTCTTTTCGTGACTGGAGCATTTTTTTCACGACTTGTATGTCTTCTACAAACTGGCACATAATGCGAAGCCCAGCAATATCCTGCATCGTTTCGATTTCATGCATTGGGATGTTTTTACGCTTTGCCTTTTCTAATATGCTGGCAACAGGTTTCACTCGGCCTGTAACAAATTCTACTGGTGAATGGTCATCCTCGAATTCATATAGCTTTCGAATGCCTTTTAGTTTCACTTTTAATTCTTCGACTGCTTGTTTATACGGTGCGAGGAATTGATCCCATTGTTTTTTGTCCATGAAACTTCCCCCAATTCCATATACCTAATTATTTCAGAGGAATGTGCTCTTCACTTTCTCTTCCATATCTCCGTAATTGGCATTGTCTTTAATATTGTCGATTAAATAATGTAATTCTTGATGAAGCTGAATGAGTTCTAACGAATGTCCTCCCGCTGTCAAATAGACAGGGATGTCAAGATTCATTGCTTCTTTTAATGGAGCCCATGTATGTTCCCCTAAGATAAGATATGAAAAGGACTGCTCGTTTTCAAGTATGTAAACGAACGCAAAGTGATCAGAATCAACAAGCATTTGTCCTGATGCTTTTGCTTTTTGGATTTGCTCTTCTGACTTGGTCGTCAAAATCAGCCTGTCTTCTTTTAAAGTTGCTTCTGCGATTTCAATTCGGTTTTGCATCATGATCTCCTTTACAACAAAGTACAGCTTTATTTTATCATATCAAGTTCAATATTGATAAACCGAACTTATTGAGAAAATCCTATTTTCTTCTTATAAATGATCCTTTCACGTAATTATCCATTGATTTTGGCACATGTGGAAAGAGAAATAATAGATAAAAACAGTCTTTTACATGATGAACATACTTCATGTACAATAATCATATTTCCTCTAAATGAAAGGTTGATGTCAAAATGGCACAGGAAATTGAAATAGAACTAAAGCAATTGTTAATGAAAGAAGAATTTGAACAGTTGAAACAACATTTTCAATTGAAGGATTCGGATTTTCACACGCAAACCAACCATTACTTTGATACACCTCAATTTGATATAAAATCTCAATTCGCTGCATTAAGAATGAGAGAAAAAAACGGCCAGTGGGTTCTCACGTTAAAGGAACCACACGAAATAGGCTTGCTCGAAACCCACCAAACAATCGCTCCTCCTTCAAGCCTTGACGATTTTCAGCTACCAAAAGGTGAAGTGGCTGATAGGCTAGACCATCTGAACATTCAAAAGGATCAAATTGTGTATTTTGGTTCACTTGAAACGTCAAGAGCTGAAAAAATGATCAAAGAAGGCTTAATTGTTTTGGATCACAGCCGATATTTAACAGTAGAGGACTATGAACTTGAATTTGAAGTGAGCGACCTGGAAATCGGACAAGCCGCATTCTCCGCATTGCTCCAAAAATTCCAAATCCCTGTACGAAACACGAAAAACAAAGTCGTACGTTTTTATGAAGAGAAAATGAAAACACAGAAATAGATGAATTCCTTGAAGGAGGAACATGATGAACGTCAATCAACTTCAATCCTTTATGCAGCTCCAAGCGCTTAAAACATTACAATCAGACCCTGGACAAACGCAAATGCCGGGCGGCCAAGAATCGAATGCTCAAGCTTCCTTTCAGTCGCTGCTGCAAGATTTTTTAGGCGGATCAGAATTATCACGTCTGCCGCTTTCAATTTCTGCATTTATGGGAACGGACCCATCAACGGCTCCGAACACGCAATACGCGCGTACAAACCCATACTTATCTGCTATCGCTGGCGGTGAGCAGCTTCAAGCTCAACCTTCATATGCGAATGACGCTCAATTGAATACAGCGAATGGTATTGGAAATGTCTTAAACAACAGCTACACGCCGCCGCTTCAAAAGGCTGTTTCAAGCGGCTCATCATCAAAAGAAATTAATCAAATTGTGTCACAAATGGCTCAAAAACATGGTGTTCCAGAAAAGCTGATTCATGCGGTCATCAAGCAAGAATCCGGCTATCGTACGAATGCGGTCAGCCATGCAGGCGCGCTTGGCCTTATGCAGCTTATGCCATCTACAGCTAAATCACTTGGCGTGAATAATGCCTTTGATGCGGCCCAGAACATCGAAGGCGGCACGAAGTATATCAAACAAATGCTTCAGAAATATAATGGAAATGTCTCACTCGCCTTAGCTGCTTATAATGCAGGCTCAGGAAATGTTGATAAATACGGCGGCATTCCACCATTTAAAGAAACACAAAATTATGTAAAGAAAATTACAGCACAATATTTCGCTTAAACCGAAGAGAATAACCTCTTCGGTTTTTTGTATGTCGCTTTTCACCCTTTTTTGACTGAATGTGTTATGATATGGTCAATTGATCACGGAACCCGCCTCTCCCCTTATTTCCAATAGACCAAAGCGGTTTGTTTGTGGAATTGAGATGAGGTTGTTAAAATAAGTACAAGAATAGAAACATTAAAATAGAACAAACTGAAAATCACTTTTGAAATAAATGAATTCACAATAGGGCGCTTCATCCTATTAACTACGAGTAAAAGGAGTAGTCAACATGGTACAATCGTTTAACGCACCTTACGAAGCGGTTGGAGAGGAACTTCTATCGCAACTTGTTGATACTTTTTATGAAAATGTAAAGTGTCATCCTTTGCTTCATCCTATTTTCCCGGATGACTTAAAAGAAACAGCAAGAAAACAAAAACAGTTTTTAACGCAATATTTAGGCGGACCTCCGCTTTATACAGAGGAGCATGGCCACCCCATGCTACGGGCGAGACATCTCCCTTTTCCGATTACTGAGGAGCGGGCTGACGCATGGCTTGAATGCATGGAGGATGCAATGGATCAAGTAGGATTAACCGGCGATATTCGTGACTTTTTATTTGAGCGGCTTTCTTTAACGGCTCGTCATATGGTCAACCAAACACCTGAAAAGGATGGACGATCTTGAGCTGCAATACGCACGATCAATATTTCTCACACTGTCACGGACATCCTCAAAAGCCGATTGAAATTTATGTATTCATTGACCCTCTAAGTCCAGACTGCTGGTTATTAGAGCCATCCATTAAAAAATTGAAAATGAAGTACGGCCGTTTTTTCACTTTGCGAACGGTGACAAGCTCTAGTATTAATGCATTGAATCGAAAACGAAAAAAGCATTTACTGACCGAAGCGTGGGGGAAATTTGCGACCAAAACTCAGACAAAAAAAGATCAAATGCTGTCTGAACAAATTGTGACTTCACCTTATCTCGCCTCGCTTGCATTAAAAGCGGCTGAACTTCAAGGCAGAAAATGCGGAATGAAATTTCTACGTCTCATTCAAGAATCACTTTTTTGCCATCAGCAAGATGTTACAAGTGAACATGTACTGCTAGAAAATGCAAAAAGCGCTGGACTAGACATCGAGGAATTCCAGCGCGATATTCATTCTCAAAGTGCTGTCAAAGCACTAAAATGTGATATGAAAATTGCCGCTGAAATGGACGTGTCTGAGCTTCCGACCTTTGCCTTTTTTAATACAGTAAACGGAGATGAAGGATTAAAAATTTCAGGTGCGTACTCTTATGATATATACGAGGAAATCCTTTTTGAAATGATTGGTGAAAAACCAACACCTTCAGAACGGCCTCCAATTGAATGGTTTATTGCTTACTTTCAATTTGCATCTGCCAAAGAGATTGCGGTTGTTTATGACCTGACACTTGAAGAAGTTGAACGAGAAATGAAAAAGCTAGCTTTCGCTAAAAAAGTCGAACGTGTACAAGTGCATCAAGAAATGTTTTGGCGCTATAAAGAAGATGATCATCATTCAGATCTTGATGTCTATCGCTGTGAGAATGAACATGGGTGCTGACCCATGTTTTTTCTTTACCTCAAAAGGGAACATTTGTTCTTTTTTAAACCACGAAGAAACCGCGCCGGGATAAGCGCGGTTTCACTATGTCTTAACGACAACAAAGGGGATGGGAGAAATTTTTCACGGTCAAACAAAGGGGTAATGTTTGTATGTGATTAATTTCACATCTGTAGTATATCAAATTTTGTCGACTTATGACAACAGATATACTATATGTTCATATTTTTGTCACAAAACATAAGAGGGTTGTCACTTTCATATAGTGAAAGTAACGAAAAAATGGAGGGATCTGCATGCGCAGCACAACCATTGGACTTGTTTCCATTGGCTTATGTTTCTTTTTAAACATATTAGGCTTAATGAAAATGCTTCCTCTTTATCTCACATCGCCACTCTTATTTGCTGCAATACTTTTTACACTTTATCGAATGAACCACCGGAAGACCTTTAAGGGATTTAAAGGTTGATGTTAAGGATCGGCCTCTTCATGCGAAGAGGTCTTTTTTGTGAAAAAAACTCCTGTCAAAAGATGAGTATGCACTCACACGTCTGACAGAAGTCTTTTCATTACTCACCCGTTGTGGAGATGAGTTCTTCCATTTCTTTTAATTTTTCTTCGAACAATTGACATGCTGCTTCGATTGGTTCTTTGGAAGCCATATCAACACCCGCTTTTTTCAGCACATTGATTGGATAATCAGAGCTGCCTGCTTTAAGGAAGTCTGTGTAGCGCTCCACCGCAGGTTTTCCTTCTTCTAAGATTTGCTTGCTTAATGCCTGTGCAGCACTATAGCCTGTTGCATATTGATAGACATAATAGTTGTAATAGAAGTGAGGGATTCTCGTCCATTCTAATCCGATTTCTTTATCCACAACCATGCCGTCTCCAAAATACTTCTTGTTCAGGTCGTAATAAAGGTTCGTCATGAATTCTGGCGTTAAAGCCTCTCCTTCTTGTGCTTTCACATGAATCAGATGCTCAAACTCAGCAAACATCGTCTGTCTGAATACCGTTCCTCTAAATCCTTCTAGCAAGTGATTTAACACATACAAACGCTGTTTTTTATCATCTAGATGATTCAGCAGGTATTCTCCTAGTAACGCTTCATTTGTCGTGGAAGCTACTTCAGCTACAAAGATGCTATAGTTTCCATACGGATATGGCTGGTGCTTTCTTGTATAGTAGCTATGAACAGAGTGCCCAAATTCATGAGCCAGTGTAAATAAATTATCAATATTATTTTGCCAGTTCATGAGGATATAAGGATTTGTGCCATAGCTTCCAGATGAATACGCACCGCTACGTTTCCCTTTATTCTCATAAACGTCTACCCAGCGATTATTGAGTCCCTCTTTTAACACGGACACATATTCTTCTCCTAATGGCGCTAACCCTTTTAGCATATAATCCTTTGCTTCATCGTAGGTTAGCTTCATGCCAGCATCTTTTACAAGTGGTGTATACAAGTCATAATTGTGCACTTCATCAAGCTTTAACACCTTTTTACGCAATTCAATATAACGGTGTAATAACGGTAAATATTGATGAACTGTATCAATTAGATTGTCATATACTTCTTCTGGAATACTGTTTCGAGATAGTGCTGATTCTCTTGCCGATTTATAATTTCGTACTTTTGCATAAAAATTATCCTTTTTAATCGAACCGCTCAGTGTCGAAGCAAGCGTGTTTTTATACTGATCATACGTTTTATACACAGCTTTAAAGGCATTCTTTCTCACTTCACGGTCATCACTGTTTAAAAATGTGATAAAGTTGCCGTGGGTAATTTTCTTTTCTTCCCCATTTTCATCCTTTACAGAAGGGAACGAAATATCAGCATTGTTAAACATACTAAAAGTAGTAGATGAAGTTGAGAGAGGTTCAGATGCCTCAGCTAATAAGGCCTCTTGCTCTTCACTTAAAATATGTGGACGTTCTTTATTAATTTCTTCAAGAGCATGGGAATACAGTTTTAATTCTTCTTTTTCCAGAATAAACTGCTGCAATTTATCTTCTTGAATCGATAAAATCTCTGGAACAATATAAGCAGAAGTACTAGAGAGTTGTGTAAATAAATTCGATGCTTTATCATTCAGCGCTTGAAATGATGAGTTAGTTGTATCCTCATCGTATTTCATGTGCGCATATGTATAAAGCTTGCCAAGCTTTTCAGAAAGCTGATCCTGAAAGGTTAGGGCTTCATACAGTACATCAGCAGAATGGGCGAGCTTGCCTTTAAATTGAGCGAGCTTAGGAATTTCTTTTTTGACCGCTTCGAATTCCTTGTTCCATGCATCGACGCTTTCAAAAATATCTTCAAGTCGCCATTTGTTTTCTTCTTTTACTTCGCTTCTGTCTGGTAAATGGTTGTTTTTGCTTTGTGAAGTCATATGAATCCCCCTTGCATAAGTTGTGTTGAACCAACCTTTCGGAAAGTGAAAGAAATTGGTGTTGTATTTATCTTCTTTGTTTTGAACTATATTTGTCAAATCATATGCAGAAATAAATACCAAACAGACTAAAAAAATGAGAAAAAAGCGTTTCTTTCTATTCAATCGCAACACCACCTTTTTCTTATCATGATCAAAGTGGGCATGAAACATGCTAATGAAATAAGAAAGTATCTCGTTTGAACGCTTCATCTACTGTTTGTATTGGCATTTGATTTGACGCTACTTCATAATTACCCTCTTTTGTCATGTGTAAAAACCCTTGTCTAACAAGCGCATGAACATATGCAGTGATGACCTCTTTTATTTCTTCTATTGAAATATCGCCATATCGGAGCTTTACTTCTTTCATCTGGACACACCGCTTGATTTCTTTCATCAGCAGTTGAATCGTTACTGGCCTGTTTCCTTTTTTCCTCATTATCCAATCATACAGACACCCCTGCCAGACGTAAACGGGACTTGTGAAGATATACGCTTCTTTCAGCGGGATAAATAATTCAGTTGGCAGAAAAGGAAAAGCTGTTTGATGATGCTCATAAAAAACGTTTCTCAACTGTTTGCTTTCATTTGATAAAATGCGAGGAGGCCGCTGCCTAAATTGCTGTATACATTTTAGCCATTGTTTGTAGACTTGACGCTTGCTTGAGGGCGGCGATAGAATATCCGAAAGTTTGCGGTATGCTGTTGGCGGTCTGACAGTCATGGCAGCACATATTTTCGTTGGTTGAAATACAAGGAGTTGAGCAAGATGGATGAATCGGTTCTGGAGCGGACAATAAAAAATCAGACTTCCTTTCTGTGATTCCCTTAACATTCCCCAATGAATGGAGGAGAAGGAAAAGAGCTGGGCAGATTTTCGCTTTAAACGATTTGCTCCTATAACCCATATAGGGAAGAGCCCTGCTTCGCGGATTCCTGCTGTCCTTTTACGGAGCTCTTGCCGTGAAATATTTGAGCATTGATATTCGATTGCATAGCTTGTTCCTCCAATAGAGACAGCCACGTCAGGACGCTGATGAATCTTTGACACATACTTTTCAAGCACCGGTTTATGTCCAAGCCTCTGAAGCCAATTCATAATGGCTTCTTTCCCCGCCTGATGATATGCCGTTTCGCCTGAGGCTAGTGGACATGTTGTCAGCTGTTTATGTGCAAAATGATAAACACGTTGTTCACCAAGCCTTAATTGCACTTCTTCCCTGCATTCAGGGCAGTAAAATTTGCACGTCGTCCTGACATGTTCCAACCTGTTTTTAGATAAGTGATGTGTAATTCGAATAAGTTTTCCATTATCCATGATCGCTGTATTCATTCAGTTCGCCCCTTAGTCTTTGTTGACCGTATTATAGCTTTTTCATCTATAAGAGAGCGACTAGGTAAAATGAACTTTTATTGTGTGAAAACATGATTTTACTGTTGTTTTCCTGAGGAAAATGAAAAAACCCCCTCATAAAAAAGGGGGGAAATACAATCTTTATAGTAATGGCGATAATAATCTTGCTGTTGATTCAAAGAGTCTTACCCTTAACGGTCTCTTTGCAAATTCTTCTGGGACAATCTCGTGCGACTGCTCTAAATCACCTAAGAAGTCGTTCACGAGCTTCTCAGTGCTTTTCGTTTTATAGAGGAAGGCATTCACTTCAAAATTCAAATGAAAGCTTCTCATATCCATGTTGGCCGTTCCTATCGAAGCCAGCTCACTATCCACAATGATAAATTTACTATGCATAAAGCCTTGATCATATTCATACACCTTTGCCCCTGCTTCTAAAAGCTCCGGGAAGTATGAACGGGACGCATGGAAGACGATCCGTTTATCTGGATTCTTCGGTGCAATAATCCGTACGTCTACTCCGCTTAATGCAGCAATTTTCAGTGCAGACAAAATATCATCATCTGGCACAAAATATGGTGAAGCGATCCAAATAGACTTTTTGGCAGAGATAATCATGGAGAAAAAGAGATTTTTAATGACCTCCCACTGTTTATCAGGTCCGCCAGCGATCATTTGTACGCCTTGTGTTGTGCTTTCAAGGTGGCTGAAATCTTTAAAGTAGTCCACACCTGCGCATCTTTCATTCGTCATATAGTACCAATCCTGCATGAAAATCTGCTGCAGGTCACGAACAGCTTCACCCTTAATCATCAAATGGGTGTCACGCCAAAATCCATATTGTCTACTTCTACCCATATATTCGTCTCCAATGTTCAGCCCGCCAACAAATCCAACTTCTCCATCAATCACGACAATTTTTCGGTGATTTCGGAAATTGATTTTATTATTTAACAGAGGCAGCCTCACGGGTAAAAATGGAACGATCTGAACGCCAGCCTTTTCGAGGTCAGCAATATATTGACGAGAGAGCTTTAAACTCCCTACATCGTCATATAAAAAGCGGACAATCACGCCATTTTTCGCTTTATCAATGAGAATATCTTTTAATTCTTGTCCAAGGTCATCGTGGCGGAGAATATAATATTCTAAATGAATGTGATGTGTCGCCTTTTTGATTTCTTCAAAAATATGAGAGAATGTTTCTTCTCCATTCGTCAGGACTTTAGAGGACGTGCGATACGTAATAGGGGTATGTCCAAGTCTGTGGGCCAGCTTAAATAAGAGCTGCTGATGATCACCCATATGCGTCATTTTCTCAATCGCTTCTCTATGAATATGTTCATCTTCCTGGATTAACTGTTCGTCCAGGATGGCTTTCTTTTCAAACAACCGGCGCTTTTTGATATTGCGTCCAAAGAAAATATAGAACAAAAAGCCGAATAACGGAAAGCTGCCAAGCAGGACAAGCCACGTTATCGTTTGAGATGGATTCCGGTTCTCCAAGAATATGACAAACCCGATGAAGATAATCGATAAAGTGAATAGAACACTGACAGAACTTAATACACTTACCGCTAAATCACCGGCAATTAATTGAATGACTAAATAAGCACCTATCGTAATGATAAGAAAAAATAGAACTTTGACTAAATTTCTCATTTCATTTTCTCCTTGCCGATCTCTTTATTTACCTATTCATTCAGATAAAAAAGCCGATTCCTCTATAGAAATCGACTTTTGTTGGTTACGAGAAGTGCTGTTGAATCGTTTCAAGGGCATTACCTTCGATAATCAGCTGACCATATTCTTTCAGTCTGTAAATGCTGACCACTGATTCATGAGCATATTCAAGCAAAATGCTGAGCTTATTCTCCACTTGCTCATCTGACAAATCCTCGCGGAAGTCAACATATAGATAATAACGGTTTTCAAACGAATATAAACTTGTGGTAAAATCCTGCATATTTAATTGAGAAAGTGCAATCAAATCTTCAAAGTCATCCATTTTCAACACAAATTGAAGTTGAAGTTTTTTGTCCTTCTCATTATCGTCTTCTTGATCCTGCTCTTCTTTTTGAAAATCATCAAGCAGTGCGTCTAGACTTTCTTCATCTGTTTGATCTTTTTTATCTTCTGGAATCGGCAATTCGAGCTTTTGTCCATCTTTAGAAAGTTGGGCTTTCGTCACGACAATTTCAAGACCTTTGTCAAGTGCCTGCACTTGAATCCAAAGCGGTCCCTCAACTGCAAATTCTTCTTCTTCGTGCACTTCGTCCATTACTTCCCAAAACAGCTCTTCACTGCGTTCACGATTATACCAAATCTCTTCACGGTCAAATCCGCGGTCTTCAATATCACCGTAGGAAATATAAAATTTCACTGTATGTTCATTAATTCTTTCAATTTCCATTTTGCCAACCTTCCCTTCTATATAAGATGTTGAAGGGACATACAAGCTCCCAATTAATAGTACTTTACTACACTTTACCCGTTCCGTCTACATGTTAACCTTTTAAAGAATTGAGGTATTGCTTTGTACTGTCTATTTTATGATATATATTGTTTTCGTGCAATTTTAAGACCTTTCTTTTCCATAAGAACACAACAAATTAAATCATCTTTTCAAACCAAAGGAGATCATACATTTTCGCATTTGAATGCAACTTTTGTTATCTTCGTGTTATCTTTTCTGCAAAGATAACAAAATAACAAAAAAATAACTGTCCTGTGAAAGACAGTCGAAATTGTGAGTAATATAAGAAGAAGTTAACCATTGAAATATACAAATTTTTATAAACCCGTTTCCGTGGGTAAACCGTATATTCTAATTATACACCACATTTAGACACCTCGAAAACATTCTGTTAAAATGTTTTCGAGGCGAGAGTATGACTGATCTCGAAAGAAAAATTTATCGAATCATTTACAATATGAGCAGATTCCGCAAGAACCCCACAATGGACGACTTAAAAATAAAAACAGGTAAAGACGAACAATCTATAAGAAAAGCCGTTAAAAATCTTATGTCAAGAAATGATCTGACATGGGATAAAGAGAAAAAGGAATGGCGGTTCAAATAAAAAAGAAGCCCCTGTAAAGGGCTTTTTCTAATTGAATTTATTAAAGCCGACACTTGATGTATGACCTCTTATCGCCTCATCATGATTCTGTGATAGTGCAAAATAACCGATTGTACTTAATGTCCCCACAATAATAAGGGTTGCTATTACTGACTTAAATTTCATAAAGGCAATCGCTCCTTTTAATTAATTTTTGGAAGAAAAGAACCTTCTCATAAAAGTTCGACGCCCGATCCTTATCTCCTACTGAATTGTACTTTCTTGCTGCATCTTTCGATAATTCTTCAAGAATTGCGTACATGCCTTTTTTGCTCAAATAATCAATGTCACTATGAACTTTATCATAATCTTCCTTTACATAAAGCGCCTTATAGAATGTGAACACTTTAAGCATTACATCATCATTTAATTTTTCAGCCAACTCTATTCCCTGGTAGAGGGCGTATAAGCCGAGATCACTGTCATTATTGTGAAAATACGATCTTGCTAGCATAATCAACGGATCGAGAATTCTGTTCAAGTGTTCATATCCTTGTTCCTTAAAACTTGTCACCGATTCTTTAAAGTATTTTATTGCATTATCTAAATCTTCGGAATGGAAATGGCTTAATCCTAAATTATATAGAGCCGATCCCCTTAATCTTTTAGTCGTACTATCTACTGATTTTTCTAAGGCTTTTTCGAAATGAGGCATTGCTTTTTCGGGGCATCCCATATCAATATAATTCAGTCCGATGATGAAGGAGCATTGAATTTCTCTAATTGTATAGGTGTCTTTTTCTCTATAGCATTCTATGGCTTTCGCTATGTGGTGCATAGACATGTGGGTTTGTTTCATGTGGTAATAGATTTCAGCCATTTTGTAATTGAACTCAGCACGCTCAATATCGTCACTAACTAGAGAAAGTTTTTTTTCAGCACGTTTATAAAATGTAATAGCGTTCAAATAGTTATACTTCTCAAATTCATACATACCGTGGAAGAAGTTAAAATAGTATTCAAGTAATCCCGTTAGCTTCTCTTGTTCCCTTTTTATTTCCAAAGTTAGTTTCTTGAAATCAGCACGCTCATGACCATCTTTCAACGGATCAAGATAATCAAGCATGAGTTTGTGTCTAAACTCCATTAAAGAGAAATATAAAAGTAAATCTTGGTTTTCTTCCATGCGGTCTAACGATGCCTTTATTTCCTCTTTATAAGCCTCTGCATCCGCTACGTTAAACCTTTGAATATGATAATACCATTCGTTGATTTTAACTCCTACGTGCGACGATAGAACTTTCTCCATTCCCATCTAACCTCCCTATATCATCCCTACATTTACATATAATAACATACCCATTTATTACTATCACCGCAAAATTCACGCAATTTAGACATTGATCAATACATTATTATTGATCGTTTTTGCGGTCGTAACGCTTAAAGACATGATTACATATTGTAACTGTTAAATATATCCCGAAGAAAACGAGTAAAGCAATGAATATATCATTTAAACGATTATCAGCAAAATAAACGATAGTTCCGACTACAGTCGCAACCAATACAGTTGTAATAAGATCTTTCATCTAGATCAATCAACCTTTCAATATATTTTCTACATTTTATTACAAAAAAGGTGGTAATCACACAATTAACTGTTTATAATAGTCAATGTATTACAATATTACTAGAAAGAGGGTTATTATGAAAATTTACAAAAGTTTATCTATCGCCGCTATGTCTCTTGTTTTAACGTTTTCTGTAAGCGTTCCCATTTTTGCTAACGAGAAGGTTCAGACTCCAATTGCACATACCGATCAAACCTCTTATTCAGTATTGGATGACAACGTCTTGAAATCAGAAGTAGAAACTCAAGCTAGTTGGGACGGTCAATTCAAATCAGATTATACCATCCCGTCTCATATTGTTGCAGCCGCCGCGGGTGCTGGCGCATATAAAATTAGTCAGTATATGATGAGGACGTTGAATGTCGGTGGAGCTGCTGCGGCTGCGTTTACTGGTATGGTTATGAATTACGTTTCAACAAAAGCCAAAATTAGACTTGTTTCGACTGAAAAATACAGATGGATCAAGAAATACACTAAAGCTGAATATCAAGCGACAACAAAAATATATCTAAATGGCAAGTATAAAACAACTAAAACAAAAAAATGGATTTCGGAAGTAGACACCAATATTGATAGTTTGGATAAATAAAACCAATAAGAACCCCCCATCCAGTAACGGACAGGGGGTTTCTTGTTTAACACTATCTATAGTCGTATGTCTATAGATTTTTATTTTAATAGCTTTTCGAGGGCTGCTTTAGTCTTTGGACCATAAATGCCATCAGCAGCAAGTCCATGCATGAGTTGGAACCGCTTTACTGCATCCGCCGTTTTTGGTCCGTAATAGCCGTCAATACCGTTGTTTTTCGCGCCCTTATCAGGATAGAAGAAAAGAGCGGCTAGGGCTTGTTGTACGGCTTTTACTCCCGCTCCCTTCGTAAGAGGCTTTGTAACTTTTAAAATGCCAGAAGGCAGGTTGTATGTCTTTTTAGCAGGCTTGGAAGCTGGTTTTTTGGATGGTACTGGTGTTGCCTTCGTTGGTTTTGTAACTGTTTGCTTTACTGTACCAGCTAAAACCGCCTTATAATCAAAGACAGGACACGCTTTCCAAGAATAGCCCGGAAACTCATTGTGCCCTCTTGTTCTTTTGTAGTTCGGCATATCTTTCTTCAATGCTGTTACTAAAGCTCGGAAACTTGTTTCCTGTGCAGCTGTCGGCTTTTCACTTCTGAAATCGCCCACAAGACAAATGCCAATCGCAAAGCGGTTTGAATTGCCTACATGATAGGATTTGATTCCTAAATCATGATTCCATTCGATTGTTCCGTCTTTGAGAATGACAAAATGATAAGCTACACCCGGCCAACCATTAGTGCCTACATGATAGTTTGCAAAAGATGCGCTGTTTCCCGATGTTGTTAAACTGTGATGTACTGCAATATCAGTCTTAGCATTGACACCGACATTTGAATAACTCCCTTTACTCTTCGTTTTTCCCCGAAGATCAACAAGCTTGCTTAATTGTCTAAAATTCATTTACATTCTCCCCATTCGTTTAATGGAATATAAAAAGCCACCCGAAGGCGGCTTCTATTTTGTTAATCCTTTTTGTTTTAGGACTTCTTTCTGCTTCTGTCCTTTTGATGTCACATAGTTGTTTTTGAACCATGTGATTAGCGTCATAACCGTTGTAAAGAGTGTAGAAAAAGCAACATATAAAATGTCTGCTAGATTGTTTACGGACTCTTCATCCAATGGTAAAGGCGTTTTGCCGAACATCACTAAAAACTGATTAATCAAAGCAACTAAAAGAAGCACCGTGCGGATCACAGTGCCTTTGTCGAAGTTTTTCATATTAAGTTCCCCATTTCTTTTATTTTTGAATGAGCGTGTACACAAGGGCAATTCCTCCACCGATTAGCCCTGTGGAAAAAGCGGTGATAATTGCGCCAGTAATTGTACGCTTAATCCATGTTGTATTTTCCTCGATTTTGTTGAGCTGACTGTTCAAGCTGATAATTTGCTGGTCATGCTTGTCTTGACCTCTTTCAAGTATATTGACACGCTGCTCCAAAGTAGTATGACTGTTTTTTAATTCCGATATATCCTTTTGTATGATGTTCACATCGTTAACCTCCGTCATTCCTGACATCAGTAAGCCCCCCAACCTATTACATGTTTTTACACCTCCTTAAAGAAGGCAAAATAAAAACGCCTACTCAGCGTGGTTTGAATCGTTTTGTTTGAATTTAAGTAACTCTTCTTTAAGCCGTTTATTTTCATTATCGCAAACTGTAAATTGTGCCCTTGCTTCCGCAAGCTCTAAATGCGCTTTTGTTAGCTGCTCCGATAAAGCCATTGATTTATAAAAAAACAACTCTTCTTTTTCTGTCAGCTGTTGTTTTTGTTCCATCTCAATTCCCCATTTCTTGTATTTGATTTTCTAAAACATACACCCTATCTTTCAATTCCTTAACAATCGGAATCAACAAAGCATACAAGCGGTCATACATAACGCCTTCGATTTGCCTTTCTCCGTTCTCGTCTGGATCACTCCAGAATAGATATTCCTTCAATCCCGCTTCGTAAAGATCCTCGGCTATTAAACCCGGCACTCTTTCAAGATAAGGTCTGTCACCATCATCTGAACTGTTTGACTCAAGTATTTCTGCATATGATTCCACAACTTGTTTATCAAACCATGTTTTCGGTTTCAATTTTAAAATATTTTCTAGCTTGTCATCAGGATATTCTTCAATGTTTAATTTGTATTTTTTTGATGAAACAACACGGCCCAAAGTTCCATATTGTGTTATATATACATTCGCTGATCCTGTGTACATTCTAAAGTATATATCTTCTGACCAGACACGCTTTCCGGTGTTATCCCTTCCGAGAAATAATGATCCGTTCCATGATCCTGCATCTAATGAAATTCCACCGTCTTTTTCTCCCCCTCCTTGTATTACAACACGTCCACTAGATCTTAAAGATATACCCTTATCTCCTATTATAGTAGTCCTGTCTTGAGAGGTTATAGTAACAGATTTCACTGCACGTAATCCTATATCTTGATTTGCATGAAATGAAACAGATTGATCTGCTTCAACTCGATAACCTTTTAAATAAGCTAGATGATCTGTTTTTCTTCCACTAATAAAAAGCCTTGGTTTTCCACCTGCTAAATCAACGTTAACCGTCAAGACGCTTTCATCGTTCTGCGAAAAAGTTAGTTTCGAACCACTCCTACTTACAGTGCCTATTTCAGTAGGAACCCCCGGATTAGACTCTATTCTTAACTTATGTGAAATGTTTTCGTTTTTAGGATTTGCTTCCGCAAAGAAATTGATTCCGCCTCTTTTTATATCAACGGTACTAATCGGTTCTTGCGTTTCATTCTCACCAATTCTATTTCCATATTCTTGTGAAATTAGGCCAGATTTGATTGTGAGTTTTTCATATCTTTTTACAGTGAAATCATATATAACTTTTCTATATTGATAAATTTGATCTGCTTCAATGAAGGATTCAAATGCAGTTGATCCTGAAATAGGTTCAATTCGCGCCCCTCTTATTAGTGAACCTTCTATTGTGATCCCTTTAATCGTTCCAGCATTGATTTTGTCCGCAGATAGATTGGCTATTTTAGCATTTGTAATAGCACCATCTGTTATGTGAGCAGTATCAATAATTGCAGTACCTAGATGTGCTTTTTGGATTGCGGCATTTTGAATGGCTGCCGTTCCGATTGCAGCATCATTTACGTGCAGGGCTGTCACAGATTTTTCAGTGAGCATTACATCGTAAGGGCTGGCAGACCATTCTTTTATTTCATTGCCTACTCGTAATTGGACATTACGTATATCGAATGAAACAGATGTGACATCTAAAGTTTCTATACCTTCTACAGCTGTAGATGATCTCGTGACACTGCCTATAATGGTATCTTGTGAATTTGGTGTAAAATCGATCCAAGTTGAATTATTGTTGTATTGCCATTGAGAGCCGTTATATCGCACTACTCTAAAATCATATGTTTGTACAGTGACACCGCTTGTAAATCTTGAATTATCTGATCCAGTAAACATTAAAAAGGCATTGGATTCAGTAGAATTTGCGCCAGTACCTTCTAAATTTGTGCTAATTTCGGTGCTTCCCTTTGGAAATTTGTAAATAGTACCGTCTGGCGTTGTAAAAGAAGCATTTTCACCGAAGATAACTTGAATTTCCCCCGGATTATACGAAGCAGTGAAGTTCATATTTTTTAAAAACTGTATGTCTCTTACTGCTCCACCACGTTGAACCCCATTTACTATTAGGGCAGGTACCTTTCCACCTAAACCAGCTATTACAATGTAGTAGTCGGAATTTGTTTTACCAGTAAATTCGAAAGGAATATCATATCTCACAAATTCTTCTTCTGGATAATTGGTTATGTCCGTGTATGGTGATGGAATCAGCACACTTTCCGTACTAGTAGCAGTTGTATTTCTTCTTGCGTAAACATAATTAAAGTTATCCATCAAACCTCTTTTTGCTTCGAAAGACAAGATATATTGTTTTCCGTTTGTTAATTTCAACGCCTTTCTTTGACCCGTTATAATCCCCACAGCATTGAAAGTTGAATTTCTCATGACAGTAACCATATTAGATCTTTCATTTTCCTTGAAGAAAAGAAAGCCATTATTCACCGGTGTTAAATCACTTGATCGCAGAAGTGACCCCGGTAATATATTTGAATTCTCAATGTCCGTGTACAGTTTTTCAGCCGTTACTGACAACGAAGCCAGTTTATCAGCTGTGACAGCACCAAACATAATATCATCAGTAAGGATTCTCACCGTCTTTGCTTCATATTCTTCTGACCAATCGCTGGCCGTCCCATGTGTGTTTATGGTTCTCAAGCGGTAATACCATACTTGATCAGCTTCCACGCCGTCTTGATGATGCCACCCGCCTGTTTTGCCTCGGAAAATAAGCTGTGCGGCTGTAGGTGTAAACCCCTTGTTTTGTGATGCGTACACTTCATACGCAGCTATAAAGGATCTAGGGTCATAATCCCATGTAAGTGAAATCGTCTTGTAAAGACCTTCTACTTTGATATTTGCTGGACGGGGCGGCTTTGTATTCGGAAAACTGCCATCTGTCACATTTCCCGCTTCCGGCTTTCTTTCCCAGGTGCCACGATTACTATCAATTATCTTTTGCAGCTGCTTTACTCGATCATCGCCCTGTAAGGCTGACAAGAACTGTCCTATCTCAACGACACACGTATTTTCAGGATCAGTAATGTCATATTCCATTGAGATAATGCGCTGTGAAGTTTCGATCGGGATAGCAAAATTGCGATCAATAGCGATGGTTGTATCTCCAAGATCGACATGCTCGTGCTCATACCCCTCAACGCCTTCAAGCAGACAAACTGATAGCTCATAATTGACCTCTGTTTTTGATGCCACAGTGATTAAATGATTGTAAGTTGCTTTCAACAGCTCTTCTTCATCTTCTATTTCTTCATCACTGAAAATGCCTTCTCTATGGATCAATGATCCATTTTTCAAGCGACCGTATTTTTGCAATAAAGCAGGATCGCCTACCCACTCTTGGCCCTTTGGTTTGTCTACTGGATCGCCTTTTGATTTTTTCCACTCAACTTCCGAAAAATCAATGAAACGGGAATAACCACCTGTTTCTTCTCCGTCATCATCTGTTGTCTCTAATGAAGCACCGTAACCGTATAATGCCGTTTTTGGATAGCTGATCACAGTACGTCTGATACTTTCAGTGTCCTTGTCTATTTCAAAACGTTTGCCGCTGTCTTTTCCTCTTCGTGATAATACCTTGATAGTACGTTTGGTGATGGTATTCCCGTCAAACTCCACCACGTCTTTAAACTCGCCGCCCCATTTGTTCAAAACATCGCTTAGGCACTCGAGAACGGTCATTTTATAGAATGAAGTAGAATTCAAGCCCAGCTCGGCGGTCACCTCTACAGTCCAGCGAGTTCTTTCAAACACTTGATCAAGAACATACTGCGCCGTTTTATCTTTTGGCCGCTTCTCTTTAATGATGGTTTCAGCCAATTCCATCATTGCGGCTTCACATGTTACGAGAGTGTTAATCTCGGCACCATCATCTGTATCATCAAGCTCTTTTATAACAAACGCCCGCAATTCGCCGTCCTTATCTCGGAACACGACTTGATTCTCTTCAAACAGATACTTAGCATCTGGATGTGAAGCATCTGCAATAAAAGAAAAAGAAGAACCCAAGTTGAGTTCTTCTTTGTATTTAGCATCCCAAAAATTACACGAATCCTGTCCGTCACTGGACAGAACAGCCAAAAGTTCATCTTCTGGCGATAAAATGAATATCTCAGCCATGACGGACCCCCTTTCTTATCTATAGATAGGCTTCATTGAATTTGATACTACTTTTATGGCTGAATCTTAGCTTGACCGGCTTTTGAGCAGGAAAATCGAAAAACTCAGATTGGATTTGCAGACCATTCATGATAGCTTTTCCATTGTTCATTATTTTTCGTTTAGCAATGTCAATCACAAGCGTGTCACCAACGATGAAATTATAAACAATTTTAATAGTTTTCCTCACACTGTTATCTGAGTTTAGAAGAGACACCTCATATGAAGTGGCTGCTGCCGTAAATACACATTCAATCTTTGGTTCGATTGTGGCTAAACTTGGATTCGTAAAAGTCCTCAAGCCGCTCTCGAATTCATAAATCGACGCTAATCCGTATTTTTTTGGATCAGAACAAAGGAAAGTTAGTGTGGCATGTTGTAAGCCTCCCTTTGTCTCACCCTCTGTCAAACTCTCAAATATGGCGTTATATGTCCTGTCTGGTTCATCGAAGAAAACAAGCGGCTTTTCTTCATCTGTGTGAAGAATATAGTTTAATTCCTCCTGTTTTTTCTTCAATTCACTTTCACTACTGAATGCGAATAACACTTCTAGGGTTATCACTCTTACAGGCAATCTAGTACCACGAAGAAAACCGCCTGCGCGGTTTCCTATCGTGTCTATTTTCACCTCTCGACCCACAACACCCCTCCCGCTGGGTGTCTCTTTAAGGTAGAAATATTGTGATATATCAGTTCCGTTAAAAGTGATCTTCCATTCGTTGGGGACAAGTTGTTGATAATTGATCATGTGATCCTCGTCCTCCTTGCGTTTGCTCTCTTCTGTTCATTTTCAACCGGCTTGGCAACACCTTGACCAACCTTTTTGCTGTCCATTTCAATAACAATCACTTGTTCAGGAAGTTCAATATTTTGAAGCTCAGCACTCAATTCGTGTTTAACCGCTCCTAATTTACTGTTTGTAATAGAAGCATCGTAAGCGATGTTTAAATCCTCTTGTTTGATGTACATAGCATCCTTTACATCATTCATCGCTTTACTCACAGTACCCACGCCCTGCTGAATCCCCACAGCAATACCAGCTGGCACCATGACACCCACTTGATCACGCATTAAACGTGAAGGCGAATGAATTTTCAGCTTCTTCTTGATCGTTTTTTCAATTGTGGAAGCAATATTGTTGGCTTCCTTCGCAAGCTCGCCTTTCATTCCTTTCATGCCGGATATAATGCCTGACATCGTGTTATATCCAATCGCTTGCCCGCTCTTTTTAAGCGATCCAAGCTGCTTAACATTGACAGTCAATTGTGAAATTTTATTCATGTAATCAATTTTCAATTTGTTCAATTCTGTATTCGCTGCACTTCTCAATTCTGCGATTTTCTTAGTTGTTTCGTTTTTAAGTCCAGCAAGTTCTTTTGTCGCTTGTTCGCTTGCCATATTGTGCTTCTGTTTCCATAGTGAGATATATTTATCTAACTCTGGTTCAGACATAGCAGCAATAGCTTTTATTTGATCAGCTGATCCCACGCCCATTTGTCTTAGTTCCTCAACGAACTCTTTAGGCGCATTACTTGATAATTTCGATAGATCAGATTGGAAACTTTTCATTCTATCAATTTGCGCTTGCAGGTTATTTAACAGCTTGGAACCACTGACTTTTTCAGTTTTCACACTATCAAACAATCCCATTGCATTGTAAATGGAATCAGTACGATCTTTAAGAGCGTTCTTATACTCTTCATTGGCTTTTTTGATGTCACTAGTTAGCTTGTCGTTAATGCTTTTAAACTTAGATAGATAAGAATTGTTTGCTGAAAGAAGACCTTTATTCAGCTTATCAGCCGCTTTTCTCTCATCATCTTTTTTCTTCTGTGCTTCTTTTTGAAGTTTGGTTCTAGTTGCATAAATTTCTTTCTGAACCTTATTGCGTTGTGCAGCTGTCAGTTTTTCTTTCTTTTTTATCTTCTCAAGCTGCTTCATATACGTCTGACCGCTTATTTTCTTGGTGTCATATTTCACTTCTGCATTAGCGATCTTCTGTGAAACCTTCTTTTGATAAGCAAGCTGCGCTTTTGCCTTTTTGCGCTGCGCCTCAAGTGCCTTCTTCTTCTGTTGACTCTGTGTTTTCTTTTGTGCATTGTAAATTTCCCGCTGAATCTTTGCATTTTGCGTGGATGTTAGCTTGTTTTTCTTTTTAATCGCGTTTAATTGTTTGATGTATGTCTTTGAGCTGATCTTACCTGTGTCAAACTTGGTTTCGACAGCTCTAATCTTGTTATCAACGCCTGTTTTTCTTCTCGCATTCGCTTTACGAGCCGCAGCTGCTTGTTTTTTCTTCAAAGCTGCCGCTTGCTTTTGCGCTTTCTTCATTTCAGCTTGCGAAGCTCTCTGCGCTGCCTGTGTTGTCTTTTTAGCAGAAGAAACAACTGTATTTGTTGATCTATCTAAACCAACAGCCATACCGGCACCCAAGTTATAACCGATCTCATCACGCATCCAGCGTGAAGGAGAATGAATGTTAAATAGTTTGGTAAAGGTATTTTTAACGTTACCTACAATATCAGACGCTTTTTTGTATAGATCTCCAGCAACGCCACCTATACCCCTTATCAAACCTCGAATAATGTCTTTTCCTATTTTGAATAAGTCAATTCCTTTAAAAAAAGCCATGACCTTATCCCAAATACTCTTGATCTTGCTTTTGACATCATTCATTTTGTTACCGACAGAGTTTTTTATATCGTTGAATTTGCCGGATACAGCCTTCCATATACCACCGACAACGTTTCCGACTGTCGTTTTGATCTTATTCCAAACACTCCCGATAAACGTCTTTACTGTGTTGAAAACAGTCGTTGTCGTACTTTTGATTTTGTTCCAGTTGTTCACGAAGAAGTTCTTAATTCCAGATAAAACGTTGCTAAAGAATGATTTAATCCCATTCCAAACTTTAGATGCAGTATTTTTCAAACCATTCCAAACAGTTGTGACAACCTTTTTGATAGTGTTCCACGCTGTTGTAAAAATAGTTTTATAGATTTTAAATACTGTCGTAAAGTACGCTTTAATTCCGTTCCATATGGTTGTAGCCGCCTTCTTGATTCCATTCCAGACACCAGTTATAAAGCCTTTGATTCCACCCCAAACACTAGAAGCAACTTTTTTGATACCGCTCCATAAGACTTTCAGAAAAGTCATAATTCCATTCCAAGCATTCTGCGTAAAGCTAGTAACCTTGTTCCACAAGTCGATGAAGAATTTTGAAATAGGTTCCCAGTATTTAATGACAAGGAATACAGCTGTTCCGATCGCAGCAATTGCTAACAATATAGGGTTTGCCATAAATACCTTGGAAACAATCCCAAAAATTGTTCCGATCAATTTAATAGCTGACCCGACTTTTGTTGCTATTGCTACTATATCTTGCCACTTAAACAGTGTAGAGAAAGAAACAATCATCGGGGTTAAAGCTCGCACTACACCAATAGTAGAAAGAAATCCTGCTATTAATTGGCCTATGATCGGATTTGCTTCCATCGCAGCATTGGAAAATTTCAAGAAACTATTTACATTTTCCAAGATCGTCTTTCCTAATGGTGCCATTCCAACAAGTAGATTTATAATAGTCCGGGAAATTTGACCAAGTGTGCTCCACACTGTCGGACCTGTTTTTTCAATGTAGGCGATGAAGTTCTTAAATCCTTCTGTGTGTTGAACACTTCCCGCCCATTCTCTGAATCTAGCGGTCATATCAACCAATGATGTGAGCATGTCGGAAGACATTGGACCAAACGCAGCAAATAGACGGCGCAAAGCACCTGAGAAGTTAGTAATGACTTTTAATAGTTTCGGACCGTTTTCTCTTGTATAAGCTATGAAGTCTTGGAATCGTTGTGATGAGCTTAATCCTGCTGCCCATTTAGCCCAAGACGCTGTGGCTTTTTCCATGCTTGCAGCCATATCATTCCCTAGAGGGCCAAAAGCCACAATAAGGTTCATAACTGTTCTCATGACGTTACCAGCGATATTTCCAAATGTCACAAAAGCTTTTCCTGCATTATTGTTCATCCATTTGATGAAGTTTTGAAGATCAGGAGCTTTAAAAGCATTATCCATGTTCTTTGATAATGTAACCGCTCCATTTGCAACATTCATAAACATAGGTCTTAAACTATTCAGAACAGTTTTAAACGTTGTGAGTGAGTTGGTGAATGATTTAAGAATAGGTTTCTGGGTTATGCTTGCGATCTCTTGCCAGTTATCTTTGAAATCTTCTAAAGTAGCAAGGGCTTTCTTCTCTTCTTTTCCAAGCGACTGCTGTAACACGTTTATCTGTTCCATGATTTTAGCCCGCTCTTTTGCATTGGTGGCATCATCTAGCTTGGCTTGGAGTTTGTCCAGGTCTTGGCCCGTTTTAATGACATTCCCAATGGATGTAACAGCTAATGCACCAAATGCTACTGCACCTGTTCCAGCAGTAGAAAAGGCACTAACAAGCCCCATTAATCCACCTGTAGCAGATCCAATCATTGGCCCAAGTGAACCTAGCACGCCAACAGCACCAGCTAAAGCAGGAGCGATAGCAGGTAGTAAAGCAAGCAATCCGCCACGTAAAGCATTTCCCATGACGTTTGAAATTGAATTTGTGATCTTTGAAAGCCTGTTCATGGCATTTTCAAATTTATCTAGACGCTTTTCAAAACCCTTCCATACTGCCGTTATTTTAATAACAACATTATTAGGAAGGCTCGCCAAAGCCGCTCTTGCAATCGCTACCGAACGAATCAAAGCCGCAGAACTAGCATTTATAATGGTTGTGACTCTATTCGGTATTCTCGCTAAAGCCGCAATTCCTGCACTAACTCCTAAAAGAAGTGGCCCCTCACTTGCTGATAGAACAGTCGTTACTCTAGAAGTAATCGAAGAAAGAGCGGTACGAGCAACGGCAACCGTTGAAACTAGCGGGCTGGCGTTTCCAGCGATTACTGAAGTTACCCTTTGAGAAATAGTAGATAATGCCGTACGTGCAACAATTACAGCTCGTCCTAAAGGAGTAGGATTTCCGGCAATGACGGTTGTCACTCGTTGAGCGATAGACCTCAGCCCCGCTTTAGCACGAGCTATTGAACTCGTTAATGGATTGTTATCACCCGTAAAATAAGTATTGATTCGTTGTGGTATTTCTCGCAATTTTTGACGAGCCATCCGAACAGCCCTTGTTAAAGGGTCTGCATCGGCATCCAGGTCAACCCGGTTGCGTTCATGTCGGCGCAAGAAACTATCCATCTGCTGTTCTGCCTCACGTACACGCCTTTGGAAATCAGCGATTTCAGCATCTACTTCGACAGTGTGATGATCACGCATACGGCGCATCATATCATTCACTTTGTCCATTTGCTTTTTGAATTTACGTGTTTGCGCCTCAACAACCGCCGTTAATTTTTCGATCAAACCCTCACCCCTCTTCTTTTGGTTTTCTAAGCATGTTCCTTAATCCAATGTTGAGATCATTCAAGCGTTTAGCATCCACTTGATTTTTGAATCCATTTCCAGTGACATCACGCTCAAGCTCTGCCCTAGCTTTTTGTGCATCAAACATTTGTGACGGCTTAACTTTTTTGGCATTTTGCGCATACCGATGAAACATAGCATTTATAGTCATTCGATCTATTTCATCAATCTCACGCAATTTAGCCGCTTTAAGCTTGCGTTTATACTCGTTTGGAGTCCATGACATGATGAGATCGTTGTCATAGACACCCATCCAACGAGCTGCATCTTCTATGACTTGGAGGTAGTCGATCCCATCCGCTCTTTTCGGGCTTGCTTGAGCATTTCCATGTATTCCTTCGATTGCTCCTGTTCCTCGATCCGTTTCGCTGCCATTTCTGGCGTTTCGTTCGGTGCCGCTTTCTTCGGTGCCCCCATTTTCTCCATCATGGTCCATTGCTGACGGATCTTGCCTTTGAAAAAACCGGCATTCTCAAGCGTCTGGAATGCTTCGTTAATCAAACGGTCAGTAGCATCACCTTTAGTGTCTTCGTCAATAATTTTCATAATTGCATCTTCAATTTGATCTGATGACGGTTTACTGCCTTTAAGATGAGAGAGAGCACAATCCCAAAAAGCTGAAAGCATTAAAGCATCTTCATTTAGCAAGCCCATGTAAATGTTCATTGTGCCGCCTGCTTTGTCTTCCTCTTTGGTTGTGTATTTTTCGTTTGCTGTACGGTCAAATGCAAAGTCACATCTTGCTGTATATTCTTTTGAACCAATTGTTAAAGTAGCCATTTATAAAAACCCCCGATTTGTTTTTTGGAATAGAAAAGAGCCTCCAGATAATAGAGGCCCTTCAAGTGTTATTCTCCTGTTTCAGCTGGTGCCGTCTGTGTAACGATTTCACTCATTGGAGACTCGCCAACTTCATTTACTGCTGTCACATTAATGGTCAGTTTCGTATCAGGGTTCATCCCTGATGCCGCATAACTTGTATCAGTGACGTTTTTATCAAGACGCTTATCTGCGCCTCTGTATACGTTATATGAAGTCGCCCCTTCTACCGCATCCCACGTAACTGTTATGCTGTCAGACGTGGCGGTAAACGATAGATTTTGGGGCTCCTTAGGGTGTCTCAACTTTTTTATTAAGTTCGCCGAACTGCTTGAAGCTGTCAGCTCCAGCAGTAGAACGAATTTGATCAATAAAAGCAGGATCTAACGCATTTAACTCACCTTTTTGCGTTTTCCCCAATACAGGTAAAGTTGTTGAGACTTCAATGAAGCCATCCTGCGGTGCGCTTTTCTCAAGGTTTTCAATAATGGCATGACCATATTCTGAATCATGCTTTCCGTTTTTATTTAGGTTTAAATTTACTTTCCATACCTGGATAGCTTCTTCGTTGTCAAAAGCTGCTTCAATGGCTTTTTGCCCTGGATCATCATCCGCAGCGTAGAAAGATAATTCCATAGATTCACTTTTCGGACCGTAACCAACAATACGACCTGACTTTGTGCTTTCATCCAGCGTGTCCTGCTCTTTTGTGTGAGAGCCTTCCGTCTGGAAAGCGATAAATAAACCTTCATCGGCAGTTGCATTCATTGGTTGAACAAAATAGAGTTCGTCCTTACCATTCAACAAGTTCATTCAAAACATCCTCTCAATTGTTTATCGTGTATCTCATTCGCAAGATACCATGTCTTGTATATCCATCTATGTCTGTGATGACCTGCATCCCTCGCAGCTCAGAACGGCATAAAGAAAAGCCCTCTATTTCTAGGGGCCTTTTCGTTAATGCTTGCAACATGAGGTCTATGACCTGCTGTGCTTCTTTTTTTCCGTTGTAATCTGACCAGCAATGTAAAACGACATTCACAACTTCGCCAGCAGATGTTTTTGTCTCGAATAAGGCCACATCGTCATCACCCATTGAGACATAAGGCTTTTTAATATCTTTGGAAACCGCATCAAAAACGCCTGTGACTCGTTCGTTTAACCGCTTATCCATAGATAGCCTTTCAAATATGGCAGCCTGTAACGGCCACAATGATGAGCGCATTTGAGCAGCTCCTTTCTATTGCGTTTCACGGGCAAAGTGCCTCATGCCCTCTTCGACAGCTGGGTTAAAGAATGGCTGCGCCCTCATACCTCTAGTCATCACCCATCGGCCTAGCTTTTCATCATAATAGACCCACGGTGTTTGACGGCCGCCGCCTGATTCACTATAAATTCCTGTTCCATATTCAACATAAATCGCATAATCGGCACCAACGGTGATGATGGCTTTCAATCCTTCGTCTCGATATTCAACTTCAATCGAGTTTTTAAGGTTCCCACCATCAATCATTGCTGTTGGCGCATTAATGACAGCATGACTGTATATCAGTTCTGCTGTTTCAGCGACAATTTGTTTTGCTCGATCTATGACTTTTCGCTCGAATTTCTCAACCGTTTTCGCCATTTGTTTAGCCCATTTCCCGGATACCTCAGCCATTGAGCACCTCCGAAACTTGGCATTTGAGACACATGATTTCATGTTCCCCGCCTTGATCAATTGTATCTGATTTCAGGATGAGTATTTTATTTTCGTATTTGATGCGCATAGTCTTTTTGATATCTTCCCTGTACTCGAAATAGACATTGTGATCAACTGGGTTTTGCAGCTGTTGAGCTTGATAAAATTCTCCCGATTTAACACTTGTCACCCGAGCGGGAATTATCAGATGGTCCACATACTCTTCATTGTAGCCACCGCCACCATCCGGCACTTTTTCAAGCTTTTGAAACGTGATTTCATGTGGGAACTCTTCAAACACATAACTCACCAATAAGCCCTCCTATATGGGTAAAGGTACTTAGTGACCGTTTCAGGAAAATCAGTGTCATAAGAGTACAACACATCACCCATGCTTCTACTTTCCAAACCTGCTGGCTTCATGTTGAACTCAACAGCTTTCGCAACAAAGACTTTTACACCCGCTGGCAGGTCATCTGCATCAAACTTGTTCTTACAAAAATCAGAAGCGTATTCAACAAAAATAGGAACAACCTCTGATAAGTAATCATCATGCTTATCTGTGGTCATTCCTATCATTCTTTTTACTTTTTGGATGTCCATTGGATCACCCTTTCAATTTTTCAATCAGTGTTTCACGCTTCATGTTGTAATAACCAGCGATTCCCTTATCTTTCGCTTCCTGCTTTAGCTGCTCAACAGTCATATCTTCATAAGAAAGTTCCTCTTGAGCGGCACTCTTTTCCATGTCAGCGCGCCTTTTCAATTCTTGTTCCAAGAGCCAAAAGGTTGTTGCTCCCATTTACTCAGTGCCTCCTTCTGCTTCCGTTTTAGTTGCGATTTCTGACATTGCAGATTCGCCGCTCTCATTAACAGAAGTGACATTGATTGTTAACTTAGTATCAGGCGTTAGACCGTCCGTGCTGTATTCAGGCTTGGTTACATTCTTATCAAAACGCTTGTCTGCTCCCCGATAAACATTGTATGAATCCGCCCCAGCTACGGCATCCCAATTGACAGTCACAGATTTACTTGTGCTTGTAAACCGTAGGTTTTGGGGCGCATTAGGGCGTAGGAGTAGGCTGTTTCACTGGAAGTGAATCATCAACAATAATAGATTTTTGAAGGTATGTTCCAAAACCTACATCAGCTCTGTTGTTAGGAATGAACTCAATCAAGTTTTGTTTCTGTAAATTTGTATGCGTTACCGAATGCATTGCAATTGAAGTGAATTTCCCTTTAGCATCCCCAAGTAATTGAGCTGCATCAAGAATCACTTCACCGCTTAATTTTGATTTAGCTGCTGCATCTGGCCCTTCATTGGAAATGATCTTCACAATTCGAACTTTCTTTTTGTCATAAACACGTTCATAGTTCTTTGCGCTCGCCAACTCTTTGAATGTAGGCATTTCTTTAGCAACATCAGCTTCAGTCCATTTGAAACCACGTGGATGCATAATAAACTTCTTACGATTGATCAGAATGTCCTCACCTTTTAGTGAGTTTCGATCTGTTTCCGTTGGTGTTTTAGGCATTCCCGGAGCATAACCAACAGCACCGCCAGCAAATAGGTAAGTTGTGTACTTTTTCCCGTCACCGCTCGAAATGTCTAAGACTAGATCACCATCATTGTTAGTGATGTTGCTACCAAAGACACCATCCAACATAAGGAAGATCATTCTTTGAAACTGTCTATCCCAATAGTAGTTCACACGATCCCCAATTGCTCTCATTGGATCTGATCCTGCAAGCTCTCCTGCTAAATCTTCTGCACTCCAAGCCTTTCCATACTCAAATACCCGGGCAACGTCTTTACCTGATTTGATTTTCTCTGGAGTTAAAGCAAAGTCTGATTGAATAGCTTCTGGATCTCCTTCAAGGTCATTCCAGAAAGGCATATTCACTGTATCTCCGCCATTCGGAACAATTAGGCCCGGTACAGGCTGAATAATTCCACTTCGATATACTGCTGTTTGTTCAACAGTGTTGTTCATAGTGTACTGGTTAAAAATTTCCGGGATGATAACATCCTGAACTCTAGTTACTGCCATTTAAATTCTCCTTTATAATCCATAGATTGCAGGATTCCCGCCTGCTTGGATGATTAATTTTTTAGCTTGCTCTGGATCACTGCTTAAAATTTGACCCTGCTCAGTTAGGTTTAAATGGTCCTGACTGAATGGATTTTTAGCAGTTTGCAAATTAGCCACTGAATTTCCTGTTCCATGCGGCTGCCTACCCGCTAAACCCGGAGAACTATCATTCTCTGCATTGAATAGGTAGCTGTCACTCTCTTTTAGAGCGGTTAACTGCTCATCAAGACCAATTACCTTGCCATCAGATAATTTAAGCCCATCAACGTTTAAATTAGCTTTTACAGCCTTGATGTTTTTCGCCTTTGCATCACGTAAAGCACTTTCGAGAGCAAAGTCAAAGGCTTGTTTGTCCAACTTTTGCTGATATTCCTCAGACACCTTTTTATTTTTTTCTTGCAGCTGCTCAATTTCTGATTGTAATTCTTCGTTTCCTTTTGCTTGCTTTTGTAGTGTGCTTAACTGCTGATCCCGCTCGTCAAGCTGGCTTTTCAATTCCTTCTTTTCATTGTTCACTGCGTCAAACCGCTCCTTAGGGAACCATTGACCGTTACTAACAATATCAATTTTTTGATCTCCTGCTTTTTCTACTACTTGAGCATACAGATCGTCACCGAGTAATTCTTTTAAACTCATTTCAACCTCTCCTTTGATGTTTTTTTGCGTGTCCACCTCACGCACAGGATTTACGCTTAGTTTGGCTCCAAGCCTTTAGAATGAGCAAAAGAGCCTTTTTACGTCATGCTCAGGACAGTTCATTAATTGTTCTCTATTGTTTTGTACCACTCTTCATAGGTTTGGTATGGAATGACCTCGCCCGCTCCAGAACCGCCTTTTCTCGCTCTTCTCGTGTCTGGCATTTTGCCATTCACTTTGAAAGAGATCGTGCAGCGGCAGTTTATATCATCCTTGGCGTTATTCATGTGACCAGGAGCGGGACCGACACCACCATAAATAGAAACGAACAAACCATTTTCAGCGGTCTTCCCATCTAGTTTTCTATGACCCGCCCGCGTTTTTAGATCAAGGGTAGCATTCCAAACCTTTTCTAAATTGGCGTGCTTAGAAGCCTTTTCAGCGCTTTCCATTCTTGCTGATACCTGTACCCTATGAACTTCGGTTCTCGCTACGTCACGGGCTTTCTTTCGAGCAAATTCGGTCGCTCTTTCAATTCGCTTGGCTATTTTTGAGTAATCTTCGCCAGCTTGTATGCCTTGAGCAATGGAAATTTGAATCTGCCGGACATAATCATCACGGTGACGCTTATATAAAGCGGATAAAGTCAATTCAGCTATTGGGTTTAGAATAGCTTGCTGAATCATTGCCGTTGTTGGCAACGTATAACCCATTTTCACCGCTGCTTCTATCTCGTAGAGATAAGCTGACCTCATATAGTTCTCAAGAAACTGCTTGGCGGCCAACGCCTCCACAATGATGATCACAGTTTTGAACGCTTTGCTTGATTCCTCTGTCATCCGCTCCATTTCTTTTTTGAAGCGGTTGTATTTGTTGAGATCCGCCATAGACAGCTTGCCATCTATGCTGTATTTCGCATAAAGGGCCGCGATTTGTTGATTGATTTCTTTCAATCTCTTAGCGAAGACAGTATCTATTTTCTTCATTTCTTCCGCTATCATGTCATCTAGCAGTTTATCAATCTCGTTTTGATTCATCTTCATCACCGCCCGCTTCTAGTTCGATCTCAGTTAACGGTGGCATGCTGTTTCTGTATTCGGCTTCCTCTGCCTCGATACGCTTTAATTCCGCTTCTACATCATCTACCCACGGATGATTTGCAATGCGTGTTTCACGGCTTAAATCAGTACTTTGATTAGACATTTGAACCTGCTCAAGCTCGTTTGTCATTCGAGAGCGGTTAAATGTCATCTGTAAGAGCGTGGGGTCGTATTCTCCTTGACCTGTCATTTTTAGATATTCAGTGAAGAACCAAAAAAAGGCGCTTAAAGCTGGCCGGAATTTCCGCTCTGCTTCATTCGCCTTTAGATCAAGCAAGGAATATAGATTTTTAATAGCAACGTTGGTCGGTGAATTTCCCACTTTGTCAGGATTGTTGTTTACACCCTGTCCGAAGCGGTATATATTCTCTTCTAATCGGTCCAGATGTGAATTTGCGCTATCCATTGGAATTTCAGCACTCTTCATTTCTAAACCGCCTTCACCAGACACTTCCACAGCTTTATAGTGACGTAGATTCGTAGTAAATTCGCTCAAGTCTTGACCTGCGAAGTTTTTCAAGACATAGATCAAGTCTTGCATTTCATCAAACGTGTTTGCGTTATTTGAAATGTTGTTATTATATTGATCAATCAAGTCTTTATAGAAGATAAGGTCACTGACACCCTCTTCATTGTTCTTAAACTCGATCATTGGAACCTTACCCCAACCATACCCTTTCCCTTGTTTAGTGTAGAAATGGCTTTCAGGGTTTTTTTCATATTCGAAGTCTAATTCTAAAGATCCGTTACGCTCTACATAGTAGAAAATCTGTTCATCTGTGTACAACTCTACTTTTCGAGTAAGTTCATCATCTATATTTTTAATGTCATAATAACGGATAGCATAAAGCAGGCTGCGCTTTTTTGTTGAATCATAAATCGGTATGACTTCCTCAGCCGGAATGCGAAGATAATCAAAGTTACCTTCTTCATCAACAAATGGATGAAGCCATTCCTTGCCTTTGTTACTGGCGTTTTTAAGAAGCTCCTGCATACAATCATCAAAATCTTCGTCTATAAAGTCATTCACAACTTCAAGGAACGTTTCATCTTCTGCATTGAAGGTGATAGGTTTCCCTAAAAGGTACTGGACCTTCTGTTGCACCAGCAGCTTATGCCAGTTGTGAGAGATTCGATTGTTTGGTTTCTCCGTATCAACCTTTTTTGTGCCGTGCTCATAGAAATAGCGGTTACGCTTCTTGATGTCCGCTTGGTTAAGATAATAAGCCACACCTTCGAGCATCTGATCCCGCTCTACAGCATGTTTATCAATCATCTTTTGAAGGATGGTTGTATCGGGTAGCTTGTCAGATGTTTCTGCGCTGTCCTCGATGATTTTCAGCAGCTCTTCTGTATGTGTTGGTGAAGTTGGGTACATCTATTATTCCTCCTCTCTATACCATTGTTCAAACATGTGATCCATGAGCGTATGTGTCATGTTTAACGCCTCTTGATAAGTTGCGCCTCGATAAAACAATGTGTACTGATCTTGTTCAACCTCAGAAACAGCAATCATCTTGTTTATCTTTCCGCTTTTTGCATCAGCAAGCATTTTTTCCAATGATTCCACTATGTTTTTCTGATCTTCATTAAGCTGCACACGATTCTTTTTACGCCAATCATTCGGCTTTTCAGTTTCAAAACTGACCTTTTTCATGTTAATACCCTCACCCCCGATTGTTGCATATCGCGCTCAAATGCGTATCTAGTCGCATCAATAGAGTGATTTTCTTTATCCTCAAGGCGTGGTTTAGGGTTGCCGTCTTTATCTGTTTGATAATCAATGTTCTCAAATTCACGGGCTAGATTTGGTGTTCTCAATGGATCAATGACTATTTCATCTAAATCACCAAGCCATTCCTCACCATATTGAACCGAGTCAGGGCCTTTCTTTGCTCCTGAAACCCTCCTAATGCCGTGTTCCTTTTTCAGCTCGTCAATACTTTTGGGTTCAGCACTATCGGCTGTGATCTCGTTGCTTTCATAGCCTTTTGATTTAATCCACTTCGCCAGCTCTCTATTTGAAACCTTGTGATCATATAATTCAGCAAGTGCATATATTTTGCTTCGCTTCTTATCATAGTGCCATCTGACGAAAGCAAGCGGATCTGGACCATAACCAAAGTCAACGCCTTGACGTATATTATCAAAGGAGCGGACCATTTCATCAGTTATGCTACCTTTCTTGATATGAAGGTTATCGAACGGAACAACACCAGTTCCGATTGCTTCCCCAAGATATTCCCATCTATATTTCTTATCATTTTTGGCTTTTGTTTCCTCAGCCTCATTGATAAACGCTTTTGATAGATGAGGGTTGTCTAGGTATGTTGAATGATGAATATACGTGTTTTCGGCAGGGAAAGACGTTTCATACTTCTTGTTAACCCAATTTTGCTTACGCTTTGGCGGGTTATAGGTGTAATAGAACGTATAATCAAACTTTGCTGCTCTTTTACGTGGGTTGTCCGGCTTTGTTTTGTGTTTAAGTTCTTCACGTAACACCGAGTTCATGATGGTGCTTACTTCCTCGTCGGATTTGAATTCTGCAAGCTCTTCTATCCACATAACACCTATTGGAAAATCAGCGTCTTTGATTGATTTGAGCTTTTCAGGATCGTCAGCACCAGCAAAGTAAATCTTGTTCCCTCTCGGCTTGTATGTGATTTCTAACCTAGAAGGAACAAACTTGAATAGATGAGAGACTCCCAGCGTTACCGTTGCTTGCTTTATCTGTGCGAAAACAGATTTAACAAGCGTGTTCTGGACTTTACGAAGCACGAGAGCGGAAACAGGGTATTCGATAATATCTGTTACCACACCAACGCCCACGCTGAATGATTTACCAGAAGCACGGCCGCCCTTTAGTACGTAATGAAGATGCTCTTTTGCTCTTCTATATCTCCAAAACTCACGAAATGCCGGTGCCAGCACTTCCGATATTTTAATCATGGTCATCGCTATCACCTATATCATCAACAATACGAACTAGATCAACGTCACCCAATTCCAATTTCTCGACTTCGGCTTTTGTTTTATCAATGTTTAAGCGCATCTGCTCCAGTTTAAGCCGTCTTTCGTCTGTCTCATGGGCTATGTTGTCGAATTGCTTTATCAAGCTTCTCAGCTCAGACATTGCCCTAGATTGAGCGTTTAGGAATGTAGCATGACGGTCCCAAGCAAACTGAAATTCGTATTCCTCTTCTTCAGTTTCTTTTTCTTCAAGGTCGCCCTCATGAAAAACGTACCGTGCTTTTTTCAGCTCTTTGATCATTTCGTCTTTGCTTTCAACGAACATGATCTTTTGTGCCCGTACAATAGCGGTGAACTGAATTTGTATTTGTTCCCAAAGTAAATCAACGGGCGAAAATTCCTGAATGTCCTGCATGATCTCAAACGCTTCTGCTGGCATGTGCTTTGAATAAAAGCCGTGCGTCTTTGCGTTTTGGTTTCGTATTGGTGCTGCTCCCCCGCTATTACCTAACGCATTAACATTACCGGGTTGACCACCCTTTTTTGTGTGCACACTTTTTCTTTTGGGTGCACCCTTTTTTCTTTCCCAACCATGCCGCTTTTTCCATGATTTTATGGTGTTGATCGACACCCCGTATTTCTCGGCAAGGTCCTTGTATTTCATACCTTTGACGTAATCTTTCTCCGCCTGAATGTGCTTGGATTCCATTTACATTCACCTGCCGCCTCCTTCTGATTCGTGTTTGTTTCGGGAATTTTATTTCTTAGCTTGGTTCCTGATGAGGTTGTTGTACTCTTCAAGCCACTCAAAAGGAATTTCTGATCTTGCCGATATTCTTCGTTCAATAGCTGCTGCCAGATCTTCGGTTCTTCGTTCATCATGTATCCACTTAGGCATAACACCTAAAGGCGGTTCCGTTGTCATGTGATTCACTCCTTTAATTTGTTCGCTCTAAACTGCCGCCGCACTCTACCTTTAAGCCGATGCTTGGTGTAAAGAATTATCGGAAGCAGTTTACAGGGAACAAAAAAAGCACCCCGCGGGATGCCTTTGCTTTAATTACTTCACTTTTAAAATTTCATCAAGAACAGACTGTATTTCTTCAGTACTGATCATGCCACGTTTAACAAGAACTGTTATTAACGCCTCAATCTTCGCATCTACAATTTTTAATTGTTCTGTATTCATATATTCACCCCCTACCTTTATTTATCGGCAGAAAGTGAGCATATGGAACTATTCGCAGAATTTGTCGAACGAATCCCAAGCTCGCAAGAGCAAGTGAAAATATATTAAATTGTGGTGACGCGGGAAAATTGTGCCTCCCCGTCCTGCCTTCCATTTTACACTACGGTTTTTTCATCACTCAAGATATGCACAAAGTGGCAATATTGGCATAATTGGTCGATGATATTATCTTTCATTTGCCGTACCTTTTCACGAGACAGCCCCAAGTGAAGTCCAATGGCTCGATAACTCATACCCTCCATCATGCAGTCATAGACCACTCTGTGCTTTTCTCCTTCGATTTTGCTTGCTGCTGCCTCTATTGCATATACACGTTCTTCAAACTTACGAAGTCTCTTAAACAATCTTTCTTCCCTCATATCTATGTCGCGTAATTCAGCTTGGCTCTTTCCTTTGCTCCCCTTTGGCAATGTTGCCTCGATGCCGTATTGAGCAACGCCCCAACTACGCATAGGAATGTCAGTACCATATAAAACACGCTGGAGCCGTTGAACCTCTTTAGCCATCCAGTGATAATTGTGTATGAGTCCTTCAATCTCTTTTTTATTCATGGTTCATGCTCCCTTCGATCGTATTAAATCTAGTTGAATAGCAATCTTTTTCTTTGCTCGTTCTATGTTTTTTTGAACGGTGCCTTTGCTAACTCCCGTGAGACTTGCAATTTTGCCCAGTGAATTGCCATCAGCAACATGTGAGAGGTACATTTCCTTTTGCTTTTGTGTAAGGGTAGATAAGGCGTACTCGATCAGCCTTTTATCTTCATCGCTCACTGTGCGTGGTGACTCTTTCACGATGTTGTAATCATTCGCTAAAGCCTCAAGCACTTCTGGTGAAGCAAATACAGTACGCTGATAAACGGATCTGCGGTCAATCGCTCGTTTTGCTTCTGGCTGCCTACCAGTGGACAACCATTTCACCACGTACTCAAGATCATTTATCATTGCGCTGAAAATTTTGCGGCTTGGATCAGTTTCTTCCATCTGCTCATATCTTCTTTTTGTATCTTTCAACGCTCGTTTATATTCAAGAATCAACTCGTTCATCATTTCCTCCTATTTACGCTTGTACGCCCCGCCTTTGGCTCTTCTCAGTCTTTGCATGTTTTGCCCCATAAGCTCTTTTATCTCTCTTTCTGTAAGCTCCTGCGGTCGTTTTTTCGGCTTTTCCTTCTTCATGGTCGCTCCTTTCCGACAAATAAAAAACGGACACCAACCAGCACCCTTAAAAGGTGTTGATCAGTGTCCGCAGGCTCTCCGTCTTGGACTTATTTAGTTGTTTGATTAATTAAATTCGATTCCGTATTCATCACCATGATCCTCAATGAATTCTTTCAAAAAATCATCTAATTTATCGTAAAAGAACGAATCATCTTCCGCGCCGTTTATGAATTTCTCTATGTCTTTTTCATTAAGCTTTAATTCCGATAGACCTTCTCCATTCTCTAACTGAAATTTAAAGAAATTCCTAAATGCTTGTCTTGGATTCATACTTTATTCTCCTTTTGGCTCGTGCCGCTTTTTATAGTCATTCGAAAACTTTCGACCTTGCATATCTCAATAATTCGTAATCCTTTGCGCTGATATTCACATTTGCTTCACCACAGTGAGCACAATAGATGTTTCCCGGATGATTAAGCTCGTCAATATATGTCCATTCATCACAATCTTCACAGTAGTAGCTGTGCAAGTCTTCTGCTTTCATTCCGCTACCTCCTATTAGGTTAAAATATGTTTGCCCTCATTTTTGATAATTCTCTATTTTCCTTGTTAATTTGGTCAATCATACATGCCGCTTCTTCCTCGGTTACATATTCATTTTCAACTTGGAACCAAAACTTTTCGTCGGAATAATTATTCTTGTATTTATGAAATGTGATTTTTCTACGTTTGCTTACCTCGAATGTGGCGCCGAATACCCTACACATCCCATGCAATACACCTTTTGATACATACACGTCTGGATGTTCGTCTCTTCCAATAGGAACGGAATTATAGAGAGATCGAAGGAGATTTCCAGCCTCTTCTTCTAGCAATTCCTGCTGTTCAGATTCGTTTAAGTATTTCACTTCGCCACCACCTATCGGATATTAAATTTAACTGATTCAAAAGTTCCAATGTATTTTGTCTTTGCTGAATTGGCGTAACAATCAAGCTGGATCACGTATGTTCCTTTACCGGTACGCTTGCGAATTTCTTTTACACTAAACGACTTTAGAGGCGTTGACGCTTTGAAGCTGCCTCTTTGCACTAGATTAGTATCTGTTAAGCCGCCACCGCTTCGCTTTTTGTAAACGCCAGCAGTGTAATAAAGCGTGCTCGATCCCTTCTTTTCAGCTCTCCAATCGACCGTTTTTGCTCCTGCATAGTAATTGGTGTCATCCGTAAAGACTCTCGCTTGGTGCCCGTATCCTTCCGTTTGCCAGTTTGACCAAGCAGCTTGAGCAGACGGCGCATAAAGCACCGCCGCAATAATAATAGTTAGTGTGATTAGTAGTTTTTTCATAATGTTCCCCTTTCTTATATCAAGCTTCCGTCAATGAGCAGCGTCATTTCTTCTTCATTTGTTAAATCTTGAAGGACTTCTTCAAACGGTATCGTTTTTCCGTCCTCACCAACTGTTCGGCTGTATCTGATTGCTGCATATAGTCCTGTTACTTCTTTGATGTTCTCTGCAAGTTCTCCCTCTTCATCATCGGCGACAACATCAGTATAGATTGTCATAGCATTCTCTTTGGTTTTTGCTTTGATCAATGCGTAATATGGATCATGCACCTCGTAAAATTTCATCTTCATTCACCCTCCGTTTTCAATTTAAAGCCTGCCGTTAATGCATCCTGGTAAACTAGGCTTGCACTCAATGCGTGATGATTTCTGGCATCTGTACTACTGCTCCAGCCTTCATAAAAACCTGCCATCGCTTCATATTTTTGTGATATATGGTGATCATAACGAGCTTGAAAAGCCTGTTCTTGTTCCTGTAGCAACTGAATTGCCGTTTCAAGGTATGTCGCAAGATCCAACGTTTCTTCAAGTCCGTGCTGCAACCACCCTTTTAGATCATAGGAGGAGGTTTTGACATAAGCCCCGTACTTTTGCAGGCCCTTTTCCTGCTGTTGGTGCAGCTTTGTAATTACAGATGAGATAATCGGGTTGTTTTCGTTCATCGTGCTTTCTCCTTCTCATCAAACATTTTCAAAATTTCTCTAATAATCCTCTGCTGCGCCAAAAGGTTTTTTTCGCAAGACAAGTTTTCAAGCAACTCTCTGAGTTCTTCTCTTTTCTTCATAACTCTGCTTCCTCCAATAGATCAGGATTTTGATAGATGTTTCCGATGACTTCTGGAAGTCTTCTGTTTACGTTTAGTTCAAACCCTGACCATCCACCGTCGCCAGCGTTAGAGTGATACAAACTTAAAGGAACGAACTTATATCTCGCTTGATGACAGTCATAGCAAATGACACCTTTGATATTTTTATTTGGATCAAAAGCGATGTCTGATTCATAAATCTCAACGCCGTGCTTATCTTTTAGCCCTGTGTATTGCGTGAGGATTGACTTTTCACTATGGTTAAATCTCGGTTGGTGCAAGATGAAGTCATAGATGAACTTTTCTTTATTCTTAATCCACGAACGGAATTTAATCTCTCGCATCAATATCCCTCCTGCTGCCGCTTATGATTGACTTCGTTCTTGTCAATGTATGCTTGTTCTATTTGTTCAGGAGTGAAGCCAAGAGCTATCCCAAGTTCGTTAAATCTCATGAAAATCTCTACAAATGAAGATGAAACCTCTCCGCCAGTTTCTAACTCCACATGAAACGATGAAACTTCATAAAAAACAGCTGAAAATGCATTGACTCCACCATCATAGAAAATAGCTCTTTTCAAAATGTCCATATTATAATTTGATGGATACATAATGTGATTCCCAATACTCAAGATAAAATGCAAGCAGTCCACGTATTCTTCTAAGAGTGGATTTTTCGTGCCTGTCGTTCCTTCTCCGTTGCATTCTTCACACTTGATATATTCGTGTCCTCCGCTTCCTTCTGCGTCCTCTGCGACCCTTTCGTAATTCATATCGCCAGTGCCTTTACAAAGAGAACACTCTATCTCTTTTTCTGTGCATGGCTGCTGGTCATTGCTCCAGAACTTAAAGCCTCGCCACTCGTTAGCGCATTCAGCCAGTTCGACCTGTAGTGCCAAGATAAGTCCGGGAAGAAGGTCTTGACCTTCCAGCCCTTTTTCTCGAATGATTCGGCGGTCTAACTCCGCCTGCATTTTAAACATTTTTCCAAGGTTCATTTCAGTTGGCCCCTTTTCTATTTAATTTAATGAGAATGATGGAACTGCTCGAAATTCAATGTTTTTGTGTTGTCTGGACCAACCGTTTATAAATGGTTTTGAATCTCTGTAAAGTCGCTCAAACATTTCTTTACGAATATCTCTATGAAACTTCCATATCATTAACTCTTCATTCAACGATCCTTCAATATCTTTACGTTCCCATAAGTTCCAATCATCCCATGCATCACTTTCCAGCCAACTTTCTAAATCATAATCTGATTCAAAGACGAAGAAAGAATCACCATCATCGAGCGAATACAGTAGAAATAATTCATCGTGCATGTTACCTTCCTCCATAGATTCTGATGCTGAACTAGGGTCCAAGGTTCGAATTACATTTAGGTTTCTTGTGTTTTGCTCGTCCGTTTTTTTCAGCTCGTCTTTTATAAATTCAACCGCTTCCCTAAGTGTTCCCAATTCCTTTAACACATGTTCACTCATTTCGCATCCTCCTGAATATCCTTCTTTATAACTTTTAAGAAGAATGTTGTTGTATCTTTAACATCCACTTTGTCAAAGCACTTCCTGTCTTTTGTGTCGCAAAGAGGAATTCTTAATTGCATATTTGATTGTTCATAGATTTTATAGCTGGTAGTTTTTCTATTGCATAATGCACACGGTTTACTTTCATATGTTGACATGCTGCCTATTTTCACGATAATTCCTCCTAAGCCGCTAGGCGTTTAATTTCCAAGTAATCCAGCAATAGCAATGACCGCCATGAAAAACAGTAGAGTGAAAATGACAGGCCCGTTTGACTCACGCTTTGCCATGACGACATTGCCCTCTATAACAAGGTCATCATTTTCACGCACCAGCATTGGTACAACGTTTTCCGGCACTTTAAGATGGACAGCAGCATCCTGAATCGTAATCGCTTGATGTTTGCAAGCTTTGACAGTCTGAGAAAGCTCGATATGTTTTGGTAGACTCATTATTTCCCCGCCTCCATTAGCAAAGATCGTTGTAAGTTTTTCAGTTCAATGGTGACATCGGCTAGTTGCTCCGTAGCTAAATTCGCCTGTGTCTCGGCTTTTTTCCACTCGTTCAAATACTGTTCGTTCTTCCTATTAGACTTTCTTAATTCGCCTTTCAATCTCTGAATCTCGTTATATAGGTCCATTTCTGATTCGATAACAGGTACGTCTACTTTTTGCAGAAATTCAGCAGCGAAGTGTCCTGAAAAACCTTCTAGGAAAACAGCAGGTGCGCTTGGATTAAATTCATCAGCTGCACATTTCCACACTCTACCTTCGTTTAGCACCGCTTCCACGCATGTATGCATGACTACCATGTCGCCTTTTTTGAGTTTCTGACTCATACTTTTTCACCGTCCAATCCCTTTCCAAAAGCTCGTTCGTATTTCTTCTCGATGTTTCTCATGGCTGCTAATCCACCTCTGTGAAACTCATCTTTAGTTCTTTCGAAATGTCGCTGCTCCCAATCCAGTTCGTTTAAGAAAAACTGTGAGAATGAGTAAAGAGCATCATTCTTTTTCTCTATTTCTCTTTTTAAACATTCGACCTCATGCAAAAGGGCCTCAACGCTTAATTGATCTTTTGATAACATCGTGGTTCCTCCAATTATTTGATCTTGTATCCTATTTCATGGTCAACTCTCGCAAAGTGACCTTTAGCAGTTTGAATGATTGTTTTTCCGTGTTCAGGTGCGTCTGTGATGTGGGCAGTACCTTCGTTGCCGTCAATCACGATGATGCAGACCTTCCCAGGTTCTAAATTCTGATCAATGGTTGTAGCAAAATCCTTTATTTCTTTTGGCTGGTTCATCCGCTCCGCCCCGCTTCCATGTGTTATAATTAAAGTGTGAGATTTAATTAGCACTGGGGCCGCGGCTTCGGTGTTTTTTTATTTGTCTCTGACATACGGATTCATGAGATCAAAAATGATCAGCTTGGGCTTCAATTCTTCACGGTAAACGATTGGATGTTGATTGATATAAGCTTGTCTTTCTTCTTCTGTCATCTTCCAAGTGACAACCGGCCCATGCTTTCTAACGTTTTCCTTTTGCATTTCTACATCCTCCAATCTTCGGTATTTCTGCGCCGCCCATTCGTTTGCAATCTGAACCAAAACGACTGGCGCAATGTTTAAACTGCTTGCAACGTGTCATACAGGCCATAAGCTTATCTTCCTTTTGAACCCACAACGGACGATCGTCTGCTATTACCACGTTTAACAGTTGGTTTCCCCGCCTTCCTTTTCAGCTTTTTGAGTTTGTCCAGCTCGATAAACCCTAGTGACCGATCAAAAGCAATGACTTTTAGCGGCGTATCAAATTTGCGTTCATACAGCTTTCGCTTGATAGCAAACTCTTTCGTTTCCATTCCCTTGATGTCGATTATTTCTTTTGATCCATCGAGTTTAGTGATCTCGAAGTCTGCAATATATTCAATCTTCCGAAAAGTCTTGTCATGTTTCTTAAAGGCTTCTTGAAGCTCAAAGCGTGGTTGCAATGAAAAGTCTTTTATCTGTTTGGCTTGCTTGAGCCATTTAAGATGCTGATAGTATTTGGCTTCTGCCTTGCTGTCGAAGGTGACGCCATCTACTACCGTTTTGCGTGCGCCGTATTTATTGGACATGTTTTGTTAACCTCGCTTTCCGTTGCTGGAAGTGCTTTTTCAGTTCGGCAACGAGCTTTTCTTTTTCTGTTTCAGTTAGGTCAGTTCTTTTTAGTAAAGACGTGATGCTAGGTTTCATTGCTATTGTTTTGTGTTACCTCCCGTCATCCCGCAGCCATTGCAGGAGCTTCCTTTCCCTTGATGATGCTATTAAAGCGATAGTGATTAGTGCAGCCATCGTCTTCATGCTGTCTTTCCTTCCAGCGCCTGAGCTTTCGCCAACATTTGATCTAGCATTTCTATGACTGGCTTTAGGCTTTGCTTACGTCCTGTGGTGTTACAATCAGGACAAGGGAAGAAGCCCGCCATGAAGCTATTTTCGTTTATGACGACTTTCTCGCCATTGCATGTGTTGCACATCCGACATTCTCCTTTATTCGTATAATTCCAAAAGCAGTTCTTCATTTTCTTTTTGCGCTATCTTTTTCCGAATCTTTTCATTTGGCATAATCACAGGGAACGCTAGTTTTTCAATCCTGCTACTGATCCGACCGCTTTTATAGACTGTGTCAAGATCATCTATACTTAAATTGCTTGTAAGGATCGTAGGTTTCTTGTTTTGAAGTCGGTAATCAAGAATACGTGTGAATGTTTCTTCAACAAAATCAGTTACCTTTTCCACTCCAATATCATCTAGGACAACAAGATCCGCTGTCTTGACAGCATCCATAATGTCGGTACTCTTCACTTTTGATTCGCTATCAAACGTGCTCTTTATTTCTCCGATTAGATCAGCTGTAGACGAATAGATGATTTTAAGTGGTTTGTACGTTTGAGTTTCTTTGTCGTATACCTTGTCATGTGTTTTGGTTATCGCATGAAGAATACTGGCAGCAAGCCTTGTCTTCCCGCTCCCTTTCTCCTTACTAAAGAAATACAAGCCTTTTCCTAGATCCCTCATTTTTTCAAATTTCAAAACATAGTTTTTTGCAACTCTTTTCGCATTGGCTGCTCGCTCTTTTGATTCGGGTTTGTCATAAACATTGATATCAAAAGAGTTTAGAGAAGCGTCTTTGAACTCTTCTGGTAGTCTTGCGCTCATAAGTCTATTTGAGAGCTTTTTCACTTCCTTACAAGGGCATTCTTCCATAAACTCTTTGTTTTGCTCATGATCAATAATCCATATCAACCCCGACCCATCGCATTTCCCATACATGCAATGTTGTTCAGAAATCACAGTGAGTGTCTCGTATCTTTCCTGAGAGGCCCTTTTCACGGGCAAGCGCTTCGAGTCTTTCAACTTCTGCGCTAGATTTGGATTTGCTTTCTCCAACGACTTTAAGGTATCGCCCATACTCTGCATCTTTCTTCACTCCTTCTTGTGCCCGCTGATTTGAAAGGACCCGCTGAACATATTTAATGTTCTGAACACCGTTTTTCAAAGTGACCTCCATTGCTTTAATCACGTTTTCTTCTCCAAAATCATCTATCAGATCACCTATTTGCTGACTTACAAAGCTGTTTAGTGTTCCGCCGAAATGGCTTTCGTAAAATTCAAATGGGTTCATTGGCTTGTCCTCCTGTCGTGTTGGTTTTTCTTCTTTTGGCTTTTCAGGTTCTTCATCAGGTACAGGGGCAATGTTTGCTTTATTCTCAAGACTTATGATGCGATAACTGCCCGCCGCTTTACCTTTAGGCTTGTATTCAATACGGCCGTGTTTCATTAAAATGTCACGATGTTTATCCATGGTATTTTCGGCGACTCCTAACCGCGAATAAAGACGACTGTTTGACACCGTGAACCATTCTTTCCATCCGCAGCCGTTGTTTATATCCATCAAGTGAAACCACAGTGCTTGAGTGGTAGGTTTTAGTTCTGTTGTTTCAAGCCACCTCATGAAGCCGTTTATTTCTTTCAGATAGTTCATCTATTCACGCCCTTTCAACTTACATAGGGCATACATACCGCTAATTTTGATATAAGTAAGCCCAGTTTCGTTTCTCTTAATGAAGTCTTTTACATATGACCTAAACAAACTGGCTTGATCTTTGCTTGATTCTGATAAGGACAAGTAAGCATAAGGAATAGGGACCTTTATCAAAAAATCCTTTTCCATCAACCGATCAGCTCCGAAAAATGAATGATCCTGTTTAGTTGATTAGTGGAACGACAATACTTACATTTTTCGCACCGGTTTGGCGGCTCACCGCCATGTTTCACTTGAATGATTCGCTCCATATGCTTCTCAATATCTTCAAGCTCGACTTCCATTCTGGAATTGTCTATGTTGATAACGGCTTTGTCTGGTGGATCTTCTTTTGAAATGGCAACGATAAGAGGCTCAAGCCATTCATCCCTTTTAGCCATTTGTCTTTCTAACTCTGCATAAATTGCCATTTGTCCTATATATCCGTAAGCCTCTACAAATGAACAATAGCCTAGCTCTTGATCCCAAACTTTTTCACGAAGGGAACGTGTTGTTTTAAGATCAGCAAAACGTCCACCTGCGGGATTGTACACATCGAGTTTTCCTTTCCAAGGCACTCCGAACAGTTCACCTGTGATAATCACTTCTTTATCTCCTTGAAGAACGAACATACACAGATCATCATTTTGAATTGATTCGATCATGAGATCAGCCAATTGATATTGCTTGTACAGCTGGCCCTTTTGAGTGAACAATGATGGTGTATTCATCTTGAAGGAATCGAATGCCTTTTCACCCTCTAACCAAGCATGAACATATTGACCGAAGAGAAGAGCCTCAGAGGACGGCGGCTGCCATTCTCTGTTAATCTTTGCAATCGTAGCCGCCTCACACTCTAAGAAACTTTTATATTGAGAATTAGACATGTAGACTTTATCTATCTCATTAGAGTAATAGTTATCTTGATTGATCACCGGAATCCCCATTTACAGGATCACCCGCCTTTTTATTGCTTTCTTTTTGTTCCTTTTGTTTTTGAAAATCTTCTTCTGCCTTTGACTTGGTTGCACTGCTAACTTTGACATTGAAGTAATCTTCTTTCTTTGCCATACCATCACGTAATGAAGTGTAAATGCGACCAATCTTGAGATAATCTTGTTCAGTAAAGGCATCTAAATTACTACCGACATAATCCTCAATCATTTCCTTAGTAACACCAAAATCAGTTTTAAATGTTGATAATGCTATTCTTAAACGGTCTTCTAAAGGTTCTTGATGACCACTAATCAGTGTTCTTTGGCACATATCAACAGCGGCATCTACAATGTCTCCTGGTATTACTCCAAGAATGCAGGCACGAACACGGCGTGCCCCTAGATTAGCCACAAGCTCATAAATATCTCTCGAATCATTCAACTTGGTTACAGTTCCCTTTGCTTTCCGTTCATGTTTTACCGTGAATATTTTTGTTTGTCGTGTATTTGTCTCAAGATCCCACGCATATGCCATCACTGACGATTCACCGGCTTTTTGTTCGAGTTCCATGATTCCATAATCAATGTTCCCCCAATTTTGCGCTAATGCCTCAGCAAGCCGAATGGAAGGGCCTGAAACTTTCGAGCCGCCTCTCGGATATTCATAAACTGCACTTTCTGCCAACAGCTTTCTTTCACACGCTTTTTTGATTCGTTCAAACGCTGCATAGACATCTCTTGGAAAATTTTTTGCTATCACCATCGCCGCCTGAACCTCTTGCGCCTGCCTGCTCACCATCGCTTCTCTTGTGACGGAAGGTGCTGTGTTTCCTTGAGGCATATAATTCGAGTAATCAATATTGGTTAAACCATTCATTACATTTCCACCTTTCTGCGATATGCTGCCTGTCCTAGCTGAATGTACTTTTGTTTAGCTGCTGCGTTAGGAAAATTAAACACAGGTTGTCCCTTTTTATAGTCGATCCAACCGCCCGCTTGCTCTAAACGCTCCTGCGCTTCACGGCGATGGTCAAAGCTGATTTGATATTTACTCATCTGAATCACCTTCCTCAGATAGTTTGTTTTTGTTTCTATCAAGGTAGGAAAAACCATCACTTGTCAGAACAGCTCCGAAATAAGGAAGCTGGTCTGCTCCTGTTAATCCAGCAATGCTCGGATCATATTGCTCCAGTTCGTCAAGCGGCACCAATTTAACAAATGATGGATCAAACGCTTGAACCTCTCTTAATAAGTGAGCTTCCATGAAACCCCAAATTGTTGCGCCTTCTCCAATGTCTTTCATTATTTGCAGATGATTTTTTGATAATTCCATCATGTATACCTCCGTCATTGATTTTCATGTGTTTTCTTGGTATACTGTCGGTACCTAATCGAAGCAGTACACCTTAAAACTCGCTATGCCAAGCGGGTTTTTTTATTTGTCTTCATCGTCTTCCTCTTCGTAGCCATCGCGCTCCGCTTCATCTTTCCAATGACTCTTCGGATAACCAAAGCTATTAATCTGCGTCACCATCGGATGCTCAATATTCAATGATTTCAGTCCTTTCAGTTCTTGTAACTAGCTCAAGCCGCCCACCATGTTTTTTCTGTATTTCTGCCGCCGCTTGAATTAGAAGACCTTTGTTATTCATCCGTATAAGATCCTCGCTGATATTTCTAATGCTTCCAGCTAGACTTGCTAGTTCCTCATAATCACCATCTTTTAGTGCTTGATGAGCAAGAAGCATAAGCTCTTCTGCGCTTTGAATCTTTACCTTTGCCACAGGAACATCTTCTTTAATGAATTGTTTTTCTATCATGCTCATGCTAGTACAGCCTCTCTATCATGCCTTTTGTGCATTGCTACCTCTGCGACAATGGCCTTTTTCGACCATTTCTCAGTTAAGTCTGTTATCTTTAGTCCAAACTCCCTCGACATTGAATACATGAGCGTTTTGTTTGCCTGCGTTAGATCATAAATCTGTTTTATCGCTTGCATCGGAAGCTCCCCATGTTTTCCCGGACGGGTATTGTTCAGCCATTCGGCAAGCTCTTTAGTTGCTTGCTTGGCATCTTCCATTTCATGCACTAGATTGATCAAAGCCTTATGAGCACAATCATTCAGGGCGGGATCAATTGGAGCTGCAGCAAGTGGATGCATTTTGAAAATGTAGTGTACGAGATCAATATGTTCATAGGCTCCACATGCTTTGAACCAGTTAATGCACAATTCAGGTGTAGGTCTGACATAACCATTTTCAATGTCTGATACATTACGCTGATCACGCCCTCCAATTAATTTGCCTAGCTGATACTGTGAATATCCGGCTTCTTTCCTTACTCTCCTCATGATTTCAGGTAAATTCCGCTGATTATACGGGCTGTTCTGCATTTGTTCCCATCCTTCTTTATTCGATTTTTATTGGTAAAATTTATTAATGAAGGGACAGGCTTAGCTGGCCTGCTGCTTTTTCAAACGGTTGATGATGTAAGCTTGTCCCTTTGGCGTGATTTTCATTGTGAGCCATGCTTTCGATGACCCGTTTACTTCTCGGACACCTTGAGCAATTTCGAAGTAACCACGGTTCACATACTCTTGATAAGGCTCGTTCTTTTGGCTGAAAATCAATTTCCATTCTCTTAGTTGTTGAAATAGTTTTCTTTCGCCTATGACGATGCCTTGCTTTGATGCCAGCTTTGCAACCTCACGAACTAATAGCGACTTTTCTGAGGCCATACAGCTTTCAGCGAAGTTGACAAGCGGTTCTTGAATTTGCAGTGTTCGTTGTAACTGCTGTTTCTCTTCCTGTTCGGCGATCCATCGCTTTGCACGGCTGACTGGATCATCGATCATGTAAGAAGGAGCATTCATTTCTTGGATGTAGTTTTTCATTTTCTTGAATTCATTGATGAATCGAATTTTCATTTTCATTGCCGCCGGTGTTGTATATGACATAACAACTAGCGTGAAAGCATCTTCTGTAAGATTGAATTTGCGATATTTTCGCTTTTGCTCGTTTTCGTAAGTTGACTCCACAAAGTTGTGGAGTGAAAACTCCGTCTCATCAGCTTGTTTCAATTTTTCGATTTGGACCTCGATATCTCTTAAAACTGAATCGTGTCTTTTCTCGAAAACTCGTGAAATCGTAAGGCTGTCCGTAACAACTTGGTTATCTTTAATGAAAACGAGTTTGTTCATGCGGTGACTCCTTTCTTGAAATACTTAGTGTTGTCCTCAACCCATCTTGTGTTGTTCTCAATCCATTTGAACAACATGGCGGTAGGAATCTTTTTCCCAAATTCATTGTTCACAGGGAAATCAGGCCTAGCCATTAATTCAGCCATTTTAGTTGGACCGCATCGTAAAACCTTCATTGCTTCGTCTCTTGTGAGGATTTTTGGAAGCTCGTTGAGCGATGATAGTCTTTCAGTCAGAATTTCTGTTGCACGATCGGCAATCTTGTTGGCAACAGCATCAATGAATTTTTCGTCATACTGCATCGTGAACATTGTCTTTACCTCCTATGCGGTATTTGTTTTTGGATCATTGTAATTCTTCGATTCGTATATTTTATTCACAAAAAAATTTTGGATTGGTTCGTCTAGTACACTGGCAATATCTTTTAACAACTCAACATGAATCTTTCGTCTGCCAAGTTCATATGAGTTGTAAGTAGCTATAGGGACATTTAGTTCTTGTGCTACAAATTTTTGAGTCATTCCCTTTGATTTACGAATGTTGCGTAATTTTTCATTCACTTTCACGTAGATGCACCTCCTTATATACGAATTGAAGAACTTGCTGTTAACCCTATAATAATTCTCCGATTCGTATATGTCAACATAAAAATATACTTTTCGTTTATTTTTTTTACTCATATCGAAGAATGTTGTACAATTTGTAGAAAGTATGAATATCTTGGAGGAATAAAAATGGCTCTGGGAGCACGAATAAGAGCTTTGAGAGAAGCTAAAAAACTCACACAAAAAGCTCTTGCAGATAAATTAAAAATTCCACATCAGAATTTATCCAATTATGAACGTGGTTTTAGAAACCCCGATTATGAAACGTTGATCAAGATAGCTGAATTTTTTGAAGTTACAACCGATTATTTGCTTACTGGAAAAGAGCTTAACTCTTCTTCGAATCCTCATAAGGGTGACTTGATGGATCAGGCATTAAAGGTGTTAGACAGTCCCGAGACATTCATTGCAGCTTCTGACGGAAAAATCACACCTGAAATGCAGGAGTATGTTTTGGAGTATATTCTTGAGGAACTAAAAAAGAAGAAAGACAACAAATAATTATGTTTTGTTTATATTTCTTTATATGTTTTGTTTAGTTTAATTAATGCCGAAGGTTTTGCCTCAATTTTTGAGGTAAAGTCTTAGGTTGAGGAACTTTTCAACCTCATTTTTTGAGGTAATATCTTCGGTTGAATGACTGTTCAACCTCATTTTTTGAGGCAGAGTCTACAATCATTTTTTTCACAACTGAAGATTTTATGAAAAACAAAGACGTTTCGTTCACTATCCCAGTTAAATAAAGCCCTTTTCTTCCAGGGCTCTTTTTTAAAAAACCGAACAGAACATATATTCTCTATATTGATTTTATCCTGAAATTGAAATATCATAAAAGATACAAAATATATACAAATAATGGTTTTATGTAGGGAATTATCTTTAGAATGGAGAATGATGGAATGTTTGGTTTCTTCTTGCAGATTTTCTTTTTTTTAATCGGAGCGGTTTTCTGGATTTATCATCAGTACTTCTACAGACCAGACATGAGAGAAAACATCGTGCTCATAATCATTATCATAAGTTTCACAGCGATCTTCTTTTTTAAAGACATTGAATGGAAAAAAGCTGAATAAGGCCCTAAAACACTGGGCTATTTTTTAAAACTAAAAATAGAACACACGTTCTGAGAATTGTCGAAATTTGTTGAAAATTGGTCGTTATTTCCAGTACAAAATATGACAAAGTTCTCCTATAATTACTCTTAAGACCATATTTTTCCTAGGTGGAAATATAGATATTTTGGAGGGGATCAAATCATCATGGGGTATGTCAAAAGTCATTTAGAAGAATGGATAGAAGATCTCTACAAAAGTATTAACATTGAACACTCTCATCAAATTAATTTTGAACAAATTGCCGCTTCTTTGGGGATAAACATTAAGTTCAGTCCACAGAAAAGCTTTGGTTTCCGCGCACTTAGTAAATACGTAATTGTTTTAGATAGTAGAAAGAATAGGCATGATCAATGGTTGGACTTCGCTCACGAACTGTGCCACATACTCAGACATGAGAACGATTTCAGAATTATGCCTAACACCTGGAACGAATACAATGAAAGACAAGCAACGTATTTTGCATATCACTTTTGCGTGCCAAGTTTTATGTTAAAAAATTTAAGTTTGCCAGCTGATCAAAACATAGCTGCACAACTTGTAGCCGACATTTTCAAGGTAACTTGTGAATTTGCTAAACATAGGCTTAAAATTTACTTTAACAAACTGTCTAGGAGGTAAAACGATGCATTTCAAAGAGTTAGTAAAGGGTAAAAAATGGCTCGCTGTTGGGGATGGCCCACCTGATCCCGTTACCGGTAAACGTAAACAAATACCCAGACGAGGGAAAACAAAAAAAGAAGCAGAACAAAGAGTTCTGAAAGCTATAGCAGCATTAGAAGAAGACGGAATTGATGAATCTGTTGTAAAAAAGATGACTTTTGATAAACTTGCGAACGAGTGGTTAGAAGATTACATGAAAGTATCTGGAAATAAAGATAATACATTCAGAATCCGAAAAACTGAAGTTAAAATTCTTAATAGGAAATTTGCTAAATTAAATATTGCTAAAGTGACAACTAGGCTATATCAAAAAGGGTTAAATGAATTATCTGAGGAGCTTTCTTTAAATACACTTAAAGGAGTACATGCCGCAGCTGGTATGATATTTGATTATGCTGTAAGAGTACAGTTCTTGAAAGATAACCCCGTAAAAAGAGCCGCCATACAAAAGCAGCGATTGACAGTGGAAGCCATTGAAAATAACGGCATTGATGAGAAATACCTTGAAAATGCAGAACTAGAGGATTTTTTAGGAGCTGTAAAAAAGTATGGACTAGAATTGGATGTCGAGAGATTTTTTTTAATGGCATTCACAGGCATGAGGTCAGGCGAATTGTGTGCTTTAAAAGTCAATGATGTATTGTTTGAGACCAAGGAGATTAGGATCACGAAAACAATTTATTCAGATAGTGGGAATAGAAAGAAATACATTCTTACTCCCCCAAAAACAGCAGGGTCAGTACGCACTATCCCTTTAGACGATAAGATACTTGATCAATTGAAAGCCTTAATAAAGAGAAAAAACAAAAAAAGATTAGAATCACCTATAGATGCATCTAAGTATAATGATGATAATTTTCTTTTTTGTGATGACAATGGGTACCCCTATTTGCCGCAGAATATTGGCACCAGAATGAATAGAATACTAACAATGACAAACATCACAAAAAAGGCTACTCCTCATATATTTAGACATACACACATTAGTATGCTTACAGAAGCTGGCGTTGATATTCCAACAATAATGGAGAGAGTTGGACATAGTGATATGAAAACTACAATGCAAGTATACACGCACGTAACCAAAAAAATGAAAGAGAACTCCGTCAATAAAGTAAGCAACACTTTCGGCAAACTTCTTGATTTGGGGATATCTTAATAAGAAATGTTATTTTTTCGTGATTTTTTTGCGCTCTTAAAGCCAGAAACCCCTATAAAATCAAGCATTATAAGCATATATCGAAAATATTTGATCATCTATTTTATGATAAAACATGAATAAAAGAAATAAAAACGCATTTTTTGCAGAGAAAACTTACAGAAACATATATTTGAATTGTCTTCATATATTGGTTGTACGAGCTCTATTAGACATGAGGTGAAATGGATGGAAACAGAGTGGATCATATCCTTACTGATGATTATTGGCATCGATCTGATTTTAGGCGGAGATAATGCGTTGATCATTGCGATGGCTAGCCGCAGCTTGTCAAATGACAAACGCAATAAAGCCATATGGATCGGCACACTTTTGGCAGTGCTGATGAGAATAACAATGACAGGTGCCGCAGTTTATTTATTGACCATCCCTTATTTGCAATTTATCGGCGGACTTTTTCTCCTTTATATAGGATACAATTTGTTAATTGAACAAAAGAAAGAATCGATTCGCATTAAAAGCAGCGGCTCCCTTTGGCGTGCGGTTCAGACCATTGTGATTGCCGACCTCTTTATGTCACTTGATAATGTGATTGCAGTTGCAGGAGCGGCAAAAGGCAACATGCTGCTGACCGCTTTTGGCCTGATGATTTCAGTACCGATTATTATTTGGGGAAGTAAGCTGATTCATGCCGCTTTCACCAATTTTCCGTATCTATTATACGGAGGAAGTGCTCTTTTGGCTTTTACTGGCGGTGAAATGATTGTTCGTGATGTGAAATTGAATGAATTTATGGCTCAGCATGCGACTCTTGAATTGATGCTTCCGTTTTTAACAGTCGTAATGGTCATTTTAGCCAGCCTGTTTTACGAACAAACGGCTGAAAACAAATAAAAAAAGCTGCCAAATGATCGGCAGCTTTTCGTTTTTTCTATTAGTTAGCAAGTCGCTGAGCTTCTCTTAGTTGGAATGTACGAACCGTTCTTGGAAGGAAACGTCTAATTTCATCTTCATTGTAGCCAACTTGTAGTCTTTTTTCATCCAAGATAATTGGACGTCTTAAAAGACCTGGATGCTCATTGATCAGTTTATACAATTGTTGAAGAGGCATTGTCTCAACATTCACATTTAGCTTTTGAAATACTTTTGAACGTGTTGAGATAATTTCATCTGTACCGTCTTCAGTCATTCGAAGAATTTCTTTAATTTCATCGATTGAAAGAGGCTCTGAAAAGATGTTTCTCTCTTGATACGGAATATTGTGCTCTTCTAACCACGCTCTTGCTTTTCTACATGATGTACAGCTTGGTGATGTGTATAATGTTACCATAAATCTTCACTCCTCAATTTGTAGAATGAATATTGATCTGTATTCTTAAATTAAAATTGTTCTAAATAAGTAATCTTTATAGTGATTATACTATAAAAAAGTAAGTGTGAACAGATATTCTTGCAATTTTTGTGACAAAAACTAGACAATTTCATTCATTTTGTGGTGTTGCTTGATGTCTGAACATTCTCATTTAGTCGAGATGATCGAAAATATTTTTTTGTTTTCTATTTTCAATGACCTTCAACACATCATCAACATCCTCATACGACTGCCCATACCATTCTTCATCTTTATACGTATGGATTCGTTCATAGGTCTTCCTCATAGCCTCCATCATTTCTTCCTCATTATCTGTAAGAGGCGACCAATAAAGGATTTCCATGCGGTTCACTTCATTTGTTGCAAGTGACCTGCGTTTATAACCGATTGATTCGGCATGCTTGAAGTGCTCTCTTTGGTAAAACTTTAGGCGTTTTGCAGTATCTGCATCATCTTCATCTACAGGCTCGACCTCAAGCAAGATCGGTTTCTTTTTTTCCTTCAGCTTATGAATGAGCTTTGATCCGAGGCCTTCACCTCTTGCATCTCTGGAAACAAATAAATAATCAATAAAGATGAAAGAATCAAATTCGGCGTACATCATCACATGATGAGGTCCTTCTTCCTTATGATAAATTTCACTTCTTTCCTTTAATAAAGCTTCCATATGCTCTTTTGACTTCATTTCTTCTATCGGGAAGTATTCACTGAGCTTTTCATACCAATTCATGGATCCGCTCCTTATGATATAGTGAAGAACCACTTCCTTATATATTCCCGATTTCCTGCTATTTAAACGCCTGTACTAGTAAGACGCAGCAAAGTCTCCTCTAGTTTCACTTTTTTTCAAACAACAGAAAAAAGTTATCGAACGATTCATGAGTAATTGAAAACAGACAAACAGGATGAGTGTCATCCCAGTTTGGAACATGATGAAATAAAGATACTTCATGCGCCTTGCTTCCTCTTTCTGATTGCTTGTTTTCCGGTGAAGTATATATTCCACGAAAAAAGACAAGATGCCAATGAGCACCATAAATATGAGCATCCACTGCCCTCCATTTGGCTTTCTCAAAAAAGACGTTGAAAAAAATGAATACAATCAGAAAATGAAACAATGAGTAACGAAAAGTTTTCCATCTTAACATCTTATTTCTCCCTATCTTTTTTAATTAGGAATTACCATATTTTCAAAAACACCTTTTATGGTTGATATTGAAGAAAAATAACTTCCTAAAAATAGAATTTAAATTCAATTATTTATTTAATTCTTTTGTAAGAATGTTGATGGCTTCCTTAACTTCTTCAATATTTTCTTTGGTATTCATTTCATTTCTAGCGTGAAGTAATACTGGTCGGATTGATTCAACAGAACGCCCAAAGTTATACATCCAATCATATCTTGGAACCATCCAAGTATGAAAATGATGGGTTGTATCTTCGTTGTAAAAATAATAGACATGTTGAATCCCTAATGCGGTTCTTTGTGCTTTTCTTATCCTTGCTAATACGTCTATGTAGTCTAACCTTTCTAAGTCAGTTAAATCATCTAAACATTTGATGTGTCTTTTTGAAGCTAAAATTATTAACCCCCTAATTGGATAAGCGACATCTTGATGGGCGTGAAAGTGCTCTGTTTCAATAACCACGCCACCTTCTGGTTCAACTAATCCACTCGTTAATGCACAACTATGACACTCAACTTCAACCGTTTCCCCGTTTGATAAGGTTATTTTTCTCAATTGCCCTCTCCCCCAACGAAATAGTTTACAATTCCAACTTTCGTAACTTAAGCGTATCATACCTCCCCTTATTTTGAATTGAAATCCTTATTATCAGTTCATCTATTATTTTGATGACACTTTCTAATATGTGAAACCAAACCTAAATAAAAAGAAGCACTGACATAGCAGTGCTTCTTCCTTCTTATGATTGTTTTGCCTGAAGCTCTTTGAATTCTTCCTCTGTGCAGCTCACAAAGTGACCTGGCTTCACTTCACGGAAATCAGTGTTTGTTCCTTTGTGAACGGAAGGATCATACTTGATTCGCTTGCGGTTACGCTCATAATCTGGATCTGGAAGCGGAATCGCAGATAGTAATGATTTTGTATATGGATGAAGCGGGTTTTCGTATAATTCATTCGCTGGTGCCAGCTCTACCAATTTCCCGAAATACATCACGCCAATACGATCGCTGATGTATTTTACCATGGACAGGTCATGGGCAATGAATAAATACGTTAAGCCTTTTTCTTCTTGCAGTTCTTTCATTAAGTTAACGACCTGCGCTTGAATCGACACATCTAATGCAGAGATTGGTTCATCGGCAATGATGAAATCTGGCTCAACTGCTAATGCACGGGCAATTCCGATACGCTGCCTTTGACCACCAGAGAATTCATGCGGATATCTGTTTGCATGCCCTTTGTTCAAGCCAACGGTTTCAAGCAACTGGTACACACGCTCTTTACGCGCTTGCTTTGATTTCGCAAGGCCATGAATGTCAATGCCCTCTGCAATGATATCAAGCACTGTCATTCTAGGGTTCAGTGAGGCATATGGATCTTGGAAGATCATCTGCATTTGACGGTTGAACTCAAGCATTTTTTGTCTTGATTTCTTCCCGTGTACATTTTCCCCTTTATAAAGAACCTCGCCATCTGTCGCATCATAAAGTCTAATGATAGATCGGCCCGTAGTCGATTTACCACATCCAGACTCACCTACAAGACCTAGTGTTTCACCTTTGTAAATATCAAATGAAACGCCGTCAACTGCTTTCACCGTTCCTCTTGCTGTATGGAAATGCTGCTTTAAATTTTTGATTTCTAACAATTTTTCTGCCATGCTATTCACCCTCTTTTACTAATACAGGTTTTTCGTAGCTACCTTCTAGTTCACGCATTCTCGCCTTTACAGCAGCAGGCGGTTCAACTTTAGGTGCATTTGGATGAAGTAGCCATGATTTCACATAATGCGTATCTGATACTTTGAACATTGGCGGTTCTTGTTCAAAGTCAATTTTCATTGCATAATCGCTTCGGAGTGCAAATGCATCTCCTTTCGGCGGGTTTGTCAGATCTGGCGGTGTTCCTGGGATTGCAGTCAGCTTTCCTTCAGCTCCGCCATCTGTGTCTAGGCTTGGCATTGATGCCAATAGTCCCCACGTATACGGATGTTGTGGATTGTAGAAAATTTCATCAACAGTTCCTGTCTCCACAATTTGACCTGCATACATAACAGCTACACGATCAGCGACGTTGGCGACAACACCTAGATCATGCGTAATAAAGATAATTGACGTTTCAACCTTTTGCTGAATTTCTTTCATTAATTCTAAAATTTGCGCCTGAATTGTTACATCTAGAGCTGTTGTCGGCTCATCGGCAATCAATAGCTTTGGATCTGCTGCAAGTGCCATCGCAATAACAACCCTTTGTCTCATCCCGCCACTAAATTCGTGTGGGTATTGTTTGATTCTTTTTTCAGGCATTGCAATTCCAACAAGCTCAAGTAATTCAATGGCTCTTTTTTCAGCCGCTTCTTTTGAAATTTGTTCGTGCTTGAACAGCACTTCTGTAATTTGTTTCCCGACCTTCATCGTTGGGTTCAAGGAAGTCATCGGATCTTGGAAGATCATTGAGATGTCTTTTCCTCGAATGTTTTGCATTTGTTTTTCAGTTTTCTTGACAATATCTTGCCCATCAAACAGGATCTGTCCGCGCTTGAAATAACCCGGCGGCATCGGAATTAATCTCATGATGGCCTGTGATGTCACACTTTTACCAGAGCCAGATTCACCTACAATAGCAAGTGTCTCGCCTTTATTTAAGTGGAAGTTCACACCACGAATGGCTTGAACCTCTCCACCATATGTTTTAAATGAGATTGCAAGGTCTTTCACCTCTAGAATACGTTCACGTTCCATCCTAATCACTCCTTATTTACGCAACTTCGGATCTAAAGCGTCTCTTAGTCCGTCTCCAACCACGTTAAAACCAAACATTGTAATACAGATAAATGCGGCTGGGAACCATAATCTCCACGGGTAGTACGTCATGGCTGGAATTCCGTCAGACGCCATTGTTCCCCAGCTCGCTAATGGCTGAGGTACACCAAGCCCTAGATAGCTTAAGAATGCCTCTGTGAAAATAGCAGAAGGAATGGTTAATGTCATGGTCACAAGAATTGGTCCCATTGAGTTTGGAATCAAGTGTTTAAATAAAAGTCTAGATGTTTTCGCACCTAATGTTTGTGCGGCAAGAACGTACTCTTGACTCTTCAATTGTAAAACCTGTCCCCGAACGATACGTGCCATGTTTATCCAGCCTACGACTGTCATGGCTAGGATAATCGTTAATAAGCCTTTTGGCAGAACAACCATCATTAAAATAACCATTAATAGTGTTGGGATTGCCCATAAAACGTCTGCGATACGCATCATCACTTCGTCCGTACGTCCGCCTTTGAATGCAGCAATACTTCCCCAGATAATACCGATGATCACATCAAGAACAGCTGCTGCAAGACCGATAAAGATCGAAATTCTTGCCCCAACCCATGTACGAACAAACATGTCTCGGCCTAAATCATCCGTACCAAACCAGTGCTCTTTTGAAGGCGGCTGATCTGCATTAAGCAAATCTGTCGTAGAGTAATCATATTTAGAAAACACCGGAACGAAGATCGCCAGCATCACAACAATAAAAATAATTGTAAGTCCTACCATCGCAAGTTTATTTGCACGGAAGCGAAGCATAGCATCCTTCCATAAAGATAGACTAGGTTTAGAAATTTTTTCGGATTCTGCTGCGTCAGCTGTCGCAGGAACAAATAAATCTTTTCTCATCTCTTCCATGTGTTAGACCCCTTTCTTCGCCTTCGTCAGTTTAATTCTAGGATCGATAATACCGTAAAGGACGTCAACGACTAGAATACTGATTAATAGAATAATACTGTAGAAGACTGTGACACCCATGATGACGGTGTAATCACGGTTTGTAATACTTGTGACAAAGTGAGAGCCTAATCCAGGAATACCGAAAATCTTCTCCACGACAAAACTACCTGTTAAAACTGAAGCAGCCATTGGTCCCATGTAAGTAATGACAGGTAACAATGCGTTTCGAATCGCGTGTTTGATCGTCACAGCTGATTTCGTTAATCCTTTCGCTCTAGCCGTTCTAATGTAGTCACTGTTTAGCACTTCAAGCATACTTGACCGTGCAAGTCTAGCGATAAATGCCATAGGCATGAAGGAAAGTGCAATAGAAGGTAGTACGGTGCTGGCCCAAGACTCCCATCCTGCAACTGGGAAAATCGCTATAACGCTTGCCTCAGATGCAAATACATATTGTAGTAGCGCAGCTAAAATGAAACTTGGAACTGAAATTCCAAAGATCGTTAAAATGGCAATCGTATAGTCTTGCCACTTGTTATGATAGAGCGCTGCAAGGACCCCAAACAATACACCAAATGCTAATGCGAGGAGAATTGCCTCAATTCCGAGGGTAAAGGAAACGGGGAATCCAGAACTGATTAAGTCATTTACAGTTTGTCCTTTATATTTAAATGAGGGACCAAAATCTAATTTTGCAACTGAACCTAAGTAGCTTACATATTGAACAAATAAGGGCTTGTCCAACCCGTAGTGCTCGTTTAGGTTTGCTTCAATTTCAGCAGGAAGTTTCTTCTCACCAGAGAATGGACCACCCGGTGCTGCCTGCATGAGAAAGAAAGTTGCAGTTACAATAACAAACAGTGTGATTAAAATATATATTAATCGCTTACCGATATATTTAAGCAACGGAATTGCACCTCCATGATTTTACAACATTTTCTCTAATCAGCAAGAAAGGTATATGGAGAGACATCCTCCATATACCTTAAGATCCTTGCCGTAGATCTCTTACATTATAACTCTTACTTTTCGAAATGTGCCCATTTGTATTGAACATCACCTAGTCCAGATACGACGACACCTTTAAGTTTTGGATCTTGTACCCAAAGCTGAGTGTAGAAGTAAATTGGTGCTATAGGCATATCGTTGATGATGATTTCTTCTGCTTTTTTCAGCATTTCTTCACGCTTCGTTTTATCTGTTTCTTTCGCAGAATCATTCAACAATTGTTTGTACTCTTTGCTTTCCCATCCAGTGTCGTTGTTTCCACCGTCTTTATCTTTGTAAAGCTCAAGGAAGTTCACTGGATCGTTGAAGTCACCTAACCAGCCCATACGTCCGATTTGGTAATCTCCGCTGTGGATTTTGTCGATGTATACGTTCCACTCAGAGTTATCAAGTTCAACTTTCACACCTAAATCTTTTTTCCACATTTCTTGAATTGCTTGTGCAATCTTTTGGTGGCCTTCATCTGTGTTGTAAGAAAGTTTCAATGCTGGAAGATCAGAAACAGACTTATAACCTAATTCTTTCGCACCTTTTTCAAGAAGTTTTTTAGCAGTATCTACATCGTGATCTTTAAAGTAGCCAGTTTTGTTATCAGTGAATCCTTCCATTGTTGGTGGAACGATTGCCATAGCTGGAACTTGTTCACCTTGCGTAATTTTGTCAACGATCGCTTGACGGTTGATTGAGTATGCAAGGGCCTTACGGATGTTAGCATTGTTTAAAGGTTTTACTTCTGTGTTGAATTTGTAGTTATAAATACCAGCGATCGTTTGGATTTTAAGACCGCCTTCTTTTTTCAATGTTTTTAAAGACTCAGTTGGAAGGCTTCCAGTTGGTGAACCAGCCCAGTCAAGCTCGCCTTTTTTGAACATGCTAAGCTCAGTGTTTGTGTCTTTGATCATAGACATGTTAATCTTTTTCAATTTCACAGTATCTTTATCCCAGTATTCATTGTTCTTTTCAAGCGTGATAGAACCGCCATGTTTCCATTGAGAAAGAACAAATGGTCCGTTAGATACGTAGTTTTCACCAGCATTTGTGAACCAGTTTTTATTCTTTTCAGCCACTTTTTTGTTGACTGGCATATACGTATAGAATGCAGTTAGTTCAGTAAAGAACGGTGTTGGGTTCTCTAGCTCAACTACAAGCGTTTTGTCATCTTTTGCTTTAATACCAACATCAGCAACTTTCGCTTTCCCTTTGTTCGCTGCTTCAGCACCTTTAATATAGTAAAGCTGGTAAGCATATTGAGATTCATTTTTAGGATCTAATGCCCATTTCCAAGCATATTCGAAATCTTTAGCTGTGACAGGGTCACCATTAGACCATTTCGCATCACGAAGTGTGAATGTGTATGTTTTACCATCAGCACTTGTTTTGATATCAGAAGCCATTGCATTTTCTGGCTTTCCTTCAGCGTTAATTCTTGTTAATCCTTCAAAAGTCTGACGGATGACACTTCCTGAAGTTGAATCATTTGCCAATCCCGGATGTAGAGAAAAAGGCTCAGTGGAGATATTCACATTTAGTGTTGTTTTAGCCTCTCCAGAACTGCTCGTGCTGTCGCCTGATTTGTTTCCGCTGAAACCACAAGCGCTTAATACAAGTGTGAAAATAAGCATTAAAGTAACTACAGACCAACGCTTTTTCAACTGTATTCCCCCTTATAATATGTTTTAGTTCAAAGGTCTCGATAGAAGATGAGATTCAGATTTAAGAAATAGCGTAAAAAAGTCCCTAAATAGCTTACTTTCTATTTCTTTTGTTTTTTCTGAATTTTCACTATGTAAAGAGCCTAGCACAAACGTGTGAACAAATTAATTATAATGAATAGAATAATTTATTGCAATATCAATTTCATATATTTTTAAAAAACGTAAATGGGGATAAAGAGGGATTTTTATAAACTAAAGTCTCAATCACTTCAACAAATTAAAGCGGAAATTGATTAAAATAATTTAACAAATTCAGCAGGAATAATGTTTTATACATATAATTAATCATCCTTTTTTAAAAAATTCTGACAGATAGTTGGTATTTTATCTAAAATTTTAAGTGTCAAACGACATGCTGAGAAGGTCACATGAGGGCTTCGTGACTTTTTTATGGTCATCCTTTATAATAGATAGACATACTGTTGCGATGAAAAAGAAGAGTACATATATTCACCATTTACAGAGAGTCTGCGGCCGGTGCGAGCAGATAATGGCATGTATGGAATGGGCTTTGGAGCAGCTAACCGAACACTTTTGAAAGTAAGTAGGCTTAGACGGAGCAGTCTCCGATATCAACGTCTTGAGTGATTTCCATGTGAAATAACAAGGGTGGTACCACGGTTCATTCGTCCCTTTTCTGTTGAAAAGTGACGAGTGGGCCTTTTTATATTGAAGAAAAGAGGTTTTAGTATGACAAAAAAGACAATTTTTTCAGGCATTCAGCCGAGCGGTTCTGTGACATTGGGGAACTATATTGGAGCGATGAAGCAATTTGTCGATTTGCAGCATGATTATCACGGCTATTTTTGTGTAGTCGATCAGCATGCGATTACAGTGAGTCAGGACCGACTAGCCCTACGCCAAAATATTAGAAGCTTAGCAGCTCTTTATTTAGCAGTTGGACTTGATCCAGAGAAGGCGACATTGTTTATCCAATCAGAGGTACCTGCTCACGCCCAGGCAGGATGGATGCTGCAATGTGTTGCTTATATTGGGGAATTAGAAAGAATGACCCAATTTAAGGACAAATCCGCTGGTAAGGAAGCGGTTGTTTCAGGCCTATTAACGTATCCCCCATTAATGGCTGGCGATATCTTATTATATGGTACTGATTTAGTCCCTGTCGGAGAAGATCAAAAGCAGCATCTTGAATTGACTAGAACGCTTGCTGAACGTTTTAACCGCAAATACAATGACATCTTCACTGTACCTGAAGTGAAGATTCCAAAAGAAGGCGCTCGGATTATGTCTTTAGCAGATCCAACAAAAAAGATGAGCAAATCCGATCCGAACCAAAAATCGTTCATTACCTTATTAGATGAACCAAAGCAGCTTGAAAAGAAAATCAAAAGTGCTGTGACGGATTCAGAAGGCATCGTTAAGTACGACAAAGAAAACAAGCCTGGGATCGCCAACTTGCTGACGATTTACTCTGTCTTAGGTAACATATCGATTGCAGAGCTTGAGCAAAAGTATGAAGGCAAAGGGTATGGCGAGTTTAAGGGAGATCTTGCGAACGTCGTCGTTGATGCTTTAAAACCAATTCAAGATCGATACTATGAACTTATTGAGTCAGACGAGCTTGACCGTATTCTTGACGAAGGTGCTGAAAAAGCAAACCGCGCAGCAAACAAAATGCTGAAAAAAATGGAGAATGCAATGGGTCTAGGTAGAAAGCGCAAATAAAAAAAGCTTGCAGCACATCACGCTGCAAGCTTTTTCTAATTCACCTTTGATTCGTTTTCCATTTCCCAAAGCTTTTCAAAAAACGGCTGTCCCTTAATCATTTTTTCACAAAATGCTAAATGATTCTCTGACCATCCATCAATGGTTTCATTGTAAAGCATATTCCAAATCTCTTCGAATGACATTCGTTTGATTTGATTGTACATGCGCGGATTCCATTCCGTATACCAATACGCAATCTCCGCCCTGTTTTGAAGACCTTTTAATTGATCGAGTGCCATAAACATTAGCTGCTTCAGCTGTCTTTCTTTTCTCGTTAATCCGCTGATGTGCTGCGGCGGCAAAGACAAAATGTGATACTCCTTCGCCGACTCAAGACGGTCCTGAGAGAATTCATATTCCTCAGCCTTCACATCCTTCACCATTTCATACACCAATTGCTCCTGCCTTGGGATTAAGCGGCTTTTCCTCACAGGAATGGAATACCCAATCGTATCCACAGCAATAATTCGTATGCCGTCTGTCACCACAAAGCAATATTCTAATTTACGCCGTTCATGATTTTTTCGAATATATGATTTCTCAAAAACAGATTCTAGCAGCGTCTTCGGCAGCTCTGAAAGATCATTCTCTATGTAATCATACAAAGGACTCTGCACCTTGAGTAAAGGTACTTGATCTAACAGCTCCACACTGTCCTCCTTGCGCCACTCATGAAAATGACACACATTGTAGCCATTTTCTTCCCCTTCAAACCAATTCACCCATACGTCATGAAGAAATAACATAACCAATCCCTCACTTTATAAAAACTGTTGTCCACAGTATGGTCAAGGGATAGAGAAATTATTCCAACTTTATTAAACTTCAAGCGGAGTGAATGATGGCATGCTTTTCTTTATGACATAAAGAAAAGCAAGGGTGCCGCAGAGTCCCTTTCATCTTGTCATAAAAATGAGGCATTACTTTAACTTTTTAGGATCAAGCGCATCTCTCAGTCCATCTCCTAAGAAATTAAAGCATAAAACGGTCAGCAATATCAGTAAACCTGGGAAGAGCGGATACCACCACGCTTGCACCATAATCGAGAAGTTTTGTGCATCTTGCAGCATGTTGCCCCAGCTCGCTGTTGGCGGCTGTATGCCAAACCCTAGATAGCTCAGCGTTGATTCGGCTAAAATGACGGAACCTACTTTTAGTGTAGCTGACACAATAATAGGACCGATACAGTTCGGTAAAATATGCGAAAAGATGATGACATGGTTTTTCGTTCCAATGGTTCTTGCTGCGAGTACGAATTCTCTTGTTCGTAGTGATAAAAATTCACTGCGGATCAGTCTCGCGGTTGTGGTCCAGCCGGTCAAAGCAAAGATTAAAATCAATTTATCAATGCCCGGTTTGAAAATGGTAACGAGCGTGATCAAGAGAAAAATATCGGGAATCGACAACACGACATCCACAAGTCTCATTAACAAGGAATCAACAAATCCTTTGAAATACCCCGCTACCGCTCCGACCACCGTGCCAATGGTAATCGCACCGACCACCGAGACGAAACCGACTAATAAAGAGACCCTCGCGCCATAAAGCACCCTTGAGAAAATATCTCTACCAAACTTGTCAGTTCCCATCAAATGCTCAGCACTTGGCGGCTGGAGTCGTTTTAATAAATCTTGCTGCTCTGGTGCGTAAGGGGCAATTACTGGAGCGAAAATGGCTGAAAAGATAATGACCAATAAGATCACGGAGCCGGCAACCGCCAATTTATTTTTGAAAAATTTCTCACAAAATAAACGCAGCATCGTCTCTGGCTTTGGCGGAAGACCTTCCTTTAATTTGATATCTACAGGAGGTGTTCCCATATTAGGCTGTGCCAATTGTGCTTCAGCTCCCTTCTAATATTCAATACGCGGATCAACGATCGCATAGAGAATATCCGCTATTAAATTTCCAACCACCACGAGCACTGCGGAAATAACAGTCATCGCCATAATGACCGGATAATCTCTCGAAAAGGCAGAATCAATGAACAGCTTTCCAAGCCCTGGCCAAGTGAAAATTTGTTCCACCACGACTGCACCACCAATAAAGGATGGAATCATCAATCCGAAAATCGTAATGACAGGCATAAGACCGTTTCTTAACCCATGCTTGAAAATGACTTTGTTTTCTCGAAAGCCTTTCGCTCTTGCGGTACGAATGTAATCCTGCCTCATGACATCAAGCATACTCGACCTTGTGTATCGGGTGAGCCCTGCCATATCAGCGGTTGCTAAAACAAAGGCTGGTAAAATGATGTGATGAAGCCGGTCAAATACATTAAAATCGGCATTTAAGGTAGAGACGCCGCCTGTTGGGAACCATCCTAAATTCACAGATAAAACCATTATTAGAATGAGTCCAAACCAAAAATTCGGAATAGCCAGTCCGATAAAAGATGTAACCGTAATGCCATAGTCTAGCTTTGTATATGGACGTTTTGCTGAAAGAACACCGAATGGGATGGCGATAATCAGGGCGACTAATGTAGAAAAGATCATGAGGATGAGGGTATTTGGCAGCCGGGCAAAAATCAAATCAGCCACAGGCGTTCCCTTTTTAACAATAGAGGTGCCAAAGTCACCTTGAAGCATATTGCCAAGCCATTTCATATACTGCACATATTCAGGGTCGTTCAAGCCGTACTTATCAATAAAAGCTTCCCGGTCTGCCGCACTAATGGTTGGGTCCATCATAAGTGACATCGGATCGCCTGGTGCTGCTTTCATAATGGCGAAGGACAAAATGGTAATCCCAAATAAGATGGGAATGGAAAGCAGTGTCCTTCTAATGATATATGTAACCATATGCACAACTCCTTTTTCATCGGATCGCCATACTGTGATGAAAAAGGGCTAAAATGGTCTTTATTTTAGCCCTCTGTCTTTTTTGGTGACTTCACGCTGAAAGGGGAGAACCTTCCCCTTTTTCACTAGCAGCCTACTGTTCAATCCACCATTTCTCGATTTTGTAATACTCATCTTTCGGGTGGTAAGAGTAGCCTTGGAGATTAGATGGCATCGCACGATGTGAGTTGGCATAATAAAGGAACGTATATGGCTGATCTTCTGCGATCAATTCATAAATTTTTTCATATGCCTTTGAATATTCTTTTCGATCGCTTAAGTTCTTAGCATCCACTAACAGCTTATCGACCTCCTCATTTTTATACCAGATGTTATTCAAGCCTTTTTCTGACTGGCTTGAGTGGAAGATGCTGAATTGATCAGGGAATGTGGCAAGGCTCCAGCCGAGCAGCAACGCATCATAATCCCACTTAGGAGGTGTCGTCTGCTCAATGAGTGCACTGAATTCCACAATTTGCGGCTTCGCTTCCACACCAATTTCTTTGAGCTGCTGCTGGACAACGACAGCAATATCTTCACGGACTTTGTTTCCTTGGTTGGTCTTTATGACAAAGGAGAATTTTTTGCCGTCCTTATCAAGATAGCCATCTCCATCTGTATCCTCCCAGCCCTCTTCTTTCAGCATCTTTTTCGCTTTTTCTTGATCAAACTCAAACACTGGAACACTGTCATTCTTTGGATAGTTCCATGACAGCGGACTTTCTGGAATGTTGGCTACTTTGCCGTCTCCATCTAACACTTGATCAACAATCGTTTGACGATTAATGGCATGTGTCAGCGCTTGACGGACCTTTTTACTTTTAAACAGATCATTTTTCTGGTTCCAGCCAATGTATGAATAATTGAGCCCTAGATCAGATTCAATTTTAATGTTGCTGACTTTTTCAGCCGTTTGCAGCTCTGCTCCCGGTACAGCAAAGAAATCAATATCACCTGCTGACAGCTGGGCAATCGCTGCGTTCTGATCAGGAATGGTTTTAATCGTGACGGTATCAAGATATGGACGTCCATCCCAATAATCGTCAAAGGCTTCTAGTTTCACGTAGTCGCCTTCTTTCCACTCGGCAAATTTAAATGGACCTGAACCAATTGGTTTTTTTCGGTTAAATTCATTTTCACCGAGATCCTTTACAGGCACATCACCTAAAATATGCTTAGGCAAAATGCCATAGCTTCCTAGTGTGACATTATAGAAATAAGGATCTTTTTTATTGAGCTTGAATTCGATTGAGTAATCTCCTGTCTTTTTAACAGAATCTAATACTTCAAAGCCTGATCCGCGCTCCCCGTTGTAGTCCTTATTGATCGGAATGCTGTATGTAAACACAACATCATCAGCTGTCAATTCTTCTCCATCATGAAACTTTACGCCTTTTTTAATGGTCACATCAAACTGCTTCCCGTCATCAGATTCTTTAATATCTTCTGCGAGTGATAGCTGAGGGTTCAACTTTCCGTCCGTTTGAAGCAAAAAGCTGTAGATTCTTTCTTCAATATCAGAGCTAGCCACATCTGTTGAATACAACGAGTTAAATAATGTTGGTTCTGCAATAGAACCGATGACAAGATCTCCGCCCTGTACAGGTTTACTGGTGGATTTCTTTTCACTGTCTCCAGAGGTTTTATTTCCACTAGAGCAAGCCGCAAGCATGAGCGTGAAAATCAGCAGTAAACTGATCAAAATGGATTTTCTATTTCTACCTTTCATATACAATTCCCCCTATCCTTTTTTAGAAATGACGACAGATGCCGCTTCATCCCCCCTCTCAAAGATGAAATCATCCAAGCTGATTAAGCGTCGTAGAGGTGGCAGGCAACGAAGTGATTTGGTTTTAATTCTTGAAATGCTGGTATTTTTTCTTTACAGATTTGTTTCGCATGCGGGCATCTTGTGTGAAATACGCACCCTTTTGGCGGATTCGCAGGACTTGGCAGATCGCCTTGAAGCATGATCCGTTCTCTTTTGATCTGACCCTTTTTACGGGTAACAGGTACAGAAGAAAGCAGTGCCTGTGTATATGGATGGAGTGGTTCATCGTACAGGCTTTGCTTATCGGCAAGCTCCATCATTTTGCCGAGATACATCACGCCGACTCGATCACTAATGTGCCTGACCACACTTAAGTCGTGAGAGATAAATAGATAGGTCAGGTCAAATTCCTCCTGAAGCTCCTCCATCAAATTAATCACCTGCGCCTGAATGGATACATCCAGTGCTGATACTGGCTCATCTGCGATGATCATTTCGGGATTCATGGCAAGCGCACGAGCGATGCCGATTCGCTGCCTCTGTCCGCCAGAAAATTCGTGGGGATAGCGATTAGCAAAGCTTGGATGAAGGCCCACCTTTGATAAAAGCTGTTCTACTTTTTCATTTCTTTCTTTTAAGGAATATAAGTGGTGTGTTTTGTAGGGTTCTTTGATGATGCTTCGAAGTGTTTTTCTAGGGTTGAGTGATGCAAAGGGATCTTGAAAAACCATTTGGATGTTTTTTCGTGTTGATTGTCTTAGCTTTGATTCTGATACACGGGAGATATCTTGCCCTTTAAAAAGGATTTGACCGTCAGTTGGTTCATATAAACGAATCATGGTCCGGCCTAATGTCGATTTACCGCATCCTGATTCCCCCACTATCCCTAACGTTTCACCTTTATAAATCTTCAAATCTATGCCGTCAACAGCTTTGACTGCACCGACTTTCTTCTGAAAGACGCCTGCTTTAATCGGAAAATGTTTTTTGATTTGTTTCAGTTCAAGAATGGTTTCTTTCTCTATTAGATCTGTTGCATGTGGTTGATTTTGAGCAAGAGTCATGTTTGGTCTGCCTCCTCATATAAGAAGCATCTGACGCTTCTGCCATTTTCAAAAGTCCTCAGCTTAGGCAGTTCACCTAGGCAGCGCTCCTTCACTTGCGGGCATCTAGGAGCAAAGCGGCAGCCGGCTGGAAGCTGATCTGGCGCAGGGACATTCCCTTTTATCGCTGTTAGCGGCTGTATGTCTCCGTCAATGACAGGAATCGATTCAAGCAGCCCTTCTGTGTAAGGATGCAGCGGCTGATCAAATAATTCTTCGACGGTCCCATTTTCAACAACCTGTCCGCAGTACATGACAATGACTCGATCTGCCACTTCAGACACGACACCTAGATCATGAGTAATGAGGAGAATCGATGTACCAAATGTCGTGCATAAATCTTTCATCAATGTGAGCACCTGGGATTGAATGGTCACATCTAGTGCCGTTGTCGGTTCATCTGCAATGAGAAGCTTTGGATCACAGCTTAGCGCAATGGCAATCATCACTCTTTGCCGCATACCGCCGGATAAACGGTGCGGATAATCTTTGATGATTTGTTCCGGTCTGGAAAAACCAACAAGCTTCAGCAGATCAATCGCTTTTTTCGTCGCTTCTTTTTTTGAAAGTTTTTTGTGATAGATGAGGATTTCTGTTATTTGTTCCCCGATGGTTAAGACGGGATTGAGTGAGGTCATGGGCTCCTGAAAGATCATCGACACGTCATTACCACGAATGCTGCATAATTCCTTTTCACCATATGTAACGAGATCCTTACCATCTAGCTTGATGGAACCGTCCATAATTTTTCCACCAGTGCCGTTAATCAAGCCCATAATGGATAAGGACGTAATGCTTTTGCCAGATCCAGACTCACCGACTAATGCAACAGTTTCTCCTCTGTTGATGCTGAAATCAACGCCATCTACAGCAGGTATCGCTTCTTTTTTTCGAAAAAAATAGGTTTTTAAGTTCTGCACTTCAAGCAGCGTGGTCATGTATTCGCCCCTTTCACCATCAATCAATCGAACTAAATCTAAAAATTCCGTCTTTTTTGAATAAAAAGAATTATCAAAATTTATATTTGTATATTATTACATTGTTATGACGAAATCAAGAAGAATTTAGTAAATTTGTAATATGTCTCTTTTTATGTGAATCATTCACTTTATGAGTCTATCGCCTTTAAAAAAGTTTCGGACGGCTCTGCAATCATAGACTCCTCGCTGATTCTGTGTTCACTGAAATACTTTTTCACAATATAATACCCAGTGGCGTAACCAAGCATTTTGGGGTAGTTCCCTTTTCCATAAAGGAGGTTCTGTATCAGTCTTTCGTCGTCCTGCACTTTTTGATCAAGATGACTGGATACCCATTTCTGATACATACGCTGAAGCTGCGTTTCGTCATAGAGAGTGGTCCATTTGGCTGTATAGCTTTCTCCGTATCTATGATACACAGCATATTCAGCGAGCCCCTCCATCATGATTGTATCAAGGAATGTAAAATCTTTTTCTTCTTTCGTGAGAAAATGCAACCTGCATACATGGTGATATTCATGAGTCAGCAATGTGCCGATACGTTCTTTCGGGGTATTTGGCGACAAAAAGAGAAAGACCTTGTCGTCAAATGCCATGCCGGATTGATAATAAAATTGCTCTCTAATTTCTTTACTGCTCTCATTGACTGGCAAAATAAAGACTGGAATGTCAGGGCCTTTCCACTGCTTTTGGAGCGCCTTGTATTCTTTCATGACGAGCTGGAAGTACCCTTTTTCTTTGAGCTTGTCGATCATGTCTTTGCATGATCGAAAAGACCGAATCATGCCGTGATGTTGCAGGTGGGAGAGAATAGAGGACCATTCTTTTTCCTCCGCCCCTTTAAAATAAGGAACAAAGCGCGACGCAAGCTCCTGAAATGATGAAGATTGATGAATGAGATATTGTGTATTGACTAGACCCATACCGCTAAACACCTCCATTTTCATCATATGCAAAAAAGCAGCGATCTGTTTATAGATCGCCGCTTTCCTAGGAAATATTACGCTTCGTATTTTTTAAAGATAATTGTCGCATTGTGTCCGCCAAAGCCAAGTGAGTTACTTAGAGCCACTTGTACTTCTTTTGAACGTGCTTCATTTGCCACATAATCAAGATCACATTCTTCATCCGGTGTTACAAGGTTAATGGTTGGAGGAATAACACTGTCTTTAATCGCAAGCACAGAGAAAATAGCTTCTACTCCACCTGCTGCACCAAGTAAGTGACCTGTCATCGATTTTGTCGAACTGATCGCAAGCTGATTCGCATGCTCTCCGAACACTTCTTTAATCGCCATTGTTTCAAATTTATCATTGTACGGTGTGCTTGTTCCGTGGGCATTGATATAATCAATTTCTTCCACAGACAAACCAGCATCTCGAATCGCTTCTTTCATTGCGCGTACGCCGCCTTCTCCGTTTGGAGCAGGTGCTGTAATATGATACGCATCTCCAGTTGATCCATATCCAACAATTTCTGCATAAATCGTCGCGCCACGTTTTAATGCATGCTCAAGTTCTTCAAGAACGACAATCCCTGCGCCCTCTCCCATAACAAATCCGTCACGGTTTTTGTCAAATGGACGGCTTGCTGTCTCTGGATCAGGATTTGTCGAAAGAGCTTTGTTCGCACAGAAGCCAGCAAACGACATTTTTGTTAACGGCGCTTCTGTTCCGCCTGTGATCATCGCATCTGCATCTCCGCGCTGAATGACTTTAAATGCATCACCAATTGAGTTTGTACCTGTTGCACATGCTGTTACAGTACAAGAGTTAACCCCTTTTGCGCCAAGTGCAATTGAAATTTGGCCTGTTGCCATATCTGGAATCATCATTGGAACAAAAAACGGGCTTACGCGTCTTGCCCCTTTATTTGAATACACTTCAAACTGCTCTTCAAATGTTTCAAGTCCGCCAATACCAGATCCAACCCATACACCAACACGCGGTGCGATTTCATCTGTGATTTCAAGACGTGAATCTTCTAGCGCCTTTTGAGCAGCAACGACTGCATATTGCGTGAAGCGTGCCATTTTTCGTGCTTCTTTTTTCTCCATGTAATCTTCAATGTTAAAATCTTTTAATTCTGCAGCCACTTTTGCTGTATATTCACTTGAGTCGACACGTGTGATCGGTCCAACTCCTGATACACCTGCTAAAGCATTTTTCCATGTTGATTCTACATCGTTGCCAAGAGGTGTCAAAGCACCTAATCCTGTAACAACTACTCGTTTTTTATCCATTAATTTGTGCACCTCACTCTTTTATCGGCCCCATCGCATAGCGATTGCGCCCCACGTTAATCCGCCACCAAAACCTACCATTACAATCACATCGCCGTCATGAATTTTTCCGGCTTCGATTTCTTCACATAGTGAAATTGGAATGGATGCTGCTGATGTGTTTCCATATTTATGGACTGTCTTCGACATTTTTTCAACTGGCAGCTCTAGGCGTTCGCGGGCTGCTTCCATAATGCGAATGTTTGCTTGATGCGGGATCAAGAAGTCAACGTCTTCTTTTGATAGTCCAGCTTTTTCGATGACGTTTACGCTTGACTCGCCCATTTGTCTTACAGCAAATTTAAATACTTCTCGTCCATTCATGATTGTATGATCTTTTTCATCTAAGTACAAGTGCTTACCGCCTCTTCCATCGGCTCCAAGCTCAAATGAGAGAATTCCTTTCCCTTCGCTGACCTCTCCTAACACAGCAGCCCCTGCTCCATCTCCAAACAGAACAGCAGTATTGCGGTCATCCCAGTCGGTAATGCGAGAAAGTTTTTCAACGCCAACGACGAGTACGTGCTTGAACGTACCTGATTCGATAAATTGTTTTCCAGTAACAAGCCCGTACATAAAGCCAGCACACGCAGCGCTAATATCCATTGCACATGCTTTATGTGCACCGAGCTGCTCTTGAATCATACAAGCGACTGTCGGAAATGATTGATCTGGCGTGACTGTCGCCACAAGAATCATATCGATATCTTCTGCAGCTACATTTGCGTCAGCTAATGCTTTTTTTGCAGCAGCAAGCGCCATATGTGATGTATTGACATCATCAGAAGCAATTCTTCTTTCTTCTATACCTGTTCTAGTACGAATCCATTCGTCAGAAGTTTCAACCATTTTTTCTAAATCAAGATTTGTTAACACTTTTTCAGGTATATAGCGGCCAAGGCCAATAATTCCAGCATTCATTGAATAAGACTCCTTTTACTCATACGAGCATGTGATATTGTGATCTTATATTAGTATCTGGTACTAATTTTAACTTATTTTTTTCTCCTTGGCAATACAAACGTCTAACCTTTCCTCTCACTTTTTTCATAGATTATTGATATACCAATAGTAGAAAGGAGCATTTGATATGGCGCAAAAAGATATTTTTTCAGCTATGATGTTTGGACAGCCGCTTGAAAAGGAGAAAAGCAAGGAAGAAACAAAGGAGGAACGCGTGGAGACATCTTCAAGTGAAGAGTCCATTGACTACATGCATGTCATGAACCAAATTGGGAACATTATGAACTCCATCGATGAGCTGAAGCCTGTGTTTAAAGATGTTGGCCCTATGATTAGTGCCTTCAAAAAAAAATTATCATAAAAAAAAGCCACTATTCTGTGGCTTTTTCTGATTCTGCATCTGCTTTTCCAAGCTCATAAGCCTCTTGCATAACAGATGTAAACAATGATAAAAGCGGCTGAAGAGCTTCGGGCTCAAGCTGAATACCTGCTTTATCTAATTCTTCTTTTGCCTGCGGAAAATACTTCATGGCAATTTGTAAAAATTCCATCGATTTTTCGTGCTGCATCGCCTTGTCCTCACTTTTCATTTGGCAGTTTGCCAGTTTTTTTGTAAGACGCAATATCACTTTCAATGTCTTTCAAAAAAGCACGGTCAATGGTGGAACTAAATTTCCCCATTTCGATCACTCCTTCTTTAAAGTCAAAGGAGTACTCACCTTGTGCATTTAGCTTGCCTTCATTAAATTTCTTCGCAATAATACTATACGCTTTATCCACATGCTGGACTGTGCTTGTTAAGACAGTATGGCTGCCGAGGTTAGATTGATCGGTGACATATCCGATCGCTGATAAATTATCGGCTTTGATTTGTTCAATGACAGGGATATTATAACCATCACCTGCTGGATATACAACATCTACGCCCTGTTTTTTCAATTTTTGATAGAGCTCCACGGCTTTGTCCGCATCATCCCAGTTTTCGACAAACTCGGCAAGCACTTGTACATGTTCATCTTGATACTTTGCACCTTTGATAAAGCCGTCTACTTCGCTTTGCCAATCATATGTAGCAAGAATACCAATCTTTTTTGATTTTGACATATGTGCTGCTGTCATGCCTCCAAAAAAGCCCATCGCTTCACCTTTAAACGTCACATTCGCAACATTATCCGCCTGAGGCTTGTTTCCATTTACCGTGATAAATTGTGTTTTCGGATAATCTTCACTAATGATGTTGAAAATTTCGCTGTATTCATTGCCATGGCCAATAATCAAATTGACTCCTTTTTTGTGAAATTCTTCAATGGCATCAACGATTTTCTCTTTGTCGACCATTCCTTCCTTATAATAAACATCTACACCAAATGTCGATTGAATACTTAATAAGCCTTTATAACCTTTCGTTCCCCACACTTGATCATTAATTGTATCGGGGACGAGTAAACCCACCTTCTCAATCTGTCCTTTTAAAGGTGCCTGTGAGCAGGCAGATAATAGGAGAAGGAACGAAAAGATCATGACAAGCCGCTGATACTTCATGCCATGTTCAACTCCCTTTGCCACATGCAGGCATGAACCTGTATGTTAAATATAGGTTTATTTTATACTGAAAAAAGATAAGATGGAAGATCATTCTTGCTTTTTGTCGAAAAATGTTGAGTTTTGTCTTTTCCATTCTGCCATCATTTCTTCTGCTTGTTTGTCATCTGTTTGTCTTTCTACCTTCAATTCATGTGTTATTTCCTGTCTTTGTTCAGAGCCTGATGCCCACTTGAACAAATCCCTTGCCACATCTTCTACAAAAAATGCCTCATCACGCTTCGTTCTTTCTTTATCAAGTGTCCATGGTCCAAACATGCGAGGAAGAATAATAGCCGGCACTTTCTGATTGGATGATTCACCTTCGTTTTTTTCGTAAAGTACTCGGTACATGCCATGCGCCGCTTTCAAGTCTTCCTGTCTTTTATCTGGTTCTTCTGATTGAATAAAGATCAGATCATACGTGTCTTTTCCATCCTGAAAGTCAATGACACGGAAAAGATCATTTCTGCCAAGCCACATCATTCGTTCTTCTAATAACCTCTTTTGCTCTTCTGTTTGATTATGAGGGCATGTGATATCCACATGAATGCCCTCTTTCATCATATATTCACACAGCGCTAGGCCAAAAAATTCATCTGCCCCTATGATCAGTCCTGTCTCCATGTTCATGTCCCCTTTTTTAGCTTATCAAATAAAAAGAAGAGCCCTTTCCATGAAGGGCTGTTATCATCCTATTCATCACAATTCTCTTTCATGCGATTTATAAAACTTGTGAATGGATTGAAAGATTCTTCTCGGATGATCAAACATATGCAAGGTGAGATCGATTTGACAATGCTCTGGATTCTTCATGTGCTGATCAATAAAAGGCTTTGCATGCAGTTCATATGCATAGGGTGCACCGTTTAGTCTTTGCCATATGTGAATCGGTACATGAGCAGAATGAACAGGGCAAGCTGGGAGCGGATACGTTTCCGCTTCCTTTTCAGAGCAGCCGTAGCTCTTCGCTAATTCTTTGATTAGCTGTTTATAAAAGAATTTGTGTTCCTTTTCTCTTTCTCGTTGTGCATAGAGATGCAGACATGGATTCACCATCGCAATGGATCTTAGCACTTCTGGCATCTCTTCAGCAAGGCTCATAGCAACGAGTGCACCCATCCCCTCTGCCAGCACATGAATTTCCCGGTTTAATATTTCTTGTTTTAATGTGTGATGAACGAGCTGCTTTGTACTAAAAACAGCATCTTCGCATCCCCAGTGATTCCCATGAAGATGACTATTAAACAATGTATATCCTTCATCCTTTAAGGCAGTTAAAAGCTGGTTTCTTCCATAGTGCTGAAGCCAGAATGATGTATTTTCCTGCACAAAGTGATTTCGGTCACCGAGGATAAGAATGCCAAAGCCATTTGGTTTTTGAGGAAGGTGAATGACGTTCCACTGGGAACCAAGCTGGAAAAACCGTTCGCTTACACCCATATGGCCAGCCTCCTTTCAGTGATTCTGCTTTCTATGATATGAACAACAACTCTTGTAGGAATAAGGAAATCCCCTAATGACAGAAGAATTCTTTTTATTTTTATAGAAGAAGGTCTAAAAATGGTCACATAAAGGCTAAAACAGTCTTTTCCCCTCACTCGTATCTATGGTATGATAATCAATAGATTGTTACATAAAGGACGGTGGGATTATGCATTATATTATCACCCTCATTTGGACTTTTCTGCTGACACATATGGCTGGTTACATCGTTGCTTCGATGAATGGCGCTGCTTATGACTTTACTTTGACTTCTATTCTTGCAGTGGTGTTTACGGTTATTTTATTCATCTTTGCTGAAGTAAGTCCAATGAAAGAAACGGAAAGTTCAACAAAACACTCTTAATACGTAAGAGATGAATGTGAGAAAGAGCTAAAATGATCTTGATTTTAGCTCTTTTTCTTTTTGCTTGAAAAGCGGTACGCTAAAACCCCCTGCAGCCACAGGGGGTTTTTTATTGCTTACACCTCGACGGTTTCGGATTTCTGTTTGTCTGCTGTCAAATGGCTTTTCGCAAGCCCTGTAAACAGGAAGATCGCGATACCTGATAAAATTTCAAGGACCCCACCACCAGCAATGACAGGTCCCGCTCCAAATCTTTCTGCCAGGACGCCTGATACGACAGCTGCAAACGGGAGGAAAACATTTGATGAAGCATTGATCACCGCGTATACTTGCGGCTGATCATCTTGGTCGACAGACGTTTGAATAATGACCATTTCCGGTACATTGATCGCACTAACGGCGGCACCAAATATAAAGGAAGCAAGTAAAACGACCGGCAGCCATGTACTCATCCCTGTGATAAAGAATGCAGCCCCTTCAATCATACCAGCGACAATAAAGAACAAACCAAATCTCTTAATTTTTACCTTCGCCAAAGCAAAGCCCATCATAAACGCGCCGACTGCAGCAACTCCTCTTAAAATGGAATACACCATGGAATCACTTTGCAGCGCTTCTGCTACGTATACAGCAGATAGTGCCTGCCACGGAGCTGCGGCGACATTCATTAAAATACAATACAACGTCAGCGCAAATAAAATGTGATGATTTTTGACGACGAGAAACCCTCTTTTTAAGTTATACAAATATGTATTCTTTGCTTGTTTTATACCTGCTGCTTTATCTTCATCGGTTTTCTTTAATTTAACACCGATAATAAACAGGCCGGATATGATGAATAAGGCAGTGGTGATGAGCAGGGTATCTGCAGGTCCGATTAATTTGACTAAGAGACCAGCGACCATGACTGCTGCAAGTGCAACAATTTCAAAAGAAGATTGCAGGATGGCATTTGCTTTTTGAATCAGATGCTTCGGTACAATCTGCGGTAAAATCGCCACCGAGGCTGGGTTATACGCTGCACCTGTTGCCGATTGAATAACCATTAATGAGATCAATAACCATAATGGCAATAGATGCGAAAAATGCAGTAGCGGAATAATGAGTACAATGGTTGCTCGAACGACGTCTGAAGCGAACATCCATTTAGACAAATGGTGCTTTTTCATAAGAGGTCCTAGTATTGGGGCTAGCAAAGATGAAGGAAGTACGGTTACTGCTAGGAGAAGTCCTGTACCGAGCGCTCCATCCCCTCTCAAAATCAATAGCCAAAGGACGGATGTAAAAGCAAAACTTTCTCCTGTGTTTTTGATGAGTCTTGATATGAATAATGAGGTGAAGCGTTTATTCCAAACACTTTCACTGAGATTCGTCTTTTCCATCACACAAATCCTTTCAACAATGTATTACAATTACATATTTTACCTTATCTTCTCTTTTATTCATACTATTTATTTGAAAATTTGAACTTAATTGTTTTTTATTATAAAGAAAAAAGAGGCATGACACATGCCTCTAAAGACTTATTCCAACCGACTCTTAGTCAATTGCTTACGGCTTTCTCTGATAGGTCCAAACACGGTTATGGTTCGAGTTATCCGGAAAGACGTCGCCTGCTTGAAGCTTAATCTTTAAAGGATCTTTCACCATACTGCCGGTTTCACCGATCTCGACATACACACCATTATTTGGTGCTTTATTCCCTGATTTAAACTGATGCTGCTGACCCATTTCCATCCTCCTTTCTCGATGATGTTATTATGTCCCGTGACTTGCCTCTCCAATCCTTTATGCAAAAAGTCCCTGCTCCTACGAGTCAGGGATACTTTTCATTTATTTGGTTTGTTGATACATGAGCTCTTTGATTAATGCTTTTTGAACATGCAGGCGGTTTTCTGCCTGCTGAAATACTTTTGAGTGCGGTCCGTCAATAATGTCTGCTGTCACTTCTTCTCCGCGATGTGCCGGGAGACAATGTAGGAAAATATATTCTTTTGCTGCATGACGCATTAGTTTGTCATTGACTTGATATTCTTTAAATTCAGCAAGGCGTTTCTCTGTTTCTGCTTCCTGCCCCATGCTTGTAAACACATCGGAATAAATGACATCTGCATTTTGGACAGCAGAGATTGGGTCTGTTGTAATGATGACTTCTGCGCCTGATTGTTTTGCAAACTCACGTGCTGTGTCTGTTACTTCTTGAAGTGGTTCATAGCCTTTTGGTGATGCAACTGCAATATCACAGCCTAGCTGCGCACAGCCAACCATCAAGGAGTGTGCCACGTTATTTCCGTCACCGATGTAGGCGACTTTGATTCCTTTTAATGTTCCTTTTGCTTCTTTTATCGTCAATAAATCAGCAAGTGCCTGGCATGGATGGGAGTAGTCAGTCAGTCCATTGATGACAGGAATGGACGCGTATTGTGCCAGCTCCTCGACCTTCTCATGTTCAAATGTTCGAATCATAATGCCGTCTACATAGCCAGACAGCACCTGCGCTGTATCACTGATCGTTTCTCCTCTGCCGATTTGCAAATCATTTGAGCTGAGGAAGAGCGCATGTCCCCCCAGCTGCGTCATTCCGGCTTCAAACGACACGCGGGTTCTAGTTGACGATTTTTCAAAGATCATCGCTAACGTTTTCCCTTTGAATAAATCTTGGTATGGGTTTTGTTTCATTTCTTCCGCTTTTTCAATTAAATAAGCAATGTCTTTGATTGAGAAATCTTTTAATGATAAAAAGTCTTTTCCGTATAATGTTGGTTGCAGATCAACTTGACTCATGCCGTCACTTCCTTTTTGTATAATTCTTGGAGCGATACTGGTGATACATCTCCATTTTTTCCTTGCAGGAATGCTTGAACTGTTTCATATTCGGTTAGAACCTGGACGCCATGTGTGAGTGCTTTTACGCGTTGCTCTTTTGCCTCTTCATCTTCGCCTAAATGGATGTGAAGGGATTTATCTTCGTTTTGCAGCCAAGTGTCAAAGCTGTCCGTCCAGACATCAAATCCTACATGTTTTGCTTCATCTACCAATTGTTCACTGCCTTTTATAAAGAGGCTACCTTTCTGATGCCAGATCGACGCAAACACTTTTTTCAAAGCGCTTTCTACGTTCTTGCCTACACACATTCCTTCTCCTGTCGCTTTCATTTCAGGTGTCAGCTTTAAGTCAATATCTTGAATGGCATGTGATGAGAAGACTGGGAATTTGACCGCTGTTCCCCCTTTGTTTTTCGTTACTGGGTTCAGTTCTTCAAGCGTTGCACCCGCTAATAATTGAGTCGCAAGCGGAATCATGTCAATGCCCATCACCTTGCTGACAACTGGAACGGTCCGGCTCGCCCGCGGATTCACCTCTAGTACAAGCGCCTGATCCCCTTTGATCACAAATTGGATATTCATAATGCCCTTAAACGCTAATTTCTTCGCTATTTGTTCGGACGCAATATGCACCTGCTGTTTGATGTCTTCACTGATGGAGACACTTGGTAAGATTGCAAAGCTGTCACCTGAATGGACGCCCGCTTTCTCAATATGCTCCACGATCGTTGGGATGAAAGTCGTTTTTCCGTCAGAAATCAGATCCACTTCAGCTTCTTTTCCAGTGACATACTCATCAATTAAAATTGGATATGGCAGATGATCTGGCTGATCAAGTAGTGACGTCAAATGCGCTTCTGACTGGACAACAATCATTCCCATTCCGCCAATGACATACGATGGGCGAATTAACACAGGGTAACCGATGCTTTTAGCATGCGTGAGCGCTTCTTCTTTTGAATGAGCTGTATTTCCTTTTGCATGAGGTAGGTTCAGTTCATCAAGAAGCTGATAGAACAGATCACGATCTTCCAGCGCATCTAGCGTGTCAAAGGATGTACCTAACAACGTAATGCCCGCTTTTTCTAAACCTTCTGCTACATTGATGGCAGTCTGTCCGCCAAATTGAACGATGACGAAATCAATTTGCTCTGCTTCCACAACGTTTAAGATGTGCTCTAATGTAATGGGCTCAAAATATAAACGATCTGCGATTTCATAATCCGTACTGACCGTCTCTGGATTGTTGTTCATCATAATGGTTTCAAAGCCAAGCTTTTGTAGGGTAAGAACGCCATGCACCGCACTATAGTCAAACTCGACTCCTTGCCCAATCCGAATTGGACCAGAGCCAATGATGAGTGCACGCTGTTTGGTTTTCTCTTGATGCTCTCCATCACTTTTGCCAAAGTATGTGGAATAGAAGTAGTTCGTTTTTGCATCAAATTCCGCTGCACATGTGTCGACAATCTTAAATGAAGCCGTAATGCCATATTCTTGACGAAGCTGTCTAATAGCCTCTTCACTATTGCCTGTTAGAAGAGCAATCGTTTCATCAAGGAAGCCCTTTTCCTTTACCTTTTTCAAGGTGTCTTTTGAGAGCGTTCCCTCATGGTTTTTCAATTCCTGTTCGAGAGTGATCATATTGTTGAACACATGTAAGAAGAATAGATCGATTTTCGTCGCTTGATGGATCGCTTCAACCGTTTCCTGTCTTGAAAGAAGCTCCATGACAGCAAAGAAACGTCGATCGTCTGGTGTTTTGACAAGCTCAAATAGTTGCTCAGTCGATTGGTCTTTCAATTCTGGCAGGTGGAAGCCCTTTGTTTTGATTTCAAGAGAGGCGACCGCTTTTTGGATGGCTGATTCTAAATTACGGTCAATCGCCATGACTTCGCCAGTCGCCTTCATTTTTGTACCTAATTGCCGATCTGCCTGTTTAAATTTATCAAACGGCCAGCGTGGGAATTTCACGACGACATAATCGAGTGCCGGCTCAAAACTAGCATAAGTTGTGCCTGTGAGCGGGTTTTTCAGTTCGTCTAGTGTATAGCCGACCGCAAGCTTTGCTGCCATTTTAGCAATCGGATAGCCCGTTGCTTTTGAGGCAAGAGCAGATGAACGACTAACCCGCGGATTCACCTCAATGACAAAGTATTCTTTACTGAGTGGATCAAGGGCGAATTGGATGTTGCATCCCCCAACTACATCCAGTGCTGAAATGATTTTCAGGCTCGCTGAACGAAGCATTTGATAATCCTGATCCGTTAATGTTTGCGAAGGTGCAACGACAATCGAGTCTCCTGTATGCACGCCAACTGGATCGATATTTTCCATATTACAAACCGTAATACACGTATTTTGACGGTCTCTCATGACCTCATATTCGACTTCTTTAAAACCCGCGATGCTTTTTTCAACTAAACACTGATGAATCGGGCTCGCTAAAAGGGCTCCTTCAATAAGCGGTTTAAACGCTTCTTCTGTTAAAGCAATTCCGCCGCCCTTTCCGCCAAGTGTGTATGCTGGTCTTAGGATGACTGGGAAGCCTACTTCTTTTGCAAATTGAAGGGCATCCTTTGCATTATCCACAATTTCACTATCTGGCACAGGTTCGTTCAACTGCTTCATGAGAGCACGGAATTTCTCTCGATCTTCACCGTTTTCAATTGTTTCAACTGACGTTCCGAGCAGGGTTACCCCGTGCTTTTTCAGCACATCGGCTTTTTCGAGCTCGACAGCAAGGTTTAAAGCGGTCTGTCCGCCAAGGTTGGCTAAAAGACCATCTGGTTTTTCCTTTTCGATGATTCTTGTCACTGAATCAACTGAAAGCGGTTCAAAATAGATTTCATCAGCAAATGATTCGTCTGTCATAATGGTTGCTGGGTTGTTATTCACTAAAATGACTTTGTAGCCTTCTTCTTTTAGGGCCATACATCCTTGTGTTCCTGAGTAATCAAATTCTGCTGCCTGACCAATGATGATTGGACCAGACCCGATGACTAGAATGGTTTGTATGCTTTGATCTTTAGGCATGTGCAACTTCTCTCCTTGCTTGTTTCACTTTCTCAATAAAATCATCGAATATCCATTCACTTTCAGCAGGACCTGGGTGTGCTTCTGGATGAAATTGAACTGACATAATAAGCTTCTCTTTATGAATGAATCCTTCGACAGATCCATCATTAACATGAAGGAATTTCACGTCCACTTCTTTGTCATTCATGCTTTTTTCATTCACCACATAGCTGTGATTCTGACTTGTCATGAAAACACGTTTGGATTCTGTATCTTGTACAGGGTGATTCGCCCCGCGGTGGCCAAATGGAAGCTTATACGTATCCCCGCCAAGTGCAAGAGCGATTAATTGATGACCTAAGCAGATTCCAAGTGTCGGGAAGGTCATCATGATGTCATGAATGGTTTTTAAATATGGCTTCATTGTTTTGGGATCTCCAGGCCCATTTGATAGCAGGACCGCATCTGGCTTAATCTCAAACACCTTTTCCAGTTGTTTGTACGGAATGACGGTTACTTTACAGCCGCGCGCTTCAAGCGAATCTGCTATTGATTTTTTAAAGCCAAAATCAATAAGCGCTACATGTTCCTCGCCGCTGCCTTGAGTGTAGATTTCATCCTCTGTCACCTGTGCGACCACATTGTCTTGTTTCATGGCCGGCGGTGTTTCGTTTTCGTCTACACTGATCACAGCGTTCATCGTCCCATTTGCCCGGATGTTTTGCACGACTGCTCGTGTATCTGTATGAGTCAGAAGCGGAATGTTCCACTTCTGTAAATAATCTTTTAAGCTAACCGCTGCCAGATGGTGAGAGAAATGATCCGCTGCTTCATACACAACGACAGCTTTCACTTGTGGTTTTTTGCTCTCAAAGTCTTCATGATTAATGCCGTAATTTCCGATGAGTGGATATGTGAAAACAATGATTTGTCCCTTATAGGAAGGATCTGTGAGCACCTCTTGGTAACCTGTCATTCCTGTAAAGAAAACCACTTCACCTGTCATGCCAGCTTCTCCTGTCAGATCTCCTTCAAAAGAGGCTCCATCTTCTAAATTTAAATAACCTTTCATGCTTGTGTCACCCCAAATTGAATAATTAGTAATATAAATGCATTTTTATGCGTTTTGATGTAAAAAAATTTATACCGTCACTGTTTCATTTGCTAAAACCTGAGTAATCGCTTCTATTGCTTGATCTATTTCTGCTTTTTCTACATTCAGCGGAGGTAATAACCGAATCACATTCGGACCAGCTGGAAGTACCAGCAATCCCTGTTCTCTCAGAGCTGTGATATAATCACCGACTGGCTGATGACATTCAATCCCTGCCATCAATCCTTTTCCGCGTACTTCTTTTACGATATTCAGTTGTTTCAGATCTTGCAGCTTTTCTAACAGATAAGCGCCTTTTTCTTTGACTTCTGTCAGAAACTCTTCTTTGAAAACGACATCGAGTGTTGCATTCACTGCAGCCATGGCAAGCATGTTGCCACCAAAAGTTGTTCCATGTGAACCTGGTAAGAATGCGTCTCCTAAAGCCTTTTTCCCGATGACTGCACCGACTGGGAAGCCATTTCCTAATCCTTTAGCAGAAGAGATAATATCAGGATCAAGTCCCGTCTGTTCGTATGCAAATGCTGTTCCTGTACGTCCAATACCCGTTTGAATCTCATCTACGATCAGAAGTGCTTCATGCTTTTGGCAAAACGCTTGAACAGCTTCTAGAAATTCTGTTGTCGCTGGATTTACGCCACCTTCTCCTTGCACAACCTCAAGCATCACCGCTGCCACATCATCGACTTCACATGCGGCAATCGCTTCTGGGTCATTAAACGGGACATAATGAAAGCCTTCCAGCATGGGGCCAAAGCCCGTTTTGATTTTATCTTGACCTGTAGCAGCCATACCAGCATACGTGCGCCCATGAAAAGAGTGCAAAAATGTCACGATATTTATTTTCCCTGTTGCTTTACGTGCTAATTTGATTGCACCTTCATTCGCCTCAGCTCCGCTATTACAAAAAAATACGAGATCCCCTGAACTGTTTGCAGCCAGCTTTTCTGCTGCTTTTTCCTGCAGCCCATTTTCAAATAGATTCGATACATGCCAGACGTGATCGAGCTGCTTCTTGATGGCTTGATTGACCTTTGGGTGATTATGACCGAGATTTGTGACCGCAATGCCTTGTATAAAGTCTAAATATTTTTTCCCATTTGTATCGACTGCCCAAGAACCTGCTGCCTCTTTAATTTCAACATTCCACCGTCCATAAGTTTGAAAGAGATGACTCACAGGACCGCCTCCTTTTCCTTCACAATTCTTGTTCCTTTAAAGGTTTCCCCTGTAAAGATACTTCCTTTACCATTGACGATCATGACTTCATCCACATCTCCTGATAAAGCACTCAAAGCGGATTGTACTTTTGGAATCATTCCCCCGGAAATAATGCCTTCATCAATGAGCGTGAGAGCTTCTTGTTCGGTGACGACATCTAATAATTCACCATTTTTTAAAATGCCTTCCACATCTGTAACAAACATGAGCTTATCAGCTTTCATCGCTCCTGCGACAGCTGATGCTGCTAAATCAGCGTTTACGTTTAACGTTTGGCATTCTTCTGTCATAGACAACGGTGCAATCACAGGAATAAATTGTTTTTCCATTAATGCTTCTACCATCTCTGGATGCACTTCTTTGATTTCACCAACGTACCCGTACACGTCTTGATCAAGAAAATCAGCGACAAGCATCTGACCATCTTTCCCAGACACGCCGACAGATGAGATATCATGCTTTGCGAGCTCTGACACAAAGTATTTATTGACCGTTCCCGAGAGGACCATTTCGGCTACCTCTAATACCGGCTTCGTTGTTTTACGCTGCCCGTCAACAAATTCTGTTTTCACTTCTAATTTTTTCAGCATGCTAGTGATTTCAGGGCCTCCGCCATGGACGATAGCCAGCTTAAATCCAGCAGCTTGAAGTGAGCGGACATTTTCATAAAAGGTATCTGAAAGTTCTCGAATGACACTGCCTCCACACTTGAATACGATCGTTTTATCCATGTCTATCTCCTTCATTATGTGCGATAGCTCGCGTTAATTTTCACATAATCATAGGTAAGGTCACAGCCCCATGCCGCTGCCTGACCATTTCCCTCATTCATTTGAATCAAAATCGTAATCTCATCCTGCTCTAGATACGCTTTTGCTTCCTCTTCTGAGAATGGCTGCGGTTCGTTATGTTTAAAGAGACATTGTCCACCTAAATACACTTCTACCTCTTGTGGTGTGACGGACGCTGCGCTATGGCCAATCGCTCCAATGATACGTCCCCAGTTGGCGTCGGTACCGTATACGGCTGTTTTCACTAGACTTGAACCGACGATTTTCTTCGCTATGATGCCAGCTTCTAAATGATTTTTAGCGCCAGCGACTTGCGCTTCAATTAATTTCGTTGCACCTTCTCCGTCTCTTGCAATCTCTTTAGCAAGATCCTCACAAGCTAGCTTTAATCCTTCTTTGAACAATGGCCATTCTGGATGCTCTTCATTTAGCACATCATTTTCTGCCATGCCATTTGCCATCACGAGCACCATATCGTTTGTCGATGTTTCTCCGTCGACAGTAATTTGATTAAAAGTCACATCGGTAATATCACGAAGTGCATTTTGCAGAGCTTCTTGTTCGACATTTGCATCCGTTGTCACGAAGCCAAGCATTGTTGCCATGTTCGGATGAATCATGCCAGAGCCCTTCGCTGCACCTGAAATGAGAACCTCTTTGCCGTTTATCGTCAGGGTGTATGTTGTGTTTTTAATGACTGTATCTGTCGTTAAGATTGCCTCTTCAAAATGACCATTTCCTGCTTTTGCTTCTTTCAGCTGAGTGATGCCTTTTTTGATTTTATCCATATCCAGACACTCTCCAATGACACCAGTAGAAGAAACAGCAATGTAATCAGGTTCTATCCCTAACATATCTGCGCAGGCTGCCTGCATTTCGTATGCGTCTTTCAAACCTTGCTCACCGGTACATGCATTGGCGATAGCACTATTGACAATGACCCCTTTTAATTGCCCTGTCTTTTTTAAGCTTTTCTGAGTGACTTGTAGAGGCGCAGCTTGAAAGTGACTTTGTGTGTATACAGCTGCACTCGCTGCCGGTACTTCACTGACGATCAGTCCAAGGTCTTTTTTTGAATAACGTAATCCAATATGAATCCCCTTTGCTTCAAAGCCTTTTGGTGATGATACGTCACCGTCTATTTTAACAATGCTTTTTTCATTCAATTCGATCATGTTTGTTGTCTCCCCTATTCTTATGGATAGAGAGGTGTCATTGTGAGGCCCGCCTCTTCATCTAAGCCTTTGATGATGTTGAAGTTTTGAACCGCTTGGCCGGCTGCGCCCTTCATGAGATTGTCGATCACAGACACAATCGTGAGTCTGCCTGTACGTTCATCTAAATGAAAGCCAATGTCACAGAAATTACTGCCGTATACTTCCCTTGTTTTTGGATACACCCCGTGATCTCTCACTCTGACAAAATAGGAATCTTCATAAAAGCCTTTCATATGCTTCATCAATTCCTCTTTTGTGATATCTGATTTCAGCTGGGTATACATCGTTGCCATAATCCCCCTTGTCATCGGGACAAGGTGCGTTGAAAAGGTGATGTTCGCCGTTTGCGGATTCCATTCTCTTAATATTTGCTCTATTTCAGGTGTATGTTGATGTTCATTTACCTTATAAATTTTGAAGTTGTCGTTTAGCTCTGAAAAATGCGTTCCAAGTGAGGCAGATCGTCCTGCACCGGACACTCCTGTTTTTGCATCTATGATGATCATAGATTCATCGATTAGATTCTGTTTCATCAGCGGTGCTAAGCCGAGAAGAACTGCGGTAGGGAAGCACCCTGGGTTTGCAATGACTTCAGCCTGCTCAATCGTTTCACGATTCAATTCAGGTAACCCATACACAGCTTGTTGAACAGATGATTGATCAGCTGCCCTTCGTTTATACCAAGCTTCATAGGTTGCACCATCTTGAATGCGCAAATCACCTGATAAATCAATGATAGGCACTCCTTGGTTCATGAGCTTCGGTGTGAGTTCACTTGATACGCCTGCTGGTGTCGCTAAAAACACAGCATCTGTTTCTCGCACAATGGCAGCAGGATCAATGGCTTTTAATGTTTGATCAGTAATCGTTGTTAGATGCGGATAAGATTGACTGTATAATTGCCCATCACCACTCGATGAATACAATATACATTCATCCACGTGTGGATGTTGCTTGAAGATACGAACTAATTCCGCACCACCGTATCCCGTAGCACCTATAATACCTATTTTCAACGTCAATACACCCTCTTGATCTTTGTGAAATTATTTAACATTATAACATGTATAAAAATTAATTCAATTGTATATTTAATATTTCTTTTCATTTTTTTTCATAAAAAAATCCACATATCTTCGTGAGACATGCGGATTTATCTTTCGTATTTCATCATGATGACGATGAGGGCACTGCATAAATATAATATGGAGCTTGCATAAAAAATGAAATACACGGTGAAGAAATCTGCAAACAGGCCGCCAAGCATAATCGCTATCGATGAAAAAAGAGCTGTCCAAAAATGATAGCGGCCGACCTCTTTCATTCTCTTATTCTCTGTTGTCAGCTCTGTGACAAGCAGTTTTTCCCCGTGCTTTTGAAAGCCGCCTAGCGCACCAAGAGCCAGTTGAATCATATACACTTGCTCGACTTCTGTTATATGAGGAAATAGCAGTAAAAGAAATGCCATTCCGAACGAATGAATGATTAAAAAGAGACGCCTGTCAGTGGTTTCGGGCAGTTTCCCTAAGAGTAAATGAATAAACGCTCCGCTTAAACCAAACAAGCCATAGGCAAGACCAAACTGTGAATAGCTTGAACCAACATTTTTAATAAAAAGAATGTAAAAAGGGAAAATCAAACTACTGGCGAAAAACAGCAGGCTTTGTGAGTAGACGAACCATTTCATTGCTTTTGCATTCATTGTGTATTGTACCTTTCATAAAAGTAATTGATAAACCTGCCATCTGGATCTGCTTGCTTTTTCTTTTGGAAGAATACATCGGTTTTAGGATAGGCCTGCTTCATTTGTATCTTCGTTTGATAAGGCATGTACGGTAAGTAATAGCTTCCATGGTGCTGAAGCGTGATATCTGTCATTTGCCGGATGATCCGCTCTGCTTCTGCCTTCTTTTCTTTCTCAAAACCATAATTCACTAAAAGAACAAGTGCAAACATATCTTCTTTCGCATATGAGAGATCCGCTTTTTCATTTTTTTGTACGTAGCGGATCGTGATGTTCATTAAATTCAATTCTTCCTGTTGTAAAAAGTGTCTCATTTCATCGATATACGCACGAAAGCGGTCGACTGGGACGAAATATTCCTGAAGCACATCTGTATCTGATTCATTTTCATATTCTAAAAAAGCAGAATCTGAGCGCATCACATTGTTTCTTGTGATCAGCTGATCATTTTGACTTTGGAAATACTTCTTTTGCAAATGCCATAGCAGATCTTTCCCCATATCAAATCTTCTTGAAAGACCGAGCATAAATTTGAGTGGCATAACGAGTTGATCCTCTTTCAACTCTTGATATGATTCAATCTCTTGTTGTGAAGTGAGGGAATAATTCGTCACATACATCTCTTTCAAAAAGTTTGTTTTCGCTGTTGAGATTCTGGCAAGATGCATGCGTACTTCTTTATTTTGTTTGACATGTTTTTGAAAATAATCACTGTATTCGCGATAATCTAGAGAGGTTGTCTCCATTTTGTATAATTCATCTCTCGTTAACGAAAGCTCAACATCTAAAATGACGCCGAACAAACCATATCCGCCAATCACGGCAGTAAACAAACCATCGCCCGGCTTCACTGTAACGATCTCCCCATCTGCCTTAAGTAGCCTAAAGGAACGAACAGTGTCTATGAGTGAGCCGTAGCGAATGTCACGTCCATGTGCGTTTGCACTGAGAGAACCGCCAATCGTGAAGATATTCTGTGATTGCATGACCTTCACGGCAAGACCATATGGGTTCACATATGTTTGTATATCATCCCATGTAACGCCGCTTTGGACCCGAATCGTTTTCTTTTTTTCATCAAACGCTAAAATTTGGCGGAATTCTGTCATATCGAGCACAATGCCATTTTCATAATACGTGTGGCCGCCCATGCTATGCTGTTTGCCGGCTATTGATATCGGCAAGTTTTTTACTTTCGCTTCTTCTACTACTTCTTTTAAAGTATCTATTTCTTTACCTTGAACGACTTTTTTTATTTTAACAGGCATGAGATGACTGACATCTGTAAACGCCTTAAGATCTTGTTTTTTGTGTGCTTGCTCCTCGCGGATGGTGATTGATGTAAAAAATGCAGCAGCGTATCCCATTAAAAGAACAATCCATAACCATTTTCGTTTCATTATGAGGTACTCCGATCTGTCATATTACACCCATTATATCAATCCATTCTCTTCCTCCACCTTATTTTTTCATAAAAAAACCTGGTATGAGTTCAACTCATACCAGGCATTTTCATTTGTGCTTATTGAATACCGAGCGCAATTTTTGCGTATCTTGACATTTTGTCTCGTGTCCAAGGCGGATTCCATACGATGTGAACTTCTGTTTCTTTCACTTCTGGAAGATCACTTAATGCTTTTTTCACTTCATCCACGATAACTGGTGCAAGGGGACACCCCATTGATGTTAAGGTCATCGTGATATCCGCTTTTCCATTCTCATCAAGATTGACATCATAGACAAGTCCAAGGTTGACGATGTCGACATTCAGTTCAGGGTCAATCACCTGTTCTAGGGCGCCTAAAATATTTTCTTTCAATGCTTCATCCATGATATCCACTCCTTTTCCATTAGTATAACGTACTTTTTCTTTTGACTAAACGTTTGTGCTTTTCAGATGTGTCACAAACCAGTCAATCGTTTCAAACATTGCTTGTCTTGAGACCTTATGGCCAGCCTGTCCATCTGTAATAAAACGAATCAGGTGCTGATCTTCTTTATATTGGGTTGCTGCTAACTCGTCATAAAGAGCTTTTGCATGCCGGTAAGGGACAACTGGATCATTTTCTGCATGCCAGAATAACAGCGGTCTTTTGTTTAATCGATCTGTTTGCAGCGTTAAATCATAAGGACGCAGCACGTCTAATTGCTGATGAACCTCTTCGTCTGTAATCTCTTTCATCAACCCTTTGTGACGCATGTCCATAATTTGTGCTTGTAGAAATGTCGTATATTTCGGACTGCCCATCAAGCTAACTGCCGCTTTAATCCAATCATGCTTGGCGAGTGCACCAAAGGTCGTGATGCCGCCCATGGAAGTACCTGCAACACCGATCAGATCGGCTTCAATCAAATGTTTTTCTTCAAAGTATGTTTTGAGTATATCGATTTCACGTATTTCGTTCAAGACAATTTCCCAGAACCTTGACGCCAGTTCCTCTAAGCTGAGGTTTTCTGATCTTACACCATGATAAGCACAGTCAGGCAAAATCACTCTCATGCCTTTTTCCGCCAAATGAAAGGCGAAGTGTAAGTTGTGCTCGCGTGCACTTGTAAATCCGTGTATAAAAAATACAAGCGGTAGCGGTTTGTTTTTATTTTCAGCTTTTACGATATGTAAAAATGGAATATCGCGCGCAATTTGCTCATCAATGGTGATCACTGCCTATGAATCCTCCTTTATCATTCCCGTCTTTGTTTATTTTAACATGTAGACAACAAAGATGTGATAAAGATACACTATAGGTAGAGGCGCCGCACGAACTGCCTCCTATCACTTACAGATCAAAGGAGATTTTATGGAGACTAAACCTTACCTAATCGCACTTGACCTGGATGGCACGTTATTAAAAGATGATAAAACCATCTCTACACACACACTTGACGTCATTCAAAAAGTGAAAGACAGCGGGCATCATGTCTGTATTTCAACCGGCCGGCCATTTCGTTCCAGCTCTCCTTATTATCAGCAATTACAGCTTGATTCACCCATTGTGAATTTTAATGGAGCGTTTGTCCATCATCCTCTTGATGAAAAATGGGGCAGATTTCATACGTCACTTGATCTTCAAGTCGTTAAACAGCTTGTAGACATTAGTGAGGAGTATAAAGTGCATAATGTGCTAGCTGAAGTGTTAGACGATTTGTATTTCCATTATCATGATGAGAAGCTCATTGATATATTTAATATGAATGCAAATAAAGTCACTGTTGGAGACCTTCGGGACAACCTTGGAGAGAATGTGACGAGCGTGTTAATTCACGCAAAAGAAGAGGACGTCGGAGCCATTCGAAGCTATTTATCAGATGTTCATGCAGAAGTGATTGATCATAGGCGATGGGCTGCTCCGTGGCACGTGATTGAGATCATTAAAACAGGCATGAACAAGGCCGTTGGACTGCAAAAGATCAGTGATTATTACGGCGTTCCACAGGAGCGGATTGTGGCATTCGGAGATGAAGACAATGATTTAGAAATGCTTGAATTTGCTGGATGCGGTGTGGCTATGGGCAACGGAATCGATGCCGTGAAACGTGTTTCAAATGAAATCACAGATACAAACGAACAAGATGGGATTGCAAAGTTTCTAACGAATTACTTCTCCCTTTAATTTTTCCATTCATACATAACCGAAGGAAGCGGGCATACTACCTTTAGACAGGTTGTCCTGTCAGCTTGTGTAAAGGGGCGGATTCCGAATGGGTAAAAGAAGCAAATCGAAACGCTTTATACAACAAGGTAAAGATTCAGTCAGTCTGCATGACGCACGTTTTCCTTATCGTTCTACGCTTGAAGAAGCGTCTGGCAGAGAAAATATGAAGACTGATGCTTCTGGAGGTTCATTGTGAGAAACGAACTTTTTGATCAAGCCAAATCATTTACTGAAGAAGCCCTTACTTCTTCATTTTCATCTGGGTTAGAGCGTCAACAGGCGGTCAAACGAGCCAAAAATGCCGTATCTTCTGCATTTGCCAATTCGACAGATGCAGAAAGAAACCAGCTGCATACCTTCCAAGACTTGCTCGATGATCTCTAACATAAAAAAGCTGTCCAACATTGGACAGCTTTTTCTGATTCTCATGAAGCTGAAAGCACTTATTTCACTTGGAACGTTTTCTTTTCCGTGATTTGCTTCAGCCCTTCTGCTTTTCCTTTAAATGTGACGACCGCTTCATACGTTCCCGGCTTGACACCATTTGACCACGTATCTTGAAAATCATAGGCTTCGCCTTTCTTCAGCACAAATGATTGGATGGCCTGTGTGAACATACGGTCTTTTGAATAGCGGTATTGTTCATTTCCGTTTTCATCATACACACTGAGTTCGAATTTCTGGCTTGTGTTAAAGGTAAATTCAATATCTCGATCTGATTCATTTTTCAATGACATGTTAAATTGAACCGAAGAACCTTTCTGGACGGGGTCTACTGTGAGTACAACCGTTTTTTCTCCCATTTGACCTGATACCTCCTTGTTTGGTTCATCCTTTTTTTGTTGTCCACAAGCGGTTAAAATCAATACAACGAGGAGAAGCACCAACCCTTTTTTCATTCGCTACCCACCTTTTAATCTCGTCTGAAAAATCCAAGAATATTAGTTGTTTGCACAATATTTGTAAAGGCTTTTGGATCGACTTCTTTAATAATTTGTTCAAGTTCATACAGCTCATACCTTGTAATGACGATCACCATCATTTCTTTTGGCTCATTGGTAAAAGCTCCCTTTGCAGGTACAGTCGTAATACCTCTGACCATTTTTCCATAAATGGCTTCCTTGATTTCATCAGCCTTCTTCGTCACAATCATCGCGGTCAGCTTCTCATGTCTTGTATGGATGGCATCAATGACCCTTGTGGTCACATACAATGTGACAAGGGTATATAATGCTTTCTCCCAACCTTGTAATAATCCTGCTGTAAAAATGATGATACCATTTAAAATGAAGAAATACGTGCCGACTGGTTTATCCTTCCACTTCGCTAAGATCATGGCTATGATGTCGAGTCCGCCTGTCGATGCCCCAAATTTGAGCGTGATCCCAATCCCTACTGCGGATATCACGCCGCCAAACACAGCATTTAGTAAAATATCATGTGAAACACTCGTTTCTGGTAAGATGCCGAGGAAAATGGTCGTCAGAGCCACACTGATGATGCTGTAAAACGTAAAGGAACGGCCCACTTTCATCCAGCCTAAAATGCCGACTGGAATATTTAAAATAAATAATAGAATCCCTGTGGATACATAAAATGGCGCATATTGATCCATTAAGCTGGATAACAGCTGGGCTACCCCTGTAAACCCACTCGCGTATACATCAGCTGGGATTAAAAATAAATTCAGTCCAATCGCATTGAGCAGTGCACCAATGACGACGACAATGAGTTTTTTTGCTTCTCCGATGAACATATTGTCATTCCTCCACTTACCATTCTCTCTATGGTTTTCCCTAAAATTTAGAATTTGAACACGAAAAGTTGATTTCTGTGATATAGTTAGGCTAAAAAGTTGTAAAATATGGCTGATTTTTTTAGAAAGAAGGGATTTTGATGACTGTTCATATCATAGCAGACAGTGCTGCTGATCTGCCTCTTTCTTATTATGATGAACATAACATGACGGTTATTCCGCTCCGTGTATTGCTTGGCGAGCAGGAATTTGAAGATTTGGTCACCATTGAACCAAAACAAGTATTTGATGCGATGAGACAAGGTGCCAGCCCAAAAACGTCACAAGCTTCACCAAACCGAATCAAAGAAGCCTTTGTTTCTCTCGCACAAACCCATACATCTGCAATCTATGTTGCCTTTTCATCAGAGCTTTCTGGTACATATCAAACCGCTATGATGATGGCAAACGAAGTGAAGGAAGAATACCCTGATTTTGATTTACGAATTATTGATTCTAAATGTGCTTCACTCGGCTATGGGCTTGCTGTCAAACACGCTCAATCACTTGCCATTGACGGAAATACAATACAAGAAATTGAAACGTCTGTAAAGCATTTTTGCGAATCTTTACAACATATTTTTACTGTAGACGATTTATCGTATTTAGCAAGAGGCGGAAGAATTAGTAAAGCGTCCGCATTTGTTGGCGGTTTATTGAGTATTAAGCCCATTTTACACGTCGAGGATGGAAAGCTCATCCCCCTTGAGAAAATCCGCGGACGTAAAAAGCTGTTGAAACGCATTATTGAACTGATGAAAGAACGTGGAACGGATTGGTCAAATCAAACTGTTGGCATTAGTCATGGTGATGATCCTGCACTTGCAGAAGACATGAGACAATTGATTGAAGCCGAATTTCATCCAAAAGAAATTGATATTCAGATTGTCGGCGCAGCTGTTGGGTCCCATTCAGGCCCAGGCACGCTTGCCATCTTCTTTACAGGCAAACCATCATAAAAAGCACCCTTCCCTGACACATCACGGGAAGGGTGCTTTTCTTATGACTTATGAAAGTTTAAAACGGTGGACGGTTTCATTTAACCTTGCCGTCATACTCATCAGTTCTTCTACCTGTTTGTTCATTTGATGGAATGATTGCAGCTGTTCATTGGCCGAGGCAGAAATTTCTTCACTGCCAGCTGCTGTTTCTTCTACAACTGCACTAATATTTTCAATCGAGTTGAGCACTTGTCCGCCAAGCTCTGTTGATTGAACAATTTGGTCATTTAAGACCGCCATTTCTTGTTTAATGTGCTGCGCTTTTGTTTCTATATCTTCAAAGGAGTGTGAGGTTTTGTCCATCGCATCCTGCTGTTGAAGTGAAAGCTTGACTCCTTCTTTGACAGTTTGACTAATGGATTGAATGCCTCTTTCAATATGACTGACCATATCAAAGATTTGTCTTGTAGCGTTAGATGATTCGTCGGCAAGCTTACGAATTTCATCTGCTACAACGGCAAAGCCTTTTCCAGCCTCACCTGCTCTTGCCGCTTCGATTGCCGCATTTAGCGAAAGTAAGTTTGTCTGATCCGCAATGTCAGAAACTGTTTTGGCCATAGCCGAGATCCCGCTAGCATATTGCGTGAATTCTCCTGCCGACTGCTCGATTTGCCTTGTGGCATGTGTATTTTTTTCAATCGCCGTTTTTGTTTCTGTTAACGTGTGCTTTCCACTTTCCACTGCTTCTATCGCATCCTCTGTACTTTGGATGACTGTTTGTGAACGTTCGGAATTTTTACGTCCATGCTGATCCATCTTTTCAATCAAGCTAACGCCATGCTGGAGATCCTCTGAAATGGCTTGTGACCCATTTGCCATTTCGTCTGTCGAGACAGATACTTGATTTGCAGATTCCATCAGCTTTTTGTTTTCATCATCTAACTGGATCGAGAATGTCTCTACTTGACTTGAGACATTACTGATTTCTTTAATCAAACTAATCAGTTGATCTGTCATTTGATTAAAGGATTCATTCAAGCCGCCGATTTCATCCTTACGCTGAATATCCATTCGCTCGACAGCAAGGTTGCCTTCTGCGATCTGCTTCGCTCGGTAGGAAAGTGATTTAATCGGTGTCACGATGGATCTTGTTAATCCAATATTTAAAAAGACAGCAATGACAATCAGTGTGAGGGCTGCGACGAGTGCACTTGTGATGATCCATTGCACATTATCCGCTGTATTCTCTAGATTTTGTTTATATGCTTCTTCTGCTCTTTTATTCATTGTATGGATGTCGTTTAAAACACCATCAATTCTTGCAGCGACCCGTCTTGTATCCGATGCGTTTTTTTCACCAATGGCATTATTTGCTTCTTTGGTCCACGTGTCATATTTTGCATTTAACCTTGTTAATTCACCTTTATTTATATTTCCTGCATGTTTGTTTAAGGTTTGCAGTTGTTTTTTTGCTGTAGAAATACCGGTTTGAACAACCTCTAGCTGTTCATCAGAAAGTGTCATTGAATAATTGGTCATGGTTTGTTCGACGCTTTCAAAGCTTGCCTTTGTTTTTTGAACATTTAATAAGGTTTGAACTTCTGTTTCATTTGATGATTGGATCTTTGTCATACTGACAATGATAAAGGCGATGACGCCAACTGCTAAAAGAAGTGAGACGAGTGAGTTGAGTAAAATTTTGATGCGCAAGCTCATGATGCGTCCCCCTCATCTTTTAGCAATTTCTCCTTCAGTTCATTTACTTTTTTGGTCAATGTTTCAGCATCTTTGAGCACCCGAATTCTTGCCATATCGATTCCGTCATTGCTTAAGTCGTAAATAACATGCCCATTTTTGATTTGATTGCTCTTGACGAGCTGTTCGCTGAATTGATAGACCACTTCATCGACTTTTTTTACCATGGACGAAATCACCGCTTTTTCAGCGGTGTAGTACTGATCACTATCTACACCAATGGCATATTTGCCCTGCGCTTGCGCTTCTTTTAATACACCGACACCTGTATAGCCAGCTGCGGCATATAAAACGTCTGCTTTCTTTTTGATCATGCCTTTGGCTATTTTACTGCCTTTGTCCGCATCACTAAACGTATTAGCATAGGTGGATAAGATCTTGATGTTCGGATTCACTGATTTGGCGCCTTTTTGGAACCCTTTTTCAAAACGATGGATCAACTCCGCATCGACACCGCCAACAAATCCAATGACATCACTTTTCGTTGTCATTGCAGCAAGTGCGCCCGCTAAATAGCTGCCTTGCTCTTCTTTAAACGTCACGGAGGTCACATTTTTCAGCTCAGATACGGCATCGATGAGCAAAAAGTGCTTCTTCGGATATCTCTTTGCGACTTTTTCTAAGTCTTCTTGCATACTAAAGCCTACCCCGATGACGAGATCATTGCCAGCTTTTACAAGCTCGGTCAGTCCTTTTTCATATGTATCGGTTTCTGCAATTTCTCTATAATCAAATTCAATGCCTAGGTCATCACGTGCTTTTTCTAATCCTTTAAACGATGAATCGTTAAATGATTGATCACCAAGACCATCATCTGTGAGCATAACGCCAATATGCTTCGCATTTGATGCTGGTGGTTTCCCTTGTTGATTGCTGCATGCGGCGAGCACCATAAGCACGGCTGCCAACAGAAGCAATGAAATTTTCACTTTCATCCAAACACACACTCCTTTTATCATCCTTACTCCTTTCTTATCGGATTTGAGAGGCGTTGTTTCAATGATTAAGTGAAGGTTTTTCAGCTTTTTTCATGACTTTTTTCACTAAAAAAACCCATTATTTATCACAAATATAAAAAAAGGGATAAAACCATGATGATTTTATCCCTTTTTCTTCATTTCAGTGTGATATGAAAACCCATGAGGTTAGGGTTCTCTTTCACGCTGCTCACTTTTTCTCGTATGTCCAGCCCTCTTTTTGGTAAACTAGGCCGTTTTTCATCAAATGACCTAATGCTCGTTTAAAGGCTGCCTTGCTCATTTGGAATCGTTCGCGGATGTCTTCTGGATCACTTTTGTCTCCATAAGGCATAGCACCATTTCTCGTTCTCATATAGGTTAAGATTTCTTCTGCATCGACAGATAACGCTTCCTGTTTTCTAGGAAGCAGAGAAACATTCACGGTTCCATCCTCTTTCACTGCAATGACGCGTCCTGTCACGGTCGATCCTAATCTTGGCTCTTCCTTTCGTTCCGTACGGTGGATAAACCCTCGCACGCCTGTATCTGTCAGCATAAAAGAGCCTGTCGCAATTAAGCGATAAATCGTACCAGTGATTTCTTTGTTCATTAAGGTTTCGGGTGCTTCAGTAAACAATTCACTGATCACATCTTCAGTGGCTGGCTTTGCGAACATTCTGCCGTAGCTTGTGACTTTCAGCATACAGTAAAGTTTGTCTCCTTTTTTCGGCCATGCTTCCTCGAAAGGCGGAAGGTGTTCTATTGCAACAAGTGCATCCTTTGACAGCCCAACATCCACAAATGCGCCCATGTCTTCTAGGACGTCTACGACTTCTACCCAGCCATATGTATGCGCATTGATTGTCGGTATTTTCATCGTCGCAGCTAGCCTTTCTTCATGATCTACGTATAAGTAGACCTCTACTTCATCTTGGTCACCAATATCTTCTGTCATTTCACTGCGGTGCAAGAGGACAGAATCTTCACCATCTGTCAAAAAGTAACCGTATTCCATCTCGTTCTCTATTTGCAAGGTCAGTTGCTCACCTGGTCTCATGTTCTCTTCCTTCCTATCTGCTCATAAAAGAGCGTTCGTTCATCTTTTGATTCACTTTATTCTACTATACTTCTCTTCACATGAACATCTCTAGTTCTGTTAGCTAAAGTGGTCAAACCGAACGCGATTTATACCGCTGCCAGCAGAACTCTTTGACTCGTCTCTTCGATAAAGTTTCTTCTTCTCCACGTTGCATGATAAAATAGACGCAATATCTATCCATGGAGGTCATGTGTTATGGCAAAAGAAAGCTCATTTGACATTGTATCGAAGGTTGAACTGCCAGAGGTGCAAAACGCCGTTCAAGCAGCGCTGAAGGAAATTAAAAACCGTTATGATTTTAAAGGAAGTAAAAGTGATATTTCTCTTGAAAAAGAAGAGCTTGTGCTCATCTCTGATGATGACTTTAAGCTTGAGCAGCTAAAAGATGTACTTGTGTCGAAGCTGATCAAACGAAATGTTCCAACTAAAAACATCGACTACGGAAAAACCGAGCATGCCCTTGGCGGAACCGTACGCCAGCGTGCAAAGTTGATCAGCGGAATTGATCAAGACAACGCCAAAAAGATCAATGCACTCATTAAGCAATCCGGCATCAAAGTAAAGTCACAGTTTCAAGATGACCAAGTGCGTGTAATAGGAAAAAATAAAGATGATTTACAAGAGGTTATTTCTCTTATGCGCAAGGCAGATTTACCGATTGACGTTCAATTTATAAATTTTCGATAAATTTCAAATTTTCCATTGATTATTTCCGATTTTTTCGATACAGTGGATGGAAGTTCAATTTATTGACATGTTCATATCGCTTTCTTATCAAGAGAGGCAGAGGGACTGGCCCTGTGAAGCCTCAGCAACCGGTGTAGTAGAAATATATTTTCTATGACCAAGGTGCTAAATCCAGCAAGCAACTGCTTGGAAGATAAGAAGAAGAATTACGATACAGCCAAAAAGTCTTCTTCTTATCAGAAGGCTTTTTTTGTTACATAAAAATAAGGAGGAAACCAATGGGCCTATTACAAGACTTACAAAACCGCGTACTGATTGCTGACGGTGCAATGGGAACACTTTTATACTCTTACGGCATTGACCGCTGCTTTGAAGAATTAAATTTATCGAAAGAAGATGAAGTAAGGCGCGTGCACGAAGCATATGTGCAGGCTGGTGCGGACATCATTCAAACAAATACGTATGGCGCAAATTATATTAAACTATCCCGCTACGGCTTAGAGGAAGAAACAAAGCGTATCAATACAAAGGCGGTACAAATCGCAAAAGCAGCCGCAGGCTCTGCTTATGTCCTTGGAACGATCGGCGGCATTCGAACGTTTAACAAAAATGCCTATACGATTGAAGAAATTAAACGAAGCTTTAGGGAACAGCTATACATTCTATTAAATGAGCAGCCCGATGGATTATTGCTAGAAACGTATTATGACATGGAAGAAGCGAAGGCCGTTCTCCAAATTGCACGAAAAGAAACGACTCTCCCGATTGTCATGAACGTCTCCATGCATGAACAAGGTGTGTTGCAGGATGGAACACCGCTCAAGGATGGTTTATCTGAATTGTCCTCTCTTGGCGCAGACGTCGTTGGCATCAACTGCCGGCTGGGCCCTTATCATATGATTCAGGCACTCGAAGGCGTTCCAATTTTAGAAAATTCCCATTTATCAGTCTATCCTAACAGCAGTCTTCCCTCTCTTGAAGAAGGCAGACTCGTCTATGATACAGATAACGATTATTTTCGAAAAAGTGCACTTGAATTTAGAAATCAAGGCGCACGTATTATCGGCGGGTGCTGCGGAACAACGCCTCAGCATATTCACGCAATGGCTGAAGCGGTCAAGGATTTAGCCCCGATCACTGAAAAAGAAGTAAAAGTATTAAAAGAAGAAATCATTTCGATTCAAGATCAGCGGACTGAACCAGGTCTTGATGAGCTCGCTACGAAAAAACGGACGATTATTGTAGAGCTTGATCCGCCGAAGAAGCTGAACTTCGAAAAATTCCTCGTCGCAGCAAATGAATTAAAGAATGCAGGTATTGATGCCTTGACATTGGCTGATAATTCTCTTGCGACTCCTCGCATTAGCAATGTGGCTTGCGGCGCTTTATTGAAACAGCAGCTTGATATGCGTTCACTCGTCCATATCACATGCCGTGATCGTAATTTGATTGGGCTTCAATCCCATTTGATGGGTCTTGACACCCTTGGTTTAACTGATATTTTAGCCATTACAGGCGACCCTTCTAAGATTGGAGATTTCCCAGGGGCAACGTCTGTGTATGATTTAACCTCCTTTGATTTGATTCGGCTGATTAAGCAGTTTAACGAAGGCCTTTCTTTCTCAGGGAAGCCCCTTGGCAAAAAGACCAATTTTTCAGTAGCTGGCGCGTTTAATCCGAATGTTCGTCACATTGATAAAGCGGTCAAACGTCTTGAGAAAAAAATCGAATACGGTGCTGATTATTTTATTTCACAGCCTGTTTATTCTGAGGAACAGCTTGTGAAAATTCATGAGGAGAGCCGTCATTTAGATAAACCGATTTATATTGGCATTATGCCATTAACAAACAGCCGAAATGCGGAGTTTATTCACCATGAAATTCCAGGCATCAAGTTATCTGATTCCATTCGTGACATTATGGCCAAGGCTGGTGAGGATAAAGAGAAGCAGCGAGCAGAAGGCTTAGCGATTGCCCGCTCTTTATTAGATACAGCCTGCGAATTGTTTAACGGCATTTATTTAATTACCCCTTTCCTTCGATCAGACTTAACAGCAGAACTAACCACCTACATTCATCAGAAAGAAAAGGAGTCAAACACCCATGTCAACTATCACTGAACAGCTTAAGAAACGCATCCTCGTCCTTGATGGTGCAATGGGGACCATGATTCAAAATGCCAATCTCACAGCAGAAGACTTTGGCGGAGAAGAGTATGAGGGCTGTAACGAGTATTTGAATGTGACAGCCCCTCACACCATCCGCGCGATTCATAGAGAATACCTTGAGGCAAGCGCTGACCTCATTGAAACAAATACGTTCGGGGCTACAAAGCTCGTCCTTGACGAATACGGGCTTGGCCACCTTGCCTATGAACTCAATATACGGGCTGCCCAGCTGGCAAAGGACGAAGCTGACCGTTTCTCCACGCCGGAGCAGCCCCGATTTGTTGTAGGCGCGATGGGTCCCACTACGAAAACATTATCTGTGACAGGCGGCACAACCTTCGATGAGCTCGTCAGAAACTATGAAGAGCAGGCCCGCGCCTTGATTGATGGCAAATGTGATGCCCTTCTTTTAGAAACAAGTCAAGACATGCTGAATGTAAAAGCTGGTTTCAAAGGCATTCAGGAAGCCTTCCAGCAGACAGGTATTGAGTTGCCTCTTATGGTATCAGGTACGATTGAACCGATGGGCACTACCCTCGCTGGTCAGGATATTGAAGCCTTTTATATCTCTCTTGAGCATATGAAACCAATGAGTGTCGGCCTGAACTGTGCGACGGGTCCTGAATTCATGACAGACCATATCCGCACGCTCTCCTCCATCGCCAAGTCAGCAGTTAGCTGCTATCCAAATGCTGGTCTACCAGATGAAGAAGGTCAATATCATGAATCCCCTGCTTCACTTGCTAAAAAAATTTCCGCCTTTGCCAAGGAAGGCTGGTTAAATATTGTTGGCGGTTGCTGCGGAACAACACCTGCACATATACAGGCATTGTCAGATGAAGTACGAATGATTCAGCCGCGTCACATTGCGCATGAATCGTCTCAGCATACCGTATCAGGAATTGAGCCCCTGATATATGAGGAATCAATGCGCCCTCTTTTTGTAGGAGAACGGACCAACGTGATTGGTTCACGCAAATTCAAACGACTCATTGTGGAACAAAAGTTTGAAGAAGCATCAGAAATTGCTCGTGCACAGGTAAAAAACGGCGCTCACGTGATTGATGTGTGTCTCGCTGATCCAGATCGCGAGGAGGCGGCTGACATGGAAGGCTTTTTACAAGAGGCTATGAAAAAAGTCAAAGCCCCTTTTGTCATTGATTCAACGGATAAACACGTGATCGAAAAGGCGCTCACATATTCCCAAGGGAAAGCCATCATCAATTCCATTAACCTTGAGGATGGCGAAGAACGCTTCGAAGAAATTCTTCCACTTGTGAAGCTGTACGGCGGTGCACTTGTTGTCGGCACGATCGATGAAACAGGGATGGCCGTAACAGCAGAACGAAAGCTGGAGATTGCGGTACGCTCTCATGATCTATTAACGAAGAAATATGGCATTCCCGCAAGTGACATCATTTTTGATCCACTTGTCTTTCCAGTAGGCACTGGAGACGAGCAGTATATTGGCGCTGCCGAAGAAACGATCAAAGGCATCAAGATGATCAAGGAAAACCTGCCTGAGTGCTTGACGATTTTAGGCATCAGCAACGTGTCTTTTGGACTCCCGCCTCTTGGGAGAGAAATCTTGAATGCCGTCTACTTGTATCACTGCGTCCAAGCAGGACTTGACTATGCCATTGTGAATACAGAAAAACTTGAACGCTTCGCTTCTATTCCAAAGGAAGAAATCAAACTGGCCGAAACGTTGCTCTATGAAACAAATGATCAAACCCTTGCTGAGTTCACCCAATTTTACCGCGGCAAAAAGAAAACGGTGAAAAAACCAAAGGTCTCCTTATCACTTGATGAAAGGCTAGCACTCTACGTCGTCGAAGGAACAAAAGAAGGTCTTATCGATGATTTATCCCTTGCTCTAGAGCAATTTGAATCACCACTTCATATCATCAATGGTCCGTTAATGCAGGGAATGGCTGAGGTTGGACGTCTTTTCAATCAAAACGAACTGATTGTGGCGGAAGTGCTTCAATCGGCAGAGGTCATGAAGGCATCTGTATCGTATCTCGAGCAATATATGGAAAAGCAGCATGCAAGCGGGAAAGGTAAGATTCTACTTGCCACTGTAAAAGGAGATGTCCATGATATTGGGAAAAACCTTGTCGACATCATTTTGAGCAATAACGGCTTTCACGTGGTCGACCTCGGGATTAAGGTGACACCACAAACATTGATCGAAGCTGTGCAAAAGGAAAAGCCCGATATGATTGGATTATCAGGATTACTTGTGAAGTCAGCCCAGCAAATGGTACTCACCGCTCAGGATTTACAAAAGGCGAATATTTCCGTGCCCATTTTGGTCGGCGGCGCTGCACTTTCTCGTAAATTTACGAAAATGAAGATTTCGCCTCATTATGACGGACCGGTCCTTTACGCAAAAGATGCGATGGACGGCTTATCTTTAGCCAATGAGTTAAAAGCAAATCCTTTTCAGTTTCAAATAAAGCCCGATGAAGAGTCTGTGGCACCTGTCAAAGAGAAAGAAACAAAGCAGCCACAAGCTGTCATTGAATTACTAGAAAAACGTGTGGCACTCCCTGAGGCACCTATTTTCACGCCGGAAAATACGGCACGTCATTATGTAAGGAATATCGACCTGCACCACATTATGCCTTATGTGAATGAACAAATGCTCATCGGCCACCACCTTGGATTAAAAGGAAAGGTCAAAAAGCTGTTGGCCGAACAGCATCCAAAAGCATTGGAATTAAAGCAGCTTGTCACAGATCTTCTAAACGAAGGTAGAGAAAAAAACTGGTTTGCCCCAGCGTTTGTCTATCAATTTTATCCTGCTAGTTCAAACGGAAATGATCTGCATATTTATGATCCCGAAGTGCCTAACCGTATCATTGAAACATTCCAATTTCCAAGACAGGAGAAGCTTCCGTACCGCTCCATTTCTGATTATGTGCGGGGAAGCGGTGAAAAGGAGAAAGATTATATTGCTTTATTTGCCGTTACAGCTGGTGCGCGTATACGTGAAGTCGCGCAGCAATTTAAGCAAGAAGGAGATTATTTAAAAATGCATGCAGTTCAAGCTCTAGCACTTGAGCTTGCAGAAGGATTAGCCGAAAGAACCCACCAAGTGATTCGTGACAAATGGGGCTTCCCTGACCCAGTCGATTTCACAATGGAAAAACGATTCCAAGCGAAATATCAAGGGCAGCGCTATTCCTTTGGTTATCCCGCTTGTCCAAATCTTGAAGACCAAGAAAAGCTGTTCAAGCTGCTTCAGCCTGACAAAATCGGCATCCATCTAACAGAAGGATTTATGATGGAACCTGAAGCATCTGTTTCAGCGATCGTCGTTTCTCATCCTGAAGCTCGATATTTTAATGTTCATTAATGCAGAACCTCCGAAACTGGAGGTTCTTTTTTGCTGGGAAAATTAGATAAACTTCAATTTTTACACTATACCTTCTTATGGTACGATACACATAGATGAATTCAGCTAAGAAGGAGTTGCGTGTCATGACAAACGTTGTTCAACGAGCATTAACACTCGATGACATACCAGATCTTATCGCATTGTCTCAAGAGGTAGACTGGCCTGATTACAATGCGGAAGAGCTCTCATCTCTTTTAACAAATGGATATTTCACAGGTTTTTCAACAGCGGATGGACAAGTCATCTCATGTGCAGGACTTTTCCAATATGATCGAATGGCGTCAATTGGTGCTGTCATTGTATCTGAGACACATCGCGGCTTAGGTCTTGCAAGGAAAATGATTGACACCCTGCTAGATCAATGTGATCAAAGCGTTCCTGTCGTTTTAACCGCTACTGTCCAAGGGCGGCCAGTTTACGAAAAAATCGGGTTTCACACGGCTGGTTACATTACGACTTACAAAGTCCAAAAACCAAACCCAGAAGCGCTTCGTGTGTCAGATGACATCCACCTGTCTCCTGCCGATGAATCGCACCTTCCATGTATTGAAGCACTAGATGAAAAAGGCGCAGGCACAAATCGATCAAGCTTTTTAAAAAACCGGATGAACCGAGCAGCACGGCGTATCATTGCAAAGAATGAACGTCACGAAACAACTGGCTTTGCGTTTGGTGTTGAAACACCTGCCAATTTAATGATTGGACCGCTTGCTGCAAATGATGAACTTACAGCTCTCTCGCTGATCCGTTCGCTCATTTCGTCTTATTCGGGTCCAATTCGTTTAGATATGCAGGAGGAAACAGCTGAACGCCTCCATGAATCACTTGTTGAAGCAGGTTTTACGAAAACAAACAAGGCGCATTTTATGATGATTCGTGGAAAAGAAAAGCTGAACGATCCCGCACTTCTTTATTTCCTTGCCTCTCAAGCATTTTCGTAAAATATAAAAAGCTGTAGACACTTAATGTCTACAGCTTTAGATTGTTGACAAAGTGCTAAAATGATGTTTATTTTAGCACTTTGTCTTCTTTTCAGCGTGATAGAAAACCTTTGAAGTCTAGGAAGGGTGAGCACCAGCGCGCAGACCTGACAACGAATGCGAGGGTTTGTCTACAGCTTTTCTATTATTTCTCGCCGACGGACGAAAGAACATGCGCGAGTGCATTTGTGACCTTTCCATGCTCTGATGCATGCGGACGGTCATCTCCATCTCCATACCCATAATCAATCATTCGATTTCGATTTAAGCACAGCTTTGTCAGCTTCGGCTGGAATAGATCAAATAGGTCAAAACGGTCCTTCAGCTGTGGGAATTGCTTTTGATACTGCTGAATTTCTTCAGCAAGCAAGCGCCAAAGCGCTGTTTCATCTAACAGTTGATGATTGTCTAACACATTTGATACGTAACGCAGGTTACAAATAAACAATCCTGTAAAGATAAACTGCACTAACCCTTCCGGCGGCTCACTCCGCAGCACTTCTTTTAAATCTTCTCCTAGAGAAGCCAATTCAGGCAGCGGCTGATCACTAATGTTCACATCGTCAACAAAATCTTTGATCGCTAAACGATGAGGCTGATGATCTTTTAACACAAGAATCGTATTTTGTCCGTGCGGTGAAAAGACGGTGCCGTATTGATACATAAAGTGCAATAGCGGTGGCATCACCACATGGAAAAATTTCGCCATCCACTCTTTTGCTGAGAGACCTGATTTTTCAATCAGCTGTTTCACATAGGGCTCACCTTCATGATCCTCATAAGTGAGTGCCGCAAGTGTAACAGGATTCTCTCCTTCATCTAAGTACGAGTAAATGCTTTCTCTAAAAATGACACCGAGCATTTCAAGATATTGATACGGGGCACCAGGCAGTTTGCTATAGTAAGGATGATCGACATTGATACTTGCATTCTCACCAGATAATATCACGCGGCAGACATCAGATAAAAATGAATCTTGATCCGCGATCCCTTTAATATGCGCTGTAATGCGAGGGGCAATGACTGTCCGTTCTGACGGAAGTCCTCGGTACACAAGTGTATTTAAAATGCTCATTGGCAGTTTAATATGATGCTTGCCTTTATTTGAGATGTTCGTAAAGGTTCTGATCGACTGCTGCGGGATATATTGATCCAGTCCCTCTCCTACATACACAATCCGGCGCAACGCCAAATCTTCTGGGAAATGTTGAATAATCATATGTGTCCACTGCCATTTATGAACAGGCATCAAATAATAATCAGCTGCAATCAATCCTTCATCCTTTAGCACGCGGTGAAATTGACGAATCGTGACTTCATCTAACTCTTTGGCAATTACCTGCTCATAGTTTTCATGATCGACTGCATGGAATGTGGCAAGGTCCCGGTGAACAGCAATCCAAGACAGCTGCACACTTTCTTGCCTTTCAGGTGCATAGGCTAGGTAGTCATCGTAACTGAACCCAATGCGTCCTTTGTTATACACAATCCAAGGATGACCTGTCATTTCTCCTTCAATCCATGCATAATCAGTATCTGTCAGTTCATCCGCACGAAGTGCTTTTTTCGACAGCAAATGTACATCTGCTAACAGGGTGTGATGAAGCTCTTTTATTAGGTGTCCTGTTGTCTCAGAAGACATTGGAATGAGCGGCTGAATGTCTAGTAAAAACACAATTGCACTGACATCCTTTGACCATTTTCCGTCTTGACAGCACTCGATTGATTCAGCGATTGTATCAAAACTATCAAACAAACGAGGTTTTGCAAGATAGCGATATTTCTTATGTTCGTGAATGATTAATTCATACTGAGCAATGCCATCCTTATGATCTAGCTGCACGGGATGAAGCATATCCTCATACATGTATTCAGACAGCATTTTTGCCACCATTCGCTGGTTTGCCTTTTTCCAAGCAGCAGGATTCACCGCTTTTTTCAATTCATCTTGTACACTCATCGCTTCATCCTCCTTAACCTTTGATTTCTTCGAATGTATTGACGTGCTTTTGTGTACCAAATGTCTGGAAGACGTGCTTTTGATAAAGTGGATACACGGTTTGACGAGCAAGTTCATTGATAATCACACTGTTTCGATAAGCGCCAAGACCTAAATCCGGAGCGCCAACGCCATGTGTATGAAGCTCTGCATTTTGGACAAAAATATCATTTTCACCCATTGTATTTGTTTTCAAGCGATATTCACGTTCGACTTGGAACCGTCCTTGATCATCCCATTGAATGTGATGAGAAATTGGGTTGATAAACGGCGGCAGTACGGATTGATAGCCCGTCGCCAGCACGACAATATCTGTCTCGTGGGTAAAGGTATCCTCTTTGACCCATTGCGTGCATGAAAGGGACAAGCCGCAAGCTGTTTCCTCAATCAAGTTGACCTCTGTCATCGCTTGAAGCACTGTGTTCAACTGCTCTCCGCAGGCAGAACGTTCATAAAGCAAATGATAAATATCACGGATCATTGCAGAGCTGATGCCCTTATACAGCAAGTCTTGCTGCTTTAACAACGCATCCTTTTTTGTTTGCGGAAGCTCATAAAAGAAATCAATATAATCTGGAGAGAAATATTCAAGACCAAGGTTTGAATATTCCATTGGGAAAAATCCTTTAGAGCGTGTGAACCAGTGAATATCCTTCGCCTCATCATCTGATAAAATATCATAGAATACTTCTGCCGCACTTTGACCAGAGCCGATCACTGTCACAGATTTCCCTTTGAAACAGCCTTCTTTCTTTCGTTTTAAATAGTCGGCAGAATGAAAAACTTTCTCTCCTAAAGCTGGCTGGAGCGATGCTGGTATCGCCGGCTGTGTACCAATTCCTAAGACGAGATGCTTACTTTCAAACACCTCTACCGTTTGGTCTTTCACATGACGCACATGCACTTCATATCGCTTTTCTCCTGCTTTCTCGATCAATGAGACAGATTCGACGTTCATGCCAAATCGGCAAGAGTCTAACTGGTCTGCGACCCAACGGCAATAATGACTATATTCCTTGCGCGGGATATGAAAATCCTCTAGAAAGTAAAATGAATACAAACGGTTTTGTTCCTGTAAATAGTTGAGAAAGCTATATTTACTTTTCACATCTGCCATACTGACAAGGTCCGCTAAAAAGGGAACCTGCAGTGTCGTCCCCTCAATGAGCATCCCTGGGTGCCAATGAAAGGCTTCACTTCTTTCAAAAAACAAAGCGTCAATTTCATTTACCTCTTCAGATAATGCGGCAAGTCCTAAGTTAAACGGGCCAATGCCAATTCCTATTACATCCACTACATTATTTTGCTTGTTGAACCGCGTCATGGTTATACTTCCTTTCGAATCGTTCTCGATCACAAAACATTAAAAGACCTGTTTTATCCGGTAAATTGACTGGTTTTACACGTTCAAAGCCGCATTTTTCAAATACATGAATCATTTTTTCATTGCGAATATCCGGCTCAGCGACGACTTTTTCTGTTCGTTTGTTCTGCTCAAATTGAAATGCTGTCATGGCCAGAAGTAGCGGGGTCGCAAAACCTTTTCCCACATAATCCGGCTCCCCTATTAATAGATGGATTCCTTGATCATGCGGAGAAGGCTGATAGTAAGATTCAATGATGTCACCTTTGACGTTGTATGCCTCAAAATAACTCATGGGCGTCCCATCAATTGTGCCTAAATATAGGGTTTGATGCGGATCATGAATCGCCTGATAAAAATGCTTTTCAAAAGCAGGAAACGGAATATTCAAATGCCAAAATGGGTGAACATACTCCTCTTGCATCCACTTGTGGACAAGCCGGACATCTCTTTCATATTCAGCGCGAATAAAATGAATACGATCCCTCATCCAATCAGCGCCTCCTTATGTAAAAAGAGCGGATTCAAGACAGCTGTGTAACGAGACTGTGTTTCCAGAGATCCTGTCAGTTCATCCATATCTTCAAACCGTGTCAGCAAATTCGCTTTTGAAGGCAGTTCTTTTGAGCGCAGAAGGCTGTTTGTCAGCTCAGATGCCCCGTAAGTTTCCTCATGAGCAAGCAATGTGTCTCTCACGAGTGCGAGCAAGTCTTCTTCTTTCGCCAGACCTTCTGTACCAAAACCGTTAATGAGACCAAATAAATGATTAAAGAAGAAATAATAACGCAGTCTCTCAACGGCTACCTCATCTGCACAAATCGTTTCACTTCTCACGCTCAGGTTTTGGACAAGATTTGCGAGTTTATCCTTTTTCGATTCACTATAGTAGTAGCCTTGGTTGTCACGATAATAGAAGGTGTGCGGGTAACCACCCTTCATTTGCACAACAGCGTTTTGCTGATGGGCTTCCAGTGCAAGACCATACGTTTCAAACAGCCAGAGCATCGGTTCTAACGAAATGGTTAAATATTGCTTAAACCAATCTTGGCTTACAGCCTCTGGTGATCGACCTTCTGCGTCTGCAAGGTCATGGATGATCCCTGCTAATCGCGATTTTCCACCATACGCATGATCCTGACATAATCCAGCAATTAAGCTTGCCCCTTTTTCACGATGTAAAAATGGATTTTGACGAATGACTACTTCAAAGCCAGATTCCGCCTCTTCTCCTTGAATGGATAAATAGGCAGGATCTTCAATGACCCGAAATCCAGAGAATTCGTCGTATAGAGAAACGCCTAATTCTGTTTTTAAAATGCGCGACATCTCTACTCCGCGATCCAGTTCCTTTTGTTTATTGATACGTAAGGAGTTTGTAATTTTCACAGGAACAGAGAATTTGAGCATGTAAGCAGAATCCTTTTGATAGACGGTTCTGAAAGATGAAGTCGCTGTGTATTCAGAACCCATCGGTCCTAAATAAGTGAGTTTCCCTTCCTCTATATAACGGTTCACGAACGCTTTCTCCATGACCACCTTCACTTGAAGCGGGTGAATCGGAATGAGCACATATTCTCCGTTTTCTACTAACGTATTCAGTCTCTCTTTTTCTGCTGGTACCTGTCGCAAGAGCTCCTCTAGCATGAGGCTTGCCGCAGACTGTGTAATTGACGAATCCTGAAGCACAATCGAATGATGCGCTTTAAAGTAATGAAGCTGGAAAGTCCCTTTCAGCTCAGGAGAATAGATCGCTTCCTCCTCCTCTGTCATTCCTTGTCTGCTTTTTGGGGTAGGATGCGTTAAATGACCAAGGAGAAGTGACTGCTCAGCCTCGATATACTCAAAATCGGCTTCAGAAAGAGCGGCTCGATCACTTTCTCGCTCCTTTAAGAACCGTTCAATATTTCGGCAGCTTAAAATGATGCGAAGCATGAATTCATCCTCTGCATCTGTACGGCCATATTCAATGAGAAGCTCCTTTGAACATAAAGCAACAAGTGTCGTGTAATCGACGATTGCACCCTCTTGTTCACTGCCTTGCGGACGAAAGCGAATCGGAAAATCAAAGAGATGGCGGCCAACAGATGAAACATATCGGATCGGAATCACAAGCTCTAGATCTTGCTTTGCTAGTTTTGCGATGAAGACAAGCGAGCCATCTGCTCTCGTCTCTTTTTTTGCAGATCGATCGATTCCTGTTTCGCGTAAAAAACAGTTTAAAAAGCTTTGCATGGTTGCATTTTCAGCCATTTGTTTATATTGACTCAACGTAGTACCCTCCCGGATTGAATATGAGCGATCCCGATATCAACGATGTCAGAAAGGATTTCCTCAATATGTGTGATTGTCGTTCTCGGATTTAACAAAGTGAATTTTAAGCAGGTTTGACCATCCACTACTGTTTTTGCAACGACAGCAGTTCCTGTTTGGAATAATGTGCGATGAATGATTTTATTGACATCATCTGTTTGGTGGTCATCCTTAAATCGGAACACAACTGCATTGATTTCTGGCTCAGGATTGATCACTTCAAGGTCATCATTTTTCTCAATAAGCGCGGCCATATCCTTTGCAAAATGGATCGTATGGTCTATGATATCGCCAAACCCTTCTTCTCCAATAAGACGAAGTGATAGAAGTAATTTCAGCGCGTCAAATCGACGCGTTGTTTGGACAGATTTATTAACGAGATGTAGAATTCCTTCCAGCTCATCTTCCTTTGGATTGAGATAATCTGCATGATAATCAATCAAACCAAAATGCCTTTTATCCTTTAGCAAAAATGCTCCGCAGGAGATCGGCTGATAAAATTGTTTATGAAAGTCGATCGTGATCGAATCTGCAAGCTCAATACCGTCTAATTTCTTACGATAGGTTTCGCTTAATACAAGTGCTCCGCCGTAGGCAGCATCCGCGTGAATCCATAGGCCGTATGTCTTGACGAGGTCATATACCTCTCGAACTGGGTCAATACTGCCAAAATCCGTTGTCCCGCAAGTTGCTACTACCGCAAAAGGCAGCAAGTTCTGCTCCTTCAACTCAGCCAGCTTCTTTTTCAAATAATTGAGGTCCATTCGATGATGCTCATCTGTCTCGACTAGTACGACTGCCTGCTCTCCTAAACCTAACTGGGAGGCAGATTTTTTCACAGTAAAGTGAGCATTCTTCGAGCAAAGGATTCTCATGCGGTGAGATTCACTTGGCAAGCCTTTCTGCTGAACATTCCACTGCCATGTGTTTTCACAAAAGGCATCTCTCGCCAGAAGCAGCCCCATGTAGTTAGATTGGGTTCCACCGCTTGTAAAAGTCCCATCTGCTAGGCCGCCATAAGAAAACTTCGCACATAGCCACTTGAGAATTTCTTCCTCAACCAAAGAAGCAATACCGCTTTGATCAAACGAATCCATTGATTGGTTAAAGGAACTTACCATCACCTCTGCGGCAAGTGCAGGAATGAGCGGTGGACAATGCAGATGTGCCAAGCATTTAGGATGCGATACATCAATCAAATGCGGCAAAAGATGTTCTTTTATATCTTGAAAGACGGATTCAATGGATTCACCAAACGGTTGAAATCGGAATAGTAATTCGACACTAGCCGCTAATTTCCCAGGCAATATTCCACTGTAGGGGCCTGTGTCTTTTTGCCATTGATCCAGTAAGCTGTCGATAGATGTATGAAGAGCCGCTTGGAAGGACTCTCTTCCAAGCTGGCTTTGATTGATAAATAATGAATCCACAGAAGCTTTAGTTGATGGCATCGTACACGGCCTCTTTAAAAATAGCGATGACTTTTTCAAGCTGTTCTTCTGTCATAATGAGTGGTGGCAGAAATCGAATGACACTTCCGAAACGGCCTCCTGTCTCCACAATTAATCCTTTATCAAAGCAATTCTTTTGAATAAGACTGGCCAGCTCTGGATTCACTGGATAGCTTCCATCCACATCCTGTTTCTCATTTGGATTGACTACTTCAACGCCAATCATTAAACCTCTCCCTCGAACATCACCGAGAGCAGGGACTTGTTTTTGGATGTCTTTTAGATGAGCCTGCATACGATCTCCTAACCGTTCTACATGATCAAGCAGGTTGGTTTCTTTGATAAATTTAAGCGTAGCAGTTCCAGCAGCCATCGCCATTTGATTCCCTCTAAATGTCCCGATGTGTGCACCTGGATTCCATTGATCTAAATCTTGATCATAAATCACAACTGAAAGCGGCAGGCTTCCACCAATGGCTTTTGACAGCACAATAACGTCAGGTACAATTCCTGCATGTTCAAAGGCGAACATCTTACCTGTTCGGCCAATGCCTGATTGAACCTCATCAATAATGAGTGGGATCCCTTTTTCTTTTGTGATTCTTCTCATTTCTTTCATCCATTCAATCGATGCTGGAATGGAGCCTCCCTCGCCCTGCACTGCTTCAAAGATCATACCTGCTGGCGGAAGAATACCACTTTCAGGATCATTTAATACGCGCTCAATATACGAACTTGAGATGCGGTGCGAATCCTTCCCACCAATTCCAAATGGGCAGCGATATTCATATGGGTAAGGCATAAAATGAACATCAGGTATTAACCCTTGCACTCTTTCCTTCGGAGATAAATTCCCGCTTAATGACATCGTGGCATGTGTCGCACCGTGATACGCACCATGGAATGTTAGAATGCTTCGATTCCCTGTCGCTGTTTTGACTAATTTAATTGCTGCTTCTATGGCGTCACCACCAGTTGGCCCACAAAATTGAATTTTGGCTCTTTTTGCAAACTCTTCTGGCAAGTGTGAAAAAATTTCATTCACAAATTCTTCTTTAATTTCTGAGGTTATGTCCAGCGTATGCAACGGTCTTTTTTCATGAAGCATACGTTCAATAGCTTCTATAACAACTGGGTGATTGTGACCAAGTGCAAGTGTTCCTGCGCCTGCCAGGCAGTCATAAAACTCTCTGCCATCCGCATCTGTCACGATCATACCCTCGGCTTTTTGCATGGCTAATGGGAACCGTCTCGGGTAAGACCTTGCATTCGATTCTCTTTGACTTTGCTGCTCTAAAAATTGCTGATTTTTAGAAACGGTTTTGATGGACATAATAAAACACTCCTCCAATTGATAAAGATTATCATTTTCATTTACTAGCCTAGAGGATGTGAGATATGAAAGTCAATTGTATTCAAAAAGATGATTCGAAAAGCATATGAATGCTATATTCTCTTTTTAGCGAGTATTTTCGTGTAATCTTTACAAACCTCTACTGCCATAAAGACATAAAACGGATGAGACGGAATGATGTAGAAAAAAATTACAAATCATTATTCCTAGTTCTTTTGCTCTAATCATGATGAAACTCTCATTTTATATAGGAAACTGGATGAAAATGATGTAGAAAAAGAAAGAAAGAAACGTCATTCTATATTGATATAAATGGTTATAATGGTATAATTTCTCTGAAACAAAAGGGATTGGAGAGGGATCTGATGATTTTAACAAAGCATGATCTTCACCACTACTTAGCTCAGGACAAGAAAGCATTAGCCATTAAGCGCAAACGACCTAAGTGGTTTGGGGATGATATATGGAAATATCAAAGGATTTTACGAAAATATGAATACTATTCTAATAGCGGTGCTGCACTTCGCAAATGGTTTTATCGCTATTTACATAAAAAGAAAGGCATGCAGTTTGGCTTTGATATCCCGATTGGTGTCTTCGGTCCCGGTCTTAGAATCAATCATACGGGGCTCTTAATTGTGAACAAGTATGCAAAAATTGGGGCATTTTGTGATATTCATCAAGGGGTGAATATTGGTCAGAATCATCATAAAAAGGATGTGCCAACCATTGGGAATCATGTATGGATCGGCCCAGGTGCTAAGCTGTTTGGGGATATCCATATTGCAAATCATATTTCCATCGGAGCAAATGCTGTGGTAAACCGTTCTTTTCACGAGGAGAAGATTGTTATTGCAGGTGTGCCTGCGCAAAAGGTAAAAGAAAAAAGCCCTTCTTCATGAAGGACCCACCTGATAAAAAAGAATGATACCGATCAAAACAGAGATGAGCAGCATGAGGTAAAACAAAATCGTTAAAATAAGAATGGTCCAGCCAAGTCCCTTCCTCTCTGTCTTGATCAAATAAATACCGAGAACGATCGTACTAAATAAGACACCTAAAATGGCCCACAGCCATTTGTCTTTATCATGCTTTGGCGCATCAAACCATAAATAAATGGCAACAGCAAGTGAAACGAATAAACCCGTGATTCTCAAGATCAAACTCCCCCTTATGTACACACGTGCTTTCTATTATGCGTTTGAGTATCCGATCATCAGCAATAAGAAGTAAAAGACATAGACTAGAATGAAAATAGAATAGATGATAATGGACACGATCAGAACCGTCCAGCCCAATCCTTTTCTTCCTGTTTTGATCAGGTATATTCCAAATGTAAAGAGCCCGAATAAAAGGCCTAAAATCGCCCACAGCCATTTATTCTTCCCATGTTTAGGCGCATCTACAAATAGGTAAACGGCCACTATAATCGACACAAACCATCCGGTAATCCAACGCAACTCATTCGCCACCCTTCTTTTTTAGTTTATTCAATCCCGCTACTTTTTTACTAAAAAGAAAAGGAATTATTCAGTTGAATGTTGCAGAAGGCTTTGCCATTCCTCTCTCAGCATCCCGTAACGCATAGAATCATAATACTCTCCTTGGTAGTAACGGACCTTTCTCAGTCTTCCCTCAAGGGTAAACCCGCATTTCTCTGCGCACCGCATCATTCGTTCATTCCCAGACCAGGTGGTGAGACCGATTCGCGGGATATCAATGTGTGAAAATAACTCATTAATCCATAGATTTAAGGCCTTTGTTCCAACTCCTCCATTCCAAAAACATGAGTCATAAATAAGAATCCCGCATTCAAGCCAGCGCGTTCGTTCATTCTCCCAATAATAAGAAACGGTGCCTTTCAATTCGCCACCTATGACAATGCCATATAGCTTTGGCGGAATGGCGTCATCCTGTACATATCGTTTCTTAAATGCAGCAAGCGGGATCTCGTGTTCATGAAAATAAGGTGCATTCCACTTTCGATAGGACTGGTCTGATGCTTTAAACTTTAAATGCCACACGACCTCTAGATCAGTTTCGTCTAATGGACGTATGCTCACATGCTCTTTTTTCCCTTTCATCATTTCACGTTCCTTTACTTTGTCGTTCTTTTTGCGAGATGACGGTACTCGATAGGCGTCATGCCTTCGTTTTGCCGAAACAGCTTAGAAAAATAAGTAGGGTCGTCAATGCCTATCTGTTCAGCAATCGCTGCGATTTTATCATTCGTTGAGGCAAGCATGCTTTTGGCTTTTTCGACCTTGAGACGATTGATATATTGGTTTGGCGTCAGTCCATAGACAGTCTGCATACACCTTGTCATGTAATCAGGGTGATAGTGCAGTTTCTCTGCAAGCTCCTCCATTTGCAGTTTCTTCATAAAGTGACGCTCAAGATAATGAACCACTTCTGAGGCGACATTCTCCTTTGCACTTGGAATGTGAAATGCTTCTTTTTGTAAATGAATGAGCAGTTCTTCAAACTGAAGCTGTTTTTTCAGTGGCAGTTCAGATGCATCATCATTTAGTGCCCGCATCTGTGCAAGGTGCTTTTCTAATACATTTCTTCCTTTCACTTTTCCTTTACGGGGCAGGCTAAATTCATATGTTGCCGGTTTTTCAAAGGTGGCTTGATTTTGTTTCATATCAAACCAATGTTCTCTCGCCCGATTCGTGAGCTCATATGGGTCAATTGAGAAATGCAGCCACTCATAGTGCGTTTCTTCTTCGCATGGCAGGTGTCCGCCATGCGACAAGCCAGGTGAGAGAATGATATATTCTCCTTCTTTTACGTGATGAGCCTCTCTGTCTTCTATGATCCATAGCTGCCCTCTTGTGACATAAAGAAGATCAAACACGGTGAAGGTTCTAGAGATATGTCTTTCTCCTTGATAAAATACGCCTTTGCCTGAAACGATATAAACCGGGAACGGCGGTACAGTAAATGTAATAAATCGATTCATATTCATCCCCTTATGAAGTCGGATTTCTCCAATAAGTTTCGGTTTCATCTCTTCTTATTATAGTCGATGCAAGGTACACTATAAATCGGATTTATACGAAAGGAGGCTTATGATGAAACCTCAAGCACTGCCAATTCAAAAGATTCAAGCCAAGGATAAGAAAACCCATCCTTCATTATTTGCATTAACTTGGCCTATTTTTATTGAAATCTCTTTATATATGCTGATGGGAAGCGCGGATACCCTCATGCTCAGCCAATATTCCGATAATAGTGTTGCCGCAGTTGGTGTAAGCAATCAGCTCCTGAATTTATTGATTGTCATGTTCAGCTTCATTACAACTGGAACGACGATTGTGATTGCACAGCTTTTAGGAGCGAGCCGCAGGCAGGAAGCGACTCAAGTCGCCTATATCTCACTAGGAACCAATTTCTTGATTAGCTTTGTCATTAGTCTTCTCATGTTTGTATTAGCTGTTCCCATCTTACACCTGATGGGCCTATCAAGTGAGCTCATGCCGGATGCGACTGTATTTTTACAAATTGTCGGGCTGCTTTCTTTTATTCAAGCGCTCATTATGACGTATAGTGCTATTTTAAAAAGCTACGGATATACAAGAGATACGATGTATGTCACCATCGGAATGAACTTGCTAAACGTTGCCGGTAACTATTTGGTGATTTTTGGTCCGTTTGGTTTCCCTGTATTAGGTGTCATGGGGGTCGCTTTTTCGACCTCACTCGCTCGATTGATCGGATTAATGGCCATGATCCTCATTGTACGCCGCCGAATTGGATTACGCTTTTCACTGAAGAAAATGTTTCACATCCAGCGGACATATTTAAAAAAGTTGCTAAAAATCGGCATTCCTTCTGCTGGAGAGCAGCTTTCTTATAACGGCTCTCAAATGATCATTACACTGTTTATTACATTTATGGGGACGCAGGCATTAGCTGCAAAGGTTTATACTCAAAATGTCATGATGTTCATTATGCTATTTGGTGCAGCCATTAGCCAAGGGACACAAATTTTAATCGGGCGCCATATTGGGGCGAAGGAATTCGATGCTGCCTATCACAGATGCATGAAAAGCTTATACTGGGCCATTGGCATCTCCCTTCTTTCTTCTATTGCTTTATCTTTATCATCGACGCATTTGCTTGCTTTCTTTACTAGCAACAGCGAGATCATTCAAACCGCCGCCACCCTCCTCCTTTTGACCATTATTTTGGAACCGGGCCGTTCTTTTAATATGGTCATTATTAATTCCTTGCGGGCTGCTGGCGACGCGAAGTTTCCAGTGTATATGGCGATGATTTCAATGTGGGGTATTGGGCTTCCAATCGCTTACTTGTTAGGCATCCAGCTTGAGATGGGCCTCATTGGGATTTGGATTTCTTTTATCGTGGATGAATGGGTAAGAGGCATCTTTATGTATAGGCGGTGGCGTTCAAGGGTTTGGACGGAATATCGCTTTTCTTCCACATAAAAAGGACTGCGGGTGCAGTCCTTTTTTACGTAATATTTTCTAAAATAAGTGCTTTTTCTTGGTTCGAAATAAATGATCGCTGTGTAAATACGCGGTATTCATTTTCTCTTGTCTTATCTAAAATGGCTTTATAAAAGTGAGCAGCTGCTTTCACTGGTATACGTGAATAAAGCGGGAATTCATGAAGATGGTCAAAAAACTCCTCGTAGTATGCCTCTGCCTCAAAGGCAATGTACTCCCATACGTGCTGAAATGCTTGATTGACAATGCCTTCTTGCAATTCTTGCTCTGTATATCCGAATTGATCCATGACTTGCTTTGGCAAATAAATGCGGTCTCTTTCAGCCTTATCTTCGCCGATGTCACGAAGAATATTGGTCAGCTGCATGGCAATCCCTAATGAAATCGCTGCTTCTTTTAGCTGTTCTTTTTTACGCGGTGCAATAATAGGAAGCAGCATAAGTCCAACGGTACTAGCAACATGGTAGGAATAAATGAGCAGTTCATCTAACGTTTCATAGCGGTGCTGCTCTAAATCCATCTCCTGACCTTGGAGCAAGTCACGGAACGGAGCTTCATCCATACGGAACTCTTGAAATGTATGTTCTAGCGCCACCCACATCGGATCATTCCGATCTACCTCACCTTGTAAAAATCGATCAAACGTCTCTCGAAAGGAGGCAAGCTCCTCTTTTGGCGAGGGGGACTCATCTACAATATCATCTGCTTTCCGGCAAAAGGAATACACAGCCCAGACGGCCTGTCGTTTCTTTTTAGGCAGCATGGAAAAGGCACGGTAAAACGTTTTAGAATGGGTTTGAATCGTCTCCTCACATAATTTCAATGCTGTTTGTACATCAACCACTTAGCTTCACTTCCTTTCTGTCATTCAAATCTTTTAACAGCACAGAGGCCATCAGCTTCGCACTTTGCATCACGATCGGCACTCCGCCACCAGGATGGATGGAAGCACCTACTGCATAAAGATTATCAGTCTCAGCTGCCTTCACTTGCGGGCGGAACACACCTGATTGAAATAAGTTAGGCGCAAGTCCAAAGCTGCCACCTTCAAACAATCCTTCTCGCAAGGAATCATTTGGTGTTCTGATTTTTTTCCAGACAATCGACTCTCGCAAGCTTGGAAAGCCTCTTTTCTCAAGACGATCGACCATTTTCTCTACAAAATCTGTCTCCTCTTCCCAGTTGATATGATCTCCTGAGGGAACGGGAATCAGCATATATAAAACACTACAGCCTTCCGGGGCAAGAGATGGATCAATAATCGATGGATTAAATGTATAAAACGACGGGTCTTGAGGGATCGTCTTCGTTTGAAAAACCTCTTTCATATGCTGATCAAAGTGTTCGCCCATAAAGAATTGGTGCACAGGCGCATCATGGTACATTTTGTTTAACCCGAGATACACCATTACACAGCCAGAAGACGGCACGTATTTACGCCGATCTTGTTCGTCTAAACCAAGCTGTTTTAACGCAGCTGGATAATCTCCGTTGATGACAAAAGCATCAGCTGCTATATGGGCTTCACTGACTTTTGCTTTAACCACGCGCTTCCCATCAAACTCTAGCTCCGTGACTTCTGCATTTTTTCTCACATGCACACCCTTTTTCATGAGCTCCCTCTCCAATATATCTACTAAACTCGCATAGCCGCCTTTTAAATAGTAGATTCCATGTGCGTGCTCACTATATGAAACAAGCGAATATATAGCAGATGATTCATATGGATTTCCTCCGACATAGAGGGTTTGAAGTGCATATGCATCTCGCAGGCGTTCGTCTGAGAAATACTTTTTCAGGGCACTTTGAACCGTGCGATACGCCTTTAATTTCATTAAAATTTTCATGTTTGCTTTTGTAAAAAATGTACGTTTTTCATGAAATGATTTCTCTAGAAAGGCTTGTTGTCCTTCTTGAAACCGGTCTGTCATTTCTTCCATAAACCTTAGGAATCCTTGATCTTCCTTTGGAAATACACGTCTGATTTCCTCTAGCTGACGAAGTGCATCGGAGTACTTCGTGTAGGAGGTACCATCTTGAAATTGAATCGTATACAGCGGATCAAGCTGCAAAAGATCAAGAGATGCTTCGTCAATTCCAACCTCATGTAAAATACCTTTTAACATATCTGGAAGTAGGACAATGGTCGGACCTTCATCTACTTTATATCCTTTCTCACGTACAAAAGCAAGTCTTCCGCCAAGTCGCTCATTTTTTTCGACAAGCGTGACATCATGTCCCGCTTTTTTTAAATAAAGTGCTGAGATCATCCCGCCAATACCGCCACCTGCAATCAATATATGTTTTTTCATGAGGCGCTCCCCTTTTCTTGTTGCGGCAATGTTTTGTGCGTATGTTTCTCTTTTGAAAGAATCGCATTTGTCGTGATACGTGCTGATTCTAAAATGGTCGGCAGTCCGCTTCCTGGATGCGTTCCTCCTCCTACGAGCCAGCAATGATCCAATTCATCAAATTCATTGTGCGGCCTTAGAACCATCATCTGCGTCAGCTGGTGACCAAGGTTAAATGTGGCTCCTTCGTATACGTAAAGGTCTTCCTCCCATTGCTTCGGTGTGATCATCCGCTCGACTTCTATATGCTGCCTTACATTCTTAAAACCGGTTTTTCGCTCCAGTGTATTCAGTACAAGTTCTCTGAATTCATCTTGATGCGCTTCCCAGTCAATGCCGCTTTGATTGTTAGCAACGGGTGCCAATACATAAAGAGCTGACTTTCCTTTTGGCGCAAGTGAGTCATCTGTGACACTAGCATTTTGAATATAAATAGATGGATCATCTGGCAGCTCATATGTTTTCGTAATGCCTTTGACAAATTGCGCATAATCATCAGAAAAAACGATGGTATGATGCGGCTCCTCATATATGGTATCTAATCCTAAATAAAGCATAAAGGTGGAGCATGAGAATTTTTTCTTTTTTAATTTTTTCTCGCTATATTTCTTTAAAAGTCCTGGCTCTACAAGCTTTGTCATCACATGTGCAAAATCTCCATTTACGACAACCTCATCTGCCTGTATTTCTTCCCCAGATTCTAAGCGAATGCCCTTTACTTTCCTGCCTTCTGTCAGCAGTTTTTCGACGCCGGCTGACAGATGAATCGTTGCTCCAGCTTCAATTGCCGCTTTTGCCATCGCTTCTGACAGCTGATTGACCCCGCCCTTCGGATGGAACACACCTGTGTCATGCTCCATAAATGATAGAATGGAGAAAGCACCAGGGCACTCCCACGGTGACATGCCTAAATATTTTGATTGAAATGTAAACGCATATTTCACTGATTCATTTGAGAAATAATCTGACAGCACATCATATAAACTCTTATTCAATGAAAGCTGCGGAAGTGCTTTGAGCACCTTTGGACGCAGATAATGATGAAAACGATCCATTTTACTTTGTAAAATAGGTGTCAGCCGATCCATTTTGCGCTTCGTATCGTTCATAAATCGTATATACCCTTCGCCCTCTCCAGGTGCAAAGGCTTCTAACCGTCTATACATTTCATCACGATCTCGTATCATATCTAGCTGATCGTCTTGGAAAATCAATCTATACATTTCTTTTAATTCAATCACATCAATATAGTCATAAAGATTTTTACCAGCAAAGGTGAACAGCTCCTCTGCAATATGAATCATGCTGAGAAAGGTAGGACCTGTATCAAACGTGAAATCACCAAGTTGAAACTTAGAATTACGTCCGCCAACAAAGGGCTGTTTTTCGTAAACATGAACATCATGTCCTTTGCTTTGAAGCATCATAGCTGCCGCAAGTCCCCCTGGTCCTGCTCCGATCACAATGATTTTCATTATCCTTTTTCCTCCAAATTAATTCACTTTAAGTTAATTATATAAATTAGAAAGATTAGATCAACTTTCGATGTGCTCTATTCGTCTCATGTTATGTATCAAAAAAAGCCGGCTTCCCTTCAACAAATGTAAGAAAGCCGACCCTTTATTACGCTTCTATATCAATTCGATACGTTTCAAACCAATGATGAATTTGCGCCAGATGAGCGATTAATTGCGGGCCCTTCATGAGCTGGCCATACCAAGGCACTTGAAAGGAAGCTCCTTCCGTTTCAATCAGCTGCTTTAATTGATGTGGATCTAGAAATTCGTGAAGGACAGAATCTTTTTGCGCAAGGCAGTCTGTTAACATCTCTTTCACAGCCTGGGTATAGGCTGGATGATGTGTTTTCGGGTAAGGACTCTTCTTGCGATAAAGCACTTCATTCGGTAAAATTCCCTCTAATGCTTTCCGTAAAACCCCTTTTTCACGATTTCCATGCATTTTCATTTCCCAAGGAATATTCCATACATATTCGACAAGACGATGGTCCGCAAATGGTACACGTACCTCAAGACTCGCCCCCATACTCATTCGGTCTTTTCGATCTAGCAGCGTTGTCATAAACCAGACCATATTTAAGTAAAAAAGTTCTCTCCGGGCTTTATCTACTCCAGTTTCTCCATCTAAAAGAGGCGTTTCAGCCACGGTTTCTTCATATTTGCTTTGTGCATATTCTTTTAGTGACAGCTTCTTTTGCCACGAGTCTTGTAAGAGCTGCGTTCTAGCTTCCGTCGATCTCATCCAAGGAAAACCATTCGTTTCATTTGCCGAATGGAACCAAGGATAACCTCCAAAAATTTCATCCGCACATTCACCTGACAAACCGACAACAAAGTCCTTTTTAATTTCTCGACAGAACCAAAGCAAAGAAGAATCAATATCTGCCATACCCGGTAAGTCTCGGACCTCAACCGCTTCCTTTAAATAAGCAGCCAGCTCCTTTTGTCCAATGATGCAGCTGTGATGATTCGTTTGAAACGCCTTGGTCATGTGGTCAATCCATGGACCGTCCGCATTTGGCTGGAATTGACTTGCTTCAAAGAATTGATCATTCCCTTCGTAGTCAACGGAATACGTATGAAGCGGTGCTTTCCCTATTTTCTCAAAGTGCTTAGCGGCAATGGCGGTAATGGCACTCGAATCGACGCCACCCGATAAAAATGTACAAACAGGCACATCAGAGACGAGCTGCCTTGTGACGGCATCTGTAAAGAGATCCTTGACGTGCTGTGCGGTGTCATCAAGTGAGTCCGTATGCACCTTGCTTTTGACATTCCAGTATCTCCACACACGCAATCCGTCTTTTGAAAAGGTCAAGGCATGAGCAGGTCTCAGCTCTTTTACCCCTTTAAACACTCCTTGCCCTGGTGTTCTAGACGGTCCTAAACCAAAAATCTCCGATAATCCCTCATGATCGACTTTTGCTTTCATATCAGGGTGAGCAAGAAGCGCCTTGATTTCTGAACCAAATAAAAAGGAATGATGACGTTCTGTATAGAAAAATGGCTTGACGCCGAGCCGGTCTCTCCCTGCAAATAATAATTCACGCTCACTATCCCAAATCACAAATGCAAAAATACCATTAAAATGGGTCACACACTCTTCCTTCCATTCTGTGTAGGCGTGAAGAAGTACCTCTGTATCAGAATGCCCTAGAAAACGGTGGCCTCTTTTTAACAATTCTTTTCTTATATCCTCTGTGTTATAAAGCTCTCCATTGTATACAACGGTATAAGCATGGTTTTGATGTGTATATGTCATCGGCTGTTTTCCGCCTTCTACATCTACAACCGCTAACCTTTTATGCCCAAATAGAACGTGCTCACTTTTCCACGTATTTGTATCGTCTGGCCCTCTTTTAGATAATGTATCTGTCATTTGATTGATTACATGGTCCTGTTGGATGAGCTGCTTTTTAAAGTCTGCCCAGCCTGTTATTCCACACATCATCATCAGCTCCCATCCGTTTTTCCTCAAGTGTTCTCATTCAGCCTTTCTTAGTTTATGCATCGTCTCCTTGATAGTTGATTTGTCCTTTTTTCTCGGGCGTATAGGACAAGCATGATTTGGTAAGAAAAGAAAGAGGAAAGGAGTGTCTGCAAATGGAAAAACGAATGAAGCAGCTTGAACGCTGCAGCCGAAGATGGCGCAGCGGGTATTTACTCATTGAAAACGGGCATTGTCTGATTGAAGATGAAGAAGGAGAAATCATGCTACCAGAAAGTCTTCAAAGCACGATGATCTGTTTGAAGGAAAATGACACGTGGACAAAAGGGGAACTGCTCGGGTCCATGATCCTTCATGAAAGTGGACAGCTTGTAGAAGTACAAGGCGGTGAAGTGATTCAATATACGGCATCACTTGCCAAAGGATGGCTTGACCTACTGATGTTCGTACCTGAAAACGTCTTTTATGAAATCATTGCACAGGTAGAGCAGCTTGGTTTTTCCGTCTACGATTGTGTTTTCTCCTCCTTTCATTCTTTTCAACGAGTTTCTTTCTTTCAGTTTTCGACAGATACACAATCACTTGCTCTTCAATGTCACCACGACTCTGCCGCAGGTCAAATTCGTTTTGAATGGACCTCTTCTGACGGTCACCGGTCGGTTTCGCAATTTGAAGGCATATAAAAAGGACACTGCTTCGTATAAGCAATGTCCTTTTTATGTTAAAAGATATGGAAGCCGATCGGCAGACGTAAACCGAGAAGAATGGTCACAATCGCGAGTACGATAAAACCAATCAATACACCAGTCACCGATTTTCCTTTTTTCTTGCGTACAAGAACCATTTCCATGAAGCCGATCACAAGGATACCGAAAATCATTTTACCGATATACTCGCCACCGAAACCTGGAATCTTCATTCCTGTGCGAACATACAGCTCTACGCCTGTTGCAATAATGATCAAGTACAATAGTCTGACAATCATGTGCACAATTTTAGCACCTTTGTCGTTTTTACCTGCTAGAGCAAAGGCCACGAAGAATAAAATAATTCCTAGCACCCATGCTGTAATATGTAAATGCGTTCCCATCTGTTATTTCCCCCTTTATCAGAACAATTACCTTCTCATCGTACCACGAAATAAGTCGAACACAAAGCGACAATCCTGTGTCACCTCACTCTTTATTTGACGCGATTTGATAGCGTCCCAATCGGTTCAATCGTGATGTCGATTCGATCCCCTGAAGCTAAGAATTTAGGCGGTTCAAAGCCTTTGCCAACCCCAGAAGGTGTTCCCGTTGCAATGATGTCACCAGCTTCTAGTGTCATCCCTTTTGAAAGAGTAGACACAATGTTCTCGATGGAGAAAATCATTAATTCTGTACTTGCAGACTGGCGAACCTCTCCGTTAACCTTTGTTTCCACATGGAGCGCGCCGTGATCCTCGATCACAGACTTATGCACAATATAAGGTCCTATCGGGCAGGTTGTATCTAAGCTTTTACCTACAAAAAATTGTTTGTGTTTTTTCTGTAAATCTCTTGCCGTTACGTCATTTAAAATAGTGTAACCAAATAGATAATCATGGACTTCTTCAGGTGCAATATTCTTCCCTGATTTGCCCATCACGATCGCAAGCTCTCCTTCATAATCCAGTTCACTCGTCACATCTTCATGAAGGAGGATATCCGCTTCATGTCCAACGACTGAAGTAGGTGCCTTTGTAAAGATCATCACATCTTTAGGGATATCCGCTGCACTTCCCATCTCCATGACATGATCTTGATAATTCTTTCCAACACACATAATGTTTTTAACTGGCTTTGGAATCGGCGCATGGAGTTTCACGTCTGACAGCGGATATACATAAGAACCCCGATCCTCTTCTTTTTTCTCAGCCCAGTCAAGGAGCTGTTTGACATGCTCAACAAACTTGTCCCCCATATGAATACATTCAGCTAAAGAGTTTGGCAGTGTCTCAAGCTCGAATAATTTGGCTTCTGCCTTTTTAACGTCCATGACCCATTCATCATCAATGACTACCCCGATAAACATCCTGCTATGTATCTCACCTGTAAAAAACTTCATGTCTTCCCCTCACAATCTTCTTTTCGCTAAGTGATGATGTCTCATTTTATTTCTCTATGAAATAAAAAAAACCCTTTTTTATCATACTCTCTTTTAAAAAGGGTTTCAAAAAAGATGATCTGATGTTTAGCGGTAGCGGCGATACTCCCACATGTTCCCTTGATCCCATTTGCGATCAACATTTCCTCTGCTGCGGGAATGATGCTTTTTCTTCCCACATCTTTTGCAAGAGCGGCTGCGTCTATGGTGATGAGATCGCTTAGATCGATGGCTGCGGCGCGACTTGCGGCTCTTCTTATGATGCGATCTGTGCTTGCTGCGATGTGACTTGCGGCAGCTCTTCTTATGATGCGATCTGCATTTGCTGCGGTGTGACTTGCGGCAGCTTTTCTTATGATGGGATCTGTGTTTGCTGCGACATGACTTTTTCGGTTCGCTCTTTTTGCTTCTGCAAGATTTCTTGCTTTTATATGACTTTTTACTCTTCATGCTTTTCTTCGAGCGATAACTTTTCTTTGAACGATAGCTTCTGTAGCTTTTTTTACTGCGGCATGATTTACGGCGTCCACCACCGCCAAAGAACCAATTACCGCGATTTGAATGACGAGAACGAGCTGACTTGTGCGATCGTCTCGATTCTGGTTCACGATCTAAGTGATGATCACGTCCTTCACTTCGAAGTGAATCCACTGCATGTTCAATATGTGAATGATCAAATGTGCTCACGAACGATTCCCCTCCCAGTCTATACTTTGACAAAACAAACAGATCAAACTGTTTATCTTCTCTGCTTTATGTTACGAGACTTGGTAGACAAGTGTTCTTGGCGGATGCCCCTTTCTTTTAAAACTCCATGAATACCTAACAAACGGGTACAGGACATTCCTTCATTTTCATATCGTAAAGAAGAGCATAGGAGGAGGATGAACGTATGACCACAGAACCTTTAAAGCAAATGGATATTTGGATTCACCCAAAGGACCTGATTGAATTACGAAAAGACATATGGAACGACGAACCTGTTGAGGGCATATTGAAAACTGGTCAGATCAAATCACACATTTATGCTTCATACCGGGGGTCTCACATCAGAAAGCTGAAAAAAAAGTCCTATCAAATTGAATATCGAAAGCCAAAACAAAGACAAGGCGAATCTATCTTTCATTTAAATGCAGAATACAATGACCCTTCGTTTATCCGAAACAGACTGTCCTTTTATTTCTTTGAGCAGATAGGGGTGCTGAGCCCTGCTGCGTCTCATGTGTTTCTTACTATAAACGGAAGAAAAGAAGGCATTTATTTAAAAATAGAATCCGTCGATGAGCACTTTTTTCAGAAAAGACTGCTTTCAGAAGGCGGCATTTATTATGCAGTCGATGACGACGCCAACTTTTCCCTTTTGAGTTCGTTTGATAAAAAGCCAAAAAAACACCTTCTCCTCGGGTACGAGAAAAAAACAGGGACTTCTCAACATGATCAGCAGCTAAGTGAATTTATTTACTTTCTCAACACAGCGAAAGATGACATATTTGCAGAAAAGATTGAGCATTACCTAGATGTGACCCAGTATTTCCGCTGGCTCATTGGTGTCGTGTGCACTCAAAACTTTGACGGCTTTGTCCATAACTACGCTCTTTATGTGAATGAACAAGGCAGATTCCAAGTGCTTCCTTGGGATTATGATGCGACATGGGGCCGTGACATTCATGGAGAAGAAATGGCGTTTGATTATATTCCAGTAAGCGGCTTTAATACGTTAACTGCTAGATTACTAGATATCCCTTCGTTTAAGAGAGCCTATTACACGCTTTTCCAGCATGTACTCGATACACAATTTTTAGAAGAACGTCTTTGTCCAATTATTGAGAAATGGCATGCTTCTATTGAGAACCGAATTGGAGATGATCCTTATACGAGAGATAGAAAAGACATCCTACAATCAGAACGAGAGGTCATCCGGCAGTATATCAACAAAAGACGACGTTATTTACAGGCTGAAATAAGAAAAGAGAGAGATCGCACGTAAGGACGCTTTCGAATTTTGTCACTTTATTACTCATATTGACGAAACAACTTTTTTTATAGAAAAATAGGGTATACTAACCATATCCTTCTATTCGATAAAAAATGTGAGAGTTGGCGTCCGTTATGATCAATTATGAAATTGAACAAAAAAGATTACATTTAATTGAGACCGCAAAAAAATTCGGGATGAATGCCGAAGAAACCATCAGGTGCAGTCAAGAGCTTGACACACTCTTAAATAAAGGCAGCAAATACACCTCGAATGAATGCTCTAAAAAAGGGTAAACCATACACCTCAACCCTCTCATCAAAAGCTTTCAAAAAGACAATCACACATTAAAAGACCCATCATAAGCTATGGTGAAACGCCCAAAAACAAAGTGCCTTATTTTTATAAAGGATGTGCACCGCTATGCCGGCTATTGTTGGAGCCTTTAAAGTAAATGCCGTCGGAACGAGCGGAGTCGTTCATGTTGGAGACTGCATCACCATTTCTCCAAATAGTCAGGTTAAAACGTTTGCTGGCGCAGGCAGTTTTAACACTGGTGATCAATTGCGCATTAGCAACTATAAAAGTGTGACAAATACGTATGACAGTGATGTCATTGATCAACCGCTTGTTGGTAACTTGTAAGGAGTGAGAATCCGTTGAACTTCTATATTAATCAAGCGATACAAATTAATTATTTACGCGTGGAGTCTGTCAGTAACTCATCTGTTCTGCAAATTGGGAGTGCTGGATCAATCAAGGCGCTTTCCAACCTGTATAACACAGGCAGCTACGTAGAATCAGCACCTGCCGCAGCAGGCTCACAAGGAATTGAAGAATCCCAAGGCGCAAGCACAGCACCTTTTGTACCGCTTCAGTCACCAACAACTTAAGTTCATCTGCAATCCCCGGAGGTGTATGTAAATGTATGACTATCAAAGCAACGCTTCACAAGTGTATGGCATCATTCAAAAACAAACACAACAAATCATGATGCTTGAAAAAAGGCTTAACGAGCTTCAGCAGGAAATGCAAATGATCAAAGATAAACCGACAACGAATATTGAACGGATTGATTATCAATTTGATCAACTGAAAATCGAGCGGCTGGAAGGTACATTGAATATCGGCCTCAATCCATCTGATCCAAACAGTGTTCAAAATTTTGAAGTGGGCCAAACAACAACCCCGGGCATTGGTATGATGCAGCAAGAAACGGCTGATCAATTTTTCAATCAAACACGCCAGCTTGTCGACGCATTCTTAAACGAAGAAGCGCCAGAACTTCTTGAAGAACTAGAGCAGCGATATGAAGGCTCTCTTGATGAAAGCAATAAACACCATATCATTGAGGACATTCGCAAGCAAATTGACAGCAGAATCAAATACTATGCAGGACAGCTCCCGCACCGGGAAGATATGACCCCGCTGCAACGTTCAGAGCAAATTGCTGAATATGTGAAGCATGATGTCAAACGGGCAATTGAACACTTCTTAGCCCATATTCCAAATGAAACGAAAGGAGAGGAAAACGGATGAATTTCACAGTCGTCAACCGCAACATCGAGACCGGAAGCATTAAAGTAGTTGGGGTTTCGTCCTCTTCCCTATTTATCATCGGGGACACAGATCACGTACAATTATCCTCCATTTTTGATACACCGCCAGAATCTTTGATCATTGGCCCGTTTGTTCCTCTGGCTCCTCGATAATGATAAAGCGCACATCTCAAGTGAAGTTCACGAAGGTGAATTCTGTCGGGATCTCAAGTGTTGTTCAAATCGGCGATACGCAGGAGCTATGCCCGAAGGTCAAGGTGTTAGCTGTTCAACGGACGCTTAGTTTGTTTTATGGCTATGAAGCAGAAAACTTAAATGCGAAAGAATTTGAAGTATATTTTGAGCCGATTCCATTGATGCTGCCAGAACGATCAGTTAGAACGGCATTTTACCATGAAAAGCCTGTGATTAAAGTTTCTTCGATACATGTAGAAGGGGTATCATCGTCCTCTGTCTATCAAATCGGCTCTACTTGTAGAATGAATGCCGTTGCGCGAGTGAAGCATATTCGAGAGTTATTTAGCAACGACGAAAGTCCGCCAAACTCACAAATGGACCTACCTGCGCATATGATGGTGATATGACTTCGAATAAAGGATGTCGATTATGCCAGCAATTGTCGGACCCATTTACATTAACTCTATTTCTGGAGGCGTCGTAAACGTCGGTGACTCATTCTACTTGTCGCCTAAAAGTTCGTCGAAATCTGCTTTAGGCTCTGGAGCGGGAAATACCGGAGATTTCTTGATATTAAATAATGGCATTAGCGCCACCAACTATGTGGATCCTGACTTAAATGATCAGAATATGGTAGGCAATGCATAAAGCAGCTCCTCTACAGTCATTTCATGAGAGGAGCGCTTTTTATGCTTATTTTTTTCTGTGTTGTCTCGATTTTTTTGTTTTGACCAGCTTGCTTGCGGGCTGTTTTCGAATCCATTTGATGTACGAAGCAAGCTTTTCATCCTGCCTTAGTGCATCAAGTGTGTTTAAGCGCACGGCAAGCTCCTGGTTTGTAAAGAGGGCATGCACTTGTTTATGGCAAGGGATACACAGGAAGGCAGTCGGTAAAAAAGCCCCACCTTCTTCTCTTGGTGTTAAGTGGTGTTCTGTGAGCAGGACATGTTGTCTTCCGCACAGCTCACATAATCCAATGGTTTGCTTTGCCACCCTGTCATCACCTCAACATTTACATTAATTCCATTGAGACCGTTGTCCCTTTCCCGCTTGGATCTGCTGGATGGACAATCAGTTTCTTCGGTAGTCTCATTTTCAATTCTTCCACGTGGCTAATAACACCAACTGCTAAATTGTGAGACTGAAGCTTTTCTAATGCGGTAATGACCGTATCAAGCAAGTCTTGATCGAGCGTACCGAATCCTTCATCAAGGAAAAAGAATTGCAGCGGGAATTCACCTCTCAGCTGAATTTGTGCAGAAAGAGCAAGCGCAAGCGCCAATGATGTCAAGAAGGTTTCCCCGCCGGACAAGCTGGACACGGGACGCCTAACACCGCCATTTGCATCATCACGCATAACAAAGCCGCCTTCTGAGTCGACCTCAATCGCATATCTTTGTCTCGTCAACATACCTAAGCGGGCGGATGCATCACGACTGACACTTTCCAGCTGTTCTTCTGCTAAAAATTCAACAAACGTATTCCCTTTAAAAACAGTTTGCAGTTTATCAAGGCGATCAATTTCTTCCTGCAGTGCTTCCAATCGTTCGTGAATACTTGCAAAGCGCTTATGATTCTCTTCAATCACACGCAGGTGTTCATGTGCGGACCCACTCATTGCTGTCGCTTCTTCCAATGCTTTTTCAGCTGCAGCTTTTCTGTGCTGAATGTCCGTCCACTGCTTTTCATCCAGTGACTCTTCTTTCAGTAATTCAGAAATTCGCTTTAAGTTTGCGGCACATTCCTTTCTTTTATCCTCAAACTCCTCAATTTCCTGTTTGACCGATTGACGTACTGGCTGTTCCATTGAAACAGACTCAATTTCCTGCGGCATATGAAAAGGAGAAGATTCTGCTTCTTTTTCCCATGCTGCTTCTGCTTCTTGTTTTCGCCTGTTCGCCTCTTGAAGCTGACGCTCACTGCTTGAAAAATGACTTTGCGCCTCACTAAACAACTGCTGCGCGTGCTGCAATTGCTTGTACGATTGCTGCTCTTTTTCATTAAGAAGAGAAAGGGTGTGTTCAACCTCTATAAGTTCATCAGAAATAGAGGCAGCTTTTAATGGATATCGGCCTAAATCTATTTCATATTGTTGGATAAGCTGATGCTGACTTTCTAGCTGATGCGCTAGTTTATCAAGTTCTTTCTCGACATTGTATATCACTGTCTGCAGCTGCTCTTTTGCTAGCTGTTTTTCTTCCAAAAACGAAATGCTTTTCTCAATACGTTCTTTATAGCCTTCCGCTTGTTGGTCCTTTTCATCGATTTGCTTTTGCATTTCTTGTACTTGATTCAATATAAGATGCGGGAAGGTCTGTTCAAATTGAGTCGTTTGCTCTGAAAGCTCAGCATCAAACTCTTTGATCAGCACCTCTAATTCTTCGATGCGCTGCTGTTCAAAAGTCAATTGCTCTTTTATCTTGCTCATCTCTGCTGCTTGATCATGCGTTTCATCCATTAAACGAGCTCGTTTATGTTCAACTTCTTGAATATCTTGCTTTATGCCTTTCCATTCTTGCATTAGATCCTGCAAAGACTGCGAATTTTGTACTGTTTCTACTGCTGCAGCGACTTCCGCCCCAGGGGCTTTCTGAGATAAGAAAGCGAATTGCTTCACTAATTGATTGGCATGCGTTTCGAGAAGCTGCTTTGCGGCATACATGTCTCTCCCATAATCCTCTGCCTGCTTGAGCTCTTTGTCCATCCGTTGAATGACTTCATCAACTTGTGCCACGGTTTCTTCATGGTCATTGGATTTCAAAGCCTTTGGATCATGATGAATCGACCCACAAACCGGACATGGCTCACCATCTACTAGCTCTGCCGCTAATTCTTTTCTTAATTCTGCAGCCCTTACCGCATCTCGCTGCTTTAATTTTTCGAGTTTCTGTTGTTGTTCTTTTTGACTCCATTCTGTCAGAGCTCGTTCGAGTTCACATACATAAAAATAGAGGTGTTCAATTGCTTGAAACGATTGGTCTATTTTTTCATGATGGTCGCTTTGCTGCTTTTGAAGCTTTTCATATGCTTCTGAAGTCTGTGAGGCTCGCTTGTTGAGCTCCTCCAGCTTTTGCTTTTCCTTTTGAATACTAAGGTTTATTCTTTTAACATTTTCACTTAAACGTAAAGCATCCTGTACACTTTTGCGTTCTTTCACTGAAACTTGTAACTGCTCCAGCTCATTCTTCAGCTGTGTTTGTTTCGTTAGTGCACGCTCTAATAGAGATTGGAGATTCTCCGCTTCTTTCTTCTTTTGAAGGAGTTGCTGCGCTTTTTCATTTTTTTGGCGCTCTATGCTCGTCTTTTCCTGAAGAGCTGCCTCTTTTTTACGTTCAATTTCTTTTAGCTGAATCAGCTGTTCTTTCTTTTGGAGAAGGTCTGGCTCTGTCTCTATTTTCTTTTGCCGGGCTTGCTCATACTCCCGCGCCATTTGATCATAGATCGTTCGTTGATGCTGCAGCTGCTTTTCTGCTTCCTGTTTCTCTTTCGATGCTTGAGAAAGCTGTTTTTCAGCCTTTGTCAATGCATCCGCATAAGGCTTTAGCGTCTCTGCCTGCTCTGCGATATGGAGCTTCGTCTTTTTCTCTTCTATTGATGGTGCCAGTAAATTCAGCTTGTTTTGTTCAGTCTCGTAAGCTTCTTGTTCCTTTTGATACTGCCAGATCGCTTGCGCCTTTGTAAAAGCAGTGAACGCTTCGTCCCGCGCTTGTTTTTTCTCATGAAAAATAGCCTTTGTCTGCTCAGCTGCTTCCTTTGCTTTTGCCAGCGCCTCTGGACCAGCTTCTCCTAAACCATTCAGTTCAGCCAGCAGTTCATTTTTTTGCCCATAATGTTTTTGAGCCTTTGCACGCAATCGCTTGACGAGTTGATCCCCATATTTCTCCAAGTTAAACAACCGCTGAAGCATTTGACGTCTGTCTGTCCCTTTGAGTGAAAGAAATTCTGCAAACTTCCCTTGAGGTAAGACAACCGCACGGGTAAAGTCATCAATGGTTAATCCGAGTAGTTCTTCTACTTTACGATTCACCTCACTCGCTTTATCTGCGAGAACTGTCTGCGTATCACCGATTTCAATTAGGCGGCATAATGTCGTTCTGACTTTCATTTCATCCGCTCGTTTGAAAGCACGTTCAACTTTATAAGAAATGTGGTGTTCCTTTTGCAAAGCAAATGTAAAGGAAACCGACAGCTTTTCTTCCGCTTGGTTCAAAATACCATGTGTATTATTTAACGCACGCTCCACTTTGCCATAGAGTGCCAGTGTCATGGCGTCTAATATGGACGACTTTCCACTTCCTGTCGGTCCAAATATGCCAAACACACCCGCATCACATAATGAGCTAAAGTCAATTATTTGTTCTTCTCTGAAGCTATGAAGTCCTTTAATGGTCAGCGTAATCGGCTTCAAGTCGCTTCCTCCTCTTGCATATCATTGGCTAGCTCTAAAAACAGTTTGACTGTTTTTTCATCAGGCAGACCGCCACCTGTCTGGCGCTCATAAAACTTCACGAACCTCTCTTCGATCGAGAGTTTTTCCACTTGCTTTTGCTCTTCTATTTGCTGTAGTTCTTTGAATTTTGGACGAATGTGAACAAATCCACTATGCTGCTTTCGGAGCTGATGAATCTCTTCAATAGAGAGCTGATCTGTTAAATGAATCTCTAGATCAATCCATGCCTGAAGATCCCGTTTTTCATCCAGCCACTCGTACACTTGACTCAGTCCCTCAGTCGCCTTCCATTTCATAAGTGGTTTTCCGCTTGATAAAAACACTTCTTTCCAGCTCGCTTTTTCATTCGGTTTTGCCTCCACAATTGTGACTGATTTGGCATAGCCTGATTCAGAAAAGCTATAAGCAAGAGGTGATCCAGAATACCGGGCAATCGTTTTGGCACGTTTGATCGTTTGCGGGCGGTGCAAATGACCAAGGGCAACATAGCAAGCGGCTTCTGGCAGACTTTCAGCCGCAACAGTATATGCGCCGCCTACTTCAATCGGTCTTTCTGAATCTGTTTGACTTCCCCCTGCCACATAAATGTGGCTTGTTGCCATATTGACCGTATCCGGTTGAAATTGATTACTTAAATGTTGAAACGCTTGTTGAATCTTTAAATTGTAATGATCACGAAGCAATTTCTCTTCAAATGTTTCAGCTAGCACCTCATTTAGTCTCGCCTCAGACGGATAAGCGAGTGCTGCAATGGATAAACGTTCATCCGCAGAAGGAACATCGACACGGATGATGTCATTTGTCGGATATCCAATTAAATGAATCCCTTGATCATTTGTTAAAGGTGATGCGGCTGATAAGCGATCCGGATTATCGTGGTTGCCTGAAATGACCACTACCTGGCGTTTTCCTTTATCAGATAAAGCAGATAGACTTTCATAAAAAAGCTGCTCTGCTCTAGCAGGTGGATTCACTGTATCAAAGGCATCACCGGCCATCACAATGACATCAATGTGTTCGTCTTTCACGATTTGATATAGTTCATCTAAAAACTGTGCTTGCTCATCAAGCCGGCTTCGACCTTCAAGGGTTTTCCCTAAATGCCAATCCGCTGTATGCAGAATCCTCATGTGATTCACCTCTCATTCCGATACATTTATAAAGAAATTTCTAAATTCCCATCGAAGAAATAGAGAATTTTCTCCTCTAATGTTCTGTTTGTCAAACGTTCTACAGCTTTTGCATATAACGCTATTTGGATTTCATAACGCTTTTTCAAGATCGGTTCAGCAGCGTCAACTGTATATCTGCCTTGTACTCTATCAGTTTTATAATCTAGTAAATATAGCTTTCCATCTGTTTCAAATAAACAGTCAATCATCCCTTGAATCAGAACAGGCTCTCCCTCAGTATCAATATGACTGTATACCTCTTTAACAGGTAACACCATACTAAATGACACTTCTCGTTTCACCCAGTCCGCTTTTAGCAGTTTTTGACCAATTGAAGTAGAGAAGAAAGCAGCAATTCCCTCTTGATTTATTGACTGGATCTGCTCATCTGTTAGCAAGTCTCGCTGCTGTAAGGATTCGAGCAAGTGTCCTATACGTGATTCATCATAGGGCTCCTCAGAAGGAAGCGGGATATGCTGCATCACTGTATGCATTGCGGTGCCTTGTTCTGCGGCAGTGAGTGTTTTTTTCTTCATGAAAGCCGGCCGGTCATACAATGTTGCACGAGCTTTTCGAATAGAAGAAGGAACACTGTACTCATCCTGTATTTCTTTCATTCTTTTTATCTCGGAAACAGACTGCTTTGTGCCGACTTGCGAGGCCGCTAGATACGGATATTTCCATGAGAGCCTCTCTGCCACCTGCTCATCAGCATCACCATATCCTTCAACAGGCAGACCATTGATCAATGCTTGTACAATCTCGTCTTGCTCATTCTTTTCAAGTGACATATCTTCCTTTAAAAGATCAGAAGCTTGCGTAAATGAGATAGTGAATGTAGACGGATGCGAAAGAACAACATCTCCTGTTTCTTCTAAAACAGATGACATCGCTTGATGACGGATGAGGGCAGGGCCAATGAAATCTAAGTATGTTTTCGATTGATACCGTTCAAAATCAGGGAGCAGCCACTCTTCTCCGGTTGCGGCATTTTGCCATTTGCTTAATGCTCTCACCTGATTTTTGACAGAGCCGACCAGAAATAATTTTTCTTTAGCCCTTGTGAGCGCTACATATAGGACCCTTAATTCTTCAGATAATAACTCTTTTCTCATCTTTTTTTTCATCGCCACAAGCGGTAATGTCGCATAACTAATTCTCAGCTCAGGATGGATATACTTGCTTCCAAAGCCTAGTTCTTTATCAAGTAAATAGGACTGGTTTAAGTCCATCATATTAAAGTTCCTGCCGAGGCCTGCGGTAAAGACGACTGGAAATTCTAATCCTTTACTGCTATGGATCGTCATCATGCGCACAACGTCCTCTGTTTCACTGAACGTTTTTGCCGCACCAAGATCATCCCCACGCTCCTGCATTCTTTCAATAAAACGAAGGAATCGAAATAGCCCTCTAAAGGCAGCTTTTTCATATTGCTTGGCCCGGTCATAAAGGGCACGAAGATTCGCCTTCCGCTGCTTACCTCCAGGCATCCCGCCAACATAATCAAGATACTGCGTGTCACGGTAGACTTCCCAAATTAATTCTGCCACCGAATGATTGATAGAAAAATCACGCCACTTGCGCAGTAATTGAAAAAATCGCTCTAGTTTTTTGCATGTAGGGTGATCAGAATGCGTCACACTCATAAATGCCTTTACAGCATCATAATACGTGCCTTTTTTATCACTTGTTCGAATCAGTGCCAATTCATTTTCGTCTAAATAAACAATAGGTGATCTTAAAACAGCAGCAAGCGGGATATCCTGATATGGATTATCGATGACTTTTAACAAAGAAAGAATGACAGACACCTCTGTTGCTTCAAAATAACCAGAGGAAAGATTCGCATATACAGGGATTCCCTGCTTCTTTAATTCCTCCATCATTTGCGGAGCCCAAGGCATAGATCGAAGCAAAATGACAATGTCACGATACTGTAAGTTACGGGTCATTTGCTGCTTTGCATCGTACACTTGAAATGGCTGCTCCACTAATTCTTTTATTTTTTTAGCAATGATTCTCGCTTCAAATTGGACGGTCTCGAGCTCTTCTCGCTCTTCGCCGGGTTCTGTTTCCTGCTGATCTAAGTGGACAAGAAGCATTTCTGTCGTTGTATCTTTGCTTTCTGGATAACTCGCTCCAAGCTTTAATTCAGCTTGTTCATCATATTCAATTTCTCCAACTGTTTCCCCCATCAGCTGCTTGAACAAAAAGTTCGTACTATCTAAAACATCTGAACGGCTGCGGAAGTTTTTATTTAAATCGATCCTCTTCCCTGTTTCTTTGCCGTCTGGTTGAAAGTGTTTATATTTGTTTAAAAAAAGCATGGGCTCAGCCAGTCTAAAACGATAAATAGACTGCTTTACATCACCAACCATAAACAGATTGCCCTCTGCAGAATGTTTCCCCTTAGATACAAGCTTTAAAATCGTTTCTTGTACAAGGTTTGTATCCTGGTATTCATCAACGAGTACTTCTTCAAACTGCTGTTGATAGTACTTGGCAGCTTCTGTTTCGATCAAATGTCCTTCTGCATCCTGCTCCGCTAAAATGCGTAAGCAATAGTGCTCTAAATCCGAAAAGTCGACAATTGACTTTTCCTGCTTCGCTCTTTCGAAACGCTCACCAAATTGGATCACAAGCTCTACAAGTGTCTCCACAACTTGCTTCATTTCAGCTAAGCTTTTTAAATGCTGGGCAGGACTGCGCATGAAATATTCATCTTTTAGTTTTTCTAATTGTTTTTTTGCTTGATTACGTGCATCTGTGGCTTTTTCTATTAAAGCAGGGTCATATTCGTCCCCTTTGCACGTTTTGAGCCTTTTAAAATTGACGTTCGGCAAAAGCTCATAAAGTTTCTCAAAATCATCTTGATGACGGATTAATTCATTAACTTGCTCTAAATCATCTATAAAATTCTCTGCTCTCGGTGCTGGGCCGCTCGGTTCTTTTGATAGCGAAAGAGCTCGTTCAAGCAGCTCCTGGCAGCTCCGGAGAACGAGAGAAAGATCTTCTTTGATATATGGATAAAACGGTAATTCTTCTACTTTTGTTTGAGCATCTACATCATAAAGTGAAAGAAATGCCCGCATCCATTGCTCCGGAGAAGGATGTGATCTCGAAAACTCATAAATTCTCTTCACGAGCCATTGCAAATCTAAGTCGTGACGGTCAGACGTGTAACGATCAACCAATTCAAAGAATGATGGCTTTCCAGCCTTATATTCATCCTCAAACAGTTCGTCTAACACTTCATCTCCTAATAGTTCTCCTTCTGTTTGGTCAGCCAAACGAAAGCCTGGATCAAGATCAATTTCATAGTAAAAGGTGCGCAAAACCTGCAAGCAAAAGGAGTGCAAGGTTGAAATATTGGCTCGATTCATGAGGGACAGCTGCCTTCTCATATGAAGAGACCCAGGGTTTTTGGCTAATTCTTTTTCAAGTGCTTCTGTGATCCGATGCTTCATCTCTGCCGCAGAAGCATTTGTAAAAGTCACAACGAGCAGACGGTCCACATCAACTGGATGTTCAGGCCGGGTCATTTTTCGAATCAGGCGTTCAACCAAAACAGCTGTTTTACCTGACCCAGCCGCCGCCGCAACCAAGATATCTTGTCCTTCTGAAACGATGGCTTCCCACTGGTCATCCGTCCACGTACTGTTATTCGGTTTTGGTATTTGCATACTGATCCCCTTCTTTTTTGATCCGTTCTATCACAACATCATCCTTTTCAGAGGTGAGCACCCTAAAATCATTATCTTCTATTGATTCATCGAATTGGCAAATAGACTTGAATGAACAAAAGCGGCAAGGTGTTTGATCCTTTAATTTATATGGATTAATTGCGACCTCTCCATTTGTAATTCTTTCGCCTGCTTCTTCAAATGTGCGCCGAACGTGTTGTGTGAGTATATGGAAATGATCTTCACTTAAAACTGCCGAATCAGAACGGAAAGACCCATCCTTTTTCAAACCGGCTTGAATGACTTGCGATCTACCTGAATCAAGCGTTTGATCCATTAGCTTTACTGCTTCCACATCTTCAAGCAATAAACCCTTCATTTTAAATTTCTTGAATATTTCCTGCTCAATTTCATCCTCTGCAAGTGGAATCGGTGCTTGAATGAGCGGATCATGAATATGGAAATATAAAATGCCAGCAGGCGTTGCTTCTACGCCGAGCCACTCTTTCGAATACGTAATGGTTAGGTCTAAGTATGTGAGCATTTGCAAGGCAAGACCATAGTATACTTCTGCTAGGTCAAGACCTTTCTCACTGGATTTGTAATCGACGATTCTTAAAAGCAGCCCTTTTGAACCTTCTGCTTTATCTACCCTGTCAATTCTTCCGACAAGCTCCATCGTGCAGCCATTCTTTAATTGAAAAGTAAACGGCGGCAAAGGCCCTTGGCCCCCAAAACCTAACTCAAGCCCTACTGGAGAAAATCCACTCAATTTGGCATGTTCACTTAATATAGAAGAGACTCGAATTAAGATTTTCTGAAGCTTTTCTTTAATATAAGCATGCCGATTAGAGCTTAATAGAATCTCCTTTTGAAGACGCGGAGCAAGCTGTTCGATTGCATATCTTGAGTAGTTTACACAATCTTCCTTCGTTAGGTTTTTCCAATCCTTTTTTTGTTCAACTAGCGTATCTGAAATATGCTTCAAAGCCGAGTGAAACAACTGGCCAATATCGGGTGCTTCCAATTTGTAAAATTGTCGATCCTTTAGTTTTAAACCGTGGGAAGCAAAGTGAGAAAATGCACACGCATTGAATTTCTCCATTCTTGAAACACTGCCCTGAATATGGTCACCGTAAAGTTCTTTTGTGACATTAGGTTTTAATGGCTGCGCTCGATTTGTAAAAAACAAACTTGACATGATGTTTTTTGATACATCCCGATGAGGAGATGTCATTAAGTAGTTATAGACACTCCACCATACACCGCTAATGGGATATTGATTGAGCCATTGCTGCAGCTGTGAGACGGTATACGACAACGAAACATGCTCATTCGCTACAAATTTTAATTGCTCCTCATCTTCTAGCTGTTCTGGATCTAACACATAAAGAGCCTGCTGATGATTTGGCATAAGCTCTTGGCAATACTTGATGAGTGTCGAAGGCAATAGAGAACGTCCTTCTGCATCAGAAGCCGCATAGGATAGATACAAATGTCGGGATGGACTTGATAACGCTTGGTAAATTAAAAATTGCTCATCTAGCAGCCGTTCCTTTCCTGTCTCTGCTAGCTCTGCTCCTGCTCGTTTTAACCATTCTCGGTCATCCTCAGACAATACACTCTCATCAGAGGGGCGTGCGGGAATAACGCCATCATTTACACCAATGATAAACGTACACTTCACTTGATACATTCTGGATAAATCCATACTTCCGATAAATACTTGGTCGAGTGAAGGCGGAATCAAAGCGAATTTTAGAGAAGCTAATCCTGTATCTATCATCTGTTGGAATAAAGGAAATGAGAGCTCTTCGTCACCTAGCATGTCAACAAATTCATCCATTAATTGAATCACCGCATCCCATACTTGCCCGTGCTGCATTGCTTCAGCTAATCGACCTGCTTCTTCAGCCTCAAGCCTCGCTTTTTCAAGCTTATCTGGTACTTGTATCTCTTCTAAAAAGACATAGACAGCCTCTACCATGTCCCTTACCTTTTGCGCTTTTTTGAGCCCTTTTTGCAACTGGTAAAGCGGGGGCGCGATCCATTCTTTGACGTCATTTAGCATTTGTTCCATTTCAATTTCTTGATCTGTTTGTCCGAAATCCTCATCTAATGATTGGAAACGCCTGTAATGAAACCGGGAACCGTTTGTCCAGCGCTCTCCTTTTACACCATAAGCAATACAATAGTTTTCAAGCTGATCTGCATGCTCTCTCGCTTTGTTCTTAGTGATTTCAGCCGGAAATAAGAACTCTGTTTTCACGCAGCGAAATACCGCTTCATACCGCCAATTTCCTTTTATGACATCCAAGCTCGAACGAATCAATTCGATGAGCGGATGATACTGCATCGATTCATTTCCATCAATAAAAAAAGGAATATCGTAATCTCTAAAAACCTCTTTTAACGTATCTTTATAGTCATCTACATGCCGCGCTACAATCGAGATATCTCGCAGTCTGAGTCCTTTTTCTCTCACTAAATCAAGAATATCTCTTGCTACTCCCTCAATTTCAGCTCGTTTATTTGCACTTTTAGACACTGTGAGATGAGGGGTGTTTTCCTGATATGGCTGCACGGGCCGCTGCTCATATTGGTGTTCTAAATAAGCAAGATCTGGTGTATAAAGGTGCCGATGATTTCTTTCAAAAATGTTTTCAGAAATGTCAGCTCCGCACTCTTTAGCAAGCTGATAGAGCTGGAAATACGTTTTACCTGTCATACGAAATAAATCAAGTTCATTTGGCTGCCTATCATGATAGGATCGATCTACTGTGAAAGCCGCAGTTATTTTTGCTGCATGCAGCAAGAGCTGTTCAATGACAAGAAGCTGCTGCGGTGTAAATTGATAAAAACCATCTATATAGATGTGTGCTCCTTTTATTTCTTCAGCTGAAGGAATTTGCTGGGCAAGAAGAGTCAAATAGTCTTCTGAGTGCACATATTCATCTTGTAAATGCTGCTCCATCTGCTGATAAAGAACATGGAGATCATGCAATTTTTCGGCTGCCCGTCTTTCTTCTGTATACTCTGAATGCATGCTAGACGCTGAAATTTTCTCAATATCCTCCGGCAGCATACAGTATCTTTTGAATTCAGCCATCGTTTTTTCGATTTGCTCCACAAACCCCGGCTTATCACTCGCTTTTTTGAATACTTTAAACTTGTCTTTCTGCTCTTCAATCACTTTTCTTAAAAGCATTTGAATTCCTGTGCTTGTCACAAATTGCCGGTTCGCTCCACCAGTCTGCTGTAAAATAGACCAAGCAAGACGAGTGAAACTAAATACTTTAGCTCTGATCATTCCACCAGCTTCAGACGTTTTCGCAAGCTCATATTCCATTAAAAATGTCATTTGATCCGGGACTAAAAAAATGATTGGCGGACCCAACGGATCAAGCCGAAGCTGTTCTTTGATTTCCTCTAAGATTGCAGTCGTTTTTCCACTCCCCGATCTGCCTGCTAAAAACTGAATCTCCACGTTCCACAACACCTTTCTTATGTACTCATATTCTAGCGAAAATAAAGGTAAATAGCTATTTTCCTATCACGTTCCCATTCTCCTTTCTGAAAAAAACATAGGCACCTTTCCTCACTCTTTTCATATCATAAACCATCATGAACTAAAAGGAGGCTGGCAATATCATGTATTACGGTTACTATGACTACTCGCCTTATGACATGCGCCAAAACACAAGAATCATTTCAGACCTTGAGAAAGCGATCAATGGTGAGTATTCTGCGATCCAATGCTACGAAAAACTTGCCCAAAAGGCAAAAAATCCTGAAGCAAAGAAGATCATTCAAGAAATACGCCAGGATGAAGTCAGACACTATCAACTATTTTCAAAGCTATATTATTCTTTAACAGGTAAAAACCACAAACCAAGCGTAACAGAACCTTGTCCAGACCAATTCAGAGAAGGACTTATGTTTGCCTTTAAAGATGAACAAAAAACGGTCGATTTTTACTTAAGCGTATCAGACTATGTCCGGGATCAAGGAACAAAAGAGCTAATGAAACGTATCGCTCAAGATGAGCAGCAGCACGCTGTATGGTTTTTATATCTTTTAACGCACCATGCATCATAGATAGTCCTATTTTAATAGGAGATCGTATGTTCCGTCAAAAAATGAAATCGATATTTCGTTCATTCAATCTGTCAAAGAAAGCGCTAAATATAGCAAAGCCTCACATCCCTTCCTTATTTTCAAACGAGAAAATGAGAATTCGACCATTAAAAAAACTCCTCTGCCACAAAGAGCAGAAGGAGTTTTTTATCATCTTTTAATGAAATTTTGCTTCATTGCTTTGCTGCTGATGCTTGAGAATCCCATCAATTGATAACAGCTTACTGCCACTAAGAGTTAAATAAAGCGCCATGACGAAAAGCGAAAGTTCAAATTCATAACCACCAACAAATCCTTTAGAAAAACCAACAGTGATAATCGCTACTGCCATAATTGGTACGAATAATGCTGCGAAAATACGTGTTCCTAGACCTAAAATCAAGGCGATACCACCGACTAGCTCAATTGTCTTGACAATGTAGGCCATGAATTCAGGTACACCGATTTGTCCGAAGAATGCTGCTGTGCCTCCCAGCCCTTCTTGATATGCCTGAAGCCCATGTAAAAAGAAAATAATACCTAAAATAACGCGTACAAAAAGTGTTCCTATTTCTTGATTTGTTTTCATATAGTGATTTCCTCCTGTTTTTACACTACATAATGTAATGTTAATAAGTAAAAAAATTAGTAATTAAGGTTGAGCATAATCATTAAGACCACCATCAGAATCGCTGAAGTGACGATTGGAATCATTGGTACATTAAAAGGAATATTGTAAGTTGGATTTAAAATTTTTTGTATTCTTAAATTCAATGCCCGATCCCCAAAGGACACCGCAAACTTTGTTTGTTTTTGAAACTGGGTTCTCTTTTTAATCAGCTTCAAAAGGGCCTGCCCTACTCCAAGCTCAGTACCTGTCTGCTGAATGGCATAGTCATCTGCAATCACTTCACGAAAAACAGAGTAGCTTTGTCTCATATGCTTTAACACTGGAATGTACCAAATGACTTTTGTGAGCATTGAGAACATGAAAGCCTTTAAAGGATCATAGCTGTATTTGTGATGCAATTCGTGATGAACAACAGCGTCAATCTCTTCTTCATCTAGCATGTCCATGAGAGCTGTTGATAAATAAACCTTTGGGTGAAGCATCCCCATTGCAAAAGCAAGCGGTTCATGACAATGAAACACGATGATGTCATTGGCATATTTCTCAGATAAAGATTCGGTCGACTGGTGATCGACTGCAAGCATCAGATTTTGCTTGAATTGAATGTACTTTTTGATTTGTTTCGTCATATAAAAAATCGCAAAACCCAATGTGTAAAAGACTAAGGCATCCAGAAAGTATTTTAAAGGAGTGAACCCATAGAATTCGAGCACAGACTGGCATACATGGATCAGGTTATATGCTTGACTCCAGCCAAAAAAGCTTGAAAGTACGTAATACCCCATCTGATAAAAAATGGCTAAACCAATCAATATACCGCCTGAAAACAGCAGACTCGACTTCATTTTATTCATTTTGCTGCTCCTCTTTTTTAGACGCTAGTCGTGCTTCTAGTACTTTGAGTAATTCAGGATCAGCACTTTCAATCGCATCCACCATATGATTCACTGCCAGTGGACCGAAATCGTCCATCAATCCTTGTGTAATCCATTTTGTTTGCTCATTTAGAAATTCTTCTTTTGTTAAAATAGGATTATAAATAGATGAGCGCCCTTTTGTTTTTTTCTCCACAATTCCTTTTTCGGTTAAGCGGTTCAGCACAGTCATCACGGTGTTGAAATTAATCGGCTTCTCATCTGACAGCTTTTGCTGCACCTCTTTAATCGGCATATCCTCACCTTCATAAAGGATCTCCATAATTCTTCCCTCTAAAGGACCAAAAAAACGATTCAATCCCTTTTCATTATATTTAAAAGAAGGAATTTTCATGTTATCACCTCACACTAAGCATTGTAGTGTAATTGAAAATGATAGTCAACTGATAACATAAATAGGGGAAAATCGTTGTATATTGACTTTGTTTTTGGTAAAAATTATATCTTTCTTTATAAAAATATACTAACCATTTAGCGATAAGATAATCTTATGAAAATAGTGAAAAAATTCGTATTTTATTTATAGAGACTTTTGTATTATAGTGAAGTTAACAACATTTCACTTACTGAACAAACATATAGGAAGAAGGTTTACATGTGATGAAACAAGGAAACAGCCTTCGAACCGATCTCATTCTCATTGCGATAAGCGGTTTAGGTGGATTTCTTTTGTCTTTAACAGGTATGTCTATTGGCTGGATGGTAGGTACATTAATTACAGCAGCTTTTATTGCTATGCGCCGCCCCACCCTGTTTCAGCGTAAAGGAACCAGCACCTTACGTATTCACAGCAGATGGCTGCTCCTTGGTCAATTCATTCTCGGAATCGAACTCGGACAGAAAATGAATATGAAGGTCCTTCACATTTTCGCTGAAAATTGGCTCCCTGTGAGTTTCATGCTCGTCTTTTCTATTCTACTGGCGATGCTCTCAGGCTTTGTCTTATGGAAGCTGAGCAAAACAGATATGCTGACAAGCTTTGTCGGAACTGCCCCCGGCGGTTTATCCGCTATGCCGGGGATTGCCCAAGAGGTGGGAGCCAATACAGCTGTTGTGAGTCTTGTGCAAACGATACGTGTATTAATGGTTGTACTCACTATCCCATTTACAGTGTTTTATTTAAATACAAAAAACCAAGCGGATGCGGCTGTAGTTACGCAAGGGAGCGCTTTTTCTTCGGGTGTTTTCACCCTTTCAAACATCTCTTGGACCGCTGCGCTTATTTTAGGTGCCTGGCTCATGTCACGCCTAGCAGTTCGTCTTCATTTCCCTGCTCCTTGGCTGATCGGCAGCATGCTAGGCGTCGCAGCTCTTCAAGTTGGTGCGGGCGCACTCATAGGTTATGATTTGATTCCTTATTGGCCGGCACAAGCGAACATTGCGTCTCAAGTATTTCTAGGTGCAACCATTGGTTCAAAAATGAATAAAGAGATGTTTGTCGGGCTAAAAAACACTCTCATTGTGGCTGTCGTCAGCTCAGCTGGGCTAATTGCTGCGACTGTCCTCAGCTCTATTGCCATTGCTGAAATCACAGGTATCTCTGTCATTACAGCCATTCTTGCTTTTTCGCCTGGCGGTATTGCAGAGATGGCAACAACTGCAGTCACACTGCACGAGGATTCTACCTTTGTTGTGGCTGTACAAGTCGTCAGAATTATTCTCGTTATTGCAATGCTGCCACCGTTTTTCCGGTTCTTACACCATGTATGGGCAAAAAGGCAGCCTGATTATAAAGCCGCAAAATAAAAAAAGAGACGCTTTGCATGTGCAGAGCGCCTTTTTTTATTCGCTGGTATTCCTTTTGACACCGACAACTTGATCCTTTGAAATGGTGCCAAAATGCCGGCTGTCAAAGCTATGTATTCGGTTATCTCCGACCACAAAGTAATGATTGTTTTTGATTTTATCGTCTCCTGTGATGGCTTTCAGCTGAAAATCCCCTGTCAGGACGTTCCCCATTTTATGTTGTTTCTGCTCTTTTAAATAAGGTTCCTTCTTTTTTTCACCATCGACAAATAACTGATCATCTTCATACTTGATCGTTTCTCCTGGGAGTCCAATGACCCGCTTGATCAAGATTTGATTTTTAGGTCCGTGAAATAACACATAATCAAACCGGCTAATTTTCGTGAGTTTTGGCGAGAACTTATTGATTAATAATTCTGTTCCATCTGTAAAAGTTGGGTCCATACTAACCCCTTCTACTTTGTACGTGACAAACATGAAATTCTTTACTTGGAACAATAAGACGATGCCTGTAATAATCATCAACCATAGCAATGGCTTCTTTTTCATTAAGAGCCTCCTTTGTCCTCACGTTTACTCATTCGAATGTTCAATCTATTTTCTACTCTCTTTCCAACATACCATAATAACGCAATAACTAGAACCGCAAAAACACTTCTTAACGGATTCTTAACTAAAGCAGAAAGATCATAACCAATAAAACTAATGATAAAAAGCATGACACACTTGCCAGATAAAGTAGCTAATGAGAATTGCCAAAAACTAATTCTTGATAAACCTGCTACAACATTGACGGCAGCAGAGGGCGTGAAAGGAAAGCAAAGTAAAATAAATAATGGACCAAACCCCCGCTTCTCCACCCAAAGCATCAATTTTTTAATGGAAGGATGCCTGCTGATAAAGTTGAGCATTCTCATCTGTCCAAATTTTCTGATCAGTAAAAAGACAAGAATAGACCCTGCACTTGCGCCAATCCAGGTCAATAAAAATCCTTCCCAAAGACCGAATGCATTTGCATTCGCTACAGCAAACGCAACGAGTGGTAAAAACGGAAGAAATGCTTCTATTAAAGGGAGCAATATGGCCACAATCGGTCCAAAGGCCTTGTAGCTCTCAAAAAATGATGTGATATTTTCGTGAGTAAATAGAGAAAGAAATGATGTCAACTTGTTTGACTCCTTCAAGATTTGTCTACTTTTCATTTTACATGGAAAACATAAAAATATACAAATGAATCCCCCCCTTGAGATTATTTGACTCATTCGGTATAATAAACAAGAACATGTGTTCTATCAAGAAAGAAAGCAGGCTTGGACATGACGAGACTATCAAGAATACAGCTTCAGATGATGGAACAGGCCATCTTTCTTCCAATGGTCGTCTCCATCCTCAATCGTGATTTGACTCTCTTAAAACAACATCAAACATTCAAACTAAATGAACCATACATTCAGCTTGTGACCTCCGCCTTAAAGGAAGCACAGAAAGCACTTTATGAACTAAAGCAGCATTTACGTAAAGAAAAAATGAAGGTACAGCAAATTGAACACGATGAAGGATTTACAACGTATCTATTTATCATGGATGGCTATGAAGAAACACATAAATACTTTAATCCACGTATACGTCACCGGGTAGAGGAACTACTGACTCGTTATTTTCTTCATCAAGCGAATTGAAGTTGCTTCATTGTCGCGCTTCCCCATTCAAAGCAAAAAGCCTGCCACAGCGGCAGGCTCCTACTTATTTATGATAATTCAAGCTGTTCTCTCAGCTCTGTTCTCACTTCTTCTAATCCAGCGCCATCTAACTCAAAGTAATACACATTCCCAGGCTGATAATCATGGCCCTTTAGCTGAATGGGATCCACTGATTTCAATGAGCTCAATAATGGAAAAAGACCGATAAACTGCTTCATGGACAGATTGGTTGAAACATTATCACCAAGTGTATCAATGATGTTGTCATAGGATGGGATCGAAGAAATAGATTTAGACTTTTCAAAGATGGCTTGAAGTGCTTCCATTTGGCGCTTCCCGCGCATGAGGTCACTATCTGCCTTTCTCGTTCTTACAAAGGCTAATGCTTCTTCGCCATTTAACGTATGTGTTCCTGTTTGCACATGAACTTTCCCTTTTGAATCCTTTTCCATTTGTTTTGCGATACCTTCATCTTCAATCGTTACTTCAATTCCATTTAACTCATCTACAATGTCTTGAAACGCCTTAAAGTTCCCTGAAATCACATAGTCTACCGGAATATTCAACAGGTTTTCGACCGTTTTGACTGACAAATCTGCACTCCCAAACGCATGGGCGTGGGCGATTTTATCATATCCTCTTCCCGGAATATCTACATAAGAATCACGAGGAATACTAAGGAGCTTGATGGTTTTCTCTGTTCGGTTCACAGCCGCCAGTAAGACCGCATCACTTCTTGCTTCGTCTACCGTTTCACCTGGACGGCTGTCAATTCCAAGCAGCAGGACCGAGAAGCTGTCCTTTCCTGGATCAAAAGCTTTCACACGCTTTTGCGAGGTGTCTCCTCTTTCTAATGACACTTGCGCCTTATTCGACGCTTTTGAAATTTTATAGTAGGCATATCCTGTCACGGATATTGCCATCACCATGACAAATGCCATGATAAACAGCACGACTTTCACCCAAGGTCTCAGCCTTCTTTTTGATCTTGTTTTCTCCTTCATCCTTTCCGAACCCTCACTCTATCTTAGTCTATCAATGTAGGTTCCACTATAACATATTTCAATGAAAGTTTCCTGCACGCAACATATTTTTATGAATCCACAATAAAAAAAGCCGCTCAGTATGAGCAGCTTTTCTTCCATTATTTTTGGTCAATTCCTTGTTTTACTTCATCAATCATGGCAGTCAATGATTCAAGGCCGCCGCCAGATAAATACCACATGTCAGAGTTCAAATACACCACATGGTTGTTTTTGACCGCTTTGACTGATTTCACATAATCATTCTCAACAAGCTGTTTCGCAGAAGTTTCTTCTCCGATCGCTGCGCCTCGATCAATGACAAATAAGTAATCCGGATTCGTTTTGACCATGTACTCATACGAAATGCTTTGCCCGTGTTTGTCAGATGGCTCAAGCTTTTGATCTGCCGGCGTGATACCAAACACATCATGAATGAGTCCGTATCTTGACTTAGCACCAAAGGCTGTCATTTTACTGTCGTTGGCCATGATCACTAAACCATTCTGTTTCAACTCTTTTGCCTGTTTCTTTAATGCATCTACTTTTTGATCAATAGCTGCTAGTTCTTTTTTGACTTCGTCTTCCTTATCAAAAATTTCCCCTAACGTCGTGGCATTCTTTTTAAATGATTCCATATAGTTGGCAGTATCTACATCCATCAAAATCGTAGGAGCAATTTCAGAAAATTCATCGAATGCATCTGATTGACGTGACTGAATAATAATCAAATCGGGCTTAATCTCTGCAATTTTTTCGAAGTTCGGCTCTTTTAAACCGCCGACATTCTCATATTTGTCATCCTCATATTTGGATAGATATTTTGGGACCACTTGTTTTGGTAATGCTGTCACATTTACACCTAGCTTGTCTAACGTATCAAGACTTCCCATATCAAACACGACGACTTTTTTCGGGTTTTTCTTGATCTTCACGCCATCTTTATTCAGCATGTCTTTTACCGTGACGGTTTCCTCTTTTGTTCCTTCTGTTTTTCCTTGGTTCCCGCAGGCAGCGAGTACAACAATCGCTGTTAATACAGTCATCATCCAAATCCATCTTTTCATACGTGATCACCTCTTCATTTTTTTAAGAAAAATATAAGCAAATACGCTCACCGTGAATGACTTCAATCGGTATGCGCATGTCATAAATTTGTTCAAGTGCATCTGCTTGAATCACTTCTTCTACTCCGCCTTCTTTGATCACCTGACCATCTTTTAAAGCGACGATATGATCGGAATACACAGATGCAAAGTTAATATCATGGAGAACCACAACAATCGTTTTCTCAAGATCGTTGACGAGCTGCTTAAATAGCTTCATCATCTCAACAGAATGATTCATATCCAAGTTGTTTAAAGGCTCATCTAAGAAAATATAATCCGTATCCTGAGCCAGCACCATCGCAATAAAGGCTCTTTGCCTTTGTCCTCCGCTCAGTTCATCTACATATTGATGCTGGATATCGGCAAGCCTCATGTATTGGAGGGACACATCAATCATTTTCTCATCCTCTTTTGTCAGATGGCCCTGTGAGTAAGGAAAACGACCAAAGCTGACAAGTTCTCGAACGGTCAGGCGCACACTCATGTGATTGGCCTGCTTTAAAATGCTCATCTTTTTTGCTAGTTCCTGTGGTGGGTACGCGCTATATGGCTTGTCTTCTAAATAAGCTGCACCTGAGTCTGGCTGAATCAAGCGGCTCATGATTGATAAAAGTGTGCTTTTCCCCGCTCCATTGGGACCAATGAGAGAGGTCAGCTGTCCTTTTTTCACACTGACAGTTGTTTTGTGAAGCACTGTTTTTCCGTTATATGTCTTACTGACTCCCTTCATCACGACCATGAGCGACTCTCCTTTAAAAGTAAGTAAATAAAATACAACCCGCCTACTAAATCAATCAGGACACTCAGCGGCGTTTGAAAAGTAAATACCTTTTCTACAAGAAACTCCCCGCCTACAAGGGCAATCACACTGATGAAAAAAGAGCCTAGTAGCAAGTATGTATGCCGGTACGTCCGAAAGAGCTCTCGTGCGACATTTACGACGAGTAAGCCAAGGAACGTAATCGGTCCGACAAGTGCTGTTGCGATGGACACAAGAACGGCTATCACGATCAGCATCTTTTTTGTGATGCTGTCATAGTCAATTCCCAGATTCACCGCATGCTCCTTCCCAAGTGACATGACATCTAATTTGGAGCGGAATGTCCAAATGTAAAGGCACAGCGCCGCAAATAAAACAGAAGCAATGAGTAAGATATCTGTGTTCATGTGATTAAAGCTTGCAAAGGATTTATCTTGTACGACCTGGTATTCATTTGGATCAATCAGCATTTCCATAAAAGAAGAAAGGCTTTTGAACAATGTCCCAAAGACAATACCAACAAGCAGAAGCAAGAAAATGTGTTTATTTTTGCGTTTGAACATCACCGTATATAACAGCACAGAAAATAGAATCATCAGCCCAACGCAAAGGAAAAAATTCAGGTTTTTATTGACGATCATAAAATTGGTCGAGCCAAACAGATAAATAATCGCTGTTTGCAAAAACAAGTATAGTGCGTCTAAACCCAGTATGCTCGGCGTTAAGATTCGATTGTTGGTCAAGGTTTGGAAGACAACAGATGAAAAGGCAATTGCGCCTCCAGTCAATGTCATCGCCAGCACTTTCTTTAATCGACTTGGCACTGTGTACTGCCAGTACCCCATTTGAAAGGTAATGAAAATCACGATCAGTACGGCTGCAATGGCTGCAATCAGGCATAATGTTCGTTTCTTATGCATAGCGTTTCCTCCTTAATAACATGTACAGGAAGATCCCACTTCCGATGATGCCTACCATGAGCCCAACTGAAATTTCATATGGATAAATGATCACCCTTCCGAGCACATCACAAATCAGAACAAAAATGGCTCCTAGTAAGGCTGTATGCGGAAGGCTCTTTTTCAAGTGATCGCCGCGGTAGATCGATACAATATTCGGAATGATTAAGCCTAGGAATGGCAGCATCCCGACAGTTAATATGGTGACAGATGTAATCATCGAAACAATCACCAAACCAACCGCCATCACACGTTTATACGTTAAACCTAAGTTGATGGCAAAGCTCTCACCCATACCCGCCACTGTAAAGCGGTCAGCATATAAATACGCGATGATCAATAGTGGAACACTCACATAGAGAAGTTCATAACGCCCCTGAACAATAAGAGAAAAATCCCCTTGAAGCCATGCGGATACGTTTTGAATCAGATCATATTTATAGGCTATAAACGTAGATATTGAACTGACAATCCCGCCAAACATTAAACCGACTAAAGGTACATAGATCGTATCGTTCACCTTAATATGCCGCAGGATTTTTAAGAAAAGAAGATTCCCAGCTAAAGTAAATAGAAACGCGATTCCCATTTTCATGAGCGGGCTCGCATGTGTAAAAACAAGCATTGCTGCTAAAATACCAAGCTTCGCCCAATCCATCGTTCCTGCAGTGGTTGGTGAAACAAATTTATTCCTCGTCATGCTTTGCATAATAAAGCCGCATAAACTAAGGCTCATGCCAGCAAGCACAATACTCATGAGACGCGGGATGCGACTTGAAACTAACGTATGCACTTGTTCATCTGTTAAATGAAACAGCTGTAAAATGGACAGATCCTGTACACCGACAAACAGTGATACACATGCCAAACACACAAATAATAAACTTAATTGATACAACTTCATACTGGTTTCTCACTTTCTATCTAGCTCTTTCCACTAAAAATGATTATCATTATCAATTAAACGACAATTCATATATTATCACATCTAGTAAAATATTCAAATAGCAGAATGAGAAAGACGGAAACTCATAAAAAAACAGCCTGCGGTAGCGGCTGCTTTTTCACCATTATTGAATACTCACTTGAAATTGTCCCTTCAATTCCTCTTCTGCTTCTTGAAATAACTGCTTTACGCTTTCTGCATACTCGCCAAGAGCGTCCTTGCTTGTGTCAAAATTCACCCATGTTAGCTCTACTGGCAGATTTACTTCTCCTGTCAAACAGTCCCATAGGGCATCAAGATTTTTCCCGTAATAGTCAGGAAGGTGTAAAACTGTTTTTAGTTGGTCATGAAGCTCTTCTTGCGACCTGCACGATGCGCCGTCCAGCTGCACTTTTTTCATGTCATCTTCCCCTCTCATGCCTTTATTCTAAACGAATGGAAAGAAAAAGAGAAAGCAAGACTCCTCATTTTTGTTTCTGTTTGACACTCGAGATCAAAAGGATGAGACAAGCTGCCAAAACGACCAAGAAAAAGACGGTTAACACCATCTGGGTTCCGTACAGATCAGCGAAAAGCCCGACAAAAACACTTGGAAGTCCCAGACCTAAATAGGCAAACAAATAAAAACCTGCAACGGCTCTAGCTGCCTCCTTTTTTCCCCGCTCGACAATAAGCTGAAGACCACCTAAATAAGTAAATCCATAGCAGGCAGTTCCCGCAATCATCGTTCCGGCAAGCACAAGAATGATGGACCCACTATTTGCTCCAAATAGCAAGAGACCGTATCCGCATGGAAGACAGATAAATCCGGCAAGGAGCGCTGCTGTGCTATTCATTTTGCGAACAAAAGGCTGCATCAGGACACCTGCCATATTAATCAAAAACAGTGCCGGACCTACCCATAATTCATATCCATTCAATTTAAGCTGTGCTGGCAAAACCGAAATGACGAGGCCGCACACCGACCACGCGACAGCAATCGCTGCATTCGCTGGCATTGTTCCTTTTGGAAATGTTGGCATATTCATCATCCGTTTACCTGAATCTCCTTGTACAGGTGGAACGAAAAAGAAGACACCCACGATCGTTAGGATTAAAAAGCCCAGCACAATCCAATAACTAAGCGGCGCAAGCGACACATGCTTAAAAGAAAGAAGTGCCGTAAAAAGAGCACCGCCCCCAAAGCCAACCGAACTGCATAACGCAATAAAAGTTGGAATCCAGCTTGATTTTTCTGGATATAAAGCAATCAAATAAGCGGTGCATGTACCAACACTCAGGCCAAGCCCCACCCCTTGCAGCAGCCGGGCCAAAAAGAGCATCTGAATGGTAGGATGTACGGTCATCAATAAGGTAGCACATAACGAAAAACTAAGTGCGACCAATAAAACCGGTTTGCGTCCAGCCCGGTCAGATATCCCGCCAAGAAAAAGCAAAACTGGAATCAGTCCGAAGACATATGCAGCAAATACAAAGGCTGTAGCTGCTTTTCCGTACCCTGCTTGTTCGGCATACAACGTATAAAGGGGCACCTGCAGATTCACTGCGGTTGTAATCATAAAAAGACCAAATAAAACAAATATAAATGGAATGATGGATAGGGGTGCGATTTCTTCTTTAGATGCAGGGATCATTTCACTCTCTCCTCTAGTCATAAGCATATGAGAACAGTGTACACACCTTTTGGCTTACTTCCTATATCCAAAAATGACGCTGTTGACCACTCCATATTTCCGTGTCATCATCATGTTATATGTGACAATGAGAGAAGGTGCCCGATGTATATTTATTTAGACCGCTCAAGTACTACCCCGCTCTGGCAGCAAATCGTGACTGGGATCATTCAACAAATTCATTCCAAAAAACTGAATCCTGATGATCAGTTAACACCGACACGCGTATTAGCACAGGAGCTCAATGTATCAAGATCAACTATACAGCTTGCTTATGATGAACTGCTGGCAAGAGGATATGTCAGCACATCTAGAAGAGGCGGTACGAAGGTTATTTCGAGTGACCACTATGCAGCCTCCGCTCCCCATCAAGGTGAGCCTCCTTTTCCTCTTCCAATAAGACCACACTTTCAAGAGGCGGAGAAACAAATGAACCACTGGCTGTCGGCCAATCAATTTCATGAAAAGCTTGATATTGATTTTCGTCATCAGGAACCAGCCATCGATGAACATTTCCAAAACATATGGAAACGCTCGCTCATGAAAGCTTTACAGCGATTAGAGATGAAAGATTGGGGCTATTCCTCCCCGCATGGTTTATGGGAAGTACGTTCAGAAATACGCCAATACTTATCTGTAGAACGAGGTATCGATGTAGAAGAGGATCAAATCGTGTTAACAGGAGGCACGCAGCAAGCCATTGATTTGATTTCACAGGTATTGCTTAAAAAAGGCGATACAGTAGCTGTTGAAGATCCAGGCTTTCCTGGAGCAAGGCTTTCCTTTATGCATCGTGAAATGAACATTTATCCCGCGCCCGTCGATGAAGAAGGAATGATGGTGAATACATTGCCACGGCGAACAAAGCTGATTGCGGTGACGCCCTCCCATCAGCGTCCAACCGGTGTATGTATGAGCGTCAACAGAAGGCAGCAGCTGCTGAAATTTGCCGTCAGCCATCAGTCTTATATACTAGAGGATGATTTTGATGGAGATTATCGTTATCATGGCGGACCGCTTCCTTCATTATTTTCAGAAGCACCCGACCATGTGATTTATATCTTAAGCTTCTCCAAAGTACTGGCACCCGGCATCCGCCTTGCTGCCATTATCGGCTCCAAAGCGATCATAAAAGAAATCGCTTCCTTGCAATCACTCATTCAAAGACAGCTGCCCATTATGGAACAGATCACACTCGCCTCTTTTTTCAGAGAAGGAGAATTTACGCGTTATGTCAGGCGAATGAGACAGCTATATAAAAAAAGACAGGCTGCCATGATGGATGCCCTTTTGACACAACAATTTGACAAGCACTTTCATATTTATGGAACAGATACCGGTCTTCATGTCTTTTTGGAAGGAGCGCTAGACTTTGACGAAAAAGGCAGTATTGAAGCAGCAAAAGCAGCAGGTATTGGCATTTATCCATTAAGTCCTTATTGTTTTGAGAGCAATCGAAAAGGATTACTGCTAGGCTTTGCTTGTACGGACGAAAACATGATTCAAGATGGTGTGCAGCGCTTAAAGCAAATACTTTATATGTAAAAAAAGCCTGGAAGTCCGCCGCCTTCCAAGTTTTTTTATGTTGATTGCTGAATGCGGCCTACTTCTTCAATAAATGCAGCTGCCCTCTGCAATCCATCTTGGAGATGATGAGTAGCGGAAATAAACAGCTTTTCTTGATCTGGACGCTTTAATAGCTGCTCCACCTGACCAATTCCTTTTTCAAATGAATGAAGACCTGTCTTTAATTGTTCATCTGCCTTTTGATAAGCGGCTGGAACTTCTTGATGAGCAAGCCCCTTTTGAATCACACGATCAAAGGCTTTCGTCGCCTTTTTCAATTTTTTATTTGCTTGGATCTTTCCCTGTCCATCTGAAATAAATTGGTCGGTCATGTTTTCATAAGCTTCATTTAACTCATCCATATAACGCTGAACCCACTGTTCATACGCAGCTGCTTTTGTGTCTTGTTTTGAAGGCGATTGACCTGCTTGCTGACAGGCTGCTAGTAAGGTCACTGTCAAGGTGAATAACAGCAGCAATTGCGATTGTTTTTTCATACAGAGCCTCCATTTCTTATTCCCATTCGTTCATATCGGTCAAAATAGGAGGATCCTTTACCACATACGAACACTTTGCAAGAAATGATTTCTTTTATTGTAACAGACGGCTCGTGTCACTTCTGTGATTTATGAATAATTGCTTAAAAATACGTCTAAGGATCCACATTTCTCTGTCATTTGGTGGACAGTCTACCGACACACACTCAATAGACGACTGGATATATGGATTTGGTTTCAACAAATTCATGTGCATGGTGGATGTTGTCGTGTCATCATAATGATGCCCCAACGAAGTCGCCTTGTCCTGTTGATTTATTGAAGTTTACCTTTACAAGCAATGTCAAGCTCTTCGACTACTTCACCATCTTGGATGAGATAGGCTTTTTCATGGAGATTGACAGCGGGACAAATATGATTTGGAATGATTTGCACCTTCTCACCGATCTGGACAGTCTGACGGAAGCCTTCGTGATAAATGATGGCATGCTCATCAAATACACTGGAAACAAATACATCATCAAAGTCTTTTACCTTACCTAGTCCCTTTGTTTTCGTCAGCCCTTTTGTACGGGTTTGAGCCGTGAGCCCTTTGGCTCCAACATCTGTTATGACACGAGTCTTTGTTGGCTTACTAATCACCGTCGTCAGGACAGCTGCTGCGCAATGTGAAAAAGTGCCGATCACATTGGACTGAGAGGCATCCATGAAGATGTAAGTACCTGGTCTGATTTCGGTCACTCCCTTGGGAATATCAAATTGAAATAAGAACGGCGGTGTTGATCCTATGCTCACTACCTCTAGCAGCATGCCTGATTCTTTTGCAATCTGTGCAAACCGAAGCGTTCGATACACAGCGTCTTCATATAATGTTTGACAATGCGCTTTACTTTCCGCCTTGTATGTATGACCATCATGAGAAAAAATCCCCTTTAAATGAACGAAGTCACATGTTTTTATCCCCTGCAAGATTTGACGGAAATCATTCTCTTCAATGACACCAGACCTCTCTTCTCCAACCTCTATCTCAATTAAAACCTCCGCTTTTTTCTCTGCTCCACGAAAGACATCTTCAATTTGAAACACATGCTCTACACAATCTATTCCAAATGAAATGTGTATCGACTCTGCCAGCTTTCGAATTCGCTTCAGCTTTGTCTCACCTACAATTTGATTGGCGATAAAGATATCTGTTAGCCCATGCGCTGCCATCACTTCCGCTTCCCCTACTTTCGCTACAGTTAAGCCAGATGCGCCCATCTCCTCCTGCACCTTTGCAAGACTAGGTGTTTTATGTGTTTTCGTATGAGGACGCAGTTTGACTTGCTGACGGTCCGCATATTGCTGCATAGCAGCTAGATTCTCCATCATCACCTGTTTATCAATTAATAGCGCCGGTGTATCTAGTTCATCATAACTCATCATCATATCCCCTTTCACTGCTGCACATTACATAAAAATCTATACATTTCAATTAAATTATATAATTTTTTATATAATTATCAATGTTTTTGATATGCTAAACCCTCGCTTCATAAGGAGTCCAGCGGCTGTGCTGCCGCTGGTTTTAGTTAATATCTGTTCCGAAGCTCCCTTAATATAAAATCATATACAAGGTTGAGCTGTTGTTCCTTTGGATACAGCATAAATTCTTGTTTTTTAGGAAGACCACCATCAAGGCGATCTTGAAATTTCGTTCGGAGATACGCTGTTCTGTGCACCTGACTCTCAAATGACTTATATGAGACATCGAGTTTGACGGTTTGCTCATTTGTAAAGATGACCACCGTGTCTCCGAGGGATGATTCCTGGAAGGTATGAATGTATTTGTGGGAGATCCAACCGCACTGAGGACGGTTGGATGAATAGGTTGGGAAGAAATACAGATGATTGGATGAGTCAATCACAATGGGAGGCTTGTGAGAAATTCCTGTTACTTCATATGTTCCCGCTTTTCTGCCTGCATAGCTTGAGCCGAAGAATCGGCAGCTGCGTTCAATAATTTGCAGGGGCTTTAATTCAACGTAAAAGCTTGTCTCTCTTTCTATGACTTTTGAATATACTCTTTTTCCTTCTTCAACCGGAAGGATCGCCATTGTTGTTTGATTAATGACGTATGAATCTAAAGGTGTTTCACTAATTCCTGACACTTCATTTCCTCCTGTGTTAATTTTTGGTTATTTTAGATACTATTAATCTATCACCAACATATAAGAAACGACAGGATTTTTTCAAAATTTATTAAAAATCATTTTTTTATCGTATTATTTAGTCCATTCGATCTATCGAAAAGCCTTTTTTAAAGATATATCACATTGTGTCGATCGGACAAGAGATGTCGATTTCGCTCAAAAATAAATTGTCTAAAAATTATAAATTCTTGTTGATTTTTTCTCCGCCAATCCATATACTATAAAAAAGGCATCGGGGGGATTCTTTATGAAAGAGAAAAAAACGTATGCTGAGCTCATGAAGTCCCGCAACACCCAAAAAACCGAAGAAAACGGCGTGACGATTTTAGACATCTATATTCAAATGGTTTTAGATGAGGCGCTTTATAAACAGCGCTTAACCTTCCTTAGAGAAGAGATTGATAAGGCACTGGATCAGCGCGATGAAAAACGATTCAACGACCTGTCAGCTCAATATGCAGAACACTGCTTACATTAATCATGATGATTTTACTTGCGGCAAAGAGGGAAGCAACTCGTCTCTTTACCGCAAGTTTTTTGTTTATCCATTTAAAATGGTTCCGCCATTTACATGCAGGATTTGTCCATTTATATAAGAGGAGTCTTCGCTCGCTAAAAATAAATAACTCGGTGCAAGCTCTACTGGCTCACCAGGACGCTCCATTGGAACATCTCCGCCAAATTCAGAGACTTCCTTTTCCGTAAAGGTCGATGGAATGAGCGGTGTCCAAATGGGTCCTGGGGCTACCCCATTCACTCTAATCCCTTGCTTAATGAGCGATAAAGATAATGATCTCGTAAATGTCACGACTGCCCCTTTTGTAGATGAATAGTCGATCAAGGTTTCATGACCTTTATAGGCTGTGACAGATGTGGTATTAATGATACTGCTTCCTTTCTTTAAATGAGGAAGTACCGCTTTTGTTAAGTAAAACATGGCAAAAATATTCGTTTGAAATGTTCGAAGAAGCTGATGTGAGGTAATCTGTTCAATGCTTTTTTGCGGATGCTGTTCCCCGGCATTGTTCACCAAAATATCAATGGAACCGAAAGCATCCTTCGTTTTTTTGACGACCTCGTTTGAAAACGACTCATCTCCTAAATCACCTGCAATTAAAATGGCGCGGCCTCCCGCCTTTTCAATATAGTCCTTCGTTTCCTCTGCATCGCGGTGTTCACTCAAGTAAACAATGGCGACATTGGCGCCTTCCTTCGCAAATAAGACCGAGACTGCTCTTCCGATCCCGCTGTCTCCACCTGTCACAATAGCTGTTTTCCTTGCTAACTTTTTATCCGGCATCTCTCGATCAAAAACAGGCCTTGGATTCATTTTATATTCAAGACCTGGACGCTCACTTTGATGCTGAGGCGGCAATGTTTTCTTCGGCTGCTTTGTTGACACGTCTGACCACTCCTTCCTTTTATCTTGTTTATTTTTATGTGTTAGCTATTTTTTTATGTATGCCAGTCTAGTTTCCTTTCAAATGTATGATTTTCTTCATTGTGGAAAAATTATACACAACAAGTCACTAACTGGAGGCGACAGTATGGAACAAGAACATAAAGGATTGGAACAGGCAAAATCATTATGGATAGCGGATAGTCAAAAGCATTCTTTTCCTGCAGTAGATGAGGATCTCACAGCAGATGTCATCATTGTTGGCGGTGGTATTACCGGTATCGCTACCGCGTTTGAAATGACAGAACGCGGGCTGGATGTCATCATCATTGATGCTGATCAACTGCTGCAAGGTACGACCGGACATACGACAGCTAAGATTACCTCACAGCACGATGTGTACTACTATGAGCTGATCCAGCAAATTGGTATGCCCAAAGCCCGTTTGTATGTAGAAGCAAATGAGAAAGCAAAAGAGCTGATTCAAGCTCGTGTCAAAAAGTACGACATTGATTGTCAGCTAGAAGTCAAAGATGCGTACCTCTATACAAAGGAAGAAAGCGGTGTAAAAAAATTAAAAAAGGAATTAGATGCCTACAAACAGCTTGGGATTGATCGAGAATGGAAAACAGCGCTTCCTTTTGATGCTGACATCAAGGCTGCCCTAGCAATGACGCAGCAGGCACAGTTCCATCCCCTTCATTATCTCAATGCACTCATTGACCAGCTCCTAGAGCGAGGTGTACGTATTTATGAACAGACAACTGCTGTTGACGTGAAAGAAGGAAACCGCCCTGCTGTCGTCACAAAAGACGACCATCACCTGACAGGCCGCTATATCATTTCCTGTTCGCACTTTCCTTTTTATGATGGAAAAGGACTTTATTTCACGCGCATTCACCCAGAGCAATCTTATGTGGTAGCAGCCAAAACAACGAAGCCGCTCCCAGATGGAATGTACTTAGGGATCGACCAGCCTGCTCATTCTTTAAGAACGGCAGAATGGCATGGTGAGGAAGTGGTTCTCATCGGAGGAGAAGGTCATAAAACTGGACAAGGCGGGGATGAATCTGCTCACAATGAAGGACTAGAAAGGTTTGGAGACGCTACCCTTGGAATTGAAGAGGTGCTGTATCGCTGGTCTACACACGATATGGTCACAATGGATCAAATCCCTTACATTGGCCGCATAACCAAGCACCATCAAAATATCTTTGTTGCGACCGGTTTTAGAAAATGGGGCATGACGACAAGCCATGTCGCAGCTACTCTTATCGGTGATTTGATTGAAGGAAAATCGAATCCATACGAATCCATTTTTACGCCATCAAGACCTGTTTCTGATTCTTTCGTCAAAGATTTCGTTAAAGAAAACAGCAATGTCGCTGCCAAGCTGATCAGTGGTAAATTAAAACGAACCGATCAAACCATTGATGATTTAAAGCCAGGAGAAGGCGGCATTGTCTCTTATGAACATAAAAAATGTGGCGCCTTTAAATCAGAGGACGGGAACATCTTTCTTGTCGATACAACGTGTACTCACCTAGGCTGTGAAGTCGCTTGGAATAATAGTGACCGCACTTGGGATTGCCCGTGTCACGGTTCACGTTTCTCCATTACTGGAGAGGTAGTAGAAGGCCCAGCAAAGAAACCACTAAAAAGGTCTTATAAAGAACAGTAAAATTTTACTGATTCCCTTTAAAAAATCCAATATTATCCGATAGATAATATAAAGTCTGATAATTTGTGATGATTATAGGGGGACAAAAACATTGTTATTTAAAAAAGAGACGAAAAGAAAAAACACTGCTTTTTTCACACAGCAGAATGATGGGATAAAACGTATCAACTTTTCTGACAATACGGATATCGCGAAACAAATCAAAATGATAGACCTGACGCAGCATGACCTATTGATTCTAAAACAGCTCAATCCAATTGTTCAGGAGGATATTGCACGTATCGTTGATAAATTTTATAAAAATTTAGAAGTCGAGTCTTCCTTGATGCATATCATTCAGGATAATAGTTCTGTCGAGCGTTTGAAAAAAACACTCCGCATTCATATTAGTGAAATGTTTGCAGGTGTGGTTGATGAAGCCTATGTGGCAAAACGAATTAAAATTGCGCAAGTTCATTTACGGATTGGCCTCCAGCCTAAGTGGTATATGGCAGCATTCCAGGACCTTCTGCTATCAATTATGGATTTATTTGCTCAGCATATCCAAGATTTCAAAGAATATCAGACAGCAGTCAAAGCGACGACGAAAATCTTAAATTTAGAGCAGCAGCTTGTCCTTGATACATTCCAAAATGAATATTCTAAAATTCGTGATGAAGCAGAACAGCAGCAGCAGGAGCTCCATACAAAAATCACAGAAACATCAAATTCGCTTGCATCTCTCTTCTCAAACACAACGAATGCAGTGGACAAGCTTGTATCAAAATCTGATGAGATGGCGGACATGTCGCAAGCTGGAACGCAAATTTCAGCACAGGTCGAGGAAAAATCGATTGGCGGAAAAAAAGAATTAGAGATTCAACAAACACAAATGAACCAAATTGATGGCAGCATGACAAAGATTGAAACAGAAATTAAACGTTTAGAAGAAATCGCCAAACAGATTGAACAAATCTTTGGGATTGTCACAGGCATTGCAGAGCAGACGAACTTGTTATCTTTAAATGCTTCCATCGAATCTGCACGAGCAGGCGAACACGGAAAAGGCTTTGCTGTCGTCGCAAACGAGGTTCGTAAATTATCAGAGGACACAAAGAAAACGGTTTCAACCGTATCTGAACTCGTCAACAATACCAATTCACAAATCTCCATTGTGTCTCAGCACATTGGGGACGTGAATTTACTCGTGACAGATAGTAAAGAAAAAATGACTCAAATCAATTCGCTCTTCGATGATATCGTCAGCAGCATGAACTTAAGCAAAAATCAAAATGGAAAAATTGAAATAGACCTTCAAACCTTCCTGAACGAATTGAAGGAAGTCAAACAAACGGTGTCCCAAGTTGCCAGCTCAGTCGAATCCTTAACAAGTCTCACAAATCGCTGATCCAGTCTTTTTTCTTCTGCTTTAGTATAATAGAAGAAAAGATAGAAAAGGCGGGATTTAATTGACAACAATTTGCCTAGTCAGACACGGGGAAACAGATTGGAATGCAGCGAAACGAATTCAAGGACGAACAGATATCCCTTTAAATGATACTGGTAAATGGCAGGCTGAACAAACTGGCCTTTATTTGAAGAATGCCCGTTGGGATGTTGTCATTTCCAGTCCACTCACAAGGGCAAAAGAAACAGCACACTTGATTTTAAAACATGTAGATGCGCCTCTTGTCATCATGGATGATTTCATTGAGCGTGATTATGGCGATGCTGAAGGCATGTCATTTGAGGAGCGCCAAAAGCTTTTTCCAGATAAACAGTATCCAAATATGGAGCCGCTTGAGACAATTCAAGATCGAATGGTAGAAGGCATTGAGAAAGTTAGAGCAGCCTATCCGAATCAACAAGTCCTGATCGTGGCACACGGCGCTGCCATCCATGCTTTACTCACCACCATAGCGGGTGAACATCTTGGTCTTGAGAACACGAGGCTCGTCAATGCTTGCTTAAATTATATGGAATGCAAAGATGGTAAATGGAAGGTGCTTGATTACAACGTGGTCAGCCATTTAACTCAATCCTCTCCTACTTAAAGAACCTGTTATGTAAACAGGTTCTTTAAGCGTGTAGACAAACCCTCGCATTCGTTGTCAGTCCTGTGCGCTGGTGCTCACGAATTGCAAATTTGCTCCGCGCCAGTGCTCGTCCTTCCTAGACTGCAAAGGTTTTCTATCACGCTGAAAAGAAGACAAAGGGCTAAAATCTGAGAACCTGTTATATAAACAGGTTCTTTTTAAATGACAAAAACAATGATAAAATAGTATTTTTTTATATCGAAATTCGAAATAGATGCTAGACGTTTCTACCTATTTTAAGGCTTTTCGGGTATCGAATATTTCTCCGAAAATGGATCATAAGAAAAAAAGCACACTTCCTTTTTAATAGATAACCGTTGAAATAGTAGAATAAACATATTTTACCATCATTTCCAAGTGACTTAATTCCCCACTTTTCGCTAGGACTTTCACAAAAATTCAGGTCTACTCTTATTTGCCTACTTCCCTTAAACTGAATATACAGAATAGTCAAACGGATCATTCTTATCGACTACGGATGATTATTCTGAAATAAGAAAAAAGGGATGTGGATTGTGCGTGAAAAAGAAAAATGTGATGACAAGTGTTTTATTGGCTGTCCCTCTTTTGTTTTCAGCAGGGTTTGGAGGCTCCATGGCAAATGCCGAGACGGTCTCAAAGTCAGATAGTGAAAAGAGCTATATTGTTGGCTTTAAAGCCTCTGCCACTACAAACAGCTCTAAGAAACAAGCCGTCACTCAAAATGGTGGAAAACTTGAAAAGCAATATCGTCTCATTAATGCCGCACAAGTAAAGATGTCCGAACAAGCCGCAAAAAAACTTGAACATGACCCTAGCATTGCTTACGTAGAAGAAGACCACAAAGCAGAAGCATATGCACAAACCGTCCCTTATGGAATCCCTCAAATCAAAGCTCCAGCTGTACACGCTCAAGGTTATAAAGGTGCTAATGTCAAAGTAGCTGTCCTTGATACGGGCATCCACGCTGCACACCCTGATTTAAATGTTGCAGGCGGTGCCAGCTTCGTCCCTTCAGAACCAAATGCCACCCAAGACTTTCAATCACATGGAACTCACGTAGCCGGAACTATCGCTGCCCTTGATAACACAATTGGTGTTCTTGGGGTCGCTCCAAGTGCTTCCCTATATGCTGTTAAAGTATTAGACCGTTATGGCGACGGACAATATAGCTGGATCATTAGCGGTATTGAATGGGCAGTAGCCAATAATATGGATGTCATCAACATGAGCTTAGGCGGACCGAACGGTTCAACAGCGCTTAAAAATGCCGTTGATACAGCGAATAACCGCGGAGTCGTTGTTGTGGCGGCTGCAGGTAACTCAGGTTCAACTGGCTCTACAAGTACAGTTGGCTATCCAGCAAAATATGATTCTACCATTGCCGTTGCCAATGTAAACAGCAGCAATGTCAGAAATTCGTCTTCCAGCGCAGGTCCTGAATTAGATGTTTCTGCACCTGGTACTTCTATTTTAAGTACAGTACCAAGCAGTGGATACACATCTTATACTGGAACGTCTATGGCGTCTCCTCATGTAGCAGGAGCAGCAGCGCTTATCCTTTCTAAGTACCCGAATCTATCAACTTCTCAGGTTCGCCAGCGCTTAGAAAACACGGCAACACCGCTTGGTAACTCCTTCTATTACGGAAAAGGGTTAATCAACGTTCAAGCGGCTTCTAACTAATAAATAAAATCCGGCTGATGCAGCCGGATTTTTTATTTATTGCTTCCTCGACGTTTCCTCTTTTTCCGCTGCTTTTTCCATTTCCATGATTCTCTCCATCATAGTTGGGTGCCCGTAGCGGAAGACCTTCACTAAAAGTGGTGGATTCACCTGAGACAGCCCTGATTTTGCAAGCTTTTGAAAAGACGTCACCCCTGCCTCTCCGTCTTTTGTCAGGTTTACCGCATACTCATCAGCTGCACGTTCTTGATGTCTTGAAACTGCATTTGTAAAAGGTGATGCTGCAAATGACAGCATCGATACAATAATGAGAAGAAGCGGAAGAGCAGCGATGTCGCGCGGATCCCTCAGCCGAAATAGAACTGCTCTCTTACGATAGAAATAAAAATAGAGACGGTCAATCGCAAAAAATCCCGCAAGTGACAGCACTAGATATCCTGCTAATCCTATATAGACATGCTTCATGACGTAATGTCCCATTTCATGTGCCATGATAAATAAAATTTCGCGATCTTTCAGCTTTTGCAATGTCGTATCCCATAACACAATACGCTTATTTTCACCAATCCCTGTGACATAAGCATTCATCGTGTTCGTTTTCTCAGACATATTGACCTCATATACATGATCTGCTGGGATATGAGCTTTGTCTGCAAGTGTTAAGATCTTGTTCTCAAGAGCTTGATTCTTTAGTGGATAAAAATTGTTATATAACGGATCAATGACGACCGGCTGTATAAAGAAGAGAAATAGCGTGAATGGAACTGTCAAACACCAGGCATACAGCCACCAACGCTTTCTTCTTTTTTGAATAAGCCAAAAGAATACAATGGCACATAGGGCAAGAAGCGGATATTGAATCCAAAAATCTAGAATTTGATCTTTAAACCAGCTTGCCGTACTTTGAGCAGATACTCCGTAGTGCAAAGACAGCTGATAACCAATCCACTTAATGGGAAGTGAAATCAGCATTGTCAAAAGCGACAGCACAAACACATATACAAGTTTACTTAAAAATGTGAAACGAGCTGCTGCCAGGCTCCAGTCTGCTAATTTTCGTGAAAACCCTGAAATGAGCAGAAGAAAAAAGACATACCAATCTAATGGAATTGTCATGAAAAATAGCAAGTTACGTAATCTCGAGAAATTCTCGCTGATGACAAGCTCATGGCTTGTCATAAAGGTATGCGGATCTGCACTTGTTCCTTTTACACTGTCAGGAACTGATGCATCCCCAAATAGAAACAAATAAGAATAAATAAAAAGACCGTACAATATGTATGCTACCGTTGCAAGAACTACCCATTTACGTACTCGCACAGGTCAGCCTCCTTTCCATCCCTCTCTCTATTCTAATCATCCATTATTTTGTTTAGAACCTGTCTCATGTGGCTCCATCATAGCATGCCCTATCTGAAAAAGCTTTCACGAAAAAAATGATTATGCTACTCGAAAATCGGAGATGCTACATATAAAATAGAGAGTTGGAGGATCGAAATGAAGAAAATCCTTGCAGGAGTTGTAATCTTTGGACTTTTACTTATTACCTTCTTTTATGTATTCAGCCGGACGAGCGAAATCTTTGATGAGAATCGAGCAGAAAAATTGCTCCTTTCATCTGAAAAAGAGTCCATTTCTTATGAAATAGATGATAAGGACACAGCAGAAGATTTAATAGAAGATTTAAACAAAGGTAAACAAACAAGCAATCATCTCAAGAAAAATTTAAAGAAACCAGATTATATTGCCAAGGTGATGTACGGCCGAACAAACGGCACCACCTTTCAGCTTTTGACAAACCGTTCGCAGGTCGTTTTTTTAGTAGATGGGACTTATTATGAGCTGAATCAAAAACAGTCTAATTCTTTTCAGAAACAGTTAAAAGAAGCCATTCAAAAGGGCTGAAATTTTATTTTATCCCTTTGTCTTCTTATCAGCGTGATAGAACCTGTACACACTAAGGGAGTCTCTTCATAAAAGACTCCCTTTTTTTTATTTACTTTCCTCTGCTTGATACTTTTCCTTTAGTGCTCTTCTTAAAATTTTACCTGTTGTGTTCTTTGGAATATCATCTATGAAATGGATCGTTTGGGGCTGCTTATATTTCGCTAAAAAGCGTGAACAATGTGTGATGATGTCTTCTTGATCGATGTGAGCATGTTTCTTAGGGGAAATGTAACAGACGACAGCCTCTCCGGTGTTTGGATCTGGCACACCGATGACAACGGCTTCTGCTACAGCTTCATGTTGATAAAGCACTTCTTCTACTTCTCTTGGATACACATTATAACCGCCAACGAGAATCATATCCTTTTTCCGATCGACAATATAAATGTATCCTTCTTCATCTCTTCTCGCTAAATCACCGGTGTACAGCCACCCGTCTCTTAGTGCAACTTCAGTATCTTCTGGCATTTGATAATAGCCTTTCATAATGTTTGGCCCTTTTGCTATGAGCTCTCCGACTTCATTTGGACCGACTTCTTCTCCCAGTTCATTCACAATCTTATTTTTCACATTCATAATGTCGGTCCCGACTGAACCGGGTTTTCTTTTTCCATCAAGAGGATTGAATGCAGTTACTGGGGAAGCCTCTGATAATCCGTAACCCTCCAGCACCGTGACACCAAATTTTTTCTCAAAACCGTGAAGTAAAGCAACAGGCATTGAGGCACCGCCTGATATACAAATCCTCACAGAGGACATTGCTTTCTCATGCCCTTCCTGGCGGTACAAATAGTTATACATAGTCGGAACACCAACAAATAACGTTGGCTTCTCTTTTTCCATCATACGCAAAAGCTCTGATGGGCTGAAATGCGGCAGAACATAGATGGTCGCGCCATGAATCAATGGTGCATTCATACAAACCGTTAAACAAAATACGTGGAACATCGGCAATGCGGCAATCACCTTGTCCTTTTCATCAATGGATAGGTACTCAGCAACGTCCCTGGCATTTGAATACAGATTAAAATGAGTCAGCATCGCACCCTTTGGTTTTCCTGTCGTGCCAGATGTAAATAAAATAACTGCCGTATCGTCCTGATGAATAGAAGGATGTACGCTTTCTTTCGCATGACCAGACACAAGCTTTCCAAAGAAGACAAGTCGATCAGATACTTCCTTAAAACTTGATCTGCACGCAGATTCATTTTCTGCACAAATAATCACCCGTTCAATAGACGGAAGCTGTTCGTACACCTGCTCGTACACTGGCAGTAGCTGTTCAGGGGCAACAATCCCTTTTACATCACCTGTAATCAGCATATAGCCAATTTCACTAGGCGTGTATGTTGGATTGATTGGTACTACGACAAGCCCTGCCTTTAAGGCACCAAAAAAAGAAATGACAAAATGCGGTGAATTTCCTAAAATAAGCGCGATATGATCCCCAGCTTGAAACCCTTCGCTCACTAAACCATCTGCAAAGCGCTCGATACTTGTCATGAGCTCTCGATAGGTCCACTGATTTCCTTCAAAGATCAGTGCGATATCTTCTCCCTTCGTCATCGCCGTCTGCTCTAGATTTTTGATCAAATCCATTCTCCCACCCCTTACATGTCATCAATGAATGAATAGCCATTCATTTTATGGCCAAACATTCCTCCTTTCTATTATAATAGACAATCGAAAAAATCCACAAGATCAAATGTAAATCGCTTTCATTTCTTTCAATCAAAAAAGCACCGCTATCTCTAGCCGTGCTTGTCCCTCTTAATAAATCAAATCAAGAAAATCCTCTTTTGATACGTTGCCAAAGTAGTGGCGCATGTCCATATCTTCTAATACGTCACTGATCGTTTTGCGATCATATTGCTGCCCAATGAGTCTTTTTTCAATATCAGCAATATCCCCTACACCAAAGAAATCACCAAAGATCTTGCAGTCCTGGATCATCCCTTTTTTCACTTCTAATCGAAGATCAATGGAGCCTGCTGAGAATCTCTTAGAATGCTGTAAATTAAATTTCGGTGAACGGCCGTAGTTCCATTCCCATTTTTGATATCGATCCCCAGAAATCTCGTGAATCTTTTCCCAATCCTTCTCAGTCAACTGATATTGAGGGACATCCCCATTCGTATCGAAAATGTAGCTTAACAGAATTTTTCTAAATTCTTCTGTTGTCATCTTTTGATCCATTAATTCACTAATATTGGCAACCCTGCTTCTAATAGATTTAATGCCTTTAGATTCAATCTTTTCTTTTTTCACATTTAAAGCCGAAACAACATGTTCAATTTCTGAATCAAATAGCAGCGTGCCATGGCTGAAAATGCGCCCTCTTGTAGCGAACTGGGCATTTCCAGAAATTTTCCGACCATCTGCCATGATGTCATTTCTGCCACTTAATTCAGCCTTGACGCCTAGCTTTTCAAGCGCCTGGATGACTGGCTCCGTAAACTTTTTAAAATTATGGAAGCTGTCCCCATCATCTTTTGTGATAAAGCTGAAGTTTAAGTTTCCTTTGTCATGATAAACTGCGCCACCACCGGACAGGCGGCGGACAACTTTGATGCCGTTGTCTTCGACATACTTTGTGTTGATTTCTTCTATTGTATTTTGGTTCTTTCCAATGATAATCGACGGCTGGTTAATATAGAACAGCAAGTACGTTTCTTCTGGGTCTAAATATTTTAAGCAATATTCTTCAATTGCCAAATTAATCATTGGATCATAATGTTGTTCGTTATCGATAAACAGCATCTCTATCTTCCTTCCTTGTTCCATCTAAGCCCTGAATGGGCAAGCTGCATATTGCCAGTATATAACGCCTGTGCTTCATTGACTAGGTCTTTATGACGACCAAAATGGGGCAGGTGGGTGATGATAAGTTCCCCAACATTTGCTTCCATTGCAAGCTTGCCCACCTCTGTACTATTCATATGTCCTGCACTCGATCCGTCCTGTCCAGCGTAAAAATTGCTTTCAGCAATCAGTAGATCTGCATCCTTGCTAAATGGGACAAATGCCTCCTGATAACTTGAGTCTGCTGTATACACCACCACAGCATCCTCTGCCTGAATTCTCATCGCATAGCATTCTGCTGGATGAACCGTTTTCAAAAAATCAATTTGAAATGGACCAATTTGAATACCCTCTTCTGGCTGATAAGCCTTTGCCTTAGTATGTACATCATCCGCAAGCCGCCCAAAAGCTTCTTGATTACCCTTATGTCCATAGACCGGAAGCGGACCGCTGCTTTTTCCTAAATGATATCCCACTAGCTTCGCATATTGGAGTGGTCCGATATCTGCAATATGATCGTGGTGATAATGAGAAAGGAGAACAGCATCAAGTTCTTCTATATCTATGTATTGCTGCAGTTTGGAAAGAACACCGCTTCCGCAGTCTACAAGTAGACGAAAGCCATCTGATTCAAAAAGATACCCTGACGTCGCTTCACCAGCGGCTGGAAACCCTCCGTAGCATCCAATGACAGTTAATCTCATCGTCATTTTCCCCTCCTTTTCTAAAAATCCCCTTCTTACAATATACCCATTTTTCATGAAAAAAGCATTCTTCTTGCCTATTGTTACAAAACAGATTGACAATTATCAATCTGTTATAATACAATAATAGCAACAAAACGTATTGGAGGATGACAAATGCTAGGAAAAATCACAGAGTTTTTTAGAAATTTGCCCTCAAAAAAATGCACAAAATGTGGAAATGATTTAATGGAACAACACGAGTGTTACGGTAATGAATGTGAGGAATGCTCACAAGTAAGTTATCTTAAATAAGGTAAAAAAATGAATTAAAAAGCACTTTTTTCCTCCGTCGTCAGTTGGAGTCAAAAGTGCTTTTTATTTTTTCTGAAAAATAGGTAAAAAGGTAAAACCCTTGTCCTAAAAGGGTTTTTTAGTATTTTCATCTGATGAGTTTTAGTTCTGAAGACACTTTTTATTGACTTGAATCAATAAAGGAGGTTCTAAATGTTCATTTTTTCAAACAATTTTGTATTTTCTTAATATAATTTAATCGTGGACGAACCTCTTTAATTTTAGTTATACTTTATTTCATATATTAAAACTTAATATGATGGGAATATTCCTTTAATGAATATGCTAGGGAGGAAATCTATGAAAAAATTAAAATTTGGATTAGCTACACAAATCCTAATCGGTCTTATTCTCGGTGTCGTTGTTGGGGCAATCTTTTTCGGTAACCCAGGCGTTGAGACTTATTTAAAACCAATTGGAGACTTCTTCTTAAGACTCATTAAGATGATTGTTATACCAATTGTCGTATCTAGCTTAATTTTAGGAGTTGCAGGTGCCGGTGATGGTAAAAAGGTAGGGAAACTTGGTTTTAGAACCATTCTTTATTTTGAAATTATCACAACATTTGCGATTATCCTTGGTCTTGTGCTTGCTAACTTTGTTCAACCTGGTGCAGGCGTTGACTTTGGAAATACGGAAAAACAAGATATTAGCCAGTATGTTGAAACGGAAAAAGAGCAAAGCAGCAAATCAATTGCTGATACGTTCCTTCATATCGTTCCAACGAACTTCTTCCAATCATTGGCGGAAGGTGATTTGCTTGCGATTATTTTCTTCACTGTACTATTTGCTCTTGGCGTTTCTGCCATTGGTGAACGCGGCAAACCAGTGCTCGCCTTCTTTGAAGGTGTATCACACGCCATGTTCCATGTCGTCAACGTCGTGATGAAAGCTGCACCATTTGGTGTCTTCGCACTCATTGGTGTGACTGTATCAAAATTTGGTCTTGAATCGCTTATTTCATTAGGTAAGCTTGTAGGTCTTGTTTATTTTGCGCTCGCTCTCTTCCTTATCGTTGTATTCGGAATTATTGGAAAGATGATTGGCGTCAATATTTTCAGATTTCTTGCTTACATGAAAGACGAAATGCTTCTTGCTTTTAGTACATCCAGCTCTGAAACAGTTTTACCAAGAGTCATGGATAAAATGGAGCGCATTGGATGTCCGAAGGGAATTGTTTCTTTCGTTATCCCAATCGGTTATACGTTTAACCTGGACGGCTCCGTCTTGTATCAAGCGATTGCTGCGCTTTTCCTTGCACAGGTATATGGCATTGACCTCACGATCGTCCAGCAGCTCACACTTGTTCTTGTGCTGATGGTGACATCAAAAGGAATGGCTGCCGTTCCTGGTACGTCCTTTGTTGTATTACTCGCTACATTAGGAACGATTGGTGTACCTGCTGAAGGTCTTGCATTTATTGCAGGTGTGGATCGTATCATGGATATGGCGCGAACAGTTGTTAACTTAACAGGAAATGCACTTGCAGCTGTTGTGATGTCTAAATGGGAAGGGCAATATGACCCTGAAAAAGGACATCGCGTAATGACTGGACAAGATGTACCTGAACCGACACAGCTCTCAAGCTAATGAAAAAGAACCCCATTTATCGGGGTTCTTTTTTTTATGCTGTGATTAAGGATGATTGCACGTAGTGATAAAGAAGATTCGCTGTATGGACAAGGGAATCTTCATGTGTTCGTTCAAAAGCATGCGAGGAATCTATCCCCGGTCCAATCAGTCCATGAATGATATCATGACCTGCTCGAATCGCTGCTGATGCATCAGAGCCGTAATAAGGGTAAATATCTAGACGGTAATCTATGTTGTTCTCTTCTGCCAATGCGGCTAAATGCTTGCGTAATCCATAATGATAAGGACCGCTTGAGTCCTTCACACAAATAGACACGCTATATTCATCTGTTGATTGACCATCGCCGATCGCTCCCATATCAACAGCGAGATATTCCACCGTTTCTTCTGGAATATTGGAGTTTCCACCGTAACCAATCTCTTCATTATTAGAAATTAAGAAGTGCGTCGTATGCGGCAGTGTGATATTTTCCTTTTGAATACGGTGGATGAGTCGCAGCAAAAGCGCTACACTTGCCTTGTCATCAAGGTGTCTTGATTTAATAAAGCCTGATGACGTCACTTCCACTCTAGGATCAAATGAGATAAAGTCCCCTACTTGAATCCCAAGTGCTTTGACATCGTCTGCATTTTTCACCTTTTCATCGAGACGAATCTCCATATTTTCTTGGTTTCATTTTGCTTTTCCAGCATCCGCATAGACATGAACGGACGTTTGATGCATAAGAATAGTACCTGTGTATGTATGACCTGTTGCTGTTTCAATTTCACAATATTCGCCTTCAATTGAGTTATATTGAAAGCCTCCAATGAGTGCAAGACGAAGCCGTCCATTTGATTTAATTTCCTTTACCATCGCACCGAGCGTATCGACATGTGCTGTCAGCATGCGGTGTTCCTCGTCATCAGTTCCTTTAATAGTGGCAATTAAGCCGCCCTTACGATTTCGTTTTGTCTCAATATTTACATCTTGTAAAAAGCGTTCAACAAAGCCGATCACCTTTTCTGTATTCCCTGACGGACTTGGGATCGATACGAGCTTTTGAATCAGCTGAACGGTTTCGTTTACTTCAGTAGTCATTCGGCATTTCCTCCTTTGTGTGAAAGCAATTCCTTCCATGTATGCCTTTTATAGCATCTCTCCTTAAAATATATCGCTTCGGGTTCAAGATGTCTAATTTCAAATCAAAAATCCTTCCTCTATCAAGAGAAAGGATTCATTGATTAAGCTTCGTCTTGTTTCATTTTTCTTACGTTCCAAGCAAAGTATGCAGTTGTTGCCGCCATCATGATGATCGCAACTGTACCGAGAATCGCTGCTTGGTGCCATAAATAGCTGTCATCACCGCTTGCAATGATCGTTCTAAATCCATTGATTGTATACGTCATTGGAAGCAGACTATGAATGATTTGGAAGAACTTCGGCACAAGCTCAAGCGGGAATGTACCAGCACTTGCTGCGAGCTGAAGAACTAAGATAATGACGGCAATGAAGCGTCCTGGGTTCCCCATTGTTGTGGCTAGCAGCTGAATAATCGCTAAGAATGTCAGACTGACGACGATCGCAAAGAGATAGAAGCGCCAGAGGCTTTCCACCTCAAGACCAAGCCCAAAGATGAGCATCGTACTTGCAATGACTGCTTGAAGGATACCGACAAGAAGAAGCACGCTATATTTGCTGACAAACCATTCAAACGCATTTCTAGGGCGTCCAGCAGGGTCTTTCATTGGGAATACAACGGTGAGCATTAGAGCCCCAACAAAGAGTCCCATGGATAAAATATAAGGCGTGAGCCCTGTTCCATAATTATCAATCTTTTTCGCTGTATCGTTTTCTGTTTTAACAGGGCTTGCAATCATATTGTAATTGTCTTGATTTGCATCAATTTCACCTGTTTCATCAGCAGCGCTTTTCAATTTATTGGACAGCTTACCTGTACCGCTTTTTAAATCTCCCAATCCTTTATCAAGCGATTTTGAGCCTTCGGCAAGCTTAGATGTATTGCTTTGGATATTTGTTGAACCACTTTCCAGCTTATTTAACGCTGCGCTAAGCTGACTTGATCCATTTGCAAGCTTATCCGCTCCGCTTTTCGCCGTATCAAGCTTTCCATTTGCTGTTTGCAGGCCATCTTGTAATTGACCTTGACCTGTTTGAAGCTTCAGTGCACCTTGATACAATTTATTCGTACCAGATGTCATTTGATCGATCGCATTTTGTATCGCAACTGTAGACGTGTACAGCTGTTCTGTTTTCTCTGGCAGCTGTTTGACTTGCTGCAGCTGCGCTTTTGCAGATGCAACTGCTTGTTGAACCTCACTTGCATCAGGCAGTTCCTGCAAGGCCGCTAAGCTTTGTTCGAGTCCAGACAGATCAGGCAGTTCGATTTTAGGCAGACTGTTCAGCTGATCCATTGCCGCCTTTTTCTCTTCATCTGTCATGGAGCTGTTTTGGATAATGCTTTTTACTTTAGCATCTCGATTTGATAATGCTTCTTTTAATGAAGCAAGTTTTGTACTGAACGTTTTTGCGTCTTTTTTCACCTGATCAAGTTTAGGCGCCATCTTTTCAAGATTCGCTAACTCTGGTGACGACAAGACTTTTTCTACTGCTGCAATTTTTTCTGAAAAGGATTGGGCTTTGTTGTTTAACTGCTCAATGCCTGCTGTGAATTGCGGCATTTTAGAAGCGAGTTGCTGATGTCCTTCTTTGCTTGTGTTTAATCCTTCGGTTAATGTATCAATTCCTGAACCAAGCTCTCCAAATTTCTGATCAATGGTTTGATAGCCTGTTAAGAGCTGACCAAGCCCACTGTCTAGAGACTGTATGCCTGTGTTCAGTTCACCCATTTTCCCTGCGAACTGATGAACACCTTCGCTATAGGTTAACGTACCTTCAGCCAATTTGGCTAAGTTGTCTTTTAACTTTGTACTGCCATCTTTTGCGCTTTTTGTTCCGTCATCAATTTTCTTCGCACCATCGCTTGCTTGATCTAATCCTTTTGCAATCGTTTTGAAGTTATCAAAGATGACCTCGGCGTAATTTTTTGTGACTTCTTTTGAAACTGAATCTTTTAATTTGATAATGGCATTATTCGCAATTTGTGACGCCGCATAGTTGGCGCCTGGATTCGTATAATATTTCAGATTCGATTTTTTCGGATGTTTATCTAGCACTGTACTTGCATTTTTCGAGAAATTCTTTGGTATTTCCACCACGAGGTAATAGTCCTCGTTATTTAATCCTTTTATAGCCTTTTCATGACTATCGACAAAGTTCCATTTGAAATTATCGTTTTTCTTTAATTCCTTTACTAAATCATCGCCGACTTGAAGGGTTTTCCCGTCATAATGACTGCCCTCATCCAAGTTGACAACCGCTACAGGCAATTGATCAACTGTACCATAAGGGTCCCAGTACGCTTTTAAAAATACACCGCTGTAAATCAGCGGAATAAATAAGACAGCTAAAATCGGGATCAGTAGTTTTTTGCTCGTTACAATGTCCTTCCATTGATTCCGAATTAAATTCATTGCTGTTTTCCTCCCATAGATGAATGACTAAATATAAAATTTGGTCATTTGAACTCAAAAAAAATTATGTTGTTGCAGATAGTCCTTTTAAGACATAAAGCTCCAGCGATTCGGCTACCTCTTCTTTTGTTAAAGGCTCGTATCGCTTTTCCCAATCAAAAATCAGTGCAATATATAGTTTCACCATCACAAATGCAGTCAATTCAGGATCACAAGGCTTAATGTCGCCTTTATCCATCGCTTCTTGTACTTTCATTTTGATATAGCGAATGATCATCTGCTCCATTTTTTCGATCATTTCCTTGACCGCTGACGTGCCAAGCTCTGCATTTTCCTGAAAAATCTTAATTGTGAGCTGGTGGTTTTTTCGAAATTCTAAAATTGCAAAGAGTGCTAAGTGAAGGTTTTCAGAGAAACTATTCTTCTCATCAATTGCCTCATCCGCAATTTTCCTCATCTCTAGTAAAAGGGATGTGAAAATTTCATCAAACAACTCTTCTTTGTTTTTGAAAAATGTATAAATGGTTCCTTTTCCGACGTTGGCAATCTTTGCCACAAGGTCCATTGTGGTCGCTTTATACCCGAATTGAGTAAATGCCTTCGTCGCACCATCTAAAATCATTTGTCTCCTATCAACACTCATGATCTCACTCCCGAAATGACTATTTGAACGTTTTGGTCATTAAGTACAGAAAGTAATATACCATATCCTTTTCCCCAGATGCAACAACTTTGTTCACATTTATGATTCCCCACTCTTTTTGAATGATTCGATCATGAAAAACTCCCTTTCCATGACAGAAAAGGGAGTCGTTTTTTATGAAAATAGGTACGATAAAGCCTCTGAGATGGCAGCTTTTCCTTGATCAATACAATCAGGGATTCCGACACCTTCAAAAGCGGCACCTGTGATATAAACACCAGGATATGATTGCTTAAACGTTTCTCGCATGTTCGAAATAGCTTTCTGATGACCGACGTGATATTGCGGCATACTTGTCTTCCAGCGAGTCACTGTCGTCAATTCTGGATCTGCTTTAATATCCATGATTTTCTTTAAATCTTCCAGCACGATGCTGACGATTTGACTGTCTGACTGCTCGACAATCGATTCGTCACCAGCTTTTCCGACGTACGCACGCAATAGCGTTTTTCCTTTCGGAGCGGTATGCGGCCATTTTTTGTTTGTCCATGTACAGGCCGTAATAGAGAAATCACTGTTTCTTGAGATGACAAAACCAGTGCCGTCATATTCATTATGAACATCCTCTTCTTTAAAACCGAGTGCTACTGTTGCAACAGAAGTAGAGGTCATGTCATGCAAATACTCTAGCCCTGCTTCTTTAGGAAACATGGAATAAATCGATTGATGCGGAGTCGTGACAATGGCTGAATCGGCAAAAAGCGTTTGACCGCTGTCTAATTGCAAGCCATAGCCCCCATCCGTTTTTTCAATCTGTTTTACTTTTGTCCCTTTATACACCGTTGTCAGCTTGAGCTTACTTTCTACTGCTTCCACAAGCGACTGCAATCCTTGATTGATCGTTTGGAACTGCCCTTGTTTTTTCGCAGTCACTTGCTGCGCTTTCGCATGCTGCTGTGATTTTTTCATCCCAAGAATCAAACTGCGATGCTGCTGTTCTGTTTGATAAAATTGCGGGAAGGTAGACATTAAGCTGAGGCGATCAATGTCACCCGCATAAATACCTGATAGAAGAGGCTCGATTAAATTCTCAACGACCTCATCACCCACACGTCTTCTAAAAAATTCACCAAGCGACTGATCTTCGGTCTGCTTGCTTTTTGGCAACACGAAATCCATCGCTGCTCTTGCTTTTCCCGCAACTGAAAAAAGACCAGTTGTAATAAATGGGCTGATTTGAGTTGGAATCCCCATAACAGCACCCTTTGGCATCGGGTGAAGCTTTTCATTGACTAGTACATACGCTTGCCCAGTTTCATTATTGACGAGCTGATCGGTCAGACCGACATCCTTTGCCAGCTGCGGCCCACTGACCTTTCTTTCTAAAAATGAATCAGGTCCACGTTCAATGATGTAGCCGTCTTTATATAATGTTTGTATTTTTCCACCTAGCCTAGGGCTCGCTTCAATAAGTGATATTTGAATCGGAAGACCTTTTTCTTCGACTTCCTTTTCCAAATAGAAGGCGGCGGCTAAACCAGTGATGCCACCGCCAATGATGACAAGGTGTTTTTGATTGTCATGCATAGGATCGCCTTCTTTTATATGATTACTTGCTTTCGTCAAGCTTCTTTAATACGACTGTTGCCAGAGCATCAATAAATGCTGGTTTCGCATTTGGCATTTCTGGACGATAGTAGGCTGCACCAATTTCATCTGTCACGACTTTACATTCATAATCGTTGTCGTATAACACTTCAAGATGATCAGCGACAAAACCAACAGGCACATACACGAATGTTTGATAGCCTTTTTGTTCAAATAAGTCCCGCGTTAAGTCTTGTACGTCTGGTCCAAGCCATGGATCCGGCGTATTGCCTTCACTTTGCCAGCCAATTTCATAGTGTTCAATTCCCGCACCTTCTGCAATCATTTTGGCAGATTGTGCGAGCTGATCAGGATATGGATCTCCTGCTGCAATAATTTTTTCAGGAAGGCTGTGTGCAGACACAATAAGTACCGCGGAATCTCTTTCCTCTTGACTCATTGATGCATACGTATCCTTCACTTGCTTCACCCAATAGTCCACAAACTTTGGCTCATCGTACCAGCTTTCAACAGACGTAATCTGTAGATTGCCGAGCTTGTCTGCCTCATCTTGTGCACGTTTGTTATATGATTTCACACTAAAGGTAGAGAAATGCGGCGCTAAAACGATACTCACAGCTTCTGTCATGCCGTCCTTGTGCATGTCAGCAACTGCATCCTCGATGAAAGGCTCGATATGTTTTAAGCCAATGTACACATGAAATTCAATGTCGTCTTGAATGTCATTCAAGTGCTCACACAAACCATGTGCCTGCTGCTCTGTAATTTTTGATAAAGGAGAAATACCGCCAATTGCCTTGTAGCGATCCTTTAAATCTTGCAGCATTTCCGGCTCAGGCTTTCTGCCTCTACGAATATGTGTATAATAACGCTCAATGTCTTCTTCTTTATATGGGGTGCCATATGCCATGACAAGAAGCCCCATTTTCTTTTTCTCCACAACCAACACTCCTTCAGATCAATTGAAATAGTTTAGATGGATGATTTTTTATGTGAAGCTGAATAGTCGTGAATAAAATCGGTCAGCTTCTTTAACGTATCTGGTGAAACATCTGGAAATACCCCATGACCTAAGTTAAAGATGAAGTGATCTGATTTCATCCCTTGATCTAATATGTCTTTTGCTCTTTCTTCAATGACTTCCCAAGGAGAAAGTAAGATCGTTGGATCAAGATTTCCTTGTAACGTTTTTGTGAGCCCTTCTTTTCGCGCTTCGTCTACACTCATTCGCCAATCAAGTCCAACGACGTCTAGCGGCAGGTCATGCCAATCTTTCACAAGATGGCTTGCACCAACTCCGTACATGATCATTGGTACATTTTCACTCTTCAACTCTGTGAAAATTCGCTGCATGACAGGTTTAATGAATGTCCGGTAATCCGCTGCATTTAAAGCGCCCACCCATGAGTCGAAGATTTGAAATGCACTGACCCCTGCTTTTACCTGCGCGCGTATGTACGTGATCGTCATATCAGCTAATTTGTTCATGAGTAGCATCCATGTCTCAGGCTCACTGTACATTAGCGCTTTTGTTTTATGATAGTTTTTAGACGGGCCGCCTTCAATCATATAGCTAGCCATCGTAAATGGTGCACCAGCAAAACCGATGAGCGGTACATTCAGCTGCTCTTTCGTTAAAAGCTGAATCGTATCGAGCACATATGGCAGGTCTTCTTCAGGATGAAGTTCCCCAAGACGTTCGATATCTGCTTTTGACCGAATCGGTGAATCAATGACAGGTCCAATGCCATTTTTAATTTCAACGTCCACTCCAATAGCTGGAAGCGGGGTCATAATATCTTTATATAAAATCGCGGCATCTACACCATATTGTTCTACAGGAAGTCGTGTTACATAAGCACATAGCTCTGGCTGATGCGTAATTTCAAATAGCCCGTACTTTTCTTTAAGGGCACGATATTCAGGCTGTGAGCGTCCTGCCTGCCTCATATACCAAACTGGTACATGGTCTGTTTTTTCCCCTTTGCACGCCTTTAAGAAAGTGTCGTTAAAAGCCTTCGTTTTTCCCATTACCTTTCATTCCACCTTTCGCCTTACACTCTCTTTGTATAAGGCTCAAACACTGCTTTTACTATACCGCTTTTTCAAGGCACGGTATACTAAACCGGCTCATTGTTCAAAAAATCGCCGAATATTAACGTCCAAAAGCCTCTGGCTTGACATATGGACTGCCTTCTCCTTCTTCTTGCGTTTGGGTATTATATGGAACCACCTTATACTCCGCATCTGAAAACACATTGGCATACGGCATTGTGTAGCTATTTGTGCCTGTCACTGAGTCAATCAGCGTTTCGCTTCCATTTCTCTTTTCATAGATGCGGTATTCAACGCGTTTATCCTCCTGCTTGTCCCAAGACAGCTCTAATGTAAACAATCCTTTGATTTTAAACACATAGCGGGCTTCAAATCCAGAAAGTCCTTCTAAATGAATTGGCGCTTGAAGTTCTTTAATCCCCTCTGGTTTTTTAAACGTTTCATTCGTTATTTGGGCTGCCGTTAAAATATCCTTAAACAGCTGCACTGGGTATTGACTTCCGCCAGTTAAATAGTGACTGTTATCGGTTTTGTCATACCCCATCCAGATCGCACCCGTTGTACTTGGCGTATAGCCGGCAAACCAAGCATCTTTTGTTGCACCCTTCACACCTGAATATGTGGTCGTGCCTGTTTTACCTGCTAAATCTCCAGCATACGAACCGCTCTGGGCTGTTCCGCCTTTGACGACTTGCTGCAGCATTCTTGTCATATTCCAAGCATTCTGCACGCTGAACACTCGTTCTGGCTTACTGCGATTTTTCTCTACCGTTTCTCCTTCATCATTGGTGATTTTCTGAATGAAGAAAGGCTTTTTATATACGCCTTCGTTGGCAAATGTGTGGAAAGCTCCCGCGATTTGAAGTGGAGAAACCCCTTTTTCTAAACCGCCAAGGGCTATCGCAAGTCCTTGATCCGAAATATCGATTCCCATTTTCTCGAGATATGTTTTCGAAGTATCAATACCAAGCTGGCTTAATGTCCACACCGCTGCTGTATTCTTACTTTTCATGAGGGCCTCCACCATCGTGACCTTGCCTTCATACTGTCCATCGTAATTCTTTGGTGAATAACCCTCATAGCTTTTTTCTTCGTCTTCAAGCAGGGAATAAGGTCGGAATTTTTTCTCCTGCAGCGCAGGTCCATATACCGCGATCGGCTTGAAAACAGATCCAGGCTGTCTAACAGCAGTCACCCTGTTATAGCCCCTCGCTTGATATTCTCGTCCTCCGATTGCTGCTTTTACTCCGCCAGACTCATTATCAATAAAGATGGCACTGCTTTCAGGAGAACCGCTTTTTCCCGGGAAATAACGGTTGTTTTTCATCGCATCGTAGGTGACCTTTTGCAGATTCATATCGATCGGAACTGTAATGGTATAACCACCTTGAAGCAATTGCTCATGTGAAATGGCATACTCTGATTCAGCTTCCTTAATGATGAGATCGACATAGCTATCGACCCAAGGCGTTTCCGATTTCTTTTTCAAATGAATGCCTAGTGTTCTCCCTTTTGCTTCTACTGTTTCTGTTGATGATAAATATCCTTGCTCATTCATTAAGTTAAGAATCGTGTCCCGCCTTTGTTTATTTTTATCAGGGTGTAAAACAGGCGAGTAAGTAGACGGCGCCTTTGGCATCGCAGCGAGTGTAGCCCCTTCGCTGACCGTTAAATCTTTCACATCTTTACTAAAGTAATAATTGGCTGCTGCTTGGATACCGTAGACGCCATGACCGAAGTAAAGCTGATTCAAATACATTTCGAGCAGCTTATCCTTTGAATAATCTCTTTCTAAATTAATTGCAATGATGACTTCTTTTGTTTTTCGCAGAAAGGTTTTGTCATTTGTGAGAAAAATATTTTTTGCGAGCTGCTGAGTAATTGTACTGCCGCCCTCTACCTTTCCACCTGCTAATATATCTCGATAAACCGCCCTTGAAATTGACTGCGCATCAATTCCATGATGCTCATAAAACCGCTTGTCCTCAACAGCCACAAAGGCTTTTGCTACTTTATCAGGTACATCCTTTATTGACACAGGGTCCCGATTTTCTGAATACATACTTGTGAGTTCTTTTCCATTCTGATCAATGATTTGGGATGAAGCGTGAAATACAAGCTTCTTTTCATCTATGACATAATGTCCTAAAAATAAAATGGTCAGATAGCCAATAAATGAAAGCACGATTGTACTTCCTGCAATGACTAATGGAATGATTATCTTCTTTTTCTTCAAATTAGGTCACCTCATTCCTTTATACGGATAGTATGGGATGTATGGCTTCATAATATGTTTTATGGATTGACTACCAAAGAATTATATATCATTCTTTTGTTATACTATCAAGCAGGAGGCGGTTTAGATGAATGTCTATATGACTTATGGAACAGCAGATTTCTTGCATAAAATCGCAAAAAAACACGATCAGGAGAATCTGCTTTATATGGTCGGAAAAGAACAAGCAGCTCTTTTCCATGAGACGGAGGGTGAGACTGTTTTTAAAGCCCCTCATGCCTATGATGTGATTTATGCGAAAGGCGAGCTAGTCCATTCTGGCTTCGTCACCTTGAATCATATCCCTGTGAAGCTTGAAAGTAGAGCACTGTTTGAATCTACTTTTCAGAAGAAGACGAACATCTCAGAACATCAGCGGGGCTTCAAGGCTCTTCGAGTGTTAAGACCGAAAAAAGATGAAGAAGTGTATTTGATTATGACACTCTGGGAATCAGAGGACTTATTTGAAGACTTTCAAGAATCAGAAGCTTTCTTTCAGCCAAACGATGATACTGGCTCCATCTTCTCTCGTCCTGCTTATCTCACATCCTATCATGCCGTTACAGACAATTAAGGAAGTGCTGCTTTCAGCACTTCTTTTTTCATGAAAAAAAGCCCAATCGCTGGGCTTTTCAGATTGTTGACAAAGGGCTAAAATGATCTTTATTTTAGCCCTTTGTCTTCTTTTCAGCGTGATAGAAAACCTTTGCAGTCTAGGAAGGACGAGCACCGGAGTGGAGCGAATTGATTATTCGTGAGCACCGGAGCGCAGACCTGACACCGAATGCGAGGGTTTGTCTACACGCTGAAAAGCCCAATCGCTGGGCTCTTCATTTTATCGTCGTGATGTCAGCTCGTACCGATGAATGATCGGCTGAATTACATATAAATTCAATAGGATCCATCCTAATAAGATCGGCCACTTCAACATAGGTGAAGCCCCTTTCAATTGAATGAGCATCACCAATAGCGGAATCAAACAGATCATGAAAAAACTCATTTTTGATACAATGGTTTCTTTGATTTGATGCCGACAGCTTGGACACATCATCATTTTCGTATGTGATAAATGAAACTTTTCAACGTAAGAAAACGTTTTCGAACAATTTGGACAGCTTCCCAATACAATTCCTCCCTTTCCCCGCTTCATAGCAACTTCGACTTTTATGTAAAATGACCTTTTGATGCGCAAACGACATCCTCTTCTGTTGAAAGATTCTAACAATTACCATACAATCAGTAAAAGAGCATGAAGGAGGTTTTCAAATCAATGACAATATCCACTTTACAAAAAAGCATCAATGAACATCTTGATGAACATTATGAGGAAATGGTTGAAATTAGACGCACTCTACACATGAATCCTGAACTTTCTTTCCAGGAAGTAGAAACAGCCGCTTTCATCGCCAGCTACTATGACAGATTACATATACCAACACGTACACAGGTGGGCGGCCATGGTGTACTCGCCTTTATCGAAGGAGCTTCTTCGGGGCCGACGATTGCCCTCAGGGCTGATTTCGATGCACTTCCTATCCATGATGAAAAGGAAGTGCCTTACAAATCGACAAAGCCCGGTGTGATGCATGCCTGCGGACACGATGGGCACACAGCGACACTACTTGTCTTAGCGAAAATTTTGAATGAGCACCGTGATCAATTAAAAGGGAAAATCGTCCTCATTCATCAGCACGCAGAAGAATATGCGCCAGGCGGTGCAAAACCAATGATCGAAGACGGCTGCTTAGACGGTGTCGATGTCATATTCGGGACGCACCTTTGGTCTCCAGAGCCTTGTGGCACGGTTCTTTATAAAAGCGGGAACTTTATGGCAGCTGCCGACCGCTTCTCTATCCGAGTTCAGGGAAAAGGCGGACACGGTGCCCAACCTCACTTAACGAAAGATGCTGTACTCATCGGTTCACAAATCGTCGCAAACTTGCAGCAAGTCGTTGCCCGTAAAGTCAATCCAGTTGATTCTGCTGTTGTATCTGTTGGGGGTTTTGTGGCAGAGAATGCTTTTAACGTCATTGCAGATTCTGCAGTTTTAACTGGTACTGCACGATCCTTTGAAGAGAGTGCACGACACACCATCGAACGAGAAATTGAACAGGTCGTAAAAGGGGTGTGCGACATGCATGATGCAAGCTACACATATGAATATGTGAGAGGATACCCTGCTGTCAAAAATCATCCAAAGCCAACTGAATTTATTGCTGACATCGCAAAACAAACAGATGGTGTCACAGAAGTAATAGAAGCCGAAACCCAAATGGGCGGAGAAGATTTTGCTTACTACCTTCAGCATGTCCCTGGAACCTTCTTTTACACAGGCGCCATGCCGGAAAACAGCGAAGACACGTATCCTCATCACCACCCGAAGTTTGATATCAACGAAAAAGCAATGCCTATCGCAGCAAAGGTACTCGCCCGTGCTGTCCTTTCCTACGATGAATAAAAAAAGCCGCTGGCAAGGGACTGACCCCATAAGATGAGACAAATAAAAAACACCTTCAAGTTTGAAAATGGATCGTTGTGATCCGAAATAAAACATGGAGGTGTTTTTTCTATGGGGACAAGAGTGAGTTATCCGGTTGAAGTCAAACAGAAGGCTGTAGAAATGAGATTGGCAGGCGTACCTATGAAAGAGATCATGCAGAAATTGAATATCAAGAATAAGACGCAGGTTCAGACATGGGTGAGGTGGCATAAGGCTGGGGATACACACCGGTTCGAACAGCCTGTTGGAAAACAATATACCTATGGAAAGGGTCCCGAGTACTCTTCCGAATTAGAGAGACTGCAGGCAGAAAATCGCTATTTGAGTCAACAGAATGAAGTTTTAAAAAAGTACAACGAATTGGAAAGGAAGTTGATAAGGAAACGTCAATCAAACTGGTAGAAGAATTGTGCAAAACGATGACGGTACAGGACATCTGTGTCCATTTAGGCATCTTACGTACTTCGTATTATAGATGGAAAAAGGATCTGACTCAGAATCATTCTAAAAGACAACTAGAGAAACAGGTCGGCACGTTGTGCCGAAAGCACAAATATCGATATGGTTATCGAAAAATCACAGCCATACTAAAAAGGGGAATGCGTATTAACCATAAAACTGTTCAACGTATCATGCAGAAAAACCAGTGGCAATGCCGGGTTAAAATGAAAAAGCGTAAGAAGAATGGGCAGCCCTATGCCGTGGCCGGTAATATACTGGATCGGAACTTTCAGTCTGATCGCCCTCTTGAAAAACTAGTAACGGACATCACGTATTTGCCTTATGGACAGAAACAATTGTACCTTTCCAGTATATTGGATTTATATAATGGAGAAGTGATTGCTTTTACGATTGGTGATAAGCAGGACACAGACTTTATCTTAAACACACTTAATCAGCTCCCAGCACTGCCTGAGAATTGCGTGTTACATAGCGATCAAGGTTCTGTGTATACATCTTACGAGTATCAGAAAGCTGTTCATATAAAAGGCATTACCATGAGCATGTCCCGTAAAGGGACGCCCGCTGATAATGCCTCCATCGAATCGTTTCATTCCTCACTAAAGTCTGAAACGTTCTATCTTAACAGGATTGACCGCACTACGACCAGCATCGTAGAACGCACTGTCAAAGAATACATTTATTATTATAACAACATTCGTATTCAAACGAAACTAAACAACCAATCACCGATAAACTATCGGCAATTGGCTGTATAAAGGTGTTTTGATCCCTGTCTCAAAAACGGGGGTCAGTCCCCAAACAGCGGCTTTTCTATTTCATTTCTTTCAACACCCGTAAGTGAAACACATGACGAGCGACATCTCCGAGCTGTCCTGTCAGGTGATGATTTGCCACACCGCCAACAGCGGCTCCGACAATCGGCATTAATTGAAACAGCTTCACTAGGTCAATGTAATCTCGATACTCCTGCTGAAAGCTGTACCAATCCATTTTCTCACGGCTCGTTTCCCAATCATCAATGATGCTCATCATTTTTTGACGATGTGTACTGCCGGAAAAGGCGAGTTGAAATATACAGAGCAAAAAGAGTCTTTCCTCTTTTTGAGACAAATCAAAGCCATAAATACATGCCAGTTCATAAAGACATTTCATCTTGATGCTAAGCAACAGCGGAAAGTCTGCCATACCGAGCAAAATACCACCTGCACCTGTTCCAATTCCTTCGATCGCAGCTGCCTTTTGATAGTACTTCACTTTCTCCTTTGCCAGTTCATTTCGCTCAATGATGGATAATTGCTCATCAATGACTGAAAATGAAGTGAAGTGAGATCCTGATACGGTGGATTCAACCATTGTTTTGACCGCACTTGTGATGACTTGATGAAACCTGGCAGGGATTCGGCGGTTCACCTGCTGCTGAACTCCTTTTGAAAACCGTTCAACCTTTGAAGGTCTTCTTAAAAATCGTGTTTGAAAAAGAATGGCTTCTTCATATAACTCCCGTTCAGCTGCATTCATCCGGTCCCCTCCTTGATGTCATCATACGCTCGCTGTCAGAAACATATCTCTGCTTATCGCATCTTTTTTAATCGACTGAGTACGTAAGGCTTGAAGAGGACAAGCACAAATGCCAGTGAAATCAGAAGGGCAAGTCCACTTCCCTGCCATCCTCCTGCCGGTAGTACTGAACAGCTTAGCAATATCGATTGGATGATGAGCACGTTACGGACGAGAACAAAAAAGCTCCGATCCTTTTCTTGCTGAGCAACAGGATAAAGTGCCTGTAATGAAAGATGGGCAAAGTGCTTCGTTAACGGCACAAGCTGGACACCTGTGATGAACACGGTGAACAAGACAAGCAGCGCGCCCACCCAGCCTGCTGCACCTGTATACAAAATAATCAGCACAAACACGGCAGTTAGCCTAAACACGAGACCAAAATAGTCATTTGATCGTAAAAATGCCCTCACATACATGTAAGAAAAAGTTTTACGCTGGTCATACGGAACAAACTGCAAAAGCCAGTCCATATAGGCTCTTCTTTTCACCTGTTTCTTTAAATGAGGCACATCTGTAAATAAATTGGCCAAACGATAAAAACGCTGTTTTCGTTTTAATTCGTCAGAAATATGCAATTCCCATTGAAAAGTCTGCTTTTTGACTGCATTCGTTAAGTAAACGAGATAGACACCATAGATGAGATAAAAAACAATTGCGATTGCATATGATGCCTGTAAAACGGTATAGATTAAAATCATATTCAATAGAAAACGAAGGACTGCATCAAGCCATCTCATCTGTTTTCCTTGAAAATACGTCATTCTCCATTGAATCGCTGTATTCAGACCCTTGATCAAAATCATTTGCGCCAATATAAGCACATACATCTTGATGCCGCCTGAAGACACCGCCGAATAAAGCGGGAGTGCGACAATGGATACGGCAATGAGAGGAAACAGCTGAGAAATGAAGCTAAAGTTAAAAGCTTGTTTTAAATAAGGCTCCATCTTCCCTTCCAAAGGAAGCAAAAACACAAGATCTGCTTCTTTGATCAACGTCCGCACGTAAGAGCTTGTCAGCACCAATGAGAAAACAACTGCCATGACCCAGTAGGATGGAAAATGACCTGGAATTTGTTTGAGCCAGTTACTATACCAGCTCGCTCCGCCTGCAAGGAAAAAAATGAGCACAATGACAAGATGATCATTGAACATGTATTTTAAATATTTTCTTGTATCTTGTATGTGTTCCTCTAATCGGGATTTCCAAATGCTTTGCGTCGTTTTACTCATAGCTTTCTTCCTTTGTTAATTCCAAATAAAGATCATCGAGTGTCGCATCTCTCATATTGAACTGTTCTCTCAGCTCTGTCAGTGTTCCTTTCGCTCTAATTTCCCCTTCGTGCAAAATAATAAAGGAATCACAATAGCGTTCTGCTGTCGCCAAGATATGCGTTGACATCAGGACACTAGCGCCGTTTTTCTTTGCAGCATTCATCCGTTCAAGCAGTGCATTAATCGCAAGAGGATCGAGCCCTAAGAACGGTTCATCGATGATATACAGTTCTGGTTCAACAAGAAACGCACACATAATCATGACCTTCTGCTTCATTCCTTTTGAAAAATGAGCAGGGAACCACTTCAAACGTTTCTCCATTCGAAATTCTTTCAGCAATGACGGCAGCCGTTCATCTAATTGTTCTTTTGATAGTCCATAAGCCATCGCTGTCAGCTCTAAATGCTCTTTTAAAGTTAATTCTTCATATAATACAGGTGTTTCTGGAATAAATGTAAATTGCGAGCGATACGCCTCTTGATCATCTTGAAGGGTTCGTCCATTCAACTCAATGACACCTTTATGCGGTTTCATGAGTCCGATGATATGGCGAATGGTTGTGCTTTTCCCCGCCCCGTTTAAACCGATGAGACCGACGATTTGATTTCTTTCTAATTCAAATGAGATATTTTTTAGAACGGGATTCTTCGTATATCCACCCGTTACATCTTTTACAGTGAGAAGGGACATGAATTCGTTCCTTTCTTTCGTTTTTCCTTTATAGTAACAAAAACGAAAGGTAATTTGAAATGTTTACCTATAAACAAGTCATGAATAAAAAATAGGCATCTTGGTCATCATATTGTTTGTAGAAGAAATGAACTTGATGACCAATAAGTAAATGAGGTGTTTGTTAAAGGCAAAGAACCGCATGACAAGTTGGTTTTTCATCTAAAAACCTTAGCTTCTGTTTTGCTTCACTGATTCTTGATTTTTGTGTCCTATACAATATGTATACGACAAACCAAAACGTCAAATGAGGTGTTTACGGCAGAAATAGCAGGCATATGAATTCTTTATTTCAGTAAATAGAGAATTCAAAAGGCATATCGAATGAAAGCATCAGCATTTCTTCTGCAGGAGCAGGATGAGCGACCAAAGGAGTTCGCTTGTCCTGTTTTCTTTTTTGCTCATTTTTGTGATACGATGAAGGAAAATGATTGAGGAGTGACATGACGTGAGCGATTGTATTTTTTGCAAGATCATTGATGGAGACATTCCATGTGCAAAAGTATATGAAGACGAGCATGTATTGGCTTTTCTAGATATTAGCCAAGTAACAAAAGGGCATACCCTTGTAATCCCGAAAATACATAAAGAAAATATCTACGAAATGACACCAGAAGTGTCTAATCACTACTTCCAAGCGATTCCGAAAATTGCAAGAGCCATCAAACAGGAATTTGAACCCATTGGATTAAACCTTTTAAACAACAACGGCGAAAAAGCCGGACAATCTGTGTTCCATTACCACATGCATATCATTCCGCGTTACGGCAAAGGCGATGGCTTTGGTGCCGTATGGAAATCACATCAAGATCAATACACGTCAGAGGATTTAAAAGAGATTTCTTCTGCCATTCATACGCGGCTTACCTCATCTTAATAGATGAGGTTTTTCTCATTTCCACCCCTTTTTATCCCCTTCATTTCTTAATAGTAAGATATTTAGAACGATTCAAATTTTTTGTCCAATTGCTTCAAATTTGTGATAGGATGGTTTTATCTTTTGATCCATTAACGCGAGAAATAGGGAGAGATTGTGATGAAGCGAACGACGAATTTTAATGCTGGTCCGGCGGCACTGCCGCTAGAAGTGCTTGAAAAGGCACAGGAAGAACTTGTTGATTTTAAACAAACTGGAATGTCTGTGATGGAGCTGTCTCATCGCAGCGGTGAATATGAAGAAGTCCACAATAAAGCAAAAGCACTGTTGGTGGAACTGATGAACATTCCTGAAGATTACGAAGTCCTCTTTTTACAGGGCGGAGCTAGCCTTCAATTTGCGATGATTCCTATGAACTTCTTACATGAAGACGAAACGGCTCATTTCATTCAAACAGGCGCTTGGTCAGAAAAAGCATTATCAGAAGCAAAAGGGTTTGGTGAAACATCTGTGTTTGCTTCAAGTGAAGACGACAACTACTCGTATATTCCAGAAGTAGATGCCTCCGGTTTAACAGATGGCGCTTACTTACACATCACATCAAACAATACGATCTTCGGCACTCAGTGGAAAACGTTCCCTGGTACATCATTACCACTCATTGCGGATATGTCTAGTGATATTCTCAGCAAAAAAATCGATGTTTCTCAATTTGATCTCATTTATGCTGGGGCACAAAAAAACTTAGGGCCTTCTGGTATCACGATTGTGATCGCGCGCAAACGTTTATTAGAAAAAGAGAAAAGCAGCACACCGAAAATATTAAAATATTCAACACACGCAAAAGCTGGCTCTCTTTATCACACACCACCGACTTTTGCGATTTATATGCTGTCGCTTGTCCTTGAGCATGTCAAACAGGCTGGCGGCGTAGAAGCAGCGGAAAAACGCAATGAACAAAAAGCAGGCATTCTCTATGACAAAATTGATCAAAGCGGCGGTTTTTACAAAGGACACGCACGCACTGACAGCCGGTCGCATATGAATGTCACATTTACCCTTCGTGATGATGCGCTCACTGCTTCCTTTGTAGAGAAAGCAAAGCAGGAACAAATGGTTGGACTTGCCGGCCACCGTTCTGTCGGTGGATGCAGAGCATCTATTTACAATGCGGTATCGATTGAAGACTGCCAAAAGCTTGCGGACTTTATGAAAAAGTTCCAGCAAGAAAATGAGTGAAAAAGCTTTTCTATAGAGAAATAAATTTGGTATAATAACGAGAAATATAAAGTGATGACTCTTGCAATAAATGATGAGCCATATTATTGGAGAGTTCTAAGAGCTTAGCAGAGGAGAGCATAGAAATGAAAACAAAAGAATTAGTTATTATGTCATTGCTTGCAGCAATGGGAGCTGTTTTGCATACGATTTTCCCGCCCATCTTTTTCGGAATGAAACCTGATATGATGCTGGTCATGATGTTTTTAAGCATCATCCTTTTCCCAAAGGTACAGCATGTAGTGGTTATTGCCCTCGTAACAGGCGCCATTTCTGCATTAACAACGGGTTTCCCAGGCGGACAAATTCCAAATATGATTGATAAACCAGTGACAGCCTTTATCTTCTTAGCCCTTTTCTTATCTTGCATGAAGATAAAGAACAAAGTAGTGCTGACCGCTGTATTAACTGCGATTGGAACCATCGTATCCGGCGTGATTTTCCTATCTGCCGCATTACTGATCACTGGACTGCCAGCTGCATTACCGGCACTTCTTGTAGGCGTCGTCCTGCCAGCAGCCGTGATTAATACCATTGCCATGGTATTTGTCTTCCCAATTGCTCAGTCCATTCTTAGACGTGCAAGAATGATAGAAGTTGCTTAACGAATAATCGAACCTCTTCATAATAGATGAAGAGGTTTTTTTCATGCTTTTATAAAAGAAAAAGGGTCAGCAGCAAAATGAGGAGCGAAATTCCTGCACCTGCCGCACACACAAGTGCTTTTTGCTTTAATACATGTTTTGGCGGATAAGACCCTGCATACCCCAGCTGTCTTGCATAATGAATAGAACCACCTGTAAAAACGACACCGATACACGTAAAAACGAACAGAAAGACAGACAACCTTCTCCCCTCCCTTTTCTTCAAAAGTATGCTAAAATAAAGCAAGCTATGTATGGAAGTTCAATGAAGCTGATCGTCAGCTCAGAGAGAACATGCGAATGTGTAAAATTTGACTAGAGGTGATTTGAATGGCTAGTGGACGTTCTTTATTAACAGGATTATTTGTAGGCGGTCTCCTCGGAGGTGCGGCAGTGCTCCTGACGACTCCCTCTTCTGGCAGAGATGTGCGCGGAAAGATGAAAGACGGCTATGACAAATTTGAAGATACGCTGACAAGATTAAAAAGAGATGGACAAGCTTTAAAAGAACAAATTGTTGAAACAGCAAAAGAAAGCGCAGAGGTCATTAAAGAAGTCGGAACTGAATTACAAACATCGATTCAGCAATGGCGTGAAGAAATCAAACCTCACCAGCAGGACTTGCAAAAGGAAATTCAGGAAATTGAGGAAAAACTCAAGCAATTGGAGAAAACCTTACAAAACTAATATACTCAAGAAAAAATATTCGTTTACAAAAGTGTGCGGGGTGCGTATCCCGCACTTTTTTTGTTGAAAAAAGGTTATTTTGTCAATGTTTTTCATGAGTTTTAAAAATTCTTGAATTTTCAGCTTTATTAATCTTTATTTTATTGGCATAATAGAATTACAAGAAAAAGAGAAGTAGGTGAAATGGATGAATCATTCGGAACAGCCTTTCGATGTAAAAGAAGCACTTTTATTCAGTCAAAGAATGGCCCAATTGAGCAAAGCTCTTTGGAAATCCATTGAAAAGGACTGGCAGCAGTGGATCAAACCGTATAACCTAAATATCAATGAACATCATATTTTGTGGATTGCGTATCAATTAAAAGGAGCTTCAATATCAGAAATTGCAAAGTTTGGCGTCATGCATGTATCAACGGCGTTTAACTTCTCCAAGAAACTCGAGGAACGAGGATTTTTAAAATTTTCTAAAAAGTTAAACGATAAACGCAATACGTATATTGAGCTAACGCCAAAAGGCGAAGAGACATTCCATAAACTACTCGAAGATTATGACCCGGCACGAACTGGTATTGTCAAAGGCGCACAGCCGCTTCATGACATTTACGGAAAGTTCCCTGAGATTTTAGAAATGATGTGTATTATCCGAAACATCTATGGTGAGGACTTCATGGAGATTTTTGAGAAATCGTTTTCAAACATCGAGAAGGACTTTTTGAATGAGCGAGGAAAAGTCACGAAAAAACCTGAGGAACTTGAAGACTCAGCTGATGCAGCAGAAAAAGCGGCTAATAAAGCAAATCAAATTGTTTAATGATCTTTATAAATTCATTCATCAACGGCTGAAACAGCCCTTGATCATGCAATGCAAATATCGTCTCATGCACATCCAGCTTTTCAATTAACTGTCCTGCAAAAAGCGCAAGCATATCGTCAAACATGACGTAGCCTTGTGCTTTTTGCTTGTCCATTTCCTCTGAAAGCTCAGCACAAATACGCTCAATTTCCTGCGCCTCTTCTTTCGATACCCGCTGCCTAATCAATAATGCATAATATGGATAACGGCTCATATCGGTCGCCGTCAGCAAAAGTTCCATATAATATTCGAGCTGGCTCATTCGTTCCTCAATACTCATGTACGTTCCCTCTTTCTCTTAGTCTTTCTATTCTAGCCGAAATTACTCATTGACGAAAGAGACGAACCTCCCTCTTCTGTCTTTTTTTCTTGAAAAATCCAAAGTTTCCTCTCTTTATTCCATATGAACACAACATTTTATTTTTTTTCATGAAAACCATTGATTTTTATCTTCAGGAAGAGTAAATTATCTTGAGATATTCAATTAGTTTTTTAAGATTGGAAGGATGAAAAATGAATTGTTGGAAGACCATTAATCTTGAAAAGGATTATGGTTATACAAGACTGCTGATTTCAGCCATCAGCCTTGCCATACTTTTTTTCATTACGGCTTTTTTATGTTTTCAACTGACTCATCCTGAAACGAGACTAAGCAGTCACAACGCACCGCTTTTTGCTATGCTTTTACTTGTGACATTGCTTGTCCACCGTGTGGTTCACTTGATCCCAGTGATGAAAAACAAGAAAAAAATGACGCTATTTAAACGAAATTGCTGGCAACGTGTACCAAAGAACATCATGCTTTATTCACTTCTCAGTCCATTTTGTGTGATTTCACCGGTTTACTTTGTGTTAGGTGTGGCGTTTCCAATGTATGCACACTATTTTATCATCATCGCAAGTATTCATGCAGGCTATTGTTTGCCTGACTTTTTATTTGCATGGAAACTGCTCAAAGCACCTAAATCCTGCATCATCGATCAAGCCCAAGACGAGTTTGATATTTTAGTTGACCAAACATCCTCATCATGAGGTTTTTAAAGCCAACTTCTATCTTTTTCATAAAAAATTTGGTAATGTAGTATGGGAATAGCATAGAGAGGGGGGATCTCCGATAGTTTTATTTTACTTCATCGTCTTTGCCGCGTTTATTGTGTATTCAATAAACAGGCTTACTAATACATTATGCCTTGTCAGAGAGATTCCTGAAGAACGGCAAGATAAGGTGTTTCGCTTTATCAATGTATCGATACTGATCTTACTGATCTCATCATTTGTTGAAATTACCATATCTATTTAAGATCAAAGCAAAAGCTGCCAGTTTGAGGGCAGCTTTTTGTGTATATTGATTAATTAGCAAATCCAAGATGCACCGATAATGATCAATAAGATGAATAACACGACGACTAGTGCAAAACCGCCAGCGAAGACTTCTCCTCCCATGTAAAAACACCTCCTGCCAGTTCTTCCTCTGTTCTAAGCTCAGTGTATGCTATAAAATTGAAAACGTTTAGGCACCTGTCATCGTTTGAAAAAAGAACCGCCCGCACGCATGGCAGGACGGCTCCTTTCTGTCACAGCGATTTAATTAGTAAAGATATGCTGCACCAACGATGATCAGCAAAATGAATAGCACGACCAATAAAGCAAACCCATTAGAATATCCTGCTCCCATATAATTCAGCCTCCTTTTTGTGATCACTATATGTGTATGTAGCGCGCAAATTTTTGACTAGACGAATGCCCTTCCATTTGCATTTCTTTTTACAGCGTGTCACAATATGTTATGATACAAGCAATGATAAATAAATTGGAAAGATTAGGAGTGTTTTTTGAATGAAAAAAATGGCTTTAGCAGCTGTAACAGCAGTTAGTGTTTTAACTCTTGGCGCATGCAGTAGTGGTGATAAAGATGTCATCGCAACAACAAAATCAGGAGATGTCACAAAAGAAGAGCTTTATACGACTCTTAAGAAACAAGCAGGTGGAGATGCTTTAAATCTACTTGTTCAACAAAAGGTTCTTGCTGACAAATACAAAGTATCTGATAAAGAAATTGATAAGAAAATGGAAGAATATAAAAAGACACTTGGTGAAGATCGTTTAAAACAACTTCAAGATGAATTCGGAAAAGATTACATCAAAGATCAAGTGAAATATGAGCTGCTGACTCAAAAGGCTGCCAAAGCTAACATCAAAATCACTGATAAAGAAGTAAAAGCGTATTACGATGACCTAAAAGGGAAAATCCGCGCAAGCCACATTTTAGTAGCTGATAAGAAAACAGCTGACGAAGTGGAAAAGAAATTAGATAAAGGTGAAAAATGGGATGCTGTTGTGTCTGAATATTCAACTGATACCGCTTCAGCTGCACAAGGCGGAGATGTAGGCTGGTTCGCAAAAGAAGGTCAAATGGACGAGAACTTCAGTAAAGCTGCATTTAAACTAAAAGTGAATGAAATCAGCAAACCAGTGAAATCACAATTCGGCTACCATATCATTAAAAAGACCGAAGAACGCGGTAAATACGATGACATGAAAGCAGACTTGAAAAAAGAGCTACTTAATCAAAAACAAGCAGACACAAATGAAATCCAAACCATCTTAAACAAATTGGTGAAAGATGCAGATGTGAAAGTAAAAGATAAAGAGCTTGAAAACACGTTCAAAGAAAAATCTGAACAACCTGCACAAAATCAACAATCTCAACAAAACCAGTAATCGCAAAAACCCCCTCTGCCGTGATTGGGCAGAGGGGGTTTTATATCACCTGATTAAGCAATCGAGTGATCTTCATGTGCCGCCGTATCCTGGGATCTTTTCATTTGCTGCCCCTGACGTCTGCGCTCTCTTTCTTGCTCCATTCGCTCGATAAAAATTTCTCCTTCCTTTTCAATAAAGGATTGATCAATCTCTTGCTCCTCTTTGGCCGTTGTCATTAATTTATACGCACAGAAAATAATGCCAATGATACATGCATACACCCACCATGGAAAAAACAACATTTTTTCATCGCCTCCTTTTTTTCAGAACAGCTCTCTCTTCCCTTGTGTTACATGCTTATGCAAAAAGAAGACAAGTTATGAAAAAAACGCCCGCATAAGCGGACGTTTTGACATGGTTATTCGTGAAAGGTTGGTTTATAAAATGAACGATTCTCTAGCGCAAAAATACGTTCTGTATATTCTCCTGGCTTCACATGCTCAAGCGCACGATCCATCATATTCATCTTCGCATCTAAATTATCAATATAGTGGAGAATTTCGGCTTCCTTCACCATTGGTGGTTTCGGGCTGCCCCACTCTCCTTTTCCATGATGACTCAGTACTAAGTGCTGTAAAATCAGAATTTCTTCTGAGTCAATACCCAGCTCTTCTGCAGCTTTCGCAATTTCTGTCACCATAATCGAAATATGACCAATTAAATTCCCTTCCACCGTATAGGTGGTTGAGACTGGGCCTGAAAGCTCTTTGACTTTTCCTAAATCATGAAGAATGATGCCTGAATATAAAAGATCTCGATCTAATGATGGATATAAGTCAACAATCGATTTAGCCAAATGCAGCATGGACACTACATGATAAGCAAGACCAGAGACAAATTCGTGATGGTTTTTTGTTGCTGCTGGATAGTCAGCGAATTCCTGTCCATATTTTTTCAGCAAATGCCTTGTGACACGCTGTAAATTAGGGTTTTTCATATCAAAGATATATTGCATAATCGTATCCATCATATCATGTTTTGGAATAGGAGCTGTTTCGAGAAAATCATCAATTCGAATTTGCTCATTTTCAGCAACAGGGCGTATATTCCTAAGTTTCAGCTGATTCCTCCCGCGATAATGATGAATATCGCCTACTACCTTCACAATGGTTTGCGCGGCATAGGTTTGTTCATCATTCTGCTTCGCATCCCATAGTTTCGCCTCAATATCTCCACTTTGATCTTGAAGAATTAACGTTAAAAATGGTTTGCCATTACTCGCAATCCCTTTAGTAGATGATTTAATTAATAAATGCAGGTCAACTTGTTCGCCGACATCATAGGTCATGATCCCTTTAGCCATTCAATAAAAGCTCCTTCCATGTTTCTGCTCATATAAGTATAACATAAGTCATTATTTGTCAATCATTCAACTGCTAAACTCGTAACCTGTCCATCTTCTGCCGCTTGCTTCATATGCTCATGACAGGTGAAATAAAACAGCTGTGTTTCAAAACGTGTGAGCTCGTTCATCATCTCCAGCACTCTGCCTAGACGAACGTGATCGAAATGAACAAAGCTGTCATCCATCATAAACGGAAGCTGACAATCTTGCTGATGAGACAAAGCAAGCGCAAAACGAATCGCCAGATAGATCTGTTCACACGTTGCCTGTGAAAGTTCCTCTGGACGGAATATTCGTCCATCCATTCTTTTCACCATGAGCAAGTCATCTTCAGGTGAAAATAAAATCGCTTCATAACGATCATTTGTTAACGGTTGAATAAAACTAGAGGCTGTTTGAAGCAATGCAGGCAGCCTTGTTTCTTTATGCTCATTCAATTTTTCTCGTATGACGGAGCGGACAAGCTGAATGGCCGCCCATTTTTTTGCGAGGTGCTTCGCATGCTCCTGCTCTGCGGCAAGCTGATGAGTCAAATCAGACACCGTTCCAGAAGCTTCTATTTGCCGGATTTCCACCGCTAGTTCTGCTAAACGCTTTTCCATATTCTCCGCATTCAATTGAACGTCATGAAGGTGCTGCTTTGCTTCTGCACACTCCTCCTCAAGGAGAGGTAGTCCTTTGCGAACAATCCATTCCTCCTCATCAAAACAACCGCTTCTATGAAGCTCTTGATTCAGCTGCTGCAGCTCAGAAAGCCGTTCCCGGTATTCTTTCGATAGATGAGAAAGCACTTGGTAATCTTCTTTGGACTCTGCTTCTACTTGACGAAAAAGCTCGTCAGTTTGTTTTTCGTAATATTGAATTTCATCTTCTAGTGTCGAGAGCTGCTGCATCGCATGTTGAATGGATACATGTAATGTCTGGCGTTCTTTTTCTCTTTTCGCCTCATCTTTCAATATCTCTTGAAAGGCTGAAATATTCTCCTGAATAAATACTTCCTTTTTTTGACAAATACTACTTAATGCTGAAACCTTGCGCTCATAAACCGATTGCTTATCGGAGAGCACGTCTAATTCACGCTGAAGCTCCTCATATGCCGCTGTATTCATTTTTAATTGTTTGAGAATATGGAAGGCCTCGACTAGGAAAGAAAGCTCAGACGACAAGCCAAGCTGCCTCTTCTTTTCCTCTACTTGCTGCTGGACAGGCTCTAGCTCTAGCTCCCAGTCTTCATATTGCCGGATGATTCTTTCGTACAGCAGCTCCTTCTGCCTCATAAGTGTTTCAGTTGAAGCTGCCTGCACTTGAAAGGAATCTAAGGCGTCTTCGCCGCTTCTTTGTTTCATAGGGCTCATTTGACTGAATGAGTAAATGACAAAGAAGAGAAAAACAGAAAATCCCGCAAACAAGAACGTGATCCACCACTCTGTTAAAAAGAATAGAACAAACAGAAACACCACATCAAATGCGATCAAACCTCGGAATAATGACGTCAGGGAATAAACCGGTTTCTTTTTCGATCTTGTCTCCTTCGCATCATCTTCTGCTCCGTGCAGTCTCACTTGCTGTTCCTTTAATCCTTTTAGCGCGGCTTCTGCTTCGTCCAGCTCATGTCTTGCGTGATCAAATCGTTCATCTAACTGCGCCTTTCTGTCCATGAGACGAACGTATTGAGTGACAGACTCCTTTAATTCCCACTCAAATTCAAGCGAATCGTCGATTTGTTCGAGCTTTATCGGGCGCTCCCACTTTAGCTTTGCTACCGCTTCGTCGATTTTTTGTTTCAATGAATCACGGTTTGCTCGACACTCTGCTATACGCTTTTTCACAAGCTCAGCATTAGATGCTTCATCTACGACTCGTTTCATCTCCATTAAGGTATCCTTGTCATAAAGCGGTTGAACTTGTACGAGTGAGGTTTGCAAATGATCTAACTTCTGTTTCAGTGCAGTCAATTGAGCCTTTTTTGGGTGAAGGTGTGATTCTAGTTTATCCAGCTCATGCTCTGTTTCTGCTCTAAAACGTTTGACCCGGTCTGGAAAGCGGGCTAATTCCTTTTTCAACTCCACTTTTTTCTCAATCATGGGATACACTTGAATGGATTCAGTCAGTTTCTGAAGGTGTTCTTCTGCTTGCTTCATTTCATTTTGAAGCTTTTCGATCGTCTCCGTTAATTCAGATTGCTCCCGTTTCTTTTCGGTATAGCTGCCTTCTACCAATCTCGCTTGTTTCAGCTGACCTGTCAGCTCTTTTAAATGACCAAGCTGCTGGTTTAATTCAGGCTTGCGGCCATTTGGTTTAAACAGCTGCTCCTGCTGCTTTAGCAGCCTGCTATCCATCTTGTTGGCTGCATCTGAGCCAAATAAACTTGAGAAAAGTAGAAATTCGCCTATTTGATCCTGATTTAAGGCTTGGACATTTTGCAGTCCGAACACATCAAATGAATAGATTGATTGATATAATCTGCGATCCGTTCCCTTTAAAAGTGTCTGTAGAAAAGCCTCGTCTTTCACTTCACCATTCGGTAAAAACACCTGTGCTTGACCAACGCGGTCGGATGTTCTCTCAATGTGAATAACGCCTAACTCGTCATCTTCGCAAGTGAGGGAACCACCATAAAAAGAACCCTGTTTCGTCTTGTACATCTTGTTTTTTGGAAAACCAAATAACATCGATTCAATAAACGTTTTCAATGTCGTTTTCCCAGATTCATTCAGGCCGTAAACTAGCTGAAAACCGTCATCAGAAAAGTGAAAGGTCCGATTTGAAAATTTCCCAAAATGGGCGATATGGAGTGAACGTATTTTCATTGTGCCTCTCCTTTTCTCATAATTGCTTTAGCTGTTCTTTCAGCAGCCTTTGTGCTTCTTCTTTTATATCCACTTCATCCTCTATTGTGAGAGCTTTTCCTGACTTTCTATAAGTTGGGTGACGCTTGATCGGTGATAGAAGCTCTTCATATGCCTCAAACTGTGAAATTTCAGCAGTGAGTTCCTTTAAAAAAGAATCTTCTGGATAGGCGATTTCCTCATTTGTTCGGCAATCAATCGATATCACCCAAACGAATACATCTTCATCTTCTTCCTGTTCATGAAGAACGGTCATCAGCTCCTCAAGCAACTCAAGCTGCATATGCTCAAAGTAAGGAGGAGCCTCACCCATCAATTCAATTTTCACAAAATGAGGGACGCCATCCTTTTTCAGTTCACTGATTTTGTTATCCACAAGTATCACAAGATCCGTCATATGAACCGTCTCTGTGATGTCTATTGCAAGTGTCTCAAACATCACATCCGCACAGCTCATAAATTCCGCTGTCGCAGAATCCTCGGAGAGTTGAACAACGTAACAGCCTTTCTCTCCTGTTTCTTTTATATGTCTGCCCTGCATGTTACCAGGGTAAATAATCAACGGGTCTTCATGCAGAAGGGCTCTCTTATGTATATGTCCAAGCGCCCAATAATCGAAATCTCGGGAAACGAGCTGCTCAAGCTGAAAAGGTGCGTACGCGTCATGACCTTCTTGTCCAGCTAATGTACCGTGAAGCATTGCAATGTGAAAGGCAGCATCTGTCGTTTTGACGTAATGTGAGGTCATATTTTCATAGACAGCACGCTCTTTGTAGCTAAATCCATAAATACTTGCGACAAGCTGATCTCCTCTATAGTAGGATTGCTCACTTGGGGTACTGGTTGAAAAAACGTGCACATTCTCAGGCCACTCAACCGGTGTCCATTCACCGCCTAAATGATCATGATTACCATAAATAATAAAGACTTCAATCCCTTGAGTTTGCAGTCTTAGAAACTGATTTCTTAAAAACAGCTGTGCTTTCAGGCTGCGGTTGGATTCGTCAAATAAATCTCCACTCAGTAGCACAAAGTCTACTGCTCGACCAATGGCGAAATCAAACATATTCTTCGCACTTTGAAATGTACTTTCTTTGAGCCGCTTAAAGGGTAAGCTAGGGATATTCGACATTCCTGCAAATGGACTGTCTAAATGTAAATCTGCGGCATGAATAAAGGTGAGCTTAGTCAAACGTCTATCTCCTTGTCCGATACTGTCATTGTCCATATTTTATCATGCCATTTTTGCGAATGCACGTTCTATCACTCTCATTCTAAAAAACACATTTTTAAGGGCTAAAAAAGAGGTTTTATCTTATTCCTTGTTTAATTACATAGAAAAGTAGAGGAAAGGAAGATGAGGAATGGCGAAGACATACTTTTTAACTGTATTTGACCCATCGGGTGAGACTTTATTAAATGAAAAAATCACAACGGATAGTGATGAAAAGGCAAAGGAATTAGGTCGCCATCGCTTAATCGAACAGCAATACACGAAGCATTCTCATCGGCTCGTTGATGATGCAGGCAAGCTGCTTTTATTTGAACGTTAAAAAAGCCGGCATTCGCCGGCCTCACATCCGTTTATACATTCTGGAACACAGGTCGTCTTTTTTCTAAAAAGGCCTGAATGCCTTCCTTATGATCATGGCTTTGCCTCAGCCTTGCCTGTGCTGTCCTCTCTTTTTGAAGAACGGCTAGCAGCTCAGGTTCTGACTGCTGGAAATAGATTCGCTTTGTCTCGATAAATGCTTGAAGCGGCATGTTCATAAACGGCTTCACACATACCTTTTGATACGCATCGACTTCCTCTTGAAACACGCCGTCTGCAAGGCCCAGCTTTAGCGCTTCTTCAGCAGGAAGCTTTTGTCCGCTCCAAATCAATTGTTTCGCGGTTTGTTCACTGACTCTTTTTGTAAGGAAAAAGTGCCCTCCGCCATCTGGAATTAAGCCTACTCCATTAAAATTCATGGCGAGCTTTGCATCTTGATGCATAAACAAGTAGTCACAGCTTAAAGCAAAGCTAAAAGCAAGGCCTGCCGCTGACCCGTGGACAAGAGCAATCGTCACTTTTTTCATACCAGCTAGAGAAAGTGTAATCCCCTCGATCAAATCCATCACACGATGGAAATCTTCTTCACTTTCCTGCTTAAGCATCATGCCAATATCTCCGCCTGCTGAAAACCCTTTTCCCGCGCCCTTGATCACAACGACTTTTGCACTACTTTCCTCCGCTGCATCACATGCCTCTTTGAATTCAGCAAACATGTCCACATGAAATGAATTATAAGCCTCAGGCCTTTTGAAAACGATTTCAAAAATATCCCCGTCTAGCTGACAATTGATATATGTCATCACCCATCCCCCTTTTCTTTAAACACATGACTTACTTCCATTTCAACCCGAATAATCCCTTTTCCTCTGCATAAGAAATTTCAGGATCAGTCGATACCAAAATAAGCATAATTATTGAAACGAAAAATATATTTTTATATAGTAAAGGACCCTATGCTGGGGTCCCTTTTTCATCTCTTATTCAAATTGCTGAAAGGCTGTTTCTTGCTTGACTGGCGCTTCTTTGCCCCCACGAATGGTTTGAATCACTTTCTGGTTGCGGTAGATGGATAGTTTTAAATTGGTCGCCGCTGTTCCATGAGAGTGATCTAGGTGCGTGAATGTAAAGAAATGATGCGGACGCTTGTCTTTGAACACAAGCCTGAAGTCTTCTGTCACTTTAAAATGCTCTTCACTTTCCCATTCAATTAAAGGTTCATACGCACTAAACCATGCCGGAATATTCGGTTTGTACCCTGTAGCCAATACGACATGATCTACTGTTATACTCTTTTCTTTCTTTAGCTGCCACTGCTTTAGGTGCAGCTTCAGGGACTGATTCTCCTCCACCTGAATGGCTTCAAGCACGGTCATTGGCTGAATAATCACAGATGGCTCTTCACCTGAAACAGACCGATGATACAATTCCTGATAAATGCGTGAGAGCGTCGATGCATCTATCCCATTTCTTAATCCAGTCAGCCTAGGCAATGTGTTCATTCGTTCTTCATAAGGAAGCGAATGGAAATATTCAACGTACTTTGGTGTAAACAGCTCCTGACCAAGCTCAGCCGTCTCCAGCTCTCTAAATTCACTAGATCGCGTAAACCAAGATAGCTGCTGCCCTTTCTTCTGATACTGAAGCAGGTCTAAGAAGATTTCGGCTGCACTCTGCCCAGAGCCAATGACCGTCACCGCCTCAGCTTCATGAAGTTCTTTCTGCTGCTCTAAATACCGGCTGCTATGGGTCACATATGGCAGTGCAGCATCAGGCACATTGACAGGAATCATCGGTTTGCTCCCTGTTCCGAGCACGACATGCTTTGCCCGATACTCAGAAAGCGATCCATCCTTCAATCGCCGGACTTTCACAAGATAACCACCTTGGCAGTCCGTCACTTCCTCTACCTTCATCCCAAATTGACAGCTATCTAATTCACCTGCGACCCATGACAAATACTCATTGAATTCTCTTCGCGGAATGTCAAACTGTTCAAATGTATAAAACCGGTGAAGTCTATTTGATTCATGTAAATAATTTAAAAATGTATATCTGCTCCTTGGATTCGCCATCGTCACAAGATCAGCTAAAAAGGAGACTTGTAAATCCGTTCCTTTGATCAGCATACCAGGATGCCAAGCAAATTCAGTCTCCTGTTCAAAAAAACAGCATGAAACATCTTCATACTCCTCTAACAAAGCCGCCAAACCTAAATTGGCAGGTCCAATCCCAATTCCGATCACATCAATCATATGTACACCTGCTTTAACTTTTTATCACTTATATACCCTTTTACAAATGAAAAAAACACTGCGTCACCGCAGTGTTTAAACGTGAGGAACAAATAATGACTCAAGAAATTGAATTTTCTCTTCAGTATAGTGTTCATAACGGTCATTATATGATTTTGGATCTTTTGGATTGGCATATTGCGTAATTTTTCCTGAACGTGGATCAATGAACTTACTAGCAGCACCGCATCCAATCCCAATGATTGTCTGCACTTCTTCCATAATAATGATATTATACAAACTTTCCTGTCCATCTAATGAATACCCGACATTTTCAAGGTTCCCTAAGATGTTTTTTTGTCTATATAAATAATAAGGATGATAGTCATGTGCTTTCGTCCAAGCGACCGCTTCATCCATCATACGTGTGATTTCTTCTCGGTCAGCTACTTGATATTTGTCCTTATTGCGTGTCATCTCAGACGCTCTTTTAAAGGAGAGCGTATGCACAGTTAAAGATTCAGGCTTAAGTTCTTCAGTCTGCTGCAAGGAATGCTGGAATTCCTTGAGCCCTTCTCCTGGCAAACCAATAATTAAGTCCATATTAATATTATTCATGCCATACTGTCTTGATAAGTGATACTTTTCAATCGTTTCTTCTACACTATGGTGCCGGCCAATGGCTTTCAGTGTTTCATTCTCATACGATTGTGGATTGATACTAATCCGGTCAATATGATATCGGTTTAGCACCTCTAGCTTATCAGGCGAAATCGTATCAGGACGTCCTGCTTCGACAGTCACTTCCCGTATATGTTTCACATCAGGGAACGAGCGATACATTTCTTCATACAGCAAATCCATTTCTTCCGCAGTGATACTTGTCGGCGTACCTCCGCCAAAATAAACAGTCGTCACTTTGATCCCATGTTCTTTTAGCCAAGCACCAATTTTTTGCATCTCATAATGCAGACCAAACAAAAACGTTCCCACTCTTCCAGCTTGTCCTTTAATCGCATAAGCAGGAAACGTGCAATAAGCGCATTTTGTTGGGCAGAAAGGAATACCAATATAAATACTTACTTCCTGCTGAAGGTCATACAGATCCGGAATCGCTTGAAGCTGACGGTCAACAATCTCCTGCATCAAATCGATTTTTTCATCATGAATCAAATAATCACGCTTTAATGCAGCATGCGCATCTTCCTTTGTCATACCTTCTCTCAGCATCTTATGAAGTAATTTTGTAGGACGTATCCCTGTGAGAATACCCCACTTTTGCGTCATTCCTGTGTGCTCCTGAAGCAGATGTAAATAAACAGACAGCACTGTGTTTTTGATTTGCTTCCAGCGCTCCTTGTCATTCAAGCCCTCTGGGACGTCTCGCGAAAAACGACTAGTGATGTCTGACCCAGCGATATAGCCAGATGCTTCCACCGTTCCATTTTCTTCTTCCCAGCTAAACACCATGGTTAAGCCATCTTCCAATTCATCTGGATCAAACAGCACTTCACTATCTTCTTCAAATAAATTGGCTATATTGACAAGCGGGCGATGAAATCGTTCATCTGACAGCCCTTTAATTAAAATTCGCATCGTATCACCTTTATCTTCAAACTTGTTTCATTTTACAAAATCTATGTAGGAAAAGCAATGACTGGAACAGTTGAAGGCCCTGCCATTTCTTAATTGACAGGGCCTTCGTCTATATTATCGTTTAATATCGAATTGATGTAAAAATCCTTCTCTTTGCTGCATTCTAAAGTATTCTTTGATCATATAAGCGACTCCCTGTTCATCGTGCGAACGTGTCACCCAATCGGCTTTACGCTTAACAGTATGAGGTGCATTTCCCATCGCAACGCCTAAGCCAGCCAATTCGAGCATTGGGATATCATCTGTTCCCTGCCCAATGACCACCGTATCTTCTAAAGTCAAACCTAATGCTGAGGTCAATAGAGAAAGCCCCGCTTCTTTCGATACGCCTTTGCATACAATATTCATTTTCTCATCACTGATCCGAATAAGATCGACAGATGGAAAAGCTTGTTGAATGGTTCGGTGAATTTCAGGCTGAAGCTCTGCGGTTGAATATACTTCAATCACTGGTGTACTGACCGGTTCATCCATCAGCATATCACTTAGCGATTCAACAAATTGCACGGGATAGAAAATTGGATCAGACGGATGAATCAACGTCTTTCCCATCAGCTGTGACTGCGTTTTTTTCCGGTTGCCAATCGAGAATTTTTCATGCAGCAAGCGAACATTACAATCAAAGCTTTCAAGAATTTGTACAAGATTAAACGTTTTTTCTTCCGTTAGTTTCTTCACATGAAGCGGCTCATCGAGTTTATTCGCGATAAATGCACCACTATGCGTCACAAGGGTTGACGTTGGAATCTTCAACGCCTTGGCAATTTTTTGTGCGGAACGAAAATGCCGGTTGGTGACAAGCGTCACGTAAACCCCTTTTTTCTTCACGTATTCCACAGCTTCTTTTGTAGCGGAATGGATTTTTCCATTGGAACGAAGTAACGTTCCATCTATATTGAGTGCAAGTAATTTTTTTGACACTGAGGCATCCCCCTTCTTGATGACTGTACTTACGATGAGGATATGCCCTAGCTTGGTGCTTTAGAACATGCAGTTAAAAGAGCTCTGTGTGTTATGAATCTTTTGCAAATAAAAAAAGCCTACCCCTAGGCTTTTTTTTATGTATGGTTTGGATGCGTCACAATGAGGTGATGAAGCTCCCCATGATCCCCTTATCTTTCACACACCAAAGCATTGCTTATATCAGATCCCCTTATGCTTTGTGTTTCTCCCAGAAGCGCTTCTCTCTCGTTTGGCTAATCGCCATAAATCCCAAGTGAAACGCACCCAATTGTCCCATGAGAGCGCTCATTTGAAAGCACTTTCAATATAAGTATTATCGCAGAATTTATGAGCTTCGACAACCTTTTTTTGAAAAGTTAGACAGGGAACATGTGAAATAAAAAAAGGGCGAATATCATCGCCCTTTTCATTAATTTTCTTCTGGATTCCCATAAAGCTCTTCAAGAGGCTTCATGATCACTTTATTTAATTCTCCGATGAGAACACTCACACGTTGTTCTGCTTCCATCAACTGAGAGATTTTATCGTGCTGTTGAACAAGGGCTACTGTTTTTTGAGCTTGCTCCACTTCTTCTTGTGTGATCTCTTGACCAGTCATTTGTTTTTGTTGAAGGTTTACTTGAATGTCACGGAAGTTCTCGAACATTCTTTTAGAGGATTCATCCGCGTTTACCTCATCATAAAGATTTTTTAAAGTTGAATATTCTTCGCTATGACGCAGTGCTTTTTCAAGGTCATATGCAACATCATAAACATTTACAGACATGTTATGTCTCCTTTCTATCCGTTATCACCGATATGATCGGCGGACACCACTCCACTATAACAAACTATGGCTTTCGTTTCACATATATACAATGAATTCATCAAAATTTCTCTAGTCTGTCTTAAAATAACGTGACAAAGATTGCTTGGATTGCGCCAATTAATCCGCCTAAAAGACCGCCTAAGAATGTAATCATCTTGAGCTCCTTATTGGAAATACTGACGACAAGCTCTTCCATTTTTTCTAGCGGGAAAAGTTCAATTTGTTCACGAATGATGTCTTCAAATTGCAACTTTGCCAGCAGACCCTCTAAAACATTTGATGCCGCACTGATCCCCTTTTGAATCAGTACTGGTGCAACGTGTGTTTTAAGATCATCCGCTACAGCACTGACATATGACCCAACTGACCTGTCTAATATCAGCTTGGTTGAGAAATGAGAAAGCAATTGGTTTTTCACGCTAAATATAAGTTCCTTCACATTCCATCTTTCATCAAGCTCATGTAGAGAGAACTGCTTCACCTTGTCCCATTCTTGAACAAGCAAATCTGATAAAAACCTTTTTGTCTCTGCGTTTCTTAAAAATTTGATGATTTCAGGATGTACCCGATCAATTAAGCTTGAATTTCCTAGAAACATTTGGACCATACTGCCGAGCATTCCTCTTTCTTTTAAGAAATCATCAATCATATTACCGAGTCTTGATTTTCCTTCCTCACTTTCAAAATAATGAATCCCTCTCTTTAAAATATAATCTGCTGCATCTGGAATTTTTGAAGATATTTTGTTTTCCACATCTTGCGGAAGCAATTCAGATAAAGTTTGCTCATTATAATTTTCAAGTAGTGAATTGAGCTTATGATCAGACCACTCATGGATCCATTCATCTGCTTTGACGTCAGCCTGTGATACGCCGAAGCTTTCAAGCAAAGATAGCACTGTTATCTCCATTTCAGCGCCTTTGTCAATATATCGATGGACTGTATGTAAGATTTCTTGCTTTGCCTCCGATGATTCAAATCGCTTTTGAATACCTTCTGGCGTGAGCAAATGCTCCATCACCATGACACCAACTTGCTTGGCTACTTCGTCTCTTCTTTTCGGAATGAGCCCTGGTGTAAAAGGAAGCTGTTTCCCGAATAAGTAATACGGCTTATAAGGGCGAAAAAGCATTTTAATCGCAAGATGGTTTGTTGCTGCTCCAATGACTGCGCCTATCACAATCATAAAGATAAACGTTGTGAATATATTCAAAGTCGTCATCAACCTTTCAAATAACACCCGATGTTTATTGTTTTAACCTATACGTATTATAGTTGTTGTCAAGTTCCCAAGCAAATGAAGCATGCTGCTAGACATATGATCAATCGATCTGTCGTAATGATAAAGGAGCGCAATCTTTATGTAAAATCATAAAAAAGTGTTTTTCTGCTGGTAAAAAAAGAAGTTGAAAAGAAGGTGTTTTTTAATGACATCAACATTAGGTATTGTGACCCTTTCACCGAAGTATGAAGAGACATTCACACGTGGGCTAGCCAAAGCTGCCCCTGCTTATGGTTTAAAGGTTGTCCGTTTTACACCACTTGATTTAAAGCCGGCTTCAAATTTGATACAAGGTCAAACATATACGAATGGTCATGGATTCGTCGCAGCAGAATTTGAGATTCCTGACTTGATTTACGATCGATGCCTTTACAAGCATGACGCACAATCTAAAAAAGCAAAACCAATCATGGATTGGCTGAAAAAGTATCCGAAAACAGATTTTTTGAATACAGGTATTTCAAATAAAATGATGCTATTCGAGCAGCTCCGCCTTCTCCCTGCTTTACAGCCATATTTACCTGTCTGCTCATTATTAAAAAAGACATCAGACCTTCTCAGCATGTTAAGGAAAGACGGTTATTGTAAAATGCAGCCGCTCTCTCAACACCATGCAGCATCTACTTACTTCATTTTCTTAAAAGACAACACTTTCACTGTTCAGCTAAGTCCCGAGCAAGTCATCACATTTTCGCGTCCATCAGATATAGAGCGTTGGTGTAAAAAATATGTAGGCCGATATTTCCTTCAATTTTTTCAGACGAGTGATGAAAAAGACTTTTTATTCAATGAAATAAGGATTTTCCTGATGAAAGATTCACAAAATCAGTGGAATCGCATAGGAATTCACACAAAATCACCTACAGAAAATAGTCATTTAAGCATTACACAAAAATCAGCAGCCATGATAGGCTTTGATCACTATATAAACACCTTGCTTCCGCACATCAAAGAGCTTCTTTTAGATGATATTGCATCCATTCAAGCATCTCTGCCAGTATATATAGATAAAACCCTTTCCCCTTGCTTTGAATTCGCTGTAGACTTACTTCATACAAGTGAAGGCAGGCTTTTCATATCAAATATAAGATCAAAACCAGGGCGATCCGCTTTTTTAAAAGCTTATCCTGACAAGGAAAATCATTTGATTCGTACCATTCTTGCACATGCCCAATCGATGAAGTCTCAACCGAAGGAGGTATCTTATGAACAAAAATCGCTGCATCATCGCTCCTCATCCCACAAGTGAAAAAACAATTCATCTTCCCGTCCGTTTTAAACAGCAGGAGGCGATCTATTCTCTTGCTTTAGGTTCCCGTTTAATAGATGACTTCACCGTTTCCTATCATCAACATCCGAAGAAAATTTTATTATCAGAAGATCTATATAGAGATTTACGAATTCCTTATCAATCAAAAGCTGATGTGATCGCCATTGATCATACCCTGTTTTTAGGGCCACTGCTTGGTATTTTCACCGCAGGTTTTGAGCAAAGCACGCAGCCACTCGGAACGAGATCAGACTTTTTTATCAAACTGCTGCGCTCTTTCAAACAACATGCCGGTTTTGCCTATCTTTTTGGTACTCATTCTATTGATTGGGATAAAGGAATGGTAGAAGGATTGTTGTACCAACAGCAAACATGGGTTAAAAAACAGATGCCCCTGCCTTCAGTCATTTACGACCGTCTTCCAAGTAGAAAGACTGCTCAGTCAGCATTCATTCAAGAAACAAAACGCAAACTCACTCAAGACTATGATATTCCTTGGTTCAACCCTCATTTTTTTAACAAATGGGATATTCATGAACAACTGTTAACAGATGAAAAAACATGTCCTTTTCTTCCACATTCCATTCAATTGGACCCGGTGGACGCTCTAAATAAAATAGAAACACTCCTCCATCTACATCAGGTCATTTACTTAAAACCGTCAAACGGCAGTCACGGCGACGATATTTATCAATTAAACAAGAAGGCTCATGGAATCATTGTATGCTCAAATCAAGGAAGAGCTGTTCCATATGACTCATTAGAGGATTTCGTGACCAATCTCCGGAAAGATCACGCGGTTCAAGACTTTATGGCTCAACAAGGCATTGCACTTCTTCAAATAGACAATCAACCAATGGATTTCAGAGTCCATACCAATAAAAATAAGTACGGTCATTGGACAGTCACAGCAGCAGCAGCAAAAATTTCTGGCAATCACACCGTCACGACTCACCATTCACATGGTGGCTCCGTGAGAACACTTTATGATGTTTTTCCAGAAAAGAAGAAGCGTTTCAAAATCTTAGAGCAGCTTTCTTATACGGCCATCACGCTTAGTCAGGTAATTGATGAAAAAATGTCCGGTCATATTGGTGAAATCGGTTTTGATTTAGGTATTGATCAGACAGGAGCTATCTGGATGTTTGAAGCCAATTCTCGCCCTGGCCGCGAGGTTTTCCAGCATGTCTCATTGCGAAACTCAGAAAGGCTGATCGGCAAAAGAATCATGGATTACGCATCTTACCTTTCACAAACGACCTCAACAACTACAGACCATACAAACGTCTACTGAATGTTTTTCGTTTTAAAGTGAGGGTGCTATGAAATCTATGCTTTTCCTATGCTCTTTTCATCAGATGAGATACAATAAAATCAAGTTCAAGGTTGTTTCCGTATTGTCGTGTTTATTTATTGTTTCATCAATAAAAGCAAGGAGGCAATAATGATATGATTTCTCATTTTCAATGGAAACCTCTCTTTAAAAAAGCACAATTGCCAGGCTGGAAAATATCCTTTTTTCACAATGGTGCGCACTACGAAGGCATCTACCACAAAACAGGTGATATTGAATGGGGCTCTCAGCTTCCGCCCCATGAAGTCGAACCAACATTAAAAGAAGAAATCCACGAATTAATGCTATTCCATGTCTATGATTAAACTGTTTAAGGAGCTTCGCCATGTTAGAAAAATTAAAGCTTGTTTACGGAGAGCATATCATCAGCTCCCCTACAGATGATCATCAAATTCTTTGGTACCAAACAGACGAAGGCGAATTATTTGGAGTAGACAAATCAAAGCTTACAGCTAGAGAAACACTTCTCCTCAATACTTTCCTTACACCAATTGATCTTTCTCACACAAAGCAGACTGAGGATGAACAAAAATGGTACAGCTATCTTTTTGATAACAAACCACTAACTGTTCAGCACCCCGTCCGTGTATATTATTTTAAAATGTCACATCAAGCAGAACAAAGGCAGCAAATAAAAGAGGCTGTGGTCCACAGCCTCGAACAAACTCATTTCATTTGGACAGGCGCTCATACAGCGATGCTGATTCAAACAAACGCTACATCAGAAAATAGTCAATTAGAGCTACTATATGATTTGTCTCTAGCCATTACAAGTGACTTTTTAACAGACTCAGTCTTTTTACAAGGACAGCTCCATTTGCCAAATGAACATTTACAGAATAAATTGTTAAAAGAACAGCAGCTTGTCTTGGGCCATATGCAGCGAGCTAAGCCTAGGTCAGGGATTTGCACAATTTATCAATGTCTACCCTCACTCTTACGTTATGATGAATCCGCCCTCTCTCATGCTATTTCAGATGCTTTTAAAGAGGCGGTCCTTGATCGGGACGTTTACCGTACCCTCATGACTTATATGCAATGTAACTTAAATGCATCTAAGGCAGCAAAAGCTTTATATGTTCACAGAAACAGCCTTCAATATCGAATTGATAAATTTATTGAGCGAACAGGAATTGATATACGACATTTTCCAGAAGCATCTGCCGTCTATTTTATGATGAATCTTCTCGACCTTTCATAACATTCAGTGACATGAGCACCCTGCCCAAAAATGAAAATGAGATGTTGTGCACGTTGTCCATTTACAGACGCTTCCCCATTTTATACACTTTATTTACAAGTAAAGCGCTTTCAACAAGTAAATGGGGAGGTTATCATCTATGGCTGAAATGATGCTCAATCAAATTTATAAAGTGTATGATAACAAGGTAACAGCAGTAGACAACTTTAATCTACATATAGAAGATAAAGAATTTGTTGTATTTGTTGGTCCATCTGGGTGCGGAAAATCAACAACCCTTCGCATGATTGCAGGACTTGAAGAGATTTCACAAGGGGATTTTCTTTTAGACGGAAAACGGATGAATGATGTAGCACCAAAAGACCGGGATATCGCAATGGTTTTCCAAAACTATGCATTATACCCTCACATGAATGTATACGATAATATGGCTTTTGGATTAAAGTTGCGGAAGTTCCCGAAAACAGAAATTGATGAGCGGGTTCGAAATGCCGCTAAAATATTAGGCCTTGAGCAATATTTAGACAGGAAACCAAAAGCACTGTCTGGAGGTCAAAGACAGCGTGTTGCACTCGGGAGAGCAATTGTGCGTGATGCAAAGGTCTTTCTTTTGGATGAGCCGCTTTCTAATTTAGATGCAAAACTTCGCGTTCAAATGCGTGCTGAAATATCTAAGCTTCATCAGCGTCTGCAAACGACATTTATCTATGTCACACATGATCAGACTGAAGCTATGACAATGGCTACTCGTCTTGTCGTAATGAAAGATGGCTTTATTCAGCAGGTTGGAGCGCCGAAGGATGTATATGAAAATCCAGAGAATGTATTTGTAGGTGGATTCATTGGTTCTCCTGCGATGAATTTTTTTACAGGAAAGCTCTCTGACGGTGCCATTGCAGTTGGAAAAACGCATATACGTGTACCAGAAGGAAAGATGAAGGTATTACGCAGCCAAGGTTATATAGGAAAAGATATCATCCTTGGTATCAGACCAGAAGATTTTCATGATGAACCCGTGTTTATAGAAGCGTCTGAGGGCACAAAGATTGATGCTAACGTAGAAGTTGCTGAATTAATGGGAGCAGAAACGATGCTTTACTCTTCTCTCGATGGTCAGTCTTTTATTGCACGTGTTGATTCTCGTACCGAGGTTCAGGCCGGACAATCTATACCTCTTGCCATCGATATGAACAAAGCCCACTTCTTTGATTCGGATACGGAGCTCCGCATCCGTTCCGCTGAATAAAGAGATATATGCAGTGCCATCACTCATGATTGAGTGATGGCTTTTTTGCATGTTGAACAACATTTACCATGTTCTTTTCTCGTATGTTTTTTTCGAAAATCACCATAATACTTAGTACAAAGCAGTTACTGCACTGGGTTTCGCCAAGTGGCAAATGACTTGATCATTTCGCTGGTGCGATTCCAGCAAACCCAACCAAAAACCAAATCATATACAAAAAGGAGATTCACATCATGGCAAATTCTAATAGTTCAAATCAATTACTAGTTCCAGGAGCAGAGCAAGCAATCGATCAAATGAAATACGAAATCGCTTCTGAATTTGGCGTTAACCTTGGAGCAGAAACTACAGCTCGTGCTAACGGTTCAGTTGGTGGAGAAATCACAAAACGTCTTGTGTCTTACGCGCAACAACACATGGGTGGAACAAAAGCTTAATTTCATATCTGGATATTAGAAGGCACCTCTTAAGGTGTCTTCTTTTTTTATTATTCTCCCTCACCAATCTCCTTTCCAACTCATATCATGGAGTAGAAAGGAGCGGATCTTCATGGACATTATTTCCGGTATGAACTTTGAACTTCTACAATTCGTAGGTATCTCTCTATTATGTGAATATGCTCATAGTATTCGGTCCTTTCACCTTTATAAAAAAAGCATCACATAAAAGTTGTACCATTTTCGGTTCTTTTCACTTATAGTATGTAGTGGAGGGATCGAACAGATGAAAATAGCTATTTTCGGTGCTCATGGACGTGTAGGACAAGCATTTCTTCGTTTCGTTCAAGTAGATGATCGTTACATAGTTCGTTCATTGATTCGGACAAACCGAGAAGAAATGCTTGCGGGTATGTTTCAAGTCACCGGCAATTCAAGAAATCGAGAAGATGTGCTTGAGACGATCAAAGGAGCAGATATTGTTGTGAGCTGTCTATCGACAGATGGTGATGATACATTATCTGTTTCAATGGAGCATATCGTAGAAGCCATGAAGCAATCAAATACATCAAGAATTATTACAATAGGTACAGCAGGTATTTTAAAGGCAAGGCAGCAGCCGGAACTTTACCGTTTTGAAACAAATGAATCAAGGCGGACCACTTCCCGAGCAGCTAAGGAGCATGCCAAAGCGTTTGAACTCCTTCAATCGACTGATTTAGATTGGACCATTATTTGTCCAACCTATTTACCAGACGGAGAAGTGACACGGTCATATCGCTATGAGAAAGATTTTCTCCCTATAGATGGAAAGAAAATTTCAGTTGAAGATACCGCACACTTTTTATATCAGCAGTTAAATTCGAAGGAATTTGTACATCAACGCGTCGGCATTGCCTACTAATGACGCATAACGAGTAAAGATCGAGGTCAAAAACGATTTCTCGACTTTTTTATGCAAATCAAAAGAGCCTCATTCAATATGAATAGGCTCTTTTTTGTGATTCATCAACTGTTTGCCACAGCACCCTTTTGCAGTTCGTACATTTGCGCATATAGCCCTTCTTGCTGCATGAGTTGATCATGACTACCCCGCTCGACAATTTCCCCTTTTTCTAAAACCAAAATCATATCGGCTTTCTTAATGGTGGATAATCGGTGAGCAATGACAAAAGTTGTTCGTCCTTCTTTGACGACATCAAGTGCTCGCTGAATGATCGCTTCTGTTTCTGTATCAATGTTTGCGGTGGCTTCATCTAAAATTAAGATCGCTGGATCGTACGCTAGTGCACGAGCAAATGAAATTAACTGACGTTCCCCTGAGGAAAGAGTACTTCCCTTTTCAACGACTGGTTCATCAAATCCTTCTGGCAGATGCTTCAATAACTCTACTGCGCCTACTTGTTTTAATGATGCTTCAATCGTTTCTCTTTTAATGTCTTCATTTCCTAAGCTGACATTAGATGCAATCGTTCCGGAAAATAAATACGGGTCTTGAAGCACAATGCCCATTTGTTTCCGCAACGTTTGCCGAGACTGGCGATAAATGCTTTCTCCATCAATGAGAATGTCTCCTTGCTGAATGTCATAAAAACGCAGCAGCAAGTTCATGATCGAGCTTTTCCCAGAACCAGTATGCCCCACAAGTGCAACCGTTTGGCCTTTTTTTGCCTCGAACGTAATGTTCTTTAATACATTATTTCCTTCATTATAAGCAAAGGTGACATCTTGGAACTGAACGTGTCCCTCCATTTTCTTTTGAACAGGTTCTTCCACTGTTGTTCCTGGCTCATCCAATAATCGGAAAACCCTTTCCGATGAAACCCTTGCTAATTCCAATCTCGAGAATTGGTTCACAATACCTGTAATCGGCTGAAATAATCGATTTAAATAATCGACAAACGCATAGAGCACACCAATTGACACAATGCCCGTCGGACTTAAGGACGCACCGCCAAAATACCAAATGAGTGCCACATAGGCTAAATTCCGAAGCAGGTTAACCAAGTTATGCGACAGAAGTGAATTTAAATGCAGCATCTTTCGCTGATATCGAAAGTGATTGTTGTTCAGCTCATCAAATTCCTCTTTCGTCACTTTTTCATGACGAAACGCTTGAATAATGGTCATCCCTTGAATGGCTTCATTTAGCTTGGCATTGATGTCACTAATGATCGAACGAATGCGGTGGTTGTACACTGATGCAAACTTTCTGTAGGTCATCGACCATAGGAAAATAATCGGTACCGCCACTAAACAAATGAGTGCCAGCTTCACATTTAATAAAAACATGGCAATATAAATTCCTATCATGTAAATCGCACTCGTCACGAAATTAGCGAGGACTGTCACATATAAATCACGAATGGTTTCTGTGTCATTGGTAATCCTCGCTACGACCTTTCCAGCAGGTAAATTATCAAAATACCGGATAGGCAGTGTTTGAATATGCTCAAATACATCCACCCTCATTTTTTGAATAATTCGGTTGGCTATTCGCTGTAACAGATAATGCTGCGCATATTGAAAGAAAATCGCAATAACGAGAAGCCCTAGATAAAATAGAACAAGCTGCACCAAACCACTGATTTCCGGCTCATAAAAAGAGAAAATTTCCTCTTTCGATAAACGCTGTACTTGATAGGTCTCGTGCTCGTTTCCATTTTCAATGGTAAGCTGATCTCCCGAGATCTTTCGGTTTCCATCAAAGCGAATCGGCTCATTCACAAAATAGTAACCGAATCCGACTTGCACCACATTGATTTGTTTTCCAGATTCCATACCACTGTCTAATCGATCGCTTCGTATATAGTTATTTCCCTGGTAATAAACGGTTTTGTCTGTTTTTTCATTGACCTCGACATAAGGCTTTTCTACACCTAAAATATGATCATCAATCATTTTCTTCCCAATAAATGGTCCTGTCAGTTCAGCACCTACTGCAATGATGAGAAAGATCAAGGCAACAGACAGTACTTTCTTATAAAGGAGTGCGTAGGCAAGGAGTCTTCTTCCTGTTGTCATGCCTCATCCCCTCCTTCCAGCTGGTTTGTCAGCTGCTGACGTAGAAATTGTTCTTTGTACCATCCATCTTGCTGAATGAGCTCTTCGTGAGTTCCCTTTTGGACGATGCGTCCTTCTTCCATGACAAGTATGAGATCTGCATGCTCAACAGCTGATAGACGATGAGTCGTAATAAACGTCGTTTTCCCATGACGATTTTGCCTTAAATTTTCTAAAATAGCGGTTTCTGTTTTTGCATCTACCGCAGAAAGCGAGTCATCCAGTATTAAAATGTCGGGATCTATTAATAAAGCGCGTGCAATGGAAATTCGCTGCTTTTGTCCACCTGACAGCGCCACACCTTTTTCTCCGACCATGGTTTCGAGACCCTCTGGCAACAGACGTAAATCTTTTTCGAAATAAGCATCTTTGATCGCTTGTGCTAATTCATTTTGTTTTGCGTCTCGATGACCAAAACGCATATTCTCTTCTACACTTTTAGAAAAAAGAATATGATCTTGCGGTACGTATCCGATCCATTGAAATAGCTGATCCAATTCGATTTCTTGGATTGGGACTCCTGATAGCAGGATTTGACCATCACCTGTTGGATACTGGCGCAGAAGCTGTTTTACGATAGTCGTTTTACCGCTTCCTGTTTTGCCTGTAATTCCGATCGTCTGCCCCTTTCGAACTCTAAAGGACACATCAATTAAATTATCTTTAGGGGAAGTTGGATACCTGAATGTCACTTGGTCAAACCGAATATCGCCAGGCTCTTGTAACGTTTTTGGCTGAGAAGCGTCTGTGACATCCGGCTTGTAGCTGAGTGTATGATTCAACCGGTCTAACGACGCATTTCCTCTTTGCATAATATTAATCAACTCGCCGATCGCAAACATTGGCCAGATCATCATCCCAAGATAGACGTTAAAAGCGACAAGCTCACCAATGGTTAAATCGCTTTGGAATACAAGATAGGCTCCGTAGCCAATTCCTATTAAGTAGCTGACACCGACAAGTAATTTCACTGTCGGCTCAAACAATGAATCAATGACCGCCACTCTCATATTTTTTTGAAATACATCATCAGTCATTTGACGAAAGCGTTCGACATCTTGCTTCTCCTGTACAAAAGACCGGATGACCCGGACGCCTGCGACTGATTCAAGGACGCGGTCGTTCATATCACCAAATGCATCTTGAGCAACTGTAAAGCGATCATGAATCTTGCTGCCATAATACGCAATCAAGAGCGCCATTAGCGGCATAGGGATAATCGCCATTAAAGTTAATTTCCAGCTAATCGTCAGCCCCATCGTAAAAAAGATCATCAGCATATAAGCAGTGGAATCCACCAATGTCAGAACGCCAAAACCTGTCGTTAAAGCTACAGCATTCAAATCGTTTGTACCTAATGCCATTAAGTTACCTGTTTTTTTCTTCTCATAAAAGGTAGGTGTCATCTTAAGTAAGTGGCGCATGAGTTTCCCACGCATTACACGCTCCATGACATTTGCGCCGCCAAATAACTGATACATCCAAAAATATGTCAGCGTATAGACGACGACACCTAGCAAGCAAAAAATAGTGACATAAAACATTATACTGGATGTTGTAAATTGACCAGAACGAATGTCATCAACTGCCTGCCCAAGATATCTTGGCGGCAGCATTTCAAGCACATTCACAATGAGCAGGAGTGTAATGGCGATCGTATAACGCCTCCACTCTTGTTTGAAGAACCAGCCTAATTTCGTAAATACTGAAAACATGTGTGTCTCTCCTTTTAAAGCTAGCCGCTTTCTAGATTTTCTTGGCTGTCACCTTGAATTGTTTTTTTGGTTTTTGTCATTTGTCTTGTTTTTGGCATGTTCACATGCTTTCACTCCTCTTCATTTACTTGTTGATCTTCATCCCTTTATTTCGAAATGCGAAATGAATACAACAAAAAAAGAGGCAACCAGCTATCTGGTACGCCTCTTTTCGTCATGTAAAAAGGCGCATGTTGACAAATACGCAACATACGCCTTGATTCATCCGATCAATTGGAACATACGAGTCCCTTTTCAATGACCAATGAAGGTGTAATTGTCACGTGAATCAACCCATTCATACAGTTTGATTTCATTCTTCCAATGATGTTGCACATGACATTTCCTCCTTTTGGCTCTTGAATCTTTTTTTATCTTATAGTGGCTGTCACCATTTTGTCAATAAATATTTTTCAATAAATGAAATTTTCTAACAAAAAGTTCACCGCCTTCATGTGTATCTTTTTCAGATAACGGGTATACCATGAGTGTAAAGACTCCTTTTGAAAGGAATGAGGACATTGTTTCAAGCTGATCGGATGGTCGTTGCGTTTGATGGACATGAAGACAGTAAGAAAGCATTAAAAAAGGCAATCGCTTTAGCCAAAACCTTGAATGCCAAGCTGACCGTTGCCTATGCACATGATGGCAAATCAAGCAGACAGGTGTTTGATGCACCGCGCCCAATGACTGGCGGAGCTTATATCGGCGGCGGCATGGCAGACCTTCAAACACCCCCTGTGTATGTACCTCATGATGAACAGCAAAGTCCTTTGATTTTTGAAGATCATACAGAAGAGGTCGTTGCAGAAGCAAGAATGCTTTTAAATGAGGAGCAGTTTGAAGCTGCCATTGAAATTGTTGAGGGGGAACCAGCGGAAGCGATTATCGAATATGCTGAAGACATTTCAGCAGACCTCATCGTCATGGGAGCCCGTGACCAAAGCAGATTGAAAAAAATGCTCTTTGGCAGTGTAAGTGAAAAGTTATCATCAAAATCAGATATACCTGTGCTTATTGTAAAATAAAAGAATCACAAAAGGCTGTAAACATTCGTTTACAGCCTCTTTTTATTTATGAAGAAATCGATGCTTCACTTTCCTGTTTAATTTTTTGTTGGAAGCCTTCCTGTACACGCTTTGTCAACTCTCCTGGAACGCCTTCACCTACTGGCTGACCATCAATTTCAACAATCGGAATGACCTCAGCCGTCGTCGAGCTGATGAAGATTTCCTGCGCGCGCAGCAGCTCTTCTTTACTTATACGCGTTTCTTCAACGCTACATCCCTCTTCATCACATACTTCAAGAAGCTTTCTACGGGTAATACCGTTTAGAATAAAATTGTTTGCGGGATGTGTGCGAATCACGCCATCAATGATGGCATATACATTCGAGGAAGTACCCTCTGTCACAAAACCGTCTCTAATCAGAATGGCTTCAAACGCACCAGCTTCAGATGCTTTCTGTTTTTCCATGACGTTATATAAAAGATTTAAGCTTTTAATATCACATCTTAACCAGCGAAGGTCCTCAGATAATATAGCCTTTGCACCAGCTGTCTGCTCATGAACAGGCTTTTTCACCTGGAACGTATATGCTGTAATTTGAGGAGTGAGAGAATTGCCATATTGATGTTTACGAGGTGCGACGCCCCGCGTGACTTGAATATACACACCGCCATCTGTTAATTGGTTATGGGCGACGAGCTGTTTTAACTTTTCTTCCATATCTGATACTGCACCTTGAAGATGAATGCCGATTTCTTTTGCACTCTTGAACAGACGCTCTGCATGCTCTTTTAATGTAAACAAATTCCCATTGTATACACGGATGACCTCATAGACGCCGTCACCAAATTGATAGCCTCTGTCTTCAATATCCACATGTGCATCCTTTTTTTCAATGAAATCGTCATTATACAATACTTTCATACGGAATCTCCCCTTCGCTTCGCATTAATGGTTGAATCTGATGCTATCTTAGCGGATAAATGGGTACGTTTCAATGATTATTCAGAATTATTTCACATCATGGTAAATAGTCAACTTTCTATTGTAACAAACATAGACTCATAACCAAAAAGATTCCAATTTTTTAGCATCTTCTATATTCATAGGCTCTTTTTTCCTGTATACTTACTCCATATGAACACGACAAAAAACAATGAAAAAAGACAGAATCTACTACATGATTCGACACAAATTTTTGATTTATTGGAGCGATTGAAATGCAACGGGTTACGAAAAAACAGACACCTTCAAACACGATGCTGCTCTCAAAGGCGATTGGTTTAGTGATTTTGTCACTGATCCTCTTTTTTATTTGGGATATATCTAAAACCAATATGCAGGCAGCAGATCAGCCGGCTAAAATGTCTGCGAGCAGTCAATTCCGAGACACAAGCACAAGTCTGAAAGCAAAAGATGATTCTACGAAAACATTAGATGCACATTTTAAGATCAACCCAAACAAACATGTAACGAATCAAACGATCTTTTTAACCTTCGATGATGGTCCGTCAGCGACATCAAACCAGCTTTTAGATGTGCTTAAGGCACATCAAGTAAAGGCCACATTCTTCATGCTTGGGCCACAGATTAAAGAACATCCGGCAGCTGTGAAAAGACTTCATCAAGAAGGTCATCAGTTAGGGCTTCATGGGATCACACATGATGTGAAACGCTTTTATCAAAAAAGTGATTCTCCCGTTAATGAGATGAAGGAAGATCAGCGCATTTTGGCTTCTGTCACAGGAGAGTATACACACCTTGTGAGAACACCTTATGGCAGCGCTCCAAATTTAACGGATCAGCAAAAAGCACGTTTAAAACAAAAAGGCTTTATCTACTGGGATTGGACAATTGACAGTCTTGACTGGAAATATAAAAGCTCTAAATATGTACCAGAGGTATTGAATCAGCTGCAAATGCTAGAGACAAAACATCCAAAAGAACCAAAAATCATCTTAATGCACGATCAGCCAGCGACAGCAAAATACTTAAACAGTTTGCTCACACAGCTAAAAGCGAAGGGCTATACATTTGAAGTCCTTGATGAAACAATGAAGCCGCTACAACAATAAAGTAAGACCCCGCTCCTTTTTTGGATGCGGGGTCTTTGATGATTTATAAAGCTTTCACGAGATCGCCAATTCGTTCATGAAAGACAAGATCAAACAGTGGATCGTATTCTGTTTCACTCAAATTCATCATCACCTTGAAGATGGAAGGATTTTGAGCGGCATCTTCTGGAATATATCTTGCTGGCGCTACTTCTAGGGAAGTCCCCATGACGAGCAGAAGGTCCGCTCGCTGAAGTGATTTCTCTACTTGATCAAAATGTTTGACCCTGTCTCCAAAAAGGACAACATCTGTTTTCAGCACTTGTCCACATGTCCGTCCGTCTAAGGAAATCTTTAGACATACAGGCGCTTCTTCTTGTAATAAATAAGGCAGTTCATATGTCGCTTGGCATGATGGGCAAGTAGCTGTTTGAATGGAGCCGTGAAGTTCATATACATGCTGGCTTCCTGCTTTTTTATGCAGGCCATCAATATTTTGGGTAAAAATCTCTACAAGTTTTCCTTGTTTCTCAAGGCTGGCTAAAAAGGTATGCCCGCTATTCGGCTCGTACTCCCCGCTCATTTTCATCTGAAACAATTCCTTGAATTTCGGCCAGAATTGATGAGGATTTGATAAAAAGTAGGATCGGCTCATCGCCTCCATGCGAGCGGTGTCTTCAGTCCATAAACCGCCTGTTGACCTAAAATCAGGAATACCTGATTCCGTGCTCATACCCGCACCTGAAAGTACCATTATATGTGAAGCCTGCGTTAATTTCTCTCTTAGCACTGCCACCTTTGTTTGATCCACTCATCCTTCCTCCTTTATTCACTCAGCTGTTTTTCACCTTTTTGTTTCATGTAAATGGTCTGTCCAGGGAAGGCAAATTCTACACCTTCTTCATGGAAGATATCCATAATACGGTAGTTAATGTCCTGTTTGATATTCAGGTTTTCAGCCCAGGCCGTCGTGTTTGTGTAAAAGTTAAAAAATAAATTCAAATAACTGTCTGCCAGTACATCGAGATTCACCATGATTGTCTCCTTGTGCACCCCATCATGTTCATGAAGCATTTGTTTGAGACGTTTGATACAATGATCCAGATTTTCCTTTTGTGTATTGTAGGATACACGTACGGAAAACGTAATTTGGCGTTTATTCATTCTCGTCCAGTTCGTAATTGGTTCCTTTGAAAGCGTAGAATTCGGAACTGTCACGACAGCTTCAGCAGGTGTTCTAAATTTTGTACTTCGAAATGTAATGTCCTCGACAGTCCCAAGAACACTTGGTGTCTCCACAAAGTCGCCCATTGTAAAAGGCTTCTCTGTAATGATGACGACCCCTCCAAAAAAGTTTGCCACCGTATCCTGTGCAGCAAGCGCAAAGGCTAGACCCCCTAGACCAAGACCTGCCACAAGTCCATTTACATCATAATTAAATTCCTGTGCAATGACACTAATACTTAGTGCAATAATAATAAAACGAAGCACCTTCGATAAAAACGGCGCTAAAATATCATCCATTTCTAATTCAAATTTCGAATTTACTTTTTGAAATAAGAAAGAAGAAGCTGCGGTTAAATTACAAAGCCCCCACGTCAGCATCAATATAATGGAGGATCTATATAATTTGACGATGACATCCATATGATGCTCAAAGTATGGTGCCTGTCTTAACGCAAAATATAACCCAAGTGCGACAAAAAACAGTCTGGCTGGCTTTTCGAATGCCACAACAATTTGGTTAATGACCTCCGTTTTAGACCGATTGGTCAGCCTAAAGAGAAGATGAAATAAGTACTTCGTAAATACTTTCCGAAGCAATAAAAAAAGCAATAAAATACAAAGGCTAATACCGATTTGGATCGCAACATCTACTGTAAAATATGTATCCATCCATTTTTGTGTAAACATGTTTGTCTCTCTCCTTTAAAACAATCCTCTCTAGTTTATAATATAACCTTCGTTTATGTCCTCTCATAAATGTCTGACCTCTAAATAAAAAGCCTCGGGACCAGTCCCGAGGCATGATGTTCAATTATGAAATTTTGGCTAGAGACATATCGACGGGCAGCAAACTACTTTTTCTTCTGAGCCTGATCAAGGAGAGTCGCTTTAAACATTTCAGCATCCGTTTCGACCTTAATACGTTCTTCCACTCTAATTCTCCCTTTACCCAATCATCTCGCCTCCTTTTCATCATTATAAAACATCAGAATTTTCAGTCAACATGACGAAAGCACTAATATTTTGGCGAACGCTGACGATTTGGACAAAATTGATCGAAGAAAAAATTGATGTACTTCAGATTTACTCAATCATGGCTTGGGATATTCCTGCAACTTATCACATTTGTATTATCATACTTTCTTAGCAATCCGCTTCACCATTACATACAGCTCTTCTTTCGTCCATATAGTAAAGAAGGAAAAACGGTAAAGCATTTGATATGATAAGACCAGAACTTAAGTCAGGGAGCTGGAGCATGTGTATATTATTGCGCATAGAGGGTCATCAAGCGCTGCCCCAGAAAATACAATTGCTGCATTTGATTTAGCTGTTCAGCAGGGTGCAGATTATATTGAATTAGATGTACAGCTCACATTGGACCAGCACGTCGTCGTGATCCATGATGATACAGTTGACCGAACGACGAACGGGGCCGGCTTAGTCAAAAGCTATACACTTGATCAGTTGAAAAAACTGGACGCAGGAAGCTGGTTTGACCAACAGTACACGAATGAACGAATGCCAACATTACAAGAGATTCTTGAAAGATACAGCCAGCGGATTGGGATATTGATCGAGATCAAACACCCAAAACGGCAGATAGGAATTGAAAAGGCAGTTGCCCGCATCATCAATCGGTTTGCCTATTCTCGTCATATCATGATTCAATCTTTTGATGATCATGCACTGCAAAGAATCAAAGCATTCGCCCCTTCTCTTCGAACAGCTTTGATTATAAAGCCCAATGCATTTAAACTGACGAAAAGAAAGTTAACGGCATACAGTTCGTTTGCAAATTGTCTTAATATGAAAAAAACGATGATCAACAGGTGGTGGATAGACCGCATCCACGCATTCGGGATGGATGTGTTTATATGGACTGTGAAAGATCAAAAAACAGCCGATCGAATCAAAAAATATCCCGTTGATGGTGTGGTGACGGATCACCCGCCATTTTTTCTAAAGGAGAAATGATGTAAATGAAAGCGTATCTTGCCGTATTTATTGGTGGACTGATTGGGACACTTTGCAGATATGAACTAAGCCAATCGATCGTCAGCCAAACATTCCCCTATGCAACGCTAATCGAAAACGTAACAGGCAGTCTGCTTCTTGGTTTTTCAACAGGATATTTTATGTTCCAGAAGGGAAAAAAATATCTTGCCGCTTTGATCGGAACAGGTTTTTGCGGAGGTTTTACGACAATGTCCACTTTTTCTAAAGAAACGATTCTTTTATTACAGACTGGGCAATTCACTTCAAGTGTGATTTACATCCTGCTCTCAGTCATTGCCGGAGTAGCCGCTGCCTTATGTGGTCTAATGCTAGCTCAGCAGCTCTTTCATCAAAATAAGCAGCAGAGAGGAGGCAGATAAATGATCGTTTTATATACAGCTATTGCCGGCGGGATTGGCAGCGCCCTTCGTTTTTTCATTAGCCAATCGATACAGAAAACTAAGTCTCATGCTCGTTTCCCGTACAGTATTATTCTCATCAACTTATTAGGTGCTGCCGGTTTAGGTATACTGACAGGTGCCGTGACTGCCAATCATCCGCTGCTTGTGATCATTGGAACAGGTTTTTTCGGTGGTTTCACAACATTCTCTACGTTTAGTGTAGAGTCTGCGACCATGCTAGAGCAGCGGCAAAACGGAAAACTTGCTGTCTACTTATTGACGACAATCATCGGGTCTTTCTGTCTCTTTGCTGCGTTCTATCAAATAGGACAACACCTTTTTTAAATATTGGTAATCGCAGCTAAGCTAATGAGCAGTTGATCCATAAGCTGGCGCTTCATTAAAAAGAGGGTTTTTTCACTATAGCCGATTTCCATCGCACATTTGGCCATACGCCAATCTCGAAAGTATTTGTAATCGATGAGCTGCTTCTCTATCTCATCCAGCTCTTTTAGTGCTGTTTCAATACAAGCAACGATGAGTTCATACTGATTTTTTTGCTGTTCTAACTTCTTCCGTGTCATGTGATCCAAATGATGCGTACTTCTTTTTTCAAGCTGTCTTTCGATATTTAAAATCGCAGCCTGGTAATTTTTGAAATTCTTCAAATGAAACTCAATTCGTTTCATTGAGGTTTTTTTCTCCGTGATACTTGCTGTTTCATACCAAAGCATGTCCATCCCCCTCTATCGAACGTTTGTTCTTATTATAACCCGAACGAACATTCGTAAAAAGAGACTAAATACCTAAAAAAACCTTGAGCTTATTTTTCGCTCAAGGTCATTTCATTTACTAACAGCGGCTCTTTTATATCAAGCCCTGTGCGTGCATTTCCTTTTTCTGATGATGTGACGCCTTTCTTCAGGTCGATCTTTTTCACATAGCGTCCATCCATCTCCAAGACCTTCATCCGAATATCATCAAGATAAATGGATTGTCCCTCTCGGATATCAATATTCTCATTTAAGATTAACCCGCCTATTGTATCAATTTCTTCATCATGATATGACATTTCAATCAAATCTTGAACTTCATCTAATCTGACTTTGCCATCTAAAACATAATGATGATCGGCTCTTTTTTGAATAACCGGCTGTTCATCTTCATCGAATTCATCTCGAATATCTCCAACAATCTCTTCTAAAATATCTTCTGTGGTGACAAGTCCAGACGTTCCGCCATATTCGTCGGTTAAAATCGCCATATGCATTCGATCTCGCTGCATCTTGACGAGAAGCTCCTGAATAGGAATCGTATCAATGACCTCAATCACTGGATATATATAATCTTGAATCTTCAGTTGATCTTTTTCTCCTTGATACACAAGATCTGCAAAGAGCTGCTTTTTGTTCAGCATGCCGATAACATGGTCTTTATCGCCTGAAAACACGGGAAAGCGTGTATACTTCTCCTGCGTCATGATGGAGAGGATATCATCTAGCGGCATATCTTCTGGAATGGCACAAATTTCTCTCCGCGGGACCATGATCTCTCTGGCAATTCGATTATCAAAGTCGAAAATTTTGTTCATATAATTATATTCTGATGGGTTGATTTCCCCATTTTTTAAGCTCTCAGATAATAAAATCTTTAATTCCTCTTCAGAATGGGAATGTTCTTTTTCAGACCCCATATCGATGCCCATCATTTTGGTTAGAACACGGGCTGACCCGTTTAACACATAAATGAAAGGGAACATCAGGATATAAAATGCATGCAGCGGGCCTGACAGCCAGAGCGTCATTTTTTCCGCCTTTTGAATCGCCAGTGTTTTTGGTGCAAGCTCACCGACGACTACATGCAAAAAGGTAATAATAGAGAACGCAAGTGTTGCTGAGATCAGGCTGATTGCTGAATCAGGAATGTTTGTCAAACCGAAACCTCGAACCAAAAGTTCTTTTACAGCTGGCTTACCAATCCACCCTAAACCAAGGGATGTCACTGTAATACCTAGCTGACAGGCTGACAAATATTCATCCAGCCTTGATGTCACCTTTTTCGCCACGATGGCCTTTTTAGACCCTTCGGCAACAAGCTGATCAATTCTTGAGCTTCTCGCCTTTACTATGGCAAATTCAGATGCAACAAAGAAAGCTGTTAAAGCAATCAAAACACCGACTATACTCAGATTAACAATATCGTCCATTTAACCTTGCTCTTTCTTAGAAGAACAAGGAGTCACCTCCTGATTGATGATGTTATGTTTTGCAAAACGGTTAACTGATTAAATAAGACTATATTGAGGGCCCCACTTAACCACCTCCGGTTCACGTATAAATCCGCTTCTCTACATATATATGAAACGGTCTTCATTTTATCTTACCATAAATAATCTGAAAATTCCTGTATCACTATGTTAAATTTGCCAGGTCAATCTAGACTAAGAAACCCTTCTTTACTCTTCATATCGGCAGGAAATATGAACAATTAACTTGTATTTCAGGCTAGAATTATATTAAACTATTTTCATAAACTATAACGTGACGGTTAGGAGGAGATGTTCAGATGGGGCTGAGAAAAAGTATCGTATTGGTGAACTAGCACAGATTGCACAGGTGACGAAACGTACTGTAGATTATTATACAAATCTAGGGTTGCTTGCGCCTGTTAGATCTTGCTCAAATTATCGTTATTACGATGAACATGCTTTAAAACGATTACAATTAATCGTTCTTTGCAAACAGCAGAGATTGGCTCTTTCTGACATCAAATCCAGATTAGATGAACAATTCCCTTCTCAAAAGGAAGATCCTGATGAACTTGTCCATTTAACCTCTGATATCGATCGGATGAACGAGCATATGGACCGCATTTTGGTACGTTGTAAGCAGCTTCAACCAGAACAACGTGAAAAATTAAAAGAACAGCTTACACCTGAGAAGATGACGGCTGTCCAATCATTTTTACTGCTGTTAAGTTAAAATTTTTACTAAACAGGAGGTGTTACCTTCGTTCTCAAAGTCAGAACGAAGGCCTTAATTGGACATAGTTAATTTACTTATAGTTGCTTTGCTTATAGCTTTAACCGCATTTTTCGTTGCATCAGAGTTTGCGATCATTCGCTTAAGAAGCTCAAGAATTGATCAGTTAATCGCAGAAGGTAATAAAACAGCAGTTGCTGTCAAGCATGTCACGACTCACCTTGATGAGTATCTGTCGGCCTGTCAGCTCGGTATTACCATTACCGCCCTTGGTATTGGTTGGTTAGGGGAAGAAACAATTGCGCACATGCTTGCTCCACTATTTGTAGAGCTGTCCATTCCTCAATCAGCTAGTTCTATTGTCACTTTTATTATTGCGTTTAGTATTATGACGTTTTTACACGTTGTGGTTGGAGAACTTGCACCAAAAACACTCGCCATTCAAAAGGCGGAGCAAGTATCTCTTCTTTTTGCTAGACCGCTCATGATTTTTTACAAAGTGATGTTCCCGTTTATCTGGGTATTAAATGGATCTGCTCGTTTGTTAACAAAAGCGTTCGGTCTTCAGCAAGTTTCTGAGCATGACATGGCGCACTCTGAAGAAGAATTGCGGATTATTTTATCAGAGAGCTATAAAAGCGGCGAAATTAACCAGTCTGAATTCAAATATGTAAATAAAATTTTTGAATTTGATGACCGTCTGGCGAAAGAAATTATGATTCCTCGTACCGAAGTTGTCAGCTTCCCTCATGATATTACCATTGAGGAAATGCTGAAAGTGACCAAGGTAGAGAAATATACACGTTATCCAATTGAAGATGGCGATAAAGATAATATGATTGGTGTTCTGAACATTAAAGAGGTTCTTACTGCTTGCATTAGCGGTGAGTGTTCTACAAGTGATACGATCGAAAAGTTTGTCAATCCAATTATTCATGTGATTGAAACCGTTCCTGTACATGATTTATTGCTCAAAATGCAGCGTGAACGTGTACACATGGCGATTTTATCAGATGAATACGGCGGTACAGCTGGTCTTGTGACTGTAGAAGACATCCTTGAAGAAATCGTCGGTGAAATTCGTGATGAATTCGATATGGATGAAATCAACGAAGTGCGTAAACTTGGAGAAGACCATTACATCTTTGATGGAAAGGTTCTAGTGGACCAAGTCAACCTGCTCTTAGGTACGCAGCTTGATAACGAAGAAGTCGATACGATCGGCGGCTGGTTCCTTACTCAGAAATATGAAGTTGAGAAAAATGACACCATTCGTGAACAAGGCTATGAATTTATCATTAATGAGGTCGATGGACACCATGTGGTATATATCGAAGTCAAAAAGTTAAATGAACAATTAGCAGAAGCCGCTGAAGAAGGCGCTTCTTAAGAAAAAAACGACCCTTGCCAAAGCAAGCGGTCGTTTTTCTTATGCCTTTTCCATTAATTGAGCTTCAAGTTCTTTAATTCTCGTGTTTAATACTTCCGTCATGGCACCTAATCGTTCTTTTGGCGGCAGATGCTCAAATTCTGACTGCTCAATCGGTTCACCAATAATTAAGCGCATTTTCCCCTTTTTGAAAAGACTTTTCGCATTGGACGGTCCTTTGTACGCTGCTGGAACGATTGGCGCTTTACCGAGCTGTGCAATAGTAACCGCACCTCTTTTTAAAGGTACATCCTCTGTTGTACGTGTTCCACTTGGAAAGATCCCGACGATCTTTCCCTCTTTTAATAATTTAATGGGCGTTTTAATACTGCTTGGCCCAGGATTCTCTCGATCAACTGGAAAGGCATGAATCTTTTTTAAAAATCCACCGATCCATTTGTTTGCAAACAATTCTTTTTTCGCCATATAGTGGATCTCAAACGGAAGAATTCCTGCGCCTAATGCAAGAACATCCACAAAACCCTCATGTGTACATGCAATGACAAATCCCCGATCCGTTGGCAGATTCTCTTTTTGATATACTTTGATTCCGCCTCGGAGAGTAAATACTACTTTAATGGTATAGCCTGAAAATTTATACATAGTGCACTTCCTTTGTTTAAAGAATGAAGGATTTGTTTCTATTATAACAAATTTTTTATTACCTGGTACTAAAATTTTCATGAAGCAGCCAAACCATCACATCATTTTTCTTTTTAAATCATCGTTCTTTCTGTATTCAGGTCTATGGTTTTAGGAGAGAATAGAAGAGGAATTGTGTCCAATTTTGTCGTTTTTTAAGGTTTTTTCCTGATTTGTTCAATTGAAAATGCTTTATAAATGGTGCAAATTTCGCTATGATAAGGAGAAATGATTTTGATTCGGCGAAAGAAATGAGTATTGTACGGTATTGAGAAGTTTCGTGCAACTTTATGCCTTTCTTATGCGTGTATAACATAGAGGGGAGAAAAATCAGTGACGATCGATGAAATTTATCAAATGTATATGAACGATGTTTACAGGTTTCTGCTCTCCATGACAAAAGACAAACATTTGGCAGAAGACTTATTGCAGGAAACCTTTATGCGTGCTTATATACATATTCATTCCTACGACCATAGCAAAGTGAAACCTTGGTTATTTCAGGTGGCACGAAATGCTTTTATTGATTATGTCAGGAAACATAAAAAAGAAGTGACCATATCGGATGATCTTATTGGCGGCCTTTTACAAACGTCTGTACAAAGCCCTGCTGAACAGGTTGAAATAAAAGAAGTCCTCAACATGTATTTAGAACAGCTTCCAGATAACTACAAGGAAGCGTTGACATTGTATTATTTAAAAGAACTGAATTACAAGGAAGCATCCAAGGTCATGAATATTACTGAAGCAAATTTTAAAAGTGTTTTATTTCGTGCAAGGCAGCGCCTAAAAGCACTTTACAACAGAGGTGTTAATGATGAATGAAGAGTTTAACAAGCGATGGGAACAATATAATAATGGTGAGATGAACGAGGAAGAAATGATAGCGTTTGAAGAAGAGCTTGAAGAAAACGAAAAACGCTTAAGTCAGGAACTGAACGACTCGGATTGGACCGATTTTTCCATCAGTCCTGAAAAGCAAAAAGCCATCTTGCAATACGGAAAAAGAAAGTCTTATTTACGTATTTCTGTACTTGCTGTCATCTCTACACTTATTATTTTACCGCTTTGTACATTAGGGAGTTATCTATACTACGGCGTTGGCGGAGCAGAGAGTAAAGGGAATCACTTCATGGAAACAGCCGCTGTAACAGTCGCTTTGACGAAACCAAACGTGGCGATTGATATGAAGGATTTAAAAGGCCAAGTCAAGCTTTTTGGAATGAACACCGAATTGAAGCTGCAAAAACAAATTGGCAATAAAACAGAAGCCATTGGCAGTGAACAAATCGAGATGTTTTTCGATAAATTAAAACAGCCAACCATCTCATATTATGGTGACAGCGCACGCGATACGGAGGATTTTTTTACCCATCCTTCTACTCAGGCAGATGCATCAAAAAAACAAACACTCACTACTTTAGACAAGCTTCCTGAAGGAACAGTCAGTGAAGTGTATGTCTCCTATGACAAAGCGTATACACCAATGGACGTTTATTCCTTTGCTAAAAAATATGATATGAAAGTGCTCTGGAATGCGATTAAAACAGAGGATTCATTAAGCGAGAATCAGCGGCCAATTGGCTTTCCTGGAAGAGACTCTGAATTCTTAAAAGAGCTTCAGCACACATCAAAAACAGAGGTAGATCAATTTAAAGATGCCCTTACTTATGTCAATCAGCACCCAACCTGGGCAAAAACAATCTCTGGCAGACCTGAACTGGATCTGTCAAACCGAATACGCTATATCAACCAAAATGGTGTCACGATTTATGGCTCTGTGATCACAGGTCCTTCGAAAGAAATCGAGAAATTTGTGAAGACAAAACGCATTAAAACGGCAAAAGTGAGCGAGGTGGAATTATGGAATTGGTAAGAATTTTTAAAGAGCATAATGTATTTGGCTGGATTTCTGTCGGTACTGCGATATTATCCCTGCTCATGCTGAACCTCGCCATTATCAGTAATGTGACATTTTATTCTTTTCAGATGCTCCCTTTTGCAATGGCCGCAGTTCCATTTGGCATTATTGAACTGTTCATTAAAAAAGGCCGTACGGGCCCTGGGTTTCTCGGTGTCGTACTGAATATCTTTGTCATTGTATGTGTCTATGCCATCGTATCAATCGATATCGATCTTCAATTAGGCTTTTAAGCCGCTTTCAACATGAAAAGCCCGTGTTACTTGACTAATGCCAAGTAGCACGGGCTTTTTTGAATATCGATTTATTTTCTTAAGTCTACAGCGCAAATAAAAAAGACTGCTTCATCAGCAGTCTCAGCGTGTAGACAAACCCTCGCATTCGGTGTCAGTCCTGCGTGCTGGTGCTCACGAATGTCGAATTCGCTCCGCGCCAGTACTCGTCCTTCCTAGACTGCAAAGGTTTTCTATCACGCTGAAAAGAAGACAAAGGGCTAAAATCAAGATCATTTTAGCCCTTTGTCAACAATCTGAGACTGCTTCATCAGCAGTCTCTTAAAATAAATTAGTTTACAAATGTTTTCGCTCCAAGGTAAATCGGCTTCCAGTAGCTTGAATTCATATCACTGATCGTCACACCATCGGAAGCAGCATGAATAAACTTGTTGTTCCCAATGTAGACACCCATGTGAGATGGACCCGATTTATATGTTGTAAAGAACACAAAATCGCCAACCTTTGGAGTTGATACGCTTTTCATTGATCCCCAAAAACCTTCAGTTGTTTGTCTTGAAATCTTTTTTTGTTTGTTAATGATATACCACATAAACCCGCTGCAATCAAAGCCCTTTGGTGTCGTTCCACCCCATCTATATGGTGTGCCATTGTGCGCTTTAGCATCCGCAACAAGCTTAGACGTGTTTAAAGAAGAAGCAGAAACTGTTTTTTCTTTAACAGGTGTTGTTTTCACTTTTTTAGACGTCTTTTTGACCTTTAGCTTTTGCCCAATTTTGATCAGGTTTGTTTTGAGTTTATTTAACGATTTCAGCTCTTTTACAGTCATGCCGTACTTTTTGCCGATTTTAGATAATGTATCACCTTTCACAACTTTATGAGTGGCTGTGGCTGACGCCGCTTTTACTTTTGTTGTTGTTTTTGATGTTTTCGTTATTTTTTTTGCGGCAGTACCATTTACTTTTAACGTTTGTCCAACAAATATCGTGTTAGATTTCAGCTTATTGTCTGATTTAATCTTGCTCACGCTTGTTTTGTATTTTTTCGCTAGAACAGAAAGAGAGTCACCTTTTTGAACTTTTACTGATTGTGCTGAGGCAGCTCCGGCAAATAATGTCGTCCCAAGTAAAACTGCACTTGCAGCTGTGATCAATTGTTTTTTCATTTGTTCCTCCTGTATGTATCTATCGAGATCCGAATTTTTATCTACTTACTATTATAAGGATCAAATACCAGAAGAAATAGTCTTGACTTCCTACGACATTATGCTTATTAATTCGGCAAAATTTATTTTTTTTTAGGGTTCTTTATATTTCATTTTCATTACACAATCATGACAAAATAAACGCATCTTGTCATGGATAAATGATACATTCATTTCTCTTTTTGGCTCATTCTATGTAAAGTGGGCCTTTACAATTTTAAAGGGAACTTTACGATCCTGTAAATGGGAATCCACAATTCTGCTCTACCATTGTAAACGTAAGAGCGATACATAAACATTGAGGAGGCAAAATGAATGAGTGTGTTGAAAAGCTCGAAAACGAAAATCGCTGCAGTGGCGGCAGCATCTGTGCTATCGATTGGCATTTTTTCAGGAATTGAATTTGGACAAGCTGACAAAGCAGAGGCTAAAAAGAAGCCAAAAAATGACGTGCAAAATGTGATCGTGCTGATCGGGGATGGCATGGGAACACCGTATCTTTCAACTTACCGTTCATTTAAGCATAACGGAGACCTTTCAAAGCAAACAGCGTTTGACCCTTACCTCACTGGCATGCACAAAACATACCCTAGCGACTCGAAAAGCAATATCACTGATTCTGCCGCAGCTGGTACAGCTATGGCAACTGGTAAAAAGACTTACAACAATGCGATCAGTGTCAATAAAAACGGTAAAAAATTAAAAACAGTTCTAGAAGAAGCAAAACGGAAGGGAAAATCTACGGGACTTGTCGTGACCTCTGAATTAACAAATGCCACCCCTGCTGCGTATGTGGCTCACGATGTATCGAGAAAAAACACAGCAGCCATCGCTGATGATTTCTTCGATGAAAAAATCGGTAAACAGCATACAGTCGATGTCATGCTTGGCGGAGGTCTCGTCGATTTTGTCCGAAAGGATCGTGATTTAACGAAGGAATTTAAACAAGCCGGATATGATTATGTCACCAATAAAGATGCCTTACAAAAAAACAAAAACCAAAAGGTGTTAGGCATTTTTGCTGATGGCGGTCTTGATAAAGCGATTGATCGTGATAAAAAGACCCCTTCCCTGCAAGACATGACATCTTCAGCCATTAAACAGCTGTCTAAAAACAAAAATGGATTTTTCCTTATGGTAGAAGGCAGTCAAATTGACTGGGCAGGACATGATCATGATATTGTGAGTGCCATGAGTGAAATGAAGGATTTTGAAAAAGCATTTGAAGAAGCGATTCGTTTTGCAAAAAAGGATAAAAATACGTTAGTCATCACCACTGCCGATCATTCAACTGGCGGACTTTCCTTTGGGGCAGACGGCTCAGGCAGCTGGGATTACAAACCGGTAAAAGCAGCGAAAAAGACCCCTGATTTTATCGCAAACAAAATCGTCAGTGGCATGCCTGTTGAATCAGCGCTGAAACAATATATCGATCTTGATTTCACAAAAGAAGAAATGGCCTCCATTCAAAAGGCCGCTGAAACAAAGGATGCTCTTAAAATTGATGATGCGATTGAAGAAGTGATCAACGTGAGATCACATACAGGCTGGACCACATCAGGTCATACGGGCGATGAAGTGCCATTCTTTGCGTATGGCCCAACAAGCCAAAAGCTAAAAGGTCTGATGGAAAACACCGATCAAGCAAAACACATTTTCAAACTGCTGAAAAACCAATAAAACTGGCAAAAAAGATGTCTGCTAAGAGACATCTTAGATTGTTGACAAAGTGCTAAAATGATGTTTATTTTAGCACTTTGTCTTCTTTTCAGCGTGATAGAAAACCTTTGCAGCCCTAGGAAGGGCGGCTACTTTTGCGGAGCGAATTGAACATTCGTGAGCACCAGCGCGCAGACCTGACAACGAATGCGAGGGTTTGTCTACACGCTGAGATGTCTGCTAAGAGACATCTTTTTTTGTTTTTTTATGCGAGATATTTTCTGTGGACTCCTTTTCCATCATACGAAAACATGACTTCTTTTCCTTCAAGAATGGATTCGATATGCACACTTCTTCCCCATAGCTGATGCAAATATGGGAGTACTTTTTCTAAGTATTTCAGATCTAGTTCAATGCCCTCATACCAATGTTTAATATAGAGTTCATTGTTTTTTAAATAGTCGCCATCCATCACGGTCAAATAAGGAAAGCCGCCATTGACCCTCATGCTGACTAGCTGATCACGAACAGCCTTCCATTCTTTATCGATGACTTTATAATCTCTCCCTTGTTTTTGAAACAAGTACAAATCTTCTCTCATCACAAGGTCTTTTGTTAAGTAATTTCGAATGAAGGAAATATCTGATTCAATCTCCCTTACTTCAAACATTTTGCTTCGGCCCGATCCTTCTGTCACCCCTGCTTTTTTTAATTCTTCACATGGGTTGTCATAGCGCTCTTCGATATCTTCAAAAATCTTCAAACCTAAATAGTAAGGATTGATGCCTGTTTTTGATGGCTGTACCACGCCAGCATTTAATTTGGCAAACTCGATCGATTCACTTGAATCTAAATCAAGCTCTCGCATTATCCGCTGATGCCAATACGATGCCCAGCCTTCATTCATAATCTTTGTTTCTAGCTGCGGCCAAAAATAGAGCATTTCCTCCCTCAGCATCGTGAGGACGTCGCGCTGCCACGGCTCTAACTCCCGGGAGTGCGCCTCAATAAAAAGTAAAATATCTTTTTCCGGCTTTGGGGGAAATGGCTTGGCGATTTTCTTTTTCTCACGTATTTTCGGCTCATCCATTCCCCACAAATCATCATACGGCGTCTGACGCTTTGGTTGGTCATCTTCATATTCTTCTTCATCGCCGATATTCCAGCTTAGTTTTGAACGAACAAGAGACGGATCAATATGCTCCTGAAGAGCCAATACGGCGTCTAAAAAGGATTCAACTTCTTTTGTTCCATGAAGATGCTCATATTCCTTGATCCGCTCTGCCGCTGCTGACATGCTTTCTACCATGTCTCGTTTTGTGTTTTGGAAACGGCAATTATTTTTGAAGAAATCACAGTGTGCCAGTACATGAGCCACAATTAATTTATTTTGAACAAGCGTGTTGTTATCAAGTAGAAAGGCGTAGCAAGGATTTGAATTGATGACTAGCTCATAAATTTTGCTTAATCCTAAATCATAATGAAGCTTCATTTTATGAAATTGTTTACCAAAGCTCCAGTGGCTGAATCGTGTTGGCATTCCGTATGCACCGAACGTATAAATAATTTCCGCGGGACAGATTTCATACCTCATCGGATAAAAATCTAGACCAAATCCTTCTGCAATTTCTGTAATTTCATCAATGGCTCTTTGTAAAAGACGTTTTTCTGATACGCTCAAGGAAACCATCCCTCCTCATCGGACTTATCCCTACTATATGAGCGCATCTAAAAAAACATGATGTTCCGCCATTCGTTTAGACGACTTCCATTTCTTTCGTGGATTGCCCGCCGAATGACTCGAAATGTATATTCTGTTCTGGAATTCCCAGCTCTTTTAGTATATAAATCATCTCCTGTGTAAACACCGGGGATCCGCATAGATAAAATTGGCCTTTCCCTTCTCCAACCACTGATTGAAGGAAAGGACGGTCAATGCGGGAAGCTGCCTTTTCAACAAGCTCACCCTTACCCGACTTCGCAAATTGTTCATTACATAAGATGATGCGGCCATGCGGAGCTGATGCTAGAACGCTTTCAAATTCATTTTCAAAAGCGGTGACATCCTCTAATCGATCTGCATGAATCATTGTAAATGGATGGCTGTTTTGCGCTGCTGTTTTCAATAAACCGATCATTGGCGTGACTCCAGAACCAGCACTAATGAAATAAACAGGCTCTTTTGTGGCTTCTTGCAAGCAGAATATTCCCTGCGGCATACTCACTTGAAGAACGTCTCCTTCTTCCATTTCATCATGCAAAAATGTAGACACATGACCATCGCGCTTCACTGTGATGCGGTAATAAGATGGATGATGCTGATCTGATAAGCTGTATTGTCTGCTACACATATAAGCCTCACCTGGCATATCTGCCTGAACCGTCATATATTGACCTGCTTCAAACATTGGCAGCTCTGATTCATCTTCTGGTACTAAGTAAAAGGAGATCAGCGCTGGAGATTCCTGTACCTTTTTCTTTATCACAAACGGCTTCACATCTGCCCATCCACCAGGTTGCTTTACATTCACCTCCATCATTTCTGCTTCAATCGTGATAAAAATATTTGCAATGATGTCATATGCGGCCTTCCAAGCTAAAAGCGTGTCATCTTTTTCCGTTAAACCAAACACTTCTTTCATCGCTTCAATCAAGTGATATCCGACGATTGGATATTGCTCTTTTTTGACCATCACACTGACATGCTTATGGGCAATCTGTTTGACCGCAGGAAGTAATTCTTCTAATCGATCGATGTGTAGTGCAGCTTGATATAGTGTCGCAGCAAGCGCCTCTGGCTGACTTCCGTTCATGAGGTTTGTTTGATTAAATTGATTGAGTAGCTCTGGATGCTGACGAATCATATTTTGATAAAAAACAGTCACAAGGTTGGTTCCCTCGGCTTTTAATAGAGGGGCTGATTGTTTAATAGCATTCATTTGATCTTTAGATAACATCGTCATTCCTTCTTCCTAAAGATGTATTTTAAATATATCTTTATCGTAACGGATGACAGCTTATAAAAGCAATATTTATAATACATGTTTTGAATGTTGACACATTTAACACTTTCTCGAACAGTTCTTGTCTAAAATGTGTTACGATGATACAAAACTCTATAGGGTTTAGAGGTCGTCAAAATGAAACTAACGAATTATACAGATTTCTCATTAAGAGTACTCATTTATTTAGCATCAAGAGAGAACAATGAACTGTCAAATATTCAGCAGATCGCCGATGTTTATGGCATTTCTAAAAATCATCTGACAAAGGTGATTTATCATCTTGGAAAACGCGGCTATGTTGAAACGATCCGTGGAAGAAATGGCGGGATTAGGCTTGGGAAAAGCCCAGAAAGCATTAACATTGGAGAGGTTGTCCGTTATACAGAGGATGATTTAGTCATGGTTGAATGCTTTGATCCAAGGAAAAACAGCTGTATCATCTCCCCGATTTGTTCATTAAAGCATGTACTTCATGAAGCACTTACTGCTTACTTGCGCGTTCTTGACAAATACACATTAAAAGATTTAACACAAAACAAAGATGCTCTTAGAGAGCTCCTCCTTTAGACGAAAGAATTCTATTCTTTCGTCTTTTTCTTTACCTTCTTGTAATAATAATTAATTTAAAATTATTATAAATAGATATTGACTATCATGTTTGATTCAATATAATTAGGGTATATAGATTGCTAGAAACCATTTTTTTGTTTACAGGAGGAGAAAAAGAATGACAAATTCAAATCATAAAAATTTGACAACGAACCAAGGCGTACCTGTTGGCGATAACCAAAACTCAAGAACAGCTGGTCACCGCGGACCTACATTTCTTGATGATTACCATTTGATTGAAAAACTTGCACACTTCGATCGTGAACGTATTCCAGAGCGTGTCGTTCATGCGAGAGGCGCCGGCGCTTATGGTGTGTTTGAAGTTGAAAATAGTATGGAGAAACATACAAAAGCGGCTTTCTTAAGTGAAGAAGGAAAACAGACAGATGTTTTTGTTCGCTTCTCAACCGTTATTCATCCTAAAGGTTCACCTGAAACATTGCGTGATCCGCGTGGCTTTGCTGTCAAATTTTACACAGAAGAAGGCAACTATGATTTAGTTGGTAACAACTTGCCGATCTTCTTTATACGTGATGCATTGAAATTCCCTGATATGGTTCACTCTCTCAAGCCAGATCCTGTAACCAATATCCAAGATCCTGACCGTTATTGGGATTTTATGACCTTAACACCTGAATCCACTCATATGCTCACATGGCTCTTCTCTGATGAAGGAATTCCAGCGAACTATGCTGAAATGCGCGGTTCTGGTGTGCATACATTTAGATGGGTCAACAAATATGGAGAAACAAAATATGTGAAATATCACTGGAGACCTTCAGAAGGTATTCGCAATTTATCTATGGAAGAAGCAGCAGAAATCCAAGCGAATGATTTCCAGCATGCGACAAGAGACTTATATGACCGCATTGAAAATGGCAACTACCCAGCATGGGACTTATATGTCCAGCTGATGCCTCTGAGCGATTATGATGATCTTGATTATGATCCATGTGATCCAACAAAGACATGGAGCGAAGAAGATTACCCGCTTCAAAAAGTAGGACGCATGACTCTGAACCGCAATCCTGAGAACTTCTTTGCTGAAACAGAGCAAGTTGCTTTCACACCAAGTGCACTTGTTCCAGGAATTGAAGCATCTGAAGATAAATTGCTTCAAGGTCGTCTGTTCTCTTATCCAGATACGCAGCGTCATCGTCTTGGTGCCAACTATATGCGCATTCCGGTGAACTGTCCTTATGCACCTGTACACAATAATCAGCAGGATGGCTTTATGACAACGACTCGTCCAAGCGGTCATATTAACTATGAACCAAACCGTTACGATGATCAGCCAAAAGAAAATCCTCACTACAAGGAAAGTGAACAAGTTCTTCACGGTGATCGTATGGTGAGACAAAAAATTGAAAAACCAAACGACTTCAAACAAGCTGGGGAAAAATATCGAAGCTATTCTGAAGAAGAGAAACAAGCATTGATCAAAAATCTAACCGCTGACCTGAAAGACGTAAATGACAAAACAAAATTACTTGCGATCTGCAACTTCTATCGTGCAGATGAAGACTACGGACAACGATTAGCCGATTCACTTGGCGTGGATATCCGCTCATACCTTCAAGGAAGCATGAAATAATTGATCCGGAAATAGCACCTCTAATAAAGAGGTGCTTAGATTGTTGACAAAGTGCTAAAATGATGTTTATTTTAGCACTTTGTCTTCTTTTCAGCGCGATAGAAAACCTTTGAAGTCTAGGAAGGGCAGCTACTTTTGCGGAGCGAATTGAACATTCGTGAGCACCAGCGCGCAGACCTGACAACGAATGCGAGGGTTTGTCTACACGCTGGGCACCTCTAATAAAGAGCTGCTTTTTTATAGACGGAATACGTTAATACTAATCAAATGACCGGTCACCGGGTGAAAATAGATTTCTGCATGCGCAGCAAAAAGCGTTGAGCCTTCCTTCACGGTGACGCGAAAGACATCTTTTGTCTGATCTTCATTTACTTGTGTACGCCCGATATATTGATAATCGTTTAAAGCGGCGCCTTCATATTCCTCTTGCAACGCTGTGTACGCAAGTCTTTCCCAATTTTCAACAGGCTGCATCGCTGCATTTGTTGGAGGATGGATCATGAAACTGCCAAACAAAACCATTCCTGCTGCAAAAGGCACCCACCATTTCGGCTGCATGATATCATTGCTCTCACTTTCATGTATATTTTGTTTATGTTTTGCTGATCGATCCATTTTCATACATGAAGCATTTATTCAGCCTATAATTCCCGGTACACGATTGATGCGGACACCAACTTTTCCCCTGAAAATGTCGATATGTTCCGAGCAAACTAATGAGGACTTCTCAAGGGAAAGGAGAAGGTTTGATGAATGTGGCGGATTATGATAGAGCACTTTATTATACGCATCGCTCGCAATGGGATAATTTACTTATTCTTATGGTACGTACGCAAGATGACTTGCTCTCGAAACGTATTGAGCATTTCTTACACGCGTATCAATTTAACCGGAACGATGCTGATGTTGAAAAATGTTTATATGGGCTCCTGCAGTACATTGACCATGCTTCAGAGGCTGCTGCTTCTGAAGTTTATTCACAACCGATGTACACATAAAGAAAAAGGCTGATGATCAGCCTTTTTACATACATTTAGCAGTGCGCAGTGATTGGAAGCATAAAGTGGTCTTTTACCCAATCTTGTTTTGTATAAACAAACAGCGCATCCTCGTCATTTGGTGCCTTCACCGCGTGTAAGCCGTCAATTGACGTATCAGGTGTAAAATAGAACAGCACTTTTTCCGTCGTTTCACTCACAATATATGCAACAACTTCCTCTATATTTTGTCGCTCGAGAGAAATGATATCAAATACATGTATGGTTTCATTTTCTTCATTCATCAGAACAATCGTATCCAACGCTTCAATATAGAAAATGGCATCCCGCCAAACGAATGTAAAATAAAACATCAATAAGCTGCCATGATCCTTAGCATCTAATTTCATTGAGCCTGTTTGGCGTTTCTCTGCGAACTGTTCAAGTAATGGCAGGTCATGTTCCAACGTCAGCTGCTTGAGACGCACGTTCTTTTTCATTTGAATAGCGCTTTTGCCGATATTTAAACTAAATTCACTTTCGTCATAACGAGTAAAGCCGAACCTTGGATAAAAATCCAGTACAGTTTCATTGGCAAAAAGAAAGATCAAATCACAATCATGTTCGTACGAATCCATAATATGCTGCATTAACTTTGTCGCTAATCCCTTGTGGCGGTAGGCTTGATCCGTCATCACCGTGCCAATTTGAACAGCTCGATACGTTTGGCCATCAATGATCAGCGACATGAGATAGACGGAAGCGTTTGAGATCACTTTCCCGTGATGGACAAAGGAATAAGGAATATATTTTTCATCCCAATACCCTCTTTTGTACCAGTCACTAAAATCCAAATCAAATGTCTTGATCGCTAACTGATTAAAACTTTCTTTCAATTTTTCATTATGGCGATAATCACTCACTAATTCATATGTCTCCATGCTCATTTCCTCCTTTTATCATTTCACCTTTAGTCAGCCGGTTTATCCCCCCCTTCAAAATAAAAAAAGACTTGATGAGCATATACTCATTAAGTCTTTTTTCGTTTTACTCATAGAAATTAGACTGAACATGCTTCTCTTTTCACGCAAAAGGGCACGTCAAATAAACCAACAACCGTGCTCTTTTTATTCAATTCATTGAACTGAATGTGCGCTTAAAAGTTTTAGCATAACGACTAAATTCCCTTCCGTTATAGCAGCTCTTTAGGCTGACTTTTTTGATAATCCACTGCATACAGAGCCGCTTGGGTACGATCTGCCAGCTCTAGTTTTGATAATACATGAGATACGTGCGTTTTGACAGTTTTTTCAGAAATAAACAAGGATGAGGCAATTTCTTTATTGCTTTTCCCCTTTGCAATTTCGAATAAGACATCTCGCTCTCTATTGGTCAGCTCTTTCATTAACTCCCATTTTTGCTCTTTTGGCTCAGTCAAATGCTGCACAAGAAAATTGGTGATATGACCATCTAATTGATAGGTGCCTTTTTGTACGTCAATCATTGTCGTAAGAAGTTTTTCTGGCGCTACATCCTTGAGTTGATAGGCTTTTGCCCCTGCTTGAATGGCGGGAATAACATAATCTTTATCCGCATAGCTTGTCAGGATCACAATGGGGGTATCAGGCATTTCCAGCGTCATTTGTTTCGTTGCCTCAATGCCATTCATTACAGGCATCGATAAATCCATGAGAACGATATCAGGCCGCGTTTGTCTGACAATTTCTAATGCTTCTTCTCCATTAGAAGCCTCACCAACGATTTCGACGTCAGGCTGTGTCTGCAGGAAAAACACAAGCCCTTTTCTCACAATATGATGATCATCTGCAATGACAACTCTCATGACGACCCCTTCCTTTCTTGAGAAAATGGCACCTTCACTTGAATAGTGGTTCCTTTACCGAGCTCAGACTCTATACAAAATGTTCCACCAGCTCTTTTGATACGGTCAGACATCCCTTTCAGACCAAGTGAAGGGAGGCTCATTTGCTCGTCATACTGAAACCCTTTTCCGTGGTCGATGATTTTCATCTCAAACGTGTCTTTTGATTGTTCAAGCTGGACCTTGACTTCCTCTACTTCCGCATGTTTTTGACAATTATTCAGCGCTTCTTGGCATACCCGAAACAACGTTTCATGCTGGGAATGATCCATCTCCATACAGCCTGATAACGATAATGTACAGCGTAATCCTAAAAGCTTTGCATACTCTTGAATCCCTGTTGTGAATCCTTTTTCAAGTCCTCTTGGCCTTAGCTGCCAAATGAGTGACCGCATTTCAACCAGTGCATCTTGTGACAAATGCTGAATAAAATCAATCATTTCCCCTAGATTCTGATCGTTTGTCATTTGACGGGCGGCTTTAGCAGTCAGGCTGACTGAAAATAGCATTTGGTTAACGGAATCATGTAAGTCCTGTGCAAGCCGGTTTCTTTCTTCCAAAAGAGCATGCTGATGTTCGTTTTGCACAAGCTTCATCCGTTGAATGGCGGTACCAATTTGAAGCGCAATGCTTTCAAGCAAGTTCAATTCTTCTTGCGTAAATGTGACTTTTCCTTTTGCCGCCACATTCAATAACCCGAACGTACGCTTACATGCTTTGAGGGGAACCGTCGCATGATGCGTAATTCCTTCAGTATCCCCAAGCTGCTTTTTCATCGCCGTTTCGATGCGTTTACAATTCATAATGTTTGTGGCTGATTGGAGTGAACCTTTTGTGTATCGATTGATGCAATAGCAATCGTTTTGGCACATGAGCTGCTTTTGATGCTTTGCCAGCGCTTCGGGTAAGGAGACCTCTGCCATCAGTTCGTACGAGCCGTCTTTTTCTATAAAATAAATCCATGCGGAATGAAAGCCTGTGACATCCATCAGCATATGGAGCACTTCATGAAGCGTATCTTTCATTTCCGTGCCTTCATTTAGCTTTTCAGCAATTTCTTTTAACGTTTTTAATGTTTCAACCTTCTCTTGATATTCTCCCATACTGTTTACCCCCGGCATTTGCTGCCTTCTCTTTTCATTACGCTCATTATATCATGAGCATTCTGCCGGTTCTTTCTCTAAAAGGATGATTTTTTCTCATCCTTTTGATGGAGAAAAAGCCATCATGTATTCACACAATGGCCTTGTTTGTTTATTTAGCTGTTTCTTCCACAATTTCATAAACGACTTTCATCACTTCTTCTGACAAATGCTTCAGCTTTTCTTCGCTATCTGTTAACGATGTACCTTTGACAGCAATATAAAATTTCACTTTAGGCTCAGTTCCGGAAGGTCTTAAGCAGAACCACGAACCATCCTCAAGGAAATATTTCAGCACGTTTGATGCTGGAAGGTGAATGGTTTCTTCTTTCTTTTCGGCAATCAGATATCTTTGACTTGATTGGTAATCCTCGATGACAGTGATGCGCTGACCCGCGATAGCAGCTGGCGGATTTGTTCTAAAGGTATGAAGGATCGCTGAAATTTGCTCTGCTCCTTCTTTTCCTTTTAAGGTTAACGACTTTAACCCTTCCCGGTAAAATCCAAACTCCTTGAAAATATCAACAAGCGCATCATACAAGGACTTGCCTTGTTTTTTATAGAAAGCAGCGACTTCGACAGCTAACAGCGCTGCTTGCACGGCATCTTTATCTCGGGCAAAGTCACCGATCAAATAGCCATAGCTTTCTTCGTACCCGAATTGAAACGTGTATTCCCCGCTCTCTTCGAATTGCTTGATTTTTTCACCGATAAATTTAAAACCAGTAAGCGTGTCAATCGTATGGGCACCAAATGCTGAAGCAACAGCACGCCCGAGCTCACTTGTGACAATCGTTTTCATCACAACAGGACGAGGCGGCAGCTGACCAAGCTTTTGTTTTTCAGACAATAAATAATGGAGCAATAGGGCTCCTGTTTGGTTGCCTGTTAAGACGGTAAACTCTCCATCATGATCTCTGACCGCAATACCTAGCCTATCCGCATCTGGGTCTGTTGCAATGAGGATATCGGCATTCTGCTTTTCGCCAAGCTTGATGGCATACTCAAATGCTGCATGCTCCTCTGGATTTGGCGATGTCACTGTTGAAAATTGTGGATCTGGTCTTTCTTGTTCAGGTACAACGGTTACGTGCTGATAGCCTAAAGCTTGAAGCCCTTTTCGGACAGGCTCGTTGGCCGTACCATGAAGCGGTGTGAAAACGACTTTGACATCGACCTCATCTGCCAGCTCAGGGTGCACACTGATGGTTTTTAATTTTTCAATATAAGCATGATCGATTTCTGCTCCGATCATGTTGATCAGCCCTTGTTGTTTTAACATTTCTTCTGAATCAACTGAAATCGACAGTTCATTTTCTATTGCATCTACTTCTTGAATGACTTGATCTGCTTGAAGTGGAGGCAGCTGTCCGCCGTCTTCTCCATATACTTTATAGCCATTATATTCTGGTGGATTATGACTTGCTGTTACGACAATCCCAGCAAATGCATTCAGCTCTCGTACAGCAAAGGAGAGCTCTGGTGTTGGACGCAGTTCGTCAAATACGTATGTTTGAATGCCCTGCGCGGCAAGAGTTTTGGCTGCTTCCATCGCAAATTCAGGCGATTTATGGCGTGAATCATATGCAATGGCGACGCCTCTTCTTTTTGCATCCTCTCCATGTTTCGCAATATACGCAGCAAGACCTGCAGATGCTTTACGAACCGTGTACACATTCATTCGGTTCGTGCCAGCACCAATCTCCCCGCGCATTCCTCCAGTGCCGAACTCAAGGTTTTTGTAGAAACAGTCTTCAAGTGCTTGTTGATTATCTTGATGTGCCTCCAGCCATTCCCTTAGCTCAGTATCCAGGTGCTTCTCATTGATCCATCGCTCATAATTCGTCTTCCAACTCATGGTCGTCCTCCCAGCTCTTATCATCAATAAAATAACCTCTACTGCTATTTTATATGGAATCAACCTTTATGTCATGCTATATCATTGAGAGATGAAGAAAATGCTGAACAAATAAAAAAAGCCGATGCATGATCGGCTTTTACTTATTGCTGACAAAGGGCTAAAATGATCTTTATTTTAGTTCTTTGGCTTCCTTTCAGCGTAGTCTGAAAACCCTTGAAGTCTAGAAAGGACGAGCACCGGCGCACAGACCAGACAAAGAATGCGAGGGTTTGTCTACACGCTGAAAAGCCGATACATGATCGGCTTTTCTTTTATTCAGCATCAAGCGGTACAACTGCTTCATGGAATAGTTGATCTAATTCTGTTTGATGCTTCTGTTTTACTGCTTCATCCCAGCCAAAACGCTCTGCCATATAATCAGCGACTGGCTGTGCATATTTTTTTGCCCAGTTGATATTAAATAGTAGGCTTCCTGTTCTTCTTAAGAAGAAATCGACAGGAGTAACAGCTAATTCTTCTTCGATTGCATAGACAAGCTCTGCGAGTACATACGCTGGAATGTTTCGTTTGTCTGCTTCACCTTGAAGCTGCTCTACACGCTTGAAGAGACTGCTGACGTTTGAGCCATATTTTTCGGCGAGTTTTTGAGCAATCGGTTCTGTTAAACCAACAGATGCTCCTTCTGCTGTTTTCGCTTGGACAAAGGCAGCCATATTTTTAGATCCGCCTACATGACCGCCTGAAATTGGCATATGCTTTGTTTTACATGGCCCGAAGTCTTTGCCTGTTTCTTCTTTCAGTCCATCACGTACAAGATTCACAATGTGCTCAGCCATTTTGCGGTAGCCTGTTAATTTACCGCCAGCAATGGTGATTAAGCCTGAAGATGATGTCCATACTTCATCCTTACGAGAAATTTCTGAAGGGTCTTTGCCCTCTTCATGAATAAGTGGACGAAGACCAGCCCAGTTAGATTCAACATCTTTTTCTGTAATATTGAGATCAGGGAACATGTATTGAATCGCTTTGATGACATAATCTCGATCTGCTTTTGTCATACGCGGATGTTCCAACTGCTTTTTGTACACTGTATCTGTTGTTCCAACGTACGTTTTTCCTTCTCTTGGAATCGCAAAGACCATCCGTTTATCAGGTGTGTCAAAGTAGATCGCTTGTTTTAATGGGAAGACTGATTGGTCGAATACTAAGTGAATACCTTTTGTATGCTGTAAATGCTTCCCTTCTTTTGAGTGATCCTTGTCTCTTAGTTGATCGACCCATGGACCTGTCGCATTGACGATTTTCTTCGCATATACATCGTAGGTTTTCTCCGTCATGACATCTTCAATGACAACACCGACAACTTTGCCTTTATCATAAATAAATTCTTTTACTTTCGCATAGTTGACCGCTTCTGCTCCGAATTTCACAGCCTCTTTCATGACTTCGATTGTAAGGCGTGCATCGTCCGTACGGTATTCAACATAGTAGCCACCGCCTTTTAAGCCGTCCTTTTTCACAAGCGGTTCTTTTGCAAGTGTTTCCTTCGCGGTCAGCATGCTTCTGCGTTCGCTATGCTTGACGCCAGCTAAAAAGTCATACACTCTAAGCCCAATGGATGTTGAAAACTTACCGAATGTCCCGCCTTTATGCATCGGCAGAAGCATCCATTCTGGTGTTGTCACATGAGGACCGTTTTCGTATACAATGGCACGCTCTTTACCGACCTCTGCGACCATTTTTACTTCAAATTGTTTTAAATAACGAAGTCCACCGTGCACTAGTTTCGTTGAGCGGCTAGATGTACCTGCTGCGAAATCCTGCATTTCTGCAAGACCGACGCGCATTCCCCGTGAAGCCGCATCAAGTGCTGTACCCGCGCCTGTAATACCCCCACCAATGATAAACACATCATATGGTTTTTTTGTCATTTCCTGCAGCATTTGTTCTCTTTCTAAGCTAGAAAAAGTCATCTCTTGTTCCTCCCATGTTGTACGGTAAAGAAGAAGAGACCGCAAACACCCAAAGCGTATTTCTACACTTCGGTGCCTGCGGTCTCTCCAGTTCTCCAACCGTTCTATTAACTTAATTGAAGTATACCATACTTTTGGCTTATTTGAAAGCTTGAGCTGCTTTTACAGCCTTTTTCCACCCGCTGTATAACGAGTCACGGCTGTCTTCTTCCATCTTAGGATCAAAGCGCTTGTCAAGGTTCCATTGTTTTGCAATGTCTGAACGGTCGTTCCAGAAGCCAACTGCTATTCCCGCAAGATAGGCCGCACCGAGTGCCGTCGTTTCATTAATTTCTGGACGCTCTACAGGCACATCCAGTAAATCACTTTGGAAGCCCATTAAGAAATCATTTTTTACAGCTCCGCCATCCACACGCAATGTTTTTAATGAAATGTTTGAATCCTTTTCCATCGCATCTAACACATCTTTCGTTTGATAAGCAAGTGATTCTAACGTTGCACGGACAAAGTGCTCTTTAGAGGTACCGCGTGTTAACCCGAATACAGCGCCTCTGACATCACTATCCCAGTATGGTGTGCCTAGACCAACGAATGCCGGAACGACGTATACGCCATCTGTTGACTCAACGCGCTCTGCATAAGCTTCGCTGTCTTTCGAGTCTTTAAACATTCTGAGTCCATCACGCAGCCACTGAATCGCTGAGCCAGCAACGAAAATACTTCCTTCTAAAGCATATTCAACTTTGCCGTCAATGCCCCATGCAATCGTCGTTAATAAACCATGATCCGACTTAATGGCTTTTTCCCCTGTATTCATCAACATGAAACATCCTGTACCATATGTGTTCTTCGCCATTCCTTCTTCAAAGCAAGCCTGACCGAATAAAGCAGCCTGCTGATCTCCCGCCGCTCCTGCAATCGGAATATTTCTGCCAAAGAAGTGATAGTCTGTTGTTTCACCATAAATGTGTGAAGATGGTTTCACCTCTGGAAGCATAGAAGCCGGTACGCCAAGGATATCAAGTAATTCTTGATCCCATTTCAGATCGTAAATGTTGAACATTAATGTTCTTGACGCATTGGAGTAATCTGTGACGTGTGATTTACCGCCTGTCATCTTCCAAATAAGCCAAGTATCGATTGTGCCAAACAGTAAGTCGCCATTTTCTGCTTTCTCACGGGCACCTTCTACATTGTCTAATATCCATTTTACTTTTGTACCTGAGAAATAAGCATCGATGAGAAGACCTGTTTTATTTCTAAACGTTTTACTGTGTCCTTGCGCTTTTAACTCTTCACAAATGCCAGATGTTTGTCTTGACTGCCAAACAATTGCATTGTAAATAGGTGCGCCTGTATGTTTATCCCAAACAACCGCTGTCTCACGTTGGTTCGTAATTCCGATACCAGCGATTTGGTCTGCTTCAATTCCTGATTCAATTAAAGCAGTTGAAATGACCGATAGAACAGAGCTCCAAATTTCATTTGCATTGTGTTCTACCCAGCCTGGGTTCGGAAAATATTGATTAAATTCCTTCTGAGTTGTATGTGCAATTTTGCCTTCTTGATCAAATAAGATCGCTCTTGTGCTTGTTGTCCCTTGATCTAATGCAAGAATATATTTTTCTTTTGTCATGATGTTTTCCTCCCCTTACATACTTTCATTTACAGCATTTGTTTGGTTTTTCGTAGTGATATAGAGTCCTAACAATACCACAACTAAAATAACGCTTACAATCCAAAAGGCTGGTGTGACGTTCGCTTTAAAGGCTGCATTGTAGAAAACACCGCCAAATGCACCGCCTAAAATTGGACCAACGACTGGCACCCAAGCATACTTCCAGTTCGATGGGCCTTTCCCTGGAATCGGCAAGATCGCATGTGCGATTCTCGGACCTAAATCACGTGCAGGGTTAATTGCATAACCAGTTGTTCCACCTAAAGAAAGACCAATTGCAACAATTAAGAAACCAACAATCAGCGGATTGACTCCGTCTGCAAATTTATTTGCACCAATCGCTAAGATTCCTAGAACCAATACAAATGTACCGATGACTTCACTAAGTACGTTTGCAAAAGTATGCGGAATCGCAGGACCAGTTGAGAATACGCCTAGCTTTGCACCTGGATCATCTGTTGCTTTCCAGTGCGGTAAGTAATGTAAAAAGACAATAGTAGCCCCTATTAGTGCACCAAGCATTTGACCAACAATATACATTGGAACATCAGCCCAAGGAAAAATTCCTTCTAGCGCAAGCCCAATTGTGAGTGCAGGGTTTAAATGCGCTCCGCTAATTCCACCAGTTGCATATGCTGCAATGGCTACTGCAAATCCCCATCCGAAAGCGATTACAATCCAGCCGGATTGATATGCGAGTGATTTCTTTAAATTAACTGCCGCACACACACCGCCCCCAAAAATAATGAGCAGCATTGTACCTACGACTTCTCCCCAAAATGGTGTCATGAAAAATTCCTCCTCTGGTTCAGTTGCCATCCCCTATGAATGTGTAGAAAAGATAAAGAAAAAGATCCACAACAAACATACTTTACATCAGGGTCATTTGTCACCTAGTAAAGCGTTGTTGTGGATCTCCGTTTCTCCATCACATGATATTAACTTAGTGCAATAGTATCAGAGGATGAAAACGTTGTCAATAAATATTCACATTTTATCTTTTCACTTTTGGAACGCTTTCCAAAGGGTGGTATTTGAGGTCGTCACAGCTGTAGCCCCTGCTTCAAGCGCTCTTTCTACATCTTCTTTTGTACGGATAAATCCGCCTGCAAAAATCGGGATCCCAGTTCGCTCGCGCACTTCTGTAATTAAATCTGGCACGACGCCCGGCAATACTTCAATAAAATCTGGACGATGTTTCCCAACGAACTCCATGCTTTTTTCCATGGCACTCGTATCAAGTAAAAACATTCGCTGAATGGCATATACCTTTTTTTGCTTGGCTTTTACTATGACAGAAGACCTAGTAGAAATTATTCCTGCTGGCTTCATTTCCTGACAAATAAATTCCGTTCCATACTCATCATGTTTAATCCCGTGAATGAGATCGACATGGACAAACATTTTTTTGTGATGAGCATTTGCCTCATTCATGATGCCCTTAAGCCGGCCTAAGTGAACATCAAGTAAAACACCATATGTAAATGGGCTTTTTAAAAATTCCTCAAATTGCTTCATATTGCGTACAGCAGGTAAAATGGGTTGATCATGAAAACTCATAAGCCGTCTCCTTCAAAAGTGTATTGGATCAGTCTTCTCCTAACAGTAATTGAAACTCTTCTATTTTTCAATACACCTAGTGTGCCCAATACCGATTTCATCTCACATCATCTTCATAGAACTAGCTCAAAATGATGGAAAGCAAACTTTTATTCCATAAAAAAAGCAGAGAAGTTCTCTGCTATAGCTGTGCCATGCTTTCTTTTAAGGTATTGATGATAAATGAGGCGTCATCATCTGTTATATTAAGCGGCGGTGCAAGCTGGGCAACGTTATTATAGCCCGCCACTGTATCCCCATTTTTCCCGATGATCAGTCCGCGTTTTTTACATTCAGCAATCAATTGACCGACGACATGTGGCTCAGCTGGCTTTTTGGATTGTTGATCCTGAACAAGCTCTATGCCAAACAGCAAGCCTTTTCCTCTGACATCTCCGACAAATGGGTGTTCTTTTAACTCTTGCAAACGTTCAAGCATATCCCGGCCGAGCGCATCGGACCGTTCAACTAATTGCTCGTTTTCCATAATCTCTAGGTTGGCAAGTGCCACCGCACAGGAAGCAGGGTGCCCGCCAAATGTATTCACATGACGCAGCCTGTCATACGTATCTTCTCCTGCATAGGCTTCATAGATTTCTCGTTTCACGCACGTTGCAGAAAGCGGTAAATAGCCGCTTGTGATCCCTTTTGCCATGGTGATAATATCCGGCTTTACTTCCTCATGCATAAAACCAAACCGCTTCCCTGTCCGGCCAAATCCGCAGATGACTTCATCTACAATGAGGAGCGCTCCATGAGCTTCACAGATGTCTTTGACCTTCTTCAAATACCCTTTTGGCGGCATTAGGATACCTCCGCCCGTAATGATCGGCTCCATAATGACCCCTGCTATCGTCTCACTTAGTTCCCACGTCATGGCCTGATCAATGGCCGCAGCACTTGCCAAATTCTCTTGATCCTCAGGATGACGATACACATCAGGCGGTGCGACATGAATAAAGCCCTGACCTAATGGTTCATATTTATATTTACGCTGCGCTTGACCGGTTGCAGCAAGAGCAGCTGCTGTATTGCCGTGATACGACCGGTACCGGGAGATGAACTTTGTCCTAGCACTCTCTCCTTTTTGCGCATGATATTGTTTGGCCATTTTAAATGCAGCTTCATTGGCTTCAGAACCGCTGTTAGAAAAGAAGATGACATAGTCCCCGCCAAGCCACTCATTTAGCTTTTCAGCCAGCTGAATCGCCGGCACGTGGCTTTGTGTAAGCGGATAGTAAGGCATTGTCTTTAATTGCTTATACGCCGCTTCTGCAAGCTCTTTCCGGCCATATCCGGCATTTACACACCAAAGGCCTGACATCCCGTCTAAATAACGATTTCCATGAATATCTGTCACCCATGCGCCTTCTGCCTCGTGAATGACCATACTTTCATTTTCCTTGTTTGTTCCTTTCATTTGATGCCAGATCAACTGATCATCTTTTGCCTGAAGATTTTGAGCCTGCTCATGTATTTTCATCTTCCCGCCCCCATGTATCCGTTTTCATCATTAAAGAAGCTTAGACCAATTCAGCAGCACATTGCCTCTCCATTCATTATATGGATGAAACGTGAGGCATATGAAACTGGAACCAGGCCGCCCGTAAGAGAGAACCAATCGTTACTTTCATTATAAAAAAGGGGTCAGGCCGATTACATTAGACAGATCGTCAACTGATTGAACACCAGCATAAGACACTTTTCTTGATGCCTTGGCAAAATGGAGCACACTCTGCTAACGTCGATTTCCTTGCAGGAATTCATAAGCAAGAATCGCAAATTCAAGCGCCTGTCGTTTCGGCGCCTGCATCATATCCTCACCGAGCAAGGCATGCAGTTTATCCAGTCTATGATAAAGGGTTTGCCTAACAATATAAAGCTGGCTTGCGGTTTCTTTTTTAGAACCGTTTGTCTGTAAAAAGATATTCAGCGTTTGATAGAGTCTCCCGTTATTTTGATTATCGTATAAAATCACGGGCTCTAAATACTCTTTCACCATACATTCAAGCAGACCGCTTTCCTTCATCATAGGCATGAGACGGAGCATATGTAGATCTTGGTAAAATGGACTTTCCACCCGCTGAGGCATCACTTTTTTTAAATGCAGCACTTCTTTGGCTGCTTGAAAGCTTTTTCTCATGTGCTGAAACTTTTCACAATATTGCCCGATACCAAAATTGATCTCGTCCCCTCGGGGCTGCTCTCGGTCATACAATTGTTTGATGTCGTTTGCAGCCTTTTCTGCACGCTCTTTCCAGTCCTCTTTCTTTCTCGTGTTTAATAAAATAAACAAGGTTTGTTCTTGATACTCATATGCAATCAGATGGAAACCCGCACGCTGAAAAATGGAGCGGCAAGAGACAAGAAAGTAAAGATTCCCTGCGATTTCTTCAATTTGATGATGCTTTTGAAAGAGCAAGACTACGCAGCCAGTTGGCTTTTTCACCCCTTCTGTTTCTTCAAGGTGCTCTATGATCTCTTGTTCTGTATGCTCTTCTTGAAACCATTTTTGCAGCCATTCAATTTCTTTTGTCTTCTTCAGCTCTTCTGTATAAAGCTCTCTTAATGTTTGCTGGGCTAGAGCATTCGCTCCTTTATCCATCACAAGCAGTTCGAATTCAGAGAGCATGTCCGCTTGATGAATGAGCACAAGATCTGCAAATGTTTGTTTGAGCGCAAGCACTTGTTTTTGTGTCACTTCGTATCCTTTTGGCACGGAAGCAAACTGCAAATAATTCATGACCAGATCTTCCGTTTGTTTGGAAGAATCACATAAAATAATCGGCTCGCCCTGAACAGGGAGGAGTAAAAGAATCCCCCTTACGTGCTGATACACTTGATCCAAAATATCCATCTGCGGATGCGGGGTCAGTAAAAGCTCATTTAGCTTTGATGATAGTGCTTCTAAATCAGCCATCATTTGATACTGACGCTCGATCATCATCGTATGAAGATGCTGCGTGATGTTGACGAACTTCACTTCTTTTGTAAACAGAATAAGTGGAAAATCTCTTTCTTCTGCATAAGTCAGTAATTCTTCTGGCACTTCGAATCTTAGCGGAACAAATTCAATACACAAGCCGGCCGCCCCTGAATCAATCAGCTGTCGTAAAAACGCTTGAAACACATCCAGTTGATCATGGAAGCCTGCGGCTGTCGTTAATATCAGCTCGCCTCCATTTAATAAATCCTCTACATCAGGCACTTCTAACACATGTATCCATTTGACCTGCCGAAACAATCCTTTTTCCCCTGCTAACACTTTTGCATGCGCAAAATGCTTCGTTTTCAACACGTCACTCACTTGGAAATGAACATCTACATTCATTCATATGTCCCCCTTTGTTTGCCGCCTATCCCCTATCCCAGAGGGTGCATGGATAAAATCCATAATAAAACTGGTAATGTCACGATACTTAAGATTGTACTGAGAAATGTCGTGCTTGAAACAAACTCAGGCTTCGTTCGAAATTGTACAGCCATCAGCGTGGTATTTGCTGCTGTCGGCATGGCTGCCACTAAGATCATAATTTGTTTCACCATATCATCTACCGGTAAAATAAGCGTAAAGCCAAATGCAATAAGTGGGGAGATAAACAGCTTCAGCAATACAGCATAAGAAATATTGCGATAATCCACTTGCTTAAAAGAGATCACAGCAAGCTGCATACCTAAAATAAGCATAATCGTCGGTATGGCAGCATTCCCTACAAGCTGAATACCCGTCATCAGCTCTTTAGGTAATGAAAGATCAATCAGCTGAAATAATAGACCGATGAGTGCCCCGTAAGCAACCGGCATACGCAGCACTTTTTTCAAGACGACCTTTCCATCTCCCGCATCCTCTCCGCCCTTTGCTGCATAATACATGCCGATTGTACTCATGACAAGCTGCTGCAGCACCATCAACACAATCGCAATATCCAAACCTGCGGCTCCGAAGACAAGCAGCACAACAGGCGTGCCATAGTTTCCATTGTTCATAAAAGCTGACGACAGAATCATGGCGCAATACGTTTCATTCGAATACCCATAAATACGAGATAAAATAAAAACACATAAAATAAGTGCAAGACAAAGCCCGACAACAAAAATGGATAAATACACATAGTCCATCGACACTTTGTTTTGATAAAAGGTTTCAAACGCAAGAAATGGTGACATTAAATATAAAGACATTGATGAGAGCGTATGTATGTCAAAACCAATCGCCTTCTGCCCGATATACCCGATCAGGAATATGCCGAACACTGGCAGTAAGACAAGTAAAAACTCCATGCTGCACCTACTTTTCTCTAGTTGAATTCCAGATTCCTTCTGCTCCTCATTATCATACCACTGATAAACAATAAAAAAGAAGCACCCTTATGAAAGGCCGCTTCTTTCCTCATCCATATAAAACACTTCCCACAAATGACCATCAAGATCCTGAAAGCTCCATCCATACATGAACTCATGATCCTGCTTCTCCTTAAACGGTGAACCCCCTGCCGCCATTGCCTTCTCGACAAGCTCATCGACCTCTTCTCGTGAATGAACACGCATAGAGATAATCACCTCTGATGCCTTTTTTGCATCCACTAATTGTTTCTCTGAGATGGATTGAAAATGCCTAAGAGATAACAGCATAACGGTGATCGTGTCATCAATGACCAAACAGGCCGCCTGATCATTCGTGAACTGCTGCTCAAAGTCAAAGCCCAGCTGCTCAAAAAAAGCGATAGATTCCTTCACATGATTTACCGGCAAATTGATATACAGATGTTTAGATTGTCGCCCCATGTTCCTCTCCTTTTTGAACACATAATCTCCTTTCAGTATATTCAGCTTTTTCTCCAGCATCCCTTTGGCAATTGAAAAAATCTGATGTCATCAAAAAGTAGCGCCTCAACAATAGGCGCTTCTTTTCATTATTTCTTATATTCAATATGGTACACGTCTCTTCTTCGGTCTTTCAGCTGACGTACGGTCCCATCTTGCCTTTGTCTTCTTAAAATTTCTAAATCGACATCACCTACGACGACCATCTCAATGTTTGGATTACACTCTCCTACAATCCCATCTCTTGCAAATTCAAAGTCTGATGGGGCAAATATAGCCGATTGCGCATATTGAACATCCATATTTTCGGTTTGCGGAAGGTTGCCAACTGTTCCCGAGATGACGGTATAAATCTGGTTTTCAACCGCTCTCGCCTGTGCACAGTAACGTACTCTTAAATAGCCTTGGCGGTCTTCTGTACAGAACGGAGTGAAAATAATTTTCGCTCCTTTGTCAGCTGCGATCCGTGCAAGCTCAGGGAATTCAATATCGTAGCAAATTTGGATCGCAATTTTGCCGCAGTCCGTATCAAATACCCGAACCTGGTCACCAGCTGAAATCCCCCACCATTTTCTTTCATTCGGCGTGATATGAAGCTTATATTGCTTTTCAATCGTTCCATCACGTCTAAATAAATAGGCGATATTGTAGATTTTCCCTTCCTCTTCTACAAAGTGGGACCCGCCGATGATATTAATGTTATATTTCACAGAAAGGTCTGTGAACAAATTAATGTAGTCCTCGGTATATTCCGTGATTCGCTGCACAGCAAGACTTGGTGACCGCTCTTCTAAATAAGACATGAGCTGCGTCGTGAAAATTTCTGGGAATACCGCAAAGTCAGCTGATGCATCTGATGCGACATCCACATAATACTCGACCTGATTCATAAATTCTTCAAAGGAGTGAATTTGTTTCATCGCATATTGAATCACACAAATTCGAACAGGGAACGCCGATTTAAAATATCTTTTCGATTGCGGGCGATAATCGACATTGTTCCATTCCATTAACGTGGCATATGTGCTGGATGCTTTATCATCCGGCAAGTAATTCGGATTGATCCGCATGAGACTAAATTCATTTAACAGCTGAAAAGATAAAACGGGATCATAGATTTGGTGAATCGTGACCTGCTCTACATACTGGCGAGGCGTCATTTCCTCTTGGTATTTATGATAATTCGGAATGCGTCCGCCAATGATGATGCTTTTTAAATTTAATCTTCTTGCTAAGTCTTTTCTTGCTTCATACAAACGATGTCCAATTTTCATGCGGCGGTACTCAGGACTCACCATGACTTCGATTCCGTACATATTCATCCCATCAGGATTATGGTTTGTGATGTACCCATCATCTGTAATGTCCTGCCACGTGTGGCGATCATCGTATTCATCAAAGTTAATTAATAAACTTGAACAAGAGCCAATGATTTCCCCCTCGAATTCAGCACAAAACTGTCCTTCTGGGAAATGCTCAAGGTGGCTTTCAAGATGCTCCCGTTTCCAAGGATCCATGCCCGGAAAACATACCTCTTGTAAGGCAATGATTCGATCAATATCCTCTTCATGGATATTACGGATCACTATTCTTTTTTCAAACCGCGTTAAGTCTAGTTTTTCTGCCATGATGTATTTGCCCCCTTACTGATCCTCTTTTTCAAGCTGATGGAATAGCTGGAGCAATTCGATTTCAGCCATGGATTCTAATCTGACATCATATTCTTCAAATTGCAGCGTGCTCGTCACTTTGTTTGGGACGATGACACATTTCATACCTGCCCGTTTGGCAGCTACTGATCCATTTACAGAATCCTCAAATGCCACACAATCTTTTGGCTCTACCCCTAAGCAGCGTGCGGTTTGCAAATAGAGCTCTGGATTTGGTTTCACTTCTTCCACATCATCTGACGTGCGGATACATTCAAAATAGTCGAAAAGACCAATCTGCTTCAGGTGATCAGACACCCATTTATAGTCTGAGCTGGAAGCAAGTCCAATCTTGATCCCCAGCTCCTTTGCTGCTTCTAAATAAGCTTCTACACCAGGTCTTGCTGATTCGTCCTTCATTCTTTTTTGAAAACGAGAACGCCGATCTGCTGTGAGTGTCTCATGATCCAGCGTCTTCCCTAGCTGCTTTTCCAAATATTCAAATGGCTTAAAGCCTGCCTGCGTACCAATGACCTTGCCCCATACGGAAAGAGGCAGATCTGACTCATGCTCCGCAAACATTTCTTGTAAAACCTCATATTCATGTGTTTCTGTATCTAAAATTAATCCGTCAAAATCAAATATAATCGCCTTTACCAACGAGGCCACTCCTTTTTTTACAAAAGTCTTAAAGATATACTCAATGCTATCATATCGTGAATAAAATTGACTTTCAAAGATGAATGTCTGCTAAAATGATTATGTATAAAAGGAGCCTGCACCGTTTTGTCAGGCTCCTACTCGTGTTCGGTTCATTCTGCAAGAGATCCAAGCGCTCCGATTCGTGGAGAAATAGGCAATGTTGAAAAAGAGCGGGTTTGGTATTACAGATCTTAAAGGTTTCTCCGTTCCCTTAAAAATAGTATGTGCGAGGTCCTTGTAAGTTAACAAGGAAGTTCACACCATCTTTTACGCATTTTGAAGGTGACGGCTGGCAAAATCGTCTAGATCAAACGGAAAAGAAAAGCCGCAGGCATTGACCTGCTCACGGTTTCGCTCGAATAGTTCACGATCTCGTTTAGTGAGATGACGTTTCGGTTTTACAATGATGGTATGTAATAGCTGAAGTCCCGATAAAATACGAAAAGCATCATCCATCGTCCCGTTATATACGCCATCAATAAAGGTAAGGGAGCGATCTTTTTGACGCATATCCCGTTGCTGTCCATTGACAGCATGAGAAAGAAGATCTTCAACATCCTTTGATATTTCTTCAATTGCCTGCTCTTGCAGGTCTGTAGCAGCTTTCATTAATCTCACGTGACATCTACCTCTCTGTCGTTATTCTCCATTCAGAATAGCACAGAAAAAAAGGCGTTCGCCAAGGTAAGTGTTTCCTATATATACCCATAGAGAGGAACGGATATCATGATCATAAAAGGACACACGCTCTCACTCAAAGTAGACGAGCAGTATCATCACACTTCACTCAGTCATTTTTTAAAGACAGCCGTCTTTGCATCAAAACCGATTATTCATTTTTGGATGGAGCATCAAAAAGTTCGTTTAAATCAAAAGCCTGCCCATCACGCGGCTAAAGTCAGTCAAGGCGATCAGATCATCATTGATTTATTTGAAACAGAAGAAAGTGATGTGACACCGGAATACGGTGAATTAGAGGTACTCTTTGAGGACGAGCATTTATTAATTGTGCAAAAACCTGCCGGCCGGCCAACTCATCCGAATGAACAAGGACAAACAGGCACACTGGCAAATCTTGTGGCATTCCATTTTCAAGCAAATGGAGAAGAAAAGCGGGTAAGACATATCCACAGGCTAGATCAAGACACGAGCGGCACCGTCATTTTTGCAAAGCATAGGTTAGCCCATGCGGCTCTTGATCAAATGCTTTCTAAAAAAACAATCAAACGCACATACATCGCCATCGCAGAGGGACTTTTCAAAAAAAAGAAAGGCACCATCGAGGCAGCGATCGGCCGTGACAAACACCATGCAGTCAGACGAAGAATCTCCCCTAATGGGCAAAAAGCTGTGACTCATTTTCAGGTCATGGACATGAATAAACGTCTGCAACTGACAGCCGTTAAACTTCATTTAGAAACGGGTAGAACGCATCAAATTCGTGTCCACCTGAGCAGTCTCGGGCATCCACTAGCTGGGGATACATTATATGACGGAGTTCGTGATTACATCAACAGGTGTGCTCTTCACGCCAAGCAAGTAGACATGAAACATCCTTTTACAGGTGAGCATCTGATCATCGAAGCACCTCTACCACCTGATATGGACCAGCTCATGAGTCAAATCATCCATTAACAAAAGAGCCTGCGTTTGAAAGCAGGCTCTTTTTCTTTATTCAGACACTCTTTTTGCATAAATAATATACCGCTCTGGCGCATTGCCGACGAAATGAAAAGGATAGCATGTGGTTAAGACCAGCTCTTCCTTTTCATTCTGCAACGTAATGATGGATGTATCATGCTGATCAACAATTTTCGTATGTGTGATTTCATATATAAATTCACCATACGGCACAGTGATTTTCAGCTGATCTCCAATATCCAGTTCGCCTGTCCTGCGAAACACCGTGTCACGATGGCCAGAAAGGACGATTTGTCCATTTTGATCAGGATAATAACTGCCTTTGTAGTGTCCTACTCCCTTTGCTAGGTCATCCGCATCCGTCCCTTCGACAATGGGAAGGTCTGCTTTTAATTTTGGAATCGTCAGGATGCCAGAAGCTTTCCCCACTTCTGGAGCAAACTGCTTCTTGGACATCCCTTGATCGTCCGCCACGACCTTCTTCGCTTCGTCTAATGATTGGGCGGTTTGAAGATGAGTAGAGGCGATTTGCCAAATTCCCCAGCCGAGCAGCACAATCCCGGCTGTCATCACAGTCAGTGCAAGCCACTTTTTCATGCTTAAACTCCTTTGCCTGTTACGTTTCTCTTAGATGATACGCTTTTTAGCTTGCTGCTTTTTCTTCTTGTTTTGCTTTTTGAATTCGTCCTTCTTTTTGATACACAATGGAAGCTCCCTCAAAGCTTTTCACAAAATCGACAGTGGCTTCTAAGTCTTCTGGGCCTGTTTCAGGGTTTTGCCCAAGCCTGCCTATTGGTGCATATTTACTGCCAGTTGCAGTTGCCATGAAGTTATTCACAGTGAGTGTATACGTTTGATCGAGAGCTACGGCTGAACCATCTGGCAGCTTCAAGTCGACTACTTTATATGTTACAGGATCATAGGAATATGAAAAGCCTGAAATGCTATAATCTGGTCCAAATTGCGGAGAAATTTGTGCTTCTATGATCTCTACTAAGTCTTTTCCCTTGATCTCTAGTTTGACTAAAACGTTACCAAATGGCTGAATATTAAAGAGATCTCCCCATGTTATCGGCCCTTTTTCAAGGTTTTGCCTAATGCCGCCTCCATTCATCATGGCAAAGTCACTTTTCATTGAATATCTCATACCATCCGCAATCAAATTACCAAGCGGCGTGTCTCCATCATTTGAATAGCCGCCTTCCATTTTGACCCTGGCTTCTCCAACAACCTCACTAATAATCGGCTCCACTTCTTTCCCGTAATGAGCCAAGATGTCTGCTGCTTCCTTGTCCTTTTCTATACCAGATTGATCTACATACTGGATATTCGCACTCTTTTTGACGATATCCTTCGTTTTACGGTCAAGTGTCACATTGACTTCGCCAATCGCCTTCCCGTATTCAAAGGCTTGCACAATTAATTTTCCATCGACCTCTCCATTGACCACTTCGTGATTATGCCCTGCAAAGATGACGTCAATTTCATCATCACCTTCTTTGGCAAGCTTTGCACTCTCCCCAGTGATCGTATCGCCATTTTGAGAGGCTGTCATATGAGCTAAAACCGCTATAGCTTTAACTCCTTTTTGTTTTAATTCCTTCGTGGCTTCATTCACAGCTTTGACTTCATCTGTAAACTGAATGTCTTTAATCCCTTCTGGCATGACCATTCCTGCGGCTGACTTGGTCACAACGCCGATAAATGCGACTGGGATTCCTTCGACATCGATGATTTCATAAGCCGGTAAAAGTGGTTTGCCAGTATCCTTGTATTCACAGTTCGCACAAACGAGCGGAAAGTTCTGTCCGTCATATCCCTTTGTGCCTTTAGGATGATCTCCGCCATTTAAGATACGCAATAGCTCGTCTACCCCTTCATCGAATTCATGGTTGCCGACCGTGCCGACATCAAAGCCAATGTTCTCCATGAGTTCAACGGTTGGTTCATCTTGCAGAAGAGAAGATATTGGAGAGCTCCCGCCAATCATATCTCCAGCATGGACCGTGATCGTATTTTTGTGCGCTGCTTGTTTTTGCTTCATATAGGCCGCGACATAATCCATCCGCCCATACATGCCTTTATTGCCATCATCTTTTAGATCCAACTCGTATTCTTGATCAATTTTACCGTGTAAATCATTCATACTTAAAATCGTTAATGGTACTTTGCCCGATTTCTTTGCCGGCTGATAACCAGCCTGCTCTGCTTCTTCTTTGGAAGCAAAAAAGATCCGTTTATCCACATCGATTTCTTTCCATTTGTCAGGGGACACGTAGGTTTTGACAGATGAATCACCAACATAGCGTGTCAGTCCTTTTTTCTGTTCACGTGCTCTAAATTCAAATGGCTGTTCCAGCAGAGGGTCCGCTTCGTTCCATATGCCCAGTCCTTTTTCCTTTGCTTCTTTTACTGCTTTTTGAAACGTATGATAGTCCTTTTCATCTCCAACTGGCCAGATGAAATAAGTAGGGGCATATCCTTTTTTCACAAGCTCTAGATTTGTATTTAACCCTTTTTTGGTTTTCACTTGAGCTAAAAGACGTCCATAGTTATCTTTCGCTTCAGGACCAATCTTTAATGTGACTTGGTCACCGCTTGAAAGTAGTGTTTTTAAATAGTCAGTCGCTTGCTGTCCAAAACGCAATTGGTTTTTGTCTAATTCGCTTTTTGGCTGATGATACGTTTCCGGCGTGTCCATATTCACAAAACGCACCTTTGTTGTACCTAGAACGGGCTTCTTTAGATGAATCGTATCTCCATCCACCACACGGTCAACCGTTGCTTTGTATTCTTTCTTCATCTTTGGCGGCTTTGGCTGACGTTTCAGCAGGTTGATATCATCCTTATGTCTTGGAAGCAACTGCAACGTATCATACCTGCTTAACACCCCTGTAAACTCGTACCATTTTCCTGTCTTTACTTTATCAATCGCATTCGTATCGACCATCACTCTCAAAGTGGTGCTGTGATATTTTTTATCAATGATCACTACATTGTATCCACCGCCAGCCGGCTGCGCTGGTTTTGTTTCTACATAACCTTTGACCTTCACTAATCTTCCTTCATGCTTACCTGCTTGTTCCGTTTCTAGCTGCTTCACAGACACTCGTTTCGCCTTTGGCAAGGTTTGGTTCACAGCATCTATCTTCAGACTGCCTTGATCTGGCACAATTTCAATCAGTCCTTTATAAGACGTGATTTTACCAGTCACTGTCACCTTCATCCCTGCTTTTAGTTCCGGGAAGTGATTGGGCTGCGCTGAATAAACATTGATTCCAGCTGATTTGTCTTGAATGTATGTGGACAGTTTCCCATTGCCTACAGCTGATTGATCTGCTGTCACAATTCCGCTCACTGTCACGGTCTCTCCTATGAGCTGACGGGCTTTTTTGATGTGCACAATCTTTTTTTGTTTCCACACCATTTCTTTCTTTTCAGATGCATTGACCTCGCTCCCTGCGGACATACCAGGCAATAAGGATTGCAAACTAAAGATCACCAAAACCAAACAACAAATCATTCGAATAGATAGCATTCGTTTCATTAGACCTCTCCCCTTTGCGCTTCATCTCTCATAGTGTACAAAGTAAATATTGATGTTGAATGGATTTCATGTAAAACTTGTCTTTTTAACTCATTGGAAAGGTAATAATTACTCGTGTCCCCTCAAAGTTTTTGCTTTCAAAACGAATGGTGCCGCCATGGCTTTCAATGATTTTAATGGTCATCATTAAACCAAGGCCTGTCCCCTTTTCTTTTGTTGTATAAAATGGTTCACCGAGTTTCCCTATTTCGTCCTCTGGTATTCCCTTTCCTTGGTCTTCAAATATCAACATCATTTGATGATCTTTCATGAGAGAGGTCACCTTGATGACGCCTGTCACACCATCCATCGCTTCTATTCCGTTTTTAAGGATGTTTAGGAAGACTTGTTTCAGTTCATTCGGAATGCCTTGAATGTTAGGGAGCGACGGAGACAGCTTTTTCTGAATGGAAACACCTTTTAAGACCGCCTGGGATTCAACGACCATGATCACTTCTTCGAGCAGAAGATTGACATGTACCGGTTCAAATTTCACCGATTTGCTTCTAGAAAGAACGAGGAATTCATTAATAATTGACTCGAGCCGATTAAACTCTGACATCATCACATCTGCATAATCTTTCTGATACTTTTTACTTTGAATCATCAGCTGTAAAAATCCTTTTAATGATGTCAGCGGGTTCCGTATCTCATGAGCGATGCCTGCTGCAAGCTGCCCTACTGCTGACAGCATCTCTGATTTCATCAGCATCTTCTCTGACTGCTTTTGATTGGTGATATCCTCTGAAATCCGCATGACGGTTGACTGCATTTTGTCAGGGTCATCGATTCGATGTAAAGAGACTCTCTCCCATCGTTCGCGTCCAGATAAATCTTGAAAGTACAGCTCACCTGTCCAGCTGCCCTCTCTTAAACAAACCTTCCATTGCTTCTCTAAATCATCACATTGACATAGCGAATGATAGACAGAAAAAATATCTTTGCCGATCAGGTCAAATTCATGCTGCTGGACAAACTGACAGAAACGCTGATTCACGCATTGGATGACTCCTTCCTCAGTTGCCACAACAATATGAATATGGCTGTTATCAAGTGCCGTCACCGCTAGATGAAGCGACTGCTTGATTTTCGTTACTTCAGTCATTTTAATCCAAGTCATCACTGCTCCTTCATGTTCTTCATCGAAGATGGGTGTGATGTGAACGGTGAATTGCTCGCCTTCGTTCGTTTCAATTTCACGTTCGATCGCGCGTCTATCCGAGATGACGGATTGGATATCATGATAGAGCGTTTCCTGCGTAAGCTTTTTAGCCATCGACCGAAAGGATTGCTGATGTCTGATTTTCGCAGAAGTAAATAAAGAGGCAGCTGTAGGAGTGTAATAGCGAATATTCATGTCCCTGTCCACAAACAACGTCGCAAGCTCCGGCTTGACAGAGGGTCTGTACAGTTCTTCTCTTGTCACCCTCAAGTTGTTTATGATATTTATATAATGCTCGTGTTTTTTCTCAAACTCCTCTAATTGCGTGTGTTTTGCTTTTAATTGAGCCCTTGCCGCCTGCTCCTTTTGTTTGACTTCATTGAGTTCATTTTCTAAATCGACAATACGCTGTTGATAGACTGAATTCTGATCTGACATCCCTATGTCCCTGCCGTTCTTTTGATTTTTTCCTCTCTCATTCATTCGAATGAGAATGACGTAAACTCCCTTAAAACGGCGGTCAAAACTTTTCACGGTAAAATCTGCATACTGCTTGCTGCCTTTTTCCGAAATGAGAACATGTTGAAACACAACCTCTGTCTCGTCTGTCCACACCTTTTGAAAGGTTTGACTGAGCATCTCTTTCATATAATCAGGTGTCACATATTCACATGATTGATCTGACACTTCTGTATGGTCTAAAAAAGAATACGCACCCTTTGATACTGCCAGGATTTTATCACTATCATTGATGATCATACATGCATCATAATCCTTGCTTACTTCTTGCATATATTGTTCGGCTCGCGCTTTCAACTCGATATCACGAGCGTCTGGTGTCCAAGGAACATGTGGTTTTGAAACGTTTGAATGGGTGTAAATGTTCCATTTTTCATTGAACAAATGAAACAAACGAGGGATATTGGGTACAGTTTCATTTGGCCCTAATATCAACATCCCTTGATCTTTTAATGCATATTGGAATCGGGACAATACTCGTTTTTGCACTTCAGGCTGGAAGTACATCAGAACATTTCGGCAACTGATAAAATCGAGGTGGATAAAAGGTGAATCGATCAATAAATTGTGAGGTGCAAAAACAATATGTTTTCTAAGCGACTGCTTCACAATAAAAGCGTCACCTTTCCTTTCGAAATATCGCGTCCGCCATTTTTCCGGCATCCTTGCCATAGACTCTACTGAGTAAAGACCTTTACTAGCTGTTTGAATGGCTTTTCGGTTGATATCTGTTGCAAATACTTGAAGTTCAATGGTCACTTGTCTTCTCTTCATTTCTTCTAAAAATAAGATCGTAAAAGAATAGGCTTCCTCTCCTGTCGAACATCCCGCAATCCAAATACGGCATCGAGATTTCCCGTTTTTCACCGCATTTTCAATGATCGACGGAATGATCTGATGTTCACATACACGAAAAGCCTCCATATCCCTAAAAAAAGATGTCATACCGCTTAGAAGCTGTACGTGCAGAAGGTCAAGCTCATCTGGTTCTCTTTCTAATAAGCAGTCGTACTCTGCTAATAATGAAATCCGTTTTTTTGCAATCCTCATTCGTTTTTGAATGACAGATAGCAGCCTTTTCTTTTGATAAGTTGAAAAGGCAATGCCTTTATACATTTCAAGACGTTCAATAATTCTCAGTAATACAGGATCTGCCTCATCGATGTGCGGAACGTTAATGATATTGGCGATAAATGCCGCAAGGGTGGAAGGGTCTTTGAATGTTTGTTGATACAAGGTGTCAAAACCACTTTCTACCTCACTGCACGATAAAGCTGTACCGCCCTGCTCAACCAACTGAAGCAAGCCACTTCCCACACAATGACCTTTTTGAAAGAAAATCGCAAAAGCCTCCTCCTTTTGAACGCTGGCGAGAGACTGAAAAAGCAAATCCACAGAGCAAGCCATGCACGGAGGCAGCTGCTCTGATAGGTGCAGCCGCTGATCTTCTGTTAACGTCACTACCGCATGCTGTGGACAAAAATAAATCGTCTTCTTCATGACTTTCTCACCATGTTTAATCGTTTTTGCCCGGTAGCCAATCGGTAAAACAAGTGCTTCCAAATCAGTTATACAATCGCCTGTCACATGATTTTGTACAACAATAAAAGAGGCATTTAGTTCATGTGGAAATGATTGAAAAAAAGCCTCAAGATGATGCTGTTCAAACGGCGAAACACCGATGCCAATCACTGGTGCCTGCACATGTTCGTCTTCTATCAAACGATTAATGATTTTGTCCTGCATCTGGTACCCCCATGTTCATTCGTCTGATACTTTTTTTCGACAAAAAGGAAGAAAACCCTCTAATTGTAAATAATGTTTTTTGCATGAAAGAAGGAAAACATCCTCACATTAAAACTGATTGTATAAACAGAAGGAGGAATCTCAATGCAAAACGATCAGCAGACAAACGTTCAAGGAAATGTCCAGCAGCCTCAATTCAATCATGGCGGGCATGAGTTATTTGATTTACATGAAGTATTAGCAGGGACCATTAATATTTTGGATCAATACATGATCTTTCGCCAATTCATCCAAGATCCCGCATTATCCGACATTTTAGATCGACAATATCAATTTGTATTGTCACAGTATAATGTCACGGTAGATTGTTTTTCTACTGGTCAAAAGCATAGTGAAGAAACATCTACGTATATGATGAAAGAACAAACACAGGTGACATACGGAATAAAACCATCTCAGCCTAAGAAGCCAAATCAATCGTTACAGGATGTAAAGGACTCGGGAATTACAGGGCATATGCTAGGTCTCGTGAAATCACATGCTGGATTACTTTCAATGACTGCACTAGAGGTAACAAACCCTGTGGTGCGACGTGTGCTTGCAGCGCAAATTCCGAACTTTATTGAAATGGCGTATGAAATTTTCTTATATCAAAATAAACATAGCTATTATCAAGTTCCGCAGCTTACAGCTCAAGATATGCAGGCGATGACGTCTACATTTGCCCCAATGAAGGGCCAAGTTCAAATGCCGCAAAACAAAGCCAATCAGCAAAAACCGCTTCATTAAACAAAGAACGGCCGACCTATATCCTCAGGTCAGCCGTTTTTTCTTTGATAACTCAGTTTAAATTGCTCTTCAAAATCTGCCAGACGTTGTCCTGTCGCTTGTTCAAAACCTCTATCAAAACGGCCAGTCTTCGCCGTTTCCTCCATAATCTCATGTATGACGTCTCGTCCATAAAGCTGCACGAGCTCATAAATCATATAGTAGCTTTGCACATAAACATCTGTCTCATACGTCGTGCGAGAATCTTGCCAGTCTTGATCAGAATAAAGAGATTCAAAAGGAATGACATCGAACCGTTCAGACGTGGCATTCAGCACATCATAGGCCGTCCATTCTGCTGTTCCTTCATGGAACCAAAGGGGAAAGATCACCGGGGACACTTCGTAAGAATGAACTTTTTCATAGAAAACAAAGTGAGCATATTCATGAATCAATAACGTGTTGAAAAAGTATAAAGGGAGTGTCTCTTTCTTCAATAATGCTTCCCGCTTATCTGGATATAACCCTATCATTTGATCATGATCGGAGTAAAAACCCGTAATATGCTTGATTCCTGCAAATTGCTCGATTGTCTCTTTATCATCAAAATAAATAATGTCTAAAGGTTTGTCAGTTTCAAATTGAAATACTGACGCTGTCCTCTTCTTTGCCTGATCCATAGCCTCAATTGTCAAATCAACAAAAGCGTCCTCTTCCTCTGCATAGTATATTCTAATATGTTCATAGACTTGCTTATTGAGTCCCTCCGTTAAAATCGTTTTAGGAGAAGACTGCTGCTCTAAATATTGTCCTGTCAGCTGAAACGCAACATAAATCAAGTACGCGGTGAAAGCATAAAAAATGAGACCTGCTGCTATCATTCCGCCTACAAGCTTTTTATGAATCAATGACGGCTTGGCTTTCATTTGCTCCCCACCTGAATTCATCCTGCAGCCTCTTTCTCTTTCTATGAAGAAACAAAGATCAACAAGAGGTGATATATTTTTTACTTTATGCAGTCAGGTGCGCAAGGTGCGGTTCCAAACAAAAAAGCCGCATATGACATACGGCTTTTGTCGTAGCTATTTTGATTCAGGGAAGACACGTCTGACCGTTTCAGTAAATTCATCGAAAAATCCTGAGATGGGCTCTCCGCTTCTAATACGTTTTCCATACCCTTCCATACGATCGACAAAGTCTGGATTCGCAGATACATACACATTATCGATTTGTTGATCCGTTGATTTGACTTTATCAGAAATTTTCTTTTTCAAATCTTCTGTCACATTACCGCTTTTATCGCCTTCAAGCATAACAGCAACAAATGCATTCTTTCCTGTAACAAGTACGTTCGCTGTTTTTACTTCAGACATGTTGGCTACTAGCTCTGACGCTTTATCTGCCACTTTGACCTTCTGAGGTGTTTGAACATCTGGCTGATCCTGCCGCATGTTGTCATTCTTATATGTGACATTTTCATACTGTCGTTTCATTGTTCCTCTTCGCTCATCGCCCTGGTTGTTCATACCACATCCAGTGGTGATCAATGCTGGAACGAGTAGTAAAGATAGCATCCATTTCTTATTCATCATTTATTCCCTCCTTTTGCTCTTAGGTTTTTCATCCAGCCGGCTTTTTATGCATACATCCTCTCTTTCAGCGAAATGAATTCATAATTCAGCTTTGTTTGGTCATCCTAAACATGATGAAGAAGAATCATCACGATCAAATGGAGGGATTCGTTTGTTTAAAAAAAGAAAAGGCATGAGCACTGGCGCAATGATCGCAGCATCAACAGCCATCATTGCATTATTTTCCCCGGTTTTACGAAGAAGACTGAAAAGCATGACGCAAATGAATATGTCTTCAATGATGAAGGGAAAAGATCAACAGCACCATGAATCGTCTCGAAACGAGTCACACGCACAGAAAGAAGCAAAGGGAACTGCGGAAATCGGACAAATGATGAAGCAGGCATTTACTGCTGTACAGCCAAACCATACGAATCAGCACCAATCGACATCAAGAAACCATCAGCCAAGAGAGTCTTATGCACAGTCTCTCCATATTGATGAAAGTGTCATGAATGTGATGGATGATGAATCAATCCAACAAGTGATCAATGACATCGAGCACAAATAAGAAAACAGGAGCCTTTATGAATAGAGGCTCCTGTTTATTCTCCTGAAAAATGCTCTTTCACCATTACAGAGAAGAAAGGTAAAAAGGTAATTTCAACTGTTGTGATAAAATCGCCATAAGCTTCTACTATGAGTAAGAGCTCTTTTTCGTTTGGCCGGTCCTTTTTTATCTCTACATGCTGCACGGTTTTAAAATCATAGATGCCTAAAAACGATCCATCTTTTTTTCGAACAGCTTTTAACGTAAATTCTTGACTTCCAAGTTACATCGTGACAACGAAACGCTCGTCTTGATTCTCAAATCGAAATGTCAGGCTTTGATATTCAATAGGCATCCCTTTCTCGAACCTTTCATCAGGCTCCGTTTCAAAAAAAGAGAGCCAGTCCGTTTCATCTGGGAAGCGTTTTCCTCGCATGTTTTTCGCTCCCTTCATAAGTGAAATTTTTATTAATTATCCTTTTTCCCCTTTTCTTTTGCAACAAATTTTAGTAATTTTAAAAAGGTGATTTAATTTTGCTAAGAGACCTCTTTATTAATTTAACAATTCTTGTCACTTTTCATTATTTATTTCTGCTTGTGTTTAAAGAGAATTTTCTTAAGAAAGAAGATACCCTGCTCAGACAACTATGCAAAGGCATTCTTTCTGGGTTACTCGGTGTCCTCTTAATGTTCTTCTCTATCAAAGCAGGACCAGCTATCGTCGATTTAAGACATATCCCCCTTATTTTAACTGCCTTTTATGGAGGCATCGCCCAAACCATCATTGCAGCCTGTGTTGTAATCATTGGTCGATTATTAATCGAAGCCAACGTCGCTTCTTTCATCAACATTTTTTCCATGATGATCATCGCAACAGCTTCTTTTTTAATTGCTGAGCGCCATATGAATCAAGTTATGAAAATGCTTTTGTCCATTACGTTAGGTAATGTGATTGCCACAAGCCTGTTTATCATGATCGTGCATGAGACATCATTTGAACTACATTTTGCTTATTGGATGTTCTCATATATTGCTGGTTTGTTTAACTTTTACGTCATTGAGCATCAAACAAAAGCATATCAGCTATTGAATTTGTATAAATTCCAAGCTCATTATGACTTTTTAACAGGTGTTTTAAATAAACGGAAGTTCGATGAGGTCTTAAATGATGCTTTTTCGATGAAATTTAAGCAGCCTATCCAACAAATGTCCCTTATTTACTTAGACATCGATTACTTCAAATCCATTAATGACCAATATGGACATCATGAGGGAGATTTGGTTTTAAAAGAAATCGGAAAAAGGCTGATCAAAAACACAAGAAGCTCAGATTATATTGGCCGGATCGGCGGTGAGGAATTTGCCGTCCTTCTACCCAATTGTACAGTTGAAAAAACATGGCAGATTGCAGAACGCTTACGGAGAAAAATAGCAGATCAGCCGATTTATTTACAAAATGGCATGTCCATTCATATTACAGTATCACTTGGGTGTGCGTATTACTCCGCGAGAAGTCGAGACATCAAACAATTACCGATTATAGCTGATCAGGAGCTCTATAAAGCGAAGCAGTCTGGCCGAAATCAAGTGAGCTTCTCAGGAAGAAAAAGAGGCCAATGAATATAGGCTATTTCCTCAATTTGTTAGCGCTAATTATTTTTAAAAAAGTTTTTGGATAACAGTTGTTTTTTCCCGCAAACACTGGTAAAGTAAAGGTAATTATTTTTGTTCGTATCATCTTTAAGAAGAAAGTTTTGAAAGAGTTTTCGTCTTTGAAGTTTGTGTAAGAGCAAGAATAGTGAATTTAAGCGTTAAGATCGCTTTAGGAGGAAATTTCATGTTAGAAGGTAAAGTAAAATGGTTCAACTCTGAAAAAGGTTTCGGATTCATCGAAGTAGAAGGTCAAGACGATGTATTCGTTCACTTCTCTGCTATCCAAGGCGAAGGCTTCAAAACTTTAGAAGAAGGTCAAGCAGTTTCTTTCGAAATCGTTGAAGGTAACCGTGGACCACAAGCTGCTAACGTTAACAAAGCGTAATTTAAGAGCATCTGCTCTTTAGCACTTTATAGAGTGAAGGAAAACCGCTCGGCTTCTGCCGGCGGTTTTTTTGTGCCAAATAAAAAGAGAACCTGACAAGAGGTTCTCTTTTTATTTGTCCTTCTGCTTTAGCTTCTGTAAAGCAGAACGATACATATCATCATTCATTTTAGTTTCTGGCTCTTCTTCTTTGACAGGTGGTTCTGGCTGCTTAAACTTTTGAAGCGCCTGTCTATAGAAATCATCACCAGACACTCGTTCATCCGTTTGAGAAGGCGTTGACGCTTCTTCTTCTACTTCAGGCTCTACAGGGCTCGCCGCAACTTCTGACTCGCTGCGGGGCACGTCAGGCTGATTGGGCACATCTTCATTGATCGCTTTCTTCTCGATCGAAGCGTGTCTGACATTGAATGCTACTAATCCGATAATGACTAGAACAGCAGCTACTAACGCTACAATAATCGTCGCCAAAAGAACCCTCTCCTTATCGCTTAAATGACGCAGTGACTGATGCTACACGTCTTCCTAATGCTTTCCCAAGTTCAATGCCTTCTGTCGAAATCACTTCATCAGAATCAATCGGACATGTCACACCTGCTCCATAGTAAGAGCCGTATAAAGCATTTTCTGGCACATTTCCAGGAAGGCCAACAACAAGCATCCCTTGGTGGAACATTGGTGTAATTAAATTATGCATCGTCATTTCTAAACCGCCGTGCGTTGTAGCAGTTGTACAGAAAACGGCACCGACTTTATCGATCAGTTTTCCTTCTGCCCATAAGTAGCCAAGACGGTCAATCCATGTCTTTAACCCAGAACTAATGGTCCCAAAGTGACCAGGGCAGCCCCAAATGATCGCATCCATTTGATCCAGCTTGCGAATATCCGCATCTTTCACATGATCGACGAATACTTCAGCGTGCTCTGTTTCACCTGCACCCGCTGCAATTGCTTCTGCCAGTGCTTTTGTATGGTCACCTTCACTATCGTATACGACATAAATTTTCATGTACGGTCCCTCCACACTTATCTTGCATCTTGGTTTGCTTCCTTAGGTGCTGGAAGCAGTGTCATTTCTTGTTTTTTATGCTGCTGGTCTTTTCTCTTTTTATCCTTACGTACATCACGCAGGAACAAGCTGAGAATGACACCAGCGGCACAGAATAACGTTACCCACATGTAAGCATCATTGATACCCATTACGTTTGAATCAACCTGTGCTTTCGTAAAAAGCTGGGTGGATACATATTTTTGAGCAGCTTCAGCTGTCATGCCCATATGGTGCATCACATTCGACACAGCCGCCTGGAATGAATTCATAAAGAACGGGTCCGCTGTATTTGTTTGATCCGCCATATTGGAATAATGGAATGTTGTCCGATTCGTATAAATCGTTGTGATCAAACTCGTACCGATCGAACCGCTTATTTGTCTTAATGTATTAGACATCGCTGTACCATGGCTGTTTAAGTGCTGTGGTAATTGGTTCATCCCAGCTGTCATCACAGGCATCATAAGGAGTGACATACCGAATGCACGAACTGCATACATGAGCACAATGTGACTATATGATGTATCAATCGTCAGCCTTGTAAACTCGAATGTGGTGACAACGGTAATGAGCATCCCCACAATCGCAAGCGGACGAGGTCCAAATTTATCAAACAAAATCCCTGAAATCGGGGACATAATCAGCATCGCAAGTGCCCCTGGAAGCATTAATAGCCCGGATTGCAATGCCGTAAACCCAACGAGGTTCTGCAGATAAATCGGAAGTAAGAACATCCCAGTGTATAAGGCAACTGTAATAATAATATTAATGACACTTGATAATGAGAAAATGCTGTATTTAAACACTCGGAAATCAAGCATCGGATTATCAGCTTTCAGCTGTTGGAAAATAAAGAGAATGATCGCAATCGCACCAACAATAATCGTCGATAAGACGATCGGATCTGTCCAGCCATCACTTCCAGCTTCACTCACTCCGTATAGGAGCGAAGCAAAACCAACGATGGAAAGAACCGCACCAAGGCTGTCCAGCTTGATCTTTTTAGGCTCTACAATATTTCTAAACATAAAGAAAGCCGCGATAATGACAATTGCTCCGATTGGAACAAGTCCATAAAACATAATACGCCAAGAATAATGTTCAATAATGTAACCAGATAATGTTGGTCCTACCGCTGGAGCAAACATCATCGCAAGACCGAAAATCCCCATTCCTTTTCCTCTGTTTTCAGGAGGGAAAATAAAAAGGATTGTTGTCATCACGAGCGGCTGCAGGATACCGCCGCCGATTGCCTGAATCAAACGACCAATGAGCATGGTCGAAAAGTTCGGCGCAATCCCGCAAATAAAGGTCCCTAGTGTAAACGAGATCATGGCAACTAGGAATAAGCTGCGCTGTCCAAAGCGTGTGATTAAAAACGCAGATAACGGAATCAGCACACCGTTGACAAGCATATAACCTGTTGTAAGCCACTGAATCGTCGTTGCACTCACATTAAATTCAGTCATTAAATGGGGCATGGCTACGTTCAGAAGTGTTTGGTTCAAAATCGCAACGAACAAGCCGGCCATTAAAATGATCAGTAAAGACAAGGAGCCTGCTCCCTGTTTTGTTGCTGCAGGTTGATTTGCCATCTCAGACAACCTCCTTTCATTTTTTGATATCAATCATCATTAAGATGAAATTTTGACAGAAGCATTCATACCAGGAAGTACTTTGTCTGATGGATTTTTAATTGAAATTTTCACTGCTACTTTTTGTGTCACTTTTGTATAGTTACCACTTGAGTTTGTTGCTGGCAGCATGTTGAATGTTGAGTTTGTCGCATAACCAATTTGTTCAACTGTTCCTTCAAATGTTGTATCAGGATCACCATCTACCACGATGTCGACTTTGTCGCCTTTTTCAATGCTTTTAATATCTGTTTCTTTGATATTTGCTGTGATGTAAAGCTTGCTTAAATCAATCGTTTCACCAAGAACTGCACCAGGCTGCACTTGTTGATTGTTTTGTACTTCTTTTTTGACTAATGTGCCATCAGCCACTGATTTAATGTTTGTTTTCGTTTCTCCTTCAACTTTTGCGACTGTGCTGTCTTTTTGCACTTCGTCACCTTCATTGATATCCCAGCCTTTGATTTGTCCAGCTGCTGGTGCTGTGATTTGGTACATGTCACCTGTCACTTTCGCCTCGTCAGTTTTGACAAAATTTGTGCTTTCGTAGTAGTAATAAGCACCTCCGGCAATAATGGCAAGAATTACAATAAGGCCAATAATATTCGTTAGCAATAAACGCCCTCTGTTCATGTTTTGTTTCTCCTTTCATGTATAAAAATATAGTGTCATCTGCTTTAGCAAACTTAGAATGCCCATCATCTGACAGAATATGAAGCAAGCTCATAAAACTGTTATATCTCCTTCATCTTCCCCGCATGAATAATGGTGTGCAGCCCATTTATACTTATTGTTCACTCATGAGCAAAGAGAAGAAAAAGAAGAAAAGACGATCGGCATCTTTTTTGAAAAACTTATATTTAACAAGATTAAATATTAATAAATGAAAATTGAAATGTCAAAGAGAAAGTTTTACTTTTTTTCTGGTGATCCCTTCCTTCTCCATACAAAAAACCCTTCAGCCCTTATGCTGAAAGGTTTTTTCAAATGTGCTATTTACGAAAGAACTTCTTCCTGCTGAAAAAATTTTTTTAGGGCAAGAAAAACGTCTGATTTTTGCTTCAAAATATAATGCTTAAATTTCTCATCCTGTATATGCTTATATGCTGACATTAATGTAGAATGCCGGTTGTATTGATTCACTTCACCATAGCAGAATAAGTTGGCTTTTTTCATAATTTCAGAAACAAGCTTCACGCATCGTGCATTGTCTGAGGTCAAATTGTCTCCATCAGAAAAATGAAAAGGATAAATATTATATCGCGACGGCGGATAACGTTCGTCTATGAGCTCTAGCGCTTTTCGATAGACAGAGGAGCAAATGGTTCCTCCGCTCTCCCCCCGCGAAAAGAAATGCTCTTCATCGACAACCTTCGCCTCCGTATGATGAGCAATAAATTCAATTTCAACCGTTTCATACTTTGTCCGTAAGAAACGTGTCATCCAAAAGAAAAAACTTCTCGCCATATATTTTTCCCAAAGTCCCATACTTCCGCTCGTATCCATCATCGCCAAAACGACGGCTTTCGACTCTGGTTTGGTCACTTCATTCCACGTCTTATATTTGATATCCTCTGGGTAGATTGGATAAAAGGAAGGACTGCCTGTCATTGCATTTCGTTTAAATGCTGACAGCATCGTTCGTTTTTTATGAATATTCCCTGTTAACCCGGTTTTGCGAATATCGTTAAACTCAATTTGCTCGACAATGATGTCGTCAAGCTCCTTTTGTTTAAGGTTTGGCAGCTCTAATTCCCGAAACAGCGCTTCCTCAAGATCCATTAATGAGACCTCAGCTTCGTAATAATCCTCTCCAGCCTGATCTCCTGCGCTCTGTCCCTTTCCTTGCCCTTGCTTACTGTCTGATCCATCACGTGCGACAATATCGCCTACCTCGCTGTCTCCATCGCCTTGACCCACATGCTTATTTTTATCGTAGTTGTACCGAATTTTATATTCATCTAACGAACGAATCGGAATTTTGACAACATCTTTTCCGTTAGACATGATAATGCTTTCTTCTGTGACAAGATCCGGCAAATTGTTTTTAATCGCTTCTTTGACCTTTTTCTGATGACGCTGCTGGTCGTCATAGCCTTTTCGATGGAGGGACCAGTCTTCCTGTGATACAATAAACTGACTTTTTTCTTGCCGGGACATCCATCCCCCTCCTCACCTGTTTGCACAATTCTTCTAACCACCGATTCCTTTATCTTATGCTGCTCGTCACCCAAGTTGACGATCATTTCTAAAAAAGACATTACCGGTGCAGGTGCGCCAATAATGCCTCCTTCATTTATTAACGATTAAGAAGACTGCCTACATATTTTAAAAGTTCATTTGCACTTGTTGAATTATAGCCATGTTCATCAATTAATCTAGCCACTACTTCATTCACTTTCTTCAGCTGCTGTTCATCCGGTGTCTTCGTTGACGTCGTGATTTTCACCACATCTTTTAAATCAGCAAACAGCTTCTTCTGAATTGCCTCACGCAATCTCTCATGAGAATTATAATCAAAGCGTTTGCCCTTTCTCGCATAAGCCGAAATACGAATCAGAATTTCTTCTCTAAATGCCTTTTTCGCATTTTCAGAAATTCCGATCTGCTCTTCAATTGAACGCATAAGCTTTTCATCAGGGTTCATTTCTTCACCGGTTAATGGATCACGCAGCTTGTTTTTGTTGCAATATGCCTCGACATTATCTAAGTAATTATCCATGAGCGTTTTCGCAGACTCCTCATAGGAATACACAAATGCCTTTTGTACTTCCTTCTTCGCAATATCGTCGTACTCTTTTCGCGCAACAGAAATAAAATTCAAATAGCGCTCCCGGTCCTCGCTTGAGATAGACGGATGCTGATCGAGTCCTTCTTTTAACGAACGAAGGACATCCAGCGCATTGATCGACTCCATATTCTTCCGGATAATAGTGGAGGAAATGCGGTTAATCACATATCGCGGATCAATTCCGCTCATCCCTTCATCATGAAATTCCTTTTTCATCTCATCAATATCAGCAGATTGGAATCCCTCGACACTTTCTCCGTCATAAAGGCGCATTTTTTTCACCAAATCAATATCAGAACGCTTCGGCTCTTTGAGTCTTGTCAAAATGGAGAACATCGCTGCCACCTTCAGCGTATGCGGGGCAATATGCACATCAGAAACATCACTTTCTGAAATCATTTTATGATAAATGCGTTCCTCCTCTGTCACCTTCAAGTTATAAGGAATCGGCATCACAATAATTCTTGAATGCAAGGCCTCGTTCTTTTTATTTGAAATAAACGACCGGTACTCGGTTTCATTCGTATGAGCGACGATCAATTCATCTGCACTAATCAAGGCAAAACGGCCTGCTTTAAAATTTCCTTCCTGCGTTAATGACAGAAGATGCCATAGAAATTTCTCATCACACTTTAACATCTCCTGAAACTCCATCATCCCTCGGTTTGCTTTATTGAGTTCTCCATCAAAGCGGTAGGCCCTTGGATCTGACTCTGATCCAAATTCAGCAATAGTGGAAAAATCGATGCTTCCTGTTAAATCAGCAATGTCCTGAGATTTCGGATCAGACGGACTAAAGGTACCAATACCGGTCCGTTTATCCTCTGAGAAAAAGATCCGTTCAACCCTTACATCCTCAATTCGTCCACCATATTCCTCTTCCAGCCTCATCATATTCAGAGGGGACAAATTCCCCTGCACACGAATGCCATACTCTCTATAGAAATCCTCACGTAGATTTTGCGGAATAAGATGAAGCGGATCTTCATGCATCGGGCAGCCTTTGATCGCATAGACTGCGCCATGATCTGTCAGTGAATATTCTTCTAGTCCTCTTTTCAGCCTAGTAACAAGCGTAGATTTCCCCCCGCTCACTGGTCCCATCAATAACAAAATACGCTTCCTCACATCGAGCCGCTTGGCAGCAGGGTGAAAATATTCCTCCACTAATCTTTCCAATGATTCCTCTAATCCAAAAAGCTCCTGATCAAAAAATTTGTACGTTCTGACCCCATTCTCCTCTTCAATCCCGCTGTCTTTAATCATATGATAAACGCGAGAATGAGCAGATTGAGCGACAAGTGGATTTTCCTTTATTATGTCTAAATATTCGCCGAATGTGCCTTCCCATTTGAGACGCTGCTCTTCTTCTCTGTGCTGTTCGATTTTCTTTAAAATATCCATATGAACCTCCTCTTTCAAGATTGAAGCAAGTAATCAGATACTGTTTTACAATCTATGCGGAGGCGTCCTATTACATGCTTTCGTTCTTCAAAATGACGAATTGGCAAACTGAATTGACAACCATCCGCAAGACCCTTCATAATAAAGGAAAAACAGGAGAAAAATGATCTTCTTCTCCTGCTTTTTAAGGCGAACTTCACATCATATGAAATAGGCAGCGATAGAAACAAAGGGATAAGGGGGAGCTTATATGAGAACGGTCATTATGATGGGCGTCATCATTACGTTTTTAGTATCCATTTTCACAGCTGGCTACGAAGGCAAGCCTGGTAAATGAAGAAAAGGATGTTCCATAAGCGGAACATCCTTTTTCATTTAATTCGTTGTTTTTAGCACCTACATATTTACTGTCCTTTGATTTTTTTCAATATGTCAAAAAATAGACTAAACAAGTCATATTTTGTTCCTTATCTCATATAAAAAAGCCGAGATAGGCATCCCGGCTTTCATCATGACCTTATATCAGATCTCGATATTGCTGCTGGCGAAGTGCCTCATACACAAGAATTGCTGCCGTATTCGATAGATTCAGAGAACGAACATGTTCTGTCATCGGTAAACGAAGGCAGCGGTCCATATTCCGCTCGATCAAATCTTTCGGCAATCCACTTGTCTCTCTGCCAAAAACGAAGAAGTAATCTTCATCTAACTGAGAGTAATCAAATGTCGTATGCGGCTTTTGACCAAATTTTGTGATATAGAAGAATTGTCCCTTCGGATGTGCCTCAAACAATTCATCAAGTGAATCATGATAGACGACATTGGCATATTTCCAATAATCGAGTCCTGCACGCTTCAGCATTTTATCATCTGTCGAAAAACCAAGCGGACGAATCAGATGAAGGGTTGTATTTGTTGCTGCACATGTACGCGCAATATTTCCAGTATTAGCTGGAATCTCTGGTTGATATAAAACGACATGAAGTCCCAAAAAAGTTCACCTCTAATTTTCTTTTCCGCTCAACATTATACCATTAACTATCCTTCGCGGCATCGTCCAAAATGTGAAAAAACGTATAACGAATAGCAGGAGTATAGGCAGTCGAATCCTCATACGACCAATAACGCATACGGCTGTCATATGTCTGAGCATTCACAAGAGGCATTCCGCCTTTATCATGATCGACGACAATGGTTGTATGATTATACCTGCCATCTCCCTCAAAATCGTAGCAAATGACATCACCAATTTGAAGCTCCTGTGCTTCTTTGAGTTTCTTTGCTCTTAAACCCGCTTTCGAATTCGCTAAATAATTTTTCATCGAATGAGCCACCGTCCAGCTATAGCTCCACGTGTGCGGCCGCACCCACCAGCCAGATCCGCGGTTCGGATACCCTCTCGTTGGCGCATTCCCTGCCTTCAAGCATTGTGAAATAAAATTCGTGCAGTTATCTTCGAAGTTTTTATAGGCGGGATTTCGTTTATTCCAATACGTCTCCGCATATTGTACGGCTGCCCGCCGGTCATAGTGGAAGGCTCTCCCAAACTGTTCTTCGGTCTGAAAGCGCTCATCCACCTGCTCTTCCATTTGACGTTCTTCAATCATCATTCGATCTTTGACAAGCATGTCGTTGTAAAGGAACGCTTCTCTTTTTTCTACCTGCTCCTCTAAATAAAAAGAATCGTCTACATCCTTGCATACATAAGTGAGATGAGCGAGATACTGCACATGCTGAGTCCCGTCATCCTGAATCGTTGAATCAAGAAGTGTTGCTTTCGCCTTCGCCTTGACAATCTCCACCTGTCTTCTAGCAAAAAGCTCTTTTTTCCGTTCGACTGCTTCCACATCAGACATGAGCTGCGGCTGTTTGATTGCACTCCCATTTAATAAATAACCAAGCCTGTCTTCTAATGTTTGCTCTAATAATTGTTTCACACAGACACCACCAAACTTTTTTAAAATCTCTGTTTGGTTCATTCTATGTTCACAGGGACGTTATTTAGTATTTAAAGGTGTCTGTAAAAACTCAATCCCTTTGACAATTTCCTGTTTCGCTTCCTCATCGCTTTCCCGCTCAAGGGCTTTTTCCAGCTCTGGGAGCAGCTCCTCATCGCCAATTTTCCCTATTGCCCAAGCAGCCGTGCCCCGAATAACAGGTCTTGGATCCTTGTGCATCAATTCAATCAACACGGGTAAGGCAGATGTATCTTTAAAGTGAGCAAGTGCCAAAATCGCGTTTCGCTGAATCGGCTTTTTCCCCCGCCATGAACCTGAAACATGACCGTATTTTTCCTTAAACTCACGATTACTGATCGTAAGAAGCGGCTTTAATAGTGGCTTCGCAATTTCAGGGTCCGGCTCCATTTCAGGATGAAGGTGAAAGTCCTTCCCTTTATTGATCGGGCAGACAATTTGGCACGTATCACACCCGTACAATCGATTTCCTATTTTCGAACGAAATTCGTCAGGCAAAAATCCTTTCGTTTGCGTTAAAAAGGAAATGCACCGTTGAGAATTCAGTTGTCCTGGATTCACAAGTGCACCAGTTGGACACGAATCTACACATTTATTACACGTTCCGCACTGGTCTTCAATTTTTTCATCCGGTTCAAATGGGACATTTGTGATCATTTCAGCCAAATACACGTAAGACCCAAACTCTGGCGTGATAATCATACAGTTCTTCGCACTAAAACCTATGCCAGCGCGTTCCGCTACTGCACGATCAGATAGTTCCCCTGTGTCCACCATTGATTTTGTCCGTATATCGACATGTTTACTCCGCAAGAATTCTTCGAGCATATCAAGCTTTTTTTTCAGCACAACATGATAATCTGTTCCCCAAGAAGCACGGCAAAAGATCCCTCTTCTTGCATCATTTGTACTTCGAGGAGCATCTTTCATTTTGGAAGGATACGCGAGCGCTATCGCAACAATTGATTTGGCCTTCGGAAGCAGCAAAGAAGGGTTTGTTCGCTTCTCTATATCAGGCTCTTCAAAGCCTGACAAATACCCTAACGATTCATGTAAGATGAGGCGGTCTTTTAATGAATCAAATGTATCAGCACTTGCAAATCGGATTTTATCGACACCAATTTCTTTCGCATATTGAATCAATTCTTCTTTTAATTCTCCAACATGAATCACCTTGCAAACCTCCTTTCTTTGTTTCTCCTGTTGTTTTCAGTATAATACGAGTGTATCATGACCGATTGGAGTGAGTCACTGTGAAGATACATATGGAAATTTCTCATCCTGACAACCCGTCTATCCATGTTGGACAGATTGAATATTCGCATATTGAAGTTGGCACATCCCCTCAAATGTTAAAAGGCCGGCTCCGCCTGTTTCAAGAATCTTTATTTTTTGAATACGAAGATAAAGTATTAGAAGAAGTACCAGCAATCAAAGAATGGACGGACCTTTTAAAAGACGTTCCTTTCCTGCCAATTCTTGCTGATATCCAAAAAGAACGATTTATTGACTCGACCAATTCCGTACAGGATTTGTCGATCTTTTTCTCTTTAAAATATTTCTTGCCTATCCTAACATTCGATGCTGATCGTCTAGAAGAGCCGCTTTCACTAGCAAAACATGAGAGTGGTCACATTGAATGGCAGGACAACGCAGGACTTAAAGGATTATTTTCTCAACCAAGTAAAGCCCACATTTCTCAAGACACAAAAAACATTTTGCAAATCATCCTGTTTCCGCCATCTATTTCCCGGGAAAAGAGTGAAGCTCTCATCCAATCCTTGACGAAGATGTTTGTACAAATACATGGTGGAGAAAGTAAATATGAACTTATTGAAAAAGCACTGTAGCTTGACAGTGCTTTTTCACATTATACTGACATAATAAAAAACGCAACACTTCGTTTATCTAAGAAACGAAATACTGCGTTATAAACAAAATTATGTATTGGAGCGGGTGATGAGAATCGAACTCACGACATCAGCTTGGAAGGCTGAGGTTTTACCACTAAACTACACCCGCATCAATAAGAAACGTCATCGCGTTGACTTTTATTATGTTACAACTTTCTTAACAATTCGTCAAGAGAATATGAAGATTTTTCGTCAAAAAACTTCATATTCTCCGTATATATTACGATAGTTATTTATCGAGCTGGATATAAAATAAGTAGGCATGTGACTTATTCTTCAGCGCTTGCTTTGGATTTTTCTCAATCTCTTCAAGCATCGGTGAATTTCCGTCTTTCCCCATTGCCGCTGTATACGCAATCAGTGCCTTTCCTCCAGAAGAGACTTTGACAGTTTCAGATTGTGCAGAAAAAACATAGTCACTTACTTTGAACGGAAAGCTTGCTGTCGCTTTTGTCATTCCCTCGTTCTTGTTGTCAGACCACATACTAAATTGTGATTCATATGTATCTTTCTCATGCTTTAATTGTAAGAGCACATTCATCGTTTGGTCGGTTCCATCTTGATGTAAAGTAAAGGTGGCAGATGATGCTTCCTTGTTAGCTAATCGGCCATGTTTGTAATGACTCCCGATAAACGTAATACTCTTATCCTTCTTCGTTAATCCTTTTAATGTCAAAGCCACCATTTCATTAGTGGTTGATGCTTCTAGTAAGCTCTTTTCTTTTTTTGTCAGTTTCATTTGTTCGATGGTTACTTGCTTCTTAGTAGCAAGCTCCGTATTTATTGTTGATACCGTCTTCTCGGTTTGCGTGGTTTCTTCAGCCTTCTCACCGCATCCTGCTAATAGAAAAACAGTGAATATAAGAACACTCCATTTTTTTAACATTGAGATCCCCTTTGATGTTTTTTATTTTCTATTATACTAAAATTTGGTTGGACATACAAAAAAAGATTAGGAGAATTCTCCTAATCTTTCGTTTTTTTCTGCTTCATGGCTGATAAGATAGCCACAATGAGAAAACTCGCGGCAAAAATCACAATCATATAAATAAAAAAGTTTGGCTTGATTTGAAAAGTAAATGCGGATGAACCTTCCATCTCAAAAGCGAGACTGTTAAATAATAAAGCATCGTTCGTTTTTGATTGAAATAAATGATAGAACAATACACCGATTGTCAGCATCGGAAAGCCTAAAAACCCCAGAAAACCACCAACAATAGCACCTTGTTTCATCGCCTGTACGTTCATGATCGTTGTCCTCCCATTCCCCCAAGCAATAGCTGCTTCATAATGGATTTACCATCCCCCATAAACGGAAGAAGATAGAGTAATTGAATAAAATATGTGATTGAAAAAATAAAGAAGCCGGTCGAGATTGGATTTTCTTTTAGACATAATACGGTCACAATGATCCCTGCTGCTCCGATCACACCTGGGACAAGCGGCCCAAGCAGCGTAATCCATACCTGCTTCTTCTGAAACGGATCTAATACTGGTCTTACAAATTTCACAGACATCATATCACTCGCAAAAAAGCCTTGTGGACCATCCCTTCCCGCAAATTTTCGATGCGCATAGCCGTGTGCTGCCTCATGTAATGCGGTCCCGGTAATTAATCCAAAATATATAATTGTAAAATAAATCGCAATGGCTGCAATCGACCGGTCAGGAATGAATAAAAAAGCGATCCCTGCCATGACCATAAAAAGCATCCAGAAAAAGATGATTTTACGCGTCACCATGAGTAATGCTGTCCCAAAAATATGAAAGAACGAGTGACCAGTGCAATCAAATCGTTCCTTCATTTTCACTTGATACTGTTTGAAAAATTGACAGCAGGCTGTCACAATTCGATATGGTGATTGATAATGAATAGACAGTAAGTGGTGCTGATTCAACCCCATCATCAGTTGATAAAAGTCACGAGAAATCACAGACTCATCGACCTGAAACAAATCGGCGAGCTCTGCGGTAATACTCGCTTCTGTCCTTTTGCCATCTACTTTCGTTAACATATGATAGGCACTTTCATTAATCGGGAGTGTGCTTCCATACTGCGTATCCGTGAGATGTCTCTTTTGTAAGGTCACATACGGCGCGAGTGCCGGTACCCGCTCAATCTTTAGCTTATTGTTAAGAAGTTGAATCATGTGAATACCTCCATGAAAAACCTTTGTATATGGCAAAGATGAGCAGACCTTCAAATGCAGCTACAAGCAGCCACTGAAGCGTTTGACTCGACTCCCCTATGACATAGTTTCCAATAAAAACAATCGGAATCATGAGTAAAATAAGTGCTCCAAATGAAAAAATGCCTGTGTAGGGATTGTTCCGATCAAGCGGAAGTAAAATACCTACCACATAAAAGAGCGCAGTGGCATTGCATAAGACAGCGGCCCCAATCAATACGTTCCAAACCTGATCAGGAAGCGTCAACGTTGTCAGCATGAAGATTGCTATTTGCAGTACACCAACAAGCAAAAGCCCGATAAACTTATACAGAGCCACTTCCCACGATCTTAGGCCAAATGTTTTGTACATCCCCAGCATTCGTTTATCATTGCCAAATGAATTGAAGGCGGTTAATCCAGCAAGAGCGCAGAGAACAAAAAACGCTTCTTCTTCAAAGCGGAACCCAAACTGATAACGGACGAATAAGATCACAATGAGGAGTATGAGAAAGTTTAAAATGTTTTCTTCATTTCGCACCTGTGATTTCATTTCCTTTACAATAAGTGACCATTTTTTTGAAGAAGAGAACGGCAGTTTATTTAAAAAAGTTAACGCTTTTTTCTCTGCCATAATCGGCATCATCGCAAGAGAAAGAAATGCGCCGCCCGCCGATAAAAGGATGACCAGGATCAAAATTGCATAGTTTATCCCTTCAGGAGACATTCCTTGAGCCGCTAAGAAAAATGGTGCTGTAAAATACATCAAATGATAATCAAACTGTATATATGATTGCTGAATTTGATTGATATCAAAATGCGTCATTCCATACGCTACAACCAGTGCTAATAAAACAAAGATCGCTGCAAATTTTTGCAACGGTAATTTTAATTTCAGAACGACCAAATAGGTCATATTATAAATGAGTTGCAAAAACATTAAGACAAAAAGCGATTGCAAAATCACCATCAAAAAGAACGTAAAGATAAAGAAAATACCTATTCCCTGGGCAATAAAATTAGGTAACAGCAGAATACCGATAAAAAATAAAACAAGCCCTGCCACCACTGTCACCATCGGAATAAAGTATCCGAGGCTTTTCTGAAAGGTAGACAGCGGGAACCAACTGAGCTGCATAGAAAAACGGTCTTGCTCAGGCGTCCTGACTTTGATCAAAATGAATAACAGGCTTGTAAAGATGGATGCATTGATCGCCATTGACACAACGAGTAATCCAAGTGAACGTTCATCGCCATTTAAGAATGCCTTCATAAAGACACCCGTAAAACTGTATCCGATGATGGCGCCCATTGTCACTGCAAACAAAAAGAATAAGATCACAATGATCCGCTTCGTCTGAGTATCAAAGAGCTTATTCATCTCCTGCTGCCACATTTTAAGCATCATTCTAGAAATGATTAATGATTTCATCAAAATGTGCACCCCTATCACTTAACATTGAAGCTTTCAGAAACACCTGTTCCAATGTGCTTGATTGATACTTCTCCTTTAAGGCTGAGACCGTTCCTTCACCCATTTTAATTCCCTTAGAAATAATGGCGATTTTATGGCACAGCTCTTCCGCTGAAAGCATATCATGCGTTGAAAGCAAGATCGCACCATGGTGCTCGGTATAACGTTTCATCAGTTTCTTTGTGTTTATAACCGCTTCAATATCAAGTCCTCTAAAGGGCTCATCCATGATCACCAATTGACTATCAAGCATAAAGGCCGCAATCAGCTGTGTCTTTTTTTTCATACCATGTGAATAGGTTTCAATCGGTCTTGATAAAGCCGAGTCCATATCAAACAGTTCAATTAGTTGATTTCTTCTATGAATTGTTTTACATTCATACATAGAAGAAACAAAATCTAAATATTCAGCACCAGTCAATGCTTCAGGGAGTAGCAGATCATCTGGAACATAGGCTACTTGTTTTTTAAAGGATGGTTCGTCATTTGTGACGTCATGCAAGAGAATCGTTCCTTCTGTATGCTTAATGATGCCGAGTATACAGTTAATCATCGTTGTTTTACCGGAACCATTCGGTCCAGCAACAGCAACGATTTGATGAGGGTCGATTTTTAAATGAAAATCTTTGACAGCAGTCACGTTATTTTTATACGTCTTGGTTAATTTCTCGATCGTAAACATATAACCTCCAAGTGTCTGCATATTCTTTAAAAACAGATCAGGCTAAACCGCCCGCCACAGACGGTTTAGCCCTGGTGTCATTTCATAGAAGTAAAAAGATGAATCCTAAGTATAGCTACTTACATTCAATTTGGACTTTTAAGCCACTTTCCCACTGAACGGCTCCTGTAAAGCTACCCTTGCCGTTTGCTAAACACCAAACTGCTGCTCCTAGAACAACTGTTGCTCCCAATCCAAGAAGGACAGCAACAAATACTAAGAACCAAGCTTGGTCCATAATAGCAGGCTCCATAGTGGAATAGTCAACTTGCGGCGCTGCATAAGTCATACTTTTCACCTCCCAGCTTATGATGATCGTATCATAGGCTTCACTCTCCAAACATCAACAGAAGATCCCATTTTTGACCGAACATACTTTCGGACAAAATGTGACTTTTTATTCAATTCTTCACTTTTAAGTGTAGGACCCCTATCTAATTAGCTAGTTTTTTGCAATCCATAAGAACCACAAAACCCATATAATGTCAATTAAACCAGCTTTTTTCTTCTTTTTTTGAAATAGTCCTTATTTATCAATCCCTTTATATATTCTTTCTTTTTTGTGAAATAGAAAGAATTCCCCCGATATATCAGATAAAAAAGTCCTAATTATATGTCGTTATCACACCATTTATGAAATATTTACTGATAATTCCGACAAAAGAGTGAGCGTATTTTCCTTCTTCTCTTGTCACTTAAAATATGTATATACAAGAAAGCCCCTTGGGAAAAAAGCCCTTTCCTTTCTTGAGTCACATCCAACATATGACTCGCTTCTTTCTATGGAAGAGCAACTTACTGCATAGGCATTCCTATGATTTCACTAGCTGGCAATGATTTATTACTTTCAAAAAAACTGATCCGCACTCTCTAATGAAACAATCCCTCTTTACATCAACATGTCCACACCTTTCCTCATTGAAATAAAAAAAGTCCATCAACTTTATTTATTATTTTTTTCAGATTTATCTAAAAAATGATTGACCAGGCACGAAACAACATTTATAGTCTTATTAAATATTTCTTATCAAACTAGTTGGTTTTATTTAGTAAAAGGAGGATACACACATGTCAGAAGAACGTTCATTCCGTTTAGAAACAAAAGCCATTCACGCAGGTCAGGAGCTTGATTCAGCTACCTATTCAAGAGCCGTTCCTATTTACCAAACAAGCTCTTTCGGTTTTAGAGATAGCGAGCATGCGGCGAATTTATTCGGACTGCAGGAACCCGGAAATATTTATTCTCGCATTATGAACCCTACAAATGATGTCTTTGAAAAACGGATCGCTGAGCTTGAGGGCGGCATTGGTGCACTTGCTGTCTCTTCTGGACAAGCAGCGACCACTTATTCTATTTTAAACATTGCAGGAGCTGGTGACGAAATTGTCTCCTCCAGCAGCCTTTATGGAGGCACATACAATTTATTTGCCCATACACTCAAAAAGCTCGGCATTACAGTGAAATTTGTTGATTCGTCCAATTTAGAAGAACTCGAAGCCGCGATTACAGACAAAACGAAGGCAGTATATGCAGAGAGCATTGGGAATCCTAAAGGCGACATTCTACATATTGAAGCCATCTCAGCCATTGCACACAAGCACCATATTCCGCTTATTGTGGACAATACGCTCGCAAGTCCCTATTTATTGAGACCGATCGAATTTGGTGCAGACATTGTCGTCCATTCCGCTACGAAATTCATTGGCGGTCATGGTACATCAATTGGCGGTGTCATTGTCGATAGCGGCAAGTTTCCTTGGGCCGACAGTGATAAGTTCAAAGGGCTGACTGAACCAGATCCAAGTTATCACGGTCTGACGTATACTGAAGCAATTGGAGAAGCGGCTTATATCACAAAAGCACGTGTACAGCTCTTACGGGATTTAGGAGCAGCCTTGTCACCTTTCAACTCATTTTTACTTCTGCAAGGCCTAGAAACTTTGCATCTGCGTCTCGAGCGGCATAGTGAAAATGCATTAAAAACAGCGCAGTTCTTACAAGATCACCCTCTTGTAGATTGGGTAAGCTACCCAGGTCTTGAAAGCCATGAATCTCATGAGCTTGCTCAAACCTATTTGCCAAAAGGACAAGGCGCCATTCTCACATTTGGTATTAAAGGTGGACGAGAAGCTGGTAAAAAGCTCATTGATTCTGTTAAGCTGTTCTCACACCTTGCAAATGTAGGCGATTCTAAATCACTGATTATTCACCCTGCCAGCACAACGCATCAGCAATTAAGTGAAGCAGAACAAAAAGCGACAGGCGTCACACCAGAGCTCATTCGTTTATCTGTTGGAACAGAAGCGATTGAAGACATTATTGCAGATCTTGAACAGGCGATCACAAAAAGCCAGGCTGAATGAAAATAAAAAAAGCACACCTCTGTGTGCTTTTTCTATTTTATTCATTATTAAGTAGTCGAACGTCTTGGAAAGGATAAAACACAAATGATGTCGTTCCTTGAATATCACTCTTTGTAAAAAGACCTAAGCCATTGCGGCTGTCCATTGAGTTTTGACGATTGTCACCCATGACAAAATACTTGCCTTTTGGAACGGTAAGAGGGCCAAAATCAGGTGTCAGCAAGGTCCCATCTGCGGCTGCTTTCTTTTTGTTTGACGCTAAGTAAGGCTCCGCCACTTTTTGACCATTGACATATAGCTGGTCATTTTTCATTTCAATTTTATCACCAGGTAAACCAATTAATCTTTTGACATAATGAGTGCTGCGGTCTTCCCCATCAAGAACAATAATCTGTCCCCGTTTGTAATCGCCGAAATAATCAACCGTCTTATTCACAAAAACCCGCTCTGTATCTTGTAATGTTGGTTGCATAGAAGTCCCTTTTACAATGTACGGTGCGAATAAAAAGTTACGAATGATAAAAACAGCAATGAATGCAATTAAAATTGCTTTGAGCCAGCCCCATACTTCTGATTTCTTTTTTTGTGTTTTTGTATTTGTTGTCATAAGCTCCTCCTGAAATCCCCTAGGACGAAATGAGTTCCGCTAGCTGCACGCCAGCATCACGCTTGTATCACCCTAAATATAAACATATTTTGCCAACAAATCAAGCGATGAGAGAGAAAAAGGCAAGCACCCTTCTGTGCTTGCCCAAAACTCAGTTACTTAGTAGAAGAATCCTCTTCTTTTTCTTTTGATTTACCATAGAAATAATCAGATGGATTCACTGGTTTAAAATCAGACAGCTTATGGAATCGAAGAAGATCCCTATAAAGCACTTTATCTGAAAGGCTTAACTGATTATCGACACGGGCTTTAATCGCCTCTGTCTTTTTATTTTGTTTCACAACTTTACCTGTTTTTGTATCGTAGACAGTGTTATCTACAAGTGTATATTTTGGTGTCACATAGTTTCCGTTACGGAATGCAACAGTTTGATCATGCTTCTTAGAGAATAGATCTGTTCCAAAATTCACATACTCATTTGAATCAATACCTTGTAAGTGAAGAAGCGTAGGCATCACGTCTACTTCACCACCATACGTATGGTTCACGCCGCCCTGTTTGCCAGGAATACGAATCATGAGTGGTACACGCTGGTTTTGTGCATTTTGATAAGGTGTAATTTCTTTCCCTTGAATTTCACTCATTGCACGGTTATGGTTTTCAGAAATACCGTTATGATCACCATATAATAAAATGACAGAGTCTTTATACATACCTGATTTTTTCAAGTCTTTAAAGAATTGCTCTAATGACTCATCTAGATATCTTGCTGTTTGGAAGTAGTTATCTACTGTTTTGTCACCAGTTGTTGCCTTAGCAATCGTCGCATCTTTTTCATCTAAATTAAATGGATAGTGATTAGTCAATGTCATTAAATGTGCATAAAATGGTTTTTTCATTGATTTTAGCATCGGGATTGATTCTTTGAAGAATGGTTTATCCTTTAGACCCATATTCACAAGATTTTCTTCATCCATGTTGTAATATGAAGCATCGAAGAATTGATCATATCCCATATGCTTATAAATCGTGTCACGGTTCCAGAAAGATTTGTAATCCCCGTGAAGCACTGCGCTCGTATAGCCTGCTTTTTGATCTAGGATGGCAGGGAGTGATTGGTAAGTATTTTCACCTTTTGTCACAAACGCTGCTCCCTCTGGCAAGCCGAACATACTATTATCCATCATTAGCTCAGCATCAGCTGTCTTTCCTTGACCTGTCTGATGGAAGAAGTTATCGAAATACGTAAAGTCCTCTTTACCATGAGCCAGTTTGTTTAAAAACGGTGTCACTTCTTCTCCATTTAGTTTGTAGTCAATTAAGAAAGACTGGAAGCTTTCTAAATGGATTTTAATAATGTTTTTCCCTTTAGCTTTACCGAAATACTCTGCGTTTGGCTTTGCATAGTGAGAAGCTGTATAGTTTACAACATCCGTTAAATCTTCACTGCTCGCATTTGCTACCTGTGTTGCATTTTGTGCTGATTGTACTCCATCATAAATCGTATAATTATAAACACCTAAATATTTGACAACATACTTGTGATCAAATGTTCTTGTTAATAATTCTGGACGGTCCTTTTCAGCTAAATGAAGGTTTACAAAGAACAGTCCTACACCTGTAGCCACAATCAACAGTGCAAATGTCTTTTTCATTTGGAATTTCTTCACTTCTGGTCTCCAAATCACAATCGCAATCAAGATAATAATATCAAGGAAATACAAAAGGTCATGCGGCTTAATACTAGATAACACACCGCCAGTCATGCCTCCTCCAAGATTGCCTGCTTGCTTCATTGTGGAGAAAGTCAAAAAGTCATCAAAGAAACGGTAGTACGCTACATTCGCATATAAAAGTGCGGTCATAATAAAGTCAATGACAATTAAAACAATGGCAGATTTACGACCCTTCAAAAAGAGAGCCAGTCCCAAAAACACAATGGCTGAACTAAATGGATTTAATAAGAGAAGACCCTCTTGAAAAGAACCTTTCACTCCTAAATTAAAGTCCATTTTGTAGGCTGCGTACGATTTCGCCCAAAATAAAAGGACAGCCAATACAAAAAAGCTATATTTGTTCGCAAATATTTTTTTCATAAAACCTCTTCTTTCTTAATTATCGTTCTGATATAAATGAAATCATAAAAAATTTACATTGATTTTGCAAATGTAAATCTTCTTCACCAAGCATTCCGATGCTCTGTTTCCGCCGGATATATGTGCTCCTTTAATATAACGAATGAGAAGCATCATAGGTTTCAAAAAAAAATACGAGTAAATAAAAGGAAAAATATCCATTTACATTTCATTTACACACACTTTGCAATTCAATAGATGAAGAAGGGTTTGTAAATCACTCATTACTACTTTACTTTTTTCATCTATTCATGTCAAAGTAATTATAAAGAAAAGGAAGAATCACCTAGGCTTTTCGACTCATTTACCCAAATATATACAAAATTCGATACATAACATATTCGTATTTATTGTGACTCAACCTCCAGCCATCCATGTATTTTCTCTCCTTCTGACAATCTAAAAAAGTTTTAAGCAAAAAAAGCTTGATTTCTCCTCCTGATGTACGGTGTGATAAACATATAGATTTTCAACAAATCAGGCTGGAGGACATCACATGAAACATAACAAACAAATGAACGCATTTGAAGAACGATTTTCAGAAGAAATAGACCACATCATTGCTGTCACAGGACCTTCAGGAGTAGGTGCAGGAAAAGCCGGACAGGAATCTCTTTGGACCGCTTCTATTCCACTGATTGCATGGAAGGAAAAAGACCTCATCAAAACCGAAAACATAAGGCTCTGCTGGTTAACAGATGAAGAGGGATTAAGGGAAAAGCAGGCACAATTACATAAAGAATCAATCATGACACTTCAGGTCCGAAAAGGTGAAGGTGAGTTCATGCTTGTATCACTCATCGATACAGATACACAGGATGAAGAGCTGCAAGAGATACTAGAAGAAGCCAAAAAACCTGTCTTTTATCATAATGACCTGCTGGGCACCTTTGAATTAGTGAAAGGACTAGACTTATTTGAAACAACGATCCAGTGGAGTAATCAAGAATGCCTGCTCTACTTTAACCTCGAAGAAGATGAAAAAGTAAACGACTCTCTTCGAACCGCTAGACAACTCATGAAAGAGCAGACTACATGGGATGCTTCTATTAAATCATTTGCAGCAAATCAGCTGCTTGAATTAGCTAAAGACTGGCAGGAGCAAGATGACTCCTCTGAAACACAAGAAGAGCTCACACTGGATCAATTTATGAGCCGCATCTCACTTAAAAGTCTGCATGCTTACCCAGATGGAGAGTTTGAAGTCTACTGTCATGACGGTGATTTATTTTGGGGACATGTCATCATTGTCTCAGGCAATATCAATGGCACGTTTCAAGATGCCCACATTGCAGGCTAAAGATTGGAGGGATAAGTAATGGAGATCAAGGCTTTTCATGAATTAAAAGAACTAGGAAAAACACCCGTCGTGGCTAAGATTGGCGGCTTTCTTCCTGATCCAACAGCACACAGCTGGTTTGCCGGTCATTTCTTCATCCACCCCGATCAAGGCTGGCCCGCAGATCAAGATGGCGTCATGATTCCGATCTTACAAATTTATTTACCTGAAGTGCCAGGAGGAATGAACGGATTCAATGAATGTAAAATGATTCAAATCTTTCTCAACCAGAAAGCACTTCCGATGGATATCACAAAAAACGGAGAAGGCTGGAAGCTCATTGAATATGTAGATATGGAAGGATTAGAAGTAGTTGAAACTCCTGAAGAAGTGAGAGGACTCAAACCCTTTCAAATCCAATGGAACCAAAATGAGCAAGAAGACTACCCTTGCTGGGAAGAAGCGTGGTCATACGTCGATTTATCAGAAGTAAATGAAAGTGATGAAGCGACAGAACATTTCTTTGATCAATACACAAATTATTCATTCACAAAAATCGGTGGGTATGGTGCATATATTCAATCCCCACCCCATCATCAACTAGGCAAATTCATGCTGCAAATCGCCTCAGAAGAAAAACCTCGGTTCATGATTGGTGATAACGGCACGATGTATTTCTATTACGACAAAGACACAAAAGAATGGTCTATGCATTGGGATTGTTTTTAAAGTTTTATTGAATGAAGCCTTTCCTCCTTCTAAGCGTAGGAAATAATATGGAAGGAGGAACCAACATGGGATTCATTTTCGATATCTTTTCACTTGCTGTATTTATCCCTTTTCTACAGGTAGATGAAGAGGATATCTCTAGAAACGCAGCCCATCTCAAAAAACATAGCTGGTTTCATGAGTTATTAAATGATCCAGCTTACAGACATCTCATCATTTATCATCCAGATGTCCGCCAAGTCATTGGCAGATGTAACACAGATAAACTTCATCAGAAGCGATACAACTTAAAATGCAAACGTAACGTGCTGAAAGCATTACGTCGTGCCAAGTAAATGGACAAAAGGGCCGCGCTTTCCTGTGGCTCTTTTCATCGTTCTCTAAGAAAACATTTGACGCCTGGACAACTCTCCCCGTATATTATGTATAAATCCATCTTTTTCATAGAAAAGGGGGCTTTACATGCGCTTGTTTAAGTACTGGAGAAAAAAGCAGCCTAAACAACAGATCACCTCAGAAATGAAAGAAGAAAGCATCCCAATCAACTTCTCCACACTTCCCTTTGGTACAGACACCTTAGATGATTTTTTGTTCAATTTAGACCTCACCTCGAAGCTCACAGATCCCTATAAAGAAACAGATCCGAACAAATGAACCTATCCTCATCCAATCCTGGATGATTTTTTTATACTTGATGAAAGGTGTGGCCCATGAAAACATATTATATCGTTAGACACTGCCAAACCAATGGACAATCCGAGGATGCGTCTTTAACGCCACAAGGCATCGCACAATCTCACGCACTAGCACAGTTTTTTAATGGCATTCACCTCAATCAGATCATCTCAAGTCCCTATAAGCGAGCGATCCAAACCACTGAGCCCCTTGCTCATACAAGACAACTCAGAGTGAAAATTGATCAGCGTCTTTCTGAACGTGTGCTAAGCCTCAAACCAATGGACGATTGGTATGAGAAACTAAAGCTCAGTTTTACGGACTTACACCTGACTTGTGAAGGCGGTGAATCAAGCCTTGAAGCCATGAACCGCATTGTAGAAGTACTATACGAACAAATAAGTTCAGGAAAAGATCGTACCCTATTCGTCACACATGGCAATATTATGAGCCTGCTTCTTAAACATGCCGATCCCACGATTGGATTCAAAGAGTGGGAGAAACTAAGCAATCCAGATGTCTATGTCCTGAAATATTTCAAGCCAGATCATATAGAAATAGAACGAATATGGCATAAATAAACGGCAGAATGAATTCTGCCGTTTCCTCATCTATTGTTGATAATAAAAAGCCTCTACCCACTCATACGGCTTCTTACGCTCCGCACACCATTTCATGAAGCCTCTTGTCTCCGTTTGCTGAAATTTCTTCCAGTCCGATAAAAGCTGATCATAATAGGCTACTTGTTTTTCAACATTGGTACGAATCCTCTTATCTTCGATCAGCATCATGACATCTTCAATGCCTTGAATTCGCTCTTGATCTTTCTCATAGGTGCTTAAATAAAGATCTTCATGTATATGATGAAACGAATACCATAGAACCGATAAATAGGTTTCGCAAATTTGAACAATGACACGCTGCTCCTTGCTGCCTCCAAGCTCTAGTGCCTTCAATAAATAGGGCAGCCCTTCTCCCTGATGCACAAACAAGCCCTGCCAGCGATACGGTCTCACATCCATAGGATCAACCTTCTCCCACTCTTGCAGAACAGGCTGAATCACCCCAATGATCAATGGATACACAAGCAAATGATGACCATCCTCAAACCGTTCAATCTTCTCAAACAGCCAATCAACAAATGAACGCCGTGCTGCAAAATCGTTCTCCTTCATCTCTTCAACAAAAAACTGAAGAACCTTTAACGCATCTTTACGCAGACCCTGTTCTTTCTTCACACAGTACTGTCTAAAAAGCGGATAAGCATGTGATCCCTCGTCTTCAATGATGGTCTGTAATATCGTCTTCATTTGCAAGTTAACAACTCCGCCTTTTTACATTCATTTTTAGAAGCCCTTGGCACCCTCAAATCCATTCTTTTCGGTGTTCATGAATGAATTGAATGTCTTTTTGATAATGTTCAAGGTGCCCCTCATGAATCATTTTTTGAAAAGCTATATCACCTTCACTCGCTTTTCGTTTCATGTACTGACATAACCCTTTTAAACGCAGCAGCACCATATCCAAATAATCTTCTGCTATTTTCTCCCCATAAGATTCAAAAAACAGTTTCACTCTATGCTTTATATGGTCTGCATGTTCTGATGAATGGTAGTTCACGATCTCTCCTGTTTCGGTGCGAAAAAACCTACTGAGAGGTACACAAGTATACAGAGTATATGCGATATCCCACAGCCTTGGACCAGGAGCAGCTACATCAAAATCAATGATTCCTACTGGTTTTTCATTATTGAAAATGATATTGTACATAGCAAAATCATTATGGCACACAACCTCTATGTTGTTAGGCGTATTGTCCATTCGTTCCCAATCGTCTGAAATGGGAAAATCAAAAACAGCATCATGATACAGTCTAAGCACTCTCGCTATTTCTTTTAAGGCATGGTGAGAGCACATGTATTCTTTTAAGGGATCATGACCGGCTACGCCTTCAATGAAGGACAATATCTCTCTACCTTTTTCATCAACCCCTAAAAACTTTGGAGCATAGGAGAAATTCTTTTTTTCTAAATGCTTTAGCAGCTTTTGGATATTGATATTATCTGACTTTACTTCTCGACGAACCGTATCTCCAAAACGATATACGTTCGAGACATTTCCACCTGTCAATAACTCTTCATGATCATTCTGTTTTTTCATAAATTCTCCCCTCAAATTGGGTCACAATGATGATATCAGCTAAAGATGTGTATTTACCCAAATATTCATTTAGTTACACAAAAAGGTAGTACACACTGTTTTATGGGAATGCGCTACCCCATTTTGTTTCCTTACATGATTAAATGTATCTTATCAAATGTTGCAAATCATCTAAAGATTATTCTGCTAAAAGAAGTACATGCTCATTATTTTTTAATAGGTTTCTATTTTTATCTAAATAACTCATTCAAACCACAAAAAAACGTTTCACCACGAGGGTGAAACGTTAGGTTGACGGTAAAAACCGATCATGAAACTTTTAATAGATACCGGTGGCCGGGGTCGAACCGGCACTCCGTGAGGAACACGATTTTGAGTCGTGCGCGTCTGCCAATTCCGCCACACCGGCATGATCATTAAAGAGCGCAACTTATGATAAAAAACATGGTGCCGAGGGCCGGACTTGAACCGGCACGGTAGTCACCTACCGCAGGATTTTAAGTCCTGTGTGTCTGCCAATTCCACCACCCCGGCAGTCTTTTCAAAAAGGCGACACCCGGATTTGAACCGGGGATAAAGGTTTTGCAGACCTCTGCCTTACCACTTGGCTATGCCGCCATTATTGGAGCGGAAGACGGGATTCGAACCCGCGACCCCCACCTTGGCAAGGTGGTGTTCTACCACTGAACTACTTCCGCAAATCAACTGGGCTAGCTGGATTCGAACCAACGCATGACGGAGTCAAAGTCCGTTGCCTTACCGCTTGGCTATAGCCCAATAATAAAATGGGGCGATTGATGGGAATCGAACCCACGAGTGCCAGAGCCACAATCTGGTGCGTTAACCACTTCGCCACAACCGCCATAGATGTTATGAATCATATTAAGAAAATTGGCAGGGGCAGTAGGAATCGAACCCACACCGGAGGTTTTGGAGACCTCTGTTCTACCTTTAAACTATGCCCCTATGAAAATAAAAATGGTGGAGGGGGGCGGATTCGAACCGCCGAACCCGGAGGGAGCGGATTTACAGTCCGCCGCGTTTAGCCACTTCGCTACCCCTCCACATTTGAAAAACAGTGCCGGCAAGAGGACTTGAACCCCCAACCTACTGATTACAAGTCAGTTGCTCTACCAATTGAGCTACACCGGCAAATAGTGATGGCTCGGGACGGAATCGAACCGCCGACACACGGATTTTCAGTCCGTTGCTCTACCAACTGAGCTACCGAGCCAAGTATTCATTTTAAAAATGGCGGTCCGGACGGGACTCGAACCCGCGACCTCCTGCGTGACAGGCAGGCATTCTAACCAACTGAACTACCGGACCATTTTGGTTGTACTCAATGAGCACTCCCCATTGGTACATAAAATAATTTGGTTGCGGGGGCAGGATTTGAACCTGCGACCTTCGGGTTATGAGCCCGACGAGCTACCGAACTGCTCCACCCCGCGATGATATAAAAGATATGGTGGAGGATGACGGGCTCGAACCGCCGACCCTCTGCTTGTAAGGCAGATGCTCTCCCAGCTGAGCTAATCCTCCGAATAAAAAATACTGGTGTATATTCTATAAAATGGTGACCCGTACGGGATTCGAACCCGTGTTACCGCCGTGAAAGGGCGGTGTCTTAACCGCTTGACCAACGGGCCCTTTATTATGTAAATTGTGGCGGAGAGCAAGGGATTCGAACCCTTGAGACGGGGTTACCGCCTACACGATTTCCAATCGTGCTCCTTCGGCCACTCGGACAGCTCTCCAAATTGGCTCCGCAGGTAGGATTCGAACCTACGACCGATCGGTTAACAGCCGATAGCTCTACCACTGAGCTACTGCGGAATGAAGAAAGCCTGGCGATGTCCTACTCTCACAGGGGGAGACCCCCAACTACCATCGGCGCTGAAGAGCTTAACTTCCGTGTTCGGTATGGGAACGGGTGTGACCTCTTCGCCATCATCACCAGACAATTTAGTGACAAAAGATATTATACTATGTATTGAAAATAAATCAAGAGATATTTAAAAAATGTTCTCTCAAAACTAGATAACAATGTTCAAGCTTCACATTAGAATATAGGTTAAGTCCTCGATCTATTAGTATCTGTCAGCTCCACGTGTCACCACGCTTCCACCTCAGACCTATCAACCTGATCATCTTTCAGGGATCTTACTTCCTTGCGGAATGGGAAATCTCATCTTGAGGGGGGCTTCATGCTTAGATGCTTTCAGCACTTATCCCGTCCGCACATAGCTACCCAGCGATGCCCTTGGCAGAACAACTGGTACACCAGCGGTGCGTCCATCCCGGTCCTCTCGTACTAAGGACAGCTCCTCTCAAATTTCCTGCGCCCGCGACGGATAGGGACCGAACTGTCTCACGACGTTCTGAACCCAGCTCGCGTACCGCTTTAATGGGCGAACAGCCCAACCCTTGGGACCGACTACAGCCCCAGGATGCGATGAGCCGACATCGAGGTGCCAAACCTCCCCGTCGATGTGGACTCTTGGGGGAGATAAGCCTGTTATCCCCGGGGTAGCTTTTATCCGTTGAGCGATGGCCCTTCCATGCGGAACCACCGGATCACTAAGCCCGACTTTCGTCCCTGCTCGACTTGTAGGTCTCGCAGTCAAGCTCCCTTGTGCCTTTACACTCTGCGAATGATTTCCAACCATTCTGAGGGAACCTTTGGGCGCCTCCGTTACATTTTAGGAGGCGACCGCCCCAGTCAAACTGCCCACCTGACACTGTCTCCCTGCCCGATAAGGGCAGCGGGTTAGAAGGTCAATACAGCCAGGGTAGTATCCCACCGATGCCTCCACCGAAGCTAGCGCTCCGGTTTCCAAGGCTCCTACCTATCCTGTACAAGCTGTACCAACATTCAATATCAGGCTGCAGTAAAGCTCCACGGGGTCTTTCCGTCCTGTCGCGGGTAACCTGCATCTTCACAGGTACTATAATTTCACCGAGTCTCTCGTTGAGACAGTGCCCAGATCGTTGCGCCTTTCGTGCGGGTCGGAACTTACCCGACAAGGAATTTCGCTACCTTAGGACCGTTATAGTTACGGCCGCCGTTTACTGGGGCTTCAATTCGCACCTTCGCTTACGCTAAGCGCTCCTCTTAACCTTCCAGCACCGGGCAGGCGTCAGCCCCTATACTTCGCCTTACGGCTTCGCAGAGACCTGTGTTTTTGCTAAACAGTCGCCTGGGCCTATTCACTGCGGCTTCTCGGGGCTTTAACACCCTAAGAAGCACCCCTTCTCCCGAAGTTACGGGGTCATTTTGCCGAGTTCCTTAACGAGAGTTCTCTCGATCACCTTAGGATTCTCTCCTCGCCTACCTGTGTCGGTTTGCGGTACGGGCACCTCTCACCTCGCTAGAGGCTTTTCTTGGCAGTGTGGAATCAGGAACTTCGCTACTAAATTTCGCTCGCCATCACAGCTCAGCCTTCACGGGAAACGGATTTGCCTATTTCCCAGCCTAACTGCTTGGACGCGGATATCCAATACCGCGCTTACCCTATCCTCCTGCGTCCCCCCATTGCTCAAATGGTGAGGAGGTGGTACAGGAATATCAACCTGTTGTCCATCGCCTACGCCTTTCGGCCTCGGCTTAGGTCCCGACTAACCCTGAGCGGACGAGCCTTCCTCAGGAAACCTTAGGCATTCGGTGGACGGGATTCTCACCCGTCTTTCGCTACTCATACCGGCATTCTCACTTCTAAGCGCTCCACCAGTCCTTCCGGTCTGACTTCACAGCACTTAGAACGCTCTCCTACCACTGTTCGTAAGAACAGTCCGCAGCTTCGGTGATACGTTTAGCCCCGGTACATTTTCGGCGCAGAGTCACTCGACCAGTGAGCTATTACGCACTCTTTAAATGGTGGCTGCTTCTAAGCCAACATCCTGGTTGTCTAAGCAACTCCACATCCTTTTCCACTTAACGTATACTTTGGGACCTTAGCTGGCGGTCTGGGCTGTTTCCCTTTCGACTACGGATCTTATCACTCGCAGTCTGACTCCCAAGGATAAGTCATCGGCATTCGGAGTTTGACTGAATTCGGTAACCCGGTAGGGGCCCCTAGTCCAATCAGTGCTCTACCTCCGAGACTCTTACCTTGAGGCTAGCCCTAAAGCTATTTCGGAGAGAACCAGCTATCTCCAGGTTCGATTGGCATTTCACCCCTACCCACACCTCATCCCCGCACTTTTCAACGTGCGTGGGTTCGGGCCTCCATTCAGTGTTACCTGAACTTCACCCTGGACATGGGTAGATCACCTGGTTTCGGGTCTACGACCACGTACTCATGCGCCCTATTCAGACTCGCTTTCGCTGCGGCTCCGCATCTTCTGCTTAACCTTGCACGGGATCGTAACTCGCCGGTTCATTCTACAAAAGGCACGCCATCACCCTTTAACGGGCTCTGACTACTTGTAGGCACACGGTTTCAGGATCTATTTCACTCCCCTTCCGGGGTGCTTTTCACCTTTCCCTCACGGTACTGGTTCACTATCGGTCACTAGGGAGTATTTAGCCTTGGGAGATGGTCCTCCCGGATTCCGACGGAATTTCACGTGTTCCGCCGTACTCAGGATCCACTCTGGAGAGAACAACATTTCAGTTACAGGGCTGTTACCTTCTTTGGCGGGCCTTTCCAGACCTCTTCGCTTATATCGTTCCTTTGTAACTCCGTATAGAGTGTCCTACAACCCCAAGAGGCAAGCCTCTTGGTTTGGGCTGTTCCCGTTTCGCTCGCCGCTACTCAGGGAATCGCATTTGCTTTCTCTTCCTCCGGGTACTTAGATGTTTCAGTTCCCCGGGTATGCCTTCTCATACTCTATGTATTCAAGTATGGATACTACTCCATTACGAGCAGTGGGTTTCCCCATTCGGAAATCTCCGGATCAAAGCTTGCTTACAGCTCCCCGAAGCATATCGGTGTTCGTCCCGTCCTTCATCGGCTCCTAGTGCCAAGGCATCCACCGTGCGCCCTTTCTAACTTAACCATTTCTTACTTTAGAAAGAATCACTATGTGTGATGAACTTTGCATTGCATTCAATGTGAATGTATTACTTATTGTTATCTAGTTTTCAAAGAACAATCCTGTCTCGCTAGAGACATGTCTTGAAGGAATGATCCTTCAAAACTAAACAAGACGAAAACGCACACTGCTCCATATATCCTTAGAAAGGAGGTGATCCAGCCGCACCTTCCGATACGGCTACCTTGTTACGACTTCACCCCAATCATCTGTCCCACCTTCGGCGGCTGGCTCCATAAAGGTTACCTCACCGACTTCGGGTGTTACAAACTCTCGTGGTGTGACGGGCGGTGTGTACAAGGCCCGGGAACGTATTCACCGCGGCATGCTGATCCGCGATTACTAGCGATTCCAGCTTCACGCAGTCGAGTTGCAGACTGCGATCCGAACTGAGAACAGATTTATGGGATTGGCTAAACCTTGCGGTCTCGCAGCCCTTTGTTCTGTCCATTGTAGCACGTGTGTAGCCCAGGTCATAAGGGGCATGATGATTTGACGTCATCCCCACCTTCCTCCGGTTTGTCACCGGCAGTCACCTTAGAGTGCCCAACTAAATGCTGGCAACTAAGATCAAGGGTTGCGCTCGTTGCGGGACTTAACCCAACATCTCACGACACGAGCTGACGACAACCATGCACCACCTGTCACTCTGTCCCCGAAGGGAAAGCCCTATCTCTAGGGTTGTCAGAGGATGTCAAGACCTGGTAAGGTTCTTCGCGTTGCTTCGAATTAAACCACATGCTCCACCGCTTGTGCGGGCCCCCGTCAATTCCTTTGAGTTTCAGTCTTGCGACCGTACTCCCCAGGCGGAGTGCTTAATGCGTTAGCTGCAGCACTAAGGGGCGGAAACCCCCTAACACTTAGCACTCATCGTTTACGGCGTGGACTACCAGGGTATCTAATCCTGTTCGCTCCCCACGCTTTCGCTCCTCAGCGTCAGTTACAGACCAGAGAGTCGCCTTCGCCACTGGTGTTCCTCCACATCTCTACGCATTTCACCGCTACACGTGGAATTCCACTCTCCTCTTCTGCACTCAAGTTTCCCAGTTTCCAATGACCCTCCCCGGTTGAGCCGGGGGCTTTCACATCAGACTTAAGAAACCGCCTGCGAGCCCTTTACGCCCAATAATTCCGGACAACGCTTGCCACCTACGTATTACCGCGGCTGCTGGCACGTAGTTAGCCGTGGCTTTCTGGTTAGGTACCGTCAAGGTGCGAGCAGTTACTCTCGCACTTGTTCTTCCCTAACAACAGAGCTTTACGATCCGAAAACCTTCATCACTCACGCGGCGTTGCTCCGTCAGACTTTCGTCCATTGCGGAAGATTCCCTACTGCTGCCTCCCGTAGGAGTCTGGGCCGTGTCTCAGTCCCAGTGTGGCCGATCACCCTCTCAGGTCGGCTACGCATCGTCGCCTTGGTGAGCCATTACCCCACCAACTAGCTAATGCGCCGCGGGTCCATCTGTAAGTGACAGCCGAAACCGTCTTTCATCCTTGAACCATGCGGTTCAAGGAACTATCCGGTATTAGCTCCGGTTTCCCGGAGTTATCCCAGTCTTACAGGCAGGTTACCCACGTGTTACTCACCCGTCCGCCGCTAACATCCGGGAGCAAGCTCCCTTCTGTTCGCTCGACTTGCATGTATTAGGCACGCCGCCAGCGTTCGTCCTGAGCCAGGATCAAACTCTCCGAGGTATGCAGGATGCATATCACACATGCGTTGCTACACGATGTAGCGAACTTAGCATGTGATCATTTCCTGCCTCGTCAGCGTTTGACTGACTACCTATGATGTTTCATAGGATTTTTTATAAAAACTCGAATTAACAGGTACGTTTTGTCTTGTTTAGTTTTCAAAGATCATCTTCGTCGTCTCTCAGAGGCGACTTTCTCAATATAACATTTCGACGCTGAGTGCGTCAAGTGTTTTTTAGAATTTCTTTTTGTCAGCTTTTCTTTCAAAGCAACTTGGTTGCTCGTTAGCGACGTATAATAATATACCATCATAATATTCAGGCGTCAATATCTTTTTTCACAAAATATCCTCGATGATAGATTTTTTGTCCCTTTGTCTCAATCGGCTCCACTTGAACAATTCCTTTTTCTACAAAGAAATCAATCATGACGCTAAGGTCAGGCGTGAAATACTTGAGGTCAGGATGCGCGAGAAGCTCGCCAAAAAGCCATATATCTTGCTGTTCCATGACATGACGCAAATGAGCGGCGCCAATTTCTGCTTTTGAATGGATCAAAAAGTCATTTGCTAAAAATAAAAGTTCCAAACGCTTATGAAGGCTTTCGTGGCTTTCAATGAGTTCTGAATAAAGTTTATATACTTCCGGTTCCATATGACGCACCTGATTCCAAACTGTCACTTCTGGGTGGAAACCTTTATCGATCACTTCAATACGTGCCAAATGATGCAGAGCATGCACAATTGAATTATATGCATCAAGGAATTGATTTGACTCAAAAAATGCTTTTCCTTCTATATATCTGCGAATTAGCTTGCCGTATTCTAAGCCAATTTTAAGTTTGCGGTTTGAAAATGGGAATGTACTCAGGTCATCAATTAAATTGAAAATATATTCATTTCGATCAAATAGGACTTTCCCATTCAAAATCCAATCAATGATTCGGCGGTTTGTGCCAAGGGTAATCCATTCCTTCAACTGCTCATCTGTGACAATATTTAAAGAAGCTGTTTGGTGATCGGATTCATAGTGCTTGATAAATAACGGCTCTTCCGCTTCTTTTACAATGACTAAAAGAGCTGCATCAAAGTTATCCGTCTCAGAAGATACTTTGTGTCTTCTTTCTACTATAATCACAGCCAATGTGTCTGGGTGGCTTGCTCTCTCTTGATAAATAGGACGGAGAAGATTTTCCATAGTGATTCCTCCAATACTCGGGTGTAAAGTTCTTCTCTAATGCTATGTATTTCTCCTCATAGAATCAAAATTCCTTCAATTCAAGAAAAAAGATCATTGAATCATTATAAGCAATTTATTCACAAAACTCTATAACTAATTCAAACGGAAAGGTAAAATGTGCTATATTGGAGACAAGGGGGGCTAGGGATGGCGAAATACTCCAGTAAGATTAATAAAATCAGAACATTTGCACTTAGTTTGGTTTTTGTTGGCTTTCTGATCATGTATATCGGTGTGTTCTTCAAGGAATCGATTTGGCTGTCGACTTTCTTTATGCTGCTCGGCGTCTTATCGATCGGATTGAGTACAGTGGTTTACTTTTGGATCGGTATGCTTTCTACGAAGGCAGTCCGTGTCGTATGTCCAGGCTGTGAGAAGGAAACAAAAGTGCTTGGGCGGGTGGACATGTGCATGCATTGCAGAGAGCCGCTTACACTCGATCCAGCATTGGAAGGCAAAGAGTTTGATGAATCTTACAATCGAAAAAAGTCATAAAAAAAGCTGACCATTTAACCGGTCAGCTTTTTCATTAATGATTTTCTTTTTTCGCACATTCTTGACAAGTCCCATAGATCTCCAAGCGATGATGACTGACTTTAAAGCCCGTCACATGGGATGCAAGCTGTTCAACTTCATCAAGGCCAGGATAATGAAAGTCCACTATTTTTCCGCAGTTTTCACAAATCGCATGATAATGATCAGATGTCGCAAAATCAAATCGGCTTGAGGAATCACCGTACGTTAATTCCTTTACTAATCCAGATTCCCGGAAGACTCGTAAATTGTTGTAAACCGTTGCGACACTCATATTTGGAAATTTCCCTTCAAGTGCTTTATATATATCGTCCGCGGTTGGGTGAGTCATAGAATTTACGAGAAACTCCAAGATGGCATGGCGCTGCGGAGTAATTCGAACACCGGTTTCTTTTAAAGCATCTAAAGCGTCTTTTAGTTCGTGAGCAGCCATTTCATCATGCACCTCTCTTCAAAAATATTCTTATATTATAATCTTTATAAATAGTGTACCCCCAGAGCCGAATCTTTGTCAATTACAATCCTCTTTTTTACCTATTCTTCTTCACAAAAAAAGACCAGTATGTCTGCCGGTCCTATCCTGTGATGATATTAAGCGTGAGCTTTCAGTTCCTCAAGCGCTTCTTCTACGTGGTCTTTTACCTTAACTTTTCTCCACTCTTTCACAAGCGTTCCTTCTTTATTAATAAGAAACGTTGAACGTTCGATGCCCATGTATTCTTTGCCAAAGTTCTTTTTCAGCTTCCATACTCCAAAGGCTTCAGACAATTTCTGTTCGTCGTCTACAAGAAGTAAGAACGGTAAATCATGTTTTTCTTTAAACTTCTGATGCTTGTCCTGACTGTCTGGGCTTACGCCAATAATGACAGCATCTAATTCTGCAAAGCTTTGATGGCGATCTCGGAAATCACATGCTTCTGTTGTACAGCCGGGTGTCATATCTTTTGGATAGAAATAAAGGACAATATGTTTTCCTTTAAAGTCAGAAAGCTTTACTTTCTCCCCGTTGTCACCGGTTAATTCAATTTCAGGTACTTGCTGGCCTACTTCGATTGTCATAACACAATCCCTCCAACCTATTTTTAAATAGCCTATCCAATTTTGAGAGGATATTCAACTAAGGACGCTTGCATTGGCATGTTAAAATAATGATAGACGACGTGATACGTTGAGATAGGAGGCTATTTATGAAATTCACAGAATCAGAAAAATTACATCAAGAGGCGCTGGAGCATATTGTTGGAGGTGTCAACAGCCCCTCTCGTTCATATAAGGCAGTAGGCGGCGGTTCACCCGTGGCTATGGAAAAAGGAGAAGGCGCTTATTTTTGGGATGTTGACGGGAATCGCTATATCGATTACTTAGCAGCATACGGCCCCATTATTACAGGACATGCCCACCCTCATATTACAAAAGCGATTACAAAAGCGGCTGAAACAGGTGTCCTTTTCGGAACGCCAACGAAGCATGAAGTCACTTTTGCTAAAATGCTGAAGGAAGCCATGCCTGCTTTGGACAAAGTTCGCTTTGTCAATTCAGGTACTGAAGCGGTGATGACAACGATTCGTGTCGCACGTGCATATACAGGCAGAACAAAGATCATTAAGTTTGCCGGATGCTATCACGGTCACTCTGATCTTGTACTTGTGGCAGCTGGCTCTGGTCCTTCCACTTTAGGAACCCCTGATTCAGCGGGCGTTCCAAAGAGCATCGCCAATGAAGTGATTACCGTTCCATTTAATGATATTGACAGCTACAAAGAAGCATTGAATCGATGGGGCGATGAAGTCGCAGCTGTCCTTGTCGAGCCAATTGTCGGGAACTTCGGCATCGTGGAGCCTCAGGACGGTTTCCTGCAGCAGGTCAATGACCTCACTCATGAAAAGGGCGCACTTGTGATCTACGATGAAGTGATTACAGCTTTCCGCTTTATGTACGGAGGCGCACAGGACTTGCTTCAAGTAAAACCTGACCTCACTGCATTAGGAAAAATCATTGGCGGCGGACTTCCGATCGGTGCTTATGGCGGTAAAAAAGAAATTATGGAGCAAGTCGCTCCTCTTGGACCAGCCTATCAAGCTGGCACGATGGCAGGAAATCCCGCATCCATTCTTTCTGGTATTGCCTGCTTGGAAGTGTTAAAACAAGATGGTGTTTACGAGCGTCTTGATCAGCTTGGCGCTATGCTAGAAGAAGGCATTTTAGCCCATGCAAAAAAACATCAAGTAGATATTACAGTGAACCGCTTAAAAGGGGCTCTCACGATCTATTTCACAAAAGAAACCATTGTGAACTATGAGCAGGCTGAAAATACGGATGGCGAAATGTTCGCCCGCTTCTTTAAATTAATGCTTTCGCAAGGGATTAACCTCGCTCCTTCTAAATATGAAGCTTGGTTCTTAACGATCGCACATACTGAAAAAGATATTTCTGAGACGCTGCAAGCAGTAGATCATGCGTTTGAACAGTTGAAACAATCATAATAGGGTCAAAAACAGGCGTAAAAAAATGCGCCTGTTTTTTTATTTATCAGCTCTTGTTTGTCAAAAGCGTGTGAATCTGTTACATTTCTTCTCAATACCTTCTTTTGATGTTTTCATGAACTTTCAAAAATCACTTGAATATTTCGGAAGACCGCTGTATATTACTTAGTTGTTCATCAAAATATTTATAATAAATGACGAGTGATCATCTATTATCTAAAAGAAAGGAATGCAGGGACAAAACCAATGAAACTTGGAGCCCGTATTTTAAAAACTGGTATTGCCATTGTACTCGCGCTTTACCTGGCAACATGGCTTGGGTTGCCAACGCCCGTCTTCGCGGGAATTGCAGCTGTATTTGCTATCCAGCCATCTATTTATCGATCTTTTTTAACGATTGTTGATCAAGTGCAAGCCAATATTATTGGAGCAGCACTTGCCATTACGTTCGGCCTGCTTTTTGGTACTGGACCAGTCATTATCGGTTTAACCGCCGTCATGGTCATTGCCATTAATTTAAAACTGAAGATTGAACACACGATTCCAATTGCACTTGTAACCGTCATTGCGATTTTAGAAAGTGCAGGGGATCATTTCCTTTCCTTTGCCTTAATTCGAACAGCTACTGTGGTGTTAGGAGTTCTTTCTTCATTTTTAGTGAATTTAATCTTCCTGCCGCCAAAGTATGAAACAAAGCTTGTTCATCACATTATGGAAAATACGGAGGAGATTTTAAAATGGATCCGTCTGAGCTCCAGACAGTCTACTGATCATTCCATTTTAAAAGATGACATCGATCAAATAAAAGAACGCATGATCAAATTAGATCACATTTACTTGTTATACAAAGAGGAACGAAGCTATTTAAAGAAAACAACCTATGTAAAATCAAGAAAGCTCGTTTTGTTCAGACAGGCCATTATGACATCGAATCGTGCCCTGTACTTGCTGAAAAAGCTTCATAAATTAGAAAATGAAATTCATTTGATGCCAGAGCATTTCAAGGAAAGCTTAACAGATGAAATTGATTACTTACTGTATTGGCATGAGCGCACCTTGATGAAATTCGTCGGTAAAATGAAACCACAGGACGATGAATTTCAAAATGAATGCTCTCTTCGCCTTGAAACGTTAACGAAATCATTTATCCAGCATCAGCAAAACCAAGAAAACGACTTACTCGATTACAATATGCTAAATGTCATGTCCAGCATCATCGAATACCGTGATGAACTAGAGCATTTAGATACATTGATTACAAGCTTCCAGACGTATCACCCAAAAGACAGTGAAATTGAGACAGAAGAAAAAGAAGCATAAACTGAGAAAAGACCAATTCCTAGAATTGGTCTTATTTGATTTTCTTCATTTTAGGATCCAGTGTGTCTCTTAATCCATCTCCCATCAGGTTAAAACCTAAAACTGTCAGCATGATCGCTACACCTGGGAAAATTAATGTCCAAGGGGCTTGAACGAGATAAGGTCTCGCATCGGCGAGCATTTTCCCCCACTCTGGGCTTGGTGCCTGTGCACCCAATCCTAAAAAACCTAAAGCCGCAGCCTCGATAATCGCTGTTCCGATCGCAAGCGTCGCCTGTACGATGACCGGCACCATACTGTTTGGCAGAATGTGACGCAGCACGATGCGGCGGTGTGACATCCCAATCGCCTTTGCTGCTAGCACGTATTCTTCTTGTTTAATACTCAGCACTTTTGAACGAACGAGTCGTCCAAAGGTTGGGACATTAATAATCGCAATGGCAATAAGGGCATTTTGTAAAGAGGGTCCTAAGATGGAGACGATCGCAATCGCTAGTAGAATACTAGGAAAAGCGAGTAAAATATCAAATACTCTCGAGATCACAGCATCTAGCACTCTTCCGCCATAGCCTGCAATTAATCCAAGCAGTGTGCCTAAAATGACAGACCCGAGAACCGAGAAAAAACCAACCCATAAGGAAATCCGCGCGCCATGCACAACTCTTGAAAATATATCTCTGCCGAAATCATCTGTACCAAACCAGTGCGCAGCTGATGGCGCACTAAATCGCTCACCGAGAGATTGTTCATTGATTCCAAAAGGAGCAATGAGCGGTGCAAATATCGCTAAGATGAGAAATAAAAAGACAATCACACTGCCAATGACCGCCAGCTTGTGCTGAAAGAACAGCTTCATCGATTCAAGAATCAATGATTGAGAGCGTTCTTCTTTTGGCTGAGGTGGTTCAAGCTCTTTTTGCGCTTCCATGTTATCACTCTCCCTCCCTAATATTTAATCCTTGGATCAATGACCGCATACAAGATGTCCACAATGAAATTGATCAGGACAAATATGAGCGCAACGACGAGAATGCCTGTTTGAATGACTGGGTAATCACGATAGCTGATGGCGTCATATATATACCGCCCAATGCCCGGCCATGCAAAAATGGTCTCTGTTAAAATGGCTCCGCCAAGCAAGAGACCTGTCTGAAGACCAATAATCGTCAAGATCGGAATAAGCGCATTTTTCAACCCATGCTGATAAATGATGAAAAATGAACGTACCCCTTTTGCTTTTGCTGTTCGAATAAAATCTGAATGAAGCACTTCCAGCATACTTGCCCTTGTTATCCTCGCAATAATCGCAGCAGGGATTGTAGCAAGTGCTGTACTTGGTAAGATCAAATGCTTGATGCTGTCAGTGAATTGATCAAACCGGCCTTGCAAAAGCGTGTCCAGCGTATGAATATAGGTGATTGATTCCACTGGAATTCTTACATTTTCACGTCCCGTTGTCGGTAAAATACCTAATTCAATCGAGAACAGCCACTGCCCCATTAAGCCTAACCAGAAAATCGGCATGGACACTCCAATGAGTGCAATAAACATCGCGACATAATCAAAGAAAGAATGTTTAAACCAAGCACTGATGATTCCAGCATTAACCCCCACAACGATCGCCAGCACCATGGCAAAAAAGGTCAATTCTAACGTCGTAAATAAGTACGGCTTCATTTCCTGGGCAATAGCCGCTCCTGTTCGTATCGAAGTCCCTAAATCTCCTTTTAAAAGGCCCAGCATGTAATGTAAGTATTGAACATACCAAGGCTGGTTTAAACCGAGCTGGATGGTTAACTGTTCTACCGCTTCTTTCGTTGCCCGCTGTCCTAAGATGACCTGTGCTGGGTTCCCTGGAATAAACCGTATAATTGAAAACACGACCAATGTCATTCCGATCAATACCGGGATGAGCATTCCTGCCCGCTTCATACAATAAGCAAACAAACAGCTTTCACCGCCTTTTCTTTGTTTGAATAAGGGAGATACAAGATCTCCCTTATTTGCTTATTCGAAATACACGTCAGTCAAAGCTTCTGAACCAGTTGGATGCGGCTGGTAGCCTTTTAAATCACTAGATGCTGCAAGCATTGGGATGGAATGCACCAATGGAATCCAAGGTGCTTCATCATGAATGATTTCTTGTGCTTTTTTATATAGCTCATTTCGTTTCTTTTGATCTGTGTCTGTTTGTGCTTCAATGAGGATGTCGTGCATTTTATCGTTTTCGAAGAATGTATAGTTGTTGCCGCCAATGCTGTCTTTGTCCAAAAGTGTGTAGATGAAATTATCAGGATCGCCATTGTCCCCTGTCCAGCCTAATAAGAACACATCAGCTTCCCCTTTACTTGCCTTATCTAAATAGGTCGCCCAGTCGTAAGTCACAATTTCTGCTTTGACTCCGACCTTTTCAAAGTTTGATTGAATGACTTCTGCTACCTTCATCCCATCTGGCATATATGGACGCGGTACAGGCATCGCCCAAAGCTTGATACGAAAGCCGTCAGGAAAGCCCGCTTCTTTTAAAAGTTCCTTCGCTTTTTCAGGATCATACGGATACGGATCAATGTCGTCATTGTAGCCTTCTAAAGCTGGCGGAAGAGGATTTTTTGCTGGCTCGGCAAGCCCGCCATAAAATGACTTAATAATGGATTCTTTATCGACCGCGTAATTGAGCGCTTGACGAACGAGCTTGTTATCAAGCGGCTTTCTTGTAACGGTCAGTCCGATATAGCCTACGTTCATTGATGGTCTTTCAATGAGCTGGAGGGCTTTATCCGTTTTAATGCCATCTAAATCTGACGGATTCACGCCATCCATCAAATCGATCTCGCCTGTTTTCAAAGCATTTAAACGAGCCGAGTTTTCTGGAATCGAGCGGAAGATGATTTGATTCAGTTTTGGTTTATCCTTCTGCCAGTAATCTTCGTTCTTTTCTAACACGATACGGTCGTTTTGTTTCCACTCTTTAAATTTGAATGGTCCTGTTCCTACTGGATTCTCGCGAAAGGAATCGCCGCTTTTTTCAACAGCCGCAGGACTCGCAATGCCAAACGGTGACATGGCAATGTTTTTAAGGAATGTCGCCTGCGGGCGCTTTAGCTGAAATTCAACTTCATGCTCACCTTTGACGATGATGTCTTTAATCACATGTCCTTTATCTTTTTTATAGCCACCAAACATGCCGTAGTAAGGGAATTTTTCTGCATCGCCATTCATCCAACGATCAAAGTTGAATTTCACTGCTTCTGCGTTAAAGTCTGTGCCATCGTGAAATTTCACACCTTCTCTTAAGTAGAATGTGTATGATTTTCCGTCCTTTGCAACATCCCAGTCTGTTGCGAGACCTGGATGGATGGTCGTGTCTTTCTCACCATAATTCAGCAGCTTTTCAAACATATTCTCTGTGACCTTGAAGGTTTCGCCTTCTGTTGTTGTGATTGGATCAAGTGAAGTGGAGTCTCCTCCTCTGCCAAATACGAGGGTATCTTTTGTTGCTTTTTCTTCTGATGACGGTGCGGACGAGCATCCCCCCAAAAACAGTGCAAGCGCCAGCACAAAAATGAAACTACTGAACAACCATGTCTTCTTCATTGTGTTCCTCCTTTTGATATAAATAACACGCCGCTGCGTGCCCCGGTTCCTCCTCATACAAAGCAGGTACTGCTTTTAAGCATTTCTCCCACCTTTTTGGACACCTTTTGTAGAAAGGACATCCGCCGCTTGGTGTCATGGCAGACTCTTCTGCCGACACATCTTGCGTCTCTAGCACGTGATCCATATGTGGAATGGATTTCAGAAGCAGCGATGTATAAGGATGAAGCGGGCTGTGAAATACGTCTTCGGCAGGCCCCACTTCGACAATCCGGCCAGCATACATGACTGCGATTCGGTCGCTCATATATCTGACAACACCAAGATCGTGAGAAATAAATAGATACGTTAGAGAAAGCGTCTTTTGCAATTCAAGCATCAAATTCAAAATTTGCGCTTGAACGGATACATCTAAAGCCGAAACGGGTTCATCGGCAATGACAAGACTTGGATGGGTAATGAGTGCTCTAGCAATCCCAATACGCTGCCTTTGTCCACCGCTAAATTGGTGCGCATAACGTTCTCCGTAGGAAGGGTCAAAACCGACAATATGCAACATCTCTTTTACCCGCTTCCGTCTTTCTGCTTTCTTTCCATGTCGATGGACAATGAGCGGTTCCTCTAAAATATCTTTGATTTTCATTCGTGGATTTAATGAAGCGTATGGATCTTGGAAAATCATTTGAATGTCTTTTCTTAAAGAACGCATCTCTCTTTCTTTCAAAAGAGTGACCTCTTGTCCTTTCAGTTGAATAGAGCCTGACGTCGGTTCAGTCAATCTCATTAAGCTTTTGCCAAGTGTTGATTTCCCGCAGCCCGATTCACCAACAATGCCAAGCGTTTCCCCCTCCTTCACATGAAAGGACACTTGATTTAAAGCCAAAGTCGAATGGTTTTTTTTAGAAAAAAAAGCGGCTGTGTCATACCGTTTTGTCAGCTGATTCACTTGCAAGAGTGGGTGACTCAGTGTCTTCTCCTCCTTCCATTAGAAAGCATGCCACGCGGTGATCCTGTTCAATGGATTGTAAAACTGGATCTTCTTCAAGGCATTGCGCCATTTGATAAGGGCAGCGCGCGGCAAATTGACAGCCGGATCGAATGGTCCCCGGCTTTGGCACATGACCTGCAATAGAGATGAGCTTTTCTTTTTTCTCTTTAAACGATGGAACTGAGGCGAAAAGACCTTTTGTGTAGGGATGCAGAGGTTTTTGAAAAATACGGTCAACGGTTCCTTCTTCTACGATTCGACCGGCATACATAATCATGACTCGCTGGCATATTTGCCGCACGACGCCTAGATCATGGGTAATAAATAAGATCGCGGTGTCCATCTCTTCATTCAGCTTTTTGAGCAGGCGAAGGATTTGCGCTTGGATGGTCACATCAAGTGCAGTTGTTGGTTCATCTGCGATCATGAGCTTTGGGTGACAAAGCATCGCCATCGCAATCATCACACGCTGACGCATGCCACCTGATAATTCATGTGGGTATTTTTTAAGCAACGATTCGGCTTGCTTCAATCCGACTGTCTGAAGCAGATCAACCGCCTTCGCTTTTGCTTTTTTTTGACCGATTGCTTGATGTGTGAAAAGGGCTTCCGTCATTTGTTTGCCGATGGTCATTAATGGGTTCAGAGAGGTCATTGGTTCTTGGAAGATCATCGAAATATCATTTCCTCTTATTTCTCGCCACTGTTTTTCTGAAAGCGACAGCAGGTTTTGCCCTTCGAATTGGATCTCTCCCGTTGTATGTGTTTGCTGGTTCAGTCCCATTAATGACATAGATGTGATACTTTTCCCGCAGCCAGATTCGCCAACAATTCCTAAGGTTTCTCCTTTTTGAATCGAGAACGATATGTGATGGACGATGGGTACTTTTTGCTTTTTTTGCTGAAACGCAATGGACAGCTGTTTGACATCTAGCAGCACGTCTTGTTCTTTCACATATTCACCACCCCGTCATACTTTTTAAAATTGTATTGAGACAAGCTGGGAAATATGTCATGTTTTTGACAGGCATAAAAAAGCCTATCCGCTAGAATCGGATAGGCTTCTACTAATTTAATGTTTGAATGGTAAATAGATGGCGATAGTGGCTGTCTCGGTTCATTAATTCTTCGTGTGTTCCTTTTTCCACAATCTCGCCTTGTTCCATGACGACAATGAGGTCAGCATGTGTAATTGTTGATAAGCGGTGCGCGACAATAAAGGTTGTGCGGTCCTTTGCTAGCTTTTGCATCGCTTCTTGAATGTAATGTTCACTTTCTAAATCTAGTGCAGACGTTGCTTCATCTAAAATCAACAGCGGTGGATTTTTAAGAAAGACCCTTGCAATGGAAATCCGCTGTTTTTGACCGCCTGACAGCTTCACGCCCCGTTCTCCTACCTTCGTGTCATATCCTTCAGGAAGAGACATAATAAAATCATGGGCATTTGCCGCTTTTGCAGCCGAAACGATTTTTTCAAAAGAGGCTTCTGGATCTCCAACCGCAATATTTTCTTTAATCGTGTCACTGAATAAGAATGTATCCTGCAGCACCATTCCGACTTGATTTCGAAGGCTTCTTGCTCTGTACTCTTTTATATCGATGCCGTCAATTTCAAGTGATCCGTTTGTCACATCATAAAACCTTGGAATTAAGCTGACGAGAGTTGACTTCCCTCCACCGCTCATTCCTACAAGCGCAACCGTTTGTCCTTTTTCAACTTTCAAGGAGATATTGCGGAGAATCTCTTCCTGCGTGTGTTCATAACGAAATGACACATTTTTAAATTCGACCTCTCCTTTTAATTGATCGGCTTCTTTTGCATTCGGCCGATCTGTGACCTCATATGGCTCATCAATAAATTCAAAGATACGATCCATTGACGCTACCGACTGAGTTAAAGTCGTAGATGAGTTAATGAGGCGGCGAATCGGGTTGTACATCCGGTCAATATAACCAACAAAGGCGATCATGGTCCCGATCGAAAGTGATCCATTAATGACGGTGTAGCCAGCAAATGCAATGATCAATAGCGGTGCAATATCAGTGATGGTATTGACGACGGCAAATGTTTTAGCGTTCCAATTCGTATGGTTGATCGCTTTGTTTAAGAAATTTTTGTTTTCATCATGAAAATTTTCTTGTTCATATTCTTCAATGGCAAAGCTCCGAATGACTGGCATTCCTTGTACTCGCTCGTGTAGATGCCCTTGCACTTCAGCCAGCGCCTGTGACCGCTCTTTTGTCAGCTTGCGGAGCCTGCCGTAAAAATACTTCACTGCAAACGCATATAACGGAAAAATAATGACAGACACGATGGTGAGCTTGATGTCCAGTGTACACATAATGGCGATCACGATCAGCACGGTCATCAAATCTAGCCAAATGTTCATAAGACCTGTGATAACAAACTCTTTTGTCTGCTCCACATCATTGATGACTCTAGAAATGATTTCTCCTGTTCTCGTGTTGGCATAATAACGAAGGCTGAGCTTTTGAATATGCGAAAACAGCTTTTCTCGAATATCAAATAATACTTTACTGCCTGTCCACTGCGCATAGTATTGTCTATAGTATTCAACAGGCGGCCTCATCACTAAAAATAATGCGAGCATGATTCCCATAATGATCAGTAGAGATGATGTCTTTTCTTCAGCCGACCCCGTGCCTTGAATGACATCATCAATGACATACTTTAAAAGCAGAGGCAATGTTAAGGGAATCGAGAACTTGATCATCCCGATGACCATTGTCAATGCAATCTGTTTTTTATACGGTGTAACAAAAGCCATGTAGCGTTTAATGACCCCCATGTAAATCTCCTTCCCAATCTATCAGTGCCTCCAGTGCCTCTTATCCGTACGCAATCAAAAACCTGTTAGCCTAAAAAGCCAAACAGGTTTTTTGATGCTCTTGCTTATTTTGTATAATGTAAAAAACGTTCATACCACATATCCACAAATTCAGGAGCAAACGGACCTTTCCGCTGGTGAATCCAATGCAATAATGTATTCAGATGCTCTCTTAAGATACTATCAATTTCCTTTGGATAATTCATCTGCCTCTTATGATCTGCATATTCATCCTCATCCAAAATATTATACGTCATGTCTGGAAAGACTTTGACATCTAAGTCGTAATCAATATACTTAATTGCTTCTTCATCTGTTGCAAAAGGAGAGCTGATGTTGCAGTAATAATATACCCCATCATCTCTAAGCATCCCAATCACATTAAACCATTGTTTTGCATGGAAATAGCAAATAGCCGGTTCTCTCGTCATCCAAGTACGGCCGTCGGATTCAGTCACCATTGTCCGGTCGTTTGCACCAATGATACACAATTCCGTTGCTTTCAGAATGGTGGTTTCATTCCAAATCCTGTGGATCAAGCCATTGTGTTTATAGCTTTGAATTTGGATGCTTTCTCCTTCCTTGGGATAGCCCATATTTTCTCCCCTACTTTCTATAACAAACAAACATAACAGTCCAAAGACCTAATTTCCCAACTAAACATGTCTCTATCATATTATACCGTTACATCATTAAAAAATGAAATGAAAAAGCCATTCAACCCAATTGAACGGCACACTGTTTTACATCACGGTTGAACTCTTTTCCATCTGCTTATATGAATTGATGACCTCTTCTGTCTGTTTTGTAAACAAGGTTTGGATTTTTTGCAGTTCCTTACGTTTTTGTTTGATTTGATCATGAATCCTGGTCCACTCTTCTTTTTTTTCATCTTGCAGCAATTGTTTTTCTGTTTCTAAGCATAGATCGAGTTCTCCCTGTACATTGAGTAGTTGATCCATGAGCTGCATTTGTTCTTTTACAAGCTGATCGAAATCAGACATCTAACTCCTCCCTTTTATTCCCATCCACTTTTTGTCTGTATACCATTTCTTGAAAGATTGCTGAAATCCTTTGACTGTTTATGTAGAGGCTTTACAGGTTTTGTCGGATGGTGGGAGAGGCAAAAAGAAAAGCACTTCATTCGTAGATGAAGTGCTTCAGCGTGCAGACAAACCCTCGCATTCGGTGTCAGGTCTGCGCTTCGGTGCTCACGAATGTCAAATTCGCTCCGCTCCGGTGCTCGTCCTTCCTAGACTTCAAAGGTTTTCATGTCACGCTGAAAAGAAGACAAAGGACTAAAATAAAGATCATTTTAGCCCTTTGTCAACAATCTGAAAGAAAAGCACTCCATTCGTAGATGAAGTGCTTTCTCTGTTTCAGTGATTAGCTGTTTTGTTGTTTGTTTTGCTCAGCTTTTTGGTTGTATTTTTTTACTTGCTGTGCGTCAGTCTCGCTAGCAAATTCAGTACCATATTGACCTTGAGCAGAAGCTTGGTTTTGTTTTTTCACTTGTTGTGCGTTTGTTTTGTTTTGTTGTTTATCCATCATTATCACCTCCACGCACATTAATTTGTGCAGAAGGTGTACTTCCTATTCATGATTTTTTAAACAAGCAAAGAACGTCCGCCATCCACAATAATCGTCTGTCCTCTAATCATGTCTGCCTTGCCTGATACAAGGAATTCGACGCTGTCGACCATGTCTTTAATTTCCACCATTCGGCCAGCTGGTGTATTTTTCTTGGCGTCTTCTAAAAGCTCTTCTCGGTTCGGGAAGTGCTTAAGTGCATCTGTATCGATCGCGCCGCCAGATACGGCATTCACGACGATATTTTTTTGTGACAGCTCAACAGATAGATAACGCGTCAACGCTTCTAATGCTGCTTTTGATACGCCGACTACTGTGTAATTTTCAAGGTAGCGGATGGAGCCTAGTGAGCTAATGCTGACGATATGTCCGCCGCCGTTTTTCTCCATTAATTTCGCCGCTTCTTGTCCGCAGAATAACAAAGCTTTCGCATTGATATTCATCGTCCAGTCCCAATGATTTTCTTCAAGGTCCATGATTGGACGCTGAACACCAGATGCCGCATTATTCACAAATACATCTAAACGGCCAAAGGTTTCGTCGATTTGCTGAAACATATCTTTGATTTTCTCTGGCTGACCTACGTTGGCTTTGACAACCAATGTTTTCACACCCATCGCTTCAATTTCTTCCGCTGTTTCAAGTGCGGCTTTTTTGCTTCTCGCATAGTTAATGACAATGTCATATCCTTTTTCAGCTAGACGAAGGGCTACTTCTTTCCCTACACCTCTACTGCTGCCTGTAATTAATGCACATTTACGTTGACTCATTATGGTTCATCTCCTGATTTGAATAGTTTTCGTCCATTCGCTTCACACTAATAGGAAAGTTCCTATTAGGAGGTTACATTCATGTATGTCGGACGCGATTTAAGCCAGCTTGGCATGATGTCCAAGGATCAATGGAAAGATACTGAGCTTGCTTACTTTCATCATGCTTTCCAACAAATTTTACCTTATTTGAATGAAGAAGGGCAATCTAAGTATCGAGAAATCATTTCAGAAATCGAAGACCGCGGGGGTCTGCACCGAAATGAAGCTGATTATACCCACGGTACAACGGTTAAATACGACTAGGCTCTTCAAGTGCCATCTTCCAAATTTTTTGGTGTGAGACTGGCAAAGCATATGCCTCAAATTCTTCTGTTGTCACTTTTTTCAGCATCGTGTCATCAGATACAGATGTCACACGTCCAAAGAAAACAGAAATATTCCAGATGAGGTGGGTAAATACATGCTGAATGGTGCCTTCTAAGTCACCAAGCTCTGCTTGTACACCTGCCTCCTCATTTAAGAAATCCATTAGCTGCTCTTTTTCCGTTTTTCTTCCCTTTATGGTTTCCAAGTTAGGGAATTCCCATAAATTCGCAAGAAGGCCTGTACTTGGCCGCTTATGAATATAAAGGTTGCCTGCATCATCAAATAACACCACTGCTGCCATTGATTTTGCAGTCGGTTTTTTCTTTTTGCTTTTCACTGGGAGCTCATGCTGAACGCCTTCCTCGAGTGCCGAGCAATGCATGTTCACAGGGCAAATAAGGCAGGCAGGAGATGTTGGGGTACAAATGAGCGCACCAAGCTCCATCAGCCCTTGATTAAATTCTGATGGCTTTTCCCGGGAAATGAGCTGATCGACCGCAAACTCGAAAATATTTCTCGTTTTTGGTTTTGCAATATCATCCCATATGGACAAAATACGGGAAATGACCCTCATAACGTTGCCGTCTACCGCAGGGTACGGCTTGTTATAAGCGATACTCAGTACTGCGCCGCTCGTATACGGGCCTACACCTTTGAGCTTTGAAAATTGCTCTTTCGTATCAGGGACAACGCCCTCGTAGGATTCATAGACTTCTTTCACAGCTGCCTGTAAATTACGCACTCTTGAGTAGTAGCCAAGACCTTCCCATGCTTTCATGACTTTTTCTTCATCAGCTAAAGCAAGATCTTTCACTGTCGGGAATTGCTCCATAAACCGGTTGAAGTACGGAATGACCGTATCCACCCTCGTTTGCTGAAGCATCACTTCTGATACCCATACGCGGTATGGATCTTGATTTTCACGCCATGGCAATGTTCGTTGTTCTTTTTCATACCAATCAATTAAATCATGCTGAAAGCCCGCAATATCTTTGCGGTCCAGCTTTTCTTGAATGTCTTTCATATCTATACTCCTTCTAATTGGACCGAGGGCTAACGTTCTGAAAAGAACCTTATTTGTTGTATACTGTTTGTAGATACGTTAACATGTTACATTAAATCAAGACAAAGCAAAAGTGCTTTTGCACATAGTCTTGAAAGAAGGCGTATACTTTGTATGATTGTTCCTAAGCATGACAACTAGGAGGTAATCAATTGGACACTGGTACTCATGTAGTAATGGGCATTTCTCTTGGGGGACTTGCACTTTTAGATCCAGCCGTCAGCGCAGATCCACACATGGCACACGCCGTGATGATCGCGACCATCGCCGGCTCCCAAGCACCAGACATTGATACTGTGCTAAAACTAAAAAATAATGCGGTTTATATAAGAAATCACCGGGGATTTACACATTCCATTCCGGCTGTACTGTTTTGGTCATTGCTAATTCCGGCTGTGATTTTCCCATTTGTGCCGGGGGCGAATTTACTTCATCTTTGGTTATGGACACTATTAGCTGTTGTGCTTCATGTGTTTGTCGATATTTTCAATGCATACGGTACGCAGGCCATTCGTCCATTTTCAAAGAAGTGGGTAGCGCTTGGGATTATTAACACGTTTGATCCGTTTATCTTTTTTACCCATCTTGTCGCCATTGTCGTTTGGGCGATTGGCGGGCATCCCGGTTATACGTTCATTACGCTGTATGCTGTGATTTTCTGTTATTATATCGTCAGGGTGATCATGCAGCTTCAGATTAAACATCAGCTGCGTGCACAATTCGATGAAATTGAAGACATTATTATTTCGCCTACAATGAAGTTCAGACAATGGCGCATTGCCGTGAAATGTAAATCCTCTTTCCATGTTGGGCGCAGTATGAATGGAGAGGTTGTCATTTTAGACACCTTTAACCGGGTGCCGGTCCCTGATACTGAAATTATGAAGATTGCCAAACAAGATGAAAACATTTCAGCCTTTCTCTCCTTCTCTCCTGTCTATCGGTGGGAAGTGGATAAATACAAGGATCATTACGAGGTGCGGTTCATTGATTTGCGCTACCGCAGCAAAGGTCATTATCCTTTTGTTGCGATCTGCCATATCGACATGGACCACCAAATCAAAAACTCCTATACCGGCTGGATTTTCAGTGAAGAAAAACTGCAAAAAAAATTAAGACTCGGCTCTGTGTGAGCGAGTCTTTTTTTGTTGTGTAGGGCTTGGATTTAGGGGGAAGTACATTATTTTGATTTTTCATTTGTGTAGATTTTGAACTGGATAGATATTTGAATTTATGTAATTCGCAGAAACAGTGATCTATGCACTTATGTTGAGTGCGACACCAGGCTTTCCTGTCTTTTCCCACCATTCACCATTTCAATCCACGCACTCACGTAGAGTGCGACCACTAAAATCACTCATTACTGAGTTTTCGGATGGATTTCAATCCACGCACCCATGTAGAGTGCGACTTGTACACTTCGATAGTTTGCTGAACTACGTATTATTTCAATCCACGCACTCATGTAGAGTGCGACCGCGATGAACGAAAAAAAGAGCATAACTGATATGATTTCAATCCACACACTCATGTAGAGTGCGACGTAGCACAATCAGGAAAACAAGGCTTATCAAGCGTATTTCAATCCACACACTCATGTAGAGTGCGACGGAGCTATGTATGACGGCCTGTCGCATCATGGAGATTTCAATCCACACACTCATGTAGAGTGCGACTGTGATTTCCGCCCTAATTATAACATTTTTTAGGGAATCATAGTCAAAACCTTCAAGTTTCTATATAGAATTTTGTTTTCACCCTTAAAAAATATACATTTTTTCTTATTTTTGTCGAATGAATAGGTGCGAATGTTCCAGGGATTTTATGTTCACCTCACATTCGCACCGACTTTTTCTTAGTATGAAATCTATTGAAAGTTGTTAATCATACTTATTTATATTTCAGCAACAATTGAATTCAATTAGATACTTGACTACTGAGTCAGGAGGCAGAGTTATGTTTTCTCAATTATTAACCCACCCATTCATGAAGAGTGCGACGAAATTGGTGGAGCTAGAAAATTATGCTGAAGAATTTCAATCTACGCATTCATATAGAATGCGACAAAAAGGTTGGTCAAGGTGTCGCGAAACCTGTTATTTCAATCCACGTACTCATATAGAGTGCGACGAGAATGGATGATATGAAAAGTCATCCGAATTATAATTTCAATCCACGCACTCATATAGAGTGCAACGACATCCAGGGTAACGGTGTGCGAGTAGAGGAAGGATTTCAATCCACGCACTCATGTAGAGTGCGACTGCGATTTCCGCCCTAATTATAACATTTTTTAGGGAATGATCGTCAAAACCCTTAAGTTTCTATATAGAATTTTGTTTTAACCCTTAAAAAATATACATTTTTTCTCATTTTCGTCGAATAAAACGGTGCGAATGTTCCAGGGATTTTATGTTCACCTCACATTCGCACTTAGTCTTACGAAATGACGTGGTCCATTTTAAGCCTTCCATAACCCGCATTTGTTTTAGCGCCGATTCCTTCGTGTTCTAAAGCGCCTAGTAAGATGGTTTTGGCGAGTTCGAGCCATTCTGCTTCTTCTGGTAGATTCTTTTTTGTTTTCAATAGAAGTTGAAAGCGGCCGTTGACCACCGTTAAGAAATGAATCGGTGTTGGTGAGTCATCGTCTCGAGGGGCTGGAACACTTCCCCCTTTGTTTATCTTATCTAGCTTGACGCTGTTATAGTCTGAATGATGTGGGGTCATGACATCTACTTTGAATGCTTCTCCTACCGTCTCAGGCATTATGAGCGCATCATGAAATTCGATCATGCCAGCACGTTCGTTTGTTCCAAACAATGTGTTGTAATCACTTCCACCTTGTTTTAGTTCTTGGAAGTTTCCACCTAATACAGAGTGGGCATAATGAGAGGCTACCCCTTTTAAAGCGGTTCCTGATAAATAAGGAACGCCGTATATCGGGTGTAATAACAATCCCGTTTCAAGTACACCCTCTCCTCCATGTCCAATGACTAACGGTGATATGGATTTGACTAGGCATGTGGGGTTCGTGTCAGTATAATATCGCTCCACAAATTTTTCATACAACAAGTGATTGTATTTTTCCCACTGTTCTTGATGTAAACTAATCACATTTTCATAAAATGACTGCTTCTTCGAACTGTCGTTTATGATGTTCGACAATGTAGAACCTTCAATCTCCCATTTGCTTTTGTTTAAGGTTAATGACAGATTCATTGGATGTCCTCCACATTCTCCGCCCCTTGTTCCACCTTTAAAATAGATTCCGCATATCTTTTTAACCAAACAGATGCACTTAAAGCTTGTCTTGATTTGATTAAGTAATTTCGATTAGAAGCTGACCAATCTCCTTGTATATCTAGTGTTTCTTTTATATCCTGAACGAATTGTTGATAAGCATTTCCTTTTTTTGATTTTGCTTCAAAAAATGTAATGGTGAGCCTTAATCCATTTGTTAAGATCATTGAGGCGAATCTGTGACAGAGTTGTCCATATTGATTTGAGAAATTCTCCTCATTCGTTTTGGCATTCATCACATGTTGATACGCTTTCTCAGCATAATGATGTTGAATGAGTTTCATGATCCCTCCCCTCCTGTCATACGCCAGGATACTCTTCCTTTACCTACGTTTGTGTTTCCGCCTAATTGAAGATGCATCTGTTTTTCTAGTTGATTTAAAAGTTGATGTCTAACAGATAAATCATTGCTTCCATCGACACGATCACACCACATGAGCCCATAAAATATGGCTTCTGCCGGTACATACTCTTCATACCAGAGAGCTCCTTTACTAACTGTTCGGGTTTCATGATCAATTCTAATACGAGGTGTCACTTCAGAATTCATGGTGACAATGTATTGAAAAACGTCATCACTTACAATCACAAATCGCTCTATCCAAAGAGTTTGTGATGGTTTATCGTCGAATAAAAGTTTGGCCATCTGTTCAGCAAAATCGGTTAGTTTTTGAGATTTTTTCGCAGCCCCTTGAAATTCACCTAGATATAATTCGTCATTCTCTACTAATTTAGAATTCATGGTGACTAGCGTGCTTGATTCTTCGATGAGATCAGGGATATCCAGCGATACGCCTAATGCTTTTGCATCGCGGGCTAATCTTTTCAATATGAGTGGACTTGCCACATATCCAAATGTACCGTATCTACTCGCCACCGGGAATGAAAATAACCGGCCATCTGTCATGACGACTGCTCCTGCGCTTCCATCTTGATCTCCTTGTGTACCAAATACTTTTTGTACGAATGTGTCTTGTCCTTTCGCGCGATAATGTTCACGCTGCACGCCTTTGATACTGCTTCCAGGTATAATCGGCCATTCTGTGACTTTTTCTCGTTGAATGGGCATATCAATCACGCCAACTCCTTCACCCGCTCCAATATGGAGGGGGGATAAACAATGTATCCAAAACCAACGGCTTGCTTCCATCATCTCACTCCTCTTATTCATTCGGCTTCCATGTTCCCCAAAGTGCTAACCCGCAGCCATCTTCACGATCAAACGCTTCTTTGCGCCGGTTACGATCAGATACTGATTGAAGCCACATTTTTTCGGCCAGTTCTGCTGGATCTCCTTCTTCTACTGTAAAGAAGTAAACACTACCTGCGGGGACTAAGCGGCGTATTGCTTTTTCACGCCCATTGCCTTTATTTGCTAAGCTCCATCCAGAGATAGGCTGCCAATGTGGAACAGATGCCCAAACCAATTTGAGTCGTACATTTGTATCAAATAGTGGTTTTGACATGAGCTGTTCATCCAGCCATCCGGGCTGCCATCCTTTACTGAAATAAGCAGGTGTCGCCAATATCATGCGAACATACGTCTTGTTCTTAAGCGATTCTTTAATCATATCTGGACATGTCCAATCTTGTTGGTATACATGTGGCCGGTCTTCTATATGAGCCAGCCTCCGTTCACCACCGATTGGGTGAATGCCTGAGAAAGGCTTTAATTCTTCTGACTCTTCAGTAGATAACTCTATTCCTGCCTCCAGTTTAAAGTCATCTGGGAATAAGAGCGATTCTGTTGAAAATAGATGCTGATCTTTTGTCTTTTTACTGCCAGTTTCCACCTGAATTTGTGTTCGTTCCTGACGCTGTAATGCTGGAATAAATGCCGGTGGTGTTTCCTTTTTGAAAGAATGATTTTCCTCCTGCATGTGTTGATATTCAGACAAGGCTTCCTTCACATGACTTTCATCCACTTCGTCTGTCAGCCAGTTCACCATCCATTTTAGTGATACAAAAGCTGGCGGCGATTTCATTTTTTTACGAGCCCCAGCTCCAATTGGCGGCCATAATGCATCACTAAAACGACCTGTTTTTCCTGTACCAAAAAAGCCCTGGCCTTCCGACATCATTGGCTTTGGTCTCACTTGATACATGCCATACTCATCATCAAATAACTCAAGGTCATGAGGCATTGGCACATATAAATAATCATGCCAACGATATAAAGGACCTCGCACAAGAGATTTTGCATAATAAGAAAGTGGCGTCGTGTGTTTTATTGATTGTCGTTTCTTCGCTAGAGCTGTTCGAAGTGTTCCTGCGACCACACTTGGTGGAACATCGTTTAGTGAACGCGCCCGTATACCTGGTACACTTTGAAATGGACGTGCATCACGAATAAGCAGCGGATCAAGCGGTTGAATGTGAAACCATCTTTCAGGCATGTCCACTTACCTCCTCTAGTTGAAGAGCAATGATCATACATTCAGCGATTGTATGTAATTCTTCTAATGTATTCTTCTTCGGTATATACTTCGCAATCAATTGATCGATCCACTCTTTCGTTTCTTGCTCTGTTTTTGCTTCCGTTTTCTTTTTGAATGCAAGACGTCTAATCTCTAGTGGGATGAGTTCATCTAAAATTCCTGGCTGTTTTTTAAATGGAGACTGTTCGTATGTTTGATACAACTCTCGTAAGCCATATGCAAAGCCAGATGTGAAATAAGACTGTTTTAACCACGTCGTCATCTCTTGGATAGAGGCGACTGGATCTATTTGAAATGAGACTGAGATATTCATTGTGTCTCCTCCGCCTCGCTTTTGGAAATGAATCGCTAATGAATTCCGCTCTTGTTTCGCATATTGTTCAGCCTGACGTGCCATGCTTCTTACTTCTTCAAGAGGCTCAAGCATATGAACGATGGCGATGCCAATTGAAATCGAAGGAGGTATTTCACTATGTTGATGAGCCTTCATCGTTGAAACAAATTCACTTTGCAATTTCCCAGCTGCTTCTAAGCATTTGTGAACCGGTACATAAGCCATGACATCATCTCCGCCGCCATAAATCAATGTACCTTCACATTCGGAAATAATCCCACTTGCCTTTGAAGCAAAAATTGAGAGCGTTTTAGAAAATGCACTATGGCTTTCTACATGCTGTATATTTCGCAGTTGGCTGCCCATCTTATCTCCATCCGCCATGAGAAAGGTATAGTAAGGTGAAGGTGCTGGTGGTTTGATCGGCTGGCCGTGATACTTGCTGTATTCACCTTTGAAATATTTTTCGAGCAGCTGTGTGATATCATTTTTCGCTTCTGTTCGTGTGGTCCCGACAAGTCCACGTTGTTCAAGATAATCTTCTATTCTTCTTTCATAAAAAAGCGATGCCTCACTCAAATCAATAGGGGCTACTGTTAGATTCATATTCTCAAGATATGTTTCTACATCTTTCACATATTGTATGGCTGCTTGCTTCATCTGTTCATTTTGTTCCAACATGTTTTGATAGGGAGCAAAAGCTTTATCGCAGACTGATGGAAATGTCATACTCGGATGTTTATGTAAGGACAATCGTTTGATCACTGAAATCGCATCTAATGATTCATGTTCACCAATTCCCCATTTCGCTAGTTGCGCCACTTGCTGTGGTGTTTTTTGCTTTTGAAAAACAGATTCCCGTCCACCGTCAAGTGATGATTTTGGTTCACCGAATAACGCCCCTGGCTCATTTTGTTTAAAATCTCTTAAAGTCTTCCTTGCCGCCATTAAACCTTCGACTTCTTGAAGAGCCATATGATATGGACTTGCGGACGCATTTGCCGCTTTGTCTTGATTTTGCACCTCAGCCCACACAGCATAAAATTCCAATAAATCATCAACTTGTCGATTCCATGTGCCTATTTGAATATAAGGATCCACAATCTCTCTTACAAAGTCTGCGTATTCCTTCCACTTGTTATATACTGCTTTTTTTACTTGTCTTGCAACGGATGAAGGCTGTTCGTTTGAGATTTCCCCCAATATTTTATTTGGTGCGTTGTTTGGTTCTGCGTCGTTTGGTTCTGCAGAGGATTCGTTGAACACAGGGAAAATAAGCGTTCCACCCAGTTCTTGAAATTTCTTCGCACCTGCTTTACTTAATTCAGATAGAAGAAAAGAGCCAAACCATAAATCACGCGTCCGCCGTGCTTGCGCAATAAATTCTTGAACGGGCCCTATAGAAAATAGCATCAATGTTTGTTTTTGTAATTCTTCTGACAAAATGTTTGCACCTCCTTGCTATGTAAAAAGGCTTGAATCGCCGATGAGTGCGTACGGCCACTCTCGTCTTGTAATGGGTTTTTTGAGTAGGTGGCTGTTGGGTAGATACTTTGTTCATCTGTCACATTGGGCAAAAGCTTTCTGTCCCCTAAAAGCGATAAAGCTTCGATCTTTGGTTGCTGCAACACCATCACCATGCCCACCGATTCCTTTTGATTAATAGCTAACGGTTTTAAGATGAGTGGTGAAGCCAAGCGATCCTTTCCTTTAGGTAGGAGCGTTACAGGATCTGGATCTTTCCCACTATCTTTAGGAGCAAATCGGAACTGAATAGGCAAACCAAATTGAGCTTTAGGAAATGCTTGATATTCAAATGGTTTATCTTTTGGATAAGGGATGTCATGACCTAATTTAGCCTTACCTGTAAAAAGACGAATAGTATCTGCTTCCGGCCAGCAACTTCTTCCCCTTTTTTTGTCCGGGTTAGATCTTCTTCGAAATGTTTCATATGTCTGAATGACAGACTGCCAGCTTGAGATCATAGATGATGGAAATGCCTGTACTTTGAATTCTCGACTAAGCGTCGGCCATTCTCGACTTGATGCTGGCAATTGAATGTCATATTCTAAAAGCTTTTGCTCAAACCATTTTCCCAATTGGGTTTTTGTCCTCTTGTTGTAAGGTGAAAATTGCTTGCAATATAAACTGCCACACCCACGTCTCGTTCTTGACCCAAGTCCACCGAAGTTGATCCAAGCCCATAATGCTGCTTCAACTTCTTTTTTGATTAACTCAAAATCGGTTGTTTTTTTAGATAACCGGATATTTAAAGAAAATTGCGCCTTCATGAGATATGGTGTTTCATCTTTCATATTTGAAAGAATATACCGTGGAAATGGATGATTTTTCTTTTTAAAAAATACTTTTGAATTTCTTTTCACTTCGTCTTTTTCATAATGCGTTACCACTTGAATCTGGCTCGCTTGTTCTGTATGACCAAATATCTCTGCTTCTTGTTTAGATAAATCATTTGCATTTTTGCAAACAGCTCCTCGAGTTGCACGCCACCAGAAACGAAGATGTCCACGAATGGCACTTTCTCGAATGGGTCTCTCTTGATCAATTGAGTTTGATTGGGGCCCTCCGCCAAACATTGGCGTAACCAAATGAATAGTAAGCGGCTCTTTAAAAAGTCTTTGGTCTTCATGGATTTTCGTGTCAATCGCATGTTTCACATCATGCCAATTGGTTTTGGGTTTACTAGATTCCCTTGTCATGTCGCTCTCCTTTCTTCACTTTGTTATCTGTTTCTGAAACAGCTTGGCATATGCATAGTGAGGGAAAAACATGGGATTGTTAATGAGCATCAGCAATTGATTTAATTGAAAATTTAGTGTCAACAGATCACATCCATCAATACGTAAATCGCTGAGTTTGTTTTCATCTAAAAATTTTTCTTCTTCCTTAGATCGTTTTTCTTGTTTGAAACAATTTAATTCGTTTGACCACCATCTTAGATGTTCATGTTCATTAGGTACTTTTAATTGAAATTCATTGCTTTTTTTCATGAGCATAAAATCAAAAGACGCCGCTAATTCAGCTGCTTTATTTGAAATTGTTTGGTCCTCTTCTCTTTTAAAGTTACTTGCTAAAATGAGTAAAGGACGCGTCCTCTTTTGTGTGTTACTTTCACTTGTAAAGTAACCTGTGGCCATTCTAGCAATTCCTGTTGTTTTTGGTGTTAGCTGTTTTATTTTTTTAGACCATTCTTCTAAACCTTTCTCTTTCAAATTAGAGCTTTTACATTCAATAGCAACCGCAACCGCCTCAATCGGTATAAACTTCAACGAATTGTGTTGGAACACATATGGCGTATACTGCTCATCAAATACGGCAATATCGACTTCGTTAGAATGATTTCCATCTGAGTCAATAATGATGACACCTTGTGCTAATGAATATTTTTTAGGAATGATTTTCCGAAAAAACTCCAGCCACATCACTTCTCTAGAATCTCCTGTCAGTCCGCCATGATTAGAAGCAAAATCCACTTCTTCTGATATCATGCTGTTTAATCTTTGATAATTCTCTAAGATCAGCTGCTCCACTTTACCGGTTCGCTCCGTTTCACCCAAACCATTTCCTCCTTCACCACTCATTACGAATGGATAATATTTGAATCTAAATAACTACTTTTCATTTCGACTTATTTTGAGATTTTTTAAGGTTTATTTAGGAAAAAGAAGAAGAAAAAAACATGACTGCAACGAGTCATGTTTTCACTATACAAATGAACAGTCTATTTTGATGGCTTTTGTATCTGAAAGAGGATGTTGTAAGAAGATGGTCTTTTAGGTGGCATACCCGTTTAAGACACAATCATTTAAAATCGCGCACTCAGGTAGAGTGCGACAGCGAGTACAATACATAAACTTATTTACAACGTGAATTTCAATCCACGCACTCATGTAGAGTGCGACCTGATTGGGTAGAGGGGAATATTCAGTTAAGTGGATTTCAATCCACGCACTCATGTAGAGTGCGACAACAATACAATTTTACAACGAATATTAATTTCAAATTTCAATCCACGCACTCATGTAGAGTGCGACTGCGATTTCCGCCCTAATTGTAACATTTTTTAGGGAATGATAGGCAAAATCCTCAAATTTCGATATAGAATTTTGATTTCCCCTTCATAAAATATACATTTTTTCTCATTTTTGTCGAATAAAAAGGTGCGAATGCCTCGGGGATTTTATGTTCACCTTACATTCGCACCAAATTTTTCTTAATCCTATTTAATTAATAACTATTGCTTAAAGGTAGTTATTTCGTTATTTCGTTATTTCATCAACAGCTTTGAATTCATTTAAAAACATGACTACTGTCAACATTTTTTTCAATCTACCTCAATCCATACACTCATGTAAAGTGCGACACATAGAAGCACCTGAGCATGGTCAAACAATCATTATTTAAATTCACGTACTCATTCATATAGAGTACGACGCTCAAGTGACGACTGAAGAGGAGTGAGCGAAGCATTTCAATTCACACACTCATGTAGAGTGCGACGACGTTTGGCCGCGAAGATCGCCGACCTTAAGCATTTCAATCCACGCACTCATGTAGAGTGCGACTTCGATTTCCGCCCTAATTGTAACATTTTTCAGGGAATGATTGTCAAAATCATTAGGATTCTAACTAGAATTTTGTTTTCCCCACTACAAAATATACATTTTCTCTCATTTTTGTCGAATAAAAAGGTGCGAATGTCCCGGGGATTTTATGTTCACCTGACATTCGCACCATCAGTTCCTCTTACAACTTCGTCATATATTCCACAATAAACTCCCAAAATCCAGGTCCTTCTTGGTAAATCAGCCGGTCTACTTTTTCAATGAGTTTGATATAGAGTTCTTGTTCGAGGTCTTCTCTTTCTTGATATGCCGTGTTTTGTAGTTTCTTTTTGATCATGGGTGTGAAGGTTTCAATGAGTTCTTCCATTTCTCCATTGGTGATTTTGTCTTCGTGCACGGACATCTCCCCCTGTTTCTTCTTTTAGTTTGTTGAGCGCTTTTTTGTGGATGTTTGAGATGTTTTGTCTCGTTTCGCCTAGCCGGTCGGCTATTTCTTTCATTGTTTGACCTTCAACATAAATATGGGTTAAGACCATTTTTTGTTTGTCTGTGAGCTGCTGGTAGGCCTTGTACAATGTTTGGTCTTGCAGGTGCTCCCCCAAGTCTTGCTGGTTGAAGAGGACGGCTTCATACGTATCTGTTTGAACAGGATCTTTCACTTCTTGCGTATCAGGATGGTCGAGTATGAGTGGAAAACGTTGCTGCTTTTTTTTGACTCGTTTATCAAAGTCGACTGAAAAGATGCGGATCATTGTGGAAATATACTTGATCATGCGGATTTTTTGATAAAACTGCTTGAACTCAGAATCTAGTTTTTTCGCATTTTCTTCGTTTGGCTCTTCCATGACTTGCCTGAGAAGCTGCTGGTTTTTAGGATTGCTTAAAAATTGCTGAATGAGCGGGTGATCAATGATTTCATTCCATTTTGCTTTCAATAACAGCCGATAATCCATGTGCATCCTCCCCTTTGTTCTCTCTACTTGCATTAAGTGGACAAAAGTTAAAAAAAGTAAACTTTGTGAAACGGGTCTAATGGTTCATTTTCTCCCCCTTTGATTTCCTATTTCTTCTTTCATACCACTTATAGAGAAGACGAGCATCTGCTGGGAGGTGAGACAAATGGAGACCTTTTTTTCGGAGGAATGGCTGAAGCAGCTTGGTCAGGCTGGTTTCCCTGCCATTTTGACGGTTTATTTGCTGACACGCTTTGAACGAAAGTTTGATGAATTAAGCAAGCTCATCCAACGATTGGTCGCTGTTCAAAAAAATGATGAATCAGATTGACATCTTCTTGATTCGTTTCACCTTATGAAAACGAGGGCGAAATGAAAGGCCTTTTGTCACCTCACACAATACGATGTTGAAAGGGGATTTTATCATGAGTGAAAAGCAAAATGGTGTACCACAGCCGATTCGAGGAGAAAAAGGAGCAACGGTCAAAATTCCACGTAATCTCGATCGGGACAGACAAAACCCAGATATGCTCACGCCGCCAGAAACCGATCATGGAACGGTTCCCAACATGAAATATTCTTTTTCTGATACGCACAACCGTTTAGAAAAAGGCGGCTATGCCCGCGAGGTAACGGTGCGTGAACTGCCAATTTCTAAAAGTCTTGCCTCTGTGAACATGCGGCTAAAACCTGGTGCGATTCGCGAGCTGCACTGGCATAAGGAAGCGGAATGGGCGTACATGATTTATGGGGAAGCACGAATTACATCGGTTGATGCAGAGGGGCGCAATTTTACAGAGGATGTGACCGAGGGTGATTTGTGGTACTTCCCTTCAGGCTTGCCGCATTCTATTCAAGCACTTGAACCGGGAGCTGAATTCTTGCTTGTGTTTGATGATGGTTCCTTCTCTGAAAATAGTACGTTCCAAGTGACTGATTGGCTTGCCCATACGCCAGAGGAAGTTGTGCTCCAAAACTTTGGAATGACAAAGGAGCAATTTGAGAAACTGCCAGAGAAAGAGAAGTATATTTTCCAAAAAGGAATTCCTGGTTCCCTTGAGTGTGACAAGGTGAAAACAGAGCAAGGGGAAGTCCCGAATTCCTTTAAATATGAGCTGTTAAAACAAGAGCCGATTACGTCAAGCGGTGGACAAGTGTGGATTGCGGATTCTACCAATTTCAAAGCGTCTAAAACGATTGCCTCTGCTCTTGTGAAAGTTGATCCAGGTGCCATTCGTGAGCTGCATTGGCATCCAAATACGGATGAATGGCAATATTTCATTTCTGGAAAGGCACGAATGACGGTATTTGCTTCTGATGGACATGCGAGAACCTTTAACTATCAGGCGGGAGACGTTGGCTATGTGCCATTTGCGATGGGGCATTATGTAGAAAATACAGGCGACGAACCGCTTTATTTCTTAGAAATCTTCAAGAGCGACCATTATGCAGATATCTCGCTCAATCAGTGGCTTGCGGTCACACCGAAACAGCTTGTTCTTGATCATTTAGATCAAGGCGAAGAATTCTTGAAATTGCTTGATACTGAAAAACATCCTGTGATCGCTGCACCTAAAAAAGAGGATTAATTCCATCTTCCTGCAAAAAGGCTGTCCTTTTTGCAGGTATCTTCATGTAAAGGAGTGTTGGTTCACCTATGCAGCAATCTGTTCACGCTTTATGGCAAGGGGTGAAATGGCTGATGGCGACGTCGGCTGTCTGTTACATATTTTTGTTGTTTTGTGTGCTATTCTTTCATTTGACTGGTGCTTTTTATCAATCGATTTTATCATTGCTACTGTTTATGGGCATCTATGTTGTACTCGGGATCTCTTTCGAACATCTGGAACACGTGCTCATGCGGTTTGTACGAAAGTGCCGATCCAAAAAACAATCTATCGTTTTCTATGCCATCTTATTTCACCTTTTGTTTATTTGGGGTGCTGTCTATTTATCAGACGAATTGGTTGACGGCATTTTACTGTCTACTTCTGAGGAAATTCTCTTTGCCATGAGTCTTTGGTTGTTTCATTTTTTGTTTGATTATGCGACGTTTCCATTTGATAAGGAAGCTTCGTGAGGCGCTATCGTCTTTCTGTAGAGAGCGCTTGTTTGACCTGCTCCATATGATGAAGATCATGCTTAATTAAACCTTGAAAATAACTTGATAACGTCAGCTCGGTTTGACCGATCAAAAAGGATGTATTCCAGCGAGATGCTTCGATTTTCTTCATTTCTTGAAGCAATTCTGTTCTGATAGCAATAAATCGCCCGATCGTCTCGCTTCTCTCTTCGTGTCTTGCCCTTTCGGCTGACTGTATATTCATTTCATGCACATCAGGTGCCTTACATAACGCCCGATCGTTCCAAAATTCCTTTAGGCGATCATGTAAAATAAATTCATCCCACGGAACAAAATGCGCGATGATCTCAGCAATACTCCACTTCCCATCAGCAATGGCGCGGCGCCATTCTTTGTCTGTTAATTCCGTTAGCGATTGTACCCATTCAAGGGTGTGTTCATAGTGTTTTATCACGGTGTCTTTGTTCATATTTTGTTATCCCCTTCATGTTTTTAGAAGAAGTTGATTAGAAATTGGTTAGTTTCATTCTTGCGAAATCATTAATAACATATTATCATATACTTTAATTACCAAATGAAAAGGGGGAATTGTGATACGCTGTCCTATATGAAAAAGCTTATTTTTTTTGCACTAAAATAAACCGACTGGTCTGTTTATAAAAGAGGAGGGGAAATAATGAAATCTCAAAATGTGATCATTATCGGCAGTGGTGTAGCAGGATTGGCTACTTCTTTATTTTTAAAAAAGGCTGGAATGGAAAGTACGATTTATGAAAGCAGGTCAGATGAAGAATTAGAAGCAGGAGCAGGTTTTTTACTGTCTCCGAATGGGGTAAAGATTTTGGATGAAATCGGGTGTAAAAATGAAGTGATAGCAAATGCAACAGTGATAAAGAAGATCCAGCAAATAAACAGTGAAAATGAAGTAGAAGCGATCTTTCACAATTATAGTGAAAAATATTATGATGCCCCTTTACTGAACGTCATGAGAGACCAAATCATCAAATCACTTTTAAAGGAAGTTCACCGTCAAGGAATCAAAGTGAAATACAACAAAAAGTTAACTTCGGTCAACCAGACATCTCATTCCATTGAGGCTTTTTTTGAAGATGAAACTGTCATAACAGGTGATATTTTAATAGGAGCAGATGGAACTTTTTCGAAAACAAGAGAGGCTGTTGCGTTTAATGCTAAATTAGACTATAGCGGTTTTTGGGGACTTCAAGGAGTATCGTTTGTGAAGGATTTTGTATTGGATGAGGCAACAAGTTATTTTTACAATGACGGAAACTTTCAATTCATTTTTGGAAAAGCGCATCCAACAAATAAAATGAATATTTTATGGCAAGCTTTCTCTCAGTGTCCTGAGAAGTTACCTACAAAACATTTTGAGAAAGCCAATAAAGAAACCATTCGACAGTTATTATATAAACAAATGGAACATTGGAACATTCCTAAACACCTATCTGACATCATCGATCATACAGACATGTTCTTTCCAAGAAGTATCTATGAAATAAAGGATCTTCCTGTGTGGTCAAAAGGACGAGTTGTTCTTATAGGTGATGCTGTACATACAGCAAATCCTTTTGTTGGTCAAGGAGCATCGTATAGTCTAGAAGATGCCATGGTCCTAGCAAAGATGCTAAGAGATCATGATTATCGAGATGCGTTCTATTATTATGAAAAGGATCGAAGAAAGAGGACAGAAGAATTGAATGCGCTATTTCAGCACATGGGTATTCAGAATGATATTGATAAAAAAATGAACGAATACAATATTGAATGGGATGAAGAAACATACGTATGAGATGAAAAATAAAAAACACCACTTAAGATGAAAAGTGGTGTTTCTTGTGTTTTCTCCGTGCATAGAGGATCGCACCAATCAAACTGACGAGTGAAATCAATGCGAGAATTCTGATATAAGGCGGATAGTAGGTTAGCACAATCTCGTTTTTCCCTTTTTCTATTGGAAAACCAATAAAAGTGTAGTTGGCTTTTTCAATATCGGTTTGGTGTCCGTTCACCTTGAGCTCCCAGCCTTTTTCATATGGAACAGGCAGAATCATGTAGTCATCGCCGCGCTTGTTATCATATAAAATCGTAAAACGATTGTTTTGAATCTTCACCTGCTGGCTGCCATCATCCTGTTTTTCTTTTTCATCTGCTTGCTCTAAGATGCGATATGGTTCGTGATACAGCTTTAATTGACTCAGTTCATACGTCCCTTTTGGTACTCGAATGGAGAGGATCTTTTCCGCAGGGACCCGAATCGTCACTTCATTTACACCTGTTTTGTAGATGGATGTATTGCTTTTTCGTGATGTGACATAGTCGTCAACGGATAACTGAAACCCTTCGTTACGGTCGGTCCGCTTCACATAAAAGCTCACATACACATCCCCCACGCGAGCGATGTCATCTGACAGTGTGATATTCAGACCGCCCATTTCTCCGTATACATCAAGCACGCCATGTTCGTATACAGCTTGTTCCGTATGAATATTGGTATCTTTGAGTCGATCTGCTGCGTGCTCGATTTCAGCGTTTCCTTTCTTGTCTAAAATGACGCCTTGCAGCATCGCATGCTCTTTATCAAGTGCTGAGGCATCCTTTAAGGATTGTTCTGAATAAACGGTGCTCGTTGTTCTTGCAAATGGCAGTGACCGCGTATTTTCATATACCTCATAATGCTCACTTTTCAAGATTGGCTTAAAATAAGCTGGTGGTGAGTAAGACATCGCGCTCTTTCTCATATAATACTTTCCGTAGGTCAGGCTGTATAAATTCGCCCTGTCCCCCATTGTTGCATACCGGCTGACACTTTCCCGTCCCATATCGATTTGCAGGTCATTCCAATAGAAATTGAGCAAATGCTGATTCAATATACTTGAATACACACTCATGCCTTGAAAGCCTTCAAATAATGGGGTATTGTTTCGCACGCCATTCATCCAATCAATCCGGGCGAGCGGATCTTTTGAGCGGCTTTGAATTTGCTGGATCAGCTTCATTTGTTCATGGCCAGCATATGCCTCACTATTCAGATACGTATCTGATACGCTCTTAATATTGCTTCTTTCAGATAAGTATCCCTGCTGATACACGCCTGCTGTCAGTAAGCTGATGGCAATAAGCACAGCTGAAAAGAGACGAAGGTGCTGACGTTTTTCCGCATGCATCCATAGGAAGAACAAGCTGATCACAAGCAGTCCTATACCTGTAAACACAACGACATCCATGTTTCCCTTTGCTCGTTCTGAAAGGACGATAGCGAGAAGGAATACAATCCAAGCACCTAAGACCGCACGCTTTTTCCACTTCCACTCGATTTGTGAGAAATGCTTGATCGTGATGGCAACGACCGCTCCAACTGTAAAGGCAAGAATGTATTCAAATCTGTACTGCGGTGCTGAAAAACCATTAAACACGCTCGCTATCTTTGGACTGTAGTGAAAAACAATGAGCAGAACGCTGATCGATGTAAACATGAAAAACCATCTGTTCCGGTAAAGCGGTACGAGAAACAGACAAATCAGAAAAATCACAGGTAATAAATACACCCTGCTCGTAAACAGCAGATGATCATGCAGATCGAACCAAGGAATGGCCTGTTCATACGGCGGTCTTATATTGTTAAGAAAGCCATGAACAGACGGGATAAAAAAGGCGGCACTGATCCCAAAGGATAACAGCGTAGAGATCGCAAGCGTCCAAAACACCTTCCACCCGCGCTCCTCACTTCGTAGCTTGATCATATATCTGAAGACAAGATATATCGCTAAAAAGATAAAGTGAATATAAGCAAAGTAAAAGTTGTTGATGAGCATCAGGCTGCACGCCAAAATAAACCAAGCCGGCTTACCCGTTTTGAATATCCGTTCAACCCCAAGCACAAGCAGCGGAAGCCACATCATGCTGTCGGTGAAAAATTCCCAAAACGTTTGATGCCGGAAATACACAATAGATAGTCCATAAATTGCGGCACCTGTCAGGGCACCCAGTCTATTTTGAACCATTGAGAGAAGCACACGGTAAGCAATGAATAGAATGAGCGTCAGCTTAATCACGCTCAGCCAAATCACAGCATTTGCCCAGAAATGAATGTCCGTTGATTGTATGAGGTGAAGCGCATTCATCAGCCAGACGACAGCGACTGTCACCATAAAGACCGTCGACGTTGTGAAATAATACCCTAATTGCGTGTATGTACCGCCGCCTAGACCGAATTGATAGGAATAAAAGAAATTCCCTTTGACATATTCGTCGTAAAGCAGCTTTTTAAATGGGAGCATTTGCGAGATACCATCCCCATCTCCTGTCATGTACCGGCCTTGCGTATATTCATATAAGAAAAAGGAGTGGCCTAATAATGCAAGAATGAGGCACATTCCAATGATTATCCATCTACGTTTCATCATCTAAATCCTTTCCACAAAAGATCCATTGTTCTTTGAAACAAAACAACCCAGCAAGCGATTCGTGCTTGCCGGTTATTTGACTCCGCGTTATTTAAATAACTGTGTTAACACTCGGTCTTGTTCCTTTGAGCTTGTCTCTTGCTGCATGACATTTGATTCTTGGATCAAATAATGTGGCCTCTTTTTCGTTTCATAATAAATGCGGCCAATATATTCTCCAATCACACCTAGACTCAAAAGCTGGACACCTCCGAGGAAAAGCACAGCCGATATTAAAGTGAAATAACCAGGTACCATCACGCCCGTTCTGACGATTTGAATAAAGGTGGCCACGATGTAAATCAAAGAGAGGAATAAGATCAGTATGCCAGTATAAAAACAAATACGCAGCGGGCGGTTGTTAAAAGAAATGACGCCATCTATGCCGTAGTTAAACAACTTCTTTAATGACCATTTTGTATCACCATGCTGTCTTTCTACATTTTCATAATAGATGACCTTTTCTTCAAACCCAATCCAGCAAAAAAGCCCTTTTGAAAAACGATTTCCTTCTTTTAGCTGAAGCAATGCATCGATTGCTTGGCGCGAAATCAAACGGAAATCTCCGACGCCATCACGCAAGTCCACTTCTACTACCTTGTTCATCACTTTATAGTACATGGATGATAAGTAAGAGCGAAGCTTGCTGTCTCCTTTACGGTTCCGTTTGGCAATGACTTGATGGTAGCCTTCTTCATATCCTCTGACGAAGTCCTGAATCAAATACGTTGGGTGCTGCAGGTCGGCGTCCATGATGATCGCAGCTACTCCCTTCGCATATTCAAGTCCTGCAAGTATAGCGGCTTCCTTCCCAAAGTTACGTGAGAAGGAAATGTATTTGACCTTTGCACTTTTGCGAGAGAGCTCTCTCATGTATTGAAGTGTATTATCTTTGCTTCCATCATTCACAAAAATGATTTCAAAGTCATAATGAAAATCGCGAAACTCTTCCTCGAGTGCCTCAAAGATTCGTCTGATGTTTTCACCTTCATTGTAAGAAGGAATTATAACAGAGAGCAATTCTCGTTCCATATCGCACCTTCTCTTCACTTTTTTCACATAGTCTGATATGTTCATTATTCCTTTTTTGTCAGGAAACGAAACCCTTTTTTATTATCCATAAATTACATGTCTCTTTAATCGTTCTATTATATCAGAGTTTTATTTCCAGTGATTTTCAGTAAGATGAATTTAATGTAATTTTAAGTTTAACCATTGTAAAAAGCCTGTAATTTCGATCACAGACTGGGTATTGTATCATAAAATTGTTTAATTATTTATATATTTTCCTATTACTTGAAAAAGATGAGCGGAGCGCCTCTTTTAGTGAAGCAGCCCTTTGTTCTGCCCTTGCAGATGCTCGTTTGCCTTCGATTGCTTATTTTGAAATAAATGCAGCTGCGCACCGTAGCTCTCAATCCACTCTTGGACAATCCGTTCAGTTGTTTCCTGTCCTTTATACTTGTAGCCAGCCTTTGCATAGGTTGTTTCAAAATCACTCCAAAGCAGCTCTACCCATGTACGTGCTTCGTCGTATGTCAGCATATTGTTTTTTTCCATGAGTTGTTCTGTTAGTCGCTCAAAGTATTGTTCCATGTCGGTTCCTCCTTCATCTAGCAGAAAGTGCCTTTTTAAAAAAACCTCTTTTTTCATATACTACCCTTACGTCTTCAAAAGACGCAAATGATTTGTATTGTTTGGAGGGAATCGATATGCGTAATAAAGCAAAAGGTTTTCCAAATCAAGTGAATCACAAATTTGAAGGCGAGCCAGGCGCCACAGATGCTTATGCGTCTAAAAGGCCGAATGGTGAGACGAATACACGTCCGCAGGAACGTATGAGGGCATCAGGGAAACGCTAATTTTTCCAAAGGGAGTGCTTGAGATATGAGTTCAAATGGGAAATCGTATATGGAAGACTTTGTTCAATTAAGGACAACCGCTTACCCTCAACCATGGGCGAATGCAAAGCATTCTGCCTCTCAGGTCAACGGAGAAACGCAGCAAACGCAGCACGACATCGTACTTCAGAACAACGTCCGTAAACAACGTTCGAAGTAAAGAAAAGGACTGATCTCTAGGATCAGTCCTTTGTCTTCTTTTCAGCGCAGCCCTAGGAAGGACGAGTACTGGCGCGGAGCAAATTTGACATTCGTGAGCACCAGCACGCAGGACTAGCGCCGAATGCGAGGGTTTGCCTACACGCTGGATCAGTCCTTTTGCGTAAGCATTGAAATTGGCAGTGCATCTTCCTTATTTGGAGCTGATACTCTGTGTCCCCACGCAAATACACCATTTAAATATTCCACGTAAAACTGCTCGTCTGTATCTTTGATTTGATAAGTCGTTTTCGTTTGAATCAAGGCTGGATCTAATAAGTAGGCTTTGGCCATATCGATTTTCCGTTCTAAGACGGCATATTCATTCACAATGCCAAGCTGCTCAGCCTTTCGTGCTTTTTCAGAAAGAGAGGCAATCTCCTGGTTCAATTCGTATTCCGTCATCTCACTATAACGTTTGTCCATCTGTCATTCCCCTTTGTCTAATACGTGATCAATTGTGTCGAGATCAAAACCTTTTCTGAATAAAAATTGCTTCACCTTCATCTTTTTTTCAAATGACCCGTCATATCCTACCTTGCGTTTTGCCTTCTCCAGCATATAGAGGAGGGCTTCTTCTTCCTTTTCCTCTTCTTGTCCATCATAGGCTTCTTGAATGGCTTTATCAATGATCCCAAACGAAAATCCCTTTCGCTGTAGCTGTAGCTTGATGCGCTGCTCGATCTCTTTTGCGGAACGATTTTTTTCTTTTCTCACAAGCTTCTGAACCTGCTTCACAGCTTCCTCCAGCTGTAAGTCATCAGGATATTGCGATAGTGCTTGTTCAATGTTGTCATCATCTATTCCTTTGAGCTTTAGCTCTTTTTTCAGGACAGACGGCCCTTTGCTGTTCGTTTTACGGTGGGTGTTTACATAGGCTTCCGCAAATTCAAGGTCATTTACATACTTGTATTGCTTTAATTTGTGTATAATTTCACTAATAGCAGGTGCCGGGATTTCTTTTTTCGTCAAATAATCGGTTACTTCTTTCACCGATCTCATTCGGTATGATAAATAATCGACGGCCTGTTGAAATCCTTTTTTCACAGCATCACCGAATTGAATGTCGATGATATCTGCTTCGTCCAGCTCTTTCCCTTTTTTCAAATCGTGCTGGACGAGCACATCTAGATCAACGCTAAAGGCGTACTTTTCATCAAGAAAGATGTTCACCCGCTCTGTATTGTTTTTCTGAGCGGAGATTTTTGTAATATAGGGCATCCTGTGATCACTCCTTTTTTAAAACAGTCAGGATGTTTCTTCTGATTCAAAATCGTGAAAGATATAGGTATGTATATGAGAGGAGAGATGTCAATTGAATATCGCCATCACCGGAGGAACCGGTTTTATCGGCCAGCACGTCTCTAAAGTGCTCGCTGCTGAAGGACATCATCTATATATTTTAACAAGAAATCCAAAGGAATCCGAACAAAATCATTTACACTATGTGCAGTGGCTGACAGAAGGTGCTGCGCCTGAGCATGAATTGCCTGCGATTGATGTCTGGATTAACCTTGCTGGAAAATCCATTTTCACCCGCTGGACAGACAAGGCAAAAGAAGGCATCCTCTCTAGCCGTATTCAATCCACACAAGAAGTGAGACGCATTATAGAAGCGCAGGAATCGAAACCATCTGTGCTCATTCAAGCAAGTGCTGTCGGAATTTATGGCACGTCTCTAACAGGAGATTTTACAGAGGAATCACCTCCTGCGGATACTGATTTCTTAAGTCATACATCAAAGCGTTGGGAAGCTGAGGGGCAAAAAATTGATGCACTCGGCATTCGTACGGTCTACACACGCTTTGGCGTCGTATTAGGAGAAAAAGGGACACTGCCACTGATGACACTGCCATATAAACTATTTGCCGGCGGAACGATTGGCTCCGGCTCGCAATGGGTTTCATGGGTTCATGTCGAAGACGTGGCACATCTCATGGCTTATGCAATACACAATGACGACATCTCAGGTCCACTCAATGTCACATCACCGAATCCTGTTCAAATGAAGCAGCTCGGACAAACGATTGCGTCTGTCCTTCACCGCCCCCACTGGCTAAAGGTCCCGTCCTTTGTCATTCAAACGGCACTTGGCGAAATGTCATTACTTGTTTTAGAAGGACAGCGTGCGCTGCCGAAAAAGGCTTTGCTTTCTTCTTATGACTTTTTGCATCCTGAATTAAAAGAAGCGATTTTACATTCAGAGGAATAATTTTTGTCAAAAACACCCATCCTATTAGAAATGAGATGAGGGGGCGATTTTGATGAAGAAAAAAGAACACCAGCCAACTTCAAAGCTGAAGAAAACTCAGGAAGTCCTGTATCAGCAGGAATTCAAAAAAGCGGAAAGAGCAGCAGAAAAAAGAAACAAGTAAGATGGATATTCCACTCCAACAAGCATATAACTAAAGTGATCTTGTAAAGGAGGGAAAGGCTTTGAAAAAAGACCAACACCAAAAAACCAACCACGAGCTTGCAGCACAAGAACCGGATGGCGAATATGTTGAATTTTCCAAAGAACTTGCAGATCCGAATGACGTAAAAGCAATGGCACGTATGAAAGCAGCCGACCAGCGCGCCAAAAAACAATAAGTAAAAAAGCAGACCTTATTCAGCGGTCTGCTTTTCTTTTATTTGATTTCAGTAAGAAGACTTGATGCTTTCTGACGTGATTTTTCCTCAGGCACCTCTTCTGGATAACCAATATGAAGGATGGCAGCAAACCGTTCGTTTTCCTTTAGGCCCATGTCCTGTTGAAAGCCTTTGTCGTATAAGATGCGGCCGCTCTTCCAGACCATACCGATTCCTTGATCCCAAGCAAGCAGCTGGAAGTTTTGAATGAGCGCGCTCACAGCGGCAAAATCATCATTTCTCACGACTGGATTCTCGTCTTCCTTTAACACTACAAGTAAAAGGGCTGGGACTTTTGAAAAGTAATCTCTATATTGATTGATCTTTTCTTCCTTTGCATCTGGATTGTTGCGCTTGAAGAACGCAATGAAGCGATCAATAAATGTCGCTTTCGCTTCATCCGTCACCGCATATAGAAAGCGCCAAGGCTCCGTCATTTTATGATTCGGTGCATAGACCGCATCCTCTAATAACGGCTGAAGCTGCTCAATGGCCACCGGCGTTTCTTTAAACTTTCGAATGGATCGTCTATATCTGACAGCGTCTCGTACCGTTAACGCTTCTGTTTGTTGTTTGATTTCTGGCATATGTGTCATCCTTTCAATCAATCTTAATTGAAATTGATTCTCATTCACATTATAAACATCATTTCGAGCAGTTGCAAATGGTGTTTCCCATCCCGTCTGCTAAAAAGTTGTTTGAGTTTTTCAAGTAATGTTACAATCATATTACGTTTTAAACAAATTTTGATAAAAAAGCCAATATGATGAAATGATTTCAGGTATATTCCCATTTTGTCTGATTCGGTTATTTTGTCAAAAGGCTTTCAACCCATGATTGGAAGGGAGGCTTCTGGATGGAATGAAAATCAATATCGGGCAAATCATTAAGCTCTACCGTTATAAACAAAATATGACCCAATCTGAATTGGCAGAAGGAATTTGTTCTGTCTCTCATTTAAGTAAAATCGAAAATGGCTCAAAGGAGGCCAATCAAGATACGATCAATCTACTGCTTGAACGACTTGGCATCAGTCAAGAAACGCTGTCACAAAAGGCGCGTCATCTGCTGTCACTCTTGGATGAGTTTCAAATGAATATGTATTTCTATGCACTCGATCAAGCTGAACAAAATGCAGAAATGATCATTCAGCACGAGGAACAGTTCTTTTCGCTAGATTTAGGCATTCAGTATCATTTGTCTTTATTTCAATTTTATTTATTATCGGACAAGCAGCCGCTTGCCTTAAAAACACACCGCGTTCTTAAGAAATTTGAAAAAACCTTTATTGAAACGGAAAAAGAAATATTTGAATATCTAGATGGCATTCATCTCATTAAAAATGGTCAGCTTGAAGAAGGCATAAAGAAACTTGAGAGTTGCTTTTCTTACGCGTCTGTTGAACAAAGTGACCTCTATTATCACTATGCAAAAGCACTTGGAAACATGGGATTTCTTGGCGATGCGCTTGAAGCAACCCATCAAGCCATGGATTTATATAGACAAAAGAACAATTTCAAGCGGATCATTCACTGCACACTCATTCATGGCGTGATCTCACTGGAACTAAAAGCCTTTCAAACGGCGAAGAAATATTTAAAAGAAGTGATTTTGCACACGTCCCTTTATCCTGATGCCTATATTAAAATGACCGCTTATTTTTATTACGGGGTGCTCTTAAAACGTGAGGGCGATTTCTCTTCAGCTGTGCCTTATTTACTAGATTCACTCAATTACTTTAATCAAGAACAGATAGAAGACCGTTACTGTGAAACACTGTATGAAATTGCAACATTATATGCTGAATATGACCGCAAAAAGGCACTTCCCTACGTACATGAGCTGTTAAAACAGCCTCGTATTCAGCCAAACTGTTTATATATGATCAAAATCTACAAATTGATGATTGAGGAAAACCCTCTTGATTTGAAAACCTATTTGATTGAAGCAGCCCTTCCTTACTTTAAACAAAATGAGCTGCACAGTGAGTACTTGTTTGCTCTTAGAACCTTGCTTTCCTATGCGGCTTCTGAGCTTGACGAACATGCGTTTATGTCCTACACGAGAACGCTGCTCCATCATCTTGCATCATATGTCCCCTATTACAAAAAAGCATGACCTTCTGCCGATCGAAGGTCATGCTTTTCCTATTCATTAAATGGTCTTCTGTTGATCTGTATCAGGACGGGTGACTTGTTTGACTGAATGAACATACCGTTTTCTCGCAAAGTAATCGTACGCATGCTGACCAAAACCTAACCAAATGCTGAGCACGATGAATGGGATCGTTCCCCATAATGCAGGGATATTGCAAGCAATTTTCAGCCATGTATAGATCCCTGAGTTTTTTTGGTTTTTGGCTAAGGAAATTGACACGATTCGCTTTTCTGCCTTTTCTTCACTTATTTTGTTCAGTTTGAGCAGCTGCGAGTGTCTAAAGGATTCAAAATGAATACGGTTCTTCCAATCGAGAGCTTTCAACAAGTCCATCGCTTTTGCACATGAAGGACTTTGCCCGTCATAAAACACAAGCAGCCTAAGTGATTTGATGGAACGCTGTTCTCTTTTTTTCGATTCAGCGAGCTTCTTTTTTTCTTGATCGAGATAAATGATTTTTTTCATAGATTGATCGCCAGCCCTTTTCCGTCATTTGTTTTTTAGTTCGTTCAAAGGAGATTACAACTAGATTACTATAGTTGCTGGGCCTCTTGTATTGGGAAAAAGCAAACCAACGTGCGTTATATGAGCCTTTAGATAAGGGCAAAATTAAGGTTTTCATGGCACATATGAGGTTTTTCAACTAAAAATGGTTGGGAAAATCGTGATGCGTTGCGGTTTTCTGCGGTTTTTTGTAGAATTCTGCGGTTTTTCTACATCTTTATGCGGTGTTTTGTAGGTGAGACGCAAAAACAAGATAAAAAAAGACTACTTCCCGTTGCGGCGAAGTAGTCTTTTGGTTTATATTTTTTCCAAAACTTCTACTATTTCTTTCTCAATATCTTTCCATAAGTAACGATCTGTCGTATAGTGATGTGCGGCTTCTTTCGCAAATACTTGAAAAGCTTCCTCAAAATCAGGGGCATCCTTGTCGGGTTTTTTCTCATCAACAAATCGCTGTGCTTCTGTTGAGCGTGGTCCCCATTTACCTACTTCATTCCCATCCTGATCAATGATTACGATAATCGGAATCGATCTTGCGGTCCCGTTCGTTAAATACTGATCCATCAGATCTAGATGCTCGTCCCGAATGAAATAGCGCGCATCAATGAGTGCTTCACTTGCAATACGCATGAAAATTGGTACATTGACCATCGCATCTCCGCACCAATCCGCTGTGATGACAAGTGCTCTGAGCTTTTTCTTTTGCAGCTTTTGAAGCAGCTCTTTTTCTTTTTGATGAATTGCGTACTGGTTGTACACCGTGAGTAGATTTTCTCGGTTTTTCTCCATGTTGTGTACATATGTACGTTCAGTTAATCCCTTTTTAAACCATTCATTTAATGTCATATTTACATCCCCCTTACTCTTCAACTTTACCACTTTTGCTATTCTTTTGTCTAAAAAAACCTTCACCTAGTGAAAGGTAAAGGTTTTTGATCTATGGACGCCGGTTGCGATTTGGGTCCATCCCAATCAGCTTGGTGACAAGCACCATTGTGACAGGTAATGATGTATTCTTTTTATACGCTAAATATTTTCCGCGCCATTCAGGTTTATATTTCTGTTTAAACGACCGTAATCCGCTGAAGCTGTACATAAATCTGACGTTGTTGAAAATAACACTCGCCAAACGCTCCGTGAGGAAAGATTGATGAAATGTTCCTACATTTGATAAAGGCGCCATTCCCATGTTAAAGGATTTGTAGCCTTTTTCTTTCGCCCATTGAAAAAGGTGGATAAACAGCGCATCCATCATCCCGTTCGGTGCATCGTGCATATGACGCATTAGGTCGATGGAAATCTCCCCTTCTTGATACATCGGCATTAGTGATACAAAAGAAATGATCTCCCCTTGTTCATCCTTCAGAATCGCAATCGGTGCTTTTTGAAGATAATCTTCTTGAAAATAGCCGAGCGAAAACCCTTTTTCATTTTTCTTTCCGAGCCAGCTGTCAGAAATCCGTTTTAAAGTTGAGATAAGCTCACCTGAAAAAGGCGGTTCCAGCATTTCAAACGTATAGCCTTCTCGTTCAAACTTATTGGCCACAGCCCGTAAATTTGATTTTTTCTTACCGGAAAGAGAGAACGTTTCTAAATCGACCATGGCTTCTTCTCCAAGCTTAAAGAAATGAAAGCCTAAGTCATGGTAGAGCGCCATCCCTTCCCGTTCTACTTGATAAAAAGCAACGCGATAGCCTGCTTTTTCTGTCTGCTGTAGAAACTCTTCAAGTACAAGTGGATAGGACGATTTACGTCCAGATGGATCTCCAAGCACAATGACGCAGCGGCCAATGCGCCCAAATTGAAGCATCGCCTCTCCATCACTTGAGAAAAATAATTTTTTATCGCCTAAAAAGCCAAGATGACTGAGGGCATTTCCACCCTTTTCCTCTAAAAACGTTTTTAATTTTTCCTCATCTGCTATTTCTCCAATCGGAAATGCTCTTTTATTAAAAATCAATCTGCTAATGAAGAAAAAAAGCGGTACACCGATGAGCGCAATCATGCTTGTCATTGTGATATGCCGTTCATTATGCACCAGGTAATCCCTACTCAAGAAATGTCCAATTTTTGTCCAAATAAAGTTGCCGATGACATTATAGTTAAACAGCACGAGTAAATAACCAGCGGCAGCCGCCACAAACTGATACAAGGAATAAGGGGCCTGCTGCTTCACAAATTGATTTCGAAGAGAGAAAAATACAGCCATGATGACTGGCAGAATAAAGATGAGACTCAGGTTAAATCCTTTTAACAAAGTAAACACAAAGCCGCCTGCTAGGGCGATCATCGTCAGCACATACGATCTTTTCGTTCGTTTATACACTTCAATGGACAAAATCATCAGGATGATGCCGAACATTAAAGAAAGACCATTAAATCCTGATAATAGAAAGCGTGGAATGCTCGTAATCACGCCTAATCGATCGACAGGAAGCACAACAGATGCCATGATGAGCAAGCCGCTTCCGAAAGTTAAAATTGATACTGATCCGTACAATAAACGGATTAATAAAGCACGGTGCAACACAATTAAGACGTTTGTTGTTTCTACGGCAGGTGCCATTCTCGGATTGCCTTCAAGACGTCTAAGCGTCGTTCCCGTTAAATCGTAAGCAGCTAGACAAAGCCCAAGGATAAACGGGAAGATCGAGTACACGAAGCGGTACAAAACGAGCGCCGTCAGCACCATCTCTTTATCAAACCCAATGTACTGCATGCTCAGTAAAAAGATGAGGTCAAATGAACCAAATCCGCCCGGAACCATACTGATTAAACCGCCGATTGACGCAATCGCAAATACGCCTAATACAATCCGTACATCGACATTCATCCCCATAGAGACGACAGCCATGTACATGACGAGACCAGCTGCCAGCCATTCTAAAAACGATGTTCCGATATAAGCGTAAATCGGATGCTTCAGTCCGCTTTCACCGCTCTCAATCGAGCTTTTTCGTACGGATGCCATAATGATGTAAATAGGCACAATACAGGCAAAGATGATCACAAAGGCCCATAACCATGGCTCTTGGCTGATAATACTTTCAACAGGAAGCACCCTCACCAGGATTAGATCGCTGAAAATAGATAAGCCCAAAAGGACCGAGGAAGTCAAAAGGGCAATGCCTTTGAGCAGTTTTTTCGTATCGGTTATGTACTCCTTGTATAGAAGTGTTCTAAGCCCTGCTCCTGATAGACCGCCGAACCCAAGGACACTGTTAAAGGAGTTCGCAATCCAAGAAATGCGAATCGTTTTCCAGCCGCTGATGGGCATATTCAGGCTTTTTCGTAAAATAAAATCATATAAGGACATCGATAACACTGCGACAAGTCCAAGAAAAACAAGAATAAACAAGTCCATTCGATTCAAGCTGTCAATGATATAAAACGTTTTTTTAATGGAAAGGCCGCTCAGTTCCTTCTTGGCGACAAAAATTAAGACAAGGATAATCACGATCGGAAAAAGCATTTTTAAGATCGTCATACCCGTTTTTTTGTTCCACATGATTTTCCCAACTTTCTAAGTTGCTTCATTTATTTCGACTGACCATTATTATACAACAAATACCACTTGATTCATGCAGTTTAACATTCAAAAGCTTGACGAACCTTTCAATTAGAAGTAAAAATCAGTAATATAGAGAAAAGAGCCGCTTAAAGGAAGTGAACAAGCGTGGAATATAATATTCATGACACCACCGTATTAAAAGAAGAGATTCTATCTCCAGAGGAAAAAAAGACATGGGTGCTTTATATGAAAGTACTCACAGCTGCAGGTCTCGGAGATGTGTCAGAATGGATGAAGCTTGATATGAGTATGCCTCAAATGAAGGTACTCATGCTGCTCAATAACCATGGCTCTCTTAAAGTATCCGAAATTGCTGAAAAAATGGGGGCTTCTTTGTCCAATATGACAGGCTTGCTTGACCGTTTAGAACAGTCTAACTTTGTCGAGCGAAAGCATTCTGAGCGTGACCGGAGAATCATTGTCGTCGAACTAACAGAGGAAGCGAAAAACATTTTCAGAAGCATTTATCAAAAAGGACACGAAAAAATCAAAAACTCCCTTCAACGGCTTAATGACGAGGAAAAAGCAAAAGTCAACGAAGGGCTGGCTATTTTAGAAAAAGCACTGCGTCCTGAACGCGGCTAAACATGAAAAGGAAAAAAGACGGTCACTTGAGATCCGTCTTTTTTAGTTCTTCTTCTACTTGTTTATCTGAGAGGATGAAGGTTTTTTGAAGAACGACTCTGTCATCCCATAAAAGATAACCTAAACCGATGATAAGAAAAAAGATACTGATCCACGTACCGCCAGGCAGCAGTTGTTCAAGTTCCTCAATCGTTCTTTCTGAGCCTAAGCTGTTACTATAACGTATCTCGAAAAGGACATATTTCGCTACATAAAACAATGCCGCCATACAAATAAACATGGCGCCGACAATTCTTCTACCAGACATGTGTTTACTCCTTTAATTCCATTGATTTCTTTTGATTAATTCCGTGATATGGGCAAGATGATGCTTTGAATGCCAGACATACATACCTGTTGCATCATATAAAGACACCGTTTGTTGATAGGCTGGGTGATAATAAGACGCAGTGAAGTCTTCCTCTGACATCCCTCGAAGTAATGTAACCCACCTGCGATGCAGACTGCTGATTAAGGGCAGTGATAGGCTGATGGGCGCTTTGCTATCTGGAAGCTCGGCGAATCCCGCCTGATCATATGGACGGATGTGCGGTATTTCTTCTGTGAGCGCAAGCTTGAATCGTAAGTATGCATTCAGATGGCTGTCTGCTACGTGATGAATGAGCTGACGGACGGTCCATCCTCCAGGCCGATAGGGTGTATCCAGCTGAGCATCTGTCAATTGATTGGTGACCGTTTCATATTCTTGAGGAATCGCAGCCAACTGATCAATCCATGCCACAAGCTGTTCTTTCGTTTTTTCTTCAGCCGGTTCATATAAGCCAATCGGATATTGTAATGACGTCATACACTCTCCCCTTTCTCAAATCCTTCTAGTACAAATTTGCCAATCATCTTTCCTTGTTCAAGGGTTTGATGTGCCTGCTTCAAATGAGCAGCATTAATCGGACTGAGAACCTTTGTTAATGTATGCGTCAATGTCCCCTGTTCAAATAACTCAGCCGCCTCTGTTAAAAGCTCATGCTGTTTGATCATGTCCGCTGTTTTGTACATAGGGCGTGTGAACATGAACTCCCATACAAATGCAGCACTTTTATTTTTGAGTAATTGAATGTCTAAGTTATGCTGATTCTCGACAATGGTACAGATCGTGCCTTGCGGTTTGATGGCTTCTGCCATGCCTTTGAAGTGTCCGTCTGTATCATTTAGGCATAAAATGAAATCCACTTCGCCTATTCCTTTTTCCTGAAGCTGCGCAAGAAGCGGCTCATGATGATCAATGATATGATCAGCACCTAACGACAGACACCACTCTTTTGTTTCAGGTCTTGATGCGGTGGCGATCACAGTGGCATTTGCTAATTTGGCTAGTTGGATGGCAATAGAACCTACTCCGCCTGCACCGCCGATGATGAGCAGTGTTGCCCCTTCTGCATTTCGCTTCATATGCATCCGGTCAAATAACGCTTCATATGCCGTAATCGTCGTCAGAGGCATCGCGGCTGCTTCTGCAAAGGAGAGATTAACAGGCTTTTTTGCCACAATCCGTTCATCCACAAGCTGATACTCACTATTTGAGCCTTGACGCGTGATATCTCCCGCATAGTACACGTGATCACCAGGCTGAAATAATGTACACGCTTCGCCAACTTCAACAACCGTACCGCTTGCATCGTAGCCAAGAATTTTCAGTTTTTCTTCCTTTTGATCCTTCGGTGATCTCACCTTCGTATCAACTGGATTCACTGACACAGCCTCTACCTTCACCAGTATATCCTTGCCCGTTGCTTTAGGTTTTTCTACTTCCTGATCCATCAAGCTTTGCTCATGCTCAATCGGTAAGTACTCCAATAGTCCAACAGCTTTCACTCGTTCGCACTCCCTTTCTATATGCTTCTTTTCCACATTTTATCATAATTTTCTGATGTTTATGGATAGGTCGAACGAGTGACTGCACATTTAGGATCTATTCAAAGCCTTTTTCTCCCTCGCTATATAAGAAGGGCGAGCTCTTTGCCATGAAGGAACATAAAAGAACCAGCTTTCAAAGAATAGCTGAACGTAATAAAACTGGATGTGTTGCAGGAAAACAATGATGAAGAAAAAAGTAATGAAGAAGAGGTTAGACATATCTGCTATCCCCTGTATCCATTCGTTTATAAAAAACACCACAAAACTGATCATCATCAGCTGTTCAAGCCTTTGCACGATCTGGGTCAAGACATGTCCTCGTTTCGATAGATCCCCAGACTGATGCTTTCTGATCTTTCTCGATTTATAAAACCAAATGATACTTTCCGCTAAGTTATGAGTGATAAAAAGTGCAATGAGCGTAATGAATAAAAGCGATGGGCGATAAAAGAATGGGATCAAAAATGGGATGACAAGAAAATAAATGGCAATACATGCGTGTCTCACTGATAAGAGAAATAGTTCTTTTTCTATGTATGGTTTCATCTGTTTCACCTCCATAAGCACTACGTCTGATCTACCAAAAAGTTCCCTTTGCCTATGAAAAAAGGATGCCCAAAGGCACCCTTCCTGAATCACATTTAAAATGCAGCGCTTAGTACGACAGGTCCTTGCGGCAGCTTGTTATCCTTTTTTGGTTCAAGGGTGACTGCCACGGTATCCCATGATTCACTCGCTTCTTTTTCTGATAACGCATAAGTGACGGTTCCTTCTCCTTTGTTATCTGTTTGAAAGGCACCGGCTGGCACCGGCTGATCGCCTTTAATAAGCCATACTTGATAAACAGCAGATGAGTCAAGCTGATCTTTTAATCCGTCTGCACTCACCACCAGCTCTTTTTTGCCGTTATGCTCAATCACTGAAAAAGCACCCGTTGTTTTTGGTGATGCGGCTGATGCCAGTGATTTTGTCGCTACAACCCTGACAGGTTCTTCCGCCTGTTCTTTTCCATTCGATAAGAAATACACGTTTCCAGCTGCTGAAATGAGAAGCAGTGCGGCCACAAGTGGTAAGAGCCACTGGTTTCGTTTCTTTTGCAGTGGTTTCATCTCGTTTGGTTCACGTGCTGCCTTGAGCTCTTTTCTAGGGCTATTCTTTTCTTCGACCGCCTCTTCTTCAAACACCTGGAATAAAATACGGTCTTTCATCCCTGCCGGAGGTGTTTGGTCACCTGCTAGAAATGGAATGTCAGACATGAGCGATGTCAATTCTTCAAGCTCTTCTTTGCAAGCTGAGCAGTGCTTGAGGTGCTCTTCAAATTGTGCTTTTTCTTCTCCTTGTACATGCCCGTTGAAATAATCAATCACTTGATGTTTACACTGAGTCATGCCTCTTCCCCCTTTCCTCCGCGAGACAGTCTCGTCCGTAAGTGCTTCAATGACAATCGAACCCTTCCCTTCACCGTTCCAATGGGGATGCCTAGCTTTTCAGCAATACTTTTTTGTGTCATTCCTTTAAAATAGACATCTTCTATGATGGTTTGCTGTTCTTTTGACAATGTAGATACTGCTTCACGTATGATTTGTTTTTCCTCGTTCCATTCGACTTCCTTTGATACATCTTCTTGATGATCGGCTAAATATTCAATATGCTCATCTTCTAATGTCGTTTCGTTCCGGTGCTTTCTTAGGAGATCAATGGCCGTGTTGCGTGACATCATGAATAACCACGAGGAGAATTTGCCTTTATCCGTATGGTATTCTCCTATGCCGCGCCAGAGCTTGATAAAGACTTCTTGAAGCACTTCCTCCGCAAGCTCACGGCTTCCAGTCATTTTATAAATAAACGAATATAACACACGTTCATAGCGATCATACAGCACTTCAAGCGAAGGCTTGTGACGATCAAATTTGATCTTGTGATACAGCTCAGAATCTTTCAGTGTATCCATGGTCATCTCCTTCCTTTTTCATGAGAAAGAGCATGCTGCATTCATCATGAAATCCTTCACGTATTGCTTATCACTCGATTTGCTGAAATAAGCCTACTTTGTACTTTACTCTTTTTTCAAGGAGAAAAAAAGAGCGCCGAAAAAGGAAGTGTGCTCCTCATGAGAATGTACTTACTGTACGAAAAGCAAGGCCATTTGGATCATTTCTATCTGAAAAGTCAAGAATCCATGTGTTTCCATTCTCTGTTCAGTTGATTCTAGCAAACTCTCGTCCCCCTCACAATGCAAATGAAGTAGAACACATTTTTTCAACATGTCATAATAGAAGGTAACGAAATGAATTGGAGTGTCCTTACATGATTTTGACGATCATTCTTTTTTTATTAGCAGGAATAGCAGAAATTGGCGGCGGCTATCTTGTGTGGCTTTGGCTGCGTGAAGCAAAACCCGTCAGCTACGGGATCGCCGGAAGCCTCATTTTGGTCGCTTATGGCGTCATCCCCACCTTCCAACAGTTCCCAACCTTTGGACGGGTTTATGCTGCCTATGGCGGAGTTTTTGTCATTCTCGCTGTGTTTTGGGGATGGTGGGTGGATCGAAAAACACCTGATTTGTACGATTGGGTAGGCGCTCTTATTTGTTTAATAGGTGTGAGTATAATGCTCTTTGCCCCTAGAAACTAGGGCAAAAGATTGCAATACTTGTCATGAGAAAAAAGCCGGCGCTTTTTTGCCGGCTTTCACATTTCTCCTAATGAACTTTTTATGCCCCGAATTGTGTTTCATAAAGGCGCTTATATAAGCCATTTTGCGTTAGTAATGTTTTGTGATTTCCTTGCTCTGCAATGCCACCTTTTGTCACAACCACAATTCGATCTGCATGTTGAATAGTTGCAAGGCGATGCGCAATGACTAGCGTCGTTCTACCTTCTGAAAGCTCTTCTAGTGATCGTTGGATCGAAGCCTCTGTTTCAGTATCTAGTGATGAGGTCGCTTCATCCAGTATTAAAATAGGTGGATTTTTCAGGAAAATACGTGCGATTGATACACGCTGCTTTTGTCCACCTGACAGCTTGACGCCTCTTTCACCAATCATTGTCTCAAGACCTTCGGGCAGGGATTCGACGAGTTCTTTTAGCTCTGCTTTTGACACTGCCTGCCATATTTCATCCTCAGTTGCATCAAGCTTTCCATAAAGAATGTTCTCTCGAATGCTCCCATTAAATAAATAGACGTCTTGTTGGACTATTCCAATTTGTTGACGCAGTGAAGACAGCTTCATTTGTCTACTATCAATGCCGTCTATCGTAATGGTTCCAGATTGCCATTCATAAAACCTTGGTAATAAACTGCATAGCGTTGATTTACCAGCACCGGAAGGACCTACAATGGCAACCGTTTCCCCTTGTTTGATCTCCAGATTAATATGCTCAAGGATCAAACTGTCCTTCTCATAACCAAAGCTGACATCATGAAATGTAATTTCACCTTTTAGCCCATCGACATGAATCGCATCAGGGACGTCCTTTTCGTCTGGGGCTTGATCTAAGAGCTTAACAAATCGCTTAAAGCTTGCGACTCCCTTTGGATACGTCTCAATCACTGAATTAATTTGTTGAATGGGTCCTAAAAAGATTCCAGATAGCAGGACGAATGAAATGAATTCGCCATAGGTCATATTCTTTTGCATCACAAACCATGTCCCGCATACAAGTCCAAAGATGGTGACGCCCTTCATAAGCAGGTGACTAATTGAAGCGTGTAATGCCATCATTTTGTATGTGGTTAATTTCGTTTGTTTAAACTGTTCATTGTGTTCAATAAAGCGATCAATCTCATGCGTTTCATTCCCAAATGCCTTCACTACTCGAATTCCGCTCACATTATTCTCAACCCTAGCATTGAATCGACCAATGCTTGAAAACATGTGATCAAAGGCAATCGACATTTTCTTCGTAAAATAAACCGATAGCCCTATTAAGAATGGGACAATGAGAAACGTGAGGACGGCAAGCTGCCAATTAATTGATAGCATCAGGGCAAATGCACCGATAAGAGTCATCATTGCAATAAATAAATCTTCAGGACCGTGGTGAGCGATTTCACCAATATCCATTAAATCGTTTGTCATGCGTGAAACAAGCTTTCCTGTTTTCTTTTGATCAAAGAATCGAAAAGACATTTTTTGTACGTGGGTGAATAGCTGACTTCTCATATCTGTTTCAATATTGATACCTAGCTTATGTCCAAAATATGTCACCACATAATTCATCGCTGAGCTGACGACATAGACTGCCAGTAAAATTCCACTCCAGATGAGAATCATTTCCCAGTTTCTGTTTGGGAGCAGGTCATCTACAACCATACTGATCGCAAGTGGAAATGATAATTCAAGTAGTGCCGCTATGACGGCACAGGAAAAATCTAATATAAACAGCCCCATATATGGCTTATAATAGGAGAAAAATCGTTTTAACAAAAAGCAGCCCCCTTACTTCTGAGATAATTCTGTCAATATCTCAACGTATTTTTCTGCTTGATTGGCGATAGCTATTGGATCAAATGGCCAGAAATATGTAATATCCAAGTCGTGTACTTGATTCTTTTTCACTGCTTTTAAGCTTTTCCATATTGAATTGCTCTTATCGAATGTACCTCCGTTGGCTTCATCAACAAATATATAATCACCTGCATACTTTGGTAGCACTTCATATGAAATTTGTTCTAATCCTGACTTTCCATTTAAAATAGTGTCTGCAACCTCTTTTGGCGGCTGAAGCTGCAATTGTTCGTAAAGTGCTTGTCCACCTCGATAGATACCATTCCCATACACATAGACATCATTTCTAAATGCACCCAAGATTGACACTGTTTCGCCTTCTTTGATGACTGTTTTCACTTTCTTTCTAGCAGCTTCCATACGTTGATCAAATTTTTTCAAAAACGCTTTTCCTTCTTCTTCTTTATTCAAGATGCCGGCTAATGTAGTGATCTCTTCTTGTGAATCTTTAAATACACCGAACGGATAAACAATCGTTGGGGCAATCTTTCTGTAGACGTCAAGTACCTTTTCATCGTCTACAGCTGAAATGATGAGGTCTGGTTTTAAGCTTGCCACCTTTTCGGCGGAGCGTTCATCACTAATGTCTGCCACACCATCCACTTTGCCTTTGAGATGTATGTTTTTTAAATCTTGTGTTGTGGCACCAACCGGTTTTACCCCTAGTGCAACAGCACTACCCAAATAGCCATCTACGAGAATACGCTTTGGATTTGCTGGAATCTCGACCTTGCCTTTCACTGTGTCAACCGTTTTTGTTTTTTCTTCGGCTTTTTTACTTTCTTCCTTTTGACCGCAGGCTGCTAGTGCGAATAACAACACTAAAGTCATTAAACTAAGAAATATGCCTTGTTTTTTCATACTTTTCTCCTCCATATCATGATGAATCATTGAGAATCATTATCATTTATTTGTCTCTCGTATTCTATCAACCGCTTGTCTATCGGTCTATGGATAATCGTCATAACTTGTTTATGGACAATTGTTAGAAACTCTTATTCTTTTATTAAAAATTGAGAGAATCGTTTCATGATTTCTATCGCTCGTTCCCCTTCACCAAATCTAAATTCTTCTAGTTTTAACAGGTAGAATGTATCATTTTGCACTGCGGGTAAATTACGCAGGACATCACTTTCCTTCATACGTTTGTCCATATGTCTGTACCATCCATTTCGAACAGCCACAATAAAAAACATATGATCTGCTGCATAATCTGCTAAACGCTCAAGCGGAATCACAACATGTTTATCCGGTTTCAGCACCTCCTCTTGAATGGCTTCAGGGGGCTTCAACCCCAACGTTTTATATAGGTTGATTGCTCCTCTCGCATGAAAAGACCACATATACACCTTGTCATGTCCCCTTACTTCATATAAAGCAACCGTTTCCTTTTTTTTCAAAAATGGCGTCAAGCGCGCTCTTTCCTTCTGTGCTTGCTTCTCATAACGCTCCACCCATTGCTTTGCTTCTTCGTTCCTTCCGATGAGGCTACCTAAACAAAGTACCTCCTCTACAGGACTCAGGCGACTATACGGAAAAACAAGCACAGGAGCGATTTTCTCCATGCGTTTCATCCATTCTATATTTGTATAGAAATAATCAGGCATTAAAATGAGGTCTAAGTTCATGTCCTTCAAAACGTCGTCAGGTGTATGTTCATGAATGACGAAGACATCACTGAGTTGACCTTGAAGCAGATCTGAATAAAGAGCAATATCTTCTTCCATGCAAATTGGTTTCACTCCGAGCGCAAGCAGAGAGCCTACAAACTGAAAAGCGGCAATTCGTTTTGGTTGGCGACTCAGTCGATACTGACTAGGCGATCTGCCCGTTTTTTGACGAAACTTTCTGCTGAAATAGAGGCTATCAGTATAGCCTACTCTTTGTGCAATCGCCTGAACCTGTTCATCGGTTTTGAACAATAGCTTTTTTGCTTCATCTATTCGAATTTGTGCAATATAATCTGTAACACTCATCCCAACGCTTTTCTTAAAAAAAGTTGAGAAATAGCTTTCATTAAAGCCCATTTTATGTGCTAAGTCCTTACGGGTCAGTTCTTGTTGGTAATGCTCTGCAATGTATTGAAGAATCATTTGAATTGAATAATGATCAGCATGAGTTGTTTTTTCATTTTGTTGCTGAAATATTTGCAGTACTAGCTTTAGTAGCTTCACTTGGCTACTTTCTGAATAAGAGGGATCACTTAAACGTTTAATATGATGAAATAATAGCGGTGAGCCCATCACCACTTGCCCGTTATCAGGCAGGGTATCATAATTGATTTTATAAATTAATTCATCATCAGCATCATTTGTGAGCATGTAATGTTCAAATGAAACAGCAAAGACTGTGACTTGCTGATTAGATAAAGAACGGATCACAACAGGGATGTGAGATCGTATAAACAGGCTATCCCCACCGTCAAGCTCGTACTCCATTCCTTCTAGCTGAATGATAACGGTACCATCAGCTGTTAAAACGCTTGGAGATTTTGTCTGCCATCTGTTCGTTTGTTTTGCTTTTAGACACATCTGAATTTTCTTTTTCATATGTAACATCGTTTCCATTTGTGCGTTCATCTACGGATACCTCCTTTCAGCGATAAAAAAGGTGATGCCGTTGCGGCACCACCCTTCTTGTTTTGTTTTTTTTAGCGATCCGCACCGGCTGCTAGCAATTCTTTGTTTTTTTCCTTAAACCGTTCATTATGAGAAGATACATACGCCACTTTCTCCGCATCTGGTTCGATATATAATTTCGCACTATTTAGTGCGTTCACACCATCTACAAACGTTCCTGCAATCAAGCGGACCTTGCTTTTATGTGTACATAAATCACCTACTGCATACACACCTGGTAAATTGGTCTCCATCTGCTCATTCACTTCAATGAGCCCCCATTCACCTTGCTTTAATCCCCATTCTGCAAGAACACTTAAATCGCCTTTCATGCCGTGGTTGACAATGACTGCGTCTGTTTCAATACGTTCTTTTTCACCTGTTTCTAAATGCTGAACAGTGACAGCTTCGATTTCTTTTCCGTTACCATGTAGGTCAGTTAATTCATGTGGAGTTAAAATACGTGCACTTGAAGCTTTCATATTCGCCACGTTTTTTTCATGACCACCAAACATATCTCTGCGGTGTATAACAGTGACACTTTTCGCAATTGGCACAAGGGCATTTGCCCAATCCACCGCAGAATCGCCGCCCCCAGAGATGACGACTCTTTTTCCAGCGAAGGTTTTGAGCTCCTGAACCGTATAATAAAGGTTTGTTACTTCATAGCGATCTGCATTTTCAACCTCCAGCTTTCTTTGAACTGGAATACCATGCCCCATTGCCAGAATCAAGGTTTTGGTTAAATGACGATCACCATTTTCGGACGTAATCAATATATTTCCATCTTCTAAGCGATGAAAGTCTGTTATTTTTTGATTTAATGCAATGACAGGTTCAAATGTTTTGGCTTGCTGTTCAAGCTGTTTAATCAATTGCTCTCCTCTTGTCGGCACTAATCCGCCTACATCCCAAATGACCTTTTCAGGATACAGTAGGATTTTCCCGCCAAGGCTTTCGTTATACTCCAGTACCTTCGTCTTTAAATCCCGCATCCCACTATAAAAGGCGGTGTACATTCCTGCTGGACCGCCGCCAATAATGGTAACGTCAAACAATTCAAGTTGATCTGTCATTTGAGTCCCTCCAGTTTTTCATCGATTGATCTATTTATAAGTGATATTGATTCTCATTATCATATGTACCTATTGTAGTCTACTCTGGTGAAGGGAATCAATAGCTTTCTGCAAAAAAAGAACAGGACGAGCACTTTCTCGTCCTGTCATCCATCACACAATCGTTAATCCAAGGTCCTTTAATTCAAGCGAAACAAGTCTTGCAATCGCATCTGCTCCTTCTTTTGTAAAGTGCGTGCGATCCTCTACGCCTGTTGACAGCATAAAGTAAGAAGTCGTTTTCTCAATGCCGGAAATTTGATAAAACTGAAGGCTTGCCGTATTTAAATCAACAAGAAGGACTTCTTCTTCATCAGCTAGTTCTTTCATAGCGGCACAGTAATCAGGGAAATCATTGATATATTCTCCGTCTTTTTCATGAAAGCGGCCGACTGGCGTTAATAAAAGCGGTGTAGCTCCTTTTGCTCTTGCTCCGTGAATATATTGAGACAAATAGCTTTTATACGTCGTGAAAGGGTCTGTATGCCGTTCAGGCTTCTCCGTTGAAGCATCATTGTGCCCCATTTGTGTAAGCAGCCAATCCCCAGGCTGAATGTCAGCCAATATTTTATCAAGCCGTCCTTCTTCAATGAATGTTTTTGAGCTTCTTCCACCGATTGCGCGGTTGTCGACGCTCACGCCTTGCGCTGTATAGCGATGTAAAAACTCTCCCCATCCTCCTTGAACAGGACGATCCGGGTAAGATGCAACGGTTGAATCACCAGCTAAATAGATGGTTGTCATGTTCATACGCCCCCTTGTTCATATAGCCACTTTTATAAGCGATGCGGACATCCAAGTGGCTGCTGAAAAGATATGAAACAATCAGCATCGCTACTTCATTCATTCTCTTTTTAATGATCAAAACCCTGCTTACCGGTAGATGTGAATACGTTAAATATGCGGCGGAAGTTCTACTTTTGTCTCAACGGCTTGCTTTAATGCCTGAAGCATATAGCCAATTCCTTTATATGGAGCTAGCGGATAAATCGCTGTTTGATGAGGAAGTAATAAAGGATCGATCACCTTTCGATATTTCTTTCCACCTAGTATCACTAGTTCATCATATGCAGTGAGATGTTTTTCATGAAATTGCTCACTTAGTGCTTCTCTTGTCATCTGATCAGCATGCGGTGTACCAAAAGCCACATCATAATTTTCATGAATGATTTCATCTGCTTTTAAGAATCCATGCTTCGCTGATATGATCAGCCAGTCTGAAAAGAACGTTTGGGCATAGCTTTTCGTATGCTGATGCAGCGGACTTAAATAAACGAGGTTCGCCGGCTGGCTCCCTGCTTCTGGATGGACGTCCCAAATTTTCTTCGCCCCACATGGAATGATACATACTCGCTTCACTTGATTTTCTCCTTCCTTCGTCGATACATCCGATACAACATACAACCTAGCGCTGTGCCGAGTGTATTTAAGAGAATATCATCAATATCGCTGCTTCTTGTAATCATACCAGATTGCGAGAAAACCCATTGAAGCACTTCAATCATGGTTGACAAGAAAAAGCCAGCAAGAATCGCCTTTTGCCAGCGCATGGTTCGGAATGCTTGATAGAGAAAAAAACCAAGTGGCACAAATAACAAAATGTTCCCTGCCAAATTTAAAAAAACAAGATTGGGATAGCCGTGATGATAGGCATGGAGATTTTGATAAATGGACTGCAAAGGCATGAGGTTGACACTCACCTGATCCCTTGGTGCGGAAAAACGATTTGGAAAGACCGTCAAATACAATAAAACATTCGTATACATAAACAGACAGGCAAGAACGATTTCTGTTCGTAAATAGATAAATCGTTTTTGCTTTTTCGCCTGTCTGTATCTCATATGTAGATAGAGCGGGACGAGCAAGAGAAAATAAGCAATAGAAAACATCGCATTGAATGTCATACGGAGAGCTGCCCCTTTCTCACATGATGCTTGACCATATTTACAGCTTATTCAGGCCTGCCCGCATCTATTCATCACTTATTCTCCTATTCAATAACGAGACACCCATATTGACAAATCGTCAGTTTTTCGTTAAACTGACTGACATTCAGTCATTTAAGGTCGGTGATGATGTGTCGAAACGAGAAAAGATTATGCTTGCTGCCATTGACTCGTTTAAAGAAAAAGGAATCGAAAAGACGACCATTTCGGATATTGTGAAAGCAGCAGGAGTGGCGCAAGGAACATACTATCTATATTTTCCTTCAAAGCTGTCTGTCATGCCTGCTATCGCAGAACATCTCATCTCGCAGATGGTCCCAGCTATTGAAAAGGAATTGACTCAGCATGCGGATGTCCTCGATCAAGCAGATGCGCTTGTTGAATTCATCTTCTCTTTTACAAGACAATACCGTGACGTCCTTGCTCTGACCTACTCAGGCTTAGCTGCCACGGAGCATTTAAAGGAATGGGAAGATATTTATGAGCCGATTTACAAATGGGTCGCTGCTTTTTTAGAAAAAGCAAAGCAGGACAAAAGGGTCCGTGCGAATTTGAACTGTCAATATGCAGCTAAATTCATTATCGGTTTACTTGAATCGTCTGCTGAGCAAATGTACTTATTTACAGAAACTGATACAGAAGAGGTTCTGATTCAAAAGCGAGAAGTGAAACAATTTCTTCTTTACGCACTTGGCATAGAGACACCTTAACTTAGTACAGCACTTGCTGTACGTTCTCTTTTGGTTTCAAAATGACGAATCGTCAGTTTTAAGTTTTAGGAGGAAATACGATGAAAAAAAGCTGGATGTATGTCGCACTCACTTGTTTATTCGAATTACTTTGGGTGTTTGGTTTAAATAGAGCTGATGCGGTGTGGGAGTGGGCGATCATTATTTGCCTGATCCCGGTTGATTTTTATTTTTTAATGAAAGCCTGCGAGAAGCTGCCGACAGGGACCGTGTACGCCGTGTTTGCCGGAGTTGGAACGATTGGTACGTCTTTGATGGATTACGCGCTGTTCGGCGGTTCTTTTTCATTAGAAAAGCTCTTGTTTATGGGCATTTTAATTCTCGGCATTATTGGACTGAAAGTGTCTGATGGAGATGCACATGAGCAGAAAGGAGAAGCGGTATAACATGGGCTGGTTTTTTGTACTGTTAGCCTCTGCCTGCGAAATCGGCGGAACCATTGGTCTCAATATGTTTAGTAAGAAAAAGCAAATCACGACAGGCATTTTATTTGTCGGCGGATTTGCCCTATCCTTTTTGTTTTTATACGCCTCGTTCTCTTCCGTTCAAGTATCCGTTGCCTATACGGTCTGGATTGGACTTGGGACGGCGGGCTCTGTCTTGTTTAATATGATTCTATTTAAAGAGCCGAAAAACATGATTCGTATCCTCAGCTTGCTGCTGATTGTGATTGGCGTCGTTGGGCTGAAGTTATTTGCGTAATTGAATAACAAAAAAGGAAGGGAGTCAAAGCACCTTCCTTTTTCATTTCTCGTTTAATGGGTATCTTGCTGCTCGAGCAAGAGATCCATTGCGTAAATCGATTCGCCTTTTTCATCTAATAAAAAGTACACAATCAAAGGTTCTCCAAAAGCTGCTGTCTGCTGCGTGAACAAAACACAGGTGAATTTTTCGATACCAATTGGAAGCTTTTTTTTCAATATAGGATGAAGAATAGGCGAAGTCCGAATTGTATCTACATCAACATCCCAACGTTCGTTTTTTAATGTTGGATAATGCTCTGATAACATTTGGTGTAACATGTCGGTCGTCCACGCTGCTCTTCCATTGTACCCATCATCTATTATGTTGATGTTATACATCCGACGGTTGCTCACCCTTTGAAGCATTGATTCGTATTCCTTTTAAGACAAATCGTTTCTGACCATCAAGAGTACAAGTGATCAATGTCAGTTCATTTTTCCCGCGATCCTTTAGTACATCAACATCCGTCGGTTCAATCGTAGCTGAGCTGACAATTTTGTATTCATATGTTTCAGCTTGATGATGTAAGACGACTTTTTCTCCTTTCGGCACCTCTGGCAGCTGCCTGAAAAGCCGATCGCCTCTATATCCTCTATGGCCTGCAATCGTGAAATTCCCTTCACCTGGCATTTGATGAGATTTGATCTGAGTCAGTGCAATACCTAAATTTTCTTTTGATGTAACAGGAAGCACTTTTTCGTTTAAATCAATTGACGGGATCTCTAGCTCCATCACATCTCGAAGGTCTTCTTCTGACACAGTGAGATGTGGAATAGAAGAAAGGGCATCACTGTCATTTTCTTCAATCATCTTTAATGCCTGTTCCATTGCTGCTGTCTCTTGAGAAGTTCGCCACTCATATATAAAAGGAACGGAGATGAGGATTAGCCCCGCGACCACCAAAAAGCTGCCTAATAAGGTTCTTTTTTTCATCAATACACTCGTTCCTTCCTTTTACTGAATGGTTCTTCTTCTAAGAACAAGAAGAACAGTTCCAGAAACTACTAGTAAAATCCCTGCATACATCATATAACGCAGCCATTCTTCTCCAGTCTTTGGCAGCTCACCGTTTGAGTCATGAGGTGGATGTTGATCCCCTTTAGGTGAGGCTGGAGGATTCGTGTGGTCCTCTTCATTCTTCACTGAAGCATTTTTCACAATCATTGTCTTGATCTCCATTTCGCCCATTTGAATTGTAAAAGCGAGTGGTTTCTTTAAAGCTACATAACCATTTGGAGCTTTCGTCTCTGTGAGTGTATATTCACCAGGTTTAAGCCCTTTGACAATGGCTTCTCCGTCTTTTCCTGTTGTCACAGATTTTATGGTTTTCCCGGCTTTTGTACGAATGTCAAAGGCTGCACCTTTTAAAGTTCTATCTGTCTGCTGGTCTACCTTTATGATACGCAGACTTCCTAAGATCAAGTGATTCTTCGCTGTTAATTGAAGTGGCTTCTGCTGATTTTTCTCAATTGTAAACAGGATTGGCTTATTATCTAATTGATAGCCATGAGGTGCTTTCGTTTCAACGAATTGATATTCTCCCGGTTTTAGATCGTTGATGCGAAGCTTTCCTTTTTGGTCGGTTACAAGTGATTTCTTCAACGTTTTCCCTTCTTTACTCAGAAGAGCAAACTCTGCATGTTCGAGCGTATGTCCCTCATCATCCACTTTGGTCAGTTCCACTGCCCCCGGCGTCAGTTTGTTGATCATTTCTACTTTTGCTGGTTTGTCTTGACCTAAACGGATCGTAAATGAGACAGGTGTCTGATCCAATTCATAGCCGGCAATGCTTGCTGTTTCGACAAATTGATAGGTTCCTGGCTTCAGTTGATCGACTGTTAGTTGACCGTTTTTGTCTGTCTTTAAGTCTTTCTTCACACGCTGATCGTGCGCATCAATCAGGTCAAAGGTCACGCCAGCGAGCAACTGACCATCCTCCCCTTTTTTCTGAAGCTTCACAGCACTTGTCGTCCGAATATTTTCTTTTGTCACTTTTACCAGTTGATTTGGATTGAAATCAATCTTAAAGTCTACTGGTTCTGCATCAAGTTTATGTCCGAAAGGAGCCTTCGTTTCAACCAATTGGTAAGCGCCTGGTTTCAAATCGTTGACAGTGATGATGCCTTTCTCGTTGGTTGTTAAACCTGACATCAATTCTTTACCATCGTCATTGAAAAGTGTAAATTCTGCTCCTTTCAATCTTTCTTTTTCTTCCCCTATTTTTGTTAGTTCTACAGAACCTTTCTTGAGCTGATTGATGGCCTCCACTTGAATCAATTCTTTTTGACCTAATTCAACTTGAAAGACAAGTGGTTTCGCACTCAATTCATAGCCTTCAAGACTCTTTCTTTCAACAAATTGATAGGTTCCAGGTTTTAGACCTGTGAAGGTGATTTTTCCATCCTGATTGGTTGTAATCCCTTCTCCTCCTGCCACTATCTTTCCTTTGGTATCAGATAGATCAAAGACAACCCCTTCTAATGATTTCCCATCTTCGCCTTTTTTGTGTAACAGCACTCCGCCTGTTGTGCGGCTATTTTCTTTTGTCACACTAACCAGCTTCTCAGGGTTAAATGGAATAGCAAAAGTGACAGGTGTTTCGTCAAGCTCATGACCGAATGGAGCCTTCGTTTCAACAAACTGATAGGTTCCAGGTTTAAGATCGTTGACGATGATTTCCCCGTTCTGATCAGTGACGAGACCTATTTTCATCTCTTTTCCATTTGCATCTACAAGCTTGAATTCTGCTCCTTCAAGCGCTTCATTCTTTTCACCAAGCTTCGTGAGCTGGACAGCTCCAGTTTTGAGATCATTGATCACTTTGATCTCTGCCGGTGTTTTTTGTGCGATTTCGATGGTAAACGGATAAGGTTTATTTTTCTTTTGATAACCATCAATACTCTCTGTCTCTACGAGCTGATATTTGCCCGGTTTGAGGTTATCGACCAAAAGCTTCCCATCTTCATCTGTTGTCAAATCTTTACGTACAACCTCGTCATTTTGATCCGTGATTTCAAATCGAACACCTTGAAGCTTCTTACCATCTTCCCCTTCTTTCATCACTTCTAATGCACTTGTTTCATATAGGTTCTTTTGTGAAATGATGACTGGTTCTGTTGGATCGAGTGGTACTTCAAATTTGATTGGTGTTTCATCTAATACATAACCATCAGGTGCTTTTGTTTCAATGAGCTGATACGTACCCGGTCTTAGTTCGTTTATCGTGATCTTGCCATTTTCTCCTGTGACAAGCGAACCATTTAGCTCATGCCCGTCTTGATCTAAGAGCTTGAACTGTGCACCTTCTAGTCTCTCTCCGCCTTCACCTATTTTGCTCAATTCAGCAGAGCCTTTGATGATGTCATTTACTGCAGTTACAATCGTTGTTTCTGTTTGATTTTCTTTGATTGTGAACGGCCATTTTTGCTGATTTAATTGATAGCCTTTCGGTGCGTTTGTCTCAACAAAATAATAGGAACCTGGCTCAAGATGTTTGAAAAGGATTTCTCCTTTTTCGTCCGTTTTCAAATGGGTTTGGACGGTATCTCCAGATTCATTTTTTAGTTCAAATTCTGCATTCTCTAATACCGCACCCGTCTCTTTGTCTTTTTTCGTTAACTTGACATGCTGGCGGATTTCTTGGTTCTGCACCGTCATGCTATTTCCTGTTTTCGCTTGATCTCCTGATTCGTAGGGCTGATCAATCGTTACATTGATTGGTTCCTTCGTCTTAATATAACCATCAGGTGCTTTCTCTTCTGTCACGATATAGTCACCATATAGAAGACGATCAAATCGAAGAGCTCCTTCTTCATCTGTTGTCTTTGTTCCAATGACGATACCGCTCGCAGCATCTGTCAAAGAAAAGCTTGCTCCTTTTAGCGCTTTTCCACTACTCGCATCTACTTTATTAATGGTTAAAGCGCCAATCGCTCCTGTGCCATCTCCCATGCCAGCAGTGCGTTTGACCACAATTGAGGCTTCGGATTCCTTTTTGATTTCTTTTACATTTTCACCTCTAAACGTTACTTCGTTTTGAAGTGTACTTCCCACCTTATCTAAAATGAGAGATTGGTATTCTAAAATATATGGTCTCGTGATTTCTTCTTTAAATTTGATTTGAAAAGAATCTGGATCGAATTCAAGGTCTAGTTCATAATCCTTCCCTTTTTCCAGCTCTTCCTTTTTGGTCACTTGCCCCTTTTCATCTATTGTCGTCGAATAGAGATGAAATGAGTTTTCTATTATCGCTTGGTTACTGCTTGGATGGTCTATAATCGTCGCATCTTGGACTGTTGATTGACCAAAGTTAATATTCAGTTTCCAATCAATGACTTTCCCTTGTTGATTTCCTGATTTGCTCGTGTATTTCCCTCCATTTGGAATGGACACCTCAGCATTCACGTCTGATTCTTTCGTCTTTCCATCATAAAGGATCGCTTTATTTTCGTAGGTTTTCTGTACTAAATCCATTCCTTCAACACTTGTTTGATACGTGATTTTGTATGGGGAATCAATGGCATGTTTGAAAATGACTTCGAAGCCTGATTCTCCTTTTTCATTTTCAAGGAATTTGATGTCATAATGTTCTTTCGCTAATACCTCTTTTTCTTCCGCTCCATTTTCCCCGCCTTGTAAATCAAGCGAGTAGATGGTGATTGAATCTTTAAGCAAACGCTGATTTCCTTGAATGAAATCCTCGATTTTCGCCTCTTCTAAATGTTTCAAGTTATAGTTCACACCGATATTCCATGTGATCTCTTTTTTCTTTGCATCATAGGTTCCGTTCTTGAACCCATTTGACTGTGTGTATGTGTCAGGCGTGAAGACAGATTGATTTTCCTTCGTCAAATCCTTGCCATCTTCATTTACCCATTCAAGCTTTACATGGTTACGCAGGTTCTTTTGATCTTTATCTGCTCTTTTTTCATAATCAAAAGACGTTGTATATGTGACGGTATGTTCTGTCTTAATTTCTTTCGTAAATTGAATATCAAATCCATTTGCATGTTCAACTATTTGATAATCTGTGCCTTCTTCAAGCACTGTATTACCTGTCGTCACTTTTAAACTATCTTTTTGCAGCGTCAATCCTTCGTTTGTAAACGTATCTTTTAATATCACGTTGTTCATGGTTTGTTGATCTTTGTTGAAGGTGATACGCCATGGAATGGTCTTGTTCTTGTAATTCGGTGTTCCATGATTTTTCGTTAAGATTTGCTGGTCAATTCTTTGCTTCCCTTGTTTGTTCTCTTTGCCAGCTGTTACAGTATTGATAATGTCTTCAGCTTCAAAAATCCGCTCGGTTGCTTTTGTTTGATATGTGATGAGATAAGCCGATTGAATATCTTGATTGAATTGCAAGGTAAACCCGTTTTGTTCATCCTTTTTTTGAGGTTGAACCACATAATTTCCAAACGCTTTTGTCCCTGATTCTTTGCCATCCTGATCAATTGTGACTTCCTTGACTTGAAATGAATCAGAAATCAGCGCCTGTGTGCCATTAAAGAAGTCTTCTAACAAAGCATCCTTTTCAGCAATCTTTTTTTCGTTATAGTTATAACGAATTTCCCACGTAATTGTTTGTGTGACTGGGTCGTATTGGGCGGCTTTTTTATCTAAAGGACTGCCTCTTGTCACATTTACTGTTCCTTCTGCTGAACTAATCACTTTATCAGCAGAGACAAGGGATGCTTTATTACGAAACGCAGACTGATCTTGATTCGTAATGTCCGTTTCATACATTAAACGGTAAGCTAGATGCACGTCATCTTTAAATTCAATCGTGAAATCTTGACCATCTGCTGTTTGGCCAATTGTGTAGTGGTTTTCGTCAAGCAGCTGACCAAGCGATGTTTCACCATTTAGCTTTGTATCAACACGATAAAGCTTGATTGAATCTTTTTTTAACGCTTGACCTTCTTGAATCGGATCTAAAAGTCTCGCTTGTTTCACATCGTCTAAGTCCATATTAAAATCGACTGTCCATTGAATGGTTTCAGCATTGTAAGATCGATTTGGTTCTCCCTTTTTAGAGACGTTTGGACCATTTGGAATGTATTGAATCGGGATCGATATCGTATCTTTGCCTTCAATCGGGGTAATGACTACTTCTTTTTCTTCAGTAATGACTGTTTTTTGATCTAATTGCGTCCACACTTGAAGTGTTCCATGGATATTTGAATATTGTTTGATAAAATCAGTGAATTCGATGGAGGCATTTCCGTTTTCATCTACAGAAAAATAACCAATGGTTGCCTGATTAAATTTCATCTCGAGACGATCGATCTTTTCGTAAATGACTAATTCCTCTGGAACCTTGAAATGGAATTCATCCCCGCCATTATAGCTATGACCATTTGGGATCGCCCACTCATAGTTAATGGAAATAAGCGAGTTGATGTCAGGCTTATCAATTGAATTTCCTTCTTGATCTTCAAAAATTAATTTCGCATCAGTGAGAAGATTTTCTTGTATCTGCATTTGTTTTGAAACACTTTGCAGCCCTACACGCTTAGATACGCTCACTTTGTTTTTTAGTAATTCATCTTCATCACTTTGTTTCGTTTGAGCGGCTTCTTGATTCTTAGCGTCTTTTTCAGATGAGGTTGAGTCATCTTTAGGAAGGCTTTCTTCACGCTCGTTTTGCTTTGTTTTCTCTTTTGGCTCAGGTATACTGGTGACATCGATGTCTATTGATCCTTCTAAATTTGGATCAAGCTCAACATCTTCTTTAAATATGACCGTTACTTCATTTTGTTTTGAAACGGTATACTCACCAACAAGTATGTCACCCACAGTAATGGGTTCCTTCTGCTCCTTCTCTACCTGTATGGCTGAAGGAAGAGAGAGAACATAGGGATGTTGCTTTTTTAGATCCATTCCTTTTATCGACCAATGGACAATTGCCTTTCTGACTTGCTGGTCTTCCATGTTTGATAACTTGTTTCCTTCGCTATCAGCAAACTCAATATCTCCATAAATGTTTTCTTGGCTTTCTTTTGCTTGTGCCCCTGCTAAAGGCAAGATTCCTAATATACTAGACTGTATGACTAACACCGCGATGAGAGCCAATGACAATATTCTTTTCAATACATCCACCCTTTTCTAAAATTAATTTTCAACAATGATAAAAAAATCATTTGTATACTGTCAGATCAATCACTCCGCTTCTGATCAAATATTTTCTAAAAATTTGCACCTTAAGACCCTATGAATAAAATGAGTTGATCAATCATGAGCTTGAAAGGGAAACATGAGTAGTGGATATAATAACTAGGTAGAGGTCTATAGAAATGGGGAATAGTGAAAGAGATCATAAAAGAATAAAAGTGAATTTTTCTATTTATACTGGAATGAACAATAAATGATGTGTACATGCATATATAAGCATGTATTCACATATGGTTCGTTCATATGAAACAAGCATGTATCATATGGTATGTAAGGTGAGACAGTTCAGCATCATATAGATCGCATTCCTTTCTACTCCCTTTCATATGGTAATCAAAAAGCTGCTGCGTTTTATTCTTACATTTACCGTTTCAACAGCAAAAAAATAAACATAATATCTAAAATGATCCATTTTTATAGGATTCATGGCTTACTTATCACCTTTTAAATGAAAAATATGGAGAATCAGGGCATAACATTTGTTTTCGTCTAATTTTTTTCTCTTTTATCATGAAAAGTGAAGACAAAACGATTTAGCCTAAACATTACAATCATTTCATGCCTATTTTGAGAATCAAATGTTCTTTAAGTGAACTTCATAATATAGAGGCAAGCCAAAGGAAGGAGTTAGTTGTTTGATGGAGCTCATTGATAATAAATCAAAGAGATGGATAAACATTTTAAAACTGCTTGTATCCAAAAATAAGTGGTGGAGCCTTCAAGAGATATCGAATGAACATATCGGTTCGGTTCGTGCCATTCAAAGCGATTTAGAACAAATGAAATCGTTCAAAACAGAGAACGGTGAGCCGTTAATCCACATAAAGCCGAGACAAGGCATATCCATTTGTTATACACAGACAATACGAGTGGACTACTATATCAAAGAAATTTTAAAAGATACGATTGAAATTCGATTAATTGACGGCATTTTTTTCGAACAAAACAGGTCTTTCTATGAATGGATGGACACGCTTAATATCAGTAGATCCACATTGTATAACACCATTCATAAAATCAATTCGATTCTTGTCTCTTATGACATTGAGTTACGCCCAGATAGTATGCAGTTCCATGGAAATGAGAAGGAGATTCGTCAATTCTTTGTTGAATTTTTGTTTGAAGTGTATGGAAGCCGGCTTTGGCCATTCGATGAAATTCAAAAGCAAGATGCAGTTGATTTATTACAAGAGCTATTTCAGGTGATCGAAGTCAATGTACCAGATGTGGCGATAGATAAATACTGCCTGTGGTTCGCCGTTTCCATTCACCGAATGAGGAAAAATTTCACAATAAGCCGTAAATATACGTACTCAATGAAAGAGGAAAAACAAACTTCTGCAGCCAAAGGGATCTATGATCAAATCAAAACATGGGAAGAGCATATTTGCCGAATGACCAAAGACGTATTTGATGTGACGCTGGATCATCATGAATTTGTCTTCTTGCTATTGATCGAACCAGCTATTGGACACTTTAAATCAATCGAAACTGTCGAAGAAAAATTGACGTTCTTCCAGTCACATACACCACGACTTTATGATGCCATTCATTCATTTATCAACCAATTGGAGTCGATTTTTCATCAAGAAATAGCGAATCGCAAGGTGATGACACTCGTTCTTCTCCAATATTATGTGTATTCCAATGAAATTACCGTGAGAGATGGATTCCTTTTCAAAAAGAAATCGAGCTATTTATCAGAGGTGAAAAAACAGTTTCCTTATTTCTATTCGAGGATTACTCATATCATCCAAGAGTTAAAAACAGACGATATCCTCGGTCCTTTTGTGAGAAATGAACGGGAATTGATTCGTATGATTACGTCTTCCTGGAGAGGACTTGTTCATCTGGAAATGGAACGGAGAAACACGCTGAACATTTTTGTTATTTCAACATTAGGCTATTATCATAGTTTGTTTATTGCGGATTTAATTAAATTAAGCGTACCTCCTCTCATTCACATTTTCACAAGTCCAGAGAATACATTAAATGATGTCACGATGGAGGAACTTGGGATCGATATGATTGTGACCGATACTGAGCTGCCTCTTCAATTCGGACAATCTACGCTACTGATCAGCTCTTTTCCAACAAAGAAAGAATTGGACAACTTGCACTCAAGATTGGTTGATATGATCGACTAATGTATATCAAAAAAAGCTGCTGAGGAGCTCTCAAGCAGCTTTTTGCTTCTGTATTAATGAAGCACTATTTGTTCATTCATCAAATCAATGGCATAAAGTGATTGCTCATATTCATCTAATAGAAGGTATACTTTGAGCGGTGCAGCCGTTTGATCTGTCTGCTGCGTGAATAGGACACAAGTGAATTTTTCGATCCCCTCTGGCAGCTTGCTTTTCAGAAAAGGATGAAGAATAGGAGAGATTCGAAGGGTATCAACATCTTTTAGCCAAAGTTCATCTTGTAACGCAGGATAATGGTCAACCAAAAACTGACGAAACACTTCCAATGTACTCAAGGTAGATATCCTCACTTTCTTCTATCATGGCTTCAAGCTTACCTAAACCAAACATGTTCAAAGTCATCCTATGATGTCAGCCCATCAAATGTCGTATACTACTAAAGACACGATTTCATTTTTTTCAAAAAGCATTGTAGATCAACTTTACTGTCATGAGTGTTTCATATGTATGACGTCTACTAAATTCCAACCGATGGACCTATGATCATATTCTTATCTGTTTCTTTCGTGATGAAACGACAACTTCCTGCTACAAAATTCCAAATTTCTTCAAAAAATTGGTGCAATGAGACAAAAAAGAACAGCTCCTCACTGTTCTTTCAAAGAAAACACTTCGCCGCTCTCTGCATCAACACCATCATGGCAATCGAGCTTTCCGCATAGAACATAATGTTTTTGCGCTTCGTCATAGACGTAAATAGGTGTAAGTTCAAGACGTTCTCTCAATTTTTCAAAGGCTTCTTTCTGAGATACAGAAATTTCACTTGCCGCTTGAGAGGGGCTCAGTATCCCGCACACTTGAAACATTTCTTTTTTATCTATGTAATTAACGGCTTCAAACGAGGTGGCGTCAATGAAGACCTTGACCTTGTCCATAAACCCACTGCCTTCTTGCCCGTTCGTTTTTAATATCGCATCGATGTATCCATGATCTCGATGGAGTGTTTTCAGAACCCACTTCCCTGTATCCTTTGGATATTTTTGCGCCAAGAAGGTTCGGACTGCTTTGATACACTCAGCTTGCTCTTCTTTTGATATCGGGAAGGTATCTGGTGACGGTTCCAATGAGAAAGCTTGTTCAGCTGAAATATTCTCATGAATATTCATTTCCTTTTTTTCAAAAGCATTATTTAACGGTTCATTCCACTCAATGATCTCATTCATGTGTATACAATGCGTTTCTTCACGCCTAAGTTCAAACGGAAGAGTTCCTGTTCCATCGTTCTTCACATAAATTTCTTCTAACGCATATATAGACCGGATTCGATTATGCTCGAAGGAAGGCCATTGAAACAGCTGTACTTGCTGCTCGGCTAAGTTCTCCAGCTTATCAAGAGAAAGTGCATATTCCTCAGCTTTCAGTAATGTTTTGGCTAAAAATGGGCCGTGGTGTGTAAAGTACATGAGCTGTCCATGTTCATTCCATTTCACTTCGATTCTGCCTGAAGATGTTACTTTCATACCATCTATTGCTTCTTCGAAAGAAAGTTCCCCTTTCTCCTTCTGATGCATATGAAAATGCTCATCATAGATCAATCCTGTTTCTTGTTCGATCCATTGAATGACATGAGCTGGATAAGGTCTCTTAAACGTGACCCCATGCTGCGCATAAGTTTTGTCCATGACAAAAATAACCGATTCGATCTGTCCTGTATTCAAATTCACTTCAATGACAGCTGTGCCGTCTGGGTTGACATCGTCGTCCGCAGGTTCAGCTTCATGAGAGGGGAACCATTCCATATTCAATGTATAAATCGTTTCATTGAACATGTTGACGTAACGATGAAAGCTGTGTCTTTTTAGATCATAAAGATCTAAGCCAAATTTCGACTTTGTCTGATCAATCAATTGTTGTATGTTTGCATTCAATGGTTTCACCTCAAAATGGTTATGTTTTATGGAAGAAGAAAAATGACGATAAAGATGAAGATGATGATTGCCATAAAAAAGCCTAAAGCTATTGCCATTATGTTTGACTCTTTTGTGTAGCCTGTTAATTCACCTACAGTCGATCGGTCAATTTTTCTAAAACGAAAAAGCATGCTTATATTTAAAATGGCTAGAACCATCAAAAACAAGAAAATGATCAATGCAGGATCGACGTCACTGAATGTATTATCCACATTTTGAAAAGTGAATGATTGAATAAACATAATGCCACTCAATATGACTTTCCAAACATTATCTAACCGTTTTTCTTTTTCCCACTCTTTCCCTAATTTCTCTTTTTCATAAATAGCTATCTGCTCGAAAATTGGAATGAAAGATTTTGTTGTTCCTTTTCTAATAAAGCCTAAAATGCCTTGGAGAAGCATTAAAATTCCTAAACAAAAAAGGAAATGTGTAAATTGGATTTTAACAATTTGAATCAACATAAAAAAAACGATGATCATAAGTCCGACAAATAAATTAGAGACAGCTATTTGTTTTGTCCTCATCTTTTTCAGTGCAGCTTGTTCCATGTCATAAACTCCTCCCCGTTTCAAATGTTTCTGTTGAACGCTCTATCTTTATTACGATTTCACCGAAAAAATGTTTCAATATTTTCCCTTTCTATTGTCAATTCGGCTTTTTTCGCAAATGAAAAGACGCCCATCATTCAATGAACGTCTTATCCTTCTTCATGAAATCAGCACATCATTTCTTGAGCAACTGTTCTGTCTTTTATTTGTTGAGCCGCCATGTGTTTAAAGTCATCGAAATTCATTCTTCAAATGAAATATTGCGTGTATTCACTTGGGCTGTATTCAATTTGAAACGCAGGGGATAAGGCTCGTTTCACTTCTTCAGTGATACGCTCTCCTTCTTGATTGAATTTCTTTTCCATGTCTGCACCATTTAGTACCAATTCATCTGTCTCTTCGTCAAACCAGCGGCCATACTGTATGTTCCAATTCCAGATTTTCGAGAAAAGTGTATCACTTATTGGTACATCGTCTTTTTCTAAATGACATTGACAATGCCCACAATGAAAAGGTTCATATCCATAATCTCCTTCAATTTTCACAAAAGGATGATCCTCATACTCTCGACAGCACACCCACTTTTTGAAGTTCTGACCGAATTCTGTCAGTTTAATCGAGTAATAACGCATGGAAGTGCGCCTTCCTATCATGTCAAAAATCCCTTGATCAATTAATGTCTTAAGTCGATACTCAATAAAATCATCGTCGATATACTGTTCTAAATGACCGAGCACTTCCCCTATTAAACGTGGCGTTACGATGTACTCCTCTTCTGGATGGGACTGATGAAGCCGCTTAGCCATTTTCACTAAATAAGCATCAAATTCATCTTCTGGTACGCTGATCGTTTGTCCTTTTTGCCATATTCGCAGCGTATGATTTTCTTTAGCAAATGAAAGCCATTCGATGAGGAATTGCGCTCTTTCTTCTTTTGTTACTGAGTGCATATGCTCTTTACTTTTGTACAAAACTTTCAATTTTTCAGTTGTGATTTCACCGGCATGCCGAATATCCATTCTTCTTGTATTTGTATTGAACAGTTGATCAAATGCGGTCGTTGTATTGATGAGAGACAATTCAATGTTTTTCTCTTTTAATAAATAGATGGCATATCGTAAGCCAATTTGCTCATGTGCATTACTGCCTGTCCAGATGAGAATACGCGTACCGTCTTTTATATCTTTTATTTGCTGAAGCATTCTATGCTGATCGGTGACCATGTCGTCAAAATGGCCAAATTCATTTGATATCACGTTACGCAGCCACTCTATACGATTCTCCTGTCCTTCATGTTCATGCAAATGCAGAAGGGGTCCAATCGAATAAATGTCATGAAAAGCGATAATATCATTTACTTGATCTTGCTTCATTTCGCAGAATGCTTGTTTTAAACTACCGGCAGTTGCTGCCCCAAATACGATATGTATCATCAGTCGTCTCCCTTTATATTACAGTTTACTTCATCTTCACCTATTCATGGTTCCCTCGTCAATTCTATTGAGTCAATTTCATTCAAAAGTATGACAATGAGATGATCAGATCTTTACATAAGTGATAAAGGCAGAACCGCGGAAGCTAGACTTTTACGAAAAACGAAAAGCCCCTCGAAGTGGGGCCATTTGCGTACACCCCGCTCTTGAGGCTTTCTTTCTGATTGATTTGTTTATGTAAATATTCTTAAAAAAGGAATTTCAGTTCAAGCCCTTATTCACAACTTCCCCTTCACAATCGTTCTCTTGGCTTTCTTAACAATTCTGCTAGTCGCTTTTGTATCAGAATCCTTTGACCACTGTTCACAAAGGCTCACGACCCAATTGGGCTGTGTTTTACTCGCGTCATTGAGCCAATTTCCTACAGAATCTTGAACATATGTGGATGGATCGGATTTGAGTAAATTTAGAATAGGCAGTGCCCTCTCTGGCTCTTGTTTTAATAACTCAATATGCTTTGTCCATACCCCTCTCGGACGGAGCGACTCTAAAGAGAACCGGCGAATATTTTCATCCTCGCTTTTTGCCCATTCTGTTAAATGCTCTATACTTTGATCGAGCTGAAGACTTAGACTTTCTCTCACTGACATCCGTGCAATTTCTCGAACACCAAAATGATGATCAGCTGCAAATGGCTGAATGTACGCAAGTTTCTCTTCCAGTGTTGATAAACTCTGTTTGTTCATATAAGCAGCCCAACAGCGAACGCTATCAGATATGTGGTGAGCAAATGCTAGCAGCACTTCCGCTTGTTTTTCTTCATTCTCTTCATGTAGCACGTCATCTAACAATTGACCAATGAGCCGAATGGCTTTCATTCCTGATTCAGCTTTTTGTTTAGTGATCTCAGATGATACATCGTCTAAACGATGCTCTAAACCAATGGACGGCAAAACATGCTGTATTAGCGTCATATGATTGACAGCCAGCCATTCAGTTAAATTCACACTTTCGATCTCTCCTTGATTCAAAAGGGTCAAGACGTCATGAGGGATATCAGTCCCCTTTCGAGCGCCTTTTCGATTAATCATTTCCTCACTTATTGGCATTCTGTATTCTCTCCTTGTCTAGCGGCTTGGATATTGACTCCTATTGTAGCAAATAAACAACTTCACTGGTGCATTTTTCAAATCAAAAAGGAACTACCCGAAATAAGTAGTTCCTTCCATACAAAATGGAATGTCAGTTAGCTTCCTTGCTCGATCATCTTCAAACTCTTACGCTGAGAAAACCGATCAAACGCTACCATTAGAATGGTCATGAGTAAAGCGAGAAAAACAGTGCCAGCACTGATCCAGCTTAGGTTTAATATAGATGTTTCGCTTAGCACAATCCCTCCTACACCAGATCCTAAGGCAAATCCGAATTGAATAAATGATGTATTGACACTTAAGGCGATATCAGGAGATTTTGGTACAAGTGTGACAAGATATAGCTGCTGAGCTGGTGATGTGCTCCATGTAGCGATCATCCATATCATGATGACAGCTACCATGATCACGAGATTACCTGTGACAAATGATAGCAGCAAGAGCATGATGATTTGCAAAATGATTCCTGAGAAAATCGTGAATATTGGGCCTTTTTTATCTGCCGCCATCCCTCCAAGGCTGGAGCCCAAAAAGCTGCATATTCCTGCTAGTAACAAAATACCACTGATTTCTGTGATGCTAAGGTTTGCTGATGCTTGCAGGAAGGGCGTTAAATAGGTAAATAACGTGGAATATCCACCTACATAGAATAGCGTCACTGCCACCGCGAGTAATATTCGCTTATCTTTTAAAATCGATAACTGCATACGAAGCGTCACCGGTTCTTGTTCTTTCATAGAGGGAATTCGCCTATACACAACAATCAGCGGAATAAGTGTGATCAATCCAATGGCTGCGAATAATGCTTTCCATCCAATCATACTGCTTAAAAATGTCCCGATTGGAACGCCTAAAACCAAGGAGCTGCTGAGTCCCATTAAAATGATACCAATAGCTGTTCCTCTTTTTTCACGTTCTACAAGACGAGTCGCAACAGCCATTGCCACCACAATAGCCGTTCCCCCACTGATTCCTTGTAAAATCCTTGTCATCATCACCATTTCAAACGAATGGCTGACACTTGTGATGACATTACTTAAAATAAAAATCACCAGCATCCATGACAGTATTTTTTTGCGGTCTATATTGATGGTCAGTGCAATGACAATCGGTGCGCCGATTGCCGCTGAGAGCGCTAAAGACGTGACCAATAATCCAGCGGCAGACGTCGTGACATGTAAATCATCTGCGACCATTTGGATAATGCCTGTAATGATATATTCGATTGTTCCAATTAAAAAGGCTGCTAATGCAAGTAAATAAACAACGGTTTTATTCTTCATCGTGACGTTTCTCCTTTGGGCACTGTTTACGATTTGATTTCATTTATAATCGGGATCTGAATTTCAATGAGTCTGCCTTCTTCATTTTCAGACAATGGGTAATAAATCTCTCGGCCTGGCTGGTCTTCTTTCACGCGATATCCATTATTTTCGATCCATGTCGCTAGGTCAATACAAGCTGTTTGGGCAGATGGAGAATGTGAATGAAATAATAATGTCGCCATAGTTTCTTCAGCAGGTAACGTTCGTATCTTGATTCCTTGAGGAAGAGTGCCCCTTAACGCTTTGACGGAATACCCCACCTCAAACTCGAACTCACTTTCTTTTTCGAATGATTCCCTCCATAGCACCACTTGTGGTCCCGAAATTGATTCTTGTTGATGTTTATGTAATAAATGATGAAACATTTGAAAGAATGAAGGGATTTCTTCAACAGTTCCGTTGGATTGAAAAGACATGATGCGTTTGCTTTCCACAGATTTGATGATGACCTCCTGTTCTTTTTCAACACACCCCTCTCTTTTGATGAGATGCATCCGTTCCTTAATACGGGCTAATTTCTGTTGTTCTCTTTCGATCAATTGCTGAATCTCACTCTCTTTCAAGAGAAACATGCCCTGAATTTGCTCTACCGAAATATCTTCACGAAGAAGCTGCCCCATTTGCTTTAACGTAAAGCCCAATTCCTTGTACAGAAAAATTCGGTTGACCTCAAGCAGCTGTTCAGCTGAGTAATAACGGTATCCTGAATCTTGATCAATCTGCTTAGGCTTTAATAAATCAATTTGGTCATAATATCTTAAGGTTTTAACAGGCACTTTACTTAACATAGAAAAATCGCCGATCTTGAACATCCTGCATCTCCTCCGTTTTGTTGATCTGATCAAAGTATAAACCTTTCAGTTAAGGGGAAGGTCAACAGAAGATTTTAATATTCATTCGTATTATCATTAGACTAAGTTGAAGAATGTAGACTCCGACTTCGCATTCATCATCTATCAAGCATTCAGTCACCATGAAATAACTGCTGTTACGCAAAAAAAACCTAGATGTCTTAAAATCTAGGTTTTGCTAATTTTTTGATTCTAATTATATGTAAACAATTTGAGTTACTTTGTAAATTTACAACTATTATCGATTAAAATTTTTCTAACAATCCCATCTGCTCAACAATCTTTATATCATCCATAAATCGTTGCAAACTTACTTTATGCTCTTTCTTTTGTAAATCTGTTGAATAACCTAAGCATAGATTAAAAATACAATCTAACCTTTCTCCGACACCACTATAAAAATAATTCGTCAATATTACATTATTTTCACTTGCAAGAACCACAACTGTAGCCATCTCTAATACATATTCTATATCTTCTATAGAAATCGTTCGATCCTTTTTCTTAGCAGTCATGAATTCATGACTATGAATAGAACGAATCCTACCTTCAAGTAAATTGAGTATAGACTTCTTATAAATGACATACACACTGTGAATATGATGTTTATCAGGACAATAGGGATCTTGTAAAATGAATTTTATACGTTCATCTTCTTTTTCAATTTTTATTGCATCAAGATCATATAATAAAATATGATCAATTTTTTTTATTTTCATAGGAGGAAAAGCCTCAGTTAAATTTGTTTTACTTTTCATTTGATCACCTCATTTTTCACCAAACTTTACCACTCCCGTAAAATGCATGAGATTTTAATTCATAAGGATGATAATGTGTGAATGTACGTTTTCCTTTAGAAGCTTTATGTGCCTTATTATATCTATATCTCCCTGTGGGAGAGGCCCCTTTTGCAATAAGTCGTGCATTTACTGATCCGATACTCCAAGTATCCAAATGGCGTTTCAAACGAGAAATTGCCTTCTTCTTAGATCTACCAGGTCCCACCCATAAACCTATTGAATTTGATGTTCTCATGGCTTCATAATGAACATATCTTTTATTTTTTGTATTGTTATTAGCTACCTTTCCAGCTACCCATAAAGCTCCAGATTTAAGTGATAATAAACCTTGAGCAGCAAAATATATCAGTGTAGCAAGTCCGACACTTATAGCTAAAGCTTCAAGCATACTTACAGTTACTACTGCTCCTAAAGCAGGAATCCAAAAAACAGATGTTTTAAATTCCTCATCATTTAATTCAACATCTACTTTTTCATTTGTTTCTAGGTTTTTCATAGTTGCACTAAATGAATCCTCTAACAGAGTATCTAATTTAATTTCATACTCTGTTAACTTACCATTATTAGTTTCTGAAGAAATATTTATTACATTGTCCCCAATTTCGAACCCAAAGCCTAAAACAAATTCTTCATTAGATTCATTTTTCCCTTTTATTTGAACTATGACGTCACTGCTATCAATAAGACTATCTTTTTTATCTTCATGCTCAAAATCCAATTGTTCTTTCATTTCTTCAATAATTTTCAGATCTTCTTCTTCTTCTTCTTCACTAAATATTAATTCTTCTAACTCTTCAAAGTCTTCTTCTGAAATTTTAGATATTTCTTTTTCTTTTTTCTTTAAATACTCCTTATCTATATCTAATTCTTCTCGATTTTGACTAACTAATTCATCAAATGGTTTTTTAAGGACTCCTTCAAATTTCTCCTCATATATGTCTTCCAAATCTCTTTCTAAATTTTTAGTTTGTACTTCCATAGGGGTTAACATATCGACTTCGACATCTTCTAAACCTGAATCCTCCAATTCATTAACCAATTTCTTTTTTACTAATTCCATTGACTCACTATCAGTTAACTGCTCAGCGTTTGTTAGAGGTACATGAAGACTAAGTATTAAGGACACTATTATTATTTTAGTTAACATTTTTTTCATGTGTATTTTTCTCCCTGTTATTATCTGTAACTTTCTTGAACAAAATAGTATTTTGATCCATTGCTTAATTTGATAACTTTAGCGTTTTCCTCTAGAACATTTAAGATTTCATCGTGTTTCATCTTATAACGATTTGAATTTTGAGATAATAAGTTTGATACTATTCCTGTTACAAAAGCAGTTGCAGATGAAGTATGACTTAAATAATTAAATCTATTTTTTGGAAATGTAGTCAAAATATCCAGCCCTGGACCTACAATATCGACGTTTTTAATAGTTGTACCTGAAACTTGATTATATTCATGATTCACTGCCCCAACAGAAATTACATTAGGCTGATTAGCTGGGAATTGAATGTGATTATTAAAACTATTACCAGCTGCTGAAATAGTTATTATTTTTTTGTTTACTGCTTCAACAATTAAGTTTTCTAATTCAACGCTAGCCTTTGATGTACCCGCACTAAAATTAATAATATCTACATTTTGATCTATAGCCCATCTCAATGCTCTCTCTATTACTTTTATATTACTAGTACCTTTTTCAAAAGCTTTAATTGAATATATCTCCAATCTGCTAGATCCTACTACTCCTCTAGTTCCTGTTCCATTATTTCTTGCTCCGATAATGCCTGCTATCCCAGTTCCATGACCAGTATCATCCACAATGCTCTCATTAGGTTTAATAGCATTGAATTCCTTAGTTACTATACCTTTTAATTCTTGATGAGATTTATCAATTCCAGAGTCTATAATTGCTATTTTGATCTGTCTTTTATAAACTTTTTCATGCTTAATATTTAATGATTTATACCCCCAACTTTCTATTTGTTTATTTGTTAAATTCGGTATTTGCTGTTCTTTTTCCCATTCTTGAATTTCACTACTTTTTGAATTGACAATTAAAAAACTCACATAAATCACGACCAAAGATAAAAAAAGAAGCAAAACGAATTTTTTCATTATTACATATACATTCCTTTTAGTAATCTAATACTTTTAATTCGAACAACAAGATAGTAACTTAGCCTTCTATATATGTCAACTATATATCAATTATCCAACATTTATCCAATAGGTAATTTTAGAATAGGAAAACAATTTTTCATTTTTCAATCCTTACTAATAATTGATAACTGAATCATGAAATCAAAAAGTTCAACGTTTCTTGAATCTATATCGTATTCTGTATTACATGTTTTTAAAGCTCTCTCAATCTGCAAACTCTCATTTTTTCCTAATTCAAAACTTAGCCTCTCTTACTCTAAACAATCCAATCTTTCAAGACACTTCAACATGTTTCCAATTTTAAAGAAATCGAGTATGACACCATCGCAAAATCGCTCAGCTCTTACAACCCCCATGATGAGAGCCAGTACACACTGCGCATTTAAATTTGAGATGTCCACATTCTCCATATCGTTCGTTCCACCCTCAATGCCATTTTCTTTGAGGATCTCACTGTAGCGGGTAAGCTCCATTTCTTGATGTTGTTCTGCAAAGGTATAGACATCCTCGATAAAACGACAGACCGTTTCGGAATGATTCACATAGGGCATCTGAATGGGGTGTTCCGCTGTTCCATCATTTTCTTTATCTATTACCCATTCTCCTATATGATCCTCCTGAAGCATAGGTATGTATTTAGTCAACATCTCGAATTGGCTCATTTTTATTCTCCTCTATTTCATTTATTTAATCGACACCTATGGATCAGTATATAAAAAAATCCGTGATCATCCTACAAGCTAGAAGCCAGTATTCAAATCACGGACAGTCTTTATTCATTTCACATTTTACACTCTTACCATTGATACAACGGTCTCCACATGCGCCGTATGCGGAAACATATCGACTGGCTGCATGTATTCGATCTTGTAGTCTTTTGACATGTATTCGAGGTCTTTTGCTAGTGTTGATGGGTTGCAAGAGACGTAGACAAAGCGTTTTGGTTTGACTTGTTTGACGGTGTCTAAGAAGGTGCTTTCGCAGCCTGTTCTTGGCGGGTCGACGACGATAACGTCAGGACGGAAGCCTTCTTTGACCCATTTTGGCAGCCAGTGTTCGGCTGTTCCGGTTACATAGGTCGCGTTTTTCATGCCGTGTTTTTTGGCATTTTTCTTGGCATCATCAATTGATTCTTTGATGACATCCATTCCTCGTACTTCTTTGGCGCCATCTGAAAGCCACATCCCAATCGTTCCAACGCCGCAATACGCATCGACAATTTTTTCTTTGCCAGTCAGTTTTGCCGCTTTTTTTGCTTCGTCGTAAAGCTTTAGCGTTTGCTTCGGATTCAATTGGAAGAAAGCACGAGCACTCAGTTCGAAGGAGACGTCTCCTAAAAATTCTTGAATGACCATGTTGCCAGCTAGGTGAGATGTCTTATGACCAAAGATGACCGACGTTTTTTCACCATTGATGTTGTGCATAATGGACGTCACTTCTGGCAGACGTTTTTGAATGGCTTCGGCAATTTCTTTTTTCTTTGGAAATTCAGGTTTTGATGTGACAAGAACAACTTGTACTTCACCTGTTTCAAAGCCAACTCGAACAACAATCGACCGCACGTCGCCTTTTCTTGTCCGTTCATTGTAGACCGATACACCGAATTTCTCTAAAATTTTGCGGACAACGCCCGTTGTTTTGTTCGTTTTCGGGTGCTGCACGATGCATTCCTTGATCGGTACAAGCTTATGAGAGTTCAGTCCGTATAGCCCCGCAATGATGTCGCCGCTATGAGAACGCCCTACTTGGAACTGACTTTTATTCCGGTAGTGCCATGGATCTTCCATACCGATCGTTGGTCGAATATCTAACTTTTCAACTGATATCTTCGTATGGCGTTCCATTGATTGAATGACAATATCACGTTTTTCCTTTAGCTGCTGCTCATACGCCAAATGCTGAAGCTGACATCCGCCGCACTCTTCGTAAACTGGGCATGGCGGTTTCACTCGATGCTCGGAGCGCTTTCTAACTTTTCTAACCGTACCTTCTGCATATTTTGCTTGGACATTCGTTGCTTCCACAACCACTTCTTCGCCTGGAAGCACACCTGGGACAAAGACCACTTGCTTTTTAAAATAACCGACCCCTTCACCATTAATGCCAAGGCGTTTAATGGTAAGCGGAAACTGCTGTCCCTTTTGCAAAAGGGCACCTTGCTGTTTTTCCTTCACTTCATTCTCTCCGTTCTATCTGAACCCTTGATAGGTTGTCTTCATTTTATTCCATCTCATTAGTATACCATGACTTGGACAAAGAGAGAAAATCCCTTTCATTTATCTGTCTCAATGCTTCTCCATAAATATAAAGAAGCGTAGCTTAAATAAGGAGTCCAATCCTTGCTTAATGCTGCCATCTCTTCTTTTGTCGGCTTTGCAGGCAGGTCAAAGTGCCGTTTGATGGCGTTTTGAATCCCGATATCTGCCATCGGAAAGAGATTCGGTCTTCCAAGTCCATTCATGAGCACATTTTGAACTGTCCAAGGTCCAATCCCTCTAATCGGAAGCAGACGTTCTTCCACCTCCAGATCAGTTAAATCATGTAATTCTTCTAAAGAAAGAGAGCCGCTCACAATTCGCTTTGAGACATCGATGACATATTCCGCTTTCCTCTGACTAAATTGGAGCTTTCTCAAATCCTCTGTTTCAAGTGAAGCGATGGCTTCTGGTAAAGGATCAAACCAAACCCCCTCTATTTGCTCGCCGTACGTATGAACAAACCGTTTCGTGAGTTCATAAGCAAACGCCAGATTGAGCTGCTGATGAATGATGCATTTCATCAAGCAATGATATAAGTGAAAATCCAGCATGAGCGGTGTCCCCTTATGACGCTCAAAAACGGGCGCTAAGTTGGTTTGAGAAAAATGCTCATGGACAGCGTCTAATTGATGCTCCATGCCAAATATCCGTTTCACCTCACATATGAGAGGTTCCTCAGGACCATTTCCTTTCACCCGAAACGTGGGCGCTTCTTTTGTTCCGGTGGCTTGAACGACGACAACGTATGGTTTTTGTTCTAATCTGATTGGTACTTTGATTTCTCTTTTATTCAAATCGACTGCTTTTAATGGATCATTTGATAAGCGTCTGAGCACTTGATCAAAGTGATATGGCGGTTCAACAGTCAGCTCTTTTTCCCACATGTTTTCCTCTTCCTTTCTGCAAACACGCAGATGCGATTGTTTCACTTTGCATGAATGATTCTCTTGATTGAATACATTTAAACATAAAGAGTACAAGAATTTATCAGTTATATCTTCCTTATTTCCGGTCATTTTCCTTTTGGTTGAAGGAACATTTTTAGTCGAATTCAGCTAAAATTCGACAGCACCCTTCAAAATTTTAGGCTCATTTTCCTTAAATTAGAAATAGAACCTCTGGGTGATATCTTCTATCCTAAAAACATTTGTATAATTATGACATATCAAGGAGGTGAACAAAGGAATTAGCTGATTAGGCAATCATTTGTTTTATCTTGCAGGAACATATTTTACCTCATTGATAACCGGCTTCACCTAGTTTCACTTTTTACGAAAAGGAAGACCCAAACATTTTAAAACAAAGGAGATCCGACCAATGAAAAAAACCATTCTTTCTATTGCCCTTGCCACTGCTGTTTCTTCAACACTACCAGTATTTGCTGACGCTGCTGAGAAAAAAACGTCAGCACCCGTCTCAACTACACTACAGCAAACTGTATTAAACAAAGCGGCTGAAGGAAAAGCTGGAACGACTGCTAGTCCTAATGTTAACGTCAACTTCGATGTTCTTGGAATTGCCAATGCAATTGTTAACGCAGTAAACGCAAATGCCAACCGTTCTGGATTCGTTAAAAGCGTGATGGAAAGCACTTTCTATGCTGCTGGTGGCAGATATAATGTCATGGTCTTTAACCTAAGCCAAAATTATGAAGACCGTTTTAACGGCGTGAAAACTTTCGCTACTGCTAATCTTGGTAACGTTGTTTACGGTATTTGGGTATTTGAAAGTGGTACCTTTAAAAACAACGGCGATGGCGGCTGGGATAACTGGGCGTTCAGAGGTTGGTTTGATCGTCAAGATAAATTTGTTACGTTCCATCGTCCTTAATTCTCGGTTTTATCCATCAATCATACACGCACATTGGACCGATCTCAGTGATGAGATCGGCTTTTTTTATGTAGAACACGTATAAGTTCACCCGCGCTGCTTCATGATATAATGCAAGTCTGGAGGGGTGCTCATGCTGAAGAAAATTGCAGTGACAAAAAACGGCGACTTGATTGAACATGCAACATTGCAGCAGCTTTCAAGCCCCGATATCGCCTGGTATTGGATTGATTTTCATGCGCCTACGGAAAAGGAAGCAGCGCTTTTAAAGGAATACTTTCAGTTCCATCCGCTTGCGATTGAGGATTGCTTCCATTATTTACAGCGTCCGAAGCTTGATTTTTATGAAGGGTATTTATTTTTTGTGCTTCATGCCCTGAATCAAAAGACGCTTCGATCTGAGGAAATCGATCTGTTTGTTGGTGAGAATTATATTGTGACCTTTCATTTGAAGGAAGCACCATACATTGATCGTGTCATTCGAAAGCTCAAAGAATCTGACAAAACCCGAAATAGCGGACCTGAGCATATTGCTTATATGCTGATTGATCAGCTTACCGATGATTATTTCCCAATCATTTATCAAATTGAGGACAGGCTGAATGAAATCGAGGATGAAGAAGGTCATAAAACATATGGAACGCTGATGAACGAAGTATTTGGAATTCGATCCGATTTGCTCAAGCTGCGACGAACGATTATCCCAATGAGGGACCTTTTATATCGTATTGTAAACACGCACATGATGAAAAGCGATACAAATCGTCAAGCATATTTTAATGATATTTATGATCACTTATTGAAATTAACAGAGATTGTCGAGTCGAACCGAGAAATGACAGCAGATTTAAGAGACAGCTATCAGACGCTGAATTCCAATCGAATGAATGCGATCATGATGACGCTGACCATAGTGTCGACCATTTTTATCCCATTGACCTTTATTGTTGGAGTGTACGGAATGAACTTTGATAACATGCCTGAATTACACTGGAAGTATGGCTATTTTGGCGTACTGATTTTCATGGGTGCGCTCGTCTCGGGTATGCTTTTGTGGTTTAAGCATAAAGGATGGTTCCGCATATTCAAATAATGTGTGGAGAGAATGGCTGAGGAGGCGGTTAGATGAAAAACTGGATTCCATTGTCTCATCAAGAACGAAAGCTCGTATGGGAGACGCTCTATCGAGATTTCAAATTTAATCCGAGCATCTCTCGTTTCCCTTCATTTCGCGTACCTTCTCCTTTCATTACATATGATATTTCTGCTTATTTTGAGGACTCTTCCCTTCTACATGCAGATGAAGACCTTGAAGAGAAAGCATTACTTGTTTTTCAGGAGCTTATCAGAACAGACGAATATATGCTGGCACTTGACTGGCAGCACGAATGCTACTGGATCACACCATACGGCTCATTTGAAAAAGATGAATTTGGAGAATGGACAGTGCCTGTGCTTCCTAACGGGGATTATTATTTCTTTTTATCAAAAGAGATGCATTGGGGCTTGCTAGGACATCCTTGGGAGCAAAGTATCACGATTTTCGGTGAGGGCTTGATTGACTCTTTCACGCGTCATCATCCGATTTTGTTTCAGCGTAAAATAAGAGAAGGATAAAGAAAAAGCTCGCAGGTCTTCTGCAAGCTTTTTTCTATAGCTGAGGCAGATGCCATACTTTTTCAAGCATGAGATCGTCTAGGCTTTTAAAGGAATAACCTTGTTTTTTCAGTGCCGTGATGGCATCATCCAATGCCTCGGCATTGTCTCTTGAGACGGTATGAAGTAAGTAAATGGCACCTGGATGCGCCTGCTTCATCATTTGATCGTAAGCATACTGTTTTCCTTTTTGATGATGAATATGCCAATCCACAAACGCCACTGACCAAAAAACGGTTTGGTAGCCTAGCTCTTTTGTTTCCTTCAGCACTCTTTCACTGAATACACCGCGCGGCGGACGAAGATAGAGGTTGTCTTGTTTTCCAGTGATTTTGTACACGGCTTCATTGACACGCCCCAACTCTTCTTTGATTTCTTTCGTACTCTTTGTTGTTAAATCTGGATGGTGATAGGAATGGTTGCCGATGATATGACCTTCCTCTGCCATACGTTTGACGAGCTCAGGCTGATCCTTTACAAAGTGCCCTGTCACAAAAAAGGTGCCTGGTACTTGATGTTTTTTCAGCACATCTAAGATCTTCGGCGTGTACCCATTTTCATAGCCATTGTCGAAGGTAAAATAAATCTCTTTCTTTTTCGTATTTCCTAAATAGAAGGCATCATACTTTTTTAAAAGAGCGTTCAGTTCTTTACCCGCATCTGCTGGCTTGTGTTCTTTGCTTTTCGCAAATCCCCAATGGACGGGCTTATTAGATACGGCTTCCGCTTCTGAGAGAGGCATGGATACAAAAAGCGCACATAAACAGATGAGCATGTATTTTTTCATTTACGTCACTTCCCGGTTTTTCTTCTATTGTGCAGAATAAGACCGAGACTCATACACTGATTCACCTGCCAATTTAAAGAAAAAAGCCCGCACTGTGCGAGCTATTCTTCCTTCCAATCACTTTTAAACCGTTCATATTTCGCTTCTAGGTCGTCAATCATCTGGATCAGTCTGTCTATATCCTCAACATCTGTTGATTCAGGATCTAATGAATCAATCACATTCATAAACATATCTAATCGGTTCTTTAAATAGTCAACCTGCTGCTCTTTGCTGTCTGCTGCCTTGCCCATAGATACACTCCCTTTAGCATTTGTTTCTAGCTTATCTTTTTTTCCCTTGTAAATCAATGAAACCCCACTTGCGTATAACGGTGATGGGGCTTAAAATTAACTGTTGGCGGGTCCACGTTTGCCCGAATGAAAAGGAGATAGATACCATGAACCAAAAAACAGCACTTCGTCCGATTACACCTGCATATGACCCTTGGGAAGCCTATCTTGATGTGCAGGATTACGGAGAGATGAAGCTGACAAATATTGAATTTACAACTACGACGTTGTGTAACATGAGATGTGAGCACTGCGCGGTCGGCTATACGTTGCAGCCAAAAGACCCGAATGCACTGCCGCTTGATTTACTGCTTCGCCGTTTAGATGAAGTTCCGCTTCTGCGCTCAATCAGTATTACAGGCGGAGAGCCGATGCTTTCTCTCAAATCTGTGCGGGAATATGTCGTCCCTTTATTAAAGTATGCCCATGAACGCGGCGTCCGTACACAGATCAATTCAAACTTAACACTTGATTTGGCGCGATATGAAGAAATTATTCCATACTTAGATGTTCTTCACATCTCACATAACTGGGGAACTATCGAAGAGTTTGCAACGGTCGGTTTTGCGATGATGGACAGAAAACCAACCTTTGAGCAGCGCGAGAAATTATTTAACCGCATGATTGAAAATAGCCGGGCACTTGTCAAAGCAGGTGTTACCGTATCTGCTGAAACCATGCTTAATAAACGCACACTTCCATATATTGAACACATCCACCGGCAAATTGTGGAGGAAATGAAATGCCAGCGCCACGAAGTTCACCCGATGTACCCAAGTGATTTTGCCAGCGCCCTTGAATCATTGACGCTTCCGCAAATGCGTGATGCGATTCATCAGCTGCTTGATATTCGTGATCAAGACACATGGATGCTGTTTGGCACCCTACCATTTTATTCTTGCAGTACAGATGAAGAAGACCAGCGACTTCTCAAACGATTGCGTCAGGAGAAGCATGTCACGGTACGAAATGACCCTGACGGACGCTCACGGTTGAATGTGAATATTTTTGATGGGAATATTATTGTGACGGACTTTGGTGATACACCGCCGCTTGGAAATATTGCGACCGATACATTGCAATCAGCTTATACTCGCTGGATGGACACAAAATTAGCAAAAGAGCTGAATTGTCATTGTCCAAGCGTACAATGCCTCGGTCCGAATGTTCTTGTGAAAAACAGCTATTATCAAGATGTTGATTTTACTTCTCGTACAGCCAGGGGGTAACCGATAGATGGACGATACATTTCTGACAGTGGTCAAGAACAAATACATTGAAATTCTAATTGTTGGACTTGTTCTTTGGCTTGCCGTCTTTATTATCAACAAAGCCCTTCAGATTTTCTTTAAACGAACGGAGTTTATTGAAGATAAGAAGAAGAAAACGATCGAGAGCTTGGTCAAATCTGTGACGAAGTACACAGCTTCAATTTGCTTTGTATTCTATGTCATTTCTCTCTTCTTTCATGATTTTGGAAAAATTCTTGCTGGTGCTGGTGTTGCCGGAATCGTCATCGGTTTTGGCGCCCAGACGCTCATTCGTGATATTTTAGCAGGCATCTTCCTGATCTATGAACGTCAGATTCATAAAGGGGATTATGTGACAGTGAATAACCTCTTTAATGGAACGATTGAAGAAATTGGTCTCCGTTCTTTGCAAATTAGAGAATGGAGCGGCAAGCTGTTAACCATTTCTAACGGAGACATCCGGCAAATTCAAAACTATAACATGCACTACATGCGGATTACGGAGTCTGTATTAATTAGTGCGAATCAAAACCCAGATACAGCCTTTCAAGCACTCGAAAAGGCCTGTGACAATTTAAATCAGATGCATCATGATTTTCTCAAAAAAGATGAATTCCAGCATGCCATTGAACCGTTTCAAGTCCATGGCATTATGGGTCTGAACAAGCTGAACCGCGGGATTGAGATCACAGTGAAAGGAATGGTCGAAGACGAAAAATACTTCGATGCCGCCCTCGCTGTCCGAAAAGAAATGATCAAACAACTTCATCAGCATGATGTCAAATTGCTTGAAGATCTCGTTTATCCCCAGCCTGCAAAATAACCTCATTTGTGATGGGGTTATTTTTTATATCATTGGCTCTTATTTCTTTATTTATTAGGTGCGCCGAGCTGACTCGGGTTCTCGAAAAACATGAAACGCTTGAACAGCTTGGACACATCAGCTAAGAAATCTCTTCATTTCAGCCCTCTAACTTCTATCCTCTTGACTAATTCATGTATAATAGAAAACAGAATGATTTCATGCAGCATGGGGACCCTCATACTGTGTATTTTCTAAGTGAAAGAGAGTGAATAAGATGGGTCGTAAGTGGAACAACATTAAAGAAAAGAAAGCATCAAAGGATGCCAGTACAAGTCGTATTTACGCAAAATTCGGTCGTGAAATCTATGTGGCTGCCAAACAAGGTGAGCCAAACCCAGAATCAAACCAAGCACTTCGTTTTGTCCTAGAACGTGCAAAAACATATAGTGTCCCAAAACACATTGTAGACCGTGCCATTGAAAAAGCAAAAGGCGGTGCGGAAGAGAATTTCGATGAGCTGCGCTACGAAGGATTTGGTCCAAATGGATCAATGGTAATCGTTGATGCCCTTACCAATAACGTGAACCGTACAGCGTCAGATGTTCGTGCGGCATTCGGGAAAAACGGTGGAAACATGGGCGTAAGCGGCTCTGTTGCCTACATGTTTGACCAAACAGCTGTCATCGGTGTCGAAGGAAAAAGTGAAGAAGAAACGCTTGAGCTTTTAATGGAAGCAGACGTTGATGTACGTGACATCATGGAAGAAGATGAAACAGTGATTGTGTACGCTGAACCAGATCAATTCCATCAAGTACAAGAAGCATTCAAACAAGCCGGCGCTCAAGAATTTACTGTTGCTGAAATTACAATGCTTCCTCAAAATGAAGTGACATTAGATGATGAATCTAAAGAACAATTCGAGAAACTAATCGATGTATTAGAAGAGCTTGAAGATGTGCAGCAGGTTTATCATAATGTGGATTTAGGGGAATAAAAATTTAAGCCATAGTCGAGGTTGGGTTCATTCAACTGCTGCTATGGCTTTTTTATTTTCTCAAAACATGTAATATATAAATAAAATGTTAATTTCTACAACTCTTTAAGGAGCTGAGCTTCATTTTTAAAACATGGTGGTTTTCTTATTATGGATTTATGATCATTCCTATTCTTGGGCTAAGTTTAATTTTCAGCAACTTCATGATAGTAACAAAAATTTTCTTCTTTCTCTTCATCGCATGGTATTTATATACCATCTTTGACTTTTACAAAAGTGAATTGAAAGGGAAAAATGATAAAACCAATTAGCAAAAAACAGTCATCTCCCCTTGATAAGAGGAGATGACTGTTTTAATTCATCCCTTGAAACCCAAACGTCAGGTGATCCTGAACAGGAATCCAAGCGCCGATTCCTTGTGAAGTCACGTTTTTCACGACGAGTTTGCGTTTATTTCCTTTAAGCACAAGGTACACTTCTCCGTATGTCACCTTTCCTTTTTCGTTAATCGCTGGTGCATAGGCATGTAGTGAAGCTGCTTTTTTCGGAGAGACATGGTACGACTGATCTCGTTTTGTTCCTGCGCCAATGACTGTGTCAAATGCGAGGGGTAGCTTTGTTTTTTGAATGGCTTTTTGCATCATCAATGTTTTCACATCTTCCGGGTTTGGTACCTTTGCTGTGAGCCCGCCGCTCACTTTGACTTGCTGCTTTTGAACGTATTTGCCAATGGCTGTTTTGTTGCCGCCTCTGTTATCAATGTGATTCGTATTCACTTTTTTGTATTCCCAGTTGGCCACCGTTTCGTTTGAATCATAGCTCAGTGCCCATCTGCCAAGGAAAATGGTCGCGCGGTAACCAACAGCTAATGGCGTCCCTGAAATGCTGGATTCATTTAGCATTTTGATCAAATGGGTATTCTCAATAGGAACATTCGTTGTTTTAAACAATTCGGCTGTCAGCTCGCTCGGTTGGAGCAATGGCTGGTCCTGTGACGCATTCGGATACGTATTCTCCTTAGAAATACTGGCGACAGACGATGGCACCTTAAATGACTTCGCCGCCTCCGCTGGAAAGCTGTATAGAAAACTTAAGGATAAGAGAACAACAAACATGATGCGGGGCATCTTTTTCATATCATCACTCTTTCTCATTCATTTTTCCATAGTATTTTCCGCAAAGACGTCCCTTATCCACAAAAGATTATAAAAGGAAAAATCCAATCGCCATAATGAAATAGGCAGCAAGTAATGTGGCGCCTTCAAACCAATTGGTATCTCCGTCATTTGATAAAATGACTGTGAGTAACACAGCGGATGCCATCGCAATGAGCTCTGGTAAGGAGAAAATGAGCGGCATCTGCGTATCGAAAAAAAGAGAGCTGATGACAAGGATTGGTGCCACCATCATCGCAACCTGAAGTGTGGAACCAAAAGCAATTTCCACTGCGACATCCATTTTGTTTTTATACGCCATGATGACAGCAGAGGCATGTTCTGCGGCATTGCCGACGATGGCCACAATAATGACTCCGATAAACAGCTCACTCCAGCCAAATTGTTCTCCCACTGTATCAAATGTATGGACGAGGCGCTCTGAAATGTACGCAACGGCCATCGTTGCAAGCAGCAAAATCAAAGTGGCAAACTTACCAGACCATTCAGGTATTTCTTCTTCCGTCTCCGCATCCCCATCCAAGGTCTCCTGCTTGGCAACATAGACACCGCGGTGGCTCACCAGTTTGAAATAGAGTGCTGCAACATAAAGCAAAATCATCACAATGCTAATGCCAATGCTTAAAACAAATTGCTTCTCCTCAGCCATTTCCACCGAAAACACTTCTGGAATGACAAACGCCACAATAATGGCAAACATGAGCAAGCCCGAGTTGTGCCTTGCATCGTGGACATTGAACACTTGGCGCTTATATTTTAATCCGCCAACGAAAAAAGACAGTCCCGCCACAAGCAGTAAGTTTCCGATCACTGAGCCAGTTAACGACGCAAGGACGATGGCTGTCAGTCCTTGCTTTAAAGCAAAAAACGAAATAATTAACTCCACCGCATTTCCAAATGTGGCGTTTAAAAGCCCGCCAATTCTGGGACCTGCTATGATGGCAAGACTTTCTGTGGCTCTTCCCATAAAACTAGCAAGACCAATAATCGCGATACAATACACAGCAAACATGATGACCTGCGGAAAATGAAGAAAACTGCCAATCACCGATAGCGGCACACCAATTGCGACAATCACAAGAAACAAACGATTCATACAGCCATTCTCCTTTACATATGTCTGACTGTTATTCTTTCGTGAGTGCCGGCATCGTATACATTTAGATTCGCTCGTGTGACATGGTGATGTCGATACTTCCTTTAACGGATTGCACCATGGAACAATGCTTCATCGCAAGCTTCATCACTTTTTCTATTTGTTCATCAGAGGTACTGATACGTTCAAAGATTATATGTAAGTGGATGCGGGAGATTTTGTTGGCCGCTCCTTCTCTTGTCGTTTCAGGTGTGATGGTCAGCCCTTCATAGGATATTCGTTTTTTCTCGCATACATGAGTAAGCATTTCTCCAAAACAACCTGCAATGGCTGAGGTGAACAACTGATATGGCCGGTATCCAGCTTCTTCTTTTCCTGAAATATGTAGTTGTCCATCATCAGTATTTGCCACCCACCGATCATTTTCGTATGTCAGCTTCATTCCTTTACCACCTTTCTATTGAAACCCCTATGGTTCCATTGTACGATGAAAGCATGAACTTGTAAGGAGCATCTTATGTCGAGAATTCACTTTATGATTTTAATTTTACTTGTATCTGTATCTGGTTTTTCGCAGGGAGCGTTATTGCCTGTCATTTCGATTATTTTTGAACATGCCGGGACTTCTCCTACGTTAAACGGACTGCATGCCACAGGCTTATATCTCGGCGTGCTGCTAGCATCTCCCTTTATGGAAGCGCCGCTTCGCCGATTTGGATTTAAGCCGTTAATTGTCATTGGAGGCGCCGCTGTCTTTTTAAGCTTGTTCAGCTTTGTGTTTTTTGAATCTTATGTTGTCTGGTTCTTCCTGCGGCTCATGATCGGGATTGGTGATCATATGCTGCATTTCTCTACACAGACTTGGGTGACCTATGCGTCGTCTTCAAGAAATCGCGGGCGAAATATTTCATTGTATGGGTTATCCTTTGGACTTGGTTTTGCCGCTGGACCTTTTTTAACTCCACTCATCGAAATTAATCCATCTTTACCTTTCATTGTTTCCGGTGCTGTTAGCTTATGTATTTGGCTGCTTGTTTTTGTTTTGAAAAATACATATCCAGATACGGGCGAAGTGCAGACGTCAGAGCAGACAAACAGTTTGAAGCGCTTTAAGAAAGCCTTTCAATTTGGCTGGGTCGCCTTTATGATGCCGTTTTGCTATGGCTTTTTAGAAACGACACTCAATAGCAACTTCCCTGTGTATGCACTTAGAAGCGGGGTGACCGTAGATGCAGTGGCGTTTATTTTACCTGCGTTTGCCATTGGAAGTATTGTCTTTCAGCTGCCTCTCGGTATGCTCAGCGATCGGTTTGGCAGGCGCCGCATCATTTTATGTGTGACTCTCGTTGGGTCTTTCTTTTTTCTACTAGCAGGGATTTTCATTCAATCGGTTTTAGCTGTTGCGATTTGTTTCTTTATTGCCGGAATGGCTGTAGGCTCTACCTTCTCACTTGGCATCAGTTATATGACAGACTTATTGCCAAAGCATCTGCTTCCTGCTGGAAATTTGATGTGCGGAATGGCATTTAGTGCGGGAAGTATTCTAGGGCCTGTTCTCGGTGGAATCTTTGTGCAAACGTTTGAAGGAATGAATTTACTTTACCTTGTCAGCATCGTGATATTGTTCGTATTTTTCTGCGTTCGATTTGGGCGAACGGCGGCAGTGGTGGAAAGTCATTAAAATGGAGGGTCGACCTTTGTTTTCATACGACGTCACAAATGAATTAACGTTGGCATCTCTACAATTAGATGATGCGGACACATTATTGGAGCTTATTCAAGAGAATCAGGCTCATTTAGGGGAATGGCTACCGTGGGTTCATCACTGCAAAAGCATAGAGGATGTCAAAACGTTTATTCAATCGACTCAAACCATCTACAATGAACAAAAAGGGTTGGAAGCTGGCATTAAGCTGAACGACCAATTGATCGGAGTGTTCCGCCTGACGTTTAATCAGAAAATAGGCAATATCGGTTACTGGATTCGTCAAGACGTGCAAGGTCGGGGCATTGTGACAACGATCGTGAAATATATGACAGAAACATTTTCTTCAAAAGTCGATGGATTTGAAATTTTTTGTCCCGTAGGTCATGTTCGAAGTGAACGTGTAGCAATGAATGCCGGATTCGAGCTAGATCCTCACTATGAGTCAAAGCCTGATGCCGCTTTTATCCTTAAACGATATATACGATTGTGAATGAAAAACTCCCCTGCACCCATGCAGAGGAGTTTTTTTCATTTAGTGATATCCATTTTGCCCGTTCGCACTGCCGCTTGTTTTGTGCTTAGGCTGATGGCCTTTGTTTTGTTTCGTATTGCTTCCGCCTTTTTTCGATTGTTTGGACATATGTGGTTTCCCCCATCCATTCAGTTTGAACTTGATCGTTCTTCTTTAGGATGCCCGGATTTCTTTATAGTTTGCCTGGTACGATTTTACGCTTATGTAAAAGCGCATTGAGCTCACCGCCAAGGATAATCATGATGCCGGTTAAATAAAACCAGATCATTAAAATAATGATTCCCCCAATACTTCCGTACATCGCACTGTAGTTGGCAAACTCGCCTACGTAAAATGAGAACAGCATGCTGACCAAAATCCATCCAATCGATGCAAAAATGGCACCTGGCAGAACAAATTTTAATTTCAGCCTAATGTTTGGAGCAAAATAGTATAAGGATGTAAAAACAATCAATAAAATCAGCGGGCTAATGATCCATCTCATGGCAGTCCATACGGTGAGAAAGGCGTCTGACTGCCCAACTAATTTAGCGACAAATAAACCGAGTTCTTTGCCAAAGACAGGTAGCATCAGGGCAAATATAATGGTCAAAACCATCGCGATCGTTAAGATGATCGATGTTAAACGTACGAGAATGAAGGAACGATTCTCCTCAACTTCGTAAGCATGGTTAAATGCTCTGACGACGGCATTAATGCCGTTAGATGCTGACCAAAGGGCGGCAATAATCCCGAACGACAATAACCCGCCATTCCGATTATTCAGCGTCTGTTCGGCAATGGATTCAATCATCGAAAGCGCTCCTTCTGGCGCATAGCCAGAAATGACGCTTAGGACATCCTTTGAAGTCAGCGGCAAATACCCGACCAGCGTCAGCACGAAGATGAGAAACGGAAATAATGAAAGCAAAAAGAAATAGGCAAGCTCAGCAGATTTTGCCGGTCCTTCATGCAGCAAAAAGCGTTCAATTAACGCTTTAATAAAACCCATACGCCTCATCTCCAATGATCAATCTGTCTGTTTCGATTGAAAGTGATCCTTTGTTTCTTCAATAATTTCTAATACCCTTGGGGTTGTTTCCTTTAACTGATTGACCTGTTCATTTAAAAATGACAAATCATCTGAGACTGTTCGCATCAGCTGCTTCGTTTCTTCCAGTTTTTCTTTCATGCAAGCCGATATTCTGCCTGGCTCCTCACGGTACTCATCAAGCTTTTGCTGGCAGTCATTCCATTTTTCTTTGAGTGCAATTCTTGTTGGCCGATGAAATAAAGTCAGCAATGCGCCGCAAGCTGCACCTAAGAGAGCTCCTCGGAGCACGATTTGATTTTTTTCTTCCATCTCGTCTGATCTCCTTTCAGTTAAAGGTGGTTCTCTTTCTTTACATACGTCAAAAAACGGTCAATTCCTGTTTCAATTAATTCATGGACTTCCTCAAAGTTCCCAGTGTAATAAGGATCTGGCACATCATCTCGATCGTCGTCTTCTACAAAATCAAGAAGACGGCCAATAAAGTGATGTTTCCCATAGCCGGCTATACTGCGAAGTGCCCCTACATTTTCAGCATCCATCGCAATGATATAGTCATATGTTGTGATGTCCTCATCCATGATTTGTCTTGCGGACATTCCTTCATAGCTGATGCCTTTTTCATCAAGCAGCTTTCGCGTTCCTTCATGCGGAGGACTGCCTTGATGCCAGCCGCCAATACCTGCTGAATCAATCACAAAGTGCTCGCTAAGCCCCTCATCTTCTACTTTTTTTCTAAATATGGCCTCTGCCATCGGTGACCTGCAAATATTGCCAAGACACACGAATAACACATGAATCATCCTTCATTCTCCTCCTATCTTTTCCCTAAGAGTTCTTTTCGAAAACCTTTTCCCTATCATATCAAGCCCTTTTTCTTTTGGAAACTTTGCAAGAAAAACTCTCATCGGCATTGACAAAATACACAAAAACAGGAGAAACTTTAGGAGAATTATACAAACAAAGGGGGATATTAGATGGGGATAATTGAGCAGTTTGTCACAACGATGAACAATTTTTTGTGGGGGCCTCCCCTGTTGATTTTAATTGTTGGTACTGGAATATACCTCACCTTTCGCGTTCTCTTCATTCAAATTAGATTACTTCCTTATTCTTTAAAGCTCGCTTTTTCAAAACAAGACAAAATATCAGAAGGGGATATTTCCCATTTCCAAGCGTTAATGACGGCTCTTGCTGCAACTGTCGGTACAGGAAATATCGTAGGTGTGGCCTCGGCTGTTATAGCGGGTGGTCCTGGTGCAGTATTCTGGATGTGGTTTGCTGCATTTTTCGGGATGGCCACCAAGTTTGCAGAAGCTGTTCTTGCTGTGAAATACAGGGTCAAAAACGAAAAAGGCGAAATGTCTGGCGGACCTATGTATTATTTAGAGCACGGGTTAAAGCAGAAATGGCTAGGGGTGCTATTTGCTGTTTTCGGTGCCAGTGCTGCCTTTGGGATCGGCAACCTTGTACAGTCTAATTCCATCTCAGGCGTTATGAATTCTACTTTTCAAATTCCAACATGGATAACAGGTATCATCATTACAGCTTTTACGGCACTTGTGATTTTAGGCGGAATTAAAAGCATTGGCCGGGTCACATCTATATTTGTACCGGTCATGGCTTTATTTTACGTCATTTGCGGTCTGATCATTCTTGTTATGAATGCTGATCTTGTTCCAGGTGCAGTCGGTCTTATTTTCTCAGATGCCTTTACCGGTCAAGCCGTGGCAGGTGGTGCAATTGGGACTGTCATTCGCTGGGGTGTGGCACGAGGAGTATTTTCCAATGAAGCAGGTCTTGGTTCAGCACCAATTGCTGCTGCGGCTGCGAAAACGGATATGCCTGCCCGTCAAGCTCTCGTCTCTATGACGCAAGTGTTTATCGATACAATCATTGTTTGTTCTATCACAGGCATTACCATTGTCATGGCAGATATGTATTTAACAGTGAAAAGTGATGCACTCACCTCGTTATCCTTTGCACATTTCCTCGGTCCAGTTGGCTCAACCATTGTGGCAATCGGTCTGCTCTTGTTTGCCTATTCCACCATCATTGGCTGGTCCTATTATGGCGAAAAATGCTTTACATATTTGGCGAAGGATTCTTACGTCATGTATTATCGCATCGTGTTTGTTATTGCTGTCTTTTTCGGAGCCGTGTTTAAAAATGACTTCGTCTGGGGTGTGGCAGATATGCTCAATGGGCTGATGGCCATTCCAAACTTAATCGGACTCATCGGTTTATCAGGGGTTGTCGTATTTGAATCCAAACGAATCATTGATAAAATGAAGCAGGAGAAAAAGGAGAAAAACATCTCCGTATCGTCTTAATAGCCCTTTTATTCTTTTGCTTTTCTGTTAAAATAGACATATTATTCAACACATATGCAGGAAAGGACGTGCCGCCCTTGTCAGAGCAAAAAGCGGCTGAAGTCAATCAGCTGATTGAAGACATTTCGCAAAAGTTAAATATGCTGAATATTGGAGTCATCAAAGCAGAAGACTTCAGTCCAGACAAGTACGAAGATATCGAATTTCTTCACCAAATGGTGATGAAAAAATCTTCATTCAGCCCAAGTGAAATGCAAGCCATCGCAAGCGAGCTAAAAAACTTAAGAAAATAATGGTGGAAAAGGAAACGGTTTTTATGGTCTACACGCAGTTTTCTTACATCATGCACACAAAAAGCCAGCACCCCGCAAGATGCTGGCTTTTTTATATCCTTTTACAACTGCGTTATTTCTCAAGCAGTTTTAATGATTCACGGTTAAAGGCTGGAATGTCATCAGGTGTACGGCTTGTCACAAGCTGATCCTGACAAACGACGACTTCTTCGTCTTTAAATTTAGCGCCTGCGTTTTCCATATCGACTTTGATGGATGTATACCCAGTCGCGCCTCTTCCTTCAAGCGCCTTCGCTGTAATGAGCAATTGCGGTCCGTGACAGATCGCAAATACTGGTTTTTTCTCATCCATAAATGCTTTAGTGAATTGGACGTAACGATCATCTGCACGCAGAATATCTGGTGAGAAACCGCCAGGAATGAGAAGTGCATCGAAGTCTTCAGGCTTCACGTTGTCAATAGACGCATCCACTCTCACTTCTGCCTCTCCTTGCTTCCCTTTCACTGTTTTTCCTTTTTCATTTTCAATGACTGTCAACTCATGACCTGCATCTTTAAAGGCTTTTGCAGGCTCGGTGAATTCAACATCCTCAAAGTAATCTGTTAATACAACTGCAATTTTCTTACCCATGTAGAAACCCTCCTGCTTGATTATCGTTTACACTACACACTATACCCGGGCATGTTGAAATCAAACATCCTATCCCTATCAGAAAACCCCTTATGATAAAAATAAGCATTTCGACTCATTCACATTCCCTTAACAAGGTAATTCGTATGATTTATGTTATCTTTACAATAATCTTCAAAAAATAACTACAAAAGTTAATGAAACATTTCTACAATAGGTATTGTGGTCAAAAAAATTAGAAAGGCGGAGATCAGGTGAAGAAGCAAGCACATAGGTCTAAACGAAGGAAAAACCTGTCTATTCTGCTCACTTCCATTATGATGATTAGTCTCATTCTCCCAGCAGTACCTACTCATGCAGAAACAGAAAACGGCAAAGCCGTAAAGGTCAGCATCTTAGCCACAACCGATGTTCATGCGAACATGATGAATTATGATTATTACAGCGACAAAGAAACAAATGAATTTGGTTTGGCAAAAACAGCCGAGCTCATTGACAAGCACCGATCACAAAACCCAAATACACTCCTTGTGGATAACGGAGACTTGATTCAAGGAACCCCTCTTGGAGAATACGTTTACAAACATGAGAAAGACAGCATCATCAATCAAACAAAGGTTCACCCTATTATTCATACACTCAACAAACTAAAATACGATGCAGGAACACTTGGCAATCATGAATTTAACTACGGATTATCCTTCCTTGACGGTACCATTGCGGGCGCCAACTTCCCGATTGTCAATGCGAACGTCAAAAAGCTAAATGGAGAACACCGTTTTACACCTTATGTGATCCAAGATAAAACCTTTAAAGATGCAAACGGAGCCTCACAAACTGTGAAAGTTGGTTACATAGGATTCGTTCCACCACAAATTATGACGTGGGATAAGAAGCATTTAGATGGACAAGTCCAAGTGCAGGACATCGTCGAATCTGCCAATGAAACCATTCCTGAAATGAAAGAGAAAGGCGCAGATGTCATTGTCGCTCTTGCTCATACAGGAATTGAAAAAACCGCTTCACCTAAAGGATCAGAAAATATGATCTTTGACCTTGCCACGAAAACAAAAGGCATCGATGCCATTGTATCAGGCCACCAGCATGGCACATTCCCAAGCGCTGAATATAACGGCGTCGACAAATTCAATGTCTCAAAAGGAACCATCAACGGCATTCCAGTCGTCATGTCAAAAAACTGGGGCAGCTACCTAGGGGTCATTGATTTAACACTAGAGCCTGATGGCAAAAACTGGAATGTCACAGACGGAACAGGCAAGATCGAATCTGTTGCCGGAGTATCATCTCAAAACAGTACCGTAAAAGACGCCATTCAAACAACGCATCAAAACACACTTGTTTACGTGAGAAAGCCTGTTGGCAAAACAGAAGCAGACATTAATAGCTTTTTCGCTCAAGTGATGGATGACCCTTCGATTCAAATTGTGACAGATGCCCAAAAATGGTATGCACAAGAAAAAATGAAGGATACATCGTATAAAAATTTACCGATTTTATCTGCAGGTGCTCCGTTTAAAGCCGGTGGCCGAAACGGTGTAAACTATTATACAAATATCGCAAAAGGAGATTTAGCGATTAAGAATATCGGCGATCTCTACCTTTACGATAACACTGTGCAGATTGTGAAAATGAAAGGCAGTGAAGTGAAAGATTGGTTAGAAATGTCTGCCGGTCAGTTTAATCAGATCAAACCGAACGATTCAAAAGAACAGCCGATTTTAAACGAGGAATACCGCTCGTATAACTTTGATGTAATTGACGGCGTGACATACCAAGTCGATGTGACGCAGCCTGCTAAATACAGCACAACAGGCACACTTCTCAACGCCAATGCCAACCGCATCAAAAACCTGTCTTACAACGGGAAAACCGTCTCTGACAATCAAGAATTTTTAATCGTAACAAATAACTATCGTGCTTCTGGCGGCGGAGGCTTTCCTCATCTGACGCAAGATAAAGTAGTGCTTGCCTCAGCAGATGAGAACCGTCAAGTACTGATGGATTATATTATCGAACAAAAAACGATCAACCCAAGTGCAGATCAAAACTGGTCTATTGCACCGATCAAAGGCGCAACAGTCACTTTTGAATCTTCTCTTTTAGCCAAACCGTTTGCTAAAGAATCAAGCAGCGTAAACTTTATTCGTAACGCAAGTACAGATGGTCTTGGTGTTTACAAGCTAGCCTTTACAGACGATGGCACAACAGAACCGCCTACATCAGACAACTGGAATTTAACAGTGATGCATACGAACGATACACACGCACACCTTGATGATGCGGCAAGACGCGCAACAAAGATCAAAGAAGTCCGTGCTGAAAACAAGAACAATATTCTATTAGACGCTGGAGATGTCTTCTCTGGTGACCTGTACTTCACAAAGTGGCAAGGACTTGCCGATCTGAAATTGATGAACTTAATGAAATACGATGCCATGACGTTTGGTAATCATGAATTTGACAAAGGTCCTTCTGTACTCCGTCAATTCCTGACAGGTGATGCATCAGATGTCGATCCGAAAAACCGTCATCAATTTGAAAAGCCTCGATTCCCGGTCGTGTCATCAAACGTGGATGTCTCGAAGGAAAAACAATTGAGTGACTTAATGAAAAAACCAGCCTCATTTAAAGCTGGTGAGAAAAAAGAAGCCGGGATTTACCCTTACATCCTGCTCGATGTAAACGGTGAAAAGGTGGCCGTATTCGGTTTAACGACTGAAGACACAGCCATTACATCCAGCAGCGGTCCTAACATTCAATTTAAAGATGGGTACAAGAAAGCAAAAGAAACAGTCAACACCATTCAAACAGAAGAAAAAATCAATAAAATCATAGCGTTAACACACATTGGCTACAACCGTGATCTTGAGCTCGCTCAAAAAGTCGATGGGATTGATTTAATCATTGGCGGTCACACGCACACACTTGTAGAAAAATTAAAAGTCATCAATAAAAAAGAACCTACGATTGTCGCTCAAGTGAAAGATTACGGACAATTTTTAGGAAAAGTAGACGTAGCCTTTGACAAAAAAGGTGTCATCCAGCCAAAAGAATCTTCTTTTGACCTGATTCCGATCGATGACTCTGTCAAAGAAGATGCAGAGGCAAAAGCGATACTTGATGGATACAAAGCAGATATTCAAGATTTAAAAACAGAAAAAGTCGGACATACAGATGTTCTTTTAGATGGTCAACGTGAGCATGTCCGTGCGAAGGAAACGAATCTTGGGAACTTTATCGCCGACGGCATGCTGCAGAAAGCGCAAGAATCTGCTGGAGCTGACCTTGCCATCACAAACGGCGGCGGTATTCGTGGAAGCATCGAAAAAGGTGATATCACTTTAGGTAATATTTTAACGGTGATGCCTTTTGGAAATACACTTTATGTCGCAGATTTAAAAGGCAGTCAAATTAAGAAAGCTCTCGAACAAGGGCTGTCAGGCATTGAGGAAGGTGGAGGCGCATTCCCTCATGTAGCTGGCATTGAATATACGTTTACACTCAGTAAACCAGCTGGAAGCAGACTGATTGATGTGAAACTGAAAGATCAAAAAGGTCAACTGACAGACATTGATGATGAGAAAACATACCGCGTAGCCACAAACGCATTTGTTGGCACAGGTGGCGACGGCTACAGCGTCTTTACAGAAGCCTCTCACGGTGAAGACTTAGGGTATGTCGACTATGAAATTTTCAAAGAGCAAATTGAAAAGGCAGACGGTCAAATTTCGCCTGTTATCGATCACAGGGTGAAAGAAGTGTTCCTTCCTCGCGTGAAAGGAAAAGGCGCTTACGACATTCAAGATGACAAAAAATTCCAAACGTATGTACAGCATACAAACAAAGCATTGCTCTATTTAGACAAGGCAAGCAAAGCGAAAAACGTTCAATTGTCTCTATCAAAAGCACAAGTAGCCGAGCTGAAAAAAAGAGAGCAAGATCCAAACGTCACCATCTATCATGACAAAGTGGGGCTCGCATTACCGCTCTCGAATTTGTCCGAGACAAGCGCAGATATATGGATGACAAAGACGGATAAAGTGAAAAACGCATTAACGGATACGTATGATTTCCAAATCAAACAAGACAAGAAAAAGGTCTCGACCTTTAAAGACCCGGTCACACTATCCTTTACACTAGACGAGCCTCAAAAGGCGAAAAAACCTAGTGTATATTATGTGGATCGTAAGAAAAATCGTTACACCAAAACTAGTAATGGATCATTTGAAAACGGAGTCGTATCAGGTCAAACTGAGCACTTCAGCGAATACACGGTCCTTAACCAAAGCGGGGCAGCTGGAACAACTCCAGATCAAACTGGCGGAGACGGCGGAACAACAGCACCAGGCGGAGGGACAGGTACAGATCCAAACCAAGATGGAACAAGCCTTCCTGGCGGCACATTGCCGAATACTGCCACAATGATGTATACAGCTGTATTGATTGGCGTGCTCATGCTCGCTGCTGGCGGTATCCTATATTACTACCAGCGCAAGCGTACAAGAAAAAATGTATCATCCTAAAGGAAAAGGACAGAGCCTATGCTCTGTCCTCAGGCTGTCGAGAAAATCTCGACAGCTTTATATTTTTTCTTAAAGTTTCCATTCCCCCGTTTTATAATAGAGAAAAGCATACTAAAGGAAGGTGTTTTTCTCATGTTCCACACTAGAAATTCTTCTCAGCACGAAGCCGAATTTGTATTGCTAGATCAACTGGTCGAAGAGGATCACCTGCTTCGTAAAATTGATCAGTACATTGACTTTTCATTTATCGTAGATAAAGTAAAACCGTATTATAGTGAGAATAAAGGTCGCCCTTCTCTTGATCCACTTATTTTATTCAAAATGATGTTTATCGGATACCTGTACGGTATCCGTTCTGAAAGACAACTTGAAAAAGAAATTTACTATAACATGGCGTATAGATGGTTTTTAGGTTTGAACATCAATGACCCCGTTCCTCATCACTCGACCATTAGCTGGAATCGTCGTACTCGATTCAAAGATACAACGATTTTTCAAGACATTTTCGACGAGATTGTGCTTCAAGCCATCAATCACGATATGGTTGGAGGGCGCGTCCTTTTTACTGATTCAACCCATCTTAAAGCGAATGCAAATAAACATAAATATACAAGAAAAACGATCGAACAAGATACTCAGAACTATATGAAAGAATTAGATGTAGCCGTCCAAGAAGATCGAGAGGTACACGGAAAAAAGCCCTTAAAGAAAAAAGAGGAGGTGAAAACAAAAAAAGACATTCGTCAAAGTAAAACTGATCCTGAAAGTGGCTATCTTTATCGCGAAAACAAGCCAGAAGGCTTTTTCTACCTAGACCACCGTACAACGGATATGAAGCACAACATCATCACAGATGCCCATGTCACACCCGGCAATGTCCATGATTCCGTTCCATATCTTGATCGATTGGATCACCAAATCGCCCGATTTGGTTTTCAAGTAGAAGCTGTTGCCCTTGATTCTGGTTATTTGACAACCCCAATCTGTAAAGGTTTATCCGATCGCCGTATTTTTGGTGTCATCGCACATAGACGCTTTCATCCAACAAGAGGATTATTTGAGAAGTGGAAATTTCAGTATGACTCTGAACATGATCACTACATATGCCCAAATGGTGAGAAGCTATTATATACAACAACTGATCGAAAAGGTTATCGGTTCTACAAATCAGACCCTAAAAAATGCGTATCGTGTCCTTTCCTAGAGAGCTGTACAAGGTCGAAAAATCATCAAAAAGTGATCTCAAGACATGTATGGGAAGAACATAAAGAAAAGATCAGGCAAAATCGTCTGTCTGCTTCTGGAAAAGAGCTATATAAAAAAAGAAAAGAAAAAATAGAGCGAAGCTTTGCAGATTCAAAACAACTGCATGGGCTTCGCTACTGCCGGTTGAGGGGAAAACAAAATGTGAGTGAGCAAGTGCTTCTCACAGCTGCCTGTCAGAACATGAAGAAGATTGCCACACACCTAGCGAAGCTAGGCTAGGTGTGTGGGAGGCCTTTTTCTTTAAATCTCATCCATCATCATTACGATGAAAATAAAAAAGATTGTAGAAAAACATGAGTTTCTCTACAATCTGAGGACAGAGCCTATGCTCTGTCCTCTTTTCTTGGAATAAGATATCAATCTTGAGATAAATAGATCCAATTGCGGTCGTCGAATTCTTTTACATCATCTGACCCTATATGCCGAAGCATCCTATTAAAGAACATCATGTCATTTTCATCATCGACATCATATAAATCCTTTAAAACATAATCTCTCGTAATAAAATTCGTTAAGTCCGTATTATTTACTAAATCAGCAAAAAAACCTTTTACCATCGTTAAATCCTCTTCACTTAATTTTTCATCATTGATAATGGAAATATGAAAAACATTCAAAATCGCTTGTATATCTTCTTCATCGATATAACATAATGGCTCTAGCTTTCTGTCTTCTGCCGTAAACGGTTTTCGCGTATCTTCAATGATGACATAACATAAAATCTGATGATCTTTCATCACGCTGAATATTTCTAAGTCCCTTAATTTTAGTGGTCTATTTAATCTCATCATCTTTCCTCCTGAAAATGGTGATCTATTCGTCGTCTACTTCTCCCAAAACCTGAAAAGGACAGAGCCTATGCTCTGTCCACTTTTTCTCTTCTTGCAAAATCGACGAATCTGAAGCGGTCTAATCGGTGACGGCTTTCTGTGTATTGAAATAAACTTGTATCTTCTAAGAACACGTAATTCTTCACGACGACGACATGATCAAACCCGTTCAAATCAAGATACTTGGCGTCCTCTTCTGTACATGGCTCTACCACAAATTCCTTTTGGGCATAGCTGATTGATACACCGAGCTCTCCTTCAATATACTCGTAGATGGATCCTTCGCATATGTCCTTCGACAAGACCGACACATGCTTTTGCAAAAAGTAATCCTTGTCTAAAATCACTTCTTCTCCACTAATATTACGAGATCGAATGACTTCCCAGACATCCTCCTGCCCATTAATTTTCAGCTGAGACTGAATATACTGATCCGGTTTGATTAAACCAAATTCGTGAACCGTCGTAACGGTCTTTCGGCCAAGCGTTTGGGAAAGTTCTTTAAAGCTGACAAGACCCGAGACGGGGAATTGCATTTTCTCTCGATTCAGCAAGATAGAGCCTTTGCCGCGGATTTTTTGGATATAGCCATTTTGCACAAGGATATTTAATGCCTTTCTTACCGTCTCACGGGATGTGTCATACATCAAGGACAGCTCATGCTCTGATGGCAAAATGCCTTTATCCTGCCATTCACCTTGTTCAATTCGTTTTGCGAGCTGATCATAAATCACTCGAAACTTATTCTCTTTCATTTTCCCTCCGCCCCATTTTCTAGCGTTTGGTTAAATGATAAACGATTGACTCGTATGGACGCAACGTAAATCCCTTCATATCTGCCGGTGCATCCTCATAATTGGATAACAGCACTTGCCCCTCCATCTCATCTACAGCCTGCATAAGCTCATCAGGAAGCGTAAAGTCCGTCTCTCCTGCATAAAAGTGATTGATCACAAGAAGCTTCTCCTCACCGCTTTCTCTCACATAAGCAAAAATCTTTGGATCTTCTGCTAAGAGTAAAGTGAAGCTTCCATATGTGATCACGTCAAGTTCTTTACGCAGCCTGCAAAGGGCTTGATAATGATAGAAAATAGACGACGGGTCCTTTAACGAAGCTTCGACCGAAATGTCGTTATTGGCTGGCTCAATCCAAGGTGTCCCTTTTGAGAAACCTGCATTCTTTTCTGAGGTCCACTGCATCGGTGTTCTCGCATTATCTCTTGATTTGACCTGTAAAATGGCGAGCGCTTCTTCCTTTGATTTCCCTTTTTCAAGCATGGCTTCATACATATTGAGTGATTCGATATCGCGGTAAGATGAGATGTCCTCAAACTGAGGATTCTTCATGCCAATCTCTTCACCTTGATAAATATATGGAGTCCCTTGCATGAGATGAATGGTGGTCGCCAGCATCTTCGCTGATTGCTGATGGTATGTTTCATCATCACCGTATCTTGAGACGATACGCGGCTGATCATGATTGCACCAGAAGAGCGCATTCCAGCCGCCGCCCTCATGCATTTTCGTCTGCCACTCAGACAGAATCGACTTCAATTCCTGAAAATCAAATGGTGCGAGGGCCCATTTTTCTCCGTTTGGATAATCGACCTTTAAATGATGAAAATTAAACGTCATATCCAGCTCCTGCCGATCCGGTTTTGTATACCGAATGCAGTCTGCAATATTCGTTGAAGACATTTCTCCAACTGTCATGCTGTCATATTTCGAAAAAACCTCTTGGTTCATTTCGTGCAGAAACTCATGAATTCTTGGACCATCCGTATAATACATCCGGCCGTCTCCTTGCACAGACTGCCCGGCGTCATCTAAGAAGCGTTGATCCTTGGAGATGTTGTTGATGACATCCAGCCTGAATCCATCAATTCCTTTTTCAAACCAAAAATGCATGATGTCATATACTTGCCTGCGCACCTCATCCTTTTCCCAATTGAGATCCGCTTGGGTGACATCGTATAAATGAAGATAATACTCTCCTGTTTCTTCATCTAGCTCCCATGCTGGACCGCCAAATTTTGACTGCCAATCATTCGGCAGTGATCCGTCCGCCTTGGGCTCCTTCCAAATATAATAATCTCGATAAGGATTATTCTTTGACTCGCGTGATGCTTGAAACCACTTATGGAAAATGGATGTATGATTGACGGCTAAATCCATGATGACTCGTATACCTCGATCATGGGCTTCTTTCAGCATGTGTTCAAAATTCGCCATTGTGCCGTACATGTCATGGATTTTTGTATAATCACTAATATCATAGCCGTTGTCATGCTGCGGGGACTCATACATTGGCGTGAGCCAAATACAGTCCGCCCCAAGCTGTTTGATATAATCGAGCTTTTTTGTCACACCATTGATATCGCCTGTACCTGAGCCCGTTGTATCTAAAAAGCTCTTCGGATAAATTTGGTAGACTACCGCTTTTTTCCACCACGGTTCGTTTGTTTGTTGTTTCAATTTCCTTCACCACCACTAGTTAAGTTCTTGTGATACATCTTTCTTCTTTTTCAACTTTGCATACAAAAGGGTTCCGATGAATGGGACGATGAGGACAATGACCATCCCTATCGCAAATGCGCCCCAATATTTCGGGATAATAGAGAAGATTCCTGGAATGCCCCCAACACCAACTGAGCTTGCCAGCACCCCTTGAGAGGCGATAAACATACCGGCTAAACCAGAGCTAATGAGTGCGAAAATAAATGGGAATCGGTAGCGCAAGTTGACGCCAAACATTGCTGGCTCTGTAATTCCTAAGTAAGCAGAAATACTTGATGTGAGTGAGAGACCTTTTTGCTTTTCATCTTTCAAAACAAACATCATCGCAAGTGCGGCTGATCCTTGTGCAATATTAGACAGTGCGAGCATTGGCCATAGAAACGTGCCGTGCAGTTTTGAATTAATCAATTGAATATCAACAGCAAGGAACGTATGATGCATTCCAGTAATGACTAACGCCGCATACAAACCGCCGTATAATAGACCACCTAGTGCTGCGAACTGCTGGAATACAGCGACAAGTCCAGATGTTAACACGTTGCCGATTGCAAATGTAATAGGTCCAATGACGATAAAGGATAAAAAGCCAATAACTAATAACGTAATCGGAGCAACCACTAATAGCTGAATGCTTTCAGGTGTCCGTTTTGTGATAAACAATTCGAGCTTCGCTAGTAAATACGAGGCGACGAGTATCGGAAGAACCTGTCCTTGATAGCCTACCTTTTGCACTTCAAGTCCAAACAAATTCCAGACTGGAATCTCACCGGACTTTTCAGCCGCTCCATAGCCCCACGCATTTAATAAGTCCGGGTGTACGAGCATGAGTCCAAGGACCATCCCTAAAAGCGGATTTCCCCCAAACCGCTTCACGGCTGACCAGCCGATTAATGCGGGCAGGAATGTGAAGGCAGTGCCTGCAATCAAGTTGATCATATTCGCTAAATCAGCCCATGCCGGATACACATCAACAATCGATTTTTGATCAAAGAAAATATCAGGAGCTGTTAAAATATTATGAATCCCCAATAATAAGCCGGCTGTGACGATGGCAGGAAGAATCGGAATAAAAATATCCGCAAGCGTTTTCACAGCACGCTGCAATGGATTTAATTTTTGATCAGAGGCACGCTTCACGTCCTCTTTTGTGGCTTCCCCAATCCCTGTCTGTTTCACCATTTCGGCATATACCCGATTGACGACCCCTTGGCCGATCACCACTTGGTATTGACCGTTTGCTGAGAAAGATCCCTTCACTTCTTCTATTTGTTCAAGTGCTTTCTCATCAACCTTTCCTTCATCCTTCAGCACAAAGCGCAGCCTTGTCACACAATGTGTCGCTTGATCAATATTTTCTTTGCCGCCGATGGCTTTCACAATCTGATCTGCTGCTGCCTGGTAATCAGCCATGCTATCCCCTCCGAGATCGTTTTTATAAGAAAAAAGAACCAAAAAACTTGTATATACATGTTTGATTATTATTTTATATTTGTATATACATGTAGTCAATAACAAAATGTAGCGCTTTCATAAAAAAAGCCCCCTCAATGTGCTCAGGAGAGGCAGCGTGTCATCATCTTTTTTTATGCTCCGTTAATTTTTCGTAGACCCTGTTTTTATAAAAGGAGGAGGCTGGACGAGCAAAAGTTTGGCGCTTAGATGTGAGTTCATCCAGTCGTTTTTGTTTTTCTTCACATATGAGAGAAAGCTTTTTTCTTTCTTCTCCGTCTATACTGGAGTGAAGCAGCTCTTTGACGGTCATGAGTTCTTTTTTCAGTGCTGTTTCTTCCCCAGCAAAGCCAGCATTTTTCATCATCCGGTAGCCCATTCTTAATTCTTCAGGTACATGAGCAGCGTCATCTTTAGGCAGAGGTTTGCCAAAGCCAGATAATCCTTCAAAAGCCCCGTGATCCATCGCTTTTTTGATCCGTTCTTCTGATAATCTCTGCGCAAAATCCATGGCGCTCTCCTTTCGTTTGAAACGATTTGATTAAGCATAGCAAAAAAGCTGACTCTCTCACAAGAGTCAGCTTTCTCGTTATTTATTGTCGATTTTGAAAGTAGAAACCATATGTGCTAAGTCCTCTGACATATCAGAGAGCTGTTCAATCGCACTTGAAATTTGCTGCATGCCAGCACTTTGCTGTTCTGTTGCTGCCGCTACTTCTTGTGAGCTCGCAGCATGTTCTTCTGACACAACCGAAATTTGTTCAATCGATGTAGAAATTGTTTGATATGCTCGTTCTACCTGCTTGATGGATTGAAGCAAATTGTTCGTTCTGTTTGCAAATTGAGACACTCCGTCGTAAATACCAGCGAAGTTCTGTGACGTGCCTTTCATTTGCTCACGTCCTTCTTCCACTGCCTTACTGCTTTCCTCTACGCTTTCAAGAACACGCTGACTGTTTTCCTGTGTGCCGATGACAAGGTCTGAAACGGTTTTAGCCGCATCCGCTGATTGCTCAGCTAACTTGCGCACCTCATCTGCCACAACAGCAAACCCTTTTCCTTCTTCTCCAACACGTGCCGCTTCAATTGAAGCATTCAGTGCAAGCAGATTCGTTTGGGCTGAAATGTCCGTAATGATCGAGATGACACTTTCAATCTCCGTTGAATGAGATTGTAATTCTTCTGCTGCCTGCTTTGAGTTGGTCATCTTGTCATGTAGCATATTCAGATGATCAAGCACATGGTTCACTAATTTTTGACCAGATTCTGACTGCTCTTGTACGTCAGATGAAACAGATTTCATTTCATCGACTTCTTTTGTGACGCCTTCGATTTGAGTATCGATCTCAGCAACGGATGTCGTACAATCCGTAATATTTGCGACAGAATCATTGATTCCTTCACTCATATTCGTCATAGCTTCTGATACTTGCTGCGCACTTTGACTCGATTCGGTCGTCACTGTACGAAGCTGTGAAGACATTTTCGACACTTCACTAGATGAGTGTGAGATTTTTGAAATGAGCTCTTTGATCCGCGCCTGCATCTTTTGGAAGGATGCGGCAAGCTGGCCGATCTCGTCTTTACTTTCAACCTCTACCATACCAGTTAAATCACCGTCAGCAATTCGGTTTGCTGATTCCATCAAGGAACGTGCTGGTTTCGCAATTCTTCTTCCCATAAAGAATGAGAAGAGTAATCCACCGATGAGTACAATGGCAGATGCAACCGTGATATAGATCGTCAGCTTCTTCGTTGTTTCTGGCACAACAGACGCATCTAAATCAATTCCTAGAATACCCGTCAGCTCACCGCCTGAATCTTTGATTGGTAAAAAGACTGATTTATGTGTTCCAAATGAATCTTTGTAAATATCACTTTTGACTATTTTATCTTCTGAAAGAGCTTGTTTCATCTCATCTGAAAATACATAATCTTGATCAAAATCATTTTCTTCCCCAGTTAATATAATAATTCTTTCTTTGCCGCCTTTATTAGATAGCACGTATAAGTTCTCAAGCGTATGATCTTCTTGAAGCTCTGTGAATTTCTTTTTGACCTCCACATAAAGGGAGTCATCTTTCCCACTAATGCCAAGGACGTTTCCATCCACATTATCGATCTCTTTCTTCGCTGTATCAATATCTGTTGTTAATCGATAATCAAATTGCTTTAATAACTGGGATGATAAATCCTGGCTGACTAGATAAAATGTTAGAACGAATAGTGCAACGGTTGCAAGTAATGTTCCGACAACGACTGACATGATTTTGGAGGATATCGTGAGTCCTCCAAATTTCCTTTGTTTCGCCATTTTTTCCTACATCTCCACTCTCAGATTTGATTTAAGCATGTACATGTTCAAATTGTCCACAAACAGATGCAATCACATCTTTTAAATAAGATACGATATGAGGGATATGCTCTGGTAACGTATAAGGTGAGATCACAAAAAACTTACTAACACTTAGATAGAATTCTTGTCCTTCTTTTGCATTTACAAGTAAAAACTTCGTTGTATCACCAAAAAACATTTCGTCTCTTTTTTCTCCAAGCTTTTCAAACAGCATTTTGTTCAATTCATTGTTCCGCTCAATTTCCATTGCCGTCGCTTCGCCTGAAATTTCTTCTTGAAAGCGCGGTGAGCCGTCTAGGTAAATTCTAAATAATGTAGCCATTCCGACGTTGTCATCATTCACGACTTCTGCTTGCGGAATTTCTTGACTGAGTGCTTCTCTAAATGCAAGGTTCACCTCTAAAAATTGACCGAGCAAGCGCTGATAGCCTTCAATCCCAAATGTTAACAGTACACTCAGCATGCTGATAGAGCTTCCCATTCTTGTGCATTCAAGTGTATAACCCGTATGGTATTCCCCGTAGCCCCTATGTCCAACATATGGTGTCTCTTGTTCTTCTAGGTCCAAACGCTTTAAGTCAGCAGCGTTTTTCACTAAGAATAAGCTAGATGTGTAAGGTGTTTGACCGAGCTTTTGAAAATCAAAGCACATCGTGTCTGCAAGAGAAAGATGTTCGAATTTCGCTTTGATTTCTTCTAGCATACGAAGAACACCGTCTGAGAATTGCAGCGGGTTTTTAGATACATCATACTCATTAAAGAAAGCAAAGAATCCGCCCAGCGCCGAATCCGCGTGAATATGCGGCACCTTTAGACCATACTTCTCAGCAATAGCTTCTGCTTTTTCACGTACCCCTTTTACATCATCAATTGCAATGGCATCTGTTGTTCCGGTTGTTGCCACAATATAAACGGGAATCCCGCCATTTTGTGCAACACGTTCCATTTGACAACGTAAATCTTCCATATCCATCGAATGATCTTTATTCGTCTTAATTCTGATCAAGTTGTCTGTGCCAAGTCCTGTTGCTTCCATTGACTTAAATAAGCTGTAATGTGCCGCATCAGAACAAAACGCATAAAGGTTTTGCGGAACTCCTTTTCGCAGTGACTCCGGCGCAACTTTTGCAATCGCTAAACGCAGTCCTGAGAAAATGGCTCCTTGACCTCCCCATGTTGTATATCCCCCGCTCACACTTGGATCATATCCGATGAGCTTAGACATCATTGAGACCACTCTGACCTCAGCTTCCGCTCCTGCTGGTCCATAAACATCCCATAGATTGTTTCCATTTACCAGCATCGCCGTCAGCATGCCTAGAATTCCTGGTGTACTTGCCATCGGCAAAATGTTCGTGAAGAAATACTTTGTGTGGTAAGGATGGTTATGTAAAAGCTTCAGTAATTCTTCATTCACAAGTTCCGCTTGTTGTCCGTTCACCGGAATTTGACTTGTTTCAGTGAGCTTTTGATAAAAATTCTCCTCGCGATTCTTTTCACCCTTTAGGTGTGCACGGTTCGGATCTTTCAGGTGATCGACCCCTGAAATAATCTGCTCCATCAATTTGATGAATTCTTTACGCTCTGCTGCATTTCCGTCCTCACTCGGAAACCAGTTCTGAACGAGGTTGTTTGCTCGTACAGTCATATACTATCAATCCTTTCAATGGAAGATTTCCTGTCAAAGTCTATATCGACCCCAATTCAAAAGTTTATAGTCTCGAAATGTCCACTTAAGTATATTTAGATAATTTGTTCATTCATCAAAACAAATAAAACCCTTACAAAACACATCGAAACCATTTTGTTGATGAAACAAAAAAATATATCAATATATCTTATATCAGGAAATTCCATCCATGTTCTTTCTCCATTCTTCTTCTCATTTTTTTTACTTAACCTGCATAAACATTAAGAAACACTGGAAATACTCTCTAAATCATCATTGCAGAAACCAAATTAATTCTTTAGACTCGTGCCTTTTTACCTGTTTTATTGATATAGCAACTGGAAAATAACTGAATTTTCTGTAAATAATAGGGTGAATTTTATAAAAAGTTTTTCGAAGAGCGAATATTTTCGTTTTCTTCCCTTTTATTGCTCGGACAGGCTGCTAGACACTCTTCGCCGGTTATCACTTTTCTATTTGATCATTTCATGGTATATTCTAATGGTTCGTTTTCTTTCGTTCCGCCTCTTCCGTGTATCGGAGAAAAGGAGTGTTTTTATGAAAACATTTATTCAAAAACGAGGCCTCGGCTTCTTTGTTATTGCAGTCATCTTACTGTGGCTCAAAACGTATTCAGCGTATTTAATTGAATTTAAACTTGGTATATCAAATGTGCTTCAGCATATTTTGCTTTTCGTGAATCCTATTAGCTCCAGCTTGTTCTTTCTTGGCTTTGCTTTATTGTTCAAGAAAAAATGGCAGCCTGCCGCTATCATTGTGATTCATTTTTTCATGTCTTTTTTACTATACGCAAACATCGTGTACTATCGATTCTTCAATGACTTTATCACGCTGCCTACCGTGATGCAGGCAGGAACGAATGGCGGACAATTAGGTGATAGTGCATTTTCACTCATGCGTTGGACTGATATGTTTTACTTTATGGATACCATCATTTTGATCGTACTCGCAGTCCGCATGAAAAAGAAGCAAGCAAGTACAGCTACTGTACCTGTTCAAAAGTCAAAATCGTTTAGACTCGTCCTTGTATCCTCTGTTGTAATCTTTGTGATGAATTTAGTCGCTGCAGAGATTGATCGTCCAGAGCTTTTATCAAGAGCATTTGACCGCAATTATTTAGTGAAATATTTAGGTGCTTATAACTTTACTGTGTTTGATGCCATTCAAAATGTGAAATCAAACAGCCAGCGTGCTCTGGCAAATTCAAATGACGTGACAGATGTAGAGAACTATTTAAAAGCGAACAGCGCTGACCCTAACCCGGCTTATTACGGGAAAGCAAAAGGCATGAACGTGATTACGATTTCTCTTGAATCTCTGCAAAACTTTGTCATTGATTACAAAGTAAACGGAAAAGAAGTAACGCCATTCCTTAATTCATTGGCACACGACAACAAAACGTTTTACTTTGATAACTTCTTCCATCAAACAGGACAAGGAAAGACGTCTGATGCTGAATTTATGATGGATACTGGGCTATTCCCATTATCACAAGGCTCTGTTTTTATTAACAAAGCGCAAAACACGTATCAAGCACTTCCTGGCATTCTGAAGAAGGATCAATACACGTCAGCAGAATTCCACGGCAATACGAAAACCTTCTGGAACCGTAATGAAATGTTTAAGTCGTTTGGATATGACAGGTTTTACGATTCTGAGTATTACGATATGAACGAGCAAGATACGAAGAACTATGGGCTGAAAGACAAACCATTCTTCAAAGAATCTATGCCAATGCTTGAAAACTTGAAGCAGCCGTTTTATTCGAAATTCATTACGTTATCGAACCATTTCCCATTTGGAATGGATGAAGGGGATACCGATTTCGAACCTGGTGACTTCGGAGACTCTGTCGTCAATAACTATTTCCAATCGGCTCATTATTTAGATGAAGCGATTGAACAGTTCTTCAACGACCTGAAAAAGTCTGGACTCTATGACAATACAGTCGTCATTATGTACGGAGACCATTACGGCATTTCTGAAAACCACAATGAAGCGATGGAAAAAGTGACAGGACAAAAAATCGGAGATTATGAAAATGCGCAACTCATGCGCGTACCGCTCTTTATTCATGTACCAGGCGTCAAAGGCGGACAGATTCATAAATACTCTGGTGAAGTCGATGTCGCACCAACCCTTCTGCACCTGCTTGGTGATGATACGAAGAACTATTTAATGTCTGGTTCTGATATCTTATCGAAGAACTTCAAAGAGCTTGTGCCATTTAGAAATGGTGACTTCGTCTCTAAGGATTACACAAAAGTAGGCAATAACTATTACAGCAACAAAACAGGCGAGAAAATCGAGCCGACTGATAAGGCATCACAAGAAAATGAAACGGTGAAAAAGATGCTTGAGACATCTGATAAGATCGTCACCGAAGATTTACTCCGTTTCTACAAGCCTAAAGGCTTTACACCGATTGACCGCAATCAATATGATTATACAAAGAAAGTACAGGATGAAGAAGATTCCTCTTCCGCCAAAGATAAATCCGGCACTTCATCAAAATAACTTTCTCATTTTAAGAACCAGCCGATCTCTGATCAGCTGGTTCTTTTTACGTTTGACCCCTATTGCACCGGGTATAGAAAGAAGAAGGAGGGATTTTAAAATGAAGAAAACAACCGCTTTTGTCATGACTGCTTCACTCGCTACGTCCGCCCTCATTGGATTCAGTCCTGCAGTCTCAGCACACGCCATGACCAAAACAGCAGTCGAACAATCCGTTCCTCAAGGTCCGAAAACCGCATTAAACAACATTTATGAGCTGACACATAAAGGACAAATGCCGTATTATGCAAAAGGTCTTAAAATTGGAGTTCAAACAAAGATGGATGTCCATCATAAACTAGGAAATCCATATCCAGAAACAGGTCTAAGCAGCTTTGATTTGTATCATGCTGAAATGGGGAATCCGGGATTTGCTTTTCATTATGATGCAAAAGGCAAAATTGACGAAATCCGTTATTTCGGTACAAATGTAGAAAAAGAAACGAATATCGGCGGAATGACCCCTTCCCTATTAAAGAAACAACTTGGACAAGCAGATTCGGTCAGCACCATTCCACAGACAAAAGAGAAAAAATATGTGTATCGTACTGGAGATTATGAGCTGGAATTTATCGTCGGAAATGACCCAGATATAAATCAGCAGAAGCTCACCGTCCTGCATATTAATCTGGTGAAAGCTGATTCCTAAATAAAAAAAGCATCCTTGAGCAGAAGCTAAGGATGCTTTTTCTTTATTATGAAGCCACTTCTAAATGCGGCTTTCTTTTCATTGTACGTTTCAAGACTGGACCTGCGACATAATCAAGTCCAAATTTGCCTGCATTTCCTTTCGCAGCCATGATGACGATGGCAATGAGCAGAAGAAGCGGGTTGACAGAGACGGTACCAGCTAGTAAGAAAGAGACATTCATCATGCTTCCGAAAAAGGCTGCAGTTGTTGTGAATAATCCAACAATTAATCCTAGACCTACTAAAATTTCTCCCCACATGACCATGGCACTGAATAGTCCAGCATTCGGCAAAGCGACATTTTCTAAAAACCATACATAGAACGGATACACGAGGTTTCCATCTTTGACAACAGGTTCAGCTATCGCAAATTGTAAATATCCTGATGCATCGAATCCGCCTGTTAGTTTTCCTATACCAGATGTGAGCCAAGTCCAACCGATATAAAGTCTTGCTGCCAAAAGGATAACCGCTGCCCATACATTCGTTTGTAAGAATTTTGTAAACATGATGATGCCTCCCTTTAATTTATGTGAATTTTTTCACATTTTCTTTATGATCTTATTATACTACGTTAAAACTAGTTTGTGATCTTTTTCACATACATATTCACAAATTGTTCATGAATATATAGGTCAGGTAACTTTTCCCTTGCTAAATCCGTCTTAGTCATTTCAGACAATGAAAAGAGGTTTCATTTTGTATGAAAACATTATTCCAGTTTGCTTACTTACAGGCGATGTCGTGTCTATTCCCCGTCATGATCTTTGCGGCGCTTGCCCTATCAAAGATAGTGACGATTCCTTTTCTACACCGGTATGATTTCATTCTACTACTTTGCCTTCTTGCCCAGATGCTCATGCTGACGCTTCGGCTGGAGACATTGAATGAATTGAAGGTGATCTGTCTATTTCACATAATAGGTATTGGCTTAGAAATGTATAAAGTTCATATGGGTTCTTGGTCCTATCCTGAAGAGGCTTATACGAAGGTCTTTGGGGTTCCGCTCTATAGCGGATTTATGTATGCGAGTGTAGCAAGCTATATTTATCAGGCACTGTCCCGGCTTCACGTGCAGGTCAGTTCATGGCCCCATCCGTTTCTTTCAATTGGGATTAGCTTGTGTATTTATCTCAATTTTTTTACGCATCACTGGCTCTATGATCTGAGATGGTGGCTGACATTACTGCTTGTTGTCATATTTCGAAAAACGTCCGTCTCGTTTCAGGTTGGCTCTTCTACCTTTCGAATGCCGCTTGTCATCTCTTTCTTGCTGATTGGTTTCTTCATTTGGATTGCCGAAAATGTCACCACCTTTTTAGGGGCATGGCAATATCCAAATCAACAGCACGCTTGGTCTCTCGTACATCTTGGGAAAATCAGTTCTTGGTTTTTACTTGTTGTGATCAGTATTGTGCTCGTCATCGAACAGCGCAAACAAAAAAACGTTCAGCCCATTTGACCTGGCTGAACGCTTTTTTTAATCTCGATCGACTTCCTTGCGGAGATCATTTGCGACAAATTCTACATTCGTTCCAATGATGATTTGTACGGAGGTTTTCCCTGAAGTCAGTACCCCTTTGGCACCTGCTTTTTTCAATGTGCCTTCATTTAATAAATGTGTATCTTCTACTGTTAAACGCAGGCGGGTGGCACAATGATCAATGGCGGTGATATTGTCTTTGCCGCCAAGTCCCTCTAAAAGTATACTCGCACCTGCCGTCTTCGTATCATCGGCTGCAATATCTTCAATGTCTTCATCTTCTCTGCCCGGTGTTTTAAGCTTTAACAGTTTAATGAGGAAATAGAAAACGACAAAGTACACAATGCCATAAAGCACACCAACCCCAAGCAGCATGAGTGGTTTTTGTGCAATGCCAAAGCTTAAAACGTAATCAATCGCTCCTGCTGAAAAAGCGAAGCCGCTATGAATCCCGAGAATGTTCACAATAAAGAGCGAAAGACCCGTTAGTACAGCATGGACACCATATAAGAGTGGAGATAAAAACATAAATGAAAATTCAATTGGTTCAGTGATCCCTGTAATAAATGACGTAAGCGCCATCCCAATCATCAAGCCAGCCGTTGCTTTTCGCTTTTCAGGCTTTGCGGTCACAATCATGGCTAGACATGCCGCTGGCAGACCGAACATCATCACTGGGAAGAAACCAGTCATAAAGACACCCGCGCTTGGATCTCCTTTAAAGAATCGCGCTAGATCTCCTGTTGCCCCGCTGAATTCCCCGAATTGAAACCAAAATAAGTTATTCAGCACATGATGAAGCCCTAATGGAATGAGCAAGCGGTTAAAGAAACCAAACAGCCCTGCACCCGTTGCACCAAGACTTAAAATCCATTCCCCTAATCCATTGATCCCGCTTTGAATCGGAGGCCATACAAATCCGAAAACGGCTGCTAATAAAATGGTGAAAAGTGCGGTCATAATTGGCACAAGCCGTCTTCCGCTAAAGAAACCTAAATATTCTGGCAGCTTCGTATCCTTGAAGCGATTGTACACATAACCTGCCAATAGCCCGCATAAAATACCGCCCAATACCCCCATATTGTTCGTTGAATTAATCGACGTTGTACCAGCTGATAAAATAAAATAAGAGATCGCACCTGATAATGCCGCTGCCCCGTTACCATCCTTTGCAATACCGATCGCTATCCCCATTGCAAAAATTAAAGCCAAGTTTGCAAAAATGGCATTTCCAGCCGCATGAATAAACGGGATATCGAATACATCCTCCCGCCCAATAGCCAAAATAATCCCTGCTGCTGGAAGTACAGCGATTGGAAGCATAAAAGATTTGCCTAGCTTTTGAAAAAACTGAAATACCATTTGTCTTCTCCCCCTTTGTCATCATCATGACTAAACGTGCATGATGCTCATAAAAAATATATCATATGCACATCTAGTTATCTATACCAATTTGTCCACATTCATTTGAATTCCGCTCTTTACTCTTTTTGCGTAAAATGTGGTAAGCTATTGAATAGAATGAAGTTATAGAAAGCGGGAATGAACAGTGATTGTCAAACATGATCATGAGTTAGAAGCCTTAAAAAAAGTCGGCCGAATTGTCGCTTTGGCAAGAGAAGAAATGAAAAGCCAAGCGAAACCAGGCATGTCTACAAAAGAACTAGATTTGATTGGAAAAAAAATATTAGAAGAGCATGGGGCGAATTCAGCACCCGAAAAGGAATATGACTTCCCTGGGACGACTTGTATCAGCGTGAACGATGAAGTTGCTCACGGTATTCCAAGTGAAAAAACCATTTTACAAGAGGGCGACCTCATCAATATTGATATTTCAGCAGAGCTGGACGGCTATTATTCCGATACCGGTATTTCATTCGTATTAGGTACAGGTGATGCTCGTCTTGAAGCATTATGCCAGTGTGCAGAGGATGCATTCCTCGAAGGATTAAAGCATGCAAAAGCCGGTAAAAGGCAAAACCAAATTGGCCGTGCGGTCTACAATACAGCAAAAGAACAAGGATTTACTGTCATTAAAAACCTGACAGGACATGGCATTGGGAAAAGTCTACATGAAGCACCTAACCATATTTTAAACTATTATGATCCTTTCGATAATGCTTTGTTTAAGAATGGCACCGTGATCGCCTTCGAACCTTTTATTTCAACAAATGCTGAATCGATTTATCAAACTGATGACGGCTGGACATTTAAAACACCAGATAAAAGCCTTGTCGCACAGATTGAACATACCATTGTCATCACAAAAGACGAACCGATTATATTAACGAAGCTATAAGCCAGCTGATCCCCTTCTTCATTGGAGGGGATCTTTTCGTTTCCCTTTCACGAATCTGTCACGACTAAACAAAAATGCCTGTGGTAAAATAGGCAAAGATATGCGAAAGGGGTCTTATTTGATATGTGGTTCATCATCATCGGCGTTATCTTTTTGATTGAAAGTATTATCTTAACGGTTGTAGGTATTAAGAAAAAACAATCCATGATGACTTATCTTGGTATTGTCATCATGATTATGACGGTCGGCATGATCATCGTTACCCTCAACCCGCCAAATTCATAAATGATTATTTCCAGCATATACATGGATCATAGGAAGATAGAATCAGTTTTCATTTATTCATACCTGCACACTTTTCACGTCCTTTTTTGTGGTGTTACAATGCAGGCAGTTTCAATTGAAAGGAGTTTTCTATCATGCATTATGGTAGCAAAGGCTGGTATGTCGAAGAATTAAAGAAGCTTGGTGTGACCAAGCATGAAGGAAGAAAGCTTCAAAGCTTAAAAACATATTTCCTTGCAAATCTTCTTGAGCAAAAGAAACCTAGCTCATAAGCGCTTAAAAGCCGTACATCTTATGCTGATGTACGGCTTTTTTTAAATGGGCTGAATTCGTTTTTCTAAAGACTTCCTCACGACATCTGCTAAGGCATCTACTTTAAGAACGGCTTTTAGCCTCTCTGGACTTGTTTGACGATATTTGACCTCGTTCACTTCATGAACTGTAATGTGATGAGATGCTTTTTCTACTAATACTAGAGAAGCATCAGCAGGCACTAAGCCTTCTTTCAGCACTCGTAAATAAAAACCGGTATACCCCGTTTGTTGCACTTCCTTTACAAGCTTCATGTTACCATGCTTAAAAGATAGTTTCACACACGGCTGTCTTGGCTGGCTCACTTCAACAAGTGCTTCTCCTAGCTGAAATACATCGCCAATCCGCACTTCTGTTTCAACTAGTTGGTGCACGGTTACATTCTCGCCGAAGGCAGCTTCCTGTAACGGAACCCCTAAAAACTGCTCAAAATAAGCATAATGATCGTATGGAAAGACGCAGACGGCTTTATCATATCCTCCATGATGAACCAAATCACCTTGACCATCTCCCTCAAAATTGACCTTACTCAAATAGACAGGCTCATGAATTCGCTTTTTGTTGATGGCTGTTTTGATTTCTTTTCCGTTTGCATAGGTCGTGATGGGTTGTCCTACTTGGATTCCTACTATGTCGTATCTCTTCTGTCCCACGTTGACCATCTCCTTTGGTTGTCTCATGGCTATTATTTTACATCGTTAGACAATGAAATCATAGTCGATGCGTGAAGGTCAGTTACATGCTATGGTACGATGAGAAAAAAGGAGAGATGACATTGATTCATTACCATGCCATTGTCACAGGACGGGTGCAGGGAGTCGGTTTTCGCTATTTTGTACAAGGAGAAGCCGTCAATCGCGGGATGAAAGGCTGGGTACGCAACACAGATGAAGGGCATGTTGAGTTAAAGGTAGAGGGTGAGCAGCAGGAAGTGCTTGATTTCTTAAAGACTGTCCGGAAAGGAAGCCCTTTTTCAAAGGTCACAGATATGCAAATGGAGCCGCTCACTGAGTTCGCTCATTATCAGGATTTTTGCATAAGGTAATAAAAGAGCTAGGCTTTTCTCAGATTGTTGACAAAGGGCTAAAATGATGTTTATTTTAGCTCTTTGTCTTCTTTTCAGCGTGATAGAAAACCTTTGCAGCCCTAGGAAGGACGAGCACTGGCGCAGAACGAATTGAACATTCGTGAGCACCAGCGCGCAGACCTGCGGGCGAATGCGAGGGTTTGTCTACACGCTGAAACCTAGCTCTCGCTAGGCTTTTTCTGTTCCATGATAGGGCTTTTCCTGATAAAAATAATTCGGCTTCACAATGGTATTGTCGTAATGCTTGTGGAAGATGTGGGTAGCAGCTGGTGATACCGGCGGAATCAACCAAGTCCAGTCCCCAGTCAGCTTGCGGTCAGCCTTTTCTTCCTGCTTTTCAAATTGTTTGAATTGATGTGCTGCTGTATGGTGATCAACAATGGTCACCCCTGCTTCTCGGTAAGAATGAAGAACCGCCACATTCAACTCAACAATCGCTTTGTCCTTCCAAAGCGACGCATTCTTTGTCGTGTCCAGTCCTAAAATCGAAGCGACTTTTTTCAGCATATTGTAGCGATTTTCATCGGCTAGGTTACGTGCGCCAATTTCTGTGCCCATATACCAGCCATTGAACGGTGCTGCATTGTAATGAATACCACCAATCTCCAATTTCATATCAGCAATAATCGGTACCGCATACCATTTCAGTCCTAAATCACGAAATCCTTCATACTCAGGATGGATGATCTCGACTTCTTGGACGATTTCTTTCGGAAGCTCATACAGAACGGGCGGCTGATCCTTTAGCTGAAACATGAGAGGCAGAATATCAAAGTGCGTGCCCTCCCCTTTCCAGCCATGGGCTTCACACAACTTAGTTAATTCAAGAGAAGCCTCGTCGCCGATGATGCCATACTCCGTCTCATAGCCTGCATAACGAACGAGCTGATGATTATAAATGACGACTCCCTTTTGCGAATGATTTTCTGGAGGAAAGATCGTAATGGATGGTTTGATTTTCCCATCATTTGTCGCATACTCAATATGATGAAAGAGTGCCTCTTTCACCTCTTCTTCTGTCTTCACGTGACGGCAGTCGTGAACATGCAGAGTTGACCAAAATAAACGGCCAATGCAGCGGTTGCTGTTGCGCCATGCCATTTTCGCCCCGTGCGCCAATTCCTCTTGTGTGTGAGTATACGTCCCTTTAGAGTTAATTTCTTGTTTTATTTCATGCAGACGTGCTGCTTTCTCTTCATTTGACTTGCCCAATTCTTCATAGCATACAGAAATAAAAGCTTCTGCTTCATTCCACAACGCTTCTTGATTACTCAAACATACTCGCCTCACTTTAATACGAATATATCCATTGTAGCGGTTTCTATTTATAAATTCACTAGTTTCAAACCATTTTTTATCATATCATCCGACCATTGTCCTTAGAGCGTGGATGAATCAATCCGTTTAAGGGTTTGCTCGAGCCAGCGGACATAGCCTTTTTCTCTTTCAATTGCCCTTGTCAGCACTAAGTAATGCCCAAATTGGGCTGAATGAAGCGATTCAGCACCACGATCTTCCTCTATTAACGCGTGCAGCTTCTGCTTTAGCATGTCTACTTTCTTCGTGCGCTCTAGTAGTTGATGTGTAAACAGGTCAGCCGCTTCTTTTTTGTCCATGGAGGAGATGAAAAATGTTTTGAGCATGAATTCATCCTTTGTTGTTTCTGGGATCGGGTCTTTTGTCCTTAACCACTGATGCAATGCCGCTTGCCCTGCCTCTGTGATTTGATAAACCTTCTTCTCTAGCTTCTTTCCTTGTATACGAACATCAAATTCAATAAACCCTTCTTCTGTGAGCCGTTTTAGCTCAGGGTAAATTTGGCTATGCTTCGCGCTCCAAAACTGTCCAAGGGAATCCTTAAAATGTTTGGTGATATCGTATCCAGTCAGCTCACACTGATCTAGTAAACCAAGAATGGCATATTTCAAAACTCTCATGATGTGCCTCCAACGTTTATTCTTTGACAATATTATACCACAGGCTTTAAAATAAACATGTAAATCACGACATGTTTGAAACAACATCATTCTAATGAAAGAAGGAATAAACATGGATCAATTCGTTGGACTTCATATGATTTATACGTATGAAAATGGCTGGGAATATGAGATTTACATTAAAAACGATCACACCATTGATTACCGCATTCATAGCGGAATGGTTGGAGGCCGCTGGGTTCGTGATCAAGAAGTGAATATTGTGAAGCTAACAAAAGGCGTTTACAAAGTTTCTTGGACAGAACCAACTGGGACAGACGTCTCTCTGAACTTTATGCCTGAAGAAAAACGCATGCATGGCGTCATCTTCTTCCCAAAATGGGTCCATGAACGTCCAGATATCACAGTTTGCTATCAAAATGACTACATCGATCTCATGAAAGAATCTCGTGAAAAGTACGAAACATATCCGAAATATGTTGTTCCAGAATTTGCGGACATTACGTATATGAATCATGCAGGTGTAAATGACGAAACGATTATCGCCGAAGCACCGTATGAAGGCATGACAGATGAGATAAGAGCAGGACGAAAATAAAAAAGCAGCACACACTGTGCCGCTTCTAGATTGTGGACAAAGGGCTAAAATGATGTTTATTTTAGCCCTTTGTCTTCTTTTCAGTGTGATAGAAAATTTTTGCAGTATAGGACACGCTGAGGGCTAAATCATTTTAGCCCTCTAAATCATTTTAGCCCTTTTTATTTAATGCCTAACGTCCTTTTAGATAGCAAGAACCGGTACACTGGCAGTTCATCGCCTACTTTTGAAGCAATAAATCCAGATGACATATAGCTATCTTTTGATTCTGGCTCAAGGGCAAGTGACAACAAATTCGTTTGCGGCTGCGCCGTGAAATATACCTTTGTCCCTTTTGGTAGCTGACGTTTCTTTTGGGTGAGTTCTGTTTCAAGCTGAATATCTGTTTTGCTCTTTTCGTCTCGTTTTGTTACTTGATAGGCTTGTACCGGTACTTTTACACTGGCAGGCAATGTGATACTTTTTAACCCTAAGGTTTGAAGCTTCCGTTCTACCCCTTCATGTCCAGGTAAAACAAGATAAGCTGTCGGTCGTTCTCTCGATATGACAGGAATAGCATCGCTCGCACTGTGAAAGCGTACAGGGACATTGATGGTCTGTCCTTTTTCAATATCTACCATTTCAAGCGAATCATCCACCGGCGCTTTGAAATCATCTTGAATGACCACTTGATCGTCATCATTCGATTGGAGACCTTTTTTCACCAGCTTCAAACGCTCCGTCACCATTTGCTGCTTCACCTGCTTTGCATGTTTCACCGTTGTTTCAATGATTTTTTCATGAGTGGTGACTTGTGCTGCGACGCGGCGGGTAAAGTCCTCTCTTCCAATTCCAATCCCTCTGCTTTCTACAAGAAAGGATAGCGCTGGGGAGAGCGCCAGAGCATTTCGACCAATTCGTGCATCCGTTCCGCCTTCATAGAGATCGATCTTTCCATCCTTTCCTCTTGTGCTTGTATAATATAAATCATTTGAAAATCCTTGATTTGTTAGCGTTTCACGGACGCCGTTCACGTATAATTCATTTGACGTGAGCCGGATGCTTTCTGAAATATTCAAGTTCTTCCCTGATAAGATCAGTAAATCGTGATATTTGAGTGCACCCGCTGATCCGATATCATCAAACTGTTTTTGTCCCACATCGTATTCATGGGCATCAATGACCACTTCTGGTGCATACCGATTAAATTCTTGATGCAGGGCTGTGAGCTCTGGAGATTCTAATGTCATATGATCACGGTTTCCATCCATTCCGTTTGCAAGTCTGCGGTCAAACGCATAAGCACCATCAGGATTGATTCTCGGGACAATGATGATATTGACATGATTGAGTATACGCTCTCCTTCTTCACCAGCTAATCGTTTTGCGATGACGAGAGCAGATTCACCGGAGGCTGGTTCATTTCCGTGTATTTGTGCTTGAAGCCAGATCGTTGGCTTTTTTGAAAGTGGAGAAATATGATGATCCTTTGTAAAGTAGAGGGCTGGAATGGACCGTCCTTCAATGGATGTTCCAATCTGCTTCTGCGTAGCGTAAGGACTTTTGCGGACAATATCACGTAAGAATTGTTGAAGCTCTTCTTGTGTGGTGAAGGCTTCTCCTTTTTTCTGAAATGCGGGGGTATCGAACGTCTCGTCAGGCTCAGGGTATAGCTTCTTCACTGAGGCTGGCTGTTCATAACTCTTTCCATAATAAGGGGTGTCTGCATGAGCTGAATCTGGACTCACCATCGACAAACTTCCTGCTATGAGACATACTGCAGCAAAAAGAATCGTGCCTTTTCGTTTGGACATGCTATCCTCTCCCTTCGTTGATTTGCATTATAAAGAAAAAAACAGTAAAAGTGTCAGTATTTTTCAAAAATATATCTTTTGGAGGAACAGGCATGTTTTTTGTATAGGGCAAATGAATTGAGCCTGCTCGGCAAGGGACTGACCCCCGTTTTTGAGACAGGGATCAAAACACCTTTATACAGCCAATTGCCGATAGTTTATCGGTGATTGGTTGTTTAGTTTCGTTTGAATACGAATGTTGTTATAATAATAAATGTATTCTTTGACAGTGCGTTCTACGATGCTGGTCGTAGTGCGGTCAATCCTGTTAAGATAGAACGTTTCAGACTTTAGTGAGGAATGAAACGATTCGATGGAGGCATTATCAGCGGGCGTCCCTTTACGGGACATGCTCATGGTAATGCCTTTTATATGAACAGCTTTCTGATACTCGTAAGATGTATACACAGAACCTTGATCGCTATGTAACACGCAATTCTCAGGCAGTGCTGGGAGCTGATTAAGTGTGTTTAAGATAAAGTCTGTGTCCTGCTTATCACCAATCGTAAAAGCAATCACTTCTCCATTATATAAATCCAATATACTGGAAAGGTACAATTGTTTCTGTCCATAAGGCAAATACGTGATGTCCGTTACTAGTTTTTCAAGAGGGCGATCAGACTGAAAGTTCCGATCCAGTATATTACTGGCCACGGCATAGGGCTGCCCATTCTTCTTACGCTTTTTCATTTTAACCCGGCATTGCCACTGGTTTTTCTGCATGATACGTTGAACAGTTTTATGGTTAATACGCATTCTCCTTTTTAGTATAGCTGTGATTTTTCGATAACCATATCGATATTTGTGCTTTCGGCACAACGTGCCGACCTGTTTCTCTAGTTGTCTTTTAGATTGATTCTGAGTCAGATCCTTTTTCCATCTATAATACGAAGTACGTAAGATGCCTAAATGGACACAGATGTCCTGTACCGTCATCGTTTTGCACAATTCTTCTACCAGTTTGATTGACGTTTCCTTATCAACTTCCTTTCCAATTCGTTGTACTTTTTTAAAACTTCATTCTGTTGACTCAAATAGCGATTTTCTGCCTGCAGTCTCTCTAATTCGGAAGAGTACTCGGGACCCTTTCCGTAGGTATATTGTTTTCCAACAGGCTGTTCGAACCGGTGTGTATCCCCAGCCTTATGCCACCTCACCCATGTCTGAACCTGCGTCTTATTCTTGATATTCAATTTCTGCATGATCTCTTTCATAGGTACGCCTGCCAATCTCATTTCTACAGCCTTCTGTTTGACTTCAACCGGATAACTCACTCTTGTCCCCATAGAAAAAACACCTCCATGTTTTATTTCGGATCACAACGATCCATTTTCAAACTTGAAGGTGTTTTTTATTTGTCTCATCTTATGGGGTCAGTCCCGGTAGCAGACACTCTTTTATTTACCAAATGGAAATGGCCCCAATGAGTACCGACATGACCGTCATGGCGACAACTGCAAGCACAGCCCATTTCATGCCAAACTTCTGATGCTGATCCAGTGATACCCCAACAAGTCCAACAAGTAAATGAGTGGATGGAACAAGTGGGCTTAACATATGAATCGGCTGGCCAATAATAGAGGCTCTCGCGATTTCAATTTTATCAACACCGTATGCTGCCGCTGTTTCTGATAGGATCGGCAGGACCCCATAAAAGTATGCATCATTCGGCATAAAGAACGTAAATATTCCGCTCGTTAACGCAACAATGACTGGAATAAAGCCGCCAAGCTGCTCTGGAATGGCAGATACAATCGAAATCGCCATTTCATCGACCATTTTTGTGCCTGTTAAGATGCCTGTAAAAACCCCTGCCGCAAATATCATGGAAGCAATCGCTAAAACGTTGGTTGAATGAGCCGCAATCCGCTCACGCTGCTGTTCAAGGTTCGGATAGTTCACGATAATCGCCACACAGAATGCAAGAACAAATAATACCGTTAAGCTGACTTTTCCAGACACGAGAAGGAGCACCAATAACAACGTAAGCGACAGGTTAAACCACCAAAGTTTCGGTCGCTTGATGTCATCCTGTAGTGCCGCTGCCATTTCATTTGCATGAATCGGCTGTTCGAGCTCAATGACACCAAGACGCTTTCTTTCAGACTTCCCAAGAAAGTATGCCACCACAATCATGCTCAAAACCCCTGCACCAATGACTGGAATCATCGGACCAAATAAAAGTGATGGATCAACGCCAAGTGCACTCGCCGCTCTAGGTGTGGCTCCTCCCCATGGAATCGTATTCATAATCCCCATGCCAACTCCGGCAATCCCCGCTAAAATAATCGGCCGGATGCCAAGCAGCGTAAATAATGGAAGCATCGCTGTTGTTGTAATCATGTACGTTGTTGTCCCATCACCATCAAGTGCAACAAGCATGGTCAGGACAGCTGTTCCGACGACAATTTTTAATGGATCGCCTTTGACAATGTTTAAAATTTTCGCCACCATCGGATCAAATAAACCCGCATCAATCATAATACCAAAGTACAAAATCGCAAACATGATCATGACCGCTGTCGGTGCAACTTGCTGCACACCTTTGACAATCATGTCTGAAATTTCAGTAAAATGAAAACCTGCAATAAGAGCAAAAGCAATTGGTGTTAATACCAATGCCGTTAAAACAGACATACGTTTCGTCATAATCAAAACCATAAATACAACCATCATAAGAAATCCTAAGATTGCTAGCACTTTGTTCACCCCTTATGTTGTATACGCTTTCATTAAATGTTGGTATCCCATTTCCAACCCTTTCTGTCATGATATCTGACGCCTGAATTGAAGTAAATATTATGAATTTTAATTCTTTTTCGGTCGATAAATGCTTTTTGTTCATTTTGTTCAAACCTTGGTTTTGATGGATTCCATGAAAAAAAGCGATCTCATTCGACCGCTTGTTCCCCTTGGATAAACTGCTCATATCGCCTTAATTGCTCTTCCATAAAGATCTTTGCCTCTTTACTGTTCATATAGCGACCTGTCCAGCCCTTTTGCTTTAATTGTTTTTTCCAGGACTTAGTCTGTGTCATTTTTTGAAGAAGCTGATCCCATTCACGAATCTCGTGCTGATTCATTTGCTTGGGTCCCATGACACCACGCCAATGAGAAAAGATGAGCGGGATTCCTTGCTCTTTCCAAGTAGGCACATCTTCAAATCCCTCTAAACGCTGATTGGTTGTGGTCGCTATGAGTTTTAGCCTCTTCTTTTCATAATCATGACGAACCTCTGTAATCGTTGTTGTTGCGGCATCCACCTCATGGTCAATGAGCGCCTGAAATAAATCATCTGCACTGTCAAATTTCAAAAATTGAATGCGGTATGGATCAATTCCTGCCATTTCTGCCGCTCGTGCGAATGAGATTTGATCATCATTTCCAAAGTCTGGGGCAAATCCAATTTTTAAGGAATCCGGTTTCTTCTTTAGTGTGTTTAATAGCTCCTTCCCATTTGAAAAGGGAGAATCCACTGGGACTGCGACGACCTGCCACTCTTCCGCAAGAATCGCAAGTGGCGTGACATCGTTCATTGTCATGTTACTGCTGCCAAGCAAATTACGGCTTAACAATAAACTTGAATTCAAACTAATATAGTTGGTATCTCGCTCCAGCATATATGTCCATCCTTTATCCACCGTTCCGCCTCTTTGATAAAGGATATTCACCGGCCGCTTCACCAGCTTTTCCTTCTCAAGCACTGATTTCATCACTTGAGCTGTTTGGTCAAATCCACCGTCAGGGACACCAGACACCACGATATATAATGGGCTGTGCTGCAGGAAAGAGTCACCTCCCTTTTTTTCATTAAAGGTGAGCGTCATACAAAGACATATTATGATCACGACAAGGCATATTGCTTTTTTCATCTTTTAAGACTCCGCTTGCTTTTTGGCAGGATAATATTTTCGCTCTGGTCTGCCAATGATTCCGTACGCAAGCTCTGCACGGCATTCTCCTGTTGTCACGAGATACTCAACATACCGTCTCGCTGTTGTTCGTGATGCCCCCATCTTTTCTCCTAGTTCTTCTGCTGTAATTCCATTATTCTCTGATGCCATCAATGTTTTCACCTTGTCCAAAGTCAGCGAATTGATGCCTGTAGGCAGGTCTCTATCATCCTTTTCCTTCGGCTCTTCTTGCATCTGTCCAAAAAACAAATCAATCATCGTTTGATTGACTTCATCCTTGGAATTGATGATGTCTTTCTTCTCTTTATATTCGGTTAAAACTTGTGCAAACTTTTGTGCGGTCACTGGTTTGATTAAATAATGAACCACTCCGTATTGAAGGGCATTTCTTAAAAGTGTCGTTTCCGTAGCCGCAGTGATAATAATCACATCTATTTCTGGATAGCGTTCTCTTAAAAGCGGCAACAGGTTTGTGCCGAGCTCATCGGGCATATACACATCAAGCAAGATGAGGTCGACTTGTTCCTTTTGAAGCGCATCCCACATATCCTTTGCACTCTTTGCCTTTCCGGCGACTTGAAATCCTTCTATTTGTTGTATATAAGATGCATGAATGGCTGCGATTCGAAAATCATCCTCCGCAATGAGTACCTTCATCACAATCTATTCCCCCTTTGTGCCTTTCGGTATATATGCAGTGAAGATGGCACCGCCTTCTTTTTGGTTCGTCACTTCAATCCAGCCCCCAAGTTCGTCCAATACTTCTTTCACATTAGCTAGTCCATAGCCTCGCCCTTCTCCCTTTGACGAATGACCCCTTGTGAAAATGTGTGACAATTCCTTATCATTGATGCCATCACCTGAATCAGAAACTTCTATAATAATATCAAATCCAATATCTGTGATAAACAGACCTACTTCTCGCTTCTCTTTATTTAATACGGCCTCAAAGGCATTGTCTACGAGATTGCCAATGATGGTGATAAAGTGAGATAAACTTAAATGAGCGGGAAGCGGCTCCAATGAACTATTTTCATCAATCTGGAAATGAACCTTTTTCTCAGATGCCTTTCCTAATTTCCCTAGTAAAATAGCTTGAATTTTAGGAGATCGAATTTGCTTCATGAGTAAATCATGCTGACGATTTTGCAGCGTATATTCTTCCTTAATTAAGTCGATCGCTTCATCCACTTGTTTCAGCTCAAGCAAGCCTAAAATGGCGTACAGCTTATTTGAAAACTCATGTGTTTGCGCTCTAAGGTCTTCTGAATATTGGCTTACCTCTGTTAATGTATCCAGCAGCTTCGTCAGCTCTGTTTTCTCCCTGAAACTCACAATTCCGCCGAACACTCTATTGTCCTGCTTAACTTTTTTCACGTTTAACACAAAGGTTTTATTATTGACGACTATTTCTATGTTAGGCTCAATCGTCTCTACCGTTAAATAGGATAGAAGATTAGCATTTGGCAAGACTTGGTCAATATGAAGGGGTCGCTTTGAAGAAACGCGCAGCATGTGTTCAGCTGACGTATTCATCATCGTCATCGCACCTTTGCGGTCAAACGCAATAATCCCCTCTTTAATAGCGAGCAGCATCGCTTCTCTTTCTCGGTATAATGATGCAATCTCATGTGGTTCAAGCCCCAATGTATCTTTTCGAATACTCCTTGTTAAAAAAATCGCTCCGAATAGGCCAGGCAAGAGCACAAGAAGGGCAATATAACTCAACTTGAATAGTTGATGAGCTGTCGCTTGGTCAATTTCTCTTTTTAAAAATTCGACAGTAACTGTCCCAATAATTTCTTCATGCTGTCCTGTTTCTTTCATAATCGGCGCACTGCCTCTGACAACGGTTTCACCGTCAGAATCACCAGTCGATATGGAGGTTCCTCCAAACAACAAAGTACTCCTTCCTTCCGATACACTGATGGTTTTACCTACATCCTCATGATTCGTATGAAAAAGGACCTTTCCTTTTTGATTGGTGATGAAGATAGCATGTCCTCTTACTTGCTCCTTCATTTGCTCAAGTACTGCCTGTTCTTCATTTTTCGATGCAGATGTGGCCACCGATGTTTTAATGGGCGGCATATATGAGATTGTTCTAGCGGTTTGCACCGCCAGTTGTTCTGCTTGCCGCTGCCTTTCTGAGGTCTGCAAAAAACCAAAACAAATGGTCAATAATGCAATGACAACTAGCAAAAGCCCGATAATTAATCCAAATATTTTCGTTTGTAAAGTGACTTTCCTTTTGCCCATCCTCACCGCCACAGCCCCTAATTCAAGTAGATTCATCGAATAGACTCTAAGAAAATCATATCATTTTTTCTCACTAAGGTAAGAGAAAATTCATTCAAAACAAAAAAGAATGACTCATGATTGAGTCATCCCAATGTGTTTATTACGTGATTGATAAACCAGCACTCGCATAGCCTGCTACGGTATTCACTAATGATAGACCTGTAGCTGTTGCAGAGTAGACAACGAGCAGTCTTGTTTGCGGTGTGACTGGTACATTAAGACCAGTCGCAATACCGTTTGCAATAGCACCCAGTGTTAAAACTCCGGTTAAAGCTGGGGCTAATGTGACACTCGCTACTTGTGTGAAACTGTTATTTGGTGTCGGAGAAGCGAATAGACTAGCTGTTACGGTAATACTCGTGCCGACTAAAGAAAGAGCTGCTGTTGTACTGAAATAGCCGGCAAATGACGTGATCGTTCCAGCTCTCGGAACTGAGAACGCCATGTTGAGTAAAGTGCCTGCAGCACCTGTTAAATCAATAACACCGCCTAAAATACTAACACCTGTCGCTGAGTTACCAAATCCGACCAAGCTGGATGTTCCAACAAGACCGCCTGCAACTGTCGTCAAGACAGCTGGTGCACCTGAAGCAAACGGAATGATCGCACTCGATCCTGTCGCACCTGTGACGCCAGTTGTACCTGTTAAACCTGTGGCGCCGGTTACTCCCGTCGCTCCCGTTGCTCCGGTGACGCCAGTTGTACCTGTTAAACCTGTGGCGCCGGTTACTCCCGTCGCTCCCGTTGCTCGGTGACGCCAGTTGTACCTGTTAAACCTGTGGCGCCGGTTACTCCCGTCGCTCCCGTTGCTCCGGTGACGCCAGTTGTACCTGTTAAACCTGTGGCGCCGGTTACTCCCGTCGCTCCCCCGTTGCTCCGGTGACGCCAGTTGTACCTGTTAAACCTGTGGCGCCGGTTACTCCTGTCGCTCCCGTTGCTCCGGTGACGCCAGTTGTACCTGTTAAACCTGTGGCGCCGGTTACTCCTGTCACACCCGTTGCTCCAGTAACGCCGGTCGCTCCTGCGGCTGCTAATAACGTATAATCTGGTGACGTATCCGGTGTGCCTGTTGGCGGTGCCGTATTGACAAGATACGTTCCTCCTTCATATGTCACCACTTGCCCTACTGGATACGTTGGGGCTACCGCTGGATCAAACTCTGTGACTCCGTCTAAGCCTACTCCCGTTGCTCCGGTGACGCCGGTGGAACCCGTTGCTCCTGTCACACCCGTTGCTCCGGTGACGCCAGTTGTACCTGTTAAACCTGTGGCGCCGGTTACTCCTGTCACACCCGTTGCTCCAGTAACGCCGGTCGCTCCTGCGGCTGCTAATAACGTATAATCTGGTGACGTTTCCGGTGTGCCTGTTGGCGGTGCCGTATTGACAAGATACGTTCCTCCTTCATATGTCACCACTTGCCCTACTGGATACGTTGGGGCTACCGCTGGATCAAACTCTGTGACTCCGTCTAAGCCTACTCCCGTTGCTCCGGTGACGCCGGTGGAACCCGTTGCTCCAGTAACGCCGGTCGCTCCTGCGGCTGCTAATAACGTATAATCTGGTGACGTTTCCGGTGTGCCTGTTGGCGGTGCCGTATTGACGAGATACGTTCCTCCTTCATATGTCACCACTTGGCCTACTGGATACGTTGGGGCTACCGCTGGATCAAACTCTGTGACTCCGTCTAAGCCTACTCCCGTTGCTCCGGTGACGCCGGTGGAACCCGTTGCTCCTGTCACACCCGTTGCTCCAGTAACGCCGGTCGCTCCTGCAGCTGCTAATAATGTATAATCTGGTGACGTATCCGGTGTGCCTGTTGGCGGTGCCGTATTGACAAGATACGTTCCTCCTTCATATGTCACCACTTGCCCTACTGGATACGTTGGGGCTACCGCTGGATCAAACTCTGTGACTCCGTCTAAGCCTACTCCCGTTGCTCCGGTGACGCCGGTGGAACCCGTTGCTCCTGTCACACCCGTTGCTCCAGTAACGCCGGTCGCTCCTGCAGCTGCTAATAATGTATAATCTGGTGACGTATCCGGTGTGCCTGTTGGCGGTGCCGTATTGACAAGATACGTTCCTCCTTCATATGTCACCACTTGCCCTACTGGATACGTTGGGGCTACCGCTGGATCAAACTCTGTGACTCCGTCTAAGCCTACTCCCGTTGCTCCGGTGACGCCGGTGGAACCCGTTGCTCCTGTCACACCCGTTGCTCCAGTAACGCCGGTCGCTCCTGCGGCTGCTAATAACGTATAATCTGGTGACGTATCCGGTGTGCCTGTTGGCGGTGCCGTATTGACGAGATACGTTCCTCCTTCATATGTCACCACTTGGCCTACTGGATACGTTGGGGCTACCGCTGGATCAAACTCTGTGACTCCGTCTAAGCCTACTCCCGTTGCTCCGGTGACGCCGGTGGAACCCGTTGCTCCTGTCACACCCGTTGCTCCAGTAACGCCGGTCGCTCCTGCAGCTGCTAATAACGTATAATCTGGTGACGTTTCCGGTGTGCCTGTTGGCGGTGCCGTATTGACGAGATACGTTCCTCCTTCATATGTCACCACTTGGCCTACTGGATACGTTGGGGCTACCGCTGGATTAAACTCTGTGACTCCGTCTAAGCCTACTCCCGTTGCTCCGGTGACGCCAGTTGCACCGATTGTGCCAGTTTCTCCTGTTGCCCCTGTTGCTCCGGTCGTGCCAGTTTCTCCTGTTGCCCCTGTTGCTCCGGTCGTGCCAGTTTCTCCTGTTGCCCCTGTTGCTCCGGTCGCACCAGTTTCTCCTGTTGCCCCTGTTGCTCCGGTCGTGCCAGTTTCTCCTGTTGCCCCTGTTGCTCCGGTCGCACCAGTTTCTCCTGTTGCCCCTGTTGCTCCTTTCGTGCCAGTTTCTCCTGTTGCCCCTGTTGCTCCGGTCGTGCCAGTTTCTCCTGTTACCCCTGTTGCTCCGGTCGCACCAGTTTCTCCTGTTGCCCCTGTTGCTCCGGTCGTGCCAGTTTCTCCTGTTGCCCCTGTTGCTCCGGTCGCACCAGTTTCTCCTGTTGCCCCTGTTGCTCCGGTCGTGCCAGTTTCTCCTGTTGCCCCTGTTGCTCCGGTCGTGCCAGTTTCTCCTGTTGCCCCTGTTGCTCCGGTCGCACCAGTTTCTCCTGTTGCCCCTGTTGCTCCGGTCGTGCCAGTTTCTCCTGTTGCTCCGGTCGTGCCAGTTTCTCCTGTTACCCCTGTTGCTCCGGTCGTGCCAGTTTCTCCTGTTGCCCCTGTTGCTCCGGTCGTGCCAGTTTCTCCTGTTGCCCCTGTTGCTCCGGTCGCACCAGTTTCTCCTGTTGCTCCTGTTGCTCCGGTCGTGCCAGTTTCTCCTGTTACCCCTGTTGCTCCGGTCGCACCAGTTTCTCCTGTTGCCCCTGTTGCTCCGGTCGTGCCAGTTTCTCCTGTTGCCCCTGTTGCTCCGGTCGCACCAGTTTCTCCTGTTGCCCCTGTTGCTCCGGTCGCACCAGTTTCTCCTGTTGCCCCTGTTGCTCCGGTCGTGCCAGTTTCTCCTGTTGCCCCTGTTGCTCCGGTCGCACCAGTTTCTCCTGTTGCCCCTGTTGCTCCGGTCGTGCCAGTTTCTCCTGTTGCCCCTGTTGCTCCGGTCGCACCAGTTTCTCCTGTTGCCCCTGTTGCTCCGGTCGTGCCAGTTTCTCCTGTTGCCCCTGTTGCTCCGGTCGTGCCAGTTTCTCCTGTTGCCCCTGTTGCTCCGGTCGCACCAGTTTCTCCTGTTGCTCCTGTTGCTCCGGTCGTGCCAGTTTCTCCTGTTGAACCGATTTCTCCCGTTGCTCCGGTGACGCCACTTGCACCAGTTGCGCCAGTTTCTCCCGTTGCCCCTGTTGTACCCGTTCCAGTTGCTCCCGTAACGCCGGTCGCTCCTGCGGCTGCTAATAACGTATAATCTGGTGACGTATCCGGTGTGCTTGTTGGCGGTGCCATGTTGACGAGATACGTTCCTCCTTCATATGTCACCACTTGGCCTACTGGATACGTAGGGGCTACCGCTGGATCAAACACTGCGACTCCGTTTAAGCCGACTCCTGTCGCTCCTGTAACGCCAGTGGACCCCATTTCTCCTGTTGCACCCGTGACCCCCGTCGCTCCGGTAAGGCCGGTGGAACCCATTTCTCCTGTTGCACCCGTCGTTCCTGCGGCTGCTAATAATGTGTAATCCGGTGACGTATCTGGTGTGCCCGTTGGCGGTGCCGTGTTGACGAGATACGTTCCTCCTTCATATGTCACCACTTGGCCTACTGGATACGTTGGGGCTACCGCTGGATCAAACACTGCGACTCCGTTTAAGCCGACTCCTGTCGCTCCTGTAACGCCAGTGGACCCCATTTCTCCTGTTGCACCCGTGACCCCCGTCGCTCCGGTAAGGCCGGTGGAACCCATTTCTCCTGTTGCACCCGTCGTTCCTGCGGCTGCTAATAATGTGTAATCCGGTGACGTATCTGGTGTGCCCGTTGGCGGTGCCGTGTTGACGAGATACGTTCCTCCTTCATATGTCACCACTTGGCCTACTGGATACGTTGGGGCTACCGCTGGATCAAACACTGCGACTCCGTTTAAGCCGACTCCTGTCGCTCCTGTAACGCCAGTGGACCCCATTTCTCCTGTTGCACCCGTGACCCCCGTCGCTCCGGTAAGGCCGGTGGAACCCATTTCTCCTGTTGCACCCGTCGTTCCTGCGGCTGCTAATAATGTGTAATCCGGTGACGTATCTGGTGTGCCCGTTGGCGGTGCCGTGTTGACAAGATACGTTGCTGTTGGCAGTCCCGTATTGACGAGAGAGGTTCCTCTTTCATACGTCACCATTTGACCTGTTGGATACGTCACCACTTGGCCTACTGGATACGTTGGAGCCACTGCTGGATCGAATGGAACAACACCGGTTAAACCTAGACCCGTAGCTCCCGTAATACCTGTTGCTCCAGTTTCACCAGCAGCTGCTAACAATGTATAATCTGGTGACGTACCTGGCGTACCTGTTGGCGGCGCTGAATTCACCACATACGTACTGCCATCATATGTCACCACTTGACCTACTGGATACGCCGGGGCTACCGCTCGATCAAATGCTACAATCCCCGTTAACCCTACGCCTGTTGGACCGATTGGACCTGCCGGGCCTGCTGGACCCTCTGGGCCTACTGCACCCGCCGGACCTGCTGGGCCTCTTCTTCCTCTCCCACCTGGCGGACCTTGAATCACACAAACACAAGGATCTTTTCCGCAGCAAGGATTTTTCACTGGTTTCCCTGGCTTCCCTGGTCTTTCCTTCTTACAACTATCACATTCCCAGTCATCCTGAAACGCATCATACCAGCTTCCTTTTTGGTAGTGGTCTGTCGAATGAGTTGGATATGTCTTTCCGCATTGTCTACATCTTCTCATAGAATCACCCCCATCCATCGTATTCATCGTTCCATGGAAAAGTGTATGTACACTTTTATTTTTATTAAAAAATATTAAAAAGACCTTGCGCTCGATGCACAAGGCCTTCTATTTATTGAAATTTCATTGTGATTTTGACATCTTTTCCTACCATACTATATTCAACATCTGCTGGACGGATCGCCTCTTTTAGTTTTTTCACCCCATCTCCTTCAAAAAAAGTAGGTGCCTGTTTTCCACCGATTAATAAAGGTGCCGTATAAATGACGGCTTCATTGACGAGTGATTCTTCTAAAAAGGAAGCACTCACATTCCCTCCTGCTTCAACAAGAACTGACATGACAGAACGTTCCTTCAGCATTCGTAACACGTCGTGAATATCTGTTCGCTGCTCTCCGCTTGTGACATAGACTTGATGTCCTTTTTCTACAAGCTGTTCATATTTTTTCTGATCATACATGTGCGAGGTGCAAATAATGGTTTCCGCCCTACGATCTGTTAAACATTTCGCCTGAAGCGGAATCCTTAATGTTGAATCTAAAATGACACGAATGGGCTGAGTGATGAATGAATCCTTCACAATTAAACCCGCATCATCTTGAATAATCGTTTCGACACCTGTTATCACAGCATCTGCTTCTTGACGCAATTGCTGCACTTCTTTTCTCGCTTCTGTTCCTGTGATCCATTTGCTTTCAAGATGAGTTGTGGCAATTTTCCCATCTAATGAAATGGCGGATTTTAAGATGACGTAGGGAAGGTCTGATTGAATGAAATGAAAAAAAGGCACATTTAAGCGGTCCGCCTCCTGTTTACATATTCCTTCATCTACTTCGATCCCAGCTTGTTTCAACATGGTCATTCCCTTGCCTGCTACAAGCGGATTCGGATCTTGCGTCGCAATGACTACTCGTTTCACACCACTTTTGATAATCGCTTCTGTGCAAGGACCCGTTTTCCCATGATGCGAACAAGGTTCAAGCGTTACATACAGATGAGCTCCTTCTGCCTTTTCTCCTGCCATGTGCAGTGCATGAATTTCAGCATGAGGTTCGCCCGCCTTCATATGAGCACCCATTCCAACAATTTCACCTTGCTGTACAATGACTGCACCGACAAGCGGGTTTGGGGAGGTTTGCCCTTTCATTGCCTTTGCGTTGGCAATCGCCAGTTTCATATAAAACACATCGTCTTTCATGTGAGTCTCCTTTCTTCTCTTTCAAGGGAAAGAACTCCTTCAGGAAATGAAGGAGTTCTATTCTCATATTTTTTCCATCCGTTTCTTTTCAGATCGATCATAGTAAGGCAAGGAATAAAAAAGTTTATATGATGCTCGTTGTTTACAAAAACAGCATTTGCGACATTCATATTTATTAATGAGGAGCACATGCGGACAATTGAGTACAGTCAGGCCTTTTTTCATATGTTCCTTGCAAACACTTATCATGAGAATCCCCCGCTTACATTCTTTTTCTTAATGAGAGATTACTTCTTTTGGAAATTGTTCAAATAAGCGCAGTACTTCGGTATACGTGCCATCTTCTCGAATATGATAAATCCCACCATCATACGAGCTTGCGTATACATCATTGCCTAATTGTCTGATGGCACTAATTCCATTCTTGGCAATTCTAATTGGGCCGGTATTGACCCCAAGCTCTGGATTCCACACAACGATATAGCCCCAATAATCTCCGCTCACAATATAGCCAGAGTCTGTGACAGAGACCGATTTAATCGAATACTGGTGTTCATTATGCTGGTCTAAAATTCTTCCTGTATGCAAATCAAACAATCTCACATTCTTGTCACGGCTGACAATGGCAATACGGTCTCTTTTGCTATCAATGAACACGTCATTTAACAGCTCTGTCGCCCCGATATATTTCGCTTTTAAAGACAAGCTCTTCTTATCTAAAAGACAGATGGTTCCTTCTACCGCAGCTGTGATAATATGATCTCCTTCTACTTTTAATGCTTTCACAGCACAATCGTGTGCTTTGGAACGGCCCATTTCCTTTAAATGCTCTGTCGAAATGACATGTACATAACCGCCGTAAGTTCCAATATAGAATTGCCGGCCCTCCTCGTGGAAATACACACTGTTGACCGGCCCTGTATTGAGATCAAACGAAACCATTTGCTTTAATGATTCATGAACAATATGCACCTGACTTGCATGATCTCCCCACGCATAATAGCTTCCATCTCGTGCGACAGCCACTCCATTTGTTAAGACGCCTGTCGATTTAGCAATTTCAATCCCATTCTTTCTGAATTTTCCGTCATCTGATGCTGTGATGATATCTCCCGCATCAGTTAGCGCAATATCATTAATTGATGGTGTCGCCATTTCGATCTCATCTGATACAACTTTCCCCTGTTCAATAGACCATTCACAATACGTTTTTCCAAAGCTGGCTCCTAGGATGGCTTTCTCATCCTCCGTCCAGACAAGCGAGCGCTCCCACTGATATTTATGAGGCAACAGCGTATCGACTAAATCCCCTGTTTCATAATTCCACAGCTTAATTAAATGGTCATAGCCTGCTGTTAGTAAGTAATTGCCGCTTGGAGAAAAGTTCACACGCTTGACGCCCTGTAAATGAGCTTTGATGATTTTTTTCTCCTGTAACGTCACCGCATCATAAATAATAACGGTGCCATCGTCTCTGCCAAGTGCGAACACTTCTTTTTGATTGCTGCCGCTGATTGTGTCCAGCTCATAATCAAACGGACCGATTTCCCCTACAATTTCTCCTGTATCATACAGCCATACAAGAACGTAGCCATCATCACCTGTTGTATAAGCTTTATCGCCGTGTATCCATACAGCCAATACATCCTTGCTATGTCCATGAAACTCTCTTAGGATGGCTCCTGTTTCGATATCCCAGACTAAGCATCTTCTATCTCTGGACACCGATACAAGCAACGTATCCTGCTTCGCAAAAGCAACGGCTTCTACATCATCCGCATGACCAAACAAGGTGCGAATTCGAGTATGTGTGCCTGTATCATACAATTGAATGGTGTAGTCTGACGAAGCACTGGCTAAGTACTTTCCGTTTTCAGAAAGAGATAAAGAGTTAATGATATGCTCGTGACTTCCAATAAACGTTCCTTCTCCTGTCGCCCGGTTCCACTGATAAATACAGCGGTCATAGCCGCCAGTGTAAACAATTTGGTCCTGCTGAGTTGATAAAACAGATGTAATTGGTCCTCTATGCATAGTTTTACACTCCCACCTTTATGTGTTGTTTTTGACGAGTCATTACACGAAAGCCAGTAAATCGAAAAACAGGGTCTGGATGCTTCCCGTGTCTTCTGGCAACTCTGCATAAATCTCCGCCTCTTGCAAAGGAGCCGCCTTTTAAAATGTAGTAATCACTGCCAAGCGTTTCCGTTAAATCATCTACGACCTCAATGCCGCCTTCGTACACATGATATTTGGTGTTGACCCATTCCTCGACGTTGCCTCCCATATCATAAAGACCGAATAAGGATCTGCCCTTTTCGTAATGGCGAACAGGCGTCGTTTTTTCGATATTTGATTCGTACGTATTACAGTAAGAAGGGTCGAACTCGTCTCCCCATGGGTATTGATTTCTCGTGTTACCCCGGGCAGCATATTCCCATTCTTCTTCAGTAGGAATCGACACGTCTATCCCGAGTTTCCCGCTCAGCCACTGACAGAATGAGAAGGCTTCCTCGATCTCCATGCCCCACGCCGGATGATCTTTCCCGCCGCCTAGTTCTTGATTTGTTAAGCTCTCCGGGTACGACTGGCCTGTTTCATCACAATAGCTTTGATACCATTCATTGGTGACGACCGTATCTGAAATGAAAAATTCATTGATATACGACTGATAGGATGGAAATTCTTTATACAGCCATTTTTGAAATTTTTTCTCACGGCCGTAAGTTGGATTGAGAAGCTTGTCCTTCCAGAATTCTGATGCCTTTTTCATATCTTCTTCATTACTTCCGATTGTTGCATAGCCGCTTGGGATTTGCATCCAATTGATTTCAGGTTTCACGCTTTTCTCCCGCCTTCTTTAAAGTAAACTCATCTACTGATTAATTAATTTTTTCTCATCGACCATATGTCCTGAGGCTGCTTTTGCTTTTAAATAGGCTTCATTATAGAGAGAGGCTTCGACCGTATGATCAAACCGTAAAACAGGAAGACCATAAGCAGCAATGGAATCGACTTTATCTGGATTGTTCGTTAGGAGATGCATTGGTTTCCCTTTGTTTAAATAGTGCAGAACAGCCGCTGCCTCCTCGTAATGCCGGTCATCATCTCCGCAGCCAATCAGACGGTTGGCTTCAAATGTATCCAGCTGCATTTCCTGTAATTTATACGTCAATGCTTTCGCCATCAGCCCAATTGACCGCCCTTCTTGATTGGCCATATAGACGAGCATGCCTTTTCCGTAATCAGTGATTTTTTTCAGCGATAACGCAAGCTGTGGACCGCAGTCACATTTCAGTGACCCAAACACATCCCCTGTTTGGCAGACACTATGAATTCGCACAAGCGGCGGCATTTCATTTTCAAAGTCGCCAAATAAGAGACAAGAGGAAAAGGTTTGCTGCGCGGTACTCATTTTGACAATAGATTCGATCGTTGGTTTTGTCTCCCCTTCAACAGGTGCGAAGGCATACCATTTAAATGGCACTTCTTCATGTTGAATGGAAATCGGAAGGTTCACTGGCCCCACGAGCAAATAGTTTTTTTCTTGAAAGGTAAAATGATGAATCATTGATTGTAATTCATCTACAAACTTGTTCATTTGTCTCCCCCCTATTCATCGCTGCACCCAAATCGACTCAGGTAGCGCAGTGATGGTGATGAATATGTGTCTGCACTCATGGCTTAAAAGAACATAGATGTGCGTTTCCTCTCATCGTTCAGACCTTAATTCCACCTATTCTAGCGATATGTCAATCTAGGTCTTTTCCAGTACAAAGGAGCAGAATTCTTGGTTCATAACGCCTTTCCCTTACATGATGCGCACATACTGTTTCTTAGAATGAACACCTCTGCTACGTTTGAGTGTTCACCTTTGTACTAGATTTTGACGGCAATGACATGATGCTGGCTAATGCCGGCTTTTGCTTTTAATGGTGTAATCGATACAAGCTCCAGACCTGATGAACAAATTCTTTCTCCAAGCTGAGAGTCTGAAAACGAAAAGTGGAAACGGCCATCCTCTCCGATTAATCCTGTTCTCCACTCTTCTCCCCATACAACAAGTGAGAAGACGCCGCCTTCATGAAGCAAAGAGGAAACCTGTTTTAAATAACGCTCATGATCATCAGGGTGCTGGTGATGAAAGCAGCCATGATCTAAAATTAAATCAAACTGCATCCCTCGACCCTGGCCCATCGACCAGGACATAAAATCTTGATGAACAAAATGGACAGGAACCGTTTCTCTTTTCTGTAATCCTTCCCACTCCTCATGCTCATACAGGTCGATGCCGACATATGCGGAAAGTCCGCTTAAATGTTCCAGCGCCCGGCCGTTCCCGCATCCGATATCGAGCACAGCAGCAAGTGCATTCTTTTCCCTTGAACGCCATGCCTTTAATGACATCACAGCTGCATCTGTTAAGGATGGATCAGTAGACCACATATCTGTTCTTTTCTCATAATGTTCTTGAAATGCCATACGCATTTTTTCTAGATACAATCCACTGTCTTCATGGTACAAAGCTTTTTTCATCACAGGACCTCCTTCTATTAAAATTGATTTTTCGGGCAAAGGTCATTTTCAAGCAAAACACCTTATGTTAAAATGAAAGATGGATTTTTTAGGAAATCTATTTTCTGAAAAAGGAGAGAAGCATCCCACATGTTCACTCTTCTTTTTCAGCATGCATCCTCATATGCAGGCATTTGACAGCTACATCGCATCAGCTTGTTATCTCTTTTTTTCATATGAGTTCACCTCCTTCACCGTTCGATCAACTCACTGCCTTTATTGAAAACGCTTTCTCTTCTGTACAGGAATACGACGTCTTTTGAATATCTCTTGCAAAGTGATCATAGTAGAAAGATCATCTACTGTTTAAATCGACTATCATTTCTTCTTCATGTAAAAAACCATTTTCTTATGTTTTAGTAGAAATTTCACGAGTGCTTTTACCTTGGTTTTATGCCACCACCTATCACTAGAGTGTGCCTAGAATAAACCCATCAGAAATTTAACAACTACTTCCATAACAACTGGAATAAGCCAAATATATTGTTTTTAGATTATTTTGTCAACAAATTATTTCCTAAAAATTAAAATGAATTTTCTAATTGAAAATACAGGTATTTTTCGTGGTTTTTTGACCTCAAAACACTTATTTCTACATGAAAACACAACATAAACCAATAGAACTAAGAAATTTATCTACTAAATTACACAAGATTCCCATTACATTTTGAAACAAAATTGAAAGATACAATAATTATTTCCCGAATAGATTTTTGTGATATTTTGACTATTCTTTTCTCATTTCCTATCATTTTCTTTGGTATATCTGCATTTTCAATTAGATGATTTACTGTTTATTCCAATCTGCTGTTTTTTCTTAATATAGTAAAAAAGATGCATCCTCTCCTTCAGAGATGAAGGCATGAAAAAAAGCCCCTTACGAAAGTAAGAGACTTTTTTTAGTTGGCGTTTATGCCCAAGTTTTCACTTTTTCATGGTCTGTCACAAAGAGAAGGACTTTCCCTTCGTCTAAATGTTCTTCAAATGTTTCAGCTTCTTCTTTAGAGAAACCAATTTCATGGATTTTATTTCGGAGCTCATCACCCTTTTTACTAAAGATGTTTCCAACAGCATGTTTCAGTCCAACTTCTCTTGGACCTATCGTATTGGCATCTGCATTTTCAGCAATACGCTCTGTACGATCATCGTCATGGGACAGAACATAAATGTCCTCTCTTGCAACACCGAGTGATTTTAATTGCTCTACATCTTTTTGAAGTGTTTCATCATTTGAATACTCTCTTACAACAGGTTTCATTTTATATTCCTCCTTTAGCGTCTTACGAATCTTTTACCCGTCACTTTTATCATTAAACCTTCCTTGAGCACATCCATTTTACATTGTGTACTAGCCATGCCTATTGACTTATTTTTGACAAAATCCTGTAAAAATGACTAAATTTTCTGAAATATTGTGTTCATCCCTGCTGTTTTATTGTACAATTCTTGTACTGGAGGCTAGAAATGAGGTAGAGCTGATGTATTACTTTTCAGCGGAACAGCAGTTTAATGCTTGGGTTGTCAGTGATTTGGTGAAACAGCTTTTTCAAAAGTGGAATCCTGAAGAAGCAAAAGCAAAGCCGCTTACATTGTTTGCTGAACAGCACTTTCGCATCTCCATTGATTATCTCTTTTCCATCATTATCAATATTGGAGATATCGAGTCGATTGAACAAGATCCACAAGACCTGTTGTCCTCATACTTGAATATCCTTTTTCCTTTTGTGACGCGCGATATGATGAAAGCCTCTATGCAAAATGCGAACGAATATTTATTAAAAGAACGTGATGCGGACGTGTATCAGCTGTTTGGCTGTCTGCCACCGCTCCTCTCTGTTGACTTCCAAAAAAGTAGTCCTCATCTATGAGATGGCGGCTGCTTTTTTGTATGTGTTTCAAATAGACCGTATGTTTTGAATGAAAAGAAGCAACATGTTAATGTAAATCTAGGCTGCAAGTGAAAGGGAGGATTTGACATGAGTCAACAAAAGCAAATTCAATTAGCCAAACGTCCACAAGGATTACCTACAAAAGATGTTTTTCATTTTGAAACAGTCGATATACCTGTGCCGCAAGATGGTGAAGTCTTGATTCAAACAAAATATGTTTCTGTAGATCCTTATATGAGAGGACGAATGCAGGATACAAAATCCTATACACCTCCATTCAAGCTAAATGAAGTGATTCAGGGCGGTGTTGTCGGAGAAGTTGTCGAGTCTAAATCGCCTCAATTTGAAAAAGGTGATTTTGTTCTTGGATTCCTTGGCTGGCAAGAATATTCCACGGCCAAAGCTGAATCTCTCACTAAAATTGATCCATCTATTGCGCCATTGTCCTATTATTTAGGCATTTTGGGCATGCCGGGACAAACCGCTTATTTCGGACTTCTTGCGATTGGTCAGCCAAAAGAAGGCGAGACCGTTGTCATTTCTGGGGCCGCAGGTGCTGTTGGTTCCGTTGTTGGGCAAATTGCTAAGATCAAAGGCGCTCACGTCGTTGGGATTGCGGGATCTGATGATAAGCTGGCTTATTTAAAAGAACTGGGCTTTGATGAAACGATTAATTATAAAACAACAAATGACTTAGATGATGCCATTGCAAAGGCGTGCCCTAACGGCGTCGATGTGTATTTTGACAATGTAGGCGGCGAAATTTCTGATGCTGTGATGAATCATTTAAACCGCTTTGCACGTATTCCAGTGTGCGGCGCGATTTCGTCTTATAACATTAGCGCAAGCGAGGACATCGGACCGCGTGTGCAAACAAAACTCATTAAAACAAGCGCATTGATGCAAGGCTTCATTGTTGCCAACTATTCAGATCGTTTTGAAGAAGCAGCAAGAGATCTCGCACAATGGGTAAAAGAAGACAAACTGACGTATAAAGAAACAATCGTTGAAGGCTTTGACAACATTCCTGATGCATTCATCGGATTATTCAAAGGTGAAAATGTCGGAAAACAGCTAGTCAAAATTTCATAAAAAGAAAGGACCCTCCATGTGGATGGGTCCTTTTTCTATGCTTGCTTTGGCGCAAGATGTAGCTGGCCTTGCTTATAAACAATTTCCTGAAGCGAAAGATTTAGCTTTTTCGCCATTTTTTTAAGCATAGAATGCTCTTGAGGTGTGACAAGACTGATGACAGCCCCTTCTTTTCCTGCGCGACCGGTTCTGCCTGAACGGTGGATATAGCCTTCTTCGTTTGGCAGGTCGGCATGGATCACGTACGGCAGATCGTCAATATCGATGCCTCTTGCTGCGATATCCGTTGCAAGAAGAAGTGGGAATTCACGCTGTTCAAATTCCTTTAAGATGATAGCACGCTCTGCTTTTTTCGCTTCACTATGAAGGACACCAAGGTCGACATGGTGATACGCTAATTTCTCTGCATAAATACTTAGATTCGTAATATCACGCACAAAGACGAGCGCATGCATGTCCTCAAGCCGTGATAGTTTTTGCAGAAGTTTTACTTTGTCTCGCTGGTCACATAATAGATAATAGTGTCCTACTTTCTGCGCTTCTTCCTCACTTCTGGCAATTTTCAATACTTCTGGTTCAGTTGTCATTTCTTTAATCAGTTGAACCGTTTCGTCTTTCAGTGTCGCAGAAAAACAAAGGATTTGTCTTTCTTTTAATGTGGATTTAATGATCGCTTGGATCGTTTTCATATGCTCTGGCACAAGAAGCTGATCTGCTTCATCTAGCACGATCGTTTTGACTTCGTGCATTTTCAGTTTCTTGATTTTGATTAATTCTTGTACACGGCCAGGTGTTGCGACAACGATGTTCGGGTGTTTCTTTAGTTTTTCCTGCTGCTTTTTGATGTTCGCTCCACCAATCAAGGAGACCGCTTTGATGTCTGATCCTTGTTTGAACGCTTGCACGACATCAAAAATTTGCATCACAAGCTCTCTTGAAGGTGCCAAGATTAAGACTTGCGGGTGCTTGATATCCACATCGATTTTATTTAAAAGCGGCAGCACATACGCCAGTGTCTTCCCCGTTCCTGTAGGCGATTCTGCAATCACATCACGCTTCTCCGTAATCCATTCTGCTGTTTTTTCTTGTATAGCTGTTGGTTTTTCGAAGCCAGCCGCTTGGAAGTTCTCTTGAATAAATGGCTTTGCTTCTTTTAAAAATGCCCAATTTTCTATCATGTCGATCTCCTTTATCCTCATTCAATCTATCCTTTAGTATCTCAAAATCAGCTTTGAAACGCAATTTTTCTTTTGATGCTTTTATCAAGCCGGACAGTTCGATATAATCATGAGAGGCACTAGCCGTTTTGAATCTATTTGAGGTGTAAAAAATGATATTATCTGTTAAAGATTTAAGCCATGGCTTTGGCGACAGAGCCATTTTTCACGAAGTCTCCTTCCGTTTATTAAAAGGCGAGCATGTCGGCTTAATTGGCGCCAACGGTGAAGGAAAGTCAACGTTTATGAATATTATTACTGGCAAGCTGGAGCCAGATGCAGGAAAAGTGGAATGGGCGAAAAATGTCCGTGTCGGCTACCTTGATCAGCACACTGTGCTAGAAAAGGGCAGAACGATCCGCGAAGTGCTTCAGGATGCATTCCACTATTTATTTTCCATGGAAGCAGCGATGAATGACATTTACGGCAAAATGGGTGAAGCCGATCCTGATGAGCTGGAAAAGCTGTTAGAGGAAGTGGGCGTCATTCAAGATGCGCTCACAAACAATGATTTCTATATCATTGATTCCAAGGTTGAAGAAATAGCGAGAGGTCTTGGGTTAACCGATCTTGGACTGGACCGTGATGTGACGGAGCTGAGCGGCGGGCAGCGTACAAAAGTATTGCTTGCGAAATTGCTGTTAGAGAAGCCAGAAATTCTCCTTCTCGATGAGCCGACCAACTATTTAGATGAGCAGCATATTGAGTGGCTGAAGCGCTATTTACAGGAATATGAAAATGCGTTTATCCTCATTTCACATGATATTCCGTTTTTAAATAGCGTCATTAACTTGATCTATCATGTTGAAAATCAAGAGCTCACGCGCTATGTTGGTGATTATGATCAATTTAAACAAGTGTACGAAGTCAAAAAGCAGCAGCTTGAAGCAGCTTATAAAAGGCAGCAGCAGGAAGTGGCTGAATTAAAGGATTTTGTGGCAAGAAACAAAGCGCGTGTCAGCACAAGAAATATGGCCATGTCCCGTCAGAAGAAACTGGATAAGATGGATATGATTGAACTCGCAGCAGAAAAGCCAAAGCCTGAATTCCACTTTAAGACGGCACGGACTTCCGGGAAATTGATTTTTGAAACAAAAGATTTGGTCATTGGTTATGATGAACCGCTCTCTCGTCCATTGAATCTGAAAATGGAACGCGGGCAAAAAATTGCGCTATACGGCGCTAACGGGATCGGAAAAACGACATTGCTGCGAAGTCTCCTTGGAGAAATCTCGCCAATTTCGGGTGAGGTGGAACGCGGAGAATTCCTTCATATTGGCTACTTTGAGCAAGAAGTAAAAGAGCAAAACAGCAACACCTGTATTGAAGAAGTATGGGGCACCTTCCCTTCTTACACGCAATATGAAGTGAGAGCTGCTCTTGCAAAATGCGGATTAACGACAAAACATATTGAAAGCCGCGTGTCTGTTTTAAGCGGTGGAGAAAAAGCAAAGGTCCGTCTTTGTAAGCTGATCAATGAAGAAACCAACCTACTTGTTCTCGATGAGCCGACCAATCACTTGGATGTCGATGCCAAAGAAGAACTAAAACGTGCATTAAAAGAATACAAAGGGAGCGTCTTATTGATCTCTCACGAACCTGAATTTTATCAAGATGTAGCAACTGAAACTTGGAATTGCGAGTCTTGGACGACAAAAGTATTATAGGCTTCAAATTGTTGACAAAGGGCTAAAATGATCTTTATTTTAGCCCTTTGTCTTCTTTTCAGCGTGATAGAAAACCTTTGAAGTCTAGGAAGGACGAGTACCGGAGTGGAGCGAATTGAACATTCGTGAGCACCGGAACGCAGTCCTGACAAAGAATGCGAGGGTTTGTCTACACGCTGAGCCTTATATCTGATGCAGATATAAGGCTTTTTCTATTTAATGACCTACTTGAATATTGATGAGATGCTTACGACCAATTAGCAAGATGATCATGCCTAACAGAACGACAGCCGCCCCAACATAGTAAGGAGTGCTTGCTGTATAAGATTCAGCAAGTACGCCGGCAATCCAAGGAGCAATCGCGCCCCCAATAAACCGTACAGCACTGTAAGAGGATGAAGCAATGGAACGCTCAACCGGTGCTGATCCCATCACAGCGGTCGTGAGCACAGTATTGATCATGCCAAGAATACCCCCAGCAATGACAATTCCGCAGATGACAACTACTACATGTGAAGTCCAGATCCCAATACCGAATAAAATCACAGCAAACGAAGCAAACAGAACCACAAGAGAAGTCAATGTCCCAAGCTTTCGATGAATGACCGGCGCTGAAAAGACGGATGTCACGGCCAAAAATAGCCCCCATCCAAAGAAGACATAACCAAGACCATGCTCATCCAGATGAAGCACAAATGGCGAATACGCTAAAAGCACAAAGAAACCAAAATTGTATAAGAAAGCGGCAGATGCCATCGTTAAAAGTCCTTTATATTTTAATGCCCCGACAGCCTCGAATAATTTCACCTTTTTCTGAGGCTTCTGCATCGGTGGAAGCATAAACGTAATAGCTAAAAGAGCAACAAGCATTAACACTGCAACGCCAAAGAATGGTCCGCGCCAAGAGATCGTCCCAAGCTCTCCGCCAAGCAGCGGCCCAACCGAAATCCCAAGACCTAGTGCAGCCTCGTATAAAATAATGGCCTTCGCACTTCCTCCAACAGACACGCCGACAATGACAGAGAGAGCCGTTGAAATGAATAAGGCATTCCCAATGCCCCATCCGCCTCTAAAGCCGATTAATTCGTTAATCGTTGAAGAGGTACCGCCTAAAGCAGAAAAGACAATAATAAAAATAAGTCCGATTAATAACGTCCATTTCGCACCAATCCGACTAGAGATATAGCCGGTAAAAAACATCACAAAGCCGGTTACAAGTAAGTAGCTCGTAAATAAAAGTGAGACCTGACTTGGAGATGCATCTAATTGTGATGCAATGGCCGGCAAAATCGGGTCCACAAGTCCTATCCCCATAAATGAAATCACACATGCAAAGGCAACAGCCCAGACGGCCTTCGGCTGCCTAAGCAGACTTGTACGCTGTTTTAACACTTCTTCTTCCTTCATTCCATCAGAACCTTTCCTTCAAATGTTGACAAAATAAAATAAACACACTGAGGTGTTTATTTTAGATTGTTGACAAAGTGCTAAAATGATGTTTATTTTAGCACTTTGTCTTCTTTTCAGCGTGATAGAAAACCTTTGCAGTCTAGGAAGGGCGAGCACTGGCACGGCATTCGTGAGCACCAGCGCGCAGACCTGCGGGCGAATGCGAGGGTTTGGCTACACGCTGAAATAAACACACTGAGGTGTTTATTTTTGTAATTGCTCAATCGCATGAGCCGCTCTTTCTTTCATCGTTTCAAGATCCTTTTTAAAGGATTGAATCGTTTCAAGCTTTTTTGTAATCAATTGATGCTGCACAGTCAGCTGCGCCTCAATATCTAACAGCTTCTCTAATCTTTCCTTCGGATCAAGCGACAGCAAGTAGCCTTCTTTATTCAGCTCTAATTGCTTTCCTATTTCCATAAACGATTGAAGCTCTTGTAAAGAAAAGCCGAGTACCTCTTTTGCCTGCATTACTTTTTCTAGTTCTTCCATGTCGTCCTCTGAGTAAAGTCTGACACCGCCCTCTGTCCGCTTTGGTGCTGATAATAAACCAATCTCTTCATAGAAACGAATCGTCCGTTTCGTCAGTCCACTTCTTTTCGCCACTTGATCAATTTTCATCCATTCCATTGCCAGTGCCTCCTGCTCATCAATTCATGATTTATTATACACCTTTATAACCTTAACGTAAACGTAAATGTTTGAGTTCTTGATTTTCTCGTGTTTTGATGTAAAGTAAAAAAACCTGTAGAAAATTCTACAGGTTTTTTCATCATTTTATTAGGATTAACCCTCTAATTCCTCAATCATCAGTGACAGTTCTGTCCAGCGGTCCATTGCTTGTTCTAGTTCTTCAGCAACGGCTTTTTGTTCATCCATCAGTTCTTGAATTTTCCCAAAATCACTGCCTGCTTCTGCAATGCTTGCTTCAAGCTGCTGATGTTTTTCCTCTAATGCCTGAATCCGGTCTTCAATTCCGTCCCATTCAAGCTGGTCTTTGTAAGAAAGTTTTTTTCTCTTTTTAGGCGCCGCTTCTACTTGTTTCTCAGCAGGCTTTGTCTCTGTCCGCTTCGCCTCTTTTTCTTGCTCCATGTAATCGCTGTAAGCACCTTGGTAGTGTGAAATGAGGCCATTTCCTTCAAAGACAAACAGACGATGAACCACTCGGTCTAAGAAATAACGATCATGCGATACGGTCATGACAACGCCAGGAAACTGTTCTAAATAATCCTCTAAAATGCTGAGGGTCTCCGTATCAAGATCGTTCGTCGGCTCATCTAAAAAGAGAACATTCGGTTCTTCCATTAAGACTTTCAGTAAATACAATCTGCGGCGTTCTCCTCCTGACAGCTTGCGAATAAACGTCCGCTGCATGGATCTTGGAAATAGGAACCGTTCCAGCATTTGCTCTGCTGTCACTATGGCGCCATCAGATGTCTTAACGATTTCAGCTGTTTCCTTGATGTACTCAATGATCGTCAGCTCTTCGTCCATTTCTTTGTGATCCTGCGTGTAATAGCCAATACGAACGGTTTGTCCAATCGTCAATTGTCCTGAAGTCGGTTCTATTTTCCCCGCTAGACAGTTGAGTAGCGTCGTTTTTCCGACTCCATTCGGTCCGATAAATCCAATCCGGTCGCCCGGCACGACTAAGTCTGTAAACCGCTCCACAAGGGTCTGGCCAGCAAATGAAATCGACAAGTCTTCTGCCTCTATGACTTGTTTTCCTAGGCGATGGGAACCGATGGCGAAATCCAGCTCTCCCTTTGCATCAGGCCCTTTTTGATCCATCAGCTCTTCGGCTCTGCCGATGCGTGCTTTCTGCTTCGTCGTTCTTGCTTTTGCCCCTCTTCTCAGCCATGCAAGCTCTCGTCTGAGTAAGTTTTGACGCTTCGTTTCTTTCACCTGAGCTTCTGCTTCTCGTTCCGCTCTTTTTTCTAAAAAGACTTCATAATTTCCTTTATACGTATAGAGCTGTCCTTGATTCAATTCATAAATCCGATTGGCCACTCGGTTGAGGAAATAACGATCATGCGTCACCAGAATGACAGCACCGCTGTATTGACTCAAATATCCTTCGAGCCATTCAATCGTTGCATTATCGAGATGGTTGGTTGGCTCATCTAAAATCAGCAATCCCGCAGGCTGAATTAAATTTTTAGCAATCGCGACACGCTTTTTCTGTCCGCCTGATAAGGCATGAACAGAACGGCTCACATCTTTGACGCCAAGCTTTGTCAAAATCGTTTTGGCTGACAGGTTCGCATCCCATGCGTCTTCCTGATCCATTCGATTTTGCATGCGCATGAGCGCCTCTTGTTTTGCTTCATTTTGCGGATCATGCTCTAAATCGGCGAGCGCCTGTTCATAAGCCTTCATCGTTTGAATCATGGGTGCCGTTCCAGAAAAAATGTAATCAAGAATCGTTTCATCCCCGATCATTTCAGGGTCTTGCTCAAGAAATTCGATATCAAGTGTCCCTGCCTTCGTAATATCACCCTCTTCAAACGATTCAAGTCCTGCAATGACCTTTAGGAGCGTTGACTTTCCTGTTCCGTTTGGTCCAATCAATCCGATGCGTTCCTTTGGTTCTATATGAAAAGAAATATGATCAAACAGCGTTTTCTCGCCATAGGTTTTATATAATCCTTCAACATTCAATAAACTCATTTTTATCAGCCCTTACATAGATTCTTCCTTTATTTTAAATCAGCCAGTAGCAGAAAACTAGTTTTAAAAAACCTGCTGCTGAAAAGAATGTTTCCTTTTGCTGCTCGATACACTATGAAGAGGTGATCTAAAGATGGTAACCATTAGCTTATGTATGATCGTGAAAAATGAAGAGGAGGTGTTAGCGGACTGCCTTTCCTCTGTCCAAGACATTGCAGATGAGATAATCATCGTTGATACAGGATCAACAGATCGTACGAAGGAGATTGCTCACTCCTTTTCAGCCAAGGTACTTGATTTCGAATGGGTTCAGCATTTTGCAAAAGCCCGCAATTTCGCTTTCTCACGTGCAACGAAAGAGTATATTTTATGGCTTGATGCTGACGATGTTCTGCTTGAAGAAGACCGTCAAAAACTTCTTCAGCTCAAGCAGACACTTGATAATTCGGTGAACGCCGTCTCGATGTTTTATCATGTGGGATTCGATGAAGACGGCCAGGTGAATTTCAAATATAGAAGAAATCGGCTTGTGAAGCGTGCCTTGAACTTTCAGTGGTACGGGGCCGTACATGAGTTTCTCCAGGTGTATGGCAACATCTTTCCAGCCGATATAGCCGTCACACATCAAAAACGCAAGAAAACAACCGCTGGTGAGCCTGGGCGCAACCTGCGAATCTATGAAGACATGCTGGCAAAAGGCGAAGAAATGACGCCTCGTGATCTCTTTTACTTTGCCAATGAACTAAGAGATAACCAGCAGCATGTCAGAGCGATTCGTTTTTATCATGAATTTTTAGCCACAAAACATTGCTGGATTGAGGATGAAATTCGCGCATGCCAATATTTAGCCGACTGCTATTATGCAGTAGGCTTCGAGGAAGCAGCTTTATCCTCATTATTACGTTCCTTCTTATACGATCAGCCCCGGCCAGAATTTTGCTGCCGGATCGGGGATCATTTAAAAACGCAAAATAAACATCAGGCTGCAATCTTTTGGTATGAGCAGGCGCTGAAGGCTCCTGAAAACGAAACAGCCTTCACATTCACACAGTATAAAACGTGGTATCCACATCTCCAGCTTTGCTATTGTTATTATCAGCTCGGCGATTTGGAGAAAGCCAAAACACATCACCATGCATCCGCCGCCCATTCCCCCACTCATCCAAGTGTGCTGTATAATGAAAAGATATTTACTAAACAGACGTAGACTATATGTCACCACATCCGCCTTCCATCTCTTGGCGGATGTCTCTTTTTGTGCACAAATTCGATTGTGTCGTTTAACACTTTAGTGATTTAAAGCGTTCTCCAACCAATTGACTAAATTGTCATTTAAGCATATACTAACACTCGTCTTACGAAAAGATTTATCCATTAGGAGGTCAACATGAGTTCTTTATTTCGAAAAAAGTCTCTCGGCCAGCTCATGCTTGAAAGTCAGACGAAGCGGCTCAGCCGATCGTTAAATACGTTTGATTTAATCTTGCTTGGCATTGGCTGCGTGGTCGGGACTGGTATCTTTGTGATTACGGGGGTTGCTGCGGCAAAAGATGCGGGACCTGCGATTATTATATCTTTTATTTTAGCTGCGATCGCATGCGCCCTTGCTGCTTTTTGCTACGCTGAATTCTCCTCGTCCATTCCTGTGTCAGGCAGCGTCTATACGTATTCCTACGCCACACTCGGGGAATTTCTCGCCTTCTTAATGGGCTGGGATCTCATGCTTGAATATGTCATTGCGCTCTCTGCTGTAGCAAGCGGATGGTCGTCCTATTTTCAATCACTGCTCAGTGGATTCGGTCTGCACATACCGAAGGCATTATCAGCTGCACCTGGAGCCGCTGATGGGGCTGTCTTTAACCTTCCAGGCGCACTCATTATTTTGCTTATCACCTTTATCGTCTCAAGAGGCGTCAAAGAAAGCACGAAACTGAATAACATCATTGTGCTGATTAAAATTGCCATCGTCCTTCTCTTTATCATCTCAGGCTTTGCGTACGTCAAACCTGAAAACTGGACACCTTTTATGCCGATGGGCTTTGAAGGCGTGATCGCAGGCGCGGCAACAGTCTTTTTTGCTTACCTTGGATTTGATGCGATCGCCAATGCATCTGAAGAGGTCAAAAATCCGCAAAAGGCGATGCCGATTGGTATTATTGGAGCGCTCGGTGTTTGTACCGTTTTATACATCGGTGTGTCCTTTGTCTTAACCGGCATGGTTCACTATACGAAACTGAATGTCAGTGACCCTGTCGCATTTGCTCTTCAAGTCGTGGGCCTTCATAGTGTGGCAGGTATCATATCAGCCGGTGCCATTATTGGGATCACAACGGTTTTAATTGCCTTGGTCTATGCGCAGGTACGCCTAACCTTTGCGATGAGCCGCGATGGACTCATGCCAAAGATTTTCTCAAAGGTTCATCCAAAATCGCAAACACCCGTTGCCAACACATGGCTGACAGGTGCTGTCGCAGCATGTATCGTAGGTTTTGTGAACTTATCGACGCTCGCGAATTTAGTCAGCATCGGTACACTTGCAGCCTTTACAGTGATTTCAATTGCCGTCATCGTTTTACGGAAAAAACACCCGAATGTCAAAGCAGCGTTTAAAGTGCCTTTCGTGCCTGTTCTTCCGATTATCAGTGCGGTCATTTGTATCACACTCGCAACGACCCTTTCATGGGTGACATGGAGAGCCTTCCTGATCTGGGTGGCCATTGGTGTCGTTGTTTATTTCACCTATGCAAGACGAAAAAGTCATCTGAATGCAACACATTAGAAAAGAGACACGGGGTTTCCCGGTCTCTTTTTTTTTTGCTTAAATCACGCTGTTTTTGGCTGAATTTGAGTCCACCATATCTGGATCTAACACGCTTGAAATCGGAATGACAAGCGGTGAACAATCTCCATTGTCCTCTCCAAATCCTTGGTTCAATTTCATTGAGAGAAAATAATCGATCTGCTGATAAGGACCTAGCGTCAGTGATGCACCCCGATCCATTGCATTGATTTTAAAAGCACCGACATTGACAACTGAGGGTGAGAATAACATCACACGTCACTTCCTTTGAATGGGTTTAGCTGCTGGTGAAAAAGAGGCAGGTGAGTCCACTTGATCTCGATCATCTACATGGCTTTTTGTCCCGACAAAACCGCTGGCATCTCCAAAATTTTGTCCGTACCCCTGATTTTTTTTATCTGAGTTTTGCCACTCTGCTAACAAATTTTGTCCGACATTCACCGCCGATGCATTTTCCAGTCTATCCCCCTCTGTCACCGAGCTGGAAAAAAGACTCATCGCTCTCGAGCAAAAAATGTCCGCACCAGCTTCTCCTGTCTCAGAGGATACACACATTCATATTGAATCCCTGCATGTGGACAAAATTGATTACTATTTAGAGTTTGGGGAGCTTTCCATTGACCAGCTTCAAGGCAGGCTCAATATTGGGGCAACCTATTACACGCCAAAGGACACTCACATCAAAAAATCAACACCACCACCGAAGCCAAAAGAAACAAAAACACCGACAGTCTCGATTCGATCAAAGCCTTCCTCCTCTTAATGCGCTCAGCTTTTAAGCACAATCGGGAGCCAGAAATACACCGCAAGGACAATCACCACAATACTCATGATATTTAACCAAAAGCCTGCCCTGACCATATCAGATATTTTCAGCACGTCCGCACTAAAAACAGCGGCATTTGGCGGCGTGGAAATCGGCAGCATAAACGCACATGAGGAAGCCAAAGCAGCCGCAGCCATTAACCCATAGGGCTCGATGCCAATCGCAAGCCCAAGCCCTACCGTAATCGGAATAATCATATTGGCAACAGCTGTATTTGACATAATTTCAGTCATAAACAAAATCGCTCCCGTTAAAATGATCAATAGCATGATATACGAAAGCCCATTTAAATGCTGTAGATTTTCCCCGATCCATCCTGTTAGATTGGTTTCTGCAAAGCCCGTAGCGAGCGACAGCCCACCTCCAAACAAAAGCAACAGCCCCCACGGTAGCTGTTTCATATCCTGCCATTCTAATATTCTCTCTCCATTTGTTGCTGGAATGAGAAATAACAGCATGGCACCGAAAATGGCGATAGATGTATCAGATACGGTGATCCCTCCAAACAAAAAGAGCTTAAAAATCCACAAAAACGCCGTCATAAGAAAAACAACAAACACCCATTTTTCCTCTTGTTTCATTTTCCCTAAATCCTCTAAACCTTTTCGAATAAACGCTACACTCATGTCCCCTGTATGCTCTACTTTGAACTGTATCTTTGTTAAATACAGAAATAAGAGAATGAGCAGAACGATCGCAACGGGAAACCCAAACAAAAACCATTCGAAAAACATAATCTCCCGATCTAGCAGTTTTTTTGACATGGCAGCAAACACCGCATTTGGCACAGAGCCGACAAGTGTTGCTAGACCACCAATTGATGCTGAATACGCAACCGACAATAAAATGCTTTTACTGAATCGCTCAAGAGATGGACCAGCTAAGATGTCATTAGCCTTGACCTCTTTAATGACTGCAAGTGCCACTGGCAGCATCATCAGTGCTGTCGCTGCATTTGAAATCCACATAGATAAAAAAGCAGTCGCAATCATGACACCTAAGACAATGCGGTCACTTCGTGTGCCAATCACCCTTAAAATGTGTAAGGCCATTCTTCTATGCAGATTCCATTTTTCAATGGCAATTGCGATCATAAATCCTCCCATGTACATAAAAACGATCGGATCTCCATAAGCCCTTGATGTCTGTTCCATAGAAAGTCCGCCAAGTGTCGGCAGTAGGATGATCGGCAATAAAGATGTTGCAGGGATGGGCAGTGCTTCTGTCACCCACCATGTAGCCGTCCAAGCGGTAATGCCCAAGACTACCCTCGCAGCATAGGTCAATTCATTTTCAGGTATGAGAAAAAGAACGAGCAAGAAGAGTGCCGGTCCAAGAACAAGTCCAATCACATTCACCTTTTTATAAACGATAACAATTCCCCCCTATTGAAAGCGCTTGTATATTTTTCTTTTTTTCCACATTCGATGATCTCTTAAGAAATCCTTTAAATCATAAGAAAAAATGAAGATATCTTTCATAGAAACCATCTATCATTTTCGTCCCATTCCCAAAACCATGACATGATACATTGGTCTATTTTCATAGGAGAAACTATACAAATCATGTGCAATCACTGTAAAATATAGAAGATCTAATCAAAAATTGAGGTGTTTTCATTGTATACAGATCAACGAAAATCATTTTGGAAACAGAAAAAAGTCATGATCCCCATTCTTAGTATCATCGTAGTTGCTGCTGCTTTCTTTTTCTTAAAAGATTCTCTTTTGTCAAAAGAAAAAGAAGCTTTAAAAGCGGCTCAATCCTTTACAAAACAAATGGAGAAGAAAGACTTTACAAAGCTGGCTGATGAGGTAACAAGTGCGTCTTTGAAAGCCAATGACTTCTCAAAAAAACAACTAGCCGAAAAATATGACAATATCTTCAACGGAATTGGTGCTTATGATCTGAACATATCAAAGCTCAACGTCGAAAAACAGGACAAAGGAAATGGGTATCAATTTTCCTATGATGTAACAATGAAAACGTCATTTGGCAAGCTGCACAAGCTTTCTTACAAGGGCGTTCTCTCAGAAGAAGATGACAAATGGAAAGTCGACTGGAAGCCAAATCTCATCTTCCCGCAAATGGAGAAGGGAGATACCATCAAAGTCAAATCAGACCCTGCTGTCCGCGGAAACATCGTCGACCGAAAAGGACGTACCCTAGCAGAAACAACTGGTGGAAGCGCACTTGGCATCATCCCAGGAAAGCTTGGCACAGGGGAAGAAAAAGAACGCAATATCAAAAAAATCAGCAAGGCATTTGATATAGATGAAGAACTAATCGACAATCAGCTGAAACAAGCATGGGTCACAGACGACACGTTTGTCCCGCTCAAATCGATGTTAGAGCAAAAGCCGATTCCAAAGGATGTAAAAGGCGTCACCTATCAATCGAAGGAAATGCGCTACTATCCTTATAACGAAGCCGCCGCCCATCTCACCGGCTATGTCGGAAAAGCAAATGCAGATGATATCAAAAGAAATCCGGCATTAAAGGCAGATCAAATCATTGGCAAAACCGGACTTGAATTCACATTTGACCAAAACTTGCGCGGACAAGATGGCGGAAGCATTTTGATCGTCCATGATGAAACAGGCATTGAAGAAACATTGCAAAAATCAGATCGACAAGATGGAAAAACAGTGAAGCTGACCATTGATGCCTCTTTACAGAAAAAAGCCTATGAACAGCTGAAAGGTGAAAAAGGGGCTGTCACCATCATAAATCCATCATCGGGGGATCTATTAGCGCTTGTCAGCGCCCCTTCCTATGATGTCAATCTTATGACAAACGGGATCACACCTAAGCAATATCAGGCATACAGTGAAAACCCAGATCTCCCATTCCAAGCCCGGTATGCGAGCCGGTATGCACCAGGGTCTACATTCAAAACCATTACAGCAGCCATCGGGCTGGAAACAGGTGTCACAAAGCCTAATAAAGTACGCACCATCCATGGACTAAAATGGCAAAAAGATCAATCTTGGGGTAATTATCGAATTACACGGGTTCACGATAAAGAAAACGTAAATATGGTTGATGCCCTCGTGTACTCAGATAATATTTACTTTGGACAGGAAGCTCTGGAAATTGGCAAAGACACCTATGAGAAAAAAGTAAAAGCATTTGGATTTGGCGAAGATTTGCACATGCCATTTACAATGAAACCAGCGCAAGTATCGAACGACGGCATTCAATCGGACATCTTACTTGCTGACTCGGCATATGGCCAAGGCGAATTACTCATGTCACCGATTGAACAAGTACATGCCTATTCTCCATTTGCAACAGGAGGCAAACTTGTCTATCCTCGAGTCGTTCAAGACGAGAAAACAGCATCACCAAAACAAATCATCAAAGAAGACTCGGCAAATACAGTGAAAGACGCGCTCACTCAGGTCGTGACGAGTCCAAACGGTACAGCTCACTCCTTACAAATGGAAGGAGCTGATATTGCCGCTAAAACAGGAACGGCAGAGCTAAAGAGCAAACAAGGGGCAACAGACGGTTCTGAAAATGGATTTTTACTTGCATTTAATCCTAAAAAAGAAGATTACGTCCTCGTCGGCATGATTGAAGATGTAAAAAACCGCGGCGGTAGTGGACTCGTCATTCAAAAAATGAAGCCTGTCATCGCAACTTTTTATAAGTAACCATTTAGAGACACAAACGCTTGTGTCTCTTTTTTCTAAATCATGACAATTTGCTATTGTTTTATAGTTCACCTTATGAATAAAATGAGAAGAATGCAAAATTGAAAACAGTTGAATGAAAGGAGGAAGTCTCATTGGCTATTGCTGCTCGTACAAAGGATAAACCTCAAAATTCTGTCACTGGATCAACGATTTATCCCATTTTATTGATTATTGGCATTTGTCATATGCTCAATGACACTTTGCAAGCCGTTATTCCTGCGATGTTCCCTATTTTAGAACGCTCAATGGGGCTGACCTTTACACAATTAGGGCTAATTGCCTTTACATTAAATATGGTCTCCTCCGTGATGCAACCCGCTATTGGGTGGTACACAGATAAACGACCGATGCCTTATGCACTCCCAATTGCTTTATTTTCTAGTGCTGTCGGTATATTCGGGCTTGCGTTTGCGCCTTCCTTTGCCACCATTTTGCTTTACGTTGTCTTTATCGGACTCGGCTCTGCCATTTTTCATCCAGAGGGCTCCCGCGTTGCCAACATGGCAGCTGGTCCAAGACGAGGACTTGCACAGTCCATCTATCAAGTAGGCGGAAATACAGGTCAAGCCTTTGCTCCGCTGATCGCTGCATTCATGCTCGTCCCTCTCGGTCAGCCAGGCGTGGCTTGGTTTACGATTGTTGGAATGATTGCTGTCGGTTTCCTTCTTTATATTTCAAGATGGTACGCAGGAAGACTTCAAACCATTCGAGCTCAAGCGAAAAAAGCTCCCGCAAAAGCTGCAAGATCTGAACTTCACCGTAAGTCAGCACTCACAGCACTTGGCATTATCGTCTTTCTCATCTTTGCCCGCTCTTGGTATGGAAATGCGATATCAAATTTCTATGCGTTTTATGCGATTGAACAATATGGATTGACGATTAAAGAATCACAGACTTATATTTTCTTATTTCTCATTCTAGGTGCAATTGGGACATTTTTAGGCGGGCCGCTTGCAGACCGCTTTGGCAAGAAAACCGTGATTTTAATTTCCTTATTGGCATCCTTTCCACTTGCCTTGCTGCTGCCATTTGCCGGACCTGTTTTTGCCTATGTTTTACTTGGACTGATTGGGGTCATTCTGACGTCAAGCTTCTCTGTCACAGTCGTTTATGCTCAAGAACTATTTCCCGGGAAAATTGGCACAATGTCTGGTTTAACGGTTGGGCTTGCGTTTGGTATGGGTGCCATCGGATCGGTCGCTCTAGGCTCATTCATTGATGCCTTCGGTTTAACGCCTACTATGATCGGAGTCGCCTTTTTACCGATATTAGGTATCCTGGCCTTCTTACTACCTAGCGATCAAACCATCTCCAAATGGAATGAATCATAAAAAGGAGAAAACCGCTCAGTGATTGAGCGGTTTTTTTCATATCTCATAAAAATGCGTATCAGGTACATGCTTCTTTGCAATAAACCCTTGCTGGAATTCTGGAAAGACCTTTTGCACCTGTTTAATTTTTTGATGAACCAAATCGGCATATGGAATATATAAATGATTCACAAGCCTTTGTTCTGTCATATAGTAATACCAATTCAGATTAAACGTATTCTCATCAATGATCGTAAAGGCAGAAAAATGATAGAACAAGAGTGGACATTCGTCGAGATACATTTCCCCTTTCACAACTGAAAGCTTGTAGTTTTCAATATTCCAAATCGCGGCATTGGCTCCTTTAGATGTCACCACATGAACCCCTTCAAAATCATCGACCCATCTTTCAACATACCGCTGATCTCCATACGTCTTATTTTTTGTATCCATTTCGACTGTACAGTGTGCAAGACAGTTTTCCTTCCATTGTGTGACCGCCCGTTTGGCAACGTCTGTGTTGCGGCAGCCGACAAATCCAGTATTAAAGCGGCCAGACAACTCATAAAAGTGATAGAACCGCTCGGAATTCATATGATCCGTCAAAAATAAATGAGCGAGTGGATTCTCTGCAAATATCGCCTCTGGATCATGATAAAAATACAAATCCGTATCCAAATGGGCGAGATAATCCGCTTTTGAAGACTCAAGGATTTTGAGCAAAAAAACGGGCTTTAACGTCCAGCAATACTCATGGAACGTCCGATCATCCTTTGCCTTTCGCAGCGTCTCATCTTCAATATTTTCAAGCTGTTCATATTGAACATGCGGATGAGGAAATTCACTTAACACCTTGTAAGCCAAAGGGTCTGCACATAGAACAGACAGCTTGAATGAATGAGCGGTTTGTTCAAGCGAATGAATCAGCGCCAAAAGCTTAAAAACATGGGTATTCGACACAATGGTTGTAAAATGATAAGACGCCATCTACAACACATCCACTTGGAACAAATCAACGCGTAATAGCTCTTTCGTCAGCCCTTGAATGGCTTCTACAACCACTGTGCAGCCATATTCCTGCCGTGCAAGCTGCGCTGCCTCTGCCAGCTTTTTCAAAGGGACATGTCTAGCTGTTAGCTGATCTTTATTATCGCGTTTGACGCCCACATTCCGCTCTGTGATCAAATGAAGCAGCTCTAAAAAATAAGAGAGCAGACCATCGAATACCGGATTATCACGCAGCTGCCGGACTTCTTTTACAATGTCATTTGTGACGGTGTGAGAAAATGGACCAGAGAAAGCCAAATGGACATCAATGGCATCAATATTGTTGTACTTCTCGCACATATACAAAATGTTATATTTGATGTCATCAAATGACGTTAAATTACTTGGATGCTCCTGATGCACGCTCATGATATCCTCTCGCAATTCAAAGGAGAGACCCAGCTGATGCAGACGAATTCCTAAATCATAATCCTCAAACCCGTACCGAACGATATGTTCATCAAACATCCCGAGCGTGATGACATGCTTGCGTTTGACAGAGGAGTTATTCGTAATAAAAAATCGCCACGGCAGCTCATAAGAGCCTAAATCATAGTTGTACGTGCGCAAAATGTCTTTGAGGATAGCAATAAACTCAGACTGCAAATCGAAGCTTTTCTCTAGAAATGCACCATTTTCAACTTCCTTCATTGATAAAAGAGGCGTTTTATCTTTCATTTTCCGCTTATACAAGCCTTGCTTTTTCAACCGCTTGATATGCTCCTGCTCAAATGCTTCGTAAAAATAACGATAAATCCGCTTCCAGCATACACCGCAAATGACAAGGTCCTCATGATCAGCATGTGCCTCCGCATGCTTTTGAATAAATTGCGGCTCTGCCAGCATATCGCTGTCATGGAATATCAACAGGTCCCCCTCCGCCTCGCGAATGGCATGATTGCGACCCTTGGCAATCCCTTGATTGACAGGAATACGTACCTTTTTAAACGGAAAATTCACCTCAATGTTCTCAAGCATTTCCATCGTGCCGTCCGTTGACCCATTATCGGCGACAATGACCTCAAACGGAATATTCGTATCCTGAAGCGTTAAGGAAAAAAGACTCCCTTCTAAACGCTCTTTGGCATTATAGCTCGGAATAATGACGCTTACCTTTGGTTTCTCATTCATGCGTCATCCTCCTCCAATTTGGCATAGCCGTTAAACAGCGGATCGACCTGCTCAACAGATTCAATCACATGGCGCAGCACGTTTCGATAGGCTTCTTGAAAAAACGGCAGATCATCTCTCCCCTTTTCATGAATTTGCTGCATCTCATCCTTGCTCACGATGCGAAAGCCGCTGAAATGATAGCAAATGAGCGGATGCCCATCCTCCAGCAAAATCCGTCCATTTTCTTCCCGATAGGAATGCTGCCCATAGTTCCAATGACCAATATTCACGCCTTTTGTTTGAATATCCTCCACTTTTTCAAACAGCTTCGGCATATGATCGAGATATCCTTGATCGCCAAACTTGCCTTCGCCCGGTGCATTTTTGCATTCCTTTAAGCATTCTTCTTTCCACCAGCTGAGGCATTTTCGTCCGGCTTTATCTCCTTTAAAATGCAGGAAGCCAGAGTTATAGCGACCTAAAAGCTTCTGAAGCATCTTCACTTCCTCAGGATCAAAGCTCGGAATCACAATATCCCCTCTCGAAAGTAAAACAGAGGCATCCGGCTGATGTTGAAAAATCACTTGCGGGCTCTCATAAAAAAATAAATCCGCATCAAGATAGGTTACTCCTTCTGCCTGCTCCTGTTCAAATAACCACTCAATCCACATCGGTTTTAATGTCCAGCAATATTCCGAGGCATCCCGTTCCTCTTTTTTCTCCAGCAGCTCCGGCGTTTCGAGCTCCCGTACATGAACAAGATCAACATGAGGAAAATTCATTTTTTGAAGCAGATCAAATGCAGCATCATCCATACATAACGTCTTGATGACAGCATCATCTTCTACTTGCTTCAATGACAAGAAAAACGCAATGGCTTGATAAAGTCTTCCACTTGATAGAACCGTACAATATATGCTGTTCATCTACTTACACCTCTATTTTTGAAAGAATTCGCGGTACCATTCAATCGTCTTCTCTAAACCTTCATCAATCGAGTAGTCTGGCTTCCAATCAAGCAGCTTTCTCGCCTTTTCTGCCGACAAATATTGATGCTTTATCTCATGCGTTCCTTGGTTTAAAATACGAGGCTTCAGTTCACTGCCCATCGCCTTTAAAATCTTATCCACGAGCTCAAGAACCGTCAGCTGAATTTCATTACTAAAGTTAAATGCTTCTCCGGCGAGCCCTTTTTCCTCCATTTTCTCAGCTAGCAGCAAATAAGCCTTAACCGCATCTTCAATGTAGAAATAATCACGAATAAAAGTACCATCACTTCTAATTTCAGGCGCTTCTCCTTCTAGCACAAGCTGGATGGTTTGCGGAATGATTCTGTTAAAGTTTAAATCCCCACCCCCGTATAAATTGCCGCAGCGCGTAATACAAACTGGAAGACCATATGTGTTGTAATACGTGTGAGAAATTAAATCTGCACAGCTCTTTGATACATCATACGGATGTTTCCCATTTAGCGGCATGTCTTCATCGTATGGGAGCTGCTCCTGATCGCCGTATGCTTTGTCACTTGATGCCACGATGACTCGTTTGATTAGAGGCTGTCTTCTGCAAGCCTCGAGTACATTCCATGTCCCTAAAATATTGGCTTCAAATGTAGAAACAGGGTGTCTATTTGCAACCCCAACAATGGCCTGCGCCGCCAAATGGAAGACAGTATCAATTTCGTATTCTCCTAACGCACGTTCAATCGTTTGCATATCCTCCAATGCACCTTGTACCACATTCATCTTTTCAAATTGACTGCCTTGATATAAATTCGACCTTGGCACCTGATCACGCACAAATCCAGTTACGTTTGCACCTTGATCAATCAATTCCTTGACGAGATAGCTTCCCAATAGTCCTGTACATCCAGTCACAAACACGTTTTTCCCATTCCAAAATCCGCTCATGCCGTCACCAAACCTTCCATGGTTGTTTTCCATTTATCCACATGCCATTGATTTCCTTCAGGTTCTTATACGTATCGATCGCTGTCCAAAATCCGTGGTGCTCATAAACCGCAAGCTCTCCATCATTCGCCAAATTTTGAAGAGGCTCCGCTTCAAATACGCATTGGTCATCGTCTGTCAAATAGTCAAATACCTTTGGAGACAACACAAAAAATCCTCCATTGATCATCCCGATACTGTCTGTCTTCTCAGAGAAGGATTGTGCCATCCCGTTATATACCTTCAACGTCCCGTACTGTGACTTCTTTTCAATTCCTGTGACAGTCGCAGCTGCCCCAAGCTCCTGATGACGCTTCAGCAGATGAAACATATTGACATTGGCAAGTCCATCACCATACGTCATCATGAATGTCTCATCCCCAATGTAGTCCTGTGCCTGCTTTAACCGTCCGCCTGTCATCGTATTCTCGCCCGTATCTAAAAAGGTGATTTTCCAGTTCTCTGACTTTCCTAAAAGCTTTATTTCCCCTGTTGCCATATCCAGCTTCATGCTGTGATGCCGCCAGTCGTAGTTCAGGAAATACTCTTTGATCTTCTCTCCTTTATATCCAAGCAATAAGATAAACTCATCTACTCCGTAATACTGATAGATTTTCATAATATGCCATAGAATAGGCCGATCTCCGATCATAGCAAGTGGTTTAGGAAGCGCTTGTGTGACCTCACTCATTCTCGTTCCCTTTCCTCCGCAGAGAATGACTGCTTTCATCTTCTCCCCTCATCTCTCTATGAAAAATTTTTGATTGAAAACCTTATCTTTATGCGGAAAATCAGTACATGTACCCTCATACTTTGTCCGACATCAGGTTTTGAATCTACTCTATTCATATGTCGAAATGAGAGAGGGTGCCACCTAGCATTTAACTATTTTTACAAATAAAAAAAGAGCGAGATTTGTATTCTCGCTCTTTCAAAGTTTAAATTGTATATTATCAGGGTAGATGGTATGATAAACATGTGCATCAACAGCACAAACAGCCTCTTTTTATCAAGAGACTACTAGATGGAATGAATTCAAGTGGCAGCTTGCTTCATTCTCAATATGAATCACGGAGGTGAATTCCCATGGCACAAAACGTACTTTGTGAAGTGAACTCTTGCCGTTTTTGGGCTGATAACAGCTGTACGGCTTCTACCATTAAAATTGGTAAAAACACAATGGCTGATGTGACTCGCAATGCTGAAACTGATTGCGAAACATTTGAAACAAAATAAGTGATTTTTCTGAGGTGAAGGAACTGGCAGGTTCCTTCTTTTCTTTTATCATTCTATCAAGAATGATAATTATTATCAAGTGTTTTTCCATAAACATTTCTCGGGAAATAATGACACGATATTTCTCCATTCGTTGACGATTTTCACTCCTTTTTCTATACTCAACATATCCGAAGAAGAAAAAGTGGTGACCAATCAATGGATTTTACGATACGTTTTCTATCATTCTTTGTCGTGGAAATCGAAGGCAAAGATGAACAAGCAAATAAACGGTTCAAGCATTATCAAACATTAGATCAAGAGGAATTTGAACAAAGTGAGCTGAAGGACTTTTTAGATGGTGAACTAAAAAAAATCGTCAAACGAAAAGTGGACAGACACCCTAAATCTGAACAAGTACCGACCAAAATTGGCCGATTCATTGTCGAACCCGGTCATGAACTCGATTCAAATCCAAACTACAATTTATTTCATCAGACGAGATTTGCCGATACAAAAGAAGTATTTAATGAATGCAGTGAACAGTTTGTGCGCACGTATTTAGATACAAGTGCTGTCAGAGGCGGCGTTTTTTTAGTTGCGTCTGCCGTTCCTAAAAAGTACTTCGATGACTCCTTTGTCTTTATTATGAAATGCGATTTTGAACAGAAAGTCGCTTCTATCGCTGATACATCTACCTTGATCAAAAAAGTAGAAATGGCGATTACAACTAAAAACATGAAATCAATTCAATACCCTTTTATGCCAGAAGAGGGCATGACAGAGGAAGCTGAAGTGAAAATTCACCAATCCTCACATGCTCGTTATTTTGAGGACTTTCTGAAATTCGTCGAATACGGAGAATCAATGCCTGAAATAATGAAATCACAGGTCATGAACATGGTGCAGGAACAAGTATTTGAAACATTACAGGATGAAAGTGAAGAATTAAAGCAATTTGAAGAGGACCTTGAAATATGGGAAGCGAGTGAAAAACGAGAAATTAGAGAAACACTCGATACAGAACAGGTCACACTAGCAGCTTCTCACATTGTGGAACAAACCCCTGACATCACAATGAAAATGCGTCTAGGTGAAACAGAAATCAAAGGGCTTCTAGCGGACTTTGGCCACTCGATCCATATTGCGAAGGTCAACAATCGATATGTCGTGCTCGTTGAAGCAGACCAAATCGTCTTCGAAAAAGGAAGCACACCTGTAGAATTCCATAAACCAAATGGGTTAAAAGAGGTTGTCAGCCAGCTGACGCAAAAAGCCTACGATTCAGACTTAGAATAAGAGAATATGACTGCCTCCTGCGCTCAGCTGCATGAGGCAGTTTTTTTATATAGCGCTTTATTTTTTACACTGCACTAGAAGAAACATGCTGCCCGCCTCTTACCCACATGCTGACAAGCATTAAGCTTATGATGAGCATCAGCCAAAAGACGCTGTTTGTTCCGAAAAACTGAATCAATGTATACCCGCACAAAGGTCCTAAAGCAGCCCCCATATCTTGAACAAAAGAATAGCTGGCGAGAAAGCGGTTCTTATCTGTTTGAGCAGAGGCTTTTTGAAAGGCAAGTGTATCGGTGAACGTTGTTACAATCGTTGCCAGCAGCTGAATCAAAAGCAGCATCACAAGGAACCAGCCGCTTACCTTCAGCATGACCCCAAGAAAACTGAGCCCTCCAAATGAAAGAAACATCCAGCATAGCATTCGTTCCTTCATCACAAGCCGATCAAACCATTTGCCTGTTCTCGGTGCGAGAAATGGTTCCCATCCCCACCTGAGTGCTTGAATAACACCGCTTAAAGCCGAAGCTCCGATGACAAAGCCAAACAGAGTCAATTCATCCTGATCGATTTTTGCTTCAATGACATGACTCAGCGTGGATGCGAATAAACCTTGAATGATCAGTGCGATCAGCATGCCTGTTATCAGTACTTTTACCACATCTCGTGTAAACCACTTTTGTTTGATGCCATGATACACCTCGCTGCCTTCTCTCTTTTCAATTTCATCCAACGATACATAAAAAATGCCCCCCATCAATGTGAGTAAACCAAAGACAAGCGTCATGGACTGGAAGCCGATCAAGCTAGCAAAGATTCCTCCAAATAACATGCCAAATAAACTCCCAAGCCGGTAAAGTCCATTATAAAGACCCGTCAAATGTCCTTGTGAGCCTTCGCCCATTTCAGCCAAAACCCTCATCCCGCTCATACGGAGTAACGTCCAAGCGAGGCCCCATGCGCAGCGGCAGATCAATAGCAGCCAAAAACCGCTCATCCCATATAATATCGTGGTCACTGACGCGATCAAAATCGCCATCAATACACCTGTCTTCATTGGGATATATCGATAGAGCCACCATACGACAGGTGCTAGCGGGATACGTATGAATCGGTTGATAGACAGCAGTAACCCGACCTCCCAAATGGATGATAAACCAATCTCTTTCCAATAGATCGGGAGAACAATATAGAGCATTGAATCCCCAATAAGTGCAAATGCTGTGATAAGCGATATTGACACAACTTGCTTTTGACGACGATCCATTTTTCTTCCCCCTTCGCTACCTTTACGATAAGGGATGCCTTATAATAAATCTAATGAATGTTTTTGATTAATTTATCAAAATAATTGATAGGTGGTGCAAAGTTGAATTTACATGCCCTTCGAATTTTTGCAAAGGTCGCAGAGACAAAAAGCGTCACACAAACTGCAGATGCACTATCTTTAACACAGCCAGCTGTGACGGCCCAGCTTAGAAGCATTGAACGAGAGATCGGGATTCGCCTTTTTAAACGAAACGGTCGAGGCATTGCGCTCACAGAAATGGGAAAGATGCTGTATCCTTATGCCCGGCAAGTGTTTGAGGCTGAAAAGGAAGTAGAATATCAGATCACGCTATTACAAAACGGGAAGAAGGGGCGCCTCCGCATCGCTTCTACCTACGTACCACTCAACTTTTTACTGCCAGATTGGCTGGCTGCTTTTAAAACGTCATCACCACAGACAGAAATCGAATTAAAAAGCGGAAACTCCGCTCAAGTGATAGAGAGCCTGCTGCAATATGAATCAGATGTCGCCATCGCTGTGATTGAAGATTTGCATCATGAGGAGATCGTTACCTCTCATTTGACGAATTTAAGCTATGATTTTATTGTGCCAGCAGACCATCCGTTGAACGGAAAAACCGTCCCGCTAGAGCGCCTGAGTCTGGAGCCTTTTTTGATGCGTGAAGAAGGCAGCTCCACAAGAGATAAGCTCTTTTCCCTTTTCACCTCGAAAGGAATTAAAAAACCGACTGTTGATTTACAATTCAGCGGTGTTCATGAAGCGATTCAAATGATCAAAGCTGGCTATGGGATCACGCTTGTTCCCCGTGATGCGGTTCAAGGTAGTTTCCAGCGGAAAGAGATTGGTCGTATATATATCGAAGGCATAGAAATCGTCAGACCTGTTGTGATCTGCAAACGGGCGAATGATCTTGAAGAAAATAGAACCGTGGATGCCTTCCTGCAAATGAAAGGGATCGGTCCATTTAAGGAGCCTGCTGCAAATTAAAAAAGTGCCTGCATGAGAAACAGGCACTTTTTCTATTCTGCTGGTTGAACGATGTCATACGGTACAGCCTTTGAGGCTTTCACTAATTGTTCTGGTGTGATAAGGATTTCATTTCCCCATTCACCTGCGCCAACGCCTAATATTTCTTCCTCTAATAGTGAAGCTTCGATAATGGTGCGGAAGCCTTCTGGCTGCCAGCAAAACGGCGGTATTGAGCCAATTCGGTAGCCTGTCACTTCTAGAACCTTCTCTGGTGATGCCATTTTAATATTACGAGAGTCAGCCGCTTTCTTTAGTTTTCCTGACTTAATATGCTGGTCAGCGCCAACCATCACAAGCAACTGCTCCCCTTCCCCTGTTTCAAAAATCAATGTCTTAATCATTTGTCTCTCACGAAAACCAAGGGCTGCTGCTACATTTGCGGCTCCCTTCTCTGTTTCGGAAGAGAATGTTTTGATCTCATATGGGATGCTGTGCTGATTCAAGAATTCATGTGCTGGCAGTACTTTCATTGATTTGAACCCCTTTCCTTACGATGTCTTTCATTTAGCTTATCACAATCCTCTCATCCTTAAGATGTATTTTTCACTGAAAAGCCTCTGGGTCCTTCTTCACCATGCTATACTGAACTTGTTTTTGAAAAGGAGCCGGTTGGATATGGGAAATAAGTTTTGGTTTTATACAGGCAGTAAAAGCCTTCTCATGCTAAGTGATATTCTATTTGTGATGACGATCACATTTGTGATCTATCAAGATACACAATCTGTTGCGTATGCGGCTTTATTTCCGCTAATAAGAACACTATGCCAGCTATTAGCCGGGCTCATCTCTCCTGTTTTGGCAGATTACTTTCAAGCGGACCGGCTGTTGAAATGGGCCCCGCTTTTACGTCTCGGGTTGCTCATCGTGTTTACAGCCCAATTTCATTTCTTTCAGCAGCATATAGTTTGGCTGTTTGGTGCGCTTATTCTCATTTCCATCACAGGCGGGTTCATTAGTCCTTTATTGCAGGCCATCATGCCGATGCTTGTGCCAGAGAATCAGCTTGTGAAAGCGAACAGTACAGCCTCCATTTTTCAACAAACGGTTCAAATTGCCGGCTATTCGTTTACTGGAATGCTCGTCCTGTTCATTGGCCCCTTTTATTTAATGTGGATCACTTGTTTGATGATTGTGTTGTCTTATTTGTTTTTCATCCCTGTATTTCCTCTTCTTAAGCAAGGAGACACCGTTCGAAAAGCAAATAAGATGAACAGTTTCAAGGATGGCTGGACGATCATTTGGACAAACAAAACAATTCGCACTCTGACCTTTATGGATGTGTGTGAAAATATAGCAGGCGCTGTGTGGATCGGGGCGATTACGCTTGCCTTTGTCACACAAGATTTAAACGAAAGTGAGGATTGGTGGGGGTTTATCAATGCCGCTTATTATACCGGCGCCATTCTAGGCGGGCTCTTGGCTGCGTGGATAAGCCGGTTCATTCAAAAGCAGCTTCTTCTCTTTATGGCAGCTGGTTCATTCATTTATGCAGTGCTGACCATTGTCTACTCACTGAACAGCCTGCCGTGGCTTGCTTTGCTGCTTTGTATTTTGATGGGGCCTGCTTATCAAATTCGTGATGTTTCACAGCAAACCATTCTTCAAACGGAAACGCCAGTCCGAGATTTATCAAAGGTGTACTCGGCTCATTACGTTCTTTCCTCTGTATCTGTCGGTTTATCTATTTTCTTTGTTGGATTGATTGCAGATGCATTCGGAGCGAGGACTGTGTATATGCTGGGCGGTTTGTTTGTGCTCATCTGTTCCGGGATTGCCATCCTCTCATTTATGAGGCAGGAAAAAAAGAGCGGCTGATTCATGCAGCGGCTCTTTTACGTTTCCTTTAACATTGCGAACATATCACGCGCCATCGCTTCTAAAATATACACAACTGGCGTCTGTGTCGTAATATTGGCTCTGTGAACCCGTTCGTCTGTCACGTAATAAGCAATATTTAAATCTGAAATGCGCGAAATCGTGCAGTGCTGATTGTTTGTAATACTAATGATTTTGCTTCCTTCTCTTTTTAACTTCGAAATATGGTCGATTGTAATACTGTTCTCCCCTGATACAGACAGCACAATGGTGACACTATTGTCTAAATACTGCATATTCATCGGGAAAAACGGATCATTGATGTAAAATGAAAATTTCTCAAGACTCGAAAAATACCTTGCCCCATACTGCGCCAAAATACCAGAGCTGCCAGTGCCAATAAACAGCACATTTTTTGCATCGGCAATGATCCTTGCTGCCTCTTTAATTTTCCCCTCAAAGTCCCCTTTTAGTGTTCGTTCAATAAATTCATATAGAAAGTGCTGGGTGCTTTTTAAAGTAGGTGTCTGCTCTGCTTCTAAATACATTTTAAGCTTCACTTTAAACTCTGAAAAGCCTTCACAATTCACTTTTCGGCAAAAGCGAAGGACAGACGAGGTGGATATATGGGCAGCATCTGCTAAGTCCCGAATTCTCATATACACGACCTTTTCACTGTTTTCCATGATGTATCGGTATAAAGCGCTTTCTAGTTCATTAAAGCTGGAAATAACCTCACTTGAAAACATCTGACTTCCCCTTTCTCCAACAGCATGTCACAATGTGTTTCTTTTATGTAACAAATCTCTAAATAGGGCACCCTTGCCTAAAGACGCTGAAGTCATTTACGCACGAGATGCTCTCACGATAAGCTATAGATGTACAAACAAAAGAATTGGCTTTTCTCTATTATAACATTGCGCGTTACATTATTCGGAGGTGCAGAACATGGCAAAAGGATTAAAGGTTGTCACAATTGGCGGAGGATCAAGCTATACACCAGAGCTTGTAGAAGGATTTATTAAACGGTACGATGAATTTCCGATTAGCGAGCTTTGGCTTGTCGATATTGAAGCGGGAAAAGAAAAGCTTGAAATCGTCGGAGATCTTGCAAAACGAATGGTGAAAAAGGCAGGACTTCCAATCGAGGTTCATTTAACATTAGATCGCCGGAAAGCGCTTGCGGGCGCTGATTTCGTCACAACACAATTCCGTGTCGGACTTCTTGAAGCACGTATGAAGGATGAACGCATTCCTTTAAAATATGATGTCATTGGTCAAGAAACGAATGGTCCAGGAGGTCTATTCAAAGGGCTTCGCACCATTCCAGTGATTCTGGATATTGTGAAAGATATTGAAGAACTATGCCCAGATGCATGGCTTGTGAACTTCACAAATCCAGCTGGTATGGTTACAGAAGCCGTACTTCGCTATTCAAACCATCGCAAAGTCGTTGGCTTATGCAACGTGCCAATCGGCATTCGCATGGGAATTGCCAAAGGGCTTGATGTCGACGCAAGCAGAGTCGAGGTCAGCTTTGCTGGATTAAACCATATGGTCTTTGGACTAAATGTATTCTTAGATGGCAAAAGTATCATGGATCAAGTCATCGAAGACATGGCAGATCCAAACTCCACGATGTCGATGAACAACATTCATGCCATTCCGTGGGATGCTGATTTCTTAAAAGGGCTTGGCGTTATTCCATGTCCATATCACCGCTACTACTACAAAACAAGTGATATGCTGGCTGAAGAAAAGAAAGCAGCAGAGAATGAAGGAACTCGTGCAGAAGTCGTTCGTGCACTAGAAAATGACCTGTTTGAGCTTTACAAAGACCCTGATCTTGATATCAAGCCGCCACAGCTTGAAAAACGAGGCGGTGCCTACTACAGTGATGCCGCTTGTAACTTGATTGCATCGATTTATAACGACAAGCATGATATTCAGCCTGTCAATACCATCAACAATGGTGCCATCAGTGACATTCCAAATGATTCTGCTGTAGAACTGAACTGCGTCATCACAAAAGACGGTCCTAAACCAATCGCTGTTGGCGAAATGCCAGTCGCAGTCAAAGGACTGATTTCTCAAATTAAATCCTTTGAACGTGTTGCCGCTGAAGCAGCCGTGACAGGAGATTACAACACAGCACTTGTCGCAATGACGATCAACCCGCTCGTCCCATCAGATGCCATTGCAAAAAGCATCCTAGATGAAATGCTAGAAGCACACAAAGAATATTTACCACAGTTCTTCAATAAAGTAGAAGCATAAAAAGAAGCCGCACTTGTCAAAAGTGCGGTTTTCTTATTTCTTTGCAAACAGCCTGTCCATCTGAGCACGATCATAGTCTAATAGCCAGTGCTGTAAGCCCTCGTAGACTGGCCGAAGGCGCTCAGCATCTGCCGCAATAAGATCACAGCCTCGATCATCATATAAGTGGAAAATCATCTGTTTAGAGAGATTGATCAAATAGATTTCATAATCAAGCTTCCCCTTCATGATTTGATTCGGTGCATAGAAATCCTCCTGGCACATGGCTTGTAGAAGTGGGTGTAATCGTATATCTTGCAGCTGGCAAGACAAGGTAAATCTCTCCAATGTCAGGGGCTCATCTAGTTCTGGTCTTACATAGGTCAAAAGCTCGTGACGCAAGCGATTGCGTACTTGCCGGCGAACATATTTCTGATAAACTAGGAGCTTTTGCTTCATTAATTCATGTTCATGCTGCGTATAGACATCCGTGACAAACAGAATATCGTCTTCTGGATCAAAAGCATATCTCACAATTTCTAAAGCACGATCCCCCGCTTTTTCTAATACAACCGATTTCTTTCCTAATGACCAATCTGCCACTTCAAAGCGTAGCCCAAAAGGCCACCCATAAAAAAGTGGCGGCGTGAGGACAAGATCAGGAAAATGACTTTTTAAAAAGCTATTGGTTTGATCGCTCATGTCATGTCCTTCCATTGGTTTTATTTCTTATTTTACCGTTGAAATTGATGGAAATACAATTGGAAATAAACTGTCATTTCTTATATGATAGAAAGAGATGGAGGTGTGACCAATTGAAAAAATGGTTTTTACAGGTGTTCCTCACCGCATTGATCACTATGTGGATACAGGTTGGACTTGATCAGGCGAACATCATTCATATCACCAACGTATGGATCGATGCTAGCAGCTGGATCCTGATCTTCTTTGTCATCTACGCACTTTTTGAATGGGCAGCTCACGTTTTAGCAAAACGGAAAACCGTTCATCGCTGAACATCTCTTTTCATAGAGATGTTTTTTGTTGAAATTCTTCCTGCACAAGTTCATGGATAACGCCCATTCCTGCCTGGCTTCCAGCTGCTGCTGCAAGGACAAGCTGAGCAGGGCCGCCTAAATTGTCACCGCATGCAAAGACACCGCTGACTGTTGTACGTCCAAGAATATCTGTTTCAATGCCGGCATTTTTCGTCATTTGACAGCCCAGACTTTCAGCAAATGGAGCTGACTGCTTGAATTCACTTGCGACAAATCCGCCTTCTCTTTTCACCGTTTCCCCATTCGCAAGGTGAAGAGAGTGCATTTGTCCATTCTCATGATGAATTGACATAATCGGTACATCAATGACTTGAATAAAATGTGCTGATAGCAATGCCTTCTCCTCTTCAGCAAACACTTGCTGCCCATTCGTAAACACGATCAAATCCTTTGTCCAATTGGAAAGAAGTTTAGCCATATGCAAGGCGCGTGGATTCTCAGCAATGAGAGCAAGCGGCTTGTCCTTTAGCTCCCAGCCATCGCAGAAAGGACAGCTAAACAACGTCTTTCCATACACTTCATGAATCCCCTTGATCTCTGGCAGTATATCCTTTAGCCCTGTTGCCAATATGATTTTCTTCGCTTCGAACCTTTCTCCCTCTTGTGTCAGTAACGCAAAGTTGTCCTCATTGTTTTGTATCTCGACCATTCTACTTCGTTTGATTTGGATATTGGGGTAGTTTTGAAGATCTGCTTCTCCCGCTTGTCTGATCTCAAACGGTGTCATTCCATCGTTTGTAATAAATCCATGTGATTCCTGAGTCACTCGATTTCTTGGCATCTCGTCATCGAATACAATGACCTGTTTTCTGCCCCGCCCCACAACAAGTGCTGCGCTTAATCCGGCTGGCCCTCCTCCGATAATGGCACAATCTAATAACATGTCAATGTCTCCTTTTTATTCAAGACTTTAAAGACTCTTAATATCTATAATTTGTTCAAAAAAATCACATGTTGAAAAATGGATCTTTTTTTGTCTGCTCAATTTGGCTTGCGATATCAACTAACCGCTTTTGACTTAACGTCTCCTGCATTTTCGTTTCAACATCCTGCATGACCTGCTCAATCAAACAGTCATCATGAGGCATGAAAGAATCATGTTCTAAGGAACAACGAAATAAATTAGTTTGACCTTCTACCGCCTGAATGACGTCTAAAAATGAAATGTCCTCCTTCTTTTTCATAATGGTGTAACCACCTTTTGCGCCAGGTGTTGATTCAATCAATCCTGCCTTCACAAGCTTTGTTAAAATTTTGGATAAATAGGTGGGTGAAAGGTCTTGCATCTTGGCGAGAGGCTCAACGCCTATTGCTTTCCCCTTTGGTGCAAGAGTTAAAAATACCATCGTATGAAGTGCATAGTTGGTTGCTTTAGAATATTTCATCAGATGATTTCCTTTCTATCTATTATAGACCTTTTATATCTGTGATTTATCTTAAAAGATTCTTTGGAAAAAAGCAAGTGTCGTGCATTTCCTTCCTGAATTCATTCCACATTTCGCATTTTCTTCCGATAATAGAAGTGTAGCAATGATGAATAGTAGAAGGAGTGAAGAAAATGTCAGATCAACAGCACAATGCAGCACACGAAGAAGAAGAGGAATTTAACGTATACGACATGCTTCCGCCCGCAGGAACAATCATTGGAGAAGCAACAGAAGAAGAAATGGAAGCTGCGGCAGCATTAGAAGTGAGACATTATGCCTTTATGCGTCTGCAAGACTCGTACATTCAATTTGACGGATCTTCCTATAAAGAATTGCTCAAAGACTTTCAAGAACTAGAATTTGATTCTGCAAAGTTTTGGAGAGCCATCGCAAGACGCCTGCAAGTCCCATACGAATGGCCAATCCGAATCGACCACGCAAACGGCCCTATTTATATTGGTGAAACAGAGGATAGCCGTGAGGTTGAGGAGAGCGCTGAGTAAGTGGATGGTGACCCCCTTTTGATGAGGGGGTCTTTTGCTGAAATGATAGATTTCTCAATAAAAAAAGATGTATTACTCCTATAAATCAAATTCCAACGCAATCGATATATTAATGGCTATGTCGTGCATTTCATCTATTTCTGATTGATTCAAATGCTCCGCAAAACGACGTGCACTCTCGACAACATCAGAATGCTGCTTAATCATCTCATCATTCAGTATAAAGATCGTATTAATTGCCCAGCCAGCAGTCGTTAACATTTCTTCGTCTTGAATGGTGTCCATATATGTTTCGACTTCAGAAAAAAACCACTTAACATCATCAATTTGTTCCACTTGAAAATTCGCGATTTTTGAAAGCTGTTCAGGGTCTTTGGTGATGAAAATGTCTTTCACTTCTTCTTTTGATAATGGTTTATTTTGCTTTTCGTATTCAGCCAGCCACTCTTCATCTGACATCCCATCTTCTTCACTATCCTCTGCGGTATAATGCCCCGCAATCAATTCATCAAACGAATCCGCTAATTTGAAATCCGTCTCATATTCTAGATCAAAGTAATGAATCGGCGGATGCTCCTTTGTTTCTCTATAGTCCAATGCAATCCACGTATGACCATCCCCACAAATGAGCACAAGTCCCTCAGGCAATTCCCATTCTTCTATTAAATAATCACTATCCATGATGCCTTCGCCTTTGGCAATTCCTCTTAAATGATCAAATGACACATGATCCTCTGCCCATCCATTCGGCTGGTCCGTTGGAAAGGCGTTATGCAGGGTATACCCGCCATTTTGTTCAAGAATAAGTTTTTTATATGTATCAGGCAAGGTGACGCCTAGCTTCTTTTCCGCTTTTGCGATGCCTTTCTCATTGATTTTCTTAAATGTCTCTTCACTTTCTATGTCTGTATCCCAAAATGGTTTCAAATAAAATACCTCCAATTGTTATTTCTATCTCATTTTACCATTTAGAGCCGCTAGTTTAATAGACCTATTCATAGAAAAAAGAGAAGGGCTTCCCCTCCTCTTTCTCATCATGATTGTTCTTGATTTCTCGCTTCAAATTCATCTAGCATTGCACGCACTTCATCTGTTGATGATGTGTTCATTAATTGGTTTCTTAGGAAGCTCGCTCCTCTGAATCCTTTTACATAAATCTTAAAGAAACGGTGCAACGCCTTGAATGGACGCAAGCCTAATGAGGAATATTGATCATGAAGATCAAGATGCAATCTTAAAAGACCTAGCAGCTCATCACTCGTATGCTCCTTCGGCTCTTTTTCAAAAGCAAATGGGTTATGGAAAATCCCGCGCCCAATCATCACACCGTCCACTCCATACTGCTCAGCGAGCTTTAAGCCCGTTTGACGATCAGGAATATCACCATTGATGGTCAAAAGCGTATCAGGTGCTACTTCATCACGAAGTTTTACAATCTCAGGAATGAGCTCCCAATGCGCATCCACCTGGCTCATTTCCTTTCTTGTACGAAGGTGGATCGATAAGTTCACAATGTCTTGCTCCAAAATGTGTCTGAGCCAATCGCGCCATTCATCGACCTCTGTAAAACCAAGTCTTGTTTTTACGCTGACTGGTAATCCTCCAGCTTTTGCCGCTTGAATTAGCTCTGCCGCAACATCTGGGCGAAGAATCAAGCCACTGCCCTTCCCGTTTTGCGTGACATTTGGGACAGGACAGCCCATATTAATATCAAGCCCCTGAAATCCTAATTCCGCCATTCCAATACTCATTTGCCTAAAGTTCTCAGGATTGTCTCCCCAAATATGAGCAACAATCGGCTGCTCATCCTCTGTAAAGGTTAAACGCCCTTTCACACTTTGAATCCCATCAGGATGGCAATAGCTCTCACTATTCGTAAACTCTGTGAAAAACACATCTGGTCTCGCCGCCTCACTCACAACATGACGAAACACAACATCTGTCACTTCTTCCATTGGTGCTAATATAAAAAATGGCCGTGGTAAATCACGCCAGAAATTTTCACTCATCTTTCATCCAATTCCTCTCATGACATAGCACCTTTTAGGGCATGTCCTTCTATAAAGTCTTTCAGCAATTTTTATCATTATATACTTTTGTAAGGATTCAACGCAAAAGGAGCATAAAATGAACATTAACAAAATGCTATCAGCACTTTATAAAATATCAAAAATTTGAGAAGACGTAAACGTTGTTCAAAAAGGTACTACTGGAAAACGTGTCAGACGGGCAGCAGGTAATGCATCTGGCAAACTAATAAAAAAGATATTCAAATAAAAAAAGCCCTCTGCAGGGGCTTTTTAAATTGTAATTGCCTTTTCTGTTACATGATAAGTATTAGAAGTAATGATTTTATCAAGCGACCAACCGGCAGCGAATAACACAGAAAAAATTGTTAAACTGATAAATAACTTATTCATCTTTAGTTATTCTTTATTCAAAATATATCACGTTATATAAAATACAGTACTAAGATACAATTCATTCTTAATATGGTTTTTGTTACAATCTTTGTGTATCGCATAGATAAGAGTGATTTTCTTAAAAGCTGCTGTTTGGATCAGAAAACTTTCTGCCAAAATCGCAAAAGTAATGGATAAAGGGGAGAAAAGTAGACAGAAAAACAGTTCACAAATGCTTTTATTTAAAATGGGTGCGCCTAGAGATGCTGCTAAAACTTTGGCAAAGTTCATCGTTAATCTTATCTAAATATAAAAATAAGTGCTATTAGTTTCTAATAGCGCTTTTTAATGGAGGATCTTCATGTCTTTTTCTTACGTGATTTCATTGACTTTTTTAATACTCCTTTTAGTGTCTATCATACTCTATACTTTTTTAAGAAAGAAAAACGTTGTAGATGAAGCCCCTGGCGCTATTGCTGCCGTTCTTCTTATTTTACTTATATTTTTTTCCCTAAGTTTAGTTATTGTCCTTCCAACTGGTATGCTTTACCTAGTATCATTGGGAGTAAATTTTCTTTTCGGTGAATACATCACTTATGATTCATTTTTTTCTTTGATTACCTTCTCGTTGTTAGTTAGCATCATTGTGATTTTTTGGTCATTTATCGTTTTATTTATAGGGAAAGGAATCACTTTTTTGTTGAAGGTCCCAAAATGGATAACTTATATTTTAGAATTTTTTGCTTCGTGGGCTCTTATTTACTTCACGATTAAATATGTACTAAATTTGAAGATAATTGAAGTTTCTATATGGGGAAATGGGGTATTGATTTTATCTTTCTTTGTTAGCTTTTTATACATCGGACTTGATATCATATCCTCTGCACTTGATCAAAAAAATCAGAACATAGAAGAAGAACCCCCCATCCATTAATGGAGAAGGGATTTTATTCCATTTCATGACTTTTTCTATCTATATTCATATGTCTATAGAGTTTTACTTTAATAGAATTTCAAGCGAATTTTTCATTCTAACGGAGGGGAAGCAATAATAAAAATATCCCGATATCGATATTTTTCACGAAATCAGGACATCTCCATTATTGATTAATCACAAGACTTGCCACACACTCCACATGACTCGTATGCGGAAACATATCCACAGGTTGCACTTCTTCCGTCACATACCCACCATCTTCAAGAATACGCAAATCACGAGCTAGCGTCCCTGGATTACAGGAAACATAAACAACGCGTTTTGGTTTCATCTTTAAAATCGTATCAAGCAGTGCTTCGTCGCAGCCTTTTCTCGGCGGATCGACGACAAGGGTGTCTGCTTTGATGCCTTCTTTATACCAGTTTGGGATAACAGTTTCTGCTTCACCGACTGCGAATTCGACGTTGTTGATCTCGTTTAAGGCAGCGTTGCGTTTTGCGTCTTCAATCGCTTCTGGCACAATTTCTACGCCGTATACTTTGCCTGCTTTTTGTGCGAGAAATAAGGAAATCGTACCGATTCCGCAATACGCATCAATCACGGTTTCTTCTCCTTGCAGCTCGGCATATTCAAGGGCTTTGTCATAAAGCACTTTTGTTTGGGTTGGGTTCACTTGATAAAATGAACGAGCTGAAATGGCAAATTTGATGTCGCCAATCGTGTCATAAATGTATTCTTCTCCCCATAAAACGGTCGTTTCGTCTCCGAAAATGACATTTGTTTTCTTTGAATTCACGTTTTGCACAATTGACCGAACGTGTGGGAAGCGTGCTATAATCTGCTCAATCACCTGCTGCTTTTGCGGAAAGTCAGCCGTTCTAGTAACAAACACAACCATCATTTCACCTGTTGCAATGCCGTAGCGAACCATCACATGACGCAGCCAGCCTTTGTGCCGCTCTTCGTTATATGCTTTGATGCCAAACGCATTACATATGTCTTTTACTGCCTGTACCACTTCGTCATTTTCTGACTGCTGGATCAAACATTTTTCCATATCGATGATTTCATGGGTACGCTGCTGATAAAATCCTGCAACTAGTCCGCCTTCGCGTTCGCCAATTGGAACTTGTGCTTTGTTTCTGTAATTCCAAGGGTCTTCCATGCCGAGTACAGGATGAACTTTTACACGGCTCATATCAAGTTTGCCGATCCGCTCTAAAACGTCCTTTACTTGTTTCTGTTTAAATAGCAGCTGGCCTTCATAGCTCATGTGCTGAATTTGACAGCCTCCGCACTGCTTATAGATAGGACATGGCGCATCTTGCCTATGCTGACTTTCCTTTGTCAGCTCCATGAGTCGCCCAAAAGCAAATCCTTTTTTCACACGTGTGACCTTGATTTTCCCTTGTTCGTCTGGAAGGGCATTCGGTACAAAGACAGGGAACCCTTCAATTTTCGCTACACCTGCACCTTCGTGCGTTAAGTCTTCAAAGGTTACATTGTAGTATTCATTCTTTTCAACAGGCGGTTTCATTTTCACCAATTTTATCACCTCATTTGCAAAGAAAAACTTGGCGCCATAAGGAACCAAGTTCAATCTCTACCCTATTTTTTCAGCTGTTGCTTTTGGCACTATAAACTCAATATGACGATACAGGTTTTCAAATTCACCTGGCAGCATGCCGCCGAATTCGCCATCTAAATTCAATTGCATTTTATCTTTTACATCTACCTTTACGCGATTCGCTTTTGTGTAGATGACATTGTTATCATGAATATGCTCGCCTCGCAGTGCAAGGCTGACTACTCGAATGGCTTCTGCTAAATTGACCTTCTTTAAAATAATCAGGTCAAACATTCCATCATCTAAAACAGAATCTGGCGCTAGCTTTTCAAAGCCGCCTACTGAGTTTGTGAGTGAAACAAGAAACAGCATGATTTCTCCATGAAACAATTTGCCGTCATATTCAATTTCGACTTCTGTCGGGCGGATAGAAGGAAGCATCTCCATGCCTTTTAAATAATAAGCAAGCTGTCCAAGCATTGTCTTCAGCTTACTAGGCACTTCATAAGTGAGCTCTGTTAACCGGCCGCCGCCTGCAATATTAATAAAATAATGGCCATTGACTTTACCGATATCAAGCGGCTTCGCTATACCATCTATAATGGCATCTGTTGCTTTTAAAACACCTTCTCGTGGAATGCCAAGTGCTCTTGCGAAGTCATTTGTTGTTCCAACCGGAATAATTCCTAGTTTTGGTCTTTTTTCAAGCGGCGCTAGTCCATTGACGACTTCATTGATCGTGCCGTCTCCACCTGCTGCTACAATTAAATCAAAGTCTCTCTGTGCAGCTTTTTCAGCTGCTTGTGTCGCATCTCCTGCACATGTCGTTGCATGACAAGATGTTTCATAGCCAGCTTGTTCAAATTTTTGCAAAACCTGCGGCAAATTCTTCTTGAAGAGTTCACGCCCAGATGTCGGATTGTATATAATTCGAGCACGTTTCATTCATCATCATCCTATATTCATTATGCAATCTATTTTCACCACTAACAACCTTTAATTATACTATGAGATTTGAAAATGGCAACAGAACAACACCCTAATATGAGAAATCTCCTGCCACATTTCCCTCAGCAAGAAAGCATTTTGATAAGATAAAAGAAAACGCTGTAAAGGATGGTTTGCGATGAAAAAGCATGTCTATTTTAATCATGATGGCGGTGTTGATGACCTCGTCTCGTTATTTCTTCTCCTTCAAATGGAACATCTGAAAGTGATTGGGACGTCTGTGATTCCTGCTGATTGTTATTTAGAGCCAGCTCTCAGTGCGTCTCAAAAAATCATCGATCGATTTAGCCCTTATGAAATTGAAGTCGCTGCTTCAAATTCTAGAGGCGTCAATCCTTTTCCGAAAGAGTGGCGCATGCATGCTTTTTATGTAGACGCCTTACCTATTTTAAACGAGAAAGGCACTGTTGATACAAAAGTGTCCAAGCTTCCAGCACACCTTCATTTAATCGAAACCGTTAAAAAGTCAGCAGAACCTGTCACGCTGCTCTTTACAGGTCCGCTCACAGACCTTGCACGCGCCTTAGAAGAAGATCCTTCAATCTCTAATAAAATTGAAAAATTGGTATGGATGGGGGGTACATTTCTTGAAAAAGGCAATGTTGAGGAACCCGAGCATGATGGGACAGCAGAATGGAATGCATTTTGGGACCCTTATGCTGTCAGCACTGTCTTCAAGGAACGCTTTCCTATTGATATGGTCGCACTTGAAAGCACGAATCAAGTTCCGCTTACACCTGATATTCGTCAGCGCTGGGCTTCCCTTCGTTCTCATATTGGAATAGATTTTATTGGGCAGTGCTACGCCTTTTGCCCGCCTCTCATTCATCACGAAACCAACTCGACTTACTACTTATGGGATGTGCTGACAACGATCACTCTTGATTCCTCATCATTTACTCGTTCAAAGGAAATGAATGCAATCGTTTACACCGAAACGCCAAAGCAAGGACGTACCGAAGAACATACAGATGGAAAATCAATTCAAGTGATCGACCATGTCGATCGTGACGCATTTTTCCAAGCATTTGAAGAGCTTATGAGAAGAGCTGTTTGTCAGATTTCAACATAAAAAAGCCCCGCCATCAAAGCGGGGCCCCATCTCAATCTTCTTCTACGTATTTCTTTTTGCGTTTAAATTTGCTTAACACTTCGTATACGATTGGTACGATAACCAGTGTTAGCAATGTTGAACTTGCGAGACCACCAATGACTGTGACGCCAAGTCCTTTTGAAACAATTTGGCTTCCGCCTTCAAATCCTAATGCTAACGGAAGAAGTGCCCCAATTGTCGCAAGTGCCGTCATTAAGATTGGACGTACTCTTATTGTACCAGCTTCCAGTAATGCCTCTCTTGTTGAGAGTCCTTCTTTCTCTTTATGAATGACTCGGTCAATCAAGACGATCGCATTTGTCACAACAATTCCGATCAGCATGAGCAATCCAATCATGGCGTTTAAGCTGATGGTTTCTTTTGCTAAAAACAACCCAACGAGCGCGCCAATAATTGTAAATGGAAGCGAGAAGAGAATTGCAAATGGTGCAAGACCTCCGCCAAATGTGATGACGAGAACGAGATACACAATGGCAATCGCTGCAAGCATTGCTAGCCCAAGCTGTGTAAAGGATTCCTCAATATCTGCACTTACGCCTCCTGTGTCAATCGTTACGCCAGATTTCAGGTCAAGCTTGTCGACTTTCTTCTGAACATCTTGTGTCACACTTGATACGTCGTCTGTTGTCATGTCACCAGACACTTCTGCGTAGATTTTTCCATCACGCTTTGTCACAGTATTTGCTGTTGAGCCATCCTTCACTTTAACAACATCACCAATTCGGACTTCTTGGCCTGTCGGTGTTGTGATCTTTTTATTTTCTAAATCTTTTTTGCTCTTATATTCATCTTTTTCCGTTTGAAGATTCACATCAAGTTCTTTGCCGTCCTCAGTTACTTTCGTCAGTGTTGTTTCACTATTTTGAGGAGCAATCGCTTGTGCAATTTGTGAAGCTGTCAGCCCTAGTTTCGCCAGTTTTTCTTGATCTGCATTAAACGTATATTCGTCATATTTCTCAGATAAGCTTGTACTGACGTTTTTCAGGTTTTTCTCATCTTTTAAAATATTTTCGACTTCTTTTACTGTGCCTTCAATATCACTTGCTTTATCACCGTACACATAGTACGTCACTGTATTGCTTGCGCCAGCAGATGAGAAGTCTTGTGATTTCCATTCCCCTTTAGACACTTTGTCTTGCAGGGCTTTGACCACGCGATCTTTTTCTTTATCAAAATTCGGTGTGTCCTCATCATATTGTACGAAGAATAACGCACCGTTAGAGTTACCGCCTACACTTGCTGTAAGCGCATTTGAAGAGCCAAGTGAATATTGAACAGTATTGACATGGTCACGTTTGATCAAATATTCTTCTGCTTTTTTCGTTTCATCGATAGCTTGTTCTCTCGTTTGTCCAGGTTCAGGTGTATAAGTCACCATCGCCGTCTTCTCTGCTTCCTGTGGTAAGAAGCTGACACCGACAAGTGGAGCTAAGAATAAGCTTCCGACAAGCATAAGAATGGCAATTCCTGATGTGATCCATTTGTGGTTCAATGCCCAATTGAGTACGCGTCTATAACCGCTAGCAAGCTTGCTTGGTTTATGCTCTTTTACCTTTTTCGCTGTGCCGTACAGGTTCTTTTTAAATAAACTGTGTGCCATCATTGGAACAATCGTAATGGCTACAAGGAGTGAAGCCATTAAAGCAAACACAATCGTTAATGCAAATGGGATGAATAGTTCTCCAATCATTCCACCCACAAGTGCTAGCGGTAAAAAGACCGCAATTGTGACAATCGTCGAAGACATGATTGGAATAAACATTTCTTTTGTGGCTTCTTTAACGAGTTCTTTTCCTTTTAATGGCTCATCCTTTAATGCCATTCGTCGATATATGTTTTCTATGACAACAATGGAGTCATCAACAACACGCCCAATGGCGACGGTCATGGCACCAAGTGTCATGATATTTAGTGTGATATCCAGCTGATTCAATATTAAAACAGCAATCAACAGAGATAACGGAATGGAAATAACCGAAATTAAGGTTGATTTGATATCTCGAAGGAACAACATAATGATAATGATCGCAAAGATTGCTCCGATGATTGCCTTGTTCAGCATTGTGCTGACAGACTCTTTTATCGGCTCTGCTTGATCATATGTGGTACTTACTTTGATTCCTTTGTTATCTTTCTTGAACTTCTCGAGTTCTTTTGTGACTGCTTCTGCTACACTTACTGTGTTGGCATCAGAGCCTTTAACAATTTGCAGACCGATACTGTCTTTTCCATTTGTTCTAGAGATCGATTCTGCATCCTTGACGACTTTAATATCCGTAATCTCAGAAAGCTTGATTGTCGGCAGCTCCACAGATTGGCTGCTTGCTGAACCGCCACCAGTTTGCTGCTGAGCTACTGCCTGCTGCTGACTTGCACCAGCCTGCTGCTCTGCGCCTTGCGCTCCTGCATTTCCTGAGCCGTTAGAAGGCGCTCCGGCTCCAGCGCTTCCTGCACCGCCACTAGCACCTGGTGTGACAGGAATTCGCATGTTTTTCAAATCTTTGACGCTTAAAATATTGCCATCAACGACAACTGATTTTTGTTTGTTGCCGAATGTGTATAGACCTAATGGTACGTTGACATCAGAGCCTTTGATCATATTTTGGACGGTTTCTTCATCTAAACCGTATTCTTTCAATTTCTTTTGTTTAAAAGAAAATTCTACTTCTTTGATTTGCTGTCCCGAAGCTTCGACGGAAGATACACCGTCTAATCCTTCAAGTGAAGGGACAAGGTCATCTTCCACTTTTTTCGTCAGGTTTTCTAATGATTCTTTATCACCAGATACACTAAGTGCTAATATTGGAACCGCATTGATACTAAAGCGTGCGATTTTTGGTTTTTCTGCATTTTCCGGAAAATTGATATTGTTAACAGCATCTTCAATTTCCTTTTTTGCTTCATCCATGTCTTTGTTGTAGTCGTACTCGACTTGAATCGATGAGGCATTTTCAAATGAATTGGATGTGACCACATTGACTCCGTTTAGGTTTTGGATCGATTTTTCAATTGGATCGGTCACCTTATCTGATACTTCGTCCGGCGTTGCGCCAGGATACGTTGTAGAAACCGTAATGACTGGAGTGTTGATATTCGGGATTGATTCTTGTTTCATATTCAATCCAGCATATAGACCAGCAACTGTTACGATAATTGTCATGAGCCATACAGCGAACTTATTCTTTAATACAAAATTGATGATCGAATTCATTATGTCCTCCATTTTCCTTTATGTATTGACTGACTGGTCATTCTATATCATAATAAACGGTGATATACAATGCCGTCAACCATTTCTCTTGCGTTTGACGTAACATTCTAAAGCTGAAGGGGCCTTATTTCATGAACGAAAAAAAAGAAAAAATCATTAAAGCAAGCATCCAGTTGTTTGCGAAAAAGGGTTTTTCTTCTACGACCATTCAGGAAATAGCAGATGAGTGCGGAATATCGAAAGGCGCGTTTTATTTGCATTTCAAATCAAAAGAACAGCTTTTCAACCGAGCGTTCGAATATTATATCGACACGTCTATGCAAAGTATTGAAACGATTCGAAAAGAGAATCAGCATCTCGCGCCGAGAGAGATCTTCCAGAAGCAAATCGCTGAACAGTTTCAGCATTTTGCTGAGAACAAGGATTTTATCATTTTGATCCTCAGCGAGAACATTATTCCAGAAAACCAGCAAATTAAAAAGTATTCAAAAACTGTGAAAAAGCAAATGAATGATGAAATTCAAATTTCCATCTTGACCACTTATGGACAGGAGATCGAACCATATATAACTGACCTGTCAGTCATGATTCAAGGAATCATCCAATCGTATGTGCAGGTGCTGCTTTTACAAGATCAGATGCAATTATCATTTGATGAGCTCTCTTCCTTTATACTCGAACGGTTTGATGATTTGGTTCAAGGTATGCTTCGTTCTCAGACGAAACCGATCTTAAAGCCAACCATTTGGGACGATGAAGCGCAGAGTGCTGCTTCCCTTCAAGAGGAGCTTCGTTTGTTAAAGCTTGAGCATTTGCTTTCTGATGATACCCTTGTATCCATTGAAGTCATTGAAGAAGAACTGGCGAAAGCTGAGCCTCGTAAGCCAGTCATTCAAGGGATGCTGACGAATTTAGAAAAGTGTGAGGACCCTGCTGTCTTAAAAGTAGTTGAACAATTGAAGCTTTTTCTTCAATAACATTACGTGCTGTTTTTCCGATTCGTTCACCTTTATCCCCCTTCGAATGTGCACTTTCGCTTATACTTCATTATAAGAAAAGAATCTCCGAATTGATATACGGCGGTGGTCTGAATCTATGATAAGACCCTGTCATTTCAAGCAAAAAAAACCGCCTCTTCTCATGAGGCGGTTTTTGCTATTGTTCATTAGCGTTTTTTGATTTCTTCTAGGAGAATCTTGTTGACCATCGGCGGGTTCGCTTGTCCCTTCGATGCTTTCATGATTTGTCCGACTAAGAAACCAATCGCGCGGTCTTTTCCATTTTTAAAGTCTTCGATGGATTGCGGGTTGTTATCAAGTGCTTCTGTGACAAGTTTGAGCAGGGCACCTTCGTCAGAAATTTGGACAAGCCCTTTTTCTTTGACGATTGTTTCTGCGTCTCCCCCATTTTCAATCAGCTCTTTGAATACCTTTTTGGCAATCTTAGAAGAAATCGTTCCTTTTTCGATGAGATTGATCATGCCAGCCAGGCCTTGCGGCGTTAGCTTTGTATCTTCCAGCTCTTTTTGAGCTGAATTTAAGTAGGCAGATACTTCACCCATTAGCCAGTTTGAAGCTTGCTTCGCTTCTGCACCTTCTGAAATGGTTGCTTCAAAGAAATCAGACATTTCTTTTGTCAGCGTCAGCACCATCGCATCATATGCAGGAAGCCCAAGCTCATCGATGTAGCGTTTGCGGCGCTCGTCTGGAAGCTCTGGGATCGATGCTCTTACGCGTTCTTTCCACTCGTCATCAATGTACAGCTCCACCAAATCTGGTTCTGGGAAGTAGCGGTAATCATCTGACCCCTCTTTGACACGCATGAGGATCGTCTTTTTAGACGCTTCGTCATAGCGGCGAGTTTCTTGTTCGATCAAGCCGCCAGAAAGCAATACTTGCTCTTGACGTTTCTCTTCGAATTCAAGACCTTTTTGTACGAAAGCAAATGAGTTCAAGTTCTTGAGCTCTGTTTTCGTTCCAAACTCTTCACGGCCGATCGGACGAAGTGAAATGTTGGCATCACAGCGAAGTGAGCCTTCTTCCATCTTACAATCAGATACGCCTGTATATTGAATAATAGATTTTAGTTTTTCTAAGTAAGCATACGCTTCTTCTGGTGTGCGAATGTCTGGCTCAGATACGATTTCAACAAGCGGTGTGCCTTGACGGTTGAAGTCGACAAGTGAATATCCGTCGCCTGTGTGCGTCAGTTTACCTGCATCCTCTTCCAAATGGAGACGCGTAATACCGATTCGTTTCGTTTTGCCTTCTACTTCAATTTCAATCCAGCCGTTTTCACCGATCGGTTTATCAAATTGAGAAATTTGATACGCCTTTGGGTTATCAGGATAGAAGTAGTTTTTACGGTCAAATTTTGTATCTGTTGCGATCTCGCAGTTTAGCGCCATTGCTGCTTTCATTGCAAAGTTCACCGCTTCTTTGTTCAATACAGGCAGTACGCCAGGATATCCAAGGTCTATGACACTTGTTTGCGTGTTGGCAGCTGCACCAAAAGGTGTCGGCGAGCTGGAGAAAATTTTTGATTGTGTTTTTAGCTCAACGTGGACTTCAAGTCCAATTACCGTTTCAAAGTTCATTCTGATTCACCCCTTACAGTTCAGGTTTTGCTTTATGATGATCTGTTGCTTGCTCGAAAGCGTGAGCCACGCGGTAAACCGTTCCTTCATCAAAGTGCTTGCCAATGATTTGCAGTCCTAACGGAAGACCGTTTGCAAATCCACAAGGCACACTGATTCCTGGAACGCCTGCAAGGTTCACAGGGATCGTTAAAATATCGTTCGCGTACATTGTCAGTGGATCGCTTGTCTTTTCACCAATCTTAAATGCAGGAGTTGGTGTTGTTGGTCCTACAATGACATCATACTTTTCAAAAACATCTTCGAAGTCTTTTTTGATCAATGTACGGACTTTTTGCGCCTTTTTATAGTATGCATCATAATATCCTGAGCTAAGAGCGAATGTGCCAAGCATGATGCGGCGTTTCACTTCGTTTCCAAAGCCTTCAGAACGAGTATTTTTATATAAATCAATCAGGTTTTCTGCATTATCTGTACGGTAGCCATAACGGATGCCGTCAAAACGCGAAAGGTTTGCAGATGCTTCTGAAGAAGACAGTAAGTAGTAAGTCGAAAGCGCATATTTAGAATGCGGAAGAGACACTTCTTCCCATGTGGCACCAAGTCCTTCTAATACTTTTAACGCTTGAAGAACAGACTCTTTTGCTTCCTCGCCAACACCTTCTCCAAGGTATTCTTTTGGCACTGCTATTTTCATGCCTTTGATGTCTCCAGTTAATGAAGAAAGAAAATCTGGGACGTCGACATTTGCACTCGTTGCGTCCATTTGATCGACTCCAGCAATCGCTTGAAGAACGTATGCGTTGTCCTCTACGTTACGCGTAATCGGCCCGATTTGATCTAATGAAGAAGCAAATGCGATTAAGCCGTATCTAGATACACGGCCATACGTCGGCTTCAGACCCACAACGCCGCAGAATGATGCCGGCTGGCGAATCGAACCGCCCGTATCTGATCCAAGTGAGAATGGTACTTCACCTGCTGCAACAGAAGCTGCTGAGCCACCACTTGATCCACCTGGAACAGTGTTTAAATTCCAAGGGTTTTTCGTTGCTTTGTAGCCTGAGTTCTCTGTAGAAGATCCCATTGCAAATTCGTCCATATTTAATTTACCGATTGTGACTGCTTCCGCATCTCTTAGACGATTGACAACCGTTGCATCATAAATAGGATCAAAGTTTTGCAGGATTTTACTAGACGCTGTTGTGCGTAAATCCTTTGTGACGATGTTATCTTTCACACCGATTGGCATACCGAACAATAGACCAAGCTCGTCCTTTTCACCAACTGCCTCGTCCAATTCCTTTGCATACGCACGAGCTTTCTCTTCGTCCAGTGCAAGGAATGCTTGTACTTTCCCGTCTACTTCATTGATTCGTTTATAAGACTCGTCCACTAAATCAGAAACAGACAGTTCCTTTTTATGTAAAAGCTCTTTTAATTCAGAAATTTTGTGATCAAACAGTGACATGCCTCAGGCCTCCTTTAGTCCAAAATTGATGGCACACGAATATAGCCGTCTTTATGATCAGGCGCGTTTTTGATGACTGCCTCAATGGAAAGACCTTTATTCGGAACATCTTCTCTCATGACGTTTTTCATTTTTAATACGTGTGTTGTTGGTTCAACGTTTTCCGTATCTACCTCGTTTAACTGCTCTGCAAATGAAATGATGCTATCAAGCTGTTCTGTAAACATCTCAGCTTCTTCTTCTGTAATTGCAAGCCGTGCCAAATGCGCCACGTGCTTTACTTCTTCTATTGAAATTCTAGACATGCAGGTTCACCTCCAAAAATGATACGTGTTCGTGGTCATGATCATAAGTCATATACACTTTATCATATCAAATTTTACTGTTCTAAAGCAACTTTACGCAGGGGCTGTAAGAGGCATTTTCTCTCGAAGCATCATTGTGATTCAACTGATGAAGAAAATAAGCATGCAGACACCCTTTTGTTTTCAGAAAATTTTTACTTTTATCCATTTTTGTAAGCGCATACAAACTGATTCGTATCACCGATCTGTCCATTTTTTCTTCAAAATAGGGAGGTTTAAGAAGGTTGATCACTTGGGAATACTCTGTTAGGTTAAGTAACCATAGCAGTGAGAAGGGCATTCAATCAAAAAACTAGCCCTGACACTTCTGGATATTTTGATTGAGGTGATGTCAAATTTATACGAAAAAGGTGAGAACACAAAATGAGTATTGAAGTTACAATTTCCTTATCTATTTATTTTATCGGGATGCTTGCCATCGGTTGGTATGCATTCAGGAAAACACATGATTTAAATGATTATATGCTTGGTGGACGCGGACTTGGTCCATTCGTTACAGCTCTTTCAGCAGGTGCTGCGGATATGAGCGGCTGGATGCTGATGGGTGTACCAGGTGAAATGTATAAAACAGGTTTATCGACTACCTGGCTTGCGATTGGTCTCATCGTCGGTGCTTATTTAAACTATCTCATTCTTGCACCCCGTTTACGTTCTTATACAGAAATTGCTGATGATGCCATTACGATTCCTGATTTCTTTGATAAACGATTCAAAGGGTCATCTTCTTTATTAAAAGCTGTATCAGCTGTCATCATTTTAATTTTCTTTACGCTGTATACATCGTCTGGGATGGTATCAGGCGGACGTTTATTTGAGTCAGCATTTGGTGCACACTACATGTTTGGACTGATTTTGACGTCAAGTATTGTTATTTTGTATACATTGTTTGGTGGATTCCTGGCAGTGAGCTTAACGGACTTTGTCCAAGGAGCTATCATGTTTTTAGCATTAGTGCTCGTGCCGATCGTTGCCTTTACACAATTAGGCGGACCTGTTGCCACATTCCAAGATATTCAACAGATTGACCCTAAATTGCTTGATATTTTTAGAGGAACGAGCGTCATTGGCATTATATCCTTCCTCGCTTGGGGACTAGGTTACTTTGGACAACCGCATATTATCGTGCGCTTTATGGCGATTACGTCCGTCAAAGACTTAAAACCAGCACGCCGCATCGGAATGAGCTGGATGATTATTTCAGTAATTGGTTCACTATCTGTCGGTTTAGTTGGTGTTGCCTATGTTCATGAAACGGGTATGAACCTTGCTGACCCTGAAACCATCTTTATCGTCTTTTCTAAGGTGCTGTTCCATCCATATATCACTGGATTTTTACTTTCTGCCATTTTAGCGGCGATTATGAGTTCAATTTCGTCTCAGCTGCTTGTCACGGCAAGTGCGATGACAGAGGATTTATACAGAACGTTCTTTAGAAAAAAAGCATCTGATAAAGAGCTTGTGATGATTGGCCGTATGTCTGTACTCGTTGTCGCTGTGATTGCCCTTTGTCTTTCACTTAACCCAAGTGATACCATTCTTGATCTTGTTGGTTATGCGTGGGCTGGATTTGGTTCTTCATTCGGTCCAGTCATCTTACTTTGCCTATACTGGAAACGAATGAATCACCATGGTGCCCTAGTTGGGATGATTGTTGGTGCGGTTGTGGTTCTCACATGGATCACGACAGGCCTTAACCATGCAACAGGTATTTATGAAATGATTCCTGGCTTTACGTTAAGTGGATTAGCTGCCATTATTGTGAGCTTATTGACAAGTAAGCCGTCAAAAGCATCAAAACAGCTATTTAACAAAATGGAAAATCATCTTGAAGAAGAAACAAAATAAAGAACATGAAGGGTCGTCCGCCTTATGCGGATGACTCTCTTTTTAAATTAAATAAAAAGCTTTTCTTTCTTCCGATTCTGAATAAAATAAGAGTTGTGCAGCCATATGGGCTGTGAGAAGATCATATACATGATGTGAAACGTACATGAAGTGAAGGAGCGATACGCATGTTTTGGACAATTGAATGGGATACAGTCTTAAAATTAGCCGTGGCCACCTTAATCGGTTTGATTATTGGGCTTGAACGCGAGCTGAAGAAAAAGCCGCTCGGCTTAAAAACGTGTATTGTCATTGCTGTCAGCTCCTGCGTGTTAACCATCATCAGCATTGATGCAGCCTACAATTTCCCTCGAGTCTCTAGGCTTCAAATGGACCCACTCAGGTTACCGGCGCAAATTATATCTGGTGTTGGTTTTATTGGAGCAGGTGTGATTCTGCGAAAAAGCAATGATGTCATCTCAGGTCTCACGACTTCTGCGATGATCTGGGGAGCAGCAGGACTTGGTGTTGCTACAGGTGCAGGATTTTATAAAGAAGCCTTCCTCAGTCTTTTCTTTATTCTGATTAGTGTCGAATTTCTACCGTGGCTCTTCCAGCGGATCGGGCCGATTCGCTTACAGGAAAAAGAAATCCGCATCAGAATGTCTCTTTCTGATCGAAACCGCATGACGGATATTTTAAAAGAAATGAAAGCCCTCAACATTCGCATTCATTCTGTTCGTATTGATGATTTAACAGAAAAGAACTATCCGATTATGGAAGTACGCGTACGCGTGCATAAAGATCGCTATACAACTGATGTGTATTTTGATATTAAAGATCTAGAAGGCGTCGTTGGCGTCAAGTGTGATACGGTATAAAAGGTGATGAGGCAAAAGTCTCATCCCTTTTTTTATGGGAAAAGGGGTTGAACCATTGCCTTCATTCAAATAAAATACAAATTATGAAATAAATGATAAAAGGGGATTTTTCATGGGCTATATGGATCGTAAAAAACGTATTTTTCTTATGAGTGGGATTCTAGCGGTACTCGTATTCGCTGCTTTATTGACCTCACATTATGTCACTCCCGTCTCAACAAATGCAGCAGACAAGAAACAAACGAAAACACCAAAAAATGTTATTTTTATCATTGGCGATGGAATGGGGATGCCCGTGATCAAAGCCTACCGCACATTCAAGCAGGAAAAGCTTGGTTCTCCAAAAGCACAAACCGTCTGGGACCCGTATTTAGTCGGGATGCAGACCACACACCCAGATGATCCTCGAGATAATATTACCGACTCAGCTGCCGCAGCCACGGCCATGGCGACTGGAAAAAAGACATACAATGATGCCATCGCCGTCAACCAAGAAAAAGAACCTCTTAGAAGTGTCGTTGAAGCAGCAAAGGAAGCACAAATGAAAACAGCCTTTGTTGTCTCATCTGACATCACCGATGCGACACCTGCCGCTTTTGGCACACATAACGTCTCCCGAAAAAACAAAGAACAAATTGCAGACCACTTTTTTGATGAGAAAATAGGTGGAGAGCACAAAGTTGATATCCTTCTAGGTGGCGGCATGCAATATTTTGACCGAAAAGACCGTGATCTTGTGAAAGAATTTGAGAAGAGCGGGTATTCCATACTAAGGTCAAAAGATGATTTAACTACCCAATCATCTTCAAAAATGCTCGGCTTATTCCAGGAGGACGAGCTGGATCGAGCCATCGATCGTCCAAAGCATGTGCCTACTTTAAAAGACATGACGCAGTCAGCATTAGCCCAATTAAATCAAGACAATTCGCATGGGTTTTTCATGCTGCTTGAAGGTAGTACCATTGATTCTGCTGGACATGAAAATGATGTGGTCGGCGCAATGAGTGAGATGGAGGATTTTGAGAAAGCAGTCCAAGCGGCTCTTCAATTCGCTAAAAAAGATCAAGAAACACTCGTTGTCATCACAGCAGATCATGCGACTGGCGGCTTTTCGTTTGGTGCAGACGGCATGACAAGTGAAACCGGCTATAAATGGGACCCAGCACCCATTTTAGCTGCTAAGAAAACACCAGTGTATATGGCAAAGAAAATCGCAGGCGGACAATCGGTACGTGATGTTCTTCACACCAATATTGATTTCTCGCTCACAAAAGAGGAAATCTCACAGGTGGAGAAAGCGGCACAATCAGGGAAGGCCGGTACGATTCAACTCAGCATTCAACACATCTTTGATCAACGTTCTTTCTCAGGCTGGACAACCTTTGCTCATACAGGTGAGGATGTCCCTGTCTATGCATATGGACCTGGGAAAGCAGCATTTCAAGGCTGGATCGATAATACAAAGCAAGGAAAGAACCTGTTTCATATCATTGAATCACCGTCCACCTATCGCCCATAAAAAACAATCCCCGCCTCATCACATAGGCGGGGATTTTCATTTTTAAGATTGACTTAGCTTTGTAAAGTCAAACGTCGTAATCGGTGCTGCTTGCTCAATGTCGGAGCGGAAGCTAGCGAGCATGGCCTTCTCTTCATCTCCGATGGTAGCCAAATCAAATGCTTGATGCAGCAAGCCATAGATTAGCACGTGACGTAAGCGAAGGAAGTCAGGAATGTAGGCAAGCCACTCATCCCCAAGCTCATTCTCTTCACGATAGCCTTTAAGAAACTGCTTCATAAAGTTTCCTGCAAAAGCTGCTTTGTCTTCGTATGGAATGACTGGGTACCACAACACATTGTATAGCAAAATGCTAATGTCATTCATAAACCAATTGTACCCGATATCATCGAAATCAAAGGTCGTAATTTTGCCTTGATCCCAGTGGAAGTTTCCGTGATGAAGATCCGCATGAACCAATCCGTACGTATCCTGATTTTTCGGAAGCTTTGCCAGCTTTTCCATCAACCGATCCGCTTGTTCGAACACAAGCGTCTGATCGGCTGGGACATACTTACGCAATTTAAGCTGCTCCTCTTCATCCCACTCTTGTCTTTTATATCGCGGATCTGACAGCTGATAGCTTTTTGTCAGTTTATGCATGCGGCCTGTGTACTGTCCAAGGGCATAAAATAATTCATCGTTCCAGTCTGCCTCTTCGACTTTATGGCCTGGTGCTTTTTCATAGACTCGCAGTAAAAATGAACCGCCTTGCCCATCGTCTACTTGCTCGATATCACGGCCATTTAATGAAGCAATTGGTTTTGCAACCGAAAGTCCGCCCTTCGCTAAGTGATGGAGCCATTCCATTTCACCTAAAATATAATCAGGTGATCTGCGGATGGTATGGGTAATTTTTAAAATGAAAGACTCTCCGTCTTTTTTAAGTTCATACACATAGTTTTCTGCATCTGCGATAAAGTGGATGTCACTTCGCTGGACTCCGTATAAATGAGTGGCCTCATCTAAAATTTTTGATTCTTCATATATGGCTTTTACATCTTTATGCATGCTGATTCTCCCTCTTCATATATTTTGCTAATTCTCGAATGGTGTGTTTTTCAGCAAAATTCAAATCATCAACATACCAACCCTTCTTTTCAATCTCTACTTCCATTTTGACAGCAAGTAAAGAATTTCCTCCTAAATCGAAAAAGTCGTTGTCAATTCCTACTTTTTCCACATGAAGAATGTCACACCAAATCTCAAGAAGCAGTGCCTCGCGTTCATTGGTTGGGTGTGCGTAAAGTCCATGATCCTGCGTTAGTTCCGTCTTTAATAATGAACACAGACCTTCTTGATCATGTACCTTAAGGGCTTTTACATAACCGCTGTGCAGCGTTTGATCTGTTTGAATCGTTTCCCATGTGTAACCTTCAGAAGCTGAATGACTTGCTGTCTCCACCCTTTGACCCTCTATTTCTTCAGCCAGGTGCTGACGAGGTGACAGGTGGTCAACGATCTGAATGTGATCGCTCAGTGAACCGATTTCTTTCACTTGTATCCGGTATGTTTGCTGCTCCTCAATCTCCTGCATCTGGTGCTCTTTCATAAATGACTTGAATAGCTCATTACGTCCAGTCGATGTAAACTTGAATTCAATAGAAGAAAGCTGGTGCTGACGGCTATATTTAGCGAGCCATGTCAGACATTTTTGCTCAATCCCTTTCCCTAGAGCACGGCAGCTTAGCATCCAAGCATCAATGATCAAGGTGTCGCCTGCATGATGAGCCAAGATCGCCCCTACAATTCCTTCATGACTGAAGCGATCCGCTGCCTCGATAATCCAGCCCTTAACATGCTCATTTTCCATCCGCTCTCTCAGCTGCTGTTCATCAAAGCGCTGAGCATTTAAGCGGAATTGGTTAATGCGACTGCTCATTTGCGCCACGCGGGCAAGGTGCTTTTCTCCCCACTCTGTTACACTCATGTTTAAATTCAAATCTTGTAAAAATTGCTCCATTGACAGAGACTCAGCTTTCTCTTTTTGACGAGCTTTTTCAGCCTTGTAGCTCGTTGTTCGCCCTCTATCTTCTTCTGTGACATCATAGCGGTCAAATGCCCAAGCATGCTGAGCAAATAATGGGATCGCTTTTTCATTGGCAGGTAGTAGCAGTGTCATCACTTCAGGTAGCTCTTCATTCATACGCAAGCACTGAGCAGGATCATCGTCTAAGAAAATAAACTGAGATAATGAAAGATTCAGTGAATCTGCCATCTCTTTGAGATGTGCCGGTTTACTTTCCCAATTGATTCGCCAGTCGACAATATCGTCTTTTTGCAAGATCATATCTGGGTGGTTTTCAAACACGCGCCACACATCTTCTTCATTATTCCTGCTGCTTAAGACAAGCAGGAGACCCTCTTGCTGCTTTTGTTTTAAAAAGCGCTGAAGCATTTGATGTTCTGGCGTAATATCGATACCTTCCACACCGTCTTCTGAAACAACACCCCTCCAAAGCGTATGATCACAATCAATGGCCGCTACCTTAAATGGGGCACCTTGCCATGCAATGAACTCGCGTGCGACTTTTGTACCAATGGCTCCACAAAAGACTTCAGTGAATGGGAGATGTGCGGCTTGCTCTCCTTTTGCATCAAAGATGTCATCCATCTGATATTGCTGCGCAAGCTGACGGCAATCGATCAATTGAACACCGTCTATCTCAGATAATTGAGCAATCCACTCTTGTTCCACATCTTGCAGCGTGTCTTTAAGAGCAGCACTTATCGGCAGAATCCCAACAAAATATAGGTTATGTTTCGTTTTTGATTTCAGAACGTTTGCAAGTTCTTCAGTATGCTCTGCAGCCAGTTTTTTGTTTTCTTCCAGTGAAAGATGAGCTGGACCCGTGATATCCTCTAATCGAATGAGCAGAAGGTTCGCACCGTTTTTCTTCTGTGAGATAAGGCTGCGCTCATTTAGTAATTCCTGATATACCTGCCCATACGGTGCAAATTGAACATCAAGCTGCACATCAAACTGTTTGGTCCAGTACTGAATGTAAGGTGCGATTGGATCTGCTGTAAATGTCGAGCTGACTGTTAGTACGAGCGGTGCTTTTTCCTCTGCACGCTCCCTTTTCTCTTTTGCTGCCTGTTCTTCTTCGTCTGAAAGCACATCGAAATCCTTGAGCAGTTGATCAGGTGTTTGAACAGCCTGTTCGACCAAGTGCTCGAAGTGCTTGACGAACGCTTGCATTGTCTCATGTTTAAACAGCGCAAGATTGTATTGAAGGACGCACTTTAACTCACCTGTTACTTCTCTGACAACATCCATTTTCATATCGAGTTTGGAAATTCCCTTTGCAAACTCATGTGTTTCAAATGTTAGTCCATCGGCTTCGATTTTAATATTCGGATCGTACTCATTATGGTAAATGAGCATTGTATCAAAGAATGGATTACGATGCGGTCTTGTTTTTGGATTCAGATGCTCGACCATTTGGTCAAATGGGTACTCTTGATGGTCATACGCATCCAGCAATACTTGCTTTGTCTGCGTCAGTTGCTCTGTAAAGGTTGCTTCTTGTTCCATGTCTAGTTTAATTGGTAGGAAGTTTGTAAACATGCCAATTGTATGCTCGATATCTGCATGACGCCGTCCAGCCACAAGTGAACCGACAATTAGTTCCTCTTGATCTGCATAACGTGAGAGCAGCAGCCCATAGAGCTGGAACAAGATGACGTTATTTGTCAGCTGATACTGTTCAGCAAGCTGTTCAATTTTCTCAACAATGTGCGGTTCAATATTGAATTTGATCGCTCTTCCTAAGAAGGATTGTTCCTTCCGTTCAAAATCATATGGCATTGTCAAAGTTGGCACATTTGAGCCAATTTGCTGCTTCCAATAATCCTGCTGCTTTTGAAACATCTCGCTGCGGAAATATTTATCTTGCCATTCTGCATAATCTTTATATTGAACAGTGAGTTCCGGCAAGGTTTCCCCTCGATAGAGCTCAGTAAATTCTTTAATAAAGATGTTCATGCTCGCTCCATCCGCCACAATATTATGCATATCGACTAATAAGAGATGATCATGTGCAGCGATTTTCACAAAACGCACACGGATCAATGGTGCAGCCTTTAAGTCAAATGGACGAATGAATTCATCGATTTGTGCTTCTAATCCTTTTTCATCAGCCTCTGTCAATTCAACAGCAAATTGGAAGTCATCATGGACACGCTGAACCGGTTCACCATCTTTTAATTCAAAGGTCGTTCGCAAGGTTTCATGACGATCAATTAATTGCTTGAAGGTCTGCTCAAAGCGCTCGACGTCAATTTCCCCTTTACATCTCAGTGCCATCGGCATGTTGTAAGAGGTCACTTGACCAATACGCTGATGAATGAGGAATGTCCGTCTTTGAGCAGCAGATAATGGATACGTGTCTTTCTTTTCCACTGGTTCAATCTTGAAATATTGATGCTTCTCTGCCTTTTCGATGAATGCTTGGAGCTTTTCAATTGTCGGATTGTTAAACATGTCTGTGAGCGTTAGCTCTACACCAAACTCTTTGTGAATTTGAGAAATCAGACCGGTGGCATTTAACGAATGTCCGCCAAGCTCAAAGAAATGGTCGTCTCTTTCCACCTTTTCAATTCCTAAAATGTCTTTCCACATCCGCTGTAACGTTGCCTCAATGTCATTCGATGCGGCGGCATGGACTTGATTGTTTTCTTCTATTTCCTGCCCTTTGTTATCCTTTGGCACCACCATTTGCACACCTGAAGATGAAGATAATGCAGATGTATCTACCTTTTCAATCCAATATCGTTGTCGTTCAAACGGATAGGTCGGCAAGGATACTTTTTGATTTGATGTCTGATTTCGCAATTTTGTCCAGTCAACCGGCACCCCTTGAAGCCAGATGTCACCCAATCTTCCCAGCAGGTAGCGGTCGTCGGCTGCCTCTTCTTTTGGATGACGCATCAATGGAATCGGCTGCTGATGATGTTCCTTTGAAGCTGGGCGAATAAAGGCACTTAACGTATTCCCCGGCCCGACTTCAACGAAAATAGGATCAAGCTCCGTTAATAACGTCTCCGCTCCATCACGGAAACGAACCGCTTGCCGCAAATGATTAGCCCAATATGCCGGGTCTTGCACTGCTTCATGGTCAATCCACGTACCTGTGACGTTAGAAATATAAGGGATAGACGGCGCATTCAATTGATACTCGGCTACCTTTTCTTTAAATGATGGCAGGATGTCATCCATCATTTTAGAATGGAAGGCATGAGAGGTGTGAAGCTTTCTACACCCATGTCCAGCAGCCTCCAGTTTCTCAGCAAGTGCATCAATGGCTGTGGTCTCACCTGACACTACGCACAATTCAGGACCATTTACTGCTGCAAGTGAAAGATCATCTGTTAAATATGACAACACGTTCTGTTCACTCAAAGGAACACTCAGCATAGAGCCTTTTGGAAGCTGGCTAATGAGCTGTCCGCGATAAGCCACAAGATCTACGGCATCTTCAACAGATAGTAAACCAGATACGGCAGCAGCTGTGTATTCTCCAATACTGTGACCGATCAGTGCCTGCGGTTTGACGCCAAAATGAATCAGCAATTTAGCCAAAGCGTATTCCACACTAAACAGAAGCGGCTGCGTATATTCTGTTTGGTTGATCAGCTGACGATCATCACTTGCTTCTGTAGAGAATAAAATACTAAATGGGTCAACTGAGACATGCTGTTTGAATTGATTCAAGCATTGATCCAGCGCTTCCTTAAAGACTGGATACTTGTCATAAAGCTGACGCCCCATGTCTACATACTGAGATCCTTGGCCTGGGAAAAGAAAGACGATTGGACGGCTCGATGTTTGGGAGCTGGCCGTCTTGACCACCTCTTTTGACCTTTGATTCAGCGCCTGTAACATGTCAGCCGTGTTATTTCCAAGAATGACACGTTTATGCGGGAAATGATGGCGCCCTGTTTGCAGCGTATAGGCAACGTCACTTAGACGAACTTGCTGCTGATGCTGGAGTAAATAGTCCGCAAGGCGATCCGTCATTTTTTCAAGAGCTGCTGGTGTTTTGGCAGATAATAAAAGAAGTTCACTATCCTCAGGGCTATCAGCGGCAACACGTGTAGCAGGTGCTTCTTCTAAAATGACATGAGCATTTGTTCCACCTATCCCAAATGAGCTTACACCCGCCCGGCGAGGAGATTCCTGTGTGCTCCATGGCGTCAAGTCTGTGTTTACAACGAAAGGCGAATTGTCAAATTCAATTTTTTCATTCGGCGTTTCAAAATTAATGGTCGGCGGAATCACTTGATGCTTTAAGCTTAAAACGGTTTTAATAAAGCCCGCGACACCTGATGCATCATTCAAATGACCAACATTCGATTTGACAGAACCAATGCGGCAAAAGCCTTTTTTATCTGTATCAAATGCTTGCTTGAGCGCTTCAATTTCGATTGGATCTCCGAGGGTTGTTCCGGTTCCATGTGCTTCAATGTACGAAATGGTTTCAGGTTCCACCTCAGCCATTCGAAGTGCTGTCTTAATGGCTGAAACTTGACCTTTCGTACTCGGCGCCGTATATCCTACTTTTCTATTTCCGTCATTATTAATAGATGATCCTTTAATGACAGCATAGATGTGATCACCGTCTTCAATGGCATCCTCTAAATTTTTTAAAATAACGGCTCCTGCACCATCACCAAAAACGGTTCCATCGGCTTTGTTATCAAAGACGCGGCAATGTCCGTCAGATGAATGGATCATGCCTTCTTGATAAAGATAACCTGATTTTTGCGGCAGGCGAATGGACACGCCGCCTGCAACTGCCATATGACAGTCGCCACTTAATAAAGCCTGAACGGCTAGATGAATCGACACCATCGAGGTCGAGCAGGCGGTTTGCACCACCATACTCGGTCCCTTCAAATTTAATTTATATGAAATCATCGTCGCTAAATAATCACGCATATTCAGAACGGCAGCTTCTAGTGTTTTCGAATCCTCACCTTGAGCCGCCCCTTGAAGTGCTCTCATGACCCATTCTGTATTGATCCCTGCACCTGTATAAAGACCAATTTGCCCTTTATATTCAAACGGATCGTACCCAGCGTCTTCAAGCGCTGTCCACACACATTCATGAAAGAGTCTAAACTGCGGGTCCATCATGGCCGCTTCCTTTGGTGTATAGTCAAAGAAATCTGCATCAAATAAATCAACATCATCTAGCATCCCTTTTGCTTTGACAAAACGGGGATTTTTTAATAAAGCTTCATCTGTACCTTCACGCCGTAATTCTTCTTCTGTAAAAAAGGAGATTGTTTCTTTTCCTTTTTTCAGATTCTCCCAGTACTCATCTACATTTTTGGCCCCTGGAAAACGACCTGCAAGACCGATAACAGCAATTTCTGCGCCATGATAGTGATTCGTTGTATCATTCATTCTCGATTCCGCCTCTCAATCTTTTATTCCGTTGCTGTTTAAAACGAGCTCTACGATCACCTGAAGTGACGACGGCTAGTTCTTCTTCCATCGTTTCTTCCTTCGAGTCCTCAGAAGGCTGGATATATTTCGCAAGCTCTGCAACAGATGGGTACGTAAACAACGTCACAACCGCTTCATTTGTTTGAAGTGCTTGGTTTAACCGATTGGTGACTTGAACAATATCCAGCGAGCTTGCGCCGAGATCGAAGAAATTGTCGTGAATGCCCACTTGTTCCATGCCCATAAAATCCTGCCATACTTGACAGATCGCTTTTTCAGTTTCATTGCGAGGCGCCACATACGGATTGCCCAGCTCTGGTCTTTCGTGCTTAGACACTTCATATGAATCCTCATCCGCTGCGGTCTTAGGCTCTAGTGACAGCCATTGATCTATCCGTTCATCAAGATTTCCTGTGGACACGAGCATGTGTCGATTCTGCCGGCTAGACAGAACATACTGGAACAGCTCAGCACCCTCTTCTGGTAAAATCGCAAGCTCATTGATCGATTCACCAATTGTGGATTCTAGTTCACCCCAGAAATTCCAAGCATCCCAGTTCACACACATCCACGGGGTTTGACTATGTTGATTAAGTCTAGCTGCAAATGCATCCATATATAAGTTAGCCGCTGAGTAAGCAGAGAATCCTAAGCCCCCAAGCAATGCACTAATGGAAGAAAAGAGAAGACAAAAGTCTGCTTGTTCTTGTTCCAGCAGCTGCTCTAGCACATCGAGCCCTTTCACCTTTGATTGGAATTGATCCTCTCCCTGCGCCAGTGTAGAAGGGATATCTTTGATTGCACGGAAGGATGTACTTCCTGGTAATCCTGCTGCATGGAATACACCATGAACGCCGCCATGCTTTTTGCGGATGGCATCAAATACATGTTTCATCTGATCAAGATCTCCTGCATTCGCCTGCACCGCTTCTACTGTTGCACCTAATCGTTCAAGCTCAAGCACCTTCTCAATTCTCGTGCGCTGCGCTTCATCGGCATTTGCTTGTTGAACATATGACGCCCATTCATTTCTTGGTGGCAATGCCGTTCTGCCAGTTAAATAAAGATGTACATTTCCTTCCTTCGCCAGCATCTTTGATAGAACAAATCCGATACCGCCTAAACCTCCTGTGATCAAATAAACACCATTTGGCCTGATCATCTTCGGAAGTCCATCTTCTTTTTGTAGCGGCAAATGCTTGTAGCTCTGCACCCAGCGCTTTCGATGACGATACGCCACAAGCTGGTCCTTTCCAGGCTGCATGATTTCCTGCACAATAAGATCGACAAGGACTTGTTCCTTCCAAGACATGACTTCTGGCACGTCTTCCACATCGATATTCCAACATTTGATATGATGGTATTCCTGTGAAATCACTTTACATGGCCCAAGCATTGCACTTTTCTCTGCACATATCGTCTCATTTCCTGTGACTGGCTGAATTCCGCTAGTGATCGTAAACAGACGGCATTCTCGAATATTTTTTTGGGCAGCAATCGCTTGAGATAAGAAAATTAAGCTGTAATAGCCTTTTTCAATGTGCGCCTGAAAAGCGGCTTGACGATTCGAGTTGTCATCTTCTTTCGCAGCTTCCCATAAATGAAGAATCCGATGAATATTGATGCCTCTATTAGACAATGAATCTAACATGTTTCGGTAGTGCTGGCCTTCTGCCGGATTGATCGTAAACGACTCATCTTGCTCTTGATAAGCTTCACCCTTTGTGACAGAAATGACCTTGATACCTTGTTGCTTAAATGAATGAATAAACAGTTCATGAAAAGCATCCTGTTCCCTGAAAATGAGCCACGTTTGTTCTTCTGTTTCTTTTTCGAAAACTGGTTTTAGCGGCTGCTGCTCCCATGAAGGCAGGTAGAACCATTCTTCCATCTCTTTCTTCTTCGTTTCCTTAGGAGCGGATAGTTGTGGAGACGCGGGCTTTCCTGCTTCAATCCAATATCGTTTCCGCTCAAATGGATAGGTCGGCAGCGATACGAGCTGACGTTCCTCTTGAGTTGGATGTTGCTGTGCTTTGACCTCGTAGCCCCCTGCCCATAGCTCTCCTATTCTCTTTAAGAAATATGCATGGTCATCCGCTTGTTCTCTCGTATGCCTCACCATATTCAGGACATCATGATGAGACTCTTTGTTTTCATGACGTTTCGCTAATGCCGTCAAGCTGTTTCCAGGTCCAACTTCAATGAGTGCTCGTACTTCATCGGTTAACAGCTGAGATAGACCTTCATGAAAACGAACGGTTCCACGCAAGTGGTTCGTCCAATAAGATGCTGTCATCACCTCTTCGCTTGTTGCCCAGGTGCCTGTCACATTCGATATAAACGGAATCGCTGGCTCGTGCAATTCTACTTTCTCTACGAATTGTTGAAACGCCTCAAGCATCGGCTCCATCATGTAGGAATGAAAGGCATGAGAAGTATGGAGCTGTCTTGTGACAATTCCTTTGTCTTGCAGTTTCTTTTCAAATGCAGCGATATGCTCTTCTCTTCCAGAAACGACACAAAGGTCTTTTGCATTGACAGCAGCAACAGAAAGCGATTCATCGATCATTGAGACGAGCTCCGCCTCGGGTAATTGCACACTAAGCATCGCGCCTTTTTCCATGTCTTGCATCAATCTTCCTCTTGCCATCACGAGTGTTAATGCAGACTCGAGAGAAAAGACCCCTGACAAACAAGCGGCAACGTACTCGCCGATACTGTGTCCAATCATTGATTCTGGCTCAACACCGCTATGCTGAAGCAATTTGGCTAATGCATACTCGAATATAAAGAGAAGCGGCTGAGCATTTGACGTTTTTGTGATGTCTTCGTTCGTTTCATCCTCGGAAAAGACAATGCCCTTTAAATCCACTTGCTCCGTTTCCATTACATATTTAAAGCATCTATCTACTTCCCATTTGAACACTGGCTCTGCATCATATAATCCGCGCATCATACCAACATACTGAGCGCCTTGACCCGAAAACATAAAGGTCGCTTTACGCCATTTTTTGCTTCGAAACACACTTGTTTCAAGCTGTTTCTGCTGCATCCATTCATCAGCAGACGCGAGTACGATCGCTTTTCGGTATGGAAATTGCTTTCTGCCATAACGTAATGTATAAGCAATATCTTCAAGCGGGACTTGAGGATGGTGGATCACATACTGCTTTAATCGCTCTGTCATTTCCGTCAAAGCAGTATCTGTTTTTGCAGATAAGACGAGCAGCTGCTTTTGGTTAGAAGCTGGCTTTTGCTTCGCCTGTATGCCCTCTTCTATGATCATATGGGCATTCGTTCCGCCGATACCGAAAGAGCTAACTCCCGCTCTTCTCGGACCATCTGCTTCCTTCCAATACAACGCCTTTTGATTCACATAAAACGGTGTATCTTTGAAAGGAATCTCCTGATTGGGTTTTTCATAATGAATGGTTGGCGGGATCGTTTTATGCTGGAGAGCCAAAATGGCTTTAAACAAACCTGCAATCCCTGCCGCACTATTTAAGTGTCCGACATTACTTTTCACAGAACCGATCGGAATCGTCAGCGGATCTGTCCCTTTGAACACTTGGCTAAGGGCGGATACCTCAATTGGATCTCCCATGTTTGTCCCCGTACCATGAGCTTCTACATAACCAATAGACGCGGGATCGATACCTGATTTTTCATACGTTTCTTTTAAAACCTCTGCTTGTCCTTCCACACTCGGAGCGGTAAAACCAGCTTTTCGGCTGCCATCATTGTTCACACCAACCCCTTTGATGACCGCATGAATCGGGTTGCCATCTCTCATTGCATCTTCATAACGTTTTAGCAGAACAATCCCCGCTCCATCTCCGAAAATGGTTCCGCTCGCCTCTTGGTCAAACGGTCGGCAATGTCCATCTTTTGATTGAATCATCCCATCTTGATAGATGTAGCCGATATTTTCTGGAGAACTAACCGTCACACCGCCAGCCAGTGCAGCATCACATTCTTGATTCAATAATGCTTGACAGGCCATGCCAATATTGACAAGTGAGGTCGAACAAGCTGTCTGCATGGTCACACTAGGCCCGTGTAAATTCAATTTATAAGAAAGCTGCGTACTAAAGAACTCACGATCATTTAACAGCATGGCGCTGAATTGCTCAGTTGCTTCCATTTGATGGGCAAAGCGCGTCAGCCACTCATGGTTTGGACTCGTTCCTGTATAAACGCCAATTTTCCCTGCCATTCGATCAGGGTCACAGCCAGCATCCTCCAGCGCTTCCCAAGCACATTCATGCAAGAGCCTGAACTGCGGATCCATTAGCTCTGCCTCTCTGGCAGAATAGTTGAAGAAGTCTGCATCAAAGCCTTCAATCTCTTGTAAACGACCTTTTGCTCCAATGAAATTTGGATGCTGATAGACAGACGCATCCAGCCCTGCTTTCTTGAGCTCTTCTTCTGTGAAAAAGTGAATCATTTCCTCGCCATTCACAAGACGCTGCCAAAAGTCTTCTAGCGATGAAGCTCCCGGGAATCTTCCAGCCATTCCGACAATCGCAATATCCGTATGCTCCTGGGACGTGTTTTTTACTGGGCGAGAAGCAGGCGTTTGAATCTGTTCTGACTGTTCTTCAAACAAATATTCAGCAAGACTTGCCACTGTCGCAAACCGATACAATTGCACAGTGTCAATTTGCTTGTCCACATGCTCAGATATTTTCGCTGCAAGCTGAGAAATATCAAGGGATGTCGCACCAAATTCGAAAAATGGCGATTCATCATCCATTTGATCAAACCCAAAATGAGTTTGCACAATGTCGTGAATGTCTTTTTGTAAAGAAGCGAGTGAAGCAAAGACACGCTGTTCATTCTGCGGCTTTTGTGGTTCAATGGCTGCCATCGTATTTGTTTGTGCAGAGAAATCAGTTTTATGAAATGGGTACCCAGGTAGCGGAATACGCTGTCTGTTCTTCTCATCTGTTATTGGGAAAGCTAAGCCGACCCCCATTTCCCAAAGAACACCTGCGATTTGAAGCATGTCTCCATCAAGTGGTTCGGTTGTTTTTTCTGCTCCCTTTTCAATTACAATCCCTTGTTTCATTGAAAGGTCAATGATCAAAGCTGGTGATTCTTGCTCAATCATTGGTGATTTTACAGGCTGATCCATATGAAGAAGACCCTTTGCAGACGATGGGTCGAAAGTGGTTTGTTGCTCCCCAGTTTGCTGCAAGTAAACAGGCCGCTTGAGTGTCCTCTGAGGCAGGGAAGCCAGCCTTTGATTAACCGTCTCGGTATCATGAAGATGGTACACAATAGATGCCGCATCTTTTAGCTCAAGACCGCCTGCTGCATATAAAGCTGTCCAGACTCCGCTGCCTTCTCCAACCCATCCATCTGGTTCAATTCCGAGTGATCTTACCATGTTGGCAAAAGCGGATGTCATGATCAGCATCGCCACTTCTGATTGACGGCTTTGTTTAGGATGGAACAGCTCGTCTTTTTTGATAGGTACTGCGGATTGGACGAGGCTTATGATTCGATCCACTTCTGTTTTGAAAGAAGGATCTTTCTCATACAGCTTGATGTAATCACGTAAACCTGACTCATGATACCCTGTCAGCTTCATGCTGATCCGTTTATAAAGATGACTTTCTCTGCCTGCTGTCTCTTCATTCAGCACTTGCAGCTCCTCTAATAACTCTTCCCGCGTGGAACAGACAAACGCTTTTCGATATTTGAAAGCCTTTCTTCCACTTTGTAACGTATAAGCTGCTTCACCAAGTGAGAGATCAGGATGTGAGGAGACATATTCCTTTAAGTTTTTTGTCATGTTCCTCAGATCATGCGTTGATCTAGCTGACAACACGATTAATTCTTTGGACGAGGCCTTGCTGTTTGCTTTTCTCGGCTGTGCCTCTTCTAAGATGACATGAGCATTTGCTCCCCCTATACCAAAGGCACTGACTCCAGCTCTCCTTGGCAATTGAGATGTCTTCCACTCCTCTTTGTCTGTCCCAACATAAAATGGGGTTTGATCAAAAGAAATACGGTGATTCGGTTTCTCAAAGTGCGGCATCGGGGCAAATTGACGATGATGCAGCATCATGACTGTTTTGATAAAACCAGCTACGCCGCTTGCAGCATCTAAATGCCCAATATTGGCTTTGACTGATCCAATTCGGCAATAACCTTGTTGATCTGTTTGAAAAGCACGGGTAAGCGCCTCAATCTCAATCGGATCTCCAACAGGTGTACCCGTTCCATGTGCTTCGATATAAGAAATCGTCTCTGGTTCTGTCTCAGCCATTTCTAACGCAGATTCAATGACACTTGCCTGTCCACTCACACTTGGGGCTGTATAACCGACTTTATTGCTCCCATCATTGTTCGTTGCAGATCCTTTTACGACAGCATAAATAAAATCTCCATCTTCTATCGCATCTTTTAAACGTTTTAGCGCAACAACGCCTGCACCTTCACCAAAAACGGTTCCTTTTGCTTTTTCATCAAACGGACGGCAATGACCATCAGGAGAATAAATCATTCCTTCTTGGTATTGATAGCCTGTGATTTGCGGCTGATGGAGTGTGACACCTCCTGCTAACGCAAGGTCACATTCACCGCCGATTAATCCTTGGCAGGCCATATGGATAGCAACAAGCGATGTGGAGCAAGCCGTTTGCACCGATACGCTTGGACCTTTTAGATTTAATTTATAGGCAATCCGAGAAGCAAAGGATGGGTCATTGAGATGCATGATTTGAAACACATCTTCGTTCTTCGCAAGTGACGACATATGCTGCCCCATCCACGATAGATTGCTAGATGCCCCGGCATAAAGACCAATTAATCCTTCGTATTGCTCAGGCTCATAGCCTGCATCCTCTAGCGCATGCCATGTACATTCATGCATCAATCGAATTTGCGGGTCCATAATAGATGCCTCTCGCGGAGAGTAGCCAAAAAAGTCTGCATCAAATGATGATGCATGCTGTAAATATGGCTTTGCCTTGACATAATCAGAACGTTTTAGCAGCGTCTCATCTACACCCGCTGCCTTTAATTCTTCATCAGTGAAAAACGTAACGGATTCTTTCCCTTGCGATACATTTTCCCAAAACGCTTGCACATTCGGTGCCTCGGGAAACGTACCTGCTAATCCTACAACTGCAATTTCAAGTCCAGATTCGGTCCATTGCTCTTGATCAGACATACGCTGCATTTCTCCCATCTATTTTCGTTTTAATCTCTGTTTACGGCGGTTCTTCCCATCTGCCATCGCCTGTTTGCGGAGATTAGATGATTCAGTGACAGCTTGCTTTTCTTCCTTCACTCCATGTATCTTCTTCAGTTCTGCAGCCAATGACGCGATCGTTGGATGACTATACATCATGACCACTGGAACCTCTATACCATAAATTGATTTAATATGACCGCTCATCTGCAGCAAATCAAGGGATGTTGCACCCATTTCAAAGAAGTTCTCATTTACATCCGGTTCATGAGGAAAAAAGGAGCTGAGTACATCACACAATGATGCTTCTAGACGATCATCTATGACCTGCGATATTTGTTGAGACGGCTCTTCTTCCTGCTGCATAGGTGTTAATCGGTGTTTTATTCTCTCACCCATGTCTCGAACAGAAACAAGAATTTGCGGATAATCTAGACGCAGCACTTCCTGAAAGACCTTGATTCCTTCTTCTGGTAAAATTCCCGCCTGCTCCTCGAGCGTCATCATGTCATTGACTTTGGCCGCTAATGCTGAGTCGTGTGCCATACCGACTTTTTCCCATCGATCCCAGTTTAAAGAAATCACTGGCTTTCCTTCCTGCCTCTTCGCATGAGCAAAGCTGTCCATAAAAGCATTGGAAGCGGCATAAGCCACTTGTCCAGCCGCTCCAAGAAAGGACACAAGGGATGAACAAAGTAAAAAGAAGTCGAGCGTTTCATCCTTGAGAGCTTCATCCAGCACATAGGTCCCGTTGATTTTTGCCTGACACATGCGAATTTCATCGTCTGCTGTTCTTGCTTGGATGATCTTCCCATCTGCCTCTCCTGCCGCATGAATGACACCATGTAAATCACCAAATGATGTATGAGCCAGCTGGATCGCTTTCTGCACGGCGTCTTTATCTGACACATCACCGTTTACAGTTTGTACATCAGCTCCTAACTCTTCAAGAACCATCAGTTTTTTCACGGTCTCAGCTTCTTTCCCATCCGCATCACGCAGCTCACCCCATGCAGAACGTTCACGTATTTGTGATCGGCTGAGGAACACAAGTTTTGCTTGATACGTTTCTGCTAAATGTTGAGCTAGTGTGAAGCCAATGCCTCCCATACCGCCGGTCAGGAGGTAAACACCATGAGTCCTGAAAGGCTGTGTGGACGATTCCTCTTTGCTTAAAGGTGTACTTGAAGCTTTTCGAACCCATCTGCTGTTCCCTCGATACGCCACGACCGCCTCTTGATCGTGCATTGCAACCTCGTATGAAAGAAAGAGCGGCCAGTCCGCCTTTGTTTCCTGACATAAATCAACGTGCTGACACGCAATATGCTGATATTCTTGAGGAATGGTCAGAGCTAATCCAGTACATGTTGCTTGAAGAGGATTGACCTTCTCCATCCCGATGACATCATGTGCTTGGTTTGTCACAAGGTGAAGACGGATGGTTGTGTTATGATGCTGACTGATCAGCCTGACGAGATCGAGCACAGATAAGTAGTTTGGCTGTTCACCTGTATCTTCTGTTAGTTCATCATGCATCCAGATGATCTCTTCCGGTATAAATTCAGATTGCTGCAGTTCAGCCATCACCCACTCTAAGTGTGACAGCATATGAACGTCAGCTTTCATCAACTGGTCATTTTCTTTGATCGTATGATCACTTTGACAGACGCTGACAACCTCTGCATGCCGCTCTTTCAAATAGGCGCCAATATGACCACTTTTCTCAAAAACTAAGATACGCTTCCCTTGATGATGCTGCTCTTTTAGTACAGGTGCAGAGCGCTCCCATACCGGAATGTAAAACCAGTCTTGAAAATCAGCTGAGAGTTTCTCCCCCTTTTCTGATGGCGCTAAATTGCTCATCAGCTGATCCGCTTTAAACTGCGGAGAGGGGAATATTTGATGCTCAAATGGATATGTTGGCAGTGACACTCGATATGGGGTCTTTTCTTTTCTGACAGCGCTCCAATTCGGTTCCACTCCGAAAGTCCACAGCTTACCTATAGCTTTTTTCATATATTCATCATCAGCAGCTTGTTCTTTTGGATGTCTCACCAATGAAACAGCCGCTGCTTTGTTCACATCATAGTCATCATGTCGTCTCACAAATTGGGTCAACGTATGACCTGGCCCCACTTCAATGAAAACCACTTCTCCAAGTCCAAGTAACGTCTCTAATCCTTGACTAAATAAAACAGGCTGCCTAATATGAGATGCCCAGTAATCAGGCGATGAGGCTTGCTCATTTGTTAACCAGTTCCCTGTCACATTCGAAAGGATCGGAACCTCGCCCTGCTGATAGGTGATCTCTGAGAGAACGTTCTTAAACTGTTCGGATGCTTCAGCCATCATACTCGTATGAAAGGCGTGAGAGGTTTTCAATGTTTGGACAGAAGCTCCTCTTTTTTCAGCTTGTTCGAGATAGATCTGTAACCGTTCTGAAGGTCCGGAAACAACAGATAATTGTGAGCTATTCACCGCAGAAAGCTCGACCCCCTCAGGAAGATCATGTTCAATCTCTTCGGCAGGGAGGGACACTCCGGCCATTTCACCCCGAGGCATTTTTTGCATCAAACTGCCTCTTTTTAAAACGATACGGATTGCATCTTCAAGGTGGATGATACCGGCCACGCAGGCAGCCGTGATTTCTCCAATACTATGACCAATGAAATAATGCGGACGTATGCCTAGTCCCATCAGCTTCGATGCGAGCGCATACTCAAAACTAAACAAGATGATTTGTGTATATGATGTTTGCTGCATGAGTTGTTCTGCTTTTATGAACTCTTCTTCGGTTGTTGGATATAACACGTTCTCGATCTCAACACCTGATAAAGATAAAATGATGGCAAAACATTTCTGAAGCGTTTGTTTAAATTCAGGGTCTTTCTCATATAAATCCTTGCCCATATTCACATACTGAGCACCTTGTCCAGAAAACATCCAAACGACTGCAGGCTGTTGAAAGGCCTTTTGCGGCTGTCCGGCTGACTGGAATGTGCGTTCAGGACCTGCAAGAAAAGCTTGTCGATAAGGAAAATGCTTTCGTCCCTCTTGCAGTGTAAAGGCAGCCTCGGATAGTGTGACATTCTTTTGTTCTTTTAAATAAGATGTCATTTGTTCAGCAGATTTTTGAACCGCCTGCTTCGATCTTGCAGAAATCACCATTAGTTCATGATCTCTTTCTAATGACGGTTTGTCGGCTGCGGGTGCCTCTTCCATGATCAGATGTACATTCGTTCCACCAACTCCAAATGAACTGACCCCGGCACGTAGCGGCTGCTCTATTTTCGTCCATGGTACGGGTGTTGTATTGACATAAAATGGACTTGATTCAAAATCAATTTTCGGATTCGGTTTTTTATAATGAAGGCTAGGCGGCAGCATCTGATGGTACAGACTAAGCGTTGTCTTGATAAAACCTGCAACCCCTGCGGCTGAGTCAAGATGACCAATATTGGTTTTCACAGACCCAATCGCACAAAACTGTTTTTTATCCGTTTGAAAGGCTTTCTTTAGTGACTCAATTTCAACCGGATCTCCAAGAGTTGTACCTGTGCCATGTGCTTCAATATAAGAAATACTCTCAGCTTCTACACGACTGATGTTGAGTGCCTTTTTAATCACTTCGCTTTGTCCTTCTATACTTGGTGCTGTGTAGCCAACCTTACGCCCGCCATCATTGTTATAGGCTGAACCTTTAATCACGCCATAGATATGATCCTTATCTTTTAGTGCCTGCTTTAATGATTTGAGCACAACAACACCGCAGCCCTCACCGCCAACGGTGCCTTTTGCCTGTTCATCAAAAGCTCGGCAGTGCCCATCCGGCGACATGATCATCCCCTCTTGATACATGTATCCTTTTTTGTGAGGGGTCGTAATGGTGACGCCGCCTGCGAGAGCCATTTTACATTCCCCAGTAATTAGGGCGCGCGCCGCCATATGAATGGCAGTCAAAGAGGAAGAACAGGCTGTATCAACAGCTACGCTCGGTCCCTTCAAATTCAATTTGTAGGATACCTTTGTGTTCATGAAATCTTTATCTGTTAACTGAACAGCCGCAAATTGTTCAGATGAGTCATTGGTTCTCATCAGCATGGAAGCAGCTTGCCAATATAAATTAGCAGAAGCGGCTCCAAATAAACCAATTGGTTCCTGATAGGTTTCAGGGTTATAGCCTGCATCTTCAAGAGATTCCCACGCCACCTCATGAAACATGCGGATTTGCGGGTCCATTACTTCTGCTTCACGCTGTGAATAACCAAAGAAATCTGCATCAAAATGATCATGCTGATCAACTGCTCCTTTGGCACGTACATATTGCTCATGATCTAATGCCTCTTTCTCAACCCCTGCCTCAAGCAGCTCTTCCTTCGAAAAGAACGTAATGGACTCTCTTCCATTTGCAAGGTTGTCCCAAAAGTGATGAATATTCTTTGCTCCCGGAAAACGGCAGGCCATCCCAACCACTGCAACCTCTAATCCTGTGAACTTACTCATCTATCATCCCGCCTAACAGTTGAGCGGCACTTTCTAAGTCATCCGCTTCATTTTCTCCATCATCTTCGATCTGTTTCTCTTGCCCTGATGCTTTGTTTTTTAATTGAGCAGCTATTTGCGAAACAGTTGTATATTGGAACAGCTCCATTACTGTCAGCTCCTGCTGAAATTCCTCTTTCACTTTATTGGACAGCTCAACGATATTAAAAGAGTTCCCGCCTAAGTCAAAAAACGGTTCATCTATACGAATCTGCGAAGCAGGGACTTGTAAAATAGAGGCGAAAATGCGAACAAGCTTCTGCTCTGTTTCATTATGTGCTTGAATGGTCACTGGCTCTTGATTGTCTGCCAGCTGATCTTCTGGATTCGGCAGTGCTTGGATATCCAATTTCCCCGATAGATTCAAAGGAAATTGCTCTATTTGAATGACATGCCTCGGCACCATATAACCTGGTAATCTTTCACTTAAAGACTGACGAAGCGCACGTTGATCTATCGCTTGTTTTGCCATCATGTATGCGCAAATGTATTGGTCCTGATCCTGCGTTTCCTTAGGAATGACAATGACATCTTGAATCAATCCTTGCATATGCGGGTCATCAAGAATCGCTCTGCGGATTTCCTCTAGCTCAACTCGATATCCCCTAATTTTCACTTGACCGTCGTTTCTCTTGGCGAATTCTAACAATCCATCAAACCGCCATCTTGCAAGATCTCCCGTACCGTATAACACCCCGCTGCTGAGCTCTGGTTTTTTGATAAATTTCTCCTTGCTCAGATCAGGGTGATTGATGTACCCACGACCTACACCATCGCCTGCTATATATAACTCTCCAAAGACGCCAATCGGAACTAGCTCTCCTTGCGCATCACATATGAAAATATGCTCATTCGGCATCGGCTGCCCAATAGGAATGACTTGCTCATCCCAGTCTTGGGGAATCAGAAAGGATGATGACTGAACCGTACATTCAGTCGGCCCATACGCATTAATCATGATTGGTTTTTCACCTGATATATGCTGTAAAAATTGATCCATCAGCTCTTTTGTGAATACCTCTCCGCCCACCAGCAGCATCTTCAACGCTGGCAGGTCTTGTTTTGATTGCGCTGCTGCCTTGTTCATCAGCTTTAAATGAGAGGGGGTCACATCAGACAGCTGGATGTGATGTTCTTGGTAAAACGACCATAACGCATGCCCATCCATACGGACTTCATCTTTGGCAATATGCAGCGTATGCCCGAGGAGCAATGCTGGGAACAATGTTTGAACAGACGCATCAAAAATGTGTGAAGCCAGCATCCCTACTTGCAAAGGATCAGGGAGCAGATCAAAAAAGCGCGTTTTCATTCCATATACCAAATTAATGACATGACGATGTTCGATAACGACACCTTTCGGATGCCCTGTCGTACCTGATGTATACAGGACATACGCCATATCCGAAGACGAGATAGACCAAGTCAGATTCTCTTTTATTGATGATTCTTGAAGCATGTCTTGAATCACATGAACCTCGACATCCAATCCTTCGTGTCCTTCTGTATCCGAGACAATAGCTGTAGCACCGCTGTTTTTGAGCATATACCGAATTCTTTCAATCGGCAGATGGACATCAATCGGTAAATAAGCATAGCCAGCCTTTAAGATGCCAAGAATAGCAATGACAAGTTCAGCAGATCGATACATTCTGAGTCCAACAGGAGTCTCACATGTTATCTGACTTTGAGATAGTCTAAGCGCAATGCGATCTGATAAATGATCAACCTCTTCATATGTATAGGAGGTGGTGCCAAACACAACAGCCGTTCGTGCTGGATGCAATTGGACTTGTTGTTGAAATAACGACACAATATCACGATCCACTGGATAAGCGAGCGACTCCCCTTGAAACGAATCAAACAGCTGACTTTTCTCCATATCAGATAAAAATGAGTGTGTGCTCATCGTTTGCTCAGGCGTTTCGAGACATTGCTCTGTGAATCCCATGAAATGATTGGAGAACTGCTCCATCATGTGGTCATCATAAATGGAAGCATCCCAGTGAACTTCAGCATGAAGGTGATCTTGTTCTTTCTTCCAAACAATAAGCACATCCGCATGCAGCTGCTCTCGGTCAGCTTGCCCATGCAATGGCTCAAATGCACATGCCAGATTGACACGCTTCTTGTCTTCTTCTATTGAACGCCAAAGCTCATCCATTAAAATATGAACAGGATAATTTTGATGACGCACTGCCTCCTGAAACGATTGTTTCAATACCTCTAGCCCTGCGCTAAAGCTCATATGAGGCTCAATCTCTGCCTTAAGCGGCAGTATATGATTGATGGCTGATTGATTGGCAGACTGTTCCATTGTAGGAACAGTCACCATCAACTCAGTTTTTCCGCTATAACGTTGAAGCAAGCCAAAAGCAGCTGTGGTCAGCACGATAAACAGGCGCAAATCAGAATCTCCACATAATTGCTTTAACGAATGATTCATAGCCACAGGGAAGGACGAATGAAGCGATCGATTCATTGCAGCAGGCTTGGCTTGTGAAACCGTATGAGGAATACGGCCATCAAGCTGGATACCTGATAAGATCGATGTCCAGTAGGCTCTTTCCCTCACCCTTTCCTTCGCCGCTGCTTTCAGTTGAAAATCATCATGTTCAATCACTCTTCCATTCACCTCTTTACTTATATTTTCAAGTCATCTAATTCGAAAAGAGATACGTCATCTAATTGCTCGAATGAAGAAGTCAGTTCGATCTCCTCTATTCTTACAGCATCTACTGAAACAGCCCTCATGATGTCTTTCAGCAAGCCCGCAATCTGCTCGATGGTTTCCTCTGTGAAAAGCTCAGTATTATATTCAATCGTTGAAGAAAGACCGTCTTCCTGCTCATACGCAATCCAGAGTAAATCAAAGCGTGACGTTCCTGTCTCATACGGATAATCACTAAAGGTTAAGCCGCCTACCTTCAGTTCTGGCTGATTCATATTTTGCAAGGCAAACACAGCATCAAACAATAGATTCCGGCTGACACTCCGGCTTAACTGGAGATCTTGAACCATTTGTTCATATTGATAGTCTTGATGTCCGAAATCATCGATGACATGTGCTTTCACATCCTGTAGGAATTGCTGGTACGTCAGCTCTGCTTTAGGATACAAACGAAGTGGTAGCATATTGACAAAAATACCGATCACTTGCTGCAGCTCCTCTTGTTTTCTCCCTGCTACCGGAACCCCGACCGTGATATCTGATTGTCCGCTTAATTTATGAAGCAAAATCTGATATACACTTAACAAACCCATAAACAGTGTGGCGTCTTCCTTTAAAATCACCTGCTTAAACGCGTTCAGCTCCACTTCTTCTATACGGAACGTATAATGTCCGCCGCGGAATTGTCTCACTTCCGGCCGATCGAAATCTGTTGGCAGATCAAGTAGCGGGGCACTTTCTAACCGGTTTTTCCAGTAATCACTCGATTCTTTCAGTGCTTCCGACGCAAGCAAGTCATTTTGCCATTCTGAAAAATCTTTATATTGCAGAGCGAGAGGCTCAAGCGTCCTACCGTCATATAACTGCATAAAGTCATTGACCAAAATATCTTGAGAAAGACCGTCTGAGATAATGTGGTGCATGTCTAGCATAAGTACGAATTCCTCTTCTGCCAGCTTCATCACGCCGACTCTCATCAATGGAGCCTCACTTAACGTAAAGGCAGTCAAAAATTGTTCAATCACTTGTTTTTGATCTTCCTCAGATCCTTGTGTCGATCCGTTAGTGAGGTCAAATAATGTGACTGCAAATGGTACCTCTTCTTCAATCTTTTGATAAGGGACTCCATTCTCTAGTACAAACGCTGTCCGCAAACTTTCGTGTCTCTTAATAAGCTGCTGAAATGCCCATTCCAACCTGCTAATATCGAGTTTCCCTTTGATTCGTCCCGCTTTAAACTCGTTGTATCCTGTGCTGTTTACATCCATTTGCTGCATGAGATACAACCGTTTTTGCGCAGACGACAGAGGATAATGCTCCTTCACTTCGGCTTTTTCAATCGCATGATAAGCAGCAGTATCTGCTTGATCGATATATGCTGCCATTAATCGTATCGTAGGGATTTGGAAAAATTGTGGCAGCGTCAGCTCTACACTAAATGCACGATGAATGATGCCAATGAACGTAATCGCCTTTAGAGAATCTCCACCCATTTCAAAGAAATGATCATCTATGCCAATTTCATCAATCTTAAAGAAAGCTTGCCAATGTTGACTTAATGCCTTCTCCAGCTCCGTTTCAGGTGCCGCATAATTCGTGGAAAGCGCTGGCCTAGAATACAAGTTTCCATCTTGTTCATTCTCTCCGCCGCTCTCTTCCTCAAGGGATAAACGGTCTACATATCGGTGAATACGATCATGTAAAGATGTTGTCGAAATAACCATTTGTTCCACTTGATCCAGCGAAAGCAATCGTTCAAAGATCATTCTTCCTTCTTTTTCTGTAATTAACGTTTCGGTGACATCATCTCCGATTGGAAGATCAAGCTGCTTCCCTTGCTCAAATTCCCAGCCGTCAAAACTAATGACAGACCACTGTGTTTCTGAACGTAGATTGCGTTCATACACATACGCATCGATGAAATGATTCACAGCTGTATAGGCTGTAAAACCGAGTCCACCCAAGATCGGTGACAAAGATGACAGGACAAAACAGAAATCAAGGGATCGATCACTTAAGGCAGCATCAAGATGAAGCACACCATTCATCTTCGCTTCAAAATGCGGCTCCGAAAAAGTGACATCTGTTTGCTCCATCACCTGGAAAGATTGGTCGCCTGTCACTCCAGCTGCATAGATCACGCCATCGATCTGCCCATATGATGCATCCACTGTGTTGAACAATTGCTGGATATCTTCCTTGTGACGAACGTCTACTTTCTGAATGAGAACATCTGCACCTGTCTCTTCCAGCGCCATTACCCTTTGGATTTTTTTCTTTGTTGGATCCTGTTCATCATGCGTAGACAGCCATTCTTGCCACTTGCTTCTATCAGGGAATCCAGACCTGCTCGTTAAGATCAATGTTCCCTTCGTTTGCTCGGCCAAAGTCTGGGCGATATTCAATCCAATAAATCCAAGTCCGCCAATTAAAATGTATACACCATCTTTTTTAGCCAAATGAGCCTGTCCTGTTTCAGGAACTGAACTATTCGCATACTTTTTCACATATCGCTTATTTCGTCGATAGACCGTGAGAAGCTGTCCATACGCTCGATCTAGCTCATCGCTTATTTGCTTTAGCAATCTCTTTTCTTGAACCCCATTTTCCACTGGGCGATCAATATCAAGAATGCGGTAGCGTAAGTTCGGTGTTTCTTGTGAAATCACCATCGCAGGTCCTAGATGGATCGCTTTTTCAGGATAAAGTACAGGCTCACCGCCAACGGCATACGTCAATGAGGAAAGAACTGTAACCGATACCTTTTGGTCCAACACATATTTTTTCAGTGCCTGGCCGATATAAAGCAAGGAGTAATAAGCATCTTGCTGCGTTTGCTTCACCCATTCTTCTTCCGTGTGAGATGAGTGTCGTTCTGAAAGCCCCCATAGATGACAAACTTTTGACACGTTGATTTCATCATCTGCCAGATTTGATATGAGCCTTTCATAATCAGATGGCTCATGTGACCGAATGGTATAGCTTTTTTCGTCATGCTTCGTAAATTCATTTCCTTTACGAACCACTACGGACTCGTTCCGTTTCGTCATGAGCTCAGCCGCAATCTTCTCTCCAAAAGCAGATGGATCTGCAAACAAAAGCAAGGCTCCGCCAGACGTATCTTCTGATGGCACGCAAGGTAAAAGATCCGCTTCCCAATGAGGGGTATAGAACCATTCATCCATTTGCTGCTTTCGTCCAGACTGCTTTGGTTTTTCTTGTTTCACACGATCTGCTGCATCATACCAATAGGAGGTTTGATCAAACGCATAGGTTGGAAGCGGCATTTTCCGCGGCTGACGGTTTAGATGGAACCTGTCCCAATCAATAGATAATCCGTTTGTCCATAGACGTCCCATTTGACCAAGTAAAAATTCAGTATCCGTCACATCTTGTTTTGCATGTCTTAACACATGACATACATGCTGGTTCAGACCGTTCAGCGACCGGTTGACCATCACACTTAAATCTTGTCCTGGGCCAATCTCAATTAATTGAATATTGTCCTCTTGTAAAAGATTTGTGATGCCTTCAGCAAAGCGAACTGTATCGGTCATATGCCTTTTCCAATAAGACATATCCTTCGCACTCGTATCTGTCATCCAATCTCCTGACAAATTCGAAATGAATGGAATACGAAGCGACTTGGCTTTCATATGCGTTAATTTTTCTCCGAATTGCTCCGCTGCCTCCTTCATGACATGTGAGTGGGCGGCAATGGTTCCACCTAATCGCATACACATCAATCTGTTGCTTTTCAGCTCTTGTTCAAATTCACTTATCGCCTCTTCTAGACCTGACACGATACATGATGAATCATTGACAACCGCGAGAGAAATATCTTTTGGAAGCATCGGTTTGAGCTTTGCCTCAGGTAATGGAACACTCATCATGACGCCGGGTGGTGACGACTGCATCGCATTCGCACGATAGGCGACCATGGACATTGCGTCCTTTAAGCTGAATAGCCCTGATATGGCGGCTGCTGTTAATTCGCCAAAGCTATAGCCGATCATTGCATCAGGACGAACGCCCCATTCAATGAAAAGCATGGATAAGGCATATTCAATGGCAAAAATGGCTGGCTGTGCATATTGAGTACTTGCCAATTGTTCACGTGCCTTTTCTGTTTCAGCCGCTAATGGGTACAGAATACGGGCAAGACTTCGTCCTGTTGCTTCTTCATATGCTTGAAAACAAGCATCCATTTGCTTCTTAAAGTAAGGCTCTTCCCGGTACAAATCTAATCCCATATTGAGATATTGATTGCCTTGTCCAGAAAACATAAAAATAATCTTTTGCTTCTCCACATGCGAATGCATGAGCTTTCCAATGCCCTTGCCTTGCTTTTCTGTTAATACTCTTAGAGCATCTTCTCTGTTTGCCGCAACAAATGCCTGACGGAAATCAAAGGATTGTCTTCCTGTTTGCAGCGTATAAGCTGCGTCTGCCAAATTGATAGAAGGCGTGTTTTCTATTTGGCTTGCGAGTTTGTCTTTCATTCGTTCCAAGCTCGTTTTGCTCTTTGCTGAAAGAACAAGCAGCTCAGCAGAACGAGGCATTTGCTGACGATCTCTTTGTGGTGCTTCTTCTAAAATGACATGTGCATTCGTTCCACCCATTCCAAATGAGCTCACCCCAGCCCGTCGCAAATGGGAAGCTGGCTGCTTCCAGTCGGTCAGGTCAGTGTTGACAAAGAAAGGGCTATGTTCAAATGCAATGTTTTCATTGGCTTTTTTGAAGTGTAGACTAGGTACAAACGTGTGATTCTGAAGCGAAAGCACAGCTTTGATCAAGCCAGCTGCTCCTGCCGCTGCATCTAAATGTCCAATATTTGTTTTCACAGACCCAATGCGGCAAAATTGTTTTTTCTCTGTGTCGAAAGCCTTTGTGAGCGCCTCTATTTCAATCGGATCACCAAGTGATGTGCCAGTTCCATGTGTTTCCACATATTCAATCGTATCTGGTGAAACATCTGCTTGATGCAGGGCATCCTGAATGACACGTGTCTGTCCTTCGACGCTCGGAGCATTGAAACCAACCTTTTGATCACCATCATTGTTGATGGCAGAGCCCTTAATAACCGCATAAATATGGTCACCATCTTCTATGGCTTCACTCAGTGCTTTTAAAGCAACAAGACCAACACCATCTCCGCCAACAGTTCCATCCGCTTGATCGTCAAAGGCGCGGCAATGGCCATCGCTTGATTTCACCATATTCTGTTGATAAACGTAGCCTGATTTCACTGGGTGCAGGATCGACACACCTCCCGCAAGAGCTACATCTGAATCACCATTTGCAATGGATTGACAGGCCAAATGCAAGGCGACCAAAGAAGTTGAACAAGCGGTTTGCAGCGTAAGCGCCGGTCCTTTCAAATTCAATTTATGGGCAATTCTTGTACTGACGGTATACGTATCATTGAGTGAACCCACTTCAAACAGCTCTGACATGCTGCTATCAAGGGAAGCGGCAAAACGCTGAATCCATTGGAAGTTTGAAGTGGACCCAGTAAACAAACCGACCTTCCCCGTATAATCTTCTTGCACATACCCCGCATCTTCCAGCGCCTTATAGGCGTACTCATGCAGGAGGCGTATTTGAGGATCCATCATTTCTGCCTGACCTGGCGAATAACCGAAGAAGGATGCATCAAATAAATCAGGTCCATCAATGACACCCTTTGCCCTCACATAATCAGATCGCTCGAAGGTTTGACGGTCAATACCAGCTTCAAGCAGTTCTTCATCGGAAAAGAAGGAAATTGATTCTTCTCCATTCTTCAAATTTCGCCAAAATGCCTCAACATTTTTCGCACCTGGGAATTTACCAGCCATTCCAATAATGGCAATCGGCTCATTGGCTTTTCTTGTCTTTTGTTTCACAGGCTGCGCGCCTGCCGCTGCCTGCTCTGAATCGCCGCTTAAATATGCGGCAAGCTCTCTAATCGTTGGACGGCGGAACATTTCGACCATTGGAATGCTTTGATTCAATTGCTTAGCGAGCTGTTGATTGACGTGGATCAAATTGAGTGAATGCCCGCCAATATCAAAGAATTTGTCATGGACACTTACCTCTTCTAAGCCGAGGACCTTTTTCCAAATGTCTTGAATGACTTTCTCCGTATCAGAAAGATGGTCCGAGCCCGCCTGTTTTTTCGTTTGCTGCGCCTGTTTCAAAGCAGGTAAAGCTCGTTTATCTAGTTTGCCATTGGCAGTCAGCGGCATATCGTCCAATTGAACAAAGTGAGTTGGGATCATATAATCCGGCAGTTGATCAGCCAACGCTTGTTTTATTGCCTCTTGATCAAGTATGGCTGTCGTGACAACATATGCGGCCAAACATGGTGTACCAGAAACATCTGGCTTTACAACAACAGCTGCTGCTTTTATTCCTGGCTGTTCATTCAACCAAAATTCAATCTCACCAGTTTCAATCCGGTAGCCTCTCAGCTTCACTTGATCATCATTTCGACCTAAAAATTGAATGAGCCCATTAGGGAGAATGCGGGCTGCATCACCTGTTTTATAAATTTTTTCACCCGGCTGGAAAGGATGGTCGACAAACCTTTCTTCGGTCAGTTCTGGGCGATTCACATAGCCTTTTGCGACACCTTTTCCGCCAATATATAATTCACCGACGGCTCCTTCCGGCATGAGATTCATATGTCTGTCAAACAGAAGAATATCTGTATGCTGTGCAGGCTTTCCAATCGGTACATACACGTCTTGATCAAGGTCCTGGTCATATCGATGAATCATGCAGCCAACGACCGTTTCAGTTGGTCCATATTCATTCACAATTTCAATTGGCTGCGGGAAGGACTGCTGAATGGATTTCGCTAAAGATGTTTCCAGCTGTTCTCCGCCTAAAATGAAACATTTCATTTGGCTGTCTGGGAAAGACAAATGCTTAATAAACTGTAAATGAGATGGTGTCAGTTTCATCACATGTACGCGATTGTCTTTTATGATGTCTTCGACAAGCAGCTGCCGGTTTTCATGGTGATAAATCATGATGGTATTTCCTGAAATGAGCGGCGTGAAAATAGAAGTAACCGTCAGGTCAAAGGACAGTGAAGTATACATAGCAAAATGCCTTGTTTCTCCTCGAACATATACTTGCTTTGCCCAATCAATATAGTTGGCTAAGCCAAGATGTTGAATGAGTACACCTTTAGGTCTTCCTGTCGTACCTGATGTATAAATGCAGTAGGCTGTTTGGTCTGAGGTGATGGCTTCTGCCAAGTTGTCTGATGGTCCGGTGTATAGATCCGGCTGTGTGATATCAATTTTTTCTCCATGATAGGCATAGGTGAGCCCTTTCATTGGATGGGTTAAGAGCCATTCTACTCCGCTGTCTTCTAATAGATATTCTATTCGTTCCTGCGGATATTCAGGATCAATCGGCACGTAAGCACCGCCAGCTTTTAAGATCGCTAAGCATGCTATCACCATTTCAATGGAATGCTCTGCTAAAATGCCGACACGCTGCTCCTGTTTGACCCCTTTGTTTTGTAAATAATGTGCGAGCTGGTTCACTCTCTTATTGAGTTGTTCATATGTAACCGTCGTATCGCCAAACTCAACTGCGGCTGCCGCTGGCGTTCGCTCTACTTGTTCTTCAAATAGGTCAATCACGGTTGGCTCATTGCTAGATGTTGCTCCGCCATATTGCTTGAAGACCGCTAACTGCTTTTCTTTCTCTTTTTCTGATAGCAGCTGTAGTTGAGCAGCAGGTTTGTGCGGATGTGCACATGCATCAGACAGGAGATGAAGAAAATGCTGACACCACTTTTCGATTTGTTCAGCTGAAAAGCTGACGGGGTTATACACCAATGAAAAGTGCAGCTGATCATCAAACGCCTGAACACTAAGCGTGAGATCGAATTCTGTCTGCTCAGTCATCTCAAATCCACGAATACGAATTGGCTGATCGTTTTTCGTGAGCATTTGATCTAGTGGATAGTTTTCAATGACGACGATTGAATCAAATAATGATTGCTCTGCAGTCATTCCTGCATATTTCTTTAAGTCAGATAGCGGGGTATGTTCATATTCATTTCTTACAGCGATCTCACGGCTCACTTCCTGCATCTGTTCAAGAATTGGCCGCTCTTGTTCGAATGAGACCCGCATCGGTAATGTGTTAATGAACAATCCAGTCATCTTTTCAATATGAGGGACATCCGCATTTCTCCCTGAGACTGTTGTCCCAAAGACAATATCATCTTGGTTCGCATACTTAGATAGCAAAACTCCCCACAGCGTATACATCACAGATGCCAGCGTCACGTCATATTGATTCGTGAATTTGCTCAAGCTCTCCGCAATGGAAGTATCCACTTGATGTTCATATTGATGAAACACTTCTGAATTTTCATGTGCGCCGCTTGACTTCGGAAGCAGTTCTGCATAACTCCAACCGTTGAAAACATTTTTCCAATAGGCGGCTTGTGCTTCTGTCTGTTGAAGGTTTTTCTGCTGCCATTTGACAAAGGATTGGTAGGACGGTCTTTGTTCCAAAAGAGGTTTGTCCCCATTCGATAAGCGCTCATATGCACTCATCCAATCGCTTAATACAATCCCAAGGCTCCATCCGTCTAATAAAATATGATGGAAGCTAATGAGAACCCAGCTGACTTCATCATTCACTTCACATAACGTCAGACGAAATGGGACTTCCTGCAGATCAAAGCGTTCTTCTCGGTTCTGAGCCGTCACCTCCTCTTTCAGCACATGAAGAGGCTCCTTCGCTTTTGTCAAATCACGGTATCGAATGTCTGGCTGATGCTCCTTCAGCACAATTTGTACTGGTCTTGCGAGTTCCTGCCATCTGAACAATGTTCTAAGCATTTCATGCTGTTTGGTGACATTCGTCCATGATTGTTCAAAAATGTCTCGATCTATCGGTCCGTCTATTTCGATCAGCAGTTGTTCAAAATAAGCTGTTCCGTTCGGTTCCATTAAATGATGAAACAGCAGTCCCTCTTGGATCGTAGTGATAGCTAACATATTTTCAATGTTCTGTTTATCCAGCTTCTGCGGCTGTAAAGCCATGGGATCATCTCCTTTCTCTCTAAGAATGTTTCACGAAATAATGGCGTAAACCATAGTTAGCAATAACCTGTTGCTGAATTTGCGAAGTTCCTTCAATAATTTCAAGCACCTTCGCTTCACGATATAGTCTTGAAGCTGAGTTTTCCCGGCTAAATCCACTTCCGCCATGAATTTGGACATTTGTATTTGTAATGTCAACAGCGATTTTAGAGGTGAAATATTTTGCAATGGATGTTTCTGTGATTGCATCAGGATGATTCGCTTCTCTCATTTCCCCAGCCTTTAGGCATAAGGCTCTCGCTGCATGGAGCTGGGTCACCGCATCTCCGATCATGCCTTTGATCATTTGATGCTTGTACAATTTCTCATTAAATTGTGTTCTTTTACGTGAATACGTAACAAGAGAATCAACGGCTTCTTGTGCAATGGCAAGCCCTGCCCAAGCGACACTGTATCTTCCATGGTCTAATGCGAGTGACACCACATGGTTAAATCCGCCCCCAACTGGTCCTAAGACACAGTCTTCATGCACCTGGACATGATCGAGGGTGATTTCCGCTAAATATGACGCTCGGTTGGCCATCATTCCTGTAATTCTCTCAATCTCTACACCCGGCTGATCTCGATCGACAAGGAATGCCGTGACTTGTTCACCGTCTCTTGCAATCACAATAAAGAAATCGGCAATCGCTCCAAAGGAAATCCACTTTTTCTTCCCATTTAATACATAGGATTGTCCTTCCTTTTGATAGCTTGTTTCAACATGATTGGCATCTGAACCAATATTCGGCTCTGACAAAGCAAAGGCACCGATTTTTTCTCCTTTAGCTAATTCAACGAGCCAGCCTTGTTTTTGATCTTCTGTTCCATAACGAAGAATGGCTTCTCCTACAAGTGAATTCACTGTCAATAATGTCCGGACATTACAGCAAGCTTTTCCCACTTGTTCCGTAAACTGTCCATATGCGATTGGATCAAGCCCCAGCCCTTGATAGGAAGACGGGATACCTGCTGCCAAGTAGCCTCGTTTCGCCATATCTCGAATCAGCGACTCTGGCAAATGTTCCGTCTCATCGAATTCATTGGCAAACGGACGGATATGTTCATCGCAATACTGCCGTATTTCTTCAATGGCATTGATCGTTTGTTCAGCTGTTGTTTTCATGAAGAGCCGCCCCCTGTTGTTTTCTCTCAATTAAGGCGACAATGCGATTGACGGTACTAAAATGAGCAATGTCGAGGTCTTCGTTATCTAATTGGAATTGAAAGTCATGTTCGATATAGTTCACTAGTTTCATCGCAAATAGAGAATTCACAAAGCCTTGTTCAAAAATATGATCATCATTTCCAAGCTCAATTTCCTCATCAAATACCACTAGATTTTGCTCGATATAGGCTCTTACTTGTTCGTGTAGGTTCATGATTTAATCTCCTCGCTTTTCGCTTTTTTATTGTTTGGCCGGGTCTTTCTGATTTAATTCAATATTGACATCTACGTATTCTGGGAAAGGCTGAATCATGCTTAAATCATTCTCAAACAAGATATAGCCGTTCTCCCCCTTCTCGATTTCTTTGAAATTGGCAAACTTATATGTGATGTACATCATGCGGTTTCGGTCGGTTTGTTTAAAGTCAGCGACAAGCCGCTTTCCTCGCTTTTTCGCTTCTTGCAAAATCGTTGTAAGTAAGATGGTCCCGACACCACGAGACATGACGCGGCAAGACATCAGCAGCAGTTTGACATGCCATGTGTCACCTTTTTCTTCTATTAATGAGAGTCCAATTTTTCCATATGAACCGAATTTATCTTCAAGTTCACAGACAAGCAGTAAGTGAGAATCTGATTGACGGAAGAAATCAAGCTCTTCATAATCGTAGGTTTTCCCGCTCGCATTTAATTGATTGGTACGGACAGTCAATTCTTCAGCGCGCTGGAGGTCTTGTTCTCCTGCTTCTGATATCACGAATTTCATATGTAAAGACGCCAAGAATTTCTCAGGCGGCCCTTCATATTTCTCTTCTTCCTGCTGCCTTTTGTCCGCTTCTAAGTACATTCTTCTGCGTCGTCTAGCATCTTCTGTGATAAAGACTGGACGCAGGCGATCATCAGTGAGTAATGACAGATAATCCACTGCATCCCAGCACGTAATCTCTGGATGAACAGCCTTCACTTCTTCTCGTTCAAACGGCTGATCATCAATAAAGAGAATGGTATCTTTATGAATATTTAAGCGCTGACTGATTCTCTCTAATGAACTAGATTTGGCATTCCAATGAATCTCTGGATAGAGAAAGAAATGTTCGATTCCGAAGGCAGAAAGCTTTTCCTTCACGGCTGTTTCATCATTCCGGCTTGCTATAGAAAGAAGGATGCCGCGCTCATCTAACTCTGTTAGTACTTCCTTCATCGATGGTTTTAACGTCACTTCATCTGACTCAAGTAAAATTCCATCCCATAATGTATGATCTAAATCCCAGACAACACACTTGATTTGCTTAGCCATTGGTTATTCTCCTCTCACATGTCATATTGGAAAAAGCCCTTGCCTGATTTTTTGCCGTACTCGCCTGCATCAACCATTTTGACTAGCAGAGGACATGGACGGAACTTCGGATCTTTGTAGCTCTCGTATAAAACAAGCAATGAATTCAAAATCGTATCAAGCCCAATTAAGTCTCCCGTCGCAAGTGGTCCCATTTTATGACCGAAACCTCCGCGGAAAATTTTATCGACATCCGCTGGCGTGGCGACTTGATCTTGCACCGCCCAAATCGCTTCATTGATTGTCAGCATCAGCACACGGTTGGAAACAAATCCCGGAAAATCATGCACCACAACTGGTGTTTTATCAAACGATTTCAAGAAACCTTTTGCCGTTTCTACTGTGTCATCTGAAGTTGCTTTGCCTCTAATGACTTCAACTAACGCTTTGAGAGGAACAGGGTTCATAAAGTGCGCCCCAATGACATTCTCAGGGTGATGCATAAGGGACCCTACCTTTGTGATGGAGATACAGCTTGTGTTTACAAAATAGATGGTTTCTTTCGCACAAATACCTCGTAGCTCTTCATAAATAGGTTTTTTAATCTCCCAATCTTCCGTCACATTTTCAATGACGATATGCGCGTCATGTAATCCTTCAAGTGAAGTTGACAGTTGGATTTGAGACAATACATCTTCTAAAGACAATGAGATTTTCTTCTTTCTCACAAATTGAACCAATTGATAGGTCTTCTTAATTTTTTCTAGCGCTTCGTTTAACTTTTCTTCTGTGACATCAACTAATGTGACTTGATAGCCATTTGCTGAAAGGTCTAATGCCATATCAGCCCCCATGACACCTGCTCCAATCACGCCTACGTGCTTCGTGTTCATTTCTCCAACACTCCAATTCGCTTTAAAATGACATTGATTTTTTCTACAACTTCATTTGTGAATGAATGAATAAAAAAGTGATCTCCATCGAATTCGAAAAACGCACAATCTTCGCTTGTATATTGAACCCAATCGTCTAAATCGAACAGCACAGAAGGCAAATCACGTGTACCATAAAAAATAGAAATTGGACAAGCAGCCGGAACGACTTCATCACACAAATAGGTCTCCAAAAGCTGAAAGTCTGCTCTTAAAATCGGCAGAAAGAAATCAAGCACTGCATGGTTATCAGCAAGTTCCTCAGGAACGCCTCCCATCGCAATGATCGCTTCTTTTAATTTGGAATCTGACAGCTGATGATAGACTTTCTTTTCTGGAATATGTGGTGGAAAGCGCCCAGAATAAAAGACATGGACAGGCTCTCTGTTTAACCTTGTTTTCATTCTTTTTTGTAATTCATATGCAAGGACGGCTCCCATACTATGACCGAAAATGGCATAGGGCTCTCCTTCTTTTAAGGAGGAGGACGCCTGTACATAAAGATCATCTGCGACCTGCTGTAAATCGGTTAGTACAGGCTCTGTCATTCTTGTCCCGTGCCCAGGGAGTTCAAGGGCATGAATTTCTATCGACCGGTCTATATAAGATTTCCACGTACTGAATACGGTACTGGCTCCACCTGCGTACGGTAAACAAAATAACTTCACGACACGCCACACTCCCTTTTGCATTTGATTGCCAACACTTCCAGCCAATGTTTTTCATCATGGATGATTTGTTCTAAAGAGGCTGTGATATGGGCTTGGTACCTACTAGACATCTCACCTGAAAAAAGGAGTTTTGCTGCCTGATGCCTTGCTTTCTCCCATTCTGCTAAAATACGTTCCATCCATCCCACCAGCTCAGGTAGATCGCCTTTGATGAGATTCAGCCGATACAGCTCTATTTTCTTCGTATTGATGATCTGATTGAACGACGCCACGAGCTTCTCGATATCATCCCATTGCGAAAACTGCTCATAAAATGTTTCAAGAGCTGTGATTCCTTTTTCTATTACGTCAATCTGACCATGCATATTTCTCAGGAAATAAGTCGTTTTTTGATCAAATAACTCAGTCGAGAGTTTGTCTGGATCAAAGTAGAAGGCCGCATAGGAATGAAATTGATCATTCGGCTGAAAATGATCATGAAAGGTGTCATATCCTTTCTGTACATCTTTAAATGACAGCACTTGATGCTCATAAGACAAATTATCTAAATGCCGATTCTCTAATACTTGAAAGATTTGCTGATTTTCATCGAATCCAGTCATTAAAATGGAATGACGGCTATGGGTTGTCAAATACTCTTTTCTGCCTCGCTGAACGTAGGGGTCTACCCATACAATTACCGGGCGGTCACGTCTCACATCTTGTTTGACCTTTTCAATGAGGTTGGGACAATACGTCATTTTTTCCACTTGAATGCCTTGTAAATTCATAATCTTTTCTGGATCGTGTGCCGACATCCAGTCAATCTGTAGCAAGCCATTCTCTGTAAGCCCGTAGGCAAATTGATCATTTAATAAGTATGGAAAAACTTCTTGATCATGCAGCTTCACAATTGGAAAAAAGCAATTAAAAAAACAGCTACGATAAAACAAATCATTATAAGGATGAATGCCCGAAATCTGTTTGACGGTCATCTTTTTTTCCTCTCTTTCCAGCAGGAGATGTCACCATAAATCCTTTGATGAAACCAATCGTACAAAACCAAATGAAAAACAAATAATAAGAAATTGCTAATTCAATGAGAGAGGAAGGTCCCCATACAAAAGTCATTTTCCAAGGCAGCCCATTAAAGGCTAGCTGCGCAACAATGATTGGCAGGATCAATATCCCAATTAGCAGCAGCACCCAGCCGCTACTTTTCAGCCAGATGCCAAGTGACATGTCCCTGCGAACGAAAGCGCCGTTTTTTACACGCTTTTTCCACTTGATAAAACGAACGATAGACACTATTTGCAGCAATATGAAAAGACATGTGGCCCCAAGACTCAATTGATCGATGAGCTGAAAAGGATCCATTGATGACTCTGCTTCTTCATTTGCACCCGTGATCGTTTTGGCAATAAGACGTGCCGTTTGCTCTGTGTAGCTGCTATTCATATTCGCTAACACTCCGATCGCAATCTCTTCTTTTGGCTGGATCAGAAAAAATGATGAATAGTTTGGGTTAGAGCCTGCATGAAAAAGCGAGTCTACCTGCTCATGCGCCTTTTCTATATACCAGCCGGCATTGTAATAGACATGCTTCCCTTCTTCTGGGACATTCACAGTTAAGTGATCAGGATTTTTTACAAAGCGAGACCAAGTTGAATCGGTCAATTGATATTGCAGCCAAGTCCCCACATCCTGACTATTCATCACAATATAGCCTGCAGGCGTATTGCCTCGATATTCTGGTGCTTCATAAGCATGCGGAGCAAGGAATTGCAGTTTAAACCCTTCTGAGACAGCACCGGATGTCATCCGTTTTAGCCCAGCCTCTGTTTGGTCAAGGTGATGCCTTTTAAACAGTTCCTTCATATAAGCCTCATACGATGTTCCTGTTACATTTTCAATGATGAGACCAAGGACATCATAGTTGATGGTCGCATATTCAAAGGAGCTGCCTGGCTTACGATTAAGCTCGATTGATTTCAGCTGATCAACTGTTTTTTTCAACGCATCCTTTGCAGTATCAGGCTGGATAAGCGCAATGGATTGAAAGGGAATGCCGCTTGTGTGATGCATTAATTGCTCCACAGTTAAACGCTGAGGCTTTCCATTGTATGTTGGAAAAAAACCTGGAATATAGCTGCTCACCGGATCTTTTAAATGAAGTTTTCCTTGCTTCTCTAACTCCACAATCGCAAGAGCGGTAAACGCCTTTGATGTAGATCCAATTTCAAAGAAAGTGCTGTCTGTCACTTGCTTCTTTTTCTTTCGATCCGCATAACCAAAGCCTTTTTGGTACACGACTTCGTCTTTTTTCACAACCACAGCAGACATGCCTGGAATGCGCCCAAGCTCCATCTGCTCCTCTATCACTTGATCAATAGCTTTAGATGAAATCACTGCTTTGGCATGTGTCCCCCCGGCAAAGCTGCTTATCCATAAGACTGCTAATAAAAATGAAATGTAGATAACATACTGATTTTTCCTCATGTAAATAATGAATCCATTTCTTCAAGAGACATATCCACTGTTTCAAAATCAGACGGTGTAAATTCGATTCCTTCCTTCTCTAAGCAATGCTGTACAAGACGCTCAATTTGCTGTTCTACCGCTTGTAATAGCTGCGTCATGTCTGTTTCACACAGCTGTTTTTCACTGAAAGAAAGATGGAAAATCAGTTGACCGCCCTTGATGGTAGCGACCATATCGATGACGGTTGTTAATGGATTATCCAATGACGAATCCATCCCCGATGTAAAGTAAGACATCTCATAATCAGATGATTGTTTCAGCACTTGATCAATTTCACCTAGATAGTTAAAGCGTAATTGCGGTGCTGAGTGAGGAGAAAGCTGCTTATTGATGAGTGACAACAGCCCATAGTCTGCACCTTTATTTGGCACTTCACGTATCGTTTCTTTGACAGCTCGTATGTGATCTGAAAGAGATTCAGACACATGAACATTCACAGGATACATGGTGGTGAACCAACCAAACGTTCTAGATACATCGATATCATCCTCTACTGCATCCCTGCCATGACCTTCTAATTCCAAAGAAATCCGCTCTTGATTCGTTTGCTCATAACAGGCTTGGGACAAGGCTGAAATTAACAGTTCATGCGGCTGCGTTTGATACGCTTGATTCGCTTGATTGAGCAATTGATTTGTGAGTTCCACTGATAATGCCTTGGTTAATTTGATTTCGTCTCTGACATATCCTTCATTTGAAGAAACTTGATACAGTGGCTGAATATCCTGCACCGCTTTTTGCCAATAGCTGAGCGACTCTTTTACACTCTCTGATACTGCATACTCGTTCACCCGCTCGGCAAATGTTTGATAGGAATGGGTTTTAGACGGAAGCACTTCTGCTGTAACCTTCTCTGCATGCAATAATTGAATCAAGTCCTCCACAAGAATTTGCCAAGACATACCATCAGCTATTAGATGATGGGCGGCAAAGATGAGATGTGATTGAGAATCAGTTTGACAAAGTGCTGCCTGAATCAATGGTCCTTGATAAAGATGAGTCCTTTGCTTGACCTGATATCCTACTTCTTGTAGCGCTTCTTCCACGTTCTCTTCTGACAATGTCGTGAAATCGTGTACCATCAGCGGAATATCTTGAATGTCTACATCATAATAGAGTGTGTTTGTTGCCTCATGTACTTTTAACCTTAGTCCATCGTGGTGAATGACGAGCTCTTTGAGAGCATCCTGCACGATGGTTTCATCCATCTTTTTCTTTGAATGAACAATGATGGATTGATGCCAGAAATGTTCATCTTTTAACCGCTGGGACCAGAACCATTCGATAATTGGAATCGATTTCACATCACCCACAGCTTGCTCTTGTGAGATATGTATGACAGGTTCCTGCTGAACGACTTGTGCCATTTCTCTAAAAATGGGGTAAGTAAAAAGATCCTTGGTTTTTAAATAGAGTCCTTTGTCTTTTAATTTCGCAATAAATTGAATCGCCTTAATGGAATCTCCGCCAAGCTGATAAAAATGATCAGCCGGTTCGATTGTTTCATGTCCTAAAATGTCTTTTGCTGTATCTACTAAGATCTCTTCAATGTCCGCTGTTTCCTTGGACCATTCAACGGCTGTTTCCACTTGGGACAGCATTGGATCAGGCAGTGCTGTCCGATTGATTTTTCCGTTTTGGGTAAGCGGGAGCTCATCTAGTACAACAAAATAGGCAGGTACCATATAAGCTGGAAGCTGATCTGATAATTTCTTTCTAAGTAAAAAGGACGTCATCTGTTTTTCTTTTAATTCAATATAGGCAGCCAGCTGTTTTTCTCCAGATTCATCGGTTAGATCAATAACCGCTGCTTTATCAACTTCTTCAAGTGCCATCAGTGCAAGTTCAATTTCACCGAGCTCAATCCGGTAGCCTCGCAGCTTGATTTGATGATCAATTCTGCCAATGTAATCAATCTTTCCATCATTTGCTCGTTTGGCGATATCACCTGTTCGATACATGCGGCGACCATTTACAAATGGATTGGGCAGAAAGCGTGATTCCTGCAAATCAGGTCTTTGCCAATACCCTCTGCCAACACCTGCACCTGAAATATAGATTTCTCCTACTGTCCCAGGCAGCACGGCTTGCTGATTCTCATCTAAAAGGTAAATCTCTGTATTTGGCATTGGTACACCAATTGACACAGATGTCCCCCCATCATCTTGATGGAATTGATGAATCATACAGCCAACGGTTGCTTCAGTTGGTCCATATTCATTAAAGATGGATATCCTTCCATCACTTGCCTCTGTGATTCTTTTGGCCAAAGCGGTCGATAATTGTTCTCCGCCCACAATCATCCGTTTCACAACTGATTGAGAAAGTGCAGCATCTGTTAACAGTGCCATATGAGCTGGTGTCAGCTTGATGACTTTTGCTTTTTGATCAAACAAAATATGTTCTAATAAAAAGCCTGGCTGATCCTCTTGACGATAGATCATCACGGTACTGCCAATGACCAATGGCGTATAAATAGATGTCACGGTTAAATCAAACGCAATGGATGAATACAAGGCAAAATGATCATCTGATGAATCAGTATAGTGTGTTTTGGCAGACATGATATAGTTCACTAAGCTTCGGTGCTCAATCATGACTCCCTTTGGCTGTCCTGTAGAGCCAGACGTATAAATCATATATGCGACGTCTTCAGCATTCCCAATGAATGGATGTTCCGCATTATACTGAGCCAACTGATCCCACACGTTGTAGATATTGTACGTATCGCCATTAAAATGGTATGCAGATGCGTCATCTGTGAAAAACAGCTTTGCCTGGCTGTCATCCAAAATAAACTGAATACGTTCCTCTGGATACTCAGGATCAATCGGCACATATGCGCCTCCAGCCTTTAAAATCCCCAGCAGCAGCACAATCAGTTCTGGTGAATGATTCATACATACGGCAACAAAGTCATGTCTTTGTAAGCCATGTGTTTGTAGAAAATGCGCCATTTGATTGGTTTTTCTCTCAAGTTCACCGTATGTCATGCTATGAGATCCGTCCTGAAGTGCAATTCGATCAGGAGAAGACGTTGACATGTCTGTAATCAATTCATGGATTTTTTGTTTCTGTGGAAACAGCACGCTTGTGTCGTTCCATTGATATAGCTCTCGATGTTTCTCGACTTCTGTCATGAGAAGTACGTCTTTTAACAGCTGCTTTGGCTGAGCGAGTATCGTTTCGACAAAGAGAAGCATTCTTTCGTGTAGAAAGTCGATATCTTCATTGCTGTAATCTGAGATCTTGTAGTCATATTGAAGCTCGATTTGCCCTTTTTCATCCCATTCTTTCACAGCAACTTGTAAGCCATATGGCTGGAAGCCATTGTAAAGCTCTATGTATTCAACTTTGTATCCTTCCATCTCCTGCACCATATTGGTGCTGTAGGAGTTGATATAGATTTGAAAAAGCTGATCATACCCTGCTTTTGCAAGCTCTAAATCTTTGACAAGTGCATCATAGGGATATCGCTGATGCAGGAAGTAAGCCTTATAGCTTTTTTGAACGTCTGTTAAACTTTCTAACAAAGATAGATGAGGATCGATCTTCATTCGATATGGCATTGTACTCACGGTCATACCGGACGTGGCTTTTTCCTTTTGTCCGGAACGATTGAGAACTGGCGTCCCAATAATAAAATCTTTTTGCTGGTATCTTTTATGCAAGTAGACGAAGAGTCCTAAAGTAAATAAAGAGTTGATTGAACAATGATGGACATCTATAAATTCATAGATTCGTTCTGAGAGTTGTCGATCAAGGTAATGGCTTTGCCGATGGCCTTTGATTTGGTCAGTTCCTTGTACCAAATAACTATCGGACACATCAGATAATGCTTCTTTCCAAAATTGCTGATCTTTTTTAAATCTTGGGGAGTTCATATATTTTGATTCTTTATCAATAAATACAGAATGATTGTCTGCTTCTTGTTCGATAGAGGAGCTTTGGGTAAGAGCAGTGTAAAGCTGGCTAATTTTATCGATGATTACTTTCATCGACCATCCATCTGCTACTGTATGATGGCATTTGATGAAATAACCAGATTGTTGTTCACTGATTTTTAGTACAGCAAATTCGGCGAGAGAGGTTTCTGTTAATTGAAATGGTGTTTTGAAGGCTTTTTCGGCCCATTCTAGCATGTCTTCATGTGTGGAAAACTCATAGGTAGGAATAGGGCTATCGGCGTTTGGATCAACGTATTGAAGCGTTTCACCATCTTTCTCTACTAGCTTGAGACGAAGAGATTCTGTCATCATGATACAAGATGCAATGGCCTGCTTCAGTTTATCGAGCTGCAATGGCCCATTGACGAAAATGATACCGCCAATATGATTGATCGGTGTTCCTGGATAAAATGTTTCCATGTTCATCACGCGTCGCTGCGGATGTGTTAATGGCCAATATGCTAAACTATTAGTCAATTACGCCACCTCTACTTTTCATATAGTTAACATTTCTACCAACATATTAAATCATATAATGGTATTTTTGTAAATAATTGAGATAAAATGTCTAAATTTGTTCATTTTTTAATCTAGACGCTAGGAAAGCCGACACAGTAAACAGGGCAACGTTTATAAAAAAGACGACTCTTGCCCCAAAGAGATCGGTCATGGTGCTCATAACGAGGATGGACATTCCGTATATAAAAGTTGATAGTGTATGTTGAGCTGATAGTATTTTGGGCAATTCAATTTCACTCAATGTATCTTGTACATAGGTTCGAATGGAAATACTGCGAAGCTGAAAGGCTGGCCCTAATAAAAAGACAAACAACAAACTCATCCATGCAGAATGATTCAATCCTAAGCAAAGGGTTAGCACAGCAACGATCACCGAACTGTAAAAAATGTGATCGAACAAACGCTGTTCCACATGCTTTGCGAACCGCAACACAAGCAGGCCGCCTAGAATGGTTCCGCCAAAATAGCTTGCGTTAATAAAGCCCCACCATGTTTCAGGCTGATGTAAGACTTCTGTGACATACACAAGGATAATGGCACCAGTCCAAATACTTCTACCGCTCATGGATAGCATTTCTAAAATCGTTAATGTTCGAATAGTTGGCTTTTCATACATGAGCTTCCACCCTGAAAAGACCCTTGTAGCAAATGAGTCAGACTGTTGCTCTTGTTTGGCTGCAGCCCCCGTATCAATGATAAAGAGCATAGATATGAGCGACAAACTGTATAAAACAAGTGTCGTCAATAGGAGAAACTGTGGTCCAAGAATGCCAATAAACAGCCCTCCTAAAAGCCAGCCTAGTAAAAGGACCATTTGATCAGAAGTTAAGATATAGCTATTTGCTTTTAGTAAAAAGTTCTTTTCTACTAGACGTGGGATCATCGAATTTCGAACTGGAATGGTTCCTCCATCTATCAAAGAAAGGAAAAATACAATGATAAAAAAGAGAGGAATAGTAAAAGTTGATAGTTGTAGAATATAAATGAAAATTAAGCAACCGAAGAAAGTAATTTGACACATTTGCAAATAAATAATGAGTCTTTTCAGCTTAAATTGATACATAAAGAAAGGAATGAGTACCGCTCCAAGTGCTTGTCCAACAAACTGTGAGACAGCCACCATTGAAGCAATCAGCGTAGAATTTGTTAATTGATATGTCAGGATGGTCAAAACGAGGACATATAGCGAATCCCCAAAATTAGCTAGGGATTGTCCCCCTAATAAAAAGTAAAATGATTTATTTTTCATAGTGATCTCCATTTTCTCTTCATTATCACCCATAATAATACATTATTTTCTACACTTCTACTTTTTATAGCAATATTTTCATAATTTGATACATTATGACTAATTTAAAAAACCGCCAAAAGGCGGTTTTTATTTAGTCATATATATGGATGGTTGGTTCTTTGTCTTCAGCATTTTTCGTGATCAAGGCTTCTTGCTGATCTGAAGATGTGATGTTAATTTCAATATTGGTACTCTTATAGTAATCCATGACTTCACCTGTTAAATATTGCGTGAAGGCTACGACTTCCGTTTTTCCGTAGAACTGCATTGGAATTTCGACTTTCATTTTTTGCAGGTTGCCGTCTTTGTAAAACCCTTTTCCTACGACACCAGTATAATTCGGGAAGTAGTCTTCGACTTTTGTTTTGAAGCGGTCAAATCGCTCGGAATCATCTTTGTAGTTGCCTTTCGCATTATCTGAAGGGAAGAAGACATTCTCCTCTTTGATCGTATCCCAATTGCCGATATCAGCTGAGCCTGCTTTCACATCCGTTTTGGCGATAAAGTTTCCTGGAACGATAGATGATTTTGGTGCTTGCTTATAAAGGGCAATCATCACAGGCACTTTTTGCAGCCCATCCATTTGACGAATTCGTTTGATCACTTGTTCAGCAATTTTTTCGCCTTCTGTCAAAAGTTTCTTTGAATTTTTCGAAGAATCGATCGTCACTTCTTGCTGCGGGTCACCGATATTTTCACGGTAATAATAAACAGAGTTCAGCGCAAGTCCAATGACAACTCCGCCAAGCTGTAAGCTGTTTTTATCTTTTCGAATTAAGTAATTATGCTCTAGCATCGAAGCTAAGTAAATTGGACTATTTTCATTTTTAGACTTTGTTGAACCTGAGTTCGGAAGAGCAGGATTTAAGCCTAGATTCTTAAAGTCTTTATCTTCTTTTTCTGCCTTTTTCAAATCACTGCCTGTTTTTTTGCGCGCCAGCCAGCCTAGAACGGTGTCCTCATCTAAATGCTGTCCTTCTTGGAAAAGGTAGTCGTTTGTATTAAATGACTCTGTTGCGAGACGCATGAGTCCTGTTTCAAATTCATCGATGTCCAAGCGTGTGTTGAGACGCTCTGCTGTTAATCCTCTCGCAGCACCTTGTTTAAACGGCAGCACCATTTTGTAATAGGAGTCAGAGATATTGTACATCGGGATGATGGCTGTTTCCTTCGTTTCATCCGTTTTTTGTGTGACCTCTTCCTCTTCCTTTCCCCCAAAAGGTGCACACGCTGACAATACCAGTGTGAGCATTGTCAGCAGCAATAACAACTTTTTCAATAGAAAACACTCCTCTTATTTCTTTAGCTCCTCGAGCATTTTAGCTTCGTCCCAAATTTCAATATTGAGTTCTTCTGCCTTTGTCAGCTTACTTCCCGCTGCTTCTCCGGCTATGACTAGATCTGTTTTTTTACTCACACTACCTGCCAGTTTACCGCCTAATGCTTCGATCGCTGCTTTTGCATCGTTTCGAGCCATTTCTTCTAATTTCCCTGTCAGCACAATGGTTTTACCTGCAAAATAGGAATCACTTTCTTCAACCTTCACCGGTTTTGGTCCTGTATAGGTCATATTGACCCCAAGCTCTTTTAGTTCATTTAGCAGATTGAGTATTTCTTCTTTCTCAAAGTACGTAACGACAGCATCAGCCATTTTTTCACCGATTTCATCGACTTCGAGTAATTGTTCTTTCGTCGCTTGCTTTAATTGATCGATATCGCCGAAATGCATCGCCAAGGTCTTCGCCGCTTTAGAGCCAATAAATCGTATACCGAGTCCAAATAGTAAACGCTCTAGAGAGTTTTCTTTCGATTGCTCAATCGAACGCAGTAAATTGTCGACAGATTTTTCGCCCATTCGCTCAAGCTGAATGAGCTCTTCTTTCGTTAATCGGTAAAGATCAGACACACGAGAGACAAGCTGTTCTTGGAAAAGCTGTGTAATGACCCGCTCGCCAAGCCCATCAATGTTCATTGCATTGCGGGAAACAAAGTGAATGAGTCCCTCACGTATTTGGGCAGGGCATTCTGGATTGATGCAACGCAAAGCCACTTCGCCTTCAATTCTCACCAGCTCACTATGACACTCCGGGCATTCAGTCGGCATGTGAAACGGCTTTTCTTCTCCTGTACGCTGATCGATCAGTACGCCTGCCACTTCCGGAATAATATCGCCCGCTTTTTTCACAATCACTTGATCAAAAAGGCGAATATCCTTTTCTTTGATCAAATCTTCATTATGAAGAGAAGCACGCTGCACTGTCGTTCCTGCTACTTTGACAGGCTCAAGGATCGCCGTTGGTGTGATGACACCTGTACGCCCGACACTTAGTTCAATATCAAGCAGCTTTGTCACGACCTCTTCAGCTGGAAACTTGTACGCAACAGCCCAGCGGGGACTTTTTGCTGTAAAGCCGAGCTCTTCTTGCTGAGCTAACGAATCGACTTTGATCACAATTCCATCGATTTCATATGAAAAATCGGCACGCTTCGTTTTCAGTGTTTCAATAAGCTCGATCACTTCTTCAATTGTTTGGCACATCCGTCTTTCTTTGTTCGTTTTAAAGCCAAGTTCGTCGAGAAGATCAAGTCCTTCGCTTTGCGATTCAACACCGATTTCATCAAGCTCCGCTATACTGTAGACGAAGATATCAAGGTTTCGTTTCGCCGCAATTTTCGTATCAAGCTGACGAAGCGAGCCTGCCGCCGCATTACGCGGGTTCGCAAACGGCTCTTCTTCGTTTTGTAATCTTTTTTCGTTTAATGCTTCAAAAGAAGGTTTTGGCATAAATGCCTCGCCTCTCACTTCAATTGACAAAGGGCGTTTGATTTTGAGCGGGATGGCACGAATGGTTTTGAGGTTTTCAGTAATATCCTCACCCGTTGTCCCATCTCCACGTGTGGCACCTCGGACAAACAGGCCATTTTCATAACGGAGAGAAACAGCGAGTCCGTCAATTTTCAGCTCGACATTGTATGCGATATCGTCACCGACTGCTTGACGAACCCGGCGGTCAAAATCAAGAAGGTCCTGTTCATTAAACGCATTCCCAAGGCTGAGCATCGGTGTGCCGTGGCGCACTTTTTGGAAGGCGTCTAACACAGCGCCTCCTACTCTTTGTGAGGGGGAGTCCGCTGCTTTTAAATCAGGGTGCTCTTCCTCTAAAGAGATCAGCTCACGCATCCGCGCATCATATTCAGCGTCAGGAACACTTGGACGATCCAGTGTATGATATTCGTAGTTGTATTGGTTCAAAATCTGGTGCAGTTCCTCGATCCGGCGTTTCGCTGCTTCTTTATCCATCTGCTTCTTCCTTTCAATTCATCCGTTTTATAAGTCCTATCGGTTTATTGCTTCTCAATTGGCGCAAATGCTGCGAGAAGACGCTTAATGCCTGTAGGGCTTGGGAAGGCAATATCAAGCTCTGTGCTGTCTCCACTGCCTTTTACGCTCACAACTGTTCCAACGCCCCATTTTTTATGAGCCGCTTTATCGCCCACAGCCCAGCCAATACTTCCGCCGCCTGTGTTTTGAATGGTTTGAGTTTGTGGACGTGAGACAGGTCCCCGTCTTTGTGGTCTTTCTCTAGTTTGGCCAAATGGTGTTTTCGTTTCTTTTTTCTCATTTAGGTTGTCCAATAAATCGGCTGGTATTTCTCGAATGAATCTTGATTCAAGGTTCATGTTTGTCCGGCCGAAGAGTGTTCTCATCTTGGCACTTGATAAATAAAGCTCTTCTTCCGCCCGTGTGATGCCCACATAAGCAAGGCGGCGCTCTTCTTCCATCTCTGCATCTTCCATTAATGAGCGGCTGTGCGGGAAGACACCTTCCTCCATGCCCATTAAGAAGACAACCGGGAATTCTAGACCTTTTGCGGCGTGAAGCGTCATTAAAATGACCGCATCTTGATCTTCTTCCTCATTTTCATCCAGCTTATCAATGTCTGCGACAAGGGCGAGATCTGTCAGGAAGGTCACAAGGGACTTGTCTTCATTTTGTTCTTCAAAGTTCTTAGTCACAGAGAGAAACTCGTCAATATTTTCTAGACGGCTTTGTGCTTCAATCGTTTTTTCAACCTTCAGTGCTTCACGGTAGCCTGTTTTCTCTAGGATTTCTTCTGTTAATTCTGTGACAGATAAATACTCTTGCATATTTGTCATTTGATCAATGAGCTGTTTGAATTCATCAAGCGCATTGGCTGCCCTTGCACTGAGTCCAATGAAATCTACCTGACCAAGCGCTTCAAACATAGACAGGTCATTCATCTCCGCATATGCTGCGATTTTATCAACAGATGTAGCACCGATTCCGCGCTTTGGTACGTTAACAATTCGTGCAAAGCTAATGTCGTCATCTGGGTTAGCTACTAGGCGTAAGTACGCCAAAATGTCCTTGATCTCTTTTCTGTCATAGAACTTCGTGCCGCCGACAATGTTGTATTGAATGTTTGACTTCAATAATGTTTCCTCTATGACACGAGACTGCGCATTGGTCCGATAAAGAATCGCAAAATCGGATAATTTACGCTTACCGCTCTGATGAAGCTGATGAATCTTTCCAGCAACAAATTGACCCTCGCCGAATTCATTATCTGCACGGTAATAGGCAATCTTCGCCCCTTCATCATTTTCTGTCCAAAGATTTTTCGGCTTACGGTTTGAATTGTTTTGAATCACCGTGTTTGCGGCATTCAGAATACGTTTAGTCGATCTGTAATTTTGCTCAAGCAAAATCACTTCACTAGATGGATAATCTTTTTCAAAGGAGAGAATGTTTGTAATATCCGCTCCGCGCCAGCGGTAGATGGACTGATCCGAGTCACCGACCACACAAATATTTTGAAAACGTTGAGCGAGCAGTTTCACAAGCATGTACTGCGCTCTGTTTGTATCCTGATACTCATCGACATGAATGTATTGAAATTTTCGCTGATAGTGTTCTAATACTTCAGGGATCCGCTCAAACAGACGAATCGTCATCATAATAAGATCATCAAAATCGAGTGATTGGTTCTTGAGTAATCGCTTTTGGTAATCTGTGTAGACGTCGCTGACCACTTGATCATAGAAATCACCGGCTGTTTTGGCGTATTCCTCTGCGTCAATGAGTTCGTTTTTTGCACTGCTGATTGAACCTAAAATGCTACGTGGATCAAACTTTTTCGGATCAATATTTCGTTCTTTTAAAATATTTTTAATGACTGAAAGCTGATCAGATGTGTCTAATATAGAGAAGTTGCGATTCACACCAATACGGTCAATATCGCGTCGTAAAATGCGCACACACATGCTGTGGAACGTAGAGATCCAAATGTCATCCGCACCAGGCCCTAAAATGGCTTGGACACGCTCACGCATTTCACGTGCTGCTTTATTTGTAAACGTAATTGCTAAAATGTTCCACGGAGCCACATGCTTTTCTGCCATTAAGTAGGCAATTCGATGTGTCAGCACCCGTGTCTTTCCGCTTCCTGCTCCTGCCATCAAGAGTAGCGGACCGTCTGTTGCTTTGACCGCTTCTTTTTGCGCGTCATTCAGTCCTTCTAATAGATGATTCGATATTTCATTCATTCCATTCACCGCCATTTCGAACTTATGTTCTATTTTAACCCGTTTCGTCTTGTTTGACTATGATGACTTTTTGACTGCGCTCACTGTCTTTAATGCTTCTTTGAAATTGTCATAAATGACGTTTCCTACAACAACCACGTCCGCATGCTGCGCAAAATCTTCCGCCTGCTTTGCGTTTTCAATGCCCCCGCCATAAAAAAGAACCGTATCAGAAAGCACTGCTTTCGTTTCTTTCACAAGCTCTATATCTCCAAGCGTTCCGCTGTATTCTAGATAAAAAATGGGCAGCTTCATTAAATGCTCTGCCACTCTTGCATATGCCCTTACGTCATCGATGTCCAGTGCTGTATTTGCCTCTGTGAGCTTGGCCGCTTTACACTCTTCATTTAAAATAACATAGCCTTCAGGCACGATCTCTTCCATTGACATCAAATCACCGAATTCCTTCATCGCATCCTTGTGAAGCCCAACAATCCAATCAGGATGAGAGCTGTTTAAAACGGTCGGGATGAAATACAGATCGAAGCCCGGCACAATCATTTCATGTGTTGAGATTTCGAGCACACATGGCACAAGAAACCGGCGGACCTTTGACATTAATTGAAGCACGTTGTCCTCTGTCACATTGTCACTGCCGCCAATCAATATAGCATCCGTACCAGATTCGCAAATCGCCTCCAGCTGTTCATCGGATATTTCTTTATTTGGATCGAGTTTAAAGACATGCTTCCACTCGGTAACATCATACATGAAAAACGTTCCTCCATTCGTTTCATTCCATTTAAATATTATAACAAAATCAGTGACCGCAAAAAATGGGTAACCTTCTTCAGCTAAAAGTTTCATTCTTTTGAAAATGGTGTTCGTGACTTTAGGTTAGAATGCTGAAAACATATAGGAGCTGAGAGGGATGATCTTTGACCGTTCACTGATAGGAGAGCTTTGTATCACCACATGTTATTATACAATAAAGGGACATTTTACTATTGATCAAAAAACCATACATAAAGCAGGTGACTCATTTGAAAAGAACCATCACATATGATCAAACAATCGACATCGGATACATCTATCTCCTGCCTGTGGGAATCGGGACAATCAAAGAAACCATTGAATTAGATGTGAATGAATGTGTGAACGCAGATATCGACAAAGAGGGCCGAGTAGCTGGTCTGGAGTTATTTGCAGAAGAAGCCGAGGTTTTGAAGCATGCACCCGTTTATGAGGATGAGCTTTCGTTACGTTTTACAGATCAGGACGTTCTCTCAACCTATCATTTATCAGGCATTGAATTTCATTTCTCGACGCCTGATCACAAAGGGCTGATCGGTTTTACAATTGTCGATCCTCATCGATATCACGTCAAAAAAAAGACAAGAAAAAACCGTTTTGAATGGTCAAAACGGTTTTTCCAAGCTATTGTCTCACTTCATTGAAATAATGGACGGATGTCATGGCCCCTTCATCGACCATCTTGTTGTCTTGAATATCTAATGGATCAGGGTGTCCAGCTTTTTCAGGAATCTTTTCATCTGAGCGGAACATGCTTGCCCATTTTTTGAGATGCTGTTTATTTTTCACTACTAATAACACAGCACCACCAACCCCTAATCCTGCAAGTACATACGCATTCGGACGCTTATTCATGTATGTTCCCTCCCCTTATGATCTTATTTGTAAGTTACCCCGCCTTTTCATTTCTAAACGTCACAATATGGTGAAGTGGTTTCTCTTTCAATGAAAAGTGGAATAACAACAGCAATGATAGAGAAAAGAGGGGATCTTCGTGACAACAACTTTCATTGTCATTGGCACACTATTAGTGATTTGTTTCATCATACCAATCATTTTATTCATCTGGATTTGGGTGAGAGATGAAAAACAGGAAGAGCATTCTGTCCTGCGAAACTATCCGGTCATTGGAAAGCTACGGTTTATTTTTGAAAAAATAGGACCTGAGCTTCGCCAATATCTGTTTCTGAATGATCGCGAGGAGCTTCCTTTCTCAAGAAGAGAATACGAGCAAGCTGTTATGTCTGGGAAGTACAAAAGCCGGACGATGGGCTTTGGATCAAAACGTGATTTTGACAAGCCTGGTTACTACATTCGCAACGTCCTATTTCCAAAGCAGCGAGATGAGTTACGTATCGATCAATCTGAAAAAATCCAAACAAAAGTGTACCAGATTGATCAAGACAATTTACTGAGAAGAAGTGAACATACCAAAGAGGTCGAAGCAAAACCTTACTATCTCCATCAAGACGATGTACAAGTGATTGGCGAGCACACATGTCAAAAGCCATTCCGTGTAAAAGGCCTGATTGGGCAGTCTGCCATGAGCTACGGCTCTTTAGGCGACAGGGCCATTACAGCACTATCCTCGGGATTAAAAATGGCTGGCGGTACGTGGATGAACACAGGTGAAGGCGGGCTTTCTCCCTATCACCTCAAAGGCGGAGCCGATATCATATGCCAGATTGGGCCCGGTCTATTTGGCGTGAGAACAGAGGATGGCGCTTTTTCCTTTGAAGAATTTAAGAAAAAGAGCGAGCACGAGGAAGTCAAAGCCTTTGAGCTGAAGCTGGCACAAGGAGCTAAAACACGCGGCGGACATATTGACGGCGAAAAGGTCACCGAAGAAATTGCGAACATCCGTAAATTGCCACCCCACCAATCCATTGACAGTCCAAACCGATTTGAGATGTTCCACTCCATTCCCGATATGTTTGATTTCATTGAACAGCTGCGAAGTATAGGCGGAAAGCCTGTCGGCATCAAGCTTGTGGTCGGACATAAAGAAAACATTGAAGAGCTTGCAGCGTACATGAAAAAAAGCGGAAAGCATCCTGATTTCATTACAGTGGATGGCGGAGAAGGAGGCACTGGTGCATCCTTTCATGAATTGGCAGATTCCGCAGGGCTACCGATTTTCACGGCACTCCCAATGGTTCATCAAATATTGAAGGAATACGGTGTCAGAGATCAGGTGAAACTCTTTGCTTCTGGCAAACTTCTCTCACCAGATAAAATTGCGATTGCCCTTTCCATGGGTGCTGACTTTGTCAATATCGCACGGGGACTCATGTTTTCAGTCGGATGCATTCGCGCCCAAGTGTGCCACACGAATAAATGCCCAGTCGGGGTCGCCACAACTGATCCAATACTGCAAAAGGGTTTATCGATTGAAGAAAAGAAATACCGAGTCTGCAATTATATCCTTTCTCTAAGAGAAGGCTTGTTTAATTTATCCGCAGCCGCTGGTATTGAATCTCCCATTCATTTTAATGAAAAACATATTGTCTATAGACAAGAAAATGGTCAGACAAGTGAAGTACCTATTTTTACTGGGACACAGCCATCCGTCTAGTTTGAGAAAGGTGCGTTTTTGCACCTTTTTTCAATTGACATTTTGGCTCAATCGCGTATAAAGAACTTAGACAAATGACAGGAAATGGAGAGATGGAGGATGCGTGAGAAAAAGGTTCGCGGGATGAAACGGAAGACGAATGAGATGGTGACAAGAATTGAGGAAGGTACACAAGAGTTCCCGGCAGATATTGAACAAGGTTATTGACATCTCCCACTACCAGTTGCGTATGATTTTATTTGTTCAAGCAAAACACCTCAAAAAATCAAGCGATTGTCCATTCAAACACTGCTAAATAGAGCTGAACATCTCATTGATTTGAAGCCACTTGATGGAGAAGTATATCGTGTCGTGGTTGCAGTAGATGCCACTGAATGATGGGGATCACAAATCATTGTGTTTAATTGTGTTTAAAGGAGATTCCTATATTAAAGACTTTTTCAATAGACATGATGATGATCAGAGATGGCTGCCTCTTTCCGATGCGAGAAACATTCAAAGGGAATGGGGTTTATCTGTGCCAAAGGATAGGCAAACCATAGGTTTTAAAGACATCATCGCAGACGAATATGGCATCTCTGGTTTATAGGCGAGCTAAAATAAAAACAAGAGGGTTCGGGTTTGGCGAAATTAGTCAACTCCTTAAATTCCTTCCCGTTGGTCAGTCAGACATTTACCGTTGACTAATGCCAAGCCTTTCCCTCGACCGATTACGAACAGTAACACAAATTTAAAAATAACCGTTGTCCTTTTCGGCAATAGTCAATTTTTTGTATCTGTTACTCATGTATCTCAAAATAAAAAAGAGTAGCCGCAGCCACTCTTAATTTTACTTATTCAACAATCGCGCCCTATTCAGGAAGAGACTTTCATGTTAACCTGCCATTTCTTGCGAGAACCTAAGTAAATATCCATCAGGATCTTGAACAAGAAATTCCTTTTGTATAAACGTAGTATCATTACTTTTATATTTGCTAACAGTTGGCTCTCTGAATAGTGGAATGTTTTGCTTTCTTAAACGGTCAATGACAGGCTGTACGTCTTCAATGTCTATTTGAAAATTGATTCCCCGTCCAAATGGGTATTTTAACTCCCCAGTGTCCCAATGGCCATTGATTTCTTCTAACATCATTTGTGTTTCCTCTTCCAACGAAACAAATATAAATTTATCGTCTTCACGCTCATATTCCAATTTAAAACCAAGCAATTCTATATAGAACCATTTAGACTTTTCGATGTTTGTTACAGATAACTCTGGTATCAAAGCATTGAATCTCATTTTTTCTTCTCCACAACCTTCTGATAAAGTTATTCGGTTAAATGACCCGTTTGTTGCTTCTTTCAAGCCAGTCCTTGCTTGCCTTTTCAGCGCTCTCCATAAAAAAACTGTAAACAACTCCATTCTTGTTGAAAAGGATTGTTTACAGTGAAAACTGCTTTATTTTGTTTCGTCATTTGCCTGCTGTTCTGCTACGCGGTCAAGTGCCATTGTATAGGCATCATTTCCGTAGTTCAAGCAGCGTTTGACTCGTGAGATGGTTGCAGTGCTCGCACCTGTCTCCGTCTCAATTTTATGATACGTGTTCCCCTCGCGAAGCATACGCGCTACTTCAAGACGCTGTGATAAAGATTGGATTTCATTGATGGTACACAAATCATCAAAGAATCGATAGCATTCTTCCAGGTCTTTAAGGGATAAGATGGAGTTGAATAACTGATCTAAACTTTTGCCCCTTAATTTATCAATTTGCATCTTTATACATCTTCTCCTTTACTATTGGCACCGCTTCGCACGACATTCTGCAGAGAAAGCGGTATCTTTCCTGACTATTTTTTTCAACCTCAGCAATGAGCTTTGAACGAATCATGACAGGTTTGGTTCTACGCTGGAAATGCCGTCAGTTCTTTCGTAAGCCGAAGCTTCTTTATCGTATACAAATTCGACAAGTTCTGTCATTTTCCTTGTTCGACAATCTGACAAACTTGTTTGCTTACGATATCAGAATTACTTCTGCTTCATTAGGTCTGCCCTAAAAATACAGGTTGTGCGGAAAGCTCGGCGAGACCACAAACATGCATCCCGCCTCGCTCAATTATTCAAAATATGTTGGTCGGCCAGCGTAACCGACAGATTCATTTTTCAATCAGGCCATTTCACTCGTCATGTCAAAGCCCTCTGCTTCAACAACTCCACATAAGTATTTTCACTTACATGGCAGTGAAGAGATCCATTGCTCATGTCTGCCCTATAACAGTTGTCAGAAATGTGGCAAAGATGATACAGCTCCACTCTGTTATATTTTAACGCATTATAGACGGAAAGAGTACAGTTTTTTTCATGACATCAAATATTCCTCTTGGTGTCACTCGAATATACGGCAAATGTGTACTTTGGAAAAAGACGAGTGTATCAATTGGGCAATCAAATGGATAGCCTCGCTCAATGAGCAGCTTGCGTAAGGTTTCTATCTGCTGAAGAACAGTCTCAAACGGTTCAGCCGATGCACAGCCTGATAATTGCAGCGGGATTTCGTGCAAAATTTTCCCGTTCTCTGTGAGGACGATTCCCCCGCCAATTTCTTTCATTCGCTTATGCGCCAGCATCATATCGTCTTTATTTTTCCCGATCACTAAAATGTCACCCGTGAGCGAAAATGAGCTGACAAAACCTTGCACTTTATTTGCAAAACCTTTGAGCATCGTATTCACACGCCACTCGCCTTTTCGGTCAATCAGGCTAAAGAAACTTTGATCATGATCACATGACAGCTGGTTCACAGAGTTATCAATCTCTACTGTATAAGGCTCCATGATGACAGCATTTCTCATTTTGACACCTAGCGGCATTGAAAATTGCAAATCACTCGTCGTCAGATCATAGCCTAAATCTAATGGAACAAGCCCGCCATTTTCCCATTTAGTTTCTTGAAATTGATGCTGGTTCTCTCCATCTAATTTGAGGATAACCCCTTTAGATATCACCGTTTCAGGATTTGGATTCATTGGATCATCTAACACATTCAATGAAGCCAGACGTCCTGGACCGACAACCCCTAATAGGTCATCAATTTGATAGTACTTCGCAATGTTAAAGGTCGCCATATTGTATGCATCGATGATAGGCACGCCTTCTTCAAGGGCAATTGAAATCAAACGATTAATCATACCCTCCTCATAAAAATGAGGCGCCGCTCCATCTGTTGTATAGAAGAAGTGATCATAGTGTCTAAAGTCACGCTCGTGCAGCTCTCTTAAAATGTTCACTAAATCTGGGCGGATGGAAGAATGACGAAGTGAGACATGGTAGCCAAGGGATAAGCGCTTTAGCACATCGTCTGCATTCATCGCTTCATGATCGCTGTCCGCGCCAAACAGCTTCATTTTTGTTAGCGTTTTCTCAGAAGCTCCAGGGAAATGCCCTTCAATTCGTTTCCTCTGCTTCTTCGTTTCTTGCATGCAATATAAAATGAGATCATCACCGTCCATCAATCTTGGCCAGCTTGTTAATTCGCCGCCTTGAAGGACATCAGGATGATCAATCCATTCCTTCCGGTAGTTGATAGGAAGCATCTCATCTTCATATCTGACTTCAGTTTGAAGATCGTATCTAGACCACCAGAAATACTGAAATGGCTGCTGTTTTAATTCACATAGAGTGGAAAGCGCTTTCTTTTCATTGCTCTGCAAAAGAAGAAATAAGTTATCACTGACCATCGTTGTTGTGCCAAATTGAGACACATATTCTGCAAGTGATTGGGGATTATAAATATGGAACGGGTGCGCGTGAGGCTCTATATACCCAGGCACAATGTATTTCCCTTCACAATCAATCACACGTTTAGCTGATTTATTTTGAGGAAGCTCTGCTCCGACATAAACAATTCGATCATCATGTATCCAAATATTTGCCTTCACCCATTGTTTTAAAAACGGGTTTAGCACGAGTCCATTCGTTAAAAGGAGTGTTGGAACTATTTTTGAGTCGACTACATCGATTTGTGTGCGGATGTCATTGTTTCTCCAATTAAAAGTACGTTCGGACATTCACATACTCTCCTTCATTTGTATTAGCCCTATCGTAACATAACGAACCACGTTACGCATTAATGAAACGTTACAATTTCTTGAAATCACACTTAAAATATTTAAAAAAGGAGATTTACCTTCAATGAAACCTAATCTCGGCTTAATGGAAGCGCTCATTCGAATTGCCTGTGGAATGACAATATGTACTGTGGCTGGTTCTTTATATGCTAGAAAACCATGGAGTAAAATGCTGCTTTTCAGCATCATGTTCGGCGGAATGAAACTGGCATCTGGCATTCTTCGTTTTTGTCCAGTGACGTATATGTGTGAGCAGCAGGACACACATGAAGAGAAGGCTGAGTGAGACAGCCTTCTTTTTTTGTGATCGTTTTCATATCACTCCGCTGCTTCACACCATTCCACCATCGTACCTGCGATGATTTCTGCAGCTTCAATGACATGCTCAATGTCGATGGATTCATTCGGAAAATGGGCAAGCTCCGTTGTTCCAGGTCCGAAGACAATGATCGGGATACCTGCCGCCTGTGACAGTAATCCTCCGTCTGTTCCCCAAGGAGCGGCTTCGATCTTTGGCGGCTCCTTCTTGACCGCTTCATATTGTTCCTTCAATAGACCTAAAAGTGGATGGTCCGTATCGATTGAGCCTGGAAGCCATCTTGCACCAAACCATTCGACTTTAACAGGATGCTCTTTGAACCATTCATCCTCTTCCCCAAGTCTCATCATCCAATTTTCTAGTTCCTTCTCTGCCTGCTCAACCGTTTCACCTGGCATCACACCAAGTCTTCCCTCCATTGTGACTAGATCTGCTACAGAGGACGGCCAATCACCACCTTGAATTTTCCCTATGTTGATGGGGATTGGAATGGGGATATGCTGAAATAATGGTTCGGTGATGCGTTGATTTCGTTCTTCTTCAAGTGCCGCTACATGCGAAAGAACGATCGTACTCTTTTCAATAGCGGAAACGCCATGATATCTTGTTCCGCCATGAGCTGCCCTTCCTTTAATATGCAGTCTGAACCACTTAGATCCCTGCTGAATCGGAAAGATTTTCATATGACTTGGTTCTGGAATGATGGCCGCATCTGCTGTATACCCTCTCAGTATGGCTGCAAGGGTGCCGGCACCGCCGCTCTCTTCTTCGACGACACTATGAAACACGACATCTCCTTTCAGCGGAATCTGAAGCGCATGCAGTGCCTCTAGTGCAAAGAGTAAAGAAACATTTCCGCCTTTCATATCTGTTGCCCCGCGTCCATAAAGTCTCCCGTTTATGATATGCCCGCTGTAGGGCTGATATGTCCATTGTTTCGTATCTCCTGCTGGCACAACATCGACGTGCCCGTTTAATAAAATGGATTTGCCGCCCCCTTTTCCCTTCAATCGTCCGGCGACATTGGGACTTCCTTTAAAGGAACGTCTCGGGGAATAGAAATACGGGTGTTCTAGCAAGTCTTCTCCGCCAATGTCCCATACATCTACATCAAAACCAATGGCAGACAGCTTATTTGCTACGATTTGCTGCACATCTTGTTCATTCCCTTGGGTGCTCTCACATTGCACCATTTGCTGAAGAAGCGCAATCGCTTCATCTTGGTGCTCTCTCATCCAGCTTCTGATACGTGTGATTGGCTGCAAGTCATTCATCCTTTCTACACAACAGATTTGACATCAGGCGCTAAAATTAAAGGTGCCTCTGTCGCCCTTATGACATCTTCCGGCTGATACGGCGGCATGACTTCACGTAAAATGAGCAGCTGTGATTTGACCTCAATGACTGCCATATCCGTAATAATTAGATCCACACAAGACTTAGCAGTTAAGGGCAGTGTGCAGGCAGATTTCACCTTTGACTCACCATGTTTATCGAGGTGGCTCATCACCACCACAACCTTTTTCGCCTTTTGCGCAAGCTCAATCGCTCCGCCCATCCCGGGTACTCGTTTGCCTGGCACAATCCAATTCGCAAGATCACCCTGACTGCTTACTTCAAGTGCACCTAAAATGGTCATATCCAGCATGCCTTTTCGAATGATGCCAAAAGCGGTCGTGCTGTCCATGTATGAGCCGCCTTTTGTTAACGTAATAGGAAAACCACCGGCATTGCACAAATTCGGATCTTCTTCTCCTTGTGCTGGTGAGGCGCCTGCCCCCATAATGCCGTTTTCTGCATGAAGCCATACGTTGTAATGCGCTGGAATGTAATCAGCCGCAAGGGTTGGGATGCCGATCCCAAGATTGACGATCATGCCATCTTCAATTTCCTGCGCCGCCCGTTTGGCTATGCGGTGTCTTAAATCGATGTCTCCCATGCCCATGTCCAGTTCACTCCTTTTGATTGCACGATCTGGTTCACAAATACGCCTGGTGTCACGATTTCCTCTGGATGAAGACTGCCTACAGGCACGATCTCTTCCACTTCCGCAATGGTCCAGTCTCCTGCCATCGCCACAATCGGGTTTGTATTCCGTGCACTTTTATCAAATATCAGATTTCCTGCTTCATCTGCTTTGAAGGCATTCACAATGGCAATATCCGCTGTCAGCGCAGGCTCAAGGATATATGTCTTTCCGTTTAGCGGCACGAGCTGCTTCTCATCGAGATTGAGGCTATCCATGCCGACATCTGTTACAATGCCTGCCAAGCCCATCCCGCCAGCTCGTATTTTTTCTGCTAGAATGCCCTGCGGGTAAAAATGAACGTCTAGTGTTCCTGCCTGCATTTTCTGTCCGGCTATTGGATTTGAGCCAATATGAGAAGCAATGATCTTCTTGACTCTTCCTTCTGTGATCAGCCGGCCAACACCTATTTGCGGGAAGCCTGCATCGTTTCCGATCAATGTCAGATCTTTAATATTCGCTTCTAGGATGGCGTCGATCAATGATGGCGGCGACCCTACGCCGCCAAACCCGCCAAACATGATGGTCATGCCGTCCCTAAAATGCGTGATCACTTCATCTACATTCACTGTTTTGTTCATCATCTTTCCTCCCTACATCGCAGATGGGAAAAACCCTCGGTTGATGACTTCTTGTTCGACCTGCGTGATGGTCTGCTCAAATAATTGAATGAGTTCATCCATCTCCTGCTGCGTGATAGAAAGCGGCGGTGCAATCATGACCGCTGCACCTCCCAATCCATCCTCGCCGGCGCTTGCTGGGTATACGAGCAAGCCATTTTGCTTCGCTGTCTCAACGACTAAATGCGTCATCTGAGCATGGGCAGGAAATGGTGTTTTCGATAAACGGTCTGCGACAAACTCAATGCCGATGAGCAGTCCCTTTCCTCTCACATCTCCTATGATGAAATGGTTTGTTTGCAATTCCTTTAAAGCATTCATTAAATAGCGGCCAGACAGATCCGCTCGGTCAGGAAGCTGATGTTTTTTCATATATCGAATGACAGCCAGTGAGACGGCTGCTGAAAGCGGATTGCCGCTATAGGTATGACCTGCCATCACAGATCCAGAACCGCTCAGAATTGGCGCGATGACATGATCCGCTGAGACGGCAGCCGCAATCGGTGAATAGCCAGCACTCATCCCTTTGCCGAGAACCATAATATCTGGTACGACGCCCCAATGCTCCATCGCAAACATTTTCCCAGTTCGTCCAAAGCCTGTCATGACTTCGTCTGCAATCATTAAAATATCGTTTTCCTCACAGACACGCTTCATTGCTTCAAAATATCCGTCTGGCGGTACTAGAGCCGCTCCCGATGCTCCGACAATCGGCTCTGCAATAAAAGCGGCAATCCTCTCTTTTCCTATACGCTGAATGACGGTTTTAAATTCCTGGACATACCATTCAACCTGCTTGCCCTCTTCCTTCGGCAGCCATGAACGATAGCTATATGGCGGAGACAGCACTGGGTTCTTTTCGAGCAATGGTTCAAAGCGCTCTCTCCTTGCAATATGTCCGGACATCGACAGCGCACCGAGGGTGATGCCGTGATAACTCATCCATCGTGAAATAATGTGATTCTTCTCAGCCTTTCCCTGCTCCTGCCAATGCTGAATAGCAATTTTCATAGCCGTTTCCGTTGCCTCTGATCCGCTTCCGACAAAAAAAGACCAGTTCAGGTTACCTGGACAAAGCGTACTCAATTCATAGGCAAGTTCTTCTGCTGGTTCATTTGTGAATTGTGATCTGTACGTAAAGCTCACTTTTTCCGCTTGCTCGGTCATGGCATCAATGATTTCACGTATGCCATGTCCAATACTTGCCGTGACAGCCCCCGATGAGCCATCTATATATTTTTTTCCGTCCCGATCATATAAATAAATTCCCTCTCCTTTCACAGCCACAGGATAATGCTGATTCAACATTGGTTTGATTAAGTAATCCCGGGTATCCACTTTGCCATTCCTCCCTCTCTCGTCAGCAGCTGCCTCTTTCTTTTTCATGAATCGCAAGAAAATTTTGTATACTTGTTATAAGATTAGCTTAATCAAGAGGGCAGTCATCCTCCATTCGCCACATGCCCGAATTTCAGACGCATTTTTTATACATCGTGTATAAGAGTGTTCAAAAGGAGGTCATGAGTCTATGGCGATTCTCGTCAAAGATGCACTTTCGCTCGATATCATGAAGGGAACAAAGCTGCTTGCTGGAGAAAATGGACTGGATCGCCTCATTCAGTGGGTGACCATCGTGGAAATCATCGAGGACACGTCGAGGCTTTCCGAAGGGGAATTACTCGTCACAACCGGATTTGGGCTCGCAGACAATCAAGAAAGACGCGCCCGGCTTGAGGAATTGATTCAATCTCAAAGGCTATCAGCTATCGCCATTTATAAAGGTGTGTACTTAAGCGACATTCCAACATCACTCATTCAAGCGGCGAAAAATAGCGGCATTCCGCTCATCGAGATTCCGCCACACATCAATTTCTCAGATATTACAAAAGCCGTGTTAGAACAAATCGTGAGTAGCCAGCTTCATCAGCTTAAATATTCATCCGCGATTCATCAAAGACTGACCCAATTAAATGTAAGGAATAAAAATGTGACGCAAATTACAGAAGAACTGGCACATCTCACTGCAGCGAACATTGTCGTTCTTGATGTCTTTTTACATCAAACAGCGGCTCATCTCATAAAAGATGAAGTGACGTACTCTCCTGTTTTTGGCTTTCTGACAGATCATGAACCAATTGAAACTATGCCCCTTCTCAAGCAGGCAGAGGAAAAAGGGCGGCTCGTCTATGACACGTGCGGAGCATTTGTCCTCGCCGCATGTCCGGTGATTGCGATGGGTGATATTTTCGGGTTTATTGTGTCTTTAAAGAAAAAGGATACGTGGCATCATCTCGACGCGATTGCGATCGAGCATGCCGGGGCCGTGTATGCGATTGAATGGCTGAAGCAAAAAGCCATTCAAGATACAGAAAACCAAATGCAGGGACATTTGTTAGATGATATTTTGCAGCAGCAATATACAGAAGAAAGCTACGTGGTCGAACAAGCAACAAAGCTGCAATATGATATGAGCGAGGAGCAGGTGGTGATCTACTTTCAATTCCAGCATCAGCACACACAGCTCGATCACCAAATGATGCAGCGTCTATCGCAATTACTCACGTCGATCTTTGAACGCAGACATATTCCCTTTTTACTAAAGGCAAGGCTTGATTCCATTTTTGTCCTGACACCCGCAGGAAAAAAAGCGTTTCAAGAAGCGGAATGGTATCGCGCAGCAGAGGAGTGCCGGAGCACTTGGTCTTATTTTTTCCCCGTCCATCCGATTGTCATTGGTATTGGGAGAGCCTATGACCAGATCAGTCTCTTTTCTAAAAGCGCGAAGGAAGCGCAGTATGCAGCAAGGCTTCTTCCGCTTTTAAAGACAGACGACAGCATCATTCATTATCAAAAGCTCGGCTTATATGGGATGCTTCTTGAAATGAATGAAGCGGGTATGAATTTGCATGATTTTTACGTGGAGCTGTTAAGTCCTTTGCTTTATACGAAAAAACAAGGGGCTGACCTGATCCATACACTCGAAGTGTATTTGGCACACAATGAAAATATTCAAAAATCTGCGGGAGAATTGTTTATCCACAGACATACATTAAGCTACCGGCTGAAACAAATTGAAACGAGAACAGGCTGCAGCCTCAAATCCACTGATGATCGGATGAAGCTGCAGCTCAGTATCATGGCGTACCGCCTATCTGGTCTACTTGATCAGATGAGAACCATTTCATGATTCATTCGGCGTTTTGACCCATAGATTCATATCTTCAATTTTGTCAAAAATATAGCAGTTGTTTTGGAAGCGTCCGGTATACGTATAACCGAGCTGATAAAATACTTGATTCATTCCATAGGACAGTGCACGGGCAAGAGAATAAAAGACATAGATATGCATCGACTGGAGTTCCTTTTCAAGTGCTAGAATCAAATGATGCATGAATCCTAGTTTTCTATATGAAGGAAGGGTCGCACAATCTGTTAATTCCGCATGACCATACGGCGCATTGATTTCAGCGGATGCTGCACTCACAATGTGTCCGTCATGTTCAACGGCATAAAAAACAGTCCCTTCCTCCATTACCTTTTGAATATAATCTGGCTCGTTCATTGGCGTAGGATACGTTTCAAAGACCGTATCATAGAGCTTTGCCAGCTTGTGCACATCCTTCAGATCGGCTTTCCTCATCACATACTCATCCTGCCACGTGCCTTGATCTTTTTTAATCGGCTTTTCTTGTATAGACGCAACTATTTCATCTTCCTTCAGCCAATATGGACTGTTCATCCGCCCCTCAGTGAGAAATAGAGACATGCCGTACGCATCACTTCCAAGAAAATAATGAGAAAACACGCCTTCAAGCCGAAAGCCTTTCTCTAAAAAAAGAGGCATATGCTCACGCCTTACTTTCACAATGACCTTAGAGGCCTTGCAGTCTGCTGCTTCCTGAAGAACGGACTGAATCACATCCCGCACCCTCCCGCTATAATCATCTAAACGAATTCGCTCATTAAATGAATCAATACAGACCAAGGCAGAAAAACGCTCGTTTGCAAGTTTCTTCAATTGCACCATACACTCATTCCTCTCTTAGCTAATGAAAAACTTCCAAATTAAAAATGAAGAAATAGCGATGCCAGAAAAAATCGAAATGATCATATAGCTAATGGCTAAGCTTTTTTTCAATTTATTTTGCTTAATGGCAATCAACATGATGTTATTTATAGTTATTAGAAATAAAATAAGTATGACGATTGCAAAGATAATAAATGCTTTGATTTCCATGTTTCCTCCCGATACCTATTCGTGATCCCATACTACTTCTTCATTTTCAATCGGCATCCCTTCTCATGAACAAAAAACACCTTTCCATCTCATCAGATAGAAAGGTGTTTTGATTAAACGGTTTTCCCCGCAGCCTTCAGCGCACGGGCACCAATGTCACGGCGGTAAAATAGACCTGGTTGAATGATTTCTTCAACCGCTTCATACACTCTTGATCTTGCCGCTTCAAATGTGTCGTCAAATGCCGTCACATTCGCTACACGGCCGCCATTTGTGACGAATTGATCGTTTTCCTTTTTCGTTCCTGCGTGGAAGGTCACGACATCAGACACCGTTGTTTGCAAAGCACCGATTGGCGCGCCTTTTGCGTAGTCCTCCGGATATCCTTCTGAAGCAAGAACGACACTGACAGCGGCAGTGTCTTTCCACCGCAAGTCCACATCTTTTCCGTCCAGAATGTCGAGGAAGACTTGAACTAGATCTGATTCAAGACGAGGGAGAACCACCTGCGTTTCAGGGTCGCCGAAGCGTGCATTGAACTCAATGACCTTTGAGCCTTCTGGTGTTAGCATTAAGCCTGCATATAAAATGCCTGTAAACGGACGCTCCTCCTGCACCATGGCACGAGCAGCCGGTTTGACGACATCTTCCACCGCTTTTTGGACAACTTCATCTGAAATTTGCGGAACTGGTGAATAAGCGCCCATTCCGCCGGTATTCGGTCCTTTGTCATCTTCAAATGCCCGTTTGTGATCTTGCGCGATCACCATTGGGTACACCTTTTCTCCATTAACAAAGGCCATCAGTGAAAATTCCTCGCCTGTTAAAAATTCCTCGATGACGACAGAAGCACTTGCATCGCCAAACTTTTCATCCTCTAAAAAGTCGTGCAGACAGTCGATCGCCTCTTCAAGTGTCATCGCAACGGTCACGCCTTTTCCTGCTGCGAGACCATCTGCTTTAATGACAATCGGCGCACCCTTTTCTTCCACATATGCTTTCGCTTCTTCAAACGATGTAAAAGTGGCATAAGCGGCGGTAGGGATATCGTAGTTTTTCATTAAGTCTTTTGCAAATTCTTTTGAGCCTTCAATGACTGAGGCTTTTGCATTTGGTCCAAATACCTTTAGACCTGCCTCTTCAAATGCATCGACGACACCTGCAATTAAAGGAACCTCTGGACCGACAATCGTTAAGCCGATTTTATTGTCTTTTGCAAAACGAATTAACGCCTCATGATTACCTTCGCCGATTGGAACAAGTTTCGCAGCATCTGTCATTCCATCATTGCCGGGTGCGACAAATACTTGGCTGACAAGTTCACTTTGGTTCACTTTCCATGCGATGGTATGCTCTCTTCCGCCTCTGCCGATAATTAATACGTTCACACTGTCATCCCCTTAATGTTTGAAATGTCTAACGCCAGTGAAGACCATGGCGATGCCGTATTCATCTGCCTTTTGAATCGATTCTTCATCACGAATGGAACCGCCTGGTTGAATGATCGCTGTGACGCCTGCCTTCGCAGCAGCTTCCACTGTATCGCCCATTGGGAAGAACGCATCAGAGCCTAGTGCGCTTCCTTTCGCTTTTTCACCTGCTTGTTCAATCGCAATGTTCGCTGAGCCCACACGGTTCATCTGACCAGCGCCGATACCTGCTGTCATTTGATCCTTCGCGAGGACAATGGCATTTGATTTCACATGCTTGACGACTTTCCATGCAAGCTTTAAATCTTTCCATTCGTCTTCTGTTGGTTCTCTTTTCGTTGGAATAGAGATGGTTGCTTCCTCTAAGCCGTACGTGTCAATATCCTGCACGAGCAGTCCGCCATGGACACTTGTCAGCTGCTTTTCTTTTTTCTCAAGATTCGCTTCTACATCTAGTGTTAATAGACGAAGATTCTTTTTCGCTGTTAACACGTCAAGTGCTTCTTGGCTAAAGGATGGGGCGATGACGATTTCTAAGAAAATCGTATGCAGCACCTCAGCTGTTTGTTTGTCTACTTCACGGTTAAGCGCCACAATGCCGCCAAAAATAGAGGTTTCATCTGCTTTGAATGCACGGTCAAAGGCTTCTGCAATCGTTTCTCCTGTACCAACGCCGCACGGATTCATATGTTTTACAGCAACAGCCGCTGGCTCCGTAAATTCACGTACGATTTGAAGAGCTGCATCTGCATCTTTGATGTTGTTGTAGGAAAGCTCTTTTCCGTGTAATTGCGTTGCAGTAGCTAAAGAGCCTTTGCTTGGAAGAGCATTTTCATAGAAAGTCGCCGCTTGGTGCGGGTTTTCTCCATAACGAAGGGATTGTTTTTTCTCAAACGTGACGGTGAACTGCTCTGGCTCCGTTTCGCCAACATAGTTCGTTAAATAATCCGCAATAAGGGCATCATAAGCAGCCGTATGACGGAATACCTTCGCCGCAAGCTCACGTTTTTTCTCTAGCGACACGCCGCCTTCTTTGATTTGCTGAACGACTGTATCATAATCACGAGGATCGACAATCACTGTGACGTCTTGGTGGTTTTTCGATGCCGCACGAAGCATTCCCGGTCCGCCAATATCAATGTTTTCAATTGCTTCTTCATACGTTACATCGTCTTTTGAGATCGTCTCTTTGAATGGATAGAGATTCACGACAACAAGATCAATCGGCTGAATGCCATGCTTTTCAATCTGTGCCATATGCTCATCGTTTTCTCTCACTGCCAATATTCCACCATGAATGTTCGGGTGAAGCGTTTTGAGTCGTCCGTCCATGATTTCAGGGAATCCAGTGACTTCAGAAATCCCAATGACATCAATGCCATTCTCTTGAAGAAGCTTATGAGTACCTCCAGTTGAAATGACTTCAACACCAAGTTCTGTTAATTCTTTCACAAAAGGTACAAGATTTGTTTTATCAGAAACACTGATTAATGCGCGTTTGATCGTCATGCCTTCGTCACCTCATTAAGATAATTCTAAAAGTGATTTGATCACTTTTGGATATAGTGTGTGTTCTAGTTCATGCATTCTTTTTTCAATCGATTCAAGCTCTTCGCCTTGTTCAATATAAATCGCGGCTTGGTCAATAATCGGACCTGTATCCATCCCTTCATCGACAAAATGGACGGTGATGCCTGCCACTTTGACGCCTCCTTGATAGGCTTGTCCGATGGCATCAAGACCTGGGAAGGCTGGCAGCAAGGATGGGTGGATATTCACAATTTTCCCTTTGTATGCTTCAAGTAATGTCGGACCGATCAGTCTCATATACCCCGCAAGGAAAACCCATTCTACTTCATGAAGCCTCAGTTGTTCGATGATCGTTTGTTCAAAAGCGGCTTTATTCGGAAAAGCTTTCGGTGTAAAAGCAAAGGAGGGAATGCCCTCTTTCTCAGCACGCTCCAGCACCTTTGCACCCGGTTTATCACAAATCACAATGGCGGCCTCTGCCTGCCACTTTTCTTCTTTTAACGTATCTATAATGGCTTGAAAGTTCGTCCCGCTTCCAGAGGCGAAGATCGCAAACTTCTTCATGAGAGGCTTCCACCGCCGAATGTGACACCTTCTCCTTTTTGAACACGTCCGATGAGAAATGCTTTCTCTCCATCTTGTTCAAGCTCACTAATCACATCCACAAGATCGTCCTCTTTGACAGCTAGGACAAAGCCAATGCCCATATTAAACACGTTGAACATCTCTTCTGCCTTCAACTGACCCTTTTCTTGGATAAAGGAGAAAATTTGTGGTACTGGCCATGAGCCGTTATCAATCTCAACGCCAAGACCTTCAGGCAGCATACGTGGTAAATTCTCAATAAAACCGCCGCCTGTCACATGTGCCATGCCATCAACTTTGCCGGCTTTTACTTGTTTGAGTACGGGCTTCACATAAATTTTTGTCGGTTCAAGAAGCTCTTCACCGAGCGGTCTTGTAAAAGGTTCATACGTTTGGTGCAGATCAAGACCAGCGTCTTCCAGCAAGACTTTACGAACGAGAGAGTATCCATTGCTATGAATTCCACTTGAGCTGAGTCCAATGAGCAAATGTCCCTCTTTGATGCTGTTTCCTGTCACGATTTCGTCCTTTTCAACGACACCTACTGAAAAACCAGCAATATCATATTCTTCTTCTGTGTAAAGACCTGGCATTTCGGCTGTCTCACCGCCGACAAGTGCTGAACCAGACTGCTCACATCCGTCAGCCACACCTTTGACAATGGATTCAATTTTTACCGGATCTGCTTTTCCAACGGCTAAGTAATCTAAGAAAAAGAGCGGTTCTGCCCCTTGTGCAAGCACATCGTTGACACACATGGCCACGGCATCGACGCCGATCGTATCGTGTTTATCCATTAAAAAGGCAAGCTTTAATTTCGTTCCGACACCATCTGTTCCTGAAACAAGAACGGGCTTTTTGTATGGCAGCTCAGATAGATCAAACATACCGCCAAATCCACCTAGAGCGCCCATGACACCTGCTCGTTTTGTACGTTCTACGTGTGTTTTCATTCGTTTGACGGCCTCGTACCCTGCTTCGATGTCGACACCGGCGTTTTTATATGCTTCTGACATCCCATTCACTCCTTTTAGCTGCTGCTTTCCATGTATTTTCGGCAGAATGAAAGAGCAGCATATCAACTCATCTTGACTGCTGCTCCTTTATTCGATTATTTCGTCAGGACTGTTTCCTTCACATGCGGAAGAACTGTATCTTCATATATTTCAGTCGGATATTTCCCAGTAAAGCATGCTAAACACTGACCGCGTTGCGGATCATCATACTTCCTGCCAATCCCATCCATTAAACCGTCTACAGATAAAAATGCAATGGAGTCTGCACCGATTTCCTGTCTAATTTCTTCCACTGAATGAGAAGAAGCAATCAGCTCTTCGTGTGTGGATGTATCAATTCCATAAAAACATGGGTGTGCGATTGGCGGTGAACTAATGCGTACATGGACTTCCGTCGCACCCGCTTCTCTTAGCATCGTGACAATTCTGCGGCTCGTTGTCCCGCGTACGATGGAATCATCCACCATCACGACACGCTTTCCTTCGACTACACCGCGCACAGCAGACAGCTTCATCCGTACGCCCTGCTCACGCAATGCTTGAGACGGCTGGATAAACGTCCGGCCAACATAACGGTTTTTAATCAAACCGAGCTCATACGGAATACCTGTTGCTTCGGCATATCCAATCGCTGCAGAAATACTGGAATCTGGTACACCTGTCACAACATCTGCTTCGACATGCGCTTCCTCAGCAAGCTTTTTGCCAAGACTCTTTCTCGCACTATGCACATTGATGCCGTTGATATTGCTGTCAGGTCTTGAGAAATAAATGTATTCCATGCTGCACATGCTGCGGTTAATGTTCATCGAGAAGCGCTCAGATTTGAGGCCTTCGTCATTAATGATCAGCATTTCGCCAGGCTCCACATCACGTAAATACGTGGCACCGACGACATCAAATGCACATGTTTCAGAAGCGACAACATAAGCATCCCCAAGCATACCAAGTGAAAGCGGGCGTAAGCCGTTCGGATCAAGCGCCACGATCATTTCTGTTTCCGTCATGATTAAGAAAGCATAGGCTCCCTTAAGCATGGACAGTGCATTTTTGATCTGCTCCTTTAATTCCATATGCCCGCTGCGCTTAATTAAATGAGCCAGCACTTCGGTATCAGAAGAGGTCTGGAAAATGCTCCCTTGGTTCTCTAGCTGCTGCTTTAACTGCGTTGCATTCACTAAGTTCCCATTATGAGCAAGGGCAAGGCTGCCATTGTTTTGCGAACGGAAGAAGAGGGGCTGCACATTTTCAAAGCCGCCTCCACCTGCTGTCGCATACCGAACGTGTCCGATCGCACCTTTTCCTTTCAAATCCTTTAGCTCACCGTTTTGAAAGACTTCCGTAATCAGTCCAAGGCCTTTGTGTGACGTCAGGTTCTCACCATCTGTTGCAATGATTCCCGCACCTTCTTGTCCTCGGTGCTGAAGGCTATGCAATCCGTAATATGTGATTTGCGGGGCTTCTTCGTGTCCCCAAACCCCAAAGACACCACACTCTTCATTTAAGCCTCTGATTTCAGCAAGCATGGGATCGCTCCTTTCCATGCACGTTCAAGCTCGTTGACCGCTGCATGAATCCATTGTTGTCCTTCTTGATTTTTGACAGTAAATACACCATCATTTGTAACCGTTCCGACTTCTTTCGCATCTTTGACAGCCGCAGCAAACGCTTCGCGGTGCTCTGGTTTAACTGTGACAACAAAACGTGACTGTGTTTCACTGAATAATGAAGCTTCACTGTCTAAATCGATTTGGATATCTGCACCAAGCCCGTCAGTTCCAAATGTACTTTCAGCAAGTGCTACACCAAGTCCGCCTTCAGATACATCGTGTGCTGATTGAACGAGACCGTTTTGAATCGCGGCTAGCAGAGCTTCTTGACGCGAAAGCTCTACGTTCAAATCAATTTCCGGTGCTTTTCCGTAAATACGGCCTTCTGTCATCTTTTGAAGCTCACTGCCTGCGAATTCTTCCTTCGTCTCACCAATGACGAAAATGACATCGCCAGCCTGCTGGAACGATTGAGTCGTAATATGAGCAGTATCTTCAACCAAACCAACCATCCCAATGACTGGTGTTGGATAAATCGCTGTTCCATTTGATTCATTATATAAAGAGACGTTCCCACCGATAACCGGTGTGCTTAGCGTGCGGCATGCTTCGCTAATCCCGTCAGCAGATTTTTCAATTTGCCAGAAAATTTCTGGTTTCTCCGGGTTACCGAAGTTCAGGTTATCTGTCACTGCAAGTGGACGAGCGCCTGAGCAGACAATGTTACGTGCTGCTTCTGCGACGGCGATTTTCCCGCCGACCTCTGGATCAAGGTAGAGATAGCGTGCGTTACAATCTGTTGTCATCGCTAGGGCTTTTTTCGTTCCGCGGATTCTTAGTACGCCCGCATCAGAGCCCGGTGCAACGACGGTATTTGTCCGAACCATGTAGTCATACTGATCATAGACCCATTCTTTACTTGCAATCGTTGGCTGCTGAAGAAGCTGCTTTAATGTCTGAGCCGCATCTGTGATCGCTGGAGCTTCCACTTTTGTTTCTAAAAACTCACGATAGTATGCAGGCTCGCTTGACGGCTTATGATAAACCGGTGCTTCTTCTGCAAGAGCGTCAACAGGAAGCTCACATACCACTTCCCCTTGATGGAGTAAACGAAGCATTTTATCGTCTGTCACATGACCGACTGATACTGCTTCTAGATCGTATTTTTCGAAAATATCAATAATTTCTTGCTCACGGCCTTTTTCAATGACCAGAAGCATTCTCTCTTGCGATTCAGACAGCATCATTTCGTATGCGGACATGCCTGTTTCACGCTGCGGAATGAGGTCTAGATTCATCTCAATACCAGAACCTGCTTTACTCGCCATTTCCGCACTTGAGCTTGTTAAGCCAGCCGCTCCCATATCTTGAATCCCAACGAGCGCATCATTTTTGATGACTTCAAGGCACGCTTCAAGCAGCAGTTTTTCCATGAATGGATCGCCGACTTGAACCGCTGAACGTTTTTCTTCTGATTCATCGGAAAATTCTTCAGACGCAAATGTTGCACCGTGAATACCGTCACGTCCCGTTTTAGCACCAACGTACATCACCGTGTTGCCGACACCTTTTGCCTGCCCTTTTTTGATGTCCTCATGGTTGATTAATCCAACACACATCGCATTCACAAGCGGATTGCCTTCATAGCTTTGATCAAAATGAACTTCTCCGCCGACTGTAGGAATTCCGATACAGTTTCCATAGCCTGCGATCCCTGCCACTACTTCTTCAAACAAGTACTTCACGCGCGGTGAAGTCAGTTCACCAAAACGAAGAGAGTTTAGTACAGCAATTGGACGCGCACCCATGGAGAATACATCACGGATAATTCCGCCGACACCAGTAGCTGCTCCTTGATACGGTTCAATCGCAGATGGATGGTTATGTGATTCGATTTTAAATACAACCGCTTGGTTGTCTCCAATATCAACGATTCCAGCGCCTTCCCCAGGACCTTGAAGAACATGCTCTCCTTTTGTCGGGAATTTGCTTAAAACAGGCTTTGAGTTTTTATAACTGCAATGCTCTGACCACATGACAGAAAAAATACCCGTTTCTGTGTAGTTTGGCAGCCTGCCAATAATGGATTCGATTAAAGCGAATTCTTCATCACTCAATCCCATTTGCTGATACAATTTCTCTTCTTTAATTTGCTTGTGACTTGGTTCAAGCAGTAGTGACATGAGTGTCCCTCCAATTTTTCACGATAGATTGAAACAATTTAAGTCCGTCTGCGCTGCCTAGTAATGTATCCACCGCGCGCTCAGGATGCGGCATCATGCCGAGTACATTGCCCTCTTCATTCGTAATACCTGCAATTCGATTGACACTGCCGTTAATATCGTCTCCGTAAGTGAAAGCGATTTGGTTATTTTCAATAAGCTTTGCTAAAGTGTCTTCATCACAGTAGAAGTTGCCTTCACCGTGCGCTACAGGAACCGAAATGGATTCGCCTTTTTGATAGCCGCTTGTAAATTGCGTTTCGTTGTTCTCTACAATGAGTTCAACTGGACGACAGATAAATTTCAAGTCTTTATTTCGTCTCATCGCACCCGGAAGAATGCCAAGCTCCTGAAGAATTTGGAACCCGTTACAAACACCGAGAACAGGTTTTCCTTCCGCAGCTGCTTTTTTCACCGCTGGCATAATGTTTGAAAAGCGAGCAATCGCACCACATCTTAAGTAATCCCCATAAGAGAAACCGCCTGGTACGAGTACACCGTCAAATCCGTCTAGACTCGTTTCGTCGTGCCATACATATTCAACTTGTTCACCTAACTCATCTTGAATCGCATGGTACATATCGATATCACAGTTAGAGCCAGGCAAGACGATCACTGCAAACTTCACTGTGCGACAACCTCCTCCACCTCATAGCGGTAATCTTCAATCACCGTATTGGCCAGTAATTTTTCACACATTTCTTTGACGACTGTGTCTAAATCACGATCTGATTTTTCAATGACAAGCTCCATGTATTTCCCGATACGGACATCCTTTACTTCCTGATAAGACATGCTGTGCAAGGCGTGCTGCACGGCACTTCCTTGTGGATCAAGAACGCTCTCTTTTAAGCTGACAAAAATTTTCACTTTATACATGTTTATGGCCTCCAAGTCTTTTGAAAATTTCTTCGTATGCATTTGTTAAGCCGCCCAGGTTTCGTCTGAACACGTCTTTATCAAGCTTTTCGTTTGTATCTTTGTCCCAAAGCCTGCACGTATCAGGTGAAATCTCATCAGCTAGCAAAATACGATTCTCGTGATCTATTCCGAATTCAAGTTTGAAATCAATTAAATTCACATGGCAGTCTGAGAAGATTTGCTTTAACTCTTCATTTACTTGTCTTGTGATCTGCTTCATTTCCTCGACCTGCTCTGGTGTCGCTGCATCTAAAATGCGAATATGATCTTCTGTAATGAGCGGATCGCCGAGTGCATCATCTTTGTAGTAAAACTCGATCAATGGTGTATCCAGTTTTGTTCCCTCTGGAATGCCAAGGCGCTTTGACATACTGCCTGCCACCACATTTCGTACAACGACTTCAAGCGGCACAATCTGCACCTTTTGAATGAGCTGCTTTGTTTCAGAAAGGCGTTTCACAAAGTGATTGTTGATCCCTTTCTCATGCAGCATTTGAAAGATTAAGCTTGAAATTTCGTTATTCAGTCTGCCCTTGCCTTCGATTTCAGCTTTCTTTTCGCCGTTAAATGCTGTCGCTGAGTCTTTATATTCGACATATAGAATATGCTCGTCATCGGTCTGATAGATTTTTTTCGCTTTGCCTTCGTAGAGAAGTTCTTGTTTCACAGTCATTCAGGTTGGCCTCCTAATTTGAATGTTGGCAATTTTCAGGATTGGGCACCTGACGAGCAGGCGACCCATTTCTTACGCAAGACCTAGACGTTCGAAAATCATATCGACATTTTTCAAGTGATAGTTGTAATCGAAGCAGTCAGCGATTTGTTCAGGTGTTAAGCGTGATGTGATTTTTTCTTCCGCTTCTACTAATGAACGGAAATGCACTTGCTTTTCCCACGCTTCCATTGCCTTCGGCTGAACCGTATCATATGCCTCTTCACGTGCCATGCCTGTATCGATTAATGCAAGAAGAACGCGCTGTGAGTAAATCAAGCCAAGTGTGCGGTCCATGTTGCGTTTCATGTTCTCAGGGAAGACCGTCAAGTTTTTCACAATGTTTGAGAAACGGTTTAGCATGTAGTTCAGTGCAATCGTTGCATCTGGTAAAATGATGCGTTCAGCAGACGAATGAGAAATATCACGCTCATGCCAAAGTGGTACATTTTCATAAGCTGTCAGCATATATCCACGGATGACGCGGGCAATTCCCGTCATATTTTCAGAGCCGATTGGGTTGCGTTTATGCGGCATTGCTGATGATCCTTTTTGTCCTTTTGCAAAGAACTCTTCTACTTCACGTGTTTCACTCTTTTGAAGTCCACGAATTTCAACAGCAAATTTCTCAATGCTTGTTGCGACGAGTGCAAGAGTTGCCATGTAATCGGCATGACGATCACGCTGCAAGGTTTGGGTTGAGATTGGTGCAGCTTTGATGCCAAGCTTCTCACATACATATTGCTCAACAAACGGGTCGATGTTCGCATATGTGCCAACAGCTCCAGAAATTTTGCCGAATTCAATGCCAGCTTTTGCTTGTTTAAAACGTTCTAGGTTACGCTTCATTTCTTCGTACCAAAGACCAAGCTTCAGGCCAAATGTTGTCGGTTCAGCGTGTACACCGTGTGTACGGCCCATCATGACGGTATATTTGTGCTCTTTTGCTTTTTCTTTTAGGATGTCAACAAATCTCTCAATGTCCTTGAGCAAGATATCGTTCGCCTGTTTTAATAGATATGAAAGCGCCGTATCCACTACGTCTGTAGAGGTTAACCCGTAATGAACCCACTTTCTTTCTTCTCCTAGAGATTCAGATACAGCACGCGTAAAGGCAACCACGTCATGGCGCGTGTCTTGTTCAATCTCTAGAATACGATCAATATCAAAGCTTGCATTCTTGCGCATGGTCACAACGTCTTCTTTTGGAATAACGCCGAGCTCTGCCCAAGCTTCACAAGCGAGAATTTCTACTTCAAGCCATGCATTAAATTTGTTTTCCTCTGTCCAGATTGCTGACATTTCTGGTCGTGCGTAACGTTCGATCATTTCCCGTTTCCTCCATCTCTTTCAGTCCATATCTTTGTGATGTTTGTCATCCATTCATCATCAAGCTGTTTCATAAATGTCATATGCCCCATTTTGCGGCCGGCTTTTACTTCATGCTTTCCATATAGATAAAGCTTCGCTTCTTTGAGAAGCTCTGGATGCTCTTTTGGGATGTCTACTTCATCGCCTAATAAGTTCACCATCATGCCCTCTGATAAAAGGGCTGTACCGCCAAGCGGCAAACCGCATATCGCGCGAACGTGCTGTTCAAACTGACTCGTCTCACATAAATCGAGCGTATAATGACCAGAATTATGCGGGCGAGGCGCCAGTTCATTGACGAGCAGTTCTCCTTCGTTTGTCAGGAACAGTTCTACAGCAAGTGTACCCACTAGCCCCAGCTTTTCAGCCAGTGTCGTTGCCAGCACTTTTGCCTTCTCCTGAATGCTTTCATCAACTCTTGCAGGCACAATGCTCTGGAACAAAATGTTGTGCTTATGAATGTTCTCAGCGACAGGGAATACCGCAATCTCCCCATGAATAGAACGAGTGACGATGACCGAGAGCTCCATTTGAAATGGGACCCAGCTTTCTAAAACACAAGTTCCATGTGTGAGCAATGCAGTTGCTTCATGAAGCTGTCCTATTTCCTTGATCACATACTGCCCTTTTCCATCGTAGCCGCCTCTGCATGTTTTCAGAACGGCTGGCAAACCAACTACGGTTACTGCGTCTTCCAGCTCTTTTTCATCATGAATGATACGATAAGGCGCGACTTCACAGCCTGCATCTACAATCCCTTTTTTCTCCGTTTCACGATTTTGAGTTAAAAGAAGAAGTTCACTTCCTTGCGGTAAATTGGCTTCTTCCTTCAATTGATTAAGTGCATCATAATCAATATTTTCAAATTCATATGTCACGACATCGCTAATTTCTGCGAGCTGTCTGATTCCATCCAGGTCACTATATGCAGCTGTGATTTCTGTATCAGCAACCTGTCCACAAGGAGATTGTGCGACTGGGTCTAAGACAGCTGCCCGGTACCCCATTTGCTTTGCGCTGACGGCCATATATCTGCCAAGCTGTCCTCCGCCGATAATACCGATGGTTGCGTTTGGAAAAATGGTCTGCTTAGCCAAGCTGATCACTGCTTTCTAGTACAGTCTGTTTTGTTTGCTCTCTTCTTTCTTCAAGGCGAGCAGCGATTGTTTCATCAAATGCTGAAATCATTTGTGCAGCTAGAAGCCCTGCATTTGTTGCACCGGCTTTGCCAATCGCAACTGTCGCAACTGGTACACCGCCTGGCATTTGAACGATGGATAATAAGGAATCCAGTCCATTTAGTGCTTTTGATTGTACGGGCACACCAATGACCGGCAGTGTCGTTTTCGCTGCGACCATCCCCGGTAAATGTGCTGCGCCTCCAGCACCGGCAATGATGACTTTTAGTCCTTTACCTCTTGCTTCTGTCGCATATTCAAACATCAAGTCAGGTGTCCGGTGTGCGGATACTACCTGTTTTTCATACGGAATGTCTAATTCCTCTAAGATATCGCACGCATGTTTCATTGTTTCCCAATCAGATGTACTTCCCATGATGACACCTACAAGCGGCTTCATTTTGTCCCCACCTTTAAGCTGATATTCGATTTTGTATCGTTTGACACGCTTCCCAAACCTAAGCAGCTTGTCAAACGCCGAACAAAAAAGCCCGATTTGCATTGCATTGTTAGGAAGCAACACAAACCGGGCCATGGTAAGCGCTGTTCGCTTTTGAAACGCCATGTCAGTTTTGTTCACTATCCTGCATAGTCCAGTCATTTACGGTAACTGGGTAGAAACTTATGGGCCATATTCCCAAGATTATATGAGGTTCGTGTTTTGAATTCATGTTTATCTTAACAACGGATGTTCATGATGTCAACGGATTTATCGAACAATCTATGAAGTCGTCGTTTTAATGTTCGGATTTAGACTATTTTTCCTTCAAATACGATTTTTTTCCCAACCGGAATGATCTGAATCGACCCATTTTCCTTCTTTTCTTGAAAAACCGGCTCCTCCATTCGTCGGACAGGCGAGTAGCCTTCCGCTGCCATCTGGGACAACACTTGATCGATCGACATGTTGTCTTCCACATAGAATTTTTTCTTCTTTGGTTTTGCGGTCATTCTTTAATTCTCCTTTTCTTCACAGCCTTCACCCAGAAGCCGCCGTGAATTGATTTGGGCTCATAAGAAATGATAAACGCCTTTGAATCAAGCGTTTTAATCGTTTCATATAATTGCAGTTCATATTTTCTCGGTGTTAAAATTTGCATTGCTGACCGGTCTCCTTCAAGACCGCCTGCTGCCCAGGTGGTGACACCATATCCTTTTTCTCTCAATTGTCTTGGGAGATCGACATCTAATTCTTTTGTGATCACGTTAACAGTTGTGTAGCCAAGTGCCAGCTTCTCTTCAATTTTCATCCCGACAATGATCCCCATCCCATAACCTAGCGCATACGCAATGACATTTTGGATTTGATCTAAGTTATCAAGTACGATACTTAATCCAATCACATAAATAAGCATTTCAATCGTACCAGCAAATGCAGCTGCGTACCGTCTTCCTTTCATTGTTAAAATCAAACGCATGGTGGAAAAAGAGACATAGACAATATTAATGACTAAAATGATCAAAACCATGGTGAACGCATTGGATAAAAGTTGTTGAAGCACGATTCGAACCCCCTGCACTAAAAAATCAAATAAAGCACCCCATATTCTACTAGAGAACATACCTTGATACAATCAAATTTGCGCGAGAAAAACACATATATCTTTCGACAAGAAAGGTGGTCTTTGTTACCAAGAGTTTACCCGTTTTTTCCTCTTCTCAACATGAAAACCTCCTTTTTCAAAAAAGGAGGTTTTCAGTGTGTGTATTATCCAAATCGAACAGGCACAAGTGATGGAATCAAATACTCTCCGACAATGCTCCAAAGCAGTGCAATGATGACAAGCTCCACCAATAAAAAGATCCAGCTGGCATACATCAAATCACCGCGCACCGCTTCATGCTCCGATTGAACCGAGTGAAACAGTACGACCGCAATCAACTGGAGACCAAAAAACATCATCACAGATAAAATGACCGTCACATATGGAATATTCAGCATGGCAAATACAAGCCAAAGGATGGATAAAACCAAAACCGGTACAAGTGCGGCACCAAACTTCATGATCACTTCTTTCAGTGATATGTTTCCTTTTAGCATGTACTTTCCGAGTAACCAGACGGTCAGCATCATCAATGTCAACAAAATGAGTGTAAAGACCGCTACCCTCAAAAAGGCGTCACCAAAAGAGTAATGAATGCCAAAGCCTAATAAACGAGTCTTTGACGCCTTTAATTGAACATAGTTGCCTAAAGCAAAAAACACGCTGAATAACACAATCGAGATCCAGGCGTACTTCATCCGTAATGTTTCCGCTTGATTGATGGACCGGCTCGGTGATTTTAACATCGCAAGTCCATATGAGCCATAGCGCTTAAACGCGCCTCCTACACCTTGCAGCATACGCTGAATGGCAGAACGCTCATCATCCGCTGCTGCTTTTACTTTCGACGTTCTTCCACGTTTTGCGGCGCTTCTGCTAAGGCGGGATTGCCTCGTTTCTTGATCTATTGATGGCTCTTCATTTTTTAAGTCTGATGTACTTTGCTCTTCATCTTTTTCTAACATCTCATATCAACTCCTATCCAGCACAATCCTTATAGGCTCATACGAATGACCTATTCGGATGACTCCTCTTAAAGTAGCGGAGTCTCTCTGTTCAGTCAAGATTCCTTGACGTTCATACGAATAGACGGATAAAAGGCAGCAGAGGTTTTAAAGTGCCAAGAAAATAAGACAAAACAAAAAAACAGCAGCTTCCATGAGCTGCTGTTTCAGCGTGTAGACAACCCCTCGCATTCGTTGTCAGTCCTGCGCGCTGGTGCTTACGAATGTCAAATTCGCTCCGCGCCAGTGCTCGTCCTTCCTAGACTTCAAATGTTTTCTATCACGCTGAAAGAAGACAAAGGGATAAAATAAAGATCATTTTAACCCTTTGTCAACAATTAATGATTTAAGAAAACAAAGTAGAGAATAAAGATCACAAACAATCCGTACATAATCGGATGTACTTCTTTGGCTTTCCCTTTAAAGATCATCGTAATCGGGTAGAAAATAAAGCCAACCGCAATCCCTGTTGCAATACTGTATGTGAGTGGCATCATAATCATCGTTAAGAACGCTGGTACGGCAATTTCAAAACGATCCCATGCAATCTTCGCAAGCGGAGCGACCATCAGTGCACCCACAATAATCAAAGCAGGTGCTGTCACATTCGATGTAACGATGGATAATAGCGGCGAGAAGAACATCGCAAGCAAGAAGAAAATACCTGTCACGACAGCTGCAAATCCAGAACGTGCACCAGCCGCAACACCTGAGCTAGATTCAACATAAGATGTTGTCGTCGATGTTCCAAGAACAGAACCTACAACGATTGAAGATGAATCCGCTAGAAGTGCTCTTCCTGCACGCGGCAGCTCATTATTTTTCATTAAACCAGCTTGGGTTGCAACAGCCACAAGCGTTCCTGCTGTATCAAAGAACCCAACGAATAAGAACGTTAAAATCACGACAAGCATTTGAATCGAGAAAATGTCTGGCAAGTGAATCAAGGCTTGTCCAAAGGTTGGAGATAAGCTTGGAATACTTCCCACAATTTGAGTCGGTACTGGGATAAGACCAACAATCATTCCTGCAATAGCTGTCACAAGCATCCCAATGAAGACACCTGCATTTACTCGCAGAACCATTAAAATGACAGTCACCACGATACCAAACACCGTTAATAAGACAGGACCACTATGAATGTTTCCAATCGAAACGAGCGTATTATCATTATTGGCAATAATGCCAGAGCCTTGCAGACCGACAAACGTAATGAATAGGCCAATACCTGCACCAACCGCCAGCTTCAGCTCAGCCGGAATGGCATTGATGATTTTTTCACGGAAACCTGTTAAAGAAAGGGCAACGAAAATCAATCCTGAAACAAATACACCAGAAAGTGCTGCTTCCCATGTGATGCCCATGCCAAGAACAACCGAGAAGGCGAAAAAGGCATTCAAGCCCATACCTGGTGCAATCGCAATCGGATACCTGGCAATTAGCCCCATCAGAATACACCCTGCGGCAGAGGCTAACGCCGTCGCTGTAAAGACAGCGCCCTGATCAATTCGTAATTTATCTGGAAAATCCGGTACTGCTACTAAAGCAAGTGTGGTCGGATTGACAAACAGAATGTAAGCCATCGACAAAAATGTGGTTAAACCACCGATGATTTCTCTGCGGTAATTCGTTCCTAACTCATCAAACTGAAAAAACTGTTTCAAGCCAACTGACTCCCTTCATGTCCTTTTGCTTTAGTCTGCCCCATTCACAAGTCAAATAAAAAACGCCCCAACAGTTTTGGGACGCTTGACTACATATGTGAATTCAGACGGTGACATAAAACAAGAACAATGCATGATTTATATCAAACGAGTGTGAATTGACGTAGTCAAGCTATTTACGGTAGCTTGGTAGAAACTTGCGGGCCATATCCCCGCTATTATACGACTTCTATCTATTTGATTTCTGTGTCTATTGTACCAACTTCATTTTTAAAACACAATACGAAAAGCGAACATTTTTCAAAGAAATGTCCGCTTCATTCGTCTTATTACACGAATTTGGAAAATCGCATCTAGTTCTTTATACATCCTTCTCCAAATCCTTCTCTTTTGCAAAAACTGCTGCGGCTACATGGAAAAACTCTTTCACTGCCGGAGAAGCTTGGGAGAGAGACGGACAGGCAAGTGCAACCTCACGGTGATGAGAGACATTCAACTTTCGAATGTGCACAAGCTGCTGCGTTTTTAAAAACAGCTCAGGACCTATCGTGACACCAAGTCCTTCTCCGACCATACGAGCAATGGTCGTACAATCGTGTACTTCAAATAAAGTAGCTGGCTTCAATTGAGCCTCAGAAAATATATCCTCTACATGTGATTGATACATGCCAGTCGGCATAATAAATGGTTCATCCGCCAAATCTGTAATGTCTACAATGGACAGCTGGTGAAATCGATGATTTGGATGATAGGCGACCACCATTTCATCTTTGATCAGCGGCAACAAGTCAAAGGCTTCATCCGCATGGCCTTTCACAACAAATCCAACATCAATGATGCCAGAGCCCAGCCACTCCAATATTTCTTCATACGTCCCCTCATAAAATTTAAATTCGATTTTCGGATGCTTTTTCTGATAGCTCACAAGCAGCTTAGGCAATAAACAAGCAGATGCACTGGCAAATGTACCGATACGAATCAAGCCAGTTTCGATATTTTTCGTTAACGCAATCTCCTGCTGGATCTTCTCCACCCTATTTAACACTTCTCTAATATGCGGGAGAAGCGTTTGACCGATATCTGTCAGCATGATGCCCTTTTTTCGATCACGAATGAATAAGGACACATCCCACTCCGTTTCTAAACTCGCCACCGCATGACTGACCGCGGACTGCGTCATATTTAATGCTTCAGCTGCTGCGGTAAAGCTGCCAAGCTCGACCACTTTTGCAATAATATCAAAGCGAACAAAGCTCATGAGTATTCACTCATCTCCTTCATGAAAAACATCAATTTTACTTATGTTAGCACGGAATTTAAACTAAATACAACGTATCAAATTGAAGGAAGGGTTCAAAAATGAAAAACACATCACATCAGTTATTGATTATTCTTTTAGCTGTCGGTTCATTCGTCACAGGCACTTCAGAATTCGTCGTGTCAGGCATTCTAGATATGATTTCTGTTGATTTAAATATCTCCATTCCTGCTGCCGGGCAGCTTATCACCGTTTACTCTCTCTTTTATGCAGTAGGTGCTCTCTTTTTAGTGATGGCAACATCGAAATTGAACCGAAAAAAGGTTCTGTTATCGGCTATTTTTGTGTTTATTTTAGGCAATGTGGTCGCCTTTCTTAGCCATCACTTTATGCTACTCCTGCTATCCCGAGTCATCATGGCCATGAGTGGCGGCTTATATATTGTCGTCGCCACGAATTATGCAGCGCAGATCGCCCCTCCAGAAAAAAAGGGAAGTGCAATGGCGACGGTCATTACTGGTTTTACCGTTTCACTCGTACTTGGTGTCCCTATTGGCACATTTCTATCAGGTCATGTAGATTGGCACTATATTTTTCTCATCATTGCACTAGGTACTGCTTGTCTTTTACTACTGCTTTATCAATTACTGCCACGCATGGAGGGACATTCACAACTGCCATTGAAGCAGCAATTACATCTCCTTCAAGATAGCAGGGTGATCAGCGGCTTAGCCACGACCGTCTTTTGGATCTTAGGCTACACAATGGTGTTCACTTATATCTCACCTTTATTACGACAGACCGCTGGCTTCTCTCTTGAAATGACAAGTATCGCCTTACTCATTTTAGGAATCGCTGCTTTTATAGGCTCACGATTTGGCGGCTTCGCCGTTGATCAATGGGGACCAAACCGAACCATCTCGATCAGCATCATGATCCAGATGCTCGCTCTATTCACCCTATTTTTTACACAATTTTCTACAATTAGCGTCTTGATCACATTAGCCATATGGGGCATCGCAACATGGACGACAACGCCAGCAAAGCAGTTTTATCTCATTTCTCTAAAACCTCAAGCATCAGAAACCGTGCTGAGCTTTAATACAGCGATTATGAATATTGGCATGATGCTCGGATCGTCAATGGGCGGCGTGATTATACAATATACAAATGTCACGAACTTAAGCTGGATTGGCGGTTTAGCTAGTTTTGTGGCATTCATGTTGATTCGGTACTCGTTCCATCGCAATCAGCTGGTCCAAAAGCAGACAAAAAGCGAACATGTATAATCATGTTCGCTCTCTTATTTATTGACTAGCTTTTGAAGTTTCTTTTTTGACTGGAATGGTTACCTTTATCGCTTTCTGTGGTGCCAACATATTCAGTTCTGACAAATCAAGATAAAGCCCATAATCTTTAAAAGAAAAATGGTTTAATGATAAAGTCTCTAGATTCTTATCATCAAATTCAAAGGTGGATTGCATGGAAGCTGTCTTTACATTCGTCATCTTCGCATGGTTCCCCTTCAAGTAATATCCGCTTTCATAGTCTGCTTGTGGATTGGGCCATGATTTCATCTTTTCAACATCGCCTAATCCAATGAATTCACCTATATTCTTCATCACATCCTGATCTAATTCTTTTTGATCTACTCCAGTAAATTGATAATCAACCATCACAGAACGGTCTTTTTGCTCTATCTTATTGATTTTGATTCCGATGCCATGGTGTTTTGTTTTGAACTGAACAGGCAGCTTTGTCTTGAGAGGAATGATGTGGCTGTATTCTCGTTCGATATCCACAGATGTGTCAAATGTCAATTCGGTCGCCTTTGGATTGATCGGCTGATTCAAAATCGTCAAATGTTCTTTTCTATTTTTATCAGAAGTCAGTTGTTTTTTCCTTAAAACAGTTCCAATCTCAAGCTCATACTCATTTCCTAAATTATCTTTCATCCCATGTATACTAACTTTATCATCTTTGGCAAAACCATTGTAATCAATGGCATATTGAATAGCAGAGCCATTCACTCCGTTTTCAACCTTTACGTTTCTTATTTGATAACGTCCATTTAAAATAGACACGTCTTTTTGTCCCGCTAATAAAGTGGTTTTTTGCTTGACCACAGGTAACTTGAAGCGCCAATTCCCTACAATATCCCCAATCTTCGAAATAACAAGCGGGACTTGTTGACCTTGTTTGATCGTTTGTCCATTTGTATAGACTTCCGTCTGCCCAACATAGCGGCCATCTTTTAATTTTTTTAACTCTGTTTTATCAAAATTCAGTTGAAAGTTTCCATCGATTTTTTCTGGATTCACTCTAAACGATACAAAATCTTCTTTTGTATGGAAATTCTCCACAGTAAACGTATAAACAAGCCGCCCGGCGTCATAGTACACACTGTTCACTTTCACAGTAACCCCTCTTGATTCAGCCCCCTCATTGACGTGCTTCACCAAATCACTCTGAAAAAGAGACATTCCTACTTTATCGTGAAACATCATATAAAACTGTCCAATAATCGGGACACGTGCCATCGCTGTATTAAGAGAAGGAAAAAGGAAGCCTGATGAAAAATAAAGAACGATCAGTACGATGACAGAGTATATTGGCGTTCTCCAATTCCATGTGAACCAACGTCTTTTCTTTTCCGCTTTCACATCTCCTATTGCTTGGCGAACCGCAGAGGTTACTTCCACAATTGGTACTTCAATCTCATCATAAAGCTTTTTCATTTGTTTTCGTTCCATCGACACTCTCCTCCTCTTCCAACGTTTGCTTTAATAACTTTCTTGCGCGATACAAATGAGTTTTGACCGTTCCTTCAGGCATACCCATCTGCTGAGAAATCATCGAAATCGAATAATCTTGAAAATAAAATAGCTGAATCACAATCTGGTATTGCTCATCTAACACATCAAGAGCATGTTTTAAATCTAATTTGTCTTCCAAAAAATCATTCCGCTCAACGCTTTCGTGCTGCTGTTCAAACGGCACAACATCTTGCTGCTTTTTCTTCATCGCAAAAATCGTATGAATCAAAATCCGAGTCAGCCAGCTAGAAAAATAAGCTGGTTCTTTCAAACCAGATAGATGCTTAAACGCTTTAAATACTGTCTCCTGAACAGCATCTAACGAATCCTCTTTATTTCTTGTGTAGAGAAAAGCCGTTTTATATAAACGCTCCTGATACATCAGCATTAATTTCTCAAATACCGGGACATTCCCTTTTTGTGCTTTTTTAATTAGACGCACTTGCTTCATCTCACTCAACCTCCTACACCTGTTAGAGCACGCTTTCTCTCAAACGGTTTCAACAAACGGACATTTCTTTTACTTAGCATATGTCGGATAAAAACAGAAAAAGTGAATAATGGAGTCGAAAGAATAAGTTGGATATTTGATATAATGGAAGAAATATCTACAAAAAGGAGTATGTCGATTGTTTCTATTTGAAGAACCTACGTGTGCTAGCTGTTAGAAAAAGATAGAAGGAAACGAAGAAGTTTACGTTAAGCTGGTCTATCCAAAGAGAAAAGGAATGACAGAGGTGAAGGCTTGGCTGAGGAATGAAGGGGTTTTTTATTGTAAGGCATGTACAGAACAAAAGACATCACATGGAGGATAAAAAATGAACAAAATCACCTATCCAAAATCATTTCCAACAATACATACCGAAAGACTAATCTTAAAACAAGCAACAATCGCAGATGCTAAGGATATGCACATCTATTTATCCAATGAAACCGTGTGCCGATACATGGGAATCGATGCTCATGAAACCATCGAAGACACAAAAGAAGAAATCAAGTGGTATGACGATATCTTCAAAGAACAAACAGGCATCCGGTGGGGCATTTCTTTAAAAGATGATCCTGCGATCATCGGCAGCTGTGGATTTTTTCATTTGAAAAAACAGCACTGCCGCACGGAAATTGGCTATGAATTGCATCACGATCATTGGAGAAAAGGCATTATGAGCGAGGCGATTGCTGCGGTGTTACGATATGGGTTTCAGGAGATGAATCTGAACCGGATTGAAGCCATCATTGATCCAACAAACACGTCTTCTGTTCAATTATTGAAGAACTTTGATTTTTTACGTGAGGGTTTATTGAGAGAGTATGATCTTGGTCAGAATGGGTTTGATGATGTGTATATGTATTCGATTTTGAAGAGGGATTACGAATAAAATTCTATTAGACAGAGAAGAAACAAATGAAAACGGATATTCATTTCATCCAAAAATCGCAATCAGAGTATGTTTCTTTTCTTTATGAACTCAATCCGGCTATTGAAAAGCTTGCCAGCAAGTGGGACAGTCAGCACCCCTATTACTTAGCACAAGAACCCAATAAAGATGGGGTGTTTCTCATAAAAGAAAAGTTATTTAAACTTGAAAAAAGCTTGAAGCACATGATTATGTCAGGATTTTGAAATCAATGATTCTTAATATTGGTAATATTACCTCTATTTCTCCTAAAATGAGCGGCCTTCTCGATGCAATCCTGACAATGAGGTAAAAGTGATGATTCACGTTTTTATATTCAAGCATTGAAAGTTACAGAGAAAGTGAACAGGCTGAGAAGTTATATCATCAATCTTTTCATCACATTTTGTATGAACTTTACGGCGTTAGTGATGATTACTGTTTCACATTTGGATCAATGCCTAATAATTAGAAAAGACACCTCATTATAAAGTGTCTATTTAGAGATTCATAATTTTGTGAAAATTTATTTATACCAATATGTAGGAATTAGTTTTTCACCATGATGCCAATTTTCAATAATACACGATTCAAAGTTTTCATTCTCAACTAGATTGGCATGGTCAACAACAATTATCTGTAAATTCTTATTTAAAGTTTTAACTCGTTCATTAATAAAATCATATATTTTCCCCACCATATTCCAGTCAGTATCTTTTTCTTGTACTTTTGACGGGAAATAGACTTGAGATGGTTGATCTAAAAATAAAAAATGCGGTACTGGCCTTTTATTTTCAATAAAGAAACTTTGTAAAGCGAAGTAGGCAATTAAATGTACTCCCACCCAATTTGAACCACTACCCAATTGTTGTAATGGAACAACTCTATCTGGTTTATCAACTACAACAGTCACTTTATTCATATCCAATCTATATGGATTAGCTGAATGTTCCAAATCCAACTGCGTAGCCCATTCAGTCATTTTAGTAGATATTCTTGACAGAGAATATTGCTTTCTTTCTTCAAGAGTATCTCGATCTAATTGCTTATCAATTTTTTTAATTTGATCATTTAATGACATTATTCTTTCTTCGATATTGCTTAAATCTGATCTATCTTTAACACTCTCCAGCCAAAGACTTATTCTTCCTAAAATTTTAGCTTTTCGAGTATACAAGTCTCTTAGTGCAATAGCATCTTGATTTTGATTGTAAATTCCATCAATTTGAGCTTTAATATTCTGTATTTCTTCTACTAATTTTTGTCTAGTACTTTCTAAGTTATCAATATATTTTCTAATTTTCGGCTTTTCTCTGCTTACATTTTTTATATTATTATCTAAACTTGTGATAGCAGTTCGTATACTTTCTATTCCAGGTAGCGGATTATTAAGTATATTACTACAAAGGGGACAATGATTTGGTCGGAAGTCAATCTTTTCAAATAAGCCTATGGAACTTAATCTTAACTTTTGATGTTCCACTTCCTCAGAAAAGAATGAGGTCTCTCCATTGAAGGTTTTTGCAAACTGAACATCTTCATTTAATTCAAATAAACTCTGCTGTTTTTTATCTAACTCGGTTTGCAAGTAACTAATTTTATCCATACCAATTGTTTGAATATTATCTGGAGTCCAATCTTCTACAGATTTTAATAAATTATGAATCTCAGTGAAGTTCCCATAGTCAACTTTGTGCTCATCTTGAATTAGACCTACAGCTTTTGCTTCAGAAATTAGAGTAATGGCTTTCTGTAATCCTCCACCTTGTAACATTTCCAATTCCTCTAATTTTCGTTTTTCTATTGAAACTTTACGTTTAAGAAGAGAGCGCTCTCTTTCTAAAATGAGGAATTTTTCATTTACTATACCCATAAAATAAGGTAAAGTATCCTTGATTGATTGAGTAATAAAAGGTTCAGACTGCCTATGAAATAAAAAAGATTTTGCAGCAATCTCGTCTTGATTTTGAAAACAATAATATAGTGCATGTCGTATATTAGCCGATAAAGGTCTTCTTGTTTGAGTTTCATGCGGAATATTTAAATTTTCAGATATACCAATTCTATTCGATAAAAGTGTTTCAATACCTGATACAGTTTCATTTTGTTCAAAATTAAGCTCATTGGGAGAATTAATGTTTTCACCAATTTCAATGTAACAAACATTTGTTGTTTGTTGCCCTATTTCGGGATTTTTTCTAGCAACGAAAACCCTTTCTGTATCAAATTGTAATAATAAACCATACCATAGCGAATTTTCCCTTACAACACCATCAGCTATATTACAAGAATCTCCCCCTAAACAATAATCAATAATATCACCAATAGCTGATTTTCCAGTTTTCGACTTACCTGTGATAATATTAACTTTACCAAGTTCAAAAGAAACTTTTCTTACTTTTCCGTTTTCTCCATAAATAATAAGCTCTCGTATTTGCACTATGGACGCACCCCTAAACCAATAAAAATAGTCTCAACTTTTCCTGCATTTGCAAACCATCTACCTATATGCTCACTTTTTGTCAGACACTGTTTTATTTCTTCATCTACAAATTTTGTTTTACTCAAACCTTTTTGGGTACTATTTACTTCTAATTCAGCATTTTCATTTATGAGTAATATATTTGTTTGCAAAAGAAATTCAACAGATTCATTAGCTATCTCTACAAGCTCTTTTACACGTTCACTATATCCAATTAATAATTCTGGATGTTTTTGTGTCCAAATTAAAAACTTAGTTTTACTTGATATAGTGTCTCTAGTATTCTTGTGTAATACAAGAGGCAAGATAAGATATATCAATGGAAAAGGAAAAGCTCTATTAGATACTTTATTAAATTGTTTTATAACTGTATAAATTAATCTACCACAAAAAGCAGGGTTTAAAAGATATGCAACTTCTTTGGATCGTTCATTCCAGCTATTCACTTGATAACCACTTCTCTTCCAATCAAATAATCTAACCTTTCTTTAAAGTCATTATGCCACCCCACTTTTAAATCATCTGCAAGAATATGATAACTTCCACGCATGATAAATGGTTCAGAGCATCGTTCTCTTATTCTAATGTCTTTGTTTTCAATTTCTTTAAAAAGCGACTTCCCATGTTTCTTGCTAATATCGTCTGTGAGTTCACCATAATCCTGTAATTCATCTTCCATATCTGCAAAACAATGCTCCCATTCATCTATCAATCTGGATTCATATCTATCTAATTCATTTAAGTATAATAAATCGTTTCTTACCCAATTTGCTCTTTGCCTGAATGCTCTCTGATAATCTCGTAAAGCAACTTTCAATTTATTTTTATTTATTCCTATCAATTTTAATTGTTCATAGAAGAGCTGACCATCAAAAGAGGAACTATCAACATCATTGTAGAGATTGTCTATATCTATTGGTAAATTATCAGTAGAGTATTCTTGGCTTATATCAACAATATAAGAAGCTACTTGCCTAGCATTAACATATACTGGTTTTGTTGAACGAAGTGCATCAATTGCTTTGTTAGTCCACCAACCCTCTAAACGTTCAAATACAGAAGATATGTATTGAGGTTTACAACTATACCTCAATATTTTTTTAATATGTGAAGCGGTATCTACTATATTAGAAGACTTATCAACAACATAAACATTATATAGTAACTCCTTGGAAATTAATGAAATATTTTCTATGAAATTATCATAATAACTTTTATGAGCTTTATTATTCGATTTTTCAGCAATACTTTTTAAAATTGTAAATGCTTTTTCTGGGTTTCTTATATTCATTTCAGTAGTTAGAAAAAAACTTGCTGAGTTCTCTGGTGATTTTGCAGTAGTAATTATCAAAAATTTGGTTTTTTTTAGTAAATCACAATCCTTTTTCAGTTCATTTATCCACACATTCAATGTTCGCCAAATATCTGTACTTGAATCCGTTAAGTCCCCATACTTTTTGGTATGGTGTTTCAATTGGATAAATACATTTTCTGACCCATCTGGTTTGGTAAATGCGATATCATCAAATTTTTCTATACTTATATTGGATTCTTCGTCATCATTTTCAAGCAAGAGATATAAAGCATATCTTATTTGATAAATATAGCCTATCATTTGTTCCGAAGCTTGATGATTTGACATATAATACCTCCTTAAACAATATATGAATTTATTATACGTTCCTCACAACTAAACATCAATTGGGATAAAAATTGTTATTGGTTTTTTTAGTGAAAATTTTACTCATTTTTCAATTATCACTAATATTATTGTTAATCTAGATTATGTTAGTGTAGAGAATCGCATCAAATTCACAGACGATTTCTAGTTTCACCTAAATACACGGATACCTAGTCCTGAACCTGAGAATGACTGTCTCCACACGATGTCGGAATACTTAGCTTTGGAACCTATTACAGAAAGGTCCATTCTATAATTGCAACACAGCACAAAAAGTCAAGTTTCCTAAAGAGCATTTCCGCTATACTAAACTCGTAAAGCAAGGAGGTGCACGGTTGTCCTATCAAGAACATGAAAAAACGATTCAAGAAACATTAAATTATATTGAACAGCATCTGAAAGATGATTTACCGCTTCAAACTCTAGCGAAACACGCTGGTTATTCTAGGTTTCACTTTCACCGTATGTTCAAAAAAGTGATTAAGAAATCAGTGGTTGATTATATACGGGAACGACGGATGACCCAAGCGGCAAAGGATTTAATTCATACGGATCAACGGGCGATTGACATCGCATTGCAGTATCGATTTAGTTCACAGGAATCCTTCACTAGAGCCTTTAAGAAGATATATGACATGTCACCCGCACGTTATCGGAAATTATTAAGAAATGTGATTAATGAGGAGGAAACAAATATGGCTGATCATCAGAACACACCTACTGGCTGGATTATGACGGGGGATACCCCAACTGACTATGAAACAGGTTTGGATAACAGAATTGTACACAGTGGGACTAACTCCGCTTATTTAAAATCAAAAAATGAAAAAGCTGGAGGTTTCGCAACATTGATGCAACAAATTAAGTCTGATCGTTATCGAGGGGAACGTCTTCAATTTTCTGCTTTTGTCAAAAGCGAAGATGTGAAAGGCTCAGCTGGTTTATGGATGAGGATTGACCATTCTTCAGGTGAAGTTCTTGCGTTTGACAACATGATGAACCGTCCCATTACAGGAACAAATGGATGGAATCATTTTAGTGTAGTACTAGATGTTCCAGTAAAAAGTGAAGTCATTGCGTTTGGCATATTACTACAAGGTCCAGGTCAAATTTGGATGGACGAACTTAGTTTTAAAATTGTAGATGAAAGTGTGCCAGTGACAGAACAAAATACTGTGGATCATTTAGAGGATGAACCAGTGAATTTAAATTTTGAGGGCTAGCAGACTGAATTTAAGAGGAGGTTAATTGTCATGAAAAAAATTGGTGCAATTTTATTGTTCGCTTTGAATTCACTCACCTTTATTTGTGGCCTCGGATTTTTATTTGGTGAAGAGGATACCACATTAAAACAGAAGTAAAATAAAGAAAATAAAATTTAAAATGAAGATAAGCACCCATAGGACAAAAAAAATCAATTAAAAAAGATATCCCTACCACTATCTCTTTTTTGTCATCTTGGTATAATAGAAAAAATCAGAAAAATTAGAATGCGATGATAAGGAATAGTACTTGCCGAAATGTTTTCAGAAAGTTGCTGGTTGATGAGAAGCAATAACAAAAAGGTAGGGAACTCACCTTAGAGTAGCCTTAGTGAAATGAAAAGTATTGATGTAGTTAAGGTCGGCACCCCACCGTTATATGGGAAGGATATAAGATATAACAATCTGTATCCGAATAAGGGCATGATAATGTATGGTTATCATGAAACAGGGGTGGTACCGCGTAAGAAGAAGTCTTTCGTCTCCAAGTTAAATCTTGGAGATGATAGGCTTTTTTTATATTCCAATTACAGGAGGAATCGATGATGTTTAACCACAAAAAATACGAAAAGAAATACTTTTTGCCACCGAACCTTACTTATGATTGGGTGAAGAAAGAAACATTAGAAAGTGCTCCGATATGGTGCAGTGTGGACTTACGGGATGGAAATCAAGCATTACCTATTCCTATGAACTTAGAAGAAAAATTGGAAATGTTTCAGTTACTAGTAGAGATAGGTTTTAAAGAAATTGAAATCGCATTTCCAGCTGCTTCCGATACGGAGTTTAGGCTATTACGGACACTGATTGATCATCATATGATTCCAGACGATGTAACGATTATGGTGATCACGCAAGCGAGAGAGCATATTATCCGCCGAACCTTCGAAGCAATTAAGGGGGTACCGAAAGCGATTGTTCATTTATATAATTCGACTTCAGAAGCGCAGCGCAGACAAGTATTTAAGAAAACAAAAGATGAAATTAAACAAATTGCAATTGATGGAGCTATTTTAGTAAAAGAACTGGCCGAAAAAACAGAAAGCGATATTTATTTTCAATATAGTCCTGAAAGCTTTCCAGGAACAGAAGTGGATTATGCGTTAGATATTTGTAAGAGTGTTTTAGATATTTGGAAACCGACACCAAATCATAAAGCGATCATCAATATTCCGACAACAGTTGAATATTCAATGCCTCATATCTTTGCAAGTCAGATTGAGTATATACACAAAAATCTGTCTTACCGAGACAGTGTGACATTATCTGTTCATCCTCATAATGACCGTGGCTCTGGGGTGAGTGATGCAGAATTTGGTGTGCTAGCTGGCGCAGAAAGAGTCGAAGGTACATTATTTGGTATCGGTGAACGTACAGGGAACGTAGACTTGATTACCTTGGCGATGAATATGTATTCACAAGGTTATAATCCAAAATTGAATTTCAATAACCTAGAAGCTATTCGTAAAAAATATGAAAAACTAACCAAAATTACTGTTCATGAAAGACAGCCATATTCTGGCGAGATGGTTTTCACCGCATTCTCTGGGTCACATCAAGATGCTATATAATATAGAAAGGAAAATCATGTTGATAAATGGGACGTTCCGTATATCCCAGTAGATCCAGTTGACTTGGGGAGGAATTATCAAACGGATGTGATTCGAATCAATAGCCAGTCTGGAAAAGGCGGCATAGGCTATATACTAGAAACAAATTATGGCATTCAACTTCCTTATCAAATGAATGAAGCCATGGGATATGAAGCGAAGAAAGTATCTGATCAGACAAATAGGGAATTGTCTGTCGAAGAAATATATCATGTATTTGAAAAGCAGTATGTTGATTTTCACCCTCATTTCCAGGTGCTTGATTATCAATTTCATAAAGGAGAGAAGCAGGAAGTCACCTTAACTTTGCTGAGAGATCATCAACAAATTGAAATACAAGGAACTGGCACTGGAAGTTTAGATGCAATCAGTCATGCGTTAAAAGCTTACTTTAATCTCGAGTATGTTTTGGAAGTCTATGAACAGAATTCTTTGGGCAAGGATTCTCAAGCAAAAGCCTGTGCACAGATTGGTATTTCATATCAAGGAAAAATGCATTGGGGTGCTGGAATAGATAAAGATATTATAGAAGCAACAGTGAAGGCCCTTGTGGTTGCAGTAAATAAGCTAGAGGTTTGGATGTAGATGGAAAAAGATAAACTTGAAAAACATGAAGCGATGCAATATTTAAGAGAATATAACGAGCAAGAAATCTTTTATCAACAATACCAACAGAAAAGGCATGACAATCAATCATTGCAATTATTTTTGAAGGATTATGATCAAAACAATTTAATGCATAAGCAAATATATATAGAAGAATTTTTGCTTAAAGGGCAGAACGAATTTGAAAAAGAGGATACCATGTGGTTAGGTCAGGAGAAAGATATCGAAGTGAGAAAGTATAGCCGTTTTATGCCTCCATTGTCGGCTATCCATGATTTCTTTGAGATGATCTATGTTCTGGAAAATGAGATGTATTTAGAAGTGGAAGATAAAAAAATGACTTTAAAATCAGGAGATATTGCCTTTATTCCACCTGATACAATACACAAGCCAATTGTCATGGAGAATACAATCGCAATCCAAATCATGATCCGTAAAAGTACTTTTCAAAAAGTGTTTTTTAAAATGTTAAAAGGCAATCATGTCATTTCAGAGTTCTTTTTGAATGCATTGTATATAAAAGAAAATAAAAATATTCTTATTTTCCATAGTCGCTTGGATAAAAATTTGCTAGACTGCTCTCTTCAACTATTTACAGAAAATCACAATCGGTTTCCTAGTTACCAATTGATTATGAATAATTTGTTTGAGATATTATTATGTCTCTTATTAAGATTCAAACCAAGTCATATGAACGTAAATCAGGTCAAACAATATAGTGATATACGTATGATTCAAATGCTCCAATATATTCAGCAATGTTGTGAGCATATCACAATCCAGGAGATGGCAGAGGAATTTAACCTTTCACAATCTTATCTGTCAAAATATATAGCTCGTAAACTTGGCAAATCATTTAGTGAGATTCGACAAGAAATAAGATTGGAAAAAGCCTGCAAAATGCTCACAGGTAGCAATTTACAAGTAGATGATATTGCGGCAGCCGTTGGTTATCAAAATGTAGAGCATTTCATTCGTTTATTTAAGAGAAAGAATCACCTAACACCACAACAATATCGTTTAAATAATAAAGTCGAGCAAACTTCAAATCAATACTAATAAAAAGGAGAAATCATCATGTCAATCAAAAAAGTAAAAGATTATTTTAAACAATATGATATGGATACTCGAATTCAAGAATTTTCAGTATCTAGTGCAACCGTAGACTTGGCTGCTTCTGCATTGGGCTGCGAACCTGAAAGAATCGCAAAAACACTCTCCTTTCTAGTAAATGGGCAAGCTATTTTAGTTGTGACCTCTGGCGATGCAAAAGTTGACAACAAAAAATTCAAGGAATATTTTAAAACAAAAGCTAAAATGCTTTCTCCTCATGAGGTCGTTGACTTGGTCGGTCATGAAATTGGCGGAGTATGTCCTTTTGCTATAAAGAATGGCATTTCTGTTTATTTAGATATTTCACTAAAACGTTTTGAGACAGTCTATCCAGCCTGCGGGAGCAGAAACAGTGCTATTGAACTAACAATCAAACAATTAGAAAAATACTCCGGTTATTCACAATGGATTGATGTGGGTAAGGGATGGAATGATTCATTAACGCATTAAAACGGAAGGAAAAATAAAGTGGGATTCAAAGATTTAATAATAAGCATAACGATAATCCAAGAGCTAGACGCAAATAACACAGAGCCAATCATTTGAGTTTGATATATCACTCATCTTATCAGCTCTTTTTTTAAATAAAGTTTATTCATTTTTTATAGTTTTCGCTTCTTTGATACCATTAGCTAAAGCTTCATAAGCAGTAGTAGCTCTGGATCATCTCCTTTAAGGAGACAAAGCAAAACTATGATACCTCCCACAAAAATCAATTTACCTGTGGACTATTTAGGAAAGCAGAAACAAAAAGTGCAATTAAAAATAAAAAAGAGCTAAAAACCTTGATACATAAAGGTTTCTAGCTCTATTACAACTATTCCCATTCAATCGTAGTAGGTTCCCCAAACCCCTTTAAAACAAAGGTTTCTTTTAACCTTTTGCTTCCTTGGTGGGGTTTTTGGTGGGGTTCTTCTTATTTATCGCCTGATTACCATTGAATCGAAGTTTTGTTTCAGATGCAGTCTTTATTTTAATATTTCCAGCCATCATTTCTGCTATCGTATTATCTGCTCCAGTCCACATATGGGCATAATGCTTTAATGTGATTTCTGGACTTGAATGACCCATACGTTGGGATAAAACAAGAACTGAAACATTAAATTCATTGATGAGATAAGATGCATGTGAATGACGCAGCCCCTTCGCTTGTATCTTCTTCACTTCCGCCAATTTTGCATATCGAGAAAGCATCCTACCAATTGTTGATTTAATCATGGGCAAACCATCATAACTAAAGACAAAATCATCTACTTTTCCTAAACCTATAGCTAGCTGGCGTTCACGCCAAACTTTTAATATGTTTATAGTGTCATCATCAAGCGCAATGGTTCTCTTTCCATCTTCAGTTTTTGTATAAGAGTTTCTTTTCCATTCTGTCCTCGTTTTAAGAATCAACATATGATGGACACGCATACGCTTCTTCTTCAAATCAATATCACACCAGTTTAAAGCAGTTCCTTCATTCACTCTGATACCGGTCATGTAATACACCCATATCATAACAAAATTTAAGTGTTCATAAAAATCATCAATATATATTTGATTTATTACTTGTTCAAACTCTTCTTTTGTCCAATATGGAACAACTGCTTTACCTTTTGGTATTGCTTTAACTTTCTTTGATATATTGTATTCCAAATACTGCATATCAACTGCTTTATCTAAACTCTGTCGAAAGACACCAAAAACCATACTAGCGTAGGATTGAGAATATCCAGCTCCTCCCCTTTTTTTGCTCGTTAATAGCCATGTACGGAAATTTTGTACATCCTCAATTGAGATTGATCTAAGAGACATCGATCCAAACCTATCTTTTATTTTTTCAAGAATCCCTTCCTTAACTTCAAAGGTACTTTCTTCAACTTCTGTTTGGTAATAAGGTATATAGACTTGGTTCATGAATTGCTCATAAGTCATCTTATAATTCGAGAAGCTATTGACTTTATGGTATTCTCTTTTCAATCGTGTTAACTCTTTATTAGCCTCAAATGCTGATGCAAAGGGTTTTCCATTAGCATCTTTTCTTCCTTTTTTTCTTATCCTCTTACCTGTTATACGATCTATTCCAAATTCAGACTGATAAAAAAACCTTCCTTTTTCGTCTAAATAGACTCCCGGATATTTTGTTTTTTCTTGTTTCTTTTTCAAAGGTGATCATTTGACCTCCTTTTATTTATTTCTCCTTTTAATCTAGTTACCTCTTTATGAGCTTCAAAAGCAGACAAAAAAGGTTTACCATCACTTCCCACTTTAGATTTTTTACGTATTCTTTTCCCTTCACTCTGACACTCTATTTGATAAAAAATAACTCCGTTATCATCAATGTAAACATCATCATACTTAGTTCTCTTCATTGGGAAACTCCTCTCGCTTCTTCTGATAAGGACACCCCTAAAATAGATTCAACTACATCTCTCGGAACTCTTCCGAGCCTTTTATTATTATAATAAGGGCAACCTTTTTGAACCATGATTGCTTTTGCTTCTCTAATTAAATTCACAGCTTGATATTTTTTATATCCGATTTTGATCAGATCATCTTTACATATTGTCGTACCCATTAAAATGCTCCTTTCATAATACAAACTTTGCTTGACCTGCACATCATCAATAATCCTTTTTTACATTCTTCGTTTATTGCCTAAAGCTCAATTCAACTCTCACCCACTTCATTAAATTTCTGAAATAAATGACAAGAATTAAAAAACCATCATAGCTTTTCCTGATCTTTGGTCTCGATCAAGTTTGCTTTGATGGCTTTTATTTTGTTTAATGACTTTTTATAACGAATTGTGCTAGAACAAACTTTATTTAAAACAGGTAGGGAACTTCATTAATTACTCCCTTTCACTTGAACATTATCAACAATCCATCCACCTTTTTCTTTTTTCAATTCTGTTTGAATAATCAATTCCTGTTTCGTTGTAACAGCATTCACAGTAAGCGCAATTTTTACTTCATTCAAGTAAAGCTCCCTGTCTTCATCTACCTTCTTTGAATAGCTTTCGAGAGATAACAAATCTCCCTGCATTGTTACACTATGTTTTTCAGGACTCTTTGAAGGAAACGCATAACTCATAGCCTTATCGGTTGCTAGCTTTCTAACCGCACCTTCACGATCATCCGCATCTTCATATTGAAAGAACGCTTCAAAAAACTTTTGATTCATGTCAGCAGCTTCAGACTCTTCCAATTGACTCATTTTATTCTCAATTTTTTGTTTGTCTCTAATAGCTTGATTTTTTTCTTCATTCAATTTGTTGTAAGTCATGTAGTAGCTAAATGCCCCTAATATCAAAATGACACCACCTATTACCCAAAAAATTTTCTTCATGAAATAGACCCCCTAATTTTTTATTCTGCCAAATGAAACTAAATGGTCTCGCCAATATCCCTTTTTAAGATCAGAATATTGAACGCCACCATCGTTACTATTATACATTCTTCCTTCTCCTACATAAATTCCCACATGCGTGATGAATTTACCTTTATATGTGCCTGTAAAAAATACTAAATCTCCCGCAACTGCTTCACTTTCAGCAATCTTTTTTGTGGCTCCGTATTGTTCTTGAGCCGTCCTGGGTAAAGAAATACCCGCTTTTCTATACGCCCATTGAACAAGACCCGAACAATCAAAACCCGTTTTTGGAGTTGAACCAGCCCATTGATATGGATCACCTTCATACTTAAGGGCTTCGTTCATTACAGTTTCATATCCCTCCATAGCGCCGTTGACAGGCTTTACAGTGCCACCGCCCTTTAAATAACGCATAACATGATCTACATAGTTAGGATCACCGTAACTACGCCAACCCAATTTAAGAGCTTGGAATCTGCTAAATTCTAGCGCAAGAGCTTTTGTATACTTCCCTCCACGTTTTTTCACGAAGTCAATAAATCCACCACCATAATTGTAAGACTGTAATGTAAGACGCACGTCTCCACCTGCTTTTTTAAAGACAGCCGCAAAATGCTTTACTCCTACTTGAATGGAATACTCTGGACTTGTTATAGAGTTAGGCGGCAAACCTATTGATTCGCTTGATTGCATGATATCCAAGTATCTGCCCCCACTCTCCTGCATTGTCAGCGCCATGATGATGTTCAACTGATCGTAAACACCTTCTTTGCGGGCATATTTTTCAAATACGTGACGCAACCTTTCAATTTCTGGCGCAATGCCATTTGTCACGTACTCATCATCACCACCGCCAATTTCTTCTTTTTGGTTACTGCCCCCAAATATCAACACAACAACAACCAGCATTCCCACAAAAAATACGACTGGAAGAAAAGTAAAAAAAGCCGTCAATAGCTTTTTCATGACCCACTACCTCCTCGATCACTTTTGCTTTGACGGCGCTCTATTTGATCTATTTGATCTAATTCAATTTTTACGTGTTTTGGTTGCTGCTGAATTACTCTTTTGGTTTTTGGTTGTGTATCTGACGTCTTAACTGTTTCATTTTCAGTTTTTGGAACTGGTGCACTTACTTTTTCTTTTAGTTGTGTTTGTTCATTTCTTGCTACGTTAGCATTAGGAACAGGATTCACAGGCTTTTGATTACTGATACTTTCCTCTGTTAACGTTTTTTCAGAAACACCTTGATCGCTTCTTTCAACATCAACCTCATGAATTGATGTTGAACCCTTCGGACTATTGGTTTTTTCTTCTTCGGCAATATGTTCTTTAATTTGATCACTTCTCTCTACATCCACTTTCGGAATGGCATTTGAAGCATTTGTATTACTGTCGCCTTCTTCTTTCAGTTGATCTTTAGCAAGCTGTTCATTTCTCTCTACATCAACTTTAGGAATAACGTTAGAAGCACTTGTATTACTGTCACCTTCTTCTTTCAGTTGATCTTTAGCAAGCTGTTCACTTCTTTCAACATCAACTTTCGGCATGACATTCGAAGCACTTGTATTACTGTCACCTTCCTCTTTCAGTTGATCTTTAGCAAGCTGTTCACTTCTTTCAACATCCACTTTCGGCATAACATTTGAAGCACTTGTATTACTGTCACCTTCCTCTTTCAGTTGATCTTTAGCAAGTTGTTCACTTCTTTCAACATCAACTTTCGGCATAGCATTTGAAGCATCTGTATTATCCTTGTTTTCCTCCGCCAATTGATTAGAGGCTGCTAATTGACGCTTTCTTTCAACTTCTTTTTTCGCAGCTAAATCCCCCTTATTAAAATTATCCTGTGAAGTTCTATCAAATTTAGAATTGCCAGTAGTTGATTGATTTTGTGGCGCACTTCGTCTTTCCGCTGAATACTGTTGTTCCTCTTCTGCCTTTTTCTTTTGTTCAGCAGCTTTTTTGGCATCATGTTTCTTTTTCCATTCGCCAATACTACCTCCAACTTTATTTACACCTTCCCATGAAGGTTGAACGACGGATTTTCTAGTATTCTCTAATAAATTCGCATCCAGAGATTGAACTTTACCAGCAGTCACAAATTTGATGATCTTGTCACGTTTCAAGAAAGAAACAATTAGAATTGCTGATATAGCTGCCACATTTAAAAAGTACATTCCTAAATTTGTTGGCGGAATGGTTTTATTTGTAATGACGCAAATTGCATAAACAAATATCAATACAAATGTGAGCATAGCTTTCATCACAAATAAAGCAAGCATCCTTCCTAGCGACACGAATCCGCTATAAGCAAACTGGGGAACGTAGGAAAGAATGAACGCCATTGGAAGAAACAGGGCAATCGCAAGTATAATAATTTGAATCAAGAAATTAAGAAAAGGAATTAGAAAGAATGGTACACCAAGAGAAATGGCAGCAAGCAAACCTATAAATGAATAGCCTAACTGTGCGTAAATACTTCCCTCTGCAATACTCTGATTTTTATATTCCTTGACTTCCTTATCGTTAATAAATTTCTTTTTCGCACTTTGACCCTCACTAGTCAGTTTAAAAGAAAGCAGCGTATCTATTCGATCAAGACCACCTTCTCCATTACCTTTTTTCAAGATTGTTTTTTCATTTGGTGTACCGTAATTAGTAACCAAATATGGACTTTTCAACGCTGCGTCAAAATAAAAGTTTCTCAAAACGGCTGTTGTTCCTTTTAACTCCTGTCCCTTTTTCACATCGTCCATACTCAAAGAAGAATCGGTTTTCCCAGAAAAGGAATCAACCAATTTATTTCCAACATTTATAAGTTTTCCTTGTCCCTCAATTGACAAGGCATTAAGAGATTCAACCCAATATCCAGCTTTATTTACCCATAAGCCTGCCACAATCATGACAAGGAAAAATAAAGCTAGACGTCTCATACCGTCTTTAAAATTACCTCGTATCAAAAATAGATAGACTAGGAAGCCTATCAAAAACACAAAAATTATTTCCCCGAAGCTTTTTTTCAGAACATTGTACATCTGTTTAGAAACACTCGTAATAGCATCACTAAAGTTTTCAATTGGTTCAGCACTCATAAACAAATCCATCGCCTTATCAACGACAAGAACAATTATTTGTGTCGTGCCTAGCATTACATTGGACAGAGAAACGATAGTACCCTTTATCATTCCATCCTCAGCTTCGTTGTGGGCTTGATAATGTTCAAGTGGAAATCTACTAATTTCAAGCCCCACTCCTCCAACTTTTTCAACTTTTGGTTTGACCGTTTTATCACCTTCTTTATCGTCAGCTAAAGCAAATGAAAAAACACTAGTTAACAGAATAACCACGATTGAGAAAACCAATATTATTTTCCGTTTTATTTGAATCGCCCCCGATCCGCAAACAAAATAAGCCATGCTGCTCCACATGACTTCCTACAAGTATTGTTCTTCTGCATACGCAACCTCACTTTTATTGATGGTCTCGAAAGCCCCCATCCACTCTTCAAACAGGCATTCAATTGAAATTTTAGAGGTACGCCCATAAATATCTTTAAACAGACATTGCCCTTGAAACATTGACCCAAGCATCTTTTGATTTTCTTCACTTGGTTCAAGATTCATCCATTTCAAGACATCTTCCCTTTCACTAGGTTCGTCAAATGCAAAAGCGACACCAAAGTTTCCTTTGTCATCATCATGTAAAGCATCCTTTGTTGATTGTGAGATGAAGAATTCAGCATTATTATAAGAACGTCCAATACGTCTCATTTGACGTTCAACTTTTCTTCCCTGTGGCGAAGCTGTAAATATCCACGCTTCATCAATAAATTCTGCTGTTTTTTCATCCGCATCCATCCCGAACAATTCGCAAAACTTACCGAGTGCAAACATGACCGCACTAGACTTCATTTGTGACTTTGTGAAATTTTCTATCCGTTCCCCGAAGTCTGGTAAATCCATGTTCTCAACTTCCAAAATTGTTAAACGCTCTGTTAACGACAAGGAAGGATTTGAACCATCATGAATGAGTAACTTCATGATGGAGTCTTTGACTGATTCATAAAGATAGTCTCCTGCTTTTCTCACAGGTTCTTCTTCATGCTGCTGCATTTCATATATGACATGAAGCGATCCGACTTGGTCACCACGTTCTTTCATTTCTAACACTTTTGTTATCGCCCTCAAAAAAGCCGTACTTATGTCATCCTTGCCCTTAAAGCTATAAATTTGTTCAAAAATGACTTCAAGTAAATCTTTCGCTTTACTTGCCGGCATAAATGATACAGGGTCCAGCGCACCCCAGTTTTCTTTTTTCTCGTGATCAAGCGTTATAAAGTGATACTTCTTCAGATGATTAATATAGAGTGGAAACTCTTTGCGTGTTTGTGGATTGTTAATGATTTTTGTTATCCACTTCCTCATTTCTTTTTTGGGGTCAATGTATAGGGCTTTGACATCCATAAACGAAATATAGGTGTACAAGAGCTTTGCAAGGAACGATTTTCCGTTTCCTGTATCACCTGTAATTAAACAGTGTGGCGATCTTGTTTTAGAGCCTTTGATTTGCTGATTCGCTAAGAATGGATGATACAAAATGAAGTCTCGACTTGATCGAATGGCGCTTTCTAAATCTGTATGCTTATCAAAGCGATCTCCCCAACCAAGGAAAAAGCCAATTTTTGATCCTATAAAAGAATCAACACCTAATAAACATTCTGCGATCCCGCTTTGCGTTGTTTTTTGAATCCAGTTTTTGTCCATAAGATCAAGCTTTTGAGCAGGAAGCATTTTATAAAATAGGGACAGTTGATCAGCGATAGGAATTCTGCATTTAATCCCTGCCCCTTTCAAGTGCCTTACTACTAAACGTGCTTTCTCAGTGCATTCCTTTTTCGATCTCCCGTCAACTATTACAACCGCAAGCCAGTTAATTAAAGACACTTCTTCTTTCTTAATCTTGTTTTGTAAATCCTTGACGAGATAAGCACTTGTCATTGTTGACTGATCACTTTCGTCACCGAGACTATACTTTTCATTTTGCTCTTCTTTTAATTGTTGATGTTTGATATTTAAAGCAGCCTTTGTCATTCCTTTGCCTTCGACTTTTGCTTTAATATCAACTTCTACAGGAAAAGGTAAAGCTTGAACTTCAAAAAACAAATCACTGTTGACCATATTATCTAAATATTCGTCAATAACAACAAAAGATATATAGCCTTCATCTTGATCACTAGTGAGTTTTAACGTAGCTGGAATCGTTGGATCAATGACTGTATTCGTGATAGATTGTATGTCTCCACTCTCACTTTCCTCATCCACATCATGATATAAACCTCTTACAAAGTGATAACGATTAATATATTTCAGTTCACTTTCCTTCAACCTCTCGGCAAATACTGATGTAACTGTACTTGCCAAGTCATCTTCAATTTCTATATATTTCTTAAAAAATTCAGAAGAGATATCTTGTTCCCACCCCAACATATTGACTACTGTATCAGTAGCCGTATCAAGCATTGAAAATAGGTTGTCTTTCATATCAGCATCCAAGCTAAGCAATGACTTATTAAGTTTGATTCCAATAATGAAATCTGGTTTGGTCAATCTCCCTAAACGCTGATTCATTACATTGACTGTTTCTTGCATATAATAAGAAGCAACTTCCGCAGAATCCTCATGAATGTCTTTTTTCAAAACGTTTAATCGACCTTCCAAGTCAAATCTACTAGGATACATCATCAAGTGGAAGTCTTCATACTCTGTAATATCTTCATAAAACGAAGTCCATTTATCCTTGTATTCTTCTATTTTACTTCGGTTTTGTGATGGAATGGAACTGCTCTTGATCCGATAATACGCCCAAACATCACCGGATCTCGTCAAGATCAGGTTGTTGAATATACTCTTCATTGGTGTTTCCAGATTCAAAATTCTGCACCTCCCTTAATGGTTTAAATCGTATTTCTTTATGGTTAATAAATGGAACTTCACGATCATTACAAAATTTCTTTTTTGGGAACTTAATCATAATCAAATATTTTAAGACACCCCAGAAGTACAAATAAATATTTTTCCCCTCTGGTTTAACCTTGCTAACAAAAATAGTTAAAGCTAAAGGGATTCCAAAAATTACGATTAAAAATGTATTTTCAAAGGCGCTAGGAAATATCTTCCTAACACCTAAGAAAAAACCGAAACTAATTGCGACAAAAATAAAATAGTTGATCATAGGAATCAATTCTATTGCGAAAGGCAAACTGAATTTATCCGTAATCTTTTGTATTTTCTTTGGTTCGCGCATTGCCTTTCTATAATTGAATACCATTCTAGTCATTCTTCCACCTCTTATAAGAGTTTAAGTAATGCTCCACCCCATCCAGTAACCATAGACCAGTTTCGAACGGCAAAAACTAAGGCACTTGCAAGCACAATAATGCCAACGATTTTCCCAATACTCATCTTGATTAGAAATTTACAAACAACAAAGATGGTAACAATATAAATAGCCTGTTCCACAACCTGCTTTGCCCAGTCTCTTACGCCGCCTAATGTCGGTAAATCTGACCCTGCTTTTGCACCTAACACAAGAAAATCCAAGAATTCCATAAATACCACTCCTATTGATGTTATAGTTGATCCACATAATATTGACCGTTGTTTTTCACAACAGATAATGTAAAACGTTCTTTTACTGGCAAATTCGTTTCTTTTTCTTTAAAAATAGCAATGGACGACACTTCAAATCCATCACCTTTTTTATAAATTCGTATATTTTCAACATCACCAAATACCAAATGACCATTTAAAGTCTCTGGTGTTTTCATGACATACGACATGTCATCTTTTGATTCTTCCGCATATTTTCGGAAGAATGTATTTAGAAACTCTTTTATGGCAGCTGACTGATCCCCGTCATATTCCTCACGTTCCTCTAAGGAACCAGAAATATTGCCTTTAAGATCATATATTTCTGAAAGATAAGGCGTGCCACCCACCGCAAATTCATCACCTTTATGCTTCACAGGGATATTTAACAATGCTTGTTTATCTATCTTGTGTTCTTTCTTTTTGATCTTCACAACATTTTGGTAATTCACCTTATATTGAAAAAGTGAATCTCCATCACCTTTTTTGACATTGTAGAGGACAAAATCATTTAAAACTCGATCCCCCTGAGCACCAGATGTATCAAACCATGTTTCTTGATCTGTCTCATCATCCTTAACGAGATATTTCATCAAGGTATTTTGACGCTGTTCAGCAGCAGCCCTGTCATTTTTCACATTGATATACTGCTCAATGAATCCAGATAAGAAGCGTTCTCCTGCCACAATAGAAACTTCCTCTTTCTGCTTACTGTTTTGTTCTTGTTGTCTCGCAAGATCGTTCAAAGCTGACCTATTGCTAACAGACAGTAAAACCGCCAAGAAAGCAAAAAAGACAAGCGTTCCAATCATTGACCATATAAATATGGCAATCATTTTTGAACGATCTTTTTGAATTGATTTAGGTTTCTTTTCTGGCTTTTTCACACCTTTCAGCTTCTTCTTAAAAGCTGAAAACAATGGATTGTTTTCAATGACCATCTTACCGTCATTCTTTTTCTTTTTCATTTTCCCCCTCCTTTACTTTAATTGAAGATGTGAGCACACAAATGAAGCAGCAAAGAGCCAGTATTACCAAAGCAAAACCAGCAGAATTAGCAACAAAGTGACGTATAACAATAGATTCATGAGTAAACAATTTATACAGTGAGCCACCAAAAGCAATAAGTAGTATGAAAAACAATAAAGCAAGTGAAATATACCTAGCAATAGTGGCGACCCACTTCGAAAAAGTCATGATACCCCCCCCTTTCTTCAAGATACTTTATTGAATGGATTAGGTAACATAAGAAAAATAGAAGCTAAATATGTTATTTGCAAAAGCGTCAACCAATTTGAAATCGTAGGAGTCATGTCATACAAATAAAGCAATAGAAAGCTAATAACAGCAGATAAAACAGCAACAGCACCAAGAAAAAACAGTTTAATCATTGATAAAGTAATCTCACTTTTTAAATAAAAAGAGCAAGCCCCGAAAGACTCGCCCTAGAAAATTACTTCTTAAAAATTCCGAGAAGTTGTGATTTCATTCCGTTTAAAATTTCTGGAATCAAATCTGGAAAGAATCCATTTACTGCTACTCCCATAACTACAATTACTCCTGCTGCAACCATTCCCCAACCAATTTCTGTAATATTTTGACCTGTCATTTTTTCATTCTCCTTTGATTAACTTTTTTAATACATACCTTCTGTGATGCTTTCAATAAATACTTGAATCCCTGTCATAAAATCAGGGTAATGATTTTTAAAAATATAAACACACATTCCAAAGACCACAGCCCAACAGGATAGCATTCCTATCCTAATAATATGACGGCTCATTTACCTCCCCCCTTACCTAATTAAAGACAACGCCCCTCCTTTTACTTCGATCACTTCTTTATGACCACCAAGCTGAAAGTTATATGTTGTGGTAATTTTATAAGAGACCTCGCTCCCATATGGTAAAGTCTCGTTTAATGAGGTACTGTGAACTTGAAAACTGCCCCCATACGCTTCTTTGTTCTTCTTCTCAATTTCCTTAAGAGCATTTGAATTCAACCCCCCATTCCTTTCAATTTGATAGTTAACCTGTTGCTTAAAATCATTGGTCTGATTCAACCGAATACAATATCCTGCCACATCAATAATTAAAGAAATTGACAGAAGAGCAATATAGATTTTAAAAAACGTCATTTGAATGCCGTCTAACATTTAACCGCCCCCAAATTGAATAGCTTTTAGACTATCCACTAGAAGAGAAATGAAAAAGACTAGCACGACAGCAACGACAGGCATTGTTATTTTCATTGGAAAGTTCATAAACTTTCCATGCTTATATTCAATAATGTCATCCACCACTAAGAATAATTGTTCGCTAGTCATCTTCCCTAGCTGATAGATGATCGAATCGTCTTTTGAATTTTGGTGATATTCAAAGAGCGTTATCATAAAGAGCTTTGACCTATCGCTGCCACTCGTTCTATTTGCAAAATCAATAAATGCCTGAACATCATCGGGACGTTCATGCAAGTCTATTAGCAAATCCCCCAAAGCATCTTTTAGAACACCTTCTTTCTCCCTTTCTTTCATTTTTTGAAATGCAGAATAGATTGTTGTCTTGTTTTCCAATAAATAAATATAAATTTCTTTGGAAAACTCCAAGAAAACAAGCTCCTTTTGAAAGCGAGCTGCATTGAATTTTGACTTAACTCGCAGATACTCATAGAAATAAAAAGCAAGCGCAAGTCCTAAAAATACTAATGAAATCATGGGTTTCAGAAAGAATACGGGAATACCCATTAGCAAAAATAAGCAAGCCTTAAACAAACGCTGCTTCTGAAAACTGTTCACATTAGTTTCATTTAAGTAATCAATCATGTTTTTCAAATCGCTTTCGGCGATTTTTTCCCAAAAAGAAAAGACTGTCATAGATTGACCGCCTAAATTTGTCTTCTTTTTATTTTTCACGATTTAAATCTTCACCTCCGTTATGGTGTCATCGAAGTACTTTTTGTTAAATGAGTGGTACAGCCCAAATATAATAAGCAGGTACAAGGAACTCGTAATCATTCCCACCATAGTATGTGCATAGATGTTGATGAATTTTGGAATGGTGAACGAAAACATCAAAGCACCAATAAATGCTACTGAATAAAAAATCATCGTATTAAAGTCACGTCTACGAGCTTTTTTCATTTGAATAAATTTTTCCTGCTTCACTAGAATTTGATTGTGAAAGTTTTTAGTGTCTCGTAATGAATCAATAGATGTGCGCCCTTCGACTAACATAATTGCCAGTTGTTCCAAGAACTGATCAAATTGCACATCACTTTTATAAAAATCTCTCAACACACGAAACGCTTCAATTACTTCTTTTTCAGTTCCATCAACCAAAACAGCTCTTAAATCAATGAGTTTTTCTTGCAACTCCCCTTCTGCATAACCAGTACATGTAGAGAAGGTTTCCAACAAAGTCATATTCTCATTTGTTAGCATCTGGGTGATATTATTCAAGAACCTATTTCTTTCTTCAAGGGCTGCTTTTTCATAGTCGTTCTTGACCTGTTTTTGCATTAGAAAGAACCACCCGTATAAGCTCCCTATTAATCCTCCTATCAAAGCCATCCACCAATAATGAAAAAGGAGATATGAAAACCCACCAAAGCAAAGAAAAGGAACTACAGCGAATTTAACATATGCCTTCTTTTTTAATGGCTGCCCAAATGCTTGAGCCATTGCGTGAATTTCATTTAATCTATAGAGTTTCCTCTTACGCATTAACTTCATGCATAGTCAACCTTTCAGCAAGTTTTTCTTGCAACTCAATTGGAACTAATTTTTCCATCATTCTTTTGACAAAGTTGCTGCTTATTCTTCCACCATCATGATATTTGAAACCATCGTTTGTTAGATCACACCTAAAAACCGTCAAGACTTCACCATCTGGTAAAAACTCCACGATTTCTTTTAGATACCTAATTACTTTTCCATCTTTCCCAGTAATCTTTTCAAGATGTACTCCAAAATCTAAATAACTGTGAAGGTCTTGTTTCATTGATTCCTCATCAATTACATATCCCATCTTCATCATATTGATAAGTCTCGATACGATAAATCGAGGACCTGGTGTATGAATTCCAGCAATCAATCTATGACCAGACAAGGCAGCCTGTATCATTTCATAGGCTTCTTTACTTCTAACTTCCGCAGGAATTATCCAAACTGGATTATTTCTAAGTCCTGCTTTCACTAATTCTTCAATCCCTGTAGAAGCATTCGTAATCCATGATTTAATATCCTTATCAGGAAATAGAGTTTTCACGTGACTCTCTGGTGTATCTTCGATCATGATAATATGATCTTTGTAGTCAATCATGGAAATCAATAATTTTTGTAATTCTGTTTTACCAGTGCCAGTTTCTCCACTGATAATGACATTTGATTTTGACGCTATAATTGCTTCAAAAATTGCATAGACATATTCTGGCGCAAAAGCAGCAAAATTGTTTTTAGTAAGCGCCAATCTCGGTCGTACAATTCGCAATGCCATTGTAGTCCCATATTGAGCTATATTTTTGTGAACAGCATTTAAGCGCAAATTTCCATAGGTTGCATCTATAATTGGAGAATTGGGTGTAAACTCTTTTTTGCATGCATTTCCAAATTTTTTAATGATCTTCACAATATATTCTTCATCAATTTTCCCATATCGTATTTTCCCTGTGTTTGTTACAACATCAAGGTGTGTACCATTGAAAGAAATATCAGTAACGTCTTTATATTGCTCCATAATTTCTTCAATGACTCCAAACCCTACAATTTCCCTCATGGAATATTCCAAATCATCATCACTCAAATGGGGGAAATCTTTTTTAAGTGTTTCTTTCATCTTCTGTCTTTCTTGTGAATCAACGTAAGCATTCAACAAGTCAGAAGGATGGTGTCGTTTTAAATGCGCCCGAACCTTCTCTATCAATTGTTTTTGTTCATCAACTACAGCATTATTCATTTACGTTCCCCTTTCGGTCTATCGACAACTAATGTTGTTCGATAGGTTTTCTTTTTTTCATCTGTCAAAGCAATTTTTACAGCTTTCATTTTCCCATCTGTGTCTTTCAAATACTGATATTTGAAAGATGTTTTCCCAAGATTTACGTTGGATTTTTCTTTTAGCGAGCTTTCAAAATTCAATTCAAAAGCCCTCTCAGATAGCTCGACCTTTCCTTCTTCTGTACGTATGCTGTTATCAACGTTTCTCATACTGGCTATACGAGCCGATTCATTCATAGTGTTGATAATGCTATGTTGCTTGTAATCAGTCGTATAGTAATAGACAAGTATACTGACAACAAATATCACAAACGCCAGTAAGATCATTTTTAAGGGTAATTCCTTCAAATCCCCTCCCTCCCTTCAAAAATCATTTCTTCACCAATCAACTTCCGAGACATTGACACGTTCAAAAGACATTTCACATGCCCCATCGTCATTCATATGAGCATTGAAAGAAACAGTCACAAGGCTTAATTTGTAATTTCCTTCATTGTCCTTATCACCTAAAGTGATATTTCCTGTAAGATCAATGGCTCCATTTTCTCCACCTTTTATACGTTCGACAAGTTGAATATATATATCTTCTGCTAATGAAGAACAGCCGATTTCAGACATTTGTTTTTGATAAGCACCGTAATTAATAAAATTATGCTGCATAATCTTTAATTCTCCTTTCCAGCTCTCTCACTCTCTTTTTTCTAAGGTCAAATGATCAAATGACCATGATCGCCAAAGATGATCTCCTTTTCCTTCATTACACACAAAAGTCACCGATAGTCTATAGCGAACTCCTTCAATTTTGAAAAATTCAACAACGATGGCTTTTTCATCTACTGGAAAATGATCGAGTTCCATCACTATGCTGTGATAGACCCCTAAACATCCGACTCTTTCTAACTCATTCACCAAGTCATTTTGATTTTTCAAATAATCATAGCTCACTTTTCAACACTTCCTTATTTACCTTTAATCTTCATTCATTTTTTTCCAACCACAAGCAATCAAAGCGACAGACAGGTAAAGCAGCTATAGGCGTTTTAGCATTTTCATTCAAACCATCAATTGTAAAGAAGACTCTCAAAATATAAGAGTCTTCTCCTTCCTCCAAATTGCCCTCAACCTCAAACGACTCTGCCCCACTTGCAACATTCTCACGTAAAGCTCTTAAAAAAGAGCCACTAGGCGATTGAGAACCAACCCTTTGCAGCTCTTTTTGGAAAGTAGATATGTTTTCAAAAACAAATGACATTTTGTTATTCCCCTTTCTTTAGTTTTGCAACTCAAAGCCAGTATATAGGACGTCAATATATGTTTCTCCGTCTCTTGTTTCTGGAAGCAGCACCTCAAAATCCACTTCCAAAATATACTCTTGTCCATCCATTTCAATTTTCTTTTGAACGGAAAGTGTTCCAAATAGTTCTTCAGCCCTTGTAGACCTCATTTGATCTGTCGCTTCTAACCAGATGCTTTCCCATGCAATTCTAGCCTTTTTTTCAATTTCTGATAGAGCTTGTGCAAATTGCAAACCATTAGCAAAATGTAAAATCATTGTTTTTCCCTCCTTTTAAAAATTATTTTTGGACTTCATGACCAGAATAGATGACACCAACATACATTTCTTCGCCTCTATCTTCTGGAGGCTTAACTTGGAAATCTACTTTCAGATTACTTTCTTTACCTTCCAACATAATTTTCTTATGCACCGTAATGCTTTCTTCAATGATTCTAGAGAACATTATTTGTTGACCAACTTCCAGCCAGACACTTTCAGTTATATTACCTGCTTTCTTTTCAATCTCTGCAAAATCTTCATCAAAGTGCGTAGGGTTTTCCAATAACACATTTAACATTCTTATTCCTCCTTTTTTTTAGAAACAAAAAAGGACAGTCTTTTGACTATCCTTTAACCTAACTTTTATAAAAACCTGTTTATTGAACATTAAAAAGTGTTCTGCAATCATCAACGAGTTTCTCCATAAAAGGCGTATCTAATATTTTAAATTCATTGGTTAATTCCATAATTGCAAATGGCTTTTCAATATTTTGGGGATACTCTTTCTTTAAGAAATCGTTGGTGTCTTCCAAAGAAGCAGCATTAAGAGTAAAAACACGTTCATCAAGCACAATTAGAAAAAGCCTCATTGGGTCAGGATATTTCCCTCCAGTAGAAGCACCAAAATCTATAGGTCCAATTGCCATTACAATAACTCCTCCTTTCTTGAGCCTTGCCTAATCCCATCAACGGAAGCCCGTTGGATCGCAAATATCAATCCCCCTATTCCCCCGATTCTTCGGGGGACTCCCTCGCCGGTAGGCAGCTCAAAAGGTATGATGACCTTTTGAGACATTAAAAGGGTATTGGGGGCGCTGATTGTTTCAACTCCTTATCCTCACTACGTTCCGGTACCGTTGACACAAGCCTTAATCGCATCACCTGTGTTTAACAGTAGCAGCCACTTGTTTTTTCAACTGATAATTCTCTATTTCTAATTTTTTTATTGTTTCTAAAAACCAGTTCAAATCAGTTCTTGATACAGTCAAATAAGGATAAACTTCATATGGTGTCTTTGCCTTACTATATTTTTTCTTTGCCTTCTTATAGGTTGTCAAATGCTTGTATTCCACTTTTTGGTCGTTCTGTCCTTTCACACTTTCCCACCTCTCTGACAATTAATCAGACATAACCCAATCCAAATCCTTTTTAGTCCATCCTTCTGGCAATCCATTAGGAAATGGATCATTTGCATATACAGGTTTCAGCAACACTTCATCTTGATCTATGGTTTTACTGTCCATGTGAGCATACATGGACGCATAAAGCTCCAATTGTTCGGTGACTTCTGTCTTTATTAAATTGACACCCATTGGTTTTGACTTGATTTTCGTTTCGTAATTCCCCAAGTCTGACCAAATTGGCGTGTAAAATTTTCGCCCTCCGTCAATCAATTCATAAGAAATTCTTTTGTCTTTATCATTCACCTGTTGATCGCTGAACAGGTTGCCTGTGTGTCGCTCAACGTTTATATGCGGAAGCTCATACACAAGGTCATAGACTGACGTTTCTCCCTGTTTTTTGTTAGTCGCTTTCGTTTGTTCCATAGTAATCATCGAGTTATCGCCGCTTTTTTTATACGACAAATAACTATCGACTAAACGTGTGGGAACTTCAAAGTCAAATGATGGCTTAATGCTGCTGCCAATTTCATTTTCATAATGAAGATCAATTTCACGTTTCGTTCCATAGCCCGTTTTCTTCTTTTCAATTTTCGCTAATGGGAAAGTAAGTGTTTCATAATAAACCTTTCCTGCTGATGGCGTTTTTTCAGTCATCACAACGCCTTTGTATGACAATTCTTTTTGCTTTTCAGAAGTTGCCTTGATCGTTTTTTCGCTTGCTGCATATCCATCCGTACTCAATGTAGATGCAGCAGCATCAATTTTAAAATCATTTTTGTCGAAGCCTGTGAATTTTACAGTGTAAAGAGCCTTGTCATTAATCTTCAAATACTTTGCAGGGATTGTCATATTAATCTTCTTAGGCAATTCTTTTGCGGTATACGTTTTTGACGTGACCTTTGTCGTGCCACGATATAGCGCCACTGTGATTTTTTTGTCAGCCATATCTTTCAAGCTAGACTTGTAATTCAATTCCTTTGATAAATACACTTTGACAGGAAGACCCTTTTCCCATTGCGCTGTATAAATTTGTAGCTTATCAAACGATAGCTTTGCCAATGGCTTATCATAATGATAATTGATGACAATATTCTTGCCGCCAATCGTTCCACTTTCTTTGTCTCCTGTTGCTTTCACATAACGGTATGTGTATTCACCATCCTTAATTGTAGGATGTTTTTCGGTATATTTTTCACCACGAACCTTTTTATATTTCTTGGTTGCTTTGATCTTATCGCCTGTACGGTTGTCATAATAATTGACCGTCACAGACCTCTCCAGATTGTAATAAAACTTGATCGTCACATCTTTGCTGCCTAATGTACCCGTTTTCTTGTTGGTGTTCACAGGGATGAATTTTTCTTTCCCTTTTGCAATGGACTTTTTAGGAGAAAATGAATACGTTGAACCTATGTTTCTTGTGTAGCTCTCCTTTTCAAGAACTTTTCCTGAATATTCATCAATGTGCTGCACATTGATTTTCTTTTGGCGCACTTTAAATACAGCAGTAAAAGATGTTGTATTATTCGGGTCAGTATACCAATCCCCATAACCCAAAACCTGTGTATTTCCTCCACTAGGCTTCGTTATTAAAGGTTGAAATATTTTCATGTTGCTGCCTAATTCCCCAGTGCTGTAATTATATTTTTTATCTAAATCAGCTTCTAGATGTATTTTCTGTTCCCCATAAACTTTCATTTTACCTTCAGTTACCTTCTTACCACTTGTTTCATTAACTAAAGTTATACCAATAGGAACAGAAACTATAACATAATTCTCTTTGTCCGAATTAAGTTTCGTTGTTTCAGAAATTTGCTTGTTTCCCTTTACAGCTACAGTCAGTTTAGTATTTGTGAATCTTACTTTTCTGTTTAAATCTTTTCCATTCAAGACTAAATCCCACAATTTTTCATAGCCAGGGAGATTCTTTCCCAAATCACCATTTGAATACAGCCTATCGAGTATTAAAGAAGTAATTACAATCCCTTGCTTTCTATTCGTAAAAATATTACCTTGACCACCCCAACCATAATACAAAGCCCTTTGTACCTTTTCGTTGTCGTAAGGAACAGATTCTTTATACTTTGATCCCGTTGGGGGAGACGCTTTAGAATGCTGAAAACAAAATGCTTGTTTACCGTCTACTCTAAAATCCCCTACTACTGAACCACGATAATTAATTGCACCTTTATATTCAATCTTGGGCGCTGCTGCCTTTGCTTTATCAGTAGCAAAAAACGAGAATATGAAAGATAAAACTCCTTTATCATTCTCTTCAATATCGCTTTTTAATAATAGTTCTTGATCTTTGTCCCCCTTCTGAATTAAACCTTCTAGCGTTGCTTTCTCTCGTTTACCATCAACGGACATATACAGAACTTCACCATTAATTTCTAAATAGCCATCAGAATTTATACCGAAGGTTTTCACGCCTCCCTCAGTCGCTTCCGCTTTCGGAAAAACAGAAAGCATAACCACAATCATGAGTAAGACTATACTTTTAAATGATCTCCTTCTAATCATTAAAAATTTTTCACCCCCTAAAAATAAAAAGGTGCTCAAATTTTTGAACACCTTCAATTAATTACTTATTCAATTCATCCCAAGGGACACCATTTAAGTCATTAGCATCAAACGTACCAGTTTCATAAGTCGAATCAGAATTTTTTATTTTCCCCCCGCCAGTTTTTTCACCTGTAGTAGATGTTCCACCAGAAGAACTAGGGGACTTTTTAGGAACAGCAGTTGATTTTTTAGGCGCACTGGATTTACTTCGTTGATTTGAACCATCATTACTCACGTATTTCTTTTTTGTTTGAACATTTTTTGAAGGACTAGAAGAACCAGTTGTATTTCTATAAACCTTCGGTTGTTCTTTCTTCACTACTGGAGCTTTACTAACACTTCTATTGTTACTTCTTTTCGGTTCACTGGAAGCAACAATTCTTTCTTTTTGTTGCGGCTGCTCACTAACGACCTGCTGTTGCTGTTTTTCGACTTTCTTGACCTTTTTAGGCTTTTCTTCCTTAACTTTTTTTACTTCCTTCTTCTTTACTTTTTCTTTTTTCGTTTCTTTTGTTTCTTTTGTTTCTTTTGTTTCAGCCTTTGTTTCTTTTACAACAGTAGCTGTTTTTGGTTGCTCTTTATCTTGTGTCTCCTGCTTCGCTTCATTTTTAGCATTAGCAGAGAAACCCCAAATAGTTCCACCAACTAATACGCCCGCCAACCCTAGACTAATTACAACTTTTTTCGCTTTCATAGTCTCCCCGACCTTTCTCTTTTCGTTTTATTCTTAATACAATTATACCATTTTTTGTACTTTTTTGTTTTTTCCAAATAATTGATGTAGTTCACTACCTTGCTATATACTTGCCGAACACTGCTTTTATCAAGAAATATCTTGGTACTGGTCATTCTTCCGTCATCCATAAATTTCGTTTTGTAAAATGAATAACGATATTCTGAATAACCTTTTATACGCTCTCCCTCAACCACTAAAAACCATTCTCTACTTATCTGCCTTACATAAACCTTAGAAGGAACACCAACCATAAAACCCAAATTAAATAGTCTATGATCTAACCCTTTCCATTGGCTCATGTTACCTCACACAGCTTGATCCAATTTAAGTCTTTTAAAATTCAAGACAACATAATCATCCTGCTGCTGATAGTCCGTAATGAAGCTAATTCTCCCTAATACGCACCTTCCTGTATAATTCCCATCTTTATACTCACGTAACTGAATCAAATCCCCCACTTTAAAGTCCCTATCATTTTTTCGAATTTCAAAGCATTTATGACCTGTTTTACAAGCCCAAAAGTATTGAGGTAGTATTTTTAATTCATGAAATCCTTCCTTCAAGAAAATCTCCCCTTTCTTATCCAAACAAAAAAGGACAGTCATTTGACTATCCTTTAAAATCATTCATGTAAATTAATTTTCATTTCTGATGATTCTTTTTTAACACCTCAAAAACTTCTTCGATATAAGGTTCGTCTTGATTGATGACAAGATAATTATTAAATGGCTTTTTACCATCTTTTTGTCTACCTTCTTCAATACTCTTTAAGACTTTACTTAATTCATTTAAGAATCCTTGCTCAATATCTTTTGGAACATACGAAGAAAAATCCTTTAAGTTTATAACAGCGAATTTCAATTTAAATTCACACCCACTTCAAATAATTTAAAGAAAAAGATTTCTTCCCCCTATTCCCCCAATCATGGGGGACTCCCTCGCCGGTAGGCAGCTCAAAAGGTGTGATGACCTTTTGAGACATTAAAAGGGTTTGGGACGCTGATTGTTTCAACTCCTTAATGCTCCCTACGGTGCGCTTACCGTTGACACAAGCCATATACGCATCACCTGTGTTTATTAGCAGCAAGCACCTAAAATTAAACCACCATTTCATGAATTGGCGTTAAGAATGTTTCTAACATTTTTTCATGTTTTTCTTGCAATTCCGCATTGATGATCATGTCTGATAAATCATTTTGCCCTAAGGCTCTATCAGCTTCAAGAATCATCTTCATCGTTGGCGCACAGCTATTTTTCAACCAATTACGGGACTTTTGATAAAAGTCAGTTTGCGGCTTTGTATACAACCTTAACTTCTTTACATCACCGATAAATTCTAACCAAAAAGGACTTGTTTCTCTCATCCTTTTTTCTTCTGGTCCGTCTTCTTCTACAAAGCGAACATAGTTGTTTATGATAGCCATTCCGATGCTGGTCAAATTTCTATCTTTAATTAGTTCACAAACAGCAGAATGAGCACGTTCATTTTTCAACCTTATTTCATACCTATTCCAATCTTCTATTTCATCATAAGGAATGTTATACTTTTCAGCTTGTTCAAAATTCTTTTCGTAAAAACAAAGATACGCATCTGATTTTTTAGAACCGAAATATAACGTTGTTCCCCCAAGTCGACCATCACCAATATCAAATGATCCATTATAATCAGATTTACGAAATCTCGAAACGCAGAGCCCATTTTGTGCTTTTTCCAGAAGAGAAGGTATAGTGAAATAGGTTCGCTTGTCATCAATCGCTATATCTAACCTTGTGAAGCTGCCTTTCTCATTTAGACAGTCTTGAAAGAAATCAAACCACGTTTTCTTTCTACATTCGAGAAAAGATTCAAATTGTCTACAACCCTTACCAGAAAATTCAATCAGTGTGCCCCTTTCATCATCTGGAGCACTGTACATGACTTTGATCATATCCATTTCCCACGTTCCAACATATCCGTAAAAGCCTTTCGGCTTCTCTGTCATAAAATCTTTGTGGATATGTAAAATATTTTGAATGATATGATCTACATCGTGAGTCTTAAAACTAACCCTTACATAGTCGACCATTGATGTTAAATTTTCTTCATCTTTTTCATCCTTGCGTACTACCCCCCTGTTAGCGTGGGGGGGTTTTACTTGCCCCTCGGTCATTCGCTTCGCTCACTCCTCCGTCGTCACTTGGGCGCTTTCGCTGCCGCTTGCGGCTGTCGCCGCCTGCGCGCCCTGCGTTCCTTCCTTAGCAAGTCGGATTTCTTCTAGGAAATCATAGCCACTAGGTATTAAAGGACTGTAAAATTCCATAATATTTCCCGATCCTGCATAGGCGTATCCTCTACCTTTAATATCCTTTTCAACGAATTTTTTATCAGTGTCACCAAACAACATACCGTAGCCTGTTTCACTCATTTTCCCCAACGAGACCCTAAAATTAAACTGATCTCGTATTCCGTCAGCAAAATACTTTGCATCTGGACGTTGCGCTCCTGCAACGAGAAAAAAGCCCATCTGTCTGCCGAGCATGATAATTTGCTTAATATCTTGCATTGCTGTTTCACGTTCCTTGAAATCGAGCATATCCATAAACGCCACGTACTCATCAAATATGATAAAAACAGGTTTATAGCCCAAATAGGCATAGTTCTCCCCTGTCCTATAATTCGGATGATTCTTCATCTCATCCATCCTATTCATCATATCTTCAACTGATTTACGCAGCGTCATCATGATGCCATTTTTTCGTGAAAATACTTTCCCCTTCAATATTCCTTCCAAGTCTGCCAAATCTGCATTCTTGGGATCTAGTATGCGTACATCCGATCCAAACGCAACAAAGGACTTTATCAAAGTGAGTATAAAATACGTTTTACCTCCACCTGTACCACCAGAGATCAGCATGTGCGGCAACTTATCAAATGTCCAATCAATATGCTTCATAAGCTTCATAGAGCCTTTATTTACAACAGCGTCATCAATGGATATACGATTTTTACCAGCATCATACAATAACTTATAATTGAAAAATCCATCCTCTAATTCCGTTTCAACCAAATCACAAAACAAGCCGTTCTCAAATTCTTTACCCAGTTCCATAAATCGAGACTGGAACCTGCTCATATCCATAGCAACCTTAATAATGATATGACCATCCTTAACCCTATAATAAAATCTAGGGAAATATGTGATTTTTTGAACCATTCTATCGGTTATACGGCTCTTCACGCTTTTACTATCATAAAATTTGTTCGACAAAATCATTCGTGCAATTTTTTGACGATGATAAATTTTCTTTAATTTTGAATACTTACGGAATATGTAGCGCCAACCAAATAAAATAGCTGCTGGAACTACAATTGACACAGTTAAACTTGTAATGATCAAAGGAATATTAAAGATGAAGTTTTGAAATGTATCCTCTAAACCCTTATCATATATAATCCAAAGATGATCTTTCCAAAAAAGAGTCATCAGCAACAAAAAAACAGGCACACTTATTAATGCACCTGTTTTCACCACGTTATTTTTATGTCTAGGACGAATCTTTGTCCCTTTATACTTCCATAGTTTAGAAATGGTCATCCACCCCTAACACTATTACTTTTTGTCATTCGTTGCTGGGGCTGCTGGTGTTACTTTTGTAGAATTAGTATTAGAGCCTTTGATTCGAATATCTTCGGCAAGAATAGTCCAAACGAGAGTACCAAACCGACCACCATTGTCCACCCTTGCTTCAATAATAGGGTTTACCAGTTCTACATCTTGCATAAAGTCATATTCCTTTAATTCAACATTAGAAGGTAAGACCACTTCAACGGGACCACCTTGGCAACTAGCAGCAAGATTATAAGTTCTGCTTTCTAACTCGTCAGTTCTTTTTTGATTGACTTGATCATAAACAAATTTTTCGCGTTTAAATCCTAAGAATTTGCAATCTCCAAAAGTTTCTTCTTTGTTTGGTACAATAAATTTCAATTCCATTATATGTTCTCCTTTGATTCGTGTTCATCACGTTTTTTATTAGTTTATTAAAAAATAAAATCGCTCCGACACTGTCATCATGGCGCTTATCAGTCGCTCACAACATATCCAGTCATGGCAACCTAGTAGACCATTTATGATCATCAAGCTGCTTACAGCTATTTCGCACGCTTCTTCTAGCCTGCTTCGGCATTATTAAACATGATTGCCGTTAATCGTCAAATACTCACGCATGACATTTCAAACAAGAAGCCTTATAATAAAAGTGTCTATGTTTTATCTAAGGCGTTCTTGATGAATATCAAGGCGCTTTTTTTGTCTGTATGTATTTTTCAAAGAACTTCATTCCTTTTTAAAGAGATACTCCACCCACATATGGGCCATTTAAAAGAATAACTTTTGGTTTAGCACCAAATATGACTGGTGATTCATCAACAAGAGGTGTCCTAAAATATTGCATTGGCTTCCCCTCTGAATCATAAAACGTTTGTCTAAACCATTGATCAAATTCCTCATATTCTTTGTGCAGCGACTCATCAATCTTTTTTTGAATTACTGCTGCTAGAGCAAATGTAATTGGTTCTTTTTCATTTTCAAACCTTTTTAAGGATTGATTGAAAAATTCTAAAAGGCTCAATTACTTCACAACCTCTCTTTTATCTCTCACGCTTTATAGTGGTGTAAACTCACACTATTCATTTAGCGAGAAGAGAAGAAATTTCTTGCATTCCGACATTATAATGTTTCTTTATTCTTCGAAATGACATCCCTTTTTGTAACAACTTTTCAATTACTTCTCGTGTCAATGGTTGTGATAAATAATGCTCTATGTACACTTTATTAAGTGCCATCTTCATTCTCGCTGTCCAATTACCCTCAAGCTGTTTTGCTAATGATACAGCCTTTTTCATTATGTCTTTTGTTTCAGACAGGCTCATCAATATTCTCCACCTCCTTTGTTGCATAGTAACAACTTTCAAAATAACTCTTGTTTACTTTCCCTTTCATTACTTTGAATCCATTGTCTTTTAATTGAGAATTTAATTCTCTAATCATCTTGTATGCTTTGTTTTGTGAAACATCCATTATCTTCATAATGTCATTCACATCTAAAAACTCTTTCATCTTAGCCTCCTTTGTTCAATTTTACTCCTTTTTGTTGTTAATTATATTTTATTACTCCTTTTAGAAGAAGTCAATGTTTTTTTATCGAAAAGAGGTTAAAATTCTAATATATACAACTTTTCGTTGTAAACTTTATTTTACAGAGGAATGATATTATGTCATTAGCAGAAAGGTTAAAGAAGGCAAGAATAAATGCAGGTTTTAAAACTCAAAAAGATGCTGCACAAAAATTAAACATTAGACAACAGGTCTTATCCAATTACGAAAACGGAAGAAATAGCCCCGACACTGAAATGCTGAGGGAATTAGCCGATCTATATAATGTGTCAACAGATTATCTATTAGAATCTAAACGAAAGCCTTCAAAAGTAGAAGAAACAATAAATGATGCATTAGCAGAATTAGAAAAAGAAGATACATTATTATTAATGAAAAACGCAGACATTGATGAAGAAACAGCAAAATTAATCAAACAAGCTCTTATTAACGGCATTCGTTATGTTGATGAAATGACCAAAAAAAAGAAAGAGTGAAAAGGGTTGTATACAGATAAAAGGATTAAACATATTGCACAACATGTTATTAATGATCATCAATCAAACGATCCGGAAGTTCTATCACAAAAGTTAGACATAATAATACTTCCTTCTAATTTAGGAAGTAAAATTAACGGGTTTTTACAATATCATGAGGGTGCAAATAAGTACCTCATTCACCTCAACAACAACTTAGAATTGCATGATCAACAAGCAACACTTGCCCACGAACTAGGACATTTCTTCTTACACAAGGAATTTAATACTTTCAAGATAAAGAAAACTTCAATTGTTCTTGAAAGTAAATTGGAATCCCAAGCAAACACCTTCGCAGCAGAACTATTGCTACCAGATAGCCTATTAAAAGAGTCTAGCCTTTATATAAGAAATTTTTCTGCCGAAACAATTGCAGCACGTTATAATGTTCCATTAGCAATAGCCAAGATCAAATATAAACAAAATCAAAAACTCTCCATTTATAATAGAAGAGAAAGCTTCCATGAAAACCACATTGTAATAATCTAATAAAAAAATCTCGTGCTACTGTTCCATTAAAGAACTAACACGAGATTTTTTTATTAAGCTACTATTCTTTCAGCAACATCATGTTTAGATTGTTGTACATCACTAACATAAGCAAATGTTAAAAAACTAATGACCAGTGTAGACATAATCAATAACATCTTTTTCTTTTTCATTATTTTTTCTCACTTCCTTCCTAATATGGTATCTTGACTCGATATTCATTTTATAATAAAAAGTGGATAATTCAAAATCACCATTCTTTTCATAATATTGACCCACATCATTTGAAAGGTATTCAATATCAGCGTATAGCCTTTTCTTCGTTAAATACTCAAAGCACTCATCAATCAGATTTTCATCACCTTCAAAGTACAAAACAGTCAGAACCTTGAACTTCTGTTGATATTCTTCATCATTCATAATTTCAGAGTATTTGGTGCCCTTAAAATAAAAATATTTCGCCTGTTCTAAATTTCCAATTTTACAATGAATCCTTGTCAGCATAAATAAAATTTTTGTCAAATATATTCTTTTATAATTTTCTAATATATCCAAGGCTTTATCTAAATGAAAAGTAGCATTATCATAATCCTCCAGCTCATCATAACATACACCAATATTTATGTGAGCCATCCCTTTTATTAGAAAATCTGATTTCTTTTCAGCCGTATCTAATACTCGAAGAAATATCTCTAAAGCTTCATCATACCTTAAATCATCAATTAAATTACCACCAACAATGAAACGGCATCTAAGAGAATGTTCAAGGTATTCTTCATTCTTATCATAAATTTTAAGAGCTCTTTCAGCATAATTTAAACTAAAATAAGTTTGCTTTTTTGCATAATAAACATGCGCCATTTTGTAATAAAAATCCGCTTTTTCTATTATGTCATCAACTTCATCAAGTTTGCTTTCAGCTTTCCTATAAGCACTAATAGCTGTGCTCAATTCATTTCTGCGGAACTCATACATCCCCATGAAGAAATAAAAATAAAATTCCAACATTCCAGTTAGATTTTCATGTCTCTCAACTTTTCTAAGAGACAAGTAATCATCGTCTAGCATTTTGATGTCATGAACATTAATTTCATTAATCATCATGTAGTGTCTAAATTCAAGTAATTGATAATATAGGAACACGTCTGGGTTTTCTTCCATATTATCTAGTTCCTCAACGACTTCTTCTTTTATAGATTCAGCCTGTTCTATTCGGTTATTTTTTATTGCTGTATACCAGTAATTGAGTTTAGTGGCAACTAAATCATAGGGTATTATTTTTTCCATTGCCTTTCTCCCCTTTTAAATCCTGCTAATTTCAAATATTTACACTATTATTTCAAATCCCTCTTTTTTCTTAAAGGTGAATACGACACAATCCAATAAAAATAACATAAACAAAAATATAACTAATTAACCATAATGTAACAAGTATATTTACCTATTGTAAATTTTTCAAGTGTTAAATAATTTGATTTTTTATTAAATAAAGATGTGCACAAAAAAAGCCAAGTCCTCATAAAAGGAATTGGCTTTTCTCTCCCCCTTGGTGGGGTTTTTGGTGGGGAACCATATCATTTTATAGTGTTTTTCGTCATTTCAAAACAACTCAAAACCTTATAAATCAACATTAACACACCAAATCAATTATATGTTTCATTCCCATTCAATCGTAGCAGGCGGCTTACTCGTAATATCATACACCACGCGGTTCACATGCTTCACTTCATTCACGATACGAGTTGAGATCTTTTCAAGTACATCCCAAGGGATTCTTGCCCAGTCACTCGTCATCCCATCAATCGAAGTAACAGCACGGATGCCGATTGTGTAGTCGTATGTTCTTGCGTCACCCATAACACCTACGCTGCGGATGTCTGGGAGAACCGTGAAGTATTGCCAGATGTCGCGCTCAAGGCCGAAGTTGGCAATTTCTTCGCGTAGAATCGCATCCGATTCACGGACGATTTCTAGTTTTTCTTCAGAAATTTCACCTAGTACACGGATACCTAGTCCTGGACCTGGGAAAGGCTGTCTCCAGACGATGTCGTCAGGAATGCCTAGCTCTGAACCTAGGGCACGGACTTCATCTTTGAATAGCGTATTCAAAGGCTCAATCAATTCGAACTGCATGTCTTCTGGAAGACCGCCTACGTTGTGGTGAGATTTGATTGTTTGTGCCGTTGCTGTTCCGCTCTCAATGATATCTGTGTAAAGTGTTCCTTGTGCTAAGTAGTCGATTCCTTTTAGCTTGTCCGATTCATCATCGAATACATAGATGAATTCGTTACCGATGATTTTACGTTTTTGCTCAGGATCAGACACACCTTTTAGCTTGTTTAAGAAACGATCTTTCGCATCTACTTTAATCACGTTCATGTTGAAACCTTCGCTAAATGTCTTCATAACCCCTTCTGCTTCGCCTTTGCGAAGAAGACCGTGGTCAACGAAAATACATGTCAGCTGATCGCCGATGGCTTTGTGGATCAATACCGCCACAACAGATGAATCTACACCGCCGCTTAGTGCGCACAATACTTGTTTGTCGCCTACTGTTTCACGGATTTTCTGCATTTCGATTTCAATGAAGTTCTCCATTGACCATTTGCCATCGCAGTCACACACGCCGAAGACAAAGTTTTTCAATAGGTCATTTCCGTACTCAGAGTGACGAACCTCTGGGTGGAACTGAACACCATAGAAATTCTTCTCAGCTAAGCTCATCGCTGAGTTTGGACAATGTGCACTTGTTGCATCAACTGTAAAGCCTTCTGGTACTTCAACAACGAGGTCACCATGGCTCATCCATACGACTTGATCAGTCGGAAGGTCTTTAAATAAAGCAGGGGTTCCATTAATGTGGATATCTGCTTTTCCATATTCACGCTGGCTTGCCGCTTCTACTTTCCCGCCTAAATAGTGAGTCATGAGCTGCATGCCGTAGCAAATGCCTAGAACCGGAATATCTAGATCAAAAATCTTTTCATCACAGCGGAAAGATCCTTCATCATAAACACTGTTTGGTCCGCCAGAAAGGATGATTCCTTTAGGCGCCATTTCTTTAATTTCTTCAGCAGTTAAAGTGTGCGGATGAAGCTCACTGTACACACCAAATTCACGAATACGGCGTGTGATCAGCTGATTGTACTGACTGCCGAAATCTAGAACCAAAATCATTTCATTGACTAAATTTGTCATGGTGTCACCTCTATGTCCAATATAGTTTTTTATAAACGCACAGAAAAAATGAGAGGAGAAAACCTGCTCTCAGTGTGAATCACGCTTTTGAAGCGCCCAGACTCACATCCGAACGCTTCAATTTCATGTATTTTAGAAGGTTTTAATATTCACCTATTCTAACAACAGGAAGGTACGCGGTCAAGACTATCTCCTGTTTATTAAATTTTCCCATAACTTTGCCGATTGCCGCCAAAGCACCGTCGCATCCTCTCGTCGATAGAGTGCCCGCTCATAGAGCTGCGTCAGATCTGACATGCGATGATCTCCTTCGTTGTCATCGATCAAAGAAGCAAATTCTCTTAGCGTCATGCCAGGTTTTTTCTCAATTCCCCTGCGCTTCAGCTGCTTTAATAGAGCAGCATACGCATAGAAGAATGCTTCCTCCTCTGGCAGACGTTTCACCTTTCTCACAATAAAGAATGGTAGCCATCTTGCTCTGAATCGATAAAGAAGCCAGCTTATCAATCCTAGAAGGACCATAGCTCCTATCGCGAAACCCAAGATTGAACCAACATGCACCATATTAGGCTTCGCTTGCGCTGTTTGTTTCTTTGGTTCTGCCGGCTGCTCTGTCTCCTGCTGTGGCTGTTCTGCCTGCTGATCTTCGCTTGCATCAGAGCTAGACTGATCTTCTTCCTTTTGATCATCATCTGTCTGATCGCTAGAAACAGCTTCATTCGTAAATGTTTCTGGGTTCGTAAATCCTTTTGTCGGTTCGAAGGTCACCCAGCCTCTGTTTGGAAAATACACCTCTACCCATGAATGCGCATTGTTATTGGTTACTTCATACACATTGTTTCCATCCATCTGTGTTTCATATAATTGACCTGACGTGTACCCTTTCACCCATCTCGCCGGAATCCCGATCGAACGGAGCATCACAATCATAGAGGATGAAAAATTATCACAGTAACCGATCATCGTATCAAACAAAAATTGATCCACATAATCTTCATTACGACTAGGCACAGCGACATTTTGCGTTTCATATGAAAACTTCGCTGACCCTAAGTAATCCTCAATCGCTTTAGCCTTATCGTACATATTATCCTTCGTTTCCGTTAAGCTGTTTGCCAATGTTTTCACTCGCTCTGGCAATGAGGAAGGAAGCTGCAAGTAATCACGGCCAACCTCCTGATTGACCTGCTTCTTTGTCGGTACTTTGATTCTCTGCAAATCCTCAAGGATAAATGTAGGAGACAAGAAGGTGACTTGGTAGTTCCCTAAATTTTTCGGCGGATTTTGAATGGATGGGACAATTTTCTCCGTTTTCCCCATCATTTGCAACGGGATGTTTTCCATTGGCATCAGCATGATCGTCCCAATCGGATAGACGGCATGATTAAATCGATAGTTTGATTCCAGATCGACTCTCGTTTCGTGCACCTCTGTTTTTACACGCTCGGTAAACCAACGATTCCGCACACTGTTCTCTTTTAGCCGCGTAGGCTTCGTATCATTTGAGGCATCCTCCCAGCCCTTTCCGGTATAGATACTTTTTGTTTCAACACGAAAGTAAGACGGCTCCTTTCCGCTCCATTTAAAGACCGGTGTGCGGTCCTCACTAAACGGTCCGCCAAGCGACGAATCATCTGTACTATATCCCACCTTATTCTGTCCGGCAGAGCCATCTTGATTCGTCACCGCCTTAAAAAATGGGACAGGATCAGGCCATTTCGGATCAGACTTTGGTAAAGAAGCGCCGAGTGTCGCTGACAGAAGAACGAGCGCCAGCATGGGCAAAAACCACTTTAGGCGCGCCTTCTGCGACACCCGAATACCTTCAGCCGAACGCAGTCGGTCGAAATACAGCAACCCAAGCAAACAAAAACCAAACACCATAATGCGAACGATCGCAAAGGTTGCATCATATGGCGTAAACGTATCCAGAATGGTGACATACACAATCGTCATGAGTAAAAAGAAAAAGATACGCTGCTGATAGACCACCCAATAATGAAGCAAGTAGACAAGCAGCCATAGCAAAATATAAAACAATAATGTGCGGAAGGAGGGGTACATGTCACTCCACATGCCTGTGCTCATGAAGGTGATATTATCTTTGATATCAGCAAATAAAGCAGCCGGATAGCTTGGCTCTGCTTGATAAAAGATCAAATATAAGGCGAGCAAAATCAAGCCAGTACAAATAGGAAATGTCACATACCACTTCAAACGAAAGAATGTAAACAAACATGTAAGCCCTATAAAAATGATGAAATAAGACGTATGACTCGTCTCTGTAAAATCTTGAAGCGGTCGAAGCCACTCCCAAAGCAGCAGAAATGCTACAGCATAATAGATGAACAACTCAAAACGGCTTTGCCGCTGATGCGTATGCAGCATAAATGTTTGTCACCTCACAGTTCTTTCGTGTAGCCGGTCTTCAAATAAAACGGTCGTGCGTATTCCAGATGCCTTGAGCCGGTCTACAAGCTGTTTTTCTTTTGTCGTGAATCGATCCACTGCTCTCTTCACTAAAAGAACAATGATGTTCTTTCTGTTTCGATTCCCAAAGAGACTCGCAGCAAGCTCCTCATGAAGCTGACCCGTGACGACATATTTTCCAGAATGCTGATACTCACTCGCTGCTAACGCCTTATATTCTTGTACGCGAGAAGGTTGATGCTGCACTCTTGTTAAATAATAAAGCATGTCCTGTAAATGAAGTTCTCCTTGATCCACTCGAAAGGCATGCGGATCTCCTAGAGGTACAAGACCTGACGGTAACCCTTTTTTCACTGCCGATTGTAGAACAGACGCTGCAATAGACACGACGGTCTCAAATACCGCTTCGTCGGTAAAATCAGCAAACACGACAAGATCCTTTGTTTGATTCTGTTCAAATTCCTTCGTCATCAGCTGACCCCTTCTAGCCGTCGTCTTCCAGTCCACCCAAGCAAAACGGTCGCCTTGCTGATATTCCCTTACGCCTGTTGTCACATGGGTCGGTTCATTTAACCACGAGTGAACCGCTTTGCCTCCATTTTCATTCAATGACTCAGCAGACTCCACCTGAAGATCGAGGATTTTCGGATAAACAAGCAGCTTTTTTTCTAACGGAATGATGACTTCTTTCTCCACAAAACCAAACATATCACCCGTTTTGATTCGAACTGCTGACAAATGATGTTCCCCGCGCATGACATCATTCAATTGATAGGAAAAACGCCACGTTTTCCGAAACCAAGGAAACAGCATTTGCTTCATCTCAATTTGTTCCTTTAAATGAAAGGTATCTGGTGGATCATCCTCAATCAAGACGTAAACGTATGGAAATGGATTTGTCCGCTTGATTTCAAGGTCAACGGACAGTACGTCTCCCGCCTTCAAGCGGGTTTGCTGTAAAGTCCTTTTCGCTGTCACTCTCAACGGAACGAGCGCAAACAGCAAAGCATACAAAGTATATGGTAAAAATGCATAAAAAAGGAACCAGCTCACAAACCCTCCCTGAAACATGGCATAACAAAAGACTGCCGCAGTGAGGATGATGAGCATCATCACCCGTAACCATAATGAAAAAGCGAAACGATGACCTAATTTCATTGAGTCATCGACTTTTGAACTGGCACGCCAATTTGCTCAAGCATTTGTCGCAGCAGTGTCTCCGCCTTCTTCCCTTCGTACGTCGCTTCTGAAGTCAAAATCATTCGATGCGGCAATGTATAAGACGCCAAATACTGTACATCATCAGGAATCACATAATCGCGCCGATTCAACAGTGCATACGCCTGAGCCGCTTTCATGAGGGCGATCGATCCCCTTGGACTCACACCTAGATAAACAGATGGATGCTGCCGCGTCGCTTGTGCAATTTCCACAATATATTCTTTAATGGATGCATCCACATGAATGGTCTGAACCGCTTGCTGCAACGCATGGATATGATCCTTGGTCATGACTGCTTGGAGCGTATCAATCGGGGACTGCTTTTCCTGCAAGTTGAGCACCTCCAGCTCCTCCAGCATGGTCGGATACCCCATTTGCAGCTTGAATAAAAACCGGTCCATTTGTGCTTCTGGCAGCGGATAAGTCCCTTCATATTCCACTGGATTCTGCGTAGCCATGACGAAAAAAGGATCAGCAAGCAGCATTGTTTCTCCGTCCACTGTAACACTGCCTTCCTCCATCGCTTCGAGCAATGCAGACTGTGTTTTGGGAGAGGTCCGGTTGATCTCATCAGCCAAAATAATCTGCCCCATAATGGGTCCTTGCCTAAATTCAAATTCATTTGTCTTTTTATTATAAATCGACACACCTGTCACATCTGAAGGCAAAAGGTCAGGAGTAAATTGGATTCTCTTAAACTCACAGCCAATGGATTTTGCCAAAGCACGAACCATCATCGTCTTCCCAACGCCAGGCACATCCTCTAGTAGCACATGCCCCTTCGCCAAAATCGCAACAAGGCTTAATATCGCAATGTCTTTCTTCCCAACCATGACTTTATTGATGTTATCTACGATTTTTTGTAAATCTGAATGCATCGGTTCATCAAATGCCATCCTGATCCTCCTATCACGTTTCCGTTAAATTTCATATAGTCTAACTTTACCATACAACGCGCAATAGCATAAAACATCAACACGTAGAAAAAAAGAAGCCTTCTCACGATGGAAAAGACTTCTTCTCTTCTTTTGGCTCACCTGCTGGCTCCATATGAACATGAGAGTGTAAAATATCATGTTCCTTCTTCATTCTACGTTCGATCTCATCTGCAATATCATGGCTTTCTGCAATGTTCAAGTGCGGCTCGACCTCCACTACTACATCCACATGGACCGTACTTCCGAGATACCGTGCCTTAATATCTTTCAAATCGCCCACCCCAGGTGTTGCTTCAATGGTCTCTTTATATTTGGACATATCTTTTATATGAAAACCGTCCGTTAACGAATGAGAAGCATCTCTGAAAATCTCCCACGCCGTTTTACAAATAATGAGGCCAATCACAAACGCTGCAAGCGTATCAATCCATGCCAGTTGAAATTGAGAGGCGATAATCCCTACAAATGTTCCGATACTCACATACGCATCTGATTTATTATCAGCAGCTGCTGCATGAAGAGCTTGGCTATTGATCCGTTTGGACAGATTGCGGTTGTAAATATACACACCATACATCACCACAGCACTTCCTGCTGCCGTCCAAGCTGCGATCATATCAGGCGTTTGATGCTCAGATGAGAAGAGCGACTGGCCTGCACTCAGCAGAACCTGAAGTCCAACAAGCATCATAATAAAGGACGCCACAAGAGACGCAATATTCTCTGCTCTAAAATGACCGTATGGATGATCTTCATCAGGCGGCTTTTGAGAAATACGCAACCCAATCAACACTGCAAGGGATGCAATAATATCCGTCGTATTATTCAATCCATCTGCCGAAAGAGCCTCTGAATGAAACGTATACCCAATTAGAAGTTTCACCGCAGATAAGATCACATAGGCAATGATGCTGACCCAAGCACCTGTTTCACCTTGTCTTAATTCGTTATAGCGCTCCATGTCGAACCGCGCCTCCTCACACATCACTTTTCTATTATTTATCTTACAAAGCAAAGCCCGTGTGGGTCTACAGCAACATGATTCGCTTGTGTCAGCAAAATAGGATACATAGAAATGTGTTGACCTAAGTAAACTTATTTTTATAAGGTCAATTGACCTCAAGACCTACTCCCACCAACCTTTTTCCAATTCACTCTGTGATGATCGTATTGGCAATATCACTCTTTCTGGTAAATTATCAGAATAATTTTATTTTGAGACACAACTTCTCCCATCCGATCTTATGCTATTTTTAAGAATGAACAGAGGAAAAAGAGGGAACATAATCTCTCAAATCCTTTATACTTTTTAACATCATGTTAAGAGGTTTGAAATGTCAGTTTGATAACCTGTCCAATGCTGAATGACAATTCAGTATGATAAAATTTAAAATATTCTAAAAACAAATTCTCTATGAAGAGAAATGTTTGGAGGTAAAGACATGTCCAACATGACAAACGGTCTTCAAAAAAATCTTAAAACAAGACATATTTCAATGATCTCCATTGCTGGGGTTATTGGCGCAGGGCTATTTGTTGGTAGCGGCGCTGTCATTCATTCTGCAGGACCTGGATCCATTCTTTCCTATTCTTTTGCCGGACTTCTCGTGATCTTTATTATGAGAATGCTTGGAGAAATGGCATGCGCCTATCCGACAAGCGGTTCCTTCTCACAGTATGCGAGCGATGCCATCGGTCCATGGGCCGGTTTTACAATTGGCTGGCTTTATTGGTTCTTCTGGGTGATTGTCATCGCCATCGAAGCCATTGCTGGTGCTGCCATTATTCAGTATTGGTATGGAGATGCACCTGTTTGGCTCACAAGTCTTATCCTCACTATCCTCTTAACATTAACAAATATCTTTTCTGTTAAATCTTTTGGCGAATTTGAATATTGGTTCTCATTAATAAAAGTCGTCAGCATTATTCTCTTTCTACTCATCGGTTTTGCATTTATCTTTGGTTTTGGTGGTCATCATACTGTAGGTCTTGCCAATTTAACGGGGAACGGCGGTTTCCTTCCAAATGGATTCAGCTCTGTTTTACTCGGAATTGTCGTCGTCATCTTTTCCTTCATGGGAACCGAGATTGTGGCAATAGCTGCCGGAGAATCAGCAGACCCGGTCAAGTCTGTGACAACAGCTACACGTTCTGTTGTATGGCGTATTATCATATTCTACGTCGGTTCCATCGCTGTCGTTGTGACCTTGCTTCCATGGAATTCAGCGAATATTTTAACAAGCCCGTTCGTTGCGGTATTAGAATACATCGGCGTTCCATCAGCTGCTCAAGTGATGAACGTCATTGTTTTAACAGCCGTTCTATCTTGCTTAAACTCCGGATTGTACACAACGTCCAGAATGCTTTATTCATTGGCTGAAAGAGGTGAAGCACCGAAACGCTTTATGAAAATCAGCAAACGTGGTGTTCCTGTAGCGGCTACAGTCGCAGGCACCTTCTTTTCCTACATTGCCGTCATGATGAACTACTTTTATCCTGAAACCATCTTTTTGTTCTTAGTCAACGCATCCGGCGCCATTGCCCTTCTTGTCTATTTGGTCATTGCTGTTTCACAATTAAGAATGCGCCGTAAAATCGAAAAAGAAAATCCAGAACAGCTCAAAATCAAAATGTGGCTGTTCCCATATCTCACGTACTTTACCATTTTGATCATTTGCGCCATCTTGGTATCGATGCTGTTTATCGAATCAATGAGACCGCAGCTCATTTTGACGAGTATCATTACCTTCGGTGTGCTTGCCGCTTATTTCATCTTTAAACCGAATAAAAAAGTGCCTGCAAATGCAGCGCTTGAAAATAAACATCCGTAAAGTTCCCGCTGAAAAGCGGGTTTTTTATTTTATTCACCTATTTTGATGTCCGCACTTATACTGTATCAAATTGGATTTTAAGTGAGGATTAGATAACATGAACCTAGAAAAATTTGTTGACGAGCTGCCAATTCCAGAAATTGCGGAGCCCGTCAAAAAGAACCCAAAACAAACGTATTATGAAATCGCTATGGAGGAGGTATTTCTAAAAGTTCATAGAGACCTGCCCCCAACCAAGCTATGGACCTATAATGGCAGTTTGCCTGGTCCAACCATTCATGCGAATCGAAATGAAAAAGTCAAAGTGAAATGGATGAACAAATTGCCACTTAAGCATTTTCTACCGGTCGATCACACCATTCACGAAGGCCATCATGATGAACCAGAAGTCAAAACCGTCGTTCATTTACATGGCGGCGTCACACCAGCAAGCAGTGACGGCTATCCAGAGGCTTGGTTTTCACGAGACTTTGAAGCAACCGGCCCCTTCTTTGAACGAGAGGTGTACGAATACCCAAATCATCAGCAAGCCTGCACATTGTGGTATCACGATCATGCGATGGCATTGACACGATTAAATGTGTACGCCGGATTAGCTGGATTTTATTTGATTTCAGATGCGTTTGAAAAATCACTAGAATTACCGAAGGGTGAGTATGATATTCCGCTAATGATCATGGACCGTACGTTTCAGGAGGATGGCGCACTGTTTTATCCAAGCAGACCAAACAACACGCCAGAAGACAGTGACATACCAGATCCGTCCATCGTGCCCTTCTTTTGCGGAGAAACCATTTTGGTCAATGGAAAAGTATGGCCGTATTTAGAAGTAGAGCCGCGAAAATACCGTTTTCGTATTTTAAATGCGTCCAATACAAGAACTTACGAGCTGCATCTAGACAACGATGCGACGATTTTGCAAATTGGATCTGATGGCGGCTTTTTGCCAAGACCTGTTCACCATCAATCCTTTAGCATTGCTCCTGCTGAGCGATTTGATGTCATCATCGATTTTTCAGCTTACGAAAACAAAACGATCATCCTAAAAAATAAAGCTGGCTGCGGACAGGAAGTGAATCCTGAAACAGATGCCAACATCATGCAATTTAAAGTCACACGGCCGCTAAAAGGTAGAGCACCTAAAACATTACGGCCTATCTTCAAACCGCTCCCACCACTTCGACCTAGTCGAGCTGATAAAGAGCGTACGCTCACTCTTACCGGTACACAGGATAAATACGGTCGCCCCATTTTATTGCTCGATAACCATTTTTGGAATGACCCTGTCACGGAAAATCCTCGGCTTGGCAGTGTAGAGGTTTGGTCCATCGTCAATCCAACAAGGGTCACACATCCTATTCATTTACACCTTGTTCAATTCAGAGTGATAGACAGAAGACCATTTGATACAGAGGTCTATCAATCGACAGGGGACATTGTGTATACAGGACCAAACGAAGCACCTCCTTTACATGAACAAGGCTACAAGGACACCATTCAAGCGCATGCCGGTGAAGTCATTCGGATCATCGCTCGCTTTGTTCCATACAGCGGCAGGTATGTGTGGCATTGTCATATATTAGAGCACGAGGATTATGACATGATGCGGCCGATGGATATTATTTAGTAACATGAAACCGATCTCCCGTCACATGCGTAAACACATGTATTGAGTACATCATTGGGAAGGGCTAACAGACAGCGATATATTAGCCCTTTCCTTCCTTTTCATTGAATCATTCTAAAATAAAACAATGCATGACTTGAAATGACATTTATTTGTACATTCAACACTTAAAAATTTGGAGCAGCAAACCGATAATACTACTATATACCCATTGCATCTATCAAAAGGCACATAAGCCACAATGAACGAACAAATGGAAAATTGCGATAAAAAACGGAGGAGTTCAATTTGAATGAAGAAAAAGAGACTTGCCAGATCACACAAGAAACAGCGGCAGGTAACATAGAGAAGCTTTCAATTCAGGAAAACGAGAGCATTCTGTCAAATATTGAACAGCTAACAATTGAACTCGGTGAACAAAAAGAATTCAACCACTTCATTTTAGATGAAAAACAAAAGGCCATTAGCACATTATCTGCCCTCATCACAAAAGGCGATAATGATGAAGAATTAAAGACTCATTTTGAACAAGCATTACATATCGGACTTTCTGTCATAGAGATCATGGAGATTATTAAGCACTGTACAAAAGTTGCTGGATTCCCTCACTCCATTAATGCCCTGTTTATCTTTCAAAACTTATTAGACAATAACACCAAATAAATCAGAGAAAACGAGAAGCATCTGTCCTCTCGTTTTTTTATGTCCACTCATATTACTCTCTTTCTTTTCCTCTGTCACTTAAGCAAAATATGAAAATACCGCACGTTTCCCACCTTAAAAACTGATTCCCCTTACATAAATTCCTTAATTTCTGCAACATGTCAAACGGCAAAATAAAAAAACGTCCAGTTATATAAAAATAACTGAACGTACCCTTTATCGATTGACAGTGAAATTGTTAACAATCCCGCCATCCTTCTCCCAAACGGCTTCCACTGTTTTCTTCTTGATATTGTATTCAAATATCGTTCTTACCTTTGCTTTTCGTCCGGTGTCATCCTTTAATTCCTTTGCGTTTTTAGCAACACCTAAGAAATAAACAGAAGACCCATCCGTAGAAAATTGCGGCTGTGCGGCACTTAAAATATGCACATCCTTACTGTTCTTAACGAGTGTCGCCTGTTTTCCTGTTTCTACATCAAGCATTTTAATAGAGGCTACTTCTTTTTCGTTTCGCACCTTCACTTCTGTATAAATCAATGTCTTATGATCTGGTGAAAATGAAATATCATTAATCGTTTGCGAGATACGTGCAATTCGCTTCCCCTTCGTGCCTGTTTGAACGGTGATCTTCATGGTCGTTGGTTCAGGGTCTCTTCCCTTTTCATTCGCTTCATCGGTTTTCTTGTAATCTTCTTTTAAGGAATAATGCTGGATTGCCAGAAGGTTTGACGCCGGATCATATGCAAAAGAACTTACCGTGTCATCCTTACTTTTCTCTGGATACAATACCTTCACTTTGTGTGTATTTACATCAAACATAGCGACATAAAATTGTTCCCCAGAATCCTTATTATACCTAAGATATAACTGTTCCCCGTCTCCAGACAGCCTCATACTGTCGATGGAATCTTCACTCGTAAATAGCGTTTTTTCTTCATCCGTTTTTACATTCAGTTCTCGAATACTCACTTTTTGCGTGTCTTCATCCGTATACGTGTAATATAAAAGCTGTTTCGTAGAATCATAAGCAATCGAAGGATAGGCTGTCAGTTTCTCCGTATGAAGCGCCCGGTCATGCAAGTAATACGTATTGTTTAACTGTTGATCTGTAAATGAAACGAGTAATTCGTCTTTTGCATCCTGATTTGTTTTCACTTTTACCGCATGCTTCGGCTCTTGCCCCGGCTTCATCATAAAGAAAATGATGGCCGCAATCACTGCGACTCCGATGGCCGTGATGATCCACCATGTTGATTTTTTCATTGCCTTTCAGACCCTCTCTACAAGAAAAGAAGCCAGAAAATGAACTTTTCCCGCTTCTTTGCATGCCTATGTATTAATAAGTGTAATGTCCTTTTACGACACCTTTACTTGTTTTAAACCCTAGTGCTTTGAATGCTTTTGGGCTGACGTCTAATACAGCGTTTGGCATTCTACCTACATCATATTTATATACTGTAATCACTTTATGTGGTTTCGCTTTTGTTGTCACTCTTAGTTTTGTACCTTTTTTTGGTACGTCAAATCCCATTTTAGTTGCTGCATCCCAATGACCGAGTTTTTTTCCATCTGCGCCTTTTTTACCGACACCATTATACCAAGTAATATTGCCGCTTACTTTTTTTGCACTTGCTCCATGTGAGAAACTAAACGCCAAAAATAAACTAGCTACTGTTACGATTGTCGCGATAAGCTTTTTATTCATTAAAAAATCCTCCGTATTTGGTTTCTGCACTTATTATACATGAAGATGCCCCCAATTATTTTACAGTCACATTACAATTCGAATACAAGTTGACCACTTTTTTATGACCGATTTTGTTCACAAAAAATACCAAAATCAGCCAGAACAATGTAAGTAGCCCCTCTCTTTCATTGTATATAATAAAAGTGAATCCAATATAAGGAGGAATTTTTATGAAAAAGTGGTTCATTGTTTTGAGTGTGAGTTTGGCCTTCGTTTTGATGCTTTCAAGTCTACCTGCCTCAGCAGCTGGTCCCCGTCACGGTGCGATTGTGACACAAACGGATGAGGCCAAATGGTCAGGTATCTCTGCTGATATTGTGCTTCCGAAAACAGCGACGATTAAAAATGGATATGCTGACTGGTATCTCGGTCTTGGTTCTGCCGTTATAGAGAGCGGTATTTCAAAAACGTCTTCTGGCTATAAGGTCTTTCTTGGCAGTGGCTCACAAGGCGGCAGTCAATACTGGAACAGTGAATACGATACGAACATTAAGGATGGCGCACGTGTCAACTTAAAGCTCATCAACAATGGTGATGGCACGGTGTCACTATATGTCAATGGGAAATTGCGTTACAAACAGCCTGTTTTCAACCCTAGCCGTCTGAAAAACTTTGATGTTGTCAAAATGGTACACGGTGTTCAGGATAATGGAGCAAACAGCTACACACAAGCAAGCTTCTCGAATGTACAGCTTCGTGCAGATACATCAGGAAGCGTCTATAAAAAATGGGATGGGTCCATCAAATCATCGCTTTTACGTAAAAATTTAGAATCAGGTGCTGCGGCTCCTAAATTCACCGTCATTTCTTCTGTTCCATTAAGTACAAGCCTTTCAGCACAATAAGAAAAAAGCGCCCTTTTTGGGTGCTTCAGATTGTTGACAAAGGGCTAAAATGATCTTTATTTTAGCCCTTTGTCTTCTTTTCAGCGTGATAGAAAACCTTTGAAGTCTAGGAAGGACGAGCATCGGAGCGGAGCGAATTTGACATTCGTGAGCACCGGAGCGCAGACCTGACAACGAATGCGAAGGTTTGTCTACACGCTGAAGCGCCCTTTTTGGGTGCTTTTTATTGTTCACAGCTTATCAACACTTCTCTTTTAATCAAAACAAGGATTCGTGGTAACATAAACATACATACTTCGAAGAAAAAAGGAGAACGAACGTGAAAAAAAGTCTACTTGTTTTCATGAGCCTAGTTGCAAGTCTCTTCATGCTAGCAGCTTGCTCAAATACGACAAACGAACAAAAAACAGAAACGAAGGCACTTCCAACGATCAATGAACGCATTCAAAAAGAAACGAAAGAAGTCATGGAACAGTCTAAACTCATAAAAGACACAGCGATTACCGTTGATCAAAAGAAAAAAGTCATTTCATTAAACGTGATCGCTTCCTCTGACACCAATAGTGATTACGCTGAAGTCATCGGTTTAAACTTTGCCAAGACACTGGCCATTGGAGCTTCAACTGAAAAAGAAAACAACCTGCACAAACCGGAAAATGACAGCCTTGGTGCTCTGTATTCTTTTTACGACCTAAACATCACCGTGAAACAAGAAAACGGCAAAGTGCTGGCAAAGGGAACGAAAAAAACAAATGAAACAAAAATCACTTGGGAAAGAGCCCAGTAATTTATGATTTTTTACGATAAAAAAGCTTGTAGAGGATTGATCGCTCTACAAGCTTTTTTCAAGTTTATACAGACAAATCATCTCTCATCGCATCGACCAGTGTGTGAATATCTGAGTGAGCCCACGATGCTAATCGTACCAACAAATCATCGATACACTCATACAAATGGTGTTCCCTCAAAATATACTCCTTATAAAATGGAATGACAAAGAAATAGAGCAAATCAGCCAATTCAAGTGCAACGTTATCGTCATCCTCATCTTCTAACGCCTGTCCAACACTTTGAATCAGCCACTTCAAATCTGCTTTCTTTTCAATCGGAACATACATCAGTTGATGAATAATATCCGTATCCTTCGTTTGTAAAATCCGCTCAGCCGCTTCCTTTGACAGCGCCCCAATTTCTGTAGAAGATATATTCACAACAGCTAATTCACCCTCTGATCTCACTCGATTCATTTGCAGCAAGTTTTGGTCCATTTCGACTCACTCCCCATTCTCAGATACTTTTATTATAAGGAATTGATCTGATCTTTTATGGAAATAGTGGATTTTTTTATGTAATTTTAAAGAAAATGTGACATTATAAACCAAGGTATCTCATATCTCTCAAAACAAAAAAACACTCTTGATCATAAGAGTGCTTTTCTCATACGTCCTTTACCTTCTCTTTCATCGCCTTAGCCATTTCCACTTCTCCCTCTGCTTCCAACTTTTCAATAATGTGAGCATAATCCCTTTCATGGCGATTTTGGCTTAATTTAAAAGCAGCCTGAACTTCATCAATGATGATTTTAAAGCCTACAATGCCTTTCATTTGTTTCTCTAACAGTTCATCAGACAACGTATGCCATAACACTGGTTGTTCTCTATGGCTTTCGTATGTCTCCAGCATCGTTGTTAATTCTTTGACCAGTTCCGATTTTTCAAGCAGTTTAGCCTTTCCATAAACATGAACAGCTTGGTAATTCCATGTCGGTACTGCTTCTTTTTCATACCATGAAGAGGATATGTAGGCATGCGGCCCTTGAAAAATCACAAGCACCTGCTCATTCTCTTCAAACGTTTTCCACTGAGGATTCCCAATGGCCATATGCCCTGAGATCACAAACGAATCTTCAATTTGAAGAAAACTCACTGGGATATGTGTCGCAATGGGCTTTCCATCCATCGTGGTCACAACTGTTGCAAATGAATGTGATTGAATAAATGCTTTTACTTCCTCCATATCTTTCACTTGAAAAAATGATGGAATATGCATGTTCCCTTCCCCCTTTTTGATCAGCTAAGTGTTTTGGTCATAATGAGGTCCAATTGTTCTTCGTCTCCCAAAAGGAAGGCGTGCACCCCTGTTTGAACAAACCCAAGCTTTTGATAAAATGCGATGGCCGCTTTGTTGTGCTCCCACACCCCAAGCCAAACATCACGTTTATGATATTTCTTCGCGATCTCAAAGGCTTGATTGATTAAATATCGGCCTAATCCTTGTTTTTGAAAGGACTGCTTGATATAAATTCTTTCAATCTCTAACGCTTCACTTCCCATCTCTTCTGACTGCGCATCCTCCATATTGACCTTCAAATAACCAGCAACTTCGCCATTCACTTGAACAAAATAGAACTGTGAAAATGGATGATGTAATTCTTTTAACAGCTGGTTTGGATGAAAGGCTGTCTTTACGTAAGCATCGATATTTTCGGCTTCGTTTGGATCCTGAAAGGTTTCTTTAAACGTGTCGCTGCCGACTTTTTGCAGCTCTTTTACATGCTGATCATTACACGGAATAAAAGTAACGGTCATTGAAGTCATCACTCCTCATCATTTAGTAGCGTCTCTTATTTCCTTTTTTCACATAATCCCAATCTTTTTCGATATTTTGTCTCACCCTGATGAGATACTCATTTATCTGTTCCACTTCCTCTTCAGAAAATCCATCCAGCGCTACTTGATTCGAGTAATCATGTTCTCGTTTGATCAGTGGATATATGGCTTTCCCTTTATCGGTTGGACACAGCTTTTTGATTTTTTTATTCACCGGGTCATCTTTCTTCTCAATAAAACCATGAAGCTCTAGTTTTTTGATAGCACGGGCAGCCGTTGTTCGATCCACCTTGATCATTTCCGCTAGCTTTTCCTGAATGATGCCCGGCTCCTCACAAATACGCACAAGATACAAATACTGCCCCTTCGTTAAATCGTACTCTTTAAATTCAATATTACTAATGGAATCAAGCGCCCGAGCAATCACGCCGATTTCTCGTAAAATCTCTTTCATTTATCACGACTCCTTTTTGTTGCATTTACAATAAATCATTAAAATTAGTATAGTTCATTAATGTTGTATTTGCAATAAAAAAACCCACTTCCTCTGTAGAAGTGGGTTGCAACCTCTTATTTATCACGCTTCTTCGATCCAAACAATCCAAACACGACGGCCAGTGCAACAATAATCGCCACCCAAGTCGTCAAGCCCATACGATCACCGCTTTTCTTTTTATAATCATATTTTAGGTAAAGATTCATAAAATCATTATCTCTTATGTTAACGAATGAGAGGCGGTGAAGGTTTCAGTTCATCAGAAATCGTGACCAAATTCATGAAGACAAAACAAAAACCCCTATATTTCAAGGGGTTTTCGAGGGTGTTACATCATGCCACCCATTCCGCCCATGCCGCCCATATCCGGCATTCCGCCGCCTGAGCCGCCTTCTTCTGGTTTGTCAGCAACGACTGCTTCAGTTGTTAGAAGCATTGCTGCAACAGAAGCTGCGTTTTGAAGTGCAGAGCGAGTTACTTTTGTTGGGTCAACGATTCCTTTTTCGATCATGTTTACCCATTCGTTTGTTGCTGCGTTGAAGCCTACGCCAATTTCTTCGTTTTTCAAGCGCTCAACGATGACTGATCCTTCAAGACCTGCGTTGTGAGCGATTTGGCGGATTGGCTCTTCAAGAGAACGTAGAACGATGTTTACACCTGTTTGAACGTCACCATCAGCTTTGATTGAAGCGACTTTTTTGTATACATTCACAAGTGCTGTACCACCACCGGATACGATACCTTCTTCAACTGCTGCACGAGTTGAGTTGAGTGCATCCTCGATGCGTAGTTTACGCTCTTTTAGTTCTGTTTCAGTTGCAGCACCAACTTTGATGACAGCGACGCCACCAGCTAGTTTTGCAAGACGTTCTTGTAATTTTTCTTTATCGAATTCAGAAGTTGTTTCTTCTACTTGTGCACGGATTTGGTTCACACGTGCTGAGATTTGAGCAGAATCTCCTGAACCTTCTACGATGGTTGTGTTTTCTTTTGTCACAACGACTTTAGAAGCGCGGCCAAGCTGACCGATTTCAGTTGATTTCAGGTCAAGTCCTAGATCTTCTGTGATTAACTCTCCGCCAGTTAGAACAGAGATATCTTCAAGCATTGCTTTACGACGATCACCGAATCCAGGTGCTTTTACTGCCACTGCGTTGAATGTTCCACGAAGTTTGTTCACAACAAGTGTTGCAAGTGCTTCGCCTTCTACATCTTCAGCAATGAGCAATAATGGTTTTCCTTGTTGTACAACTTGCTCAAGTACAGGAAGGATTTCTTGAATGTTTGTGATTTTTTTATCAGTGATTAAGATGTAAGGATTTTCAAGAACCGCTTCCATCTTATCAGAATCCGTCACCATGTATGGTGAAGCATATCCGCGGTCAAACTGCATTCCTTCAACCACTTCAAGCTCAGTTGTGAATCCTTTAGATTCTTCGATTGTGATCACGCCGTCGTTACCTACACGCTCCATTGCTTCAGCGATTAGGCTTCCAACTTCTTCATCTGCTGCAGAAATAGACGCAACTTGAGCAATTGATTCTTTGCCTTCGATTGGTTTAGAAATCTCGTGCAAGCCTTCAAGTGCTACTTTCACTGCTTCTTCGATCCCTTTACGAACGCCAACAGGGTTTGCACCAGCTGTTACGTTTTTAAGACCTTCACGGATCATCGCTTGAGCTAGAACTGTTGCAGTCGTTGTACCGTCACCAGCTACGTCGTTTGTTTTGCTTGCAACTTCAGCCACAAGTTTTGCACCCATGTTTTCAAATGCATCTTCTAATTCGATTTCTTTTGCGATCGTTACACCATCATTTGTGATAAGTGGAGAACCGAATTTTTTCTCAAGAACCACGTTACGTCCTTTAGGTCCTAAAGTTACTTTTACAGCATCTGCAAGTGCATCTACACCACGTAGCATCGCGCGACGTGCTTCTTCACTGAACTTAATATCTTTTGCCATAATAACGAAACCTCCTCAGTCTTTTTAAAAATGTATCTCAATGTTTTTTATGTGATTAACCAATAACAGCTAAAATGTCGCTCTCACGAAGGATTAAATATTCTTTGCCTTCATATTTCACTTCAGTGCCTGCATATTTTGAGAAGATAATGCGGTCGCCTGTGTTTACTTCTAACGCAACGCGCTCACCACTTTCAAGTACACGGCCTGAACCTGCTGCAACAATTTTACCTTCTTGCGGTTTTTCTTTTGCAGAATCCGGTAACACAATACCGCTAGCGGTTTTTTCCTCAGATTCAACGAGTTCAATGATTACGCGATCGCCTAATGGCTTTAACATAAGAAACAACCTCCTCAATTTTTATATGTAGTCTTTTTTTAGCACTCATCACCAGTGAGTGCTAACACATTTATTATAATAAAGAATGTCTTCTGTAATTTCAAGTAAAAACCTTTAAAAATTTTTACGCTTTCATGATCTTTTTTCAACTCAGATTCTTTCCTTTTCATCGAAAAAGAAGACTTGTGTTACAATAAATCTAGTTCTTTTAGTAAAGGGGTTTTCGTTACTTGAAAAAACAATATTGGTACATCATCTTAACGTATATATTGGTGCAGGTTTCTGCGTTTCCGTATGTGTTCATTATGAAGTGGTTAGGTTACATTCAGACACCGATGACACAAGCAGAGCTCTCTAAATTGTCAGGTACATGGACAATCATCAGCTTCTGTGTCGGATTAATCATTATTCTGCTCATCCTTCGGACTGTGCCAAGAGCTTCACTTCGAAATGAAGAACCGGCTTCAGTCGGCGCGGCAATCGCTTGGATCATTGTCGGTTTCTTTCTATCACTTCTAACTCAATCGATTGCAGGAATGATTGAACAATATGCATTCGGCATTGGACGTGAGTCAGAAAACACGCAAAATATCTTATCTATTATGGATGCTTTTCCTTTTCTGGTTGTTATTATTGCACTAATTGGACCGATACTTGAGGAGATTATTTTCCGAAAAATCGTTTTTGGTGTAATTTATGAAAGGTCGAATTTTTTTATTGCGGCACTTGTTAGTTCAGTATTTTTCGCTGCTGCACATTCTGATTTTGACCACTTCTTTCTTTATACCGCAATGGGCTTTACCTTTGCCTTTTTATATGCGAAAACAAAACGAATCATTGTTCCAATCGGTGCTCATATGCTGATGAATTCGCTCGTTATTCTTGTGCAGATTGAGCCAGTAAGAAAAATGATTGAAGAACAATCTCAAACAATGCAAATGATTATTGGAGGCTTTTTCTCATGAGAAACCCTGTTGTATGGGGCATCATTTATTTTGCCGTAGGTGTGGCTTTCACCTATATGGCCATTCAAAATCCAGGTGACATGTGGTCATTTTACAGCATTTTGCTGATGGTGTTTGCGGCCTATAATATCAATATCGCGCTTAAAATGTTTGCCTTCTCTGTCAAACTCAAAAAACAGCAGCAAAAATAAATCAAAAACCATTTTCCGCACTTGGAAAATGGTTTTTTTATGGAGGACAAGTTTTCATGGAACAAGAAAAACTGAACATCTTAAATAAGCAGCATGAAACGATTGGAGTTACAACCCGTTCAGATGTCCACACCCGAGGCCTTTGGCATGAAACCTTTCATTTCTGGCTTCTCAAAAAGGAACATGACACCGTATATCTCTATTTTCAGCTAAGAAGTCCCGCAAAAAAGGATTTTCCTTCTCTGTTTGATATCACCGCAGCAGGTCACCTTCTAGCAAATGAACAGCCTTCTGACGGTGTGAGAGAGGTAGAAGAAGAGCTTGGTCTTACTGTCCCTTTTGAAGATCTAGCCTTTGCAGGTGTTATACAGGATGAAATTCATCTACCCGATTTGACTGATCGTGAATGTTGCCATGCCTATCTTTACGTCCATCAAGAAGAGCAGATGAACATTCAATTACAAAAAGAAGAAGTCGCTGGACTTTACAGAGCAAAACTAATGGATGCACAGCAGCTTTTCACTAGAAAATGTGACAACATGCAGCTGGAGGGCTTTGAAGTTGATGAATTCGGAGAACGACGTGAGAAAAGCAGAGTAGTCTGTATACAAGATTTTGTCCCGCATGAGACTGCCTATTATCAGCATCTATTTCAAGCGATCAATCAATTCCTTTCACAATAGAAAAAGCATCGTGACCCTTATTCGGATCACGATGCTTTTTTTTATGTGACATCATAACTTTCTTTCTCCTCTGTTTGCTGCATTTTGCGATAGGTCACTCTCGATATGACAATACTCACTTCGTACAATACGAGCATTGGCAAGGTAACCATGAGGTGAGAAACGATCTCTGGCGGTGTAATCAGTGCGGCAATGACAAGGAGGACAAAATAGGCATACTTCCGTATTTTTGATAAAAACATCGGTGTGATGATGCCAAGTCTTGTGAGAAACATCAACACAACGGGCATCTGAAACAAAAAGCCAAATGGAAGTGTTAACTGCATCAGAAATGTAAAATACTCATGAATCCCAATGACTTGCTCTACATTTAAATCATTCGACATTCGCATCATAAAATCAACGACAAACGGAAACAAAATAAAATAAGAGAAAGCCACACCGCTCAAAAATAAAAGCAGTGCAATCGGAATATAAGCAAGTGTCACCTTTCTTTCTTTTTCATATAAGCCGGGGCTCACAAACGCCCAAAGCTGATATAAAATCACGGGACACGTCAAAACCAAAGCGATGACAAATGCGAACTGCATAAACACGTACAGCGGATCTGTTAGCTTAAATGCATTCAGTGTCAGTGTGGCCGCTTCATCGGTATTTTGTAAATACACAATGACCGGCTTAGCAAGAAAAAAACCAGCCACCATAAAGGCGACAAAAAACATCGCAATGATCACTAAACGTTTTCGCAGTTCCACAATATGCTCCATAAGCGGCATATCTTTGACATTCATGAAGCTCATCCTATTCTACTGATCTTCTTTTTTCTTTTTTTCTTCCTGATCATCAGCTAAACCTTTTGTGGCATTTTTGAATTCACGTAATGTATCTCCTGCTGCTCTTCCTAATTCAGGAAGCTTTTTCGGCCCAAAAATAATGAGCGCAACAATCGCAATCAGAACCAAACTTCCAGGACCGATCGGACCCATTTGCTCCACCCCCTTTACCCCTTTTCGTCAATCCTCCTGTGTAACAGAGTAATGCTTTAAGAAATACACAAGTGACTGAAGTTCAACCGCCAAATCTATATGATGAATTCGAATGTGTTCCGGCACATTCAATCGAGCCGGCGTAAAATTAAGGATCCCTTTGATGCCAAGGGCAATCAAACGATCTGTAATGGGTTGAGCTGCTACGGCAGGTACTGTCAAAATAGCAACAGGTATATCCCCTACCTCTTGAACATGCTCTTCAAGCTTATCCAAATCATAGACAGGCACGCCGCCTATCTCACTTCCTATTTTACTCTCATTGACGTCAAAAGCCATCGAAATTTTTGTATTATTGTTTTTGATGAAATTATAGTGTAAAAATGCAGTCCCTAAATTCCCGACACCGATGAGCATGACATTGGTCATTTCATCTTGGTCAAGTGTCTTTCTGAAGAAGGTCAAAAGGTAATCGACATTATAGCCATACCCCTTCTTCCCAAGTGCACCAAAGTATGAAAAATCTCGGCGAATGGTAGCAGAATCCACTTTGACTGCATCACTAAGCTCTGCTGATGACACCCTTTGTTTTCCTGATGCATGCAGATTTTTTAAAAAACGGTAATATAGCGGCAAACGTTTGGCTGTCGCTTGTGGAATTTTTGACTGATCTATATTCATATAAGGTCCTCCAACTTAAATATCAGATGCTCTGTGAAAATCACCGTTTTTCCCACCTGTCTTTTCAATTAAATAGGTAGGACCGATGATCATGCCTTTATCAATCGCTTTGCACATGTCGTAAACGGTGAGTGCACATACTGAAGCAGAAGTGAGCGCTTCCATCTCAACACCCGTACTTCCTTTTGTTTTCACCTGTACTTGTATGTTCAGAATGTGCGCATTTCCGTCTTCCTCCCAATCAAAGGAGATATCCACACCTTTTAGTGCAAGCGGATGACACATTGGAATGATGGTAGATGTTTGCTTTGCTGCCATAATGCCAGCAACCTGTGCAACAGACAGCACATCCCCTTTTCCAATTTCACGCTGCTCTATTTTATGAAACACTTCTTTTATCATACGAACACTTGAAGCAGCAACGGCGGTTCTCACGGTAGACGATTTGTCACTAATGTCGACCATCTTTGCTCTTCCCTGTTCGTTAAAGTGGCTAAATTGACTCATCTTTTCAACGCTCCCTCACTCAAATGATACACTATTTTTTCCTATCTGTCTTTCATTTGAATATGGCGATTGTATGTAACATTTGCTGGTTTACTGCTGATAAGCTACACTTAACATATTATAGCAGAGGTGAAGTTACATGATGATTCTACAAGTGAATCAGCTATCCAAATCGTTTGGTGCTGATACCGTTTTAACGAATATAAAATTGGAAGTCAAAGCAAGGGATCGGATTGCCATTGTAGGTCGTAACGGCGCAGGCAAATCCACCCTTTTGAAAATCATTGCCGGTCAATTGTCTTACGAACAAGGTGAGATCATCAAACCAAAAGACCTATCGATCGGCTATTTAGCACAGCATACCGATGTGACGTCTACACGTACGTTAAAAGACGAATTATTATCGGTTTTTGATCATTTGAAAAAGATGGAACAAGAGATGAGAACCATCGAGGAGAAAATGGCTTCCTCCACAGGTTCTGAGCTGGATTCCCTCATGAAAACCTATGACAGGCTACAGCAGGAATTTAAAGATCAAGGCGGCTATCAATACGAAGCAGACGTCCGCTCCATTCTTCATGGGCTCGGCTTTAGTCACTTTGAAGATGGGACAACCGTTCAATCCTTAAGCGGCGGCCAGAAAACCCGTCTAGCGCTTGGAAAGCTCTTATTAATGAAACCAGAACTCTTAATTCTGGACGAGCCGACCAACCATTTAGATATTGATACCTTATCATGGCTGGAGCAGTATTTGCAAAATTATACAGGCGCCATTCTGATCGTGTCCCATGACCGCTACTTCTTAGACAAAGTGGTGAACCATGTATATGAAGTCTCAAGAACTGCTATGAAAAAATTTGCAGGCAACTATAGTAAGTATCTTGATCTGAAAGCTGAGCAGCTAGAGCGCGATATGAAGCTTTACGAAAAGCAGCAAGAGGAAATCTCAAAGCTCCAAGACTTCGTAGATCGCAACCTGGCAAGAGCCTCAACCACAAAGCGCGCTCAGAGCAGACGCAAGCAACTGGAACGGATGGATCGTATAGATAAGCCATTAGGTGATGAAAAATCCGCAAACTTTCATTTTGATATTACGAGACAAAGCGGCAATGATGTGCTGAAGGTACATGATCTCTACATTCGTTATGATGAAAAAACACCGCTTCTATCCTCTCTTTCTTTTCAGATCAAACGCGAGGATAGCGTGGCACTCATTGGTCCTAATGGGATCGGAAAATCAACCCTTTTAAAAACGTTAACGAACACATTAAAGCCTGTAAAAGGCGACATCACCTTTGGATCTCATGTCACAATCGGCTACTATGACCAAGAACAAGCCAAACTGACATCCTCCAAAAAAGTGCTCAATGAGCTTTGGGATGACTATCCTCATATGAATGAAAAAGAAATTCGGACATGTTTAGGGAACTTCCTCTTTTCCGGTGACGACGTCTTAAAGCCCGTTCATGCATTAAGCGGTGGAGAAAAAGCGCGCCTTGCCCTGGCAAAGCTGATGCTCCAAAAAGCCAATTTCCTGATACTTGATGAGCCTACAAACCATTTGGACTTAGATAGTAAGGAAATTTTAGAAAATGCACTGATTGATTATCCAGGAACCATCTTATTTGTCTCGCATGACCGTTATTTTATCAACCGTCTGGCAACGAAAGTATTCGAGCTGTCGCCTACAGAAACAAAAGAGTATCTCGGTGATTATGACTACTACCTTGAAAAGAAAAATGAACAATTAGAGCTTGAAGCGATTCAAGAAAATGAGGCGCTGAAAAAACAAGCAGCAAAGCCAGTTGAAACGGCAAAGCTTTCGTATGCGGAAGAAAAAGAACTGAAAAGGAAAGAAAGACAAAAGCAGCGCAGAATCGAGGAAATTGAAGAACGGATTGCTAACATTGAAGCGAAGCTTGGTGAAAATGAAGAGCTTCTATGTGATCCTGCTATTTTTCAAGATCACGAGAAGGTCCAAAACATTCAAACAGAAAATGATACGCTTCATCAAGAGCTGGAATCCCTTTTCGCAGAGTGGGAAGAGCTATCCGAATCGTAAAGAGTGCCCTAATGGGTGCTCTTTTTTCTTTTAGTGAAAATTTCTTATCCACATTAATATCCACAATAACTTCTTTATTATTCTTTTAAAAATCGGACTTATCCACTTTATCCACAGAGATTTAATCACATATCCACATAAAAGAACGTATTTGTGCACATCCACTTCATTTTAAAACGAAATTTTCTAACAATTGTGGATATATCACGTTTACTTGTGAATAAATCGCTTTCATTAAAAATGAAAAAACCTGTGTATCCACAGGAGTTTTCATTCATATGAGACAAGCGGTAAGCCCGGCTGGCCATTCATCGCCATATCGCCTCTTATACCTTTTTCAAACGCAATGGTTCCAGCAGCAGCGATCATGGCTGCATTGTCTGTACAAAGAGATAATGGTGGAATAATGACCTTCACGTCAGGAAGCTTCGTGAATGCTGTCGTTAAAGCTTCTCTCAGTCCTTTATTGGCAGCGACTCCACCAGCTAGGACAACCTGCTTGACGCCATAGGCCTCTGCCGCTTTTAATGTTTTCCCAACAAGCACCTCAATGACACTTGCTTGAAAACTTGCTGCCAAATTCTCTGGAGCAATTGTTTCTCCCTTTTGAGATGCATTGTGTAGTGTGTTAATAACAGCTGATTTTAATCCACTAAAGCTAAAGTGATAGGAACCTTCTTCAAGCCATGCACGTGGAAGCTTAATCGTTGGCTCTCCTTCATGTGCTAACCGATCAATATGAGGTCCGCCTGGATACGGAAGACCCATCGTCCGGGCCACTTTATCGTAAGCTTCTCCAGCCGCATCATCTAATGTTTCTCCGATAACCTCAAAAGACCCGTGCTCTCTCATTAGTACAAGCTCAGTATGTCCACCAGAGACGACAAGAGCCAAACATGGAAACTCCAATTCATCTACAAGTTGGTTTGCATAAATATGCCCCGCAATATGATGTACACCAACAAGAGGAATTTGATGAGCAAAGCTCAGTGCCTTTGCTGCATTGACACCGATTAGAAGGGCACCGACTAAGCCTGGTCCTTCTGTGACAGCAATGGCATCTAAATCCTGAAAGCTCATATTAGCCTGTGCCATTACTTCTTCTAACACGATGGTGACTTGCTCCACGTGATGCCTTGAAGCGATTTCTGGGACAACTCCGCCAAATCGTTTATGGCTTTCTATTTGCGATGCGACAACATTCGCTACAATTTCTTTCCCATTTTTCACAATAGATGCAGCTGTTTCATCACAGCTTGTCTCTATACCTAATATGAATCGATCTGTTTGTTCATTCATTTATATTCACCCACATGACCAATGCATCTTCCCCATTATCCGTATAATAATTCTTTCGAATAGAAGCTGGTCTGAAACCAAGCTTTTCATAAAGGGATTGTGCGGGTGTATTTGAAACCCGCACCTCTAAAGAAAGATGATCTGTCTTTTTTTCTTTACAAAATTCCATGACATATCGCAGCAACGCTTCCCCGTAACCCTTTCCTCTATGCTCAGGGAGAATCGCAATGTTCGTAATTTGTGCATCGTCCATGACGATCCAGACCCCGCAATATCCAACAGGCTGCTCATCTTCTTCAATGAGAAAATAATGGCTGTACTGGTTATGAAGAATCTCATAGACAAATGATTCTTTTTTCCAAGGGGCAGTAAACGAATGCACTTCAATCGTATACACCTCTGGAATGTCCGCTACTGTCATTTTTCGAATCTCTGTTATGTTGAGATTATTTTTGTCCTTCAAGCCATTTCACTTCCGCTTCTGCCAAACGAATATAGTTAGGAACAAGCTGATGGACATCTTCAGCAGGACGATCTGCCGCTAAAAATGCAAGCATTGAAGGTCTTGGGTTATGAAAAGCTCCCTCCGCTATCACAGCCGTTTCTCCTAAAATGGAGCGAATGCTCTCCTCATGAAGATGCACATCCTGTCCAAGAAATAGGACAGGCTTTCCTGTTTGCTTCAGCTCATGAAGCCAATCCGTGAGCAAGATATTTTGGTCTGGTTTGATCTCTTTGATCTTTCCTTCTTCAAACGTATATAGCCCAGTATATACTTGTCCTCTTCTCGCATCGAATAGTGGCGAGATCCATCCATCAAAGTATTGACCATTTGCCGCAAGTGTTTCTAAACTCGAAAAAGCCGATATCGGGATAGATAGCGTCCATGCGAGTGTTTTTGCAATGGTCACACCGATTCGGACGCCAGTGTAGGAACCAGGTCCTTTCGCTACAACAATTTTACTTAGTTCACTTGGGGCTACACCACATTCTTTCATCAATGCCTCAACAGTCGGCATCGCTCGGACGGAATGGTTCTTTTTTAAATACGTAATGCTCTCACCAATCACTGTGGAATCTTTGACAAGGGCAATTCCTAGTGTATGGTTTGACGTATCAATTGCCAGTATGGTCAAATTCTTTCATCTCCTTACAAAGGGTCTCATAGCGATCCCCTTTTGCACTAAACGTGAGATGACGTTCTTCTTCACGTTCTGTTCTCAGCATTTCTATTTTCAAATAGGAGGAAGGCAATTGAGGCCCAATGAGATGTGCCCACTCAACCAAGCATACACCTTCACCCTCAAAATATTCTTCGAGCCCGATATCTTCTTCCGCATCTTCCATGCGATACACGTCCATATGATAAAGTGGCAGTCTGCCATCGGTATATTCTTTAATGATCGTAAAGGTAGGGCTGTTGACGATACGGGTAATCCCTAAGCCTTCTGCAAAACCTTTTGAAAAAGTCGTTTTACCTGCGCCTAAATCCCCTTCTAATGTCAAAACATCGCCTGGCATCACAAGTTTGGCCAAAGCAGCGGCAATTCGTTTCGTCTCATCCGCACCTTTTGTCGTCCATGTTAATTTCACAGTTGATGTCACCTCATTTCTTAAAATGATTATATCCATTTTTCATTAACATTGTTTGCTGCTCATTGTCTTTTAATAGAACGCTTGCTGCTTGATCACCTTTGACTTGTCCAATGCGTTTGACTTGAATGTCTTTTTTTCTACATTGCATTTCAAAGCTTTCCCAATCAGCCTCTGGAATCGCACCAGTTAATACAAAGTCTTCCCCGCCAAATAACACCCATTCCAGCCAGTCTTTACGCAGCACTGGTAAATCTGGATGTACGGGGAGCTTGTTTGTTTCTATCTCTATCGTCACATGACTCGCTTCGGCTATCTCATTCAGCTCACTCGCTAATCCATCACTCACATCATTCAAAGTGACCCGAGGGAAGCTTGAGCAAATGATACCAGCAGCAATATGAGGCTGAGGCTTTTTATGACGCTCAAGAAAAAAGGCTGTGTCGACTGCCTTGGGAGGGACTATTTCGTTCATTAAAAGTGATAAGCCAGCAGCTGATGAACCAAGCTGACCTGTGACAAAGACGACGTCTCCTGTCTGAGCACTGTGACGATAACAAGCTTTCCCCTTTGGTACCTCGCCAATGACCGTCACTGTAATGACATAGTCACTGCGAGTGGCAACCGTATCTCCACCAATCAAATCCATTTGATAAGTATCAGCCAATGCTTTCATTCCCTCGTAAAGGGCTGAAACGACCGTCTCATCACCATGAGGCGGGATTGCAATTGATACAAGATAATACTTTGGGGTTCCTCCCATTGCGGCGATATCACTGACATTGACCGCTAGTGCTTTAAAGCCAATCTCAAAAGGTGTGGAAAAATCAAAGCGAAAATGAACATGCTCCACCATTGTATCAACACAAACGACCTCTTCACAATGTGAATGAGGTTGATAAACACTTGCATCATCACCGATGCCCATAACCAAAGAACGCTGATGTGTTTCTTTTGGTGTAATTCGGCGAATAAGATCAAATTCATCCATAAAAAGACAGCCCCTTCATGCAATCAATTGATTGAATAGACACGATGTCAGACATAATTAGTATTAGTGTAAGCCAATATGAGTTTCAGTTTCAATTAAAAATGATATAAATAAAGCCTGGTATGAAAAAAACCAGGCTGGGTTAAAGTGATCTATCTTTTCTTTTTACATAACATGTAGCCAAACACAAAGCCATTCAATGTATCTTGGATACGTATGAAAAGAAAAAGACATAAAAAAAAACGAAACTATACGTTTTCGTTTACAAGTCATAAAAATGGCGGTCCGGACGGGACTCGAACCCGCGACCTCCTGCGTGACAGGCAGGCATTCTAACCAACTGAACTACCGGACCATTTTGGTTGCACTCACTGAGCACTACCTATTGGTATATAAAATAATTTGGTTGCGGGGGCAGGATTTGAACCTGCGACCTTCGGGTTATGAGCCCGACGAGCTACCGAACTGCTCCACCCCGCGACGATATAAATATAACAAGCTTGGCGGCGTCCTACTCTCACAGGGGGAGACCCCCAACTACCATCGGCGCTGAAGAGCTTAACTTCCGTGTTCGGTATGGGAACGGGTGTGACCTCTTCGCTATCGCCACCAAACCTGATGGAGAGAATGTTCTCTCAAAACTAGATAACAATGTTCAAGCTTCACATTAGAATATAGGTTAAGTCCTCGATCTATTAGTATCTGTCAGCTCCACGTGTCACCACGCTTCCACCTCAGACCTATCAACCTGATCATCTTTCAGGGATCTTACTTCCTTGCGGAATGGGAAATCTCATCTTGAGGGGGGCTTCATGCTTAGATGCTTTCAGCACTTATCCCGTCCGCACATAGCTACCCAGCGATGCCCTTGGCAGAACAACTGGTACACCAGCGGTGCGTCCATCCCGGTCCTCTCGTACTAAGGACAGCTCCTCTCAAATTTCCTGCGCCCGCGACGGATAGGGACCGAACTGTCTCACGACGTTCTGAACCCAGCTCGCGTACCGCTTTAATGGGCGAACAGCCCAACCCTTGGGACCGACTACAGCCCCAGGATGCGATGAGCCGACATCGAGGTGCCAAACCTCCCCGTCGATGTGGACTCTTGGGGGAGATAAGCCTGTTATCCCCGGGGTAGCTTTTATCCGTTGAGCGATGGCCCTTCCATGCGGAACCACCGGATCACTAAGCCCGACTTTCGTCCCTGCTCGACTTGTAGGTCTCGCAGTCAAGCTCCCTTGTGCCTTTACACTCTGCGAATGATTTCCAACCATTCTGAGGGAACCTTTGGGCGCCTCCGTTACATTTTAGGAGGCGACCGCCCCAGTCAAACTGCCCACCTGACACTGTCTCCCTGCCCGATAAGGGCAGCGGGTTAGAAGGTCAATACAGCCAGGGTAGTATCCCACCGATGCCTCCACCGAAGCTAGCGCTCCGGTTTCCAAGGCTCCTACCTATCCTGTACAAGCTGTACCAACATTCAATATCAGGCTGCAGTAAAGCTCCACGGGGTCTTTCCGTCCTGTCGCGGGTAACCTGCATCTTCACAGGTACTATAATTTCACCGAGTCTCTCGTTGAGACAGTGCCCAGATCGTTGCGCCTTTCGTGCGGGTCGGAACTTACCCGACAAGGAATTTCGCTACCTTAGGACCGTTATAGTTACGGCCGCCGTTTACTGGGGCTTCAATTCGCACCTTCGCTTACGCTAAGCGCTCCTCTTAACCTTCCAGCACCGGGCAGGCGTCAGCCCCTATACTTCGCCTTACGGCTTCGCAGAGACCTGTGTTTTTGCTAAACAGTCGCCTGGGCCTATTCACTGCGGCTTCTCGGGGCTTTAACACCCTAAGAAGCACCCCTTCTCCCGAAGTTACGGGGTCATTTTGCCGAGTTCCTTAACGAGAGTTCTCTCGATCACCTTAGGATTCTCTCCTCGCCTACCTGTGTCGGTTTGCGGTACGGGCACCTCTCACCTCGCTAGAGGCTTTTCTTGGCAGTGTGGAATCAGGAACTTCGCTACTAAATTTCGCTCGCCATCACAGCTCAGCCTTCACGGGAAACGGATTTGCCTATTTCCCAGCCTAACTGCTTGGACGCGGATATCCAATACCGCGCTTACCCTATCCTCCTGCGTCCCCCCATTGCTCAAATGGTGAGGAGGTGGTACAGGAATATCAACCTGTTGTCCATCGCCTACGCCTTTCGGCCTCGGCTTAGGTCCCGACTAACCCTGAGCGGACGAGCCTTCCTCAGGAAACCTTAGGCATTCGGTGGACGGGATTCTCACCCGTCTTTCGCTACTCATACCGGCATTCTCACTTCTAAGCGCTCCACCAGTCCTTCCGGTCTGACTTCACAGCACTTAGAACGCTCTCCTACCACTGTTCGTAAGAACAGTCCGCAGCTTCGGTGATACGTTTAGCCCCGGTACATTTTCGGCGCAGAGTCACTCGACCAGTGAGCTATTACGCACTCTTTAAATGGTGGCTGCTTCTAAGCCAACATCCTGGTTGTCTAAGCAACTCCACATCCTTTTCCACTTAACGTATACTTTGGGACCTTAGCTGGCGGTCTGGGCTGTTTCCCTTTCGACTACGGATCTTATCACTCGCAGTCTGACTCCCAAGGATAAGTCATCGGCATTCGGAGTTTGACTGAATTCGGTAACCCGGTAGGGGCCCCTAGTCCAATCAGTGCTCTACCTCCGAGACTCTTACCTTGAGGCTAGCCCTAAAGCTATTTCGGAGAGAACCAGCTATCTCCAGGTTCGATTGGCATTTCACCCCTACCCACACCTCATCCCCGCACTTTTCAACGTGCGTGGGTTCGGGCCTCCATTCAGTGTTACCTGAACTTCACCCTGGACATGGGTAGATCACCTGGTTTCGGGTCTACGACCACGTACTCATGCGCCCTATTCAGACTCGCTTTCGCTGCGGCTCCGCATCTTCTGCTTAACCTTGCACGGGATCGTAACTCGCCGGTTCATTCTACAAAAGGCACGCCATCACCCTTTAACGGGCTCTGACTACTTGTAGGCACACGGTTTCAGGATCTATTTCACTCCCCTTCCGGGGTGCTTTTCACCTTTCCCTCACGGTACTGGTTCACTATCGGTCACTAGGGAGTATTTAGCCTTGGGAGATGGTCCTCCCGGATTCCGACGGAATTTCACGTGTTCCGCCGTACTCAGGATCCACTCTGGAGAGAACAACATTTCAGTTACAGGGCTGTTACCTTCTTTGGCGGGCCTTTCCAGACCTCTTCGCTTATATCGTTCCTTTGTAACTCCGTATAGAGTGTCCTACAACCCCAAGAGGCAAGCCTCTTGGTTTGGGCTGTTCCCGTTTCGCTCGCCGCTACTCAGGGAATCGCATTTGCTTTCTCTTCCTCCGGGTACTTAGATGTTTCAGTTCCCCGGGTATGCCTTCTCATACTCTATGTATTCAAGTATGGATACTACTCCATTACGAGCAGTGGGTTTCCCCATTCGGAAATCTCCGGATCAAAGCTTGCTTACAGCTCCCCGAAGCATATCGGTGTTCGTCCCGTCCTTCATCGGCTCCTAGTGCCAAGGCATCCACCGTGCGCCCTTTCTAACTTAACCATTTCTTACTTTAGAAAGAATCACTATGTGTGATGAACTTTGCATTGCATTCAATGTGAATGTATTACTTATTGTTATCTAGTTTTCAAAGAACAATCCTGTCTCGCTAGAGACATGTCTTGAAGGAATGATCCTTCAAAACTAAACAAGACGAAAACGCACACTGCTCCATATATCCTTAGAAAGGAGGTGATCCAGCCGCACCTTCCGATACGGCTACCTTGTTACGACTTCACCCCAATCATCTGTCCCACCTTCGGCGGCTGGCTCCATAAAGGTTACCTCACCGACTTCGGGTGTTACAAACTCTCGTGGTGTGACGGGCGGTGTGTACAAGGCCCGGGAACGTATTCACCGCGGCATGCTGATCCGCGATTACTAGCGATTCCAGCTTCACGCAGTCGAGTTGCAGACTGCGATCCGAACTGAGAACAGATTTATGGGATTGGCTAAACCTTGCGGTCTCGCAGCCCTTTGTTCTGTCCATTGTAGCACGTGTGTAGCCCAGGTCATAAGGGGCATGATGATTTGACGTCATCCCCACCTTCCTCCGGTTTGTCACCGGCAGTCACCTTAGAGTGCCCAACTAAATGCTGGCAACTAAGATCAAGGGTTGCGCTCGTTGCGGGACTTAACCCAACATCTCACGACACGAGCTGACGACAACCATGCACCACCTGTCACTCTGTCCCCGAAGGGAAAGCCCTATCTCTAGGGTTGTCAGAGGATGTCAAGACCTGGTAAGGTTCTTCGCGTTGCTTCGAATTAAACCACATGCTCCACCGCTTGTGCGGGCCCCCGTCAATTCCTTTGAGTTTCAGTCTTGCGACCGTACTCCCCAGGCGGAGTGCTTAATGCGTTAGCTGCAGCACTAAGGGGCGGAAACCCCCTAACACTTAGCACTCATCGTTTACGGCGTGGACTACCAGGGTATCTAATCCTGTTCGCTCCCCACGCTTTCGCTCCTCAGCGTCAGTTACAGACCAGAGAGTCGCCTTCGCCACTGGTGTTCCTCCACATCTCTACGCATTTCACCGCTACACGTGGAATTCCACTCTCCTCTTCTGCACTCAAGTTTCCCAGTTTCCAATGACCCTCCCCGGTTGAGCCGGGGGCTTTCACATCAGACTTAAGAAACCGCCTGCGAGCCCTTTACGCCCAATAATTCCGGACAACGCTTGCCACCTACGTATTACCGCGGCTGCTGGCACGTAGTTAGCCGTGGCTTTCTGGTTAGGTACCGTCAAGGTGCGAGCAGTTACTCTCGCACTTGTTCTTCCCTAACAACAGAGCTTTACGATCCGAAAACCTTCATCACTCACGCGGCGTTGCTCCGTCAGACTTTCGTCCATTGCGGAAGATTCCCTACTGCTGCCTCCCGTAGGAGTCTGGGCCGTGTCTCAGTCCCAGTGTGGCCGATCACCCTCTCAGGTCGGCTACGCATCGTCGCCTTGGTGAGCCATTACCCCACCAACTAGCTAATGCGCCGCGGGTCCATCTGTAAGTGACAGCCGAAACCGTCTTTCATCCTTGAACCATGCGGTTCAAGGAACTATCCGGTATTAGCTCCGGTTTCCCGGAGTTATCCCAGTCTTACAGGCAGGTTACCCACGTGTTACTCACCCGTCCGCCGCTAACATCCGGGAGCAAGCTCCCTTCTGTTCGCTCGACTTGCATGTATTAGGCACGCCGCCAGCGTTCGTCCTGAGCCAGGATCAAACTCTCCGAGGTATGCAGGATGCATATCACACATGCGTTGCTACACGATGTAGCGAACTTAGCATGTGATCATTTCCTGCCTCGTCAGCGTTTGACTGACTACCTATGATATAACATAGGATTTTTTTATAAAAACTCGAATTAACAGGTACGTTTTGTCTTGTTTAGTTTTCAAAGATCATATTTCAAAAAATGGAGCGGGTGATGAGAATCGAACTCACGACATCAGCTTGGAAGGCTGAGGTTTTACCACTAAACTACACCCGCGTGGTTTGTATTGGCGCGCCCGAGAGGAGTCGAACCCCTAACCTTTTGATCCGTAGTCAAACGCTCTATCCAATTGAGCTACGGGCGCTTAATCAGGCGACTTAATTATCTTAACATATCGTTTTTATCAAGTCAACATCTTTTTGAGATTTGTTTATCGCATGTGTTTGAATGTCTTTGTTTCAAATACGTCATCAGCGACGATTAAAAATATACCATGGATCATATAAAAGGGTCAATACATTTTTCTGAAAAAGTTTCATATTTTTTAAGAAGTGGTTTTTCCTTAGATAAATAGAGATGCAATAGCCCTATTTTCTTCCCTTTCTTCATAATTCCAATGATTCTTAAATAAAATCTTTCTAAATCCAAAGGAGGACAAAACATGGTCACATAGAATTTTTATTTATTGGAAAATTCTTAAAATTTTCCAAGCATTTAAAGGGGGTAGGAGATGATGAAAAAGTTCGTCGCTTTTCAAATCATGATCGCTTTGGTGATAGGAGCTCTTATCGGCCATTTCTTTCCTGACTTCGGGATGGCTCTCAGGCCAATTGGAGATGGATTCATCAGGTTGATTAAAATGATCGTTGTTCCTATCGTTTTCTCTACCATTGTTATTGGTGCAGCTGGCAGTGGTGGTATGAAGAAAATGGGAAGCCTAGGATTAAAGACGATCATTTGGTTTGAGGTCATCACAACCATCGTTCTAGGAATTGGTCTATTGCTGGCTAATGTTCTAAAGCCTGGCGTTGGCCTTGATTTCTCTAAATTAGCTAAGAAAGATATTGGTGAATTAGACGGTTATACGCAGAAAGTCGTCGACTTTAAACAAATGGTACTCGATATCATTCCAACGAATATCGTCGATGTCATGGCTCAAAATGATTTACTTGCTGTCATTTTCTTCGCCATATTATTTGGTGTAGCCGCAAGCGGCATCGGTAAGGCATCCGCTCCTGTTCTCACCTTCTTTGAATCAGTGGCACAAATTATGTTTAAGCTAACGCAGATGGTCATGGTGACAGCACCTATTGGAGTGCTTGCATTAATGGCTGCTTCCGTTGGTCAATATGGCATTGTGTTATTAATCCCAATGATGAAGCTTGTTGGGACTGTATTTTTAGGATTATTCATTATTCTCTTTGCTTTGTTCCCTCTAGTCGCACTGATCTTCCGTTTTAACTACTTCGAAGTTTTAAAAATGATTTGGGATTTGTTCTTGGTTGCCTTCTCTACTACAAGTACAGAAACTGTCCTTCCTCAGCTTATGTCACGAATGGAGAAATACGGTTGTCCGAAAAGAATTGTCTCCTTTGTCATTCCATCTGGTCTTTCTCTCAATTGTGATGGGTCCAGTTTATATTTATCGGTTTCCTGTGTGTTTCTTGCACAAGCGTTTGGTGTCGACATGAGTTTGTCACAGCAGCTTTTGATGATGCTTGTTCTTGTGTTAACGAGTAAAGGGATTGCAGCGGTGCCATCCGGTTCACTCGTCGTACTTTTGGCAACCGCCCATGCAGTAGGTCTTCCAGCAGAAGGCGTCGCCATTATCGCCGGTGTTGACCGAATTATGGATATGGCACGAACAGGTGTGAATGTTCCAGGTCATGCCGTTGCATGTATTGTCGTATCGAAATGGGAAAAAGTATTCCGCGAGTCTGCTTGGGAAGTTCCAAAAGCAGGTGAAGAAACAAAAGGAATGTAGTGTTATATGAAGGAAAGGGCTTCCCCTTTCCTTCAGCGTGTAGACAAACCCTCGCATTCTTTGTCAGGTCTGTGTGCCGGTGCTCACGAATGTCAAATTCGCTCCGCTCCGGTACTCGTCCTTCCTAGACTTCAAAGGTTTTCTATCACGCTGAGCTGAAAAGAAGACAAAAGGAATGGGCTTCCCCTTTCCTTTTCTTATGATAAAAATGATTGCTTTAGGACTGCTTTGCCTTGAGGTTGCAGCTGCACTTCTGCATATGCGCCATTAATCAGCGTCATTTGCGGCGGGACATGCCCACAATCTATATCGTAAAAAATGGGGATTTGTAATTCCTTTTGTAATTCTTCATATACATCCTGATATTCATATCCTTCCACAGGCACATCTACTGCACTTCGCCCAAACATAATACCTGAACAGTGGTCAAACCACCCGGCTAGTTGTAATTGAACAAGTGATCTCTTCACGCTTGCAGCATTTAATTCGCAGTTTTCGAAGTACCAGAGAATTGGTTCATCTTTTAAGAATGTTTTTTGAAAAGCTTTGACGTCTCCAAAAGGCGTCCCCGCTAAGTGGCGTATGACATCAATACAGCCGCCCATTAGCCTCCCCTTTACCATCTTTTCTTGTCGATCAACCGTATGCCATGCGGTCGGTTCTGTTAAATGAAAAACATGTTCAATCGGATTGTCAAACTGCCATTCCTTTTGATACATAGATGAAGAATATTGGCTGATGTCCATTTCCCCTTTTGTTGAAAGTACGTCTTCCCACATGACAGTCGTTTGATCAAGCTCTTCTCCCTGAAGATCTACTAGGTTCGGCCCATGCGCAGTGGCAATGCCTGTTTTGAATGTCAACGCCAGCAGGAGTGCACTCGTATCTGAGTAACCAAGAATCCACTTTTTTTGCATCGATGAGAAATCAAGGTGCTCTAGCACTTCCATAAGAAGCTGCCCTCCCCATGGCGGGATGATGTGATCAATCTCATCACAAGTCATCATGTACTGAAGCTCCTTTGCTCGTTCTACGGCAGGAGCTGATTTTGCCTTTTCCTGGTGCCATACCGTATCTCCACATATGACATCATAGCCTCTTTTTTTCATTCGCTCGCATGAGAGCTGAAACATGTCATGCAAAGACGGCTGTACACCTGAGGAAGGTGCTGTGACGCCAATTGTTTGTCCTTTTTGTAATTGTGGAAATTGTATCATCCTATTTCCCTCCATCCTCTCTCAATCTCTCATTTATAAAGAAGATGCCCCCTATTACAAGGGACATCTTCTTTTATTCCTTTTGACGCAGCACAGTATAGACACCTGCAAAGATACATAGAATGCCAATGAATGAGCGTAATCCCATTTCTTCTCCCAAAAGCAGCCAGCCAAGAACGGCACCTACGATCGGTTGAAAGAAAAAGAACAAACCGCCGCTTGAGGCATCCATTAATTGTAGCCCTCTATTCCATAAAAAGAATGCTAGAGCTGTTGAGATGATGCCTAGATAAAGAATACCGCCCCAAATCTCCGGCCTTGCCATCTGTTCCACTTCTAGGTGAGGTAAACGAAATAATACAGGCGGTGTTAAAACAATGAATGCAATGATGATCGCATATGTGGTTGTCACCACCTGAGGGTACTTTCCTGGAACACGTTTGAGTAAAACAGACATCAGCGCCCATGTTAAAGCAGCGAAGACCAATGAAAGACCACCAACAAATTCATCTGTCTGTACTGCAACTGGTCCAATCATGAGCCATACACCTGCTGTAGCAAGCAGGATGGATGCGCACTTTCGAACAGTCATGGCTTCTTTTAATAGAAAGAAAGCAAACAGCACCATAAACGCAGGAGTTGCAGATGTAATAACAGCCCCCATTTGTGCAGAGGTATACATCGTCCCAATTTCTTGGGTCACGATTGAAAGGAAATTTCCGATCAGCCCAATCAACACCATAAGTGGGATATCTTTTTTATCTAAGCGAAAGGAATAGCCCAAGCGCCAAATGGTGAACACCAAAACGACTCCTGCTACAGCATATCTCATCCAGACGAGCTCAAGTGGCGGGACAACTGCTACTGTTACTTTGACAACAACGTACATGCCGCCCCAAATACTTGCTGCGATTGCTAGGTAAAGGGCGCCTATATATTTTTCATTCATCATTTTCCCTCCGTTATTGGATATTTTGAATACCATATCCACAAACGGAGATCACTCTCCGTTATGGACGGAGGGCATTTGGAACATCATGTTCAAACAAAGGTTTGCACAGCATTGTCGTCACTCCAATTTTTTTATTTTCTGATACTTTATAACAGATTCTGGATGACTTCAATCCTTTTTGCACCTTTTTTCTTTATATAATAGAAGATAAGGGGCTATTGACATGCTAAATTCGTTTTCATATAGTAAGTAAAACTATAGGTCGTCACGCAGAAAAGGAGTAGAGGTCGTTGGATATTGAAGCTAGAAAACATATTCCCGGCACGGAACACGAACCATTTCTCGAGGGAATAAAAGATTGTGTGCCAACCCTGCTTGGTTATATGAGTATCGGGTTTGCCTTTGGAATTGTTGGAATTAGCGCACAGTTGAGCCTATGGGACATTGCGCTTCTAGCAATCTTTATTTACGCAGGTGCTTCACAGTTTATTATCTGTGCACTGCTTGTCACGGGAAGCCCCCTTTCCGCTATTATTCTCACTACATTTATTGTGAATCTGCGTCATTTATTACTAAGCCTGACGCTGGCTCCTCATTTTACACGCTACTCTTTAAAACAAAATATTGGATTCGGTCTATTGCTGACTGATGAATCCTTTGGCGTAGCCATGAATAAATTAGCTCAGCATGGAAAGCTGAATAACCGGTGGATGCACGGGCTGAACATAACGGCTTATTTGTGCTGGATTGCTGCCTGTATACTTGGCGGCATTTTTGGACACTGGATCTCAAATCCTGAAGCACTTGGTCTTGATTTTGCCCTTTCCGCTATGTTTGCTGCACTGCTGGTTCTTTCTTTGCAAACTGTGCCTAAAAGTAAATTAACCCATCGCCTGTCACTTGTTTTGTATATGGTCGTTGCGATGTTTGCCCTGCTTCATTTTGTTCCATCACACGTGGCTGTTCTGTTAGCCACCATGATTGTCGCAACCATTGGGGTGGTGACAGATAAATGATCAGCAGTTTTATGATGTGGCTCATTCTCGGCTGTATGATTGTCACTGTGATTCCAAGGGTCGTTCCCTTTATATTTGTACGAAGTATCGAGCTGCCTGAAGTGGTGCTCAAGTGGTTATCGTTTATTCCCATTTGTATCTTTACGGCTTTGATTGCAGAGCATTTGTTCATTCATAATACAACAGGTGTCACCATTCACTGGATGTACCTTGCTGTCTTGGTTCCGACCGTCGTGATCGCTGTTTGGACAAAGAGCTTATCACTTACTGTTCTTGTAGGCGTCATGCTGATGGGGACTGCCAGATGGTTTTTTTAAAAGAAAAAGCTTAACCGCATGTGGTTAAGCTTTGTTTCATTTTACGATTCCGTATACAAATCCATCGTAACCCTTTTCACCAACAGTTTGAATGGCTGTAGCCTCTATTCTTGACTCTTGTTTGAGTAAATTGAAAAATTCACGAGTTCCCTGCACTCGCTCATCCCCATCAGAGTCATGAACGACTGCTCCATTTCTGACGACATTGTCTGCAATAATGACTGTTCCCTTTTTCGAGAAATGTAACGCCCACTTTAGATATTTCGGGTTGTTCGGTTTATCTGCATCAATGAAAATCAAATCGAACGGAAGCACATCCCTCTCTTTTAACTGAGGTAGCGTATCCAATGCCTTTCCTTGCAAAATGCTCACCCGTTCCGATAAGCCCGCTCTGCTAATGTTTTGCTGCGCAATCTGTACATGATGGCTGACAGCCTCTAATGTGATGAGTTCTCCATCCTCTTCAAGAGCACGCGCCAACCAAATGGTACTGTATCCACCGAGTGTCCCGATCTCTAAAATGCGCTTTGCATTCTTGGTTTTTGCTAATAAATAAAGCATTTTCCCTTGAGCTGGTGACACATCAATTTCTGGCAGGCCTGCTTGCTTATTATGAGTAAGAGCTTGCTCCAAAACATCATCTTTAGGAATCAACTTGTCTGTGATATACTCGTCAACTTTCTCCCACACTTGCTTCATCTCAACCATCTCCCTTGATCATGTCTTCTGTCTCAAGTCTACATGATGATAGCGAGCGCGTATAATCAATTCTTTTCACACATCTATTCATTTTATTGATGAAAGACATGTCATGATGGAGACATGAAGCAGTGCCATGTTTTCGGATTTACTGGTTCAGGTGATTTTTCAAATCCCCTTTTTTATCTTGAAGCTTTCCTTTGGCTTGATCCTTTTCCCCTTCTGCTTTCAGGTTTTGATGATCTGTTGCTTCGCCAAGCTTCTCTTTCAATTGACCTTTGGCTTGATTTGTTTTTCCTTTCGCTTTATCCATATGTCCTTTTTCTTCACTCATTTGTTCCACCTCCACGTTTGATACTATTCATTTAGCCTTTTTCACAGATACAAAACATCTGAGTGTGCGATCCAAGAAACTACAGCAACAAGAAAATCCAGCCAAGGTCGGCTGGATTAAAAATAATGATCTATAAGATAGACTTAAAAGCTTTAACCTGTTTTACTCTGATCGTACTCAACAAGATCACCTAGAATTTCGTCAATCTGATTCATCATATCAGTTTCAATTTTCACCTCAGATGCTAAAGCATTCTCCCTCACCTGTTCTGGACTAGATGCACCGATAATTGCTGCAGAAACGTTCTGATTTTGCAGTACCCATGCTATTGCAAGCTGAGCGAGAGTAAGATCAACCTCTTGTGCGATGGGCTTAAGCTTTTGGATCGCCTCTAAGGTATTATTATTCATCCAGCGTTGAGCAAGGTTTTTAAAAAAAGGTTTTCCAGCAGGTGAGTTAGCACGCGAATTAGTCGGAAGTGATTTTCCTGGGAGATACTTTCCAGTAAGGATTCCCTGGGCCAAAGGCGACCATACTACCTGGCCAAGTCCTTCGCGCTGACAGGTCGGTATTACATCACTTTCAATGATTCTCCATAACATGGAGTATTGAGGTTGGCTGGCAATTAGGGGGACTTTTAGCTCTCGTGCAAGCGCTGCCCCTCGAGTAATTTGTTCTGCTGTCCACTCACTTACACCAATATAGTTCACTTTACCCTGTCTTACTAGATCTGCGAAAGCTAACATCGTTTCTTCCAGAGGTGTAGTTGGATCAAACCTGTGTGCATAGTAAATATCAATATAATCCGTTTGTAAACGTCGCAAAGAGGCATGACAGTTTTCCAAAATATGCTTGCGTGATAATCCTCTATCGTTTTTCCCAGCACCGGTTGGATGACATACTTTTGTACATAGTTCAATGCTCTCCCGCCGGATCCCTTTTAAAGACCTGCCTAGTATTTCTTCAGCCTTGGTGTCTGAATAAACATCAGCAGTATCAAACGTCGTAATACCAACATCAAGAGCAGCTTTCACACAATCATGGGCAGTTTCTTCATTTATCTTACCACCATGATTAATCCAATTTCCGTATGCAAGTTTACTAATTGTTAATCCACTATTTCCAAGTTTACTATATTCCATAATAATGCCCTCCTTTTGAAAGAATACTTTCATTATAAAAAGAGGTCATTAATATGTATAATATATATATTCAGATAAATATATATATATTTTATATAATTAAAAATATTTCCATAAAAAAAGCGCAAAACTGTTTAATCACAATCCTTCGTAATCAATTACACAATAAGCAAAGTTTAAATTTATAGGGGGCATAAAAAATGGATCTGAGACAAATACGTTATTTTATCATGGTTGCTGAAGAACTAAATTTTAGCCGGGCAGCTGAACGTCTTAAAATGGCACAGCCTCCATTAAGTCAAGAAATCCGCAAATTAGAAGAAGAGTTAGGTGTTACGCTTTTTCATAGAACGAGAAGACAGGTTGAACTTTCAGATTCGGGGAGAGTATTTTTAGAAGAAGCCCGCCGTACGCTTCTTCAAGTAGATAGAACGATTAAAGCAACACAGCTTGCAGATGACGGAAGAATAGGTCATTTAACGATCGGTTTCGTTGATTCTACTGATATTGTGATTGATATTATTAAAAGGTTTCGAGAAAGTTTCCCTAACATCCATCTTGTCTTATGTGAAATGGCTACAGAACAGCAGTTAAAAGCACTATATAAGAAAGAAATTCAAATAGGATTTATTCGTTCTAACCAAAATAATAAGATACTTACCTCAGAAATTTGTTGTGAGGAATCATTAAGCTTGGTTTTGCCAGAAAATCATCCTTTAGCTTCATTTCCCAAAGTTCCAATTCATTTATTAGCCAATGAACCATTTATCATGTTTCCACGTCATCTAGGTGCAGCATTTTATGATTTAATTATCAGCTACTTTTGGGAAAATAGCATAAGTTTAAACGTAGTTCAGGAAGCTATTCAAATGCATACGATTGTGAATTTAGTTGCTGCAGGAATGGGAATCTCTGTGGTTCCATCCTCAGTAGAAAGCGTAAAACGCTCAGGGGTTGTTTATAGAAAAATCCAAGAAACTACACCAAAAGTAAATTTATATGTTTCATGGAGACAAGATGAAACATCAACCGTCGCTGACCACTTTTTAACAGTTGTGAGAGAAGCCTATTTAAGTTCTCAGTCTAAATCATGAAAATCCAGCCAGGGTCAGCTGGATTAAAAAATAATGATCTATAAGACAGACTTAAAAGCTTTCACCTGCTATGTACACGTTTCAAGTATGATAGACATAATAGAAAGAAGGGTTGGTGTTCTATGATGATCTCTGAAAACATATTCACCGTTCGTGGTTTGACCTATCGTATTCGGTCTGCTGCAATTGGCGATGCCAAGCAGTTATCAGCGCTCAGACTGAAAATTGATGGTGAAACAGAATATTTAGACCGTGAACCAGGCGAAGCCTTTCTTCATGAAAAAGATTTTGAGGTGTTGATTCAAGATGACACCAAAAAAAACAGGCATTTATTTTTGGTCGCTGATATTGAAGGAGAAATTGTTGGTTTCTCCAGATGTGAGGGACATTCACTCAAGCGCTCTGCTCACAAAGTGACTTTTGGGGTCGCCATTCAAAAGAATGTTTGGGGCTATCACATTGGCAAAGAGCTTTTAGCCGCTTCTATTGACTGGGCTGATCAGCAAGGCATCCAGAAGATGTCACTTCAAGTGCTGGAAACGAACCAAAAAGCCATTCGGTTATATGAGCACCATGGCTTTCTGATTGAAGGGGTATTAAAAAAGGATAAACGTCTGGCAGATGGACTTTATTACAATACTGTTGTGATGGGCAGGCAGCGGCCAAGCTTCTGACTACTTACATCACATAGCCCCATACCATTGAAATCGCACTGTATATTAGAAGCAGCCCCATGACATACTGGAACGGTCTTTCATAAGCAGTCAAAAAGCGCTTATACAAAGAACCAAATAAGCTCCAGCTAAATGTACCGAGAAATCCAATAAGTGCGAGAATCAGCGTCCATATGACATACTGCATATTCGATTGTCCATATGGCAAAACAAATGTTGAAATCACAGTCAATCCATACAAGATCGCTTTTGGGTTGATAAATTGCAGCATCATACCAGGGATAAAATGATTGTAGCGATCAAGTGTTTCGTCATCCCCGCCTTTACTTTTCATGATTTTGACCGCTAAATAAATCATGTATGCAGCTCCGATGAACGCCATGACCCAGCCTATTTTCGGCATCACTTGATAGAGAATGATATTAAAGAAGCAACTCAAACACAAAATAACGAGAAATCCGATACCCACACCTAAACAAAATCGAAATGTTTGCTTGACCCCATATTTATTCGTAAAAACCATGGCCATGATGTTGTTTGGCCCTGGGGTAAAGCTGCTCACAAAAGCATAGATCAACATAGAAAGAATCATAGTTGCCGCCTCCCTTGTACGTTATTAAGACTTTAATTACTTTATTGCGCATGTTACGCTTTATTGTAACGTTTGGTCTTTATAAAGTAAATAGAGAAAGGAGTTTTTTTCATGGAAGATGTACAATCGATTATTTCTAAAAATGTGAGGCTTCTTAGAAACCAAAAGAAATTAAGCCTCGAAAAGATGGCAGAATTAACTGGTGTCAGCAAAACCATGATTGGACAAATTGAAAGAGGAGAATCAACCCCTACCATCACGACTTTATGGAAAATCGCCAACGGATTAAAGGTATCTTTTAGTGAGCTCATTCACGCACCACAGCCTGAAATCAAAGTAGTACGCAATGAAGATGCACAGATTTTAACGGAAGATGATGGGCGATATCGCGTATATACGACTTTTCCTTTTGATGACCGGGGGAAATTTGAAGTGTACCGAGTAGAAATTGATCCTGGCGGGTCGCTGCATGCAAATGAACACATTGGCGGGACAGAGGAATTGATCACTGTTTTTGAGGGGACGCTTGATGTATCGATTGGTGATGAGCAATACAGCTTAAAAGCCGGCGACTCCATTCGTTTTAAAGCGGACCGTACGCATGCATATAAACAAACCGGAGAACAAATGGTACGGCTGCAAATGATTCTTTATTATCCTCATGAAAAAAGCTGACAGGCTTGTCCACCTGTCAGCTTTGCATTTTATTTAATTAAATCCTGGATCGCGTACCACTGTTCCAGTAAATGTGACACTATATTTTCCTAATCCTAATTCTTTAATAGAGGTTTGTTTTAAAATACCGACCCAGCCATCCTCTGCATATACAATACTTTCTGGGATGTTTGATGTCGTATATGTTCTTGTTACTGAAACAGTTCGACTGGCCTGAGCCGTTATTTCACTGTTTGTTTGCTCCTTTGCTTCCACTGGAGTAGTTGTGACCCCAGCACCCGTTAAGACAATTGCTCCAACCAAAACAGAAGACATGACCTTTTTCATAAAAAAATCCCTCCCTTTTTTTGTAGAACATAATAACCATACCATAATTCAGTACTTATATAAGATATTTTTTCATTTTTTTGAAAATTATGATATGATTGTCTTATGTTGGATAGAGAGTGTTTTATACTTCTATGCTTTTATCCTCATCTCATTCCGTCAAACAATTGTGAACGGAGGTGATTTCATGAAAAAATGGCTCATCTGTTTTCAACTTGTTTTCCTCTTCACCTTGACGACCACACCACTTGCTTCTGCTGCTTCATGCCCTACAGTGAAACCTTGTGTCATCGATCCTTAAGCATCAAAAAGGTCGATCAAGCCTATTCACTTGATCGACCTTTTTCGTTATGCTTGCTCTGCTTCCCAGCGGGCAACCTCTTCTCTTACTTTAGGAGCGACTTCTTTTCCAAATAGCTCAATGGCTTTTAATACTTGATCATGCGGCATTGAACCAACCGGTACATGAAGCATAAAACGCGTGATTCCCACATTTTTTCTAAGGTGAATCACTTTCTCTGCCACGGTATCTGGATCTCCTACATACAGCGCGCCTTCTAACGTTCTCGCTGCATCAAATGTAGAACGAGTATATGGTCCCCAGCCTCGCTCTCTTGCTAATGTGTTCATCACATGCTGTGTGGAAGGGAAGAATTGGTCTGCTGCCAGTTCTGTTTCTTCCGCAACAAACCCATGCGAATGTGACGCCACGGTTAATTTCTCAGGGTCATGTCCAGCGTGCACTGCCGCTTGCTTGTACAGCTGTACAAGCGGTGCGAACTGTCTAGGACTTCCGCCAATGATGGCAAGTACTAAAGGCAGTCCCAATAATCCAGCACGTACGACAGATTCACGGTTTCCCCCACTGCCGATCCAAATTGGAAGCGGATCTTGAACAGGTCTTGGGTACACCCCAACATCCTGGATAGCTGGGCGATGCTTTCCGCTCCATGTAACTCGCTCAGACTGCTGTAATTTGAGCAACAAATCGAGTTTTTCTTCAAATAATTCTTCATAGTCATCAAGGTCATAGCCAAAGAGCGGGAATGATTCAATAAATGAACCACGACCTGCCATAATTTCTGCACGCCCGTTTGATAGTCCATCTAGCGTTGCAAAATCCTGAAAGACACGAACAGGATCTGCTGATGAAAGGACTGTCACTGCACTTGTCAGGCGGATATTCTTTGTCTGTGTTGCTGCAGCCGCTAAGACAACAGCGGGATTCGATGCAGCGAAATCTTGTCGATGATGCTCACCTACGCCAAATACATCGAGACCGACTTGATCTGCTAAAATAATTTCTTCTACTACTTCTCGAATACGCTGTGCGTGACTGACTGTTTTTCCTGTTTGAAAATCAGGTGTTGTTTCTACAAATGTACTAATTCCTAGTTCCATGAGTGGAACCCCCTATCTTATAAATATGTCACAAATTCAGAGACAGGCTTTCGGTAGCCTCTCGGTTGTCTGCTCTCTACTTTTTCTTTTCCTAGTGTGATCATTAACACAGGAACCAAATCCGAATCGATGTTGAGCACCTTTTTCATTGCTTCAGGGTCAAAGCCGATCATTGGGCACGTGTCCCAGCCCTTGTTTTTGGCGGCGAGCATAAATAGCATCGCAGATAATGAAGCATTGCGGATTGCCTCTTCTTTCTGAAAATCCGCTCCTCTCTGTTCATAAAAGCTCATCGTCTCTCTGACCATTTCTTCGTATTGCTGCGTGTTTAAAATGCCAAGCATTTTCAGACCTTCATAAATGTTCGCCGCTTGCTGATAAGCCTTTGGGTCTCCCAGTACAATGATCGCTGCTGAGGCGGAATGCACTTTATATTGTCCAAATGCGGCTTCTCTTACTTGTTCTTTGAGACCTTCTGTTTGGACGACGACATATTGTGTGTGCTGTAAGTTAAAAGCAGATGGTGCCATTTTGACCTCTTCAAAAATGCTGTTAAGCTCTTCTCTTGAAATCGAGATATTTGGCAAAAAATTTGATGCGGATCGTCTTTCACGTACCAATGTATCAAAGCTGAGTGTCATCTTGTTTCCCCTTTTCGTGAAGTTGTTCTGCACCTAAACCAATTTTTTTTAGTAATTCAATGAGCTGTTCTTTTTCTTCTTTTTCAATAAAGGATAGGTTTTGTGAAATGACATCTGTGTGTTTAGGAAAAATGTCGTCAAACAATTGCTTTCCTTTTTCCGTCAGTAATACATGAAATACACGTTTATCAGAGGGCGCACATTGCCTTTTCACGAGCTCTTGTTTTTCTAGTTTGTTCACGACATATGTCATACTTCCACTTGGGATTGACAGGATGTCGCTGATTTTTTGGACGGGATGTGGCCCCTTACTATAGAGCAATTCAAGGATCTGAAAGTTTTCAAATCCGATATCATAACGTTCAATGTCTGTTTGAATATTTGTAAAAAGAGCTTGATAGGCTTTCATCCACACGCGGAATAGCCTTAAGTCTAATTCATGTTCATGCTGCACCATGGCAACTACTCCCTTTTTAAGAAATCCTAAAACTAGGATAAATTTATCCTAACACTAGGATATATGATTGTCAACGAGTTTGTTTCATAAAAAAAAGACCACCTCAGATCAATGATCCTCTTCTTTTAAGACAAAATGCAATTCAGCTATCTGCTTGTATTGTTTGACTTCTTTTAATGAAAACTTGGATTCTATATCCGCTGGGGAAAACAGAGGAATGCCTCTTCCAATCATGACAGGAGCGATTTGAAGGTAAAGCTCATCAACCAATCCTGCTTTGATGAAAAACTGAAGCAGTTCCCCGCCGCCGACAATCCAGATATGCTGACCTTCTTCATGTTTTAATTTTTTCATAAAAGATAAGATATCTTCACGAATGATATGGGTTCCTTTCAAACTGTCTTGTAAAGTACGTGACATGATATAACATGTCTTTCCTTCATAAGGAAACTCATCTGGTGACAGCTGTAGAACCTGCTCATATGTATTTCGCCCCATGATCAGCGTATCAACTGACGCATAAAAGTCATCATAGTTCGTATCTTCTTCGCCCTCTGTTCCTATTAACCAATCGAGCCTGTGATCCTCTCTCGCTAAATAGCCATCGATACTCATTGCCCCATAAAAAAGCAGCTTCCTTTTCTGACTCAATTCCATCACTCCTTACCCTATATAAGAACATACATTCTATTTTAATTGTATCAGAAAGGAAAGACAAAGTATACATGGATTTTTCATCATCCGTTTTCATATCTTCAACACCGTGATTCAATAAGGTATCCTCTTCAGGTAATGATATAATAAAATCAGTTCAATCAATGATCATACTTGGAGGAGAGACTGATGATACGACGACTTGATCATATCGTGTTGACTGTACAACATATGGAGGACACCATTCGCTTTTATACAAACGTATTAGGAATGAAGGAAGAAACCTTTGGAGAAGGCCGTAAAGCGCTTCGTTTTGGTTTACAGAAGATCAATCTTCATGAAGCTGGTCATGAATATGAGCCGGCAGCGGCTCATCCACTTCCAGGCTCTAGTGATTTGTGCTTTATCACTGATTTAGATATGGACAGTTTGCTGCTGCACCTTCGCAAGCAAGTGGTTCCTATTGAAGAGGGGCCTGTCAGGCGCATAGGTACATTAGGTCCGGTTGAATCTGTTTATATCCGTGATCCTGATCTGAATTTAATTGAAATCTCTCGATATATTGAGGAGGGTGATCCGTCATGACCCGCTTATTTTTGAGACCGATTGAAGAACAGGATTATCCGGGTATTCAAAGAGGATGCCAGCATGAAGAAACACTTTACATGACTGGCACACGCAAAACGTTCACACTAGAAGAAATTCGTTCAGCCTACACCCGATTTTTACAAGATGACAGCAGACGAGATTTCGCCATTTGTCTGTTAGACACGAAAGAAATGATTGGGGATGCGGCGATTGTGGATATTGATCCAATCAATCATACGGCAAGCTTCCGCATTGCGCTTCATGGACCAGAACATTTCCAAAAAGGCTATGGCACCGAAGCTGTCCGAATGGTTCAAGCATTCGCCTTTGATACGTTAGAACTCAACCGTCTTGAGCTCGAAGTCTTTTCCCATAATCCGAGAGCCTTCAGAAGCTATGAGAAAGCCGGATTTCAATATGAAGGAAAAAGGCGCCAAGCGCTTTATTTCAATGGTACCTACTCAGATGTGATCATCATGGGCATCCTTCGTGAAGAATACAATCAGATGAACAGTGGAGATGCCCCTGCTTAAGAAGGGACATCTTTTTTTAAAAATTGAATCGCTGTGACGATGATCAAACAAATCATGGAAGAGAGAACGATAGAGACGCTTGATATACTAAGCGCCATGCCTTCCCATCTGCCAATGAAGAAACTGGCTATCAATAAAACCAATCCAAATAGAATAAAGCATATAGGGAGGATCAGCCCCGCATGACGGTTTCTGCCTCTTCTCCCTGCCCACCATGAGAGACACAATACAACAATTGTAAAAATAGCGGTTTGCAGCCAAAACATGTTGTTTCAACTCACTTTCTCTTTTTTTATTTTATGATGATGGAGGTACTTCCAATGAACATGAGACCCATTGAGCAAAAAGACAACCCGTATATCGCAGCGATTATCCGCCAGTCACTAGAATCGGCGAATCTGGCGATTGAAGGAACCGCCTACACTGATCCCCACCTTGACCAGCTGTTCGAATACTATCAATCATTGACTCATGCAGCCTATTGGATTGCTGAAGAGAATGGCGATATTATGGGCGGCGTTGGCATTGCTCCATTTACTAACGGAATATGTGAATTACAAAAGCTTTATTTAAGTCCAAAGGCACAAGGAAAAGGTGCGGGCAAAAAACTGATGGATACGGCGCTGCAATATGCCTCTACATACTATGAAGCATGTTATTTAGAAACCCGCCAGGAATTAACTGCGGCTACAGGCCTTTATCAGCGATATGGCTTTTCTCTTCTTTCAGAACCGATTGAAGGCTCTGAGCATTCTGCAATGGATGCTTGGTATCTTAAAACTTTTTCATCATGAACAATAAAACAATCGATAGGTTTTTGTCCGCTGAAAGCCTAGCTTTTCTGCCAGTTTGATCGAAGTTAGGTGATGGACATCGCAATCCCAATGCGGTGTCCTCTTATTTTCAAGACAACTCTTGATCATCAGCTGACCTGCCAGCTGCGCTAAACCTTTCCCTCGGCAGGCTTCCTCTGTCCAAATATCTATCTCCACACGATCTTCACTTGAAAAAAAAGAAGACAAAGGGCTAAAATAAACATCATTTTAGCCCTTTGTCAACAATCTAAAGAGACCTCAATCAAGGTCTCTTTTCTGTTATTCTGCCGCAGGCTCTTCTGCCTTCCCCTTCCAAATAAGGGTTAAGCCTAATCCGAGAAATAAGACAACACCTGCGAATAGAAATGGGAAATGTATATTTTGATCGAATAAAATCCCGCCAAGGGCTGGGCCGAAAATCGTACCTAGGCTTGTGTAGGTAGAGTTCATCCCTGCGACAAATCCTTGTTGATTGCCAGCGATTTTTGATAAGAAGGTCGTTAATGCTGGACGCAATAAATCAAACGCTAAGAAAATCACACATGTGACAATGAGGACTACCATAAAGCCTGAGACGACAGTTGAAACAAAAGCGAGCACCGCTCCGACAATCAAGCATAGCTGAATGACTCTTTTTTCCCCAAGGGTATTTACGAGTTTCCCAAACACCAGCACTTGGATGATGACCGCCACAATCGAGCTGACCGTAATAATCACCGCAATATCTTTTGGACCAAATCCAAACTTATGATTTGTAAACAAGCTGAAGACCGTTTCATACGCAGACAGTCCAAACGCGAGGACAAACACAATGATAAAAGCGATGAGATAGCTTGGATGGATCGATTTTTTCAAATCCTTAAAGAAGGTGGATTCCTTCACTTGATCCATCTGCTTCGCTCGCTCTTCTTTTGTTAATGGCTCCTTTAGCAAAAGCATAGACGAAATGACAGCTATAAAGGCAATCCCTGCTGCAAAGAAGAATGGCAGGCGTACGCCGTATTCTGCGATAAAGCCACCAATTCCCGGACCAATAATAAAGCCGGTATTAATGGCCGCTGACACATATCCCATTGCCTTTGATCTTTCTTGAACGGTCGTGATATCAGCGACATAAGCAGTGACAGCTGGCATAACTAATGCCGCACTAATACCGCCTAGCAGCCTTGCAAAATACAGCACATACACGTGTGTCCCAAGACCGAAGACAAGTTCTGATAACGCAAATAGAAATAGTCCTGACACAATCATAATCTTTCTTCCATAGCGGTCTACCCATCTCCCTGCAATAGGTGATGCAATGAGCTGAGCCACAGCAAACGCTGCCACAAGGTATCCCATCGTACTCCCTGTTAGATGCATCACATTCATGAATAGCGGCATGACAGGAATAATAAGACCAATGCCTAAAAACGCAATAAATATGTTACTTAATAAAATAACGAGTACAGCTTTTTGCTCACGAATCGGTTTTTGCATGATGTTTGTTTCCCCTTTATTGATTCAATTGTTACTCATGAGGGTTGATTCCGTGAATAATCAATGAGATCGCTTGTTTTTGTAATTCTTTTTTCTCTTCGATTGGATCATTTTTATACAACACGTCTAATCCGTAAAAAACGGATAATAATATTTTCACCGTTGACTCGACATGCTGGATCGACCAGCTGCCATCTTTGTTACCTTTAAGTATGATGTCTCTCATCACATCATCAAAGTCGACATCAATCTTGTTCAGCCGTTCCATGACCTCGTCTGATGTAAAGGCACTTGCACAAAATTCCTCACTTGCTCTCATTAATGGGTAGTTAATGCCCATTTGACTGAGCAGCTCTGCAAATCCTGCGAGCTGATCAATGGCCAGGTGCATCGTTTGTTTTTCCTGATGCCACGTCTCCATCATCAAGAGGTGATCCTCTTCCATGATATGAAGGAACAAAAACTCTTTTCCTTTAAAATGGTGATAAAGATTGCCTTTACTCACTTCAGCCGCCTCTAGAATATCTCGCACAGATGTTTCTGAATATCCCTTTTTTGCAAATAAATCACGTGAAGCGGTGACAATTTTTCGCTTCGTCTTCTCGCTCTTTTCAGCCCCGCTTTGTGTACTTGTCATCTTTCACAATCCCTTCTATCTTGCTTTTCTTCATCAGGAAAATTCAAAACCGACCAGTTGGTTTATTTTTTTATTATAAATGGATCTTATTCAAAATACAATGAAAAAGTCATCGAAACAATCACTTATGCCATCTCTTCATTTAAATTACCTTAATATTTAACTTCACTTAACTATAAACATTGCCTATAATGGAATAGAGGTGATGTCATTGGATGCAGAAATCATTCATTACAGTAAAAAAATCATTGAATACTCGAATGCACTAGGCTCCATCTATGTAGAAGAGTATCAACGATTTTTAAAACATGAATATGCAGATTTATCAGCCAAACAAGAACTGACACTTGAATTATTACGGACAAAAACAAGAACAATCAACGAACTAGCTGATTACTTTTCAATTTCGGCAAGTGCCGCTAGCCAGCTTGTATCAAAGCTTGAACAACTTGGCTATGTCAAGCGAGAAATTAATCCACATAACCGACGGGAAATCATTGTTGATTTTGCTCAAAAGGGTCATGACTTTCACAAGAATACAGAAGAAATTCAATTGCACCTCATTCAAAAATATTATGCAAAGCTTCCAAAAGAAGATTTAAAAACATTATTGTCTCTATACGAAAAAATCTATCAGATTGCGAAAGAAGCGCCTTAATACGGTGTTTCTTTCTCCAACATTTAAGTTAGATAAACTATTAAGGAGATGAAAGTATGGATAGCATTCTTTTAAAAGATGGTCGTCATATTGGTTTGTGTGAATACGGGGATCTTGAAGGGTTTCCAGTATTCTTTTTTCATGGAACTCCTGGATCAAGAGTGATGTTTTTAGATGATGACCCCATTTCTAAAGAGCTCGGTGTTCGTCTCATCTGTTTAGACAGACCAGGATTTGGTTTATCTACCCCTCAACCTGACCGTACGATTTTAGATTGGGCAAAAGATGTGTTGGAAGTAGCAGATTATCTCGGCGTTCACCATTTTTCAGTGATGGGTGTATCTGGAGGCGGCGCATTCGCTGCTGGCTGTGCTTATCAATTGCCGAATCGAGTCCTTTCAGCCGCTCTGATTTCAAGTACAACGCCATTTCAAAACGGAAAACCGCCTAAAAGTATGCTCAAAGAAAACAAATTGGCTTTTTTCCTCAGTAAGAAGTTTCCTTGGCTATTAAGAGCAAGCTATCGTTCCCAGAAGAAAATGATTGAGAACAAACCAGAGAAATTTAAGAAGCTGGCTAAAAACGGGAACAAGCATTTACATCCGTGGGACCGTCAATTCCTTCAAACCGATGAGCAGTTAGAGATGATGATGACACATTTACACGAAGCCACTCGTCAATCGGTGGATGAATGTATTCATGAACCAGATTTACTCTCGCGTCCGTGGGCATTCGATATGAAAGATATTCAAATCCCAGTTGATGTATGGCATGGAAAAGAAGATTCCATGGCTCCGTTTGTCGAAATAGAAAAAATGGCTCCTAACATTCCAAACGTCAAAACCTATTATATCGATGAAGCGGGACATTTTCTTACGGATGTAGACGATATTTGGCGAGATATTTTACTCTCTTTAAAAACACGTGCAGAAGAGCATCATCAGGAGCACGTATAAAAAAAGACCCGAAGCTTCGGGTCCCTTTCTTCATTAATACTTTTCATAATATGCCTGCACTTTACTTGGATCTTTTGTCTTCGTTAGAGCGAGCATAAGCAGAATGCGTGCTTTTTGTGGATTCAATGAATCCGATGAAACAAAGTGATGTTCATCATCCATTTTTTCATGGGTCACAATTCCATTTCCTGCACGGCTTGATCTCACGAGGACCACGTCTTTCTTCACGGCATCTGTTGCCCCTTTGATGGCTTCTGTTGACATCGTTCCATTTCCGGCTGCGGCAACGACAATGCCTTTCGCTCCTGCTTTTACTGCTGCATCATACATGTATTTTTGATCATTTTGATAGCCGTATAAAATATCGACTTGTGGTAATTCTTTTATGTTTGATACATCAAATTCACTTTCAGACGTATGTTTTCTTGTTGGTTCGTTATAAAAGGAAACCACTTCACCAGCAATTTCTCCAATGTAGCCTTGCTCAAGAGACTTGAAGGAATCGGTTGTGGTCGTGTTTGTCTTTGTAATAAATCGAGCTGATGCAATTCGGTCATTTAATGTGACCATGACCCCTTTGCCTTTGGCTTCTTTTGTGGATGCAATTTTCACAGCATGATACAAGTTCAGCGGGCCATCCGCACTGATAGCAGACGCTGGTCTCATTGAGCCAACGACCACAACTGGCTTATTACTTTTGACAACCAAATGTAAAAAGTAAGCGGTCTCTTCAAGAGTATCTGTTCCATGTGTGATGACAATCCCATCGACTTGATCATCGTTTAAGAGTTTATTGACTCGTTTGGCTAATTTTAAAAGAAGAGCATCATCCACATTTTCACTGCCTACGTTCGCCACCTGCTCACCTGTTACGTTTGCAATATCCTTGAGCTGAGGAACTGAAGCAATGACTTTATCGATGCCAAGTGAACCAGATTTATATCCTGTCGTATCTGTATCACTGTCTGAACTGCCAGCAATCGTCCCGCCCGTCGCTAATACCTTAATATTAGACAAGGACTTATTGCCTGTTTCTACGGCTGTCGTTTTGTCTTTTGATTCCTTAGATGCGGTTTCGTTTTCGCTTTGATTTTTCTCTTGGGTACTTGTATTGGCACAAGCTGCTGTCGACATTAATAAAACAGAAAGAAGGACAGCACCTAACCATTTTGTTACGTTCATTCGATCATCTCTTTTCTTAAATGTGATGGATTCAAAGCTATATCTCTTTCTATAGGGTTTACTTTATACCAATCCTTCATTCATCAGCATGAGGCGAAAGTTACAGAACCAAATAAAGGCAAAAAGGTCATTATCACAATCATTTCTTTACATCTAAATACCTAACTTTTTTTAAAAAAAGGGAATATTGAGGTTGTTCAATTATTAACAGTAAACGATGCTAGATCATCAATTTATGATAAAATATAGTAAATTTTACAAAAAGGAGTATACATATTGCAAAAGCTTCAATCATTTCACAAAATCCTAATAACACTATTCCTTAGTTCGATTTTACTCAGTCTGTTCGTATGCTTCTATCCACCGATTCAGGGTGAGCCTACGTTTATGGTATTTTAGGTTCCCATCTTTTTTGTTTATTATTTCGTCTTTGCGGTTCCTTTGCAGTTGTTGTTTTCTTTGCAACCAAAGGCTTTCCATCCACTTTATCTAGCTGCTTATTTACTGATTGCAATGGTTGTCATGCTTTTTGTGATTGATGGAATTGGGAGTTCAGTATCTATACCTATCGTCATCATGAGCAGTCTCATCTACTGGGTCTTTGATTCTTTGCTTTATCAAAGAACATATGAAAAAAACACCTAATGTGAAGGTGTTTTTAGCTGCTCGAGTATATGCTCACAATGATCCAAGTACGCTTGGCTCAGTAGGAAATCTTTCGGTGCGGCGATCGATGCTAATGTGATCAGGGCATTGGAATGATGAATGAGCGGATTCAGCATTGAATGCTCTACGTCTCTTATTGTTTGAATATGCAACCATTGAGGTGCTACTTCTTTCTCGTAGATCCTTTTTGTTTCAGCGGAATCTACGTTTCGGTCATTTTGTGCCAGAACCAAATAGATCGGTGATTGGATGCGCTTGATATCTGAAGTGGCATCGGCTTTCATGTTCTTTTGAATGAATTCATAACGATCTTTTGTCATCTCTTGATCGTCCGTTTTCTTTTGATATGCGCGAAATGCCGCGCCTTCTTCTAATAATTTGTTTTGCTCATCTTCTTTTTCGATTGTTTTTTGAATTTGTTCTTGAGATGCATTCGTTTCTTTTAATGTTTGAAGTGTATTGTACCTTCCCTGTCTCATCCAATTGATAGCAGGCCCGACAAGGATGGAGGCTGTGATATCGGTTCGATCTGTCATTACTTTTGGGATCACCCAGCCCGCTTGGCTTGCTCCCCATAAGATGATTTGTTTTGATTGAAGATTATGCTCTTTCTTCGCCCATTTGATCACATACTCTACTTCCTTTGCACGATCATCCATGGATTGATGCAGCCAGTTTCCCTCTGATTGACCCACCCCGGGCTTATCCCATGATATAGACGCATAGCCTTGCTTTGCAAAGCGTTCCATTAAAGGTCTGTATCCTCCGTCATATGTGGCATTTTGTGGACCATCTCCGTGTACAAAAAGTACAATTCCTTTTATTGACTCCTTCTTAGGTGTTGTGACGATACCTGATAATGTCCCATCCGCAGTCTCCATGACAACTTCCTTTTCATTCATAGCAAAGCTGTTTTCATAAAATACAAATGCTGTGATAAAAATGAATGCCGTTGCAGCGATGATCAGCCAAATCCTTTTTTTCAAGTTCTATTCCCCGCTCTCTGTTCAACTGTATACACCATGGAATCTTGGTACGTGACAGAGACTGGTACATTCTCATATAAGATCATATAAGAAGGCTGGTCAAACGGAGCTTCGTGTAGAAAAGCCTCAATTTCTTCAATGACTTTCTCTTCATCTTCGGCTAAAAAACTTTTAACCGCGTAAGAACCTGCATCCAGTCTCACATCGTAATCCTGTTCATTTGATACATAATAAGAAATGGTTGAGTCATCTTGCAGATTGATCACATAATATCTCTCCTCAAAAAGAGACAGATCCAGATCCTTTTGTTGAACGATTTGTTTAAAATCGAGCTCTGTTTCAGTCTTTAGAAGATGATCTGGGATCTGTTTTAAATAACGAATTGGCCGATCTTGAGTGGTTATTTGATGAAGCTGAAGGTTGTTTTGAATCGACAGCATATGCTCCAGACGCTGTTTCACTTCACTCAATTCCTGTAATTGCTTCTCGACCTGATCCAGCATACCTTGATAGGACAGAGTCATACCGGGTTCTTTCGAAAAGCTCTCGCTAATATCTTTTAAAGAAAACCCCGCCTTTTTTAAGAAGAGGATTTGATAAAGGGTGTAAATTTCTTTTTCATCAAATAATTGGTACCCATTTTGAGCGACCTTCGCAGGGCGGACGAGATCCTGTTCTATATAATGACGAAGCGTATACTTTGTGATGTTTAATAGCTTACATACTTCTCCACTTGTTACATACGTCACTAGATTCCCTCCTTGTGTACACATTCTAAACCATGTGGTTACCACACAGTCAATCATGCCATAAAAAAATCACCGAGGACATCTTCCCTCAGTGATGTGTCATTTCTATTTCATACTTGGACCAGCATGTGAAAAAATCGGATCTTTCAATTCAAAATCAAATGTCTTGCCGTCAACAATACCGACTGTTTTTTCATGGTCATACAGCTCAAGCAGACAAGCTGCCATTTCTTTTGATGTATGATATTTCTTGATATTGCCTTCATATTCGAATTGATCTACATCTAATGAACGCTTTGCAAATTCTGATTCTGTTGCAGAAGGTGCTAATATTTTCGCCTGTAACTTAGCTCCCTTTTCTTTCAACTCTAGTGCCAGTCCTTCTGTAAAGGCACTCACGTAAAACTTCGTGGCCGAATAGGTGACGGCATTGCCGACGACTGTATAGCCCGCTCTTGAAGAAATGTTGATCAGCTGAGCCCCTTCTACTTGCTCATAATCACGAACAAATAAAGTGGATAAAATCGTTAAGGCTTCGATATTCAGATGAAGCATATCTCCAATTTTACTTAAATCCTGTTCTCCTATCGAGCCGAAATGGCCGAATCCTGCATTATTAATGAAGGTGTCGAGCTCATATTCAGCCAATGATTCATAAAATGAATACACTTGCTCCATGTCGGTTAAATCGACAGACTGTATATTTACTTTGATATCGGGATATTGATCAAGAATCTCCTTCTTCAGTTCTTGGAGTTTCTCGAGCCGGCGTGCAGCTAAAATAAGGTTTTTGCCTCGTGCTGCAAAGGCCAGTGCCGCCTCATATCCAATACCTGAACTTGCTCCTGTAATGACTGTATAGCTCATTTTATATCCCCCTATGAACGTCTTCTAACTAGTCAAATTATAACGACAGCACTTTGCTCTAGTCAATTTTGAAGAGAATCACAGGGGTGATTAACTTGTCTAGCTTCATTCATCATGTTGGAGGATGTCATGTTGAGATTTTTTTGTTAATTTGTGAAAAACCAATTGGTAGGAATGTTCGATTAACTCCTCTACAAATGAAGCTGGAATGTCTGCATCAAGGTAAATGGAATTCCAATGAGTCTTATTCATATAATAGCCCGGAATAATCCCCTCATGCATCTCTCTTAGTTCTTCAGCACGTTGAGGGTCACATTTTAAAGTGATAACAGGCTTTCGATTCGCATCTCCTCCCATCATAGCAAACATCTTTCCACCAATATGATATCGATCTGCCTGCCATTCTGGCTGATAATCATGGGTGACTCCTTTTAAAGAAAGACAAAATGCCTGTAGATTCTCTTTTTCCATTAGATTCGCTCCTTTTTTAAGTCTACTATTCTTTCTATTATATCGACTATAAAGGCATATATCTGATCTTTTTCATTCACTTCACAACAATAAAGCACAGACCCGCTGGGTTCTGTGCTTTTCTATCAATGTTTCTTTCTTATTCAAACGCCTTCTTCAATTGATCACTCATGAGATGCCAAGCTTCTTCAGCTATTTCTAAATCTCCGGCATGCGTGAAGGCGTGAGGGACTCCTTTAAACTGTCTGTACGTGACGTCTATCCCTGCTTCTTTTAACTTCTCCGCATATTGTTCGGCTTCTTGAGCTAGCGAATCTCTTTCAGCTGTGATAACGAGAGCTGGTGGCATTTGTGCCAAGGATGAACGATCGGCAAAGATCGGAGAAACGAGCGGATTGTTCGGATCTTGGCCTTGCAGATAGAAGGCATTAAAGAGCCTCGCCATTTCAACAGGGATCGCTTCTTCAAATGCTGGCTTTTGTGCTGGATCAGTGGCTAAATCAAGTGGCGGATAATCAAGCACTTGATAGACAACCGGGAGTTGGTTCCCTTTTTGGATATTTAAGAGACAAGCAGCCGTTGCCAAGTTTCCTCCTGCGCTATGTCCGCCAATGGCTACTCTATTAGGATCTATTTGAAGCTCATCAGGGTGTTCATACAGCCACTTCAGCACATCGTAGCATTCATGAAGAGCGGCTGGGAAAGGGTGCTCTGGGGCAAGCTGATACTCGACATTGACGACAATACATTGGGCTCGGTCTGCAATGACCGGACACCAGTGGTTATCCATTTCAGCACTGCCTAGGATAAATCCTCCGCCATGTAAATTCACAAAAACGGGCAGCGGCTGCTTTGAAGTGTTAACTGGCTTAAATACCCATACCTTTGTTTCGCCAGCACTTGTTGGAATGTCATATTCCATTTTATTCACTTCAGGAGGATGGACTGGTTTTAGTTCCGATTGACTCGGTAATGAACCTTCAGCCGGTTGACGTAATGACTCAGCGATTTTGATTTGTTCTTGTAAGTTCATGATCTCAGTCTCCTGTCTTATTTATTTCTTCTTAACTCATTCGTTTCTTTTTCATCTTTTCCTTCTACTGAATCAGCAGCACATTCTCATTGGTTCACTTTTTATCTATCTCCCCATTTTCGCCCTCTTTGAATATAAAAAAAGCACTGCGGCGCTAAGTCCTCAGTGCTTTTCATCTGTTTTATGAAACTTGCTGTTCTACCTTCACTCGTTTAATAAAGAAAGCGATGATCAAACCAATGACGGTCACGATCACAGCAAAGATAAATGCATGCTGGACGCCATTTGTAAAGGCGAGCAGCTTGTTCATCGGATTTGCAGGATCAGCCACATTTTCCATAAAGCTGCGGGTTCCTGATGAAAGGATCGAAATACCAACCGCAGTACCAATGGCTCCTGACACCTGCTGCAATGTATTCATAATCGCTGTACCATGCGGATATAGCTCTGGCGGCAGCTGATTTAATCCATTTGTTTGTGCAGGCATCATGATCATCGCGATGCCGACCATTAATGTAATATGAAGGGTCACAATGTATCCAATCGATGTATTCACACTTAGATTGGTAAAACCTAACATCGTCACTGCGACGATAGCAAGCCCTGGAATCACAAGCCATTTCGGTCCAAACTTATCAAATAAACCACCCATGATTGGAGACAGCAGACCGTTGATAATTCCACCTGGCAATAGCATTAAACCTGCTGTAAAGGTCGTTAGTGCCAAGGATGTTTGCAGATACAATGGCAAAATCATCATAGCAGACAGCATGACCATCATACAAACTAAGATCAGCAGTAACCCAATGACAAACATCGGATATTTAAACGGGCTTAAGTTCAGCATCGGTTCCTTCATATTCAACTGTCTGAGAGAGAATACAAGAATCCCAATGACACCTACTACAATTGCCACGATCACATGCATACTGCTCCAGCCGCCGCCTTCACCGGCACTACTAAAGCCATACACAATTCCTCCGAAACCAATGGTTGAAAGCACAATGGATAAGATGTCGATTTTTGGTCTTGTTGGTTCTGTAATATTTTGCATAAAGATAAAACCAAAGACGAGTGCAGCTATTAATAGCGGAAGTGAAATCCAGAAAATCCAATGCCACGTCAGCGATTTCAAAATAAGACCAGAGACTGTTGGACCAACAGCTGGTGCAAACATGATCACAAGACCTATAATCCCCATAGATCTGCCTCGTTTATGAGGCGGGATGATTACCAAAATCGTATTGAACATCAATGGAAGAAGCAATGCTGTCCCGACTGCCTGTACGACACGTGCCACCATTAAAATACTAAAGACTGGTGCAACTGCTGCGATAAAAGTTCCAATGATCGAAAAGACGAGCGACGTCATGAAAAGCTGTCTTGTTGTAAACCATTGAAGAATGAGTCCTGAAATTGGTACGAGAATACCAAGTGTTAATAAATATCCTGTTGTCAGCCACTGAGCTGTCGTCGCTTCAATTCCAAAGTCTAACGTTAAGCTTCTCAGCGCCATATTTAGTGCCGTTTCACTGAACAAGCCAATAAAACCAGCTGTAATAAATGAGATAATAATGGGCAGCGTTCGAATATGAGAAGCTGCTGCTTGCTGTTTGTTCATAGTAGGTTGGCTCCTTTTCTTTTTCAATTTAAATCAATCATAGGAAGTGAGGACGGTCAGAAATGAGCCACTTCAATGTCTATTGAAAACAGATAAAATCTGTTTTTCTGCAGCGAATTGAGCGATTTTTTCGATTGTATAACCAGATTCATGAATATAAAACATCATTTCAGGCGTCATCGGAGAGGACATACAAAGTGTCGTCAGTTCAATATCCTGTATATTCGCTTCACCTTTTTCATCTGCTTCTTCTAGCAAATCACGAATCATTTGCCTAAGCGATTGACTGTAATGACAGTCATACACTTTGCTTGTCTGCTCTAAATTCCCAGATATCGTAAGCATCCGAATCCAGTCTAAATGATGACCGACAATGAGATGAATTTCTTCGAGCACATAACGCAAACGTTCACGAACCGGCTGGTCACTGATTTTGCTCAAGTAAAGATGCAAAGCAGGGATCAGCTGTTCAAATCTTTCTCCAAGGATCGAAAGGCACAAATCACTTTTATTGGCATAACGGCGATAAAGAGTACCCTGCCCAACACCAGCTGTTTTGGCAATTTTATGCATGCTGACATTTTCCACGCCAAATTCCTGAAACAAAGTAAAAGCGACCTCTTCAATTTCCTTCCCAATATCCTTTTCCATGATGCTTCACCTTCTTTACCTTCATCCATATTGCACTTCTCTCTATGTGTTCAATCAAAACTTTTTGGTTTTCATTAGGACAATTGTACCGGTATTATCTTACGGACAACTGTCCGCTTTGTCAATCATTCTTTAGTAAACAGCCTGAAAAAGATCATTTTCTTTCGTAACTTCCTATGAAATAAGAGAAAAATCTAGTAAAAAATCCTCTTTAATATCATATATTAGACCGATTTTCCATTTCGAGAGAATCATGTATGATCAATTAAGAAAGCGCTTTCAAAACAAGAGAGGGGAATGCCTACATGTCTTACCGTGTGAAACGAATGTTGATGCTGCTTGTCACTGGAATAGTATTGAGTTTATCCACATTTACTGCGGGTGCCTCGGCCCAAACAGGCGGATCGTTTTATGAGCCTTTTAACAACTATAATACGGGGTTATGGCAAAAAGCCGATGGGTACTCGAATGGAAACATGTTTAACTGTACGTGGCGTGCAAACAATGTCTCCATGACGTCGTTAGGGGAAATGCGATTATCGCTCACAAGTCCTTCCTATAATAAGTTTGACTGCGGAGAAAACCGTTCCACTCAAACATATGGCTACGGGCTTTATGAAGTCAGTATGAAACCAGCCAAAAATGTTGGGATCGTGTCTTCGTTCTTTACTTATACAGGACCGACTGATGGTACGCCTTGGGATGAAATTGACATCGAATTTCTTGGAAAAGATACGACAAAGGTTCAGTTTAACTACTATACCAATGGTGTAGGAAATCATGAAAAGATCGTCAACCTTGGTTTTGATGCAGCAAACTCTTATCACACGTATGCATTTGACTGGCAGCCCAACTCGATCAAATGGTATGTGGACGGACAATTAAAACATACTGCCACTACTCAAATCCCTCAAACTCCAGGAAAGATTATGATGAACCTGTGGAATGGTGCAGGTGTCGATGAATGGCTCGGCTCCTATAACGGTGTTACACCACTCCACGCGCATTATAACTGGGTGCGTTACACAAAAAGATAACCACATCACAAAACCTGTGACAAGTCACAGGTTTTTCTTCATTTAAATAGAGCTGGTTTTTAGTTGATGAACTAGCTTTTGTTCATAACTGTGGATAATATCTTCATAACTTTCTATCTTGTAATCTAATCGCTTAATCGTCTCTTCGATTTCCTTTTGCTTTTCTACAAGTCTTTCTCTCTCATTGACCAAAATACTTTTTCGCGAGGACAGGGTATGATCCTCGCCCTCGATAAATAAAGCCGTATATTCTCGAAGTGCATCAATTGAGAGACCCGCATTTCTCATACATTTGATAAATTCAATCCACTGAATATCCTCTTCTGCATAATCACGAACACCGTTTTCATCACGACGGATCGGTCGAATTAAACCAATATTCTCGTAGTATCTGAGCGTAGCAGTAGATAAATTGAGCTGCTTGGCGGCTTGTGCTATTTTCATTGTTTTCACCCTTCTCTTCTTCTTCTCTCACCTTATGAAAAATGAAATTCCTTCTTCTCATCATCTCCAATTTGATAGAGAACGCAAGATGCTTTTGGCTCAATTCTTTATTTAAGGATGTTGAAAAGCCTGAAGAGGGTTCTCTATTGACTTAGAGTTCACTTTAAGACGTACAGTATAGAAGTAGAACAGAATCTTACTTTTGAAAGGATGATTTAGAATGTGTCAGACGCACCAATCAAACGTTTTAAGTGTTTCACATGCAAAAGCGAACTTTGAACGGACAACCATTGAACGAAGAGCGCTTCGTCCACATGATATTTTAATTGATATTCAATTTAGCGGGATCTGTCATTCAGATATCCACAGCGCCTTTGATGAATGGGGCGGCGGTATTTTCCCAATGGTTCCGGGTCATGAGATTACTGGAGTCGTTGCCGATGCCGGCGATGATGTGACGAAGTTTCAGATCGGAGACCGTGTAGGTGTTGGCTGCTTTGTTGATTCCTGCGGCACTTGTGAATATTGCCAAAATGGAGACGAGCAATATTGTAAGAAAGGAGTCATCCAAACGTATAACAGCCTTGACTATGACGGGGAACCGACTTACGGCGGCTATAGTCAGAAGATTGTCGTGACAGAGCGCTTTGTCGTCAGCATTCCAGATCAACTATCCCTTGATGTCGCAAGTCCTCTTCTCTGCGCTGGCATTACCACTTATTCTCCGTTAAAGCACTGGAAGGCAGGTCCTGGCAAAAAAGTCGCCATCGTCGGGATGGGCGGGCTCGGTCATGTGGCCATTCAATTCGCACGTGCACTTGGCGCTGAAGTCACAGTATTGAGCCGCTCTATGAATAAAAAAGAAGAAGCACTGTCATTTGGTGCAAAAGACTATTTTGCTACAAGTGATCCTGATACATTTAAAACACTATCCGGCCAATATGACCTCATTCTCAATACGGTCTCTGCTAATATCAATGTAGACGCCTATTTGTCCTTACTTCGAGTGGACGGAACCTTGGTGAATGTCGGTGCACCACCTGAGCCAGATCAGTTCCATGTCTTTTCATTAATCACCGGGCGCCGCAGCATTGCTGGTTCACTCGTTGGCGGCATCCAAGAAACACAAGAAATGCTCGATTTCGCAGCTACTCACCATATCGCACCACAAATTGAAGTGATCAACGCAAGTCAAGTTGATGAAGCGTATGAACGTGTGCTGAAAAGTGATGTGCGTTATCGGTTTGTCATTGATATTTCGACATTATGATCGGATTCTATCTGGAAAGACCAGCTCAACGGCTGGTCTTTTTTAATGGTGGATATCCTGTTTTTCTTGTAGTGAGATTCTAGAGGATAAGTTCAAAAATCATCCAACATTTTCATGAAATTATCTCTTTTTTTTAGAACTAAATTTATTGACAAAAAATAAATAAACATGTTATTATTAAAAATTTGATTATTTTACCCCTAAGTGTGGTACCCTTAAAGTAGATACATGATATGGAGGCGGATGATATGTTTCAAATTGGTGATAACATTGTTTATCCAATGCACGGAGCAGGTATAATTGAAGCCATAGAAGAAAAAGAATTTTCTGATGAAAAACAACAGTATTATGTGATTAATATGTCAATCAGTCATATGAAAGTGATGATTCCAACACGGAAAATATCGGGTTCACGCATTAGACCTGTTACAGATATACTGGCATTAAACAATGTGATGGACATTTTCCAGCATGGCGAATCAGTTCAAATACCGACATGGAAAGAACGGCATACAATTAATACAAACAAAATAAAAACGGGTAGCATCCAAGACGGTGCTGAAGTTGTACGTGACCTGATGCGTATGAAAAAAGAGAAAGCACTAAATGCAAGTGAAAAGAAAATGCTAGATGATGCCCATGAATTTTTGCTAAGTGAATTAGAGGTCATCGAAGGGATTACAGAAAAACAAATCAAAAGTTTCTGTTAAGAACTCTGCCGCTCTTTTGGGCATCCCTCACCATTTTTGAATTCAAGTTCTCTGACCCATCCTTCAATTAATGAAAGAAAAAAGAATTTATTTAGGCAAATTCCGCATATTGTAAATCCAATATGCTATACTGTTGATAAACCTTTGAAGCATGAATTTTTTTTACGATTACCTTGTAACAACTCCCTACTTGTACGCTGAGTAGGGTTTTTTATTGAAGAAATAAATGAAAGCACAAAAAAACAGGCTCTCTACAGAGAACCTGTTTTAAAAAATGAAGATTAAGCAGTTTTTTGAACGTTAGCAGCTTGAGCTCCACGAGAACCTTGCTCTACGTCAAATGTTACTTTTTGACCTTCGTCTAAAGATTTGAATCCGTCACCTTGGATAGCTGAGAAATGTACGAATACATCGTCGCCTTCTTCACGTTCGATAAATCCAAAACCTTTTTCTGCGTTAAACCATTTTACTGTACCTTGTTCCATGTTTGTTGCCTCCTAGTGCGTTATCACACAATGTATTATACTATCCTTGCCCAAAGTATCCTCAAGACGAAAAGTCTTTCTTCATGCTATCCTTTACGCCGAACAAAAATAATTAACCTTATTGTAACATGATTCGGAAATAATTGCAATTTAGGATTTAAAAGAACAAAATCAACGATTATACTCAATTTTGTTCTTCACTGACTTTAAAATATTTTTTTGCAAAAAGGGTGTTCAATCCGAAGGGAATAAGCAAGTTTATAACGTCAATCCATTTTTCAGTTTTATTTAAAAGTAAGGAATAACGAAACATTACTGTACTCTTAGAAAATTGATGTCATTTTTATTTTAGTTAAGATTAGCATCTTTATTCCTATCAATTCTTAAAGTGACTATAAGACTAGCTACACTGGCTAAAGTTCCTACAACAGAAACAACAATTGTTAAAAAATCTGGAATAAGAAATCCTATTGGAATGAGCCCTAGAAAAGATAGAACAATAAAACATTGGTATACACTAGATATAGTTCTCACAATCAAGTGACTGAAAAAGGACATCACTAACGGAGGAATGAATAAACATACCATTATTACAATTGATATTATTAAGATGTGAGGCTGATCAAATGAAATGACATGATCCCCAGAGGAATTTTTGGCAGCCGCTAGCAAAACAACTATAGACATCATGAGAGTAAGTAAAACTAGAGAAAACCTTTTTATCATGTTATAACTCCTTTGGTTGATCTTATGCGACTTAATTTCTTTTTATCAAATTATCTCATTATAACCTTTATTTAACAATATGAAAGATGAAAGGAAACTAAAAGCTGAATAAAAGAGCTTATTCAGTTCTTTTATGGACATTAATTAAAGTTGCAATATGATTTCGCACCTAAGATAATCTGATGTGGAATCGTTCATTCAAAAGAGAAATTTATATTAAAATGACCGGGTATGTTTCCACTTAGCATACTATCGATGTATCTTGTTATCACTTTATAGTAAAAGAGCACACAAAAAAAATACCAATGGTACACGACCCTTGGTATTTTTTAGAGATGCCCGAGAGGACTTGAACCTCCACGGGGTTATTCACCCCTGACTCCGATTTGCACATATTTTGCACAAAACCTAATCTATTTCTTTACATTTTCCGACTCAAGTCTGATTAACCAGTTATGAACTAATGAGTTAAATACATCGGGTTGTTCGATTTGCAGGTTGTGGCCAGCCATATCAAGCACTGCAAAGGTTGCCCTTGGATAGTCTTCGATCAGCCGCCACGCATCGTGATATCCAACTACATTGTCTTGACGCCCTGTGATAATGAGCGTGGGATACTGAAATTCAGATGTAATGTCGAAGGTATAGCCATATCCATTTTGAAGAATGTTATTGATGAATTCATGATTTGTTTGTTTTGAAGGAAGGTAAATTTCATCTCGAAACCTCTCCCATTCCGGTTTTCCTTGCACAACTGCCATGGAGCAAAATTCATCCGTCTCCTCTGGAGAGAGTTGTGATATCAAGCTGCTGTCACTTTTTAGAACGGTCTTCTCTGGCACGACTCTTTGATCGAATACAGGTATAGTCATTGGGGCCACAAGTAGTAATCCACGAACGGTTTCTAGGCGTGAATGAACAATACCTCTAGCTATGTACCCTCCATACGAATAACCACAAACAATAAACTGTTCATCAGGGATAATTTCGTCCAAAAGACGGAATACCGCTTCTAACATATCATCAGAATTCTGAATAGATGGATGCGGCTCGGAACGTCCCATACCCGGTAAGTCTATGTATATTCTCTTCCAACCGCTTTGTTTTTCAAATACCGGTTCAAATGCATGTAACATCACTTGATGGTCAAGTGTCCAACCATGTAATATAACGATCGGATATCCTTCTCCAATGACTTTATGGTAAATTGACATGTATTTGCATCCCCTTTTCTAGCGCTTCCCTAGTAATCTCAAGATTTTTTGTTGTTTTTCTTCATCATAGCTTAAAGTGAATAAAATCTTTGTTAGGAAGCTATGCTATGATTCCCTAACGAACTTCTCACGTAGATGGATTTTATTATGACTTTGATTTTTCTAATTGGTTTTCGCCCCATAAAAAAAGTTGTTCAAATATAGGGATCAGCTCTAGTCCTGCCCCAGTCAATGAATATTCTACTCTTGATGGAACTTCATTATACTGAACTCGTTGAACAATTCCGTTTTCAATCAGGTCCTTTAATGATTGATTGAGCATTGTTCCTGTAATTCCATACACTTTACGCTTTAACTCATTATATCGAATCTCATTGTAACTACATAGTACAGCTAAGATTTTTAAATTCCATTTTCCCGCTAATATATTTAATGCATAACTCGCTGGAGCTATCGCTTTATTCAGCTCACTTTCAGTCATATTTTATCCACCCCTTAGTCAGTTTTTCCTTCCTTAAGCAGTTTATATTGCGTACTTGTTAAATCAATTCCATTTATTATAATCAAATATGTAAACCGTGTCATCCAGGTATTAGAGAGCCAAATTGATTATAAAAAACCTTCAAGTCAATACTTTTTCAAGGAGATGGAGTGAGTAAATGAAAAATGAACAGATGCGCGCTGCACAATACACTAATTATGGATCACCGAATGTTCTTTTTGAAGATTCTATATCAAAACCTGTTATAGAGTCTGGAGAAGTACTCATTCGTGTACATGGTTCGAGTGTAAACTCTATGGATACGCTGTTTCGATCAGGCAAGTTGAAACTATTAACGGGTAATCAATTCCCTAAAGGGACAGGGGCAGATTTTTCTGGAGAGGTTGTTGAAGTAGGATCGAACGTAAAAAGTTATCAATTAGGTGATAAAGTGTGGGGAGTTCTTCCTATGAATCTCAGGAGCCAAATTGGTAGTGCCGCTGAATATGTAGCTATATCACCTGAGAAAATATCTAAAACTCCTACAAAGATTGATCTCATACAAGCCGCGGCATTGCCTGGCGTAGGTGCTACTGCAATTATTGCCTTAAAATATCAAGCTAAACTTAGAAGAGGCGAAAATTTACTTGTACGTGGTGCAAGTGGAGGAGTCGGAAGCATTGCGATTCAAATTGGAAAAATGTTAGGTGCTCATGTAACTGCTCTTGCAAACGAAGAACATCTCACTTTTCTTCAAGAGCTAGGTGCAGACGAAGTACTTGATTATAAAAAGACGTATCCTACTGATCTTAAAAAGTTTGATGTAGTCATGGACACAGTTGGAACTGACCTCAAACATTATAGGCGCCTGCTTACAAAGAACGGAAGAATGGTTACTATTGGATTTCCTAGTTTTTCGTCTTTCATATATATATTAGCTTCAACTACTTTCGGTTCTCGTAGAGTTCGCACATTCAGCGCAAACCCCAAAAATGAACTTTTAAAAGAATTAGCATTTTATGTAGATTCCAACAAGGTCAGGCCAGTTGTTGATAGCATTTATCGTTTATCTGATGTTGCCAAAGCCCATCATTCCTTAGAAACTGGAGGTGGACGAGGAAAACGTATCATAAATTTACTTGATAAAAAATAAACCATCAATTGACATGAAATTATTTAATTTTTCTGTTGCAAATGGTGCATGCTTGGTAGCCATTTCAAATCTTCCAGCTCTTCTAAAGTATTCAGCTGCTTCTAATGCAAAAATTTTCAATATCACCATGCATTTGTCTACTTTTAAAGAACGCAAAACACTGATCCAACAAATACTTATCTTCTTTTATATAAAGACCTTGAGCCAAAGAAATACTTTTTTTACATAAACCATTGCTTCTGTCCTTCTGTTATCCTTGCATAAGATATGAGACATATTAATAGTATTAAACTCCTTTTTCAGATTATTTTTGAACTTCATGTCCAGAATAGAGTAGACCACATTACTCCTTATTTACTTTTCACAAACAATCCATATATTTCAAATATTTTACATGTTATGATATATTTGTAACAAAATCAAACTTAGGGGGAAGTATTATGAATAAACTTTACAAGGGATTAATTGTTTCAGTATTATCAATTTCTTCATTAGCTCTTCCAGCTTTAACAAATCAAGCTTCTGCGCAAGAACCTGCAAAAATTCACAATATAGCAAAGCCTACAAATGAAATTGGAACGGTCGATTTCCATATGCTAAGAAACTCAAACGTTGGATTGCTGTATGGCTATACAAGATGGGAAATCATCTCTGGCAGTCACCTTATTAGCATTAGTTCTAGTGGTGTCGTATCTTCTTACTCATCACTTGGCACGGCGTTGGTTTATGCCTATGATATAAACGATAATTACGTCATTTTTAAGATTACAGTTGAACCTCGATAATTTTGTTTAGAAGGAGTGGTCTACTCACTCCTTCTAAACTTTTCTTTAATTACATCGATTTTTAGAAACAAAAAAGAACAGTCTTTTGACTATCCTTTAAAAACTCATACCCCCAATTCTTCAGAGGACTCCGATAGGCAGCTCAATAGAAATGCACTCCCCTATAAAATAATGTATAATTCTTAATCACAATTATGGTATAATATGGTTAAAGGAGTGGTTATATGTCTCATTTCTCTTTAGTTTTCAAGCAGAATTCTCCTTCATTTTTTGAATCAAATGATGATTATTTAGCCAAAAAAGAGACAAAAACAACACCTATAGAGATTTACCAAACAAATAAAGAGGTTAAATCTTTAGCTCAACTAATTGTATTAAAAAATAATGTGTCAGACAATAAACTGAACCCAGTTTTTGAAATCAGCAAAAATATGAAAGTAACTTTAAACGAACTATTTTATTCTCTCGATTCACCTAACGAAATTAAGTATGAACTACGTGTCTATTATGGCCAAGCCCAATTTATAAATGAAAACGGACACGATATTATAAAGTTCACAACAGAACTACATCATAAGAATCACCCAAATGAAATCGTGACTGACACACCTTCTATTAAAATTTTCTCTTCTAAGTTCAATGAATTTAGACACCTGAAAGGATTAGTGAGTTATCTAAATACCGATAAAACTTTTACTTGTTATTATTTCGGTTTTCCAAAACTAGACCGATTTATAAGATTCATACCTTACTATTATAACAACCTGTTTATCGAGTATTAAAAATTTCTCTGCAATCATCAACGAGTTTCTCCATATCAAGTATATTTAATGTTTTAACACAGTTCATATAATGCTCTTACTCGAGAAATATAATATTATACAAATTTTTCTCTCCAAAATAAGAACATTGAAAATAAAACAAAAAAACCAAAGGTCTACAACCTTTGGTTTCTTAGATGCGGCCGAGAGGACTTGAACCTCCACGGGTTATTCACCCACTAGGCCCTCAACCTAGCGCGTCTGCCATTCCGCCACGACCGCGTGTATGATGTGCTCATATATTCATAAGTGCACTGTTTGAAAAACAATGCGGGTGAAGGGACTTGAACCCCCACGTCATAAAGACACTAGATCCTAAGTCTAGCGCGTCTGCCAATTCCGCCACACCCGCGTGACAATGGTGAGCCATGAAGGACTCGAACCTTCGACCCTCTGATTAAAAGTCAGATGCTCTACCAACTGAGCTAATGGCTCATCTGCTATGCAGAAAAACATATAAAAAAATGGCTGGGCTAGCTGGATTCGAACCAACGCATGACGGAGTCAAAGTCCGTTGCCTTACCGCTTGGCTATAGCCCAACGAATCAAAAAACAAAACATGACCCGTACGGGATTCGAACCCGTGTTACCGCCGTGAAAGGGCGGTGTCTTAACCGCTTGACCAACGGGCCATAAAATAATGGCGGAGAAGGAGGGATTTGAACCCTCGCGCCGCTCGCGCGACCTACACCCTTAGCAGGGGCGCCTCTTCAGCCACTTGAGTACTTCTCCATTATGGCTCCGCAGGTAGGACTCGAACCTACGACCGATCGGTTAACAGCCGATAGCTCTACCACTGAGCTACTGCGGAATAATAAGACATGTTTCATTATATATATGCCAGAAAAATGTGTCAAGAATTTTTAAGCGTTTCATCCCTACTTCATTTGCGACGGCTTTTATAATTTAACATATACTAATATAACAGTCAAGCCTTTTTCCATGCCATTTGTTTAACTTGGCATAAAGCCCCCGACCTCTTCACGTAGACCAAGGGCCTTGATGCAGCCTTCCATGAGATTAAGACAGATGAAACTTTCTCATCCATTTATAAAAAGTACTTCTTGGCACTCCTGCTAACCTCGCTGCTTCTGACACATGACCTTTTGTTTTATGCAGTGCTTCTATCACTGTTTGCTTTTGAATGCGTTCCCTGAATGTGAGTTCTTTTGGAGTTTCAGTACACTCTGCTGGATGCAGCTTCTGCTTTTTCTGATCAATCGCCTCTAATACTGAAGCATATTGCGATTCACCAATCCATCCGCCTTGCGGAAAGAGGACCCTAAGATGTTCAAATAGGTTAAAAAGCTCTCGTATGTTTCCTGGCCAATGATACTCCTGTAATTTCTGAAAAAATGATTCAGGAAACGCCGCATGCCAGTGGTGCTTCTTTTGGTAATAACGATATAAATCATGAATGTCTTCTTTTCTTTCTCTAAGCGGCGGGATGTTGATTGGATAGACATGAAGACGGTAATACAAGTCTTCTCGTATTTTTCCTTCCTTCAGCAGTTCGTTCATATTACGGTGTGTCGCAGTAATGATTCTAATATCCAAAGGGGTTTCGTGTGTCCCGCCGAGCGGTACGACTTTCCTTTCTTCTATCACCCTAAGAAGCGCTACTTGCATCGCATATGTGATTTCGCCAATTTCGTCTAAAAAGAGTGTTCCTTTATGAGCTTGTTCAAATTTCCCTTTAGCTCCATGACGTTTTGCCCCTGTAAAAGCCCCTTCAGCATAGCCAAATAATTCGCTTTCTAAAAGGCTTTCAGGAATGGCTCCGCAATTAACAGCAATAAACGGCCCTCTATGCCTTTCACTGGCTGAGTGAATAGCTCTAGCGGCCAGTTCCTTTCCTGTACCTGTTTCTCCCCAAATATATACATTTGCATCTGTTTGTGCCGCTCGTTTCATTTCGCTGAGCGTCTGTTGAAATACCTTACTTGTTCCGGATTCCCCGGGAAATTGAGCAAAAGAAACGGTTATGCTGCTTTTCGCTGCTTCTTCAAGGGAAAGGGATATGCCTAGCATCTTTCCATCGTGCTCTGATTGAATGATCTGCTTCCCTCTGATAACAAATGGATGATCCTTAAGCCGCTCGACATCCATTCCATACCAGTCTGAAAATCGTTCTCTAATCGACCTGCTGGCAGAAACAATTTGCATTTTTTCATTACAGACCACATACGGTTTGTCTACTTCCACCTGCTGGAGACAGTGAGTGATTAGCTCCATCTCCCTCCTTTTTTGCTGGACTTGAATTTCTCTCTCGATGGCATAAGCAACCGTTGAAGCCATTCCAAGCATAAAAGGGTGCTTGTTATCCGTCATACAGGAGATGTCAATCACCCCTATGATTGTACCGTCTGCATCGCGAATAGGAGCGGCTGAACAACTCCAATGGTGAGAGGCGATAGAAAAATGCTCAGTTCCATTGATCGTCACCGCTTCTCCGATGACGAGTGCCGTTCCGATCGCATTTGTCCCTACATCAGTTTCGGTCCAGCGTGAACCCTCCATAAAATTTATTCTTCTTGCTTCCACCATCGTTCTTTCGCTTCCTGTCAGACTTAACACATAACCGTCTGCATCGATGAGTAAGGCCAGCATGTCAGATTCTTTTAATTGCTGACTGATTTTATTTAAGTAAGGGAGAGCCGCATTTAGGAATAATGAATATTTCTTTTTTTGGGCACTGAATCTTTCCTTTTCTAACAACGACTGTCCTTTATCTAAATACGGATTCACATTTGCCTGTTTACACCTGTGCCATGATTCCACCACTCTCTTATTCAGACGAGACTGATCAAGCAAACCTTCACGAACAAAACGTTTCCACGTATTTAAATAACAAGGCGTCGGATTCATTCCATCCTCTCCTCTAGGGGCTTTTTATTCATTATAGATAATTATAAAAGCGCTTTCAATTATCATTAGCTAACCCAAGAAGTCAATCGGATAGAAAAGAAGCCTTTTTCAGCAGTGTACCGCTCGTCCAATGGTTTGCAGCAAGGCTTCGTGTATCGCCTCTGAAAGTGTCGGATGTGCCGCAATAAACTGCTCTAATGCATCAGCGGTCAGCTCTGTATGCATCATCACCGCCGCTTGTCCAATCAGTTCTGTTGCATGCGGTCCGATGATTGAAATGCCTAATATTTCTTGATATTGCGGTTCAACAATGACCTTTACTTGACCGGCCGGTTGATTTAAGATTAATGCTTTTCCATTTGCAGAAAATGCACATGTCCCTATCCGAATCTCCTCATATTGTTTTCTAGCACTCTCTTCATTTAAACCAACACTGGCGATTTCTGGAGAGGTGTAGATGCACCTCGGAATTACTTGCTCATTGACCTTTACATGTTCTCCTGATGCATGGGATGCCGCAACCGTTCCTTCATGAAAAGCAGCATGAGCAAGCTGGACCCCACCTGTTACATCACCGCACGCATAGATATGCGGGTGATTGGTTTGCATATGTTCATTGACGTAGATGCCGTTTCTATCAAAATCAATACCAACCTGATCAAGATTCAATTCTCCAAGCTGCGGATTTCTGCCAATGGCCACTAAGCAAAGATCCGACTGGATTTCACACCGCTCTCCTTGATTATTCTCCACCACTACTTTTCTTGAAGAGCAATCAAGCTGTTTGACTGCGGCGGACGTCAAAATGTCTACACCCGTTTCTTCGAGCTCATCGTGAAGACATTGTGCTGTATCACGATCTTCTTCAGGTAAAATGTGCACTGCCCGTTCAACCATGACAACCTTTGATCCCATTCTGCTAAAGATGCTCGCAAACTCACAGCCGATCACCCCGCCCCCAATGATGCAAAGCGAATCTGGTATCGAAGAAAGTGACATGGCATCCTTGCTGTGAATGATCCATTCGCCATCAAAAGGTGAAAAAGGTAAAGCAGCAGGCGCTGCCCCTGATGCAATAATGATTTGTTTTGCTTGAATGATGTCAGACTTCCCTTCACTTTCTATCAATAGCTCATGTGCTGATAGAAATGAAGCCTTCCCATTTACCACGGTGACTTTGTTTTTATTCATCAAGTAGCGAACACCATCAGTGAGCTGCTTGACGACAGACTGCTTCCGTTTTTGGACAGCATTCCATTGGATGATAGGCTCATGTTCTGGAAGCTCAATTCCAAAATGTCCAGCCGATTTCACATGCTCATACATATCGGCACTTTGCAAAAGTGCTTTGGTCGGAATACAGCCTTCATTGAGGCAGGTCCCCCCCAGCTGACCTTGATCAATTAACACAACCTCCCTGCCGAAACGGGCGGCTGTTATGGCTGCCACATAACCTGCTGGTCCGCCTCCTATAATGACCAGTGTCATGGTACGTTCACCTTCTTCCTATAAAAGAGTGGATATTGGTTCTTCTAAATGTGCTTTGACCGTTGATAAAAATGCGGACGCCGGCGCTCCGTCCAGCACGCGGTGATCAAACGTAAGACTGAGAGGCAGGATGGTCCCTTTGCACAATTCATCCTCTCGATAAACCGGGGTGTCATACATTGTTCCGACGCCCAGGATACCTGCTTCCGGCGGATTCAAAATTGGCGTGAAATACTCTACACCATAGGCTCCAAGATTGGTCAATGTAAAGGTCGAACCTTGGATTTCATCATGGAGAAGCTTTCCTTCACGTGCTTTTTGGCCATACAATTTAATGCTCTTCGCTAGCTCTATCAGCGTTAACCGCTCCGCATGCTGAATGACCGGTACAGCCAATCCGTTATCTAACGCAGCAGCAATCCCAAGATGAACATTCTCAAAGGTTTCCAAAACTCCGTTATGATATTGACTGTTCATCGCAGGATGTTCTAACAACGAAAGGATCGCTGCTTTGGCTACAAAATCGGTGATGGTCAACTTTGTATCGTAACGTGCTATGGCTGTTTCATTTAGCTGTTGTTGTAAGTTTGTAAGTTGTGTCACGTCCGCTTTCATCGTAATGGTTAATTGTGCACTTGTTTGCAGGCTTTCCATCATTCTTGAGGCAATTGTTTTCCGCATCATGTTAATAGGCTGATGCTCTGTCTCTTTTTGTTTTTTCTCTTTTTGTTTTTTCTCTTCCCGTTCAGGAAGTGCATGAAGCACATCCTCTTTCGTAATTCTTCCACCTGGTCCTGTCCCCACGAGCGTATCAATGTCTAGGTTTGCGCTATTCGCCATTTTACGGGCAACAGGTGAGATTTTCTTTCTCTCTTTCTTTGGTTTTGACTGGTTGTCTCTAGCTTTCTTTTCCTCCACTGGTTCATTTCCTTCACCGATATAGCAGATGACCGTGCCAGGCGGTACACCTTCTCCCTCTGACACTTTTATATCCAATATGGTTCCTTCAGCAGGTGATTCGATCTCCATTTCAATTTTTTCGGAGTTGATGCTTGCAATGCTTTCTCCTTTATTTACGGTCTCACCAACCTCCTTATTCCAGACAGATACCGTTCCTTCTTTCATCGACATGCCCAATTTAGGCATCACAACTTCGACAGCCATCTCCCTCTCTCCTTTCTTTAGTTCAAGATCTTGTCATGACTCTTGCCAATCATCTCTAATACGGTGTTCACAACTTTATCAGGTGTTGGCAGATATATATCTTCAAGAGGTGGTGAAAATGGTACCGGTGTATGAGGAGCCGTCACTTTTTTGATTGGAGCATCAAGTAAATCAAATCCTTTATCTGCAATCAAAGAAGAGATATCTGCGGCAATTCCGCACCTTGGATTTGCTTCATCGACAATGACAAGTCGATTTGTTTTTTCTACTGAAGTCAGAATGGCCTCTTCATCGAGCGGCGACAAGCTTCTTGGATCAATCACTTCCGCTTCAATACCTTGAGCAGCTAACTCTTCTGCTGCTTCGAGTGCTGTATGCACTTGTTTGCCTACTGCAAAGATGGTTACATCAGATCCTTCTCTCTTCACATCTGCTTTCCCAAGTGGCAGTGTGTAATACCTTTCCGGCACATCTCCTGTGATATTGTAAAGCGTCTTGTCTTCAAAAAAGATGACAGGGTCCTGATCCTCGATCGCTGCCAGCAGCAGCCCTTTGGCATCATATGGTGAAGAAGGCACAACTACTTTCAATCCAGGGATGCTTGTAAATAGTGCATACAAACTTTGCGAATGCTGGGCAGCTGCTCTAAAACCCGCCCCATGTGTCGTTCGAATCGTGATTGGCACCTCTGCTTTTCCGCCAAACATGTATCGAAATTTTGCGCCTTGATTCAGGACTTGGTCCAGACAAGTACCGATAAAATCATTAAACATAAGCTCCGCAATTGGTCTTAGCCCTGTTGACGCAGCTGCCATAGCCGCACCAACATAGCCAGCTTCACTAATCGGTGTGTCAAGGACACGCTCACGTCCAAATTCCTGTACGATTCCTTTCGTTACACCAAGAACACCGCCCCATGCTTCATCATCCTGTAAGTGATCTACATGAGCGCCTCCCGCAACATCTTCTCCCATTAAAATGACATCTTCGTCTCTTCTCATCGCCAGTTTAATCGCTTCATTCAAAGCACTAGACATGCTGATTTCTCTTGTCATTTCCCTCTCCCCTTTCTGATTTATCGATACGAAACATACACGTCGGTCAATAATTCGGATTGATCTGGATATTCACTTTCTTCACTGAATCTAACCGCTTCATCTATCGCTTCTGCTACAGCCGCTTCAATACTTGATATCTCTTGATCCGTCAGCAGCTGCTCCTTTAATAATTCATTTTTAAAAAGCGTGATGGCATCTTTCTCTTCTTGGTGTTCTGTTTTTTCTTGGTTTGTTTTGTAGCGCTGGGCGTCTCCTTCAAAATGACCATAATTCCGATATGTCATGCATTCAATCAATGTCGGACCTTCTCCATTTTTTGCTCGTTCTATCGCTTGTTCTGCTGCTTGATAAACGGCTGTCACATCTTTTCCATCTACTTGAATACCCGGAATACCATAACTGGCGGCTCGATCCACAATCGATTTGCAGCTTGAAGCATAGGAAAATGGCGTCGCTTCCCCGTAACCATTGTTTTCTGCGATGAAAATGACTGGCAGTTTCCAGATAGCGGCGAGGTTGATTCCTTCGTGAAAAGTCCCTTGATTGTTTGCACCATCCCCAAAAAAGCAAACGCTTACATTATCTGTCTTTTTATATTTAGCTGTGAGGGCTGCCCCGCACGCAAGTGGAAAGCCGCCTCCAACAATTCCGTTGGCACCGAGCATTCCTTTATCAAAATCTGCAATGTGCATAGATCCACCTTTTCCTTTACAAAGGCCTGTGGCTTTTCCATAGATTTCTGCCATCATTCCTTTTAGATCACAGCCCTTAGCGATACAATGACCGTGGCCACGGTGAGTACTTGTAATACTGTCTTGTTCATTCAGATGAGCGCAGACTCCGACAGCAACAGCTTCTTCACCAGCATAAAGATGGACAAAACCTGGCAAGATCCCTTTTGTAAAAAGCGTGTGTACTTGATCTTCAAATTGGCGGATTTCCTGCATTTTTTGATACATCCAAACGGCTTTTTCTTTTGTGAGTGCCATTTCCATGATAAAACCTCCTATCTTTTTTGCTTGCACTTCTATACAAGCAAAAAGCGTGCCAACATCATGGCGCTTGAAAGCCTAGGCTTTGAGCGATTCACATCGATCAAAAAAGAGACAAAATGAGACTTGCGTCTCTATTTGTCTCAATGTGTCTACTTCATCTCACAAAAAAAGCATCCCTAAAGGAATGCTTATCACTCTGAACCGATTGTACGCTTCCATTTTAATTTTCCTTTGCAGACGCCGCACACATAACGAGAGGTATCAAACCGTCTTTTCCTGATAAAATACTGACCGCATCCTGTGCAGACATATTCATGCCGTTTCTGTACACGCCGTTTATTTTGTACGGTCTTTAGCGGTGTACAAAAACGCGGGGCTCCTACTTGTTTTAATAACTCTTTAAAGGAACGGTCACGATGCTGATAGCCTTTCCCCTCAAGATGCAGATGATAATGACACAGCTCATGCTTAATGATCCCGATTAATTCTTCTCGTCCATGTTCCTCTAGGTATCGGCGGTTCAGTTCGATATTGTGTGTACCAAGTAAATATCGCCCGCCTGTCGTTTTGAGACGGTCATTAAAAACAGCCTGATGGCGGAATGCCTTACCAAAGAAATGCTCAGAAATATGCTCTGTTAACTGCTGTAACTCGCTCTCCTTCAATCAAGATCGTTCCTTTCTATAAAAACACCGAACAGGACAATTTCCCCTTTGCATACATTGAAGGTACACCCACTGTTTTGATCAAAGGAGGAATGGGCGATGCCCAACTGGCTGAAAACTCAGATGCAGAAGGCTTTTTTCGAAAAAAATCATTACCAAATCAAGTTGCTGAATCAATGCTGGTACTTCTACAGAAAAAAACATTCAGTCACATCAAGGCACACCCCATCCTAAGGTGCGCCTCGTTTTTTGTTTACTCTGGTTTCAGCATGGAGAGGGCAACGCGGCCTTTTACCTGATCAACGGAGTCCACCCATACAGTCACAATGTCACCAACTGATACAACGTCAAGCGGATGCTTCACAAAACGGCTGCTGAGTTTAGAAATATGGACAAGCCCGTCCTGTTTTACACCGATATCAACGAATGCGCCGAAGTCTACGACGTTTCTTACCGTTCCTTGCAGCTCCATTCCTTGCTTCAAGTCCTCCAATTTCAACACATCTGTTTTCAAAAGAGGTTTTGGTACTTCATCGCGCGGATCACGCTCAGGTCTTGTCAGCTGATCGATGATGTCCTGAAGTGTAATGATACCAATATCAAGCTGCTCTGCTGCTTCGTCCAGTTTGACCTCTGCGATTTTCTCCTTTAATTGCTCTGTGCCAAGATCATTTGGTGTCATCTTGATCATGCGTAAGAACTGTTTTGTTTCTTTATAGCTCTCTGGGTGAATACCTGTCCGATCAAGTGGATCTTGTCCATCTGCGATGCGCAGGAAACCGATACACTGCTCATAAGTCTTTGCCCCAAGTCTTGGAATGTCCTTTAGCTCTTTTCTGCTTGTGAATCTCCCAATCTCTTCGCGGCGCTTGATGATATTCCCTGCGACGGCTTTTGAAAGACCTGACACATATTGCAGCAGCGCCTGTGAGGCCGTATTGACGTTCACACCGACTTGGTTGACGACCGTCTCTACCACGAAGGTTAACGAGCTGTTTAATTGCTTTTGGCTCACGTCATGCTGGTATTGACCCACTCCGACAGACTTCGGATCAATTTTCACGAGCTCTGCTAAAGGATCTTGTAACCTTCGAGCAATGGATATGGCGCTTCGTTCTTCGACTTGCAGGTCTGGAAACTCTTCTCGCGCCAGTGCAGACGCAGAGTATACGCTTGCTCCTGCTTCATTCACGATCAAATAGGAGACCGGCTGATCCAACTCTTGAATGAGGTCTGCAATGAATTGTTCAGTCTCTCTTGAGGCTGTTCCGTTTCCAATCGCAATGACTTCAATATTTGATGATTGAATGATCTCTTTCACTTTTTGTTTGGCTTCCGCTTTTTTCTGCACAGGCGGATGCGGGTAAATGACGCCGATCTGATGGACTTTGCCCGTATCATCCACGACGGCTAATTTACAGCCTGTACGAAACGCAGGGTCCACTCCAAGTACACGTTTCCCTTTCATCGGCGGCTGAAGTAGTAGTTTTCTTAAGTTTTCAGCAAAAATATGAATCGCTTGTTCTTCTGCTTTTTCTGTCAGCTCTTTGCGTATTTCTCGTTCGATGGAAGGCTGAATGAGGCGTTTATACGCATCGTCAATTGCCGCTTCGATAAACGGTCTCGCCGTCGTCTGTTTGCCTTTTATGACTTGTTTGTCGAGATAGAAACGAATATTTTCAGCAGGTGGCTCGATGGCTGCCTTTAAGATGCCTTCTTTCTCTCCACGATTAACCGCTAGTACACGGTGAGGTACTATCTTTTTGATGGGCTCTTGATAATCGTAATACATTTCATAGACATTTTTCTCATCGCTTTCGATGTCTTTTCCTGATGTGACTAGACTGCCCTTTTGATACGTTTCGCTGCGAATCCATTTCCGCATATCAGGATCATCTGCCAGCTGTTCAGCAATGATGTGCTGCGCGCCTTCAAGTGCCTCTTCTACACTTGTTACTTCATTTTCTTCGTTGATAAAAGAAGCGGCCTTCTTCTCGATCTCATCGTTTGGCAGCGTGAGTACATATTCAGCCAGCGGCTCGAGCCCTTTTGCTTTGGCTACATTTGCTTTTGTTTTACGTTTTTGTTTGAATGGCCGGTATAAATCTTCGACCTCTTGCAGTTTATGAGCCTGCTCAATTTTTTGTTTTAATTCATCCGTCAGTTTGTCTTGTTCTGCAATTAATCGGATGACTTCTTCTTTTCGGTTCATGACATTTTGGATATATGTATAGCGCTCTGAAATGGTTTGAATTTGCACCTCATCCAGTGAGCCTGTCTGCTCTTTCCGGTAACGGGCAATAAACGGGACGGTGTTGCCATCCTCTAAGAGCTTGATGACACTTTCAATTTGTTTTGTTGAAAGCTTTAATTCTGTTGCAATTTGTTTCAATAAAAAGTCAGATGTCTTCATACTTTGCATCCCCTCACTGTGTCTTCTCTTTTAGTGTATCAAAAAAATCGGCAAAACAGAAAAAAGGTCAGCTATTTTACGTGAGCTGACCAAGTACATAGGTGAGATCGTCCTTCTTGTCTTGTGTGTATGTTTCAAGTTGTTTGGCAATGTCTGCAACTGAATGACTATGCTTTAAACACATTCTCATGTTTGGCACATTCAATCCGTCTGAATACATAATGAATGTTGATCCTTTTTCGTAGGAATAGGTGTATGTTTTATATTTTCTAGGTTTCCCTGATAAGTATCCTGATGTCGGAAGTGGATAAATATAGTCGCCAGAAGGAGCATTCAAGATGAACCGAATATTACCAACCGAACAATAGGTAAATTGCTGCTGGGAAAAATTCACCTTTAAGATCGCAACTGTGGCTCCGCGTTTATTTTTCATCGCCTGATTGCATCTTTCGATGAGGGTCGTCATATCCTCATGTCCATATTCTTCGACAATTTCGCTGACTAAAGAAGATGATTCATTGGCGAACTGACCGCTGCCTAATCCGTCTGCCACAGCACAAATTAGTTCTTCATCATCTGCTTTAATAAAAAAACTGTCCCCACAGCATGATTTCCCTTCTTTATTCGATTGATAGATAATGGCATTCACATGCTCGTGCTGTTCAATCTGCTTCATTACCCTAGCTCCATAGACGCATCTTCTGATAATGCATCTCGTAGCTTTTTAACTGCCTTCCGTTGCAGTCTCGATACATGCATTTGGGATATCCCTAGTAAATCGCCTGTTTCTTTCTGACTCTTATTTTGCAAATAAGTCAGGTTGATAATCTCTTTTTCTCGATCTGTCAGAACATGAAGCACACTCTCAAGCATCATTTTTTGGTTTACACGTTCGTAGCCCTCTTCTTGTGAGCCGACAACGTCTAAAATGGTGACTGTACTTCCTTCAGAATCAGCCTCTACGCCTTGGTCAACAGACAGTGCTTGATAGCTTTTGCCCATCTCCATGGTTTCCAGTACTTCTTCCTCTGTCACATCTAGATATTCTGCAATTTCTTGAACTTTAGGTGATTTTTGCGTCTCCGTTGTCAGATGATCAACGGCCATCTTGATTCTTGGTCCAAGCTCTTTGATCCGCCTTGGTACATGGACACTCCATGTTTTATCTCGTAAAAAGCGTTTGATTTCCCCAATGATGGTTGGAATGGCAAAGGCTTCAAATGATTTACCGACGAGTGGGTCATATCGCTTAATAGCGCCAAGTAAACCAATCATTCCAACTTGTCTGAGATCCTCATGAAAGCTTTTTCCTTTTGAATATTTTTTTGCCAACATATCGACCAAGTTTGTATAGCATTCGACCAGCGTGAGCTGCGCCTGCTCATCTTGGTTGGATTGATAGCTTTGGATAAGGCGATCCACTTCATCTTTAGTTAGTTTCATAGTTTTGGATGGTTGTGTCATGGTCAACTCGCTCCCTGTTTAAAAACTTTGTCATCGCAACGGTAACTCCGGAGTTTGCTTGCACCTCGACTTCATCCATCAATGTTTGCATTAAGTATAAACCAAGACCTCCTTCTGCCAATTGATCCACCGTATGAGCAGATGTGTAAGGCCCTAATCCTTCCTGCTTTTGCTTAAAGTCAAAGCTACCGCCTTTGTCAGCAACAATGATTTCTAGACGATCCTCATAGACAAGAAAGCGAACTGCTACCTCTCCATCTTCGCCATGTTCACCTTTATAGGCATGCTGAACTGCATTTGTACAGGCCTCACTGACGGCAATTTTTAAATCTTCAATCTCTTCGTAAACATAGCCCATTCGGCTTGCTACGCCTGAAAGAGTCAGGCGGATGATGCCTACGTATTCTGGTTTCGCTGGGATTTTCATCTCGATTAGATCTACTGATTCGTTCATTGTACCCCACCCTCTGTCTTTGCAGAAATGTCAATGATGTCCTTTAGTCCAGTAATTTCAAACAACCTTACAAGCCGTTCTGACAAGTTCTCAAGCTTTAGTGTTCCACCTGCTTTTTGAGCCGCTTTAAACAGCCCAACAAATACACCTAATCCTGTACTATCCATATACGTAACATCCTTCAAACAAATTTCAAGATGCTCTCCCGCCTCGGCTTTAGGCATGAGTGTTTCTCTTAGCTGAGGAGCAGAGTACACATCGATTTCTCCGCTGACACTAATTTTTGTTTTTTGATCTATTTGATGCTCTTTCACTGTCATATTCATTATGCATTCACCTCGAAATTCTTGTTTCCTAGAATTTTATATACCCGCATCTTCACTTTCTAAACCTTTCTTTTGAGCACAAGTAAAGTGAAGTCATCGTGAAGCTGAAAATCTTGTAGCTTGAGTAAGCTGGCATAGATGGCATCGACCATTTCCTGAGCTGAGTAGGATAGGTGCTCTGCTATAAGCGCTTTGATATCCTCCCGCTCTAAAAAGCCGTCCTCCGACTTAGATTCTGTGACACCATCAGAGAATAAGATCACCATATCTCCTACGTCCAAATGCTTCTCATACTGCTTATAATCAAAATCTGGTGCGATTCCAAGGACAAGCCCTTTTGCATCTAAATCGTAAAATTGGTTCTCTTGATTGCAATAGAAAAAGCCCGGCTCATGACCAGCCGATGCATATTTAAATTCATGCGTTTCTTTATTATAACTGCCATAAAACATGGTGATAAACATACTTGGGTCTACGTTTTGCTCGACAACACGATTAAGGGTTTTCAGCACTTTAGTTGGGCCGCTCCCTGACTCAGGCAAGGAATCCATCGCATATTTAATCATCGACATACAAAGCGCAGCTGGGATTCCCTTTCCAATGACATCTGCGATCGCAATATTAATCGTATCGTGATCCGTTACAAAATGGTAATAATCTCCACTCATCTGTTTTGCCGGTACACTGATCGCCCCAATATCGAACGTATCTCCTTCTGGAATTTTCGTTTCCAGAAGGGTTTGCTGAACATTTGCAGCAATTTCAATTTCAGATTTAATTTCTTGCTGGATGCCTCTAAGTGTTAAATGTTCCTGATAGGCAAGTCCGTACCCAATCATGACTTCAATTAAGAAGTCTAGTGAATGAAAAACATCTTCCGGCAAATCAGGGTAAAGCTCCTGAATCACTTTTCGGTGAACACTCACTATTTCTTCAGGAGGTATTTGATGCTCAATGGTTTTACGGCTAAATTTTTGAGCTTGATAAAGCGATGTTTCAGTTAAATCACTGATATAACGACTGAGCAGCTGATGGTACCGTTGCTCCATTACCTCCTTAAAATCCATGGTTTCCCTCCTAGCGAAGCCACTTAACAGCTTGTATCTCCGTTCCTTGTTCTGGTGCAGAATCTAATTTAAATTCATCCATCAGTCTTCTGACGCCCGGCAAGCCTGCTCCGAGTCCGCCTGATGTAGAAAATCCGTCTTCCATCACTTTACGTATATCCATGATGCCAGGCCCCTCATCGGCTGCGATGACCTTGAGTCCACGCTTTCCGCGCTCCATCACTTCTTCTATACAAATCTGACCTTTACCAGCGTATAAATAGATGTTTCGAGCTAATTCTGAAATGGCCGTCGTAATTCTTGCTTGGTCAACTGTTCCAAAACCAAGTTCTTTTGCTACATTGCGCCCCAATTGTCTTGCTGCGACTATATCCCATTCCGTCAATATTTTCACACAGGATTGGTCTTTCATATCTATTCCCCCAATTCCCGCTTCAGTGTCTCAAGCCCTTGTTCAAGATCTAGTGCTGTCTGAATTTCTTCCAGTGATATACCAAGTTCAATAAGCGTCACAGCGACTGCCGGCTGTATTCCTGTTAATACAACTTTTGCCCCCATGAGCTTGGACATGGTGATCACATCACCTAATACCTTTGCGATAAATGAATCAATCATATCGACAGATGTTAAATCAATGACAACACCGTTTGCTCCTGTTTCATGAATTTTATTCAGTAAGTCTTCTTGAAAGTGAAGAGCTGTTTGATCATCAAGCTCCCACTGTATTGAAATCAGAAGACAGTTATATAGTTTTAAGATTGGAATCTTCGGGTGATTTCTCAATTGGTTATCCCTCCAATGAAACAATTTTTCGATTTGTCATTTCCAAAGCAGTTTGAATTCCTTTTTGAAGGGTATTCTTTGTTGTAACCTGTGATAAATCAATTCCAAGGTTAACGATCGTTTGGGCTATTTCTGGGCGAATACCGACAAGTAAACACTTCGCTCCTACTAATCTCACAGCCTCTGACGCTTGAATGATATGGTGGGCCACCATTGTGTCCACGACAGGTACACCCGTGATATCAATTAAGACGACCTCTGAGCGATGTTTGACAACACCATTGAGCAGGTTCTCCATAATTTTTTTCGCACGATCTGTATCAATTGTTCCAACAAGTGGCATGACGGTGATGTGCTCAAATACAGGAATTAGCGGGGCAGAAAGTTCCTGCAGCGCCATTTTTTGAAGGCTGACGGTTTTTTCCCATGAGATGGAGTACTGGTTTAAGATCTCGTTATGGATGGGTGTGATGAATCGATCGATTTGCCAAATGAGGTCATGACTTTCTTGTGTTGTATCTTTGTCATCGTTCATTTTTTCATATAAATGTGTACGGATTTCCGTTAGACCGTTTGCCAGTAACTTAAGTGATATACCCATTTGAACAATTTTTAAAGCAAAATTTTGCACTTTTTCTTCAAAATCCTCACTATACCCCTCTGAAAGAGATGTAATGATGAGTTGAACATATTCCGAACAGATGGTTTCATACATTTTGTCGTTCAGCATCATGTCCGTTTCTTTTTCTCCGAGTCGTTTTAAAATGTCCGTCCACTCTTTTTCTAATTCCTTTTGATGCTTTCTTGCAAAAGCTAACACGATATGATTCGACATGTTTTACCCCCTACTTACATTTAAAGCTCTTCTTTAGTCTTTCTTCATTATAACGTTAATAAAAATTGAACACAAAAAAAAGTTGCTCCAGTAGAGCAACCATATCTCACCATATTAAAAATCAATAAGAGCCAAACTAACTTGTAAGGCTTCATCAACCTTCTCCATCATCTCATCATCAAGATGTGTGATTTTATCTGTCAATCTTTGTTTATCGATTGTACGAATCTGTTCCAAAAGAATGACAGAATCTCGTTCAAAGCCGTAGCGCTTTGCATTAATTTCGACGTGAGTCGGTAATTTCGCTTTTTGTATTTGGGCTGTTATGGCTGCAACGATAGCAGTCGGGCTAAAGCGATTTCCAATGTCATTTTGAATCACCAATACCGGGCGAACCCCGCCCTGCTCGGAGCCAACAACAGGAGATAAATCAGCAAAGTAAACATCACCGCGTTTAACAATCAAATGTTTAACCCCCGCTGACTAATCGCTCAACTGTATTCTCAGCCTCAAACTCTGCGTATTGTGCCTCTGAAGAGATATTCAGATTAATTTTCGCCATCTCCATGTAGCCGCGTCTCATCGATTCACGATTTTGTCGAATATTACGTTCACGAATATACGTTTTTGTCGCTCGGTAGATCAATTCATTTCTTGTTACCTTATCCTGCTCTGCTACTCGTTCGATCTCAGACATTAAAGCCTCCGGCAGTCGAATCTTCATTTCATTTGTTGCGCTGGATTCAGACAAAAAACATACACCTCCACAAAACTTACGGATACCGTATCGATCCATTCCAAGACTAATCATACCATTATTCAATGCACAAGCAAAGCTGTTTCATGATTTCTTTTTTAGATGATGATATTGCGTTCGGCCACCCGTAAATCAAGATGATAATGGAGTTCCTCTTTCCCATTATACGCTTTTTTCCGAAAATCATACGGTATTTCCAAAATCTCTAAAAAAGGGAGAATGTTTACCCTACTTTTGTCGAATAAAAAAGAACGAAGTCAGTTTGACTATCGTTCTTTTGAATGTTGTTTATAAAAAACTTGGCCCGCCTTGAAGGAGCGGATTCCGCACATGCACTCTTTCGCCGTCCTCTATATATACTCTTGGGACGCGGTGGCCAATCGAACAAGTGACTTCATAGTTAATGGTTTCAAGCCTTTTGGCGATTTCATCGACTGATACCATGTCTTCTCCTTGCTGACCAATCAAAACGACCGGCTCCCCTACTGGAAGCTTGTCTTTCAGTTCAATCATGAATTGATCCATGCAAACCCTTCCTGCGATCTTCCGGCGCTTTCCGCCAACAAGCACTTCCGTTCCTGCCAGCTTCCTGATCCATCCATCTGCATAGCCGACTGGAACCGTGCCGATCCACGTATCTTGATTGGCTGTATACGTCGCCCCATAGCTGACACTCTCACCCTTTTGAATATGCTTTACATGGGCAAGCTTTGTATGAAGAGACATGGCTTCTTCGAGATTGAAAGGCAATTCATCTTTGATTTCTTCAGACGGTGACAGCCCGTACATACTGATGCCGAAGCGAACCATATTAAACAAAACGTCTTTAAACCTTAAAGCTGCAGCACTGTTGGCGCAATGAATGAGCAGCTTGTCCGTATGAAGCGGCTCAAGCAGTGTTTGAAAGGTGTCGACCTGCCGATCAAAGTAGGCTTCATCCTTTTCATCTGCTGTCGCAAAGTGAGTAAATACGCCTTCCAGCTGTAAATAAGAGTGCTCGCTGACAAGCTTTTTCACTTCGTTCACTTGCTCTATCGTTTTCACACCTAATCGGTTCATTCCGCTGTCTATTTTCAAATGAAAACGTATCGGTTGTCCCATCTGCCCTTTCACCATTTTGGTGACGTCTCTCAGCCAATCGATGGAGTAAGCGGTCATGATGACATTGTATCGAACGGCTGCTTTGACATATTCCGGCGGTACAGCGCCGAGTACAAGTATTTTTGCTGTGATGCCTTTATTTCTTAAAGAAACGGCCTCATCTAAAAAGGCGACGGCTAATACGTCTGCTCCTGCTTTGAGAGCAGCTCTTGCCACTTCTATATCTCCATGTCCATATGCATTGGCTTTCACCACAGCCATCAGTTGAACACTTTGACCGATATGATCTTTCATATGTGAAACATTATGCTTGATTGCTGATAAATTAATTTCTGCCCATGTGTCTCTATAAAAGGCATTTGTGTCCATCCGTCACACTTCCCTATTGAATGATTCAATCCCCTCATATGATACTAAAAATCAAGAATAAAGTGAAACAAATCAAAAAAATCAGCCCTTGCATAGGGCTGATTTAGATTGTTGACAAAGTGCTAATATGATGTTTATTTTAGCACTTTGTCTTCTTTTCAGCGTGATAGAAAACCTTTGAAGTCTAGGAAGGGCGGCTACTTTTGCGGAGCGAATTGAACATTCGTGAGCACCAGCGCGCAGACCTGACAACGAATGCGAGGGTTTGTCTACACGCTGAATCAGCCCTTGCATAGGGCTGATTTTTCATTTCTAAGGCTCTCGCCTGAGGTATTTATTTAGCTGACTGGCCTTCTACACTCTTTGCAACCATCAAGAGCTCTTCCTTCGATAGATCACTTGAAGAAATCAAGTAGTCCACTCCGTCAGATGTCCATGAAAGGGATTGATCTGTAAGAACCCCAACTGTCATGCCAAGGTCGACTGGCTCACCGTTCATTGTCACAGGCGTAGATGCTTCAGCGACTCTCGCTTTTTCCTGAATAAGTGTGAAGGATTTCTTTCCGCCATACGTCATGACATAACGCTTCCCGGTATCTGTCATCATTTCTTTCTCTTCCATCTTTTTCACACCCTCTGGCATGTCAACTGGCGTTTTCACCGCAAAGCTGTCAGATGGGTCTGCACTTGTGGCAACATCCATTTGAGAGAGTGTCATGTTTTTCTTCTCATCAAATGCATCTTTGCCAAAGGATTTATTGAATTCAAAGTGAGAGAATTCCACTTTCACCATTGGCTTTTTGTCGCTATCCAGCACTTTCACACTGGCAGGCGCCATTGTTTTTTTATGAAAAATAATCTCTTGGGTAGGCAGCATTTGGTTGTGCTGATAATTGGTTTTGGTTTCAAACACATACTTTGAATCTTTCGCTTTGAACTGAGCGGCACTGTCATTTTTAATATCCTTCACGAGTGACTCAAATAAGTAGACCTGACTGCTATTATTCGGCCAATCACTGTGGAAACGGAAGCTCTTGTTCAATGAAGGTGTCAGCACAAACACACCATTGCCATTTCTTAAAATGACTTGACTCTGATCCTTTTTCGGATTTTCTAAATAGACACGGTAAAGTTCCGGCTTCTTGTACCAAATCTCTACTTGATACTCCTGCGGGTCATTTCCTGTCTCAATGGTCATTTTTGCTTTGGCTTTGTATGATGTCATTTCCTCTGCCTTTTTGTTTAAATCTCCAACGATATCCTGCTGAGATTTTTGACCGCATGCGGAGAGAATCAGTACAAAAAGGATTCCCGTTACAAGCAAAACAAAGCTTTTTCTCACCCTTTTCAACCCCTTCGTTAATTGTGTTAAAAGGAAGAAACCGCTTGTTTGACTTTAACAGTACGCCTCAAGAGTTAACTGCGTACCGCGAACCATCAAAGCCTTTTAGCAACTCGCCCTTCCTTATCGCACTACCCAATATATGAAGGGGGGACAAACAATATGCAGACTAGCTTGACAACCTTTCAATTAAAACTTGTGCAGCAGCATATTCTTTCGTGTGAGTGATGGACACATGAACCTGGTCACCCTTCGTCTTTTCGCTTTTGATGAAGGGTTTTCCAAGTTCGTCTTTATGGATTTCCATATCATGAAAGCTTAAATGCCGGCCAATTCCCGTTCCATATGCCTTAGCGAAAGCTTCCTTTGCTACAAAACGTCCTGCCAAAAATTCCAGCTGCCTCTTTTCACTAAGTGCGTGAAAGATGTCTTGTTCATTTAACGTTAAAATCCGTTCTGGTAAACGAGGCTGTCTGCTAAGCACGCGCGCGAGCCGGTTGATCTCTACTATATCAATACCTATTCCTTTGATCATGAGGTACCTCCTATGATACTCGTACTAATTTGGATGTTCTCTTCATAAACGTGTTACTATAAACTTACCATTATCTAGTCAAAAGGGGTTTGTTATGTTTATTCGAACGGAGAGCTTTCAACAATTTATTAGATCTTATCCAATCGTCACAACGATCCTTGCTTTGCAATTTGGTCTATGGCTTATATTTGCGCTTCCTATCCCTCTTATACAGCTTGGTCACGACCATCTCGTCGGTTTCAATTATGGTGTAGCTACTGGAGAATGGTGGCGGCTCGTCACACCTGTTTTCCTTCACGGAAGTCTGACCCATATTTTGTTCAATTCTATGTCTTTGTTCTTATTCGCTCCAGCGCTTGAACATTTGCTTGGGAAGGTTCGATTTCTCATTATCTATCTTGGTGCAGGATTCATTGGCAATCTCGGAACCTATTGGGTGGAGCCTTTAGAGTATGTACATGTCGGCGCTTCTGGTGCCATCTTCGGTTTGTTTGGCGTTTATTTATACCTTGTTCTATTTAAACCGCATATGATGGACCGCGGTAATTCTCAGGTGATCTTAACGATTCTTGCAGTCTCTGTCATCATGACGTTCGTCAACTCAAACATCAATATTATGGCTCACTTATTTGGATTAATCGGCGGCATGCTCCTAGCACCTCTTACGCTACTTTTCCATACAAAAAAAAGACGCTACTAACCTCATAAAAAATGTCGATCACTCCTATGAACAGGAAGCGGATCGACATTTTTTGTTTAAGAAGATTTATTTTTTTCATATGAATACCAATCCATTACACGTGCTGCATCTTCTTCCTCAAGGTGATGAACACCAAAGGAATCAAGCAGCGCAGAGGATTTCACAAAGGTGTGAATACTCGCCACTCGGCCTTTCTTTTGAAAGAAAGATTGCGTCATCGTATAGTTTTGCATTCGTTTCCTCAAGACAATGCCGGTGGTTTTGCCAATGCCTCTTGATGTCAGTTGAATCAATGGATCTTTGATCGTATAGCCTGATTGTTTATAAGCTAAATAGCCAAAAACCAAAGCAATAGGAAGCGGAATGAGTGCCAAATACCCCCATGGCGGGAAACGGACAGATAGGATCACGCCGACAAGTAATGGTACAAAGCCGAAAGAGATCAGATAGCGCTTGAGTGAACGCTTTGGCACCTTTTTCAGTTCAGCTTCTGGCTCCAAATGATAATCATCTGTGAATTGAGAGAGCAGTTCGTTGATTTTTTTCTTCCGAATCAGTGGAAATAAGACGGAAGAGGTTTCTTTTTCGGTAATAGAACCTCCTGCACTCACAAGCATCACCGTCGCAAAACCAAAGGGTTCACGGAGAATATTTTCTTTGATTTTCACTGCTTGAATTCTCGCAAGTGGAATGGTCATTTGATGCCTCTCAATGAGCCCTCTTGTGATGATGATGTCTTTCCCTTTTCGTTTTGCGGTAAAATTTGCATATTGAAGGGCCGTTACCCCAACACTAAGAATCCACGCAATCAATACGGCAATAAATATGAGAATCGCATAAATCTCAACACTCGCATGACTTAAAAAAGAGAACCGCTTGAAGAATCCGTCCAAAGGAAGAATTTCATCTATTTGTGTGTAAATGGCGAGACACCCAGAAATAATGACTCCGATCCCACTTGAAGTGGTCGCAGCCAAAAGCAGCTCTGGTATACCCATTCGGTAGGAAACATTGATTTCTTTTTCTACAGGTTGCTGCGCTGTCAGAGTATCATGCGGGACATCCCCATTTTCATCCACCATTTCTTCTTGCTGCAAGCTTTTCTTCCGGTTGAAAATCGATTGCTTTAATTGTTCCGCTTCTGCTTTTGTAATTGCCGTCAGACTCACTTCCGGACCGTCTGTTCCGCCAGCTGTTTCAATTTGGACACGCACCAAACCAAAAATCCGCTGGAAGATACCTTCACTTGTATTCACCGTTTGAATTCGTTCTAACGAAATATATTTTTTCTTTTTTGTGATGACGCCCGATTCCACGCGAAATTCATCCTCTTCCATCCGGTAGGTAAATCGCCTCCATGCTAAAACGGTTGAAACAGCTTTCCATAAAAGAAGCACACCAAGAATGATAAATGCATAAAAACGAATGCTCGAGTTCGAGTTCACAAAAATAAGTACGAAAAAAGGGATAATGAAGTTTTTGATCATGGCTACGGCATCTGATATAAAATCAATGAACATCGAGATTGGATGTACACGTTTTGGTTCAGACATCATCTTCCGTCACCCTTGCTAAACGAGATATGTAATCACGAAGCTCATCTGCTTCTTCTAATTCTAGCGCCGGTATATCATGAACTGTGGCAGCAGTCGATATTTGAACAGATGCCAAACGGTAGCGCCTTAAAAGCGGCCCTTGTGATGTATCGACATGCTGGACACGAACCATGGGTACAATCACACGTGTAACGCGAATGAGTCCATGCTGAATTTCAATTTCATTTTCGAATACTTCGTAGCGCCAGATACGATGACGGATTTTCGGTATAAGCCAAATGCCAAAAATGACCTGTAAGACCCATAAACCGGTGAGGATGGCGCCAATCCAATATGGCCATTGAAGATAATAACTAGCAACAAATACCCCAATGATGATGAGTAAGAAAATCAATGAGATAATTCCATTTTGAAGACGCCATACCTTTAAACCATTTAAACTAATTTGACGTTGCGGCTGTTTTCTCACATTCTTCCCCCATTCTCTTACTTTTCTATCAATATATTACGAAACAAATCCTAAAAAGTTTCAGCAAACCTGTTAAAAAAAAGCGAATCCTGCAAAGGATTCGCTTTAGATTGTTGACAAAGTGCTAAAATGATGTTTATTTTAGCACTTTGTCTTCTTTTCAGCGTGATAGAAAACCTTTGAAGTCTAGGAAGGGCGAGCACTGGCGCGGAGCGAATTGAACATTCGTGAGCACCAGCGCGCAGACCTGACAACGAATGCGAGGGTTTGTCTACACGCTGAAGCGAATCCTGCAAAGGATTCGCTTTTGAATTAGCTATTATAAGATTTCTTTTGACGACGATCGCTAGAAGAACGATTGCGGTCATTTGAAGAGCGCTTTTTATCACCGTAAGATGAGCGGCTTTTCCCGCGATAGCCGCCTCCGCCGCCACCGTCTCTACGTTTAGAAGAGCTGCGGTTGTTACGATTGTGTTTTGAAATCATTGGTGCTTCATCTGTCAAACGAACAGGTGTTGCATCTGGCTCTTTTGTCATCATTTTGATGGCAGCCGCAACCACTGTGACAGAATCATGATCTTCTAGCAATTCAGCAGCAGCTGTCATGTAGAAGTTTAAGTTGTTTTCACTGATGATTGTGCGCAGCCGATCAATGGTTACTTGCTGTTGACCTTCAATTGCTTCATCTAGAGTTGGTTCTTTCATACGTTCCATTTTACGGTTAGTCGTTTTCTCAATCGCACGAAGCATATCTTTTTCACGCGGTGTGATGAATGTCACCGCCATACCTGTACGTCCAGCACGGCCTGTACGTCCAATACGGTGGACGTAGCTCTCTGGATCTTGTGGTACGTCAAAGTTATACACGTGTGTTACGCCTGAGATATCAAGTCCACGTGCTGCAACGTCTGTTGCTACAAGCACATCGATTGAACCTTCTTTGAATTTGCGAAGCGCAACCATACGTTTCGCTTGAGTTAGGTCACCATGAATCCCTTCAGCTGTATAACCTCTAAGGTTAAGCGCTTCTGACAATTCGTCAACACGGCGTTTCGTACGACCGAAGACAATTGAAAGCTCAGGTGATTGAATGTCAAGAAGACGTGTCAATGTATCAAACTTCTTACGTTCGTGAATATCCAAGTAGAACTGTTGGATGTTAGAGACAGTCATTTCTTTCGCTTTTACTTTTACGTGTTCTGGGTTGGTCATGAAACGTTCCGCAATGCGCTTAATTGGTGCAGGCATTGTCGCAGAGAATAAAAGGGTTTGGTGTTCACTTGGTACATTTGAAAGGATCGATTCAATGTCTTCGATGAAACCCATGTTTAGCATTTCGTCTGCTTCATCAAGCACAACAGTCTCAACATTTTGAAGACGCATTGTACGACGGTTAATGTGATCGAGTAAACGTCCTGGAGTCCCTACGATGATATGAGGATTTTTCTTGAGCGAACGGATTTGGCGGCTGATATCTTGTCCACCGTAAATCGGAAGTACGCGCGCACGCTTGTCTTGGCCAATTTTGTATAGCTCTTCAGATACTTGAATCGCTAATTCTCTTGTTGGCGCAATGATAATCGCTTGGATATTTGGAGACGCTGGGTCAATTTTTTCTACAAGAGGAATACCAAATGCTGCAGTTTTTCCTGTTCCTGTTTGTGCTTGTCCAATGACATCTTTATTCTGAAGACCGAGAGGAATTGTTTCCGCTTGAATCGGTGTTGCTTCTTCAAATCCCATGCGGTTAATAGCTTTCATGAGACTTTCGCTTAATTGAAAATCTTGAAACGTTATAGTCAAATTATTCAAACTCCTTCTAATTGCTGTTTCAGTAATCTCGTGAATGATCATTAAAAACTGCCCTTTTCCGAAAGGACAGGTCCATTATATACAAAGCCCGAATTACCCTACCTTATATCTTACCATTACACTATTTGTTTTTCAACAAGACAGAAATGGATATATCTACTGTTCCACAATGACAGATTCACCATCACTTTGATCTCCATCCATCCATTTCCACTTTTCGAACAGTTGAATTTTTCCGTTATCCAACTGCTTAGGTGTAGAATTGCAAGACCCGCTTCTCATGCTACCGTCTTTGCTGACATGGTGGTACCTAAAATGAAGTGTTCCATCCTCATTTACAGTTCCTACAAGTACACCAGATACAATACTGCCGCCTTGATATGTGCCCGTTAATATATTCCCGTCCTGACGATATTGAAATATGGTGCCTGCCGATACTTCTCCGTTACTCGAATTAGACTGCGGGACAAAGGTTTTTCCGTCATATTGAAACAACCGAATCAGCCACCTTTTCTTTCCTATTGTACCATAGGCTTGTCACTCATTCGACAAAAATGATGCAATTTTTAACAAGTGGGATTCAATTTATATTAGTTTAGCCACATTTTCGCTTTTCTATAGATTAAATTGTTTTTTTTAGAAATTGCTCTACTTTTTCAAACAATTGCTGTGCACACGGCTCGTGACAAACGTGGTGTTTACAGTCAGGTAAATAAAATATTTCTTTCTGTCGAGACGGGATTTTATGATCAATAAATTGTGCACTTGAAGCTGGCACAATCCCATCGCTTTCCCCTTGAACAATTAACACAGGGAGGTGAAGCTTCTCAAGGGAGCTCTTTGTTTGCTTCACCAGCTTCATAAATTCTACAGCGGCTGACAGCGGTGTGCTCGTTAGCTTATGACGGTATCTATCATACAAAGGATTCGTATCAATCAATCCAGACAATGATTGCTTCACCATCTGCCTTGTGTCTTGAATCATTTGTTTTGGATTCACATATTTCGCCGCAGCACTTAAAAGGACGAGACGAGCAACTGGATACTTCGCTGCAAGATAAGAAGCAATCATTCCTCCCATAGAAAACCCGATCAAAAAAATGGTATCACATGTTCGGTAAAGAGAAAGAAGTTCTAATTCAGCTGTCGCAATCCATTCTTGATAGAGAATGCCTTTTAGTTGAAGTTCATCTCCATGCCCCGGAAGCGTGACAGACTGAACGTTCCAATCTGTCTTCTGCTTTAAATATTGCGCTAGCGGTTCCACTTCATAGGGGGCGCCAGTGAATCCATGTATACATAGACAGCCAATCATTCTGTCACCTTCTTTGCCGCTCTCTTTTTATAGTGCAGTAATGACTTCTTCTAATCTCATGCCGCGAGAGGCTTTGACGAGAACAACATCGTCAGGACCTGCTACGTCAGCAAGTTTTTTCTTCAGTTCCTCTTTGTCCATAAATGAGAACACGCGCGCGTCACCGAATGATTTCTTTGCTCCTTCAGCGATGAATGCACCTAGGCGGCCATACGTCATCACATGATCAATAAATTCAGGCTTGATATAGCGGCCTAGTTCATAATGATACGTTTCTTCTTCGCTGCCCATCTCAAGCATGTCTCCAAGGACAAGAATGCGATTTGCGAAGCCGTCCATATCTCCTACAAGATCAATGGCAGCTTTCATGGAAGTAGGGCTTGCATTATATGCATCATTGATAACAGTGATTCCTTTTTCCGTTTTAAACAGTTCAAGACGCATCCCTGTCAACTTTGTTTGCATGAGTCCTTGGGCGATTTGTCTTTCATTCAGTCCGAAATGCTGGCCTATGGCAATGGCAGCAAGGGCATTCTTTACATTATGTTTCCCTAATACAGGAATGAGAAAACCCTGGGCATACCCTTCGACCTGAAATTCAGTTCCTTCTGCAAGCTGGTTGATATGCGTTACCTTGATATCACAGTCCTCTGCTTCTCCAAAGGTTTTCACTTGCTGCGAAAGTAGAGTCGCTCTCTCTCGGATCAAAGGTTCATCTCCTAAATAATAAAAGGTCCCATCCTCTTTTAGCCCTTTTGTGATCTCACATTTTGCATCAGCAATGGCTTCTCTTGATCCTAAATCTTGCATATGAGATTCTCCGATATTAGTGATGACTGCTGCATCAGGCTCAGCTAGGTTTGACAAGAACTCGATCTCGCCTTTTGCACTCATGCCCATCTCCAATACAGCTATCTCTGTACCTTCTGGCATCGCAAGAATGGTGAGCGGAAGACCGATATGATTATTAAAGTTACCGTCTGTTTTATGAACTTGATACGTTGTTTGTAAGACGGAATGAATCATATCTTTCGTTGTCGTTTTCCCGTTACTTCCTGTAATACCGACAACACGAGGGTTTTCTTCTTTTAAATATGATTTTGCCAATTGCTGAAGTGCTGCCAGAGTATCGTCGACAAGAATGACAGGTACACCGAACGGTGGATTGGCTTCTTTTTGATTCCAAAGAACGGCTGCGGCTCCAAGCTCCACTGCTTTAGAAGCAAATGTGTGACCGTTAAAATGTTCTCCAATTAAGGGGATAAACAATGCACCTTTTGATACTTTTCGTGTATCTGTCGTCACTCCGTAAATTTGCTCTTCGCCAAAAGCTTGATTAGATAGTGTCCCACCAGCCATTTGGGCGATTTGATTCACTGTACGTTTGATCATGATTTTTTCGCCTCTCTTTCTCATTTCACGTTTGAAGGAAAAGAGACACTACCTAAGGATAGTGTCTGCTTGTTGCTCACATTAAAAAGTCGTTTTAATGGTTTGTTTTTCTTGATGGCGTTCAATTGCAAGTGACACTAGCTTTTCAATTAGCTCTGGATACTCTACACCAGTGTGCTTCCAAAGCAGCGGGAACATACTGAATGGTGTGAATCCAGGCATTGTATTCACTTCATTGATCAACACTTCGCCTTTTTCTGTGAGGAAGAAGTCTGCACGTACAAGACCAGAACCGTCTAGGGATTTAAATGCCTTAATCGCCATATCATGAATCGTCTTGTATTCATCTTCTGACACACTCGCAGGAATGATCAAATCTGTATCGCCATCTTCATATTTTGCTTTGTAGTCATAAAAATCTGTTTTAGGTGCAATTTCACCAACGACAGAGCATTTCGGCTCGTCATTTCCTAATACACCAATCTCGATTTCTCTTCCTACAACGCCTTCTTCTACGACCACACGACGATCATATTGGAAAGCCAAGTCGAATGCGGTTTGTAGCTCTTCTTTGCTGCGGCATTTGCTTATTCCAACACTTGATCCCATGTTGGCAGGTTTCACAAAGCATGGATAGCCAAGTACTTGTTCCACCTGTTCTAAGCTGTCTGCCGTGGCTTTCTCATAGTCTTTTTTATTGAAGGAAAGGTGCTTTGCTTGTGCAAGTCCTGCTTGAGCAAAAACATCTTTCATCATGACTTTATCCATACCCGCGGCAGAAGCAAGAACGCCGTTGCCGACATACGGGATATTTAGCAGTTCAAGTAATCCTTGCATCGTTCCATCTTCACCATTTGGCCCGTGCAATAATGGGAAGACAACATCAATCTTCTCATCAGCGGATGCAGGCTGTGGAAACATGCTCTCATTTAAAGAAGTTGGTAAAAACGTCTTTGCGCTCTGTTCAAATTGAAGCATTCTGACGTTTGATACTGGTTCAGTGAGTTTTTCTCCTCTTAGCCATTCGCCCTCTTCTGTAATATAAATTGGATGTATATCGAACTTCTCAGTGTTAAGTGCTTTTGTAACTGCAAGGGCTGTTTGCAGTGATACATTATGTTCGGCTGACTTTCCGCCGTAAATCAATCCTAAACTTATTTTCAATGGATACTCCCCCCACTAAAATTCATCTTTACTATCTTATCACTTTCAAGCAAAAATGCTCTAATTAATTTTTGTTGTTACGGAATTGAAATGATTTGTAAAGTTGTAAGCGCCTCCCGAGCATTTGTATGTCATTCGCCTTTATTTTATATTAAAATGACATTGAAAAGGAGTTGTGACAAATTGAAAAAAATCACAAGTACTGAACAATTCAATGAAATCATTCAATCTGACAAAGAAGTCATCGTTAAATTCTTTGCAACATGGTGTCCTGACTGTACAAGAATGGACATGTTCATTCCAGACATCTTAGAGGCGTATGCTCACCATGAATGGTTTGAAATAAACAAAGATGATTTCCCTGAATTAGCAGAAACGTATCAGGTCATGGGTATTCCAAGCCTGTTAATTTTCAAAAATGGCGAAAAAACAGGTCATTTACACAGTGCAAACGCAAAATCACCTGAAGAAGTGACAGAGTTTCTTCAAGGGCACGTTTCTTAAATCGTGAAACGAAGGACATCAGCAAACACTTGCTGGTGTCTTTTTTTCTCCATCTCTTACATCAAATCTCTTCATAAGACGAATTGTTCAGTCAAAACGTTTCAATGAGCGAAAGAATGTTTTATATAGATGCTTCTCTTACGACATGAAATGACAGGAATTATTTCCTGGGAAAGAATGAGCGTCGACTAGGCTTCGAATTTGTCGATTACGTGAATTTTCTGAATATAATCTTTACTTCCGGCATCGCGCTTTGTATAATAGAGGTGCTAATTGAAAATGATTATCAATTTCATCTATACGGAATCCTATAGACGTTTATTCTTATAAAGGAGCGATGAGTCACATGTCTAAGAAGAAAATCAAAACGTATCAGCAATTGATTGAAGAAAACAAGAAAGCCATCATGCGCGATCCTAAAATGATGGAAAGTATATACGAAACCATCGACAAAAAGCATCAGAAGCAGCTTGCAGTTGCTGGACGTGAATCATAAACATAAGGGGGAGCAGTCAAAGCTGGCTGCCCCTCTCTTTTGTCTTTTTCAACAAAAAAAGCCGATAAAATCTATGCTGTGATTTTATCGGCTTTTGTTTTAATGTGATTTCGCTACACGGTCCTGCTTCATTCCTAAATAAATGAGCATATATGTGAGATAACCCATGGTCATTGTTAAACCACCGAAGAAGAACTGAGAAAAGACAGGCTCCTCAAATGTTGTGACAGCAGCAAGAATGATCCAGCTCGCATATAAATAAACCATGAACCATTTCATGTTTCTTTTAAGTGTATACAGAAAGAAAAGACCCGCTAACGAAAAGATCCCCAGCGCTAGCCTGAAATAAATAAGATGATCAAACTGGAAGGCAAAAGACACAAACGAAAACGACAGCAACAACAAAATGGGTAAAGCCGTAATGAAATTTTTCACGATAGTGCCACCTCCAAAACTCCCTCTTATTATAAGACAAAATCAGACGGTTATCGTGAAATGCAGACTCGTTTTCACAAAGATGTCACGAATTTTCCTTGTTATTTGACACAATTTTTACACATTTACATCACGCTTCCAAAAAAGAACCCAAGCCGTGCCAACAAAGAAAACAAAATGCGCCCCTACCATAAATAGAGAAAACAAAGGGCTCATGCCTTGGAAGGGCGGCGGTCCTTGAAAGCTGTACTGAGTAAAGTCCGTATTAGCAAAAAGCAGAATTTTCCCCCACTGATTTTCTAAAAGAGACATAATAGGCACAAGTGATTTAGCCGCATATAAAACAAAAAACGAGGTCACAAGCGCAACGAAGCTGTTCCTAAACAAGCTGGAACACATAATAGCGAAACTTGCCATCATGATCACTTCCACCCACTGAGATCCGATCACAGCAAATGTATGCTGAAATAATCGTCCCGTACTTTCATCAAATGCAGTACCAAAGAAAATAAGGCCAAATAGGAAAGCAATGACATAATAAAAAACAAACAAATAAATGACCATAAGCACAAGGGTGATGTATTTTGACATGAAAATTTGCAGCCTTGTTTTGGGCCGTATCAATAAAAACTTGATCGTCCTTTTTTGAAATTCTGTTGAGATCAAGGTCGCGCCAATGACAACTGCGAGCACCTGTAAAATAAACACGACATTCGTGGAATAAGCAAAATAGTTGGCGACAGTGTCTTGTCCACCAAAGCTGGAAATGACTCGTTTCAACACTAAAGCCATCGCCAATTGAAACACAACGATCAATCCAAGTGCAATGAACGTGATCTTTTTCCTCATCATTTTCTTATGCTCATTCTTGATGAGTTGAAGCATCTGCCGTCCCGCCTTCCGTCCATTTCATAAATGCCTCTTCAATTGATGGCTTTTGAGGCGTCATTTCAAGTACATCAAATCCAGCCAGAACAAGCTGTTTGTTCAGCTCAGGCACTTGGTCTTTGTTCAATTGAAGTAATACATGTGCTCCGTTTCGTTCATATGTATAGGCATGTGTATCGAGCCACGAAACCGCCTTTTCCACTGGCTGAATATTCATGAGCATCTGTTCTTTCCCCTCTATGTCTCGAAGCATGGCACTAGCTTTGATCTGTCCTTTTTGAATGATGATCATGCGGTCACATAGCTCTTCAACCTCATGCAATAAATGTGTGGCGAATAATACGGACGTTCCTTCTTCTCTTACTAGTGTTTGCAAGTGCTCCCTGAATTCCTTCATACCTGCAGGATCAAGTCCATTTGTCGGTTCGTCTAAAATGAGCAGGTTCGGCTGATGTAATATGGCTTGTGCAATCCCAAGCCTTTGTTTCATCCCCAGTGAATATGTCTTCACCTTTTGATGAATGGCGTGCTCCAGACGAACTCTTTTCACCACTTCCTGCATTCGTTCCTCCGTCACTGCATCGTGCATCGCCGCATACAGTTCAAGGTTTTCAAAGCCTGTTAAATAAGAATAAAATTCGGGATTTTCTATGATTGCACCAACAGATGACATCGCATGTCGAAAATCCTCATCCTGTGAATATCCATTGATCATGATTCGGCCATTGTTTTTTTTCATCAAGCCAACGATCAAACGAATCAAGGTTGTTTTTCCAGACCCATTTGGTCCTAGTAAGCCGACGATTTCCCCATTCCTTATTTCTATAGATATATCTTGTAAGATCATTTTCCGGCCAATTCGTTTATCGACTTTCTCTACTTTTAAAACAGCAGACTCCAACGTGGCTCCTCCTTCTGATGTAAAACCTTTGGCGGCAAATAAGACCGCTCATTCTGTTAAAAGTATATCACGCAAGACAAGGGACTCCATGAAAAAAAGGCTGATCGAGTCAGCCCTTCTTTTACATTACATGGATAGGTTCGGTGATGCTGCGTCTTTCTCGTGTTTTTTCTCCGTTTCTGTCACAATCACCGCACATGCGGCGTCACCTGTAATATTGACAACGGTTCTTGCCATATCTAATAAGCGGTCTATGCCAAGGATGAGCGCAATGCCTTCAACCGGCAGATTCACAGAGTTCAGTACCATAGCGAGCATGATGAGCCCAACTCCTGGCACACCCGCTGTACCGATACTTGCTAAGACAGCCGTTAAGACAACCGTCAGCATTTGGACAAGCGTCAGTTCAACTCCATACACTTGCGCGATAAAAATAGTCGCGACCCCTTGCATAATCGCTGTACCATCCATATTAATGGTTGCACCAAGCGGCTGTACAAAGCTTGAAATCGGCTCTGGTACCTTCAAGCGTTTCTGGGCTGTTTCCATCGAGACTGGGAGGACTGCGTTACTGCTTGACGTACTAAATGCGACAACCATTGCTGGAGAAAACCCTTTGAAAAATGCCATCGGATTTCGTTTCGCTAAGATGGCGACAGTTGACCCATAAGTCAGGAAGAAATGCAGCACGAGCGCAACTAACACGACCGAGAAATAGAGGCCCATCGCTTTCATCGCATCAAATCCCTGGCTGCCAATGGCAGTTGCGATCAAACCGAATGTTCCGTATGGTGCGAACTTCATCACTATGCCGACAAGGTACATCATTAATTCATTTCCTTGTTCAAACAGCTTCAGCAAACCTTCCGTCTTCTTTCCAAGCATGGCAATGCCAAGACCTAAAAATACACAAAAGACGATGATTTGAAGCATGTTTCCTTCAACTAAAGATTGGACTGGATTGGTTGGAATGATGTTGAGTAGTGTTTCTGCCATTGATGGGGCTTCCTCTGCGGAATAATCAGCCGCTTTCGTATCAAAATGACCGATTGCTCCCGGCTTGATTAATAAGGCTAATGAAATGCCAATGATGATGGCAAAAGTAGTAGTAAGCAGGAAATAAGTAATGGTTTTTGCGCCGATTCTGCCAAGCTTTTTCGGATCACCTAGACCTGCTACACCTAGTGTGATGGAAAAGAATACGATCGGCACCACTAACATTTTGATCAGATTTAAGAAGATTTGACCTAGAGGCGTAAATAGATAAGGGTCTAACACTTTGAATACATTTGGAGCAAAAATGTTAAGCAATAGTCCTGTGATTGCACCTACGAACAAGGCAATAATAATTTTCGTCGCTAGCTTCAATAAACTCTCCCCTTCCTCATCAAAAAAGACCCACAAGAGAGTTTTCTCGTGGGTCTTTGTTTCCATACACGTACCACTGTTTACTCTCTTCACGCCGATGAGGTTAGCTGACGGGTTAGGACGAAGAGATGTCCTTTTTTCTCACAGAGAAAAATTCACCCCAAAAACATGGGTCCCCCATTCCTTTAGAAGGATTAAGCGTGTGGTAATATGATATTTCCATACTATTTATACCTTATTTTTGGAAAATTGTAAACAGGTTCATATGAACTTTTTAATTACTTTCTTCCTTATTCGTGACCTCCAAAATATCTAAAATGAACACAAAGATCGGGATACCAATAATCAGTCCCCAAATGCCGATGTAGTGTTCAGAGAAGATCAGCACAATAAATGTGAAGAAAATAGGGAGTTCTGTTTTTGCTGACATGAGCTTTGGGTTTAAGAAGTAAGCTTCAATCGCATGGATGATGACGATCACAAGCACGATATACAGGACATACATGCCGCCTCCAAGCGTATACGCAATGATGCTGAGTGGAATAAGTGAGATGACCACACCTGCCACTGGGATTAAGCCTAGCAAAAAGACCATGACCGCTAATCCAAATAATTGCGGGAATCCCATAATACCTAGCGCAATGGTTGTTAAAACACAGTTAACAGTTGCAATAATAAACTGTGCTTCGAGTACCTTTCCAAACGTTCTAGAGAATTTACGTCCAAAGAAGGCGATTTCATGGTAGAACACAGAGATTTTACTCGTTTTGAACTTGTTCATGAATTGAATGAGGCGTTCCTTTTCGAACAGGAAGAACATGCTTAATATTAAGGACATAATGACCTGGATACTGAACGTACTGAAATCAGTTAAGTATGTATAGAGGAAATTAAACCCTTTCTCAAAGTAAGCTGATATTTTAAAATCTCCGAATACGTTCGTGATGACATCAAAGAAGGGTAAATCTTGTGGATGATCTGCAATTTTCTTTCCTAAATGAAATAGCTGTTCCACCTGCTTGGCTATGATTGGCACAAACACGAATCCACCAAACGTCAATCCACCAGCCAAAAGAATATACAAAAGGGTAATAACCGATTTCTGCCCTATTTTCAGGAAGCGACTTAAAAAGCCTCTAATGACCTCTTCTAACCGATTCATCAAAAAGGTCAATATGAAGGTCAAGAGAATTAAATTCATCATTCCTCTTAATAGATATAAGACTGTCGCTAATACTACAAATACAGAAAACCGCTTAACACCGGGTTTTTCGAACAATTTTAAAAATGCCGCCATTACGTTACACACCTGCCAGGACTAAAGTCTATTTTTATCGGATCTGATATACATTATATCGGATCTTTCTGTAAATTATATAATAAAAGGTCAATGAGGTCTTACGATTCGCCCTAAATTTATCAAGCTTTAATGTTTTTTCTTTTCAGCACAAGAAAAAACCGAACCCCATGTAGACATAAGGTTTCGGTTTTTGGTTGTTTTTATACTATACAGCTTGCTTCATATTTCGCATTTCTTGAAGGGCTGTTTTGCTCTTCGCTTCGTCAAATTCCCCTTCACTTTTCGCCACAACAATTGTCGCGATCCCATTTCCAATGAGATTTGTGATAGCTCTTCCTTCGCTCATGAATCGATCTACTCCAAGCAGAAGTGCAAGCCCCTCTAGCGGAATGACCTGTAGTGCAGCGAGTGTAGAAGCCAGCACGATAAATCCGCTTCCTGTCACCCCAGCCGCTCCCTTTGATGTGAGCATTAGAACAAGGATAATGGTGATCTGCTGACCGATAGACAAGTCTACACCAAACACTTGCGCTAAGAAGACCACAGCCATCGATAAGTAGATCGAGGTTCCATCTAAGTTAAAGGAATACCCTGTTGGGATGACAAGACCCACAACAGACTTAGAGCACCCGTAGCGTTCCATTTTATCCATCATTCTTGGCAGTACGGATTCTGATGAGCTTGTGCCAAGAACAATTAATATTTCATCCTTGATAAATCGCAAGTAACCAAACAGGCTGAAGCCATACATTTTACAAATGATATTCAGCACAACGAAGATGAACAGGAACATGGTCATATAAACGGAGAGCATCAGACTTGCGAGCGGTTTAATCGATGCCAAACCAAAGTGTCCGATTGTATAGGCCATTGCCCCAAATGCACCGAGCGGCGCAGCACGCATAATATAGCCAATGATTTTAAAGAAAACAAGTGACAGCTTATCAAGCCACTCAATGATTCCTTTCCCCTTCTCGCCAAGTGCAGCAAGCGCAACACCGAATAAAATAGAGAAGAATAAGACCTGTAAAATATCACCCTTTGCAAAAGCATCTACCATGTTAGATGGCACGATGTGTGTGACAAATTCCATCCAGTCGATACCCTGTCCTCCATTTTGGGTATACTGTGAAACATCCCCTTTTTCAAGCTTGCTATAGTCCAGACCTGCACCTGGCTTCATAATATTTACGACAAAAAGTCCGATGACCAAAGCAAGCGTCGTGACGACTTCGAAATAAATAAATGCTTTTCCCCCAACTTTTCCAACCTTTTTCATATCCCCCATCTTGGCAATACCAAGAACAATGGTTAAGAAAATAATTGGTGCGATGACCATTTTAACGGCATTGATGAAGGTGTCACCAAGCGGCTTCATTTCTTTTCCGACGTTTGGCCAAACCATCCCGACAATGATTCCGATAATGACAGCTGCAATCACCTGAAATGTCAGGTTCTTCAAAAGCCTCTTCATAAAAAAATCAACTCCCTCACCCTTTGATGTAAACGCTTAACTATTATCTGTAGCTAAATGATAGCGGTTTCACCAAAGGCTGTGAAGCTTATGAACATATCGTACATTTTGGTCTTTTTGGTCTCTTAGTCAGAATGTACGATATATTTATTGACAGGCCGGCCTACCCCGCCATATTGCATATCTAATTTCAGCTCGCCTTCTTTCACTAAGAAGTCTAAATACCGGCGTGCCGTGACACGGGCAATGCCGAGTGCATTGGCAACTTCTTCTGCAGACTGCGGGCCTTCCTGCAAGCCCATATAGGCTTTAATTTCATTCATCGTATGCACATTCAGCCCCTTAGGGAGCCAAGTATCCTCCAGCTTAACAGCAGGCTTTCGTATGATATCATCCAGCATCTCTTGAGAAAATTCTGCTGCTGTACGAATTTTAGATTTAAACGCTTTATAGCTTTCAAGTGATTCTTTCATACGTTCGAATTTAAACGGCTTGATGATATAATCTCGTGCGCCATTTTGAAGCATGATGCCAATGGTCTCTTTGTCCTTTGCCGCAGAAATAACGATCACATCCACCTGTATCTTTTGCTTTCTAATGTCTTGAAGCGTCTTCACGCCATCTTTTTTTGGCATATATACATCGAGGACAACAAGGTCTGGATGAATTTCTTTGATGAGCTGGATGCCCTGCTCCCCATTACCTGCGACTGCCGCCACTTGAAAGCCAGGAACACTCTTAATGAACTCTTTATTCACTTCTTGCACCATCGGATCATCTTCAATTAATAGCACCTTAATCTGAGTCATCTGTCTCTCTCCTCTATGATCATTGGGAATTCGATTGAGAAGGTGGTACCAATGCCGATGCTTGATGTAACTTCTACATTTCCCATCCCTTTGTCGATAATCGTTTTTACAATATACAGGCCATAGCCTGTTCCGCCTTCTTTGCCGTGTGTGAAGCCTTTATCGAAAATATAAGGAATCATTTCCTCTTCAATCCCGGAGCCGTTGTCTTCAATTAAAATCGCGAGGACATCCTCGGTTTGATCAATACTAATAGAAATGCATTTTGTGTCTCTTTCTACAGTATCATAGGAGGCAAAGGCATTCTCGATCAGGTTGCCAAGCAGTTTCGTCATATCATGTTGATCTAGACGCTCAGGGAAATCACGTAGACAGCTATGTTCGTCTACTTCGACCTTTATGCCTAGCTCCTTGCCCCTTCTGATTTTACTCATCAATAATCCCGCAACGGCATCATGCTGAATGACGCGGTGAAGAAAGTCCATCACATGTTCTTGCTCTTCCGTCGTTTGAAAGGCTAGATCGAGTGCCTGATCGGGTTTACCAAGCTGAATCAGCCCGGCAATCGTATGAAGCTTATTCATATGCTCATGATTTTGCACCCGCAGACCGTCTACAAAGTTCTTAACACCGGTTAGCTCCTCTGCTAATTTTGCCGCTTCTGTCCGGTCCTGAAAAATGGCGACCGCTCCAATAATTTTCTTTTTCATGACAATCGGAATCCGGCTGCTCATAATCCGCTTTCCGCTCATATGAATTTCTTCATTGTAGACGGGTTCTGCGCGATCAATGATCTCTGGAAGTCTTGTGTCAGACAGCACATCCCAAATATTCCTGCCTACGACATCCCCTATCACGCCAAAGATTTGCTTCGCCTTTTCATTAAAAATGGTGATCATGTGCTGATTATCAATGGCGATAACCCCTTCATTAATAGAGTGAAAGGTTGCGGTGCGCTCCTCTAGCATTCTGACAATCTCATGCGGCTCCAGCTTAAACATTTGCTGTTTAATATGACGAGCAAGCAAAAATGAACCTACAAGCCCAAAGCTGAGCGTTAGCAAAAGGATCATGAGGATATCCCGCTTCATTTCTCCTAATATATCGATCATACTTGGCAGTGTTCTCCCTACAAGGACGACCCCTGTTTGATTAAATTGATCATCCTTCACTGGATAAAAGGCTCTGATGGCGGTCCCAAGCTCTCCCTCTGCTTCTGAGAAATAAATATGCTCGGCAAAAGCAGGCTCTTCATCTGTCCCCTCCGAGCGCTGACCAATCCTTGCTTTCACTGGATGCGTTAATCTCAAATGATCCATATCCATGACGACAATGTAGTCAGCGTCTTGAATAATCCGAATCTCTTCGATGGCATGCTGTAATCGGTCACGTTCCTTTGTTTGATCAGCTAATGCCTGCTTCACCTCATTCATCTCGGCAACTGTTCTCGCCGTGTTCATGAGCCTTTTTCGAAGCTCTCGTTCCTCTGTTTGCTGGATTCCCCCAACAAGGACAATTCCTCCGATTAAAAGGGCGAAAATGACAACGAAATATGTGAGGATGGTGAGCTTCCATCTAATAGATAATTGTTGTATTTTCAATCGATTTCTCATCATTTTTTTCACCTGTATCTTTACGAATTCTTCCTCGGTCAAGTATGCTTGACATAAGGGGGATCGGACGCATGAAGAATTTACTCGCCTATACACTATTGCTCTTGATCGGTTTTGTAACCGCTTTATACTTTGGTTTTTATCATATGATGCCAAAAGCAGCGACGACCTTTGATGATGAACAGACAGGGCTGAAGGATCAGCTTGTGTTCAAATTTAGCCATGTCGTGGCAGATAATACACCAAAAGGACTTGCCGCAAAGAAATTTGCTGAGCTTGTGCACGAAAAATCCGATGGGAAGATCACCATTCAAATTTTCTCCAACGGAAGTCTTTATTCTGATATAGAAGAAATTAATGCACTCAAAGAGAATCAAGTTCAATTTATCGCACCATCTACCTCGAAGCTCGGCATGCTATCCTCTGAGTGGCTGGCACTTGACCTTCCCTTTGCTTTTTCTAATTATGATGCGGTTCAAGAAGGCTTGCACGGTGCAATTGGACAAAGATTGTTTGGCACCCTGCAAAAAGACGGGCTAAAGGGAATGGCGTATTGGACAAATGGCTTTAAGCAAATCACCTCTAATAAAGGTCCGATCAAACAGCCTAGTGATTTAAAAAACCAATCTCTCCGCATTATGCAAAGCGACATGATTGAAAAACAATTCAAACTTCTTGGCGCAAAGTCCTATCAGGAATCGTTTAATTCGACGTTTCAGCTATTAGAAACAAAAAAAGTAGATGGTGAAGAAAATACCATTTCAAATATTTATTCAAAAAAATTCTACCATATACAAGACTATATGACGATTAGTAATCACGGGTATTTGGGCTATGTGGTCTTAACAGATCAATCCTTCTTTGATCGCCAGACACCTGAAACGAAACGAATTTTACTTGAAGCGATGGAAGAAACAACAGCTTGGAATGAAAAACATGCAGAACAGATGAACAAAGATCAACTAGAGGACATTAAACGGGAATCGCCAATTGCCATTCATGAATTGACGCCAGCAGAAAGACAAAAATGGATGAAAGCCCTCGATCCTTTGTATGAGGAAGCCGAAAAAACCATTGGTTCCACCCTAATCAAACAGATTCGTGAGCTGCGTGCGCGTTATGAACATTCTACAATCCATGCTTTTCAAGAAGAGGATAAGACCAAATAAAAAATCCCTTTGAGTAAAGGATTTTTTATGCACCAGATTCACTTTGTTCTTGCTGCGTGAGCTCTTCTAGTCTTGAGACAATTCTTCGCTTTCGGTATTGCATCATGCCTGTTTCGGCAATACTTTTTAGTTGTGAGCGGTTGGAAACTGCGCCAAATAAAATCCCTGCTACGGGAACAAGCTGAAACAGTTTCTTCCAGCCAAATGAATCTCGGTAATTATAGACTACCTCACGCCATCCTTGGATTTGTGAGAACATGTTTTCGTGTTTCCCTTCGGAAGCATGATAGCTCCTGAGTTCTTTTAATATCGATTTCTTCCCAACCACATCAGCAGAGGTCAACTGTAAACATTTTATGATGAAGACCCGCTCTTCCTTGTTTTTAGGATCATAGCCATAGGTGACGGCAATGTCCTGTAATGTTTTAAGGGAGAGACCAAGTACCGCAGGAATATCTGCAGCCAGTGTAAACATACCACCGACACCCGTTGTCGCCCCTTGTACCGTGGCGAGATTCGTCCTATTTTTCCCCATATGTTCACTAATGGCATCCATGATTTCAATTGGAGCTTTTTCTATATCTTCTATACGCTGAATCGATTCGTCGGCACATTTCTTTTGAAATTGATGGATGATGCCTTTTTCTGATGTCAAATAGGCACCGCCTGATTGAATGTAATGCCCCATTTCATCTAGCAGCACACCGATTTTTTTCTGGATAAAGGCAGGCGTCAGCTTGTCCAGCATTTGAAATGGCAGGCGGCTGAGTTTCTCCCAAAACCATACCTTTTGCTGATCTTTCTCCCACTGTTCAATCTGCTTTAATTGTGCTTTTAGCCACTCTCTTTCCTCCATGCCTTTTTCCTCCTTAGATGCTGCTGAAGTATTTGTTTGTTATTATACACAATCCTTTTCCATCATACGTATAGAACATTGAATCGGTTTCGAAAGGTTTGAAACTTTTTCAAAACGGTTATTGCTTAATACACAAACAAAAAGAGGAGTGATCAACATGTTAGGATTTCTGATTTCATTAGTTGTGGCGATTGTCATCGGCCTTATTGGCAGTGCACTCGCTGGAGGTAGTGTACCAGGAGGATGGATCGGTTCAATGATTGCAGGACTTGCAGGTGCTTGGATTGGTCATGGATTACTTGGAACGTGGGGTCCTAGTTTGGCAGGCTTTGCGATCATTCCAGCAATCTTAGGTGCAGCGATCTTTGTCATCATCTTAAGCCTGATCTTCCGTAGTGTGGGATCAAGGGTATCTTAAAAAAACAAATAACAGAGGAAGCAGTAGGGACACCGTCTATAAAGGCGGTGTTTTTATGTGTTGGATTGACAAGGTATCTATTTTTTTGACTTACATATGATAAACAAACCTATTAGTTCAGATAGTTGACTTTTCATGAAGATGGGCATATGATGATTAAAAATTGCATCAAGGAAACATTTTGTGCCCAAGCAAAACTTTGTAGAATCTAGGTGATGACATATGACAAACAAATACATCGAGGCACAGGCACACATGTCAGAGGCAGCTGAGCGTGCACTTGAAGGAAAAGTCAAGGGATTTAGAAGACTCCTTCCTTTTCTCGGTCCTGCTTTTATCGCAGCCATTGCTTATATTGATCCAGGAAATTTCGCCACCAACATTGCGGCTGGCTCCAAATATGGATATCTCCTTTTATGGGTCATTCTCATATCAAATCTCATGGCTTTGCTCATCCAGTCTTTATCCGCAAAGCTTGGAATTGCGACAGGCAAAAACTTACCTGAAATCGCACGTGAAGAGTTTCCAAAGCCCGTTTCGATCGGTTTATGGATTCAGGGAGAGCTCGTCATTATTGCCACGGATTTAGCTGAGTTTATCGGGGCGGCACTTGGTTTATACTTGCTCTTTCGAATCCCGCTGCTTGAAGCATCCATTATCGCGGCTATCGGTTCATTTGCGATATTGGAGCTGCAAAGACGAGGATATCGAGCATTAGAAGCAGGTATCACAGGCATGTTGTTCGTTGTCGTGATCGCTTTCGCTGTACAAACCTTTGTCGCCAAACCAGATATCGCAAGTGTCGCTGGCGGACTGTTCATTCCAAAATTTGATGGCGCAGACAGCGTGCTGCTTGCAGCTGGAATTTTAGGTGCCACTGTCATGCCTCACGCAATCTACTTACATTCAGCTTTGACCCAAAGAAGAGTCGTCGGCAGAACGGAAAAGGAGAAAAAGCAGATTTTTCGCTTTGAGTTTTTAGATATCCTCATTGCGATGATCGTCGCCGGGGCCATCAATGCCAGCATGTTGATTGTGGCAGCCGCTTTATTTTATAAAAATGGCCTCTTTGTTGAAGATTTGGATGTTGCGTTTCAGCATTTTGGTACACTCGCAGGGCCTGTATCAGCCATCTTATTTGGTGTAGGTCTGCTTGTAGCCGGACTATCCAGCTCTTCTGTCGGTACATTGTCAGGCGATATCATTATGCAGGGCTTTATTCAATACCGGATCCCGCTGTATGTTCGCCGGCTGATTACCATCATTCCTCCTATTGCAATTATTGCATCTGGAGTGAATCCGACCTCCGCGCTTGTAATGAGTCAGGTCGTCTTATCGTTTGGGATTGCCTTTGCTTTAATTCCACTCATTTTATTTACAAGTAAAAAACGAATTATGGGCGAATTGACGAATGCCCGCTGGGTGACAGGAATATCTTGGGTGATAGCAGCTCTTGTTGTAGCACTTAATCTCTTCTTAATTATTGATACGTTTATGTAAAAGACAGTGTTGAGCTGTCTTTTTCTTTCCATTTGTTTATGGTAGAATTCCCCTGAGAGGATGTGGGTACATGTTTGTTTATCAGGATCAAGAGATATCCATGCGGCTGCTTGAGCCACGAGACGCAAGAAGTCTGTATTTGCTCATCCAGCGGTCGAGAGAGCATTTACGTGAATGGATGCTTTGGGTAGATTCAACGCAGACAGAGGAAGACAGTATGGCGTTTATCCAAGGTGCGATGCAGCAAGCGATGCAGAACAATGGTTTTCAAGCGGGCATCTGGTCACATGGAGAGCTCGTCGGCATTATTGGCACCCATCAAATTCATTGGATCAATAGAACCGTTTCAATCGGCTATTGGCTCGGAGAAGGTTATCAAGGAAAAGGCATCATGACAAAAGCATGCCAAGCGGTCATTCACTATTTATTTGAAGAGTGCGGGCTGCACCGTATTGAGATTAGGGCTGCTGTCGACAATCAGAAAAGCAGACGCATTGCAGAGCGATTATCCTTTTCGCTTGAGGGAATTTTAAGACAATGTGAATGGCTGGGCAATCGCTTTACCGATCATTGTGTGTACGCCCTTTTACAGCCTGAATATATGAAACAAAAAACGCATTCGATGAATCAGCCCACTTAATTGTGTCGATTGCATGAATTATTTTACAAAGTGAAGCTTTGTAGTATCCGTTGTGATCGGCATCTGATAAAATAGAAGGAAAAATCGAGGTATGATGTATGTCTCTTATTATTTTATTTTACTTATGGATTGTCCCTTTAGTATTTGGTATTTTCTTCTCATTTCTAACAAAGAAAGCCACCTACAAACGCCGCTTTGTCCCATCCTATAGCATGATAGGACTCAGCATCGTTTTTCTCATTCTGGCACTCGTCTTTTCAGCCAGCCATTTTCTATTTATTTGCGGTATGTTCCTATTTGCCACCACCCTTGTTGGCACAGGCATCCCCTTATTCTTAGCCTTTGGAAAAACACCATCCTAAACAAAAACCACCTTTTCGCGATGGAAAGGTGGTTTCTTTTTTATTGAAGCGGCATTCGGTATGTCATTGTGGCATTTGGATGTTCTTCAATCGTCTTCATCATGTCTTGAAGGATCTCGGCTGCGCGATCATTTGAGTCATACTTGCCGAGCATCTTTGCCCAAGAAGTACTCCCCAAGATCATCCCTTCAATTTTTTTGCCGCTTACTGAGACTTCTTGGACATGAATGATAGTTTGTTGATTTTGTGTGGGGATCCATAGCATGTTTTTTCTCCTTTTTTGTGATGGTTGGATTAGTTTAACATATGATTTCCAATTATGAGTGGGGTGATTTGGTTTGCTTTTTATTAGAAAGTTCACCCGTATTTTCAAATTTCCCGGACATGATACTTATTTTATGGTCACTCAATGTTTTCTCCTCCATTGCTTTCAAAAAAACAAATCCACTTTATTCTTTTATCATATCAATCTTTACATGCATTGAAATAAAACGATGGACCATTAGTCCATCGTCCTATCTAGGCTCTCTAGTTATTTAAAAATTAATCTTCAATATAGCTTTCTGCTAGATCAATATCTTGTGTCATCTCTAATTCAGGATATTTTTCATCCAATTTACGCAAACATTTAATTAATTCTTTACTTTGTAAAACTTCTGATATGTCTTCAAACACTTCACTTATCCAATATAAATCTTCTTTACTGCAACGATCTAAATATTCTAACGTTCTCTCTTCGTTTTCCCCAAGAATTTCTATTATTTCATCCCAACTTTTCTGTATACCATAATCATCATTTAAATCTAATTTTTTTCTTTTATCTAATACTATCCTTAATGCATTCTCAATATCCATAATGTTCCTCCAAATTAAGGTTGTTTTGTAGCATCAGGAAAAATAGTTCCTACTTCCCCATTGGTTTTAATAACTCCAACCCTTACACCTTTATACTCACCAAAAATAGTCACTCCATTTTCCACTTTTGAAAAATCAGGTGATTTAACAATTTTGGCACCCGCTGCCGCAATATCAGATTCTGTCCAGTTTTCTGGGAACCAAGATTGGTTGGAGCCTGTTCGTTTTGCTTTCACCTTATGACCAGGTACATTCCCTATCCTAACACCGTTCTCATATACTTTATTTATATTATATTCTATATTATTTTCTTGTAAGAATTTTATATTGCTTTGTCCGTGTCCCCCACCCTTCATTTTTGAAATATCACCTGTTTTAGGGTTTGTTGTAAAATCTCCTTTATTAGAATGATTAATGCTACTTTCAGGTATTTTATTTAAACTACTTGTTCTCTTAATTCCCATTTTCCCATGAAACCCTTTCGCCCTAAACGGCAAAAGCATTCCCAGCGCTGCATTCATACTCGCTTCCTGCTGTTCTTTCGAGATCTTATTTCCAAACATGTCTCGACCTGTAATCGCTTCGCTGAAGCCATTGGTGGCGGTTAGGCCGTATAAGCCTTTTTGCGATGTTTTTAAGGCGTCAAAGGATTTTTGCGATGTCTTGTAAATGTCGACTGCTCTGACTGCGGCTGAGGTGGCTTGGGTCGTTTTATAGACGGCTTTTCCGCCTTTGAAAATGCGTCCTGCCCAGCCGACGATTGGGATATATCCTGCAGCTGCCATGCCGCCTGCGGCGACGCGCTGTCCTGCAGTAAGTTCTTCGCCTGTGATCGGATCGACACCTGTTGCGGCACGTTTTGCATCGTTCACGCCTGTCAGTTCATTCACGATATTCCCGCCATAATCGAGTGCTTTTTCATACCAAGGACGGTTGGCGAGCGCTTCTTGTTCCTTTGCAATCTCGCGGGCTTCCTGCTGTTCTTTTTTAATGTTGAGATATTCGGAAGTTTGCTTCTCAATATCGCTTTTTGCCTTGTAGATTTCGCTATTTTGATACGCTTTCTTGTCAAAATTCATAGGCGAAATGGCTTTTCCGTCATTTGTAGCATTGATCATTTCTACGTACAATGCCATTGTAGCTTGCTGCTCCGTTTCTGACAAAGCATATTCATCTTTTAAATTTTGATCAAGCTCTCTTAGGTCTTTCATTGTCTTTTTTCGCTCGTCTTCCGCATCTGCAATTTTTTCATCAAAGGTTTGACTATCAAATACTTCTAGAGAAATGAGGTCGTCGATGTCTTGAAAAATTGTTTTAAGCGCCTTTTTTTGATCCTTCACAATGCTTTTCGCATTTTTGATGCCCATATGTACAGCGTTGTCTAAAAAGTGTTCTTCTACAAAGGTGTCGCCGCCAAAGTTTGTATCATCTAGTGTCCCAGAAACACCTTTATGAAAGGCTTTTTGCTTATCAATGAAGCTGATAAACATGTCTACATTTCCGGCGAGCTCTTTGTAGAAGCTTTTAATGTTATCAGCACCTTTTCCCGTGAAGTCGTCACCAAGATTAGAAACACCTTGTAATGCTTTTTTTAAATCTACCAATTGTTCGCGGATTTCCTGGTAGTGTTTTGCCCTTGCATCCATGGCACTTGTTAGTGCTTTTGCATCAAGTATCTTCCCCAGAAGAAGTCACTCCCTCCATTATAGATCATAAAGTCTATTTTACCTTTCTCAGTGAATTGGAAAAATAGGCTTTAAGTTACAAAAATAATTTCCAAATATTTTAATAGAGATGAAGGCAAGTGACAATTGAAATGATTTTCCTAATCATCACAAAAAAAGTCAGCCCTCTTTTCAGAAGACCGACTACTTTGTGTTTAGAAAAAACGTTTGAGGCTTTTCTTGAGTGGAGGGATATCCAGCTCACCTTTTTCAAAGAATTTTTTCAATAAATATTTACTGAAGCCTGCTGCTTGGGTGTAAGTGATTTTCCCAGGTAACGGAGGTTCATTGGCGACAGCGACATCAATAATAACTGGTTTATCGGATTGAAGAGCTGTATCAAAGGCTGGAGCTAATTCTTCATGTGATGACACGGAGATTCCTTTGCCACCACACGCTTCTGCAAACTTAGCAAAATCAATATCCTCCAGCTCTATACCATAATTTATGTTTCCTTTTACCTGTTGTTCATATTCAATCATCCCTAAATTGTTGTTGTTTAAGATAACGACAACGATCGGCAGCTTATATTTTACAGCTGTCACAAAGTCTTGCATGACCATTGTGAAGCCTCCATCACCACAGACGGCAATGGCTTGTCGGTTCGGTTCATTCAATTTAGCTGAAATCGCACCAGGTAAACCGCAGCCCATTGTGGCAAGCCAGCTGGAGATAATGAAATCCTGCTGTTTCATTTCAAAATGACGTGCCATCCATACCGTGACATTACCAACATCAACTGAAAGAATCGCGTCGTCCTCGACTGCTTCTTCTAGTCTAGCAATGACTTGCTGTGGTTTAATCGGTGAAGTAGCAACAGATTTTTCTTTATCCATTTCTTCTCGCCACTTCATCATATGCTCTGTACAAGCTTCAAGAAAGCCACGCTGTTCTTTATATTCAATGTAGGAAGTCAGTTCATGCAAACCACTCTTGCTGTCGCTCACGATTCCCACATCTACTGGATATCTTTTACCGATTTGATCTGGTTTAATATCTAGTTGAATGGCTGGCGTGTCCTCTGGTAAGTAGTCTCTATATGGAAAGGAGGTGCCAAGCATAATTAAGAGATCACATTCTTCCATCGCTTCATATGCCGGCTTCGTTCCAATTTGACCTAAGTTACCTAAAAAGTATGGATGCCTGTCTGGCACAACCCCTTTTGCAGGGAGCGTGATGACGATAGGAGCAGCTGCCTTTTCTGCAAATGAAAGAAGCTCTTCTTTTGCATGTCTTAATCCTTTACCTGCTAAGATGACTGGCTTCTTCGCATTGTTAATCAGCTGAGCTGCCTTTAGCAATTGATCTTTCTTTGGCCGTACTTCTCCCTCAACATAAAGTGGAGATGTATAGACGGGTTTACGCTTTATTTTTTGAGAAAATAAGTCATCCGATACGGTGAGAACTGCCACACCTTTATGGGTATAAGCTGCTTTGATGGCCTGATTCAATAAGTCAGGCAGCGCCTCTGCTGTCTGTACCTGCTGATTAAAGACAGCGACATCGTCAAACATTCGCTCCAATTTGATTTCTTGGAATGCGTCTCTGCCTACTTCGGCCGAAGCAACCTGCCCTGCAATTGCTAAAACTGGTGCACCATCTGCTTTTGCATCATACAGTCCATTTAATAAGTGGACAGCACCCGGCCCAGCGATTGATAAGCAGACACCAAGTTTACCTGTTAGTTTGGCATCAGCCGCCGCTGAAAGTGCTGCCACTTCTTCATGTCTCGTTTGGATAAATTTTATTTGGCTTGATTCATGCCTAAGTTCTTCAATCAATTCGTTTATGCTATCGCCGGGCATTCCATAAATATGTTTCACGCCCCACTCTTCCAGTAGCGCTGTTACTTCTTTTCCTGCGGTTCTTTGCGGCATGTGAGAAAACTCCTTTTTTCTTACTCCATACCACCGCATCCTTTTGATCAAACGTTTCAACTTGCTTCTGCTACTTTTTAAAATGATAGGGCAGGGTTGCCACCACAATATCCCGCTTCCATAATAGGCGGAATCTTAATAAAAAGGCAGATTGATTATGCAAAATGGTGTGCCATCTTTTTTTCGGGATAAATTGAGGCACAAGCACCATCACTTTATATTGATGCGCATTTGCTTTTGCCTCAACTGTCTCAAGAAATTTATCTAGCGGGTGAATGAGGCTTCGATAAGACGAATGCAGCATCACAAGCCGTACACCGCTATTGAGTTTTTCCCAATCCTCTTCAATTTTCTTATCCTTTTCTTTATCAAAGGATACATGAACCGCTATGACTTGCTCTGACAAACACTTTGCATACTGAACAGATTGTTCAACAACACGTGTGACTCCTGCTATCGGTACGATGACCACATTTCCTTTAATCTCAACAGGCTCTGTTTCATTCAATAAACGCAGTTGTTCTCCAACAGACAAATAATGCTTTTTAATGGAATGAAAGATAAATAAAACAATAGGCAGGAAAACAAATATTGGCCATACGAGATGGAACTTGGTCAAAATGAGAATCATAAAAACTGTAAAAGAAATCAGTGCTCCGACGATATTGATTGGCATTTTCGTTTTCCAGCCCTGCGGTTTTTCACGAATCCACTTCACACACATGCCGGTCTGCGACAGGGTAAATGGAATGAACACACCGACAGCATATAGCGGGATGAGGTGTTCTGTCTTCCCATCAAACAACCAGATGAGCAGCATAGAAGCTACGCCTAAAAAGATAATGCCATTAGAGTAACCAAGCCGGTCTCCTCTTACCGTAAACATACGCGGCATATATTTATCCTTTGCTAAATTGACAGCCAATAATGGAAAGGCTGAAAAGCCGGTATTTGCCGCTAATATTAGGATTAGCGCTGTGACTGCCTGAATCACGTAATAGAAAAACGTACGTCCAAAAGTGTCTGATGCAATTTGTGATACAACCGTTTCTTCTGGCTTTGGCGAGATGCCGAAACCAAATGCAAGCAATGTGACTCCCACAAATAAAACAGCTAGCAATCCACCCATCATCAATAATGTTCTCGCTGCATTTTGAGCAGCCGGTTTTTTAAAGGATGGAATCGTATTTGAAATGGCTTCTACTCCAGTCAGAGCAGAACAGCCAGATGAAAAAGCTTTTAATAACAGAAATAATGTAATGCCCTGTACGTGTGTGCCTACCGCTGTATGTTCAGGTGCTGGCGGTACGCCGCCTGTTAATAATTTGAAGCCGCCTACTCCAATTAAAATCAGGAGTGAAAATACAAACAAGTATACAGGATAAGCCAGAATAGATGCCGATTCTGTTAATCCACGGAGGTTGAGCACCATAATCACGATGACCAATGCAATTGAGATCAAGACATGATATGGATATAGTGTTGGAAAAGCCGATGTGACGGCATCGGTCCCCGCTGAAATGCTCACTGCTACAGTCAAAATATAGTCTACAAGCAATGATCCGCCAGCGATCAATCCCGGTTTTTCACCTAGGTTTCTGCTAGAGACGACATATGCCCCGCCGCCTTCTGGATAAGCATAAATGATCTGGCGGTAAGACAGAATTAACGCCATTAAAAGAATTAATACACAACCTGCAATCGGGAGTGAGTACCAAAATGCTGCTGCACTAACGACAGAAAGAACAATTAAGATTTGTTCTGTACCATATGCAACTGATGACAATGCGTCTGATGACAATAATGCCAACGCTTTGATTTTTGATAGTTTTTGTTCTCCTGCTGCCTGTGATTTTAATGGTTTACCAATTAAAATACGCTTCATCAAACTGTACATGTGATGCCCGCTCCTTTAGTGTCAAACGATTTAAGTTGCAAAAGATGGATCGCCAAAAAGACACAGAGGCAATAGAATGCCCCTGTGCCTATTGTTTAGATCACAGGTTGGTCTTTGCTCTCTTTAACGCTTACGAGGTTAGCTGACGGATTCGGGCGCATGAGACTTTGCCCTACCTTAAAAGGATTCACCCCACATGGTGTTTTATACCACCAAAATTGGTTCCCCCGCTCATCGAAATGATTCAGCGATTGGTCTTTTATAAAAGAGATCATACTCCCGTTTGACACCAAAGTAAAGAGATTTTTTCGAGGTCTTTTGACCGTTTATTAATCAGTCTTTTTGCGGTTTTTTCGTACGAAATAAACAATCATCACAACGACAAAAATGATCAATACAGCGATACATGCAAAGTAAATCCAAGAATCACCGACGCCTTGCTTTTCACCTTTTTTAAGATCATTTTTTGCATTGCTGACTGTTTGGTGATTAGAGAACACATCTTTGTTTTTGCTTTCTATTGCAACTGTTGCGGTCTCAGTATTTGTTTGAAGGAATCGAATCACTTCATTTGATATATCAGCGTCAGCTGCCGTCATTCCTGAAAAAACGGTCATGGTTTGTTCTTTATTCCATACAGATGGCTGCGTCCATACAATACGAGCTGTTGTTTCGTTGATCATGCCAAATGAGGATACATCATATTGACCCTTTTTCGCTGGAACGATGAGATCATCTGCTTTTTCTTTTAAAAGAGAGAATGTCTGGATGCCTCCGATGAAAATGAGAGAGTTCTTTTTCAATTGTTCATTTGTCACATTCGATGCTTCAATCAAATGATATTGAGCAGCTTCCGGCTGACTAAATGATTCGGTCAGCATAGCCATTTGATTGATTGAGGCTTGGGTGATTTGATCTGGCATAATGATCAATGTGTTTCCTTGCTCCGTTTCTGAAGTGTAAGGAAGCGGCCATGCGGCTAAGTCCGGTGTATCACTAGTTGTTCCTTCTGGTATTTGAAGAGAGCTGTTCTTATGAATGTAAATCCAGCCTTCTTCATCTGTATGTCTACAAGATTCCATATTTTTAAAACCTGTTGTGACAAACTGTAAGTCCACATATTCGTTCTTTTGAAGCACTTGTGAATCTACTGGAATCGACACATGGTAGAACCCATTCTCATCTTTGTTTCCTAGTTTTGTTAACGGTACGTCGTGCGGTTCGTTATTGATCATCACTGTTAGACGCTCCGCTTTGTTCGCTGGATCTGATTTTTTAAATGATAGATTTAGTTTTGCACCTGATTTTTGTTGAGCCATTAATGCTTTCGGATAATAGTAATGATCAGATGCTGTCTTTTTGGTTCCAACTCTGACATCATCTGCGCCAAAATCTATTAAACGAATATGATGAGATGGCTTAGAAGCATTAGCTGTCACCTTTTGCAACAGCAAGTCGGTTCCAGTGAGCTGACCTGTCAGTTCTGGCTGAGTCAAGACATTGATTTTTTCAGCAATTGTCTTTGGCTGCTTAGCAGTGACAAATAAAATGGGCTGTTCTTTTTTCTTTGCTGTCAGGGTTCTCACCGCTAACGTAAGTTGATCACCTTCTGTTTTAATTCCAGCCGCTTGCTCGAGCGATTTCATTCGTCCATTCCAGCTTCCTTTTGCTCCAACAGCAATAGTTGGGTGCGCAATTTGCTCGACGTCCTTTTCTTGAACGAGTTTGAGGTCTGCTAGACGGTCTTTGTTTTTCAACGTACGATATACTTTCATAGCCGCTTCTAATTCAGCCGCTTCTGGTTTATTTGGAATCACAATATCTGTTTGTTCTTTCTGATCACCTGATGGAATAAATGGTGAAGGGAAACTGTCTAACGTCACGTCTTTCGTTTGAACTCCTTTGAACGTCAGCTCACTTTCAGGATATACTTTCAGCCAATTGGCAGGCGTCTCTTGGTTGATACACACACCTTCTTTTAACACACCATAAAATGCGAGCTGAATTTGATGAGATCCTTTTTTCAGTTGCGCTTTGTTCAATTTGATTTGAATCGATTTTTTTTGGTTTTTCCCTGATACAGGGATCGTTTTTTCAATCTCTCCATCGATCATCACTGTGAAAGACGATGGCGATATTAGTAATGGTGAAGTCTCTATATTTAATGTAAGAGTGCTAGACTCTACTTTTTCTTTCTCCATTTGATAGGAAAGGTCAATGCGGTCTTCTTGACCATACAAGGTCACCACATCTTCTGATAAATGCTGCGTTTCTGTTTGATTTCCTTTTGATGAGTGAACCCAATCGTCTTTCACTTGTACTCGATTGGATTGCGCCATTGCTTGACTTGCCATGAAAAAAGGCTGAATGGCAAGGGATAGCGCTAATATTAAAAACATCCATTTGACCGATTTCAATTTGTCACCCGCTTTTCTTTTGTTGTTGATCGTAACGCTCTGTTTTGTACCATTTCACTTCTTGTTTCAATAATCGGCTCTTCACCTCTACACATAAGGAGTACACGACAAGCGCAATCCAAACTTGAGAATAGGTGAAGTACATGAGAACCACAATGAGAATATTTTGTTTGGTGAGCTCTGTTTTCTCAATACTTAATGTAATCATCACTTCTGTTAGAAAGAGGAAGAAGGCTAATCCCCACAGGATCAGTGCGACAGCCCCTACAGATAAGTGAAGGTCAACAAATAGGTTTACAATAAAGATGCCATTTGAGAGCAGAACGCCGAAGAAGAATAAGAAATACGTAAAGAAGAAATAAAACAAATCGAAAATCATTCGTTTTCGTTTCAGCTTCATAAACTGCCTTAAAAATTTAAGGACAACATATTGATTCCCTCTAGCCCAGCGCGTTCTTTGCCGCCACCAGACCTTCCATGTCTCAGGCTCTTGTTCCCATGTGATTGCAGCTGGGAAAAATCGAATCACATATCCTAGGTTATACACACGGATCGTTAATTCGGTGTCCTCAGCCAAAGCTTGGACATCCCAGCCGCCGAGCTCTTCTAAAATGTGCCGGCGGATGGCGAAGTTGGTACCTGGTATTGTCGCAATACCAAACCATTTCCATCTCCCGCCCTGCGCCATCCATTGGAAACAGATGGTCTCAATATTAATAAATTTGGTCAGCAAATTTTTGGCTGCATTGATCACCCTGAATTTCCCGACAACAGCGCCTGCTTTTGGGTCATTTAATAACCCAAGAACCAAATAATAGACAGCCTTTGGTTCAGGCATGTTATCTGCATCGTATACGCAAATCACTTCTCCTGTTGAAGCCTTCAAACCTTCATTCAGTGCAGTGGATTTTCCCTTCCCTGCAAATGGCGGCTTCGTTTCAATCATATGGACATGATCATATTGCTCACTGAATGATTGCACAATCTCTCCTGTGCGATCAGAGGAATTGTCATTAATCACAATGATTTCAAGGAGGTGTTTAGGATATGATAGCTGAACCATCGCTTTTAACGTCTGCCGAATGACGACCTCTTCATTATGAGCAGGAATCAGAATACTGACGGTCGGCAGCTCTTTCCCTTGTTTTGTCCATTTAGGCAGCACTTTTTCATAGGTGAGGTAATGCTGAAAGCCGCCCTGCATGAGAAACATGTGGTATAGGAGCATGATCCAAATGAGCATTAATGAAAGATAAAATAAGACATCAGCCACCTAATTTTCTCTCCTTAAAAATTCGTTTTTTCATTGTCAGTCTTAAATACAATGTGTATAAAGCAAATGCCGCAATAAACAGCATGACCACAACTGTGAGAATTCGCAGCATATTTTCCATGCCACTTCGTTTGACTTTTTTTGTTTCGGAAATGTTGGATTGCTCTACTTGAATATGTCCATTCCCTGATGTTTGGATTTTTACATGTGCAGTTTGGACCGTCTGTTTTGTTTTCTTTACATCCAGCCATTCGCTAGAAGGAATTGCCTCCATCTGTGTGATCAAATCCTGTAACCCTGCTATTCCTAACTCCACGTCATAGGACAGCCCGATTGCAGCTGATTGCAGATGCTGCACGGATTGAATCGTCTGTTCAGTTAAAACATTTGAACCTTCTTTGTCAGACACTTGCTCAACTTGCTGCTGAGGATATAAGGTCATGCCGTGTAACATGGCAGGAGACGTCACGAGCGGCGATGCACCGGCTGTTTTCCAAGTGCGGTCTGATAACTGCACCTGTCCAAATAGACTGGACACATGCTTTGAAATTACTTCATAACCTTTTTGTGATATCGCATCATGCGGCACCTCAAACGCAAGAGGATATAAGCCTTGCCTAGCAAGAAGCTCAATGCCCTTTGTCAGTTTTTCTTCTGTATAGGCGACTTCTTGCTGCTGATACGATTTGGTATACGTATGAAAGTCTTTTTCATTTGGGAATTGGCTTTTACTTCGTTTCTTCTCTACATTTTTTGGATCATTTGTCGTGATGGGCTGATCATATTTTGCATCCCAGAACTCAAATCCCTGACCAGATTCCTCCGTTCGATACGTACGGCTAAAGCCATGAAGAATGATACTCGCTCCATTGCCTTGCAATTGTTTTAACACACTCACAAGTTTCGGGCGATCACTCAGTGTGACTTCATCGCCTGTTGCTCGATCTATCCAAACAGGGGTCACTGCAATTTGATAAGGAATATGCTGTGCAGATACGTATTGTCCAAGTTCTAGCAGCTTCTTCTCGTCACTTGCTGGACTGATGTTCCCGAGCATTACGTATTTTGTCTTCATTTGCACAGAAGATGACATGTATTTTTCTAGCACTTCTGCAAGAAGCTTGTTGTGCTGCACGACATCTAAGATACCGATATATGCCGCACCTTCTTTTGTTTGAGTCACAAATGGCAGATCAGATTGACGTTTTTTCACTAGAAATTCATTTTCCAAGTCTGCCCCTCGAACCGTTAACACATTGATCCTTCTCTCTAGCTGACGGTATGTCTGATCATGTGTATGTTTCAATTGACTGATATGATCTTGTTTGTGAAAAGTAAGCTTGGAGAATGGGTGGAGCTGTTCCGCATTGTATCCAATGGCGATGAATTGCTGTGATTCGTTCATCGCACGAATGGTTTGTTTTGACAAGGTTCTCTTTATTTCTCCAAGATAAATGACTTGCTGAAATTCATTGATCCTCTTTTCAGCCAAATGTTCATCAGATACAATTGTCGTCTGTTTGGAAAAATGACCGGCGAGTAGATCCAGCATATGAACGGCTGGAGTCACTTCCCCCGATGGTGCGGAATAAACGATCAGTGTATTTGGCTGCGTGACAAGCGCCTCGGCTGAAGCAATGTGTTTAAACGAAAGAATCGAAAAAAGCGTGATCATCAAACAACATTTCATCAAAGAATTAAAGTTCATTCATCATCATCTCTTTTTCTAGTTCTTCTAAAAACTGCTCTGGCGTACGATAATCCGAGCTGCTTGTTAAATGACAGACATGAAATGTCAAGGTCACTTCACGACCGTTTAATAGGACATGCGTTTGCAGTTTATCCTTTAGCTTATCAAGGACAACTGACACATTTTCTTCTGGTGTATGGGTTAGCAGCAAGCCCATTCGTTCTTCAGATAACCGAAATTTCTTATCGGTTTCTCTTATGCTTTCGCGTATCTTGAGACTTAATTGCTGAAATAGGTGCTGCATTTCTTTTTCTCCATATAACGATTTGAATTCCGCTGCGTAATTCATATGAAGAAGGATAAAGACAAATGGCTGTTTGTACCGTTCTGCCCGTTTCATTTCCTCGGACAATTCGAGCTTCATCCGCTCAGCATTGTCAAATCCTGTTGTCGAGTCAATCGCCACAAATTGTTTGATGGCCTGCTTTTGTTGTTCAATGGTGTGACGCAGCGTATTGATCCGTTCATGCAAGCTTCCCGCTGAAATAGCGAAAAAAAGAAGTGCTACGCCCCAAATTACTACATCTTGTAATGTTTGATTTGAAAAAAGGGGATTTTCATGACCAAACTCTGTAAAGAACATGACACTTCCTATAAAGAACAAAATCAGTAAGGTGAAAATTAATGCTGGTAGGATACCAAATAAAATACCACAGCCTAACACGACAAATGTCAGTGCGATGATCATAAAGCTCTCCGCATCTTGTACGTTAAGGTAGCCCATAAACAAAATAAGGCCTGCAAACGTGAGGAGCAGAGAATAGTACAAGCGATACGTGTTACTGAACAACCGATTCATTTAGAAGCTCCCTTTCTACAATTAGAGGCAATAAGTTATCAAATGAGTGTGTCTCTTTTTCGTTCATGTATCCTCCGTAATAAGGCTTGAGAGGATCTTGGGTTTGTAATTCTTTCATGCGGTGATAGACAGCCTTTGCAAATTTCAGCTCGTTTTGTTTAAGGGCATACAAAATGACGAGCGCATATACCGAAGGCGATTCATATGTGACAGATGGCTGCAGTGTACTCAGTTTGTATCTTCCGTACAGTTTTCCTTCTTGTTTAAACGACGTTTTAAGCCATTTCATGATCGCGGACGTATTCACTTTTGCATGATGTGCATGTAAAGCTGTATAAAGTTGATCGATCATATTGATTTCTTGATCGAATGAATAGGTTTTTTTCTTTATGTCATAGGATTTAGGAAAGAATCCTTTTTTTCTCGGTGCTTGTTTTAGAATGGCTAATTGGTTACTGGTCATTTGTTTCGTGAATATTTGGAGGGATTCCAATTCTTTGATTGCTTTTGGGTCTATATAAGAGAGTGTGATTGTATGTGAAGTTCGATTGGTTGATGCATCATAATAATCGGACAATATGCCTTTGAACATGTTTTTTTCTTTTAACGCTTGAGCTATTTCTTTTGCTGTCGTTTGATACGCTGACTTCTTCCACAAACGATTTGCCTTTTGAAGTGCCGTCACTACACGTAAATCATCAACTAAAGCATTGGCCTTACTTTTTTGATCAGATTCAATTTGCCAGCTGAGAAGATGGTGGTCTATTAAAAATTGATCTTGCAGAACATCAAATTGTTGGTCAAATGAATTTTGATCTTTTTTTCGAACAAGATAATCCATCCAAAGTCCAAGTGATTCAGATAAGTAGATGTGCTGCTCTGCAAAAGAGGTGCGAATTAACCCTTGATCTGTCATTAAGTGGTGAGTGATAAAATATTCTCCAGGCAAAACGGGCTGAGATGATACTGGATCAGCTGATTCTTTCTGCTGTTCCCAGGTACATCCGCCTAGTAGAATGACAATGAGTAAAACAATTGCTGTACGATATATGCGTGTATGCATTCGTGTCCCCTTTCAATTCCGCGTTCTCTAAGCATCTAACGATTTATTATAGAGCGTTTTTGTTTAAATTTAAATGAATATTTTATGCCAAATTACGAGCCTTTTCGCACATTTATTCCCATTTTCAGAAAAACAATATGTCGATATACTTGATAACACTGAAAAACCCATGCGTTACCGCACGGGTTTTTATAGAACTATTGATCTAATTTTAATTTCTTTAATTGTTCAGCTAGTGCGTTATTAATTGGTTCTTCCACTTTCTTTTGTTTCTTCATATATTTAGACACATCGTGCTTACTGGCTTTCTTTTGATTGGATTGAGATTTGCGTTTTTCGAAGACAGACAGTTTTTCTCTATGGCCGCATACACAAGCAAAGATTTTGCCATCGCCTTCTCCGCGCAGCTCGAGCTTTTTATGACAGTTCGGGCAGCGTGCGTTTGTTTTCTTCGCCACATTTTTACGATGGCCGCATTCCCGGTCTTGACAGACGAGCATCGTGCCATGTTTTCCATTCACTTTCAGCATGAGTTTACCGCAGTCTGGGCAATGGGTGCCAGTGACATTGTCATGCTTAAAGGTTTGGTCCGTCTGTTTGATTTCAGATACGGCTTGTTTGGCATACGATTTCATTTCACTCATGAATTGAGAAGCTTTCAATTGCCCTTTGGCGATTTTAGAAAGTTTTTGTTCCCATTCCGCTGTTAATGCAGGAGACTTTAAATCTTCAGGCACTAACGAGAGCAGCTGCTTCCCTTTCGATGTGATGAAAATGTCTTTGCCCTTTTTCTCGATTAAGAAGCTATTGAACAGCTTTTCAATAATATCCGCTCTTGTTGCTACAGTTCCTAGACCACCTGTTTCACCAATGGTTTTCACTAAGTCCTTTTCCTCGTTCTGCATAAATGCCGCTGGGTTTTCCATAGCAGATAATAGGGTCGCTTCATTAAAACGTGCAGGAGGTTTCGTTTCTCCTCTTGTCTCTTTCAGCTGTCGTACATCTAGTGACTGTCCTTCTGAAAGCAGCGGCAAATGTTGATCTGCCTCGGCTGATTCCTCTTCTTCATATGAGTCATCGTACACGGCTTTCCAGCCAGCTGCTTGCACGGTTTTCCCTTTTGCTGTGAACGTTTCACTGCCTATTTTGGTGATGACCGTTGTTTCCTCATACTCGAAAGGATTCATAAGTACAGCAAGGAATCGTTTGGCAATGAGGTCATATAATTTACGCTCTTTATCGCTTAATACTCCTGGGTACAGCTCTTCCTCGGTTGGAATAATCGCATGGTGATCTGACACCTTGGCATCATTGACGAAGCCTTTGTGCGCTTTCACACCTGATTGTAAAATCCGGTTCACATGCTGCGCGTACGGTCTGACATTCATTCCTTTTAAACGATCTTTTATTGTAGGAACGATATCCGCTGAAATAAATCGTGAATCTGTACGTGGATATGTGACGAGCTTATGCTGCTCATACAATCGCTGAAGCGTAGATAATGTTTCTTTGGCTGAAAAACCATAGCGTTTATGTGCATCACGCTGCAATTCAGTCAGATCGTACAGTCCCGGCGCAAAAGCTTTTTTCGCTGTTTTTTTCAACGCATCAACCACTGCTGGTTTTCCTTCGCAGGCTGCCAAGCGATCTTTGATCACATTCTCTTGGAATGTCCGGTTTTGCTTTGTTTTGGCATCCTGCCAGGTCAAAGTCAGTCCATCTACTTGTGCAGTCAATCCATAGAACGGCTTCGGCTGAAATTGCTGAATGTCTTCTTCTCGTTTGGCGATCATGGCGATCGTTGGTGTTTGCACCCGTCCGCAGGAAAGCTGTGCATTGAACTTCGTTGTCAGCGCTCTTGTTGCATTGATGCCGACAATCCAGTCTGCTTCTGCACGTGCAACGGCTGAGCGATACAGGTTATCGTATTCTTTGCCGTCTTTTAATCGTTTGAAGCCTTCTTGAATGGCTTTGTCCGTGACAGATGAGATCCATAGTCGTTTCAAAGGCTTTTTCACATGCGCTTTTTCAAGAATCCATCGAGCAACAAGCTCCCCTTCACGTCCTGCATCTGTTGCGATGACAATGTCTTTGACATCTTTTCTCGCAAGCTGCGCTTTCACTGCTTGGAATTGTTTGCCTGTCTTTTTCATCACCACAAGCTTAAGCGGTTCGGGAATGATTGGTAAATCCTCTAAACGCCAGGATTGAAACTCTTTTCCGTAGCCTTCAGGATCAGCCAGTGTGACCAAATGGCCAAGCGCCCACGTCACAATGTATTGATCTCCTTCTAAAAAGCCATTTCCTTTTTTATGACACTTCAGCACCCGTGCAAGATCACGTCCGACCGAAGGTTTCTCTGCTAATACAACTGTTTTTGACACTAGATTTCACATCTCTTTCTTCTATCCATCCTTTTATTATAGCAGACGTGGAGATGCGGTTCTAATGACGGATTATTTCTTCAATCGTGTGATGATTTCATTTGTGACTTCTTGAGTTTGATAAACGCCGCCGATGTCTGCCGTTAAAAAGCCATCTGCTGTGACTGATTCGATGGTTTCGAGCAGATGTGTGCCCAGTTCTTCCTCTCCGAAATGATCAAGCATGAGTTTAGCGGTCCAGATTTGACCGATTGGGTTGGCGATTCCTTTTCCCGCAATGTCTGGAGCTGATCCGTGTACAGGCTCAAACATGGATGGGTATTTGCCATTTACATTGATGTTGGCGGCAGGCGCTATGCCAATACTTCCCATAATGGCTGCCCCAAGGTCTGTCAAAATATCACCAAACAAATTACTGGCAACAATCACATCGAATTTTTCTGGTCTTGTTACAAAGAAGGCTGAGAGCGCGTCAATGTGCTGTGAGTCTGCTGTCACCTCTGGATAATCCTTTGCTACGTCTTGAAACACTTCATCCCAAAAAGGCATGGTATGAACGATCCCATTCGATTTGGTTGCACTCGTCACATGCTTTCGCCTTTTTTCTGCTAATTGAAAGGCAAAACGCATCGCACGCTCTGTCCCTTTTCTTGAGAATACCGCATTTTGAACAGCAAGCTGATCTTCCCCTTGATAAATACGGCCTCCAATTTCACTATATTCACCTTCACCGTTTTCTCTGACAACTAGAAGATCGAAATCCTTTGGCTGAGCAAGCGGTGAGCGTATTCCGCTCAGCTGTTTTGCAGGTCTGACGTTTATCACCTGCTCAAATTCACGCCTAATCTTAATAAGCAGTCCCCAAAGCGATACGTGATCCGGCACTAAATTGGCATCTCCGACTGCCCCTAAGAAAATGCTGTCAAAGGCTTTCAATTGATGTAATCCATCCTTTGGCATCATCTCGCCATGCTCTAAATAATATTCACAGCTCCACGGAAAATCCCGAAAGGTAAAGGACAGACCGCCATGCACTTCTGATACCGCTTTCAATACTCGTATGGCTTCAGGTACAACTTCCTTCCCAACCCCGTCACCTGGTATCGCCGCAATTGAAACATGCTTCATTTATTTCTCCCCCTTCATTATCGGTCGACCGTCGACCGTTTAAATTTGAGTTTACTAGAGAGTACATGTTCTTTCAATGGATAAAGGCGCTTTTTTGATCAAAGCGCCTGTTTATCCTGCAAAAGCATCGAGGGTTTCTCCTTCTTCCTCCCCGTACCTTTTTTATCTGAAAGCAGCAGTCCGCCTAAGGTCAGAGCCGTTCCGAGTATCGACATGAGAGTCAATCTCTCATGAAGAATGATCATTGAAATGACCATCGTAATAATAGGAACGCCATAAATATACACACTCGCTTTCACCACACCGAGCGTTTTCACTGAAAAGCTCCATGTTAGAAAACAAATGGCAGATGCGAACAGACCTAAAAACAATAAGTGAAAGGCAAACGACGGGTTCGTCAATTGCTCCCAGTCTATACGAATTTTAAAATGCCAGATCAGGGGAAGCATCCAGAGTAAGCCGTAAAAAAAGACACGTCTCGTCACTTGAATGATATGGTATCCATATTGGTTGATGATTTTCGATAAAATAGAATAGAAGGCCCAGACAATGGTCGCCGTTAATGCTAGCGCATCACCGATTGGATTCAATTGGAACGTCGTCATTCCATTAAAGCTAATCAGTACAATTCCTGTCATCGCGATGAAAAAGCCTATGAAAAACCGGCGATGCAAAGGCTCATCTTTTAATAAAAAATAAGCCAATAAAAATGAGAAGAATGGCACAACCGAGCTGATGACTCCTGCATTCGAAGCGAACGTATAGGTGAGAGCGACATTTTCTAAAAAATAGTATAAGACCACACCACATAACCCTGCGAGCGCAAACATCGCTTCATGCTTTTTATCCTGTACCTTCATGGTGACCGGATAGATCATCATCAGAGCGAGATATCCAAGAAAAAAGCGGAAAAATAATATTTCTGTTGGAGAAAAAGCCGTTAACAATATTTTGGTTGAGATAAAGGTCGATCCCCATAGAAAAATGGTGAATATGGCCGCTAGATGACCAAGAAGCTGTTTATTTTTCATCTGCTGTTACCTGCTTTGTGAAAATTTGCTGATATTGCCCTGGTGTGAGCCCAATAAATTCTGAAAAGAAATGACTCAAATGACTTTGATCTGAAAAACCGGCGGAGACTGCCGCATCTACAGGCTTTACTCCTCGTGAGAGAAGCTCCTTCGCATAATTCACTCTCACTGTTTGTAAATAACGATACGGCGTGATCCCTCTGTACTTTGTAAAAGCACGCAGAAGTGAGTATTTATTCATGGAGACAAGCTCTCCTAAGTCGTCTAACGATATATTTTCCGTAAGGTGTGTTTCAATATATTGCTGTACTTCTTGGACTTTTTGTTCGACAGTATGCGCTGTTGATACTTTTTCCTCTGATCTATCAGCATAGGCTTCAATCAGCTGCTTCATAAAGAAATAAAACGTTTCCTGTTTATTCAAAGCTGGGGCTTCTTCTGTCATCATTTGATGAAGATCATATAATGGCTTTGTCAGTTCACTTTGTGAAAACACAGGGGCTTTAAAGTGTGGCTTGTGCTGAAACATCTTCTCTATCACATCTGCTTCTATATTTAAACAACGATAATCTAGTGTTCTGTGATCAATCTGCTCGCATGCGTGATTGTCATATGGATTGAAAAGAAGAATGTCTCCCTTTTCAATGATGTATTCTTTATTTTTGCAGATCAAACGTCTTTGACCATCCTCAATAAATCCAATCACATAGTATGTATGAAAATGATTCGGGAACTTTTGCATGATGCCATGAAAGCGATACGCCTCTATTTGCAAGTCCTGATCAAAATGTACCCTTCGTTCTTCTTGTGTTTTCATGTCGATCCCCTCTTTCACTGAACTGATCATTAGTGTAGCACACCCTTTTTCTCTTGAATTGTACGATATTGACTTTTCCGATGCAGGCTTGCCTAGAGGGAAAAACTTGGATAACATGAGACAAAAGATGATGTGTAAATGAGGGAATGACAGGATGAATTCATTCGAGATGGAAAGACCAGCACCATACCATATGCAATTTTATGAACAGCTGAAGCAAATGATATTTGATGGACAGTTTCAGCCGGGGGAACGTATCAATGAGACACAGCTTGCCAAACAATTTGGTGTAAGCCGATCACCAGTGAGAGAGGCGATGAGGCTTTTAGAAAAAGATGAGCTCTTGATCGCTGATCATCGGTCAGGCTACTCTGTCTATACGTTAACGGAAAAAGATGTCGAGGAGCTTTATCAAATTCGGATCGCCCTAGAAACGCTTGCTGTTAAGCTTGCATGCAAGGAAGCCGCGCAAAGAGAGCTGGAGGAAATTGGGCATGTTCTCACTCAGGCAGACGAAGCAATCAAGCAGCAGCTGGCATCTAAAGACATCGTCCAGTTACATGAAGCCTTTCATCAAAAAATCATTCTAGCGAGTCACAATCACCGCTTATGTAAACAATTGAATCATGTGAATGCACTCATTCATTTTTGCCGCATCTTTCATTTTAGCGGCGGGGCGCGTGCTGAGACGATTCAAACAGAGCATGCTGCCATTTATTCTGAAATGAAAGAGCGCCGCTCCACAGAAGCCGTTCAAGCGATGACGAATCATTTGTTACATGATGTGATGCACTTAAAGCAAGTACTCTCTGAAACAAACACGGATTAAGTGATTTTTCCTTTTTCCCAATTTTTAAGCATTACATGAACATATTTTGAATTTTTCGTAGATTTTAGCATGTCCAGACGATCTTTCGTTTATATTAGAAGATGAGAAATTAGCTTTTATACAGGAGGATTTGTCTATGCATACAAGTATTAGCCGTCTTCGAAAGGCGGGTTTTATTGAGGGTATGTCTCTTTTAACCCTTCTTTTAATTGCCATGCCTCTGAAATATTTTGCGGATATTCCGATGGCAGTCACCATTGTAGGCTCTCTTCATGGCGCATTGTTTGTCATCTATATGCTTATTTTGGCATATGTGACCTTTAAAGTTCGCTGGCATTTGAAATGGTCGATCGCTGGTTTTTTTGCGGCGTTCATTCCTTTCGGCAACTTCGCCTATGATAAGGTGCTCCGCCAGTATGATACAAAAGCTTAATCAAAAAGGGCTAAAACGAAATTCGTTTTAGCCCTTTTTCTACACGCTGAAGTATTAAATCGATGCATATTTCACAATCGCTGCTTGACGCGTCATTTCGTGATATGCCACCCATAATTCATCACCCGGCAGTACGCTAGTGATTGGATCGATTGGCTGTTTCACTTCATACATGATGCCATCTCGCTCAATCTGAATGATCGCTAGCGGCTGGTTGCCGATGACACCAGCAAATGCGACATGGGTCACTTTTGCACTTCCTTGTTTCTCTTGCATGAGACTGATTTCTTTATCCAGCTCTTCTTTTTTTGTCTGCATCGTGATTTGAGTTCCTCGCGCGACCTCCATATGATCAGGGATGAATTGACTGACCGTTTTTGTGATGGACTGATCTCCGCTAGAAACTGTCACATCTAGCATGATAGGTTTCTGACCATGAATCGTGACTGGATATTGCTTCACCCGCTGGATGGTTCCAGTTAACGTTACATCTTTCCCCGATCGATTCCGCACTTCATGGCCATAGGCTGCCATTTTCAACTGACCGCTGATGTCGACGAGGTCGGCTTTTTCTCCTGTTCTAAATTCAAAACCAGCGGCTTGAATCATCGGAATGGTATACCTTTTCTGATCTGCTTCAAATGTAAGCGATAAGACAGTGCCTCGTCCTACGGTTCCATATGATTCTATATTTCTTAAAACAGCGCCTTTGATGAACTTTGGCTCACTTGTCTGTGAGAAGTCCCCCTCTTTTAAGAGCATCGCCTTTTTCTTCTTCGGATTGTAGAGAATGGCGATACGTTGACCCGGCTGTGGTATCTGGGTATAGGATACAACCGTTTTAACTGTCTTCTCGATGTTTTCCCCATCATATTGAAATTGCAGCTGCATTTTGACAAGCGGCTGTTCGTTGATGTAGGTACCCGTTTCTTTGACAGATACTATATTGGCTTCTAATGTGACACTGTCCTTGATCTTGTTCTTTCTCACCAGTCTCAAAATCGGCGGCAGGAAGATGGCTAGCACAAATAACAGCAGTGGAATAAACAGCCATATCGCCCAGTTGAGAATGAGCGGTCCGCCTTTCATGACATATTGCATAAAGGTGTCAAATGACGTTTGGTGAGCAGGGCTTGCGTTTTCAATTGAGATGACTTTTTGCAAAGGAAATTCCTTTAATTCTTTGCTTTTCGTCTCAAATGCACCCGTTAATTGATTTTCGAATGAATAATAGATCCAATCGCTTTTCACATTTTTATTGAAAGAGAGTCCTTCTCTTTGTAAAGTTTCATATGCAAACGACTGAAAAAGCTTGCTGACAGACGTCGTCTTATTCGTGCGGTGGTTATAAATATAACCAGTCAGCTTGCCTTTTGCTTCGTCCTTTGCTGTAGAACCTACAAGAAGAACTTCTTCTTCATTAAGCTGGTAGATAAAGGTTTGATAAATCGGTTTTGGTGTTGGGACGACTTCCCCAAGCCTTCCCTCTGCATTCACTTTCCTTGGTCTTTTTGGATAGTTAGATTCGACAGCGACTGCGAAGTTTTGGGATGTTCCGATCGTTTTTTCCAGCTGCTTCTCCACTTTATCTTCAATGAGGCTAAACGGTTCAGCGTTTTTAGAGACATACACCCCAAGCTGATGCTTATCATTTGAGACTCCGCTGACGTATGCCTTCTGGTCATTTTTTAAAGTCAATTCAAATATAGGAATAGGAGTCTGTCCTCTAAAGGAATTCATGACGACATCGATGGAAACGGGCCTTGCTGGCAGCTTCAGTTTGTTGAGATTGTGCACATGAAACTGACCATTCTTTAGCTCACCGAGGACCGCAGCGGCGCCTTCCATTTCTCCTGTAAAAACAAGCCGTCCATTCCATTGATATGTATTCGTTTTTAAAAACGAGGGTATCAGCAGATTTTGCTTAACGAGCTCTTTCTTTTCTCCGCTTGGCGTTATTTTCTCGATCAACAGCTGCCCGTCTTTATTTTTTAAAGCAAGTAAGAGATTGTTACCTTGAATGGATGGAAACATTTCATTAAACGTATCGCTTTTCGTAGTCCATTCACTGATTCTTTTTCTTGATTGAGGATCATACATTCCAAAATGGAGTTGCTGGTCTTTTGATACAGCACTCACCACTCGTTTCCCTTCATCAAATGTAAATATTTGTTTGACGTCATATTGCGTCGCTTTCCCTGCTGACAAATCATCTTGGTAATGGTTCCACACCAAGACACTAAGAATGATTGCTGGAATAAAGAAGACAATATATCTGAGGAAAATCACTGGTATTCTTTTCACTTGATCGCTTCCTTTCATGAGGTTCCTTTACCTTATACGTTAGTGCAGCGAGAATGTTTCATGCTAGAAGAATACCATTCTAACCTCTAAAATCCATATTTTACAAACTTGGTTATTTGCGATAAAATCCAATCATATTCATAAAAGGAGTTATCTCATTGGATAAGCTATCATCTATCATTCTAACAGCTTGGCTGCGTGTTCCCCGTTGGCTCAAACAATGGGTGCTCGTATCCATTACCATTTTCTTTTTTTATATGTGCTTTGTAAAGGGGCTGACTAGCTGGCATACCTTGCCGCCCATCACTTTACTATCATGTATCATCGGTTCCTTCTTCATTTGGCTGTTATGGCTAAAAGGTCAAAAAAAATAAGTGAAATGGGGAAAATCATGAAAGAATCCATCAGTTATTTTGCTATCTCTTTTGTTCTGCAATTGGTTTGGTTTGGCATTGTACACCCAAATAGAGGCGTGACACTCTTGGACATGTTCATTTTTTCTATTTTGTTTGCGGTGATGTTCTTTTTTATTCAGAAGATTTGGCGGTATCAGAAGAAAGGTCGAAGTGAGTGATCATGAAATGAACTCAATGAAAAAGGCTGCCAAATAGATGGCAGCCTTTTCCTTGCTTTTTTCATGCAAATAAATAATCAATGTGTGATCTCCGTTAAGGAGTGTATGAATTAAGATTCGATCATATCAGTGTGTCATATGTGTTCCGAGTGAACCTACGTTTGAAAGTAAACGCCATGGAAGTTCTGGATAACAAGACAACGAAAGCCCTACCTCTCATTCGTCCTTACGGCTCCGAAGCCGTGCCAGTGTGAATTGTAAATCAAAACGTCTTTTTTCCACTCTTCCGCTTTTATAGGGGGCGGGTGCAGAAGGAAAAGAATAAGTTTGTTCGCTTTAACAGCGTCTCGTTCTTATCAAGTAGAAGCTCTATTGCTTCTCATTATGTCATAGAAAAAAGAAAGTTTACTTTCTTTATTTATTTGCTTATTTCAACACTTAATATAAAACTATAACACATTCCCCCATCTTACGCAAGTGTTAAAGTGATAATTCAGCTGGAGTACGGTTTCCTTCATTCATGTAACGAATGGCGGTTGGATCAATCTTCAGAATCACTAGGTTCGGATCATCTTTTCCTTTAAACCATTTCTCCATCTCCTCAGACCAAAGGCGGTCGATCAGTTTTGGATCATCGGTTAATGTGGCGGTACCTGCGATTTCTGCATACGTGTCACCGAATCCTTCACCTGAATAACCAATGAGAATATGGACATTCGGGTTTTTTTCAATTTCGTCTGCTTTATGTGTTTCTTTGCTCGTTGGTGTATATAATGTCAGCCCTTCATGGAAAAAAGTCATGTAGCGGGTATGCGGCTTATCCTGTTCAACGGTCGCCAGTGTTCCGACCTTTTGTTCATCTAATAGATTGAGTACCTTTTGTTTTAATTCTTCTTGTGACATATCGTTTCACTCCTTCAAATTTCATCCGTATTCTTAGGTTTCCACGACAATCCATTCATTAAACAAAGAAATGTGTTTTTCATAAAAAGAGATCTTCTGGCTGATGCTATAGAAAACAGGCTCAATGAAGGGAGAAGGTGAACATGCATCATGAAACGATGTTCCATTTAAGTTCACTTGTCATTGCGGCAGTTGTTGTGGGCATTATCGTATGGTCTGTCTCATCTGTACAGAAGAATCGCAAGAAATACTAAACACACCGCCCAATCAGGTGGGCGGTGCGCTATTGATCATGTATTCATAAAGGAACCACCGTTGACGTGAAGTGTTTGTCCTGTCATATAAGACGATTCGTCAGAAGCAAGCAGCACATAGCAGCCGACATGCTCTACAGGCTGTCCTGGTCTTCCCATTGGGGTTTCTGCCCCAAAGCTTTCCACACTATCCTCATCAAATGTAGATGGAATGAGCGGCGTCCAAATTGGACCTGGCGCTACACCGTTCACCCGAATCCCATCTTTCACAAGCGACTGTGCCATAGAACGCGTAAAGCCATTGATTGCGCCTTTTGTCGCCGTATAATCAATCAGCACTTTGTTGCCTCGATATGGGTTAATGGATGTTGTATTAATAATTGTACTTCCCGGTTTTAAGTAATCCAGTGCTTTCTTCGTAAAATAAAAATAGGAATAGAAGTTGGTTCTAAAGGTTTGGTGAAGCTGTTCACTAGATATATCCTGAATCCGTTCTTTCGGATGCTGTTCAGCCGCATTATTCACTAAAATATCTAATTGCCCAAAGGCTTCAACTGTTTTTTCTACCGCTTTCTCGCAAAAGGCTTCGTCACCGACATCTCCTGCAATCGTTAAACATTTGACGCCTTCCTGTTCTACGCGCTTTTGCGTATCCTTTGCATCCTCATGTTCATTTAAGTACACAATGGCGACGTGTGCCCCTTCTTTTGCATAGGCAACAGATACAGCACGTCCAATTCCACTATCTCCGCCTGTAATCAGTGCGACTTTCCCTTTGAGCTTGCCAGACCCTTGATATGATTCATCCTCAAAGATCGGCGCAGGATTCATTTCCCTTTCACTGCCTGGCTGCTGATCTTGTGTTTGGCGCGGAATGCCATTTGTTAAATATTCACGTAAATCCATGAGTAAGCTCCTCCTTGATTTGTTGATGTATCCTTTCATTACCACCTCATTTTTCCACTCAAACATCCCTGTGCGGCACAGATGCGTTTTGATAATCAGTATGTTTCAAGATGGATAAAATCGGTTACTTGATCATTAAAAAGGAGCGTTCTCACATGCTGTCAACCATTTCGAAAACCTTTAGCAAACCAAAAGGCTGGCTCGGAAGCATCGCAGGCTTCATTATGGCAAAAGAAAATAAAGCATTGAATCAGTGGGCCATCCAGCACTTAGATCTGACAGATGGTGAAAACATTTTGGAAATCGGCTATGGACCTGGCTACAGCATCAAACATATGCTTAAGCATTATGAAGATCTTCACATTGATGGGCTGGATGCCTCCTCCACCATGCAGGAGCAAGCACAGTCCCGCGTCAGCAAACGGTCAAAAGACAAACAGGTCCGGCTGTATGTAGGAAAAATCGAGAAAACACGTTTGCCGGGAGAGCAGTATGACAAAGTACTGTCTGTGAACAACTTTACGATTTGGGATGATCCAAAGACTGGCCTACTCAACCTTTATCACACATTAAAACCCGGCGGAAAACTCGTCATTGTGATGCAGCCAAGAGAAAAAGGTGCTGATGCGAGCCGGACAAAAGAGATGGGTGAAAACATATTGAATGATTTACAGTTTGCGGGGTTTGGCCATTTTTCTGTTGAGTATGAGGAAATTCGTCCAACGCTTGCTGTCTGTGTCACAGCCAAAAAGCCGAGAAGCGAATAAGCTCTAGGCCCAGCGTGTAGACAAACCCTCGCATTCTTTGTCAAATCTGCGCTTCGGTGCTCACGAATGTCAAATTCGCTCCGCTCCGGTGCTCGCCCTTCCTAAACTGCAAAGGTTTTCTATTACGCTGAAAAGAAGACAAAGGGCTAAAATAAAAATCATTTTAGCCCTTTGTCTACAATCTGAACCGAGAAGCGAATATGCTCTCGGCTTTTTTTCTTACCACTTTGCCTCTTTGACAAATTGATAGAACAGCTGATGTAATTTCTGTTCAATGTCTCCCTCTGATCCATGACCATAAAGCGTCATGCTTTCCTCACTTTCAATAATGGATGAACTGATCAGACTAAACATTTCAGACACTTCCTTGCCAAGCTCTTGCGGCGCCAGCATCATGAGCATTCGTGACATTTGCTGCTGCCCACCGTCCATGCTTTTGACCTCGTATGCCTGATCAAGATCATAAATATGAAAGATTGGTTCCTTGATGAATGCATGCTTTAAATGAAAAAGAGCAAATTCTGTACTAGGAATCCCTAAACCACCTTGCTGTTCACGTTCTAGTAAACCATTTGCTACCACATCCGCATGTATGATAAATCCTTCCTCTTCAAGCTGACGAAGCAGCTGCCTGATTGTTGCCTCATGCTGCGGCATCGCCTTTCTATTTTTAATGGTGAAATGGGACAAGATGCTGCGAATCACAGACATGTAATTCGTCACCCGCTCTGCAACCGCCATCATATTAACGGATTCTTGTACCAATTCTTTGGCAGCTTCTTTCATCCTTTTTTTCTCAATCATATAAGGGATCTTTCGTTTAATATGAGCCTTCACACGCATAGCATCATCCTCGTTTAAGAGCGGACTGACCATGATGTAATCGACATGCTCATATGGGATAGGAACGGTCGAGACAATCATGTCATAGCTTGATGCATCGATTTCTTTTAGTTCCATCAAGGAAGACAGATCGAATTCGGCGATCTCTGGCAATTCTTTTTTTAACCGAGATGCGAGCATTTTAGAGGAACCGATCCCGCTTGAGCACACGACCAATGCATGAATGTTTGTTTCTTCTTTTTTGATTTCAAGCACTGAGCCAAAGTGAAGCACAATAAAGGCGATTTCATCCTCTGGAAATTCGATCTCTGGAAAGAAACGCTCGACTCCTTCTTCAATTGCCATGAAAAGCAAAAAGTAGTCCTTTTTAATTTGTTGTGTAAGTGGATTATAGATTCTCATCTTTTCCTTTAAACGGTTCATGGCAGGTTCGAGATGAGACACGAGTCCCTCATACAATGAATCATTCTCATTTAAATGGTAGCCAGTTTTATTAGAAATAAAATCAATGAGCTTCTTCGTTCTAATCGCGATATCCAGCTCGATTTCATCAATACGGTATTCTTTCTGAAAGCTACGATTGGCACTGCGCAGATGGATCGTCATATATCCGACCTCTGCTTCAGGAATCTCCACATTAAACATGCGTTCAAGCGCTCTTGCAATTCGCAGTGATGATTCAAATTCTTTCGTCCGCTTTAGTTCAAGCAGCTCTTCCTCTTCCATTCGAATGGTTTCGCCAAGCTGAATCCGTTCGATAGCATAGGTTAAGTGAACGACAAGCGCAATATAGGCACTATCAGATAAAGAGAGTGACAGTCGATTTTTCAAATGAAAGAGAAGTCTTTCTACCTTGAGCAGTTGCCCTCTACTGACAACGCCAAACACTTTTTCCGTCGCTTTCGTTCGATGCTTGATATTCATTTCGATCGTTTCTAAAAATAATTGAATATCGAGCCGGTCTACAATGAGGTTGCCGACAATCTTTCGTTTTGCTTCCTCGGGTCCTTTTAATTCAATGCCATACCCACGTTTTCGGATCAGCTGCAAACCGTATGGCGCGATCCACTCCGTCAGTTCATCTAAGTCATAGCTGATGGTCGCATTTGTGACCTGCAAATCGGAAGCGAGTGTATATAATTTCACCGGTTCCTTTGCTTCAAGCAGCGCACATAGGATTAAGAGCTTCCGTTCGTCAGAGCTATATTCAATTTGATCCTCATTTGACATATGAGCAAGAAGCCGCTGTTTATCCTCCTGTTCACCGACTGCCTTCAAGCCTTTCCCCGGCTGTTTATCTAGTGAAAGATCATAATTCTTTAATATGGGTTTAATCGATTTTAGTTCTCTATGAATCGTCCTTGTACTCACCTGAACAGAATCGGCTATCTCACGAATGGTGACATAACGATTTTGCTGAATGATGTATTTGATGATCTTCTGTTCTCGTGCCGTTATGTACATGAAATGCCTCCTTCTGCAAAAATAGGTCTATTGTCGCACCTTAATATAAAACGCTATCAACAAATGATGCAATTTTAAGTTGATCTGACTTTGGCACAGAGGCTGTGACAAAATTAAATACAACGTCTGATCATACACTTCTCCAAAATGACGGTCCATAATCCTTTTGATGAAATTGAACCTTTTGTTCATGAAAAGGCAGTGAACCCCCAGCTTTTAAAGAATACGTCGGATTGTATATTGGAGAGCCAAAGCAATAATCCATCGTTCCTTCTTCCGGGCGGAAGATGACGGTTCGCATTGTTCCAAACAGCTCCTCATAATTGTGTACAGCCAGACCATCAGGATATTCTGTCTGAAACAGCTTAACAAGAGAATCACTTGTTTGTTGTTCTTTTAAAGCCTCTATTAGCATGTCATACCTGACAACAGAATGATGTTTCGTCACCCCTTTTGCTGTTTGATCAGCAATCGGATGATTTGTGGCTGCAATATAACCTTCCTCCGGTCTTCTCACCATTTTGCGGCCATCAATGATTTCAATCACAGCCGCTTCTCCTTTTCGATCGGCAAGCATGAGGTGAACATTTGAGGCAACGGGCATTTCCTGAATAGAGCGAACGGCTTCCTCAACCGTTCTACAGTTTTCCAGAACAGATCGAATCACATGATACACTTGCAAGCCGGCAACTGCTGGAGGCTTTAAACCGGGTTCATTTCCAACCGGTGGACCACAAGCAGAGAATGTGACAGAAAGACCATGCTCATTCATCCCATCAGATCTGCCAAACAAGAGCAGCGACGAGCCTGTATGATATGCCAAGCCCTTCACATGTGTCGTCACAAGACGCATATCATCAAATATCGGGGAGAAATCATAATTACGTAGCATGACCGTTTGTTGACCCGCCGCCTTATTTCCCTGCCTCACACAGTGGGAACAGCCTGGCTGTAGATGAGATGAATAGAAAAAGGTCAAATAGCGCTCATCTAATTGCAGTTCATCACAAAATCCAGCAATCTCTTCTTCTAACTGGGGAAGATATGGGCGCATCAGCTGCTTCGTTTCTTTCACAGCCTCTTTTGCAAGCGGTTCTGTTCGAATGTATTGTGTCTGTAGCCATTGCTTCTTCTTCATCCAGACAGCCTGCTGTTTTCCCACTTCATAAGCGGTTCCTGTCATTTCTTGAAAATATGCACTGATTTCCTCCATGCCTGCACACCTCTTTCGCTTTCGTTTCTTTTATCATATCGAAACCCTCCTTCATTTAAAAGGACGAAAAAAACTGCAATCCCGATGGATTACAGCTGTTTACAGGATTGTTGAAACAATGTTTTTGCCATTGTTTCATATCCTTTATAGTTCGGATGAAATTGATCAATCGATAAGTACTCATTTTCATGTCCTTCAAACGCACGGTACACATCCACAACCTCTACATGCGGATTTGCAGCAAGCGAGCGAAGCTGATGATTGTATTGCTGAAGCCACCGCCCGGCTATTGGTATTTGCGGAAAAGGATTATATAAATTCATGAGATACACGCAATAGGGCTGCTTCTGCCCTCTTTTGATCTGAGCGATTTCTTGAATCATTTTGCTGAAATTTGCTTGGCAATGCAGCGTCGCTTGCAGCAGTTTCTTTTCATCTTCACCCTTTTCATACTGCTGAATCGCTTGAACAAGGTCATTCCCACAGCCTGTAATGGTGATGATGTCAGCTGCTGCAATAGCACGCCTCACATCAGATCGTTTGAACAGCTGAAAAATCTGATCCGTCGTTAACCCTGACTTTGCAAATACAGACAGCTCGACTGGCGCATGTGCCTTTTTTTCAAGCATCCACTGATACCGCTCAGCAAATCCCCCGCCAAATAAACGTGCCCCCACCCCAACTGTTAAGGAATCTCCAATCGCAACATAGGATCGTCCCACTCTTATCCCTCACTCTCTCCTGCCTTCTCTTATATATACGAAATCGGAGAACAGATGCTTGTAGCAGATGACTTAGAGGCATTCATCTTTTTTTCATGAGACGTCTTTACAAACTCTTTACTTGCGAGATCGACTGATTTTTTGTTCAATAAGAATAGGTTTTTTATGGTGAAATCCGTATCTCAAGCGTTTCAGAAAAGTTGACAAACTTTTTATCTCGATTTCAAGACTTTATACCTTGACTTCAAACTACATTGTGATTACAATAAAAATATCAGTTTTTATGTAACTGTGCTTGTTACATCTTTTTCATAGCATTCCACTATGATTAAAGATGCCACATATTCAGTGTATCTTTGGGATACGCTAAAAAAACCACTGAAACAGAAAGGATTGAATAAACATGGCAAAAGTTTTATACATCACTGCACATCCGCATGATGAAACAGTTTCTTACAGTATGGCTACTGCTAAAGCATTTATCGAATCTTATAAGGAAGCAAATCCAAGTGACGAGGTTGTACATATCGATTTGTACAAAGAAAACATCCCTCACATTGATGCAGATGTATTCGCTGGCTGGGGCAAGCTGCAATCAGGTGCTGGTTTCGATACACTTTCAGCTGAAGAGCAAGCGAAAGTTGCTCGCCTAAACGAATTAAGCGATCAATTCGTTTCTGCTGATAAATATGTATTTGTTTCACCACTTTGGAACTTCTCATTCCCACCAGTTCTTAAAGCATACATCGACTCTGTTGCTGTAGCTGGTAAAACATTCAAATACACGGAGCAAGGTCCTGTTGGATTATTAACAGACAAAAAAGCTCTTCACATCCAAGCACGTGGCGGATATTACACTGAAGGTCCTGCTGCTGAACTTGAAGCAGGTCACCGTTACCTTGGTACAATCGCGAGCTTCTTCGGAATTCCTTCTTTCGAAGGTCTTATCGTTGAAGGTCACAATGCTGAACCTGCGAAAGCAGAGCAAATTAAAGCAGATGCGATCGAACGTGCAAAAGCTTTAGGTAAAACTTTCTAATAAACTGAACGCGAAAAGCCAATGATCTTAACGGTCATTGGCTTTTTATTTATCTAGATGAAAGCCTAATTCTCTGGAGATACCGCTCGCGGCTTTTTTGACTTGTTCAATTAAGTATGGAAGACGTTCCTTTTGATAACCTGCTTCAAACCCTGCAATGCTAATACCTGCTGTGACTTCTCCAAGGTGATTGAATATAGGAGCTCCAACCGCAGCTGTATAGTTTTCAAGCTCCGAATAACTTAACGTATAGCCCCGCTCATTTGATTCTTCCAGTATGTTTCGAAGAACCTCTTTATCTGTAATGGTTCCGATTCCGATTTTCCCTAGCTCAATCGAATCGATATAGGCGATTCTCTCGTTCTCTGGTAAAAAGGAGAGAATACTTCTCGCGCAGGCTCCTGCATACAGGGGAGAGCGCCTGCCGACGGCGGTGTAGAGACGAACAGGCTGCGTCCCTTCAATTTTATCCACGTAAATGGCTTCGTCTCCTTCACGAACGATGAGCTGTACAGCTTCTCCCACTTCATCCCGCAAGCCTTCCATAAATGGTCTTGCAAGTCTCCGAATATCAAGACGATCCGCCACAAGCTGACCGTATTCTAGAAACATCAGTCCTAACCGATAAGCGCCTGAATCTTGCTTTTCTAATAATCCCATATCGCTTAACGAGCTCGCCATCCGGTGCACAGACGTTTTCGGCATGCCGGAAAGCTCAATCATTTCATTCAATGTTAATTGGTCACGTGTGATAAACAGCCTCAAAATCTCCATTGATTTCACGACGGTTTTATTTGTGTTCTGCATGTCCATCCCCTTTTTCTAAACGAAGGCTTCCAGCTTGATTCTGGCACCCAGCTCCTTCAGTTCTGCTTCTTGCTTAAATAGCGCCTGCTCTGCGTCCTGATGATCGATTCGCTTAAAATACAAATTCGCCCCAGGCATCGCTTGTGCAATGAGCGGCAGATCGACCGTCGCAACTTCTCCAATCCGCGGGTATCCGCCTGTTGTTTGCCGATCTGCCAGCAGAATAATCGGCTGACCGTCAGGAGGAATTTGAATAGAACCAAAGGCAACCGCCTCAGAAATCAATTCAAGCTTTTCTTTTAAATGAACCGGCTCCCCCTTCAAACGGCAGCCCATGCGATCTGATTGAGGTGTGACCTGAAAAGGCTGTTCGAAAAAGGTGCTTTGAGATGATTCTTGAAAAAAAGAAAGGTGTCTCCCTGGCAGCACCCGAATCACGGGCGATTTCCGCAGCGGTAAAAAATGCGTATAACTTACAGTCCAATCGGGTGCGCTGTACGCCGCCTGTTTCAGATTGCTTTTGAGTCTATCAGACAATCGATTTGCTACGAGTGATGGCTTTCCAATGGACAGGACGTCTCCTTTTTCAAGCGGACGTCCGTTCAGTCCACCGATTCCTGCTCTCACATAGGTGCTTTTGCTCTCCATGACCGGCTCCACATCGAATCCACCCGCCACAGCAAGATAAGAGCGGCAGCCCCTCTTACAAGGACCAAAGGTGAGCGTGCTTCCTGATCGAACAAAGAGCGGTTTCCATAAAGGGGCTGGCTCTCCATCGATGTCGATCTCTACATCAGCGCCAGTCACTGCAATAAGCGCATCCTTTTGACACGTCAACACAGGACCCGGCCCCATTAATGTGATTTCCAGTACGGCTTCGCTTTCCTCGTTGCCTGTGAGAATGTTGGCAATTCTAAGCGAGAGCGCATCCATGCCGCCGCTCGTTAAGACGCCATACTTTTGATAGCCTTTCCGCCCTTTATCTTGAATGGTTGTGAACATTCCTGGCTTGATGACATGAATACTCAACGTTCTGCCTCCTTCATGCTGAAAAATTCCTTTTCAGACATTTGGACAAATCTGACCTCGTTCCCTGCTCTCAATAGACTTGGGACTTTCTCGTCTGGTCGAAAGAGTGGCAGCGGTGTTTGTCCAATGAGCTGCCAGCCGCCAGGTGTGGAAATGGGGTAAACGCCGGTCTGCTTTCCCGCAATGCCGACAGATCCTTTTGGAATGGACATTCTCGGTGTTTCCCTGCGCGGGGCTGCGATCTTTTCAGAAAGCCCGCCTAAAAACGGAAACCCTGGTGCAAATCCAATCATATAGACAAGATACGTCCCTGCGGTGTGAATACGCACGACTTCTTCTGGTGTTAAATGATTGATCCGGGCGACTTCTTCTAAATCAGGACCCAGCTCTCCCCCGTAGCAGACCGGTATGTCGATGGTGCGGCGCTTAGCCTGAACCCCCTCCTGCCATTTCTCTTCAAGGAGTGTTTCAATATAGCTTTTCACCCATTCATAGGGGGACAAATCTTGTTGTTGAAGATGGGCAGATTGATAAACGGTGTACGGCTCGTAAAAAACAGTCACGTTTGTAAAGGCTTGAACAGCTTCCACATATCCGGCAAATGGATGCTGTTCAATACACGAAAACAAATGCACAACACGCTCATGAATTTCTTCACATATGTCTGTTCCTGCTTGAATCACGATCGCTGCATCTCCTAGCGGGTGGAAGGTGATAGAATTTTTTATCGTTGAAAATGCCACTTGAAGACCCCTCTCTTTCTAAAGCACACCGAGCTGTTGATCTCGTTGATCTGTGATGAACATATGCCCAGGTGCATGGGTAATCGCAATGTCTGGTTTTGTATGCATGACAATGGCTTGCGGCGTCACACCACATGCCCAAAACACCGGGACCTCTCCTTCTTTGATCACGGATGGTTCTCCAAAGTCCGGCTGATCCACATTGGCAATTCCGATCATCGCTGGGTCACCTATATGAATGGGGCCACCATGAACTGACGGGAACCTAGACGTCACTTGTACACTTCTTGTGATCTGATGCGCCGGAATAGGTCTCATGCTGACGACCATCGGGCCATGAAATACCCCTGCCCTTTCACAAGCGATATTCGTTTGATACATCGGAACGTTATGACCGTTTTCAATATGGCGAACAGGGATATCATTCAGCATGAGCGCATGCTCAAACGTAAAACTGCAGCCGATGAGAAAGGCAACCATATCATCCTCCCAATAAGCAGAGATATCTGACACCTCTTCTTGAAGAATCCCTTTTCTGTAAATACGGTATTTAGGAAAGTCCGTACGAATATCCGCTTGGGGTGCTGACCGTCTCGGCACTGGATCACCCGGCTCCAGTACATCAAGCAAGGGGCATGCAGCGGGATTGCGCTGACAAAACAACAGAAAATCAAAGGCAAGTTCTTTTTTGACGATCATTAAATTGGCTTGAGCATATCCCTCTGCTAGACCAGCCGTTGGTCCTGTGATTTCTTTTTTACGAATCAACTCTCTGATCTGTGAAGGCTCATATGTTTGATAGATATTCATTCGATTCAGCTCCATAGTTTTGGAATTTCATTGATGATGGTATACCCGCCCATCATTGCCATGATGACAACGACAAATGCGCCTGATACTGTCAAAAAGAATGGATGTCGATAATCCCCGACAATGTCTTTCTTATAAGCCGCTACCAGCAAGGTGCCAAGCGCGAGCGGTAAGATCAATGCATTGATTGCCCCAACTAATATCAATATGTTCACAGGTCTTCCGATCGTAATAAAACAAATGGTCGAGAGGGCAATAAAGCCGATGATAATGCCACGTTGATTTTGCTCAATTTTTGGTGAGAAGGTTTTAAAGAAGGAAACTGATGTATATGCTGCTCCAATGACGGACGTAATCGCCGCAGCCCACATAATAATCCCGAACATTTTATATCCGATATTTCCTGAAGCTAGTTGAAATACAGAGGCAGGCGGGTTGGATGGATCAATCTGCAAGCCTTTTGCGACAACTCCTAATGTAGCAAGAAAGAGTGCTACACGCATGATGGACGTAATGAGGACACCGAAAATAGAGCTTTTCGTCACTTGGGGCAATGCTTCCTTCCCCTTAATACCTGCATCCAGCAAGCGGTGTCCGCCAGCAAAGACGATATAGCCGCCTACTGTTCCGCCTACAAGTGTCACAATGGATAAAATATCAATTTTCTCTGGGACAAATGTTCTCACTGCCGCTTCTCCAACTGGCGGTGCTGTTGAAATCGCCACATACAGCATCAGGCCAATCATGACAAAGCCCGCTATCTGCGTGAAACGGTCCATCGCTTTTCCAGCCTCTTTGATCACAAAGATCAGAATAGCAATAACAGCACTGACCCCTGCACCGATTCGTGGATCGACTCCGAAGATGACCTGAAAACCGAGACCAGCACCAGCGATATTTCCGATGTTAAAGGCAAGTCCCCCAATGACAATCAAAACGGCCAGGACATACCCAAGACCCGGCAGAACCATATTTGCAATATCCTGTCCTCGTTTTTCTGACACGGCGATGATGCGCCATACATTGGTTTGCGCAAAAATATCTAACAAAATAGAGATGAGAATGACAAACCCAAAGCTAGCCGCAAGCTGCTGTGTAAAGACAGTCGTTTGTGTTAAAAATCCCGGTCCGATGGCGGACGTCGCCATTAAAAAGGCTGCGCCCATCAGCATAGACCGGTTCCCCTTTGGTGCCTTCGTGTGCTTGACTTCCTCTTTTTTCATGCTGTTTCCCCCTTTGATGACGATTTTTATTGAAAGGCTTTGAGATGAATGCTCGCTTCTTTTAGCTTTGATGTAATGGTTTTGGCAAATTGGAGCGCATGGATGCCATCTCCGTGAATACAGACCGTATCTGCTTTAAGCGAAATGTCTTCTCCTTGAACGGTACGAACCTTCCCTTCTCTCACCATACGAACGACCTGCTGAACGGCCAGTTCATCGTCTTCGATGAGTGCATGCGGTTCGCGGCGGGATGTCAGCGTCCCGTCTGCTTGATAGGTCCGATCAGAAAATACTTCATGCGCCACTTGAAGACCCATTCTCTCACCTGCTAACGCAAGTTCACTGCCTGAAAGCCCGTATAATACAAGACTTGGATCGACATGATACACAGCTTTCGCAATTGATTCAGATAATTCAGTATTCTTAGCCGCCATGTTGTACAGGGCGCCGTGTGGCTTGACATGCTGCATGGTGCCGCCTTCTGCCTTGAGGAAGGCTGATAGAGCGCCAATTTGATAGACGACGAGATCATAGGCTTCCTCTGCTGAAATCGCCATTGGACGTCTGCCAAATCCGACTAAATCTTGCAGACCCGGATGCGCGCCAATTCGGACCCCTTTATTCAGTGCCATTCTGACGGTTTTTCTCATGACTGTTGGATCTCCTGCATGAAAACCACAAGCGATGTTGGCTGAGGTGACATATTCTAAAATTTGTTCATCCGAACCGATAGTATATTGACCAAAGCTTTCTCCCAAATCACAGTTGATATCTACTTGATACATAGGATCCCTCCTTGTTGTTCCGAATAACGGAACCTAAAGTCCGAATATTCGAATTTATATTGATTATATCAATTTTGGACAGATTGCACATGACATTGTCAGAAAACATAACAATAGAACTAGGACATAAAAAAGCGAGAGGATATCGCCTCTCGCTTTTTCATCATGTTCTTTATTTAGACAGCACCCAATGCTGGATCGCTTTTGCTACACCGTGTTCTGTGTTAGGAGCTGTAATCCAATCAGCGGCTTCTTTTACCACTTCTTGCGCATTTCCCATCGCAATGCCTAATCCGGCTTCTTGGATCATGGCCATATCATTTAGGCTGTCGCCAAGCGACATGACATTGTCCATCGTACAGCCAATGCGTTCTGCTACCTTTGCAAGAGCTGCCGCTTTGTTAATGCCAGCTGCATTGACTTCGATATTGGTTGGACTTGAATTTGTAATCTCTAGATGACCATTTGTTTTCAGTGTATTGAGCACTTCCTCACGAACGTCATCGTCATGAATTTCAAAGCCGAATTTCAGCCATTCGTGGTCATGAATTCGTTCTGGGAATTCACCTCTCCACACCTTCTCCACAGTGGAAGCCCAGTAATCGGTTTCGTACCTATTTTTTAGATCCCACATCATTTGGACATGATCAGGATGCAATAGATCTCGTTCGATCAGCTGGAAGTTTGAATCCCAGATTTCACTTCCGTTTGCTGTCACAAGGTAAGAAGACAGCTTAAGCGGCTCAACCAGCTCTCGGCATGTCATCAGCGTCCGCCCTGTGCTAATCACCACATGGACCCCTTTTGCTTCAGCATCTTTAATGGCTTGTTTATTTTCCTCTGGAATGACATGTTCACTGTTTAACAGCGTGCCATCCATATCAATAGCAATCAATCGAATGTCTTTCTTATCAGCTTGTATGGACAAATTGAGTACCCCACTTTGTATCATTTTTTGTAACTATCTTTATTTTAATATAAAGAGGGAGATGGCACAAAGGGACGAGTTTGATCCCATAGAAAAAAGACCTTGTTACAGGTCTCTTCGCATTGGCTTAGCGTTCACATGCAATCCCGTCTTTATCACGGTCAAGTCGCTTATTTTTTTGGTAAAGTGCTTTTGACACATACGGCTTGTACTTTGTTTTGCCGCCTTTGTTTTTCGTGTTTTTGCTTTTCGCTACGCCGCCTTTATAGACTTTGTTCAGCGCTTTGCAGTTTTTGTAGGACTTGACTGTTTTTGCATCTGCAGTGTGGGTGTCGACTTGTGTAACGCTTAGTAAAAGACCTAAGGACAAGACAGCCACCATGATTTTTTTCAACATGTAGAATCCCCCTATTTTTTTATTTTTACATTTTTATCATATGTCACCATTTTTTGTTTTTCAAGACTATTGAGCTAAATATATTGATTTTTTTGGAATAAAACATGCTTTATATCCTATGTGGTACACTGAGTGGGAAACCTTTCCGGTTTTGACACGTATATGAAGAGAGGAGTTTTTCACATGAAAATGAAATATACCATTCTATATGTAAACGATGTTGAGGCAAGTATTCATTTCTATCAACATGTACTTGGCTTTCCTATGAAACTTAGGGTTGAATCCTATGTTGAGTTTGATACTGGAGATGTGACCTTATCAATTAACTCACGTCAGGATGTCAAAGATGCACTTGGATTGCCTGTCCCTGAAGCAAATCAATCCTCTCAAACGTTTGAGATTGGGTTTGTTGTGGATGATGTGGAACAAACCATTGCATCAATGAAGGAAAAAGGGGTTTCGATCATCAAAGAACCTGCAAAAAAACCATGGGGTCAAACCGTCGCTTATGTCGCTGATCCTGATGGTCATTTCATTGAAATATGTGATGCCGTCTCCTAATCCTCTTTAAAGGAGTGAACCAGTATGAGAAAAAAACATGCCTTTATCGCCGGTGTTTGTTCGATGATTGTGATTTGCAGTGCAGCTATTATTTTGCAGCACCATGAGTGGATAGGATGGGTCAGTGGTGGAATCTCTATTATTGGCGTCATGATGTCTGGACTTCTAATGGGGGCTTGGACAAGCGGAGAAGAGACGCGAGCAACCTATCATTCTGAAACAAAAGAGCATCGCATGTGGCGTCTTGATACGGCCTTTCTCATGATGATCTTTGCACTTCCGCACATGGCAGTGTCGATCTTTTATGTTTTGATGTAAACACTTGCTAAAAGGAGTTAGTCATATGGCTGTTTTTATCTTATTCGTTGTATTTGGCTTCCCTATTATTTCTGTGCTGATTGGCATTTTTGGCACAATGCTTTTGAAGAATGTTTGGATGCCGACTTTGATTGTCCTGTTAGCCAGCGTCATTCTCATGTACTCATACATTGGCGGGGATGAATCCTTTTTCATTTGGGTCATCATCTACACCGTCTTTACGTTGATCGCTGCATGGATGACAAAGCGGTTTCGGTTCAAGTAAAAAAGAACAGTTTGCACTGTTCTTTTTTTGATCAAATATCGGCGCACCATAGCTCAATTTCAATTTTCAGCTCAGGCCATCCTAAAGCTGATACATAAGCAACCGTCATTGATGGGTAAGCTGTTTTGAAGATTGTATCCCACTGAGGATATAGATGATCCCAGTCGATTTCTTCTGTTGCCCATATATTGACCTTGATGACATGCTCTTCATTCAATCCTTCTGATTCAAGGATTTTTTTGATATTTTCAAACGTATTGGTTACCTGGTCGTTTAAACTTGATGGTACCTGTCCATCGATATCTGTTCCGACTTGACCGGATGTAACAAATAATCCCGCGCCCTTTGGTACTCTTGTGATATGACTATAGCTGCCAACGGGCTTCGGCATACTTTCTGGGTTTTTTCTCGTGATTTTTTCCATATGATGTCCCTCACTCACTTTGATTTTTCTGCTAGATTTCTCTTCACGTAGACAGACTTCACCAATTTCTATCTATCCTAAAAGAAAACAGCAGTGGAGTATCCATAGCCACAAGGTAAGAACATCAATATTTTCTTTTTCATGACCGGAACACTCCTTTTGATTGCGTGAGCAAGGTTTTGTTTAACTATATAGTACCTGAAAAGAGACGTTCAGTCAAAATGGTTTATAGACGATAACGCGCAATGTCTTGATTCAATCGTATGCTTAGTTCATTGAGCCTTTCTGCTGCTTTTGCCACATTGGATATGGCTGTCACTTGTTCGTCTGTGGATGCGGTGATCTCTTCAATCGCAGCGGCATTTTCTTGAGAAATATGGGCTGCGCCTTGCATAGCTTTTGTGATGAGGTCGTTTTGCTCTAGTAATGCATTCAGCTCTTTTGCCATTGCGTCTGTTTCAACGATGGTTTGTGCAATCGACGTAGAGATGGCATTGAATTCATGTTCTGTTGCATGTACCGCGTCATCTAACTCAGCGAAACGATCCATTGTGTTTGACATCATGCCGGCTGTTGCCGTCGTTTCTTCTTTAATGCCTTGTACCATTTGCTGAATTTGCACTGCTGATTGTTTTGTCTGCTCAGCTAAATTCCGCACTTCACTCGCCACAACCGAGAAGCCCTTGCCGTGCTCTCCTGCGCGTGCTGCTTCAATGCTGGCATTCAACGCAAGTAAATTCGTCTCATTTGAAATATTTTCAATCGTATCTGTAATTTTAGAGATATCCTGTACTTTTGTACTTAATTGCTCAATGCCTGCTCTAATGCCTTGAGACGCTTGAATGGATTGTTCATTTGATTGTTTTAATTGCTGAACAATTTGCTGGCCCTGCTGCGAAGATTGATTCGATTGGTCAGAGATTCGTTTAATTTGGTCACTTTGTTCTTTGACGTTCTCAATCGATTGATTGAACTGGGTCATTTGTTGATTGGCTACATCAAGGTCAGATGCCTGATGAAGCGTTCCAGTCGAAATGTCGCCAATCGCTCGGCCAATCTCTTCACTGCTAGCTGAGGTTTCTTCAGATATTGCTGATAAATCTGTGGCTGATTCGACGAGTTGACTGCTCGTTTCCTGTAGACCGCTTACAAGTGTCCGGAGTTCTCCTGACATATGATTAAAGCCTTTTGCCAGCTGTCCAATCTCATCTGTTGTTTCTTTTAAACTTGTGCGTTCAAGATTCCCCGCCGCAATTTCTTTTGAAGCAGCAGTGACTTGCTTGAGCAGTCTGACCTTTCCTCGAGCAGCTAAATAAAAGACGCCAAGACTGAGAAGAGCGACACCTGCTGTAATGAGCATGATATAGAGCTTCATCTGCTCTAATTCTTTATAAAATTCATCCTGGAAGACGGCAATGCCGATACTCCAATTCCAGGGCGTGAACTGGCTCATATAGGCAAGCTTTTGCTTTTCTTCCCCAGTGGCATCGTCCTTATCTAAATAGGTCACATAGTGTGCATCCTCGCCTTCTGATTTGGCTCCAGCGACCATTTTTTCACGATTGGTCGTGTTATCTGGAATGACGCCAATGTCATTGACAGGATGGACTTGAGAGGAATAATCTGCTCCATATGCGACAAGATAGCCTTTATTTTTATAGATAAAATCTGATTTTTGAAATTGGTACCCTTTCCCGTTGTCATTTTTTGGCCCGCTCAAGTAAATGCGGGCTTGTTCCTGTGCCTGATCGAGCGTCAGTTCTTTTTTCTCTACACGATCATTCAACTGTTCAAGTGTAGCCATTGCTCCGCTGACGATGTGCTTTAAATCGGCTTTCCCCGCATCAATTAAGACATGTTTCGCTAATAAATACCCCGTTGTCCCAACAAGTCCGCCGGTTAAGATCGTGATGACGATAATGGCAGACATTAATTGAAAAAAGACACTCCTTGACGCAAACATTTTCCTTTTCATATACAAATTCCCCCTTACTTCATATATCGACAAACGGGGTAAAGTATTAAAAAGTCATCAAAAAATCCCTTTCACTCGTTGGAAAGGGATTTTCTAATTATCGAGCTGTTTCTTTAAGAATGGCTTGATAGAGATCATCTGCTGGCGTGAGGCCACATACTTCTTCCAGCACACCTTCAATGCCTTTTTCTTTTCTTAATACCTGCAAACGAACCGCTTCTTCGTCTTCGGCGAAGTCATAAGCGAGAGCTGCAGCAATGCCTTTGATTAAGTACTCTGGCTGCTTGATCTTTTTCGCCGGACCGATTAAACGGTCATCTGCTCCTAGCTTTCTAAGAGGAGAGCGTGCGACGCGAGTGACTTCGTCGGAGATAAAAACATTTTCGAATCGTTTGATGATTTTTTGAATATACGCATCATGTTCTTCTTTTTCAAAGCCATATGTGTCGATTAAATAACTGCCCGTTTCGTGCAGTGCGCCTTCAACCACCTGGCGAATCTCTGGTGTATCGACGGCTTCTTTAATCGTTTGAACGCCTTGCTGATACCCTACATACGCAGCTAACGCATGTCCTGTATTGACAGTAAAGAGCTTGCGCTCAATATACGGCGTCAAATCTTGTACAAAGGTCGCTCCGTCAATTTGAGGAACGTCCCCAATAAAGCCAGTCTCATCAATGACCCATTCGAAAAAAGGCTCGACTGATACTTTTAAAATGTCCTCATGGTGCTGAATCGGCACAATGCGGTCCACAGCAGCGTTTGGAAAACCAACTGTTTTTGATAACGCTTCTTGTTCCTCTTCTGTTAGATGAGAGAAAACAGCTTCTTTTAAATGAGAGCTGCCTCCAATCATATTTTCACATGCCACGATATTGATGATATGGTCAGGCTTTTTCTGTTTCAATCCTTCAGCAATGGATGAAGCAATGATCTTCAAAACGGTTGGTCCAACAGCTGTTGTAATCAAATCAGCTGATGTCACTGCCTCTGTTAATGCCACTGGGTTTTGTGCAGAATTGATCGCTGTCACTGGGCCTACTACTTCTTGCTTCTGACCTGGTGCTGCGAGTTCAACTGGGTATTCTCCTCTTGCATTCAGCTCGTTGATGACCGCTTCATTTACATCAGTGAAGACAAGCTCAAAGCCTGATGTTTTTAACAAAGAACCGATAAACCCTCTGCCAATATTCCCTGCTCCAAAATGAAGTGCCTTCATGTTAGTTCACCTCGTTAAAGATGGCGATCAATTCATCCTGATCCTTTGCATGAATGATGCGCTCTACATTTTCCTCTTCTGAACAGACAATCGCAATTTGAGAAAGAATATCGAGGTGTTCATTGTTTTTACCTGCGATGCCAAAGACGACTTTGGCGATATTTCCTTCGCCGTATTCAACGCCATCTGGAATTTGAATGATGGAAATCCCAGAATGAAGGACAGCTGCTTTCGCATCCTCTGTTCCATGAGGAATCGCAATCCCGTTGCCCATAAATGTAGACGAAATATTTTCTCTTTCAAACATTTTGTCAACATAATCACTTGTGACATAGCCATTTGCCACTAGGACTTCGCCTGCTTTTTTAATGGCTTCTTCTTTCGAGCCTGCTTGTTCGTTTAGAAAAATATTGTCTTTTGATAGTACTTGTTTCATGAATGATCACACCTTTTCTTAGAATAGAAAATCAGGAAAACAACCAAAACGGGGAGTTCAATGATGAAAAATTGAACTCAACCCGTTTCGCCATGTTATTTTTTCAATTTCTCAATCAGCTCATCGTATTTCGGGCTGTTTAAGAAATTATCAACTGAGATATGCACAGCGCCTGGCAGTTTTGCCTTGGCTCTGTCTGTTAAATCTTTATGAGTGAAGACCACATCGGCATCATTTGGAATGTTGCTGATGGATGTGTTTGTCACATCAATATCAAGCTCTGCCTTTTTGACTTTATTCTTTAAGATGGATGCGCCCATCGCACTTGAGCCCATTCCTGCATCACAGGCAAAGATGATTTTGTTCACATCATCTGGATTGACATCGCTTGGAGAAGCTGCTTGTTCATTTGCTTCAGCACCTTCCTTTTGTGCTGTAAGAGCAGAGGCGGCTGCGCTTTTCTTCCCTTTCATGTCTTGCATTTTTTCTGTTGCTGCTGTTAAGTCTTCGTCAACTGCTTTTGATGCTTTTAAAATCACAGAAGCGACAAGGAATGATACGACGGTTGCCACGACAACACCTGCTAGAACAGCAAGATGTCCGCCTTTTGGTGACATCAGCATGAGAGCGATAATACTTCCTGGTGACGGCACAGCCTTTAAGCCTGCATTTAACAGGGTAAAGGTCAGAACGCCGCTCGCTCCCCCTGCAATAACCGCCAAAATGAGCTTTGGTTTCATTAAGATGTACGGGAAGTAAATCTCATGAATTCCTCCTAAAAATTGAATGACAATCGCACCCGGTGCAGACTGCTTTGCATTCCCTCTTCCGAAGAACATGTATGCAAGTAGAACACCTAAACCTGGCCCTGGGTTTGTTTCAAGTAAGAACAGAACGGACTGTCCTGTCTTCGCCGCTTGCTCTACCCCTAAAGGACCTAAGATCCCTTGGTTAATCGCATTGTTTAAGAACAAAACTTTCGCTGGTTCAATGAAAATACTTGCCAGCGGAAGCAGATGTGCATTCACAATGATATCTACACCTGCCGCAAGGGCTTTATTTAGACCAAGTACCACTGGTCCGATGGCGTAGAAGGCAATCGCGACAAGAATGGCACCTAGAATTCCTGCCGTAAAGTTATTTACAAGCATTTCAAAGCCCGATTTGATTCGATCTTTGAAGAGCTGATCAATTTTCTTAATCAAGTAACCGCCAAGTGGTCCCATGATCATGGCACCTAAAAACATTGGAATGTCCGAACCGACTATGACCCCAATCGTCGCGGTTGCACCGAGTACCCCGCCTCGATGGTCGTATACGAGTTTACCGCCTGTGTAACCGATTAAGAGCGGCAGTAAGTAGTTGATCATTGGGCCAACAAGTGAAGCTAACTGTTCATTTGGCAAATAGCCACTCGGAATGAATAATGCCGTAATGAGCCCCCAAGCGATAAATGCTCCAATATTCGGCATAATCATACCGCTTAAATAGCTTCCAAAGCGCTGTACTTTTACGCGGAATCCGCTTTTTTCCTGCATCTATGAAAACTCCTTTCTTCTTTCCCTTTATTTAGGGCTTTATAGGTCAAAAGATATAAGAACAAGTGTCAGTGAAGCCCTTAACCTTATCGTAAAACGCTTTCACTTTCCCTTCAATTGAAACTAAAAGTCACTTTGTCACTTAGTGTGTGACAAAATTGAAATATGATGTGAATTCTCTGTCAGAGCAAAGGACAAATGGGTTAAAAAGATTGACGTGCCGTGGTTTTGACGCAAAATTCATTGGAATTTCACAACTTTCAAATCGTCACTTCTTGTTTCCTCTTCTTAAATCGAATAGGCTTATACATGATCAAACCTATTCAATCAAGAAATGTCTGCGCAGACATGACACAGAAAAAGTGAACCATTTTGCTGTTTGTTTCGTTTACCTTTTAGAGTGAGCGGCACAATAGGAGGAGCGGTTTTTTCTGTGACTCACAGTTTACTGCCGCTTTCTTTCTGATACATGAGACATTTTCATAGGTAGAAAGGCGGTTATTCACTTGTTGAAACATAGTAAGTGGCTTCTGCTCCTTATCGTCACGTTCGCTTTTTTCATTCCAAAGGAAGCATTTGCTCATGCATACGTCGTCAGCTCGAATCCAGCGGCAAATGAAGAGCTGGAGAAGCAGCCTCCTTCGGTCTCTATCACATTTAGTGAAGGAATCGAAAGTGGATTTCATGCCATTAAGGTGCTAAATGCAAAAGGTGATCGTGTGGATCAAGGAGATACGGTCATTAAAGATCAAAAAATCATGGAAGCTGCTTTAAAAAAGGATTTACCAAAAGGAATTTATACCATTCAATGGAATGCGGTATCAGCAGACGGGCACTCTGTCTCTGGCATGATCCCGTTTAGTATTGGCAAAGCGGATGGCGGTTTTGACCAATTAGATCAAGGTCAAACGAATGAATCTATTGATGTTGCCTCGACCATTGACAAAGCCTTTCTTTATACGTCGTTTAGCTTATTTCTCGGGACCATTTTGTTTGGACTGTTTTGGTTTAGGGCAGCCATTTCACCTGTATTAGCGAAACGAATGAAATGGCTTTTGACATTGTCACTGGTCATGATGGGCGGAGCACTCGTGTTCCAGCTGCCGATTCAAACAAAATCAGCAGCAGACGTGTCCTTTTTGGGAGCATTTCAGCCATCGCTTTTACAAGAAACCATTGCGTCGACTTCTGGCGGTAGTTTGTGGATGATGCTCATGGTGTCATTTGTTCTTCTGACCATTTGGAGCATAGTTGCGATGAAAAAAGGGGATTTTACTTCTTTTCGGGTATGGTTGTTTCCACTGCTCCTATTCGCAGTGCTTCTCTGGCTGAAGGCGCAAATCGGACATCCAGCAGCAACCGATAATAAAATACTGACAACGTCACTTGATTTCATCCATCTCGTTTCTGCATCGATCTGGGTCGGTGGTTTAACAGCCATTGTGCTTTTATTGTTGAAGAAGCTGCCAAATGAAGATCAGCCGCTCATACGGAATACGTTAACGGCGTTTCATCCTTGGGCACTGCTCTCTGTTGGACTCATTGTGTTTTCAGGATTTGTAAATACGATCTTTATTTTGCAATCGTTTGATGCTCTTTTCGAATCAGCATACGGACGAACCTTTTTAATCAAGCTTGGTTTATTTATCTTGATGGGCCTTCTTGGGCTTGTCCATTACTTGATGCTAAGAAGGGAAAAGAAACAGAAACAAAACGTTTCGTTACGAGCTGAGTGGATCATCGGAATCGCTATATTGTTATTAACAGCTGTATTCACCAACATTCCGAGCCCTCCTCCGCCTGCACCTGAGCCGTTCTTCGGTGCAAACCAAGTCGAGCATCGTGACATTGTGTCCATGAGCATTACCCCGAATGCCCCGGGCAAAAACACATTCGAGGTCGCATTTACGAAGAAGGATGGACAAACGATTACTGATATTCAATCTGTGTCAGCCAAGATCCATAAAGTCGCCTTATTCGGTGAAGAGAAACCGAGTGAATTTCAGCTGAAACGATTAAAAAATGGTCATTACTCTGCTGAAAACCTCTTGTTAAATGAAAAAGGTACTTGGAAAATTGAAATCCATGCGTTAACTGGTTCTTTTGAAAATATCGATACCACATTTATTAGAAGAAACTAAAAGGAGTTCATACCATATGAAAAAATACGTTAAAGCTTTATTACCAATGCTTCTCGCTTCATTTTTATTGGCGATTCCTGTGAGTGCTCACGTCACAGTCAAACCTGATACGTCTGCGACAAATGCGTGGGAAACCTATACGTTAAAAGTTCCTTCTGAGAGTGACAGTCCAACGACTAAGGTTGTCGTGACAATACCTAAAGGCGTAGAATTCCAACAATACGAGCCTGTCCCTGGATGGAAAACATCAACTGAAGAAAAAGATGGCAAGGTGACAAGAGTGACTTGGGAAGCAACCGGTAAAGGCGTGCTTGCCGGACAGTTCCAGCAATTCGTTTTTGTAGCGAAAAACCCTGAAAAAGCAGGGGAAGCTGCATGGGATGCGTATCAATATTATAAGGATGGAACGGTCGTTGAATGGACTGGCGATAAAGATGCTGATAAGCCGCATTCGATCACAAACATTGTGGCATCTAATACGGTAACGGATTCCCATGGTCAAGAAAAACCAAAGGAAGAAAAGGCATCTGAAACAGCCTCCAATTCTCCTTCACCACTTGTGCTAGGGTTGTCCATTGCTGCTCTAGTCGTAGCACTGATTGCGCTTGTGCTTGTTTTTAGAAAGAAATAATTGATTCGTAAGCGATCGTTTTCACGGGAACGATCGCTTTCATTTCTTTCCACCTTATTTGAACACGAGATGCAAGGCTTTGCCTGCAAGCTAGGAAGATCACCCCCCATTTTCCCAACCTATTATTACCAATATAGGATTGAATAGGATGATGACGCATGCCATAATGAGACACATGACCACCTAGGAGGCTATAAGATGAACCATCTAATTATATTTGCTCATCCCCAGCAAAGCTTAAACCAAACCTTATTAGATCTTGTTGTCAGCACTCTTTTGAACAATGGTCATAAAGTGACTGTTCGTGATGTTTATGCTCTTGGTTTTTCGCCAGAACTAAGCATCTTGGAAAAGGCTGCGATCAAACGGGGTGATCTCCCAATTGCCATTCAAACTGAGCAGAAGCTGATTCAGCAAGCAGATGTCCTAACGTTTATTTTCCCCATTTGGTGGACAGGCTTACCCGCTATGCTAAAGGGCTATGTAGAACGCGTTTTTTCTGAGGGCTTCGCTTATCAAATCAATGAGTATGGGGCTATTGAAAACCTGCTTCGGCACAAAAAAGGTGTCATTATCAACACGCACGATGCTCCAAGGACCTTTCTTGACTCTAACCGGATCGTTTCCGCTTCCCACCGAATGACAGCAGATACAGAAGTCTTCAATTTTATTGGGGTTGAGCCTGTTGAACGGCTTTTGTTCAGCAGCATGGAGCAGGCATCAGCAGATTACATCCACGAAATTCTGAAAGAAACAAAAGAAACGGTGGAGCAGCTTTTCCCGCCGGCTGTTTAACATAAAAAAGACTGCCGAGATTCCTTATTCGGACAGTCTTTTTCACGTTTATTCGTCTAAACCAATGGATACATATTTGGTTTCTAAATAGGGTTCGATCCCTTCGATGCCGCCTTCACGGCCAATTCCGCTCTCTTTCATTCCTCCAAATGGTGCTTGAACAGCCGATGGTCCGCCATCATTCCAGCCAATAATTCCGTAATCAAGATTCTCTGAGATGTAGAGGCCGTTTCGATAATTCTCTGTAAAGAAATAAGCTGCAAGACCAAAAGGTGTATCGTTGGCTAATTCAATCGCTTCATCTAGCGTTTTAAATGTCGTAATCGGTGCCACTGGTCCAAAGGTTTCTTCATGCATGATGTTCATGGAAGGGTCCACATGTGTGAGAACCGTTGGCTGGACAAAATAATACGACTTTTCATCATCGAAATGCGTATCGCCGCCGACAAGAATTTTCGCCCCTTTATCGACTGCATCTTGAATTTGGCTGACAATTTTATCAAAGCCGCGCTTGTTGATAATTGGGCCGATGGATGTGCCTTCTTCAAAGCCATTTCCCACTTTCAGCTTTTCTACCTCTTTGCTAAAGCCATGAGCAAATGCTTCATGAATGTCTTCATGCACAATTAAGCGGTTGGCACAGACACAGGTTTGTCCTGCATTACGGAACTTAGATGCCAATGCTTGTTTGACAGCTAGTTCAAGATTGGCATCTTTGTCTACGATGAGCGGGGCATGACCGCCAAGCTCCATGGATACGTGCTTGACTGTGCTGGCACTGTTTTTGATCAGATGCTTTCCGACTGGCGTTGAGCCTGTAAACGTGATTTTGCGAATCAATGGACTATCTGTGAAAATTTCACCGACTTCTTTTCCATCTCCAACCACCCATTGCAGGGCATCCTCAGGTATTCCGGCTTCGTGGCCTAATTTTACAAGTTCAATAGCCGTCAGCGGCGTGTCTTCAGCAGGCTTCACAATAAAGGTACAGCCCGCCGCAAGTGCTGGTGCTGCCTTTCTCGTGATCATGGCTGCTGGGAAATTCCACGGTGTAATGGCCGCAACAGGACCAACTGGCTGCTTTGTGACGAAAAGGCGTTTGTTCGTCGTATGTGACGGAATGGTTCTGCCGTAGATTCGTTTAGCTTCCTCTGCGTACCATTCAATATATCCAGCCGCATAAACGATTTCGCCTAATGCTTCTTGATACGGCTTCCCGTTTTCTTCCGTGATGATTTTTGCGAGCCTTTCTTTCTGTTCAATCATGAGATCAAACCACTTGCGAATGATATTGGCACGTTCATGCGCTGACGTTTTTGCCCATACTTTGAATGCTTTATGTGAGCGCGAAATGGCGTCTTCGATCTGTTCTTTTGTATGCTGAGCAACTGAAGCAATTGCTTCTCCTGTTGCAGGATTATACACTTTGAGTTCGTTTGTCATGCTCTACCGTCTCCTTCGTTCTTGGATTCATTACATATAGTATATACCCAATGAGTGCCCAACCTAAAAGCAATATCCATTCAGCTGGCCATGATAAGGAAGCCGGCATCCCTGGAAAATAAAATGAAAGAAAAAGGAGACTTAGCCCGATGGCTAAAACGCCTGTCGTCCGCCAATATTTAATGCGGTATGGACGCTCAAGCTCTGGTTCCACTTTGCGAAGTCTCATAAAGGCAATGGACACAATTAAGTACCCGACGATGATCCCGACACCACCTGCATTGACAATCCATACGAGGGCAGGGCGCCCTAATAATGGAGCGAAAAAAGCCAAAGCACCAAGAAATAAAATGGCATTTGTCGGCGTTTTATACTTTGGATGAATATACGCAAACCATTTGGAAATCATGCCTCTTTCCGCCATCGCGTATAGAATACGGCTGGCACCGATAATAAAAGCATTCCAGCTCGTCACAATCCCTGCTACACCGCCAATGACAAGCACTGTCCCAAATGCTTGATGACCGAGAAGCTGCACCATGGCATCTGCTGTCGCCAATGAAGAGGTTTCAAGCTGTCCTTTTGATAGCCCCGCAGCTACCCCAAAGACAATAAGCAGATAAAATACGACCGCACTCACGATGGAAATAATTAAAATTCTCCCAATGATTTTCTTTGGCGCATTAATCTCTGCTGCTACTTGCGGAATCACATCAAACCCAACGAATAAAAAAGGAATCATGACTAATACGGCCATAAGACCGCCAACCCCGCCTTGAAACATTGGCTCAAGGTTTGCAAAATCCCCATTAAATGTCGCGCCGCCTAAAAGGAGAAAACCTGTCAGAATAATCGCTACTGTGAACACAGACTGAAAAATGGCCGCAGGCTTTGCCCCAATGTAATTCAGTGCTGTTAAAAACAATGCACCGCCCGATCCAATCAATACCCATGTGAAATAAACGTCCCATCCCCCTATATTCCATAGGAAGCCAACATGCTGTGTTGGAATCACATAATCAATAACTGTTGGCAAGGCAACAGCCTCAAACGTAATGACGGACACATAACCAAACAATACGCCCCATGCTGAGATGAACGCTGATTTCATCCCAAATGCCCGCTGGACAAAGACGAGCCCTCCGCCTGTCTCTGGAATCGCAGACGAAAGCTCAGCATACGTCAGTCCAATAAAGATGACGAGAATACCTCCTATAACGAAGGCAATCACGCTGCCTAAAAATCCAGCTGTTAAAATCCAATCTCCCGAAAGTACAACCCAGCCCCATCCAAGCATTGCACCAATGGATAAAAACAGTACGTCAGACTGCGACATGGTTTTTGCCATTTGTTGTTTTTGCATACAACCATCCCCCTTTGTTGTTTAGCGTGCTTTGAAGGCGTCCTCGATGATCCCTAGTCCTTCGTGAAGCAGCTCATCTGTGATGACAAGTGGTGTTAAGAAGCGAATAATATTCCCATTAATCCCCGCCGTTAATAAGAGCAGCCCATGCTCATTTGCATATGCTGCAATCGCTGCGGCTGTTTTCTTATCTGGTGTACGCGTAGTTTGATCTTCCACAATTTCAATTGCCGCCATTGCCCCTAACCGGCGGACTTCCCCAATGAATGGATACGTAGTTCTCCAATCATTTGCTTTCTCCTCAATGACTTGTCCGATGTGCTCAGATCGTTGATTCAGTTGTTCTGTTTCAATAATATCAAGAACCGCTAGTGCTGCCACACAGCCTAATGGACTTCCTGCATACGTTCCCCCTAATTCCCCTGGATCTGCCGCATCAAGCAGTTCTTTTCTGCCGACGACACCGCTTAGCGGCAACCCAGCAGCAAGAGATTTTGACACCGTGATTAAGTCAGGCACCACATCAAAGTGCTCAATCGCAAAATATTTTCCTGTTCTTGCAAAACCTGTTTGGATTTCATCTGCTACAAAGACAATCCCGTGCTGCTGACAGAATGAAGCGACATGCTGAACAAAACGTTTCGATGGTACAATGAACCCGCCCTCCCCTTGGACTGGCTCCATGACCACACACGCAACGGTTTCTGGTGCAACGGTAGCGACGAAGAATTGGTTGAATTGATCAATGATGTACTCATCGTAGGCTGCATCGCTTAATCCTTCTGGCTTCTGATAGTAATACGGGTATGGCGCTTGATACACCTCTGACGCAAATGGTCCGAACCCAAATTTATATGGCTTGACCTTGCTCGTCATGCTCATCGTCATATTCGTTCTGCCGTGGAAGCCTCTTGTAAACGAGACAACGGCCTGTCTTTTCGTATATTTACGTGCAATTTTCACCGCATTTTCAACAGCTTCTGCACCTGAATTAAGGAAAATGGCTTTCTTGTCATGGTCGCCTGGTGTGAGGCGGCATAGCTTCTCTGCCAATTCGATATACGATTCGTACATCATCACGTTGAATCCTGGGTGGATCAGACTGTCTGCCTGTGCTTTGACGGCTTCCACAACCTTTGGATGTGAATGCCCTACATTTAACGTACCAATTGCGCCAGCAAAATCGATAAAACGTTTCCCATCGATATCGAACAGCTCGGCCCCCTTCCCCTTTGCTGCAATATGACGGTTGCCATTACTCACGCCTCTTGCGACGTATTGATCTCTTTTCCCCTGCCATTCCTCTGTTGAAAAACGGTTTGTTGTCGTTTGACTCATTGTCATCCATCCCCTTTATGTCTTTTTTATTATTCTGAATATTTTTTGGTATGATAGAAAGTACCAATATCATTTTTTTCATGGTACCAGAGAGGAAGGAATGACGAGATGCTGACAATTCAACTAGATCAAACAGGGGCAAACGGATATATTTATCATCAAATTTATACGAAAATTAAAGGTGAAATTTTAAATCGAAACCTTCAGCCGCACGATCAATTACCATCCAAACGAGAATTAGCCGATGCATTAAACGTCAGCGTGAATTCAGTGAATGGCGCGTATCAGCAGCTGTTTGCCGAGGGATATTTATATTCGGTTGAACGGAAAGGATTTTTTGTGGAGTCACTAGAAACGTTTCATGAATCAGGTCAGCTGAAACCCTCTTCCCTTCCAGCAGATTTAAAGGAAGAGCCGATTGCACGAGACGATTGGTATTCCTTTTCACATATCTCAGTCGATACCACTCATTTTCCCTTTAAAAGCTGGTTGAAAAGTGAACAAAAGGCGATCAGCCTCCACCAAGAAGCGTTTGGCGAGCTTCCGCATCCACAAGGTGTGTACGAGCTTCGGGAAACGATTGCCCGGTTAATCGGGCTGGCAAGAGGCGTCAAATGCTATCCAGAACAGCTCATTTTAAGTGCAGGCACGCAGTCACTTATCCATTCGTTATCAAGCATTCTTCCAGCCGATCAAGTATACGGGTTAGAAAACCCTGGCTATCGCCGGCTCTATCAAATGCTAAAAAACAATCATCACCGAATTGAAACGATTGGCATTGATCAAAAAGGAGTGCGGATGAGTGACATTCAGAAGAAAGAGCCGAATGTGTTGATCATTACCCCTTCACATCAATTCCCAACAGGGGTGATTATGCCAATTTCCCGGCGAATTCAGCTCTTAAACTGGGCAGCCGATGAGCATGACCGTTATATCATTGAGGATGATTATGACAGTGAATTCAAGTATGGGACTGACAGCATTCCAGCGCTGCAAAGTTTGGATCGATATGACAAAGTCATTTATATGGGGACCTTTTCAAAATCATTGCTGCCAGGCTTAAGGCTAAGCTACATGGTGCTCCCGCAGCATTTATTGAGACGCTATAAGGAAGAACAGCACTTCTTCATTCAAACGGCCAACCTTTTTACACAATACACCCTTCTTCATTTTATAAAGGATGGGGCGTATCAGCGGCATATTAAAAGAATGAATGGTTTATATGAGGAAAAGCGGAAGCAGCTCATTGAAGAGCTCGACACGGTTTTTGCTGACAATGTACGGATTATTGGGGAAAATGCTGGACTTCATTTTATCGCAGAGTTCCGCTCAAACCGCACGCAGCATGAGATTTTACAGCGTGCCAAAGAAAAAAAGCTGAAAATGTATGGGATGGACCGTTTTACCCTTGATGAGCAATTACCGGGGCATCAGGAAGGCTTTGTTCCGCTCGTCCTCGGCTTCTCTCATATGCGGCCAGAGGATATTGAGCCGACGGTAAAACGACTGTATGAGTCGATTTATGGAAAATAAAACAGCCAGCTGCTTTACTAGACAGCTGGCTTACCACCGCTCTTTATCTACGGCTAAAATGGATGACACGAGTCCAGGAAAAGCGGTTTCGATGTCTTCTGTTCTTAAAGAATAGTAGCGGTGTTTTCCGTCAATTCTCACTTTCACGATGCCTGCCTCCCTCAGCACTTTGAAGTGATGAGAAAGCGTGGATTTGGCAATATTCATTTCATACGTGCCACATGTCCTCTCGCCTGCTTCTGCTAAGCAGCGGACAATTTCTAACCGGATTGGATCGGCCAATGCGTGCATCACAGAAATCAGTCTCATGTCTTCTTGGGTTGGATGGATTGGATTATTCATACGATAAATGTATCGTATTTTGTGCCAACATACAATCTCCTTACTCGCCTCAAAAAGTAACGATACATCCTTCGGAAACGACTATGACCATATAATAGCTTTCTTGAAGGGAAGGACCTCATTTGACACGAAAGATCTGGACTTACTTATGTATGATGTTACTCGCCATTTGCTTATGTGGATGCCAATCCGTTCGGTATGCCGATTCTAAACCACCTAGTGCAGAAGAGTTATTAGCTCTCGATGAACAGGCAGATTTATTTCAATGGGAAGAAACTGTCTATGAAGCAAATGTAGATTGGACCTATCAACTAACCGTCACTAAAGATCAGCAATTAGGTGTGATTCAGAAAACAGCTGCCGAACATTTTAATCACGGCACAGCTTCCCAGCTGAAAAAAGGGACAGCGATTTACTCTGTAAAGGAGCGAAAAGACCTTTTGATCGCCGAACTTAACGGTCAAATCATCATATATGCCGCACATGCGGAAGGATAAAACACCTGTCATAAGATAGGTGTTTTTTAAGTTTCTTTTCTTGTCATAGGTCATTGGTTTTGTTATCATTGCAAAAGTGACCACTCGGTTTCCATTGTGACCATATGGTTTTGCCGAATCGGAAAGGACTTATGAAGATGAACGAAAAGCAAGAAGAGATTTTGCGAGTTTCAAAGAAATTATTCTCTCAAAAAGGCTATATGAGTGTCTCCATGCAGTCAATTGCCGATGCCTGTAAAATATCAAAAGCGTCTATTTATAAACTGTTTGATTCAAAGGAAGCTCTTCTATTAGAACTGATTAAATACAATCAGTGCAAAATGAGAGAGATTTCTCAAATCATTCATTCAGAAACAACGCTGTCCAAAAAGGAAAAATTCACAAAGAAGATCAAGCTTGAGCTTGAAGAGTTTAAAGAGAATCATAAATTTTTGAATATGCTGTCCTTTGAAGCTTTTTCACAGCATTCACCCATTGTGATTAAGCATTTACGTGAGACACGCTCCATTATCATGCAGCGGCACAGAGACATTATTTTAAGCACATATGGTGAATCTGTTGCGCCTTACGTCTGGGATCTTGTGATTGTTCTCAACGGATTAATGAGAGAATTCATCTTAATGCTGGCCATCGAGCGCAAGAACATCCAATTAGAAAATGCCGCAGAAATGATTATCGGCGTGATGGACCGTGTGTCGAAAAAGCCTTGCTCTATTGAGCCTGTGCTAACAGATCAGCTGATGGACTCTTATTTGCTTTCCACACAGGACGAATATGATGAAGAAAAGCTTGTCATCTCGTACTTAACAAAGATCAAACAAGAGCTTCACACACTGTCAAACGGGGAAGAAAAGGACGATCTCCTCTCTGCGTTTGAACTGCTAAGTGAAGAATTATCAAAGGACCAACCGAGAACCTTTTTAATCAGTTCACTACTCGATTATTTAGGCAAAAGCAGCGTTTTATCACAAAACGTGTCACAGCTGAAAAGCATCATCTTATAGATAAAGAAGGGATAACATGAACCAATCTACAACATCGTATAATCGATCTGTGATTGTGGGGATTTTCCTCGTTGGGGCATTCGTCGCGATTTTAAACCAAACGCTACTCATTCCAGCGATCCCACATATCATGGAGGAATTCAATATTGATGTCAGCAAAGGACAGTGGCTCACAACTGCCTTTATGCTGACAAACGGGATTCTCATCCCGATCACGGCTTTCTTAATTGAGAAATTTTCAAGCCGTTCTTTAGTTTTAACAGCGCTTAGTATCTTTACAGCCGGTACCATTCTTGCTTCATTCGCAACGAATTTCCCTGTATTACTTGCAGCGCGTATTGTGCAGGCAGCTGGCGCAGGGATTTTAATGCCGCTGATGCAAACGATCTTTTTAACCATTTTCCCGAAAGAAAAACGGGGTCAGGCAATGGGCATGGTCGGACTTGTCATATCTTTCGCACCAGCTCTTGGACCGACACTTGGCGGCTGGATTGTTGATTCCTTCAGCTGGAAGTTCTTGTTCTATATTGTTCTGCCAATCGGTATCATTGATCTTATTCTTGCTTTCTTCTTAATGAAAAATGTAACGCAACAAAGAGAGGCACGTATTGATGTTTTATCTGTCATCTTGTCGTCCTTCGGTTTCGGCGGGCTGCTTTACGGATTTTCTAGTGTTGGCACATATGGCTGGACGAGTGCCACCGTCCTCATATCACTGATTGTCGGCGCTGTGAGCTTGTTCTTCTTTATTCTACGCCAGTCGAATTTGACAAGACCGATGCTTGAATTTGGTGTCTTTAAGTTTGCGATCTTTAGCTTAACGACCTTCCTTGGGATGCTTGTCTTTGCTTTATTGATTGGGACAGAGACGATTCTGCCGCTCTATACGCAGAATGTTAGAGGATTGTCTGCTCTTGATACAGGGCTTATCTTACTGCCAGGTGCTCTCTTTATGGGACTCCTCTCACCAATTATTGGACGGATTTTTGATAAAGTCGGCGGAAAAGGGCTGGCATTAGGCGGGTTTACGATACTTACCGTGACAACCTTGCCATTTATGCTGCTCACCCTTGATTCATCCATCGCCCTCATTACGGTCGCTTACACACTGCGCTTAATTGGGGTTGGGATGATCATGATGCCGCTGACAACAGCAGGTATTAACTCTTTACCGCCTCATTTGATCCCGCATGGGACAGCGATGAATAACACGATGAGACAAGTGGGTGGTTCCATTGGGACGGCAGTGCTTGTCTCCATCATGAGCAGCTCTGCTGCAAATGCAGATTTGGCCAGTCCATTAAAATCAGCCGTTCACGGCATGAACACATCATTTATCGTGTCTGGTTTGATTGCGGTCCTTGGGCTTGTCCTCTCCTTTTTCTTAAAGGAAAAACGCGAGAATAAAGTGATGAAACAGGAGCTATCTTCCTCCTCATCTTCTTCATAAGAATAAGAGTCGGCATATGGCCGGCTCTTTTTTCATATACTCGCGCTATATCGTCCTCCCCTAAAATACATTTGTATTTCTAGTGAAGAAAAACCTTGATAATTTGAAGAAAAGAGTTGATAATAGGAACTATTCAATTTGTGAGAAAATTTTCACTATAGGAGATGTATGCTTTGAAGGTCGTTAAATTTGGTGGCAGTTCACTTGCATCTGGCAAGCAGCTGCAAAAGGTATTTGACATTGTAACAGCAGATCCAGCTCGAAAAGCAGTCGTTGTTTCCGCACCAGGAAAACGGCATTCAACGGATACGAAGGTCACCGATCTATTAATTAGCTGTGGTGAGCAATATTTACGTTTAGGCGAAGCACACGATTTACAGGAAGCCGTCATTGAACGGTATGCCTCTATTGCGGATGAACTTGGATTAAGTCATGACGTGATTGACACCATCCGGCAAGATCTAGATGCCCTCTTACAGGCTGATACGTCTCATCCTGAGCGATATCTTGATGCCATCAAGGCAAGCGGTGAAGACAATAACGCAAAGCTCATTGCCGCCTATTTCCGCTATCAAGGTGTCGAAGCCCACTATGTAAACCCAAAAGAAGCCGGTTTATTTGTGAGCGATGAGCCTGGTCAAGCGCAAGTCCTTCCGGAGTCATACGATCATTTGTATAAATTAAGAGAGCGCTCTGGCATCATCATCTTCCCTGGCTTTTTTGGCTTTAATCTATCGGGAGATATCGTCACCTTTTCTCGCAGCGGCTCCGATATTACCGGCTCGATTTTGGCAAATGGTTTGAAGGCAGATGTGTATGAAAACTTTACAGATGTGGATGCTGTCTATGCTGTCAATCCAACGATCGTTCATGAGCCGAAGGAGATTACAGAGCTAACGTACCGGGAAATGCGCGAGCTATCCTATGCTGGTTTTTCCGTGTTCCATGATGAAGCACTCATTCCGGCCTTCCGTGCAGGCATTCCAGTACAGATTAAGAACACCAATAATCCCTCGGCAAAAGGCACAAAAATTGTGAACCAGCGGGATCATACAAATGGACCCGTTGTCGGAATCGCTTCAGATAGCGGATTTTGCAGCATTTATATTAGCAAATATTTGATGAACCGAGAAGTCGGTTTTGGGCGTAAGGTGCTGCAAACGCTAGAGGAATATGGGCTTACGTATGAGCACGTCCCTTCTGGCATTGATGATATGAACATTATTTTAAGGCAGGATCAACTGGAGGAGCAGCATATTGAACAAGAGCTACTCGATCGCTTAAAGCTTGTGCTTGATGCAGATGAGGTCGTATTAGAGCCGAATCTCTCCCTCATTATGGTTGTAGGAGAAGCGATGCGTCACAATGTTGGCACCACAGCAAGAGCAGCAAAGGCGCTGTCAAAAGCGAAGGTCAATATTGAAATGATCAATCAAGGTTCTTCCGAGGTCAGCATGATGTTTGGCGTCAAAGCGGCTCAAGAAAAAGAAGCCGTTCAAGCGTTGTATGAGGAATTTTTCTCTATGTCTACTGTCCCTGTCTCTCTTTAATCAGCAGGCTGCCAGATCTCAGGATCGGCAGTCTTTTTTGTTCTCACCCGATTCACATATTAAAGTATATCTATTTCTCGTTTGATTTTGTATGATAGAGACAAACCAACTATTGTTCCGGCCTATGATCGGAGCTACAAGGAGTCCTAAAACAATGCCTCGTCAACAACTATTAAAACAGTTTCGCAATTTTCATGATGCTTCTACGAGTATTTTAAATATGATGAGTCAATTCACTGATGTAAATACACTGTTTATTGCTAAAAACGATCAAACCACCAATCAGATTGTCAAGGTGCTAAATCATAATGAGCAGCTTCTTGAAGAAGGAGAAGAAATTCCTTACGAGAAGACATTTTGCAAACTGGCGGTCGATCATCAGGATACGCTTGTGATTCCTGATATATCATTGGATGATCGTTCTAAATACTTAGAAGTCACGAAACGTCTTCAAGGCGGATCATTCATCGGAGTGCCGATTAATTTTACAGATGGCACAAACTACGGAACGATTTGCGGGCTTGATCTAAGACCACAGCAATTCACAGAAGAGCATGTGCATATGTTTGAAACGATGGCTTCTCTATTAAGCTACGTCCTGGAACTAGACCGTGCCAACCGGCAGATTCAGCAATTATCTGTACCGATCGTCCCAGTTGTTGACGGTGTTGCCGTGCTTCCTCTCCTAGGTGATATCGAAGAGACACGTGCTCAGCATATATTAGAAACCATTTTACAGGAAAGCTATAGGCTGTCGCTCTCTCATTTGGTCATTGATGTATCGGGAACAAAACGCCTGAATGAACAGAGCATTCAATATTTGGTCAGCTATGCACAAACGCTGAGACTTTTAGGGATTTCAGCTGTTCTAACAGGGATTAAGCAAGACCTTGCTTTAAGTGCGATTCAATCGAATATTTCATTTAAAGACATCACCATTCGGAAGGACTTGCCGCAGGCACTTGCTCATATTGGCTTGACGTTTACCAAAATGGAATAAGAAATGATACTCAAAAAGGGCTAAATAAATTTTAGCCCTTTTTCTTCTTTTTAAATCATGCCAACTGCTGCAAATAAGAAGAATCGTTTCCGTCTTCAATAACTTGTGAAACCTTCTGTGCATGTGATGCGTCTGTGACACTGTTTAATTTTTGCATGATGTCTTCTTTCGATAGTGCATGGCCTGGTGCTCCGCGCGGAATATCGACTCGTTTGCTGATGATGGTGCCATCAGATAAGGTAAGCTTCACAATCGTAAAGCGACCTTTCGGGACAGCGTCTGGATGGGGTTCTATCGTTTGATCATATTCTCTAATCACCCGCTTCATCCATGTGCGCATGTGTGATGGAATGGTTTTTTTCGTAAAGTGATCCAGCGTTAGCGTCTGTCCATACACGGCAAGTGCGATCACATATTCAACACTGAATCGTCCTTCTTCTCCAGTCGAAGGTGCCCGCTCAATAAGCGCTGCATCTCCGCCAGGCGGGAATAGGACATCTACTTGTTTCACCTGCTCCGGTAAGAAAGTACGCTCTTTCATTAATGCTAGGATCGCATCGGCTGCATGATGCGCAGCTGAACAGAACGGGTATACTTTGAACCATAGCCCTGGCGAGACAATACGCCACGTTGTACCATACCCCTCTAGTAAACGACTTTCCGCACGCTCCTGATCTCCATAGAGAGAAAAGAAACCGAGCGCACCATCAAGAACCGATTCATTCCCGCCAAAACCTGAACAAGCTAAGTCCATAGACCAGACGGCTGTTCTAGCCGCTAAGCCGGCTTGTAATGGTTTCATATCAGAGCCGAATTGCTTTCGCATTCCAGCAGATTGCGCTCCAGCAAAGCCGATTGCCTTCATCAGCTCTTCCTGCGAAACCTTTTTTAAATACCCAATGGCACATACTGCCGCAATGGCTCCGAGGGTTCCGGTATTATGCCAGCCCCGTTCATAATGCGCCTTGCCGATGGATTCGCCAAGCCTTGCCATCACTTCAACGCCTGTGATGTAGGCTGCTAAAAATCGATCGCCATACCCTTGACCGTCTGTCAGCTGTGAAAGCAATGCTGGGATGATCACCGCACTCGGATGCCCTCTCACATCTGAATGCACATCATCATAATCAAGGGCGTGGATCAGGTAGCCGTTCAGCATGGCTGCGGATTGACGGCTGACCTTCTTCCCTTGTCCAATGACAGGAATTTGAGCTGCTCCGCCTTCTTGTTCCACCAGTGCCATGAGCTTTTGAATTCCTTCATCCTCTTTCGCAGCAAGCGCTGCTGCCGCAGCATCTAACAGACCATTTCTAGCCATTTCTACCGCCCGCTGATCTTGAAGTGGATGAGCAGACAGTACAGCCTCTGCCAGTTGTTTTGTTAGTTCCATGATCGTGACTCCAATGCCCGAACAGCAAGCTCGGCAAAGAAGGCAGCGGCAACAGGGAGTGCGCCTTCATTTAACGTAAAGGCAGGGTGATGCCATTCCTCCGTACCGCTTGTCCCCATCCATACGAAAAAGCCTGGAATGTGTTCTTGATAAAGGGCAAAATCTTCTCCGCCCGGTGACTGCTCTGCCTGAACTACTGTGAGATCCAGCGCACCTGCCGCTTCTTCGACCACCTTTGTCAAACGATCGTCATTTAACACAGAAGGCAAATACGGATGCCATCTCACATCACCTTTCGCCCCAAATCCCTCGGCAATCCCACTCACGATTTGTTTCATGAGATCGGGAATCATCGCTCTCACTTCAGGCTCAAACGTCCGAACGGTTCCTTCCATCTCAACACGATCAGGAATCACATTCCATGATGTACCGCCTTGAATGCGTGTGATACTGACGACTGCATGATGCAATGAGCTGATGCGGCGGCTGACAATTTGCTGAAGAGCACTTGTGATCTGCCCGCTGATGGCAATCGGGTCCACCGTATGATTCGGAATACCTGCATGACCACCCGTTCCTTTAATATTGATTTCAAACCGGTCTACACTTGCCATCAACGCTTTTTCTCTAATGCCTATAGTGCCAACTGGCAGGTCAGGTTTGTTGTGCATACCAAAAATCGCATCCACTCCATCTAAAACGCCTGCCTCTATGACATGTTTCGCTCCTTGCGCGACTTCCTCAGCCGGCTGGAACAAAATGCGGACCGTTCCTTTGATCTCGTGTTTCCGTTCTTTTAATAAAAGAGCCGCTCCAAAGATAGAAGCTGTATGAAAATCATGACCGCAAGCATGCATTTTCCCCGGTACCTTTGAGGAAAATGGTTCGCCAGATGCTTCTTCAATCGGAAGTGCATCAATATCAGCCCTCAGGGCAATCGTTGGCCCCTCTTGTTCTCCTTTGATTTCACAGACAACACCTGTTTGAAGAGCTGGAAAATCGAGTACGGTAATTCCTTCTTCTTCTAACCAGCCGCGCAGTTTTTTAGTCGTTTCATGTTCTTCAAATGCCAGCTCTGGATGCTCATGAAGCGCTCGGCGAATGTTAATTAAACGTTTGTTTAAAGCATCATTTCCTAATGATTTCACTGATACTCACCCCTCTAAAGAGTAAAAAGCAGCTTATGCTTCTTCAGCCGCTGCTTCTTTTTGAATAAATCGTTTTGTCCGTTCATTCTTCGTTTCATCAAATAGCTCAGTTGGTGTGCCCTGTTCAATAATATGACCATCCGCCATGAAAATCACATGGTCTGCCACTTCTCTAGCAAACGTCATTTCGTGTGTGACGATGATCATCGTTGTTTCTTGAATCGCAATGGACTTAATGACTTGAAGCACACCTGAGACAAGCTCTGGATCAAGCGCTGACGTTGGTTCATCGAGTAAAATCGCATGTGGATCAACCGCTAATGCGCGGGCAATCCCGATTCGCTGCTGCTGTCCGCCAGATAACGTGACTGGATAGCTGTCAGCCTTTTGCTCTAATCCTACCTGCTTCAGCAGCTTCATTCCTATCTCATTTGCCTGCTGCTTCGTCATTTTTTTCGTCACAAGCAGTGATTCTGTGATATTTTGCAGTGCTGTCTTGTTTTTAAATAAATTATAGTTTTGAAACACCATGGCCGTTTGTTGACGCAGGTGATGGGCTTCTTTTCGTGTATATTTAGACGCATCGAGCTTCGCATCGCCAATTTCAATCGTGCCTTCATCTGGTATTTCTAATAAATTTAAGCAGCGCAGCAAGGTGGATTTACCGGAGCCAGAAGGTCCGATAATGGCCACAACCTGCCCTTTTTGCACATCGAGATTGATTCCGTCTAAGACGACAAGGTCGCCGAATGATTTCTTCAAATTGGTGAGCTTGATCATGTCCACACCTCCTTAATTCCGGTAAGGTTTGCTAATTTTTCGTTCAAATAGGTCTTGAAGGAAGCTATAAATGATGGTCATCACCCAATACACAATCCCTACAGCTAAATAGGTTTCAAAGTATTTATAGTTCGCCGACGCAATCATCTTCCCTTGTGCAAACATTTCTGCCACACCAATCGTAAAGGCAAGAGATGTTTCTTTTAAAAGACCGATAAAGGTATTTCCCGTTGCTGGAATGGCATTTCTAATTGCCTGCGGGAAAATAATTCTCACGTAAGACTGCCATCTTGTCATGCCGACAGATAGACAAGCTTCCAGTTGCCCTTCATCTACAGAATTAAGGGCCGCTCTGAAAATTTCTGCTAAGTATGCTGAGTTTTTAATACTTAATCCGATAATGACCGCTGTTAGGGCATCCATTGAGGTCATCGCAGGGAATAGCTGCGGAAGACCAAAATAAATGAGAAAGAGCTGAACCAAGGTTGGAACCGCTCTGAAAAAAGAAATATACAGCTTGGCAAATTGGTATAAAACAGGTATCCGGTTTTTCGTAATGAGAGCGAATACCACACCAATGATAATGGCAAATACCATGGAGACAATCGCCATGAAGATCGTTATCGGCAAGTATTGGATCAATGTCGGAAAAACCGTCACCATATACTGCCAATCAATTTTGTTCATGTCTGCTCTTCACCGCCGCTGTCGTTATTTTTTAATTGGCACTGTGACATCGTCTTTGAAATACTTCTCAGACAATTTCTTAAGTGTCCCGTCTTCTCTTAATTCTTTGATCGCTTTGTTAAATTCTTCTCTTAGCTTGTCATGCTTTTTATCTTTGGCAAATGGGTAGCCTACTTCTTCATACACAATTGGGTTGCCAACGATTTTGAGAGGCAGACCTGTTTTTTCAATTTGAGCAAGTAATACACTGCGTCCGTTGACATAAGCATCTACACGGCCATTTGCCACTTCATTTAAGACACCGTCTTGCGTTTCATATGTTTTAATATTGATTTTTTTGTCCGGATCTTTGCTCTCTAAGTTTTTGGCGTGGTTAGAGCCAAGAACCGCGGCCACTGTTTTTCCTTTTAAATCATCAAGACCTTTGATGTCGTTGTTGTCCTTTTTCACGATGATTTGTGTTCCTGCGTAAGCGTACGTATCAGTAAAGTTAAACGTTTGTTTACGCTCATCTGTGACTGCGACTTGGTTTGACACTGTATCCAGCTTACCAGATGTCAGCTGCCCCATGAGTCCGCTGAATTCACTCAGCTGCCAGTCTAGTTTGTAGCCTAGTTTTTTTGCGATGGCTTCAGTTACTTCGACATCGAAGCCAACAAGCTTGCCATTGTCTTTATAAGCAAACGGATAGCTTTGCCCTGTGGCACCTACTTTCAACACTTTTTCGTCTTTGCCTTCACTCTGATTGTTACCGCCGCAAGCTGCTAAAACTGCCAACATTGCTGCAAATAGAACGACTAGCCACTTTTTGTTTTTCATGATCGTATACCCTTCTTTCCTCTTATGGTTGTGTGATATCTGACCTTAGTTGTTTTTTAAAATAAACCGTGATGTGACCCTTGCCTAAATCCTTTTCTCCTGCTCTGACGTAGCCTTTGCGCTCATACATGTCTATGAGCCACGGATGCTTATCAGCTGTACCAAGAGATACGTATGGCACCTTCAAGGTATCTCTTAACACTTCGGTTTCCACCCATTCCAGCAAGACAGAGCCTGTCCCTTTTTTGGCGGATGGTTCTGAGGCAAACCACCAAATATGAGGGACGCCGAACGGGCCTGGCTGTTCTCCCCAAGGCATACGGAGCGTCAAGGTAGATAGAAGCTCTCCGTTTTCTTCCATCACATAGCAAAGATTCTTTTGTACATTTTTTTGAACGAGAGCGAAATCAGCATGTGCTGCTTGGAACTGGATGCCGAGCTCACGAATTGGCTCATAGGCTCTTGTTGTCAGTTCAAGCAGCGCCTCTATATCTGCCTCTGTTGCCAGACGAAACGTGTATCCCAACGTTAGTCACCTCACCCTTATGTCGTGTAGCGATTTTTTGGCTGTGTTAATCCTAGATTTTCTCGTAAGGTTTGTCCTGTGTATTCTGTTTTGAATAAGCCTCTTTCCTGAAGGATTGGGACGACGCGGTCTACGAACATGTCCAGCCCTTCTGGCAATAGCGGCGGCATGACGTTAAAGCCGTCTGCTGCTTCTTCATTGATCCATGTTTCCATCACATCTGCGAGCTGCTGAGGTGTACCAATGAAAATATTATGACCACGAGAGCCGGCAACCGATTGATAGAGCTGGCGAATGGTCAGGTGATCCTTTCTCGCCATATTCATCACGAGATCAAAACGGCTTTTCACCGCATTTGACGTGCTTGGATCAATCTCTGGAAGCGGTCCGTCTAAAGGATACTGAGACAGATCAATCCCACCTAAGTAGTTTTGCAGAATGCTCAGCCCAATCTCAGGAACAATCAGCTCCTGTAATTCTTCATATTTCGCTTTGGCTTCTTCCTCTGTATCAGCAATAATCGGGAAGATCCCCGGCATGATGCTGACGTCCTCTCTAGCACGACCAGCAGCCTCTACTTTCTCCTTTAAGCTTTGATAAAATTCCTTCGCTTTTTCGAGATCGTTTTGTGCAGTGAAAATGAGTTCAGCTGTTTTCGCTGCAAGCTTTTGACCATCTTCGGATGATCCTGCTTGAATGATCACTGGCTGCCCTTGAGGTGTGCGTGATACGTTGAGAGGACCCCTTACTGAGAAAAACTCCCCTTTATGCTGGAGCTCATGAAGCTTACTAGATTCAAAGAATTCTCCCGTTTCCTTGTTTCTGACAAGGGCGTCTTCCTCCCAAGAATCCCAAAGACCTTTGACGACTTCAACGAACTCTTCTGCTCGCTCGTATCGTTTATGGTGTGCTAAATGCTCTTCGCCGCTAAAGTTTTTCGCTGTTTCTTCAATAGAAGATGTGACCACATTCCATGCCGCTCTTCCGCCTGATAAATGATCAAGGGAGGCAAACTGTCTTGCAATATGGAAAGGTTCACTGTATGTAGTGGATGCTGTTGCTGCTAAACCAATTGATGAAGTAGACTCAGCAATGGATGAAAGCAGGGTGAGCGGTTCAAATCTCGTGAGTACATTCGGATGAGAGGTTTGGTTAATGGATAAGCTGTCAGCTAAAAAGAGTAAATCCAGCTTTCCTTCCTCTGCTTTTTTCGCTAATTGTTTAAAATAATCAAGGTTCATGGCTGCATCTGATACGGCGTTCGGATGTCTCCAAGAGGCAACATGATGTCCAGTTCCTGCGATGAATACGCCTAGCTTGAGCTTCCTTTTCGGCTGTGACACTTGTTCTTCATCCTTTCTATATCCTGCTGTATCAAACTGAAGTCCTCAGAAGATACATTTTTCTGATTGAATTAATCGGTTTTATCAATAAAAAAAGGGCAAATGTTGCGAAAAATGAAAAATAATTATTACTATATGCCCTTTTTACAGGATTGTCAACCGCCTTCTGAACCTCCAAAATCAGGAATTTAACTCGTTCATCACGGTGTATCGATTTCAATATTTCCGATGAGCCGGTCTGTGGTATGTGTCACCAATTGACTGCGTTCCAGCATGTTATGGGCGATCACGGAATGAGTGGAAGAAATGGTGCGGACGGCAATCGCTTTTTGAGGAGACAAATTAATGATGTTATTCCGCAACACACGGGCTGAGGCGGATTGATCAATAAAGATCGCCGTCGGCTGTCCGAACGAACGATTTAAATAAAAGCGGTTATCTCCGATTTGTGGTGAACCGTTTTTAATATACATCACGACATATAAAGATGATTCTTCAAAGGAATTGTCTTTGATTTCTAATGGCCCCGTCGTGCTGCTGTATACGGCATAGTTTTGGTAGTGTTTAAAGCGATTATGCCAAATGAAAGCCTTTGCATTTCCAGTGACACTGATCGTATACGAAGACGCAAGCTCTGGGTGTCCCTCTTGAATAAAGTGATTGCCGTTGATTCCAGCTTCTCCATCCTGCACCCAGATCCCTCTGCTGAAATCTTTGAATTGATTTTGCTGGATCAGGATATTCGTTCCTCTCACCATCGCCCCATCGATCACCGAATAAATCGTATTGTTTGAAAAGACGACGCTATCCGATTGATAGATACGCAGTGCTGCGCTTCTTTGCCCTGTATTCGTCCCCGATTCAATATGATTTCCTTCTATTAGAATGCGATTCGCCATATAAACGGACAAAGCCGCATCTTCAAATAGACTGATCTTATTCCCTGTAATGTGAACGCTGTCGCCCCTCACATCAATCCCTTTTTCAAACCCTTCAATCATATTGCCAATAATAATCACATTGTTTTCCGATTGATCAAGAGAGACACCTAAGCTCGTAATTCCTGCTTTTGTTACGCCTCCTCCTACTGCACGGATCAAATTGTTGGCAATGATTGTTTCGGTAGCAAAGCCATAGGAGATGCTACTGTCTGTGTGATTGCCTTCAATGATGACACCATAGCCGTTGAAGTTATAAATGGAGCTGGCGGCACCACCTCTTACAATGTTGTTTCGAATTTGAATATTCAGCGGTTCCTCCATATTAACTGCATTTTCCCCGTAGCCTTCAATATCAATGCCCATTCTTGGCTCGACTCCGTTTACTCCTGCTCTCTCCAGCAAACAGTCCTCCACAATGACCCCATCACAGCCTGTAATCGAGATATTGTTTCGTCTTGAATCTGTGATGTGGCAGCCGGAAATATGAATAGATGAAGCAGGCGAGTACGATTCAGCTTGTGATAATAAGCCGTGGGGACTGACAATCATGCCGTCTCCCGTACAATTCTTGATTTGCACACGATTCACTTCCACATTAGAGGCCCCTTCAATACATATCCCAAAGCCCCACTCATGGGTTTTTCGTTCAGGAGGAAGCGACTTGTATACATGCTCATGACGATCCCCTTCGATACGCCCGCCCCGGATGGTCACATGCTGAACCTTTCCTATATAAAAGGCCGCATACCCCCATGAATCATTTGGTTTTACCTTAATCACGGCATCCGGCGCCATCTCAATGGTCATATGACTTGGCACACGTATACCCGCACCCCGGAAAGGAAAAAATCGATCTCCTCTGTACACTGCATCGATGACATACGTGCCGCTCGGCAGCCAGACGTGAGAATACCCCTGTGCTTTCGTCCATTGTAAGCATTCATTGAGCTTCGCTGTACAGTCCGTTTTCCCATCCGCCACCACACCAAAATCTTGTACATTGACAACAGGCTTTTTTAGATCAGATTCATTCAATTCCCCCAACCTAAACCCCTCCTTTTCACACATGTCCTCTTGTCATCCTATGCATGTGTAAAAGGTTTGCTTGTACAATCCTTCAAATTTTAAATAAATTCTTTCGGTATAACTTTCTGACCATTCTTACTTGAAAGAATTTTTCGTTTTTGAGTCTTCACGCCTATTGAACTAACATTTTCCTGTTTTAGAATAGTTTTATATTGACACAAGAACTATACAAGAATATCATTTTTCTCATATCTCTTTTTTTAAGAAAGGATCTATGCCATGTCTACAATTGACCACGATAAAATTGTTAAAAGTGTTCCTCAAAAAGGGTTTTTTGGACATCCTAAAGGACTTTACACACTGTTTTTCACTGAATTTTGGGAGCGTTTCTCTTATTACGGCATGCGTGCACTGCTTATTTACTATATGTACACAGAGGTGACAAAGGGCGGTCTTGGCTTTGATCAGACGACAGCCAATTCGATCATGTCTGTCTACGGTGCGCTTGTCTATATGTCAGGCATTATTGGCGGATGGCTCGCCGACCGGGTATTCGGTTCGTCCAGTACGGTCTTTTATGGCGGGGTGTTCATTATGCTTGGACATGTCATTTTGGCTTTGCCAAGCGGAGCAACAGCGCTCTTTATTAGTATGGGATTGATTATTATTGGGACAGGTCTTCTAAAGCCGAACGTTTCAAACATTGTTGGCGACCTGTATTCCAAAACAGACCCACGTAGGGATTCTGGCTTTAGTATTTTCTACATGGGGATCAACATGGGCGGTTTTATTGCCCCATTAATTGTCGGAACACTCGGTCAAAAAGTGAACTTCCACCTCGGATTCTCACTTGCTGCCGTTGGGATGCTTGTTGGTCTGATTACATTTGTGATCACGAAAAAACCGAATCTTGGTCTTGCCGGTACTTATGTGACAAATCCGTTATCAGCTACTGAACGCAAGAACTTCAAAATTTTCGGAACATTAATTGCCATTGTGCTCGCTGTTTTTGTCGTCATTGGCATTCAAACAGGCGCTCTTACGATTAATCTATTCACTTGGTTTGTCAGTGTTCTTGGGGTGCTTATTCCGATTGTGTATTTCATCGTCATGTATTTCAGTAAAAAGACGAGCCCAGTGGAGCAATCCAGGGTTCTCGCTTATATTCCATTGTTCCTTGCTGCGGTGATGTTCTGGGCGATTCAAGAACAAGGCTCAAACATTTTAGCCACATATGCAGATCAACGAACAAACTTGAATTTCCTTGGGATGACACTTGCCTCTTCATGGTTCCAATCATTGAACCCAATTTTCATTGTGCTCTTGTCTCCTGTGTTTGCTTGGTTGTGGATTAGACTAGGGAAAAAACAGCCGTCTACCCCGATTAAGTTCTCACTTGGCCTTCTGTTTGCAGGATTATCCTTTATCATCATGATCATTCCTGCCTACATGTCTGGCCCTAATACACTTGTGAGCCCATTATGGCTCGTTCTGAGCTTCTTCCTTGTCGTGATCGGAGAGCTCTGCTTATCACCAGTTGGGCTGTCAGCGACAACAAAGCTTGCACCTGCTGCCTTCTCAGCGCAAACGATGAGCCTTTGGTTCCTTTCAAATGCGATGGCACAGGCGATCAATGCGCAAGTGGTCAAACTGTTTGATAAAGTGCCAGAAACCGTCTATTTCGGTATCATCGGATTGCTTGCCATCGTTTTATGCGGTGTGATGCTATTACTTACACCAGTGATTAAGAAAGCGATGAAAGGCGTTCATTAATAAAAAACTGGACATGAGTACATCATGTCCAGTTTTTTACTTTATTTATGATCAGTCTTCATTTAACCTAAAAAAATGTATTGCGTTTCTAAGTCATTGAATAATATCAATGACTATTTAACAAAAGAACTTAAATCAATCTGTTAATAAAAGTAATATCTTACTGTATTATTAATTCGTTTTCATTGGTACTGTCTCTCATTTATTTCAATGTTAAAATAATTCACGGCATTGTTATAACAAATATCTTTGACTATTTTTCCTATAAATTCGTAATCCCTTGGAAGCTCACCATTTTCTATCCAAGTCCCAAATAAATTACATAAAATTCTTCTGAAATATTCATGGCGAGGGAACGATAAAAAGCTTCTTGAGTCTGTAAGCATACCTACGAAAGTGCTAAGCAAACCTATATTAGATAATGTTTTCATTTGATCTAGCATGCCGTCTTTTTGATCATTAAACCACCACCCGGATCCAAATTGAATTTTTGCTCTGGTATCAGAAGACTGAAAATTCCCTATAGTAGAGGCCACAATAGCATTATGAACGGGATTTAAATTATAGATAATGGTTTTAGGTAAAAGGTTATCTTTGTCTAAGTCATTCAAAAAACCATTTAAATGTCTTGCTAGGTGGAAGTCAGACATAGAGTCGTACCCACTATCTTTTCCCGTTAACTTGAACATTCGTGTGTTATTATTCCTTAAAGCACCTATGTGTAATTGCATGGTCCAATGAAGAGAATGATATTTTTTACTCAGGTGAATAAGAGTGTTTGTTTTAAATTTATTTATATCCTCTTGGGATAGTGTTTTTCCTTGCAGCGCACGTACAAATATAGAAGACACTTCTTGTTCAGTAGCTGGTGAAAATGGAAATATTTCAAAACCATGATCAGAAATTCTGCATCCATTCGCGTGAAAATAATCAATTCGTGAATGTAATGAAGCGATAAAGTTTTCATATGTTAAAACAACGCCGTTGATTGACTCACCTAATTTTTCTATATAATTCACAAAATTTGATTGTTCAATATTTAAAGCATGATCCGGTCTAAATGTAGGTAGGACCCTAGTTGTAATTCCTACATCTTTACGTATGATTTGATGAATTTCTAAAGTATCGATTGGATTATCAGTAGTACATACAACTTTCACATTAAATTTTTCTAAAATTCCATTTGTGGACATGTTACTTTCATTTAATCTCTCATTACAGATATCCCAAACTTTATGTGCATTTTTTTCTGAGAACAACTCATTTATATTGAAATAACGACTTAATTCTAAATGTGACCAATGATAAAGAGGGTTTCCTATTGTATATGGAACAGTTTGGGCCCAAGCTAAGAATTTTTCCTTGTCACTTGCATTCCCCGTGATAAATCTTTCTTCTACGCCTAACCATCGCATAGCCCTCCATTTATAGTGATCTCCATTAAGCCAAATATCAGTCATATTTTCATATTTTTTGTTAATAGCAATGTCATCAGCCATTAAATGCGTATGAAAATCATAGATTGGCATATTTTTCGCGTAATCATGATAAAGAACTTTTGAACTTTCGTGATTAAGCATCATATCTTCGCTTAGGAATGTAGACAATATAGTCACCTCTATACTTATGTTTAGAAAATCTCAATTAAATGAAATAAGGTGTTATTAACAAAAATAACACCTCACTTTTTTAGATCTTACTTAATTCAAACTCCGTATTTACGTAGATTGCGTCTCGTTGTGCAATTAAGCATAGTTCTGCGGCTTTAAAAGTATGTTCTTGAGTCATAGCATTTTCAGTATCGTTTAAACAATCTAAAATAAGTTCACTAAAGTAAGGGAATCCTACTTCTCCATTTAGAGAAAAATGTTGCTCTGTATGTTGATTTACTAAGTATAAATGGTCTCCTATTTTATCCCTTGCTATGTCTACGTATTTGCGAATTTCAATATACCCATCTGTTCCAAGAATGAATGTGCGCCCATCCCCCCAAGTGCTAAGGCCATCAGGAGTCAGCCAGTCTACTCTAAAGTAGTTTGTAGCCCCATTATCAGCAATCAAAGTAGCATCGCCGAAGTCTTCCAATTCTGGATATTGATGATGTTTGTAATTGCCCACTTTACTATGTACAACTTTTGCATCTTTTGCGCCAGAATAGTAAAGGAATTGTTCAATTTGGTGACTACCAATATCACATAGAATACCTCCGTAATACTCCTTTTCAAAAAACCAGCTTGGTCTGCTTTCTACATTACTACGATGTGGGCCAGTTCCAAGAACTTGTACCACTTTTCCAATTGCTCCTTGTTCAATCAATTGACCAGCAAATACGGCACTCTCCACGTGCAAACGTTCACTATAATAAACAGCCCATTTAAGCCCCGTTTCAGCTGTTTTTTTGCGAGCAAGCTCCAATTGTTCTAACGTTGTAAATGGTGATTTATCCGTAAAGTAATGCTTACCACGATCTAAAACACGCAGTCCTAAATCACAGCGTTTAGATGTAATGGCTGCGCCTGCCACGAGCCTTACATCTGGATCTTCGAGAATTTCTTTCTCACTTTTGGCTACCTGTACCTCCGGATATGCTTTACAAAATTCTTGTACTTTTTTCTGATCATTATCATAAACCCATTTTAATGTAGCCCCAGCCTCGGTTAATCCATTGCACATTGCATAGATGTGTCCATGATCAAGACCTATAGCTGCTATTACGAATTGTCCTTCTGTAACGACAGGGGCACTTTTTCCCTTAGGAGCATAATTCATTCCATCACTTTTCTGCATGATTGTTCCTCCTCTAGCTAGCTTCCAGTTTATTTTTAATAATTTAATAACGTTAGACTCATAGTTTCTCGTAATTTCCTCCAACGGTTATCGTATCGTCTGAAAAATTTTCTACACTGCTTTGTTTTTCATAAAAATGCTTAACGTTCGCGAGCATGCCTTCACGTGTGTAAAAAGGATCGTCTGCTAAAAGTGGAAGCTTCACATTAACACCTAGGTTTTCAGATTTATAGATGGCTGTAATAAGTTCTAGTGTATTTCTTCCTTCTGTTCCATCAATCAGAAGCTTCTGGTTACCCTTGATAGCCATTAAAAAATTATTTATTTGTCCTTTATGCCCTTCAAATAGTAATTCCGGATATTGATTAAAAGCTTCCTGAATACGATTTTCTAAATCCTCATCATTTTTCTCTTGAGGAAACCCATTTTCTTTAGCTATTTGAGCATTTACTTTCCACGGGACAGATACTCTAGCTTTTTCACCTTGAAAAATCAGTTGTTGTTCTTCTCCATGATGGACAACAGAACTGGTTACTTGTGCTAAGCTACCATTTCCATAGCGAAGTACAGCAATAGAAAGGTCTTCAACCTCTGCATTATCATGCAGGGTATTACTAGTTGCTGCAAAAATGTCAGTCGGCAATCCTAACATCCATTGCAACATATCAATATGATGGACAGCATGATTAAGTGTACAACCTCCACCTTCTTTTTCCCATGTACCGCGCCACCATAAATCATAATAACTATGACCACGCCACCAAAAAGAATCCACTTGAGTATGAGCGATTTTTCCAATTAGGTTTTGATCAAGGACATGTTTTAATCTCATAATGGGAGTCATAAACCTGTTTTGAGCAACAACGGATAAAAGCTTCTGGCTTTCAATAGATGCTTTTATCATTTCGTCACATTCTTTTAGAGAAGAAGCCATAGGTTTTTCTACTAAGACATGTTTGCCTGCTTTAAGAAAATCGATAGCAATGGTTGCGTGCATATAAGGAGGTGTACAAATGGAAACGGCATCAATAGTAGGATCATTCAATAACTCTTGGTAGTTAGCGACAACTCGTGCTTCTAGGTTATATTTTGTTGCTGCAGACATTGCTTTTTCAGGATAAATATCAGCTAAAGCTACAATTTTACTGACTTCATGCATTGCAAGATAAGCCTCAATATGGGCAGTTGCAATAGATCCAGTTCCTATAATTGCGATGTTGGACATATCAATCTTTCCCTTCTGCAAGAAGATAAATTTTCACTTCTAATAATGAGATAGCGCTTTCAAAAAACTTAATGATTCACCTAACTGATAGATCAGAGTACCGTTCGTTTTATTAATATTCTAGTTATACTAGTATGGTAGATCAAAAACATTATAACTCAATCTTTTTGAATTTTGTATAGTTTTTTGAATTTTCTTTTTAATCTCCCACACTTTTATTATTGATCATGGCTTACATAGTTGGAATCATCAAGAGTTATAAATACTCACAGGACAAATAATCAGAAAAATTAAATTAGTGTCTACCATTCTAATGCACTTGTATGGTAGTATGTTAGAGAAAGGAGATTAGAATAATGAATATCGATTTTAAAAACCAAAACCTCTCTACGAGGGAACAAGTTTACAATATGCTAAAAGATCAAATATTAAGCCTGAAGCTTCCACCTGGGACAAATATTTCTGAAAAAGAAATATCCGTTCAATTTAATGTTAGTCGAACTCCTGTAAGAGAAAGCTTTTTAAAATTATCTCAAGAAGGATTATTAAGTATCTATCCTCAACGAGGTACATTTGTTTCTTTAATTGATTTGAACCTTGTGGAGGAAGCACGGTTTATGCGAGAACATCTCGAGAAGGCAGTAATTAGACTAGCCTGCCAGGAACCTTCTGAAGAGTTGATTATTGATTTAGATATGAATTTAAGTATGCAAAAAATTTGCGTTAAGAAAAAAGACTATAAAAAAATGTTTGAATTAGATGAGGAGTTTCATAGAACTATTTTCAAACGGTGTAAAAAAGAAAAAACATGGTTAGTTATTCAACAGATGAATGTACACTTTAATAGGAGTCGCATGTTAAGACTAGTAACAGATTATAATTGGGATAATATTTTTTCTCAACATGTAAATATCTTCAAAGCTATACAAGATCAAGATGCTGATAAAGCTGAAAAAATCATGGAAGAGCATTTGAAAATTGCACTTGTTGATAAAGAATTATTGAAGAAAGAATATCCAAATTATTTTAAATAAAAATAGGTTGTTACTTATATTTTTAGGGGTGATGGTAGATGAGGATGACATTTAGATGGTTTGGAGAAGGAAACGACACTATAACACTGGAACAAATAAACCAGATTCCAGGAGTGGAAGGAATTGTTTGGGCACTGCATGATGTGCCCGCAGGAGAAGAGTGGCCAATAGAAAGAATTGTAGAAATGAAAAAATTAGCTGATAAACATAACCTTCATATTGAAGTGGTTGAAAGCGTGAATGTTCATGAAGACATTAAGCTCGGACTTCCAACTAGAGATCGATACATAGAAAATTATAAGAAAACAATTCAGAAGCTAGCAAAGGTGGGTGTTAAAGTCATATGTTATAACTTTATGCCTGTATTTGATTGGATCCGTACAGACTTAAATAAAACACTTCCTGATGGCTCTACAGCTCTATTTTATGAACATAGTCGAATTAAAGATATTGATCCGAAAGACTTAGTAAATAAAATTAGTGAGAACTCCAGTTTAACCATGCCAGGTTGGGAACCAGAGCGGTTAAATCACCTCCACCAACTTTTTGAAGCCTACAAAAATATAACAGAAGATGATTTATGGGCCAACTTGAAATATTTTTTAGATCAGGTTATTCCAATTGCAGAACTTCATGATATTAAAATGGCTATTCATCCTGACGATCCACCTTGGCCTGTCTTTGGTCTACCGCGAATAGTAACTAACCAAAAAAACATCAGAAAAATTTTACAACTAAATAGTAGCCAATATCATTGTATAACGCTCTGTACAGGATCTTTAGGAGCAAACTTAGAAAATGATTTAGTTTCTATGATTCACGAATTTATTGATAGGATACCATTTACTCATATAAGAAATGTACGTGTATATGATAACGGGGACTTTGTTGAAACATCGCATCGATCAAAAGATGGATCAGTAGATGTTTCAGCCATTATACATGCTTATTATGAAAGCGGATTCAAAGGTTATTGTAGACCCGATCATGGAAGACACATTTGGGGTGAACAATGTAGGCCTGGATATGGTCTTTATGATAGAGCACTTGGAATTATGTATTTGTGGGGAGCTTGGGATGCATTAAAAAATAAACATTCTGTACTAAAAGAAGCAAAGGAGGAAGCTACATGGTAAACATACAAGAAAATAAAAATTTAGCTGGTAAAGTAGCTGCCATAACAGGAGGAAGTGGAGTACTTTGCAGCGCCATGGCAAAGGAACTTGCTAGACATGGCGTGTCTGTGGCTATTTTAAATAGAACAGTCGAAAAGGGTGAAAAGGTAGCCGAAGAAATTAACCTTATGGGCGGGAAAGCGATTGCGATTAAATGTGATGTTCTGAATAAAGATAGTGTTGAACAAGCCGAGAAGATTGTAACAGAGGAATTAGGCATGTGTACAATATTGATAAATGGAGCTGGTGGTAACCACTCCAGTGCAAATACAACCAACGAAATATTTCAAACAGAAGACCTTACTAATCCTAAGATAAATACTTTTTTTCATTTAAGTACAGATAGTGTGCAAAATGTATTTGATTTAAATTTTATGGGGACTTTCATTCCTACACAAATTTTCACTAAAAATATGGTTCATCAAAAGGGAGCAGTTGTCATCAACATGTCATCTATGAGTGCCCCTTCTCCAATGACCAAAGTGCCTGCTTATAGCGCGGCAAAAGCAGCAATTGAAAATTTCACCAAATGGTTAGCTGTTCATATGGCTGAGGCAGGAATTAGAGTAAATGCTATTGCACCGGGCTTCTTTTTAACCTCACAAAATAAAAACCTTCTCTTAAATGAAGAAGGAGATTATACAGAGAGGTCTCATAAGATTATTTCGAACACACCAATGAGAAGGTTTGGTACGCCAGAAGATCTTCTTGGTACCCTATTATGGCTTGTTGATGATCATATGTCAGCATTTGTTACCGGAGTGACAATTCCTGTTGATGGAGGTTTTATGGCGTATTCAGGTGTTTAATATTTTTATTTTTTTCCTTGTCATACATCTTTATTTTATATATTTTTTTAAATTTATAAGTAGGCTTGGAAAGGAGAAATAAGAATGCAGACTGAGAACAGGAAACTAACACTCAAAAATTATATTGGTTATGGAACAATGGATTTATTTGGAGGGGGAGCATTCGCTATAATAGGCGCATGGATGTTATATTTTTTCATTACATACTGTGGTCTTACCCCTGTTGAAGCAGGATCTATTATTGCAATTGCTCGTATTATTGATGCTATAGCAAGCCCAATTATGGGCCATATCACTGACAATTTTGGTCGTACAAAACTTGGGAAAAAATTTGGAAGACGCAGGTTCTTTTTACTAGTTGGAAGCCCTTTGATGGTTATTTATTCTCTTCTTTGGATTTCTGATATGAATTACTGGTACTATTTAACGGTTTATATTTTGTTAGAATTCCTTGCAGCAATGGTATTAATTCCATTTGAAACACTTGGAGCTGAAATGACTAATGATTTTAATGCACGGACCAAGCTCTCAACAATAAGATTAATCTATTCAGGACTAGGAACATTTTTAGCTACCTTTATTCCAGGCAGATTATTCGAAATATTCGGAAAAGATTCACCTCAAGTTTTTCTTTACAATGGGATTATCTTCACCTTTATTTTTATGGCTGCATTATTAATTACACATAGAACAACATGGGAACGTAAAATAGAAGAAGACATTATAGAACCTTATGGTGTAGAAAAAGTACCTGCTATAGAATCCATAAAAAAATTCATCATTGACTTAACATCTACTTTTAGAATTAGAAGTTTCCGTCAGCACATCACTATGTATATTTGTTCGTTTACTGCCATGGATATTTTAAACGCTGTCTTTGTCTACTTTATTGTGTTTTCTTTAAATAAAGATGCAGTGTTGGCATCAGATTTGTTATCTATTGGTTAATTACTTCAAATGTTATGTACATTATTGTTTGGTTGGCTCGTGATTAAAATAGGTCCTGCGCCATCTTTGAAAATATCTTATATTGCTATTATTACATGTATAAGCGGTTATATATTTTTATACTTCACACAACCAACTTTTATGATTATAGCGCTATATGCTTTCTCTGTTATCTTAGGCATCGGAAAGAGTGGATTATATTATATACCATGGAATATTTACACTTTCATTCCTGATGTAGATGAAATGGTAACTCGTAAAAGAAGAGAAGGAATATTTGCAGGTATCATGACTTTTACACGCAAGAGTACTACAGCTTTAGCCACATTCTTGGTAGGAGTTATTTTACAGGAAAGTGGATTCGTTGCAAGCGCGACGACACAGTCTACTACAGCAATAAATGGGATTGTAGGTATTCTGTTTTTCGGAACTGTAGGGCTAGTCGGTATTAGTTTAGTTATTTCATTTAAATTTAAATTATCTAAGAAAACTCATTCCATTATGATTAATGAAATTAATAGGTTAAAGAATAATGGTTCAATGGAACAGGCTGATGATGAAACAAGAAGTGTTTTGAAAGCGCTAACAGGATGGGATTACGAGAACCTTTGGGGTAATAATAACGTAGGATATCAGAATAAGCTCCAAAATTTTGAACAACAAGATTTTAAACAGCAGGATATGAACTAACTTTTGTTGTTAGTTGAGAACTGCAGCTCAGTTAAATAGTACTTCTATTGATATGAGCAGTTCCAGAATCACTTCAAGAAAAAAACACCTTCAGATTTATATCAGAGGTGTTTTTAAATATCTTAAATTTAGTGTTTTTTGATCTTAAAACCGGATCTCATCATCTCCATGAATTTGCAGCTTAAGCGGTTCACTTTTCGCTTGATGCTTTTTCACATAGCGGTGATAGACGACATACCCAATGATCATGAGAGGGACGCCGACATATAATCCGATGCGCTGCTCCTGATCAAAGGCAAGGCTGATCAACACAACGGTGTTGAGAGTAATCGCAATAATCGGCAGCACCGGATAGAGAGGGGTTTTAAATTTTAAGTTTTCCAACTTTCCGCCTGCTTTAAGATATCTTCTGCGGAAAAGCATCTGTGATAATGTAATGGTGATCCAGCCAGTCTGGGCACTCATGCCGGCAATGGACACGATCCAGGCAAAAACTGTTTTCTCTGCAAAGAAACCGGATAATAGCGAAATCCCTGTAAACAGGAATGTGAGCAGTAAGGCATTCATCGGAATACCGCGCTGATTCACGCGTCTAAATGCTTTTCCTGCCATTCCTTCTTTCGATAAGGAATAGAGCATTCTCGTCGATGCATACAAGCCAGAGTTGGCAACAGATAATAAAGCGATGATAATGACAAAGTTCATGATATCTGCCGCAAAAGGAATGCCCGTTCTCTCAAATACAGTAACAAACGGACTTTGCAGCACACTCGCTTCCTTCCAAGGCACCATACCTGCTAAGACAAAGATAGATAATACGAAAAAGACGAGTGTACGCCAAACAGTTTGATGAATGGAGCGAGGAACGGTTTTCTCAGGGTTTTCACTTTCTCCTGCCGCAATCCCGATCAGCTCTGTTCCTTGGAATGAAAAGTTCACGGTAATCATCGTGACCACAACGGCGAGCAATCCATTTGGAAACAGCCCATCACTCACAAAATGACTGAAGTAAGGAGCAGGTTCACCGCTCGTTGTTTCAATAAAACCAAACATCGCCGCTCCGCCTACACCTATAAAGAGTAAAATCGCAATGATCTTAATGGTTGAAAAGAAAAACTCCGACTCCCCGAACGCTTTCGCCGACCGGGCATTTAATAAGAAAAGACACAGTCCAAATATGAGACACCAAATCCACACATCCACTTGCGGGAGCCAGCGCCTCATCAGCTGTCCTGCTGATAAAAATTCAAGGGCGACCGTTGCTGCCCAGCCAAGCCAATAAATCCAGCCGACCGCAAAACCCGATGCAGGGCTGACAAATTTCGTCGCATACGTATGAAACGACCCGGACACAGGAAGTGCAACCGACAGCTCTCCAAGACACAGCATGGTTAAATACATAATCAATCCGCCCACAATATAAGAAAGAACGGCTCCAACTGGCCCTGCTTGTCCAATCGTATAGCCCGTTCCCAAGAAAAAGCCTGTCCCAATGACACCGCCAAGTGAAATCATAAATAAATGACGGGAGGTCATCGCCCTTTTCAATTGCTCGGGCTGATTTTGTCCAACATCCACAATGATGCCCTCCTTCTTCTAAGATGATAACTTATCAAAACATGTCTCCATGTGATTCATTCCATTTTCAAAACAACCTACTAATTATACATCTTTTATAATAAATATGCTTCCTTCTATAGTCACTGTCTCAAAGTCTTTATTTTAATAATGTTCGCACAAATAAAAGATGAAAGGCTTTGTAGACGTGAGAGGTTTGAAAGAAACGGGTTGCGGGCATAAAGTTGGTGAGATTCGCTCAAGCTAGTTTCAAATGCTTTACTTTTAGGTTGCTTCTCTGTAAGATCATATGTTGTAAATACCAACAAGAAAAGTGGGGAATAAAATGAAAAAAATGTTCTTTGCCATTATGTTAGGCGCTTGTGTTGCATTGATCACGGCATGTGGATCTGGTGCAAGCGACAACGCGAATAAACAATCTGGGTCTAAGGAATCAGGTGACCTTTGGAAATCCATTCAGGATAAAGGTGTTCTGACGATCGGAACAGAGGGTACTTATGCTCCTTTCACATTCCATGACAAAAAGACAGATAAATTAACTGGCTACGATGTCGAAGTCATCACAGAAGTAGCAAAACGTCTTGACTTAAAACCCGAATTCAAAGAAACACAATGGGACAGCATGTTTGCTGGACTGAATTCAAAACGTTTTGACGTGGTAGCGAACCAAGTTGGTAAAACTGGACGTGAAAATCAATACGAGTTCTCTGATAAATACACAACGTCTCAAGCCATTGTTGTGACAAAATCAGATAACAACGACATCAAGAAACTATCTGATGTAAAAGGCAAAAAAGCAGCACAATCATTAACAAGTAACTACAATAAACTAGCTACAGATGCTGGCGCTAAAATTGAAGGCGTTGAAGGTCTTGCACAATCGATTCAATTGATTCAGCAAGGACGTGCTGATCTGACGTTCAATGACAAGCTGGCTGTATTGAATTACTTGAAAACAAGCGGGAACAAAAACCTAAAAGTTGCATTTGAAACAGGAGATCCTCAAGAAACTTACTTTGCATTCAGAAAAGGCAGCGGCGAAGTCGTTGACAAAGTGAATGGCGCATTAAAAGAAATGAAAAAAGACGGTACACTTGCTAAGATTTCTAAGAAATGGTTTAAATGGTTTGGTGAAGATGTTACAAAGTAGTACCCTAGGAGTCGTCATTCCTTGGGATCTTCTTCAGCAATCTTTTTGGCCAATGGTGATGCAGGGGATTTATTATACAATCCCCCTCGCCATCATTGCCTTTATTATTGGTATTTTTATCGCGCTTGTGACAGCTCTTGCTAGAATGTCTAAAATCAAAGCCCTCAGATGGATTTTTTCCATCTATGTGTCGGCCGTTCGTGGAACGCCGCTTTTTGTGCAATTGTTTATTATTTTCTATTTCTTTCCGACATTTAATATCACACTGGATCCATATCCAAGTGCCATTATCGCTTTTTCATTAAACGTAGGTGCGTATGCGTCTGAAATTATCCGTGCATCCGTCCTATCTGTTCCTAAAGGACAATGGGAAGCTGGTTATTCAATTGGGATGACGCATCGTAAAACGCTTGTCCGCGTGATTTTACCGCAGGCAGTACGTGTTTCGATTCCGCCGCTATCTAATTCATTCATTAGTTTGGTGAAGGATACATCTCTTGCCTCCCAAATCCTCGTAGCAGAGCTTTTCCGTAAGTCTCAGGAAATTGCTGCGGCGAACTTAGATCAGATCTTGTTCATTTATATGGAAGCAGCCCTAATCTATTGGGTATTCTGCTTCATTCTATCGCTCGTTCAGCACCAAATTGAAAAACGACTTGATCGATATGTCGCAAGGTAAGGAGGAAACGACATGCTAACAGTCAAAGGCTTAAAGAAATCCTTCGGTGAAAATGAGATTTTAAAGTCAATAGATTTTACGATCAACAAAGGGCAGGTTATCGCCATCCTTGGCCCATCAGGTTCAGGAAAAACAACGATGCTTCGCTGTTTAAATGCACTTGAAACACCAAATGGCGGCTCCTTAACCTTCGATGATTTCTCGATTGATTTTTCGAAAAAGAATAAATCAGCTGATCTGCTAAAGCTACGCCGGAAATCGGGAATGGTGTTTCAAGATTATCACCTGTTTCCACACCGCACTGTGCTTGAAAATGTGATGGAAGGTCCTGTCCAAGTGCAGCGCCGTCCAAAGGAAACAGTTCGAAAAGAAGCCATCCAGCTCTTGCAAAAGGTCGGTCTGGAAGATAAAAAGGATCTGTATCCATTCCAGCTTTCAGGCGGCCAAAAGCAGCGTGTCGGGATTGCCCGTGCACTTGCCATTCAGCCAGAGCTCATGCTTTTTGATGAGCCCACCTCTGCACTTGACCCTGAGCTTGTCGGGGAAGTCTTAAAGGTCATGAAGGATTTAGCGAAAGAAGGCTGGACGATGGCAGTTGTCACACATGAAATCAAGTTTGCCCAAGAAGTGGCGGACGAAGTGATTTTTATTGATGGCGGCGTCATCGTCGAACAAGGTCCTCCCGAAGAAATCTTCAAACGACCGAAGGAAGAACGAACAAAACAATTCTTAAACCGGATTTTGAATCCAGTATGATGAAAAAAGGCTGTTCTCACGTGATGAGAACAGCCTTTTTTCATATTTCTTTTTGCAGACGAAGCGCCAGTAAATCTTGCAAGAGCAATCTCGCTCCCTCTGGACTGATAACGACTCCACCCGATAGCACTTTGTTGGAGCCTGTTACTTCCCCTGTGACGACACAAGGTTTGTCCTGCCAATACGGCTTCATGACAATTTGGTCTTCTTCTCGATAAATCTCCATAAAATCGCGAGGATGAATTTTCAACCGTTTTCTTATATCTGTCGGAAGAACAATTCTTCCAAAGTTATCTATATATCTTACATAGTCTTGATTTAACAAATTGACCCCCTCCTGCATCTCTATAGATATAGGCGATTCCCTTTTTATCAAGGAATGAAGCGCTCTAATCGGTTAGTGAAAGGATAAGTTGCAGGCTGATCCAGTGGCTAAACACGCTTCCCATATATGATATATCTGTTTGGTGCAGGACCAATGAAAGAAAAAGGATAACATGTGGTGAGGATAAGTTCTTCCTTTTCCTTTTGCAATGTAATAATACTTTGATCATCTTTTTTTACAATCTTTGTTTTCTCAATTTCATAGGTAAAGCGTCCATATGAAACTTCAATGACGAGTTGATCCCCTTTCACCAGTTCTCCTGTTCGTCTAAACACAGTATCACGATGCCCAGATAAAACGATTTGTCCTTGTTCATTAGGTAAATAGCTTTCGTGATAATGACCAACGCCCTTTGCTAAATCCTCCGCTTCTGTTCCTTCTACAATTGGTAACTCAGCATTTAACTTTGGAATGTGCAAGAGCCCAATGGTTTCACCAGCCTTCGGGACAAAAGGGGAATCTGTTTGCCCCTTTTGCTGGATGGCTGCTTGTGCAGACTGGAAAGATTGATCTACTTGCCTTTGCCCATCAACAATCCTCATATATCCTATAATCACAAGACAAATACCTGCTGAAATCAATAGCGTTGAGATGATTTTTTGAAACATGAACAATTATTCGTTTCTTTTTCTTCTTTTCCATACAATAAGGGATGCACCTATTAGCACAAGTGCAAATCCTGCTAGTAAAAGGTTGTACATCGCTGTTGCTGTATTCGGCAGGTGATGTCCGGGTGTGTCCGGGTTTGACCCAGAAGGCTGCTCTGGATGTTCAGGCACCTCTGGCACATGCGGCGGTTCTACCGTTGTGGAGTTTTCAGGTTTGTCTGGTTCGTCAACATTCTCACCCTTCACAACTGCGATATTTTGAATGGTTTTACCTTCATATCCTTTAGCGACCTTCGCTTCAAAAGTAATCGTATGCCAGTCCGTATCTTTGATATCGCCAAATTGACCGGTTACTGTGCCTTTTGTGTAGTCTCCGTTGTCGTCATCTTTTGCATCTGTGACGGCTTGGTCATCTACTTTTAATGATCCTTCGACATATTCAAGACCTTCTGGCAGTTGATCTGCGATCACTAAATCTTTGATGATACTGTCTTCTACACTATTTTTTGTTTTGATGGTGTAAAGGAGAGTGTCACCTACCTGAACTTGTTTTTCATTTGTATTACCTTTTGCTTTTTGAGAGATCTCAGATGTTTTTTCTGATTCAAGCTTTGGATCTCTTGGATCAATTTTTGTTTCGGTTGTCGGCTCATCTGGCGGTGTGTTTTCGCCTGTTACTTTCGCTGTGTTTTGAATACTTTTACCTGATTGGCCTTTAGCGATCTTCGCTTCAAAAGTAATCGTATGCCAGTCCGTGTCTTTGATATCGCCAAATTGACCGGTCACTGTGCCTTTTGTGTAGTCTCCGTTGTCGTCATCTTTTGCATCTGTGACACCTTGTCCATCTATTTTTAATGATCCTTCGACATATTCAAGACCTTCTGGCAGTTGATCTGCGATCACTAAATCTTTAATAACACTGTCTTCTACACTATTTTTTGTTTTGATGGTGTAAAGAAGGGTGTCGCCTACCTGAACTTGTTTTTCATCTTTATTTCCTTCTGCTTTTTGAGAGATCTCAGATGTTTTTTCCGATTCAAGCTTTGGATCTCTTGGATCAATTTTTGTTTCGGTTGTCGGCTCATCTGGTGGTGTGTTTTCGCCTGTTACTTTCGCTGTGTTTTGAATGCTTTTATCCGCTTGGCCTTTAGCGACCTTCGCTTCAAAAGTAACCGTATGCCAGTCCGTGTCTTTGATATCACCAAATTGACCGGTTACTGTGCCTTTTGTGTAGTCTCCGTTGTCATCATCTTTTGCATCTGTGACACCTTGTCCATCTACTTTTAATGATCCTTCGACATATTCAAGACCTTCTGGCAGTTGATCTGCAATGACTAAATCTTTGACGATGCTGTCTTCTTCAAGATTCTTTGTTTTGATCGTATAAAGAAGGGTATCTCCTACCTGTGGTGTCTTTTCATCTGTGTTTCCTTCTGCTTTTTTCTGAATGCTCGCTGCCTTTTCTGATGATAGTTTTGGTTCACGTGGGTAAATTTCTGTTTTCGTAGTTGGATCATCTGGCGGCGTGTTTTCACCTGTTACTTCGGCTGTGTTTTGAATGTCTTGACCAGACTGTCCCTTTTCAACTGTGACTTCAAACGTTACGGTATGCCAGTCCGTGTCCTTCACATCACCAAAATAACCCGTGACCTTTCCATCTGTGTAGTCACCGCTATCGTCGTCTTTCACATCTGTGACGGATTCTCCATCAATTTCAAGAGACCCAGCAACATACTCCAGCCCTTTTGGCAATTGATCTGAGATGACTAGATTTTCAATAAGGCTGTCTTCTATCGTGTTTTTTGTTTTAATCGTATAAAGCAGGGTATCGCCTACTTCTGGATGCTTCTCATCTTTGTTACCTTCTGCTTTTTTCTGCAAGACGGCTGATTTTTCTGATTCAAGCTTTGGATCACGCGGATAGATTTCTGTTTTTGTTGTTGGATCGTCTGGTGGTGTATTTTCACCTGTGACACTCGCTGTATTTTGAATGTCTTTACCAGACTGTCCTTTTTCAACCGTCACTTCAAACGTCACGGTATGCCAATCTGTATCCTGAATGTCACCGAATTGTCCTGATACGGTTCTGTTTGTGACATCCCCATTGTCTTGATCTTGCTCATCTGTCACCGCTTGTCCGTCTACCTCAAGTGAATTCGGCACATATGCTAATCCTTCTGGCAGTTCATCTGAGATCACTAAGTTTTTAACGAGACTGTCTTCTATCGTATTCTTTGTTTTAATCGTATAAAGAAGTGTATCACCGACCTCTGGATGCTTCTCATCTGTATTACCATCTGCTTTTTTCTGCAAGACGGCTGATTTTTCAGAAGTCAGCTTCGGGTCACGAGGATAGATTTCTACATTCGTTGTCGGCTCGTCTGGCGGTGTGTTGCCGCTTGTGACATTGGCTGTATTTTGAATGTCTTTGCCTGCCTGACCTTTTTCAACTGTGACTTCAAATGTCACGGTATGCCATTTCGCATCTTTCACGTCACCGAACGTTCCAGTGACAGTTCCGTCTGTCATATCACCGTTATCATCATCTTTTGCATCTGTGACTGGATTTCCATCTACCTGAAGTGAATTTGGTACATATGATAACCCTTGAGGTAACTTGTCAGAAATCACAAGATCTTCAATGAAGCTGTCTTCAACAGTGTTACGGGCTTGAATGGTATACAGCAATGTGTCGCCTACTTCTGGGTGCTTCTCATCTGTATTACCATCTGCTTTTTTCTGTAAGACCGCTGATTTTTCTGATTCAAGCTTTGGATCACGAGGATAAATTTCTATGTTTGTTGTTGGTTTGTCTGGCGGTGTGTTTTCCCCTTTGACATTTGCTGTATTTTGAATATCTTTGCCAGCTTGACCTTTTGCTACTTTCGCTTCAAATGTCACAGTGTGCCAATCGGTATCTTTCACATCACCTATTTGACCTGTAACAGTGCCGTTTGTATAATCACCTTTGTCTTGATCCTTTGCATCTGTTACGCCTGCGCCATCCACCTTAAGTGAGCCTGGAATATAGGCTAAGCTGCTCGGAAGGTTATCTGATATGATCAGATTTTTAAGAATGCCGAATTGCACCGTATTTTTGGCTCTAATTGTATAAAGCAACGTGTCTCCTACTTCTGGATGCTTCTCATCAGTGTTTCCTTCTGCTTTTTTCTGTAAAGTAACAGACTTTTCTGATTCAAGGTTAGGTGGGAATGGATCAAATTCTGGCTTTACCCGTGATGCTAAGTCGTAAGATAATGAATTACCTGCAATGCCAATATATTTTGTACTTAATGATTTTGCATCAAGTGTAAAAAGAGTAGAATGGCCTATAGATGCATCTTTACCTGATTGTAATAGCATTTGTCCATTTGGCAAAAAGCTAATTCCTCGTACGCCTCCCTCAATAGGTTTACCATCTGCATTTGTGATTGGAATCACTCGAATTACTTCAGCTGTATCAGGATTCATTTGTGCAATGGCGCCACTTCCATTTGATGCGAACCAAAGATAGCCATCCTTATCGACTACAAGGTCTCCGCCAACGCCAGAGCCGATGTCATAGCCGACAATTTTTTTAGACGTTTTTTGACCGGTCGTTAAATCGTATGATCCAAGGAAGTATTCACCACCCGAAGCATAAGAATGTAAATATTTACCTTTGTAGATGACAGCATTCGACGCAGCATACGAACCTCCAGCTAATACGCCTACACTCTGAGCTTGTCCTGTCGTCGGATCTATTTTATAAAGAACAGGTTCTCCAGTTGCTGTCGTCGTTGCATACACAAAATTTTGCTGATCATTAACTGCAACACCGTTGACTAAAGTGCTCGGAATCCCCTTCACCGGCACACTAGCCTTTACGCTGGTTGGATTATTCCCATCAAGCTGATAAAGGGTCATTGGAAGACCTTGGCCACTTTGGCCAATCATGTAGGAATCTGTATTATTGACAACCACCGTTCCAGCGGCTTTCGTAACAGCTGGTGAGACTGTTAATAAATTTCCAGCAATCAGCACCAATATAAGAAATAATTGACTCGTTCTTTTTAATATGTTCATTTTTTGACATCCCCTTTCCATGCTTCAGATCATAATGGTATGTACCAGTTCACCTCCCACACTTTGGTAAAGAATATCAATAATATTTCAAAAGCCTCAACATGACTAAATGACTATTTTCGACAAAAATAGACATTTAGAACTATATACCTCTCAACGATTGATTCGCTTATGTCTTTCCAATAAATTAACCTTTTTCCATCTCAAATTTCATCATCTATCTATCTTTACAAACAGGTCTTATGATGCGAATCACATACAATCCTTTCTATTTAAAGATAAATATTCTTTTATTGGGTGACGATTAATTTTTTGTTAATATATATTGAATTTTTTTCTTTTTTTATTAAAAAAAGGGAATGATTGGTTCGCTTTGTTAAAAAAAACAAGCCGAAAGTCTTGCTGCTTGTTTTGATGTTTTGACTTTTACGATGCGAAAAAATTCTTTTTATAAGTAAGCGATTACAATTGAGCAAAGCCATTTAAAGGGGCGTGGGAGTATGTTACGATTGAATTCGAGTGTTTAAGAAAGAAGGGAAAGCTTTTGAAGCGGGAACATCTTTTACGTTGGTTTTTTTATTTTGTTGGATTAATCGTATTAGCTTTTGGACTATCGCTGACAGTGAAAGGAAAGATTCTTGGGATTGGTCCTTGGGACGCTTTCCACTACGGACTGTTTCAGCATTTTGGACTTACGATTGGACAATGGTCCATCATTATTGGTGCACTGATTGTGACACTAACATCTGTTTTTACGAAATCATTTCCAAAGATCGGCGCATTACTGAACATGGTGCTGATTGGCATGTTTATAGATTTCTTTAATGCGGTATTGCCTGCACCACATGGGTATTTACCCGCTTTATATGTGTTTATTACGGGCGTTGTGGTTTCAGGTTATGGTGTAGGCATTTATGTCTCAGCAAATCTTGGCGCTGGGCCAAGGGATTCACTAATGCTGCTCATCTCAGCGAAAACAGGGTTGAACGTGCAGTGGGTGCGAAATGGCATTGAGTTAACAGTGCTTTTATTTGCATGGATGCTCGGCGGGCCGATTGGCGTTGGCACGATTCTGACGGCTATTTTCACAGGTCTCGTCCTTCGATTCTCCTTGCCGCAATCGACACGGCTCTTGCAGCTGCTTATTACAAAAACAGCAGAGAAACCTGTTCAGACGCTTATCCGATAAGAACAAGCCATTCTACGAAAAGAATGGCTTTTCTTGTGTTGAAAATAATAAACGGAATATTCTATTATTGGAGATGAGACCTCATGCAGCTTTTCCACTATCATTACTGGACACCATTTGTTGAAGAGACCGAGCAGACGTATCGCTTGTTAGGCTTTGAAGTAAAGGCGCGTTTCACAAAGGATGGCTCCTTTCATCCGCCGCTCATATGGGATGATGTTAGAGAAGAGCAGCCGACCTTTCGAATCGTCGAAATGAGAAAGGGACAAATGAATATCACATTCGGTTAAAGTAAAAAAGTCCTTTCTGATCATACAGGCTTAGAATGCAGCGTGGCTTGCTGTCACTTTGTGCTTTGATTGTATAGGATTTCCCTTTTGTACGGCGCTCTCCAATGGTACAATCAATGTAAAAAATTAGAGGTTCATTATGAAGATTTTCGCTATCCAATTACAACATTTAGATGACATCCATGCACGAGAACAAATCGAGCAATTGAAACCCTTTGTTTCAGCTGAAAAGCGTGCTGCGGCTGAGCGTTTTCGCTTTTTGGTCGATGCAAGAAGGACTTTGTTAGGTGAGGTGCTGGTTCGTCAAATGATCCATAGTATGTACGATCTGCCTATTGATCAGATCGTTTTTCAAACAGAGGGCAATGGCAAGCCTGTCGTCCGGCACATTCCTTCTTTTCATTTTAATCTTTCTCACTCTGGTGATTGGGTCGTATGCGCAATAGATGATGCACCCGTTGGTATTGATATTGAGGAGATCAAACCGATTGATCTAGCGATTGCTAAACGATTTTTTTCAGCAGATGAGTATGAAGATTTACTTTCACAACCGGCAGAACGGCAGGAAGCCTACTTCTTTCATTTATGGTCAATGAAGGAGGCCTTTATCAAGCTGACTGGAAAGGGATTATCTTATGGTCTTTCGTCCTTTACAGCCCGCCTGTCAGAGGATGGACAGGCGACGCTTGCATTACCTGATCATGAAGCACCCTGCTTTGTTCAAACATACTCACTCGATCCTGCCTACCAAATGGCGGTGTGTACACGAAAGCCTTCTGCGGCTGAACGTGTAGAGATACTCTCTTGCCGTGATGTGCTGTCTCGTCTTTAATATCGCCCAATTTGCTGAAATGCTGTCTTTAACAAATCGACTCCACGTGTGATTTGTTCTTCTTTCACATGCCAAATGTTCAACTGAAGAATAGAGTCTTTTTGAAAGGTCGACAGATAATGGCGGTCGATTGACTGAATGGAAACAGATGCCTTTTTCAGCTGCTGAATGAGCTGGTTCGTCGGAATTGACCGATCGAGACGTACATGTGTATGAGTAGCTGGCTCCTCTTCTCCTAGTTGATAAGCGATTTGATCGCTTTTCAGGCATGTCACTAGTTGTTTGGATCGGTTGCGATAGGTTGTCTGCATTCTGTCTCGATGCCGTTCAAACATCCCGCTTTTTAAATATATTTCTAAGGCTGCCTGTGACAGCATGGAGCTGTCGATGTCAATGAGCCGTTTGTGTTCGCTAAAAGGTCTAATCAGTTCCTCAGGTAAGACGACCGCTCCTGTTCGAAGTCCTGGAAAGATGATCTTGGAGAAGCTTTTTAAATAAATGACCTTACCCGCCTGATCGTACGAATAGATCGGGTCTCTTTTTGCATCGAATTCTAAATCGGCTATATAATCATCTTCAACGATATAGACATCATATTTCTCGGCAAGAGCTGCAATCGCTCTTTTCTCCAGTTTTGACAAGCTCGTTCCAAGCGGGTTTTGAAATCTTGGCATCGTATAGAAAAAACGAATCTCCTCTTCTCGAAAGATGCGCTCCAATTCCTGAAGGTCAATTCCCTTTTCCGTCCGCTGAATCCCCATCACAGGCAGTTGATTTTTTTCTAAATATTGAAGGTATAGGTGATAGCCTGGCTGTTCGACTAGTATGGTCTGTTTGCCATTCGGAAAAGGGATGGTGCTTAAAATAGATAACGCCAGTTGAATACCAGAAGTCATAACGATCTGTTCTGGATTTGCAAACACTTGATAATCCATTAATCGCTGAGAAATGACTGGTAGCAGCGAGGGTAATCCGTTGGCTGTGCCGTATATAAACAAGTCATTTTGATACAAATCGATCGCTTGGTTAATGCAGTGCTGGAAATCAACATATGGAAACACGACGGGATCAGGTGCAGATGAAGCAAAATCAATCCATGTGCTATCCTGTTTCCCCGCTGACTGCTTCGTTTTCACGACATAATAGCCGCTTCTTTCTACAGAATAAAGCAGATGTTCATGTTCCAATGTGTCTAGTGCTTTGATGACAGTGCTTTTACTCACTGCATATTGAGCCGCCAAACGGCGAATGGAAGGGATCTTCATGCCAGCATTGTATTCACCAGACGTCATCTTCTCTTTTAAGCTGAGAACAAGCTGATCATATTTCCTCACACCACTTCCTCCTTGTACCGGTACAGATATCATGTTCTCTTATTGTACACCTTAGATGATCCGATTACGATAGAAGAACAGAACCGGTCAATTCATCCGAAGCATGCATGCTCGTATAAGGAGTCAAATTGTGGACATTTCAAAACAGAAAGCGTATGCTGCCGCGATAGGCTACGCCACGATCATTGGTTTTTCATTTTTGTTTGTCAAAATTGCATTAGAATCAGCAAACCCGATCGATTTATTGGCACACCGCTTTACAGTTTCTTTTGCAGCCGCACTATTGCTGTATCCATTTTTACGAAAGAAAATCCGCCTCTCCATTCAATGGCGAGATCTTCTCTACATCGTACCGTTTTCCTTGCTTTATCCTGTGTTGTTTTTTGCTTTTCAAGTATGGGGGCTGATGTATACCTCTTCGTCAGAGGCTGGTATTATTCAGGCAACGATTCCTATTCTGACAATGGTGCTTGCCGCGTGGTTTTTAAAGGAACGCGCGACATGGATACAAGTGCTGTTTACCATTCTTTCTGTGTGCGGGGTGATGCTTCTCTTTGTCATGAAGGGAATTGATGTGAAGCATTCACACATGATCGGCTATGGACTGATATTGCTTTCTGCCTTATCATCCAGTGCATACAGTGTATTTGCCCGGGTGATTACACGGCGCTTCCATGTGATTGAACTCACCTTCGTGATGACATTCTTTGGATTTGTCTTCTTCAATGCCACTGCGCTCATCCGGCATTCAGTAAACGGGACAATGCCGCAATTTTTCAGCCCATTTACACAACCATCCTTTGTATGGTCAATGCTCTTTTTAGGCATTCTTTCTTCACTTCTCACGGCATATTTATCAAACTATGCCCTCTCTCAGCTTGAAGCGGCAAAGGTCAGCATCTTTAACAATTTATCTGCGTTTATTACAGTCGCCGCTGGGGTCCTCATTTTACATGAAACAATCGATTGGTATCATCTCATCGGAGGTGTACTGGTCATTGGCGGAGTGATTGGCGGGAATGTGGTGAAAAAGCGGAATTCATAAGAAAAAGCGGTCCCTTTAAGGAGGACCGCTTTCTTTTAAAGTTTCATTAATTGTTGTTTAGCTGCAAGGTCGATCACATGTCTCATCTGTTCTGCGAAGGGCTCGAGGTGTGTGTTGATATACATGTGCCCTCCTTCGAAATTGGTGCGTTCGATGGTTTTTGCCCATGGCAGCCAGCCGTTTGCATCTTGCATGCATTTTTCATCTTGTGTTCCATTGAATAAATAAACAGGTGTTTCGATGATGGATTGATCTTTGTGTTGGAAGGTTTCCAGCGCCTGATAGTCTGCACGTAAGGACGGCGTAAAGTAATCCATCATTGGTTTGTTCTCTAATAATTCCTTTGGAATCCCGCCCATTTCGGCAATATGCTGAACAAATGCTTCATTCGATAAATGGGTCAGGATCTGTCGTTTTGTTTGCGGCGGCTGAATGGCTGAGATCACGACTGCTGCAGGATCAATTCCTTCCTTTTCTAACAGCTGCGTCAGTCTATACACAACGAGTCCTCCCATAGAATGTCCGAACAGGATAAACGGGCGGTTCAAGTTGCCCGAGAGCCCTTCTTTGTATAGCTCAGCCAATCGGTCAATGCTCGTTTCGAGCGGCATGAGATTGGTTCCATGCCCTGGGGGCTCTGCTGCTGTTACTTCGGCAGTGCCTTTTAGCTGTTCAAAAAGCGGGCGGTACGAGGCGGAATAACCGCCTGCAAAAGGAAAACAAATAAGTTGAATAAGATCTGATTTTTTTTCAAAGGTTTTAAATAAATGATTCATACGTTCTTACCCCTTTATCATCGTTTGAAGAATTCGTGCCAGTTCATCCGCCTGCGGCCTTTTCATCATGGTGACATGGTCTCCTTTGATGTGATAATACGAGCACGGTCCTTTCGTATAAGCCTCCCAGTCTGAGAACTTCTTCTGGAAATCAATGGCGTGATCACTGCTTTTTACAATATAAAACGGCACACCGAATGGTTCTTTTTCTAATTCAATGGCTTGTGACATGATTGTATTGTGCGTTTGCATTTGCAAATATTTATCTAAATACTGATCATTCATAAATTGATGAACCACTTCATCCTTTTCTGCCTCTTTGAGTATTTTTTGCTTCACTTCTTGGAAGCTCAGCCCTTGTAATGCTTCTGGCTGAATGCCGACGAGATTCCCCATTCCAAGGACAAGCGCAAGCATTTTCACTTCTTCTTCGTTCATATCCGCATGGAGCGCCTGATCTGCCTCATCTCTTAACACCGGGACCGTATCTAAAATGATGAGTCCTTTCGGCGCTTTTCCTGCATGGCAGAGCCGCTGATTCATTCCGTAGGCAAGGTGCCCGCCCATTGAATGCCCTGCTAGATAGTCAACACCAGGTCGATAGAAGGTCTCAATGGCTTCAACAAATATGGACACAAGCTCTGTGTAATGGAGGAATTGCGGTTCTTCATCCTCATATAAGCCAGGAGACTGCAAGGCGTACACAGCGCCTTGATGTGTCATCAGCTTAGCCACATCGATATAGCCCATTACCGTTCCACCGGCAGGCGGTGCAAAGAAAATCCTCGGCTCGGCTGGATCGCCTTTTTTCAGCTCAATCACGTAGTCCTTTGGAGACCTTTCGACGTGCTCCCCGGCCTCTGGCATTGCATCCACATGTGCGGCTAGCTGAGCCGGTGCTGGATGCATGAAAATCCATTTCGGATCCACACGAATCCCCTGTTCTTTTAATTTGGCAACGGCTTGGATACTCATAATTGAATCACCGCCTAAATCAAAAAATGAGTCATGTATGCCTACTTGTTTGACACCAAGCACGTCCTTGAAAGCTGTGACAATCAACTGCTGTGTTTCGGTGACTGGTTTGTCATCTCCTTGAGAAAGAGAGATCGTTTCTGCCGGGTCTGGCAGTGCTTTTTGATCAACCTTTCCGTTTGTTGTAACTGGCATTTCGTCCAGAACGATAAAGTAACTTGGAATCATGTAGCCTGGCAGGCTTTCCTGTAAAAATGCTTTCCAGCCTGGAACAGGATTCGCTCCGTCTGTGACAAGGTAGGCCGCCAGCCGTTTTGAGCTGCCATACGTTTTGGCGATGACTGTACATTCTTTTACTTGTGGATGCTTGAGGAGAGCTGTCTCTATTTCTCCACATTCAATCCGGTAGCCTCTAATTTTCACGAGGTTGTCTTTTCGGCCGAGATATTCAATGGTGCCATCTGAACGCCATGTACCAAGATCACCTGAACGATATAGCCTGTCTCCCCCTAGTTCAGGGAATGGATTGTCTATAAACCGTTCATGCGTCCGCTCTGGATCATGAAGGTAGCCTTTTGCGAGCCCTGTGCCGCCGATATAAATTTCTCCTTTGACGCCTGCTGGCACTGGGTTAAGCGCATCATCTAGTATGACGACAGTTGAATTCGATACTGGGACACCAATCGGAACTGACCTTGCTCCCTCTGGCATGTGCGTGACTTGATGTGTTGTGGCTAAGGTCGTGTTTTCTGTTGGGCCGTAAGCATTGATGAGTACACCCTCCATATGCGGCAATGCCTTTCGTGCATGCTCACTGGACATCGCTTCTCCGCCAACGAGTAATGTGCGGTAGCCTGCTACACTTTTTGGATCGTGCTCCACCAGCCGATTGAATAAAGCGGTTGGCAGACAGTTGGCTGTCACTTGATGCACTTTGATCAGCCGTGATAATTCATCCATATTCAGTGCGGCATATTTCGGAATCAGAATGAGCTGACCGCCATTCAGCAGCATTCCCCACAACTCAAATGTAAAGGCATCAAAAGCATAGTTTGAGAGCTGAAGCATCTTATCATCTGGACCTAGTTTCATATAGTTTGTTTCTCGAACCAGACGGACGACTCCTGCATGGGGGAGCATGACGCCTTTTGGTGTACCTGTTGAGCCTGATGTATAGTTGACATAGGCTAACTGTTCTTCTCCAATGATTGATTGTTCTCTTTGATACACTGCATCTGTTACTGGTAATGGCTTGTCCATCTCAATCTTTGTACCTGTAAAGTCTACTAGACGCTCTATTAAATGAGACTGAGTGATGATCACATCACTTTGCGTATCGCGAACAATGAGGCGGATTCGCGCATCTGGATATTCTGGTGACATTGGAACATATGCAGCACCAGATTTGATGACGCCAAGCACTGAGACAATCATGTCAAAGGAACGATCAAAAAGCATCGGTACAAGTGAACCTAGTCCAACTCCTTTTGACTGCAAGTAAGCAGCAAGCTGTGTTGCCTTCTCATCCAACTCTTGATACGTCATGTGCTCTTCCAAATAAGACAAGGCAATGCGGTGCGGATCACGCTGTACCTGTTCTTCAAACAGCTCTTGAATGGTCCGTTTTGGATATGGCGTAGCCGTTTGGTTTTTCCCTATGATCATCGCAGCCTGTTCCGCTTTGTCCATTAAGCAATAATTAGAAAATGTACGTTCAGGCTGAGCCGTCATACCATCTAGCAGATGAAGATAATAATTCATATAACGATGAATGGTCTCTTGATCAAATAAATCTGTATTGTATTCCACATGGATCGACAGCTGATCCCCCTGTTCAAATACATGCAGGGTGAGATCAAATTTAGACACTGTATGATGGACCATCACATGTTCACTTGTCAGCCCTTTGAGATTGACATGGAGTGAATCTGTTACATAACCCATCGCCACTTGGAAAATAGGCGATCGACTTAAATCTCTATCTAACGAAAGATCATCGACAAGCTTGTCAAATGGATAACGCTGATGCTCGAAGGCTTTTAACGTCATCTCTTTCACGTTTTCCATGACATCAGCAAACGTATCTGCTGTGGAGATATCCTGTCTCAGCGCGAGTGTATTCACAAACATTCCAACAAGCTTCTCTGATTGCTTGGCACCTCGCCCTGCGATCGGCGAACCAATGATGATATCTGTCTGTCCTGACAGCTTGTGAAGCAGGACGTAGTACGCCGACAGCATCGTCATGAACAGCGTTGTGCCCTGCTGCTTGGACAAAGCCTGCAAACGGCGGATAAGCGTATCTTCCAAGACAATTTGCTCTGTAGCGCCGTTAAATGTTTGAACTGGCGGACGAGGACGGTCAAACGGCAGCTCTAACACCGGAAGATCACCTTGTAAATGATCGAGCCAATAGGCTTGGTCTACTTGATGATGCATTACTTGCTCATTTTCCCAATGAACATAATCTGTCCACTCAATTTCCAGTGCTGGGAGCTGCGGCGCTTCATCTGCAAGCAGCCCGTCATATGCCACTTCTAACTCCTGAATGAGCAGACTGAGCGACCATGCATCTGAAATGATATGGTGCTGCGCGCAAAGAAGATAAAATTCTTCATTGCCCATATCCACAATCGTCCACTGCGCAAGAGGCCCTCTTTCTAAATCATAAATGCGGTTCGCTTCTTGCTGAATAAGCTGATTGAGTCTTCTCGTTCTTGTTTTTTCATTAAATAATGAGAAGTTCGCAACTGTGACGGATGGCGGTAGGTCTTCACGTATCAGTTGAACCGGCTTGCCGCCAAGCGATTGAAAGGTTGCACGCAGTGCTTCATGACGTTTCGTTAAGAGACCAATCGCTTTTGTTAACGCTTGAATGTGCAGTTGTCCTGTCAGCTTCCAAGCACCTAATATATTGTAATGATGGCTCTTTTCTAATGTGGATAAGAACCAAATACGCTTCTGAGCATGTGACAGCTCATAGCTTGTTCGCTTTTCCAGCTTTGGAATATTGGCTTCCTGAACAGCCGGTGCCTCTTTGATGTCATCCACCATTTGCGCCAAATGTGCCAGATGCTTGCTTTCAAATAATATTTTTAAAGGCGCCTTGATTGAAAACTCATGATTGATCCGAGAAATGGTTTGAGTCGCCTTTAATGAATGTCCGCCAAGGTCAAAGAATTGATCCTCTTTGTACACACGATCAACGTCTAAAATGTCCTCCCATATGGCAGCAAGCATTTGCTCTGTTTTCGTTTCAGGCAATTGTTTTTCAAGAGGTTGTCCATTTTTGTGATGATTCAGCTTAAGGGCTTCATGATCAATAGAGCCATCTAGTTTTTTCGGTATTTCCTGTACTTGCTGAATATCCCAATCACCTTTTGTTCCACCTGCAATATCTTCAACATGCACTTCTTTGCCAGACCGAACCGTGTAAAAAAGCTTTTTCTCAAAAGTCGGTATTGGCGCTGGCTGAAGATACGCTGCGATTTCTGGATTGGCTCCATCTAGTCCGATAAATAGATGCGCTTCATTCAGCCGAGCACCTAGACATAATGAATGGAGACCTTGCTTCTTTCCAATCAATTGAAATCCCTTGCGGACGGTAAGGGCTGCGCCGGTATGCCCCTTAGACAAACCGAGATTATCCCACATACTAAAGTTTAAAGAGATCGCCCGTCTTCCTTCTTGAAAGGTGAGCGTGTGCGCAAGCCCATCTAAAAAGCTGTTGGCCGCAGAGTAAGCTCCGAATGTTGTACCGCCAAAAAAGCCATTTACTGATCCAAAAAAGACGAGTGGTACTGCCGGGTCATGCTTGAAGGCTTCCTGCAGGACAAACGCTCCATCTGCTTTCCCTGACAGTTCCTTTGTAAAATCCTCTTCTGACGTATGCGCCAATGAATACTTATCTGTATGCTGAAAATGCTCAGACACATTGCCAGCACCGGCTAAATGCAGCACACCCCGGATGGATTGACCAAAATGTTTTTCTGCTTTGTAAATCGCTCGCTCCACGTCAGCTAAATCGGTCACGTCCGCTTGCACATAGATGACGCCACCAAGGTCTTTTAGCTGTGAGAACGCTTCTTTCTTTTCCAAGCTGTCTTCCAGAGAAGTCCTTCCAATCAATACAAGCTTTAGGCCAAATTGGAGCATCTGCTTAGATAGTTCAAACCCAATACCGCCGAGTCCTCCGGTCAGCAAATAAAGACCTTCATATTCTAAAAACCCTTCTGTTTGAGGTGCTTTCATCATATCGACTTTTTCCAGCTTTGATACGAGCCTGTGCCCTTTTCGGTATGCCACCTCTGCTTTTATATGAATCGCCGACAGCTCATTAGCAATGTGCTTTGCATCCTGTTCCACTTGCTCCGCTTCAATATCAATATGGGACACCTCTGCTCCTTCCCATTCTTGCGGGATGGTTTTTAATAAGCCAACGAGCGACGTTTTCTCCACATGGAGATCGTCTTCAGGTCTTACATATTGACCACCCTTTGTCACTACAACAAGCCGGACTGGCTCTTTGTTTTCTTGCCTCCATGCTTGATACAAGTACAAAATCGATTGATTGGACCTCGCGTGCATTTCTGTGAACTGCGCAGGCTCAACAATGGCTTCTTTGTCTGTCACATTCCACAAATGGAGTATGCACCCTGTCTTTAATTCATCTGCTTCAAGTGCTGCAGCGAGCCTGACATAATCCCCCTTGATTCTCGGGTTCATCTGGTACATCCCTTTGGACAGACGCAAAAATTCATGTCCTTTTTTCACAGAAACATAGGGCTGATTTCTTTGTTCCAATTGGGCGTAAAGTGATTGGTAAAGCCCTTTTTCATCCTCGAAAACGAGTACATGATCAGCAGCAGGCTGAGACAGACCAATATGTTCCTTTGCCCAAGTGCGTTTGAAAAACCAATCTGGTAGTGTTTGTTCATTTTCAGAAGCAAGATCCAGTGCCCTTTCAATGTCACGGAATACCCCTTCTTTTAGCGCCGCGCCTAACTGAGCACGTTGGATCTTTCCACTTTCTGTTTTCGGAAATTGGTCTTTTTTCACTGGAATGATGTGATCGGGCTCTATGCCAATTTTACGAATAATGGCCTCTCTAATCTGCTGAATCATCGTGATTTGTTCTTCTAGCGATTCCTTTTGTGTGACAAAGAAGACGGCAAGCGTGTCGTTGCTTGATTCGGGATTGTAGATGCCGTACGCAGCGGCAAAGGTGACTTCCACCCCGTATACCTCTTCCACAACTGCTTCAATTTCGTAATTCAAATAGTTGGCTCCGTTGATGACGATGATGTCCTTTTCCCGGCCCGTCAGAACAAGACGCCCTTCGTGGATAAATCCTAAATCCCCCGTGTGAAACCAGCCATTTTCCGCAAATACCTCTTGATTGGCTTCCTCATTTTGATGATACCCCATCATAATCGTCGGACTCTTCACCTGTAAGCGGCCGACCTGATCTTCTGGCAGCACATGATGATGCTCGTCTACAATCCGAATCCATACAGACGGAATCGGTGCGCCGACTTCTGTAAACGTCATTTTGTGCGGATGATCTTGCGCCACGTATTGAATGTCACCTGTTAACGAGGTCTGATCAATCGTCAGTTGTCCATCCTGATCACCATGCCGCATGAATTTCTTTGATTGAACAATGGCTGAGGATGTTTCAGACATGCCGTACGCCGGCACCATCGCATGATGGCTTAATCCGTGCTGACCCATCATATGCATGAAGCGCTGCGTCACTTTTGGCACAACCGCTTCGGCTGCATTCATGATATAAGTCAGTGTGGAGAGATCCCAGCTCCCCTTGCGAATGTCGTCCTCATATTCATTCATCATCGCAAAAGCAAAATTCGGTGCCCATGTCCTTGTGACGCCGTATGTTTCAACCCAATCCAGCCACACCATCGGCCGCTCGATAAATTGATCGATGGATGGACTAATCTGCTGGCAGCCAAGGTAGACATCATGCACATGAAACATGACAATGCCTCCTACATGATCAAGCGGCATCCAGTTAAGCGACACATCCTCATGCGTAAAGCCATTTGTCTGCTCAAAGGAGATGATTCGAGATAAAATACTTTGATGGTTGTGACGAATACACTTTGGCACACCCGTACTTCCTGAAGAGAGCAGCTGAAGCACAGGCTCATCTGGCTCTGGCTCATAATGCTGTTCATCCGGTTCACACGCAAGCAATGTTTCTACTGTTAAAATAGGTATTTCTTTTGCCTCAAATGTCTCACGCAGCCCAGCAATGTCCTCAGCACTTGCTTCATTCGTAATAATGAACGGTTCATTTTGCAGCTGAAACACGCCCTTGAGCTTGTTCACTCCTTGATTCATCTCATCATAAACAGGCGGCACAGAGACTGGGGTCGGAATGATGCCACCGAGAATACAGCCCCAAAACACAGTGATGAAATCGTGATGATCTTTCAATTGAAGTAACACTTGATCGCCGTTTGTCAGCCCTGCTTTCCTTAAACCAGACAGAACCCGTTCTGCGTTTGTGAGTAACTCAGGATAGGTTTGGGTCAACGTGCGCCCGCCTTCTTTGATATAGATCACCCCGCGGTCAGGTGACATAAAGGCTGATCGAATCAACACCTCTGTCAGTGTGACAGGTGTGCCTGTTTTTTTGATGACATCCCCGCCATACACAAGTGCAGGCGTCTTTTCATGAGCGGATGCTTGCTTTGTTTCGCCCTCTTCATCCTTCGAGATCGATACGTTCCCTTGCGCACGCTGCCGATTAGGAAACAGATCATCTAGGTGATAAGGCGTTTGTTTTTCTGTCTGACTTTCAATGAGAGCAGCCACTTCCTCTACTCCATCTATAGCTTTCGTACGATCTTCTATCTTTCTCAAACTCTCTTCATCAATGATGTCAATCGAAAGCAGTGCTTCTGTATCGACCGCTCCACTTTCTGCCCTTGGCAAGGAAGGCAATAAGACGAGAGCGGCTGGCACTTCATCAGGGTGAAGCGCGCCTGTCATCAGATCCTCTCTTGTTAGCGAAGGGACCTTCGCCTGTGCAAATAGCACAAGCGAGAGGCTTCCTTCTTCATTTTTCTTCGGGATGAGTGCACATTCCTTTAGCGGAAAATGAAGCATCATGACCTGTTCTAATGCTTTGAGATCGATTCGTTTTCCGTTGATTCTGACGATATGATTTGCTGCATGTCCTTTTTTTCTACTCATTAACATCGTTCTTCTCCTCCTACACCCAATCCAAAATTTGAATCTTGTTTTTTTCAGTCCAAACGCCGACATCACCTGTCGGATAGAGGTATTCGCCTGTTTGATGTTTGAATGGATGCGGAATTTTATGCGTCTCCATCCAATCGGCAAGCTCTCCGCAAAGTGCCTTGATATCCTCTGCACCGATAAAAATATCTCCAGGAAACTCTACCGGCATGAGCTGATGCTCTTCGCTCAGGACATAGATTTCTGTCTCACACGAAGGATCATGCACACCTGAGTAGACCTCTTCTTGATCTGGGTACAGCACGCTGACTTGTGCGTTTTTCGCCCAATCGGTGATCATCCACTCTTTTTCTTTATTTGTCACGATCGTGAAGGAAGAGAGTGGTGTCTCCACTTGTTCTGTCATGGCTTCAAGTGTGTGGACCAGCTGCTGCATCAGCGATTGTATTTGTTTTTCTTTATATTGATTGAAGCGGTATGTGACCCGAAGCTCCAGCGTATCTCCCGGGACAGCCACAAGGGTCAGGTCATAGTTTGTTTCTTCATGACTGGCTATGTCTAAGATCCGTACACCATACGGCTCTACAGATTCAATCGGGTAGTTTTCAAACACGACAATGCTGTTAAACAATGATTCTCCATTCGGAATTTGGGTCATCTGCTGAATATCTGGCAGTACGGTATACTCGAATTCTCGCATGTGAAAAACCGTTTCCTGCGTCTGCGTAAGCAGCTCGGCAATGGTCCTGTCTGGTGTGATCGGCAAACGGAGCGGCAAGGTGTTAATAAAGAGACCTGTCATGCTTTCAACCTCTGGTAAGTCCGCCGGCCGGCCAGATACTGTGACACCGAACACAACATCCTCTGAGCCTGAATGAAGGTGCAAGAGCAGACCCCATGCCGCCTGAATCAGTGTGCTCATCGTGACCTTCTGTGTCCCTGTCATTTTCTCCAGCTTTTCCTGCATTTCAGGCGTCAGTTTGATACTAATTTGATCAATACCTGCTCCTTCATCCGAAGCTTGCTCTCCGTCTCCTGGAAGTGGTGTGACTTCCTCTACTCCTGACATATAATGTTTCCAGAACTCTTGCGCCTTCTCTTGATCCTGCTTTTGCAGCCACTCGATAAAATCTTTATATGGACGTACAGCAGGAAGGTTCATCTCTCGTTCATCCACAAGCGAGCGATATATTGAAAAGGATTCCTCAATCAAGCCGAACAGGCTCCAGCCATCAATTAAAATATGATGAAAGCTAAAAACAAACGTGCAAGTTTTCTCATCACGATGGAATAAAGCAATACGAATGAGCGGTTCAGCCGCATCTTCTAATTCAAAATCCTTTGAACGATCGGTTTGTAAATACTGCTCAATGGTTTTCTTCTGATCCATTTCACTCAGGTGGCGCACATCGTGCTGAGTGAGGTGAATGCTTCCTTCTGATTGAATCAATTGGACAGGCTCCTTTAGCCCCTCCCAAGCAAATCTTGTCCGTAAAATCGAATGACGTTCCACAAGCAGATTCCATGCTTTTTCATAGGCTTCGCCGTCCGTTAAGCCTTCGAGTGTCATATGCACCTGACCAAAATACGCCTGTGATGCTTGATCTAACAGTGCATGAAACAGCATCCCTTGCTGCATCGGAGATAGTGGATACACATCTACCACATTGTCTGGAAGCTCATCTATTTGCTTTTGCGTAAGCTGGATCATTGGAAAGTCAGATGGTGTAAAGCCGCCTTTTGTCTCTACACAATGCGTCAAAATGTCCTCCATTTTTTCTTTAAATCGTTCGGGTAACTGACGCACTTCTTCCTCCTGAAGCAGTTCACGATTGATCATAAAATTCATCTGAAGCTGACCACTGACAACGTATCCGTACACATCGATCAAATGCTGTCTTTCTGCTTTTGGGTCATGTACATGTCCATTTCGCTCATCTGCAATATACAGATTTGCCTCACCATCTATTTGATCTAACTGTCCAAGGTAATTAAAGCTCACCTGCGGCGCTGCCGTTTTAAGTAAACGAGATGCTGTCATGTATTGAAGTAAGCCATAGCCGATCCCCTTTTGCGGCACAGCTCTTAAGGTTTCTTTGACATCTTTAATTTGTCTCTCAACATCGGTTTGAATAAAAGGAATAAAAATAGGATAAGAGCTTGTAAACCAGCCGACTGTCCGTGACAAATCCATCTGTTCAAATAAATCCTCGCGTCCGTGCCCTTCTAACGTAATCAGTATTGGCTTTCCAACAGCTTGCGCAAGTGCTGACAGGAGTAAATCGTTGACCTCTGTTCGGTACGCTTGTGATGCGTGCCTTAGTAAAATGTCTGTTTGATCCTTCGTCAATTGAACAGTCAGGATCTCTGCATGTTCTTCTATATTGAAAAGCGCAGGTGGTTGAAAAGGAGAACCTTCTTCCTCTTGATTCATGATCTTTTCCCAAAAAGGAACCTGCTCTTGTAATTGATCGGTTTGTGCATATTCATAGAGTGCCTCTGCCCACTGCTGATAGGAAGCGGTTTTCTTTGCAAGCGTGATCTCCTGCCCTGCCGCAGCCTGCTTCAACCCATTTAATACATCTTCCTGTATGATGCGCCACGATATTCCATCCATCACAAGATGGTGGGCTGCGATAAAGAGTTCAGACGTACGATCACTTGTCTGAAAAAGAATGGCTTTGATCACTTCTCCCCGCTCTAATGACAGTGTTCCTTGACAAGCGCTTGTCTCCAAGCGGATTTGATCCAGCGCTTCCTCATGAGAAACATTCGTCAAATCAAAGAATGTGACACAAGGGGTGATGCCAGGCGCACGAATGGTTTGAATCCATGTGCCGTCTGCTGCTTTTGTATAAATCGCTCTCAGCATATCGTGATGATCGACAAGCTTTGAAAGAACTTGTGATAACTGCTCGGGTTGTATAGATTGCTTGAATTCAATATGAGCTGATAGATTCCAATAATCTTGGTTTGTCATCGATTGCTCAAGGAACCAAGATTGGATTGGAAGCAGACGAACATCTCCTGTAACAGGTGATTGATCATAAGACACAGATACATCTGCTTTTTTCATAGCACGTGCCAGCTGTGAAATGGTCTGTTTTTCAAATACATCTCTCGGCTGTATGATGTAGCCTTCCTGTGCAAGGCGTGCCACCATTTGTATGACAATAATAGAATCTCCGCCAAGCTCAAAGTAGTTATCATGAACACCAATTGAAGGAGTGCCAAGAAGCTGAGTCCACACTTTTTCCAGCACTCGTTCTTCCTCACTGAGTGCCTGTTCTGCTGGTTTGTCTGCTTCTTCCTGTCTCCACACTGGCGGCGGGAGACGCTTTTGATCTACCTTGCCGTTTGGCGTGAGCGGCAGTTCCTCGAGCTCTATGAATAGGCTCGGTACCATATAATCTGGCAGTCTATCATTTAATTTGCGGCGAAGGTCTTGCTGGGTCCATGCACCTTTTTGGACAAAGTAACCGATGAGGCGCTTATGACCACTCCCGTGCTGATGCGGAATGACCGCACATTCTATGATGTCTTCAACACTCAGCATAGCGACTTCAATTTCTCCACATTCGACGCGATGTCCGCGTATTTTCACTTGATGATCGATTCTTCCAAGGCAGTCGATGATGCCATTTGGGAGCCAGCGGCCCATATCACCTGTTTTATATAAACGCTCTCCTTTATGGAAAGGATGCGGGATAAATGATTGCGATGTTTTTTCTTCATCTCCAAGGTAACCTAGTGCCAGCCCTGTTCCTCCAACATAAATCTCTCCAATGACACCTTGCGGAACCGGCTGCAGCTGGTCGTCTAATACATAGGCTTGTGAATAAGCAATTGGCTGACCGATAGGGACGGTCGTCTGCCCTTCGTCTAATGAGTGAATGTGATGCACACAAGAGAACGTCGTGTTTTCAGTTGGTCCATAGCCGTTTAAAAGCCCTTCAGGTAAATACGGAAGTGCCTTACGAATATGAGCAGTTGAAAGCGCATCACCACCGACCAATAATGCATCGAATCCAGATAAAGCTTCTGGATGTTCCTCTGTCAATCGGTTGAACAGCGGCACTGTCAGAAATCCTGTTGTGATCTTGTATGATGTCAGCGTGTTAGCCAGTGTATCCATTGATAAAACCGTATTTCGATCGGTGAGAATCAGTCTTCCCCCGTTTAGAAGAGCTCCCCATATTTCATACGTAAAGGCATCAAAGGAGAAGCTGGCGATTTGTAAAATACGCGTATGTTCATCAAGGGTGACATAATCTGTTTCACAGACAAGCCGGATGACTGCTTGATGCGGGATCAATACCCCTTTTGGCTGTCCAGTTGATCCTGAGGTGTAATTGATATAAGCGAGTCCATCAGGTTTTAAGGCAGCAGGTATGAGTTCTGCTTCTGATAAAAATTCTTCATATCCCTCATCAAGACAAATGAGTTCGGTTTGACTGATGGACACCTTTTTCAGCCATTTATTTTTTGTCAGTAACAGCTGAATACCTGTATCCCTCAGCATATAATCAATGCGGGCATCTGGATATTCAGGATCAATCGGCACATAGGCGCCTCCTGCTTTCACAATCGCCAGCACCCCAAGAATCATTTCAGGCGACCTATCGATGAGCAGCCCTACTGGTTCATGCGGTGTCACACCTCGCTGCTGCAGAGAAGCCGCAAGCCGGTCGACTTTCTCTTGTAACACACGATACGTCCACTGCTCTTCCCCGAATTCGAGGGCGATGGCATCGGGTGACTTTCTCACCTGGGCTTCAAACCGTTCCGTGATGAGAAGCGGGCCTGCATGCTGATCTGTTTTGCCGCTCCATTCATAGAGCAGCTGATGCTTCTCTTTTTCTGGCAGGTAATTCATTTGTCTAATCGGCTGTGCTGGATTTTCACAAATACGCTCAAGCAGATGCTCGTAGTACCGAAGGAACCGGTCCATCGTGTCGTCAGAAAATAAGTCCACATCATACTCCAGTTTTAGTTGAAGACCCTCCGCTCCTTCAAAAACAAACAGAGATAGATCTAATTTGGCGGTATCGTTATCTTCAATGGCTAAAACAGATGTCGCTTCTCCCATCGGAGAAGCCTCAAGCGGCAGATTTTGCAAAACGAACATGACCTGAAACAGCGGCTGTTTGCCAGCTTCACGTACAATATTCAGCTCATCTACGACCATTTCAAACGGCACATCCTGATGCGCATAAGCGCCCATTGTTGTTTCTTTCACCCGTTCTAATAGGTCAGTGAAAGCAGGATTCCCGCTATGATCGATCCGAAGTGCCAGCGTATTGACGAAAAATCCGATGAGCTGCTCCATCTCCGTCCGATTTCTCCCAGCAATGACTGACCCAATCACAAACTCATCCTGTGAAGACAAACGGTGAAGCAATGTAGAAAAGGCAGTCAGTAGCGTCATATAAAGGGTACTGTCAGTTTTTTTAGAAAGCTCAGCCAGCTGATCTGAAAGCGACTTCGACAGGTGGTATTTTTTCGTTTTTCCCTTGTAGGATTGAACGGCTGGCCGCGGGTAGTCATACGGCAAAACCAAATCTTCTACAGGGACTGCAAATTGCTCCTTCCAATAGGAAACCTGCTTTTGCAGCGTCTCTCCAGTCAAATACTCCTTCTGCCATAGGGTGTAATCCGCATATTGAATCGGCAGTGGTGAAAGATCAGGTTCTCGGCGGTCAATCATCGCTGTATACCATTCAGACAGCTCTCTTGCGGCAATCCCAACCGACCAGCCATCTGACACAATGTGGTGAATGGACATTAGCAGCAAATGATCTGTTTCCGACAGACGAATCAGTTTTACCCGAAAGAGCGGATCACGCTCTAAGTGAAAAGGTGTGCTCGCCTCACTTTTTGCCCATTCAGCCGCTTTTTGTTCTTTTTCTTCCTGTGACGTCAGATCTGATAGATCCACCACTTCAATCTCTGGAAGGGTCATATGCTCATGGATGATCTGCACCGGTTCATCGCCGCTCATGGTAAAGGAAGTTCTAAGCGACTCATGCCTTTGCACCATTTGCTGAAGACTGCGCTGAAGCACCTTCACATCTAAAGGGCCATTCATCCGAAAGGAAATTGTATTATTGTAAAAAGGCAGATCAGGCTGTAATTGATAGAGAAACCACTGTCTTTGCTGGGCATAAGACATCGGAATCTCCTGACCCTTTGCCATTTTCCGCACCTGTACCGCTTCATCCACTTTTGCATGCGAATCGATCCATGCCGCTAATTCCCCAAGTCTCGTATGCTCAAAAAGAACAGCGAGCGGCACGTCAAATCCCATTCTTTGTCTCACCGCAGACAGCATTTGCGTTGCCTTGAGCGAATGACCCCCGAGTAGAAAGAAATGATCACCACAGCTGACATTTGAGACATCAAGCAACTCGGACCAAATGCTTGCCAACAGTTTCTCCGTCTCCGTTTGAGGCGCTCTGTCCTCGGCTTCCTGGCCACTTTCCTCAATGAGTGCTTTGAAATGCGCTTCATCCGGCATGCCATCCTCTGATTCTTTCCAGTATTCCTCAGGAAATAGATGGACGGAATATTCACCAGATAGATGAGTCTGCAAACACGTATAAATGGACTGATACAGCCGTTCTTCAATGGCTTTTGTTTTGTCGGTTTTGTAAAAGACATACACGGCTTTCTCTGTTCGGCTCTCCGCATGAAGCATCTCTTGAATGTCCTGCTTCGACCGATCTAATCCCATATAAATGAGAGGTGCATCTGTCATCAAACATGCCAGCATCGTCTGCAAGCCCGCCCGCTTCGGAATCGGAAGATAGCCTCTTTCTTTTAAGATGCCTTTGATCATCGAACCCTCGCTCATGCCGATCTCATCCCACATGCTAAAGCTAAAGCAGTACGGCTTCACGGTAGATGTCAGCCTCTGATAATGAGCAAATTGTTCAACGAACTCATTGGCAGCGCAATAAGCGCCTACGGTCATCCCGCCCTTTAATGTTCGTGCTGATGAGCTAGAAAGAAATAAGACGTTCTGCCGTTTAGAAGCCGCTTCATGAAGCGCAATCGTGCCATATACCTTTGCTTCGTACATCGCATGTAAGGACACAGACGTCATGTCAGCAAGCAGCTCTTCTTGAATGATGCCAGCGAAATGAATCACGCCATGCAGCCTTTTGCCCCGAGCCACCTCTTGTCTCGAGATAAGGGCTTCAAGGGCTTTTGCATCCGTCAAGTCCACTTCTTCATAATGAACAGTGCCGCCGCGTTTTTCCGCTTGTTTCTCAAGTGAGGTCAATACGTCTTGCTGCTCCGCAGATAAAGCTTCTCGTGCCTTTCTTCCAAGCAGCACAAGATGCGCTTGATAGGATGTTAGAAGATGCTCACTTAGCATCCGTCCTATTCCGCCAAGCCCGCCTGTCATCACGTAAAGCCCCGATGATTCAAATGGCGGTTTTTTCCTCTTTTGTTCCCTTTCCAGATGAAGCGGCGCTATAAGAGGAATATAACGAACACCTTCGCGATAAGCAGCGACATGATGACTTGTGCCATGTATGAGCTCTGTCATGATCGCCGATACATGAGAATGACCAACCGATTCTGTTAGAGAAAAATCAAGACATCGCACCTTGATAAACGGCCATTCATGATGGACAGCTGTCATCAATCCCGCTGTTGTTGCTTTTTCCACATGATGTACTTTGTCTTCTGGCAAATTCATCGCATGAGCGGAGACAAAGGTCATCTCTACAGGTTCCTCATAGGCGGCGATCGCTTTTGTTACATACAATGCACTCATGCTGCCAGTCTTCTGGGCTTCCTTCGCTATTTCCGCCTGTAATGTGTCTTTCTTGTTTGTGTAGTTCCAAAGGTGAATGATTTGTTTCACCGAAACGCCATACGAACGGAGCGTCTCAAAGAGTTGTTCGTAGTCTGACGGCCGATTCGGATGGATGATGAAGTGAGTGGGTGTGAGTTGTGTGAATGCTTGACCCGGCTCAACCGTGATATAGGTTTGTTCATGGTTTGAGAGGAATTTCAATTGATCTGCAAGCCCTAACTCATCTGCAAAGATCACCATGTCCCCTGCTGTTTGCTTTTCGGTTTCATGAAGCGGAGCGGGTGTCCACTTCTTTTGATAACTCCAATCAGGCAAGGTGTGTTCATTTTCAAGTCTGATGTCCAGTTCCTTGATGATTTCGTCGAATTCACCTTCCTGCCACCTTGTCTTGAGCTGTGCCCTTTCTATTTTTCCAGAGCTTGTTTTCGGAAAGGCATGCTTCTGGACCGGAATAATCCTTGATGCATAAAGACCCATTTTTGTTGCAATATGGGTTTTGATATGCTGGCTAGCCCTCATGATATAAGCAGGCTCATACAGCTTCGGTGTAAAAAAGAGAATCAGTTCATCGGATGCAGATGCCTCCATCCGAACGGAGCAAGCTGCCACAAAGCTTGTTTCTACGCCGGGTACTTCCTCTGCCATGGCTTCAATTTCATAGTTGTAATAATTTTTCCCGTTGATGATGATCATGTCTTTTTCTCTACCGGTTAATGTCAGCCTTCCTTCATGCAGAAAGCCTAAATCACCCGTGTGGAACCAGCCCTCTGTTTGAAAAACCTCTTGATTCGCTTCGTCATTCTTGTAATAGCCCTTCATTGTCGTCGGCCCTTTGATTTGCACGCTGCCAATATGATCTTCGGGAAGAAGCTCATGCTCATGGTTGACAATACGAATCGTGATACCCGGAATCGGTTTCCCGAGCTCTGTAAAGCTGACTGTTCCAGTTTCGCGTGCCTCTGCTGGTCTTAGCTGCTCTGTCAGCGATGTTTCTTCAAAGGTCAGCACCCCGCTGTTTTCATCTCCCCGCTCAATCGCAAAAGAGAAGACAACAGCTGATGAGATTTCTGACATGCCGAATGCCGGTCTGATGACGTCTCCTTTTAAGCCGTGCGGAGCGAGCAGGTGTAAAAACCGGTGGATCGTCTTCGGTACAACCGCTTCTGCCCCATTGATCATACAAGTCATAGCAGAAAGATCCCAAGACCCTGAAGAGATTTCTTTCTCATAATCATTGATCATCGCAAATGCGAAGTTAGGTGCCCATGTCTTCGTTGCACGATAGCGGTCCATCCAGTCAAGCCAGCGCAGCGGCTGAGCGATGAAGTCATCTGTTCTTGCTCGAATTTGCTCACAGCCTGTGTACACATTGACAAGATGGAACATGACAATGCCGCCAATATGATCTAATGGCATCCAGTCTAACGAGACATCTTCTTGTGTAAACCCATTGGCTGCCACTGTTCCTTTGACATTTGCCAGCACACTTCTATGAGAATGCTCTACGCATTTGGGCATCCCTGTACTTCCAGACGTTAAGATAAAAAAGACGGAATCATCGGGCGTGACTGGGTGTGCTTCTAGATCTCTTTCTAAAGTAAGCATTGGTTCAACGGCTGCAACACGTAATTGATCTGTATGCCACAGTAAAGCTAATCCTTGCACCTCATCAATCAGCGAGTCATCCGTGAGAATGAGCGGATGCTCCAGCAGGTTCCAAGCGTGATGAAGCTTCTTCACTGAGGCGTTCATTTCACGATAGGTCGGGGCTGCTGATACAAGTGTTGGGACAAATCCGCCTAATACACATGCCCAAAAGGCCGTGACCATCGCATGATTCGATGAAAATTGAAAGAACACAGGATCTCCAGGCTCAAGGCCTAGTGCCTTTAAACCCGTCAGAACTCGCTCGGCATCCTCCTTTAACTGCGCGTAGGATTGCGTGAGCTCGTTTTCACTATTGATGATATAAGTCAGCCCGTTTGTTGTTTTGGCTGCCTCAGTTAGAGCGTCCTGCAAGGTTTGAGCTCCTGCACGAACATCTATATCCCCTCCATAGGAAATGGCAGGGGGCATGTCCGCTAAAGCAGGTGAAGCCATTTGCGTTTGTATCCATTCAGCTGCGGCCTCCTGCTCCATGTGATGGTCTAGAAATAAATGAGAGAGGTGATATGGCCGAGGTCGAATGGTTTTTTCACGAGAAAAAACAGCGAAGCGTTCGATTTCGTTGGTTTGTAAAATGGTATTCTGTACATCTTGTAAAATCGTATCCATTGATTCATGTACATTCGATTGATTAATGATTGATGGTTTCATATGAGTTCCTTCCCTTTTTTGACAGGCAGGGCTGCCATTGTGCACCCCTGCCTCATCTAAAGTTTACAAGACTATTTCTCTATTTTTATGATGGACTATTTCTTTAATTAGCTGTGCATTTCGGGCGGCACATTCTTTGTTTTTGAACATGTCCGCGTGCTGACCATAGCCTTGATATTGGCGATAAGCGCCGGTCGTCGCAGCTTCCCAACTTTCCATCCAGTCTGGTATCGCGATGTGCTCTTCGGATTGGATAAAATCAATGTCTGCTTGTATCTCTCCCTGGTTCACCCCCTTAACAAAAGTTTCATAGTAAGCCCTCGTTTTTTGAGCAAGCTCGTCTTGAATGAGCTCCGCTTGGGCCAGTTCACTTTGCCTCGACTGATGGACGATCGCGGCAATATCTTCATCAATGGATCGTCCTTCTAAATCACTTTCTCCTATTTTCTTATAGGAATCGATCATGATGACTTTTTCGACGGTCCGCCCTGCTTGTTCGAGCGATTGAACAAGCTCAAAGGCTAGGTAGCACCCGCCAGAGTAACCCATCAAAGTCAGCGGCCCTTCAGGCTGAAGGTGCTGGATATGCTGAACGTATTGCGTGATTCGGTGATCAGCTTCAATAAAGTCAAAGGCGATCAAACGAACACCATCGAGCGTTTTTGCGGCTTCCTGATAGATAAAGCCATAGCCTGGTAATGGCGGTAGAGCAAAGACTGTTGGCGTTTGAGATTCATTGAATACAAGATAGCCGGCGGCTTTCTGATCCTGCTGTTGAATATAACGGCTGATTGCTTCAATGGTAGGCGTCTCAAACAGCAAGTGAATGGGCACCTGAACATCGAATTCCTTTGACACCTTGGATAAAAGCGACATCGCTTTTAATGAATGCCCGCCAAGCTCAAAGAAATGGTCATCTGTGCTGATATCTTCTCGTTCAAGCACTTCCCGCCACATCACAAGTAGCTTTTGTTCTACCTCATTTATCGGAAGCTTCACATGACGGTTTCCTTGAGACACCTCTGGCTTTGGCAGCTGACGTTTATCAACCTTTCCATTTGGCGTAAGTGGCATTTTCTCAAGTCTGATCAGGTCATGAGGCTGCATGTAAGCCGGAAGTTTCCCCTTCAGCCCTGATTTGATCACATCCAGTTTATCCTTCCACTCCTCCTCACACGTCATATAGGCGAGCAGCCTTGTATGCTGCGTGTTATGCTGATCAGCTATAAGGGCCGCTTGTTTTACACCTGGATGCATGAGAAGGTGGGCTTCAATTTCTGTCAGCTCAATTCGGTGACCGCGAATTTTCACCTGATCATCCACTCTGCCTGCATACTCAATCAAACCGTCCGTTCGAAAATAAGCCAAGTCTCCTGTACGATACAGCCTTTCTCCCGTAGCGAATGGATGCGCGATAAAGACTTGTTTTGTCAGATCAGGACGATTCAAATACCCCTTCGCAAGCCCTTTGCCGCTCAGACAAAGCTCTCCGACCATTCCAATCGGCTGAAGCTGCCTGTGCTGACTCAATATATAAGCACCCGTCTGGTTGAGCGGCTTTCCGATTGGAATCGAACGGGCTTCCATCGGCAGAGCCTCATCGACTGGGTAATAAGTGGCGAATACTGTTGATTCGGTTGGGCCATAGACATTGATGAGTCTGCCTTTCCCCATGACAGCAAAGGCTTTCCTCACATGCTGTACCGATGCCCGCTCTCCGCCGAATAGCACCTTGCGCACACTGCGCATCCAGTCGGTTTCTTCATCAACAAGGAGATTAAATAATGCCGTTGGAACAAACATGACAGAAATGTTTTCCCTTTTAATCAATCCCGTCAGCTCGCCCATGTTTAAAATGGTCTCTTTTTTCGGCAGGACAAGCTTTGCTCCGTTTAAAAGTGCGCCATACACATCAAATGTAAAGCCATCAAATACGCTGTTGGATAATGACAGCAGTGTATCTGTTTCTGAAATGGTTAAGTAGTTTGTATTTTTGACCACCCGGGCAATATTCGAATGGGTCGTCATGATGCCTTTTGGCTGACCTGTTGTACCAGACGTATACATGATGTAAGCCGTATCGTGTAAGCCTGCTTCAAGCGGCAGATTCTCTGAGCTCATCAGTGAAATTTCTTGATCATCTGCAAACAGATACTTTCCATCAAACGCAAGTGCCTTCACTTGACCGATAAAGGATGAGTGAGTCAGAAGATGCGTTGCCCCGCTGTCTTTAAGCATGTATTGAATGCGGCTTTCGGGATAATCGGGATCAATAGGCACATAGATTGCACCTGCTTTTAAGACAGCCAGCAGGCTGACAATTAGTTCAGGCGTGCGGCCGGCTAAAATGGCGATGACCGTTTGATGCACGACCCCATTTTTTTGCAAATGTCTTGCCAATCGGTTGGCTTGTTCATTCAGCTCCGCATATGTCATCGTGTGCTCACCTGCTGATAATGCGACCGCATTCGGCTGTTTGCGGACATTATGCTCAAACCATTTCGACAAATATAGCTGGTCATGCTCAAGCTCGGGCGCATTCCATTCCTCAAGAATCAGCTGCTTTTCCTGTTTCGTGACAAGTGTAAGTGTATGAACCGATTGATCAGGATGCTTGATCGCCTCGCTCATCAATAGACTCAGCTGCTCCTTTAACCGTTGAACAAATTGAGGATCAAATGCTTGTTGATTAAAGGCCAGCTTCAATTGCAATTGTTCTCCTGGTGATGCCAGCAAATTGAGATCATAGTTCGATTTTTCATACACATTCATGTTTTCCACAGTAAACCCTAACCGCGCCTCTTGCTCGTCCTTCTTTGCGGCTGGGACATTTTCAAACACGACAATATGATCAATGAGTGGCTGATGACCTGTCTTTGCCTGAATATCATAAATCGGAATATATTGATGCGGCTCAGCCGCAAGAGATTGCTGCTGCGTTTCTGACAGAAGAGAACGGAATGTCATGTCATCTGTCAGTTGAATTCTTCTTGGGATGACATTGATGAACAAGCCAACCATTCTGTCAACACCAGCCAAATCTGCCGGACGCCCCGACACAACCGTGCCAAACAGCACATCATTTGAACGCTGATATCTGCTCAGCAGAATTGACCAGACCGATTGCAGCACACTGCTTAACGTTGCATTTTGCTGGAACGCTAACTCTGATAAAGCAGCCGTTTCTGCCTTACTCATCGACCATTCCAATTCGCCTAATTCATGTTCATTCGTTTGCTTTCTCTGTTCTTTAAAGGTAGATTGCCCATCAAACCCGGCTAATGATTGCTGCCAATATTGAAGTGATGCTTGTTTATCTTGTTTTTCAAGCCATTGAATATATTCTTTGTACGGTTTAACCGGTTCCAGCTTGTAAGGGATGTCATGTAAAAGGGCATGATAAATCGCAAATAACTCCTGCACCACAAGCCCAAAGCACCAGCCATCAAGAAGGATATGATGATAGCTCCATATCCAGCGATAGCTGGCAGGGCCCGTTTGGAAAACAGTTGCCCGCATGAGAGCATCCTTCGAAAGGTCAAATCCTCTCAGGCGATCCTGTTGTTTAAATGTCTCAAGACGTACAAGCTGTTCGTCTTCAGAAAGATTCTGCATGTCCACCACATCAAGCGTAATAGGACGTTTCTTCAGCACAACTTGGACAGGGCGCTTCACTTTTTCGTGGAGAAATACGGTACGAAAAATATCGTATCGCTCCACGATGACATTCATGCTTTTCTCAAGTAAGTCATGGCGCAGTGTACCCTTTACGTTCATATCCATTTGCTCTACATAAAAGCCCTTTTCTTGGTGATGGAGGGTATGAAACAGCATGCCTTCTTGCATCGGTGACAGATAATACATGTCTTGAACTTGATCCCTTTTAAATGAACTCATCTATTTCATCCTCCCTTCCCGTTTTTATGACTGATCTCATGTTGTTAGGTCAATTTCTCCTCAAGCATGTCAAATATATCGTCCATTTCATCCATATCAAGGTCACCAGCAGAGAAATCACTTGGCGTAAATTCTCGTTCGTGCTGCGCTAAACAATGAGTCATGATGGATTGTATTTTTTCCTTTAGCAATGCCATGAACTGCTGTATCGTCTCTTCATCATATTCATCTGAACAATATGAACAAGACAACATGAATCGATTGTGTTGAACAAGACCACTGAGGTTCAGCTTATAGACAGCTTCTGAATCAGGGCTTGCTTGTCGTCCCATATCATAGGTGGATGGTCCAAAGAGTTCTGTCGTCACTTCCTGATCAATCTGCCCAAGATAGTTCAAGCTGATTTCAGGTTGTACATGTTTTCCTGACGACTCAGTGAGATATTTTAAAATCCCGTAGCCGATCCCTTTATTCGGGACACGCCGCAGCATTTCTTTCGTTCCTTTAATCTCCTCAGCTATGCTCTGATCCGGCTTTGCTTTCAGTACGACTGGATACATACTCGTAAACCAGCCAACCGTGCGGGAGACATCCAGTCCTGATAAAATATCCTCTCTTCCATGACCTTCAAGCTGCACATGTACATGGGACTCACCTGTCCACTCCTGAACGGCAAGACCGAGCGCACATAGAAGAATATCGTTCATTTCCGTTGTGTACGGTAGATGAATGTCGGTCAAAAGATGCTCGGTTTCAGACTCTGAAAGCTGCATCTGTACTGCTTTTGTTTGAGCAACTTTTCTTTTCGTTACTTTATGATCAACAGGTAAAGTGGTGATTGGGGTCCTGTCAATCTCATTCCAGTACTCACTTTGGCTTTTTAACGGTTTGGACTGTGCGTATCGTTCGATCGCCTCTGCCCATTCTTTAAAGGAGTGGGTTTTAGGCGGTAGGACGATTGTTTGTCCTTGAACTGCCTGTTGATAAAGAGACATAAAGTCCTCTAGTAAAATTCGGCATGAGACACCATCAATCACAAGATGGTGTGTCACGATAAGTAAGTGATCGCCATCTTTTGCACGGAAACAGATCACTTTCATGAGCGGACCTGTTTCGAGGTTCAGCTGACGCTGATACTCGTTGGCATAGGTGGAAATGGCTTTTTTCATGTCGTGCTCTTTAGAGACATCATGAGAAATAACCGCAATTGGTTCAGTGAGCTCGCGCTGATTGTATTGCAGGATGCTGCCATCCTCTTGCCTGTATACCATGCGCAGTGCATCATGATGTGAAAGTAATTTCTGCATCACTTGTTCTGTCATCAAAAGGTCAAATCCATTTGGCGCATGAAGCATCATCGAGAGATTCCAATGATGCTGGTCAGTGAATGTTCGTTCAAAGAACCAGCGTTGAATTGGAGTCAACATGACTTCCCCTTCAACCGATGATTGGTCAGCTGTCAGTTGATCAGCTTCTTCGATATATGGGCGTAGCTCCGCAATCGTTGGATACTGGAATAGTAGTTTCATATCAAGCTTCCAGCCCGCTTGTGTGAGCCTGCTTGCCATTTGAATGCCTTTAATCGAGTCTCCACCAAGGAAGAAGAAGTGATCATGAATGCCGACTTGGCTGACGCCAAGCACGTCTTTCCAAATGCCGCATAGAAGCGTTTCGACTTCGTCTCTTGGCGCTTCGTATGCTGTTTGGTTCGCTTCCATATCAGGTGCTGGCAATGCTTTCAGATCGACCTTGCCATTTGCCGTCATCGGCAGTTGGTCAAGCTTGATGATCCATGAAGGCACCATATAGTCTGGCAACGTGCGTTTTAGACTTTCTTTCATGTCGGCCGTTTCTTCATCTGTGATGACGTAAGCGGCAAGCGCATCTTGTTCGCTGGCATCTTTCACCGTTGTCACAACTGCTTCTTTGACTGAATTCAATTCAAGAAGCTGAGCTTCAATTTCTGACAGCTCAATCCGGAAGCCACGAATGTTGACCTGATGGTCTTTTCTGCCGAGATAGATCAGCTCGCCATCCTCCGTCCATTTCACTAAGTCGCCTGTCAGGTACATACGCTCACCTGAATAAAATGGATCTGAGACAAATCGTTTGTTGGTTTCCTCCGGAAGATTCCAGTACCCTCTTGCCAGTCCTTTTCCTACGATCACAAGCTCACCCGGTACGCCTGGCGGCGAGAGATCATATAACGAACCCATAATGTAAAAACGAGTATTAGCAATCGCTGTTCCAATCGGAAGCGTACCTTGATCTGGATTGATGATCCCGCTTGTCGCCACGACGGTGTTTTCTGTTGGACCGTAGTTATTCACGAGTTGATAAGGAACTGGTTTTACCTGTTTCAACTTGTCTCCGCCTGTTAGTAAGTAACGCAGAGAATGATTATCCATTGACATAAACTGCTCGCTTAGCTGGGTCGGCAGGAACGCAATGGTGATATTTTCATCATTGAAATACGCATTGAGCTTGATCATATCGAGACGAATCGCTTCATCAATGATGTGCAGCTCTGCGCCGGCAATCCATGTCGGGAACATTTCCCAAATAGAGGCGTCAAAGCCAAAGCCGGCATATTTGGCGGTTCGGTCCGCATTGGTCACTTGGAAGGCATCATTGTGCCAGAACGCAAGATTCACAAGGGACTGGTGTTCGACCATGACACCCTTCGGCTGTCCTGTCGTTCCAGACGTGTAAATCATATAGGCGAGATCTGTTGGTTTGACATGAACCTGAACATCGTGAGCTTCACCTTCTACGGCATCTTCTATGAACAGGACATGACCTCTGAATGAAGATGGTGCAGTCAGTCCTTTTTGCATGAGAAGAACCTCTGCCCCGCTGTCTTCCAGCATATAAGCAATGCGCTGATCAGGATAATCCGCATCAATTGGAACGAATGCCGCACCTGCCTTAAGGACGCCAAGGACGGCTGCCGTCATATCAAGTGATGGGCGAGTGAAAATACCGACACGGTCTCCTCGTTTTATGCCGTTTGAGATGAGTCTTGAAGCGACTGTATTTGAACGGCTGTTCAGTTCCTCATACGTCCAGCTTGTTCCGCAGAAGGTCGCCGCTTTTTGTTTCGGTGCTTCAAATGCTTTAGCCTCAATCAGTGCATGAACGGTTTGATCTGACGGAACGTTTAGGACAGGACCTGACCATTCATTGATCAGCTCTTGTTTTTCCTCTTCTGTTAAGATCGAAAGCGATGAAATTGGTTCATTTAGCTTCACCAGCATCTCGTCTATAATTTGTTCATAATATCGACTCCAACGCTGAATGGTCTTCTTTTTAAACAGCGCTGTTGCATACTCAAAGCGTAAGCCCACTTGGTCCTTTTCTTCGAATACACCGAGCGTTACATCAAATTTTGCATGAACTGTCTCTTGCTGTTTTTGCGAAAGCTTGAGTCCATTTAGATTCGGTAACGTCATATCACGGTCATCCGTTGTCAGCATGACACTAAACAATGGGTTGCGGCTCGTGTCTTTCGGCAGATCTAACTGTGCCACCAATTCCTCAAACGGAAATTCTTGATGTTCATAGGCTGATAGACTTCGATCTTTCATTTTTTCAAGTAATTGTGCTGTCGTTTCCTCGAGCTGCACTTCATGTCGAAGAGCCAGTGTATTCACAAACATGCCTGGAACCCGTTCGATTGAAGCATGTGTACGTCCTGCTGTGACAGCGCCTATAACGATATCTGTCTGCCCAGTTAATTTGGAAAGGAAAATAGCAAATGCCGTTTGCATGACCATGTTCATGCTCACACCTTTTTCAGCCATGAGTGCTTTAATGGTCTGCACCTTTTCAGAAGATAACCATCTATCGACTCGGTCTCCTTCAAATGACTGTACATGAGGGCGCGGAAAATCAAGTGGCAGTGCCAAATCTTCAGGTGGCTCTGCGTATTGCTCCACCCAATATTGACGCTGTTTCTCGAGCAGCGCTTGCTGCTTTTCTTCCTGTTGCCATACTGCATAATCCTTGTAGTGCAGCTGAACTGGCGGTAACGTCTTTTTCTCATACAGCTCTGCCAATTCTTGAATGAGCAGACTGCGTGTGACACCATCTGCGATGATATGGTGCATATCCATCATGAACATATATTTTTCTTCAGAAAGCTTCGCCACCTTTGCCCTCATTAATGGTGCTTGATGTAATGAGAATGGGGTGATGAATGCGTCTATGACAGGTTGCTCATGACCTTTCTCTACTTCAACAACCTCTAACGTAAACGGCACTCGGCGATACACTTTTTGAACGGGTACGCCATCAATTTCTACAAAGGCTGTCCGCAATGATTCATGTCGTTCGATCAAGGCTTGCAGCACTTCTTCTAGCTGCTTTACATCTAGACTGCCTTCCATCATCAATACGGCAGGCATATGGTAAGTCACTGCTTCTGGATGCAGCTGCTGCAACACATACATCCGCTTTTGAGCAGAAGAGACAGGATAGAAATCTTGCTTCTCCGCCGGCTGAATGGATGTCATGTCCGAGGAACCCACTTCTTCTAAATAAGCTGCCATCGCGCGTATCGTTGGCTTTTCAAAAAGGACTTTGAGCGGCACATGCTTGTTCAGCTTGGCTTGCATTTTTGAAATGAGCACCATGCCTTTGAGGGAATGACCTCCCAATTCAAAGAAGTGATCATGCACACCTATTTGTTCAACCGCAAGTACTTCTGACCAAATATCGCAAAGCGTCTGCTCAAGTGCCGTTTCTGGTGCTACATGCACCGCGCGATTCATATGCACCTCGTGCGGAAGCGGCAGAGACTTCGCATCTACCTTTCCGTTTTGCGTGAGCGGGATGTGGTCGACTTTGACAAAGTACGTTGGGATCATATAATCCGGCAGTGTCTCCGCAAGCTTTTCTCTAAACGTCAGTGTTCCAATCGGTTCAGGCGACGTGTAATAAAGTGCAAGCTCTGGTAAACGGGACATATGAAGTACTTTGACATACACATCTTGAATGGATAATCGTGCACGTGCGGCATGCTCAATTTCCTGCTTCTCAATACGATAGCCGCGGATTTTCACTTGATCATCTATTCTTCCGAGAAACTCAATGTCTCCATTTGCATGCTGTCTGACCAAATCTCCTGTACGATACATCCGCTCTTCAGGAAAATACGGATTTTCCAGAAAAAGCTCTGCCGTTAATTCAGGCTGATTCAAATACCCTCTCGATACACCTTCCCCTGATATATAAAGCTCTCCATGTGCACCATACGGAACGAGGCGCTGCTGACGATTGAGTGCGAGCGCTCTTGTGTGAGCAATTGGCTGCCCGATCACAGAGCGATCCTTCAATTCGCCTAGCTCTTGCTTTATGATCAGCTTGGTCACAGTTCCAATGGTTGTCTCTGTCGGGCCGTAGTGGTTCATCACAGCCACACATGGATGCTGTTCCATAAATATCTCAACGTCTTCAGAGACAATCGGTTCTCCTCCAAGTATGACAAGGCGTAAAGCGTTAAATGCATGATCTTTCGAATCTGCCATCATATGAAATAAGGATGGTGTCATTTTGATATAAGTCAGCTCTTGTTCATCAATTAAACGCATGAGTCGTACCGGGTCTGTATACACATCTTCACGAGGCACATACAGGGTTCCTCCTGCCTTTAAGACAGGGAAAATGCTTGTGTAACCAAGATCGTATGCATAAGAAGAAAGAAGTGCCGTCCGATCGCATTCTTGCAATGTCACCTCATTTGTCAGCCAGTTAACGTAGTGTGATAGATTACGATGCGTGAGCTGAACACCCTTCGGTTTTCCTGTTGTCCCAGATGTGTAAATCACATACGCAAGTTGATCGGCTGATGCTTCCGGCAAATCTAGCGTGCGGCTTTGTAGTACTGCTTTTTCAATCTGCACGACCTGAATCGACTTGTGATGTTGATAGGACCCTGCAAGAGACTCATTTGTTACGATCACTTGTGCACCTGAATCTTCTAATGTGTAGTTGATACGTTCCGCAGGGAAGGCCGGATCAATTGGTACAAATGCACCTCCTGCTTTCATCACACCAAGCATTGAAACGATGACATAGACAGAGCGATCAAGAATCAGCGCTACAGTCTTTTCTTTCTCGACGCCTCGTATCTTCAGTTCACTGCCAATTGCATTTGACATGTCTTCCAGCTCGCGGTAAGTGAGCTTCCGTTGATCATCCATCACCGCAATGGCATCTGGTGTTTCCTTTGCCTGACGTGAAAGTTGGACGTGGAAAGGCTCATGATGATTTGTTTGCACTTCGTCTTTTTTCTCCAACCGCTCTATTTGCTCATGCTGTTCAAGAATAGGGAGCAAGCCGATCTGTTCCTCCGGGTGTTGGACCGCTTCATGAATAATCGCAAGAAGATGAGTTCCGAATCTGCGGATCGTCTCTTCTTTAAATAACGCCGCTGCATAGTCAAAGCTCAGCTTTAATGCTCCTTCTCGTTCAAATGCTTCTAGAGACAAGTCAAATTTGACTGAGTGATGCTGTATGGCATAAGGCGAAATGTGCAGGTCACCGAGCTTTAGCGCGGGAACCTCCATGTTCTGCATGTTAAATGACACGCTAAAGAGCGGGCTTCGGGTTGTATCACGATCTAACGGAAGACGTGCAATTAACTCTTCAAGCGGATAGCTTTGATGAGCAAAAGCATCAACACTCGTTTCTTTTATTTCTTCAAGCAGCTGTAAAAATGTTTTCGTTTGCTCTGGTTTTCCGCGTATCGCAACGGTGTTGATAAACATCCCTGGCATGTCCTGTATATCAGGATGTGTCCGTCCTGCAACAGGGGAACCAACGATGATATCTTCCTGACCGCTATAGGTGGCAAGCAGCACCTGAAAAGCAGATAACAAGAACATGTACATGGTCGTATCTGTTTTCTGAAGCAGGTCATGAATCCGCTGAGTCGTCGCTTGATCACAGCCAAACATGAATCGTTCTCCTGAAAAATCACGTTCCGCTGGACGCGAATAATCCGTTGGCAGCTCTAATACTGGCAAGTCTCCTTCGAATTGCTTCAGCCAATAGGCTTCATGCTCCTTCTGTTTCTCCGTCTCTTCTTCACTTAACTGCCAGACAGCGTAATCTTTATAATGAATGGTTCTTTCTGCAAGAGCTTCGCCATCATAGGCCTTCGCCAAATCTTGTATGAACGTCTTCATGGAGCTGCCATCTGTAATGAGATGATGCGCTTCCAAGACGAGAAGATGACGGTTTTCACTGACCTTCAACAGCTGAGCTCGCAAAAGGGGTGCCGCTGTTAAATCAAATGGCGTCTGACGTTCAGAAAGAAATGCTTCCGCCTCTTCTTCCTTGATGTCATGGACGGGAAGATCAAATGCCGTCCAATCATTCACTCTTTGAACAATGTCTTCTCCATTTATATGAAAACTCGTTCTTAGAATTTCATGCGTTTGGATCAACTGATCGAACGCTGATTTGAGCCGCTGATATTGGAGTGTTCCTTCAAGCGTTAAGACGATTGGAATATGATAATTCGTGCTGTCTGGTTCGAGTGTCTGCAAAATGTATAAACGACGCTGAGCTGGTGATACCGGATATTCATCCGCCTGCTCTGCTGGTATAATCGGATGTCCCATTTCTTCTTGACCATCCTGATCGATATATGCCGCTAATGAACGAACCGTCGGCTTCTCAAAAATCACTTGAATCGGCACTTCCTTTTGTAGCACCTCTTGAATCTTCGCAGACATCATCATCGCTTTGAGAGAGTGCCCGCCAGCCATGAAGAAATGTTCATCTACTCCGACCGTTTTTCCAAGGAGCTCCTCCCAAATTTGAGCGAGTGCCTTTTCTGTCTCCGTCTCAGGCGGAATGATTTCCTTTTTCTCCTGATGCGCTTCGTCCGGCTTTGGTAAAGCTTTTCGATCTACCTTGCCGTTCGATGTGAGTGTAAAAGCATCCAGCTTCATCACATGGTGCGGCACCATATAAGCCGGGAGCTCTTGATTAAATAAATCTCGCACTTCTTCTTCTGTCATTGTCCCTGTGAAGTAAGCGGTGATTTCCTTTTCATCTGAGGAAAACGAATGGACAAGCACAACCGCATCATCTATGCCCGCTTTTTGCTGAAGCACTGTTTCAATTTCACCAAGCTCAATACGGAAGCCTCGAATTTTCACTTGATCATCTGTCCGGCCGAGGAATTCGATCTGGCCATCCGCGCCATACCGAGCCCAATCCCCTGTTCGATACAAACGGCCTGACGGCTTAAAAGGATCTGCCAAGAATACTTGGTTGGTCAAATCTGGACGATGGAGATACCCTCTTGCGACACCATCTCCGCCAACATACAGCTCTCCTGGCGCTCCAATTGGCTGCAATCGTTGATCATCATCTAAAATATAAGCCGACGAATGGTTAATCGGCTGACCAATTGGAATCGGACCCGTTTCATCTCCTCTTACTTCGTAAATGGTCGAGATGGTTGTATTTTCTGTTGGACCATAGGCATTCAGCAAGACAAGTGCTGGATGATGCTGTTTCACAAGCTCCGCACTCTTCACATTGATCACGTCACCGCCTGTAATTAATGTGGTTAATCCTTTGAACATTTGCGGCCGCTGCTGAGCGAGCTGATTAAATAACCCAGTCGTTAAAAAGAGCGCCGAGATCTGATGTGTTTGGATAAATTGTTCGAATCTATTGATATCCAATAAAGTATCACGGTCAACAGGATACAGCGTCGCACCACCCAGTAGCGTGGTAAAGATTTCAAAGGTAATGGCGTCAAAGCTGACCGCTCCTGTATGCGCCATACTATCCGACTTATTCAAGCCTAATTTCTCCTGAGAGCAAGCCAATCTCACAATATGCTGATGCTCAATTTGCACCCCTTTTGGCTGTCCAGTTGATCCAGATGTATACATGATATACGCCAAGTGAGATGGAGACGTCTGGGCTGATACATCCATGTGTGAGTGATGAGGCTTACTCGTCACATGTACAGCCTTGATCTGTTCATCAACTGGCGGCTGACTGTCAGCATGAAGCAAAATGGATGCGCCGCTATCTTCAAGCATCCATCGGATTCTCTCCTCAGGCTGGGAAGGGTCAATTGGTACATAAGCTGCCCCTGCGTGTAGAACTGCTAAGATGGCGATCACCGCATCAGCTGATCGATTCATATACACTGCGACAGCATCTCCTGGCTGTACGCCTTTCTCTATAAGACTGCCAGCTAAACGACTGATTTCTTGTCCGAGCTCCTCGTACGTGAATGTTTGATCGCCTTCAACTAATGCCAGATGGTCAGGCTGCGCCTTCATACGTTCTTTGAGCAGCTCAGGAATAGACAGATGCTTCGGATAATCTCGCTCCGTCTGATTCCACGCTTTTATCTGTTGCTTCTCTTCTTCCGTGATACATGTCACGTCATGAAGGCGTACATCAGTGTTTTGGATGATTTGCTTCATGAGATTAGTTAGATGTTTCGATATGTTTTCAATGACCTTTTCTTCAAAAGCTATGGCGTTGTATTTGATTTTCAATGTCCACGTTTCACCGGGATACACAAGGACATTTAGGTCAAAATTCGTTTGTTCAAATCCGTCCTTTACATCAATGGAAAAACCAAGACGCGCAGACATGGTGTCACCAGACAGCTCCTGATCTAAAGGATAGTTTTCAAACCCAACCAAATGATCAAAGAGCTGCCCTCCAGCAGCTGTTTTCTGCTGAATGTCATAAAGCGGCATAAAATCATAGTTTTCCGCTTCCAATGCATGCTGCTGTACCTTTTGAAACAACTGTTTGAACGTCTGCTTCTGATCCAATGTCACTCGAACGGGTATCGTATTGATAAACAGCCCTGCCATGCGCTCAATTCCAGATACACTTGGAGGTCTGCCCGATACAACGGTGCCGAATGTGACATCATCAGCTGCATGATAGGTGCCTAAAAGAACAGACCAGACCGCCTGAAACAGGTTCGGGGCTGTCACTTGGCATTGTCTTGCTACATTTTGAATGGCTTGTACCGTTTGAGCATCCCATGTAAATGTCCATTCCTGATGGTCGTATTGTCCGTTCGCTTCTTTTTGCTGCAGTAGCCCTTGATGCTGAACCGCTCCATCTAGACGCTCCTGCCAATAGCTTTCCGCTTCTTGTTTATTTTGCTTTCCAAGCCACTGGATATAATCTGCATAAGGCTTACCCTGTGAGCGATCCGGCGTTCGACCGTTCCGAAAAGATTCATAGTAATGAAACAGTTTTTTCATTAAAACACCCATGGACCAACCATCCATGATGATGTGATGGTTGCTCCAAATGAGATGCCAATTTGTTTCATTTAGTTGAAAAACAGCGACCTTCAATAACAGATCATTTGTTAAATGAAATCCTTGCTTTCTCACTTGTTTTTTATATTGATCCAATACCTTTTGCTGCTCTTGATGATTCAGATGTGATAGATCCTCTCGATACACATCGAGATGACGTTCAGCCAGTACAACCTGACGAGGCTTTTGTAATTGTTGATAAACAAAGGCTGTACGGAGAATGTCATATGTCCGTATGAGCTCATTGAGACTTTTTTCAAAAAGAGCGTGATCAAATTCTCCGCTTATTCCAAGCTCAAGCTGTGTGAAATAAGAGGAGGAATTAGGGTCTAGCATGGCATGATAGAGCATGCCCTCCTGCATGGGTGTTAAAGGATATACCTTTTGAATCTTCTGCTTGCTCATATGTCCACCTCTTCGTTTGCTTAAAATATATCCATTAGCTTTTCAAGTTCATCCATCGTGAGATCTTCATCACCCACATCACTAGGTGTCATCTGGGTTTCCTCCTGTGATACGCAATGTGAGATCAGCGCCTTCACATTCTTTTCAAGAAGGTCCTTGAATTGTTCCATCGTACGTTCTTCAAATTCAAGATGATGATAAGAAATCGTCACATGGAGCATGGCTTGTTCGACGAAACCAACAATATCAAGTGCATGAGGTTTCTCTGATTCAGGACTCAGCGATTGGCCTGCATCCCACGTTGAGCGGCTTAACTCACCGATGATCTGTTCATCAAACTGACCAAGATAGTTAAAGCTGATATGTGGCACGAGATCAAATGAGATATCGTCCTTCATCTTGTCAGGGGTTAAATATTTTAATATGCCATAGCCGATTCCCTTGTTCGGGATGTGCCTGAGTTCCTCTTTTAAATGCTTGATCTGATAAGAAAGATCGTCTGCATGCGACATATCCAGTAACACAGGATACATACTTGTAAACCAGCCAATCGTCCGTGATACATTGACCGCAGGGAGGATGTTCTCTCTCCCGTGTCCTTCAAGATGTATAAAGTGTCTATCTTCACCTGTCCACTCTTTCATGGACAATCCGAGTGCTGTCAGCAAAATATCATTGATGTCTGTTTGATATGCTTCATGTACATCTGTCAGCAGACTGCGTGTTTCCTCCTCAGACAATGTAAAACGAATGGTCTGTGTATGAAGCATCCGCTGATCCTCCGTCACATGATCCTTTTGAAGCGGCGTAACGGAATGCGCAAGTACCTTTTTCCAATAAGCTCTTTCCGACAGCAACTCATCTGACATCGCGTATTCCGTCAGCTTCTGGGCATATTCTTGGAAAGAGTGTGTTTTTTCAGGAAGTGTCAGGACTTCCCCGCGCTTCGACTGTTCATAAAGAGCCATAAAATCTTCAAGGAAAATACGCCATGACACACCATCGATGACAAGATGATGTACAGCGAGCAGTAAATGATCCCCTTGATCCGTTCGGAAAATGGCTGGCTTTACTAAAGGTCCTTCCGCTAGCGATATACTCGCCTGCACTTCATTTGCCAGCTTTTCTACCTGCTGGATTTGCTGCGACAGTTCCCCTTGTACTTCTACCACATCAACAGCCACCAAGTTTTCTTCGATTTTTCGATGACGCTGGATCACGCGTCCTTCTTCAAGCGGATACACCATTCGCAAGGCATCGTGATGGATCATGAGCTGCTCCAACACTTGCTGAACGATGGTTTCATCCAAGCCATTTGGCGCTTGGAGCATAACTGATTGGTTCCAATGGTGCTGACTCGTAAAGTTTCGTTCAAAGAACCAGCGCTGAATCGGTGTGAAAATGACTTCTCCTTCGACAGGTGATTGGTCAGCTGTCAGTTGATCGGCTTCTTCGATATATGGGCGTAGCTCCGCAATCGTTGGGTACTGGAATAGTAGTTTCATATCAATCTTCCAGCCCGCTTGTGTGAGCCTGCTTGCCATTTGAATGCCTTTAATCGAGTCTCCGCCAAGGAAGAAGAAGTGATCATGAATGCCGACTTGGCTGACGCCAAGCACGTCTTTCCAAATGCCGCATAGAAGCGTTTCGACTTCGTCTCTTGGCGCTTCGTATGCCGTTTGGTTCGCTTCCATATCTGGTGCTGGCAATGCTTTCAGATCGACTTTTCCATTTGCCGTCATCGGCAGGTGGTCTAGCTTGATGATCCATGAAGGCACCATATAGTCTGGCAACGTGCGTTTTAGACTTTCTTTCAGGTCGGTCGTTTCTTCAGCTGTGATGACGTAAGCGGCAAGGGCATCCTGTTCGCTGGCATCTTTGACCGTTGTCACAACTGCTTCTTTGACTTCTGCCAGCGCAAGGAGCTGCGCCTCAATTTCTGACAGCTCAATCCGGAAGCCACGGATGTTGACCTGATGGTCTTTTCTGCCGAGATAGATTAGCTCGCCATCCTCTGTCCATTTCACCAAATCACCTGTCAGGTACATGCGCTCACCTGGATAAAATGGATCTGGGACAAAACTTTTCTCTGTTTCCTCCGGAAGATTCCAGTACCCTCTTGCCAGTCCTTTTCCTGCGATCACAAGCTCACCCGGTACGCCTGGCGGCGAGAGATCATATAACGAACCCATAATGTAAAAACGAGTATTAGCAATCGCTGTTCCAATCGGAAGCGTGCCTTGATCTGGATTGATGATCCCACTTGTCGCCACGACGGTGTTTTCTGTTGGACCGTAGTTATTCACGAGTTGATATGGAACAGGCTTTACCTGTTTCAGCTTGTCTCCGCCTGTTAGTAAGTAACGCAAGGAGTGATTGTCCATTGACATAAACTGTTCGCATAGGTGAGTTGGCAAGAACGCAATGGTGATATTTTCGTCATTGAAATACGTATTGAGCTTGATCATATCGAGACGAATCGCTTCATCAATGATGTGCAGCTCTGCGCCGGCAATCCATGTCGGGAACATTTCCCAAATAGAGGCGTCAAAGCCAAAGCCGGCATATTTAGCGGTTCGATCCGCATTTGTCACTTGGAAGGCATCATTGTGCCAGAACGCTAGATTCACAAGGGACTGGTGCTCGACCATGACACCTTTCGGCTGTCCTGTCGTTCCAGACGTGTAAATCATATAGGCGAGATCTGTTGGTTTGACATGAATCTGAATTTCTTGTGCTTCGCCTTCTACCGCATCTTCTATGAACAGGACATGCCCTGCGAATGAAGATGGTGCAGTCAGTCCTTTTTGCATGAGAAGAACCTCTGCCCCGCTGTCTTCCAGCATGTAGGCAATACGCTGATCCGGATAATCCGCATCAATTGGAACGAATGTCGCACCTGACTTCAGGACGCCAAGGACGGTTGCCGCCATATCAAGCGATGGGCGAGTCAGAATACCGACACGGTCTCCTCGTTTTATGCCGTTTGAGATGAGTCTTGAAGCGACTGTATTTGAACGGCTGTTCAGTTCCTCATACGTCCAGCTTGTTCCGCAGAAGGTCGCCGCTTTTTGTTTCGGTGCTTCAAATACCTTAGCCTCAATCAGTGCATGAACGTTTCGATCTGACGGAACGTTTAGGACAGGGCCTGACCATTCACTGAGCAGTTTTTGCTGCTGCTTCGGTGATAATAGCTGCATTTGATCTAGCGATTGATCTGGCTCTGATACCATTTGTTCCAATAAATGAAGGAAAAACTCCTTCCACTTTTCGATCGACGACTGTTGAAAGATAGAAGAATTAAAATCGAACACAAGCTCAATGTGATCAGCCGATTCGTTTCCAGTTAAGGTCAAATCAAATTTGGCGATATTCTCTTCGAATGGCTCTGGAACAATGTGAAGTCCATCCATCGTTAAATCACGGATATCCGCATTTTCCATTGAGAACACCACATCAAAGATTGGATGACGGCTAGTGTCTCGAACCGTTTGTACTTGGTCTACCAATTCTTCAAATGGGTACAACTGATGCTCATTTGCCTCTAACACAAGCTGATGAACATTTGACGCAAATTCCGCAGCTGTCAGATGTCCTGCTGGCTTTGTTCTAAGTGCCAGCGTGTTCACAAACATACCAATGACAGATTGAATATCCGGATGAGTTCTGCCCACAATCGGCGAACCGATGATGATATCTTCTTGTCTTGATAGCTTGCTTAAAAGGGTACTGTAGCAAGTGAGCAGGACTGTATACGTCGTACTGTTGAGCGCTCTGACCAGCTCATCCAATTTGGCTTTAAGCGGCCCATTGATTGTAAATGAGACGCGATCTCCTGCGAATGTTTGCACTTTTGGTCTTGGCAGGTCTTCAGGCAGTGCCAGTACAGGCAGGTCTCCTTGTAATTGCTTCAGCCAAAACGCCTCTTCAGCTTCTATTTGTGCAGCAAACGTCTCGCTTTTTGACCAAACCGCATAATCCTTATATTGAACAGGTAATTTCTCTAATTTGTCTCCTCGATACAAGGCTGAAAGCTCCTCAATTAAAATGCCCACAGATGCACCATCTGAAATGATATGATGCATATCAATCAGCAAATAATGGACATTTACGGAAGCAGAAACTAGACCTACTCTGAGTAGAGGCGCCTTTTCTATATCAAATGGACGGATAAAGTCATTCATCAATTCCTGTATGTCTCTTCCGTTCCCTTCGATTGTCTCAATGTCTACGGAGATGTTTGGTTCAATCCGTTGAACAGGTTCATTCTGAACAAAATCAAAGCTCGTTCGGAATGCTTCATGACGATGGGCAAGCTGTTCAATCGCTTTTTTAAATCGTTTTTCATCAAAAGCACCTTCTAGCTTTAAAGCAGCCGGCATATGATAGCTTTGCTCCGCGTCGGTCATTTTCTCCAATACAAACAGCCGTTTCTGAGCAGATGTCACTGGATAATAGGCCGCTTCTTCTGCAACCTCCACCCGCTTGATCTCCGTTTGATCCGCTTGATCAACCGCAAAGGCAAACGCCTCTAATATTGGGGATTCAAATAAAGACTTTAAAGTGAGCTCCACGTGCATCTCTTCATACAGCTTGTTCAGCATTTTCATGCCGCGCAGCGAATGACCACCGCATTCAAAGAAATGATCGTGCCTGCCGATTCGCGGCACTTCAAGAACTTCTTCCCAAATGCGCGCCACGAGACGCTCCGTTTCTGTTTGAGGAGGGATGTACTCATTTACCCCTTGCTCACTTAGGTCAGGCACCGGTAGCGCGCGCCTATCTACCTTGCCGTTATTCGTCAGCGGAAGCTCGTCTAATTGCATGAAGAATGACGGCATCATATACACAGGCAGTTCACGCCCTGCTTGCTCGCGTAAATCAGTTAATGAGACAGACCCTTCGGCTGTAAAATACGCACATAATGTGTCATTTGGAGCTGCAATGACGACGGCTTCCTTTAATTGCGGATGGCGCAGCAGCTGATGCTCAATTTCTCCAAGTTCAATACGCTGACCTCGAATCTTCACTTGATGATCGATTCGTCCAATGAATTCAATCTCTCCATTTGACAGCCAGCGGGCAAGATCACCTGTTTTATACATCGCCTCATCAGGGCGGAAAGGATTTTTCACAAATTTTTCGCTTGTGAGTTCTGGCTGCCCATAATATCCTTTTACCAGTCCATCACCAGCGACACATAACTCTCCTGCTACACCTGGCGGTTGCAGCTGTCCAAATTCATCTACAATATAAACAGCCGTTTGACTCACTGGCTTTCCGATTGGAATGGATAACGCCTGCTCCTCAATGTGATTCACTGGATAATACGTAGTGAAAATCGTACTTTCAGAAGGACCGTACATATGAACAAGTTTGCCTTCCCCTACCGTTTCAAGTGCAGTCATGACATGAGGCACGGAAGCACGTTCTCCGCCAAATAGAACTTTTCTAACGTTCTTCAGGCTGTCTTTTTTCATATCGATAAGTAAGTGAAAAAGAGCTGTCGTGATCATTAAAATACTGACTTTCTCCTTCTCAATCGCTCCAGAAAGCTCATTCATGTTTAAGATATGATCCTTTGGCAGAACAATCAGTTTCGCACCGTTTAATAAAGCACCAAACACATCAAACATAAAAGCATCAAATACATAGTTTGATAAACTCATCACCGTATCTTCCTGATAAATGGCGAGATAATTTGATTGCTTCACTGTTCTCAAAATGTTCCGGTGTGTCACCATATTTCCTTTAGGTTTTCCAGTTGTACCAGATGTATAGGTCAAATTCGCCAAATCCTCTGGCAATACACGAATGTCTATATTGCTGTCTGATTGCTGAACAATTGCCTGATCTTCTGTTTCGATGATGGTTCCTTCGAAAGAAGCAAGTACCGAACGATGGCGCAGCACTTGATGTGTCAATAAGAATTGCGCACCGCTGTCTGTTAAAAAGTGCTTCACGCGTTCATCAGGGAAATCAGGATCAATTGGTACATAGACGCCGCCCGCCTTAAGTACAGCTAGAACAGAGAGTACCATCTCATTAGACCGTTCAAAGAATAAGGCTGCTTTCATCCCTCTTTCAAACCCATGTTCACGTAAATAATGAGCCAGCTGATTCACACGGTCATTTAGTTCTTGGTAAGAAAGAATCACACCTTCACATTGGAGGGCAGACTTATGACCGTGCGCCTGCACCTGTGCTTCAAACTGTGTCACAATGGTTTCTTCTGACGGATAAGGCGTCGGTAACGGATTCCACAGATTCAGTTGAGCTTCTGCTTCTTGTTCAGAGAGTAATCGATAAGATCGAATCGCCTCCTCCGGCGCTTGAACCATCTGCTTCAGCAAATACATATAATGATGCAGCATCTGCTCGGCTGTACTTCGTTTAAATAGCGCCGTACTGTAATCGAGGACAAAGGATAACCCTTGATCTGACTCCATCGCTTGCAGCGTTAAATCAAACTTTGCAATATGGAAATTGGTTTCTTCGATTTCAACTTGCATTTCTCCTATATGCTGGGCTGATCCATGATCTGGCATGAGTGTAAAAACGGTATCGAATAATGGATGACGGCTAAAATCCCTTGGCACATTCAGTTTTTCAAGCAGTCGTTCAAATGGATATTGCTGATGCTCAAATGCATGCATCGTCTTTTCCTTCACTTGCTCGATCAACTGCGACATGCTTCCATTCGGATCAACCTCGGACCGCAAAGCAAGTGTCTGGACAAACATGCCAATCATGTCATCCAAATCTGCATGCACTCGCCCCGCCGCCGGTGTTCCAACCACGAATTCCTTTTGACCCGTGTACTTCGCAAGCAATGTATAGTAAGCAGAAAGCAGAACCGTATACAGTGTCGTGTGGTGTTTTGCCGCAAGCTCCTGCAATTGCACCTTTAACGTTTCATTGATTTCTTTGATCACACGATCCCCTACAAACGACTGGACTGCTGGGCGCTGATAATCGGTCAGCAGCTGTAAAGCAGGAAGATCACCCGAAAATTCCTGCAGCCAGAATGCCTCTTCTTTTTGAAAACCTTGTTGTTCTTGCCAAACAGCATAGTCCTGATATTGAAGCTTCAATGGGTCTTTGACCGATCCCTCGTAAGCATCTGACAGCTCACGCAGCATCAAATCAATCGAAAGACCATCTGAGATCAGGTGATGCATATCGAAAAAGAGCAGGTGCTCCTGGTCATGTAATGACTTCAAGCCAATACGAAGAAGTGGTGCACACTCAAGGTTAAAGGGTCTGACAAATCGCTTCATATTTTCTTCCATCGTGCCGCCTGTTAGCTGTTCGATTTGAAATGGCACGGATGGAGCTATCCGCTGACGAGGAATACCTTTCAACGTATGAAAAGACGTACGCAGCATATCATGACGTATGATGAGTTTTTCAAAGGCTTCCGTCAGCTTCTCTTGGTGCAGTGTTCCTTTTAACCTCACAACAGCTGGCATATGGTATGCAGTGCTTTGCTCCAATTGGCTCACCATATAAACGCGCTGCTGTGGAGGTGACAATGGATAATGGTCTAAGGCAGGTGCTTTAGGTATCACCGTTTCAGAAGATGTTTCCGCTTGCTCAATGTAGGCAGCCAAAGCGGCAATGGTCTGCTGTTCAAATAAAATGGACAGCGGCACCTCCACCTGAAAATCTCGCTGAACATGTGTGAGTACAGTCATTGCTTTCAGCGAATGCCCCCCTCGTTCGAAGAAGGAATCATATATACCAATCTTCTCTTGACCAAGGATTTTTCCCCACAAACGCACAAGCTTCGTTTCGATCTCGTTTCTAGGCGCAGCATAAACAGCTTGAACGGCTTTATCACCTTTTAAGGCAGCAAGTGCACGACGATCGACTTTGCCGCTGACTGTGAGTGGAAATGCATCGAGCTCTTTGAAATAGAGCGGCATCATGTAAGCTGGTAGCTGATGTTTGATAGCAGCTTGCAGCATGTCAACTGACACATTTTCATGACGAGCTTGATAGTAAGCACTTAACACCTTTTCCCCGTCTGCTTCTTCGACAACAAGTACAATAGCTTGATCCACTCCATCTACCTGCTCCATCACTGCTTCAATTTCGCCTGTTTCTATGCGGTAACCCCTTATTTTCACTTGATCATCCATTCTGCCAAGATAATCAATTGTGCCATCCGGAAGCCATCTGACTAGATCTCCTGTTCGATACATCCGCTCATCTGGAGAAAATGGATCTGCCGTAAATACTTTCTCCGTCAATTCAGGCTGATTCACATAGCCTCGTCCAACACCTATCCCTGCAATGCACAGTTCTCCAGCAGCCCCCTGTACCTGTAATTGATCATGGTCATTTAAAATGTAAAGACGGTGATGACCGAGCGGCTTTCCGATCGACACATAACGCTGCTGTTCAGAGGATTCGCGCAGCTCACTTAGTTCTAGGCGATGAACCGCCGCATCGACACACGTCTCAGTCGGACCATACACATTCCACAAATTAAAATCAGGCTCACTCATCCGAACCGCTTCGATAAGAGAATATGCTGCTTTCGCAGGCAATGCTTCTCCCCCAACTAACATATGCCTCAAGGACAGCCCATCTAATTCGGCTGCAAGTAAAAGCTGCACATGCGCCGGTGTTCCGTCCGCTGCTTCAATTTGATGTTTTCTATAATAAGCCGCTAATTGAACACCATTTCTCGTTGTTTCTCGCGGGATGATATGAAGCGTATGCCCAAATAATAGTGCAGCAAAGATTTGTTTCACCGATGCATCAAAATGGAATGGTGCAAGAAGCGCCATTTGAAGCTCACTCGCCTCTTCATAAACCTCATGATGCAAGGCATGGACCAAATGATGTAGCTGAAGATGCTCAATCATGACGCCCTTCGGCTTTCCAGTCGTCCCCGATGTATAAATCATATATGCCAAATCCTCTGGTACCGACTGATCTACAAGCTGTGGCAACAGTTCATCATCTAATGCGATTTGCTGCTGCACGACCATTTTTTCCGAGAGGACACGGTATGTTGAAACGAACGATTCCTCAGTTAACACAATGGAAGCACCAGAGTCCTCCACAATATATTGAATACGCTCCTCAGGTAATGCTGGATCAATCGGTACATACGCCCCGCCAGCCTTTAATATGCCGAAGATCGCCACCATAGCCTCTGCCTTCCGATCCATTAGGACAGCAACAGGCACATCACGCGAGACACCTTTCATTTGTAAAAAACGCGCCAGCTTTTCTGCCTTTTGAAACAGCTCTCCATAAGTAAATGCTCCATTTTCTGCTACAACAGCTGTCCGCTCTGCATACTTATTGGCTGTCTCATCAAACAAGTGGTGAACCGGCTTTTCAGCTGGCTTTTCAAACGGTTTTCTCTCAGATAATTGAAGCAGTTCCTTTTGTTCATCTGGTGGAAGTAAAGGGAGTTTCCCGATCAGCTGGTCAGGCTGGGAGACCGCCGCTTCTAGTATGATCAAGAATCGATCAAACATCTTACTGATTTCTTCTTCGGTGAATACATCTGTACGGTAGTCCAAATCAATGGTCAATGTATCTGTATCCCAGCGGTCCTTTACATGAATGGAAATATCATTCATTCCGCTCCCGCTAAAGATCGGTTCAGTAATAAAAGACAGATTCTCTTTTTTCTGCCACTGCATGACCTGGTATTCTAAAGAAATATCAAAAAGGCGTCCTGTAAACCCTTCTCTTTCACGTAAATCATTCATGAGGAGATTGTAAGGGTACTTTTGGTGACGCAAGATCTTCATTTGATCCGCCATGACCTGTTTGACGAAATCAAGAAATGATTGCGACCCTTGAACAGATGCACGCATCGGAATGGTGGAAACAAACATACCAATCATCTTTTTTTCTTTGGCATTCGTTCGGTTGCCCATAAAGGTTCCAAGGACAACATCCTCCATACCGCTAAAACGATGCAAATACATATAAACAGTAGACATGAACATCGAGAGCATACTGACTTTCTGCTCTTCACAAAACGTACGAAGTTTCTCCTTCAAAGAATCTGGAATATCCCCTGAAAATCGCTCCGCATGTAAACTCATCTCGTATCCCTTATGCGGTTTTAAAGAAGCGAAATCTGGAATATTGGCAAATTGTTCATTCCAAAAAGCTTGGTCTTTTTGAAATCGTTTAGAAGTTTCATAGCTTTGCTCACTCATGATGTGGTCAACGAAGGAAATCTCCTCAACCGGTGAGATGTCTACCCCCTGCAGCATGTCCTGGTACAAGTCGATGATGCGATTTCCCATTAAGATAATGGAGATACCATCCGCCACAATATGATGTGCTTTACAAAACAGCCAGCACTCTTGATCACTGATTTGAAAGACCTTAAATTCAATCAAGAGGCTGTCAATCAACGGCATCGGCTCACGGATTTGTTCATTCGCCCAAGCCCTCACTTCTTCTTCACTCCAGCCCTTCTCCATGCGAATCGGCTGTTCTTCATAAGGCTTGATATATTGAACAGGCTCCTCCTGCTCATGCCGATACACCAGCCTCAACCGAAGGGAGTCAGTTTGGCGAATGTACGCTTGAAGCACGTCAACGACCAAAGATGGATCTAAACCTGATACCGATCTCAATCTGGCGAATCCACCCAAATTAGAAATACTTGTACCTGGATAAAATCTTTCCGTGTAGAATACTCGCTTTTGCGCATGTGTTAAGGGGTAATAAACTGTATTCATTTTCATCCTCCGCCTCTTCTGTGTTTTCTCCACCAATGTGACAACCCTGCACCCTCTATATCAAAAGAACCAAGTCTATTCCATTAAAATAGACAGAATACGGAAAGAAGCCCACCCCGAATAAAACGGAGGGACTCCCATTTTGATTCGGTAACCTGCCGACCATAGTAAAAAAGCAACATTTACCTTAGGACATGGCTTTGCGTCTCTACGTTTCCATAGATTTGCCTTTTTCTTCTTTTCTTTTTAAATATTTTCTATTTACGTCCACTTTATATGAAATTATTGTTTTTTTCACCGAAAAATGGGTGTAAAGATTCATGCGTTATGCCGAATGAATCACATAATAATTTACGATATTTACCGAAAATAACTAATAATAGTTGCGTTCAACCGAAAATAATCGACTAAATACCGCAAAAATTTCATCTTTCCCCTTAAATTTTGCAAATATGACCGAAAATGTAGGATAGAGGTCTCCGTCCACCCTCCACAATTTCTTAAATCTTAAGAACTATATTTCCTAAAAAATTGAAAATATTTACCGTAAAAACAACACAAAAAGAGCTGCCATTTCAAATGACAGCTCCCTTGTTTCTTCATTATATTTACATCACCTTAGACAGGCCAATTGTTTTTTCAATAATGAGCAACGCAATGATAGAAATGATAATAAATATGACAGATATCGCATTGACACTCGGATCAAAGGTTTGCTCAATGTAATTAAACGTCCTGACGGGAATCGTAATCGTTTGAGGAGAGGAAACGAACAAACTAATCGATATTTCCCCAAATGACGTCACAGCTGAAAACACCCCGCCTGCAATAATTCCTGGCTTTATCAAAGGCAGCGTCACTCGAAAGAATGTGCGAATGGGTCCTGCGCCAAGATTCATTGAAGCTAGCTCAAGCCGTGGGTCCAAATTCGATACACTGACGCCTACTGTTCGAACCACATAGGGAAAGCCAATAATGACGTGACCTATAACAAGCGCCCACAAAGACCCCGTAAACCCCATAGCCGTAAACAAATAAAGCATGGCAATCCCTAACACTACTTGAGGAATCATAAGAGGTGACAAAATGAAGGCTTGAATAGCCTCCTTTCCCTGAAAGGAAAGCCTTGCTAAAGCATACGAAGCCATCGTGCCTAAAAGAACCGTGAGAGGCGTTACGATGAATAGCAAAATCACACTGATACGCAGAGACTCCATCCATTCTGGATTCGACACGACCTCTTGAAACCAACGAACAGAGAACGAAGTCGGCGGAAATTCAGGAAAGGCATTTGGACTAAAAGCAGATAGGACAATGACAAGAACAGGTATGGTCAAAAAGAGATAAACCAATGACCCAGCAGTCCAAATCAGGATGGAAAGCAAGCGATCACCTAATGATTTTTTACGCATGCATCCTCGCCTCCCAGCGCTTCAATAGATAGCTTAATAAACTGACCGCCACAAGCACACAAACCAATAACGTAAAGGACATCGCTGCAGCAAGAGGCAAGTTATACACCTGCATGACTTGCTGATAAATAGACAGCGGCAGCAGCGGCTGCATTCTTCCGCCGACTAAGAGCGGAGTGATATAGCTCCCAGCTGCCAGCGAAAAGACAATGATAGCCCCTGTCACCATCCCTGGAATGGTCAATGGAAAGGTCACATGAAAGAAGGTTCGAATTCGTCCAGCTCCTAGACTCATAGAAGCCGGTCGTAAATGACGATCCATATCGGTTAAGCTCGTCGCAATAGGCAGCACTGCAAAAGGCAGCATGACCTGAACATAAGCAATAATCACCGCATTCATATTCCACAACATAGAGAGCGGCTTCTCAACCACATGTAAATCTAATAACATGCCATTGATCAGACCATTTTGTGAAAGAAGGACAATCCATGCAAACGTCCGAATCACAACACTTGTCAAAAGCGGGGAGACAAGTAAGATATAGAAAAATGCCCGCAGACGTGGATGAGGTGCCTTGACGAGCACGTATGCTGCAGGGTATGCCATCAATAAACAAATCACCGTTGTCTGTAAGGCTACCCACACTGTACTTCCAATCGCCTTCACATACGCATCTGTCGTGAACACATGTATATATTGAGAAAAGCTATACGTTTGTAATGTGTTCATCATTGAATCCACATCACGAAAACTGAGGACGAACATCATCACAAGCGGTGCTAGAAGAAATACAACAAGGAACAAACACGCCGGCAGCAGCATGAACCAATGAAATCGCTGATTCTTTTTCTTGATACGCATCACGTATGCACCTTCGAATCTAGGAAAACAATATCTTCAGGCTGCCAATTGATATGAATAGCTTCTCCAGCTTTCGGCAGTTCAGGAAATGCTGCATCGGAAGCATGGACAATCATTTCACCGCTATCGAGCTCTACCACCAAACGTAATGAGTGACCAATATAACTGACATCTGCCAGCACGCCTGATACATGGTTAGACTGAACGTCTTCCCGCTCAGAAGATATGTTGATTCTTTCCGGACGGAGCATGAGTAAATGCTTCTCCTTCTTCTCTTGGTGTGCCGCTGCCTTTAACTGAACTTCCTGCCCGTTTGACTGGATTAAATGAGGAACGATAAATATAGCTTTCGCTTCATCATAGACTGCCTCGAATAGGTTCACTTGTCCGATAAATTCAGCAACAAATCGATTGTTTGGCTGGCGGTACACCTCTAAAGGCGTTCCAATCTGCTGGATTTTCCCCTCTCCTAAAATCCCAACCCGATCAGAAAGACTTAATGCTTCCTCTTGATCATGGGTCACGAGAATGGTGGTAATTCCGACATTCCTTTGAATATTTCGAAGCTCCGTCTGCATATTTTTTCTTAGTTTTGCATCTAGGTTGCTGAGCGGTTCATCAAGAAGAAGAACAGATGGCTGAATCGCAAGCGCCCTTGCAATCGCTACCCGCTGCTGCTGTCCACCACTTAATTGATGCGGCATACGTTTCGCAAACGCCTCTAATTGCACAAGAGATAAACTCTCCATTACCTTCTCTTTGATTTCAGCCTTCTTTTTCTTTTGAACCTTTAACCCATACGCCACATTATCAAATACGGTCAGATGCGGAAAGAGTGCATAGCTTTGAAAAACCATACCCGTTTTTCTTTGATAAGGCGGTAAATTCGTCACATTCTGATCACCAATATAGACGACACCTTTTGTTGGTTCTAAAAAACCGCCAATGATGTTTAATAACGTTGATTTCCCGCAGCCGCTAGGACCAAGAAGGGAGAAAAACTCTCCCTCTTTCACCGTAAGACTGACATCGTTAAGAGCAATCTGCTCGCCGAAATGCTGGCTGATATGTTCTAAATGAATTCCACTCATACGATCACCTATTTTCCTCCGCCTAATACTTCGTTCCATCGATTTGTCCAATTTCCCAGCTCCGAAGTTGCTGTTTCGTAATCTACCCAAGTCAGCTTGCTATAATAATTCTCTCCAACCTTGACCTTCCCCTTAATCTTGTCACCGTATTTCACATCAGAATTCGACATACCATAATAAGATTTTTCCGAGAAAGCTTCCTGAGCTTCTTTTCCACTTAAATAGTTTAATAGTTTGCAAGCCGCTTCCTCATGCTGACTTCCCTTCGTTAAAGCCCAGCTCGCAACTGCTGCAACAGCGCCTTCTTTCGGATATGAAAAACCAATACTCATTCCTTCTTCTTCAAGTGCAAATGCTCGTCCATCCCAATATGGAACTGCTACGACGTCACCACGTTCTAACAAGGTTTGAATAGACCCTGGATTATCTGGAAAAGCAGCAACATGCCCTTTTAATTGCGAAAGGCTTTTAAAAGCTTTATCAATATCCTTAGGATTTGATTCTGTCCCCCCTTGAGCATGGACAAGCGCAGAGAAAAATTGCAACCCGGCTGAATAAGTCGGAGATGAAATGGCTACCTTCCCTTTTAGCTGACTGCTCCATAGGTCTGTCCAGCTGTTTGGTTCCTGCTTTACGAGGTCTTTTCGATAAGCAATTCCAAGCTGACCCATACTAAAGCCTGCTGCATATTGTTTTCCATCAACAGTGAGCTTCTTTTGGACAGAACGGTAAAGTTTTTTGACATTCGGTGCTTGATCTTCATCGATAGGTGCAAGAACGTTTGCTGCAATGCCTCTTTGAATCGTATCAGGCTGTAAAATAAGCAGGTCATACGGTGGATTTTTACCATTTGACGCTTTTAATTTTGTAAACCATTCAGAATCCGCACCAGAGACGGTTTGGACTTTAATTCCCGTATCTTTTTCAAACTTTTCGAGGATCGGTTTGATATTCTTTTCCCAATCGCCCCCGTATACGCCAACGATCACAGTCTGCTGCTGTTTACCTTGATCCTGTCCATTCCAACCGCAAGCTGTCAGCAGTAAAATCATTGACAGAACACCTGCAAAAATAGTGATTAATCTTCTTTTCATGATTCATTTCCCCCTTTTTGTCCATCCATATGACGAAGTGCTTGAATAATATCTTTCTTTGTTAACGGCTCATTTCTATGACTGAAATATTGATGAACTGCATGTTTATAATGTGTACGTTCATTGGCTGGGTAGGAACGCAGCCGCACAGCAAGCTCGCTACTGGCTTCATCCGTCCATACTTTCTCATAAGCTTCTCTGTGTTCTCCGACATCCCACATGATATTAGCAGGATGATTACCCTTTTCACGAAACTGATTCGTTTGCTCCTCATCAATCTTCCATTCATTTTGGTCTAGATACACTTTAACGCCATATTGCTGCAGCGCTCTTTCTTCACTTAATAAACCTGCTTCCACTTCATGAAGGACTTTTTCTTTCTCTCTTGCAAATGGATTTCCCCAACCGCCTCCACTTGGTGATATCAATTGCACAATATCGCCTTTTTCAAGACGCAGAACATCTATTTTCGGCTGGTCTTGTTTTTCACCTATTGCTGTGACTAGCTTGACCTCACCGATAGCTCCCGCTCGTCCGCCCATTAGCCCCCAAGGCTGAAACTTCATACGTTCCATACCTCGTGCGGTCACCATGGATTCAGGCTTGATCATTTCAAATTCCAAACCAATCGCATGTCCGCCTCTGTTTTCTCCTGCTCCGCCTGTGTTTGGCAAAATCTCATATCGGTGAACATGAATATCAATATGCTGTTCTAAACTCTCAATAGGTGTATTCTTCAAAAAGCCAGACGAATGATCAATACCATCTACTCCGTCCGTTCCATTTTGAGCACCACCGCCTCCGCCTAATGGTTCGACAACAGACATTTTCCTGCCGCCTGTTTGATTATCAGGAACAGAGAGAACAACAATAGCTGATTGACCTGCACCTGCTGCCGGCACTGCTTCAGGTAACAGCTTACCAATGGCGCCTAGCACGACATTGAACAACCGCATCGTAATTGAATGCCGAATACCAACAGAAGCCGGGTATTCTGGATGCACTAGCGTCCCTTTAGGGGAAATCACTTCAATCGGATATGTGATTCCGCCATTAATCGGTATATAGGGATCTTTACTAATAATGTAATTAATCAATCCTTGATATAGGAAGGAATGCTTCTGACCATTGGTGACAAGGTTAAAAGCTGTTTTCACTTGCGGGTCACACTCAGAAAAATCAAGCGTTAGCCGCTTTCCTTTGACCGTTAACTTAATTTTCAACCGTATCGGCACATCCGAGATCATATCATCATCTAAATAATCAGCGAATTCACTCGTTCCATCCGGAATGGCTTCAATGACCTTTCCTGCACGAACCTCAGATTGTTTCAGGAGGTCCATCATTCCTTGTTTCACTTCATTTATTCCAAATTTCCCGATCATTTCTTTTAAGCGAATTTCTGCTGTATTTACTGCAGCAATCATTGCATTGATATCCCCATCATTTAAATGACTGGCTCGGCTGTTGGCTCTTAAAAAAGTACGTACGACCTGATTCTCTTTTCCGCCTTCATAAATTTTCACTGGCGGTATTCTTAATCCTTCTTGATGAACATCGGTCGCTGTCGGCGAAATACTCGAGGGCACAAGTCCGCCCACATCACTTACATGAACAAAAGACCAAGCATAGCTGACAATTTCACCATCTACGAAGATCGGCTTAATGATATGGACATCCGGCAGGTGAGTCGCTAAACCATCTGTCGTATAAGGATCATTTGTGATGATAATATCTCCTGGCTGCATCGGTCCGCTCTCTTCAATCGCTTTTTTAAGACTCAGCCCTAAAAAGATTGTGACACCCACTGTCTTCGGATAAACAAAGAAATCTCCAGAAGGCGTGGCTAACGCTGTCGCAAAGTCAGCTGATTCTTTAACGAAAGTCGTAAAAGACGTCCGCTCAATGACATGTCCCATGCCAGATGCAATTGCATTAAAATAACTGCGCATCATCTCAAGCTTTGCTGGATCAGTTCTCATATAAAGCCGCCTCCCTTGAAATCACCAAGTTCCCTGATTGATCAATGCTACCTGCCCAATTTGGCAGAATCAATGTTGTCGTATCATCCTGCTCAATGATGGCAGGTCCATTAATGACAGAGCCTACTGACAAAGTATCTCTGTAATAAATAGCTGCTTCATATTCTTTTTCTTCTATAAAGATTCGCCTGTATTCATGTGGCTTCAAAGATTGTCCGCTGCTTTCATGAACAGGTGTGAAAGGCAGTGGCGGCGTCTCGCCTATGACTCGAACTCGTAAATGAGTAAACTCGATGTTCGCCTGATCATCTCTATGCCCATATTGACGCTGATGTAGCTTGTGAAAGGCTTCAATGAGTTGATGGATATCTTGTTCTTGCTTCAGCCATTCAGCTGATAATGGTAATTCAATCTCAAAGGCTTGTCCTTGATAACGTGCATCTGCCAATAATAGTATGGATGTCTGTTTAATATGCTGAATGTTCTGCTGACTGAACCAATCAGTCGCTTTTCGAGAAAGCATCTCATAATCTTGTTTTAGTTGATCTATCGAGTAGTCTTGTAAACATATTTTCTTCGACAGTACCGCATCATGAATAAAATCAGCGTTCAAGGCACCTAATGCACATAATGTTCCTGGACTTGGAGGAACGACCACGTTTTTCGCATGAATTTCTCTCGCAAGGAAATTCGCTACAACCGGTCCTGCTCCGCCAAACGCTAGTAAACTAAAATCTCTTGGGTCAAACCCTTGCTGCTCCATGACATTGCTTAATTCTGTGTACATATTGGCGACAGCTACTTGAATCAGCTGGTCAGCCGCTTCTTCTACCGTTTTGTTGAGCTGGTCAGCAATTGGCTGAAAGGCCTTTTCCGCCGCGAACAGCTGTAGTTGTAAATGTCCTCCGGCAAAACGCTCTTGATTGAGATAACCACATATGAGGAACGCGTCAGTTAAGGCGGCTTTCATTCCCTTTCCATACGAAGCTGGTCCCGGCTGTGAGCCAACTGATTCTGGTCCTGCTTTGAGAAGCCCACCCTGATCAATCCATGCAACCGAACCCCCGCCTGCCCCTATTGAATACATCGCAACAGATGGAAGAATGATCGGAAAACCTGAAAGCTGATTTGACTGAGCCATTGTAGGCTGTCCATTTTGAATAATGGAGATATCTGCACTCGTCCCCCCAACATCAAACGTGATCAGATTGGATTCGTTTGCAGCGGCTGCAATTCTTGCCGCACCAATGACACCAGCTGCCGGACCAGAAAAAAGTGTTTTAACAGGTGAAGTTGCTGCACTTTCTGCATCCATTAAACCACCATTTGATTGTGTAATGTATGGAGAAATTGGTACACCTTCTTCTTTCAAACGGCTTTTCAATGTTTGTAAATACTGTTTCACCTTTGGTTGGATATACAAATTGACAACAGACATCACAGTACGCTCGTATTCTCTCATTTGGGGCCATAATTCAGATGAAGTAAGGACTTCTAATTGCGGATAATGGTGTTTGATATAGGCTTTTGCCTGTAATTCATGAACTGGATTTTGATAGCTATGTAAAAAAGAAATGACAATACCTGCTAGTCCTTTAGACATAACCTGCTGGACAGCATGATCTAATTGCTGCAGATGGAGAGGTTTTTTGATCGTACCATCGTGTATCAACCTTTCAGAGATTGGATATACATGCTTTCGAGGTATCAATGGTTCTGGCAAACGAGAATTGAAGTCATAAGGAATGGGTAATCGTAAACGCTGTAGTGACAATATGTCTTGAAAGCCTTCCGTCACAAAAAGGGCCAAATCTGCTCCTTTTCTCTGCAATAATGTATTAAGACCGATTGTCATGCCATGTACGAGATATTGGATTTTAGATAAATCAACACCTCTGTCTTTTAGAAGTTTTAGCCCATTGATAATTCCCTGAGCTGGGTCGTCAGTCACTGTGGGTGTTTTGAGTTCAGTTAGCGCCCCTGTTGCTTCATTCATCAGCGATAAGTCAGTAAATGTTCCGCCTATGTCTATGCCAAGCCGATAAGAGACATCCGCCATTTGTACTTCCCTCCTACAATGTAAATAGAATGATATTTTGATAAATTACGACATTTTTTGATATTTGACTCCATATTATTAAAGCATATCGGTCTAGTCAATTTTATTTTTTCAAAATTTCTGTGTGTTAAATTCTTGAAATTAGCCCAAAAAGCAGTGATAAAGCCATTTTGATAAAGCATAATCTTTTTATGAACTGAAAAATTAAAATTTTTATGAATTTTTACAAATGTGAAAAGCAAGAAAATGGATAAAAACCGTTTTTCGAACTTTAAAAGGCGTTTTTTCAAAACCAGGAGTAATTGGTAAGTAATTCTGCTATACTTCTGTTTACAAAATACGCAAACAAGAAAGAGAGCTAGCATCTATGAAACTTCTTAAAATCATTCTCTTGCTTTTACTGATCGTCGTTGGTGTAGCAACAGGCTATATTCAGCTGGAGCAAAGTAAACAAGAGACGACGAATTCATCTTATGACAAAACGATTCACTTCCCATCAGATCGTTACCCCGAAACCGCTAAGCACATAGAAGAGGCCATTGATGAAGGCCATTCATCCGTATGTACGATTGACCGTAAACATAGCGATGAACAAAGAGAACAATCACTTCATGGCATCCCAACAAAGCGCGGGTATGATCGGGACGAATGGCCGATGGCGATGTGTAAGGAAGGAGGAACAGGAGCTTCAGTCAAATATATTAATCCTTCAGATAATAGAGGAGCAGGCTCATGGGTCGGTCATCAATTATCGGATGATCCTGACGGCACAAGAATACAATTTATCATCGATTAACGCCATTTCCCTTTTCTATCTAAAAAAATTTCCTCGTAACTGCATTCAGGTATTTCAAACATTTTTTTCATGCCGATAATCCTTAAGGAGGTTTACCCTACCTTATACCTAAAGGAGTCAAAAAGCATGAAGAACAAGGGGAAACTGAGGCTTGGTGCCAAAATTTTGCTGATCTTTTTAAGTGTCATCATCATCTTTTCAGAAATTTTGGTTATGTGGTGAATCGTGAAATGACAGAAAACATCAAGCACATGGCCACTGAAAAAGCAAAAGGTGATGTAAAGCTAGGCTATGCCTACTTGCTCAAAACGCAGCAATTGAAGCAGCACGAGCAGGCGAGCATGGGAAAGGATTTGCGGTTGTCGCAGACGAAGTGAGAAAGCTCGCTGAGGAATCACAAGCATCATCAAATTTGATTTCCCATCTCATTTCTGAAATCCAAAAAGAGATGACTCATTCAACAAATGCGATCAAACGAGTAAGAGAGGAAGCGGCTCTAGGGACTGTACTTATTTCTCATAAAGAAGAATCATTTATTGATATTCAACAGTCAATGAGAGAAATGGCGGATGGCATCAAGCATTTATCTAGTGCATCACAAAAAATCGCAGCTTATACAAACGATGCGAAACGATCCTTTGCCACTATTACAGAAGGGGTTAAACTAACGAGTGAACATTCACAGCAAGTAGCCGGTTTACCAGAAGAACAATTTGCCGCAACGGAAGAAGTAACTGCTTCATCAGAAGCTCTTGCTCATTTAGCAGGAGATTTAAAAACAATGGTTTCACAATTTCACATCTAGATTCCTCATATAGAAGCGCAAGACGGCGACAATCGTCTTGCTGCCTAACATTCTCTTCAAGAATCATTCTTTCAACCATTCACATTCCAATGAAAATCTTTGTATAAAGGAGTTTTTTAAATGAATAACTTAAACCAAGCCTATTCCCTATCTATCTCCTATCACCAAATCACCGTATACACCGGAAGCAAAACACCACCTGTGATTGACTGGTCAGATGATGACATTCTTCAAGGATTCGCCATGGGAGATCACGGTGTATCCTTTGAAGGGGTCAACAACGGAAAAGCATCTGTTACCGTAACTTTAAATAGCAATATGCCCCCAGCTTCGGCTGATAGAACGGTCACAGTGCCTTTTACGCATGCAAGCGATCAAGTTTATATCACAAGCGTCATGGCTCAGGTGCTGTCTTTCCCTATTCCAAAGGGAGACTACCAGCTCACCTGCTATACTTCTCAGCAGCCTGATCAAGACCTTTATCATATGAATTTCCAAACGGTGTAGGTCACGACTGATCGTACAAATCAAGCCACTTTTCCGCAAAGTCTACCGATTCTCTCACCGGTAATAAATATGAACTGGCAAGCCCGATTTGACCGTGATGATGAGTGCCTCCTGATAGAAGAAAGTCACGGCCGATCTGCTCAAATAGTTCTTCTCTTGTGATAATATCTTGGTACTCTTTCCATACCCTCCATCCATTTTCTAAGATGGGAGCTCCTCTTGTCATGAAGTCTTGCTGAGGGATGCGATATTCAGCCAGATGGAAAGCTGTCAGACTTTCAAAAGACGTACCAATCAGCAGCACCTGAGCCTGAAGATCATACATGCGGGCTAGAGGCGAATGTTCCCCTAATCCAAAAGAAAGTGCGTGGTGTTTCAGAAGCTCATGTTTCTTTTTCCCCCAGGCCGTGAATGAAAAATGAGGATGATTGCTTCTCGCCACGCCCGGGTATTTCCAAAACGTTTCCGCTACCTTTCCCATTGCTGTTGGCATCGAGTAAGCTGGATCAAATGCAGGCATCGTGTCTTTGATCGATTTCCACCATGAAAAAGGAACAGGCGGATCGATCCAATCAGCGGGATCAGAAATCTCTAACGTTTGTGCCGGCATGATCAGTGTCCCCTCTTCTGTTAAGGTTTCCATCAATGCTTGTATGAGGGCAACAGCGCCTCCGTTTACCCAGCCGATAGATGATAAGGATGAGTGAACACATAAAATCATGCCTTTTTTCACACCAAGTTGAACCAAGTCTGCTTTGATTTTTTCCTTTGTCACCGGTTCAGCTTGATTTTCGATTAATTTTTTCATCGTTCTTTTTCCTCCTGCGTCTCTTTTCTTACTGATGAATGAGACGCTTAACCGCAATAGACAGTTTATAATTTGCGTAATTTGTCAGCTCCGTTAAAAACAGATCCAGTTCATCATGACTGAAGAAATGGCCTTCAGCCATATAGCAGCCCTCACCACTTATTTTAAATAAATTCTTGATCTCTTCCTGTCGGTCGAGAAATGACAGAAGTGGTTCGTGATGATGACTGCGAGTATAGAGCTGCATAAATGTTTGGATGGTCTTTTGCGTCCGCCAGTCAATCGAAATGGTATATGCTTCAATCACACCCTCTTCTTCAAGCTTTAACACACGATTTGCAACAGCTTGACCCGTTAAATGAACTTTTTCACCTAGCGCTTTCATAGTTAATCGACTGTTTTTTGAGAGCTCTTTTAAAATATCCATATCGGTTTGGTCTAACATTGGCTCACCTCTTTCAAAAATCAAGTCCTTCTGATGAAAGACTTTCACAACCCTCTGTCACATGGAACTCTTTTAATATACTGTAAACTTAATCAGAAAAAAAGGAGGCCTTTTCATGAAAATCACGCTCATTCGGAATGCTACTTTCTACCTTGAATATGGTCAGGCAACTTTCTTCATTGATCCCTTTTTAGCAGCAAAAGGAACATATCCACCGTTTCCTCATACAGCCAATCAACATTTGAACAATCCGATTGTTGATCTGCCTGTAAACATTGACTTAGACAACATGCTACACCCAGATGCTGTCTTACTCACTCATTTGCACGTGGATCACTTTGATGACGAGGCGAAACAAAAATTAGCCCAAGACCAACCCATTTATACGCAATCGGATAATGACAAAAAAGAAGTTGAAGAGGCCGGTTTCCAGCATGTCACATGCATTGAAGATGAAATAGACATTTATGGTGTTCATATTCAGCGGACAGGTGGACAGCATGGGACAGGAGAAATTGCAAAGCGGATGGGACAGGTCAGCGGTTTTGTTTTCTTTCACCCTGATGAACCTACCCTTTACATTGCAGGTGATACCATTTGGTGTGATGAGCCGAAGGAGGTTATCAATACTTGCAAGCCAGATGTCATTGTGGTCAATAGCGGAGCTGCTCAATTTTTAGAAGGCGATCCAATTACGATGACGAAGGAAGACATTTTAGACGTTCACCGTTCTCATCCAACAGCACAAATTGTCGCTACTCACCTTGAGGCAGTGAATCATTGCTTACTAACAAGAGCCTCTTTACAAGCTTACATTCAAGAGCATCAAGCAGCACAAGCCATTTTTGTCCCTAAAGATGGTGAAAGTCTCTCCTTCTGAATAGATTGATAAACAATAAAAAACCGGCACCTCGCTGCCGGTTTCATCCTTATGGTCAATGGTGCTGTGGTTTTTTCAGCAATGGCACAAATCCGTTGTTTTTCAAATGATTGTAATGTTCATCCATTCGTTTCGTAATATGTGTACCTTGTTCCTTTGTTAACACACCATATTGGACGTACTTCTCAATCACTTCTTTTCGTTTAGAAAGAATTTGCTGCTCAAGCGTTTCAATTTGTTTTTGTTGTTCTGTCGTTAGTTTTACTTGATGCGTTACTGGACGCTTTTCCATTTGGGGTGTTTCTCCATGAGCTGTTTCCATATAAAAACCAGACAACAGCATCACCGATAATATGATCAAGCCACTTATTTTTTTCATCATTTTCTTCCCTCCTTTATTCGCATTTATTTTGTACGCACTTTCCTTTTTTATACATTATCTCACGTTGCAAATTGCACATAATATTCTTACTTTTTCGCTTTTCTTCTGAAAACGTTGTCCTAACAGAAAAAGCGTGCTATGTTTTGTTTTGTATAAAAAATAGAGGAGGATTCTTAAATGAGTCGTTTTTATCATAGAAAATCGATCTGGGTAATGCTTGTTGTGTCTGCTTTCATACTTGTCTTGTCTGCTTGCAGTCAATCAAGCTCTTCTCAGTCTGGAGATTCAAAGTGGGATGAGATTCAAAAGAAAGGGAAAATCGTGGTTGCTACTTCAGGCACCCTTTATCCAACGTCATATCATGATACCGCTAATGGCAAGGATCAATTGACTGGTTATGAAGTGGAAGTGGTCAAAGAAGCATTTAAACGCCTGGATGTGAAAGTAGAATTTAAAGAAATGGGCTATGATGGCATGCTGAGCGCCATTAATTCTGGTCAAGTGGATGCCGCTGCAAATGACATTGACATCACAGATGACAGAAAAGATAAGTTCGCCTTTTCAACTCCTTATAAATATTCTTATGGCACAGCGATCGTAAGAAAAGATGATTTGTCTGGCATTAAAACGTTAAAAGATTTAAAAGGAAAGAAAGCAGCTGGTGCTGCCACAACGATTTATATGGATGTCGCTCGCAAGTACGGTGCGAAGGAAGTCATTTATGATAATGCGACAAACGAGCAATACTTAAAGGATGTCGCTAACGGTCGTACAGATGTCATTCTAAATGATTATTACTTGCAGACACTAGCTCTAGCTGCATTCCCAAAATTAAATATTACGATTCACCCTGACTTAAAATACATGCCAAACGAACAAGGTTTTGTGATGAAGAAGGACAACACAGAGCTTCAAAAAGAATTAAATCGTGTCTTAAAAGAAATGAAAAAAGACGGAACCATGAAAAAGATTTCCGAAAAATTCTTTAATCATGCAGACGTCTCAAAGAAAATAGATGCTGATGTCGAAGATGTCGACATTTCTAAATAAGGAGCCGCAAGCGTGGGAGATATTCATTTAGAATATATATTTAATCCTGCACTGGCAAAGGCGTCATTTCCATTTGTCATGAAAGGCATCTGGCTGACGCTGCTCATTTCCTTTGTGAGCATGTTTTTTGGCACCATTCTTGGCTTTTTTATTGCGCTTGCCAGAATGGCGAATACGTGGATGCTTTGGCTGCCTGCACGGCTGTATATCTCATTCATGCGTGGCGTGCCCATTCTGGTGATTTTGTTTATTCTTTATTTTGGATTTCCTTATATCGGCATTGAGTTTACAGCGGTCACTGCTGCCATTATTGGATTCAGCTTCAATAGCGCTGCCTATATTGCAGAAATCAATCGGGCGGCCCTCTCATCTGTGCCGAGTGGACAGGTGGAAGCTGCCAAATCACTAGGTCTCAACTATTGGCAAACGATGCGCGGTGTCATTTTGCCTCAATCCGTCCGCATCGCACTGCCACCATTGACCAATGTCATGCTCGATTTAATCAAAGCCTCCTCACTAGCTGCGATGATTACTGTCCCCGAGCTATTCCAGCAAGCAAAGATCGTAGGTGGGCGCGAATTCGATTATATGACCATGTATATTTTGGTCGCCCTCATTTACTGGGGCATTTGCAGCGTAGTCTCATTACTTCAGGACTTTTTAGAAAAACGCTATGCAAAATATCTGTAACAAAAAAGAGCAGATCCAAGCGACCTGCTCTTTTTTATATTCAGCTTTAATGTATTAGCCATAACCACGCATATAACCCCAATAAAGTAAGGATCAAGGTTGGGATGGTCAGGATGATTCCGGCTTTCATGTATGCACCCCAAGAGATATGGACGCCCTTTTTCTTAAGAACATGAAGCCACAGCAATGTCGCCAATGAGCCGATAGGGGTCATTTTCGGACCAAGGTTAGAGCCGATGACATTGGCATAAATCAATCCGTCTCTCATGACGCCTGCTGTATCTGTATGACCGATCGCAATCGCATCAATTAACACAGTAGGCAGATTGTTCATGACAGAGGACAGCACTGCGGCAAGCACACCCATAAACATCGTTCCCGCAAGCAAGCCATGCGATGCTCCTTGTTCGATCCATGCCGCCAATATTTCTGTGAGACCGACATTCTTCAGTCCATATACGACGACATACATGCCGATTGAGAAAAAGACAATGGACCACGGTGCTTCTTTTACGACACGTTTTGTCGCCACTTGGGGACTTCTTCTTGCCAGCCACAAGAAGACAAGGGCAATACCGCCCACAATGATGGAGACCGGAACCCCAATGAGTTCCCCTGCAAAATAACCGACAAGCAGACAGCCAAGCACGTACCAAGACAAGCGGAACATGCGGATATCCCGGATAGCTGATGCCGGTTCCTTCGCCTGTGATACATCGTATGTTTTTGGGATAAGCTTTCGGTAAAACACATAAAGCACTAACATGCTTGCTCCAAGTGACACAAGGTTTGGCACGAACATGTTTGCTGTATATTCTAGAAACCCAATATGAAAATAGTCGGCTGATACGATATTGACCAAGTTACTAATGACAAATGGCAAGGAGGTTGTATCTGCAATAAAGCCGCTCGCCATCACAAAAGGCAGGATCATCCGCTCATCCAGCTTTAACGCTCTCACCACAGACAAGACGATCGGGGTCAAAATCAGTGCCGCTCCATCATTCGCAAAAAAAGCAGCCACGACAGCGCCGAGCAATGTTAAATAAATAAACATGCGGACACCGTTCCCTTTTGCGGCTTTTGCCATATGCAGTGCAGCCCATTCGAAAAAACCGATTTCATCTAAAATTAACGAAATAATAATGATGCCAATAAACGCAAATGTTGCGTTCCATACTATTTGCGTCACTTCCCACACATCGCCCAGATGAACGACACCAAAGGCAAGTGCAAGAATGGCGCCTCCACATGCTGACCATCCAATGGTTAAACGTCCTGGCTGCCAAATGACAAGGACGAGGGTCAGGATGAAAATCAAAATGGCCAAGGTGACTGCTCCCAAAGGTGGCCCCCCTTTCATAAAATCCTTATCTATCATACAACGAAACACAGCCGTTGTATGCCATTTTCACATGAAAACCCGCAGGTGATCCCGGGCACCTGCGGATTCGATGACTATTGATCTTTTTTCATCAGCATCAATTCAATAAATAACTCACATCGCTGGCTGAAGTGACTTAAATCGATTGAGGTCATATCAAAGATTTGTTTCATTCGATAATTTAATGTATTTTGATGAATAAACAACTGCTCCGCGGCTGGCTTTAGCTTGCAGTTATTCAATAAGTAGACTTCAAGCGTTTTTAAAAATGAGGTTTGGCTGTCACGGTCTTTTTCTTTCAAACGTAATAAATCTGGATTGAAGTCATTTTTCTTTTTTTGATGACTGTAAATTGAGTCTAAGAACCGGAAAACCCCCAGATTCTCGTAATCATATGGAATCAGCTCTTGTCCTCCCACAATTTTCACAGCCTTCACGACCTCTATCGCTTCAAATCGACTTGTGCTCATTTTCATGACATCTCGATACTCTCTTCCCATTCCAATATACAATGGAGAAGGATGGGCATGCGCTTTCGATTGCAGGTGAGCGATGACGTCAGCCGCAGTCGCTTTCGGTGAGTGCCGGTCTGACAAGCTGCCCAATATGACGACAATGTCGGCTTGAACGGAGTATACGTGATTCACCTTATCTTCTAGCTGCAAATACGTTCGAATGACATCTTTTACATCTTCTGCCGTCTCACTTTTGTTATCGGCAGCGTGTACGACCATGACAGTAAATACCGCTGGCAGCGGGATGCTTAAATTCTCAGCCTCCCACTTCAGTTCTTCTTCTGTATAAAAATGATCATCCATGACCTTTTTGAAAAATTCTTCAATCTTGCCTTCTTTTTTCTCCAGCTGTTTCTTATTCTTATAAATCACTTTTCCCACTTGAAAGGAAGCTTCGTGCAAAAATTGCAGCTCCTCCTGAGAGAGAGAATCCTCAATGTCCTGCACCCAAATAAAGCCCACAACCTCTTGTTTATGCTTGGCGCTCACAGCCACCCGCCGGTTAAACCCGAGCTCGTCATGACCGCTCACATAAAAAGGCTTTGACTCCTTGTGAAGCCGCTCGATGACCCCTGTTTTCTTTAACCAATCGACTACAGACCCCGGACATTCTTTTGAGAAAATCGTTTGCTGATTGACTGGGTCAAACTGCTGAATGCTGTAAGAATTATAAGCAAGGAGCTGACACTCTGTGCTTTCTAAAATGACTGGTTTTTTTAAATACCCGCTAATAAATGCAATTAACTTATCGACATCAAAAAATGTATGAAGCTTTTCTAATATCTCTTCCATCCCGATTGCTCCCTGATTAAGTAATACATTTATCATACTTCTTTCCGGACAGATTTGCATAGAAACAAGTCGTAGACAAGCAAAAAAAAAGCATGAACCCGTGTGCACAGGTTCATGCTTTTCCAACTTAAAACATTTCACTAATCGTTTTTGCCTGCATGTGTAGAGCTAGGTAATCTGGACCGCCTGCTTTTGAATCGGTTCCTGACATTTTGAATCCGCCGAATGGGTGATATCCTACGATGGCTCCTGTGCAGTTACGGTTAAAGTAGAGGTTCCCTACATGGAACTCCTGCTTCGCACGGTTGATATGATCACGATTATTGGTAATGACAGCACCTGTCAAACCATATTCCGTGTTGTTGGCTACTTCAAGTGCCTCATCAAAGCTAGATACTTTCGAGAAGGCCAAGACAGGTCCAAAGATTTCTTCTTGCATCAAGCGAGATGTTGGCTCAAGATCTGCAAAAATGGTTGGGTGAATGAAGTATCCTTCTGAATCATCACTCGTTCCGCCAGTGACTAAGCGGCCTTCCTGTTTGCCCACCTCGATATAATCCGTGATCTTGTCAAAGGACGCTTGATCAATGACAGGTCCCATGTAGACATCCGCAGAAAGAGGGTTCGCTGTTGTTTTCGTTTCTGTGATTTCCTTCACTCGCTCGATCACTTGGTCATACAGCTTCTCGTGGACGACAGCCCGAGATCCAGCTGAACATTTCTGACCTGAAAAACCGAAGGCTGATGTGAAAATGGCATTAGCCGCTAATTCGACGTCTGCATCCTCATCTACAACCACTGTATCCTTACCACCCATTTCAGCAATGACACGCTTTAAATGCTGCTGACCTGGCTGTACTTTTGCCGCGCGTTCAAAGATACGTGTCCCTACTTCTCTTGAGCCAGTGAATGTAATCAGGCTTGTTTTCGGGTGATCGACTAAGTAATCTCCAACCTCTGCTCCGCTTCCTGGTACAAAGTTCACCACACCCTTTGGAAGACCTGCTTGCTCAAGCTCTTCCACAAAACGTGCCGCAATGACAGGAGTTGCACTTGCAGGTTTTAAGACAACTGTGTTCCCTGTAACGATTGGTGCTACTGTTGTTCCTGCCATAATGGCAAACAAGAAGTTCCACGGCGGAATGACGAGCGTCACGCCAGTTGGTGTGTATACGTATTGATTGTGTTCCCCTTCGCGGCTGTTCACTGGTTTGCCTTTCGCCAGCTCCAGCATTTGACGAGCGTAATATTCAAGGAAGTCGATCGCTTCTGCTGTATCTGCGTCCGCTTCATTCCAAGGCTTACCTGCTTCTTTGACAAGAAGGGCTGAATACTCATGCTTTTTACGGCGAATGCTTGCCGCAGCACGGAATATGACGCTGGCTCTTTCTTCTGGAGACGTATAGCGCCAAGTTTCAAATGCTTTCGCCGCAGCCTGAACCGCTTGTTCTGCCTCTTCTTTTCCGGCCTTTGATACGGTTCCAACAACTTCATCCTTTTTCGCTGGATTGATCGAGACAATTTGATCTTTCGTTTCGATTCTTTCTCCATTAATCACGAGCGGATAGGTTTGACCCAGTGATTCTGTTACCTTTGCTAATGCTTGTTCAAACGCTTTGCGATTTTCTTCCTGGCTAAAATCCGTGAATGGTTCATGTTTGTAAGGTGTTGTCATCTTTGTCACGCTCCCGTTTCAAATTATTTTCTCGTCATCCCTTTTAAAGCAAAGGCAATGTTTGCCGGCCGTTCTGCAAGACGTCTCATGTAGTAGCCATACCACTCTCGTCCATATGGGGTATAGACCCTCATTTGATAGCCCTCTTTCACAAGTGCCTGCTGCGTTTCTGACCTCATGCCATACAGCATTTGAAATTCGAACTGACTTGTCGGTATATTGTGTTTTTTCACAATATTTTTCGTAAACTCGATCATTTGATCGTCATGTGTCGCAATGGCTGTATAGTTCCCTGTGAGTAATTGCTTTTCGATCAGTTTCTTGTAATTCTGATCAACGTCTTTTTTGTTTGGATACGCCACTTCGGCGGATTCCTTATAGGCACCCTTTACAAGTCGTAAAAATGGTTGCAGCTCATTGAGGTCATCAAGATCCTTTTCTGTTCTGTACAAATACGCCTGCAGGACCGTACTGACATACTCATATTGAGATTTCATTTCTTTAAAAATGTCCAGCGTTTTTTGACAGCGCTGTTCATCCTCCATATCGATTGTCACCATGATACGGTGTTTTTCTGCCGTATCTAAAATACGTTTCATATTGCGATACACAAGGTCATCGTCAATATCCAGGCCGAGTGATGTCATTTTGAGTGACACGTGGGAATTGAGTCCCGCCTCAGCAATCCGCTGAATGGTTTGAATACACTCATCCGTCCGCTCATTTGCAATCTCTGCCTTAGTGACAAACTCACCAAGGTGATCGACTGTTACAGCCATTCCTTGATCATTTAATCGTTTAATGACAGAGATAGCGCTCTCAAAATCTTTCCCACCGATGATTTTCTTAGATGCAACAGCACTTCCCCAATTACGAGCAATATGGTTCAAGAGACTGCTTTTTGACAAAAACAAGAAGAAATTTCTTGTGACCGACTCCATAAAGGGCACCTCCCACTCTTTGTAAGCTATGTCTTTATTGTAAGGCTCATAAGCTGTCCGCTACAATATTTGAAGATGACAAAAATTCTGACTTTTTTTGTGGTTTTATCACAATAAGAGATAAAAAAGAGCCTGCCGCTATCCGGCTGGCTCTTCCCTCCTACGCCCACACCTCATCAAGGGTAGACTGCAGCAGCTCATTTAATTCTTGTATCAGATTGTCTTTCGGCTGATTGTAGCTTTTCACCAATTCATCAAAACGCGCCAGTTCTTTATCAATAAATGGATGGACATGAGCGAGACCGTTCTCTACATCCATTTCTTCTCCATCCATTTTACGTTTGAGCAGTTCGTGAATTTCTGCTAAAAGCGGGCCTTCCTCCACTAGCTCCTTGAGCAATTCATGAAAGTCCATTGGTGGAACTGTTCGGTAACGTTCAATCCACTGACAGGCAAGAAGCGGACGAAGCACATAGAAATACTTCTTGATTCGCACCTGCTCTCCTCGTAAATGCCGACTCTCATTCCGCTTCGCCATATTGAGGTAATGATACATCAAAGCCGCAGGGTAAAACGCTCGATCCTTTAATTCTCTTAGCTGCTTTGCCAAAGAGAAAGATTCAGCATAGATAATATCAGAAGACAGCCATTCCATAATGGATGGATTTGATTTATTGAATAAGCGAAGTGCCTTTCTAAGCTCCCAGCCGCTGATATCAAGCACGTCATCAATCGGTCGTTCAATGACATCACGATGCTCTTCCATCGCCCAATACCATTCTTTCCGGGGAACATATAAAAAACGAACATCATAATCACTATCGGTCGAGGGAAATCCCCATGCCCTACTGCCTGATTCGACGGCAAGACAAATCTTTACGTCATACGTTTCTTCTCTTCCTTAATACTCTCTCTCAAGCGTCCATCAACTCTTTCTATAGAATTCTGCATGACTTCTTCACGTTTTGGGAAAATACGAATAAGACATATATGAAAAAGGAGTTGGATCTGATGTCTATATCTCGCATTATGAAATGGATCACTGGGATTTTTGAAGCTTGCCTTGCCATCCCTGTGATCGGAGGTCTATTCGTTATCAGCAATGGCTATTCACCGCTTATGGTCATGCTTATTCTGCATATTATCACACTCGTCTTATCGAGGCGAGACCAGGGACCAATGATTGGAAGCATCATTGGAATTGTCACATCCTGCCTTGCATGGATTCCGATTCTCGGATTCATTCTTCATATCATCACTGCCCTTGCCCTGATTATCACCGCGTTAGTGCATGATGAAAAAACGAGACAGAATACGAGCTATTAAAAAAGAGGCCCTCCTAGAGAGGCCTCTTCAGCGTATAGACAAACCCTCGCATTCGTTGTCAGGTCTGCGCGCTGGTGCTCACGAATGTTCAATTCGCTCCGCGCCAGTGCTCGCCCTTCCTAGACTTCAAAGGTTTTCTATCACGCTGAAAAAAGAAGACAAAGTGCTAAAATAAACATCATTTTAGCACTTTGTCAACAATCTAAAGAGGCCCTCCTAGAGAGGCCTCTTTGTTCTGTTAATTCGTTAAATGCTTTTGTAAGAAGGCAAGCTTCTCTGTTTGAAAAGCCGGGATGTACTCGTGTCCAAAGTAGCGATACACCTTTAAATCTTTATCTGTTTCTAAATGGTTATATACCGCAAACACAGTAGATGGTGGGGTGATTTGATCGATCAAACCGATGGCCATCAATGTGGGCTGTTTCACCCATCCGGCTAAATTGATCAAATCAAAATAGCTTAACGTCTCAAATACCTTTTCTTCCGCTTCTGGATCGCTGTTTCTGCGAAAGTATGAATTGATTTCTAAATAAGGCTGCTCCAATGCCACATCTACTGCACGTTCAAAATTCGATAAGTACGGATAATCTGCCACGACGACCTTCGGAATGTCTGAAAGTGCTGCAGCTGCAACCGCTAATGCACCACCCTGGCTCCCGCCCACCACGCCGACCCGGTGTTCATCCACTTCCGGGAAGGACTGAATCACGGCGAGCGCTCGAACCGCATCTAAATAAACACCCCGATAATAGTAGGTCTCTTTCGATAAAATGCCTTTTGTCATCCACCCCAAAGCCTGCGCGCCTGGTGTCACTGTCTTATCTTCACTGCCGCCTTGACCGCGGACGAGCATACCAAATGTCGCATAGCCATGCAGTGCCCAGTTGACGATGTCATGAATGCCGCCGTCATAGCTGGCATTATAGCCATGAAAATGTACGAGTGCTGGATGTGGGCCTGTTTGATCTGGTACTGCATACCAGCCTTCAATTCGAGAATGACCAAAGCTTTGATACGTCAGGCGGTACACCTTCACTCCCTTTACTGGATAATCATAAGGTTCAAGTGCTGGCTCTGCCTCCACTTGGTTCAGTTCTTCAAGCGATGCCTTCCAAAAGTCTGAGAAATCAGGACGTGCTGTTTTCTTCGGTTTATACTTTTTTAGCTCTTCTAATGGTAAATCAAACAATTGCATATCCTACTATCCCCCTTTGTTTTATTAGTTGTGTGTATCATATCACTGTTTTCTTGACGAAGAAAGCCATTTTCTATACAAAAGACAAAACCTTCTGACATTTCTATTGGCAAAGAAGTTTGAAACCTTTATGATAAAGAAACTGGCTTGAAAACTAGAGATTCTCAGACAAAAAAATCGATCGATCCATTCATGGATTTCATATTTGCAATCATCGAATAAAGGAGGAACCTGTATGAAAATCGCCCTTGTCCAAATGGACGTACAAATTGGAGAACCTGATGTGAACTTTCAAAAAGCAGAAGCATTTTTAGAAGAAGCGATCCGCGAGCAGCCTGATCTGATCATTTTACCCGAAATGTGGAATACCGGTTACGCTCTTGAACAAGCCGATCAGCTTGCGGATGTAAACGGTGAACGCACAAAACAGCTTTTCTCTTCCTTTGCCCGTAAACACCAAGTAGTTCTCATTGCAGGAAGTGTATTGAACAAGCGCTCAGAAAGTGACAACATCACCAACACGATGTATGTCTTTAACCGCCAAGGTGAGCTTTTAGTCGATTATGATAAAATTCATTTATTCCGCTTAATGGATGAGCACAACTATTTAACCGCTGGTGATCAGCTTGGTTTATTTGACTATGATGAGGATGTGAAGATTGGGGCCATGATCTGCTACGACCTTCGCTTTCCGCAGCTTTCCAGAACACTTGTCAACAAAGGGGCGAAGGTGCTTATCAATACGGCGCAATGGCCTTCAGCAAGAGTGGATCATTGGCGCAGCTTGCTCATCGCAAGAGCAATTGAAAATCAGTCATTTATGATTGCTGTTAACAGAACAGGCACAAGTAGAGACACTGAATTCCCTGGCCACTCCATGGTGATTGATCCACTTGGCCGTATTTTACTTGAAACAAACCATGAGGAAGATATTTATTATGCGGACATTGATCTTGAGCTAGTGGATGAAGTGAGACAGCATATTCCTGTGATGACAGATCAGCGGCTGGATGTCTATTAAAAAGCGAAATATTCGTGTTTAATTAAACGTTTGTTTAACCCACTTCTATATAGAAAAAAGTCTACTATAACGGGACTGACCCCCGTTTTTGAGACAGGGATCAAAACACCTTTATACAGCCAATTGCCGATAGTTTATCGGTGATTGGTTGTTTAGTTTCGTTTGAATACGAATGTTGTTATAATAATAAATGTATTCTTTGACAGTGCGTTCTACGATGCTGGTCGTAGTGCGGTCAATCCTGTTAAGATAGAACGTTTCAGACTTTAGTGAGGAATGAAACGATTCGATGGAGGCATTATCAGCGGGCGTCCCTTTACGGGACATGCTCATGGTAATGCCTTTTATATGAACAGCTTTCTGATACTCGTAAGATGTATACACAGAACCTTGATCGCTATGTAACACGCAATTCTCAGGCAGTGCTGGGAGCTGATTAAGTGTGTTTAAGATAAAGTCTGTGTCCTGCTTATCACCAATCGTAAAAGCAATCACTTCTCCATTATATAAATCCAATATACTGGAAAGGTACAATTGTTTCTGTCCATAAGGCAAATACGTGATGTCCGTTACTAGTTTTTCAAGAGGGCGATCAGACTGAAAGTTCCGATCCAGTATATTACCGGCCACGGCATAGGGCTGCCCATTCTTCTTACGCTTTTTCATTTTAACCCGGCATTGCCACTGGTTTTTCTGCATGATACGTTGAACAGTTTTATGGTTAATACGCATTCTCCTTTTTAGTATGGCTGTGATTTTTCGATAACCATATCGATATTTGTGCTTTCGGCACAACGTGCCGACCTGTTTCTCTAGTTGTCTTTTAGAATGATTCTGAGTCAGATCCTTTTTCCATCTATAATACGAAGTACGTAAGATGCCTAAATGGACACAGATGTCCTGTACCGTCATCGTTTTGCACAATTCTTCTACCAGTTTGATTGACGTTTCCTTATCAACTTCCTTTCCAATTCGTTGTACTTTTTTAAAACTTCATTCTGTTGACTCAAATAGCGATTTTCTGCCTGCAGTCTCTCTAATTCGGAAGAGTACTCGGGACCCTTTCCATAGGTATATTGTTTTCCAACAGGCTGTTCGAACCGGTGTGTATCCCCAGCTTTATGCCACCTCACCCATGTCTGAACCTGCGTCTTATTCTTGATATTCAATTTCTGCATGATCTCTTTCATAGGTACGCCTGCCAATCTCATTTCTACAGCCTTCTGTTTGACTTCAACCGGATAACTCACTCTTGTCCCCATAGAAAAAACACCTCCATGTTTTATTTCGGATCACAACGATCCATTTTCAAACTTGAAGGTGTTTTTTATTTGTCTCATCTTATGGGGTCAGTCCCTAACAAGTAGACTTTTTTATTTTGAGCATAAATCCCAGCCAAGCCTGAGTTTTCTCAGCTTCCGGATCTGTTTCGAGTCTTGAGTTATGAAGGGCTATATTTCCCGGCGCTCTTCAATCAAGCCTAAACTTTTATTGAATCACGGTGCAATATCCTCTAATACTTTCTCGCGCGTTTCGATCATTTTAAAAGCAAGAATTGCTCCCACTACAGTCACACTTGCAAAAAGAATAAAAATAGTTGAAACACCGCTTACCTCTAAAATAAAGCCTATCATAATAGGAGCGATCGCTGAGGCCAGCCTAAGCCACGCTGTAGCAAATGCCGTTCCAATCACCCTCATACGTGTTGGATAAATTTCAGGTGTATATAGATAGAGAAGAACTGTAATCGTCCCCATCATTCCGTAAGCAGCGGACCCTAAATATATCACACTTTCTGGAGAACTCGCTCCGCTGATCCATAAAGCAGTTAATAAAGCACCTGTTACGATAAATGCAATGGTTGCCCAGCGCTTTCGTCCTACTTTATCAATTAAAAATGCACAAGCGAATACCCCTATGGTCTGTAAAATATTTGTGAGAGAGGCTGCCCTTAATGAATCTCCAACTGGCAAATTGTAAACCGTATTATAAAGACTTGGTAACCAGTTATTTAAACCATTTGATACAAAGTAGGCAGAAAACCATAGTCCCCATACAATCAGTGTTCTTTTACGGTAGAAAGTTGAAAAAAGCTCTTTCCAGTCGCCCTTTTCAGTACTGCTAAATACTTGCTTTGCTACAGGCATTCGTTTGTCAGTACTAGCTTCAATTTCTTCAATAATTCTTTCGGCCTCATCTAACCTGCCTTTCGAAATAAGCCACCTTGGAGATTCACGTAACATAAAAAAGAATACAAAGACGATTAAACCTCCAATGCCTCCAATCAAAAACATCCACTTCCACCCAAAGCTAGGTACAACAAATGCGCCGATTTGAGCTGAGATCATTAAACCTAAAGGAAAAATCATCTCATAAAGCATAAAAAATCTGCCTCTCCCTTGAGCCCGGGACAGCTCATTGATATATGAAGCCGCTACCGGCACCTCTCCTCCTACCCCAACCCCTTGTATAAAACGAAAAATAAACAGTGCCATAAAATTACCTGAAAACACACATGCAATACTCATGACGGACATGAGGAGTACAGTCCACTTTGCACTAAATACACGGCCACGCCTTTCTGCTAACCATCCAAAGAAAATGGCACCAATCGCTTGTCCTATATAACCAGACCCAATAAGAAGACCAATTTGAGCAGGTGATAAACTCCACATGCCGATGAGAACTGGGAGAACAAACGCTAAAGACAGAGCATCAAAAGCATCAAAAAAGGTGGCAGATCCCATAATGATACGAGGCTTTAAATGCCATCTAGAAAAAGGTACACTTTCCATTCTCGTCAATAGTTGTGAAGCTCTATCAACAACTTGCCCATCATGAGAATTTGAATTTCCGCTGACTTCTAACGTCATGATATCTCCTCCTTATTAGAGGAAATGATGCAAAAGTACATGCCGAAGAGCGCTAAAGAAATCGCTTACATTTCAAATCAAGAGACATTCTAAAGCGTTCATACGAGTTTTCAGCATCTATCATTTCTTTTTTGGCGTTCCCGTGGTGCCCCGATCTATATAGTACATAGGGAAGATATGTTCCATCGCTTCTAACTGTTCTCCTTCTAATACCTGTGTTAATAAAGAAACAGCTTTTCTCCCCATTCCAACTAAATCAACATGAACTGAAGATAAAGAAGGGGTTAGAAAACTTGCAATGGGCACATCATCGGCACCAACGACAGACAAGTCATGAGGTATAGACACATTTGCGTGATCTGCAGCTTTCATGACCCCCATCGCCAAAAAATCTGAAGAGCAAACAACTCCAGTCATGTGCTGGTTTCCTTGGAGAAATTGAGAAACCACTTCTACTACTTTTCCCCCATCAAATTCATCTAACTCAAACACAAGCTCTTTGTTCATTGTTAACCCTAAATTTTTAAGTGTGCGCTCATACCCCTTGTAATACCTCACACTATGCATCGAACTCATTGGACCATTGACCAGCCCAATGGTTCGATGACCTTTCTCAAATAAGGCCGTTACGGATTGACACACACCTTCTTCATCATCTGGCCTGACACATGGGAAAGGAGAATCCTCTAAGTAACTTCCAACAACAATAATGGGAATAGCTAAACTTTTTAACCAATCCATGCTCAATTCTTCATTTCTTGGAGAAAATAAAATGGCACCATCTACAGCTTGCGTTTCAAGTAATCGCTGCTGCTGTATAGATGTAAATGACATCAACATATTGAATTCAGTCTCATCTAATTCCTTCGCTATACCATCTAAAATCGTCGAAAAAAATGGATTATTCAAAATATATGAACCTCGCGGAACCACGACAGCTATATTCCCAGTCTTTCTTTTAACGAGCCCTCTAGCTCCTAAATTAGGACGATAGCCTAACTCATCAATCACTTGTTTGATTCTTTCAGCCGTTTGAGCACCTACTCCTGGTTTACCACTTAACACTCGGGAAACAGAGGCGATAGACACTCCAGCTTTCAATGCGACATCTTTAATACTTACTGACACATTTCATACCTCCGGGAGTCTGTTGTTTTATACACTATTATAACCTGACTCACCTTCATCATGAAATCAATGGTCTGTTATCTACCGACGTTTTCCTTAAGCAAACCAACACTTTGAAGTCCCTGACGAATTTCTTCTTTTTCCTCATCAGTTAAAGGTAGTACCGGCTTCCTAGCAAGCGAACTACTGATCAAACCTCGCTGATACATCGCTTCCTTCATGCGCAGATGAGAAGTAGATGAAGGTTCATCCATTTTATACACAGCATGCTTTAATTCGAATATTCTATCGTAAACTTTATTAGCCGCTATAAGGTCTTTTTCTTCCACACATTTCACAAGTTCAGCGATCAAATCTGGCACGAAACAGCCGAAACCTACAAGTGCTCCATCAATCCCTTGAACCAATGTTGGCAATAAATATTCATCGTGACATGTGAGTAACGATACATCTGGTGCATGTTTTTTCAATGCCCGTACATCGACCTCGTATTGTGCCATGTCTCTTTGACCAATTTTAAACGAAACAACATTCTCAATTTCCGACATTTCTAGTAATTGACTGGTTGTATATGAGGTTTTTGTCCATGTTGGATATTGATGGACAATGATTGAAATATCAATCGCTTCTGCAACATCTTTAAAGAATTGGACAGGTGACTCAGGCTGCATACCGAATCTTAGCCATGAATGTGGCGGCATGAGAAGTATACCTTCACCACCAGCTTCTTCAACGGCTTTTGCATGCTGGATTGCTTCAATTGTCCCTTCAGCAGAAACCCCAGAAATGACAGGTACTTCCCCTTTTAATTCGTCGGCTGCAATGCGCACTGCCTCAGCTCGTTCATGTGGCAGTAAAGTCATAATCTCGCCAGTATGTCCATTGACAACAATCCCGTTAATCCCTTTGTGATCCGCCACCCATCGGACAAGCTTACGAAAAGCAGGTTCATCAATTGAATAGTCATCTTTAAAAGGAATTAAGACAGCAGGGAATACACCGCTCCATTTTTCTTTATTTTTCATAAACAAATTCCTCCCCATTCGTTATAGTAAACGTTTACGGTAAGCGTTTACGTAAACTATCATAGAATGATATTGTGAATGATGTCAATATTATTTTTTAATAATTACAATAATTCAAAAAACTCTTGTTGAATTTTAGATACTATTTTATTTTTCCAAAAAAAGAAAATGAGGGATATATTTTGTTTACCACATCAACCAAAAAACCTCATCTTCGTGAACTGGTTGAAGTATGATACTTCTTTTTCCAAACGGCAACATACCAAAAAGAGGATAAATAAATTTTTATTGTCAAAACATCATCATATCTACGAAAGAAAAGGCATCAATAAAAAAAGTCTACCCTAAACGGTAGACTTAGATTGTTGACAAAGTGCTAAAATGATGTTTATTTTAGCATTTTGTCTTCTTTTCAGCGTGATAGAAAACCTTTGAAGTCTAGGAAGGGCAGCTACTTTTGCGGAGCGAATTGAACATTCGTGAGCACCAGCGCGCAGACCTGCGGGCGAATGCGAGGGTTTGGCTACACGCTGAGTCTACCCTAAACGGTAGACTTTTTTATTTCGAATATAAATCCCAGCCAAGCTTGAGTGTGTCCACAATATAATTGGCGACTTCCTCAGCCTCTAAATGATCTGTTTCCACCCTGGAGTTATGAAGAGAATAAATCTCCCGGCGTTCTTCAAACAGCTCTTTCATTTCATCAAGCGTCCGGTTGTGAAGAACAGGGCGGTTTTCAATTAAAATATCAAGCCGCTGCTTCCAATTCTCCCAAGATAGGTCAAGGAAAAGAACCGTACAATGCTTCAAGCAGGCACGTTTGATTTCTTCCTGTTTGAATGCACCGCCTCCAAGTGAGACGATCTTGAGTTGTGTATGTTCACATAAATCGACGATATAATCCTTTTCAGCCTGCCTGAAGAATGCTTCTCCTTTATGCTGAAACATCTCTGGAATCGTCATGTTGTATTTTTTCTCAATCTCCTGATCGACATCAATAAAATCTCGATATAGCTTTTTGGCAACCAGCTGCCCAATGGTTGTTTTCCCAACACCCATAAAGCCAATGAGAACAATATTCCGCTGTCTTACAGGGATTTCTCTATTGATTTTCATGATCGTGACACGTCCTCCTTACGACAAGGAATGCTACATAATGTTTCTATTATATGATAAATGGAGCGCGAAAAGATAGGCAATCTTAAAAATTGTGTTTGACGACGTAGCCGAGCTGTTCAGAAAGCCTCTGTGCCTGTTCTTTCACTTTTTGCTGCAGCTGGGGAATGACTTCTTCAGTAAACCGGTGGGTTGGACCAGATATGGATAAACAAGCCTTCACTTCCCCATGAATGTTAAAGACTGGTGCCGCTACTGCCGCAGATCCTACCTCTCGTTCATCGATGCTGCAAGAAGTATACGTGTCAAGAATATGTTTACATTCCTTTTGCCAGTCATCTCTCATCACATGATCAGCCTCAGACGCTAATACTTTTTGTTGAAATTCTTCACTTTGAAATGCCAATAATACCTTTCCGCCTGCACCTGCGTATAACGGCAGCTTCTCACCAACCTTGACAAGATGTCGAATCGATTGCAGCCCTTCCGCTTGTTCAATACAGACCCTGCTTGTTGCATCCAGTACATACAGGTTGACGGTTTCTTTTGTTTCATCACGAAGTGCGTACATGAGTGGTTTAGCCAGTTCTCTCAATTGAATGGACTTCCCTGCAATGTATCCAAGGAGATAAAGTCTTTGACCCAATCGGTATTTCATTGTGTCTGGATTCTTTTCCACAAAATGATTCATTTCAAGTGCCTTGAGCAGTCTCGTTGTAGTAGACATTGCTAAATTCATCTCTTTTGAAATATCCGTTAGCGTCAGCTCTTGACGTTCTTCACTAAAACAATAAAGAATATCCAAAGCGCGCTGAACTGTGCGCAGTCCTGATTCTTCTTTTGACTTCTTATCAGCCATGTTCAGTTTCTCCTTTTCCCCTTTGATTTCTTATCGACATAAACGATCGATTTTGCTATAATCCATTTTAAACGTTCCACTAAAAGAAAACAAATTCCACCAGTCGGAATAAAAACGATTGGAGAGGTTTGATGGAGGAGATATTTGAATGTACCTGCTCGTTTTTACACTTCTTATTAGCCTATATATTGTTCATCAACTATTTCCCGCTCCCATACTCTCCTATTTTGTTGGTCTGCTGGCCGCTGCATCGCTCATCATTTCTTTTAAGAAAGCAAGTGGCCTTTATTTGAAAACAGGTGGTATGTTTCTCATGATTGGCTTGATCTTATTCTTCTTATCCGACGAGCCATTGCACACGTTTTTTCTTCACTTTCATTCCATGCTAGGCTTGCTTTCTCTATTTTTCATGCTGCCTTTTATTCATTCTCTCATACATGTTGGACATTTCGATACACAATTAAATAAACTGCTCACACTGCATACAACGAGCACAAACCAGCTTTATCGCAAGAGTTCATTTGTCACTCATATTCTTGGCATGTTTTTAAATATCGCGACGATCCCCTTACTATATACATCGATCAAACCGTCGCTGGATTCCCTAAAAGAACAAGTGAGACAACATCTTTATACACGCAACCTTTTAAGGTCATATGCATTATGTTTAAGCTGGAGCCCTGTTGAAGTGCTCGTAAGCGTCACCATTGATGCAACCAAACTCAAATATTATCACATCGCACCCGTTACTTTTGGTTTAATGGTCATCGTGCTGGCGACAGATTGGATGCTCTTTTCTCGTCAAAGCAAACGACACCCAAACATCATTCAGTCCGCAGAAACAAACTCCAATCCTCGTCGAATTAAGCGAAAAACCCTTCAGCTTGCTTTCATGCTGCTGAGTTTTATGACAGCCGTCTCACTTGTCGATGCATGGATTGGGAAAGGCTATTTATTCGCTGTTGTGCTGACAATTATTCCATTTGCTCTATTATTCTCTTCTGTCATCAAAAAAAGAAAACAATATATAGCCGTCTCTGTCCCTCATTGGAAAGAAAGAACCCGTCAGCTCTCCAACTATATGTGTCTATTTTTAAGTGCTGGCTTCTTTGTCGATATGCTGCTTGCCACAAACAGTATGCAGCCGATTCAAGCATTTATTGTCAGTATATCAGAACATGCCATTTTGGTTTATTGTGTCATTGGGTTATATTTTCTGATCACCGCTCTTTGCGGTTTTCACCCGCTCGTCTCGCTTGCTTTGTTAGTTAGCCTGATGGCACCTGTCATCCAAGAACTTCCTGCTCTTCCCATTGCCATCATGCTTATCGTTGCTGGAACATCAACTGTCATGTTTAGTCCTTTTAATGTTTCTGTCTCCCTGTTAGCTGATTTGATGAAGGTCAACCCTTACCGTATCACTCGCTGGAATATATGGTTTGCTGGCTTTTATATCGGCATGGGTATCGCATGTGCAACGATCATCACCGTTATCTTTTATTCATAAAAAAGAGAACTCATCTTGGTTTGAGTTCTCTTTTGCTTCGCTTTCTCACTCTGGTTTTAATTGAATACGTTCAATTTTCCCTACGATAAAAATGTACGACAATGCCCCGCCTAATGCGACTAAACTGACGAACAAAATCCCCCCGTTGTAAGAGCCTGTCGCCGACACGATGAATCCGATAATAAGCGGAGTGATGATCCCAGCTAAATTAGCAAAAAAGTTAAATACACCGCCAGCCAGCCCAACCATTTCCCTTGGTGCCACTTCAGACAGCATCGTCCAAGAGATATTAGACAGTCCTTGTGCAAATGAAGCGATGGATAAAATGGTCAGCACAAGCGGAATATTCGTTGTAAAGTTCGCTAAAACAATGGTACTCGTCAGAAGCAAGCCAACCACTACCGGCAGCTTCCTCGCTACATTAACGGATACGCCCTTTTTAAGCAGCCAATCAGACACATAACCTCCAAACAATACCCCAAAGAATGCAGCAATATAAGGAAGAGAAGCCGCAAAACCTACCTTAAGAAACGCCATATTTTTCGCCTCTGCCAAATAGGTCGGAAACCATGTTAAAAAGAAAAAAAGTGTAGACGCAACAGAGAATTGGCCAATATAGAGCCCGATCAATTTACGATATTTTAGAAGGGCTGCAAAATCTGCCCATTTCAGCTTCTCCTGTGATGCGACTGTCAGCCCTTCACCTTGCCGGATTAATTCTAACTCCTCTTCATTCATCTTCGGATGCTCTTTCGGTTCGTGATAATACTTGTACCAAAAGAAAGCAAATATGATACCGAGCGCACCTGCCGTAATAAAGACGGTTCTCCAATCGAATGTCGCCATGATCCAAAAAAGAAGAGGTGTCGCAAATGCAAGACCCACATACTCTCCAGCAGTATAAACACCTGTTGCAAAAGCCCGTTCCCGCCTTGGAAACCATGTGGTGACAATTCGGTTATTCGCAGGAAATGCGGGAGATTCTGTAATCCCAATAAACAAACGACAGCCGAATAAAAAGGCAAAGCTGTTCGCAAACGCCTGCATGCCTGTGAAAATAGACCAAGTAATGAGTGATATCCCATACGTTACCTTTGAGCCAAATTTATCGAGAATAAAACCGCCTGGTATTTGCATCGCTGTATATGTCCAGCTAAATGCTGAAAAAATGAGACCTAATAAGGCAGGATTTAATTGCAATGAAGATTGAATAGCAGGTGCAACAATGGATACACTGGCTCGATCAATATAATTAATGGCGGTAATAAAAAACAACAGAATCAATATGCCAAAACGGGCTTTCGTTGGCTTTATATAAGCGGGCCGCAATTCATTCCCCTTCAGTTCTGAATGCACTTTCATAACCATCCTCCTTTGTTTCCGCAGCGTGCGATTCGGTTGAGTGTCTTAAATAACCCCTTTTTCTTCCAATCGTTTACACTCTTCTTCTGTTAAGCCAAGCATATTTGTTAAAATCTCATAATTATGTTCGCCTAAATCAGGTGCAATGTGACGGATATTTCCGGGTGTTTTTTCAAATTTCGGAATGATCCCGGGCACCTTTACTTTTCCAAGACGGGGGTGATGCACCTCGACGATATTCTCTCGTGCTTTAAATTGCGGATGCTCAAAAATATCCTGAATACTTAAAATTGGGCTCACAGGAACGCCATGAGTATCTAGAATTTCTAATACGTCATCCCTTGTTTTCGACGCGATCCATTGAGAGACGATCGCATCCATCTCTTTGTTATGCTTCAGCCTAGATGCATTGACCGCGAATTTTTCATTCTCTAATAAATCTAAGCGATTCATCGCCTCTGCCAATCGATTGAAGGTCGAATCCGTACTCGTCACAAGAACCAAATAATGCCCATCCTTTGTCTCATAGGTGCCGGCAGGGCTTGAATGACCGCTTAACCCCGGTGAACGCTCACGCACCTTCCCAAGCTTGTCATATTCAGCAACCAAAAATTCTAACATACGAAAGACAGATTCATAGAGGCCCAAATCCACCATTTGCCCAGTTCCTTCTGGATGTGTATCTCTGTAATACATCGCTGTCACAGTAGCAAACGCCACATATATGCCTGCAATATAATCAGTTAAAGAAAAGGAAGGACTGACTGGATGCCGGTCTGGAAACCCTTGAATATATGTAAAGCCGCTAAACGCTGTCGCAGGTGTTCCAAATCCGGCCTTGTCCTTAAACGGACCCGTTTGTCCATAACCCGATACACGAATCATAATTAATTGAGGGTTAATTTCTTTTAATACGTCGTACCCTACGCCCCATTTTTCGAGTGTTCCAGGGCGGAAATTTTCAATCAACACATCGACCTGACCTGCAAGCTTTTTAAAAATGTCTTTTGCTTCGTCTTTGTGCAGATCCAGTGTTAGAGATTTCTTATTCCGTGAGAGACCTGACCATCTAAGTGGTTCACCTTCTGCAAAAGGGCCAACATGCCGCAGCGTATCGCCTTTACCAGGAATCTCGACTTTGATGACCTCTGCACCAAAATCCCCTAGAAGCACCGCGCCATAGGGTGCAGCGATCATTGTAGAGACGTCTAATATTTTCATTCCTTCGAGCGGTGTATTCATATTCATTGCCTGACTCCCTTTCATTCAAGTGATGAAGGGCTAAATAACTTTCTATTTTAGCCCTTTTCATCTTTCAGATTGACTCGGAAGACCCTGATGATTCAAAAGGAGGGCTTACCGGTGCAGTTTTTTAATCCTTCGGAAGCTGCCCTTGCGGTGTGTAAAGCCAAATGAGCCATAAAGGTTCATCTCCTGTATTTACATGCTGGTGCGAGACACCGTCTGGAATGAACATGAAATCATTTTGTTTAAAGGACTGCCTTTCTCCATCACAAATGACTTCGCCAGATCCTTTAATCACATAATCAAATTCCTCTGAACCCGGGTGATTGTGCACTGAACTTGCTTCCCCAGGTTCAAAAATGGTGAGACCCGCCATCATATGCTCTGACCCAACAGTATCTGGTGTAATAGTTTGAAATACCTTTCGAATCATTTGCTCCTCTGGATGATCTAAACCTAACCATAATGGGTTCCCATCTTGAAACGGATTCATTACTTTAATTTTCATTGTTCATTCCTCCTCGTTATATTTAATTCACGCTAACATGTGAGCGCTTTGAATTTGGTGAATAAATATCATTAATATTCCAATGTCCATCCGTAGGGACAGGATCATTTTTCATTGCTACATCAATGACGCAAGGCTCTTGAGATGCAATGGCTTCAGCTAAAGCTTCTTTGAATTCAGAAGCAGAGGTGATTTTAATCCCCTTCATCCCATAACCTCTTGCAATGGCAGCAAAATCCGGAGAATAGCTTTCTCCACCTTTCCTGAAAACAGTACCGTACGTCGTTTCATAGTGCGCCATTTGCAAGCCAGCTATTGTTCCAAATGCACTGTTATTCATCACAATCCACACAACAGGAATGTTCTCTTCAACGGCTGTTGCGAGAACGGATGGATTTTGACCGAATCCGCCGTCCCCAACGAGTGACACAACGACACGGTCAGGCTGGGCAATCTTTGCCCCAAGTGCAGCAGGGGCTCCAAATCCCATCGTTGCAAAGCCGCCTGGTGTTAGAATGGTCCCTGGCGTCAACACAGGAAATTGCTGTCCGACCCCATTTTTATTCCAGCCAACATCCGTTGTAATAAAGGCATCTGGCGGTAATATTTCCCGCACTTCCTGCAAAATACGCTGCGGCTTCATTGGGAAGGATTCATCTTGAATGTTCGTCAGATTGCTCGCCTGAAAATCCTTACGATATGCCGCAATTTCCTTTTTCAATTCAGGTCGATTCAGCCCTTCTGGCAATCTTTCTCTCGCCACTCGATTGAGCACACTCAAGGCCTGCTTAAGATCGGCTACTGCTCCTATGTCAACAGGATAGTTACGTCCAATTTCATTCGGATCAATGTCAATATGAATGAGCTTGGTTGACGGGAAACGGAACGTATAATTTGATTCCCACGAACTCGCATCAGCTTCAGCAAAACGGGTGCCTAAAGCCAATATATAGTCCGCCGCTTTGCACTGATCATTGATAAATTTTGTCCCCCAAAATCCTGTCATTCCAAGGGTCATTGGGTGATCATCTGGCATGGCTCCTTTCCCCATCAAAGAATGGGCGACAGGGATACTTAGATGATCAGAGAATGCCTTTAATTCTTCAGCTGCATCAGCTAGTAAAATGCCTCCCCCTACATATAAGAGCGGCCTTTCTGCCTGCAGCAATCGATCTAATATTCGATTGGCCGTTTGATCATCAATTGAAGGTTTTTCAATGGTCTGTGTATGATGGTTGATTTGTTCAAACAAGGACACATCTAGGTCTTTTGAGAACACATCCATTGGAACAGATATCAACACTGGGCCAGGACGGCCGCTTTCAGCTAACTGAAATGCTTTTGATAAAATCTCTGGAAATAATTCTGGAATATCGACTCGCCATGCTCTCTTCACAAACGGCCGGTAAATTTCGTATTGAGAGGCATCGGAATGAAGATTGATCTCTTGATGTGGGTGCTTTCCGTAGTAATGACTCGGGACATCTCCTGCAATGACAACCATTGGAATGGAATCAAGTGCTGCATTCGCTACCCCTGTTGCCGCATTGGTGAGTCCTGGACCTAGATGACTGAGAACAACAGCTGTCTGTTTCTTTGCTCGCGCATAACCATCTGCTGCATGTGCCGCTATCTGTTCATGTCTGACATTTACAAATTGAATCGAGCTTTTTTCAAGCGCTGATAAAAAAGCAATATTCGTATGACCGCAGAGACCAAAAATATGCTCGACTCCCCGATTCTCTAAATACTGAATAACCTGTGTAGAAATATTCTTCTTCATGTTTCTCTCCTCTCACGGTGCAGCTATGAATCTGCTACTCACTTATTCTTTGAAAAACAATCGATAGAACGCTGTTCAAATCCTGTATCGCCACTTGCCCGGGAGCTGAGCTTTCTTTCCCTACAGCAAAGGTCATGACAGATCCAAAAAGTCCACCAACCATTCTTGTAAAAGCCCCATATTCCCCCATTGCCATCGAAATAACTGGAATCGACAGCTGCTTGTTCGCATGGCTGGTCGCCGAGAGCAGTGTTAATGCATCCTCATAGGAATGCGGCATCACTGCAATCTTTGCGATGTCGGCGCCGACTGATTCTGCATTGACGAATAGCTGCATGAGACGATCCAACTCAGGGGTGCGCTGGAAATCGTGATACGACACAATCAAGTTGACCCCATTACTTTTAGCCGCCTGACTGACTTGCTGTAAATGTGTCACATCATGCATCAATTCATAATCAACGGCGTCCACAAGCTGTGTGGAACAAAGCTCGACAAGCAGAGAAACCTTCTCATTTTCTGAGAGTGATATACTTTCGCCGCCCTCCTTTTCAGAGCGGATGGTGAATAAAAATGGTATGCCCTTTGCCTTTTCTACCATTCCCTTAAGGGTTTCTATGACTTGTTCCTTGTCATGAAGGTGATGAAAAAAATCCGCCCGCCACTCTATCACATCAGGCTTCTTCTCAGTTAATACCTCGACCTCATGAAACAATTCTTCCTTTGTTTGCCCGATGAGCGGCGTACAAATCATTGGCTGACCGCCAGTCTGCACACTTTTTACCTTTTGCTGAAATGCATTCACATTCATACGCCCCTTTCACAGACCATTTGGAAGCACGATCATTTTGGTTTCGGTCATCTCCTCAATAGCGAAACGCGGACCTTCTCTTCCAAGACCACTTCGCTTAATTCCTCCATAAGGCCAATGATCCAGTCTAAAATTTGATGTCCCATTGATGACAACACCGCCAGTTTCAAGCTCTTTTGCTGCGTGTAACGCAACATCCAGCTGATTCGTAAAGATCCCTGCCTGCAATCCATATCGACTATCATTTGCTTCTTTAATTGCCTCCTCCAGCTCCGCATAAGGGAGAATGCTGACAACTGGGCCGAATACTTCCTCACAGACGACCTTAGCCTGTTTCGGAGGGTTCAGCAAAATAGCCGGTGTGATGCTCGCTCCATTTCTTTTTCCCCCACATAAAAGCTGTGCCCCCATACTCTCTGCCTCTTGTATCCATGTCTCAACTCGCTGCGCGGCCTGTACATCGACCATACAGCCGATATCACTCTCACTGGACAGCGGATCTCCAACGACAAGCTGCTCTACTTTTTGTTTTAATACCTCAGTAAACGACGGCATAATTTCCTGGTGGACATAAATTCTTTGGACAGAAATACAGCTTTGACCAGAATTACTAAAGCCTGTCTTGGCACAGAGGGATGCGGCTTGTTCAATATCAGCATCGTGATGAACAATCGTCGCGCCATTCCCTCCGAGTTCGAGCAATACTTTTTTTAATCCCGCAGAAGTTGTAATATGCTCTCCTCCGGCAGCCCCGCCGGTAAAAGAGATGAGATTCGTTCTTTCATCAGTGACTAACTGTTTCCCAGCGTCGACCCCGCCAATCACAAGCTGCAAACTTGCCTCAGGAAACCCTGCTTCGAGAAGGAGTTTGACAAACGCTGAGGCAACAGCTGATGTTTGCGGTGCAGGCTTCAAAATAATGACATTCCCTCCCGCAAAAGCTGGACCAACTTTGTGACAAATTAAGTTGAGCGGTGCATTAAAAGGGGTAATCGCCAGCACAACTCCGACTGGTACTTTAAATGTCATGGCCATTGCTCCCTGCCCACGCGATGATACATTGCCTGGAATGGTCTCACCTACTAATCGATTCGCTTCTTCCGCCGACTGCGCCAGCGTCTCGATTGATCGTGAGACTTCATCTCTTGTATTTTTAAGTGGTTTGCCTAATTCTAACGAAATCAGTTTTGCGAAATGGTCTTTTTGTTCTTCAAGCAAGGCGGCTGCTTTTGTTAGAATCTTTGAGCGTTCAATTGCCGATATTCCCGCTATTTGTTTTTTAGCATGCTGCGCAATAGAAAGTGCCTGTTCTATGTCTTCTGGTGAGGCGAGATATGATGTACCGATCCTTTCTCCTGAGTAAGGATTTGTGATATCTGTTTTCACACGATCGGAATCCATCCACTCGCCGTCTATATATGATAACGCTTTCAAACTACTCAAATTTTCTCTCCCTCCTTTAGGTGCCGCGTTCCATGTCCTGCATAACGAACCAATCTTTCTTCGTTCGGACAAGGTCCCTTCACGAGGGCTCCCTTTGTCAGCTCCTCATATGCATGCGCCACGATGCCCATTCCTCTGGATAAGGAAAAAATGCCTTTTGCTGCTTCTGCTGGAATGTTTAATTCACATTGGATTGCAGCAGATACACCGTCTATATTCATCGTGATTTTCTTCCCTTTCAGGTGTTCAAGCTCATGTCTAATCGCTTCGGCTAACCGTAAATATATCCCACTGATAAGGCCTTGCTGGACATATGTGTGACTCAGCTCATATAGACGTCTAACCCTCGGATCATCATCATGAAGCTGATGGCCGATCCCCGGGATTTTTTCCTTGCGAGTTAACCATGTGTGACATACTTGCTTGGCCGCAGACTGTATATCCTTTTGATCATCGTAGATCGCTTTGGCTTCGTATAACTTACGCATGGCCTTCTCTCCGGCTCCGCCATGAATATCACCTAATAAATTCACCCCTGTTGCAACAGAGGAATTAAACGAAATACCGCAAGTCACCGCCATTCTGGCTGCTGCAATAGATGGCGCTCTTGGTCCATGGTCCGCACCTGCGACAAGAACACTTTCAAAAAGAGCTGCTTTTGAATCATCCAATAATTCACCAACAAGCAGTAAATAAAGCATTTGTGGATACGACAGTTCGCCAATAAGTTCTTCAATCGGATAACCTCGAAGTTCAATTGAATTTTTTTGAATATGACTAATCTCAGTTTCCCACCAAGCGCCTCCCTCTTTGTAAATTTCCAGTGCACTTCGATTTTTCATTGTGTCAATCATTCCTTTAGCTTCTTATTTGGAGGTGAACCACCCCTTTATTCCATCCAGTGGAATCTAATTTCACTTTTCGGAATGTGATTTCATTGTAAGCGCATTCTTTTTCTTCGTCAATCATTTTTTCTGAAAATACTGTAAATAGAAGTAAAATTAAGTGAATCGAACTAATTATACTTGCTTTTTTTGATCAAAAAAATCTTTATTTAGTTAAATGGACTTAAGTAGATCGTTCTACTAATTTAATGAATTTTTGGTTATTTTGTCAAACCCACTTGAAATTCGACATAAAAAAACCTCTCCGTCTACTGGAGAGGTCTCTAATTGTTGACAAAGGGCTAAAATGAACATCATTTTAGCCCTTTGTCTTTTTTTCAGCGTGATAGAAAACCTTTGCAGTCTAGGAAGGGCGAGCACCGGAGCGGAGCGAATTTGACATTCGTGAGCACTGGAGCGCAGACCTGACAACGAATGCGAGGGTTTGTCTACACGCTGAAACCTCTCCATCTTCTGGAGAGGTCGCTTTTTTATTTCCACCAGTCATCAAACATGGAAGCGGGTACTTGGCGTTTATGCTCTGATTGAACATAGCGCTTTTCAATCGCTTCTGCTGCTTGTTCTGACACGGGCTTACCTTCTAAGTAATCATCAATTTCATTGTACGTAATGCCTAGTTCTGTTTCATCCGTTTGCTGAGGTTTGTCATCAAGCAAATCAGCTGTCGGTTTCTTTAAGTATAGGCGCTCTGGTGCTTGCAGCGCTTCTAGCAGTGTCCGGCCTTGGCGTTTCGTCAGACCTGTGAGCGGGAGAACGTCTGCACCGCCGTCACCATACTTCGTGAAGAACCCAGTGACTGCTTCGGCTGCATGATCTGTACCAATGACAAGTAATCCTTCTTCTCCTCCGACAGCATATTGCGCGATCATTCTCATACGTGCTTTGACATTCCCTTTATTAAAGTCAGACAACGGTCCGCCTGTGTCTTTTTGATATTGTTCACTGAATGCCGTCACGGCAGGCGCAATATCATATTTCCACGACTTGTCCGGCTGAATAAATGATAAAGCGAGCTGGGCATCATCTTCATCCTGCTGCACGCCATGCGGGAGACGCACCGCAATAAAGACTGCCTCTTCTTTTCCTTCTTGACGCAGTTCAGATGCAGCGAGCTGTGCAAGACGTCCAGCGAGCGTTGAATCCTGTCCGCCGCTAATGCCGAGAACGAATCCTTTCGCGCCGGTTTTTTTCAAGTAGTCCTTTAAAAATCCAACCCGTTTTTCAATCTCCTGCTTCGGGTCAATTGAGGGCTGCACATGCAACTCTTGGCTGATCTTTTTTTGCAAACTCATACACTTTTCCTCCTAAGCATCCTCTACATGAAGAGAACAGGTTTTACTCTAAATTCATTGATTTGACAACGTTTTTTGAATCTTCATTATACCATGTTTTCAGTAAGAACATTTTGTAAGACGTTCCCCTATTTCATCAATGATCAAACATTCACAAATGAAAAAGACCCTGTCTATAAGGACTGGCCCTTTTTTTTCAATCAATTTCTACCCGTATAGATGTACAGCTTGCGCCATTACACTTCCCAATATCAGCAGGGCATGCGGATACGGCCACAATGAGATCCATTTCGGCTCGCAGACGAATGTAATCACCAGGAAGCGATTTTGGCTGCTCCACAGACAGCTTTCCTTTTTCATCAATGACTGTATTCATAAAGGCATTAAAAGGATAGTACATATCCTCCTTCGGAATCCCAAATGGTTCGAAGGCAGTCCTTAAATTATCGTAGCATGTATGCATGACCTCTAAATGCGTCCGTCCGTATAAAAGCTGGTACATTTCTTGCCGGCAGGCGGGCATATATAAATCATGGCACTCGACTGTATCTTCAATGACCGTAAACATCGGTTTGTATAAATTAGAATAGAGCTTATCGCCTTTTTTCACTTTGGACGAAAATAGACTGTCCATTGTCGCGCCTTGGTCAAATTTTTCATAAAAATCCTTTTCGTGATAGGCCATGACATCTGCTACTTGCTGGCCTTCAACATCAACCACCCGCATACATTGGCCTTTTCCTAAACGAAAGCCATGTCCATCCTTTGGTAAAATCACGTATTCTCCGTTCAACACATGCACTCCTTTCCTTAACAGTATGCCCAAAACGTCCCCTTGATCATGTATAAAAAAAGGAGCCAGTCACAAGCTAATGTCATTGAAACAGAAAGGTGTTGCACATGCATTGAAAGAAGAACAATCTTTATCTTGGTGGCAGCTTTCTCTCATCGGAGTAGGCTGTACAATTGGTACCGGTTTCTTCCTTGGTTCCAGCATCGCCATTACAAAGTCCGGTTATTCCGTCTGCATTTCTTTTTTACTTGCTGCAGTTGGAACCTATCTCGTCTTTAAACATTTGGCTGCGATGACGGCTGATAACCCTGATAAAGGGTCGTTTTGCTCCTATGCTCGTAAAGCATATGGACGCTGGGCAGGGTTTAGCAATGGCTGGGTGTATTGGTTCGCAGAAATGCTGATTACAGGAAGTCAGTTAACAGCGATTTCTCTTTTTACCCGCCACTGGTTTCCATCTGTGCCGCTCTGGGTGTTTTCTGCAATTTATTCCGCTCTTGCCCTGCTCGTGATTATCATAGGGCTTTCTTCTTTTCAAAAGACAGAAAATGTCCTTGCGGTACTGAAGACAGCGGCGATTTTTCTATTTATGATCCTTGCTGTGCTTGTGTTATTCGGCATTCTGACAGATCATAAACCATCCCTTCACCTCCCAAACAAAGATCACGAATGGATGCCGCTCGGTCCGCTTGGTCTTTGGAATGGATTGATTTATGCGTTTTATGCATTTGGGGGAATAGAAGTCATGGGGCTGATGGCGGTTCATTTAAAGGACCCGAAGGATGCAGCAAAGTCTGGACGCGTCATGCTGATCATTCTAGCGGTCATCTATATCGTCTCAATTGGACTTGCTCTCTTGCTTGTCCCAGTGACAGCCTTTAATGAGAACAGCAGTCCCTTTATTACATCATTAGAGCCATTTCATTTATCAATCTTTCTTCATATCTTTAATGGCATTTTCATTATTGCCGGCTTTTCGACATTGGTTGCCTCACTCTATGCAGTCACGACGCTGCTTGGCACGATGTCGGAGCATCAAGATGCACCTGCTTGTTTTAAACAAAAAGACCCATCTCATGTCGGATGGCCTTCGATTATTTTAACTGCTGCTGGATTAATTGTCTCGATTTTGCTTGCACTCTTTTTGTCCAAACACATCTACGAGCATCTCACAACAGCAGCCGGTCTTACCCTTCTGTACACGTGGGTCTTCATTCTGTTCTCAAGTAAAAAGCTATCAAAGCCATCCACTCGCCAAACGTGCGAAATGTTTCTTGCGCTGCTCCTGATTGGAGCCGCCATTTCAGGCACTTTAACAGAGGCAAGCGGACGACCTGGCTTTTTTATCAGCCTTGGGATCATTGCAGTGATTGCCATCATGGTGCTATTTATGAGAAAAAAGTGGAAGCAGCAGGATCAGACCGCATCATAATTTCATCATGTTTCTTAATGCAGTAAAAGGACATTTGGCGGAGGCTGGTTTCTCCGCCTCATCATCTGAGAGGAAATATTGTTTCCATTCCAGATTTTTCTGATCACCATACCACTTTAACGCTGGATGAACATCTACTTGATCATATGCCTTGAGCCTTTTCCGAACAAGTTTGCTCATTTTTTGACCGAATGTGGTAGATCCGTTCATCTTCTCAAATACCCATCTTGGTTGAAATGCCCACATCACATAAGGAAAGTGACGACTTTTTCTAAGCTTGTGAGCTGGTGTTGCGCATAAAATAAAATAGGGTTCACCATGAAAACAAAATTCCCATTCATGATTTTCTGGATCTGTCGGAATGTCCTCGGGCCACTTCATTTCATCCTTTTGATGCAATTGCTGAACGAGCGACCAAAACTGTTCCTCATACTCTTCGAGCGAATATTCCCTCAAATCCTGCGGTGTCTCAAAAAAGCAAACAAATGAGGCATATTGACCCGTTTCTTTCGAACAACTTTGATATTCTCTCAAGAGCTGGGCCAATTCATCAACCGCTTCCTCTTCCCTCGGGTCACCAACAAACCCATACCGTAAATGATCAAGAAAAAACCCCTGCCTTCCGGGTACACAAGGGAATGTATCTGCCTCATCTCCTACCATCTCTCCAAAGAGCGTAAAAGCATCCTGCTTCCATTCTTCTAGTGATCGTAGATTTTGATCAAGGCAACTTTTTGCATATAACTGGGCCATTTCCTTCCACCTCGTTTTAGCGTCTTCTCCATAGCCTATGAGAAAAAAAGGCTGTGGTGACTGTCCCTAAGCGACTTTCCTTGCGCATTCCAGAGGTGGATGTTCTCGTTCAAATTCAGCATGTATGTGCGTCTTTCACTCCATGCTGCTTCTTTTAATAGAGCGCTTTTGTATCTTCCCTATGATCGGTTCTTCATCAAAAAGACAGAATCGAGCACCCAATAAATGAGGGCTGAGCAAAAGCTAAACAGATAGACTTTGTAGCTAATGAACACAACCAGTCCATAATCAATCCATAACGCTAACGCAGAGCAAATCACCCACGCCGCAAGAAAATAAACAAGTAAGTCACGGCCTCGAAACCTTCTAGGATGCCTGTGTAAAACAAGCTGAATCGGTGCAGCAAACACTACATAAGCGATTAAAATCAGCAGACTTGTCATCTCCACATAACCAAAGCCTGATTCAGTCGGGATAAATAGCATGGTATATACGAATGTTGCTGTGATGACTGATAAGATCAGCATGCACAAATAGTTGAATACTGGAAGAAAAATACGCATGGCAAAGCTCCTTGAATCCATTTTATATCTCAACATTATTCAAGAATGTGTTATATCTGTCAATCCTTACAAAAAAGCAGACTGACATGAGTCTGCTTTTCTACCCAATCAACGCCATGATCCCTTGATACCCAAAATAAGCGCCGAAACCAAGTAAAGATAAGCCTGCAAGCACGGATAAGCCATGTAAGACACGTTCACTTAAATAGCGCCTAAACGAACTAGCAAGCAGTGCCATGCTGAAATCCCAGATCAACATGCCGATAAAAATAGCCATGCTGTACATCAGCAATTGAGATGCCCCATACTTTTCGATCGTATTGGCCAAAATACTGCCGTAGATACCAAGCCAAAATAAAATACTGAGCGGATTGGAAAGAGAAATAAAAAATCCCGTCATGAACGACTGATTAATTGAAGTGTTTCCCCCATCCTTTTTTGGGCTCTCCTGCAAATTGATTTTACGTAGGCTCTCAATGCCGGTATAGGTCAAAACAAAAAAGCCGAATAGCCACAAAAAGGTTTTCACAAGAGGTGCGGTCAAAAGCTGGGCGACACCAAAATAGATGAGGAGCATATAGACAATATCCGCAGCCATTGCCCCCACACCAAAAATCCACGCGTGCCAAAATCCACTTTTAATCCCTCTGTCGATTTGAGCTGCATTGACTGGCCCAACAGGCGCTGAAAGTGACAACCCTAAAAAGATATAACCAAAAAACACCGCCACATAGACGTCCTCCTTTTGATGCTGACTTGTACATATTATTCAAACGTTCTATGGTTTAGTACAAGTCCTTTGTCATCTTTTCAGGCGGACTCAGGGGAAATAGCGGGTATCGCTTACCGATCCGCTTTCAGTACCGACTGCTGTGGGAGAACGGTTTCTTTTTTCTTCACACGTTTCATTTGAATCGCAGCTGCAAACAGAAGAACAGCTAAGAAGGCGAAAACAAAGACGGCACTTGCTGCTCCTGCCCATTCAAGACTAAAGCCGATCAAGAAGGACAAGCAGGCTCCGCCTAAACTTGCGGCTGCAATAAAGTAGCTTGTGGCCTCGTCGATGGCATTTTCAATCATTAATGCAGATGCAGTCAGTGCGATTGGGAACATACCAGCTGCGCACAGGCCGATGAAAAAGATGAGAAGCAGCTGGGCGGCAATGTGGGTTGTCATGGCAAAAACCACGAGCAGCAGAATCATGAGTGCTGCGCTTAGCTTTAAAAAACGCAGCGGGTGCAGCTGATCTGCTTTTCTCGCAATCACGGTTCTGCCGATGACAATTGCTGTCCAGAAAGTGGAGACTGCAAAGAGACCCCAATTGTCTCCCCCCTTCTCCAGCATGATCGACGGCAAAAAGTTCGCAAAGTTCGTTTCAATCCCTGCGTAGAAAAAGGCAAAGCAAATCATGATCACCACAATGATTCGATTGTTTCGATCAACAAGTAAGGACGGTTTTCTCACCCCATTGGAGGAAGAAGTCATCTGTCCACGAGGCAATTTGTTCATAAAGGCAAGCCAGAGCATCAGGAAGAAAGTCAGTGCACCGACTTGAAATAAAAACACATAGTGCCACGTCTGTTCATTGACAGTCAGTAAAATCACAAGTGGAAACAGCAGCGCTCCTAACCCAAAGAAGACCTCCATGATACTGATTCGCTTCGCACTGTTTGCCATCGAAATCACATACGCTCCGGCTGTTGTCTCAAGACTGCCCGCCCCGCTCCCAAGAAAAAAACCTGCCAGCACAAGTGTTGACCAGCCAGGAACCAAAAGCCCAAGCAGAAGTGATCCGATCATCAGCAAAAGACCCATGGTCAGAACAGCGCCATAGCCTTTTTTCCTCACAAGGATGGGGGATAACAGAACCCCTGTCAAAAAACCAATAAACTGAAAAAAGATTAAAGAAGATAATTCCCCAGGACCCTTATCGTAACTAGACAGTAAATAAGGAGTTAAGCTGCCAAAAAACACATGAATGGTCCCAATAAAAAAATAAAAGACACAGCCAAAATAAAATATTTTTTTCATCTTTTCACTTCCTCTAAAAAGGAGCGGAGTTTTGACATCCTCCGCTCCACCTCTTTAATATGCCCGGGAAGACTCGACAGCCTCTTCCCTCTCGAAGCATGTATTAAGCGCAGCCTGTGCGCGATACCCGTCTACAAAATCAGCAACTTTCATATAAGATGGATATGGATCTGTATTCACCCAGTGCATCAGCTGATCACGGAACGTATCAGACCATCCGTAAAATTCATTTGGCGGATCTGTCAGCAAGGTTTGCGGCATTTGATGACGCTCCACACACAAGCCATCGCTGATCTCATATTCGTTTTGCATGTTCGTATGGTATTTGAATACCTTGTCATGACCAACGACTTCCACACTAAATCCGCATTCCTCAGGCTGCGTGCTTTTGGATGTGACCAAGTGAAAGAACACTTGATTCTCCATCTGACCGAAAATTTCGGTATGATCATCCACCTGTACCTTTTTCTCTTCCTTTTCCTTTACATGCGTCAGCATCTTGGTATTAAGTGATTCTTTCTTCATTTCACTGCCAAATAAGTACCACAGCATATCAATTAAATGAATGCCCAGATCCCCTAATGCACCGCTCGTACGCAGACTCTCACCGCTGTCTCTCCATGAAAATGTCTTTCTTCTGAGGGCACTGTTTTTCTTAAAATGAGTCCTGACAGTCAAAATCCGGCCTAATTCACCATTGGCAATCAAGTTCTTCAAAATATTCACAAAGGATAAGTAACGATAGTTAAAGCCCATACTGGCTTGAACCTGGAACTGTTTGGCTGTCTCCACCATTTCCTCCGCTTCCTTCAGCGACACAGCCATCGGCTTTTCACATAAAATGGGCTGTCCCGCTCTTAGTGCCTGAAGGGCATGGTCTTTGTGACAAAAATTAGGGGAGGCAATGATCAACCCGTCAGATGCATCTGCTAAAGTTTCGATACTTGAATACACACGTCCGCCATACTGTTTAATGAATCCCTGTGCAACTGACTCGTGTAAATCATAGACACCGGATAACTCTGCACCTTTGATCGTTGATAATGCTCTTGCATGTGCTTTTGCAATATTCCCTGCTCCAACAATTCCAATTTTCTTCATGAATGTGCCTCCTCATGTTTATACATCACTGTTTTCAGTGTTTCATAGATTCCTTTTGCATAACCATGATGACAAATTTGATGATGGTGCCGCTTGGCTTCGGCCGTCGCATTTTGGACGAGGAAACCGTGCGTGACGGATTGAAGCATCCGCAAATCGTTCCCACTATCTCCAAAGGCAAAGCCTTGATCTTTCGATAAATCATATTGGTTCAGCATAAAGCGGACAATTTCATCCTTCCCTGTGCCGACTGGTAAAAAATCAACATCATAGCAATCAGCAGGGTCTCCTGCAAGCGGATTGCATTTGTTGATGTTGACCGCCACCCCGCGCTCTTTGGCAAGTGTTTGGATAAATGATAGATGATGAAGATCTGTCCGTTCATCCTGCTCCTGATAATAGAAATTCTTCTTATACCCTGAGCTGCCCAGCTGCGTTTGCGGTCTGAGATGAATTCCCTTTTCACGTATAGTTTCGAGGATGTCTTCAATTTTTTCATCTGAGAAGCCCTGCGCATCCAGCCGCTTCATCCACTCCGCATCTGGCTGTCCAAAATGAGCATCGGATGTATACACAATCTCAGTCCCTAAGTTCGACGCAATGAAATGCGGGAATTGATGAAAACCGCCTGTTTCCATTTTACTTGTCACAGAATCGAGGCTGCTTCCCGTGACCCATCCAAGCATTAGCTGTCCTGCTTCACTCTTTTCTGCCACAAAGGCTTCCAGCCGCTTTACATCCTCTCTCTGCTCATCGGTCATTCCGTGAGAATAATAGGTTTCATCAAAGTCACAGAAGACGATCCACTTCGGATTTTTCGGCTGATTCAGCAGCTTTTTATTGAATGGAAGACTTGATAACATGATGAACCCCCTCGATGACCTTCTCCTGATCTTGCAGCGGCATGCCTGGATACAGCGGCAAGTGAAGTAATTCCTGTGCTGCTTTTTCCGTTTGTGGAAGTGTCGTTTGTTTATACTTTTGAGAAACAAGATTTGTTTGATGCTGATGCGATAGAATCGGGTAATAAACATCTGTTTCTATGCCCATTTTCAGCAATTTCGTTGCAAGCTTATCTCGTTCTCCCTTCAGCACTCTGATCGGGAACAGATGCCAGACATGATCATCCGTCAGCTTCGGAAGCTTCAAGTATCCTTCATCCTCAAGCGTTTGCAGCTGGTCAATGTATCGCTTTGCTAAGTAAAAGCGTTTAAAGTTTTGTAATCCTAAATACTTCATGCGTTCGAGTCCGATCGCTGCCTGCAAATTATCAATTTTCGAATTAAAGCCGTAGTCACTGCGTTTGACATTTTTCTTTCCTACTTCAAAGCCGTGATAGCTGATCTCCATGCATTTTTCTGCTAAGGCTTCATCATTTGTCGCGATGGCTCCTGCCTTGCCGCAGACACCAAGATTTTTGTATGGATTAAAGCTGAGAACAAGCCCATCTCCATATGCTCCAAGGTCAGTGCTGCCGATCGCCTGACAGCCATCTTCAATGATTTTCAGCCCATGCTTTTTCGCAATCGCCGAAATGGCCTTCATATCCGCTTGTTTTCCATATAAATGAACCGGAAGAATGCATGCCGTTTGATCTGTGATATGCTTCTCTATTTCACTCGGTGCCAAGCAGTAAGTATCTGGATCAATATCGGCATAGACAGGAACAGCCCCAATCGCCAGCACTGCATTTTCTGTTGCAGCAAAGCTATTCGCTGGCAAAATGACCTCATCTCCTGGAGTGACGCCTGCTGATATAAGGCTGATCATTAGAGCATCTGTTCCACTTGACGTGGCAATGACATATTTCTTCCCTAAGTACTCAGCTAGCTGCTTTTCAAACGCCGGGATATATGGCCCTGAAGTAAAACGGCCAGAACTCAATACTTCTTTCAACACCTGCATAATATCATCGATTTCATCCTCTGAAATCAGTTTATCAACTGGCAGAAACGGTATCTTTTTTTCCTTATTTTGTTTATAATGGAAGAGAATTTTTTCCAATCCTGTGTGCCCTATATCTTGCTCGAGGAACGTCACCAGCTTTTCATTTGCTAGGTGCTTCTCAACTGAATCAGACTTTACTTGAACACCTTGATTGATCATATCCAGCAAAGGAAGATAATCCTTGCTTTTACCTGATATCTTCGTCAATATTTGCATTCCATTCCCTCCAATTAATCAATTCCATTTGTTAATATTTAACTTGTTTCACATTGTAAATGATGTTATCGATTTCAGAACAATAACTTTGTGTAAAGGATTTGTTAATATGTGTACAATTTATGAAATTGCCAAACGCTGCGGGGTTTCAACCACCACCGTTTCCAGGGTGCTGAATCATCATCCATATGTGTCAGAGGAAAAACGCCAGCTCATTTTACAGGTGATGAAAGAAATGGAATATACACCGAGTTCAGCGGCTCGCACCCTTCGTTCACATCAGACAAAAACCATTGCTGTGTCTGTCCCGGCTGTGGACCATCCTTTTTTTGCACAATTCATTAAAGGAATTTCAAAAGAAGCACTGGATCAAGGCTATAAAGCCATCGTGCTTCAGACGTTTTATCAGGAATCATTAGAGCTTGAAGGGCTTCAATTATTAAAAAGAAGAGAAGTAGATGGGGTCATATTAGGGGCATTAGAAAATCCGTGGGAAAAGATCGAGCCATTTTTAACGAACGGCCCTATTGTCATGGCGAATGAATATCATCAAACAGCAGACATCCCGATTATTGGATACGACGAGCGGGAAGCTGCCTATAAAGCAGTTGACTACTTGATTCAGTCGGGGCGGAAATCGATCGGGTTTTGCTTTGATACAGAAAGCAGTGAAGCACAGAAACAAAGGAAACAGGGCTATCTCGATGCTCTTTCTGCACACGGCTTGCCGCTGCATGACGATTGGCTGTTCGGCGAGGCCTTCACCATTGAAGACGGTTTTCGCTTAATGGATGTCATCCATGACATGAAGAATGCACCTGATGCCATTTTCACCGGTAATGACCAAGTCGCAGCAGGGCTCATTAAACAGGCCATTTCATATGGTTATCAAATTCCTAAGGATCTAGCGGTGATTGGCTATGACAATCAAGACATTTGCGAGGTGACGGCTCCAACGATCACCACAATCGACATCCCGATCGTAGAGCTTGGCCAGCGGTCTGTGCAGCAAATAATCGAGATCCTGCAAGACCAAAAACCATTACAGCGTGAACATATCCAGCTGCCTACCCAGCTCGTAACAAGGGAATCGACATAAACAAAAAAAGACTGAGAGCTGTCCAGTCTTTTTTTAAACCTATATAAATTGAGCAAGAATGAATGTCCATACACACACTATGCCGAGCAGGATGAAGCTGTACTTCACAGTCTTTTGGAAGAGCTCAGATTCTTTACCTGTTTCTCCAACTGCTGCTGTAGCAATGGCGATAGATTGTGGAGAAATTAATTTCGCCATGACCCCGCCTGTTGTATTTGCTCCGATTAACAAACCTGCTTGTGAGCCGATTTGAGAAGCAGTGACCGCTTGAAGGTTACCGAATAAGGCGTTGTTACTCACGACAGATCCTGTAATAAACACCCCGATCCAGCCAAGCACTGGGCTGACAAGCGGGAACAAATCGCCTGTTTTGGCAAGTGCAAGCCCAATGGCTGAACTTAGTCCAGCGAAGTTCGCCAAGTTGGCAAAGCCCATGACAAAACAAATGGTGAGAACTGGTACCCAAAGCTCTTTCACTGATGCTTTTAAGCAGGCAGCGCCTTCTGTTAATGTAATATGTCTGCTAAACAAACCTGTCAGCATCACCGCAATCAGAATGGCAGTACCCGTTGCACTGATCACATCAATTTTAAAGATCGCATCAATAGGTGTTGCTGTTTGTGCAATTGGTGGTAATTTCACAATTTGCTGATGCAAAAATGGCATTTTCACTAAAATGGTTGTCCAGTTGAGCGGGCCTCCTACAGCAAACAATGCTTTAAATGCTGGCAGACTCCATACCGTAATCACGGCAGTTAAAATATAGAACGGAGACCATGCTTTCAGCACTTCAACGCCGCCATACGTTTGTTTCTGTTCAATGGCTGGTGCTCCTTCTTCACGATAAATATGTTTCGGCTGCCATTTTCGAAGAAATAAAGCCAAAATCCCCATACTTGCTAAAGCTGAAATAATATTGGCAAGCTCAGGACCCATTGTCACCATTGTGACAGCTTGCAAAATGGCATAGCTTCCACTCACAACAAGCAAGGCAGGGAGCGTTTCTTTAATCCCTTTGAATCCGTCCACAATGAGAATGAGTAGGAACGGAATACAGAATGAAATAAATGGAATCGTAAACACAAGGGTTTGAGATAATGCAAGCGGCGTCATATTGCCCATTTGCGCCCCTGTAATGACTGGGATACCCACAGCACCAAATGCGCCAGACGCAGCATTGGCAATTAAGCAGAGCATCGCAGCTTTCAGCGGTTTAAACCCAAGCTCTGTTAAGAGAGCGGCACTAATCGCAATCGGTACACCAAACCCAGCGGCTCCCTCTAAAAATGCGTTAAAACTAAAACCAATTAATAAGAGCTGAAGACGTTGATCTTGAGAGATTCCTGCAATACTAGAACGAATAACATCGAATTTACCAGATTTCACAGCAATTTTATAGAGCCACACCGCCATGATGACGATATATCCAATCGGCCACAGCCCATTAGATATACCGAGCAGCACAGCAGATAATGCTTTTTCAATTGGCATATGAAAGAAGAAAACCGCTGTTACAAAGCTGACGATTAAGGTAAAACAAGCGGCTAAAACACCTTTTAACTTAAATACGGTTAATGCAAGTAGGAAAAACAAAATTGGAAGCATTGCTACCAACGCACTCACGAATTCATTACCAAACGGATTATATATTTGCTGCCACATAGTGATTCATCCTTTTCTGCTCAGATAGGTTGCTTTTGATTAAAAATGAGGAGCCAAAATCTCTTTTAACACATTCACACTGTGCGCGAATTGTTCTTTTTCTGTATCATTCAGTGCAAGCTCTATCACTTCTGTTGCGCCATTTCGATTCACAAGGGCAGGTACACCAATGTAGACATCTTCTGCTCCGTACTCTCCATCTAAGTAAGTGCTGACAGTCAAAATACTGTTTTCATTGTGCAGAATCGCTCTTGTTATGCGGGCCAAACTCATCGCTACGCCGTAGTAAGTAGCGCCTTTTTTCTCAATGATTTGATAAGCGGCATGACGGACATTTTCCATCATCTCATCTAAATCTTCTTGTTTGTATTGATCATTTTTCTTCATTAATTCTGTAATCGGTACACTTCCGATATTCGCATGACTCCAAACAGCAAGCTCTGTATCGCCATGCTCTCCAATGATGTACGCATGCACATTGTGTGCCGCTGCGTCAAAGTACTCACTAAGCATGTATCTAAACCTTGCAGTATCAAGTGTAGTTCCGCTGCCGATCACTCGTTCTTTTGGCAGTCCACTGAATTTCCAAGTCGCATATGTTAAAATATCAACAGGGTTTGTGGCGACTAAGAAAATACCATCGAATCCACTTTTCATCACATTGTCTACAATGCCTTTAAATATATTTAAGTTTTTTTCAACAAGGTCAAGTCTCGTTTCACCTGGCTTTTGGTTCGCTCCAGCACAGATACACACAATGTCCGCATCCTTACAATCCTCATAATCTCCATACCATGTGTTCACCGGATGCGGAGCAAATGCTTTCCCGTGGTTTAAATCCATGACGTCACCCATTGCTTTATCTTGATTCAAATCGATGACAACCAATTCATCTGTGATCACTTGATTTATTAATGTAAAGGCATAACTGCTACCTACAAAACCTGCTCCAATAAGTGCTACTTTGTTTACTTTTTCGTTTGTCATTTATCTCATCCTCCTGAGTAAAACTAGGTTGTTTTTCTTATGTGAAGTATTTCACATTCTTATTGTGCAATACTTCACAAACTTTTGCAAGGGGGTTTCGGAAAAAAAATATGTAGCGAATTTGTGAACACACTTATTGTGCTTTCAAAGAGCTGTATACATGCATATTTCTTACAAGAAAAAAGCTGCCAAGCCATTGTCAGCAGCTTTATACATGTTAATAAGGTCCCCAATTGATCATCACGCCGATACAAATAAAGACAAGGCCAATGACAAACCAAATGAGCGCAAGTGGCACCATAAAACGAAGCCACTTCACATAAGGAATACCACTTGCAGCAAGCACAGCCATGAGCACACCTGACGTCGGATTGATACAGTTAACCACCCCTTCGCCAAGCATCACCGCTTCTACAGCGACCTGTCTTGTGATGCCCATTAAATCAGCCAGCGGCGCAAGAATTGGAATAAAGACAACCGCTTCTCCTGAACCTGATGAAATCAAAAAGTGAAGAAGTGCACTCGCAATATACATCCCGATCGCACCAGCAATTGGACTAAATCCTGTCAGCATACTCGCCAAGCCATTAACCACGGTATCAAGCAGCTTACCATTTTCCAAAATGACAGAAATGCAGCGTGCCATTCCGACAATGAGTGCGCCGTAAACAAGGCTTTGACAGCCGACAATAAACGTTTTCGCAATATCATTGGCTGCTAATCCGCCAAGCAATCCAGCAGCAATCGCCATGAAAATGAAGACTCCTGCCATTTCCTTATCGGTCCAGCCAAGCTGAAGCGCGCCATATAAGAAGCCCCCAAGAGACAATCCACACACTGCTAAAATCAGCTTATGTCTGCCCGTAAATGCAGGCTTGTCCACAGATTCTGCATCAGATCCGCCAAGCCCCTTCGCAGGAAACCATTGATCACCAAGAAGACTTCCCTTTTCTTTATTCTTTAGGCGTCTTGTATATAAATAGATGTACACAATACTAGATATAAGAAAACAAAGATAAATAATGACACGCAGGCCAATGCCAGAAAAAATCGGCAGCTCTGCAATCGTCTGAGATAACCCCAGTGGAGATGGAGACAATATGGTTGCGTTAAACCCGGCATAACAGCCGATGTAAATCACCGCCGCTCCTGCCACAGCATCCCATTTCAAGGATCTTGCCACAATGATCCCGATTGGAATAAATCCTATAACAGAGTTCACGACAATGCCGGTCGTTCCAAGCACTGAAAATAATCCTCCAACGATACAAATAAACAATAATTGCTTTGTTTGAAACCTGCTGATGACATGGTGAATCATTCCGTTAATGGCACCTGTTTTCTCCAAAATGGCTATGGTTCCACCAGTAAATAGAATGAGAAAAATAATAGAAGAAGACCCTACCATCCCTTCCTGAATGGCTGTAAAAAAGCCCACTGGACTTACGGGTGATTGATCAATGCGATGATAGCTGCCAGGAACAGCTGTTGTAATTTCCCCTGACGTCTTTCGGTCAAATTCACCTGCTGGCACAAAATACGTTGCAACGGTACAAATGAGCGCAATGATAAATAAGAGAACATACGCATCTGGCATTTGAAGTTTTCTTTTTTGTTTCTCTGGTGGTAATACTGCTGCTGTTTTCATGTGTCAAAACCCCTTTGTCCCGATCGAGATTTCACTTAATTTTCTGAATAATCAAATGATGTGTTATATTATAAACACTGATGATATTTAAGATCAATATTATTTCACTAAAAGAATATTTTGACAGATTTTCTGTCAGCAAGGAGGCTATTCATGACAACTTTGACAAACGACATGCAGCAAACGGTGAAAGACATCTTTGATCACCTGCACGCCCACCCTGAAATCAGCTGGGAAGAAACGAATACGACGGCTTATCTTGAGGACTTATTAAAGAAAATGGGCTGTCAGACTCGAACATTTGACGACTGTACAGGAGTGATCGGTGAAATTGGAGAAGGCGCACCAGTGGTCGCTGTGAGAGCCGATATTGATGCACTTTGGCAGGAAGTAGATGGTGAGTTTCAAGCCAATCATTCATGTGGTCACGATGCACACATGACAATGGCTCTCGGCACCTTCATGGCATTAAAAGAAAAGGAACTCCCAAACGGCACCATCCGGTTCATTTTTCAGCCTGCTGAGGAAAAAGGCGGCGGTGCGCTGAAAATGATTGAAAAAGATGTGCTAGCAGACGTTGATTACTTATACGGAGTGCATGTGCGCCCAATTCAAGAAACATTAAACGGACGCTGCGCACCTGCGATCTTGCATGGATCGAGTAATCATTACATCGGCACAATTATTGGTGAGGAAGCCCACGGTGCACGCCCGCACCTAGGGGTCAACGTCATTGAAGTGGCTTCTACCCTCGTGCAAAGACTCGCGCATATTCATGTCGATCCAAGAGTTGCACATTCTGTGAAAATGACCAACCTACATGCTGGCGGAGGCAGTTCAAACATCATCCCTGGCAAAGCTTCTTTTACATTAGATGTCAGAGCACAAACAAATGAAGTGATGGATGAACTAGAAAAAGAAATTGAAAGAGCCGTACATGCTGTAGCGGATGCCTTTGGTGCTTCCATTACCCTTTCAACAGATCATCGTCTGCCTGCCGCCACCTTAAATGAGGAAGCCGTTCAGATGATGTCTCAAGCCATTGAAAAGGTTTTAGGCAAAGAGCAGCTCGATCCTCCGCTTGTAACGACAGGCGGAGAGGATTTTCACTTTTATGCAGCAAAGGTTCCGCATATCAAATCCACGATGCTTGGTTTAGGCTGTGATCTAAAGCCCGGTCTACATCATCCGTATATGACATTCGACCGCTCTGCTATTTTTACCGGCATTGAGATTTTGACTGAAGCTGTTTATCAAACCCTTCAGCAGCATTCATCATAAAATCAAAAAACCACCCGTTTTTTCTTTAAACGGGTGGTCTGATTGTATTACGCATTCAAATCTGTCATTGCTGGGACGTTGATTTCTTTTACACAGGATACCCTTGATAAATGAATCACACATCTCGCAAGCTCTACTATATCCTGTACAGGAATTCTCGTTTCATCATATAGAGCGATGGCTTTTTCGGCACCATCTTCATATGGTACCTCCGCTGCCAGCTCTCCTGGATTGATACTGGATACAGATATTTTATCTTTTCTCACATGCTCTCTTAGTGCATTCACAATTCCGCGCAGGCCAAATTTAGATGCAACAAAAGAAACTTGCGGTAGGTTTGTATGATCAAGTCCCGCCGTTGAACCAATCACGATGATTTTTCCATTCTCCGATTTTCTTACGTGCGGAAGCAGTGCTTGGATGTAAGTAATCGTAGACGTGACATTCACATTGATTAAATGAGCGATATCCTCTGGCTGATCGTGATCAAATGAATAATCATCTTCAAAGCCTCGTTTTTCCCATAAGCCGACGTTATAGATGAGGACATCAATGGTTTTGTCCCCCAATGCTTCGATCATGTATGGGATATGAGATTGGCTTGATAAATCAATTTTCAGCCAAATTCTATGTACACCGTCATCTAATTTCAAACTGCTCGGTTCACTTCGAGACACAATCCAAACTGTATCTCCGCTTGTCGGAAGACCTTTAACAAAAGCATCCCCTAATCCTTGACTTGCACCGAATATGATATAGTTTTTACTCATAGCTCCTCCTTCTACGTCTCATGAGCTTTCAGTCAGACAGTAGCTCATCTGTAAGCGTTTTATACCTCTATCATATAGGTTCTAAGATTTGGCTGCCTCTTTTATGCCTGTCTTTACTTTCAGTTACTTGATTTCCTTTAATTCCACTGGTAATGTGCGTTCCTCTATAAAGCATTGAACCATATCCATAAACAGTTCTTTCTTCTCAAACGTAAATGTATGTCCAATAGCGGGAACGACGACACCTGCTGCCTGCGGATGTGAATTCGTTATTTTCTTTGCTGACCGTTTCATGATGCCTTTTTCCTTTTCCCCCACTGTGACAAGAATTCGTGCCTTCGCTTGTTGAAACGTGTCTGGGAGCTTGTAATGGAGATTTTCTTGAAACATCGTCAGAAGGGTTTTCTTCTGCAAATTCTTCGAATCCGCCACATAGTGATTGAGTACATCGTTTGGAAGCCCCATTTTTTCAGCTTGGAGCTCGATAAACCAATCTTTCTTTAATAATGGATACGTAAGAGGTAAAAGAGGTCTCACCATCAAGTAAAGCCATGGCAGCGGCATTACAAGAGCGCTATTGATGACGGCTATGTCTACGATGTCAGGCTCTTTTGATAACACCTCAACGGCAACCTGTGCACCTAGAGAGAAGCCAACGAGTATTACTTTATGTCCTTGCGCATGCTGCTTGATCCATGAGATGACTTCAAGAGCACTTTCTCTCATGGAAAATGACTGTTCATCTGCTCTAGTCCCGTGACCAATGAGGTCAGGCGTATAGCATTCATACGCTTCCTTGAATGTTTTTATCTGCTCCTGCCACATCCAGCTACTTACTCCTCCACCATGCAGGAAAATCATGATCGGCTTAACCATCATCGACAACTCGTCCACCTTCCTTATATATAAGAAAAAAAGCAGCCGCTTTTTGAGCAGACTGCTTTTTCATATGCTCCCTTCTATTATAAGGGAATCTCATCATAATTGGCTATTTTTTCAAATCCTCAATCGAGTTGACGTTCTTCATATATGTCGGAACAACTAGACCCATGCGAAGACCTTTCATACTTGTGCCTAGATCATCATATTTCCCTTTAAACTTCGCTGCATACGTTTTATGCGTATTTGGTAGCCAAGCAGATAACGAGGCATCCGCACTTCCAGTTGCAATTGCTGTCCACATTGGACCTGCTTCCACCTGAGTCAAGGTTACTTTAAATCCGAGCTCACGCAGTACTTCTGCAGCAACATTGGTACTTGCAATCTCACTATCCCACGCAACGTAGGCAAGATTGACTTTGTCACCATTCGACTTTTTCACGCCTTTTGTCCATTTCGCTACTTGGTCTTTATGTTTCTTCACATATTTAACGGCGGCATCCTTTGGATTGATACCATCTTGGATATCCATCATGACTTCGCCCATGTCATCTTGAGACCATTTAAACTGACCAAGCATTTTGGCTGCATCCGGCTGATCCTTTGCAAACCCTTTACGTGAAATCGTATGAATCTCTTCCGCTTCACCGTAAGATTTCTTTGGATCATCTAAATATTTTAAATCATAGCGAGAAAACATCCAGTGTGGATTCCAGCCAGTGATGATGATTGGCTTTTTACGGTCGTAAGATTTTTTGAGAGTTGCAGTCATGGCTGCACTTGATGCAGACACAACCGTCCAATCCTCTAAGCCGTAATCCTTTTTCGCTTGATCCGTTAGCGCCATAATTCCTGAACCGGGATCAATGCCGATAATGGTTTTATTCACCTGCTGTGCTGCACTCGCATTTGAGTCCGACTTTGCGCCACAAGCGGCTAGTAAAAAGACAAGCAGGGCGGTCATCCCAATGTAGAGAGACTTTTTCCACATTAAGCATTCCCCCTGGTTTTTTTCGTTTTAATGTTTTGTGTAATACGGTCAAGTGTAATTGCCACAATGACAATGGCAATACCTGCTTCAAATCCAATTCCTGTTTTCAGCTGCGTTACCGCACTATATACTTCTGAACCAAGTCCTGGTGCACCTACCATTGCCGCAATGACGACCATTGATAGAGCAAGCATGATACTTTGGTTAATACCAGCTAGGATGGTTTTTGTTGCAAGTGGAAGCTGAACTTTGAACAAACGCTGGAATGTCGTTGAACCAAATGCTTCTGTTGCTTCAATTAAATCAGCTGGTACTTGTTTAATACCGAGAATCGTCATACGAATCGTTGGCGGCATAGAGAAAATAACCGATGCCACAACTCCAGGCACAACGCCAATGTTAAAGAAGAAGATGGCTGGTAATAGATAAACGAATGCAGGCATTGTCTGCATTAAATCTAAGATAGGTGTCACAATTTTACGCACAGTTTCCTTCTGTGATGCCCAAATACCGATCGGAACCCCGATTACGATGGAAATGACCACAGCTGTTAAAACGAGCGCAAGTGTTTGAAGCATTGGATGCCAGTAGCCTAAATAGTCAATCAGCAAGAATCCAATAAGTGTAAAAAGAGCAATTCCTCTTGTACTGATCCACCAAGCAATGCCTGCAAAAATAAGGGTTAAAATAATGGATGGAATCACACCAAGTACTGCCACAATTCCATTTACTGTACCTGCTAATCCATTTGTGATCCCATCAAAGAAACCACCAAAGGTTAATGTTAACCAGTCAACAAATCGATCGATATAATCCGCGAACGGAATTCTAGGTAAATCACTCATACTAAACATCTTATTCTACCTCCTGTGCAGAAGGCTCTTGTGTTTTAATTTCCTCAAGCTTGTTAGAAGACATGTTGATATACTCATCATTACCTGATAACGCACCAATTAATGCACCTCTGACCACAATACCCTTCATTCTGTTTTTCTCATCGACAACGGCAATTGGAATGTTTGCCGCATCAGACACCGCATCAAAGATTTCTGTCAAATACGTTGATTCCAATACTGTCGTGAATTCTTTATCAAGAACAGTTTCAAGCGATGCTCCCATTTCTGCCGCCTTTTTCGCTGCTTGTGCAGAAATAACACCTAATAAATGCTTTTTCTTATCGACTGCATAGATTGACGAAATTCCAAGGTTTTTCATGAGCGTAAGTGCAACACGAGCCCCTTTGTCGATCTGAACTGTTTCTGCACGTTTCATAATATGACCAGCGGTTAATACTTTAGAAAGGTCGACATCTTCAACGAAACGTTCAACATATTCATTCGATGGGTTCATCAAAATTTCTTCTGGTGTTCCGATTTGGACGATATTCCCGTCCTTCATGAGCACAATGCGGTCGCCAATCCGAAGCGCCTCATCTAAATCATGGGTAATGAAAATGATCGTTTTTCCTACAGATGTGTGAAGCTCAAGCAATTCATCCTGCATGTCTTTACGAATTAATGGATCGAGTGCGCTGAATGCTTCATCCATTAATAAGATGTCAGGGTCATTTGCTAATGCACGTGCCAATCCAACACGCTGCTGCATCCCACCACTTAATTGGTTTGGATATTGCTCTTCAAAGCCTTCAAGTCCAACAAGCTTTAAAGATTCAAGCGCTTTTGAGTGGCGCTCTTCTTTGTCTACACCTTGTAATTCAAGACCATACTCTGTGTTCTCAAGAATGGTGCGGTGCGGGAACAATGCGAAGTTTTGGAAGACCATGCTGATCTTTTTCCGTCTGACTTCACGCAATTGATCCTTTGACATATTTGTTATCATATCCCCATCAATATATATTTCGCCGGAGGTTGGTTCGATTAACCTGTTTAGCAGCCGCACAAGTGTGGACTTTCCGCTCCCTGATAGCCCCATGATGACAAATATCTCGCCGTCATACACATCAAAATTTGCTCGATTGACACCAACTGTTGCGCCAGTCTCTTTTAGGATCTCTCTTTTTGTTTTCCCTTTTTCAAGCATTTGAGTTGCTTTTTTAGCATTTTTACCGAAAATTTTAGATACATTATTTATCTTGATTTTGATATTTCTCTCTTCAGAATTCATATTTTCCCTCCAAATTAGCATCTTTATAACCGTAACATAAGCGTTATGATGCGAACAATCTTTAGAATTCGCTTATTTCTGCACAATATGTATGAATTCCCTATAAGAGGTCTGGTGATTAGAGTTTATACGCCGTATTACTCGTAAATCCTATAGAATGCTTCATAAACAACATAATTTACGGGGTATTTCCTCTCATCAGACAATATTTTACTGGAAATTCCTAATTGTGCTAAAAAATAACTCAAATCCTCACCATAGCGAACTTTTTCAAACATGGGTGAACCATTCCTCTGAACAGGATTTACCCGAAAATGGTCACATAGAAACCTTTTTCATTCAAATTTTAATTAAAATATTAAAAAACTGCCTGCAACTTTAGTTACAGACAGCTTATTTTTTTAGGACTCTAGGGCAGCTCGCTTAATATTATCTTGTAATTCAAGCATACGCTTTGTTCCATCTTCGCGTAATCGTTTGTTTTCTTCTTCGATCTGTTTTGTCTCTTTCATCCCTTGTACAATCGTATTAAAGGAAGATTCGATCGTTTCAATGTCGATACTTGGACGTCCAGACAATTTGGCAATCTCCACACTTTGGCTTGAGATGTTTTCAGCATTTCGTTTCAGCATTTCATTTGTTCTTCTATCCAGCTCACTCATTGAATCAGCCACAAGCTTTTGTCTTTTCGCTGTCACAGCTTGAATGATGCCATTTTTAAAGATCGGAATCGTGATAATGAACGCTGAGTTGATTTTACCGATTAGTTTCGTATTCCCACGCTGCAGCAAACGAATTTGCGGTGCTGTTTGAAGAGCCACCATCCGTGCCATATCAAGGTCATATACACGCTCTTCCAACGCTTGAATGCCGTTACGAAGTGTATCAAGCTCCATTTGTGCGAGCTGGTTTCCACTAGCTGCTTTTTCTTCATAAGAAGGAACCAATTGCTTTAATTCCTCGATTTTCATTTGACCTGCAACGACATACTTTTCAAGCTCCATATAGTATTGAATGTTATGCTCATACATTTCTTCAAGCGTCACAGTCGATTTTGTCATTTCGTCTTTATATTTACTGATTTCCACATTAATTTTTTCAATCTCTGCACCGAGCGTTTGATATTTACTGAAAATCTTTTCAATCATGCTGCCGCCGCGTTTAAAGATTTTTGACAGTAAACCACCCTTTGGCTCGTCAAAATCATTTTTATCAAAACGATCCATAATTTTTCCAAGCTGCGTCAGCATCGTTCCTGAGTCAGTGACACTAGTTGAACGCATCATCGAAAGAATACGATCAGAGAACTTAGAGATTTCAACGGCCGGCTGTTTTCCGTATTCAAGCAGATCCAGCTGATTTTTCGCATCGATCTGTCTTGCAATATTTTGCACTTCTGGTTCATTTCGAAGCTGAACGCGAATATCGTCTGCCTTCTCAATGGAGATTTCCTCTTTATCAATTGAAATGATGTCATTTCCGTTTGTATTTGTCATAAGCTTTGATCTCCTTATCGGTTTTTAATGGATTGAAATAATTTTCTTACGATGGACGGCTCTTTAAACTCCTGGTTCATAACCATCTCATCAAGCCAATGGGTATCAAATAATTGGTCATCTATATATCGCTCGATACACTGGTATCCCGCCGGATGATACACGAAGAGATCCACACCCATTTCATTTAGGAAAATGAGGGCAGCCGCATCAGAACGAGTCAGCTCACCATTATATTCCGTATGATATAAAATCACTTTCGGTACAGTTTGTGCATAATCAAAGGTTTGAATGAGTTCAATGAGCTCCTGGCCGATATGCAGTACCTGTTTGAATAAATAAATACGGACATCTAATTCAGTCTCATTGCCTTCTTTTATTAGCTTCGGATGCTGACAGATTCGAGATATCGCCTCTGCTATCGCACGCTGCGTCCCCTCATATAGATGAGAAAACTGCCACACGTTGCTTTTCATTAATAATTCAGGATCAATCTCTCCAGCAGAAGAAAGGGCATGCTGATAATGAAATTGATAATTCGAAGACACTTCTTTCGTAAAAGGAAAATGGCGAATGGTCTTCGTCTCTTTCCATTCCATTAACGTGTGGATACGATCCCAGTATTCACGCTTGTCTCGAGTGACCCCCATCATTTTCGCAAAGAGATTCGGGATCTGTATCGTGTCGCGGTCTGCTTGAAAATTAGGGCGGATAAAGGAACGTTCCTTTGCAATTAAAAACAACTCATCATACGTTGTCTTCAGCGTAATAGAATGAGGAGTATGATCTCTGAATTGCCAAGGCTTATACAGCATTGAATCTTCCGTGTGGAGCACCTCTTCAAGCTCTCTTGTCGAGCGGTACGCCACCGTTGACTTCCTCTCAGGCTTTTCAGTAGGGAACGGTTCCAGCTTTGAAGTCCCCGGATACTGATCAATAAAAGTCAGCTTTTCTTCTGGATCTAGTTCGCGGAACGAATCCTCGCCCTCTGGATGAAATAGCACAACATCACAGCCAATCAGCATGACATAGTAAAGAAAATAAAGCTGACTTTTATTCGCCTCTCCATACCAAATGACAGCCGGCATTTTTTCTTCTATATTGACTTCCTTCAGCCATGGACCTAGATGATTATTTGAGAACTTTACTACATCCAGCAAAACCCGGCGGAAATCGGGATGCTGAAATCCCCCTTCATGCAGCTGTTTGAAATGCTCAAACACCTTGATCAATGAAAGGCGGATATGCCGGTTCATTACAGGGTTTGGATGGCGTACAATCAGCTGTTCACCATCTAAGAAAGCCACAAAGCGATTCACAGATAATCCTTTTTCTTCTTGGTTAATCAAATGAATGCGTTGAAGCGCTTGAAAATGCTCCGGCTCAATATGACGATTGAGCGTTTCACTTAAAATATGAATGCCATCTGTTTCATATAATTCATGTAAATAAATAAAATAATCGGTTGCATCATGCGGAGTTCCAAGGACCCGGGCGGCGAGACGCGGCAAGGACAATGTATGCTCGTCCTTGACATAACCGTCTCTTTCAGGGAGCGGCTTTTTCAGCACGTTTTTCCAGGCTTCCTGCTCCGCCCGTGTTTGGTTAACATTGATTTCTTTATAACTCACGCCGCTCCTTCCTTTCTCCTATATTTTCTCGAAAGCTACTACTATCATATCATTCACCCTTCTACTTCTGCTATCGAATCGAAGGCTTTTTTGCGGTCGTCATCTGCTTCATGACACAAGCGGTGATTTCATCTGCTGCTGCCATGCCAGATGCTGCTGTCGGCTCAAGTAATGAATCAAAGTCGAGCACTTCTCCATGCCTTGGGGCAAAGCCCATATCTGCCTGACGAATGAGACCTGCATCTAAGAGGGAATCACCCGCACCGTATACATATTCAAGCTCCAACCGTTCCTTTAGAAAAGCAACAGCATCCCACTTATTGAGCGGTTTCGGAATAAAGTAAAGCTTCCGTCCTTGTAGAGACACCTGCCAGCCTCTCTCCTCGCCCCACTGCTTCAATTCAGCAAGTGGAATGCGAGACAGATACTCATCTTTCATAATCAAATAAAGAAATCTTCCCTCGGCTGTCCGGGTACGCTTCACCCATGCCGCAACTGGAAGTTCGGAGATGGCTCTTAGCATCTCTCTGACTGACATACACGCTTTGAGCCTCTCATCAACGATGACCTGCCAATCCTCAAGCGGCTTGCCGCGATGAAGGATACATCCCCCATTTGTCGTGATAGCATACTCCGGTTTGAGCTCTTGCTGAAAGAAGGTGATCCGTTCATACTGAGCGGTCGTTCTTGTCGTCACTGGAATGAACCAGCCCAATTGATGAATCGTCTGCAAAGACTTCTTCGTTTCAACCGACATATAGGAAAGCGGACGTTCATCCAGCATTTCAACTAAAGCATAATCTCCTTCATACGTATACTGATCCAGCACTCGATGTGAGTAAATCAGTGTGCGGTCTAAATCACTGGCAAACGCACTTGTCTTCATGACGTCTGCTCCAGCGGACGAATGAGTCCACAGCACGTATAGGACATATTGGCGTATTCAATGACAGGAACGCCCCTGTCCTCTGCCAGAAGCAAAATATGCTTTAGCTTCTCCTGAGACCCAGGCTGTATCAAGATTTTCCAAGGGATTCTTCTCAGCAGCACACGGGTCGTCTCACCAACACCCGGCTTAATCAAATGGGTATTTTCAATTTGAAACTCCTGACCGATCGCTTCAATGGACGCCATTCCCCGCCAATCCGCAGGCATTCCTTGCGTGAGAATGGTCTCTGCTTTCTCTCCTACATTTGGTTCGAGGCTAGAAAATGCTTCTTCAATTGTATCCACATACAGATTGGACACATCCTCATCAAGCAGCTCTTCATAATATTTTGCCCCATGGAAATCATCGGCATTGATCCAGCGGTTGTTTAGTACCGTACGACTAACAAGTCCAGATACAGTCGAATTCAGGCAAGCACTTGGAATGAGAAAGTCCTCTCTCGTTCCGTAGACATGTGTACAATAGCCAGGATCAGCGAGTACAGCTAGTTCACTAGAAAGACGAATACCGTACTTTCTTTCAAAATCAATCACCGCTTTTTGGAGCTCTCTCGAAATCGCACCTTTTCCGGTCCATCCATCAATAAAGGCAATCTCATAGCCCGGATGTTCCTTGAGCATATAATGTAGCGCATTCTCATCTATTCCTCGATCACGAATAATCGAGATGCTGTAATGAGGCAGTTCAAGACCATATGTCTTTCGAATATATCGTTTGATGAGTACCCCGATCGGCGTTCCCGCTCTAGCCAAACTGCAAAGCACCGTTTGGAAGCCTCGCTTTTTCACAATCTGTTCTGCTACAACAGCTACCGCTTCTGCTACCTTCTCCTTACTTTCTTTCAGAGATTCATAGAATAAATCCATATAAGATTCGGTTGGTTTATATTCAATCGGCAGCATTTCTGAATAATGCGCACCACTCTGAATCGAACGCTCCCGCTCCTCTGTACTTTTCTCCATCTCAATGGATGATAAATCTTTGAGTAAGAAGGTTACATCCTGCTCTGGATAGCTTCCCATCTTTGTATACACATTAGCCATTCACCTTCACCTCGTCTGATAAAGTCACAATATGCACATGCTTCACATGCCGCTCGGCAAATAAATGAACAAGCGGAAGCAATGCCTCCTGAGAGACCTTTTTCTCAAAGAAGAGAAATACATCATCGTATTGACCTTTTGGTATGTTGTACACGTAGTGCTGAATTCGAGCATCCTCTGGACTCACAAAGGTGAACCCATTTTGAACAGCGTATCCATCCTTTTCAACGGGATGAATTGGGCTTCTCGTCGTTGAATGAAAGAGAACACCTTCTCCCATATGTGCAGCCACTCTCATCGGTACATACATCAGTTCACCTGTTCCTAAACAAAGTGTCTGCTTTCCTTTGCGTTCCTTCTTCAGTTTCAGTCCAGCCTCTGCAGCTGCTTGGTCGATGGCTGCCGTATCTGCTGCGTTTAAACCAAAACGACCCGTTTCATGTATATATGGCGAATGACCAGCCGAATTGGTTGCATGAGAACGTGCATACGGCTTTTGCTGAAAGAAGGATTGAAGGGAGTGAACAGAGAGACTTGGCAGATCCTTTTGCTCAGCTATCTTATACGAATAAGCTGGTTCATCCAGCGTTTTGCCTCGAAAGACCATTTGCCCTTTTAATAAAGACAATGAGGTGATGTGAATACCAAGCTCCTCTTCAAGCTCACACATGGCTTTCTCGTGCTCCTCTGTCCGCCAGTCTAAAATAGAAAGAATCATGTAAGAATGTCGCGGGTGCTTTGCATGAAGGTCCCGAATGATATTGATATTCGTACGGCCTGTCGTGACTTCATCATCTACTAGCACGACGGGACGGTCTGTGCGAAGTAATGCTTCGTCTGCATAACAAAGCTGATCCGTTGCATGCGAATGCTCTTCTTCAAATACCAATGAAGGATCAAGATCCAGCAGCTGTTCACGTGTCGTATGAATGTAAGATGCTCCTTCTAATACGTCATACACACCGTGACCAAGAGCTGTGGCTGTTTCTGCAAAGCCGATCACGATCGGCTGTTTTCCTATTGAAAGCTTCTCTTTTTTGAGCGCTTCGTAGGCTTTAGTTAATACCGTGTGGTCATCCGTCTTGAGTGCTTCTACTAAAAGCTCTTGATGCGGAGACGTCTTGCCTGTTTGCTCTTTGGCATACGCCATGGCTAAAAGACCCGAGACAAGGAGCGGTTTTACTGGATGAACAGGAATGTGCTTACCGAGCACCTTACTAACGAATAAAAAGGCTCTTTTTTTGTTCACCCTTGCTGCCATGTCAAAGAGATGCTCTTTTTCTAGCTGAAGCGCACCTTCTTTGAGAACAAGCTCAACTTCCATATGTTCCAAGATGCTCAGCGTATGCGGCTTCTGCTTCTGTGAGTATGTCGATATAGCTTCTATTTTCATGAAACACCCCGTAAATATCTGACTTCATTATAATGTGCTCTGCCCATCTGTAATGGGGCTTCGTTTCATTCATTTTATTAGAGAAGGTACTCTTCATTACGCCAACTGTGCCGTCTGCATGTTCAAGAATGCTTAATGCATCCATATACTCTTCCTTCGTTACAACATACATGCTTTGAACCGGCTTGAGATGTGTTGGATGAATGACCGTCTTTCCATGAATGCCGTTAGCCACATCGAGTTTTGTCTCCTTGAGTAAACCTTGTACGTCATCAAATTCAGATGAAGACGATTCACCACTCTTATGAGAAAGTGCCCGGATGAATGGCTTTTGTTCCTTTCGTGCAGGGCCAAAATGCTCCCACACAGCACCTGATACCACAAAGGAACGGCCAAAATAATTGGTGATATCTGTGATCAAATCAGCAATCAAATTAATCTCATAAATGGTCGTGTTACGATCACGGCGAATTCCGTACAAACCGCAAAGATCCGTTGCCCCAATGCGAATATTCAAAATATATTCTTCGTCATTCAGCAAGATCTGCTTTAACTCTGACAACACCGTATATCTTGTTTCTTTTTCTAGTAAATCGGGTGTTTCCAAAATGGGCATCCCATAAAGGGTTGTCTGCGTTTGGGACGATGCCTGTTTCAGACTGTCCAAATAATCCTTCGCATTATGAACCGAGCACTTCGGGAACACAAAACCGGTAAGTAATTGAAGAGAGGAGCCGAGCAAGTCTGCCATTTTGAGCAGCTGTTTCGGCGAACGAACGCGAATAAATATAAGAGGCAAATGTTCAGCCGTTTCAGGCGCATGCGTGACTTTCTCTTTGAGACTGGCCAATTGTGCCACTAGATTCTGTTCAGCCATGTCCACTTCTTGATCACCGATGGCATCCTCCAAGCAAAATACAACAGAGCAAAGCGCTTCATATTTCTGCGACAGCAGCATATCTGCTATATCTTGTCTTGTCGCAGGCATATACAAAGTAGCACCTAATGCATGCGCAAGTACATGCCTCGGTGTCAGTGAATGCATCGCCCCCGGCCGCTTGAAAAAAAGATCGTGCTGCATCGCCTCTGATAAAAATCGAAAATACCGCATGCTGTGCCACCTCCTGTTGTTTAGAGAAAATAAATCAATGACCTGATGATTCAAAAAAGGATGGAGCCGCTAGTCAACTCCATTCCTTTTTGATCGTCCTATTCTTCTTTTGAAGCCGCAGCTTCGTTTGTCACATCTTGATGTTTCTTCTTATTCATTTTATGAACAATAAACGTCCCGATAAATGCTAGGATAATAATCGCAAAGAATGCGACATGCGGAATTTCAATATGAGCAGCACTTAAGCCCATTTTGATGGCAATAATTCCAATGAGAATAAACGCTGTATTCTCAAGCTCTGGAACACGGTCAATGAGGACAAGGAATAACTGTGCCACTGTACGCATCATGAGAATTCCAAGCATTCCGCCTAATAGCAGAATCCATACTTCCTCAGATACAGCGAATGCCGCAAGAATACTGTCCACCGAGAAGGCAAGGTCCATAATTTCCACAGAAATAACGGTTGCCCAGAACACGCCAAATACACGAATCATCCAGCCTTCTTTTTTCAATTCCTTCGCTTCGTCATCGCCGTCACCTAACCAGAAGTGCTTAATGACAAGCCATGCTAAATATGCAGCTCCGAGAACCTTAATCCACCAAAACTTAATAAGCAGCATCCCTACGCCAATGAATAGAAAACGGAAGAAATAAGCGCCAATTAATCCGTAGGTTAATGCCTTTTTACGCTGCTTTTCTGGTAAATGTTTCACCATGACAGCTAATACAAGTGCGTTATCTGCTGATAACAATCCTTCAAGCACAACAAGGGTCCCAATGAGCCCCCAAGAGACAGGGTTTGTTAATACCTCTGCCCACATATGCCAATCAAAAAACGAGGCATACGTGTCCAACATATGTTTCAAAATATCCAACTGTTTTTCCTCCTATAAGTGTAGAAGCATCAGCAGGCTTTCGCCTGCTGTTATTCTTGATCGCTGTTTCTTTCTCACTTTGGAAAAGGCCCTCAAATGAGTCATTGGCAGCGCCTCTTGAATTTTGTTTCTCTCGTTTATACTTCTAACCCATAATTTTGACAAAGAGCTGCAAGTCCGCCAGAGAATCCGCTTCCGATCGCGTTAAACTTCCAATCGCTTTCGTGTCGGTACAATTCACACACTACGACAGCCGTTTCAATTGAGAAGTCTTCCCCTAAATCAAAGCGAATCAATTCTTCCCCGCCCTCTTCATTTACAACACGAACAAACGCATTTGAGACTTGTCCAAAATTCTGGCTGCGCGTCTCTGCATCATGAATCGTCACTGTAATTCCGATACGATCAATGTTAGCAGGAATTTTTGAGAAATCAACGAGAATTTGCTCGTCATCTCCATCTCCTTCACCGGTCCGGTTATCACCTGTATGAGTGACACTGCCGCTTGGGTGCTGAAGGTTATTATAGAAAACAAAATCTGTGTCTTGCTGACAACGATTGTTTGCATCCACTAAGAATGCCGAAGCGTCCAAATCAAATTCGGCTCCGCCAGAATATTTATTCGTATCCCAGCCAAGACCAATCATCACTTTCGTCAGCCCTGGGTTGGTTTTTGTTAAATCGACACGTTGTCCTTTTGAAAGCTGAATCGCCATATTCGTCCCTCTCCTGTCTCCTGAAAATATAAAACTAGCCGTTACCCGATATCTAAACCGAAGTCCGTTGCAATGCGGGCAAGTCCGCCTTGATAGCCCGATCCGACAGCTGAGAATTTCCATTCCCCGCCATGACGGTATAATTCACCTACAATAATCGCTGTCTCGATGGAGAAGTCCTCTGCCAAATCGTATCGAATCAGTTCTTCATTTGATGCCGCATTTAAAATACGCACATATGCGTTCGTGACTTGTCCGAAATTTTGACTGCGCGCTTCCGCATCATGAATCGTAATGACAAATGAAATCTTCTCAATACTCGCTGGTACAGCTGATAAGTCGATATTGACCTGCTCGTCATCTCCGTCGCCTTCACCAGTGCGGTTATCGCCTGTATGTACGACACTGCCGCCTCCGCCAGTTGTTTGATTGTAAAAGACAAAATCCGATGGAGAGCTTGCCTTACCTGCCGCATCTAAAAGAAATACACTTGCGTCTAGATCAAAGTCATGTCCGCCGTCATACTTATTGACGTCCCAGCCAAGACCGACGACCACTTTTGTTAAACCTGGATTTGTTTTTGTTAAATCAATTTTTTGACCTTTCGCTAAAGAAATTCCCACTAGGAACCTCTCCCTTCTAATTAAATGTAGTTTCTCGTAATATCGGCAAGCTTCGCATCATTTGTACCGTCCCCAACAGCCGCAAACTTCCACTCATTCTCGTGACGATAAAGCTCTCCGACGATTAATGATGTTTTCCCTGCATACTCATCTTTTAAATTATACTTCACTAATTCTTGATTGTTTGAACGATCAACGATGCGAATGTACGCATTTTGAATCATACCAAAATGCTGATTTCTTCTAAGTGCATCATAGATGTTCACAACAAACACCAATTTATTCACATTGCCCGGCACCTTGCTCAAGTTGACGAGGACTTGTTCATCATCTCCGTCTCCTTCACCAGTCAGGTTGTCACCTGTATGCTCGACACTGCCGCATTTGCTTTTCAAGTTGCCAAAATAAATCAAATCTTTATTTTCCGTAAATTTATCATTTTTCAGCATGAGCACTGAAGCATCACAATCAATATCAGCGCCGCCTCCGCCGCCAAACAGCTTTCCTAAAAATCCGCCGCCTTGTGATACAGGGTCCCAGCCAAGTCCAACAAGAATATTCGTTAGCCCTGCTTTGCCTTTTGTTAAATCAATACGTTGACCTTTTTCTAATGTAATCGCCAAATCAATCACTCCTCCAGCATAATAAAAATCTATTTATTAAGCGATGGACCCTATTAAAATCATCATACATGAAAATTCGACAAAATTCATGAAATGACATTGGAGCCTCTTACTCTTTTTTCTATTTACTAGTATATACGATCTACGTTCAAGATAGGTTTCAAACAGATGATATTTTTTTAACGAAAGATCCATGTTGAAAATGGTTCATGTCGTAAATGAAGTGTTTCATGTGAAACATTGTCGAAAATTCTCGTCCACAGCTCTTGCTGATAAATAACGTATTGATGTGTTTTCGTATGTTGATATAGAAAAGATAAAGCATGAAATCAAAGGATAAACCCTTTCGTTTCCTTCTATTCAAGGATTTCTTTATACTGAAATGAAGAACATTGACCGTGTAAATGAAAGGATGTTGATGATGCCATCACTTCACATATTAGATCAAGTCGCTATTCCTAAAGGTCAGACAGCGCAAAAGACATTGATTCACACAACGCAGCTGGCTCAACTTGCGGAAACTCTTGGGTATGAGCGTTATTGGTTTGCTGAACACCACAGCACAAGAGGGCTCGCTAGTACAGCACCTGAAATATTAATGGCACATATCGCCGCTCATACATCGACCTTACGTACCGGGTCTGGCGGCATTTTACTTCCGCAGTACAGCCCCTTTAAAGTAGCAGAGGTCACGCGGCAGCTTGAGGCTCTGTATCCTGGACGAATAGAAATCGGTGTAGGCAAATCTCCGGGCGGGATTGAAAGGACGAGACTTGCTTTGACAGACGGCGTGCATAAAGATCTATCTCAGTTTGACCGCCAGCTGAAGGATCTTCTATTTTACTTATCAGACAGCCTGCCTTCTAGGCACCCGCATGCAGGAGTCAAAGCTTCTCCGCTTGTTGATGCTCATCCGCCGGTTTGGCTACTTGGTCTCGGAGAAAATAGTGCCGTGCAGGCAGCGGAACTTGGGATCAACTATATTTTTGGTCACTTTATCCACCCTGCACGCGGCAAACAAGCATTTGAGACGTATCGGTCTCACTTTTCTCCATCTGTCTTTTCCACCCAGCCGCACGCTATGTTTGCCGTGTTTGTCATTTGTGGTGAAACCGATGAAGAGGCCGAACGGATCGCCAGCAGTACAGATTTATGGCTGCTGCGTGTTGAAAAAGGACTGGACAGCCGCGTCCCTTCTATAGAAGAAGCCAGTACCTATCATTACACCACGCAGGAAAAGAAAAAAATGTTACAAAACCGCCAGCGGATGATCGTCGGCTCAAAGGCAACGGTGAAAGAGCAATTACTTAGCTTGATGGACCGCTACCAAACGGATGACATCATGATTCTAAACAATTCATTTGATCCGATAGAAAAACAGCGCTCCTTCAAACGAATCGCCGAATTATTTTGAAGCCAATTCCCTTGGCTTTTTTTTACATTGTCATAAAAAATGGGAAATGTAACATCAAGATGTCAAAATCCTTCCGCCTGTCATCTGATCGCAACTGTGTCTTCTAATCGTTAGCGAACTGTAAACGCATAAGGGGTGTACCTTTTATATAGTAGAGGTACATATGAAAGACCCGTTTACGACGCTAGAAGGAAGGAGATGACAGGCCATGAATAAGAGACTCGAATGGGTCGATGCGGCTAAAGGGATCGGTATTCTGCTCGTGGTCATGGCGCATGTGCCCATTCCAGATTCGTTAAAGCAATTCATTTACTCTTTTCATATGCCGCTTTTCTTTTTACTATCCGGCATGATGTTTCGATCATCCTCACTCCCTGCTCTGTCATTTATTCAGAAGAAAGCCAAGAGCTTACTCTTGCCCTATCTCTATTTCTCCATCATTACGTATGTTTTTTGGTTCACCGTTACTCGTTTTTTTGCCTTTAAGGGACAAACGGATATTGACCCTTTCGTTCCGTTTACAGGTATTTTTATATCCAATGCAGATGAAGCTAGACTCACGCATAACCCAGCCATCTGGTTTTTAACGACACTCTTTTTAGTGGAAATGATCTTTTTCTTTATGCATCGTCTGACAAAAGGGAAACCTGCTGTCTTGATCTTACTGACCGTCCTTTGCGGAGGTGCTGGATATGCCTCTACCTTGCTTTTAGACCAAAGCCTACCGTGGAATGCCAATGTCGCCTTGACGGCTGTTGTGTTTTATTCAATTGGCTTTTTGGCAAAGCAATGGTTTGTGGAATTAAAGACAGACCCAACCCTTCTTCTATGTACAGGTCTGCTTGTACTGACTGCTTACATGCAAAGCTTTAATTCACGAATCGATATGCGCGTGAATGACTATGGTGATCTTTTTCTTTTCTATGCATGTGCACTGCTCGGTTCAGCTGCCGTGATTTATTTAAGCTTTAAATTCAAAACGTCCCCTATTTTGACCTATCTCGGTCGAAATTCCATTGTGATTCTCGTCTTGCAGTTTGCCGGCATCGATATCATGAAAGCACTTGTTTATTATGGACTTGGCATCAGTATTGCAGATACAGCGCAGCTTTCCTGGACTCTCTTTTACACGATCGGAACATTGCTGCTCATGGTGCCATGCATCTCCTTCCTAAGCAAATACCCGATGCTACTCGGCAAACCAGCCAAAGCCGCACACCGCTACGAACAAAAAACATCCGCCGGCTGAATGGGCGGATGTTTTTTTGAATTAATCATTGATTTGAGAAGGATAAAGCGTCATTCCTCCATCTACAAATAAAGTGGTACCTGTGATATACGAAGCTTCCTTAGATACGAGGAATGCAGCGGCTGACCCAATCTCCTTCGGTTCACCAAATGCTCTCATCGGAATCTTTTCAAGCTGCTTTTGTTTTTTCTGTTCATCCTGCAAATCATCATTCGATTCGGTCGCCATTGTACCTGGTGCAATCGCATTGATCCGAATACCTGCTTCCGCATAATCAAGAGCCAGCGTTTTTGTCATCATGTTCATTCCGCCTTTGGAAGTGGAATAGTGAACATTGAACGGGCGCGGTATTTCCTGATGAACACTGGATATATTTAAAATCGATCCTTTGATGTCATGCTCCATCATATAGGCGATTGCAGCCTTTGCCCCTAAAAAGGCGCCTGTAATATTCACATCAATGACTTTTTGCCATTGCTCAAGCGTCATCTCATGCGGCATCGCTTCTTCGCCGTTAAAGCCTGAATTGTTGACGAATACATCGACTGTTCCGAAATGCTCCAGTGCTGTATCCATGATGGATTGAATTCCTTCCTCTTCGGAGACATCTGCGTGTACTTTCACCGCCCTACCTCCGCGCTGCTGAATGGCTTGGACCGTTTCTTCAGCACCCTCTTCATCACCTTTATAGTTCACAACCACATTCATCTGCTCTTGTCCAAATCGTAATGCGATGGCTTGTCCGATTCCTTTTGAAGAACCTGTGACAATGGCTGTTTTTCCTTTTAAATCTTGATACATCTTTATTTCCTCCTATCACGTGCTTCATCTAGTTGATACACAATGGTTACCCATTTTGAAAAAAAGAAAAACACAATCCTCTGCAATCGTTGACTAAGAGGATTGTGCTGTTCATCAAACTTAAAAGGTGTTATAGACATTTTCACATGTTTCAGCGGTTGGTTGATAAAAGCAATGAGACTTATACCTTGCCACAAACGGCTGATTGTACCAAGTCGGTGGACAATTACCAGGCGGCTTAAAATACCAAAGGCTGAATTTTGCTGGCCAAAATCGTTCTCCGTTAATATTCCTCCGTGCAAGTGTTTTTTCTGTTTCTCGTGCTCGTTGATAAAAATAACCATGCGTGACTGCTTCAAATGCATGCTCTTGATAAATCATTTGTGGAATCGTACGCAGCCCTTTAAAGTCAGAGCAGTTGGCACGCAACCGGTTGATGCCCACATTTCCTACGAGCAGCATCCCTTGCTTTCCTTCACCTTCTGCCTCCGCTCTCAGAAGTCTGGCCATGAGATCAATATCAGAGCTTGTCGCTCTTACCACTGCCATACATCCACCTCCATTCGTTTCTCTTTTATTTTATGTAGGGTTTCTGTGTAGATGACTGCCATTTTGACGGGAAAAGACACCTTCAGTGTCGAGAGCCTGTCTAAATACCTCAACATTTTGCTGGACATGTGTCTCTCTGGCAACAACACACAAACCAAGTGATCATGCACATAACAGGAAAAAATATTCATTACTATAGACTCATTTACAAGTCATAAAAATCCTTCTAATTGCGACACCATTATCAAAAACAGTCATTTGAACCTATTCAACAATCCGACTCAAAACCTTAAAATATAAAATGTTGAGTTTTTACAGGAGACATCAAATCATAAATTTACAAGTTTCTCCTCTCAACTTAGTGTCATTTTTACTACTTGAAGCTGTGCAAACTTAGAAACGCACTGAAGTATTGACAGTACTTTCGCTTCATTCTACAGTAAAAAACACACAGTGTTTTTCTTTTTGTGCAAAAAGAACGATATGAACTAAAGCTTTCCAATGAAATTCATCATAAACCCGAGGAGGAAAACACGTCATGTTTAAAAAGAAATTATCCCTGTTTCTTCTGATCTTGTGTGTCACTGTTGTCGCTGCTGCTTGTAGTGGTGGAAAAGAAAAGTCAGCTACGAAGGAAAAAGATACAAAATCCCTTGATGCAGCAGAGGTAAAGGTAGAAAGTGCTGAGTACACATTACCACCTCAATACGATACATCTGTACAGGATGATCAGTATGTACTAAAAGTGAACGTATCTGTAAAAAATATCAGCAAAGAGCCTCTAAACGTTGATAAAAGCAACTTCACGCTTTACCAAGATGACTCACAGGTGTCTACGATCTCTCCAGATGACTACAACGAAGTATTATCTTCAAGCTCTCTAAATGCAGACAAAGTATCAAAAGGCGGTCTTTTCTTTGTTGTTGACAAAGAAAAAGACTATCAGCTTGTGTACACAGAGCCAGGTAGTGGTTCTAAAAAAGATGACAAAACACTAGAATTCGATATTAAAGGTAAAGACTTAATGAAAAAAGCAGATACACTTCAAGCATCTGCAAAAGCCCTTTCTTCTTATATTGATGTCATGATTTTTGGTAAGAATAACGACGAATTCGAAAAACTAACAGGTGATAACAAATCAACTGTTGTCAACCAATTTGATAAATCATTCAAACAAGGCTACATCACGTCATCAGGTATTTCTTCTAGCTCAGCGAAGGACGAAAACCTTGATAAGCTTCTAAAAGCTGTAAAAGAAACATTAGCTGAAAAATCAAAAGTATCAACAAAAACAAAAGCCATCAGTGGTGATAAAGCCGTTGTGACTGTAACTCTTACACCAATTGATGCAAGCCCGCTTGTCGATCGTTTAAAAGAAAAAGCGACTGAGTTCTACAGCAAAAACCGTACTGCGTCTTATGATGAAGCACAAAAATATTTACTCTCGATCTACCCAGAAGAGTTCAAAAAATTAGGACCTTCCTCTTCTGAAGAAACAGTAGAAGTCAACATGAAGAAAAATGACATCGACCAATGGAAACTTGATTTGAACGATTACAAAACAAGCTCATTAGTTGAAAAGTTCATCAAGAACTAAGAAAAAACCCCCGATGCCGGGGGTTTTTTCTTATCGTTTTTTGTTTGATCCCTATATTTAATTCCGAATTACAGCCAAGAAAGTAAGATACGGTCTATTATGAAGGAGTTTCTTTTACAGCTTCATACTCTTTTATCACCTCAACCGGATCAACCGCATCCTCATCTTGTACGTATTCCTCTACATAAGGATCCATTAATTTCTCAAACTTTTGTTCGTCGTCTACTAAAGCAACATACGTTTCATATCCTTCAAAATCAGATGGATATAAATGTGCAACGGAACTACCCGTTTCTAATGCCTCATCTATCGCTTTTCTTAATTCCAATAATCCTTTCCTGTTCCCCAAAATAAACGCTTCAAAATGGTGTGTTTGTTGAGCATATATATTACATAGCTCTAGCACATCATCGTCTACTGTTTGATAAGACATACACGAATCACCTCATTAATCGAATTGGGATAATAATGTAATTTCTCCCTTCCATTATGCCATTCCTTTCACCCGATAGTGAATCTCTTTTATATAAATCTCTGGATATAAAAAAACTTGCAGATAAAATCTACAAGTTTTTAGCTTTTTTATTTCGCAAGCATTCACTTTTCTTTCATAAACAAACTTCTCACGATGACAAACATCAATTACTTACATAGTACGTGAATATTAAGAATGGGATAGCAAAGTAATACGTATCTAGCTGCGTAGCTCCTGCTCTCATGGTATTATTATCACTGGCATCCCTATAAAAGAACTCCAAAAGCTCATTCATTCTACGGAGGTCCTGTTAAATAATTAATAGAGGTGAATCATGTATAATTACGAAAAGCTATATAAACAGTATTTATATAAAAAAGATCAATTGATTTTTACTAAAGAACGAGTCGCTGAGATTATAACGTCTAAATTTAAAGCTAGAGAATTTTCAAAAACAAAAATTTTAGATTTAGTAAATGATGATCACTTTGAATATACTAAGATATATAAATGTTTTGTCATTGATGATCCAAGTATATTGATTCAATTGTTTTCAAATGAGGAAAAAAAGAATCATCGTGAAGAAATACTTGATAATCGTGAACATCCCTTAAACCCCAAGAGAGTCAAAGAATGGGAGTATAATCACTTATTGTTTGATGAACAAGAAGGTAGAAGAATTGATATCATTTTAGAAAGTAAAGATGGATTATATATTTCAGAATCTCAAGTAAGAGCTAGCTGCGAAAAGCTTGATAGGTATATGAATGCTTTAATTGTAGGTGCAATTATTGAAAATGAGTTAGAAGAATATCCAGTTGATATTCATAACGAGCATTTTCAATTTTATTTAGAGAACTTGGATCAATTCGGTTTCTTAAACTGAAAAATACGGTGATCGGTATTCACTTGAAAACGCCCTCTATCAAAGAGGGCGTCAGGCTGTCGAGAAAATCTCGACAGCTTTATTTTTTTCCTTAAAGTTTCCATTCCCCCGTTTTATAATAGAGAAAAGCATACTAAAGGAAGGTGTTTTTCTCATGTTCCACACTAGAAATTCTTCTCAGCACGAAGCCGAATTTGTATTGCTAGATCAACTGGTCGAAGAGGATCACCTGCTTCGTAAAATTGATCAGTACATTGACTTTTCATTTATCGTAGATAAAGTAAAACCGTATTATAGCGAGAATAAAGGTCGTCCTTCTCTTGATCCACTTATTTTATTCAAAATGATGTTTATCGGATACCTGTACGGTATCCGTTCTGAAAGACAACTTGAAAAAGAAATTTACTATAACATGGCGTATAGATGGTTTTTAGGTTTGAACATCAATGACCCCGTTCCCCACCACTCGACCATTAGCTGGAATCGTCGTACTCGATTCAAAGATACAACGATTTTTCAAGACATTTTTGATGAAATTGTGCTTCAAGCCATTAATCATGATATGGTAGGAGGCCGCGTTCTTTTTACTGATTCGACTCATCTTAAAGCCAATGCCAATAAACATAAATATACGAGAAAAACGATTGAACAAGATACTCAGAACTATATAAATGATTTAGAAGAAGCGATCCAAGAAGATCGAGTGGCACACGGAAAAAAGCCCTTAAAGGTAAAAGAGGAGGTGAAAACGAAAAAAGACATTCGTCAAAGTACGACTGACCCTGAAAGTGGCTATCTTTATCGTGAAAATAAACCAGAAGGCTTTTTCTACCTAGACCACCGTACAACGGATATGAAGTACAATATCATCACGGATGCCCATGTCACGCCCGGCAATATCCATGACTCTGTTCCGTATCTTGATCGATTGGATCACCAAATCGCCCGATTTGGTTTTCAAGTAGAAGCTGTTGCCCTTGATTCTGGTTATTTGACAACCCCAATCTGTAAAGGTTTATCCGATCGCCGTATTTTTGGTGTCATCGCACATAGACGCTTTCATCCAACAAGAGGATTATTTGAGAAGTGGAAATTTCAGTATGACTCTGAACATGATCACTACATATGCCCAAATGGTGAGAAGCTATTATATACAACAACTGATCGAAAAGGTTATAGGTTCTACAAGTCAGATCCTAAAAAATGCGTATCGTGTCCTTTCCTTGAGCGCTGTACAAGATCGAAAAATCATCAAAAAGTGATCTCAAGACATGTATGGGAGGAACACAAAGAAAAGATCAGACAAAATCGTCTGTCTGCCTCTGGAAAAGAGCTATATCAAAAAAGAAAAGAAAAAATAGAGCGAAGCTTTGCAGATTCAAAACAACTGCATGGGCTTCGCTACTGCCGGTTGAGGGGAAAACAAAATGTGAGTGAGCAAGTGCTTCTCACAGCTGCCTGTCAGAACATGAAGAAGATTGCCATACACCTAGCGAAGCTAGGCTAGGTGTGTGGGAGGCCTTTTTCATTAAATCTCATCCATCATCATTACGATGAAAATAAAAAAGATTGTAGAAAAACATGAGTTTCTCTACAATCTGACGCCCTCTATCAAAGAGGGCGTTTCTTTATTTCGCAAGCATCCATTTCTCTTGCATAAACAAGCTTCTCACGATGACAAACAAGATGACGACTGCGAGAGCCGAGGAGCCGAGTGTCAGAGTGACGGCCATCGGATCGATGATGCCAAACATCAATTGCTTACAGAGCGCATGAATATTGAGGAATGGGATTGCAAAGTAATACGTATCTAGTTGCGTAGCACCTGCTCTCATGGTAAAGAACATTGGAAGCACACCTAGTGTAATGATCATCGACATGTACGACTGTGCCTCTTTGACTGAGCCCGAAATGACGCTGAGCAGCAATTCAATCATAGATACCATGAAGGAGAAGATGATAAGCGCCGCAAACATGACGGCGATAATGCTCCACATTTGATCACCAAAGTTCAGTGCTTGTTTTAGCTTTTCTGTAAAGAGCAGCGTGGATAAAAGCAGCATGCCGATCGCCACAATTCCACTTAAAATCCCGAACATGGAGACAGCCAGCCATTTTCCGATGAGAATTTGGAGTCTGCTGGCAGGTGTCAGGAACAACGCTTCAATGGATTTTCGGTCTTTTTCACCCGCTACAATATCAAGCGCAGCTGGCAAAGCACCTGAGATGACGGAGGTCACCAAAATCATTGGAAGAAGAATCGACAAAAGCATAGAGGTCATGCCATTTTCTCCTTCTTCGCCCTCTTCTACATCAACAGCCTGCACCTGAAATGGGTGAACAACAGATGTATTGATTTGATCAGCGGCTAAACGCTTTTCTACGACTTGGTTTTGATACTGCTCCAGTAAGGATTGCAGCATTTGAACCGCGATGACCGAATCATCATCTGTTGTATACCCATGAATTTTAATTGCAAATGATTGTTGATGCTGAAGCATGTCGTCTGCCTCTTTCGGCATTTCCAGGTAAGCATTCGCCTTTCCATCTTTGACAGCTTGCTGCGGGTCATCAAATGTTTCAAGTGTGAGGTTTTTGACCTCTTTGATCATTTGATTCATTTCAGTTGGAAGCGGTTCATTCACTGCGACCGTATAGGTTTCATCTCCTGGATCTGCAATCATGCTTTCATAAAAGAACACCAATCCAAGCATCGTCAAAAGAGGAATCAGCACTGTTAAGAGTAGCGTTTTTCGGTCTCTTAGCGCATCTGTCATTTCTTTTTTAAATACGGTTTTCCACATTATGAAATCCCCCTAGCGAGCTTCGACATAAAGATATAGTTCAAGTCATCACTTTGTTCCTGTGTATATAATTCTGGAAGTGTCCCTTTATCACAAGCTCTCCTTGATGAATCATCATGACACTGTCACAAAGCTGGCTGACTTCTTCCATGATGTGGCTTGAAAAAAGGATGGTTTTATTTTGCTGCTTGAGCTGATGAATAAAGTCTCTGAAAATATTACTTGATGTAATATCCAAGCCTGTTGTCGGCTCATCAAATAAAATAATGTCAGGATCATGAATCAAGGTTCTGGCAATCGCCACCTTTTGTTTCATTCCTCTTGAGAATCCTTTCACCTTTCGATCCATATATTGTCTCATCCCAAAACGCTTTGCCAAATCCTCTATTCTTGCTTTGATTTCATGCTGATCTAAGCCATACAATTTGCCAAAGTATTCAAGGTTTTCTCGTGCCGTCAAACGATCGTAAAGCCCCGTCTCACCGCCAAACAAGACACCAATTCGCTTTTTCACTTCCGTTGATTCTTTCACCGTATCAAAGCCTGCGACAGTGACTGATCCGTGCGTAGGTTCTAACAATGTGGCTACGGCGCGTAATAACGTGGTTTTCCCTGCACCATTTTCTCCTAGGATGCCAACGACTTCCCCTTCCTTCACGGAGAACGTCATATGTTTCATCGCTTTCACGACTTTTTTCTTATCTTTAAACCAGCAGCTGCAATCGCTGAGAGTAATCATTTGGTTCGCCCCTTTCAACTTTCTAAGTCTATGATAGAAAAAATAACGCTTCCCTGACATAAAAATGTCGCGAAACGTCCTTTTTCTGTCTTGAAATGATCTATTTTAAAAAACAAATGATAAAATAGACAAATAATACGATGAGTCATAGGTGATTTTTATGATAAAAGTAGGTCTCGTTGACGATTACCGAGTAGATTTAGAAAAACTGCATGCCATTGTAGGCAGAATGGAGACTGTGGAGATTGTCTTTGTCACGCAGTCAGCAGAGGATGCTTACGAGAAGGTCAAAAAAGGAGATATTGATCTGTTGTTCGCAGACATTGAAATGCCCGGAATGTCCGGTTATGAATTAGCGGATCTCATTCACTCTCATGCACTGAATGTCGATGTTGTCTTTGTGACAGGAAACAGCGGATATGCGGTCCATGCGTTTGATTTAAATGTTCACGATTATATTATGAAGCCCTACCAAGCCGATCGAATTGCCAAATCCTTAGAACGCTACATGTCCACCAAGCAGGAGAAAAGCATTCATGGACGGCTTCTCATTAAACAGCAGTCAGATATTCATGTGCTGCAAAAGAAGGATGTCATTTTTGTTGAGCGAACAGGCAGGTCAACCACCATTGTCACAACAACAGGAGATATCCAAACATATCAGACATTAAACGAGTTAAAGGGCGATCTAGCTGAAAAAGATTTTATCCGCTCCCACCGATCGTTTATCATCAATATTCATTACATTAAGAACTTCTCGGCGTATGCCAAAAATTCATTTATCGTGTCTTTTGAAGGTACAGATAAAAAAGCCATGATAACCAAGCAGCAATTAGAATACTTTAAGAAATACTATTTTTAAGGAGAACGAACGTGAACGCTTTCTATCTTGGATTCCGCATGTATGCTCTCATATGGCTAGGTCTTGCGTTTCATGCAGCTGCTGAAGCTATTCTGCCGCTATCATCAGGAGTGCTGTGGCTCCTCACTTTTTGTGTGATTTGTCTTTATACATTTTTCATATACAAAAGGTTTTTGCCTCATGTGAGTGGTTATGTGATGTTGGGCGCTTTTGTGCTCTTTACCTGTGCAGGTCTACCCCTTTTTCTGACGCAAGAAAATGGATTAAGCTTTCTTTTAGTTTTGATCATCCTCATGACAACAGATATCCTTTCATTGAAGATGATGCAGACGGAGAGACGATTAAACGGGCGGCTTCAAGAGCTGATCAACGCAGAATCAAGAACCAATGAATTGCTGCTTGAGCTGCGCAGTAAACATCATGAAACAGCTAGACATTTAAATGCCTTTTCCGCGACGAACGACGAGCATGAGATCAAGGATTTGATTCAGCAATACGTAAAACATTTCCCTTGGATGAAAGGAGAAAATGCCTATTTGGCCTCAACCCTGCATTCCTTTTTCCAACGGGCTGAAAAAGAGGACATTGCCCTTTCTCTAGACCTTCAAGCACCTTTTTCATCGCTTCCCTTTTCTAAGGCGGATCAGGTTAGTTTCACTGGCAACTTGCTTGATAATGCCCTAGACGCAGCGATTGAAGCGAAGCAAGCCGGGAAAGAGGGCAGCATCTCGATTACGACCTCTATTCGGAGCGGGCTCTTTTTAATCCATTGTGAGAACAGCACAAAAGGAATGGAAAAACACGTGTTAGACCATTTGTTTAAAAACTTTGGCCGCTCGACAAAAGGCGGGGATCATCAAGGAATGGGCACGTATATCATTCATCAGCTTGTTGAAAAGGCAGACGGTACTCTTGATTTCACTTACCGTTCTCCACATTTGCGGCTTGTCATCAAAATCCCCCTCACGATGTCATAAAAAAAAGGTGCAGCTAAGCACCTTTTTTGATTAAGAGAAAATGTGGTCAATTTGATTGATTTCCTCTTTTGTTAATTGAACTTCGTTTGTTTTTAGGTTTTGCTGAACTTGCTCAGCTCGTTTTGCACCTGGAATGATGGCGTCGATGCCGTCCTGTGCTAAAAGCCAAGCGAGTGCGACGTGTGCCGTTTCGGCGTTCTTTGATTGTGCAATTACCTTTAGCTTGTCTACTCTTTCGAGGTTTTGAAGGAACGCCTCGCCTTGGAAAAGCGGATCTTTTGCTCGAATATCATCAAATGTCGCATCCTTCGTAAATTTCCCAGTCAACAAGCCTGATGCCAATGGGAAATACGGAATAAAGGAAATACGATGCTCGACGCAGTATGGGAGAAGATCCTTCTCTGCCTCACGTTTCAGCAAAGAATACTCCGACTGAAGCACATCTAAGTAGCCGTCTCGATTAAAGGCTTGAAGTTGTTCAAAATCAAGGTTAGATGCACCAATGGCCCTGATTTTCCCTTCATCCTTCAATTCCTTTAATGTACCTGCTACTTCTTCCAGCGGCGTCCGGCCGTCTGGGAAATGCATATAGTATAAATCAATATAATCTGTTTGCAGTCGTTTCAGGCTATGTTCGACCTGCTCTCTTAAAAAGTCCCGGCTGTTATCCAACTCAATTTGTCCGTTTACTTCTTTATGAGCCCCCTTTGTCGCAAGGACGAGGTTCTCTCTACCGCCTCTTTTGGCAATAATCTCACCGATCAATTCCTCAGAACGGCCCAGCCCATAAATAAAAGCAGAATCTAAGAAATTGACACCTTGATCAAGAGCTGTCTCCACAAGCTCTCGTCCGGCATCTTCACTCAGGTTGGGGAACAAATTATGTCCACCTACCGCATTCGTACCAAGCCCTATCGGATTCACCTGTAAATTAGTTCGTCCAAGCGTTACCTTTTTCAAAAGCTCATCTCCCTTATCTGCTTAATCATCCTTATTTTCCCATGAAACCTTTTCAACATTCAAGTATCCTGCTCTCTGAAGCACAAACACCCTCACTTCATGATTTTTACGTAAAAAACATTTAAAACCGATCATAAATCTACAAATTAATTCTTATTGACCGGTATATTAGACTCACAAATTTCCTTTTATTATTGATTTTTGTGTAAATTTCTTTCAAAGATAGGCACTAAAACCTATTCCTCATCATGATCGAATTTCGATAGAATGAAAAGTACAAATCGTCATAAGGAGATTTTCCCCTGTAACACCCGAATATACCATTCTATCTGTTTCTTTTTTCATAGTCAGATAGCGGGAATGAAATGACGAAAGAAAAGCAAAGGAGCATCAACTGTGAATCTTAAAAAAATAAGCGCACTCCTCATGATTTCATTCGTGATGATCATCTCTGCAGCTTGCCAGAGCTCAGCCAAATCAAGCAACGCTGATCAAAAATCAACAAAAACAGCAGAGGTAAAAGTCGATAGCTACGAATATACGTTACCAGAAGACTCAACAACTACGCTTAGAGACAATGAATTGGTGCTAAAAGTCAACCTGACGATTACAAATAAAGGTGACAAAGCTCTATCATTATATAGCTCTGACTTCTCCCTTTATCAGGATGATGCCAAAGTATCTGATTTAAAATTTTACGGCAGTAAAGACCGTCTTGACCTCGGTTCATTGAACAAAGGCAAATCTCAATCAGGTGCTCTTTATTTCCTTGTAGACAAAGGGAAAAAATATCAGTTCGTTTACCAAGACAGCATCAAGAAAAACAGTGATTCGATCGAAATCGACCTAGATGGAAACAAAATACTTGATACAGCGAAAAAGCTGGATAACCCTGCAAAGGCGCTTTCCGCTTATACTGATATCATTGTCTTTGACAAAAAGAACGATCAATTTGCAGATTTAACGGGCGACAACCAATCCGATGTCGTGAATAAATACCACGACATGTTCGTAAAAGACTTCAAAAGAAGCGCCGGAATGTACGGCAATGAAGTAAGTGACCGTGATATTCTGTCTATGTACAAACGGATTCAAGACACCATGAAGGATAAAACCAAAGTAGAAACAAGTGTAAAAACCATCTCTAATGACGAGGCGAAGGTTGTCGCTCAAGTAACAGGCATTGATGCTTCTAACTTAAAAGACAAGCTAGACAAGCAAAGAGATGAGTTTTACAACGGCAAGATCCGCTCTAAAGAAGAATTGTATAAGAAAAGCTTAAACTTGTACGCATCTGAATTCGAGAAGCTTCCTCCAGTCTCCAGCCCGGCTGAATACGAAGTGAAAATGAAACGTAATGGGGATGGTCAGTGGAAAATTGACCTTAACGATTACAATACATCGCAGTACATGAGCGGTTTTATTAAAACAAGATAATCATGAATTAAAAAAGACGCTGGCCCAATGAAGGTGCCGCGTCTTTTCTTATGCTATACAGTCGCCTCTTGCTCTTCTTTCACCGCTTTTTCAATATCTTTAAAACGGCTCGATACAGTAGACGCACTAATGCCATACTTTTTCGCTATTTGCGCTTGAGAAAGCGGGGCATCGCTTGCAAGTGAATGAATGTAGTATTCGATTCCCGCAGCAAATGATGCTGCTTTACGGATCACAGGTGATTTCTGATCACAATAGGCTTTCCACACAGTTAAAGCGCCATCAGTCAAGCTTTGGTCCCCGTGTTCCTTCATTCCGTCTTCAATCAGCTTAGCTGTTTCCAGTTGAACGTCATTTGCCCAGTCCATGCGATCTGCTGTTAGACCTGTATCGCCTTCTGTTTGAGCAGATGTTTCTGATTCTTCTACTTCTTGCTTCGCAAACATGCACTCCAACACGTCAGGGAATGATTCTCTCATAAATGTGCTGCGCGTTCCTCCATTTGCCTCATATGCTTCAACAAGCTGACGAACTTGAAGAAGAAGCGTATCTGTAAACTCCTTCGCAAACATCGTATATTGAATGAAAAACTCTGCTTTTTCTTCAAATTGAACAGGGAATCCAAGTACGAGACTTCCCTTTTCAGGCAGCACTGTTTGATCCGGTTTTACATCTACTTCAACCTTTTCAGCTGTCACCATATTCTCAAAGTAAAGAGACTCGTCCGTTTTTTCATTTAATAAAAGCAAAGAAGGCTCCATGTCTGTCCATGATTGAACCACTTGTTTTGTTTTCGGACGGGTAATATCCTCCGCTTTCTTTGTCAGGAATTCTTGGAAGATGGTTTCTTTCTGATCCGTTAATGGACGGAAGAAGATACCCCATACACTCAAATGAAAGACTGAGATTTGTTGCGTTTCTTTATCCATATCTGCAAGAAAAGAAAACTCATTAATGAATTGATTGATGGCTCTCTGATGTTTAGAGAATGCGTAATTCATTAAATCCTTTTGAACTTGTACAGCTTCCTTAAACACAAGCTCAGACGTTTGTTCTCCGCCTGACTTTTGACCACAGCAATGTTTATATTTTTTTCCGCTCCCACAAGGGCAGAGCGCATTTCGTTTAATTTTTCCCAAAATAAAACCTCCGACATTCTAGTCTAACCTCACTATTTTAACAAACGATTGCACAAGAGAGTTTTATTTTCAAGAAAAAAGAAAAATCAGAATGATCAGTTAAATAATAAAGATACTTGAAGATCACGACAAATCATAGGAATAGCGGTCTTTTTCTGTTTATTTTCTCCAATCATTCCAATAGATTTTCTTTAGCTCATTCCCTCAAATAACTGCTTTGCCTCAAAATAAAAGATTTGAACAAACTTCTTCGTATTGACTCTGCCCGTTGATCCTGCGGATGATGAGGTCTTCTGCATTTCTTTCATTCTTTGGCTGACATCGGTAAAGTCAAAAAACTTCGACGCATAGTGCTCAAACTTAGGATTCGAGAAATCTGTTAATCCTAGTGAAGCAAAATGATTCAAGGAATGATGAATAGCGCGTCTAATCCGCTGCTCTGCCGCTTTCACTTCCCTCATCACTTCGACATCGGTTGCCCCATGATCCAGCTTCCTCTCCGCTGTTTTGATAAAGAGCTGCTTTAGCGGCGGGAAATTAACCTCATGAGAATTGGCTGACTGAGTTTCATGTAAGTAGATCAGTATCTCAAGTAAATCCTTAGAACCGCTCTCTCCGACAATTCCTAGTTCTGATAAGAGAAATTCCCCCGCCTCTTTCATCGTCCTTTTCTTCAATCCATTGCCCGTTGTATTATGAGAAATCACAGGCTCTAACGGCAGCACATGGCGAAGGGAAGCTTGAATATCGCAAATCGATTTCTCGAGTTTGATCCGCTCTATGACTTTTCGAATCACACTGACGATCTCAATTCGATTGACAGGTTTATGAATATAATATTCGATCCCTAATTCATAGGCTTCTGCCATCATCTCTTTCGCCTCTACTTGGGAAATCATCATGATTTTACCTTTGAATTCAGGGTGAATATGACGAATGGTTTGAATGCCATCTCTAGCAGGCATCAAAAGGTCAATCAGAAGGATGTCTATTTTTTTTAGATTCAATGAATGGGCTTCTAATCCAACACCGTCATCGGCTTCATCCACGACCTCTCCCAAATCTTCATCCTCAATGATTTGTCCTAAAATCGAGCGTATTGCACGATCATCATCTGCAATGAAAAATCGCATACACTCACCCTCTCTGTATTAAATTTTGTATAGGAAGGAGTAGCTGAAAAGCTGTTCCCTTTGTTTCTCTTTGTTCGATTTTAATTGTACCGCCAAGCTCTTTAACCAGCTCTTTCACATAGGATAAGCCAATCCCAGTTGATGGTGTTCCATATGCATCAAATTTAGAAGTATAGCCTGGATCAAATACTATTTCTCTCATTTTTTCAGGAATCCCCGGGCCATCATCTTCAATCCGAATCTCTATTTTATCATGACTTCCTTTCAATACGAGTGAGATCATTCCGTTATCCTTTATGGCTTCAACCGCATTTGCCATTAAATTATTAATGAGCGATAAAAAAATGAACACATGATAATCATGCAAATGAATGCCTCTTATATCAGATATAAAGGAGATGTTTTTCCCTAGAGAGAACGCATACTTTTCTTGAATGCGGAGTACAATTTGAACGAGTTCTTCTGCCTTCATATAGTCTTGCATATTTTCCTTAGAAATTAGCTTCGAAAGCCCAGCATATATACGCTGATTATCCTTTTTCACTTCATGGATTTCTCCTGCAAGCTTCAATAGCTCCTGACTCACTTTCTTCCCTGCTTCGTGTTCATGCAAGAGACGATAAAGCCTGTATGATTCTTGCGTAATGTGCTCTGTATGTTTTAACGTTTTCTTTAAATGAACCGTTTCTTCGTATAAATTTGAAATGACCATCATCATATGCTCATTTTGTTTCATGATTTGCTTCTCTCTTGATTGTGCCTCATATAGCTTCATCATATTAAAAAAGCTGATTACGACAAAGCTGTGAGCAAATGCAATGAGAAACATATCACTCAGCTTTGATAGCGTCATCGTCGTATCAAACACTAAAAATTGTACAAAGAGCTCAACAAAATCAGCCACTAATTCAATCATGAGACCAATGATGCCAATAAAAATAGAGCGCTGTTTAAAACGTCCCGTACGGACGGCAAAGAACAGGAATGCATATGTAAAATAGAAAAAGAAACTTGGGAATTGCTGATAAAATGATGCAGCGAGATCAGCATGATGCTGCATCAGATCTAAACCTACTCGAAAAAGCACAATGGCTGCGCCTGTTAAAAACCCGGGCAAGAACGGTCTAGATTTCCTTAAGAGTAATAAACAAAAGAAAAACGCAGGTGCCCCAAAGCTGATCCGGAACGTCTCATTCACAGGATAAAACTTCAGTTCTCCTGCAAGCGGCACAATCACCACCATAAAAATTAATATGAATGCGTCTTTTTTAACAAGCTGGTTTAAACTCAAATGACTGACACCCCTTCCCCTTTTTGCATAGCCACAGTATACAAGGAGACTCTTTTCTTCACAACGTACAAAAAAATAATTTTCACAGCTCCTTCTTTCCTCAAAATCCTTTTTTATGACTATTCACCGAGACGGCATGGTGACCTTTCAGCTATTCAGCATTTTGGATATTGTCTACAATAATGGGAATTGTTTAGACAATAAGCGACAAACCGATTTTTTATTTGTAAGTTTTTCTGTAGATTTTCGTCAGATTGTGTAGTTTCCAAGATAAATTGAATGAACAATTTTAGTGAAACTATATGTAAGCGTTTTCTGAATTTTCACTAAAAACCCTTTTTGTTTTTTCGCCGCCAAAGCCTTCATTTGAACATATATTTAGGTGTAAAGGAGTGGTACAAGCAGCGCATGACAAGTTCTTTGAAGATGTGTAACATGTTTTCGTGCCTATTTGATCGCATTTTTTGTCATCCGCCAATTCAATAGGGTACTTTTTGATTTTTGATTGGAGGAATCGTATGAAAACAGCAATTTCTAATAATATACAACACGCATGCCAGTCTTCTGTTGATCAATGGGCAGAAGAAATTCGTCCGTATTACAAAAATGGACAAAACGCTGGCTATATTCCAGCACTCGGAAAAGTGAATTCCTCTCAACTTGGTATCAGCGTGATAGGCCCAGATGGATCATCTGTACGATATGGTGATTGGGACGTTCCCTTTACCCTGCAAAGTATCTCAAAAGTCATCAGCTTTATAGCTGCCTGTTTAGGAAGAGGCGTTCCTTACGTCTTGGACCGGGTAGATGTAGAGCCAACTGGTGATGCATTTAATTCCATCTATCGTCTTGAGATGCATAAACCAGGGAAGCCCTTTAATCCAATGATTAATGCTGGAGCTATTACCGTATCCTCCATCCTTCCCGGAAAGACTTCTACAGAAAAGCTAGCATATATTTTCGATTTAATCGAAAACTTAATAGGAAAGCGTCCATCTGTCAATGAAGAGGTTTATCAATCAGAATGGGCAACTGCGCACCGCAACCGTGCTCTTGCTTATTACTTAAAAGAAACCAATTATTTAGAATCAGATGTCGAGGACACATTAGAAGTGTACTTAAAGCAATGTTCCATCGAGGTTACAACAGAGGACATCGCCTTGATTGGGCTGATTATATCAAGTGATGGCTATCATCCCTTTAAACAGGTCCAAGTCATTCCAAAAGATATCGCAAGACTAACAAAGGCATTGATGCTGACATGCGGCATGTATAATGCGTCTGGTAATTTTGCTGCTTTCGTAGGCGTTCCAGCCAAAAGTGGTGTGTCTGGAGGAATTATGGCTTGCGTTCCGCCAAGCGCAAGAAGAGAATTTCCATTTCAGACAGGCTGCGGAATCGGTATTTATGGTCCCGCCATTGACGATTGCGGAAATAGTATTACCGGTGTCATGATGCTGAAAAAGCTCGCAAAAGAGTGGGATCTCAGTATTTTTTAAAATGAACAGTCATGAATTCGAAGAGGTGATGTTATGAACGAAAAAGCTTTGCTATCTTATTTAACACATACAAATGATTTTATTTGGACTTATATTGTCATTGCTCTGTTACTTGGAGTTGGGGTCTACTTCACATATAGAACACGCTTCCTGCAAGTGAGAATGATTAAAGAAATGGTGCGTGTCCTGAAAGAAGGAAGAAAAGAAAAAGAAGGGATATCACCGTTCCAAGCATTTGCCATCAGTATGGCGGCACGTGTAGGAACAGGAAATATCACAGGGATTGCCATCGCCATTGCAATTGGTGGACCTGGGGCAATCTTTTGGATGTGGATCGTAGCGATTATCGGTTCTGCCTCAAGCTTTGTTGAAAGTACGTTAGCCCAGGTGTATAAAGTGAAAGATAAAACAGGATTTCGCGGTGGACCTGCTTATTACATGGAAAAAGGGTTAAACAAGCGCTGGATGGGAATTTTATTTGCGATTCTGATTACAATTTCTTTTGGAATCGTCTTTAATGCGGTGCAATCAAATACAATCACTGTCGCTTTTGAAAACTCCTTTGGATTAGACCGTTTAACAGTCGGTATTGTGATGGCTGTTATTTTTGCAGCAATTATTTTCAAGGGAATCCAAGCCATTGCAAAAGCTTCTGAATACATTGTCGTTGTGCTGGCTCTAGCTTATATCGGAATTGCATTCTTTGTTATTGTGACAAATATCACTGAACTTCCTGGTGTCATCAGTACGATTGTGAAACACGCCTTCGGGTTTGAACAGTTCGCTGGTGGAACATTAGGCGGCGCATTATTACAAGGGATTAAACGCGGTCTTTTCTCGAATGAGGCTGGTATGGGTAGTGCACCTAACGCAGCAGCAACAGCTGTGACAAGTCACCCTGTAAAACAAGGATTAATCCAGGCGTTTGGCGTGTTAACAGATACATTAATTATTTGTACAAGCACAGCCTTCCTTGTCCTGTTCTCTGATGCATACAAAACAACGAACCTGCAAGGAATTGAATTAACACAGGCTTCACTCAGTCAGCACATTGGACCATGGGCCTCTGGATTCCTTGCTATCATGATTTTCCTATTCGCCTTTAGTACATTAATCGGTAACTATTACTACGGTGAAACGAACATTGAATTCCTTGGAGCCAACAAAGTTTGGCTTAACATCTATCGAATTGCCGTTATTGGAATGGTTCTTTTCGGTGCAGTTGCTACTGTTCCTCTCGTGTGGGGTCTAGCCGATCTCTTCATGGGACTCATGGTCATCGTCAATCTCATCGCCATTACCATGCTGTCTAAGGTCGCCTTTGCAGCATTGAAGGATTATACGAGACAGAAAAAAGAAGGCAAGGATCCTGTCTTCTATAAAAATGCCGTTCCAAACAATGAGAAAATTGAATGCTGGGACGACGAACCTGCTTCGTTGAAAAAGAATCATATTGGGTAAAACACAAAAGCTCTGGTCCTCTGACCAGAGCTTTTTTCTTTAGTTCAAAAATTCGAGTATAAGTTTGTTCACCACTTCTGGTTTTTCATGATTGATCCAATGAGAGGCATCATCGACAAAAATCAGCTGACCATTTGGGCAAATCTTCATCGTTTCCTTCGCCAGCTTTCTGCTTAAAAACTTGTCCTCCATCCCCCAGATCATGCGAACAGGTACTAGAATGCGCTTTGATATCGGCTTTTCAAAGCCACCCTTTTTGATGGCGCGGTACCAATTCAGCATTGAGGTCATGGCCCCTGGCTGCGTCCAAGCCAACTTATAGCTTGATACATCTTCCTTCGTGAACAAATGGGGTCTTGCAGTCAGCCCAATGGCTTCATCCAGCTTTTGAAAGTGATTTTCCTGGAGAGCTGCCTCTGGCACATTCGGGAGCTGAAAGAATGCGATATAGGAGCTCTTCTTCCACTGCGGGGGATAAAATGGAAGAACCTTCATCATGACCCGCGGATGCGGCATGTTGACAATGATTAGTTTCTCTACATATTGAGAACGTGTGGATGCCAAATGCCATGCAACTGCCCCGCCCCAATCATGACCACCCACAATCGCCTTTTGATTCGGACTAAGCGTCTTAATCAGCCCTACGATATCATCTCTCAGTTGATCTAATACATAGGATTCGATTCCTTCTGGCTTATCACTTAGATGGTAGCCTCTTTGATCAGGAACGACGACACGATAGCCTGCCTCAGCCAGGGGCATAATTTGGTTCTTCCAGCCGTACCAGAACTCAGGAAATCCATGCAGCAGTATAAGTAGCGGGCCATCCTCAGGTCCAGCCATTGCTGTGTGAAGTGTTACACCATTTGTTTGGATTGATTGAAATTCAATTTGCTCCATCCCTTTGCCACCTTTCTCCTTGTTCTTTTATTCTTCCAACATAGCATATTTTCCATTTTTCAGAAAATAAAAGCACTCCCAAAAAAACCTTCACAATGGTGAAGGTCTAGATTGTTGACAAAGTGCTAAAATGATGTTTATTTTAGCACTTTGTCTTCTTTTCAGCGTGATAGAAAACCTTTGAAGTCTAGGAAGGGCAGCTACTTTTGCGGAGCGAATTGAACATTCGTGAGCACCAGCGCGCAGACCTGCCAACGAATGCGAGGGTTTGTCTACACGCTGAACCTTCACAATGGTGAAGGTCTTCGTCTATTTCATATAATTCAGCACCCAGATCAACCCATTTTTGCGGTCCTGTACTTGTCCGTGAAGTGCCCCAAAGAACGTATCCTGTAATTCGACCAGTACATCTCCATCAGCTTCTAGCGCTTCATATACAGCCTTTAGTTCTTCTTCATTGTCAAACTGCATAATCAATCTGAGATGTTCAGGCTTTGGTGTTTGGTCAAACGTATCTGAAAAGTGAAGCAGCGATTCTCCAAGGTGCAGTTCTGCATGCAGCACACGGTCTTGATGTTCATTTAAAATATGAATATCACCGCCAAAAATCCCTTGATAATATTGAAGAGATTCCTTCACATCGTCTACCACAATATAAGGACTAACACTAATCATACCCCTCATCCTCCTCTTATTCCGTCCATCTTCTCTTTTATAGCTTATCCCAAATCGTATGAAAAAAGGCACAAACCGTCAACGGATTTGCACCTTTTTCTCATGAAGATTTCGCTAATTCACTATGTTTGTTTGAATACGCTGCGTACATGACGACACCGATTAACAGCCAAACGCCAAAGTAAAGCCACGTCCGGCCTGGTAAGTTGAGCATAAGGAACAAGCAGCAGCCCATTGAAATAATAGGTAAGACCGGCACAAATGGAACCCGGAATCCCCTCTCAAGCTGCTGATGTGTCTTTCTCAAAATGAGCACAGATAAACTCACCATTGCAAACGTCAATAAAGCACCGATATTCGCTAAATTGGACAAGTCCTTTAAATCAATAAACCCTGAAATAACAGCTGTCATGCCGCCAATCATCCATATGCTTGCAACAGGCGTATCGCTTTTGTTTATTTTCGAAAACACTTTCGGCAAAAGACCATCTCGTCCCATCGCATAGGCAATTCGAGTTGCTGCATAATTATTGGCGAAAATCACAGCCATCAATCCAATGACCGCACCGACAGAAATAATACCGGCTACGCTATTTTGATGTACACTTTGCAAGACATAGGACATAGCCTCTGTGACATTCAGTTTTGTATAGTGCACCATACCTGTCATAATCAAACAAACGACAATGTAAATGATCGTGCAAATGAGTAATGAGCCAATAATGCCAATTGGCAGGTTCCGCTGCGGATTTTTCACCTCTTCTGCAGAAGCAGAAATCGCATCAAATCCTAAGAAGGCAAAAAACACAGCAGCAGCACCGGCAATGACGCCTTCTGCACCAAACGGCATGAACGGCTGCCAATTGGATGGCTGTACATAAAACCCGCCTACTACAATGAAAAGAACAATAATACCGAGTTTCACAAACACCATGATATTATTGAATTTTTTACTTTCTTTCGTTCCTCTTGATAAGATCCACGCAATCAGTAAGGCAATGATAATAGCTGGCAGATTCATATATCCACCTTGTTCCGGTCCCGCTAAAAATTGATGGGGGATTGAAATCCCAAACCCCTCAAGCAAGCTGTTGAAATAGCTCGACCAGCCACTGGCGACAGCTGAAGCAGTCAGCATATAAACGGACAATAACGTCCATCCCATTAGATGCCCGACAAGCTCACCCATCGTTGTATATGAATAAATGTACGCACTGCCGAATACAGGCAGCGCTGAAGCCATTTCTGCATAGCAAAGTGCTGCCAAACTGCACACAATCGCTGCGATAGCAAAGGAAAAAATGACAGCCGGCCCTGCATCCTTAGCCGCTGTAATTCCGGTTAACACCATGACCCCCGTGCCGATCACTGCCCCTATACCAAGGAGCGTGAGATCGAGCCCGCCCAGCGTTTTCTTTACCTTTTGCTGCCTGCTCTGTTCTAACAAATCGTGAATGTGTTTCTTACGTAGAATATGTCGCAAACCCTTTCCCTCCAAAACGTTAGAAAAACAGAAAATCATTCAAATTTCATTATAGCAGAATAGGCACTACGCATTCACAACCAATTCACGTAAATCTTTCTTCATGATTTTACCAAGCTTATTCTTTGGCAGCTCCTGTATGAAATGGATGGAGGGCACTTTGTAATCTGCCAAACGTTCCTGGCAATAGTTCACAACATCTTTTTCGCAAAAATCGACGGAATCGTCTTTTACGATATACGCACTTGGCACTTCACCATATAATTCGTCCGGTACCCCAATGACAGCTGATTCAATCACACCTGGAATTTGATCAATGACTTCTTCTACTTGGTCAGGATAGATATTATCCCCGCCGTACAGAATCACATCTTTGTATCTCCCTGTGATGAAAAGAAAACCGTCTTCATCTAGATACCCTGCATCCCCCATATGGAACCAGCCATCTTTCAGCACCTTCTCTGTAGCGTCAGGCTGATGATAGTAGCCTAGGAAATAAAATGGGCTTCTCATAACGACTTCGCCAATCTCTCCAGCTGGCAATGTCTCCTCTGTCTCAGGGTGCATGATTTTCACTTCTACATCCGGATCCACTTTACCTGCAGAGCCCATTTTATCCTCGCCCATCGCTGGATGCCACGCACTCACAACCCATGCTTCGGTACTTCCATAGCCATGCATCATCTGAATGCCTACTTCTTTGTAATCTTTAATTAAGCGTACCGGCACCTTCGTACCGCCAGAAATCGCAATTTCAAAAAATGAGAGATCGTACGAACCGCGTTTCATTTCTTCTAGCATGTACGTGTAAGCTGATGGGAAAGCCATCATGAACGTAATTCTTTCTTTCTCAATCGTTTCTAAAATGCGCTTCGGTGTTGCATCATGTAAGAAGACGAGCGTATACCCTTCAATCGCAGCTGCGATCAGGTGATTAATCGAACTCATATGATACAGAGGGTGACTCGCCAAGTACCGTTTTCCTTTCAGATCGAAACCTCGATTCCCATGTCTTGTTAAAAATTGATAGATTCGTCCATGTCCGACCATACAGCCCTTTGGATTCCCCGTTGTCCCAGAGGTGAATAAAATCATCGCTAGATCCTCTTCTGATACCTCTTCAGCAAGGTTACTTCCATCATTTGAAGCCAAAATGTCTTCAAACAGCTGTGTTGTTTTCGCATTGACACCGGATTCCACCATCAGGCAATCTTCTAAAAACACATTCACTGCCGCAATGATGTCACGGAATTCACGGTCAAAAAATAAAGCCTTTGGCTCTGCTTTTTTCAAAATACCTTCCAGCTCAAAGGAAGTAAGCTGCCAGCTAAGCGGAACTGCGACTGCACCTGCTTTAATGGCTGCCAGCATAATCGTTGAAAAGTGATGATGGTTTTGACAAATAAAGCAAACACGGTCCCCTTTTCGAATCCCCTTTTGATGTAAGTAATGAGCGAGCTGGTCAATGCGTTTTGCATATTCTTCAAATGTATAAGACACACCCCCGCCAGTTACCGCTTCAATTTGTGAAGAGCGTTCCATTCTGTCGTTAAGTAATGCCTGTAATGTATTCAATATCTTCATCTCCAAACGTTTGATTTACAAAAGCCAATTTCCAGTGAATGGATTGGCAGATTTTATCTCATTCACATTCTAAAATAAAACCAGCTGAAAGTAAAATCATTTCAATTTGGAATTGTTCTTTATATTAATTGATAATATAGGTAATTTTATAGCCGTCTTCCATTTTGGTTTAAATGATGATAACTATTATGATAAGATAGACCTAGTAATTGATCGGAAAATGCGAATGCAATAGGAAAAGAGGTATGGAGAATGCAACATTTCGAGCTAGAGGCAAGTTTATTAGACCATGCGCTGACAAAGTATTTAAAGGCGACGAAACAAATAGATGAAGAGAACATCCCGAAAAACGTCACGAATGTGAAAGGGTTTATTTTACGCATCATTTATCGTCATCAATCATGTACTGTGAAAAATATTCTGCAGGAAGTTTCATTATCTCCCTCTGCAACAACAACCGCTCTCAATCACTTAGAAGATGAAGGGCTGATTATCCGCTCTCGAAATAATAATGACCGCCGTACTGTATGGATTGAACTCTCTGAATCAGGTGAACAAATTGCAAAACAAATGATCGACAACCGCCAGCTGCTTGTCAATCAGCTGTTCGACCACCTTTCAGAAGAAGATAAAAAAACATTTTTTGAATTAATCGAAAAAATGATGGACGAGCACACATTAAAGGCTTAGGAAAATTCCTAAGCCTTTGTCCTCTTTTCAGCGTGATAGAAAACCTTTGCAGTCTAGGAAGGACGAGTACCGGAGCGGAGCGAATTTAGATTCGTGAGCACCGGAACGCAGACCTGACACCGAATGCGAGGGTTTGTCTACACGCTGAGGCTTAGGGATAAACCTAAGCCTCAGGCTGTCGAGAAAATCTCGACAGCTTTATTTTTTTCCTTAAAGTTTCCATTCCCCCGTTTTATAATAGAGAAAAGCATACTAAAGGAAGGTGTTTTTCTCATGTTCCACACTAGAAATTCTTCTCAGCACGAAGCCGAATTTGTATTGCTAGATCAACTGGTCGAAGAGGATCACCTGCTTCGTAAAATTGATCAGTACATTGACTTTTCATTTATCGTAGATAAAGTAAAACCGTATTATAGCGAGAATAAAGGTCGTCCTTCTCTTGATCCACTTATTTTATTCAAAATGATGTTTATCGGATACCTGTACGGTATCCGTTCTGAAAGACAACTTGAAAAAGAAATTTACTATAACATGGCGTATAGATGGTTTTTAGGTTTGAACATCAATGACCCCGTTCCCCACCACTCGACCATTAGCTGGAATCGTCGTACTCGATTCAAAGATACAACGATTTTTCAAGACATTTTTGATGAAATTGTGCTTCAAGCCATTAATCATGATATGGTAGGAGGCCGCGTTCTTTTTACTGATTCGACTCATCTTAAAGCCAATGCCAATAAACATAAATATACGAGAAAAACGATTGAACAAGATACTCAGAACTATATAAATGATTTAGAAGAAGCGATCCAAGAAGATCGAGTGGCACACGGAAAAAAGCCCTTAAAGGTAAAAGAGGAGGTGAAAACGAAAAAAGACATTCGTCAAAGTACGACTGACCCTGAAAGTGGCTATCTTTATCGTGAAAATAAACCAGAAGGCTTTTTCTACCTAGACCACCGTACAACGGATATGAAGTACAATATCATCACGGATGCCCATGTCACGCCCGGCAATATCCATGACTCTGTTCCGTATCTTGATCGATTGGATCACCAAATCGCCCGATTTGGTTTTCAAGTAGAAGCTGTTGCCCTTGATTCTGGTTATTTGACAACCCCAATCTGTAAAGGTTTATCCGATCGCCGTATTTTTGGTGTCATCGCACATAGACGCTTTCATCCAACAAGAGGATTATTTGAGAAGTGGAAATTTCAGTATGACTCTGAACATGATCACTACATATGCCCAAATGGTGAGAAGCTATTATATACAACAACTGATCGAAAAGGTTATAGGTTCTACAAGTCAGATCCTAAAAAATGCGTATCGTGTCCTTTCCTTGAGCGCTGTACAAGATCGAAAAATCATCAAAAAGTGATCTCAAGACATGTATGGGAGGAACACAAAGAAAAGATCAGACAAAATCGTCTGTCTGCCTCTGGAAAAGAGCTATATCAAAAAAGAAAAGAAAAAATAGAGCGAAGCTTTGCAGATTCAAAACAACTGCATGGGCTTCGCTACTGCCGGTTGAGGGGAAAACAAAATGTGAGTGAGCAAGTGCTTCTCACAGCTGCCTGTCAGAACATGAAGAAGATTGCCATACACCTAGCGAAGCTAGGCTAGGTGTGTGGGAGGCCTTTTTCATTAAATCTCATCCATCATCATTACGATGAAAATAAAAAAGATTGTAGAAAAACATGAGTTTCTCTACAATCTGAGGCTTAGGGATAAACCTAAGCCTTCTTTTTTATGGCTTTAAAATGACCTTTATACAATCATCCTTCTTATCATTAAATATGTGATACGCATGAGCGGCATCATCTAACGGCAATTGATGTGTGATGATTGCTCTAGGATCAATTTCACCGGTTGTCACTTTTTGATAAAGCTTTGACATGTACCCTCTTGCTGGGGCCTGCCCCATTTTCAGCGTGACGTTTCTTGCGAAAAAAGCGCCTAATGGAAACATATTGTACAGCCCCCCATACACACCAGTCAGCTGAACCGTTCCACATTTCCGAACAGCTTTTGTAGCAATTTGAATCGGTCCAATTGTTCCGCCTTGCAGCTTGAGTTTCTGCTCAATTTTTTCAAGCGGCGATTTCTTCCCGTCCATTCCCACACAATCGATCACAACATCGGCTCCACCCTTGGTGAGCTCCTTTAACGTTTCTCCCATGTCTGGGTCTTCTGTAAAATCAAATACTTCTACGCCGCTCATCCGCTTTGCATGTCGCAGACGGTAATCAATGTAATCGACCGCAATCACACGTTCTGCCCCTTTTTGCCATGCAAATTGCTGTGCCATTAACCCAACAGGTCCACAGCCTAACACAATGACCGTATCACCTTTTTTCACACCGGCGTGCTCCACGCTCCAATAAGCAGTTGGAAGAACATCCGATAAGAACAGCAGTTGTTCATCCTCAAGCTCACAATCACCTGGGATCTTAAACGGGGTGTAATTTCCAAAAGGCACGCGTAAATATTCTGCCTGTCCTCCAGGGTAGTTCCCATATTTCTCACTATATCCAAAAAGTCCACCCGAATCGTAGTGCGGGTTTGAGTTGTCGCATTGGCTTTCTAAGTGGTGATGACAATATTGGCATTGACCACATGCAACGGTAAATGGGATAACGACACGGTCTCCCTTTTTCACTGCCGTGACATCCGGTCCAACTTCCTCCACAATCCCCATTGGCTCATGCCCAATCACATAGCCGATTGGAAGCGGGAAATTACCCTGATACAAATGTAAATCAGATCCACAAATTGCTGTTGATGTCATTCGGATGATCACATCTTCCCGATCTTGAATAGATGGCGCATCTACTTTCTTCACTGCAATGCTATTTTTCCCCTGATAAGTAACAGCTCTCACATGCATTTCCTCCTTTAGCGAAAATCATCTGTACATAGCTTCACCTTGAATGGATGGTTCATTCATCAGATCAGGATTATTAAAAAACAAAAAAGCCTGTCGATCGGTTCGACAGGCGCTTATTCAATCATGTGTAACGCGTTACATATTTATCCTTTTTCGATAAAGACCAAATCATATTGAGAGGAAGTCTCTCGATCAATCATCAAGTTCCCTTCTTGAATAAAATAAGGACATATACTCGGGCTTTGTGATTCTTCAAATTGCTCATACAACTGCTCAATCTTTCCAGGGAGCAGTAAAAGCAAAAATTTATTAGAATGGGACACGAATTCATAAGAGTGAATTGTATCCGGCGGTATATAGGCAAAGTCACCCGGCATCAGGCATATATCCTCTCCGTTCAATTGAAGATTCATTTTTCCCTCAACGCAATAGAGTGCTTCTGTATGTACTTGATGATAATGCGGAGGAAAATACTTTCCTTTCGCGCCTTCAATCACAAAATGACTGAATCCGCCTCCAGTTGTTTCTGTTGTTGCGATCAGCTCATGAAGCTGACCATCAATAATGTATTGCTTCCCTTCACCAGCCTCTAATACGTAGGGCTGCACCGCCTGAGGGAGCTGACTATGAAATAATACGGAGGGCTTAGTTGTATTTGACAGCTGCCTGATACCATGCATCAATATGAGATCGCTTTCTTTTTCAGCTTGTTCAAAGCTGTCTGCATCGAAAGCATGATCGGTCATCGGCCATTCGTTCCGCTGAAGCCTTTTCCCAATTTGCTGATAGACATCTGTCATTTGTCCGCCCAACGTATATGAAATAAATCTTGTTTTGTGACTATGCATTCTGTAGCCATGGATCGTTTTGGGCGGGATATGAATATAATCGAAGGCTGTGACCATATATTTTTTACCGTCCAAGATCACTTCAAGCTTTCCTTCCAGCACAAAAATGGTTTCAAATAAGTGCTCATGACAGTGAAGTGGAAAATAAGCTCCTTTCCCACCTGTGATTAAGACAAGCTCAAACAGCTCATTCGTTTGATTTGCTTCTGCCAGCACATGAACAAGCTGATTTTCCAGCCCATACAGCTTCCCTGAACCAGACACGGTATAAAAAGAGGTTCCTTCGGATTGCTTGATCGATTGCGGTTGCTCCGACATCCCATCACTCCTCATGACTAATTGACTATCTTTATTATATAGACCAATTGATATAATAGATAGACAATATGCGAGAGATTTTACTCTTCTCGCATAAATAAGTGTCTAAGGTAACATTTCACATGTTCTAACGGGGTCGTTTGTTTGAGTGCGGTTGTCATCGATAGACCCCCAATCACCATTGAATGAAGGAGAGAAGCCAGCTCATCCGCTTTGTTTTCTTCATATCCGCTGTTCATGAGCTTTTCTTTCACAAGCTTTTGCCAGCGGATCATTTCTTGTTTACATGCAGTATGAAGCTGCGTATGTTCTGGCTTGGATTCTGCCGCCAGCAAGACAATCGGAATGCCTCTTTCATTTTCTTGCTCCGTAAATCCCCGAATGATATTTGTCATAAAGCGGTCGATGGCGATATAAGGATCATCCGAATAGGCAAAGCTTTCTTCAATTCGATCGATGACCTTTTGACTAATATATTCAACGGCTGCTATGGCTAGCTCTTCTTTTCCGTTTGGAAAATAATAATAAAGAGATCCTTTAGGCGTGCCGCTCTCTCTAATGATTTGATTCAATCCTGTCGCATGATACCCCTGTTTTCGTAAAAGAAGTGCGGCCGTTTGAATAATTCTATCCTTCGTACTCACGTGTGACACTCCTTTCCCTCCAATAGACAAATGTCGTTTCAACGTATGAGTTGATTTGTTCCTTTCCAAATCGAAGATGTCTCCATTTCTGCTGCAAGCCGAAGAAGCCAATCCTCTTTCCCCTTAGGTGCTGTTACCTGTACCCCTAAAGGCATGCCCGCCTTAGTGAGATGAACAGGAACGCTCATAGAAGGCTGACCCGTTAAGTTGGCAAGCTGTGTAAATGGTGTGTAGGTCAGACTCTTTAAGAACATGTCATAAATGAGATCCTGCTGCGCTTGCATTGAGAGAGATGACACACGTAAAAGTTCAGTGATTTCTTCTTTCGAATGCATCAACTCACCAACCTTAGGAGCAAAATAGGCAGTCGCTGGTGTCACAAAGAGATCATAGGTTTGATGAAATGACGCCATTTGTGCAGCTGCCATATCCCATGCATCAAGACTTTCTGTGTAAGCAGCTGCGGTTACATTTTTGCCAGCCTCCGCCAACACCCATGCCACGATGTCTGTTTCCTCCGGATTGATTGGACGTCCTAATGAACGATTCAAGGACGTGAATAATGCAGACATTTCTCCGCTGTTCATGACGTAGTATTGCTGCATCAGATGAATCCCATCGATTGCAGGCCCTGCTTCTTCTACTTGGTGCCCTTGATCACTCAGCCATTTCACTGTTTGCTGCACCGCCTGCTTCGCTTCCTCACTGACCTTCGTACCTACTGGTGATTCTACACTGTAAGCAATTCGCATAGAAGATGGACGTTTCACTAGATCTTCTTGATAGCTGCCGTCATATAATGGCGTTTGGAAAGCTGCTTCAGGCTGAATGACTTGAAGCAGATCAAGAAGAGCTGCACTGTCCCTCACTGTTTTTGTTAGTGTAAAGTCAATGGATGCCCCTTGCCACTGCCTTCCTGCGCCTGGTCCTACCGGCGTTCTTCCTCTTGTTGGCTTGAGACCGAACAAACCTGTAAAGGATGCTGGAATCCGAATGGAACCTCCACCATCACTTGCTCCACCAGCAGGTACGATGCCGCTTGCAACAGCTGCTGCCGTCCCGCCGCTTGAACCGCCAGGGGAATAGCCAGGATGCCAAGGGTTCCTCGTTGGACCATGTAAAGCAGGTTCTGTTACATTCCTTAATCCAAATTCTGGTGTGTTTGTATGTCCCATCATGAGAAATCCAGCCTGCTTCAATCGCTGGACAAAGTGGGAGTCCGTTTTTGCCTTTACATCCTTTAACAATGCAGCACCTGCTGTCAGCGGTTCATTTTCCAGTCCTTGCGATATATTTTTCAGTACAAATGGAACGCCTGCAAACGGCTGATTCGTATGTAATGTCTTGATTTCTTTTAATACTTGATCTTGTCTTGTCTGAATCAACGCATTTAGTTCAGGATTGACCTCATTCAATCTAGCAAATGCAGCTTGTACAAGCTCATCTGGTGTTACCTGCTTATTCCGTACAAGTGCTGCCAAGCCTGTCGCATCATACGTCATATACTCTTTTACGTTCATCAGCATATCCTACTTTCTCTTATTATGATCTCTCTATTGTCTACTAGATTTGTATGAATTTCAATTTCAGGTTACTTGTAAAAAAACTTTCTGACAAACAATATGATTCTTCTAACCATCCTTCTCATTTCTCCGATATAATAGAGAAAAAAAGACGGAGGTCATCGTATGCAAGGGGCTATCGCCTTGAAAAAGAAAATCGTCGTAGTCATCGCGTTTCTTCTTGCGTTGACAACTGCCTTGCCTTACCATTCGCAGGCAGCTGTACCGCCAAAAGAAACAGATGTCATCATCGTCTATAAAAACCAAAAAGGAAAGCAAACAGCTATTGAAGAAAGTGAAAAAGTGAACGCACAGTACATACATCTTCCCGCTGTCGCTGTGACAGCAGATGAACAAGCGGTCACGTCACTCAAAAAAGATCCAAACATCGCGTATGTCTCAAAAAACATAAAGGTCAAACTCGCTTCTTCTACGATGAAAAAAACCGCTGCCTCTACGAATCAGGATGCATTGGTTCAAAAATCTTACAACCTGCAAAAGCTGAATGTAAAGCAAGCGATAAAAGAAGGCGTCACGGGGAAAAATGTGAAGGTAGCCGTTTTAGATACTGGAATTTCTCCACATGAGGATTTAAAGATATCCGGCGGTAAATCATTTGTGAAGTACACAACTTCCTATAAAGATGATCAAGGGCATGGCACACATGTAGCAGGCACGATTGGTGCGCTCAATAACGATTATGGCACAGTCGGCGTCGCTTCTGGTGCGAAGCTATATGCTGTAAAAGTGTTAGATAAAAAGGGAGAAGGCGACTTGTACAGCCTGCTTCGAGGAATCGATTGGGCCATTAGCAACAAGATGGATATTATGAATTTAAGTCTAGGTTTTGAAGACAATATCCCTATTTTGCGTTCAGCAGTGGATGAAGCATACAAAAGAGGACTGCTTGTGGTCGCTGCAAGCGGGAATGATGGGAAGAAGAATCATATCAGCTACCCTGCCGCGTACAATAGCGTCATTGCCGTTTCTGCAACGACGGACAAAGACAAACTCGCGTCTATCTCAAATACAGGGAAAGGTATTGAATTTTCTGCCCCTGGTCAGAACGTCATCAGCACTTATTTAAAAAATGAATATTGGTATGCAACAGGTACATCACAAGCCACGCCGCATGTCACAGGCATGCTGGCACTGTTGAAGCAGCTTCACCCGAAGAAAACAAATGTTCAGCTTCGCACCTTATTACGCAGCTATACAGTGGATCTTGGCGCAAAAGGAAAGGATCCACAATTCGGCTATGGCCGCGTGCAATATATAGCACAATCAAGCTTTTTGAAGGCTGCGACTAGCGCTGTCAAAACAGCCGAAACTTCTAAAAAGCAGGCAGATGTCAATCAAGCCAAAACGAGAATTGGCCGACTCACTGCAAGTAAACCAAAAACAGCACTCACTGAACGGGTGAAAAAGGTACAAGGAACCATTGATATCCGCTTGGCACGTGCAAAGGTTCAAACAGCCGAAAAAAGCAAAACACAAGGCGCCATTAAAAGCGCACAAACGGCCATCAAAAAGTTAAACAAAGGTAAAGAAAAAACAAGCCTGCAAAATCGGCTCGACAAAGTCAAAAAACAAGTCGCCTATCAAAAGAAAGTGACAGACGCCAAACAAAAGGTCAAAAAAGCGGAAACCAAACGAACGAAGAAAACAAAAGCAGCAGCGCAAACCGCTGTCAAACAGCTAAAAGCTTCTAAAACGAAAACCAGTTTACAAAAACGATTAAACCGTATCAAGGTGTAACAGAAAAAACGATTCCTCGCTGAAAGGAATCGTTTTTTTATTTCAACAGCGGCGCAAACAAGCTGTGATGATATTTCCCTTCGACATCTGCCCTCACTTGATCGAGTATGCTTTCTAACGAAGCCATCACACCCTCTAATGCCCGGCGCACTGAACCTTGTTCAAAATCCGCCAAACTCTCCGGCAACTCATCTTCATCCAATACAAAAAAATCACCATTCGGAAGAACGAGAAGATCAACAATGAGGTCTTCAAACATGACCAGCTGGCCGTTGAACCATGTATTCCCTACAATATTAAAATAAGACCCAAGTTCCTTCCCTTGATCATCCCTCCAGAAGTAAATATTGTAAGGTCGATCCTTCCAATAATAGGCGGTCGTATAGCTCCCTTTTGGAATGGTCAGACTACCATCGCCTGCCCTCATCGTAAACGTGTCTTCAATCTTGTGAAAAAGTACAGCCAGCTGTCCCTGAACATCTAACAGCTGACACGTATGTTCCACAACCTTCTGATCGTATTTGATTTTTCTCTCGGTTACTTCATCCCACCGATCCGCATGTAGCGAAAACACCATGTCACAACTCCCTCTTGCATCTAGTTTCTCTCTTTCCAGTATACACCGATTTTTTTTTGAAAAAATAAAGGGTTGCTGCATTCACATATGGAAGACCTATGATGAGGTGAAATAAATGAACGGAATCTCGATTCTTGAGAACCTTACACAGCTTGGACAAATCATCCTCATTTTTTGTGGCTATGCCCTTTATTGGCGGCTGGTGAAAACAAAGAGAGAACGAAAGCTATCTCCTTATGAGCACATGTTAAAATTCTTTGTTATGTTCGGTTTAATCTCGTGGTTGGTATCATATTGGGCGCTTGTACTGTGGGCGTAAATTGAAAAAAGGAAGAGCTGTCCATTGGGGACGTGCTCTTCCTTTTATTACGCGTGATGTGATGAACCAGCCGGCTGTTCTTTTTGGATGACATATTGATAGCTTTTGACATGCGTCCCATTTTGATTCACAAATTCTTTATCTAGTGCACGCTCAAAGCCCATTCTTTCATATAGACGAATGGCAGCCTGCATTTTATCAGATGTATGAAGGTACAGAACATTTTCGCCCCATGATTGCGTGAGTTCAATACTTTTACGTAACAATGACTCTGCAATTCCTTTTCCCCTGACATCGGGATCTACTCCTAAAAACCGGACGATGGCTGATGTAATGCCCATTTCGGGTTTGTCATACGCTTGCTCTGATGACCGGAACATTTGAAGCGTCCCCACGACCTTACCTTCAAGCTCCGCCACAAGCATCAGCTCCATGTTCGGATTATCTACAGCTGCTGCAAGCGCAGCAGAATAATTTTGCCAGCCTTCCTCTGTAAATTGAGGTTCATATTGTGAATAGGACTTGATTAGTACTTGTCTGATCGCTTCATGATCTTCTTTGACTGCTTGACGAATGATCAGCTCTTGCTGCTCCATGTCAGCACCTCCTGCTCTCTATTGCTAGATATACGTATCATGCAAATACTGCATGTCGATGACCTTGTTCTTTTCTCTACTCATTCAATGTAAAGAGTCTCATTCGAAAGATCAATCATTTTGCACGGAATCCTCTTTGAAAATTTCCATTGAAAAGGAGCGCTTGATTCATTATGCTGTTTTGAGGAAGTATACGAGGAGTGTAATGATCATATGAGTTCTTTATCTTATCCCCAAGAATCGAAAAAAAACCGATTTCTCCTTGCTGCATTGCTTGGGTCTTTAACAGCCCTTGCACCGCTTGCAATGGATATGTATTTACCTGCTTTACCTAATATTGCACGTGATTTTGAAGCGAGCACGGCTTTGTCCCAATTAAGTCTGATGGCTTGTCTGATTGGACTGGCGCTTGGACAGCTGATTGCAGGTCCTATCAGTGATACGATCGGCAGAAGAAAACCGCTGATGATCGGCTTAATCATTTTTATCGCCGCATCCCTTTTATGTACGGTGGTCACGTCGATTTGGACGTTCATCCTCTTAAGATTGATTCAAGGGCTCGCTGGTTCAGCAGGCATTGTCATTGCACGAGCCATTGTGCGTGATCATTATGAAGGCTCAGAAATGACGAAATTCTTTGCACTGCTCATGTTGGTCAACGGGGTTGCTCCGGCAGCTGCACCTATCGTGGGCGGACAGATGTTACGCTTTACCACATGGCAGGGTGTATTTGTTCTATTAGGAATTCTCGGGGCCTTGATGCTGCTGAGATCCATTTTTTCACTTCAAGAAAGTTTACCTGCGGAGCGCAGACAGACAGGAGGCTTTCAACAGATTGTTGGTGCCATGAAGATTTTAGCGAGTGATCGTCTCTTTGTTGGGTATGCCCTCTCCCAAGGTCTTGTATTCGCAGCGATGTTTGCTTATATTTCTGGCTCACCATTTGTGCTTCAGGAGCTTTTTCACCTTTCTCCACAAGGATTCAGTGCTGCCTTTGCGGTGAATAGTCTCGGGATCATCACGGCTGGACAAGTATTTGCCCGCGTCGCTGCTAAAATCGGCGAAGAGAAGGTTCTTCGCATTGGATTGCTGATAGCTGCCTTAGGCGGCGTCACCTTATTTTTGATGATCTCCATTGATGCAGGGTTGTATGGTATTCTCATTCCGCTCTTTTTTGTGGTCTCAAGCGTTGGAATTGTCGGCACCTCTGCCCCGTCTCTTGCGATGCAGCATCACGGCGCACATGCAGGAAGTGCAGCCGCACTCATTGGTGTGGCACAAATGCTGCTAGGCGCCTGCATGACGCCTCTTGTCGGACTAGCCGGAAGCCAAACAGCCTTTCCAATGGGTCTGATTATTATGCTTTGTGAACTAGGTGCACTTTGCTGTTATTTCTTCTTTGTGATTCGAGCGAAAAAAAGACCCGCATAAGCGGGTCTCAGATTGTTGACAAAGGGCTAAAATGATCTTGATTTTAGCCCTTTGTCTTCTTTTTATGGCTTGCTCCAATTGATGGTGCGGAACACATTGTTCTGGTCATTGTTGTGATATGCATCTAGGTCAAAGCCTGATAGTCCAAAACCAATTACCATTACAATTCCCCCGACAACGGTGAAGATGATCCCCCATTTGATGCATTGCTTTTTTAAATCATTCACATTCATATTCTCACGACCTTCTTTTTAAACATTCCCATGAATGCCTTAGTGGTTTGAACAGTCATTTGAACAAATAGCTTTGTCAAATACACCGTGGCCATGCCGCATAATAATCCGACACCTAATAGAAGAATACCAACGCCAATCTGCGTCACTACCACATGCAAACCGTCCTGAAAGATAAATGGAGAACCAATGATGCTCCAAAAACCTCCGAGCAGACCAACTAGCGTCATTGTACCTGTCACGAGCGGAATGCACCAAATCACCATATACACAGAAAGAATCAGCAGGAAGACTGTTGCTAGAATACTACCCCATAACGGAAAGCCTAAAATGAGGATGGAGAGCCTTGTGGCTTTTTCTCCAAACGTCGGCACCTGAACGGTTTTGATTCCTTGTTCCTTCAAAATCCCTTCAGCGATGATGGTAGGCTGCCCGACTTGATCGACCGCTTCCTGTTCACTGTATCCATCTTCCTGATAATCCTCGATCATTTCATCGTAATACTCGATGAACCGATCACTTTCTTTTTCGCCTAGACGATGCAGGTGCTTCTCTAAGCTGGCTAAAAATTCTTTTTTATTCATTGCCCTGTCCTCCAGAAATAAAGTCGTAAATCGCCATCACTTGATCCCATTCCGCTAAAAACTGCGCCATATGCTCACGGCCGCTTTTTGTCATCCGGTAGTATTTTCTTAATCGACTATTGTGTTCTTGGGAATAGGTCTCTACATAATTGTTTTGTTCTAACCGTTTTAATATCGGATATAATGTCGATTCTGAAATCTCAATACAATGGGACATATCTTTAATCATTTGATAACCATAGGAATCGCCTTTCTTTAATACCGCCAGTACACAGAATTCCAGCAACCCTTTTTTTAATTGTGCATTCATGATTACAACTCCTAACCATTTATACTATACATTACATAGTATCATGTGACAAGGGGTATCAAGTATAAAAAAAAGACCCTAATGGAATGGGGTCTTCTCGTTTTTATATATTCACAAATCCTTCTCCGAACACATCACGCACGTCATGGACAACAACGAATGCATCCCGATCAATTTTCTTGATGATTTTCTTTAGGCGCATAAGCTCTTGCTTTTGAATGACTGCATAGAGAATTTCCTTCGATTCCTTTGAATAATGACCGCGGCCGTTTAAAATCGTCACGCCTCGATCCAAGGTGTGATTGATTTCTTCGGCAATATCATCTTTGCATGAAGAAATAATCGTTACTGCCTTTTTCGTGTTAAGCCCTTCTATCACGAAGTCCATCACCTTTGTTGCCACGTACAGCATCACAATCGTGAACATTAATTTTTCCGCACCAATAATAAAGTAGGAAGCAAATACGACGATCAGATCAAAGAACAAGATGGCGTAGCTCACGTTCCAGTCTAAATACTTGTTGGCAATTCTCCCGAGTATGGCAGAACCCGCCGTTGTACCGCCTGCTCTTAGCACAAGACCAATCCCAATTCCGATAATGATTCCTGCGAAAATGGCTCCAATGATCAATTCGTGAACATTCACGACCCATGTTGTGGTCAGGTGTAAAAATAGGGAGTTACTCGCGACGGCAACCACAGTATAAATCGTCGTCTTCTTGTCCAAATATTTATACCCCACAAGCAGCAGGATGGCATTAAACACTAGGTTCGTCAGCCATGGTGCAATTTCAAACAAATAATAGAAAATGATGGACAGCCCCGTTACACCGCCTTCACCAAATTCAAGCGGAATGACAAACATGTTCACTGCGGCGGCAAATAAAAAAGAACCAATTAGAATCATTGCGATATCTTTTACACATTTTTTCAATTTCTTCTTTCCTCCTTTTTTAAGCATATAAAAAACCCTCTTTCTTCACGAAAGAAGACAGTCGTTGAACAAAAAAAATCAAAAGACAGCGCCTTTTGACGAAGCTTTCTGAAATGAACCTTTCCATAATATATATCTCTTTTTAGAGGCTGTCAATGACTTGGTTTTCTATTATTTTGACTGCATGTTTATGCATGTAAACCCGCATGTTTTCAGGGTTTTTCCGCGGTCACATGCTTTTTCCTCTCCTTGACAAAAACACTTTAGTCATTTAAACTACTGCCTCATATCATATCCATCATTTCCGACTAAAAAGGAGGGTGTTCAATTCGATGAATCCTATTCAAAGCCGTTTACAGGCTCACGCACCTTTAATTTTAGACGGTGCACTTGCAACAGAGCTTGAACGAAAGGGCTGCAATTTAAACGACAGTTTATGGTCAGCCAAAATACTTATTGAACAGCCAGAATTGATTCAGCAAGTACACTTGGATTACTTCCAAGCCGGAGCTGACTGTGCCACAACAGCGAGCTACCAAACAACGATTGATGGCTTCGCTGAAAAAGGCTATTCAAAAGAAGAAGCCATTGAACTAATGAAACGATCTGTCACTTTAGCAAAAGAGGCACGCGATCTTTTTTGGCAAGATGAAGCGCGTCGTAAAGGGCGGACAAAACCATTTGTCGCAGGATCTGTGGGGCCATTCGGCGCTTATTTGTCTGATGGTTCAGAATATAAAGGAAATTACGGACTCACAGAGCAGGCACTCATTGATTTTCATAGACCAAGGATTCAGGCATTAGTAGAAGCTGGTGCAGATATTCTTGCGTGTGAAACGATCCCTTGTCTCATTGAAGCAACGGCCATTGCAAAGCTGCTGCAAGATGAATTCAGTGGTGTATCTGCTTGGATTACATTCAGCGCGAAGGACGACCTTCATATTAGTGAAGGAGATTTGCTCAGAGAATGTGTACAAGCACTGGAACCTTATGAACAGATCGCTGCTGTTGGTGTAAACTGTACGCCGCCGCAATTTATCTCTTCTCTCATTCAAGAGATGAAAAAGGGGACGAGCAAGCCGATTGTCGTGTATCCAAACTCAGGAGAATTATATGATCCTGAAGAAAAGGTATGGAGCGGAGATACGCCTCAGCATACATTTGGTGAATGTGCGCATCAATGGTATCAAGACGGCGCGCATATCATCGGCGGCTGCTGCAGGACAACCCCAGAAGATATTACGGACATCTTAAAACTAACCACATCATAGCATCATGAATCATCACACATACTTCTAAGCAAAAGGGCGGGAAGACATGGAACAAGCAAAAGATGAGTCACAACAATATCAACGAAAAATGACGAGCCGCCACCTGTTCATGCTTTCGCTAGGCGGCGTCATTGGAACAGGGCTCTTTTTAAGCTCTGGGTATACCATCAGTCAGGCTGGGCCTGCGGGAACGATTCTTGCCTATCTTGTCGGGGCATTAATTGTGTACCTCGTGATGCTCTGTTTAGGTGAGCTGTCTGTTGCAATGCCGGTTACAGGGGCATTTCATACGTATGCAACAAAATATATTGGACCCGGCACAGGCTACACAATTGCTTGGCTGTACTGGCTGACATGGACAGTCGCACTCGGATCGGAATTTACAGCGGCAGGGCTTTTAATGCAGCGCTGGTTCCCGGACACATCGGTTTGGATGTGGAGCGGCGTCTTTGCTCTTCTTATCTTTTTACTCAATGCGTTTACAGTTAAGTTTTTTGCAGAATCAGAGTTTTGGTTTTCCAGCATTAAAGTAATGGCTATTATTCTCTTTATTATTCTTGGCGGAGCTGCGATGTTTGGCTTGATTCCGTTAAAGGGCGGTGAGGCCGCTCCATTCTTTTCTAACTTCACCGGGGAAGGTGGACTTTTCCCAAACGGCTTTTTACCAATTTTAATGACGATGCTGGCCGTCAATTTCGCTTTTTCAGGTACGGAGTTAATTGGGATTGCTGCGGGTGAAAGCGTCAATCCTGACGAGACCATTCCAAGAGCGATTCGCACTACCGTACTGCGTCTTGTCTTGTTTTTCGTTGGAACAATCGTGGTCTTAGCCGGCTTGATCCCAGTGGAAGAAGCCGGGGTGATCAAAAGTCCATTTGTTGTGGTGTTTGATCACATCGGGATCCCATATGCCGCAGATTTCATGAATTTTGTCATTTTGACAGCGATCTTATCTGCCGCAAACTCTGGACTATACGCTTCATCCCGTATGCTCTGGTCACTTTCTGAGGAACGGACACTGCCTAAAAAACTGGCGAAGCTAACATCAAAAGGAATTCCTTTGAATGCACTGATTTTAAGTATGATCGGCGGGATTCTTTCTTTGTTATCAAGTGTCATCGCACCAGAAACGGTATACCTTGTCCTTGTTTCGATCTCAGGACTGGCCGTTGTGATCGTGTGGATGGGGATTGCTGCCTCACAATTTATGTTTCGGAAACGTTTTTTACAAGAAGGCGGACAGCTCCATGATCTTTCCTTTCGAACCCCGCTCTATCCAGTGGTTCCGATTGCTGCCTTCTTCCTGTGTCTTGCCTCTGTGATCGGCATTGCCTTTGATCCAAATCAGCGGATTGCCCTTATCTGCGGCATCCCTTTCATCGCGCTCTGCTATGCTGCCTATTATGTGACAACTTGGATTCAGAAAAAGCGTGAAGAACCTGGTGTATAACGCCAGGTTTTTTTCTAACAGTTTGACAAAAAAGGATATCGCTAGTAAAAGAAGCACACTTTGGTATATGATAGGAATCTATGATTTTCAGGATGAACCAAGGGAGTTGTCACTAATATGGAAATGACCATTACAAGAGCATTAAGTGAACTGAAAATGTTAGACAAGAGAATCAACCGAACCGTTGATGAAGCCGTACTTGGTGGATTGATGATCGGGAAACATATACAGCACGGGTTTCAACATCAAGAAGACATCGAAAAGAAGGCGAAGGCTGATGACCAATCGATTCAAGCATTAATCAAACGCCGGAATGCCATCAAATCAGCCATCGTTGTGTCGAATGCGACGACAACGATTGATGTTGCGGGTGTCAGCATGACGGTGGCAGAAGCGATTGAACGGAAGACGTCGATAGAATACGATATTCGTTATTTACGGAAATTGAAAAAGGTGTACACAGAGCTAGTAGACAAAGCAGAACAAACCAATGAAGATGTGAAGAAGAGGCTCGACCAGCATTTAGAAACCCTATTTGGAAAAGACGGAAAAACACAAGCGGCTGCCAACCAAGAGATCGTCAAATCGTTCCTCGCTGAAAATGAGGCGACGATCATCGATCCGCTTCGTCTTCGAGTGAAGATTGAAAAGCTTTCGACCGAGATTGAGGATTTTCAAATGGAAGTTGATTTTTCCTTGTCAGAAAGCAATACACTAACGAAAATACAGATCAATTAATAGATTTTGTTAGTGAGCCGAAAATCGATAGAACTAAACACCTCCGAGGGAAAGGTCATTCCCTCCTCATCTGATCATCTCTGGATGATCCTTGATAAAAGCTCAAAGCTGAAGGTTCAAGGATCAACGTTCAAGTGTAAAAGTTCTTATCCATCAAAGCTCAGAACTAAAAGGTAAACGCTCGATCGAATCTGGGAGTCACGGCTCATGAGTGTTTGTTTATCGACTCTTTCGGTTGCCGCCCAGCAGGTTTGCTAACAAAAAGAAAGGGATGTCACATGATGACATCCTTTTTTCTATGAAAAAAACGACAAGGCTTCAGCCAAGTCGTGTCCCCCAGCAGATTAGTTACGTAATGTATATGCCAAATGGTAAACACTTGTGACATTTGATGATAGCTTGATGTCATTTGAAGTGAACGTCACTGGAACGATATCATAGTAATGTGTAGACCAGCCTGCATTATTGTATGTAAGGTAGCCTGCACCTGAAGGAACTTGAATCGTTAGTGAAAATTGTCCATTTACGTCTGTTGTGCCTGTCGCTGTTTGAGCATATGATTTAATTGCTGCTTCAAAATAAAGCTGGATCGGCTGATTGGGCATGAGATTTCCACTTGTATCTTTTAGTGCTCCTTTAAAAGTAGCTGGATAATAAGAACCCACGCGATATTTACTGCCATAGCCGTAATTCACTAATCCACTATCGGCTGCTGTGACACTTGTTACTTGAACGGAAGCTGGTACTGCCCCTGTTTCCTCTGCATGTGCAAATGTTGGGAATACGAGAAGCAATGATAGAAAGAAAGCAAACATGATTTTTTTCATCGATAAATCCTCCTTTTTTTTCCTGCTATATTACTATCGACATTAATTGGTATTTTTCCAGTAACAAGCAAAAAAACTTCCCTTTTTTAGAAAGGGAAGTTCCAGATTGTTGACAAAGGGCTAAAATGATCTTTATTTTAGCCCTTTGTCTTCTTTTCAGCGTGATAGAAAACCTTTGTAGTCTAGGAAGGGCGAGCACAGGAGCGGAGCGAATTTGACATTCGTGAGCACCGGAGCACAGTCCTGACAACGAATGCGAGGGTTTGTCTACACGCTGAAACTTCCCTTCTTTAGAAAGGGAAGCTCTCCTCTTACTTTTTCACAACAACGACCTTCACCGCTTTGCTTTCTCTTTTTCTCACATCAGAAGCGGTCACATACAAGACTGTTTTGGCTTTTTGCGGTTTTATTTGAGCAGTAAATGCGCCCTTGTTATTTGTTTTTACCGTTTTGATGACTTTCTTTGATTTGTTTTTCACTTTAATGGTCAATCCTGCACCCGCAGTCCCTTTGACCGTTTTACTTTTGACCGTTACTTTGCCCACTTTCGGCTTAGCTGGTGCTTTGCCTTTTTTGACGACTGTTTTGAGCGTTGTAGCGGCCTTTCCTTTTGAAATCTTAATGTGAAGGACTTTGTTTTTATTCTGATGCTTGATCTTCACGCTAAAGGTTCCATTTTTGCCTGCTGTGCCTTTTCCAAGCAGGGTTTTGCCTCTATACACAGAAATAGCAGCGCCTGCCTTTGCTTTACCTGTCACCTTTTGATGCTGATACTCCACTTTGCTCACAGATGCGTTCAGTTCGACAGCACTTAAAGCAGCAAATGCATTCAGTCTGCCATGTCCTGTCATCCAATCGATCCCTGGAATTTTCGGATCGACAATTGGCTCATCGTTTTCATCATAGAAAACGTCATCTGTTCCATCAACAGAAGTAAAGGAGATATTATCGGCTGTGCTTTGCAAGATATTCCTTACTTGATTCGGCTTTAAGGTTGGATTTTTAGAAAGCAGTAATCCTGCTGCCGCTGCCACATATGGTGTCGCCATTGATGTCCCGCTCAGGTATGAGACATTCCCATCTGGCATTAAGCTTGGAATATCAGATCCTGGTGCAGACATGCTCAGTCCTTTACCATAGCTTGAGAATTCAGCGGCAATATCCATACGGTTGCTTGCACCAATGGCCATTGCGTACTTTGATGTCGCAGGATAGCCCATTTCTGGAACGCCATCATTTCCACTCGCCACGACCACTAGTACATTTCTTTGAGCCGCGTAGTTCATTGCATATTCAATCACCCGGCTGTAGTAGCCACCAAGACTCATGTTGATGACCTTTGCGCCTTTATCCACTGCATGCTTGATTCCAAGTGCAATATGCTCTGTATCTCCAAAACCATAGGCATCCAGCACCTTCACCGGAATGATGCCCGTATGTTGGTTGAGACCTGCCATCGAGTAATAATTATCGGCTTTTGCGGCAATGATGCCAGCTACGTGCGTACCATGTCCATTGTCATCAATCGCATCTTTGTTTCGTCCAATGAGATTCGCACCTAAGTCCGTACGAACAGTCCCGCTTAAATCAGTCAAACGACTGTCTACACCTGTATCCACAACTGCAATTAATGTTTGCTTCATTTTGCTTGTGCCAATCAGTGTATTCATTTGTTCAAACTTCACATCAGCGCCTTTTTTCCCGCTGTTTTGCGCACTGTTTTTCAGGGGCCACTGGTAACCATACTGCACGTCATTGCTTAGTGCACGATAGGTTTGAACAGGCTCCGCGAATTCAACATTCGGCATGCTGGACAGCTTTCTCGCAGTGCTTTTGATCACAGCTTTGCCTGCTTTTAAAGTCTTTCCAGCTGATTCTTGCCCTGCTGGCACATCATAGACATACATTCCTTTAAACAAAGGACTTACTGACTGCGATGTCACACGGTTTTCTTGGATTCCATAGCTTTTCATCTTCTTTTTCGCAGATTGAAGCGTGTGGCCATCCTTTAATTTAAAAATGATCTTATTCGTCTTCACTTTCTCTTCTTTTACAAGCTTTTGCTTCTCTAATACATAACCGATCGATTTTCCTTCAAGCTGATCGATTCCAATCTGTTGACTCACTGCTTCTAATTCCTTTTTTAAATAGGCAGGACTTGCCCCTTTGAGCATATCAAAAAGGGAACGGATCGCCTGTTGTTCTTTCTTTGTTACAATATGACCGCTAAATGCACCATTTTTCTCTACGTCATTTAGCAGTGACTTTAATGTCAGCAGATGATTGTATACCTTTTGCTGCTCATTTTTTTGTTTGATGAGTTTCGATTTGAGAAATGGCTTTGTTTTTTGAAGCACACGGCTCAGCTTCTGACCATTTGGTGTTTCATTAAAACGTTTATCTTCAATTGTACGAATCGATTGGAGAATTTCGCGCCCGTACTTCTTCTCAATAATAATGATACCAGGCTCATCGTCTTCAGGGAAAACGGGTTCAGAAGGCGGAAGGTTAGCTCCTTTATACCCGATTGTATAGGCCGCATCCTCTTCCTCATCACGGCTGTCTTCCTCCGACCCTAAGTAGAGCACTTTGACAAAGTAAGGACCTGACCATGCATGCGGGAAATCTACCTCTGTCTCTCCACTTGCAGTGTCCACACGATATCTCGAATAAGTGTCATCCTTCATCGCTCTGTCTTTACTTGGATAGACCGATACGGATAACATTTGTTTACTTTTGACAGAAATTTTCATATGTGTATGTTTTGCCACCTCTTGTGCTGATGGCGTGATTTGGTACCATGACTCTTCCATTTCATTCTGTAATGTCCCTGAGATGACTTCACCATTTTTTAACCCAATGGCTTCATTGACATTTGTTCCTTTACTGGCAGCTGCTGCCTCGTATCCAGGTAATACCGCCATACAGAGAATAATGGCCATGAGTACGACCACACAAGATTTGACCTGCTTTTTGAACATGAAAAGACCCCCTTATCTTTTGTAATACCTTGGAAGAATATCACAGAAATGCATTTAGTAGAATCTGTTTTTTGCATAATTAAACTCGTTTTAAGCTAGGATTTGAGATAACAGACAGCAAGACGAATAGCTTCATAAACTTTTTGCCATTTCAAACGGAAAATGATGCTATTTAACCATGTCGAAAAGTACATTACAATCAACTTGTAAGCGCTTAACAAACAAGAGAGAAGGGATCAGCTTGTTTCAAAAAGATCATGTTTTCACACAAGTAAACGGACGATCAAAGAATGAGATTTTACAATACATTGCCGAGAAAGCTGAAGACCTTCAGATTACAAACGATCAGGCGGGGTTATTATCAGATTTGTTGATTCGCGAAGACGAAGTCTCAACAGGACTTCAACAAGGCTTCGCCATTCCTCATACAAAAAGCTCCGCTGTTCAAACGGCTTCACTTCTTTTTTTAGAGCTAGAACAACCGATTGAATGGGGAAGCTTTGACGATTTACCCACAAGTTATTTATTTACACTGCTCGTTCCATTAGAAGAAGCAAATGTCACACACTTGAAATTACTGTCAGGGATTGCGACAAGCCTCATGGAACCGGCTTTCATCGAAAAAATACAACCAGGTCAAACCACTGACTACTATTACGAAGTCATTGAACAACAATTGAAAGAGGGGATTACACAATGAAAATTGTCGGTGTCACTTCATGTCCAGCAGGGTTAGCTCATACACCAATGGCAGCAAAGGCGTTAGAAAATGCGGGTAAACAGCTCGGTCACGAGATCAAAATCGAGCAGCAAGGGATTATGGGACAGGTAAATGGCATTACAGCAGAGGAAGCAAAGCAGGCAGACCTCTGCATCATTGCCTCCAACCAGCACATCAACGATGCGGAACGTTTCTCAGGCATTCCCACAGTACGTGTCGAGATCGGACGCGCCTTAAAAAATGCCGAGCAAATCATCACAAAAGCTGTAGCACTTGTTGAAAAGAAAAAATCTGAATCTCAATAAACGTGAGCAATGCCATATAGAAAGGAGCAAAGCAAAATGAAAGCAAAATTAAAAGTCATTGAAGGCCATCTCATGACCGGTATTTCTTATATTCTTCCTGTAATCATTGGCGCCTCCCTTATCGTTGGTTTAGCCAAACTAGTCGGATTAGGATTTGGTGTTTCAGATTTAAACGCCTATAAGGATGCTGGCGGCATTTTACACGGCGCCTATTTAATGGAGCAGGTTGGCTGGACAGGCATTGGGTTAATGAACGTCCTGCTCGCTGGATTTATCGCCTATTCGATTGCGGATAAATCAGGGCTTGCAGCCGGCTTCATCGGCGGTGCCCTTGCCAGCTCAACGAATGCTGGATTTATCGGTGCCGTTATTGCAGGCTTCTTCGCAGGATATGTCGCTCTTTTTGTGAAACGGAAAATTCAAATTAAAGGCTCCGCAGCCGGACTTGTTCCTCTGCTCATCTTACCGCTTATTACCGTTGGCTTAACTGGACTTCTCATGTCCGTTCTACTGGGCGGGCCTTTAGGCGCTTTGAACACGGCATTAATTGAATGGATCAAAGGTATGGTCGCTAACGGGACAAGCACACTCGCACTCGCTCTCATTTTAGGTGCGATGATTGGCTTTGATCTTGGCGGACCAGTGAATAAATCTGCTTGGATGGCCGGTAACGCGCTCTTCCTATCAGGCGTCTACCTCCCTGCCATTCTCGTCAATATTGCGATTGTCATTCCGCCGCTTGGATACGGGCTTGCGACACTGATTCGAAAACGCAACTTCTCTCCAACCTTTAGAGAAGCCGGACGTGGCGGCCTTGTCATGGGCATTATCGGTATTACAGAAGGAGCGATCCCTTTTACCCTTGTCAATCCTTTGAAATTGATTCCGCTGAATGTCGTCGCTTGTGCTGCTGGAAGCGGGGTCGCTGCATTATTAGGTGTTCATGACATCATGCCGCCAATTGGTGGACTATATGGCTTCTTCTCAGTTGGAAACTGGTGGGCTTATTTAATCGGTGCCCTTACTGGCGCACTCGTCATCGGTATTGGTGCCAACCTGCTTGTGAATTTCTCTGAGAAAAAAGAACCAAAAACACCTGAGCATGATCAGAAGCAGAAAGAAGAAGACGATTTTGACCTTGTACTAGAAGGATAATTTGCACATAGAAAGGTGTCGTTGATCAATGACTGTCAATGTACATGTGATTCCACATACTCACTGGGACCGGGAATGGTATTTCACCACCTCCCGCTCCCGTATCTACTTAATGAAAAGCGTAATGGACATTTTAGACACCCTTGAAACAGATGACAGGTTCCATTACTTCATGCTCGATGCTCAGGCATCCTTATTGGATGATTACTTGAAATGGCGTCCTGAGGATGAGAGTCGAATCAAAAAGCTCGTCACAGCCAAACGTCTCATCATCGGCCCATGGTATACCCAAACCGACCAGCTCGTCATTTCAGGTGAATCGATTGTACGGAACCTGCAATACGGGATTGAACGCTGTCAGCAGTTCGGTCATGTGATGAAAGTCGGCTATGTCCCTGATTCCTTCGGTCAATCCGCGCAAATGCCTCAAATTTACCGCGGATTCGGCATTGTGGATACAGCTTTTTGGCGCGGCGTTTCAGACCATATGACGAATCACACTGAATTCAATTGGCAAGGTGCTGACGGTAGTGAAGTCTTTGCGGTAAACCTGCCATTTGGCTACTACTACGGTGGAAATATTCCTGAAAAGGATGAGGACTTACAAGCCTTTTTATCTGAAAAAATCGGTGCGCTGCAAGCAAAGGCAACCACAAAGAATGTCTATTTCCCAAATGGCTTTGATCAGGCACCGATCCGCAAAAACCTGCCTGACTTATTAGAAAAAGCCAATGAACTTGACGAGCACCACTATCAAATCAGCAGTTTAGAAGATTACATTGCAGCAGTGAAAAAAGAGCGAACGTCTTTTGAAACTTTAGAAGGAGAGCTCATTCATGCGAAGCATATGCGGATTCACAAATCTATTTTTTCAACACGAGCTGATTTAAAAATCTTAAACAATCAAATTGAAAACTATCTCGTCAATGTGGTGGAGCCTATCCTCACGATCAGCTATTCACTCGGACACGACTATCCGCATGATACGGTTCGTGATATTTGGTACCTCATGTTTGAAAATGCAGCGCATGACAGCATTGGCGGATGTAATAGTGATACGACGAATCAAGATGTCTTCTTCCGCTACAAACAGGCAAAGGAAATCGCCGAGAATCTTGTGGACTTACACATGCGTCTCATCGCTATTCGACTGCAAACTGAGCAAGACATCACACTTACGTTATTTAATACATTGCCTTCAAAGCGTTCTGAAGTCATTGAAGTCGAAACCTTTATCACGGAACGTCCATTTACGCTAAAAGATGCGCATGGGAGAACGCTTCAGTACACAGTGAAAAACAAAACCGATGTCACAGATTATGTGCTGGCACAGCAAATTTCTCTTAACCCAAGTAAAGAAGTGTACATGCCAAAACAAGTATGGAAAGCCGTTTTACTGATCGAAGCCACCAGCTTACCATCCGTTGGTTATACACAAGTCAGCATGGTTTTCGATGAATCAAGCGAATCTGCATGGGAACAAACAGAAGGACGCGCGATTGAAAATACGTATTACCGCATTACGGCAAATGACAACGGATCACTGGAGATCACAGATAAACAAACAGGCCGGACATTCTCTGAGCAAATGATCTTTGAAGACAATGGAGACGACGGGGATTCCTACAATTATTCACCACCGCGTGAGGATCTGTATGTGTCATCCAAGGATCTTTCTTCGGCAGACATCAAAGTGTCTAAAAGCGGCTTGCAAGAAGAGCTCACCGTCCAGCTTACTCTTACTGTCCCTTATGACTTAGAAGAGCGCTCTCAGCAATCAGTCACGACTTCACTCCCAATCACAGCGAAGATAGCATTAAACAAAGATGAGCCTGTCATCCGTTTTCATGTCGATGTCGACAATCATGCGTTAGACCATCGTCTGCGTGTCCTCTTTGATACAGGCATCGCATCAAAGGTATCACTGAGCGATCAGCAGTTTGGAACCATCGAACGCCCAACAGAGCTCACGCAAGAACTTGAATGGTGGAGCAATGAACATTGGGAAGAAAAACCGATCACCATTGAACCGATGCAATCCTTTACTGCACTTCGTGATGAAGCATACGGTGTCGCTCTGTTGACGGACTGCGTGAGAGAATATCAGATCACAGGAGAAGGCTACACAACGATTGCGTATACGCTTTTCCGTTGTTTCGGAAAAATGGGGAAAGAAAATCTTCTTTACCGTCCAGGACGCGCATCTGGCGAAAAAATTGTTGAGACACCTGACGCTCAGCTACAAGGTGCACTGTCGTTCTCATTTGGCATGCACTATAGCAAGGATGCTGTCAGCGAGGGGCACTTAGCGCAGCTTGCCAAGCGGTATACAACCCCAGTTCAATGCTACGAACGGGCAGACTTTTTAAACGGTCGTTTAATTTTCTCTTTCCGAGATGAAAAAGAAGACTTACAATCTACTTATAGCCTGCTTGACATTGAGACAGACGGAGCCATTCTAAGCGCTCTGAAAAAAGAAGAGCATGGAACAGGCATTGTCATCCGTCTCTTCAATCCATATTTAACGCGTCAAACAGCCGCTTCAATCAATAGTTCATCTCTACAACACGGAGAAACAGCGAATTTAGGCGAAACACCTGAAGGACATATACTCAAAGCACAACATGGATCATTACACATTGAACCGCTCACACCTTGTCAGGTACAAACCTACATTGTAAAGAAAAAATGAACATGTAGGGGCGGGATCCATTTGGATTCCGCCCCTCTTTAATGGAGGGCATTGATCATGCGAATTGGAGGCATTGAAGCAGGCGGAACAAAATTTGTCTGCGGCTACGGAACAACAAATGGAACGATTGAACACATGACTTCCTTTGCAACAGGAAACCCAATTGAAACATGCCGGCAAGTGATCGATTACTTTACAAAGCATCCTGTCGATGCCATTGGCATTGGAGCATTCGGGCCTGTCGATGTAAAAGAACAAAGTCCAAGCTATGGGACGATTTTAGAGACACCCAAAACAGCCTGGCGCCAATTCCCTTTACTTTCTACTTTAAAACAAGCCCTTGGGCTCCCGATGAAGCTTGATACCGATGTGAACTGTGCAGCACTCGGAGAAGCCCGCTTTTCAGTTGAAGCAGAAAAACCGGCATCTTTGGTCTATATCACTGTTGGAACTGGAATAGGCGGCGGTGCCTATATTGAACACCGCCTCATTCACGGGTTGCTGCATCCAGAAATGGGTCATATCACAGTGCAGCGGCACCCTCATGATTCCTTTGGTGGCTGCTGCCCTATACATCATGATTGTTTAGAGGGGCTGGCATCTGGACCTGCCATAGAAGGACGCTATCATACACTGGCACCCATGCTGCCAGAGGATCATCCTGCCTGGTCACTTCATGCCTACTATCTCGGGCAGATGACCGCCAATTTATTACTCACCCTTTCGCCAGAGCGCATCATTCTCGGCGGAGGTGTGATGAAACAGCCCGCTATGCTGCCGCTCATTCTTGATGAAACAGAAAAACGGCTTCATGGGTATTTGCAACTGCCAAAGCCTTTAAATGAAATTATCACCAAGCCATCCTTTGATGGATTATCAGGTTTAATGGGCGCTATCGCTCTTGGTAATGATGCCTTACAGGCGCAAGGAGCCGCGCAATGATGATGACGGCAGATCCTCGAACCTATCAGCTGATTCAGCGGCTATTTGAAACGAAGGGGTTCGTGAAGCTGGAGGAGCTTACTGCCTCTTTTCGCTTATCTGACCGCTCCATCCGCAATTTAATTAAAGAAGCAAATGAGCAGTTAAAGGAAGCTGGAGCCAAGATTAAAACGATCCGCGGAAAGGGATACACCCTATTAACGAGTGATCAAGACGCCTTCCTGCTTTGGCTTCATCAACAAAAGCTTCCTGCCCGCTCTCTCGTCCCCGTCATGCCAGAAGAGCGTGTACGATTTATGATGAGAAAGCTATTGCTTCAACCGGATTACTTAAAAATTGACCAGCTGGCTGAAGAACTGTTTATCAGCCGCATGACGGTCAGCAGTGATTTGAAAAAAGGACGAGAGCTGTTAGCCCGTTACGGTATGACCCTTGTGTCAAAGCCTGGATTTGGCTTGAAAATTGAGGGAGACGAGTTGCAAAAAAGAACATGCTATGCAGACTTACTCCTTGAAGAAGAGCCCGCACTTTCTCATATCACCGAGCGGGAGCAGCTCCATTTTCCCGATATTTCTCTTGAAACCATTCGATCTATTGTCCTGACGAACCTGCATCAAGAGTCATTGCTCATTAAAGACATTGCTTTAAAGAACTTAGTCATTCACTTAGCAATTGCGATTCAGCAAACACGAAAAAACCAGCGAATATCGGCGAGTACCACTCGTACACAACGATCACCAGTCTTGATGAAAATTGCCCAAAAGATCATACAGCAGGTGAGTGACACCTTTCATGTCACCTTATCAGAGGATGAAACAGATTACTTAGTCATGCATCTATTGGCAAATCAAACGTGGAAAGAAACCGCCCAGCATCAGACGACAGTGGAAGTTCAGCAGGCGGTTGCGGTCTTTCTACAGCACATTGAGAAAATGAGCGGACATCGATTTGCAGATGACAACATCCTGCAGCAAGACTTGATGCTTCATATGAAGCCATTATTAAATCGAATCCAATATGGCGTATCCTTACAAAATCCGCTTTTGCATGAGATCAAAGCGTCCTATCCATACCCGTTTGATTTGGCTGTCAGCGGGCTGAATGCCTTACAGCTGGTGCGGACGCCAAATGAAGATGAGGCAGCATATGTTGCCCTGCATATCGCCGCTTCATTTGAAAGAAGTCAGCTCGATACCTCGCAAAAAAAGAAAGCCATTATCGTGTGCGGGTCTGGATTAGGGACGGCAAGACTGCTTGAAATTAAATTAAAGGCAGCCTTTCAGCACGAGCTGGACATCGTCGAGCTTTATTCCTATCAGGATTATCTCATGAGCACCACCCTGCCCTGTGATGTCATCATTACAACCGTCCCACTCGCATCAAAGGGAAAACCAGTGATACAGGTCAGCGCCTTTTTTGAACATCATGATGTACAGCGGGTGAATGAAGTCATTCATTTATTAAATGGACACGGGACTCCCTCGAAAGAACTGATGGCGTTTTTTCAAGAACGATTGACCTTATTGAACGCTGACCTATCCAGTAAGGACGAGGTATTAGACACACTATGCAGCCGTTTAGAAACGTATCAGCTAGTATCGTCATCTTTTCGGTCCTCGGTGCTTGAGCGGGAGCAAATGTCGTCTACCTATCTTGGAAGAGGAATTGCCATGCCGCACCCGCTCATCACAAATGAAGGCACATCCTGCGTAGCCATCGCACACTTAAAACAGCCAATTGACTGGCAGGGAGACCAAGTATCACTTGTCTTTTTATTAGCCATTCATAAAGATGACGCAGCCTGCATGAATCAATTCTTTGAACAGGCCGTCGATTTACTGGACAATCCAAACCGCATTCACTCCCTGAATCAATCGAAAACATATGATGAGCTGATGGATGCGTTGTTTCAATAAGATCAAACAAAAGGCCGCCCAGCTATTGATGAGGCGGCCTTCGTGTGATTGAGAATCATCAATCGTATATGACATTTTTTCCTTCTTCACTTAATTTCTTTAAAGAGCTCAGCATATGATCGATTTCTTCATCGGAATGTCTTTCCCATGAACCTAATTCTGCGACGATTTTCAAAGGGGATTTCGACCGATAAGAACGTGTGGGGTTACCCGGAAATTTTTTGTCAGTCAAATTCGGATCATTTTCAAACTCGCCTAATGGTTCTACAAGATAAATTCTCTCTTTCGCATCAGATCTTGCTAATTCAGCACCCCACTTGGCTGCGTTTAATGTTCCGGTGAAATAGATATGGTTTGATTTTTGATCTTGATAATTCGATAAATACTGCGGTTCAAGCAGATCTCCAATCTTCAATTCCGCTTTCGTCCCATGAAAAAACGGGCCAGGATCTAAAACTTGTTGCTTGTCATTCATATAGCCGCACCCCTTATCGTTTTTGACTTGCGTATAACAGTATACGGCCTGATCTGGGCGGAAAACAGTCTATAAATGAGATTACATTCGGGGTATAATGATAGTAGAGAGTAAGAAGTGATTCGATCTAAAAAAACGGAAACTTCTCATTAACACCAACAATGACAAAAACGAGAATCCCTTCCACAGCTGACAGAGTCACAATCACGCCATGGTTCATTGGGTATTCCCTCGCAATCAATTTCTGACCTATATAATTCAAAGCATAAAAAATGAAAAACAATAAAAAAAACAGAAAAAGAATCGTCATCATATAAACAACCCCTCCCTTACAATGGATATTAAACCATTTTTTACAATATATCATCAGACTATCATTTTAGAACAACTCGAACAATATCATCTTGCCATTAGAGTGAACGAAAAATAGCCAACCACCCACATGAGGTGATTGGCTTTTTTATTTGTTACTCCCCGATGTTCTCTCCATTTTGCTGAATCAAGGTTTCATACCAGTAAGAGCTCTTTTTACGGATTCTCTTCAGGTCTTTTAGGTCAAATTCATCGCGGTTGACGTAGATGAATCCGTAGCGCTTGGAGCACCCTTGGTGTGTGCTGATTAAGTCGATAGCGGACCACGGGCAGTATCCGAAGACCTCGACGCCGTCTGTGATCGCCCATTTGATTTGTTCGATATGCTTTTCTAAATAGTCAATTCGATAATCATCTTGAATCGATCCATCTTCCTCTAATTTGTCGAAAGCACCCAATCCGTTTTCCGTGATAATAAGAGGCAGCTGATAACGGTCGTAAATCTCACGCATCGTTGATCGGAAGCCGACAGGGTCAATCTCCCAGCCAAACGCATTTTTACTTAGGAACGGGTTGTTGCCACCTTTGTATACACCGTCTTCACCAGATTTCAAATGCTGATCTCCGCCGCGTGCAAATTCATCCTTGCCATCTCCTTTACTCGCTTCAACCGTTTGAGATGTGTAGTAGTTAAAGGCAATGAAGTCCGGCTTCGCGCTTTTCAAAATATCCATATCTCCCTCTTCGATGACAGGAAGAATGTCTTTTTCCTTCATGTATGCCCACGCAAGGTTGTTATAACGGCCGAAGACTGCCATATCAAGATAAAGCCAGTTGCGGATCGCATTGTAATTCGCCGCAGCAAGCACATCCTCAGGCTTTGGAGAAGCCGGATAAATGAGCGCGATGTTTGGCGCTGGTCCAATTTTCGCTTCGGGCAACATTTGATGACAAAGCGTCATGGCTTTCGCCTGAGCGACGAGCATATGATGGTTCTGCTGATACAGTTCTTTTTTCGGATTTTCTAAATTTGGATCAAGTGTACCGAGCGCTGATCCATGTAAGATCATCATGTTTTGTTCATTAATGGTCAGCCAATATTTCACCTTCTGACCATACTCCTGAAATAGAACCTTTGCATACCGTTCAAACGCATCTACTGTCGCACGATTTGACCAACCGCCTTTTACTTGAAGTGCATGAGGCAGATCAAAATGATACATCGTCACGATTGGTTCAATATCATAGCGGCGCAGTTCATCGATGAGAGAATGATAGAATTCAATCCCCTTTTGATTGATCTCCCCATCTCCATTTGGAATGATCCGTGTCCATGCAATAGAGAAGCGATAAGCCTTCAAACCCATTTCTGCAAACATCTTCACATCCTCTTTATAGCGGTGATAGTGATCGCTTGCGACTTTAAAATCTGTTGTTCCTTCAGGGTAACTTGCTCTCATATCAATGACAGATGGTCCTTTGCCATCCTCGTTCCACGCACCTTCTACTTGATAGGCGGATGTAGATCCGCCCCAGAAAAAGTCCTTTGGAAATGGTGCTAGTGTTGAATATCTCATAATTTCTTCCTCCTCTTGATTAAACGAGATGTAAAAATGATTGTCCTGGTGTGATTTGTTTTTCTTCTGTTTCTATGATATCGCTAAACTCACCTGAATTGGTAATAATCACTGGTGTTGTGACGGACAGGCCGGAAGCTTGGATGGCTTCAATATCAAACTCCGCAAGCAATTCGCCCTCTGTGATGGTTTGCCCCTGTACGACCTTCGGGGTAAAATGCTGACCGCCTAATTGTACGGTATCAAGTCCAATGTGAATGAGCACTTCTGCTCCGCTTTCAGAAGTAAGACCGTACGCATGTCCTGTTGGGAACACCGTTGTCACAACTCCTGATACTGGTGCAAACAGCTTGCCTTCTGATGGAATGATGGCTGCACCCTTTCCTAGTGCACCAGATGAGAATGCCTTATCCTGTACTTCCTCTAGCTTGATCACCTCACCCTTTAAAGGACTTTTCACATGAGCTGCTTTGACCCCATGTTCGTTTTCCATTGTTGGTGCGGCAACCGGTGCTGACGTTTCATCTTCATCTACTGGATCCTTAAATCCAATCAAGTAAGTCAAGACGATGGATAGAACAAACGAGACCGAGATTCCGATGATGAACCCTGTAAACCCTTGTCCGTAGAAAATCGGAAGTGTCAGTAAACTTGGAAGTCCTGACGCAATCGCAATACTTTGTGAATAACCGATGATCGCACCGCCGACCCCAGCAGAGATAACGGCTGCAATAAATGGTTTTTTCAAACGAAGTGTGACCCCGTATACAGCTGGCTCTGTGATCCCAAACACGGCAGAAACCGCTGTTGATCCAGCCAATGATTTCAGCTTTTTATTCTTTGTTTTCAGCATAACACCGATGGAAGCACCGGCTTGTGAAAATACAGCTGGCGCAGTCGCCGGCTTGATATGATCTTTTCCATGGACGGCAATATTATTTAAAATCACTGGCACTAGACCCCAGTGGATACCGAAGATCACAAGAACCTGCCATGCCATCGCAATTAAAGCACCTGCAAGTGTAGGACTAAAGGAGAATACTTTCAGCAAGACAGCGGCAATGCCGTTCCCTGCATACACACCAAATGGTCCGAATACAATGAGTGTCAGTGGAACAACCGTGACAAGTAAAATCAGTGGAGTAATAAAGTTTTTGACACTTTCATGAATGACTTTGTTAAAGAAATGTTCGATATATCCCATGACAAACACTGCCAAAATGATTGGAATAACCGTTGATGTATAAGACATTAAGACGACCGGAATACCGAAGAAGGTCACATCTCCGCCGCCTTTTGACAATTCTTGAATGGTTGGGTAAATGAGTGCACCAGCAATCGTCACAGCGACAAATGGATTCGCTTTAAACTTCCTCGCCGAAGTGAATGCGAGCAGTAATGGCAGGAAGTAGAACAAGCTGTCAGACGCAGCAAATAAAATTTGATACGACGTATCTTCAGGTGATAACCATTTTGCATTGATACAGATCCCTAATAGACCTTTTAAAATACCAGCACCTGCCATGACACCGAGAAGTGGTGTGAAAATACCAGAGACAATGTCGACGAATTTTCCGAAAAGACTCGTGCTCTCTCCACCTGATTTTGCAGATGAAGAAGTGGACTCCTCTAATAGATTTGTAAACTCCCCAATCTCTCGATAAACCTCTGGTACAGTATTGCCAATGACTACTTGAAATTGGCCGCCGCTTTCCATAACAGTTACAACGCCATTTAATTTTTCAATGGCTGCTTTGTCTGCTTTTGATCGGTCATTTAATGTGAAGCGAAGTCTTGTAGCGCAATGGACCAGTGAATGAACGTTTTTCTCTGTGCCAATGAGTTTGATAATGTCTTCTGCTAATTGACGATAACTCATACAAAAACCCCCTTTTTTTCAAAAAAATACGTTTTTGGGCAAAATAAAAACCTAAACGGGCACCAAAAATAGTCGCAACTGCTATTGCGCTTTTTCAGTGAACGTTTAGGTTTTGCCTGCCGAACAGTCACAATCCTCTAAGACGATCATTGTGAAACCGTATTCTTTTATGTTTATGAGCAAATAGTACCACTCTGCTTTTCTTATGTCAACGCTTTCTTTTAAAACTACCTTTATTTTTCTCGTTTGATCAATCGATTCAAATGAATAGATAGATACAGCATCTCCTCTGATGTGAGATCTCGGTGATAGGTTTGATAGACATATTCTGCGATTTTCTTTGCACATTCGTATGCCTTCGGATATTTTACCTTGATAAGCTGATACAAGTCATGATCTTCGCTGACAAGCATTGTTTCGTTCATCAGACGCTGGACGAAAAAGCGTAAATGCGTGAGAAAACGATAAAAGTTGAGCGAATCTTCATCAAATTCCATATTGAGATGATATTTCACAATGGTGAGAATGGCGTTTACTTCTTTTGTGATATTGACCGTTGTATTCATGTCCTCATTGAGCTCTGCATTAATGATATGCATAGCAATAAAGCCTGCTTCATCCTCAGGCAATTCAATATGTAGACGCTCTTCAATCATCTCAAGGCAGTCCTTTGCCACAAGAAATTCATCTTTGTATAAGCGTTTAATCTCCCAAATGAGCGAATTCTCAATGAGGTGATTTTTCTTCAATCGTTCGATGGCGTAATGAATATGGTCTGCGAGTGATACATGCAGACTTTCGTTTAATCTTCGGTTCAGCTTTGTATGTGCATATTGAATCATTTCTTCGGTTACCTTGACCACATCATACGGAACCTCCAGAAGCAGCATTTTCATCCGCTCATGAACGGAATGATCCTCTAGTCGAAAGACTTTATCGATTAACGACTCGTCTACCGGGTCCCCGGGTCGCCGCTTGAACGCGATACCTCTCCCCATGACGACGATTTCTTTCCCTTGTTCATCTATCACACTAATGACATTATTGTTTAGAACTTTTTGTATCTGCAACCCCAAACACCTCCGTCTATGAACCACAATCTTCTCTCAAAATATGCTCTCATCTTAACATAACTGTCAAATCACTTGGTGTTTTTATCTGACTTTTGCAATAGATTTCACCATAATTCTCCCCCGTCATAGCTGGTCTGATCCTTCAATTGCCTGCATACAATACTCCGAGGAGGTGACCTTCAGTGAAGGCTTTTTTCTGGTCTGCATCATTTCTTTTCATGCTTCTATTCACACTCGTCTTTCTAGGAATCGTGTTTTTGCTTAGTGGACAAGGCATGAATCAGCTTTGGAAGTATGTGCTCATCTCATTTGTCACAGCAGCCGTTTTGCGCGGTGTCACCACTTGGCTAAGGCAGCACGTGATGCATCATTTATCAAAATAAAACGGCTGCCCGTAATATTCAGGCAGCCGTTCCTTTATTCTTTGGATGATGCGGCTTCTTGCGTAGAAGTACGCAGCTCATCATTGATTTTTTTCGCATCCTCTAGAAATTCTGTTTCAAATCCACTTTTGAGTGCCCACATATAAAATAGCAGAGCAACCACTGTAATAAGAGCCATGTCCCAGCCATAATGAATGACGTTATAGCCGCCGAATTTGTCACTGCCAAGGCAGGAAATCGTCATCATCACAAGTAAGTACACGACCATCCAAGCACCCGCCTTGAAGTTGCGGCCGAAGCCTTTCCACTTCGCTTTTGCTTGATAGTAAAAATAGATAGGAAGACCGATGAGAATAATGAATAGCACCTGACCTGTTAACGGCCATCTCGCCCAATACAGCGTCAATGACGCAAAGACAAAACCGAGAGGAGCAATAATGCTGAGTCCTTTTATTCGAAGGGGACGATATAAATCTGTCCCTGTCTTTCTCAGTGTCATGACAGTTACTGGGCCTGTCAAATAAGAAATAAGTGTCGCAACAGAAATGATTTCCGCAAGTACACCCCAGCCTCTAAACAAAAACAGAAAGATAAACGATACGGCTAAGTTAAAAAACATCGCTGGACGAGGCACGCCATAAATAGGGTGCAGACGACCAAGTACACTTGGCATGTATTTGTTTTTTTCCATTCCATAAATCATACGGGATGTCGTCGCCGTATACGTAATGCCTGTACCAGAAGGTGATACAAACGCATCTGCATATAAAATCAGAACCAGCCAGTTAATCCCAAGCGCAATGGCAAGGTCAGCAAATGGCGAGTTAAAATTCAAATGTCCCCATCCATTCACAATCATGGACGGATCGACAGCACCGATAAAGGCGATTTGTAAAAGAACATAAATCACAGTCGCAATCAAAATGGATCCAACAATAGCAATCGGAATTGATCGGCCTGGATTTTTCGCCTCACCCGCCATATTAATCGGGCTTTGGAAGCCATTGAAGGCAAACACAATTCCTGATGTCGCAACAGCTGTCAGCACACTCGCCCAGCCATTAGGGGCAATACTTGTTCCAGAAGTAAAATTCTCACTATGAAAACCTACGAATAAGAGCGCACCAATTGTTAATCCTGGAATGACAATTTTAAACACGGTAATGAATGTATTGGCTTTTGAAAATAACCCTACTGTCCAATAATTGAGCAGAAAGTAAATCACAAGAAGCACACTGGCGACCATGAGCCCTTCTGTCGTCAACACCCCTTTTGTGACCAAATGGCTTGTCCACTTTGCCCATTCCCAAGGCCATGAACTCATATACTGGACAGAAGCCACCGCCTCAACCGGAATGACGGAGACAATTGCGATCCAGTTTGCCCAAGCGGCAATAAACCCGATAAAAGAGCCGTGTGAATATTGCGTATATTTCACCATTCCCCCTGCCTCTGGAAACATCGATCCGAGTTCACTATAAGACAAAGCGATAAATAAAATCACAACCATCCCAATCAACCAGGATAAAATAGCAGCAGGACCTGCAATTTGAGCGGCACGCCAAGCACCGAATAGCCATCCTGAACCAATGATTGAGCCAAGACCTACCATCATTAAAGCGAAAGTTCCCATTCTACGATGTAAATGATTCATGTTCATAACACCTTTCGATTAAATTACAAAGCATGTGCCCAAGTAAGCACCTTTCTTTCATTGCAGCTCACTTTTCATTCAATTGACAAATATTTCTTCAACTAAATCTTTACCCTTGTTCATTTTTTCGCCTGTTTTATAATCTCTCAATTCTCCATTTTCTGAAATAGTCGAACATGCTTATTTCTTAAGAAAGCGCTTTTTCAATGCTTCAATCTATTAGACTGAATAACTACCTTTACCCTTATTTTGAAAAAAACAAAACAAAAAAGAAAGAGGAAATGAACCCCCCTTTCTTCTGAGCCCTATCATGTATAGAAAAAAGGATAAAGGGGGTTTCCCTCTATCCTTGTGAGATTGCTTGTTCTTGTTCAATCACAGCTAGTCTTTCTTGCACTTCTTCTTCAGACAGGTTGTGCTGTTTCACATAAAGGTTACGTTCACTCGTACGACATTCATGGCTGCAGCTGCGCATATACTTATGCTCGCTTTCTTCTGTTGCAATCATTTTGCGGTTACATGCAGGGTTTGCACAGTTCACATAACGCTCGCAAGGCTCACCAGTGAAGAAATCTTTTCCGACAACCACATGCTCTGTTTGATTCACGGGCACTGTTAAGCGAGTATCAAACACATAGCATTGACCATCCCAAAGCTTCCCTTGAACTTCTGGATCTTTTCCATACGTGACTATTCCGCCGTCAAGCTGAGAGACATCTTCAAAGCCTTCACGCTTTAACCAGCCAGAGAATTTCTCACAGCGTACGCCGCCTGTGCAATACGTCAGGATTTTTTTCCCTTCAAGAATCTCTTTATTGTCACGAATCCACTCCGGTAATTCGCGGAATGTCTCAATATCAGGACGAACTGCCCCTCTAAAGTGGCCGACATCAAACTCGTAATCATTACGCGCATCTATCACAACGGTATCAGGTGATTGCATTTGCTCGTAAAACTCGACCGGGCTAAGATGTTTACCTGTTAGTTCTAACGGATTCACGTCATCTTCAAGGCTCAGATTCACTAGTTCATTCCGATGGCGGACGTGCATTTTTTTAAACGCATGACCATCTGTTTCATCAATTTTGATCGGCATAGACGCAAAGCGCGGATCTTCTTTTAATGCTTGCATGTACTTGTCCGTTTGCTCAAGAGTTCCTGAAACCGTTCCGTTTATACCTTCTGATGAAACAAGGATACGGCCTAACAAACCAAGCTCCTTACAGAATGCTAGATGCTCTGCTGTAAACGTCTCTGGGTCCTCAATGGGGACATATTGATAGTAAAGTAAGACACGATATTGTTTTTCCATATATATAAACACCTCTTAAATTTAATGAGAACATACCGTTCTTTATCATACAGGAAATACATACCTAAAGGCAATGACAGCGGCTCAATTCCATAAAACGGAAGGGTCTTTCTTCTCATATTTGACAGAACTTTCAGTAAAATGAGATGATTTATGAAATATGATGTTGTAAAGGAGCAGAACGCAATGATCCAGCCAGAAGATATCGTCAGAAGCGGTCCAAACCAATTTATTTCTCAAAAAGGCATTTATCATGAACTCGATTCACTTGTTTCTCCATCCTTCCAGTCGCCCGCTGTCGTGACGGGATATGATTCATTTCATGCTTTTTCACAGTATACAAAGCTTCCGCCATATTGGCCTGTTGTTCAGCACCAAGGATACAGTTCACCCAATGCAATCACTCGAATTGCAGAAGAACTGAAAGAGGCAGATGTGGTGATTGGGATTGGAGGCGGCACGATTTTAGACACCGCCAAGTCAGTAGCAAAGGCTCTTCAAATTGAAGTGATCATGGTTCCAACCATCCCGGGGACATGTGCTGCATCTACACCGCTTAGCGTCATTTATGATGACAAGGGAAATTTCATGAGAGTCGATTACCATAAACGGTCCAGCTACCTCACGCTCATTGATCATACATTTTTGCTCTCGTCTCCTCTTTCCTACCTTCAAAGTGGGATTGGAGATACGCTGGCCAAATGGTATGAAGCAGAAGCCATTATTCGAAATGCAAAGGATTCCTTGCCGCTCATGGTGCATGCAGCACTAAAACAGGCGGTATACGTGAGGGATATTCTTGTTTCCCATAGCGAAGAAGCTGTCCACAGCTTGCAAACGGGTCAGCTTTCGCAAGCATTTGCAGATGTAACGGATACCATTATTACATTAGCTGGCACGGTCGGCGGCTACGGAGGACGCTACGGAAGAATGGCAGGAGCCCACGCCATCCATAACGGATTGACGTTTATTGAGGAAACACACCATATGTTACATGGTCAAAAAGTGGCATATGGCATTCTTGTTCAGCTTGCCGCAGAAAATCGAATGAGCGAAGTAGAAGAATTACTTGAGCTTTATGAAACACTCGGATTACCTAGAAATATGCGTGAGCTTGGCATCACAGCTCAGCTGGAAGAAGCCGCAGAAACAGTGGCAAGCCATGCTGCACGTGCAGACGAAACCTTTTGCCTGATTGGAGAGTATTCCAAAGAGCAAATTGTCGACGCCATTCAAGTCATTGAAAACGTAACAGCCTCATAAAATCGTTCAATTAGAAAAGCACAGGCATCCCACCTGTGCTTTCCTTTCGATTAAAAATCAAAGTTATCTGGATCTGGACCTGTGCGCTCATCTTCATTGAGCTGATCGATGACGCCCATCTCATGTGCGGACAGCTCGAAATCGAAGACTTGTGTGTTTTCGATGATTCGACTCTTCGTCACAGATTTTGGAATGGTGATAATACCATGCTGCAAGTCCCAGCGAAGAATGACTTGTGCCACGGATTTGTCATGTTTTTTCGCAATATCCTGAAGAACAGGATGGTTCAGCAGCTTCCCGCTGCCTAATGGTGACCACGCTTCTACATGAATCCCTTTCTCCTTGCAGTAGTCTCGTAAAGGCTCCTGCGTCAGCTTGGGATGCAGCTCGATTTGATTAACCATTGGCACAACTTCTGCTTCTTCTAATAGATCATCTAGATGGTGCTGATGGAAGTTACACACACCGATGGCTCGAACGCGTCCATCCTTATACAGCTTCTCTAGTGCTTTCCAAGTATCTTTATATTTACCTTCAACTGGCCAATGAATTAAATAAAGGTCTAATACATCTAACCCTAGCTTGTTCATACTTGTTTCAAAGGCTTCAAGTGTTGATTCATAGCCTTGATCACGATTCCACACCTTTGTCGTAATAAACAGCTCATCGCGAGAGATGCCTGATTGCTGAATGGCTTTGCCTACCCCTTCTTCATTTTGATAGGCAGCTGCTGTATCAATGCTGCGGTAGCCCGCTTCAAGAGCGTCTGTGACTGCATTTACAGCCTCATCCCCATCTTTTACTTGCCATACACCGAAGCCTAGCTTCGGCATTTTTACTCCGTTTGCTAATGTGACTGTATCTGTTAATCCACTCATCAAACAAACCTCCGCTTCATTTTTGCTTACCAAGGACTATACCCAAATTTTTGATTGATCATGCATGAATTTTCGCTGGTGTTATTTGATCTATTGTCCTATATCGAATTGATTGGCGTCAACGATTTGGTATTCGCTTGTTTGATCTTTCTTTTTAGAAAAATCATATGTCATTAAAAATGCCTGATCATAGAAAGTCAGACCGTATGTTTCCTTCTTATTCTCATACACCCTGATCCAATAAGACTCTTTTGTGGCTTTTGTGGCTTCATTGGTTTTTTTTAATGTCACATCTGAAAGTTCCTTCAACAGCTTTTGAATGTCTTCTTTCTTGTCCAAAACAACACGTTTATCATCATGCTCAATTTGAATCGAAGTCACCTTATTTTGATCAATCGAGACCACATCATCGAATGAGTATGTTTTGGCATTGATCATAAAATAAATACCAATTCCTATTAAAATGACTACAACTACACCAATGATCCACTTTTTCAACCTAACTCCTCCTTCTATTCGCCACACCTATTGAAACAACGACATCCAATCCTCCTCCTCAGAGAACACTTCAATCCCGTGCTGTTTCAGCAAGGCGGACGTCACACCATCTCCCGCTTTTGTCTTACCGTTAAACTCTCCCAGATAAATCATCCGACTCCCGCAAGAAGGGCTGTACTCTTTTAGCACAACCGCTGTTGCTTTCAGAGACTGAACCTGTTCCAGCGTCGCTTTCGCACCTTTGACATACATCTCTGTGACATCAGTTCCATGCACATCAACAACAGCAGCCTGCCCCCGTAAAACATCATGTCCATCTCCGTCAATGATTTCTGCGGGAGGTCTAGGCGTAGAGAAGCCGCCAAGCAGTTCAGGACAAACTGCCACAGCCTTTCCTTCCTGCACAAGCTCTTCGATTCGCTGATCTAATCGATGGCTGCCATTATACCGGACCTTCAACCCAGCAAGACAAGAGCTGACCACAATCATGAATGTTCCTCATTTTTATGGATTGAACGTTTTTTACTAACTTTAAAATAAATACATACAGGCAGATAGAAGATCGTGTACCCTAAAAAGGGCAAGGCACAATACAAAGCAGACGCCCAAACAGGTTCTTCAACTCCTGTGATGCCAAAAAAGTAAACAAATAATAGCAAGCTGACAAACAATCCCACGAACGGCATGATGGTTGCGGACTTTTAAAAATTTTCCATCATTTCTTTCCCCAAAGAAACTCCCTCCCTTTCAACAAAACCACGAATAACGTCAATATATGTTAATTTTACCATATAAAAAACCGAAATCATCTCATTTTCTACGATGGTTTCGGTTTTTTAAATCTATATTTTTTCTTTCCATGCCTTCAAAAAGCGCTCAATCACTTGTAATTCATCTTCATGAAACTGCTGGAGAAATTCTAAGTAGGACGCGACAGCTTTCTCATGTAATTCATCATGCAGTGCCGCCAATTGCGTGCCTTTCTCTGTCAATGAATAGTAGACAGATTTTTTATCCCCTTGCCGGTGGCAATAGTCCACCATGCCTTTATCGATTAGTTTTTTCACAGCTTTTGTAATAGCGGGCTTTGATAGTTTCAGTTGTTGAGAAAGAAATGTATTATTTGATTCGTTTGGATTGGCTTGAATCATTGATAAAATGTGAAGCTGTGTGAGTGTCCAATCTTGCTTGAGTGTATCAGTCGTGGTAATCAGTGGATCTGTTGGATCATTCCTTCTCTTTTCTCTATGAATAATCAGATCTTGAATCGCTTTTAATACAATCTGCTCTTTAGTCTCCATCTGAACCTCCACTCTTAACTGGTTAATAAAATGGTACTAATAATTAAGATAGGAGTCAAAAGAAATGTCAGTGTGATAAAAAGAACAGGCCATCAGACCTGAAAATGGTATATGTACTTTTCTACTAGATGATCTATGATGTCACAGCTCCTCTTTCTTTTATTTGCTATCATTCATAGGGGATGACATCCAATTTTTGATGAAAAAGGTGAGCTAATGAAAACCGAACAACACATCGCCATTCGCCAATTAGAAGAAAAGATCCACCTGTTTTCTTCAGCTGTGAACGGAACCTCCCTCGCAACGGACGATTTCGTACTATCCAATACTCACATATCGACAGACACATTCAATTTGCTATTACCGACATCAGCGCAAATCAAAGATCCGCAAAAAGTAAAAACGACCATCGAACACTTGCAATCACAGAAACCATCATTCAGTACGTGGGTGGATCACCGCTTACTTCATCCTGATTGGACTGATTTACTAAAGGAATATCAGCTTGAAGAGGTTGAACGTAATACCATCATGATGCTTGAACAGACAGAAGGCATGAACCCATTCACACCTTCATCGCTTTTAATCAAAGAAGTACTTGATGACCAGACACTGCTTGATTACAAAAATATCTTTATCGAGCTATTCAAAGAGTCACCGGAGGCTATCGCCTTAGAGAACTATTTCCAGCGTTTTTCGCTTGAAGCTATACAATCACGCGCTCGCATGTTCGTCGGATATGCAGACCACAAACCGGTCACAACAGGCTTATTACTCGAAGCAACCGATAGCTACGGTATTTATGATGTCATCACAAAGGCAGATCACCGCGGAAAGGGACTTGGCAGTGACATGTTTCATTACCTTCTGACCCAGACAGACAACAAACAGAAGCGCGTCCTGTTACAAGCATCGTCGGACGGCAAAAATATTTACCAACGTGCCGGCTTTCAACCAATCGGCGAAATGGTTGTTTTTGAATAGAACATAAAAAAAGCTGCCTATCATAGGCAGCTTCATAGGCAGCTATTCAGCACGATGCTGACGATCCATATAAAGTGGTGGTCTTTTCAACGAAATCACCGCACAGCTAAACGCAATCAGCACAAACACTGCACCGAACTTCGCCAGATCAACAGATGAACCGGTCATCGTAAATAGGACACCGCCAACCGCTGATCCAATTGAGATACCAATTTGCAAGGCCGATGTATTTAAGCTTTGCTGAATATCAGACGTCACAGGATCTGTTTGAATCAAATAGCTCTGCAAGGCAGGCGTTAATGCCCAGCTAAGCGCTCCCCATAGGACAACCATGATCATAAAGAGGACAAACACACCCGCTGTATAAGGAATGATAAACAACACAACCGCAAACGCGATTGTCACCAGCAAAATGGCTTTCCCTGAACCCAGCTTGTCACTAAGCCAGCCGCCTAACCCATTCCCGCCAATAGATGCAAGCCCGAAGACCAAATAACAAATACTAATCCAGAACGGGGTCATATGCAGAACTTCCATTAAAAACGGAGTGAAATAAGAATAAAGCATATAATGACCTGCAAGCATAAACAAACTGATCAAATGTGCACTAAAAATTTTCGGATGCCCTAAAGCACGAATTTGCTCTCTAAGAGGTGTCACTTTTTCAACAGGCATTTTCTCCAATAGGAAATAAATTAGCACCATCGATATCGCTGATAAAATACTGATTCCTAAAAACATCACTCTCCAGCCAAAGCTCTCTGTAATAAAAATACCGATCGGTACACCGAGAACAAGTGAAGAACTAATCCCAATAAAAATCAGCCCTAATGCCTTCGCACGATGCGCTGGTTCCACCAACTTAGCAGTGATCGTCAGTGACAACACCACCACTAGCGCTGTACTCATTGCGATCAATACCCTAGAGATCATGACAAGGGCAAATGTCGAACTAAAATATGTGAATACATTCCCTATTGTAAACACCAATAACGCGATTAAATAAAGACGCTTTCGTTCAATTTTAGCTGTGGCAGTCAGCAGCACAGGTGCTGAAATGGCATACACAATGGCAAATACGGTGATAAGCTGCCCAGCTGTCGCAAGAGATACATTCAAATCCTCTGCAAGGCTTGGCAAAATGCCTCCGACCACAAGCTCAACTAATCCAACCGCAAAAGTAGAAACGGCTAATAAATATACTCTCCAGTTCATGTCTAACATCCCTTCTCTATATCATCGCTTTCACTTTTGATACAGGGTGAAGACAAACAAAAAAACCCTGATTACAAAAAAGGAAAGCACGCTTTTGTAATCAGGATTTATCGGATCCTGGTAGAAACCCTCAAACCATATTATTGAGGTTATACAAGTCTATTTTTCTTCAAATATAGTAGCATATGCTTACATAACTGGCAAGCTATAAAAATAGGAAATGACTGCAAATTCACGATCAAACAAAGCACTCTGAACAGCATGAAAAGAAACCCCAGTACAACTTGCTTTCTCCTGCATTTACAGGTAAACTGATGAAAAATCAACGAACATTGATCAACGTAGATCTGGAATAGTAGCTTGAATTGACCTTTAACAGAGAGGGAACGGTGCTGAGAAGTTCCTACTGACATCTTCAAGTGAACCTGCCGATTTAGTTCTGTTTCATACAGCGGTTCATACCGTTATCATGGTCGAGTGTAAAGCTGTGCTTTAAATTAGGGTGGTACCACCAGGAATGGTCCCTAACTTAAAGCACAGCTTTTTTGTTTTTTAAAAGGAGGAATATGCAATGTCAAAGAAACAATTTGTTGAAAAAATCACAAGCATGGAAGACGACTTTGCCCAGTGGTATACAGATGTTGTCACAAAGGCGCGCCTCGTCGATTATTCAAGCGTCAGAGGCAGTATGATCATTCAGCCATACGGCTTTAAAATTTGGGAGAATATTCGGGACGAACTGGACCGCCAAATCAAAGAAACAGGGCATGAGAATGTGTATATGCCGCTCTTTATCCCAGAAAGTCTGCTGCAGCAGGAAAAAGACCATATCGAAGGCTTCGCTCCTGAAGTGGCGTGGGTCACACATGGCGGTGAATCCGAATTACAGGAAAGGCTCTGCGTCAGACCGACCTCTGAAGTACTGTTCGCTGAGCATTACAAAAACATCATTCATTCCTACCGTGATTTACCGAAGCTTTATAACCAATGGGCGAATGTCGTCCGCTGGGAAAAGACCACACGTCCATTCCTTAGAACGCTTGAATTCCTATGGCAGGAAGGACACACATGCCATGAGACGGAGCAAGAAGCGATTGAGGAGACAGAAAGAATGCTTCACATCTACGCTTCTCTTTGCGAAGAGCTCCTTGCCATTCCTGTCATTAAAGGGAGAAAAACAGAGAAGGAAAAATTCGCTGGTGCCCGCTTCACCTATACGGTTGAAAGCCTGATGCATGATGGAAAAGCGCTGCAAACGGCCACTTCTCACTTCTTTGGAAACGGCTTTGCCAAAGCATTTGGCATTGAATTCTTAAACCGCGAAGGAAAGCTAGAGCATGTCCAGCAAACCTCTTGGGGCTTCACCACAAGAATCATCGGTGCCATGATCATGGTGCACGGCGATGACAGAGGACTCGTCCTTCCGCCAAACATTGCGCCAACCCAAGTGCGAATCGTGCCAATCGCCTCTCATAAAGAAGGTGTACTCGATCATGCCTACGAGTTGAAAGATCGACTCACCCGCATCGTACGTGCTGACATTGATGCAAGCGATAAACAGCCAGGCTGGAAGTTCAACGAATGTGAAATGCAGGGCATCCCTCTACGTGTCGAAGTAGGACCAAAGGACATCGAAAAAGGACAGGTGATGCTCGCAAGACGAGACACTGGTGAAAAGCAAGCTATCACATTAGATGCACTTGAACAAACCATCACATCCACGCTTGAAGATATTCAACGGACGATGTACGAAAAGGCGAAAGAGCGATTACATGAAAAAACATCAAAAGCTCACACCATCGAAGACATTGAGCACATTCTTTCAGAAGAAAACCGATTGATTAAAGCCATGTGGTGTGGTGACGAAGCCTGTGAGAACCACATTAAAGAAAGAACAGGGGCGACCTCACGCTGTATCCCATTTGAACAGGAATCTGTTTCAGACACATGTGTCTGCTGCGGAAAACCTGCATCTGATATGGTGTTCTGGGCAAAAGCCTACTAATAATATGGACAAAAGAGAAGCATCCTGGAAATGCTTCTCTTTTGTTAAAAAGATCCAAACACCCATTGACCTCACCTACACGATCCCCTATAATTCATATTAATATAATCGGTTTTTAAGACTTTAACTGGAGTGGTGATGTATGAAGCGCTGGCCCTCACTATTTGCCGAACGTTGCCCAAAATGTAAAACAGCATTAGAAGTCTCTAAGTCCAATGCCCTGCAAGGCAAAGTCGTGAAAACATGCCCCAACCTTCATTATCAAAAAGAGTACCACCCAGCACTTGAAACGTATATCGAGCACGATGACGTCAAATAAAAAAGACCAACACGTGTGAAGCAGCTGCTGCTTTCTCTGTTGGTTTTTTCTTCAAAATAGATCCAGCCAAATTTTTATCGCTGTCGCTGTAATCATCACGGCAAGTAGCCATTGCAAGTAGACGGCATTGATTTTCTGACCGACCTTTGCACCAATCGGAGCGGCAATCAAACTTGCCGCCATTAACACAACAGCAGGAAGGAGCATGACTTGACCCGTCAATACCTTTCCAGTAGATGCACCGATGGCAGAAAGAAACGTAATCGCAAGTGACGACGCAATGGTCATCCGTACAGGAATTTTTAAAATAGACAGCATCACCGGCACCAAGATAAATGCTCCTCCTGCGCCTAAAACCCCTGAAACACTGCCGATCACAAAGGCAATACCAGCGGCCAGCCCTTTATGAAAAGTCACTTCTCCCTCTGCGTCTGCACGCTGCCCTTTTTTCGGAATCAGCATGAGGATAACGGCTACAATGGCGAGCAATCCATAGACGAGATTCATCCCTTTCTCCGGCATGAAGTGTGATATATAACTGCCTAATAAGCTGCCTGCCAATATACTGCTTCCCATATAGAAAATCAACGAGCGATGTAAAAATCCACTTTTCCGATACGCCAGTACACCACCGAGCGTCGAAAAAAGCACTTGAATGGCGCCAATTCCTGATACCTCATGTGCCGATAGTGCCATCACACCGACCAGTGGCGGGATATAAAGCAGCATAGGATAGTTGATCACAGATCCCCCGATCCCCACCATTCCTGATAAGAAGGAACCAATACATCCGATGATAAAAAGTGTAATCAAAAACGCAAAATCCACGCTGGTCTCCTCCTTCGCAAAAGGAAAAGGGGATCTTCAGCAGATACCCCTACATCCTTTAGGACCCTTTTCTCACCCAGAACTTCAGCACATCTCCTTCATCCGTCTGCGTGATCAATTCATGTCCGCTTGACTTCGCCCATGCTGCTAAGTCAGCTTTAGCCCCTTTATCTGTTGCATGTATTTCTAATACTTGACCCTCCGTCAAGTCATTCATTTTTTTCTTCGTCCGAATAATCGGCATTGGGCATGCAAGCCCTGTGACGTCTAATATTTGATCTGATGTCATTTGATTGTTCCTCTCTTCTTATTTTATTGGACATTACCGAATCGCACAACGGTTTGGACCAATTTCCATTTCACGCTTCGCTTCATCATCTGGACTCAGCTTCCCCATATTGGTTTGACGAATGTCTTGATAGGCGTTTGGCTGTGCAGGCAGATTCTTCGTGACCATTTGTCTAAATACGTCATCATCTTCAATATTCAGTCCATGATTTTCTTCAAATAGAACGCCTAGCTCCTTCCAAACGCTTCCGTCTTTATTGACTTCATCCATGATCATGAAATGCGCTGGTAGCACAATCAATTCTTTCGAAAGTGCTCTATATCGGTGATAAAGTGTTTCTCTCAAATCACCTACCCAGTCCTCCGCCATTCCAGCGAGGTCAGGTCTTCCAATCGAATCCACGAACAAAATATCACCTGAAAGAAGATATTGCCGATCCACGATAAAAGATGTTGAACCAATCGTATGCCCCGGCGAGTAAAGGGGGTGAATATCAATTGAAGCCGCTCCAATCGTTATGCGCTGCCCTTCTTCAAGTCGGTTATACTCAAAGATCACTTCTTCTGCATCTTTTGGCGGCAGCCAGTAGTTGGCACCAGTCTTTTCAGCCAGTTTTTTCCCGCCAGAAATATGATCTGCATGAAGATGAGTATCTAACACTTGCGTTATAGAGACATGATGCTTTTTAGCAAAACGAATATAAACATCCGTCATTCTAGCTGCATCTACAATTGCGGCTTCTCCATTCGACATGATCATATAAGACAGACATCCCTTGCCCATTCGCACAAATTGATACAGCTCTCCACCGCCGCTTAAATCACCGATTTTCACTGGCTCTAGATGCTCACTCCACGCCTTCATGCCGCCTTCTAAATAATGGACCGTTCTACCCACCTCTGACAGCATCTCCGCGACCATGATAGAGGAGCCTTCCTTGGCACAAACCACCAACACTTCACGATCATGAGGAATGTCATGCAAAATGCCCTCTACTCCTTCAAGGAGATCAAAATAAGGCACATTCATATGAACTATTGCTTCCCCTTCGATCTTCCAATCCTGAACATCCGCTTGATTTCGCACATCTAGCAAAAAGAGCGGTTCCTTGCTCACGATCTTTTTTGTTAACTGCTCTGCGTTCATCGCTGTTACTGTCATGTTTCATTCAGCTCCTATTTTTCAATCGCTCCTGTCCAGCTATTCATGCCTGGCACGATATTCATCAATTGATGAAATCCTTTTTCTTTTAACTTTTGCGCAGCTAATTCACTTCTTCTGCCTGAATGACAGATCAGGTAAATGTCCGTCTCTCGGCTCAATTCCTCTGCACGTTGTTCAACCTCACCAAGAGGAATATGAACAGCTCCTGGAATATGCCCCGCCTCGTATTCATCAAGCTCTCGCACATCTAAAATAAACAAAGATGGATCTTCTTTTACTTTCTGTTGAAAAGTCTCCAAAGACATTTCCGAAATCATGGACTTCCCTTCTTTCTCTTGTTCTCCGCCCTTACGAATCAAATGATGAAGCACCTGACCTTCTACTGTTGTTCCTAAAAATTCGTGACCGGCACTTTTTGACCATGCCGCTAGATCCGCTGCTGATCCTTTATCGGTAGCTTGCACTTCCAGTACGTCTCCTGGTAAAAGCTCATTCATTTGTTTTTTTGTTTTCACAATCGGCATCGGGCATGCCAATCCTTTTGCATCTAAAATGACAGTTGGTTGCTGCATGTCTTATCCTCCTTCATATAGGGGTGGGGGTATATTTTATTGCGCATTTAATGCCAAGTATTCATGCCACCCTTGATGTTTGTAATCTGAGTAAATCCTTGCTTCTTCAATATTTTCGCCGCCTGCATACTTCTCATCCCGCTTTGACATATCACATAAACCTCTTCATTTTTCTCAAGCTGAGAAGCTCGTTTCTTCAAATGAGACAACGGGATGTTTTGAAAGCCATTGATATGATTTGTTTGAAATTCACTAGGAGAGCGTACATCAATGAGCTGTTGACCTTTGCTTTTCAGCTTCTTTTTCATATGAGCTGCATCCATTTGCTTCACACCTCGAACCGGCAGAAAGCGGCTCACGATTAACCCAATCACCATGATGAGTAAAATCGTTTGTACCATCCTGCTTCACCTCACTAGATAAATAAATTCACACGTCCAATTTCAGCCTCTGCTAAATATGCCGCTACACCAGCATATTGAATGTCATTTAATAATTCTTTCTCCTGTAATCCTAAAAGATCCATCGTCATTGTACATGCCACGAGGTTAATATCCTGCTCCTTCGCCATCTCAATAAGCTGCGGCAAGGTCATGGCGTTGTGCTTTTTGATCACATGCTTGATCATTTTCGGCCCCATTCCTGCAAAGTTCATCTTGGACAGCCCCATACGATCAGCCCCGCGCGGCATCATTTTGCCGAACATTTTTTCTAAAAATCCTTTTTTCATCGGTACCATCTCATCCTTACGCAAGGCGTTCAGCCCCCAAAACGTATGGAAAATGGTCACCTCATGATCATAGGCTGCTGCACCATTGGCAATAATGTAAGCAGCCATCGCTTTATCATAATCTCCACTAAATAACACAATCGTCGTGCGTTTTTTCTGTTCTTCCATTCTGCTCCTCCTTATTTACATTACCCATAGGGGTATATTATAATTAAAAAATATATACACATACCGGTAAGGGTATATTATAACAAGTAAAAAAATTCGTCAACCTCCAAAGGCTGAGGAATTTCTTACCGGCTTTTCACCAATAGCTCAACTGCCTCTTTCACAAGACCCTCCGTATCCTTGCCTTGTTCAAGACTTTCACGGACACATTGCTCAAGATTTGTACTCACAATCACACCCATTGCCCGATCAATGGCATTACGTGATGCAGACAGCTGCGTGACCACCTCGCGGCAATCCTTGCCTTGCTCCATCATCGCAAGAACCCCTTTAATCTGCCCTTCAATCCGGCGAAGACGATTCTTCATCTGCTGATTATATTCCATGAATAAGCACTCCTTTCTATTCTTTCTATGACAGATAGTATACCCTAAGAGGTATTTAGTCAAACGACTTGCCCTTTTCTTTTGTAGAAAACGAATGTGAAAAGAATTGCACATTCCACCATTTATTGATAAAAAGTAAATAATCAACGAACAAGAAATCATTGAAGAAAAGAGGGCAACCCATGACTTTACAGCATTATATTGGATCAAACAAAGAACTGCCGCTTGGGACCATTGGTCAAAATCCTACCTATAAACCACTCTCTGAACTCAATATCAAATTGTTTGATCAAAAACAAAAAAAGCACAAAACCTATCAAAAAGAAGAGCTTTTGATAGAAGTATTTGAAACAGAAGAGGATTTCGAAGGCATTCACATTGATTATCTAGATCCTGTCTATGAAGCGGTAAGAAACAAATTCACGCATCCTTTTGTTTATGAATTAGAAATCATTCATTCTCTTCGTGCACTTTTTCAATTCATTGAAAAAGTGCTGTCAAAAGGAGAAACCATCGAAATCTATTCTTGTCTAAATGAACTCGAAACGAAAGAAAAGGATGATCAATTGGATGTAGAAATTGACCTAAGCAAAAAACAGTTTGGGAAACATATCGTTTTTAAAGACATTGATGAACTGATCGCTAAGTTTGAATTAGAACACCTACAATATGTGTTAGTGAAGAAATAAAGGAGAATTGACAAATTACATCAAAATGCTGTGTTATTAGAGATTGTAGAAGCGTAACCTTGGTTAAGCAAAGATCAATTGAAGTTATTAATAGAAAAGCGAATATAAATGTAACAGGTAGTTGAAGGAACCAAAATCCCCTCAATTACCTCTTTGCAGATCATCGTAAACTTTTTCAAAAATCTCTATTGGCATTGAATACTTCGTTGTCTTATCATTACGGTAATTAACCACTATATCAATGTGATTTTGCTTTTTTTCAAATTCAATAATTGAATTCTCCCATCTATCTCTAACGGAAATAACACAATTACCGTTTTTCTTTTCCTTTTTCTGATAAACATAATCCATTTCATCTCTCCGTTCTCATTATTTTGTATTAGATAAGCGAATAGATGTCGCGTCTCAATTAGAGATACCCAAGAAACATGAATTTAAAGAAACTAAATGTCGTGAGCAAGTTTAAAAACGTATAAAGATAATTTCTACCATAAATACTTAATATAATACCAACTGGACCTAAGACATAATTCATTAACCATATTCCGCTTCCATATCCAAATATCCAATTAGGGACCCAAAGTAGAACACCTATTACAAAGCATAGTAATGATAAATGGCTCATTGTTTTTTTAGACATCAGAACTCCCCACATTCTAAAATAGCAACCTATATTTTAACAAAATGATACACTCAAATTCTGACTTAGTCTCTACCCCTTAAGAAATTTAAGATGAAATTAAACTAATTATGAAAAAGCAGGTGACCCATGTCAAACAACCAAACACCCAACACACTCATCACTGAAAAATCACCATACCTCCTTCAGCACGCCCACAACCCAGTTCACTGGTACCCGTGGGGGCAAGAAGCATTCGACAAAGCCAAACGTGAAAATAAGCCAGTGCTTGTCAGCATCGGTTATGCCACTTGTCACTGGTGCCATGTCATGGCACACGAAAGCTTTGAAGATCAACAAGTCGCTGACATCTTAAATGAGCATTTCATTTCAATCAAAGTCGATCGTGAGGAGCGTCCAGATATCGACTCGATGTATATGTCTGTTTGTCAGATGATGACGGGGCAAGGCGGCTGGCCGCTCAATGTGTTTGTCACGCCTGATCAAAAGCCTTTTTTTGCGGGGACGTATTTTCCAAAGAGAAGTGCTTACGGGCGTCCTGGCTTCATCGAGGCACTGACACAGTTGCTGGACGCATATCACAACGACCGCGATCATATCGAATCATTGGCAGAGAAGGCGACAAATAATCTGCGAATCAAAGCAGCAGGGCAGACAGAAAGTACGCTCACTCAAGAGGCGATCCACAAAGCCTATTATCAGCTCATGAGCAGCTTTGATACGCTGCACGGCGGATTCGGCTCCGCGCCAAAATTTCCTGCACCTCATATGCTTTCATTCTTGATGCGCTATTACGAATGGACTGGGCAGGAAAATGCGCTATATGCAGTCATGAAAACGTTAGATGGAATGGCAAATGGCGGTATATACGACCATGTCGGTTCAGGTTTTTCTCGTTATTCAACAGACGAAAAATGGCTTGTGCCTCATTTTGAAAAAATGCTGTATGATAACGCCTTGCTGATGGAAGCTTACACAGAAGCGTATCAGCTCACTCAACAACCTGAATATGAAAAGCTTGTCCACCGCCTGATCCACTTTATCAAGCGAGATATGATGAATCCGGGCGGCTCCTTTTATTCAGCGATAGATGCAGATTCTGAAGGGAAAGAAGGACAATATTACGTTTGGTCAAAAAATGAGATCATGACTCATTTAGGCGAGGACCTCGGTGCATTATTCTGCGCTATCTATCACATCACAGAAGAGGGGAACTTTGAAGGGGCGAACATCCCTCATACCATTTCCACCTCTTTTGATGACATCAAAGCCTCTTTTTCGATTGATGACCATGCGCTTCAGTCTAAGCTGCAAGAGGCTCGGCACATTTTACAATCTGTCAGACAGCAGCGACCCGCACCGCTTGTCGATGACAAGGTACTCACATCATGGAATGCACTGATGATCTCATCTCTAGCCAAAGCAGGAAGGGTCTTTGATGCAGAGGAAGCAATCTGTATGGCAAAACAGGCGATGTCTTTTCTAGAAACACACCTCGTCCAACATGATCGTCTCATGGTCCGATATAGAGAAGGTGACGTAAAGCACCTAGGCTTTATCGAGGATTATGCTCATATGCTAAAAGCGTATATGTCTTTATACGAAGCGACCTTTGAATTAGCATGGCTGGAAAAAGCGACAGCCATTGCCAAGAACATGTTTGAGCTGTTTTGGGACAAGGAAAAAGGGGGCTTTTTCTTCTCAGGATCAGATGCGGAAGCGCTCATCGTTCGAGAAAAAGAAGTGTACGACGGCGCCATGCCTTCTGGTAACAGCACCGCACTCAAGCAGCTTCTCATGCTAAGCAGACTGACCGGACGTCAGGATTGGCTGGACACATTAGAGCAGATGTTCAAAGCCTTTTATGTCGATGTCTCTTCCTATCCAAGCGGGCACACAGCGTTTCTGCAAGGGCTCCTCGCTCAATATGCAACGAAAAGAGAAATCATCATTCTCGGAAAAAACGGCGACCCTCAAAAAGAACAGCTTTTACAGGCGCTTCAAAAACGCTTCATGCCATTTGATATCATATTGACTGCCGAAACAGGGGAGGAATTAGCAAAACTCGCGCCCTTTACAAAAGATTACAAAACGATCGATGGCAAAACCACCGTGTATATTTGTGAAAACTACAGCTGCCGCCAGCCAATCACCAATATCGACGAAGCGATGGAACAATTATTCCACGATTGAGTCTGTCACAAGATGACTATGAGAAGACAAAATGAGGACAAACAGATAAAAAACATGTCAATCCGCTAACAAATTGTCTGTACGGTTTTATTTTTCCTAAAAAACGGTTAGAATGCGCACTAGATGTTCTCATACCGAAGGGAGAGAAAATGATGAAAAAGGTATCATACACACTCATCGCTTGTTTGTTATCTGTTGGGCTTGCAGCCTGCTCGTCAAACGATGCCAAACAAGATAAGCAAAACGATTCAGCCAAAAGCAAGGAAACAACACAGGCTGACCAAAAAGAACAGCAAAAGCAAATGGAAGAGATGCAAAAGAAATTAGACGCACAAAAAATTGATGATCAAAAGGTCGTTGCGACCGTCAACCAAGACAAAATCACAGGTAATGAATATAATAGCGCTCTATCAACCATTCAAGGACAGCTTCAGCAATCTGGGCAAGACCCAACATCTAAAGAAGGCGCAAAAGCAGTCAAGAAACAAACCATTGATGCGCTCGTAGGTCAAGAGCTCATTCTGCAAGATGCTGAGAAGAAGGGCATCAAAGCCTCTGACAAGCAGGTAGATAAACAGCTAAAAGAAGAAAAGAAACAATTCAAAGACAACGCTCAATTTGAAGAAGCCCTTAAGAAAAGCGGACTCACCATGGATCAGCTGAAAAGTGACATTGCCGACAGCATCAAATATAGCCAGTATGTCGACAAAGAAATCAAACCAGCGTCCGTCTCTGAAAAGGACGTTAAAGCGTACTATGATCAATACGCTGATGAAATGAAAAAACAAAAGCAAAAAGCACCAGAGTACAAAGAGGTTAAATCACAAATTAAAAAACAGCTAGAATCTCAAGAAAAGCAGAAAGAAGTACAAAAAGAAATTGAAAAACTAAAGAAATCTGCGAAAATTAATGTGTCTCTGTAACAGCTAAGAAAAAATCCGCCATTGTGCGGATTTTTTTCGTTATTTGATGAACTGTTTTTCCAAAATTATGACAAAAGCCTCATCATAAACGTCTCTTCCATCCGATATGATGGGAGTACAAAAGAAAGCGTTATCAATTCTTTTGTCTCTTAAAAAGTACAAGATCAAACGCTGATCTCGTACTTTTGCTTCAGTCAATCGGACAACGACAAGAGGAGGATCTTTATGTTCAAATGGTTTAAACCCGCTCCGCATATCGACAGGCTCGATGATGCCAAAACAGACGAGACGTATAAGCGGCTACGGCTGCAAGTCTTTTTAGGCATCTTTATCGGGTATGCGGGCTACTATTTGCTGCGGAAAAATTTCGCTTTTGCTATTCCGTATCTACAGGAAGAAGGGTTCACGAAAAGTGAATTAGGCTTTGTACTCGCAGCTGTCTCCATCGCTTATGGCTTTAGTAAATTCATCATGGGGATGATCTCAGACCGCTGTAACCCAAGATACTTTTTAGCCACTGGACTCTTTCTATCAGCCCTTATCAATATCCTATTTGTCTCATTTCCATGGGTGACGTCAAGTGTATGGATCATGTTCTTATTCATGTTTTTAAACGGCTGGTTCCAAGGCATGGGGTGGCCGCCATGCGGACGGACGATGGCGCATTGGTTTTCGGTTAGTGAACGCGGAACGAAAATGTCCATATGGAACGTCGCTCACAATATCGGCGGGGGAATTCTTGCACCGCTCATCACCTTAGGGATTGTGCTGTTTGCGACGTGGAAAAGCATCTTTTTCTTCCCTGCCATCATTGCCATTATCGTCTCCTTCGTGATCATTCTTCTCGTCCGGGATACCCCGCAATCCGCTGGTCTTCCGCCAATCGAGGAATATCGCAATGACTATCCGGCACAGCAGTATGAAGATCAAGAAAAAGAATTAACAGTGAAAGAGATTTTATTTAAGTATGTACTCAACAATAAATTCCTTTGGTATATCGCCATTGCCAACGTCTTTGTGTACTTCGTCCGTTACGGTGTCGTGGACTGGGCGCCGACCTACTTAACAGAAGCAAAGGGCTTTTCACCAGAGCATTCACGCTGGTCATATTTTCTTTATGAATATGCAGGCATTCCCGGCACATTATTGTGCGGCTGGATCAGCGACCGCTTCTTTAGAAGCCGCCGTGCACCAGCAGGCGTCCTCTTTATGGCTGGGGTGTTAATTGCGGTGCTTGTTTACTGGTTAAACCCTGCTGGCAATCCAATGGTCGATAACATTGCCCTCATCAGCATCGGCTTTTTAATTTACGGACCTGTCATGCTCATTGGACTTCAAGCCATTGACCTCGCTCCTAAAAAAGCGGCTGGCACTGCGGCTGGACTCACAGGCTTCTTCGGTTATATTGGCGGCTCTGCCTTCGCCAATGCGATGATGGGCGTCGTCGTGGATCATTACGACTGGACAGGAGGCTTCATTTTATTGGTTGGTTCTTGTGTGCTTGCAATTGTCTTCCTAGCGATGACTTGGAATACAGGGAAGCGCGTAGAGCAAGCTTAATGAAAATCACATAAAAGATTCATATCCGCCCAACATGCCCTTTACATCTATTTCTTATGATGGAGGCAGTTACCGTAAAAGGAGGATAAAATATGAAGAAAAGTAGATTACTTGCTTTCGTGTTGCTCTCTTTTGCTTTACTGTCTATTGCTTGGGTGCCGACCACCGTATCAGCACATGAACATCTTTTATCTCCAGATCGTATTCTAACCGTTGCACATCGCGGAGCATCAGGGTATGCACCAGAGCATACCCTGGCTTCTTACAAACTCGCCACAAAGATGAATGCGGATTACCTCGAACTCGACCTTCAAATGACAAAGGATGGACATCTCATCGTCATGCACGATGAAACCGTTGACCGCACCACAAACGGAACGGGCTGGATCAAAGACCTCACACTTGCCGAAATCAAACAGCTTGATGCTGGTACTTGGTTTAATGAAGTCAATCCCGACAGACAAAACGCCAACTATATCGGACAGCGAGTCCTCACATTAGATGAAGTGCTGCGCTATTTCGGTAAACGAGAAAATTATTATATTGAAACAAAAAAACCAGACATCTATCCGCAAATGGAAGAAAAACTATTGGCGACCCTAAAAAAACATCATCTTCTCGGGAAACACACAAGAAAAGGGCAGGTCATTATCCAATCCTTTAGTCAAGACAGCCTGCTAAAACTACAGAAATTAGATCCACGCCTTCCAAAAGTACAGCTATTAGACAGAACACAAATGACGTCCATCACAGATGATCAGCTCGATTTCATCAAATCTTATGCAGTGGGTGTCGGACCGAATTTTAGAGCATTGACACTTGAAAACGTACAGCAGGTCAGAAGCCACGGACTCCTCCTCCACCCATATACGGTCAACAACGAAGCAGATATGACCCGTCTACTGCAATACGGCGTCACCGGTCTTTTCACCAACTTTCCAGATGTCTTTAACCGTGTAAGAGCTTCACTCTAAACAAAAAAAGGCCTTGCGGTCCATCCCGCAAGGCCTTTGATTATTTTACCGTTTGATCAGAAGAAGCTGTTTCGATCGGCTTCCGTTTCCCGATCCCAAAGACATAAAAGCTAAGCGCTACTACAATCAAGAACCCGATTGCCACAATTAGAGAAATACGCGTATCCTGATTAATGAGCATAAATACAAGCACCATCAATAAGAAACCGATTGTAAGATAATTAGAAAACGGCGCTAGCGGCATTTTGAATGGATGCTGATCAAGCGCAGATCCCTTCGCCTTTCTAAAGCCGATATGACTAATCAAAATCACAAACCATGGCACCATACCAGGAAGTACACTCGCACTATACACATAGACGAAAATGTTTGGTGGCGCAACATAATTGAGGACAACTCCTACCGCTAGACCAATCAGCACAGCGAATGTCCCAAAATACGGCACACCATTCTTTGAAATTTTGGTGAAGAAAGCAGGCGCCTGCCCATTCACACCTAATGTATAAAGCATACGTCCCGCACTGAAAATCCCACTATTACAGCCGGACATCGCTGCTGTAATGACGACAAAGTTAATAATACCAGCGGCTGCTGTAATCCCAATTTTCGCAAACGTCGCCACAAATGGACTGCCAAGGGTATTCAGCTGATCCCAAGGATACACTGTCACAATGACAAAGATCGCACCGATATAGAAAATCAAAATACGCCAGATGATACTTTTGATGGCATTGGTCAGCGTCTTTTCTGGATTTTGCGCTTCACCTGCTGTAATCCCAATCAGCTCTACACCCTGATAGGCAGCAATGACGAGCGACAACGCAAACAAGAATCCGGTAAATCCACCTGTAAAGAACCCGCCGTGCGCCCACAGATTAGACAAGCCAATAGGCGTCCCGCCATTTCCAAATCCAAAGAAAATAATGCCTAGACCTGCAATGATCATTAAAATAATCGTCACAATCTTGATCATTGCAAACCAAAATTCGAACTCACCGAACGATTTAACCGAAATCAAGTTGGCCGCTCCCAAAATAATCATCGCAATTAATCCTGGAATCCACGCTGGCAGCTCCGGAAACCAATATTTCATATAAGCGCCTACGGCAATAATTTCTGACATCCCGACAATGACCCACTGGAACCAGTTACTCCAAGCTGTCATATACCCCGCAAGCGGATGAATATATTGATGACCAAATGTAGCAAATGAACCTGTACTCGGTTCAACGTATAACATTTCTCCCATCGCACGCATAATAAAAAAGATAAAGATACCACATACTGCGTACGCGAGAAGAACCGATGGACCTGTCCATTGAATGGCCTTGGCTGACCCCATAAATAAGCCAACACCAATCGTGCCGCCAAGTGCGATCATTTGAATATGGCGGGCACTTAACCCTCTCTTTAATTCCTTTTGAGCCACTTTTCTTCCCCCTCATCAACAAACAACATAAAAAATAAAAATCAGAATGTTCATTCTAATTGAGAAACATCAATCTTTCGATGTATATTATCATAATAAATCTACCCTTAAAATACAATTGTTTTTTTGAGGGAAACACTATTAACGGAATATTCCGACATAAAGAGATGCTCAAATTGTTTTATATTGATATATTGAACCAAGGGGTGAAAGTCACTTCAAAGCTGATGACTTAATAAAAACTGACCGCCTCTTATATCAACCTCAAAGAATCGCAGTCCATTTTTATGCACCATTTTGTCCTTCTCTCGATGACAAGAAAAGTCATTCCGGAAAGCGCCGGATCTTTTCTTTACATAACAAGTAAATCCATCATTTTCCGGTATCGCCACTTTGACATTTGCTCCAGTTGAAGTAGATTTAAGTGAATTTAGCATGTTTGTAGAATGAATCTGCATCCTTCTACCTGTTACATGCAGATCAACGTCCGAAAAGGCACCCGTCAACTCAACTTTTGACGATGTGGCGTGCAGTAATAATCTTTGTGTGGTCAGTTGCCGACTAGAAATAAGCCCACCTACTGTCTCTAAATGGAGATGCTTGATGTCACCTGATAGCATCGTTTTACCGGAAGTTAAATGACAAGAGACATTTTCCGCCTTCAGTCTCTCTGCCTGAAGATTTGCTCCTTTACAACGAATGGAAATGGACTGTAATTGTCGTTTAGGGAGAAAAATAGCGACATCAGTTTTATAAAGTTGAAGCCCTAAGCTGAGTATTTTTTTCCGTCTATCTTTAATGAACAATCGCCCATCCTTTACCTGATGACTCATCAAATAACGATTTGGAAACACTTGATTGGCCGTTTGACGAATGATGAGATAAGGACGGTCATGGTGTTGAATACACACCTCTCCGAGCAACCAATCCAACGATAATTCTACGACCGATTGTTCAATTTGAATCGTATGCTCCATATGTCTCCCTCCTTGTATACTCGCTTATCTCGCTTGAAGCCGTGTCATGCGGCCCCATAATTCCAAGATCACAATGAGGACAGCTATCATCATGACTCCTGACAAAATGAAATTCATTTGATCATTTCCATAAACAGCGATTAATACGTTTCCTAAAACAGCACATAGAACAATCGCAGTCAGAATGGTCATGAAAGTAGACCTCTTCATTACCCCCACTCTCATCGCAATCATGCCAATACCATTGATACAACAAGTAAACACTAGGTACGTTTTGATCACAGTGAACATCACATCAGCTGTCAGTGCATCTTGAACAATAGGGAAGAATGTTTCAGTGACACTAAACACAACAAATGAAGGAATGATACTACACAGCATGACAATTGTAGAAAAGCAAAGCATCCAAACCATTCTCGAAAGGAGGGATGACTTCATACTGGATGAATGAGGTTCATGTTCTTTCAATGCAGTCACTATTACTCGACAATACATCATGGCTGTGACGATCGAAAAAAAGATCATCCATACTATACTGGTCAACAAATAGATATTCTGATATTGCTGAAAACCTATTTCCTGTTCAACCTGTGCAACAAACGCGACAAAATAAATAAACACCAGCAGTACAATACTGACAATCATACTAGCTTGAATATAATGTTTCATATGGCTTTTTCTTAGCTCAAGTTTTACGAAGTGAAGCATAAGGCATCCTCCTATGAAATGAATTTTGCTTTTGACTCTTTTCTGACCATTTAGGTTCTTGGCTGATCATAACCACCAATCCCAGCATAATGCGCTGTGACCTTTTGAATAAATAGATCACTCACCACATCCACTCCGAGACCTTTCATCATCTGTTGTAAAAACAGTAAACGCTGGCTAGTTTCCTGCTCATCACGAGCAAATAGCGTTGGGTTCAGCCATATATTGACGAGAAGCATAAACACTTCTGCCACTTCACCAGGAAATGCAGTCTTTATCGAACCATCCTCAATTCCTTCAAGAATCAGCTGTTTGATTTTAAGCGCATCCTGATTTACGCCTGCTTTCATTCCCTCAACCACAAATTGCGGATTTTTGATCTGGTCAACCAAGATCCCATCAATCGAATGAGATTTTGAATCTGCCACTAGTTGCTCTAAAATACGCTGCAACTTCTCTTTCGCATGCGCTGCCTCTGTATGCTTAATCAGATCTTCAAGCTTCTCAGTCGCATGACGAAATTGCCTCTCCATCACGGCACGTAATATTTCTTCCTTCGATTTAAAATGATGATAAATAGTCCCTTTAGACATGTTCAATTCTTGGATGATATCCTGCAAACTCGTCTTTTCGAATCCTTTTTCCTGAAACAGCTTCGTCGACACATCTAAAATTTGCTTGATTGTCTTTTCTGGATATTTATTTCTGGCCAAATAAAACGCCCCCTTTTACATACCGACCGTTGGTATGTATATTTGTATTTTTCATTATAAACTGTTCTTAAAGATTTGTATAGAATAAAAAAAAAGACCGCTCACACGGTCTCTTCAAGTACAAATTGTAAATTTTTCAACACTAGAAAATGAAAATATTGTTCAATAAACTTGGGTAACTAGATAATGCGGGGAAGGTATTATTACTAACGGTGACTCTCGATGTTAGATAAAAATTCTCTAAAATCAGCTGCGAGTTCCTTCGATTTCGTATGATGCAAATAATGGCCGCCTTTGAAAGTAACTACTTTTCCGTGATCTACATTTTTCAGTAGATCTTCATGCATTGGTTTCCAGCTTGGTGTTTCTTTCTCCGTTTGATCCGCTAGATAGAAAACAACGGGGAGATTCTTAGGGAAATGTATGCGTTGAGCATTTTTAAAATTATTCGTGAAGTTTTCTGCCTCACTAGCTTGGCTTTCATCCAAGAAATTTCGGAAGGTCAGCATTTTAATCTGAGCTTTCGTTTGATCATCCACTTTAGGCATCACCAGTTGGTCTGGATTCACTTTCACTATCAATCTGTAAAAGCCGGATTGATGAAGCAGCTGTAAGCTGGAGACTGGCAATTCATCTGCATCCTCCTGCTTAGGAACACTGCTGTCAATTCCAACAAACGCTTGGACTTCTTTTTCATATTGATTCACATATTCTAATCCATAAATGCCAGAGATCGAATGACCCATCAACGTATACTTTTTAATGTTAAGCTTCTGCAAACATTCATGAATCTCATCTACAATGTTTTGACTTGTCCGTACTTTATCTGTATCGTCACTTAAACCATATCCAAATGGTTCAATCACTACGACTCTATAATAAGGTGATAATTCATCTACTAGAGGCTTGAAATCTAGCACTGGTGAAGCAGTTCCATAGCCTGGGAGAAGTACAATCGTTTCTTTCCCATCGCCTTGAATGAGCACATTCATTTGCTTCCCATCCACCAAGACCTTTTGCCCATAAGCTTCTATTTTCCCCTTCTCCCGTTCATTACTAATGAGGCTTACAAAATAAACAGTAGCTAGAAAAACAACCATGACCGTGATAATGGTGCCTATGGAGATCAGCATGATTCTCAATATTTTTTTCATTGGTTTTCTCTTCCCTTCATGATGAAGAACTCTAGCCTACATCCCTCGATGAAAATTAATATTTTCTTTCACAATAGATGATGCCGATTGTATTTGCGCAAACACTTGATACATACATAAAAGTAATCGCTATATAAAACCATTCTGTTGGAGATGAAAATTGATGGACTAAAGATTGAATGATAACAACTAATAGATAAGCTAAAGCAACACTACAATAGAAAAACTTCCTGCTTTCGCTAGAATAAATTGACCTCGTTCATCATGTTTATATTCACGGTTTTTCTTAAATTGAAAGGCCGTGCTTAAAATAGAAAGGATAATCAAAGAATAAAGAATGATCGTCGTCATCATTGTGGTTCCTCCTTGTCGACCTCTTGAAATACGTCATACAAATCAACTTCAAATGTCCTAGCAATTTGAAAGGCTAATTTTAAAGACAAAGAATATTTACCATTTTCAATCGCTGCCACAGTTTGACGAGTCACACCTAACTTCTCTGCCAAATCCTTTTGTGTCCAGTCTCTTTCTGCCCGTAATACCTTAATTCGATTTTTAATCTCCATTTGAAATCCCTTTCTTAAAGGATGATTTATTTAACAATATGTTAAAAATTATTAACATTATGTTAATTAATAATAACCTCTTTTCTTCTGTATGTCAATTTCACCAGATGCAAAAAAATAAGAATCATCCATTTTGAAAGTCTTACCTCAAAATGAATGATTCTCTAAAAATGATGTGATCATCTGAATTAGAACACTTTCCTCTGGTAAATCGCAGTAGAAAGTCCCCAAGACAGCAAGTAGATGAGCATAATCAGCACAGTTGATCCCGTATATAAAATAGGGATCGATAAATTCATCATAAAATCAGTGACCCCACTGAATTGCTCTGCTAAATAGAGAACAACTGGCGGTCCCATAGCAGATAATAGGATAAAGCCAATGAGCACTGCCGTTGTGATATAACCAGGCTTTAAGATATAAAACAATGGAAACGTACACGCCGCGAACAATAAAAACAACCCGCTGCCAAGAGCAATATCCGTCATCGAAAACAGCTTCCCAAAACTAAATAAAGCAACACTTGTCAGCCCGATCGCAATGACCATATAAAAAACGGCACCAAGATAACGAGATGCAATAATTTCATTCCGTGTATAAGGCAAAGAATTTAATAGAATATTCGTTTCTGCCTTCTCATCATAAGCGTATGTGTTAAATGGAATGAAGACACTAGCGACTAGAAACGTCAATACTGGATGGACATCCATGAAAATAAAAAATAAGATAAACGGAATAAAAATAAGTAACTGCTTCTTTTGCAAAATCACATCACGCTTAATTAAATGAAACATGCGCAACCCCGCCTTTCAAATAAAACATGATATCCTCAAGCGACGCCGGTTCAATCACAACAGCATCCCCAAAAATAAGTTTCACCTCATCAATCCGATCTGTTAATGCTTCAAATCCGGCTGCCGTACGCTGAATATGGATAAACGCCTTTTCTGTGTCTCGATCCAATAAATCCAGGCTCCCCTTCACCAGCGCATAATTCTCCGCCACCTCATGAATCGACTGTTGAAAGACCAATCTTCCATTTTGTATAAACGCAATATAATCCGCAATGCGATCTAAATCAGTCGTCATATGCGTCGAGAAAAAGATCGTTCGATTTCCATCAATCATCAATTCTTGTAACGTGCCGAGCAGCTCTCTTCTAAAGACCGGATCCAACCCAGCAGTTGGTTCATCCATGATAATCAGCTCGGCATGATGCGACAGCGCAATCGCAAGTGACGCCTTCATCTGCATCCCTTTTGAAAATGTTTTGATCGCTTTATTCAGCGGCAGACCAAACTGTTCAATATATTGATAAAAAAGCTGGTCATCCCAGCGTTTATAGGCAGGTGCCACAATTCGTTTAATGTCCTTTAAATTCAATCCTGGGAAAAAAACGTTAGCATCGTAAACAAAGCCGATTCGTTCCTTAATCTCTTTTTCATGGGTGCGGTAATCTAGTCCGAAGATTTTAACCTCACCCGAATCTGGTTTTAATAAATTCATAATCATTTTAATCGTGGTCGACTTACCAGCGCCATTTTCTCCAATAAACCCTGTAACAAAGCCTTTTTTGACCTGTAAATCAAGATTCTGAACAGAAAAGTCCTTGAATCGTTTTGATACTCCTTTGAATTCAATCACGTGCTCCACTCTTCTCACTCCTCATACAAGAACTTTAATAACTGCTGCAATTCATCAAAAGATAAGCCTAATTCCTTGCCGTTTGTAACAACTGCTCCAAGCTGTTCCTCAATCACCTTCAATTTCTTCTCTCTCATGACCTCTAGGTTTTGCTCGGCAACAAATGATCCCTTACCGACAATCGAATAAATAAATCCTGCCTTCTCTAACTCTTCATATGCTCGCTTTGTTGTGATGACGCTGATCTGCAAATCCTTCGCTAGCTTTCGAATAGACGGTAGTGCCGCACCTTCCGCCAGCTCACCCGTTAAAATCATCGATTTAATTTGATTCGTAATTTGCTCATAGATGGGCTCCTTAGAGTGGTTTGAAATCGTAATTTGCATATAAAAACCTCTTTTTTTCTGTACTGGTGTTTGGAACGAAATATTGTATATACACTATATATACATTATATACACACTGAAAGAATAATCAACCATTTTTTGATTGCAACTCAACTAAAAAACCGCACAGCTTTTCAGCTATGCGGCCTTCCCCAACAAAATTTATCTCCAATACACCCATTTTCCCATCATCCACTCCACCGGACCTCTTCTCCATTTTTTCAAATAGAGATAGCTGATGAACAGCTGTGCTGTATACAGTCCGACAGCGAGCAGCAGTCCAAACATTGATCCCATTTGTCCAAATAGACCAAGTCCATAAGAATAGAAAATCGTTGTACAAATGATCGACTGCGCCAAATAATTTGAAAGGGACAAACGACCAAGCCCTGCAAGCAAACGTTTGAGGCCTTCGGCTGCCTTCGAATAGTAAAAAACAATAAAAGCTTGAATATACCCGATCGCCAGCACATATCCACCGAGAACCATAACGAATTCACTCCAAGGCGCATCAATGAACGTCGCACATTTTAGTGCAAGGCCGACGACAATGACCCAGACCCAGCCTTTGCGATAGGCCATCCCTCGATCTTCTTCTGTGAGATGCCCTCGTTTACCAATCACCATGCCTAGCAAGGCGAACGGCCCCACCGTCATCGTACCGAAAAGAAACCCTAGTATCGGCATAAACGTAATGCTCACGATCGCCAAAATAATGGTCACAATCATCATATCGTCTTCAACCGTAATCCGGCTGAGCAAAATATCAGCATAATCACCCTTCGCATACACATCGGTTAATAATTCATCAGTCCCATGAACAAGTTTCATCATGTATGGCGAAACGACTAATGACAATGCACCTAACACACCCGACCAAATCAGCATTGTTTTGATCCGGCTGCTCATAAACATCATCAAGAAAAGCATACAAGCTCCATAATAAAGAAGAATGTCACCATTCCAAATAAAGATGTAATGCAGCATTCCAAGCACAATCAGACCAAAACCACGGCGGACGACAATGGCATTCGTATTTAGTCCCTTAGCTTTCGTAGATTCAATCAGCTTGATAAAAGAATACCCAAACAAAAAGGAGAAAATCGGATAAAACGACCCCTGGAACAAAATTTCCGTTACATAAACGCCAAATTCCTGCCCCCAAAAACTCGAATCAAACATTTTCTCAAAATCATAATCATATTGAAAATTAAGCATATTCACGATCAAAATACCTAATAAACTAAAACCACGCAAACTATCAATTAACTCAACCCTAGACCCCTTCAACTCGACAGCTCCTTCGGAAAATATAAAAGCATATTTATCCTACCACACTTTTAAAAAATTGGTCTCTACACCCATGTAAAAACATGCGTTTTAAGGTAAATTTAATAAAAAAACCTAGAATATACATTCTAGGTTTCATACGAATGAATTGATGAATGATGACTTTCTTCTTTCCGCGTCACACGTTTCAAATAAAACAAAATCCCCAATCCCCAAAAAATCAACGTCAGCTCCCAGTCTGCAGAAATCGAAAACCATTTCAATATCATTAAAATCAACAAAACCGCTCCAACACCGGCGAAAAAAACCGTGTTTCTTTTTAATTCTTTGTTTGATAGAAACAACACTCTCTCCTCCCTGATACTTACTAACTAATTGAATGTTTTTCTAACTTTTTCAATATTTTTTCCAAGCCGCTATCTCCCATTTTTCGATCTATTAAATTTCCCTCTTCATCTATAAGGCAAAAGCTAGGTAACCCTTGAATCTTATACTTTGCAACAATCTCATAATCCTGATCCAACACAATAGGAGCGGTCATATTTTTTTCCTCTGCATATTCTGAAACAACATCTGCCGACTTTTCATCTTCTGTATATGGAACATGGACACAGGTTAAATGAATACCCAACTGATTTACACGATGTAGAATGTGGTCGGTTAATTCTTCACAATGCGGACAGTTGACTGACCAAAAGTATAGAAGCTGCTGTCCCTCAGATAAACTCCTTTGATCTGAAGGAAAAATCCAAGGGAGGTGCTCAGGCCAATTGAGTTTTTGCGTTTCCACTATTCATCCCCCTTTTCCTTTAGCTGAAAAGCAATAATCTTCCCTAATGCTTCCTCTGCAGCAAAAGGAGTGACGCTGCCTGTTGGATTTTCTTGTTCTTGTTTTAAGCACTCGTACATGTTTTTTTCAATTTTTGATGGATCAATCCAAGAGATACACCATGATGCCCAGAAACAAGTAGGTCCCTCATAACGTTTAGCCAGTGCCAGAAGGAATGGCAAGCTAGGCTGTCCAATCCTCATGAGTGACATGGCAGCGGCCATTCTTGTATCCTCTTCTTCACTTTCTAATAGCTGTGCTAGTGGCTCAGCTGCTTCTCCCGCATCTGCTCCAAATTCACCAAGTACAGCTGCTGCAATGTTCCGCAGAGATCCTTTTTCTTTTAAAGCCTCAACAAGGACGGGTACTGCATCTTTTCCGAACTTTCTCAATTCCCCTATTGCTTGAACGATCGTTACTTCATTTGTATTTGCCAATTGTTGAACTGATTGAGACAGCTTATTTTCTGGTTTCATTGACAATCAACTCCTCTGTTTAATGAACCGCACGGTATCGATAACAAAGCACATAAAATCCTGCTCCAGCCACTAGGGATACAATTGTTGTCAACAAGCCATCAGTGATTAGATGAATGCTAATCATAACCATAGCACTGATCACAGACGCAAATAGCAATGATCGATAATAGGCGGCCAAAGCAAAACTCCTTTCTCTTCTCAGAGGCTGCATAAAGGCAAAGAGCCGTATGGCCAAAAACCATATATAAACTCCTCCACCAAATAAGGTCCAATACAATACATCCTGAATCTCAATTAAATAAAGAGAAATCAAGTAGAACGCATACAGCCAAAAGGTTTGAAACACTTCTAACAGAATGATTTTTTGATATAAAGCACCTGGAAAAAGATAGAGCACTCCTGTTTGTGCGTGTCTTACAATCCCAGCATAATATGAACTAAAAAGAACGGATGAAGCGATGACGATTAAGAATAGATTCAGCCAATCAGAAAAATAAGTAAGGACGACATAGTAAGTACCAATTAACAGCATGGTAGATAACAAATGAAAGGCAGCATACTTTTTTACCAGCAATAATTCAATCCAAAGAAAAGCCCAGCTACCCGTTAATGACGAAAGCCCCCACCACGTCTTGACCTTTTTTTGAACAATTGGACTTGATTGAATATGTTTCCCCTCAAATTCTTCCCAAAATACTGCCTCTTTGACTAAAGACTCCTTCATCTCTAAACGATGACTAGCCCTATACATCATGATGAAAGATAGGAACATTACTCCAATAAAGATGAAGAAAGAATGGAGAACTCTCCGATCATACGTCCAGCTTGAAACATCAAAGAATCAGCAATGTTCATCAAGAAGGGCTGTTTCATCATGAATTGATTCAAAACCAGCAGTGCAAAGAAGCCAAACATCAATACAAAACCGAGTATGAGCAGGCGCTTATATACTCGAATGGTTCTAGCACAAGACATCGCAATCATCCAAGTTTCAGCCAAACATAACAGCCCTGTCAGGATGAGTGATTTTCCAAGCAGAAACGGGTACTGCTGCGTCATAAAAAACAGAAGTAGATCCGCAGCCACAGCAGAAACAATGAGAAGAGCCCCTCGCCAAAAAATGTGATATAACCATACACTGATGACAACTGTCCATAGAGAAGCGCCATTTCCATATAACCAAATGATATCGTTCATTTGACTAGGCAGCCGATTTGTAAACAAGCCAAACCCCGTATAGAGAACAAACAAACAGGCAATGATCCACCCAGCTGCAACGGCATTCCAATCACCCATACTTGAAACTGCGCTTAGCTGAAAACCAATAGCCGCAATGAAAAGAAGTAAGATCAGAAAAGGCATTTTCTTTTCTTGATTTTTACTGATCAAGCGTCTTTGAGATTTCATCCATAAAAGGGAGAGTGTGTTATTCACTTGACCACTCCCCCAGAAGTTGAATGACTTCTGCCCTCCACTCACTCTGTTCTTCCTTTAATTGAGGAACATCCATATTTTTCATGATGGCGCCGTCTCGTATCAATACCACCCTACTGGCCGTATCGAGAACGAACTCCAGACTATGAGTCGACACAAAGACCGACCCACCTTGACTGCTTTTTTGTCTCAGCCAATCCGCCAGCCACTGTTTTGACGGAATATCTAACCCGACAGTCGGTTCATCTAATATAAAAAGGGAGGCATCTTGAACAATGGCCCCTGCTAAGACGACACGCTGCTTTTGGCCTCTTGACAGCCTTCCGCACAGTTCGTTCATCTTTTTTTCCATATGTACTTCTTTCAACGCTCCATATACCTTTTCCTTGATCTGTTTTAAGCCTTTATGATATCCACGAGCACGGAATTGAACATGTTCAGCAGCCGTTAAGTCTGGATACAAATACGGCTGATCAGGAATAAGAGCTACTTGTTTTTGGACATGGGAATGACCAGGCGGGAAACCCTCAATGAGAATTTCCCCTCCATCTGGTTTATATAGCCCCGTTAAACACCGAATCGTTGTCGTCTTCCCGGCACCATTAGGCCCGAGTAGCGCCACAACCTCACCTGCTTCGATGGAAAATGACAGACCCTCTATCCCATCACCATTGCTGTATCGTTTGCTTATATTCTGAACCTCCATGAATGGCATCAAATCTCTCCCTTACTATTAGAGTGATGTATGCTTATCAATGGTGTTTTTTACGATGACATGTAAATGTAATTAGACCCACTCAATATTTACCCTGATATTACCATACAGACAATAACAAGATAAGGGTATAGAGGTAATTTCTTAAAATTTCACAAAACAAAAAAGATTGAGCATCAACCACCCAATCTTTTACCGATTAAATCTCCTGACAAGCCCAAGCATCCACTTCTACCTTAAGAGCAGGAGAAGCCAATGCCACCACATAAATCATCGTCATACAAGGCAGATGCTCGCCCAAAAACTGCCCCATGATTCGTTTTCTGCTCTCCGCATCGAACTCTCCTACGAGATAAAATACTAATTTCGTTATGTCTTCTACCGTCATGTCTGCCGCTTCTATGTTTCGCTTCACATTCTCTAATGCTAGTTGGAGCTGCTCTAATGGACTCTCTGGAATTGTTCCATCCGTCTCCATCCCTACTTGACCTGATAGGGTTAACCACCGCTGTGGTCCTGTTGTTTCTATTTGATGAGTATATGGTGCAACTGGCGGGTGAATGGTCTCCGGATAACGTGATGTTCTCATTGATAAAAACCCCTTTTCTGAAAATACAATCAATTTATATCCATCATATCAAACTTTCTTTCTCACTCAGATTGATATGCTTCTAGTGACGCTAACAAAAAAGCCTTCCAAATAAAAAGTCTCCTATAAAATAGACCCTTTAGATCTTCATATCCAAAGGGTCCACCAACCTATAATTCTTGTTTTCTAAAAAGAAACCATCCGATGAGAAAAAAGAAACCAATCAATACAGATACACCTAGAAAGCTTGTAAGCGCCTGATCCGAATAAGTCCCTCTATGAATCATCTCCTCGGCCGCACTTGTCACGCCTTTAGGCGCAAACTTCCCTAATGTATCCTCATAAAATGAAGGAACGGTAAATAGAATAAGGTTGATCAAAAGCGATACACCGCCAGCTGTGACGGAACGTGTAAAGAATGCCGAAGCACAAATGGTCGATACCACAATCAGCAATAAATTGGGGTAATAAAGAAGCATTCCTTTTACCACATTGACCCAATCCACATGCCCAAATTGGATGTCCACATAATAAACGGAGGCAAGCACTGCCACTACCAAACTAAACAAGGTCAAACAAGCATAGGCGCATATTTTCGAGACATAATAACTCATTCGACTGATTGGTTTCACCATGATCATCGCCGTCACCCCAGAGGCACGCTCTCCTGCGATCGTCCCCATCACAATCATAATGAGAATAAAAACGCCAAGCGAATCGAACTTACTCAATGCACTCGCTAAAGCCTCACCAGCGCTAGGCTCTGGTATATAAAATGTGGACCCTTCAGGTAGATTCGCTGATTTCGACAAAAGATCTGGCAGCATTTTAAGCGTAATAGGCTGTGTGATCATTAAAATCGTAAAAATAATCGGCACAAATAACATTTTATAACTAGTGAATAACTCCCTAAATTCCTTTTTAAACATCATCACGCCGTCACAACCTTCATGAAAATATCTTCAAGCGTCAGCTTAGATAGTCGATAATGGAGGAGAACACCGCCAGCTTCAGTGATGAGACGAGGCAGCTCCTTCAATGCCATTTGTTGATCGTTGACTCGCACCTGATAAGCGTCTCCTGTTTCAATGCATTCCTCCACCCAATCCCGCTCCTTTAACAAAGCCACTAGTTTCGTATTCTGTTGTTCTAATTGAAATTCAATCACTGGCTGGATATAGTCTTCTTTGATCTGTTTCATCGAAGAGGACATCTCAATTTTTCCACTGTTGATCATGATAATATGATCCGCCACTCGTTCAATGTCGTCTAAAATATGGGTCGACATAAAGATCAACATCTCATGCTTTAGACGCTCAATCAAAGTCAGGACATCTTTCCTTCCCATTGGATCAAGTGCAGACACAGGCTCATCCAAGATCAGAACCTTCGGGCTGTTGATCAGTGCCTGCGCAATGGCAAGCCTTTGCTTCATCCCTCCGCTATAGCTGCCAATGGCACGATCCTTCGCCTCATATATCCGGCAAAGCTTCAACAGCTCCTCTGTTTTGGAGCGAATGATGTTTTTCTCTAATTGAAATAACCCGCCAACCCAATGCATCCACTCCTGCCCCGTCATATCCTGATAAAATGCAGGCTGCTGCGGACAATAGCCAATCACATGACTAATGTCATCCATGTCCTTTGTCACATCCAAACCCGACACCTTCACGACGCCAGACGTAGGACGAGCAAGCCCCGTCAAAATCCGAATCGTCGTTGTCTTCCCCGCACCATTGGCTCCTAAAAAGCCGACACATCCAACCTCCCCAACAGAAAACGAGACATTTTTTAAAACTTCATTCGGGCCATACGATTTCGTCAGCCCATGACACTCCAGCATATTCAAGCGAATTCCCCCTTTTAAGATTGTTTACGGCCAAAAATGAAATACGCAATAGGACCGGCACTCGCCACAAACACAATCACCAAAGCCCAAATCCACTTCACTTCTCCTCTGATCCTCGATGGATCTCTTTTCAGCAAATCAAACAAACCAATCACCATTAAAATGGCTTGTAGCAAAATAAGAGGTAAAATCAGCTTCATGTCCATCCACACCACTCCTTTTTCATACGTCAATTTGTTTTGGTATTACTTCTTTTGACGACATGAAGAGGGAATTCGTTCAAATGGGTTTTATTTTTATTGGTCAAATGGTCTATATAAAAAAAGCCCAGTGAAGGTTATTCACTGGACTTGCTTGTTATGATCATGAAGAACACCGCAAAATCTTTTCCATCGCCTTTCCTTTTGCTAACTCATCAATCAGCTTATCTAGATACCGAATGTTTTTCATGGTTTCTTCCTCAATGTCTTCTACTCGAACACCACAGATGACTCCTTTGATTAAACTACGGAAAGGATGCAGCTCAGGGGCCTCAACAAAGAAGTTTTCAACATCTATCTGTTGATTCACCCGTTCCTGCAACTCTTCCGGACTGTGCCCCGTCAACCAACAAATGATCGTATCAACTTCAGCTTTCGTTCGTCCTTTTCTCTCTGCCTTTGCGATATAGAGAGGATAGACTTTTGCAAAGCTCATTGTATAGATTTTAGGTTTGGTCATGTGTTTTTCTCTCTTTCTTTTTAAAATATTCAAGCTGTATGGTCTTCTCTACATGCTGCTCTCTTAGTATGCCTATTCTCTTTTTATTACCTGCATCTTTTTTGAAAGTCTATATTTATGAAATTGAACGAAACAGAATCCTAGAAATACACAAATCGGTCCTTCGACGGTAGCAGGACCGCCAATCAACAAATAAGAGCTTATAAACAATGCGATATAAACGATGAAGAAAAAAAAATTCCCCTTTTCTCCTTTTTTAAATATTCACTCATAATGATTCTGCTCCCTTGAACATGTACGATCTTATCGAATCTATCTTTCATTTTATTTAGTTCTTTAGACACAAAAATACCCCTTTAGACAATTATATCTAAAGGGGTATCAAAAATCCGATTTTATTTAAACCTACTCCACCGTCACACTCTTCGCAAGGTTACGTGGTTTATCCACATCACACCCGCGGTGAAGGGCTGCGTAGTAAGCGATTAGCTGTAATGGGACAACAGATGCAAGTGGTGCAAGTGCTGGGTGTACAGCTGGAAGGACGAAACGGTCGCCTTCGTCTTCTAGACCTTTTAGTGAGATGACACATGGGTTTGCGCCGCGTGCAACGACTTCTTTGACGTTTCCGCGAATGCTGAGGTTCACGTGCTCTTGCGTTGCAAGGGCAATGACCGGTGTGCCTTCTTCAATTAAAGCAATCGTGCCGTGTTTGAGTTCTCCCCCAGCAAATCCTTCTGCTTGGATGTAAGAGATCTCTTTTAGTTTTAGTGAACCTTCAAGGCACACATAGTAATCAAGTCCTCTTCCGATAAAGAATGCGTTACGTGTCACTGTGAAGAAGTCACGAGCGATTTGTTCCATTTCATCCTTTTGATCGACAAGGGCTTCCATTGCGTTTGCTACAATCCCAAGCTCTTTCACAAGGTCGAAGTCAAGAGATTGACCATTTAATTCAGCTGCAACGGATGCAAGGATCGCAAGAACAGCGATTTGCGCTGTGTAAGCTTTTGTTGAAGCCACTGCGATTTCTGGTCCTGCATGAAGAAGCAATGTGAAGTCCGCTTCACGAGAAAGCGTAGATCCTGGTACGTTTGTGATCGTTAATGCTTTATGACCAAGTTCTTTGACTTGAACAAGTACAGCACGGCTGTCCGCAGTCTCCCCAGATTGAGAAAGGAAGATGAACAACGGTTTTTTCGATAGAAGCGGCATGTTGTAAGAGAATTCACTTGCTACATGGACTTCTACAGGTACTTTCGCCCAGTCTTCAATGTATTGTTTACCGACAAGTCCAGCATGGTAGCTCGTTCCACAAGCCACAATGTAAATGCGGTCTGCTTCTGCTACTGCGCTTGCGATATCGCCAGCGACTGACAGCTTGCCGTTTTCGTCTTGATATTCTTGGATGATTTTGCGCATAACAAGCGGCTGCTCATCCGTTTCTTTTAACATGTAGTGAGGATATGTGCCTTTCTCGATGTCGCTTGCGTCTAGCTCAGCGATATAAGAAGGACGTGTCATGATATCACCGTCAAGGTTTTTGATGATCACCTCGTCTTTTGTGACAATGACCATTTCTTTATCCATTAATTCCGCATATTCGTTTGTTACTTGAAGCATCGCCATTGCGTCAGAAGCTACAACGTTGAAATCTTCTCCGAAACCAACCAATAATGGGCTTTTGTTTTTCGCCACATAGATTGTTTCTTTGTTTTCGTTATCGAAAAGGGCAATTGCGTAAGAGCCTTTTAGTTGAAGAAGCGTTTGACGGAAAGCTTCCTCTGTATCAAGACCTCTGCTTACAAATTGTTCGATGACTTGAACAACAACCTCTGTATCTGTGTCGCTTTTTAGTGGGACGTCTTGTAAATATTCGCGTGTCAATTGTACATAGTTCTCGATGACACCGTTATGAACAAGCGTAAAACGGCCAGAAGCACTTTGATGCGGATGCGCATTTAGATGGCTTGGTACACCGTGTGTTGCCCAACGTGTATGTCCGATTCCAGCTGAAGATGCTACGTTTGCATCAACAACTTCACGAAGCTCAGCGATACGTCCTTTTTCTTTGAACACATGCACGCCTTCTTCGTTTGCCACAGCGATACCTGCTGAGTCATACCCACGGTACTCAAGCTTCTCTAAACCTTTTAATAAGATTTCCTTCGCATCATTCTGACCAATATAACCTACGATTCCACACATAAATATTCTTCCTCCCGATCATGTGAAAGGGACAAAGAAAGCCTACTAAAATAGAAGGGACATTTCTTCGTCCCTCTCTACATGTTTAATTTGGGAGATCATGTGTATTCCCTTTGTACAAAGAGTCACCTCTTTGCTTTAAAGAAACACTTACGGCTGTGATCTCTTTTCTGATCAGCCGGGAGGCATCCGCCGAAAATTCGATAACCTCCATCCTCGTCAACTAAGCATCTTTCGTCCGATCGCTTAGTTCGGGCGCTATAATTATAAGAGAGTTGCTGAACATCTACCCTGCCTTTCCTGATAGAATAAAAATCCAGTAACACAAGGATGATTGTACTATAAGGTCTGACCTCCGTCAATCACAATGTAGCGGGTGATCCCTTCCTTTTAGAAAGTAAGACCTCCATACACTATATGCGATGTGGCTTGTCACGTTCTACCTTTGATGTGCTCTCTTATGTATGAAGACAACAGGAAATTGCCCTCGCCTATAAGATTCGTACAAATCCATCCATTTATGACGTTTATTCGAAAAAAAAGCAAACCGCTACTAGCGATTTGCTTTCATCTATTACTCAATACCCATTTCCTCTTTCACAACAGCGGTAATTCGAGTCACATATTCATCACATAGCTCTTTTGTTTTCGCCTCTGCCATGACACGTACAAGCGGCTCTGTTCCAGATGGACGAACAAGAATGCGGCCGTCACCGTTCATCTCTTTTTCAACCTCTTGAATCACTGCTTTTACTTTTTCATTTTCTTCTACTTTATATTTATCAGACACTTTCACATTCACTAGAAGCTGCGGGAATTTTTCCATTTCAGCGGCAAGCTCTGACAATGTTTTTCCTGTTGCTTTGAGTGTATTGACAAGCATGATTGCAGAAAGCATGCCATCACCTGTCGTATTGTAATCAAGGAAAATCAAGTGGCCTGATTGCTCACCGCCGACATTATACCCATCCTTTTTCATCGCTTCAACCACATAGCGGTCACCAACAGCGGTTTGGATGCTCTTAATGCCTTGTTTCTCAAGCGCTTTATAGAAACCTAGGTTACTCATGACCGTGGAGACGACCGTGTCATCCTTTAATCGGCCTTCGCCCTTCAAATAACGTGCACATATGTACATAATTTGATCGCCGTCTACAATATCACCTTTTTCATCGACAGCAATCAGACGGTCACCGTCACCATCAAACGCAAGACCAATATCTGCACCCTTCTCCTTCATAAAAGCAGAAAGTGCCTCTGGATGAGTTGAGCCTACACCATCATTGATATTCAATCCGTTTGGTGATGTTCCCATTGTGGACACATCTGCATCTAAATCCGCAAATAAATGTGTCGCTAGAGAAGAGGTTGCACCGTGTGCACAGTCAAGCGCCACGTGAATACCTGTGAAATCCTCGTCTGCTGTCTGCTTTAAGAATTGCAAGTATTTCTGACCGCCTTCAAAGTAGTCATTTACCGTTCCAAGATCCGCTCCAACTGGGCGTGGCAATTGATCGACCGGCTGATCCATCAGCTGCTCAATTTCATTCTCCTGTTCATCAGACAGCTTAAAGCCGTCACCGCCGAAGAATTTAATTCCGTTATCTTGAACTGGGTTGTGAGAAGCAGAGATCATGACACCCGCTTCTGCGTCCATTGCTTTCGTTAAATAAGACACTCCAGGTGTTGAAATCACACCTAAACGCATCACTTCAGCCCCAATTGAAAGTAAGCCTGCAACGAGCGCTCCTTCTAACATATGACCGGATACACGTGTGTCTCGCCCAACGAGTACCTTTGGACGTTCTTTATCCTTCGTGAGCACATAGCCGCCAAATCTCCCAATTTTAAATGCGAGCTCTGGCGTTAATTCGCTATTCGCCACACCCCTTACACCATCAGTTCCAAAGTACTTGCCCATGTTTCAATCGCTCCTTTTTTACCATTCAAGAGGACGCTTCGTCCTCTTTTTTATCTTCTTTGATCCGCTGTCTTTGACTTGATTCTTTCTTTGCTTTATCTTGCGTGGATTCTTCTTTACTCTTCTCTTCCTGATCATCGTCATCAGAAGATGGCTTCTTCTGATCATTTGTAGACGCTGGCTGATCTTCTGTCTCAGTAGAAGTCAGTTTCACTTTGACCTTTGAACTCGATAACGTCCACGTCACATTTTGAGGACCGTTCACTTGAATTGTGACCTCATGTGTTCCTTCGTTCAAGTCCCCAACATTGATATAGGCTTCAACATCTGAAGCCTTTAGTTTATCAATCGCACTTTTTGATCCCTTTGCTGTTAACGTGAGTCGTCCAGAAGATGGGCTCACAAAATCAGAGGTGAGATCCTTGCTCAGACCTACGACAGAAATTGGTACATTATCGATCTTTTTTTCTTGCGCTGTTGCAACCTTCACTTTGATCTTCACCGTTTCGGGCGATACCTTTTTCACACCATCTGGTAGGGGAATGTCGGCATCAATCTCCGTATCATCTTTGATCTTGCTTAGGTCCAACTTGACACCATCAATAAAATCAAGCGAATCCAGCACTTTTTGAGAACCGTACACTGTGACCTCACTCGGGCTTGTCTCAATGCTTGAGATACTGATCCCATCCGGCAAACTGCCAGTCCGCTCTATTTTAAACGGAACCTTTTTGCTTGGACTTGAGATGGGAACTGTAATATTCACCACAGACGGACTCAATTCGACTGGCAGCTCATTCCCGCTACTATCATACACAGTGAGCTTCGCTTCCTTTTCAATTTGCTGATCGACATCCTCTAGGTTCACAAATGCTTTAATGACAGAAATTTTGTCGATCACGTCCTTAGAACCTGTGACTGTAACTTTTTTCGGATTCACAATAGGCTGTTCAGGTGAATAGCCGTCTTTGATTTTATTTTGATTATAAAATTCGGTTTCCACAGGAAATTCTGCTGTTGTTTTTTCTTGTATCGTCACCGTCGTCACAGATGGATTGATCGATAGTGTGAGTCCTTTTGATACATCTCTTGCCTTCAGCTCCACTTTATGAGTACCTGTGGATAAATTCTGCATATCTGCATATATTTCAAAGTTCTTTGTTTGTCTTGCTGTTTTCACAGCACTCGTTGACCCTTTAATCGTCACATTAACTGTTTGCGGCACACCAGTAACGACGTACTTCTCGTCATCATAATACGCTTTAACAGGAATGTCAGTTAGGGTTGCTTCATCTGTCGTCGATGTTGGGAAAAAGGATTCACCGATTTTTTTCGGCGTGGGCGCTTGCGCTGAATTGACTGCACCATACAGCAATAAAGCGAAGACCAATGCAAAAAGCTTTACGGCCCAGCGATTATTCAAAATCTTATCCATTTTTCTTGCCCCTCCAATACCATTTGGTCGAGGAAGCATCTTTGCTGTTCTTACTAAATTCAGCAATCAGCATTTCTTCAAGCGCTTCTTCTGTCAATTCTCGGTGGAGATCACCATTTCTCGCGACAGAAATGCCGCCTGTCTCCTCAGAAACGATGACGGTCAAGCTGTCTGTCACTTCGCTAATTCCGACTGCCGCCCGGTGACGCGTCCCAAGTTCCTTAGAGATAAAAGGACTTTCTGACAGCGGTAAATAACAAGCCGCAGCTGCAATCTCATCACGCTTCATAATGACAGCCCCGTCATGAAGCGGTGTATTTGGAATGAAAATATTAATGAGCAGCTCTGAACTCACCTTTGCATTCAAAGGAATTCCAGTCTCTATGTAATCATTCATCCCAGTATCACGCTCAATTGTCAGCAGCGCGCCGATTCTGCGTTTTGCCATATAGTTAATTGCTTTTGTAATTGCCTCGATCGTTTTCTGCTGCTGTTCCTCTACAGGTGTCCCGCTTCTTGAGAAGAAACGGCCGCGCCCAAGCTGCTCAAGCGCTCTCCTTAGCTCTGGCTGAAAAATAATAATGATCGCAAGGAATCCCCACGTAATCGCTTGATCCATCAGCCATTGAAGTGTGTTAAGACCGAGATACGCACTTCCCATCCTGACGAGAACAATGACCACAATTCCCTTTAAAAGCTGAACCGCTTTTGTTCCGCGGATGACCATCATTAATTTATATATCACATACCAAACAACGAGAATATCAACAGCATTACCGAGGTACTGCAAAATAGGAATATCCCCTAAAGCCATTTCCTCGTCCTCCAGAATTTTCAGTTATTCTTCGTTTGATGCATTTTTGATAAAAAAAGAGCCTATGTGTAAATACATAGCGTGGCTATTATATCACATTTTGTTTCAGCAAGGAAAACAGTTGCCATATATGGCTAGCGTGCTAGCTCGTATACATTCTGACCTATAATATAGAAAAAGAGCAGCCCCTAAAGAGACTGCTCTCGACCCGTATAATTACTTTTGCTCCTCTGGTCCAATGACCCGCATCACATTTTGTGCTGTAGATTTCATTTTGTACCAGATCCAATCAAACACTTCATTAATTTCATTAATTTGACCAGTGACTTGGCCGGCAGAAGCAGTCAGCTGTTCCCCATTGACGACGGTGACATTTCCATCAACCTTGCCTTCTACAATCAGCTTGCCATTTTTGACAGTGACATCACCTTTTACGGTTTCCCCTTTAGGTACGGTCACTGTATCATTTACAACAACGAGATTCGGCTGCTTCGACACACTGAAATTATGATCGGTATTCCAGCTTGTAAACAGACTGCCTCCCATCAAAATGAGAAAGAGGGCAGCGGCCACCATCAGCGGATGAGCTTTGATCCATCTTTGAACCGACACACGCTTTTTTTCCTTTGGAAGACCTGCCATCACCTTTGCAGTGAAATCAGTTGGTGCTTCTATATGAGATGTACTCTGCACAAGCGCGATGGATTTCTCAATTTGTTGAAAATGAGTACGGCACTCCTCACACGATTGCAGATGGCTTTTTAATTCTTTTTCGTCTTGGGGCTCAATGTCCCCGTCTAAATACTGATGCATAAGCAGGACGATTTTTTCCTGACAGCTCATCAAAATCACCTCACTCAAAGGTCTCTCAACTGTTTCCGGAGAGCCTCTCTACCCCTGTGTATTCTCGTTTTCACCGTACCAACGGGTATATTTAGAATCTCACTAATTTCTTTTAACGAGAGTTCATCAATATACTTTAATACGATGACCGAACGATATTTATCGGGTAATCTTAGAATTTTTTGCTGAATGGTACTCGATAATTCAAGAGACACCACCTCTTCCTCTGGCAAAATGCCATCAGCAGCAATTTGAGAATACATATTCAATCCTTCTGTTCCTGCCACCTCTGCATCTAAATAATAATCCGGCTTTTTTTTGCGAATACGATCGATGGTCAGGTTGGTTGCAATGCGGTACAGCCACGTAGAAAACTTACGATTCACATCAAAGCTTTCAATATTCACATAGGCACGAATAAACGCCTCCTGTGCAATATCCTCTGCTTCGTGTGCATTCCCAAGCATACGGTAGCACAGCTGATAAATTTTGTCTTTATACAGGTCTACGATGTCTGCAAATGCGTTCTGGTCGCCTTTTTTCAATTGCTTAATTCTCTTTTTAATCATTGTGTCCATAGTATATTCAACCTCTGCCTTCACCGGTCTTTATGTATACGAACCTCTTTCCAAAAGGTTTCATTCTCCTCTAAAAAATAGTGTAACAAATTTTTGACAGCGTGTTACGCATATCTACCAGTAAAAACCTTAATATATCCTTAAATTTATCCAAAACAAAAAAGAACGGGAACAAGTCCCGCTCTACAATAGCTTTTCGCCCATTAACGATCCAATTAATGCAACAGCTGCTTCGGCTGTTTTATTTTTTTCATCCAAAACCGGATTCACCTCAACAAATTCAGCTGAAGTCAAAATACCGGCTTCTTCTAAAAGCTCCATAGCAAGATGACTCTCCCGGTAGCTAATGCCGCCTGCCACAGGAGTTCCTACACCAGGACACTCGGCTGGATCTAATCCATCTAAATCAAGCGACAGGTGGACACCATCTGTTCTTTCCTTTAAATATGCAATCGCTTCCTCCATCACTCTTGTCATCCCTAAACGATCTATTTCATGCATCGTATACACTTTAATGCCTTTCTCTCTAATCAATGCCCGCTCTCCTTCATCTAAGGATCGAGCACCAATTAAAACAACATTCTCAGGCTTCAATTTTGGAGAATAACCGCCAATGTTCGTCAAATCAGCATGCCCAAGGCCAAGACTGACTGCAAGCGGCATACCATGTATATTTCCAGAAGGAGAAGTTTCCTCTGTATTTAAATCACCGTGAGCATCATACCAAATGACACCTAAGTTTTCATAATGCTTGGATACACCAGCAAGTGTGCCAATGGCAATGCTGTGATCACCGCCTAAAATGAGCGGGAATGAGCCTGATTGCACTATACTGTCAACCTTCTCTGCCAGCAGCTGATTCGCACCAGCATTCTCCGTTAAATTTTTTAGCTTTTCACTTGTATATAAACCTTTTTCATCATCTCTTTGTTCAACCGGAATATCCCCGAGATCCTCCACATCAAATGAAAGCGATTCCAATTTTTCTTTTACGCCTGCACACCGAATCGCACTCGGTCCCATATCGACGCCCCTTCTCATTTGACCCAAATCCATCGGAACCCCGACAAGCGTGACCTTCTTTTGATCTCCCATATGTACATCCCCTTTCCCTTCATGCTTATATTTTACTTTCTCGGTGCCTTCTGACTCAACTCAACAATATTTTGAATAGTTATACATTCCGCCTGCCAGCATAAAAAAAGACACCTTTTTGAAAAAGGTGTCTTAACTGGGCTAGCTGGATTCGAACCAACGCATGACGGAGTCAAAGTCCGTTGCCTTACCGCTTGGCTATAGCCCAAAAATGGTGGAGGGGGGCGGATTCGAACCGCCGAACCCGGAGGGAGCGGATTTACAGTCCGCCGCGTTTAGCCACTTCGCTACCCCTCCACATATGGAATTGATAAAGAAAAAACAGTGCCGGCAAGAGGACTTGAACCCCCAACCTACTGATTACAAGTCAGTTGCTCTACCAGTTGAGCTACACCGGCATATGGTGGAGGATGACGGGCTCGAACCGCCGACCCTCTGCTTGTAAGGCAGATGCTCTCCCAGCTGAGCTAATCCTCCACATCAATGGTGACCCGTACGGGATTCGAACCCGTGTTACCGCCGTGAAAGGGCGGTGTCTTAACCGCTTGACCAACGGGCCAATTTGTCAAGTTTGACTGTTTCCGTGAAGCTGACAAAAATTATTATATACAGGTTGTCCCCCTTTTGTAAAGGGGATTTTTATTTTTTTTATTTTCTAACTATTCACCTTCAATTAGCACCACTTTTTGATTGAAATATAATTTCAATATTTAAATATAATGTTGAAATTTCATATCATACTGAATATACTGAAAATGAAGAAATAAGGAGGAATGTCGCATGCAGCCATCTCAATTGCGTTCTTTGACAACAGAATCAAGAAATCCTAACACAATGGGAATATCACAAGCAAATCCACTCGAAATGCTCCAAATGATTAATGAAGAAGATATGAAGGTCGCTCAAGCAGTCAACCGTGTCCTACCACATGTCAAAACAGCAAGTGACTTCGCCTATGAATCCATCTCAAATGGGGGCAGACTCGTTTATTTAGGAGCCGGGACAAGCGGCAGACTTGGCGTGATGGATGCTGTCGAATGTCCCCCTACCTATAGCGTCTCACCTGATGTGATTGTCGGCATCATGGCAGGCGGAGACTCTGCTTTTTCACATGCTGCCGAAGATGTGGAAGACAGTGAAGAAGCCGGCAAACAGGATTTAGTACACATTCACCTGACATCAAAAGATACAATCGTCGGTATCGCCGCCAGCGGTAGGACACCCTACATCATCGGCGCTTTAAACTACGCTAAATCCATCGGCGCAAAAACAGTAGCCCTCAGCTGTAATGAACAAGCAAAAATTAGCGAACTGGCAGACTGCGCCATTGAAGTCATTGTAGGACCAGAAGCCATCACAGGGTCAACACGAATGAAAGCCGCATCCGCTCATAAAATGATTTTAAATATGCTTTCCACCTCTGTCATGATCAGACAAGGGAAAGTATATGAAAACCTGATGGTTGATGTAAAAGTCAGCAATCATAAATTAAAAGAACGCGCCATCACCATCATTCAACATGTGACAAACGCTCCCTACGAACAAGCCGTGAAAACGCTTGAAGCGGCAGACTTAGAAGTCAAAACCGCCATCGTCATGCTTCAAACAAACACAGACAAGAAAACAGCCAAGGATTTACTCAACAAAACGAATGGTCATATCGACAAAGCCATCGCACATCATCAATCCTAAAGGAGGCAGTGCTCATGTCAGCAGGTGGACTCACCCTACTACACACAATGAAAGCAAAGCTCCCCCAATCTGAAAAAATCATTGCAGACTATATCCTTGCCCATCCTGACAAAGTCATTAAGAGCACAGTACACGAAATCAGTCAGGCAGCCGGTGCAAGCAGCTCTGCAGTCATCCGCCTTTGTAAATCTCTCGGGCTAGATGGCTATCACGATTTAAAAATGCGAATCGCTGGAGACTTGATGTATAGCGATAAACAAGGCTACCGTGATATCGAACAAGATGAACCGCTTCAATCCATTATTCAAAAAACAGCAGGAAACTCGATTCAATCGATTAAGGACACCGCTTCTATTTTAAATGCAGAGGCATTAGAAAAAGCTGTTCAATTACTGCTGCGTGCAAATCAAATCCATTTCATCGGCGTCGGTGCATCTGGCATCGTCGCAGCGGATGCCCAGCAGAAATTTCTCAGAATCAATTATGCAGCGACTGCCTTCACTGACATGCACATCGCATCAACGGTCATCGCAAATGCAGGAAAGAATGACATCGTGTTCGGTATTTCCTTTTCAGGAGAAACGTTAGATATCATTCAAGCCCTTCAGCTCGCAAAAGACAATCAAGTGAAGACCATTGCTTTGACGCATCCAGGTCAAACAAGCGTTTCTGCCTTATGTGATGTTCACCTATCGACGTCCGGTTCCAATGAAGCACCTTTTCGCAGTGCAGCCACTTCCTCTAGAATGGCACAGCTCTACTTAATTGATGTCTTGTTCCTCAGCTTAGCTTCCCGTCAATATGAAGAGACGGCGCAATATATTGACAAAACAAGACATGCCATCCGCTCCATGAAACGAAAATCAAAGGGGGATTCAACATGAGTCATCAAACGAAATATCAGCAGTTGGCGAAAGACATTCTTTCTCTCTGTGGTGGTTCTGAAAACATCTCTTCCCATACACATTGTATGACGCGTCTCCGAATTACACCAATTGACAATGAACAAGTTCAGCTCAATGCAATCAAAGAACTCGATGGTGTCATTGGTGTCGTTGAGGCAGAAACGCTGCAAATTATCTTAGGTACTGGTGTTGTCAACCAAGTATCAAGTGCGTTTGAACAACTGCTAAATGCCTCTGACTCGTATGATTTAAACAACGAAGCACAAAAAAACAAGCAAGCCATTTCACAAAAGAACCGCACACCGTTCAAACTGTTCTTACGACGCATTGCCAGCATTTTTATTCCTATCATTCCAGCACTCGTTGCATCAGGTCTTATTACAGGGATTACAAAAGCAATCGTGCAAGCGGGCTGGCTTGATGGAAAGTCTCAAGCAGCGATCATTTTAACCGTTATTGGTTCAGGCTTGTTCGCATATCTCGGTATATTAGTCGGAACAAATGCTGCAAAGGAGTTTGGGGGCTCTCCTGCATTAGGCGCATTAGCTGGTATCCTCATTATTAACCCAGCCTCCGCAGACATTATGCTATTTGGCACAAATATTCTACCAGGCAGAGGCGGGCTTATTGGTGTTCTTCTAGCTGCCATCTTTATGGCGCTTGTGGAAACAAGAATCAGACGATTCGTCCCGCAATCACTTGATATCATCGTCACACCAACCATCACACTACTCATTACAGGCATTTTTACGTACGTTGTCTTCATGCCAGTCGGCGGATTTATATCTGATGCCATTACCTCAGGATTAACTTATCTATTAAATATGGGCGGGATCTTCGCTGGATTTGTTCTTGGTGCGACCTTCCTTCCACTTGTTGTAACAGGACTTCACCAAGGACTGACACCGATTCATATGGAACTCATTAATTCCATAGGAGATGACCCGCTTTTGCCGATTCTCGCTATGGGCGGTGCAGGACAGGTAGGTGCGGCATTCGCCATTTATATGAAAACAAAAAAGAAAAAACTCAAAAGGGCCATCGCGGGTGGACTTCCTTCAGGGATGCTTGGCATTGGTGAACCACTCATTTTCGGTGTCACACTCCCGCTGGGACGACCATTTCTCACCGCTTGTCTTGGCGCTGGAATCGGCGGTGCATTTCAAGCCTACTTCCAAATTGCAACGAAGGCGATTGGTGTATCAGGTCTCCCATTAACCTTTATTGTTCACGCACATCAAATGCTTCTTTACTTAATCGGACTCTTTATTGCATATGTCGCTGGATTTATTTTCACATACTTATTTGGTTTTCATGATGATATGGCTGTTGAATTTGAGGAAAAATAAGCAATAGGAGGGCTAACTCTTGAAGAAATACTTTCTCTTAATGACAAGTCTGCTCATGCTCCTTGGATTACCAGCACAAACATTTGCAACTAGCTCCCATCCTGTATCGTCTTTGTCTAAAACAGCACCTGAAGAATATCCCGTCTTAAAAAAGGCAAAACGACCGGAACAAGTTGGTTTTTCTTCTAGGCAGCTTAGGAAGGTTGATCACATGATTCAAAACGATATCAAAGCAGGATTTCCAGGAGCCGCACTCATCATTATCAAAGACGGAAAAATCGTCCATCAAAAAGCCTATGGCTACAGGCAAAAATACGAAGGCACAACCGAACTCAAATCCTATAAGAAAATGAAAAAGAATACACTGTTCGACTTAGCATCCAACACCAAAATGTATGCGACGAACTATGCCCTGCAAAAGCTTGTCTACGAGAAAAAACTGGATGTGAACGAAAAAATACAAGCCATTCTGCCAGATTTTAAAGATGAACCAGATGCAAAGGTAACCGGCAAAGATCAGCTCCATGTAAGAGATCTTCTGACCCATTCTGCCGGACTCCCTTCCAGTGTCTTATTTTATAGCAAAGAAGCAGCCGGCACCTTTTATTCTCAAGATAGAAAGACAACGATGAAATGGTTGCCGAAGGTGCCTCTGCAATACAAACCAGGCACCCAGCACATTTATAGTGACATTGATTACATGCTGTTAGGCATGATCATTGAGAAAAAAACAGGTATGCCTCTTGATCAATATGTAGAGTCGACAATCTATCGGCCGCTAGGTCTCAAACACACAATGTTCAATCCACTGCAAAAAGGATTTAAGCCGAAGCATTTTGCAGCAACCGAACGTTTAGGTAATTCGCGAGATGGTGTCATTGATTTTGAAAACATTCGCAGGTACACCCTGCTAGGCGAAGTCCATGATGAAAAAGCATTTTACTCAATGGCAGGAATCTCTGGTCATGCTGGACTTTTCTCTAACATATCAGACATGGCCGTGCTGCTCCAGCTCATGCTGAACAAAGGAGGCTATGGAAAAACCACCATCTTTGATCAAGCTTCTATCGATCTCTTTACAGCCTCTTCTGATACAAACCCAACATACGGGCTAGGCTGGCGTAAAAACGGTCATACTGACATGGAATGGATGTTTGGAAAACATGCAAGTAACGAAGCCTATGGACATACCGGCTGGACCGGAACCATGACAATGATTGATCCAAAACATAATCTAGGTATCGTCTTGCTGACAAATAAGAAACATTCGCCTGTCGTTTCACCTGAAACCAACCCAAATCAATTTGAAGGTGACCTTTTCCCAACTGGCACTTATGGAAGCATCATGACCGCCATCTACGAATCTTTTAAGTAAAAGGAGGAATTCGATGTTAAAAGCACTTTTCCCCGCTGCTTTGGTTTTAGCTCTGCTAACCCCTTCCATTCCAACGGAAAAGGTTAGCTCTGCCCCTCTTCCAACCGCAAAACAAATGGTACAAAACATGTCTTTGGATGAAAAGATAGGTCAAATGCTTATGCCAGACTTTCGTAATTGGCAAACAAAAGATGAATCCGCACCTACAGGCTTAACAAAGATGAATAAAGAAGTATCCCATCTTGTAGAAAAATATCATCTAGGCGGTGTCATCTTATTTGCGGAGAATGTCGTTGATACGAAACAAACCGTCAAACTCACCCATGAATTTCAAAAAGCATCACCAAAGATTCCATTACTCATTTCAATTGATCAAGAAGGTGGAATCGTCACAAGATTACAAAAGGGAACACATTTCCCAGGAAATATGTCGATTGGTGCCTCTAGAAGCAAGAAAAATGCATACGACACAGGCAAAATCATCGGCAAAGAATTAAACGCACTAGGGATCAATACAAACTTCTCTCCTGTGCTAGATGTGAATAATAACCCAAACAACCCCGTCATTGGCGTCCGTTCCTTTAGCTCTGATCCTGCTCTTGTCACTAGGCTTGGCCTTCAAACCATGAAGGGACTTCAAAAGGAGAAGACTATTTCGACACTCAAGCATTTCCCGGGACATGGTGATACAGCCGTCGATAGTCACTACGGCTTGCCGCTCGTAGAACATGACCTAGATCGTCTTAAAAAGGTGGAGCTGTATCCGTTTCAACAAGCGATCAACGCTGGTGCGGATATGGTCATGACCGCTCATGTTCAATTTCCTGCCATTGATGATACAACATATAAAAGCAAAAAAGATGGCGAGGACATTATGGTTCCAGCAACCTTATCGAAAAAAGTCATCACACACTTATTAAAAGAAGAGATGGGCTTTCAAGGAGTTGTCGTAACAGACGCCCTAAACATGAAAGCGGTTGCAGATAACTTCGGACAGGAAGAAGCCGTAGTGATGGCCATTAAGGCTGGCGTCGACATCGCCCTCATGCCAGCACCAGTCACCTCTCTTAAAACTGAGAAAAACCTTGAGAATGTGTTCAATGCTGTAAAACAGGCAATTGTAAAGAAAGAAATTCCGATGTCTCAAATCAACGAATCTGTTGAAAAAATTCTTCAATTGAAGATCAAACGAGGCATCATTTCTTCCAAAAAACCTATCACCCTTGAGAAAAAAATCAAAAAAGCCACTCAAATCGTTGGGAAAAAATCGCACCGGAACGCAGAACAAAAAATGGCGCGTGAAGGGATCACCCTGCTTAAAAACAACGATAAGACCCTACCCTTCAAGCCTAAAAAGAATGATAAAATCTTGGTCATGGCACCTTACGAAGATCAAACAAAAGCCATGTCTGTCACAATTGATTCTCTGATCAAACAAAAAAAGATCAAACCTGTACGTATCCAATCATATGCTTTTGCGGATAAGACCTTCACCAAAGAAACAGCCAAAATGCTTCAAGATGCTGACTATGTGATTACCGGCTCTTACGTTGTCCAAAATGACCCAGCTGTGAATGATGGTGTGATTGATGACAATGTACAGGACCCGAAAAAATGGGCGACTGCCTTCCCACGTGCTGTCATGAAAGAAGCTGCAGCACAAAAGAAAAAAATGGTCATCATGAGCCTAAGAAACCCTTACGATGCGGCAAATTTTGAAGAGGCGGATGCCTTACTAGCTGTTTACGGTTTTAAGGGCTACTCAAACGGACAATTCAACCAGCCAAATATTCCTGCTGGGTTAGAAGTCATATTTGGCACTGCATTACCTAAAGGCAAACTGCCTGTAGATATCCCATCTGTCACTCATCCAAATCAAACCCTGTATCCATTCGGCTATGGACTCAACTTGAAAGGGAAACAGATCAAATAGGAGGGATTCTCTTGAAAAAAACAGCAAGCTTAATACTCGCAAGCATTCTCATTATGAGCACATTGACCGCCGCCTCCCCCGCAAACCAAGAACGAACAGATACAAAAGGAAAAAAAGCAACAGTCAAAACTGGGATCGAAACACTACTCTCAGGCAATCTTTCATGGTTAAAAGGGAAAAGGGTCGGCCTCATTACGAACCCAACTGGTATTGATGCAAATATGAAAAGCAGTGTCGATCTCCTATTTGAGCATCCAAATATCAAGCTTACTGCTCTATATGGACCTGAACATGGTGTGCGCGGCGATGCACAGGCAGGAGAAGGCGTCGAATCCTATACCGATGAAAAAACAGGTCTTCCTGTTTACTCTCTCTATGGAAAAACAAGAAAACCAACCCCTGACATGCTCAAAAATGTAGATGTCTTGCTGTTTGATATTCAAGATGTTGGCGCTCGTTATTACACCTATATTTACACGATGGCCTATGCGATGGAGGCTGCGAAAGAAAACAACATTCCCTTTGTTGTCCTAGACCGTCCAAACCCCATTGGCGGACTAAAAGTAGAAGGCCCTGTCTTAGAACCTGAGCACGCTTCATTTGTAGGGCTCTATCCAATACCATTAAGACATGGGATGACCACTGGTGAACTAGCAAAATTCTTTAACAAAGAGTTTCATATCAATGCTGATGTCACAGTCATCAAAATGAAAAATTGGAAGCGTTCCATGACGTTTGATGACACGAAGCTGCCATTCGTCCTTCCTTCACCTAACATGCCAACAGTGGATAGTACCTTTGTATATCCCGCCACAGGATTAATTGAAGGCACAAATGTCTCTGAAGGCAGAGGAACAACAAAACCGTTCGAGCTCATTGGCGCTCCGTATATCAATAGCAATGAGCTAGCAGATTATTTAAATCAATTAAAACTAAAGGGTGTGAAATTTAGACCCGTATCATTCACCCCCACTTTTTCTAAACATGCAGGGAAGCTATCACACGGTGTGCAGCTATACGTCACAGACCGCTCTTCATTCGAAGCGGTAAAAACAGGGTTATCCATCATCAAAGCCATACATGATTTATATCCAAAAGACTTTCAGTTTCTTCAAACAGGTAGCTTTGATAAACTCATCGGAAATGGTTGGATCAAAGAAGAAATCAATCAAGGTACTTCCGTCAAACACATCATGAAGCGCTATCATCACGACCTCAAATCATTTGAAAAGAAACGGAAGAAATATCTCATCTATTAATTCGCAAAAAGACCTCCATCTCATAAAATGGAGGTCTTTTCATGATAAAGATTTAGTCACAGCAGGCGCTTTCAGCTCAAAACGATTGAGTAAGAAACCAAACAAGGCAGCAAGTACTTGCTGAAACAGCATACCAATCACAACAGGGACAGCAACAGCAGGCGGAAAAAAGCTAATAGCAAGCACAGCTCCGGCACTAATATTTCTCATGCCGCCCGTATACACAATGGCCACAATTTCCCCTTGAGTACATTTCATTACCTTTCCAATCAACCATGCAAAAGCATACCCACTCATCGCAATGAAAAAGACAGTCGCTGCTTTGCTAAAAAATGCAGCATCCAGTTCACGCAAATATGGGGCGACAACAGAACTGTTAATCGATACGACAACAAACAAGCCTAATTTTGAAAAAGGAGCCAAGGTCTGACTAATTGTTTTCGTCACAGATGGCTTTGCATACTGACGAACGAGCATTCCTAAAATAGAGGGCAGCACCACCATACCAAACAGCCCTTTCATGATCGCAACCATGTCCATATGGACCTGTGTACCGACGAAGAGTGACAAGCTTACTGGCACAATCAATGGCGAAAGCAATGTATCAATTAAAATGATAGATAACGTTAACCCGACATTCCCTTTATACATCGCCGCCCATATTAAACTAGACACACCTGTTGGAATCACCATCGCAAGAGTCAAACCGGTGATCGTCATAGAATCGCCCGCAAATATCAAATGCCCCGCTGACCAAGCATAAAGAGGCATCAGCACATGCAAAATCATAAACGATAAAATCAAAGGCAATGGATGCATCACCGTATGCTTTAAAGCTGAAAAAGTAGATGACAAGCTCCCTGAAAATGTCATAATGGCAAATACCCAAGGCACCATAAACGTAAAATCTTTTAAATAGGCCGCCAATAAAACACCAAGTAGCACACTAATAGGCGTAATAAGCGGCATCATCCGGCCGAGCACTTGGTTCAAACGCACAAGCATGCCGGCCACCTCCATCCTTCACTTTCTACCCTTTCTATTGTAACAAACAGAAAAAACTTATGAAGAACCATTCACCTGTTTCACAAGATTTCGACTTGATGTATCCATTCCAACTACGTCTACTTGTACGCCAGCTGCTTGATACTTTTCCTTTACACGTTCTATCGCTGCCACACCCGATTCATCCCATATACGCGCTTCAGATAGATCAATCACAATGGCTTGGAGATCTTTTCCCTGACGGAACGCTTGGATGAAATCAGTCACAGAAGCAAAGAAAATTTGCCCTTTAATTCGATAAATCCAAGTACCTGCTTGGCTTTCTGTAGAGGAAATATGGAGCTTCGATATTTTTGCTACAAAGAATACCGCACTTAGCAGCACACCTGCAAAAACACCTTTTGATAAATCATGAGTTAACAATACCGTCACGACCGTGACAATCATCACAATAGAATCTGTTATCGGATTCTTTCGTAACTGCTGAAAGGAACTCCAATCAAATGTCCCAACGGAGACCATAATCATGACAGCTACAAGAGCAGCCATCGGAATCTGAACAACAACATCACCAAGTACAAAAATGAGAACCATTAAAAAGGCACCCGCTACAAAGGTAGAAAGACGGCCACGCCCGCCTGCCTTCGTATTAATCACTGATTGACCAATCATCGCACAACCAGCCATACCACCAAAGAACCCTGCAACCACATTGGCAATCCCTTGACCTCTCGCTTCCTTGTTCTTACGACTAGACGTCTCCGTCATATCATCAACAATCTGTGCAGTTAAAAGAGACTCAAGTAAACCTACCATCGCTAGCGCTAAAGAATAAGGAAAAATAATAGCAAGTGTCTCCCAGCTAAACGGAACTTGAGGAATCAGAAAAGCAGGCAAAGTACTAGGAAGCTCTCCCATGTCTCCAACTTTTCTCACATCAATATGTCCAAATACAGCAATGATCGTCATGACAATAATCGCAATGAGAGGGGATGGTATCACCTTTACCACCATCGGCAATAAATAAATGATCAGCAAAGCGCCGCCTGTCATTGTATACATGGCCAACGATTCCCCTACGAAATGTGGAAGCTGAGCCATGAAGATCATAATAGCCAACGCATTCACAAAACCAACCATTACGGATTTCGGAATAAACTTCATCAGACGAGACACTCGGCAAAATCCAAACACAATTTGAATCAGACCTGTTAAAATCGTAGCCGCAAACAAGTACTGCAATCCATGATCGGCTACCAAATCAACCATAACCAGAGCCATAGCCCCTGTAGCAGCCGAAATCATACCTGGCCGTCCACCAACAAACGAAATGACAATGGCAATACAAAACGAAGCATACAATCCAATCTTCGGATCAACGCCCGCAATAATCGAAAATGCAATCGCCTCAGGAATTAAAGCCAGAGCCACTAAAATACCCGCCAGCACATCCTGACGCACATGTCCAAACCATTCTTGCTTTACAAATAAATCTTTCAAACCATCTACTCCTTTTTATACACATACCGCACACAGAAAAGAAGATCAATCAAACCTGGAGATGAAGAAAGGAAAATAAACAATGCTTCACTTTCGGGGAAAAAGAGGAACGTACAGAGTCTTTTGTTAGAGAGGATAACCATCACTTTAGTAAGAATATAAGAAAGGAACTAAGGAATCAAGCACAAAAAGAAGGAATGTGTAGAAAATTGATACAAAGCTTCCTTATCAATCGATTTATTCCATTTTCATGATTCTATTTGTCACTGAGCAAGTCCAACATTTTAAAACAAACAAAAAAAGCCCCTATATAAATGGGGCTTTTGGTTTATTAACGTAATAATTGAAGTACGTTTTGTGGCTGTTGATTCGCTTGTGCAAGCATAGCTTGAGACGCTTGAGAAAGAATGTTGTTCTTAGTGAACTCACTCATTTCTTTTGCCATGTCAACGTCACGGATACGAGACTCAGCAGCTGTTAAGTTTTCAGCAGATGCACCCAAGTTGTTAATAGTGTGCTCTAAACGGTTTTGTACTGCACCAAGTTTTCCACGTTGAGCAGATACTTGGTTAATAGCTGCATCAACAATACTTAGTTGAGTATCAAAACCAACATCATCTGCTTTTGCATCATTGTCAGCAAATTTTCTTACATCGATGTTTTTAACGGCTTGATTGGCTACAACATTACCATCATCATCTTTAACTCCTAATGCATCGGTACTCATTTTATCAATATTAACTGAAATTTGTTGAGTTGCGTTAGCACCGATTTGGAACACTAAAGCATTACCACTTGCTGGGACTTCAGGTGTACCTGTATCTGGGTCATCTGGATCTGTCGGCGGAATTGCTGGTGTTCCTGGAATTCCTTTAAAAGTACCATCTAATAATTTTTTACCGTTAAACTCTGTACGATTTGAAATTCCATCAACTTCTTCTTGTAAAGCTTCAATCTCATCTTGAATAGATTGAAGATCTGTGTTTTTATCTTGTGTACCAGTGTTTCCAGCTTGAACCACTAATTCACGTACACGTTGAAGGATTGAGTGAGTTTCAGTCAAAGCACCCTCAGCTGTTTGGATAAGAGAGATACCGTCTTGTGCGTTTTTAGATGCCATTTCTAATCCGCGGATTTGTCCACGCATTTTCTCAGAGATTGCAAGACCAGCTGCGTCATCTCCTGCACGGTTGATTTTAAGACCAGAAGAAAGCTTCTCCATGTTCTTTTGGCTCGCACCGTTGTTTGCAGACAAACGGTTTAAAGTGTTAAGTGCTGCGATATTGTGGTTAATTCTCATTTCCTATTACCTCCGTGTAATTTTTTTCGAGCTTATCTGTCAAGTCCATTTGGATGAGAAGCTCTTCCTTAGAATTTCCTATTTCTAAGGCATGTGTATAGTAGTAATGCAGAGCACCTTTTGGCTCTCTAACTTTACTACCATATGTAACACCAGTTATGGCATTAATCATGAAATCTCCTTCTTTTAATGCTCACCATAACAATGAGTATTGTGTTACCTACTATAGACAGATCTACCATATATTTTAGTTTGTGGAAATTGTTAATTTCACAAATTCGACACATTTAAAAAGCACATAGGGGTGATAAAATTCAATAAATTGCGTTTTGTGGAATATTAAGTAAAATAAAAATGACATTTTACGATAACAGGGGAGAAACATGATTAGTGTAAAACCGTGTGAAAACAACACTTTTTCACATACCCTAAAAACACTCGATAAAGTAACAGAGAAAAGAAAAAGGATTTTGAGAGAAGGATTCACTTCAAAAGAAGAACAATGAAAGTTGCAAATGCAAAAGAATTGCAGCTTCACGCATTTTCAAACGATGAAAAATAAACATCAAAAAAGCCCCTGTTCTCTATGGTCAGGGGCTTTACTTTTTTTCATTTTTTCAATACTTTTTGAAGAGCTGCTTTTGTCTTCGATCCGTTCCATCTCTTATATGTGGCACAACGTTGGCCAATGGAATGCCTTGCTCTGTCTTCAGCTGGACGAATTAGCATTGTGCGTTCTCAACTACCTTTTCAAATTTAAATACATGATGGGAGCGATTCGCAAAAAGGCTCGATATAAGAAAATTCATTTGCATGATATGCGTCATACTCATGCTACTATGCTAATAAATCAAATCAGCTAAATACCTGGGTTTAATATTAAATCTGTCTCTCAGCGTTTAGGTCATGCGTATGTTAAAACAACTCTTGATACGTATACACATACGGTCTAGTGGCGGATGCTTTAACAAACTTATTGCAAATTCGATAATTGGTCCCCAATTTGTCCCCAAGTAAATAAAAAAGGACATAAAAAAAAGCCTTCTCATCATCGAGAAACCCTGTCAGATCAACATTTAGAGGAAAGCTTCCAAGCGGGCTCGAACCGCTGACCTCTTCCTTACCATGGAGGAGGTCAGCGAAAACATTACACAATGTTAGAAAGTGAAAGACTGGTTTAATAAGGTTTAAATTGAACACTGTATGGTTTAGACAATTCAAAAAAGGTTTAGACAATTTTAGTTCGATCCCAATTCGATCCCAATCTGCTCCCAAAGCAGGCCGATGTTCAAAGACCTGCTTTCTTTTTTAAACATTGTATGCTTTGGTAATCAAAGTTGTATCGAAAAGAGATTAGATGGGATAAAGAGAAAAATGAATGGTGGTTCTGATTATATTGCTTTTTATGGGATATTCAGTAAGATAGATTTATCATATTACAGAAATAGGAGGGGAAACATGATTAATGTAAAACCGTGTGGAGACAACACTTTTTCGTATATCCTGGAATCACTCGATAAAGAAACGGGGAAAAGAAAAAGAATTGTACGCAAAGGATTTTCTTCAAAAAACGAAGCAATGACAGCAGCAGAAGCAAAATTAAAAGAAATGTAGATGCTGAAAATAATCCAACACGTTAGCAAACTTACGTTCCAACGATTCCTTGAAAAGTAAAAAACCCTTCTAAGATGAGAAGGGTTTTATTAAGTACCGACTGGTTTTTCTGCTAATAACATATAAGTTCCGACCGGTTTCTCTGTAACATGAGCATTCATTGAGCCCGCATAACTAGCCGCTACTATCGCGCCCAGAGCAGCTAAACAAAGAATTAAGTTTTTCATTAGACACCCTCCAACTGCTTCATTTTCCTCTCGGCTAAAATAGCAAGATTAGAGAATTCCAGAGATTCTTGAATATAACTTCTCGCCTCATAATATTGCGAAATGATTAAAGCGAGATCGCGCACACTATCCGCATCATTCTGTTCAAATAAGTAATGAATGTAGCTCCTGCACTTATTAACGCTCTCTTCAGGAGTTTTCTGGAACAACTCATAAATAATGTTTATTTTAGCCTCATACACTTTATTCTCTTTTTTATTTAAGTTTTCCTGTGCTTTTTTGTAATAATAAATAGCTTGATCGGATTGTCCTATTATGAAGAGTTCTTTTGTGATCATATAGAGGGAGTTTATGTAATAAACGGACTGTTTCCATTCATCATTTCTAAATGCTTTTTTCAGAGCATTTATGCAATTTTGAGGTCTTTTAGCAGCTGAATAAGTGATACTTAAATTATGATGGATCATAGCCTCAAAAAAAGGATCTTCAAGTTGTTTGGAAATTCGTATTGCTTCGAAATAAATATCCTCAGCTTTATCATATTGGCCCAGCTCTGTATAGTTATGCCCCACAACCATCATAGACGTCGCAAGCTTTTTTTGGTAACCTTCATTTCTTTTATAAATGTGCATTGCATCCTTTATATAATTTAAAGATACTATGTTTTGACCAAGCATCATATAAAGAGAGGCTACCTTTGAATAAAACTCAGCAGCTTCAATATCATCGGGAATATTTGAAAGTTTTTTCTCAGCGATTTTAAAAAGACTAATTGCGTTACCATAATTACGATTATGTGATTCGTATAGAGCTTCAAATAAAAAGAAATAATACTCAATCATATTATCTGTTTTTCGAATTTCTTTCTTATGTTTCTTACTGAAATACGAGTGCTTTGGGAACTCTTTACCTTTGTCCTGGTGAAGCATCATTTTATGTCTCTCTTCAAGCAAAGAATAATACATCAATACTTCTTGGTCTTCTTCCATTTCATCAAACAGAGCCCTGCCCTCTTTGAAATATTTCTCGGCAACCTCAACATCTTGCTGTTTTATAGCCATATACCATTCATTTAAGATATTAGCAACATACTCAGAAGCAAGTTTACTCATAATAAACACCTCTTTCTGTCCAAATTCTAAATACTCAAACAAATATTAACATATGTTTACCATAAAATATAATATATAGAAGTTTTTTCGTTCTAACGCAAAATCATGTTTCGTTGTCCCGCAAGGAGTTTTTTCCTGTTTTTTTTGGACTGTAAAAACAGGGATAAATTAATGATTTGTCGAATCTACAAGGCTTTTTGTTCATTCATAAAAAAATGTTAGACCCGTATAATTGCGGTGTATCAAAATTACAGAAAAGGAGTTTTCATGTATGAAAAAAGTTGTTTTACCATTAGCCGCCACTCTTGCTTTAGTTTCTAGCTCAATGTTTTCTTTACCTAAATCAGCAGATGCAACGTCAAATAACACTGAAGAAGAGTGGGTCACTGTTGAGGAATCTTCACAGAGTTCAGCATCAATTCTAGAAACAGCAGTAGGTGACAAGAATGCTGGTATATTAGCAAAAGATTACACCTCAACTTGGAATCTCAAAAAAATACGATCTGGCAGTGGCTCATGGAAATGTAAGTATTCAATGCTTACTAAAGCAAAGGCAAAGATGAAAATTAACAAAATTGAGGCCAAATCAAGATTGTATAGCCAAAAAGGCGGTCTTACTAAAAGTGCTACAGATTCAAATAGTAACTCAAACTATGCCGGGGCAGAAGCATTAGGTGGAGTAACTGGCGGATGGGGTTGTAAAGGATCGGCTTACGGCAATACTAAATATGAGCGAAACGGTTATAAAACTGTTAATCATCAAAAGAAATATGACATATTTGATATTCTATAAAAATATACATGAAGATTAGAATCCAGTTCTTAAACTGCTTTCTGGTTATAGGAGTATGCTTTTTATTAACAGGTTGCATTTCTGATAAAAAAAAAGAAAGTGTTCCAGCTACTCCTTCACCTATTGAAAAATATAATGACGAACAAGAAGATATTACAGGCCCTGGATCAGAAACAGTTTCTTATGGCTTATATGAGGTAAACGGGGAAATCCTAGACACATTAGATATTGGAGCCAAGAAAGGACGAACATACAAAAAAGTCTTATCCTTTAGCCATTATCTAAGTGAAAAAAGAAAATACAGCCTAGTAATTCTTTCAGATTTTCAAACTATACCATTCAAAGCTGACAACAAAAAGCGCTCAAACTCTTATACATTCACAATGAATAAAAACACTGTGAAAAAAATTCAATTAGAATTTGAAAGTCCCCCTAATCACAGAGAGTTAAGTTTATTGATTATCCCTGAAGCAGAATTCCAGTTAGAGACTGAGAATATAGATATTGGTTCAGGACTCCAAGATATTATCACCCTAAGATACATTAAAAACAGTCAAAATCACCAACACGTTGAACACCTTCCCCCCTTACAAACGACTGGAGAACTATCAGGAGAGGAAGCATTCCTTACCTCCCAAGAACGAGGAAATAAGATTCTATTTAAATCCAAAGCTAATGAAAAAGCATTCTTACAAATCTTCAATGCAAATGATAGGAACCTAGATTATGCTGTAGTTGCTTTTTCAGGTACAAAACAAGTGAAATTCAATAACAAGACTGTATCATTTATTTCTGTAAAAGGGGAATCAACTAATATTTACGAAGTTAATATTCCTAAAGTTAAAGAAAAACAAAACTATCAAATTGTCCTATTTCCTTCTCCGTATAAGACAGGTAAAATTGAGGATGGTTTAAACAATAAGAGTTACTCGACTTTTAGGACTTTAATAGAGCCGTAAGGGGGAATTAGTATTGCTTCTGTGGATAATAATTATCTTACTGATCATTTTAATTGGGTTTACGGGTAACATTGTTTCTTTGCTCCGTGAACAGAAACAGTCTAATCAAAAAATTATTGAACTGTTAGACGAAAAAAAGAAATGACCTTCCTCCATATGGAGAAAGGTCTTTTTTTATTTTAATAGCTTTTCTAGCTTCGCTTTTGTCTTTGGACCGTAGATGCCATCGGCAGCAAGACCATGCATCGACTGGAACCGCTTGACCGCATTTGCCGTTTTCGGTCCATAATAGCCGTCAATCCCGTTGTTTTTCGCTCCTTTGTCTGGGTAGTAGTAAACCGCCGCTAGGGCTTGCTGTACGCCTTTTACTGCTGATCCCTTTGTAAGAGGCTTTGTAACTTTTAAAATGCCTGCTGGCAAGCCATATGGATTTTTAGCAGGCTTGGACGCTGTTGTTTTGGATGGTTCTGCTTTTGTTGGTTTAGCATTCGGTTTTTTACTTGTATGAGCAACGGCAATCCCCGCCTTGAAGCTGTCCCAGCGATTAAGCAGCTTTCGTGGACATTGTTTACCGCTCCATCTCTTATGTGGTACAACATTTGCCAATGGAATGCCTTGCTCTGTCATGAGCTGACGAATGAGCCATTGAGCATTTTCAACCGCTTTTTCAAAATTGCCGTCTGCGTTTTCACAAATCTCAATTCCAATTGACTTCATGTTTCCGGTTCCTCGGCCATCCCCTGCATGCCAGCCGTTTTCATTTAACGGCAGATGTTGATAGATAACTTTATCATCCACTGTATAGTGCCAGCTTGTTGCTGTATTAGGATTTTTCACATAATTAACATGACGCAAGGCATTTGCTCCTTGGTCAGTGTTAGCTGTGTTATGAACCGTAATATATAAAGGCTTCATATAGTTGCCTGGTCTGTTGCGGTTACTCTTTGGAATAAGATCTTTAATGATTTTTACCACGTTCATCGTCTCCTTTTGGTGTATTAAAAAGAGCCACCTCATGGCAACTCCTTACTTCGTTAATCCTTTTTCTTTTAGGACTTCTTTTTGTTGCTTACCTTTGTCGGTCACATAGTTGTTTTTAAACCATGCGACAAGGGTTGTAGCGATTGTAAAGATCATTGAACCAGCAAGGTACAATGTCTCAGCCAATGATGTGATTTGATCTTCTTCAATCGGTAAAACTGGTTTACCGAAAATAATTAAAGTTTGGTTGATCAATGCCATAAAAAGAAGCACTGTGCGAATCACAGTACCTTTGTCGAATGTTTTCATAAATGATTCCTCCTATTTTAAATTCCGTTCAATTTTGTCGAGCTTGTCGATCACGACGTCATACTTCTCACTAAACTTTGCTAACACATCATTTTGCGCTTCGATTTGCTCATTGAGTTTATTTTCTCGTTCCTTTGTTGTGTTTAATACGTAAAACAGCACCCAACAAAAAAGAACCGCAAAGGGTCCTTGTGTCATTAAATACTGCGCCAAATCCATTTCCACCATACTCACCTACTCCCTCACTTTGTCCACCCCCTTAAAGAAGGCAAAATAAAAAGCCCCTCTAGGCTTTGTACTGTTCTCCTGTTATTTCTTCATAGTCTGCAATTGTGATATAGCCAATATCAACATAAAACGCAATGTCCGGCGGTTCATAACACTTCCATTCCCAGAACTGTTTTATATCACTTAATGTTGGATACATCATTTTGAATCACCACCTTTCAAAGATTCAAGTTCCATCATCAACTGCGCAAATTGCTTGGCCATCTTAGCCTCACGAATTTTTGCTTCAGCTGCGTCTTTTGATAATTGTGCAACTTGTTTAGTTAACACCGCATTTTGCTGTTTTAACAAATCTATATCATACGGCGGTTGCTCTGTTTGTAAGCTATCAATGTATTCCCGGGTTGCCGACTCGCTCCATGTCTTGCTTGTGGGATTGTATTTCGCGATGTACAACCCTTCTTGCGGTTGAACGTCTGTAAACCCCTCTGGAATCTCAGCGTCATCGGGTATTTCTTTATCCCCACCAGGTACATACTTGTTGTTTTTATCAAATGCATATATAGGTTTCATACGGTTCACTCCTTTGCTTTAAACATGCAATTCACCACGATGAAGTCTTTATTACTCGTGGTATCTTGTATACAAAATCGGCCATCTGTAGCGATATACTGCCTACTAAACTGTGGCCCCTTAAAACCACCGGTGCTTGAAGCTATGCCGACATTATAGAGAGGAAAAGGTGGCTCACATCCTTCTGGTAATGTAAACGCTGGGACTTCCCCCAATGTGCCGCCTGCTATAGCCCCTGTGACATGCACAATACCTAATGCATCTTTTGCAACTCTTACCCGATAATCATTATTGACCTCAGATTTATAAGTTTTCCACCCATTCCTGATCGTCGGAAACTTCCAGTCGAGTTTTGCATCTCCACTGGTTGTAATCCTCTCCCATCCTTTGAAACCTTGAGCATGGAACGTACCGATCCAAGTGATGTTATCAAATGACCTAGTTGCTACGATACGTTTATACACTACTTCATTTTGTTCATAGGCTGTTTCAAAAACATCAACGTAATAAAAGCTTGTATCATTTTCTACTGGAGCATTAAGGAGTTGAGCTCCCATATATGGCCCAGTTGGTAAAGTGAATATATCAGTACCATTTGGAACTCTTGCAACTCTTCCATCGTTTGGAGTAAGCCTATATAACTGCCCGTTGTTCCATTTATCTTTTTCATCTGCTGTCGGAATCTGAGTCCACGTGATAGATATATGGGTAGAATTATAGTAGAAGTAATATGCATTGCCTGACGTGTCTACCGCAAATCCGGTTCCGATGTTGTTTTGTCCCACCGTTTGTATCCCTCTTATATAGGCGTTATTAGGCGCAGGGGAATCTTCTACACCTGGAGAAGCGATAAAAGTACAGGTTCCCTTGTCCTTGATCGCATCAAAAATATTTTTGTCAGCTGGAACAGAGATCAAGTATTTGCCGTCATCAGCGGTAATTTTGTATATCTGCGATTCATTCCATTTCTTCTTCTCTGATTCAGATGCATGCGGTTTGGTATCGCCAATATGGCTAATGAGTTGATCTAACAGTCCAGTATCATTTTCAAGTAATACTTTCACCATGTCATTGAACAGATCCGCATGAGCTTTGTCGCTTGTTTCAAAAGCCTTAGGAGATTTAATGTCCATCTATGAGCACTCCTTTCCTAGTAAATATCATCAATCTCAAAAATAAATTCGATGTCGCCGTCTTTTTGTTTGTCTGTCATGGTGCGGATCGCAGTAAACTTTCCATCTTCATCAACAAGAGCTAGTTCATTGATAACTTCTCCAGCAAGCTCCCCTTCAGCGATGGTACATGTGTACCGGATCTTCGCCGGTTCCATGAATTTATAGGAATCAATGTCCTTTTGAACAAGTTCACTCTTTAACTCTTGTTCTGTTCCATCCAGAGAGATTGGTTTTCCGTCCTTCGTTCCACCTTTTCCGAAAGCCATCTTGACCACTTTCGTGAGCTTCGTTCCCTCTGCTCTAGCCTTCGCCATTTGTTGCCGAGCATAAAGCGTTGTAACGGTTAATTGATCAGCCATTATGATCCTCCTTTATAAATCTATTTGCTTGGACGTGGCAGCTAGATATTTTGAACCGTCTAGCGGTACCGATCCATCAAGCGTCCAATATTTCTGCTTAATGATTACACTTCCGCTCTGATCATTTGATACATGAGCAGCCATGCGGAATGTTACTTTCCTTTTTTCTTTATTTACGTGTTTGAAACGAGATCGAAGTGTAAGAGCTGCTTGTTGATCCGTTTCATGTTTGGCTCCTACCATGACATATCTTGTACGTCCAAGAACTTTCACTTCTTTTTTGAGCTTCATGGCCATCTTTAAAGATTGTCTGAAGCGTACTGGAATATCTGTTGAATTGCGCGATCCGCTTAAATAAAAAGTTCCATTTAATAAAAATTCACCATTGAGTAAGATAGGAATGTGATCAAAAAAGCCCACTCTGCTACGCAGTGTGAGCCGGTTACGATAATCTTTGATTTCATGAACATCAGTATGATGAACGCTTGTGAATTTATAAGCCAGGTGTGCAGGCTTTAAGTTTTCAAACGTCTCCACAATGTATCTGGTGTTCTGCAGGTCATCCAAATTAACACGAAGGGAGAAATGATAGCGGCCTGACGTTAGACGAACCACCGCGCTAGGATTCTTCAGGAAGCGGTTGACTGCCCTCTCTAAAGAAGCATAAGTGATCGGTGGAATGTTAGACATGAGATTCAAAATACGTGCCCTTCGCAACTCAATAGAATCACCTGATTCACGCTGCACCTTCAGCATCCTTTCCCATCGATTAAGCCCCCATGTGGCAGTGAACGGAAAGAGCTGATCGGTCATATCGAAAATAGAATCGTCTAGCCTTTCCATCTCTGGAGCCTCTGATCTCATTAATTCATCAAATTCAGTGATCTCCGTTAGATAAGAAGGTAAATAGGCGTTCATATCATCATACTTGCTCATTGACGATCACCTGCCCTAGACGCGGGATTTCAATATCTTGGAGCGGCAAGTTTTTGGATTCACCGTTGATCAAGACATCCGAATAGTCCGATACACTATCCGCATGATACAAAATGTCATTGATCGCTGACATTCTTATCACATTTTCTTCAAAGGCAAGTGATTTCAGAAGCGCTTTGACCTTCTTTTCAATCTCCTCTTGTGCATCTTCAATGGAGTAATCCATTTTAAGCTCCACAGATACGGACACCTCAACATCTTTCCACTTGGCACTTTCAACTGTTGCGGTCGCTCCAATCGGTGCTTGCCCTTCTCCTTCTCCTGGAACTGGATCAATGTACTCTTGGACCTTATTGACGAGCAGATCCGTCGCAACATCAAAATTTCCATCTGTGATGACAATTTTGACCGTACCTTCTCCGTTCCAAAGAGGAAAAACCTTTGCCCTGCCAACTCCTTCAACTTCTTCAGCCCACTTTTTATAATGGGCTTTGTTGGCACTGACAGCCTCCCGCCTTGCCCTCATCAAGTACCGCTCATACAGTGCTTCATCGTCTTCTTCTTCTTGACCAGGTATTTTCAGCTCCTCGAAAATGACCGATTCTAAACCTAGTATGTTATCGAGCGATAGGAGCGGCAGTTCTGCAAAATTCCCATTACCTACAGCACCAGTCGTCTCACACTTCAGCGTGCCGTCAGACTGATACTGGAAGTACAGATTGTCGATATAAAACCTTGATTCCGTTGGTATTCTGATACCTTCAGGTGAGACTTCAACGGACCATACAGCACTTGTGGCCGCTTTACGAGTGATCCCCACTTCAGCAGCTCGTCTATCTAAAAATTCTCCCTGCGCTGTATCCGCAAAGACAAGATCGAATACCTGATCTAGCCATATATAAGATTGAGCAAGTTCCGCAGCTGCAGGAGCCAACGCATTCCATATCACGCTGTTTTCACGTTTATCAATATCATCAGGTATACGTTCCAACATGCGTTCCATGATGGCTTCATAAGACTGTTCTTCAAACATCTTCGCCAATCACCTCCTCGATCTCCAAGGTTCCCTCATCTGTCACCACTTCAAATATCACCTTAAAGGCTGCCCCCTCTTTAGTGATCTCAAAATCTTGCACACTTTCAATTCTTTCATCAACAAGAAGTGCTTCTTCAATGAGCCGTGGGATCTCCATCTCCTTGTATTCGTCCGTTGATTCTTCATCAGACACAGCTTCTTGAACCTCACATCCTACGTCATGGCTATAAACAGCATGCGAATATCGTTCCGTTCTTAAGGCCATATAGACGAATTGGCGAATGGCATCAAGACCATTGATCTTTTCATTGGTTAGACGTCCTGACTCGAAGTCGATACGGTAGGTGGTCGAAGGTTCAACAATATCATCTTCATCTTCCTCAAAATCTTCAATTTCCTCTTCTGGAGAGAGTGCCATTATGAACCACCTCCTACTACTTTATCTAAGATGTAAAACGTTTGGCCGCCTGTCATCGCAAGGACCATTACACTATCGCCTTCTTCTAGCTCATCATCTTTTCCCTCGTCTAAGCGGGCTGGCCAGATGAGAAGTTCTTCAGGAATGATGAGTTTGTCATTCTCATTGAGTCGAACGCTTAGAGGGGAAACAGACACCACATCACCAAGTATCAAGTCAGTTGGCGATTGTGCATCCACAGCATTGACGGCCAATCGCTTAATTGCCTCACTTAGTTTCATGACTGATTCCCCGTTGGGATGGAATTTTTCTCAACGACATCGATCGTCATGGTGTGTTTTGTTCCTTTGAATTCGTGGCTGTCCTGATCGATCCAGTACGTTTTTTTGATGCTGATATCCGGAATGATGATCCGGACAGGCATGCCGCTTTGTAATCCAGGAATACCTAGAGCTTGAATACTTTTGAGTTCTTTTTTCACGCCCTTTTTCTGTGAGAGACGAACATCAGCCCGCTTTTGCAACTGTGCTTGGTTGATCTCTCCTGACACTCTTTCAACGTGCTGAAGAATTCCATATTTGCTTCTTGCTGAACTATCATTCGCCACAGCCAGCATTTCAATTTCTTTCTTTTGAGTAACCATTTTTGGTTTCTTTGGCTTTGTTGGTTTGGTCGTTTTCTTATCTTTTTCTTTATCTTTGTCAGTAGTCTTAGATTTCTTTTTTTCCTTCTTTAAAACTTTTATTTTATCCACGTGTGTTGCCCTCATCTTTACACGTGTGGCCGTTTCTTCAATGGAAGTGCTGTACTGATAATCAATGAGATTGACACCTGATTCAATGACCCATACTTCAGACGGATCAGGCCATGCTCTTAGCCCCATCTTGCCTTTAGCAGAATAGATTTGATAGTTACGTCCTGTTTGTTTCTTTGTTTCCCTTAGAGCCTGCAAAATGATGTCATACAGGCTTGTATCGTTTTTGAATACAAGTGATTTTATGACATGACCGGTATTGGCGATGGAGGTCATCGGGATCTGAAAATCTTGACCAAGCCGCTTCATTATTTGATCAGCCCGTTTGTTTGCAAAGACATATACATCCTGGTTCTTCACCAAATACTGAAGCATGTCATAAGCAGTAAAAGTGAGCTTTTCTTCCTTCGGCGTTCTTGCAAAGACTGTACCTCGAAAGAGTTCTTTTCCTTTCCATTTGAAAAGAACAGTGTCACCCTCTTTGATGCTGTAATATTTTTGTGAACCCTGTTTAGTCACGATCGTTGCTTGTATTGAGCGGGGGGCCTGATACCTTTGCCCCCGAAGTGTCACACTTTCTGTCACAAGCTCGTACATGGTGCCGCTTCTGATGGCAAAAAGCTCAATCAATGTCAGCCCCCCTATTGTGGTATTTTTAATTTTTGACCAGGGAAAATCCAATGCCCTGGTTGTCTAATATTGCGCCTACTCCGCTTGATCATCGCAGCTTTATTCGCATTCCAAATGCGCCGCCATTTTGTGCTATCCCCATAGAAGCGGCCAGAAAGATCCCACAAGGTATCACCCTTTTTAACGGTGTACACTTTTGGTGCGCCTTTTGAGCTGCGTTTTTTGTTGCTCTTTTTGGCTTTCCGTTTGATTTTTCTAGGTGATGCGGTTTTGTATTCTTTTAACTGCAGCGTGAATTCACGATCACCGACGTCATACGTACCTTCATTGTGATTGAAGCTTTCTATGCTGCATTGCATATTTATTTTTGTCCCCGTTACAATGAGCCGCACAGACTTCTTTGACCGCATCATTCGTTCTATTTTCGCTATCGCATTCTCTGGTGATGGGATGCTTTTATATTCAGCGATCGGTGTATACTTCTTCGGAAAAAAAGCTGTAAATGAAATTTGGCGAGCCCCTGGTACATCCAAGAATGTGAGCTCGCCAAAAGAGGCGACCTTTACCGTTTCATTTTGTACGTTGTTATTGAGTTCCAATTTCTCAGGAAGAACAGGGAATCGTAATTTGTCCTTCCCTTGCGAAATCCACAATTGATATTTTGATTTAGCCATCGATCACGACTCCCTTCGTTCCTGTGTTGATTTCATTCTCTAACTCATCAATGAGCATCTGCTTGATCTTCTCTGCAAGGTTTTCTGCGTCTTGGCCATTATGATAATGCTGCTCACCATTAAAATTAATGATGATCTGTTTTGATCCACCTGAAGCAGACGGTGCATTCGCTGTGCCAACTGTTACTGTTTGCACCTGCCCTTGTGAAAGTTCAGAAGATGTAGCGGTGGCCGGATCGTATACGTCCATTCCTAAAGCCTGTGCAGCTTGAGCCAACAAGTAGCGACCACGTATGCCACGCTCTTCAGGAATAATCCATTCACGCTTGTTTCCTTCACCGACTCTAGCGATTTGTTCTTGTGTGATTAGACCGCCGTTTGCATAACCCTTATATGGTCCACCGTTTCTCATACTTCTTAATCCAGGCGTGTTAAAGACTGTTCCATATCTACCCTTAATGTAGTTAATGGCCGCAACAGCATTATGAATTGGGTTCCAAATGTCATTCATACCCTTGCCTTTATTAGAGTTAAATGTCGGCCCAATGGTTTGCATTAAGCCTTTAGATGGTGTTCCCTTTTTGGCGTTGGAATCCCATAAGTTGATCGCTCTCGGATTTCCATTCGATTCATGCTGCGCAATGGTCATCAGACCTGGTAGCCAGCTCATCGATGTGCCAGTTGCCATGAGAGCTGCCATGAGCCATTGCTGAACACTAAGACCCGAAGCCCCCATACCGCTGAATGCACCGATTAATGAACCGGCTTGATTCTCTGCGAATTTCTTCACGTCAACTGAATCAAGTCCTTTGACGACACCGATCGATGCGAATTTTCCAAGACTCATCATGACACGCGAAGGAGAATGAATGTCTAATTCTTCTCTAAACGCCTGTTCTACTTTCTTCGCCATGTCCTTGGCTGCTTGTGTCACTTCGCTTCCTTTGGAACGCATGCCGCTGTTAAATGCGTCAACCAGTCCAGCTCCCCATGTAGGAGACTCTTGACGAGCGAATAAGAAAGGTTGTCTTACATTTTGATCTAAGAACTGACCTGTGCCAGTTGGTGTCATGTTTTGACCTGAGGCAAAGCCGGTGACAGTTTGTGCTCCGTAGAGCGGTGTTGATGCCTGAATTTGAGTAAATGGTTGTTTGATATTAGCTTGTTTCCACTGTTCAAGTGAAACAACTTTGCTGTTTAATCCTTTTTCAAAGTCAGTGCTAAACTGTTCCCCGTATTTAGAAGCGTTGCCGGTCTCACCAATTGATACCGATCCGCTTGCAGAAGTTGAGACTGATGGAGCTGCAGCCGGTCTCATAGGAGAAGATGAACCAGCTTGTGAAATAGGTGATGCACCGTTTGGCATAACAGACATTCCAAGATGAGAGGCAGCCTGAGCAAGAAGCATCTTCCCTCGGCCTTTGTTGTTTTCGGTCGGGATGACAAACTCCTTGCCCGCCTCGCCGATCCATGAAAGAGTTGGCTTTGTGATATAACCACCGGTGGCGTTTCTTTCTTCTTTCTTCCCTTTAGGTTTCCAACCTGTCTTTTCTTCACCTTTACTTTCAAAGAATTCAAACGCCTTCCCACTAACTTCTTTAATTTTACCGACTACATTTCCTACAACTCCAAAGATGCCATCCCATGTCTTTTTTAAAGTTGTTGCAAAATTTTGCAACGGGGAAAACACATATTTTTCAAACCATCCACTTACCCCTTTCCAGATACCTTTGATCGTTTCCCATGCTTCTTTAAATTTTTCCCACACGAAGGAGATTGCTGGCTCTGCATACTTTTTATATGGCTGCCATACGTACTCATCAAACCAACCGGCAAGCACCACCCATGATGTTTTAATCCGGTTCCATGTACTGTTAAATTGGTTCCAGATAAACATGATGGCTGGCAAAGCATATGTTTTAAAAGGCTGCCAGACGTTTTCATCAAACCAAGTTGATAGGGTTACCCAAGTCTCCTGAATCCAATTCCACGTATTTTTAAACAACACCCACACAATCATGATCGCTGGAAGTGCGTATAGTTTAAATGGTTCCCATACATTTTCATTAAACCAAGCAGAAAATGCACTCCAAGTCTCCTGAATCCAATTCCATGTATCATCAAGTTTGTTCCATATCACTCCGACGGCCTCTACTGCATATTGACCAAATGGCTCCCATACATTTTCATAGAACCAAGTGGATGCTGCTCCCCAGATGGCACTAATCAATTCCCATCCCACGACAAAAACACCAACTATAAAGTTGATGATTGGAACTGCAAAGTTATAAATAGGTATGAATACTTTTTCCATGAACCAATTAGAGACCTTTTCCCAAGTGGCTTTAATTTTTGTCCATGCTTCTTCAAAAAAACCACCAATAGGTTCAGCGACATTGTCATTGAACCAAGTGGAAAAAGTGCTCCATGTATCTTTAATCCATTGGACTGCATTCTCTGCACCTTTGACAAGCCCATCCCATTTCTTCTTGATGGTCCCGTCATCAAACATCTTACCGATCCAGTTACCGAGATCGCCGCCAAAGATGCTGCCTAATACTCCACCGATAGCTGTTCCGATTCCAGGCGCGATCAATGTCCCTAGTGCAGCTCCACCGATACCGCCGCCCAGATTACCAGCAAACCCACCGATCTTTTCTCCTTTGTTGTCATTATTCATACCGATAAGTTCAGTGGCCGCAATCAGTGTACCAAGAATAGGAATACGTTTTCCGATGCTCTTGGCACCTTTACCGATACTACCCAACAGTCCACCACCGCCACGCCCTTGGTTTGGTGTGGTTGGTCTTACTGGCTCTCCTCTATTGATCCAAGGCTGACGATATTCGGGAGGTCTTGGGTTCCTTGGTGGTCTTGCTCCTCCAGCTCCGCCAATTATACCGCCGCTTGTTCCTGGTCCTAATCCTCCGTTTAAACCTTTGCCCCATTTGAAGAGTGCAAATGCTCCTGAAAGAATGGATTTAAGCGGCTTTAATAATGTGGCTACTTTTCCGAGGAATGCGAGCGCAAATGCATTGGCAATCAAGGCCCCTGCAATTGATCCCTCACCAGTTAGGGCATTCAAATTGATCTCACCGATCTTCTTAGTGATACGAATGCCTAATTGTGCAGGATCAAGAGCTTCTAAAAATGATTCAATAAATATCTTTCCTGCTTTGGCTCCTGCATCGGTAAAACTATCTTCGGATGATTTGTCATCAATACCAAGTAGACCATTGATCACACCGTTTATGATGCCACCATAAGTCTTACCGACATTCTCGGCCATTTTGAAAAGACCTGGTTTCCCAGTCTTATTCCACCACTCGCCAAAGACGTCTTTTGTGTTATCTAAGACGAGCTTCCACCGAGTTTCAAAGCTCATTTCACGATATTTCTCAAGCTGATCAAAGTGCTTCTGCAATTTGGGGTTATCCTTAAATTTGACCTTCAGTTCTTTCATTTGCTTCTTGGAAAGTTTTTCTCCAGGGAACAAAATCTTAAACTGATCACCAATGAATCCGAATACGCTTTTGGTCGGATTTAAAAAGCTCTTTGCAAAGGCTTTACCAGCCTTTTCAGCTTTATTGGAAAGATCGGTCAGTACAAAGGAATATTCTCCTCGCCACGTTCTGAATGCTTCAAGAGCGGGTTGGAACGCAGCTGCAAGCCCTTTACCCCAAGGCATAAGGATGCTGTTATTGATGAATGATTTAACACCTAAGAATAAGTTGGCCAAGTTGTCCGACATTTTGATCATCATGTCATTGTATTTGCCGAATTCCTTCGTTACTTCCGGCCATGTCTTAGAGATGTCTTTTCCGCTCTTTGCAAGATTTTCGAGCTTGCCTCTGGCATCACCAGAGATCGCCCCCATTTCTTGAAGAGCTGCCGTTGCGTCACCGATAGGACGCCCCGATTTAATGCCGTCATATAAACGCCCCATCCATAGCGCAACTTCGGAAAACGGTCGTTGAACACCTGCAGCAACGTCACCGACTAGCTTCATGCCTTCAGTAGTCGATAGAGCGTTCCCTGTGAATACTTGGAGAACACGACTTGACTCAAATATCTCGTCACGTGTAAATGGCGTTTGACCAGCAAAGGCTGTCAGCTCGTCTAGTCGTGCATCTGCTTTCCCTCTACTACCTAAGAGAGTTTCAAACGCAGTGGTCATGTTCTGGCGATCCGCAACCATTTTGAGCGGTACGACAATACCGCCTGTTGCACCGGCACCGACTCCAAGCAAACCAAGCGTACTGGTGACAGCTGACACGATCCCTCTCAATGGCTTTGTGATAAGATCAAGAACCTTGATTGTGGTTGTGTAAGTCCGTCCCAAATGGGTATTTGCAAATGAGACAGCTCCACGTACCGGAGCGGTGAATCGGTCTATCGCATTGATCGCCACCCTGTATTCAGTCCCTAACGTGTTCCTTGTATAAGACGCTATACGGCTGACTGTATTACGAACCATATCGACCGCTCTGATTGTATAGCTATATCCACGACCTAGTTGACGAGCTGCATATGATGCTATGCGCCTAATGCTTGCAGATGCCCGATCATATACGGCTATGGTAAATTGCTGAACTTTGCCCAAATTGCGATAGATATAACGACGCAGCCTGACCAGCCCTGGTGTTGCCTGATCCTTAATGCGCATCAGGATGCTATGAGTACGCGGCATCTTACGTTGTATGAAACCGTTGAACTTTTTCAACGCCTTTGTGGCCAGATCATTGACATCCAATGTGAGCTGATAAGTTCGAGCAAGATCACGCAATACGAAACGCTGCACACGTCTTAATGCAATCGTGGCATTGTCCCGCACTCTCAATGTGATTGGCCGCTCTGATCTGCGGCGCAATCTATCAAGGCGTTCCATATCTCCTCTGATCAAACGCAATTTACGCGTGATTCGGTCTTGTAAATCAAACCGAGCAGTCAAATGAGCCATGTCTTATCCCCCTTTCTTTGCTTCTTTTTCAAGAACCTCTAGTTTGTGCCTGATGAGTCCAAATAGGAATGATTTGAATGGTCTTGGTGATTCGTATAAATCTAAGAGTTCAGACGGGGAGTAATGAAGCTCATGCATGCAGTAATACAGATACACAGCCTCTTTGTCCCCGTCTTTTATTAGTTTTTTGCTGCTTCTTCTAAATCTTCAATTTCATCTTCAAATCCGTTGACCTCAATGGCTTTGTTTAACCAGTTCGCATATTCACCGCCGACAGATAGGACACGCTTTGCCACTTCGACTGGATCTTGTGTGCTGTATGCTTCACGAAGTTCTTTTGATTTGAAGTCTGGGTAAATGGTTGATTCAACCGCGATACGTGCGTAGAATCGTTGGGAATCCAAGTCTTTCACACGTCCACGACCTTTAACATTTTTGAAAGTCGTGTTTTCTTTCTCCAGTTCATCGATGCGCTCTGTTGTGATCGCTTTGAATACGAATGGAATCACTTTACCTTCTTTGTCAACGAAACGCTTTGAGATAATGGATTTGACTTCTTCCGCTTCTGTTGTTTGTCCTGGCATAAAGAATGAAAGATCATATGTGTTGTTTGTTTGTTTTTCGCTCATGTTTAAAAACTCCCTTTGATTTGTTTTTTTCGAATACAAAAAGCACATCCATTTTTGAATGTGCTTTCCAATCTTTTCATGTATAATATAATTCGTACAATTGAACGGCTTGCTCAAGGGTGTCTGGCTCATCCCCGATAGGAAGGGGGTGATGCTCATGTCAACGTTCCAAGCGATTTCCCTAATGCTTTTATTCGGGATGTTTATCCTTGCTTTGTTGACGTATATAAATAAAAAATAGACTCCCCTTGAGCTGTGGTAGGTAAAAGGGAAAGTCTATCCTTAATACTATCAGATTGATAAGCCAGCCCCTTGAAGGGCCTCATTGTACATTGCCGGGATGTTGTCGCATCCTGGCTTCTTTTTATTTTATGCAAATTGCTTTGCATGTAAACATAATTTTGTATCGGAATGCTCTGAGCATTCTCTTTGCATTATAGCATATTCGGTTTTTATTTTGCTAATTAATTAGCTAATTTCCTCCACATTTCTTAGAAAGAATCCTTCAGCTTCTCAGGAAGATCAAAGTCCTCAAACGTGAAAGGAACCTCTTCTTCAAGTGCTTCCGAATCTACATCGAGCCCAGCAATTTTAGCTGAATCAAAGTTCACATCAAACAATGTGACGCGCTCGGTGCCGCGGCCAGATGATTTGTCATCCAGAACAGCTTGAATGGTGAAGTACGGATCTTGCCCCTTCTTCACGTAATTCAACATCAACTGAACGAAACGTGATGTGACTTTATAGAAAGTCGCTGTGCCAGTACCATTCGCACCGGTTGTCTTATGACCCGTCATACGGCGACCCATGACATTGACCTCTGATTTATTCTTCTCCACGTTTGCTTCAAACGTTTTGATGAACGCCATTTCCTCACCATCGAGGAAAAGACGCCCTTCCTTACCTGAAATGGTATTCTGCGCTTTAAAAGCCATCTTATTTCACCTCTACATTGAAATAGAATTTTTCAGCTGCATCAACTGGTTGAACAGCTAGATCAATCAAGAAACCGTCACGATCTTCATTAAGAGCAATTACAATATCTGTTTCAGAATCAAAACCAGTGATTCCAGATCCGTCTTGGAGCTGCGTGAGATATTGCGTGATGAGTGTTTTCACCAGCTGCAACCCGTCATCAGATGCCGGAATATCGTTCCCATTTGCTTTGCGTAACTTAATCAAATCCTTCAATTCTCTCGTTAGATCGTTGTTGATCGCATCGAGCACTCGAATGATCTTGTTTTTACCGAATGTCTTGTTTTTCTCCGTTGTATAGCTTGTTAGAGAGTTGATGTCCTTCTCAACGCTCACTGTGCGATCACGCGCATCAAACGTGAACAAGAATTCGCCTTGTGATAAGCGGTATTCCACTTGATCATTATCAAGACGCTCTAACGTATCAACAGCCCCTTCATATTCAACAAATGTCAGTGACTGATTGAAGTTGGCTCCTGCAGATGCACCGGCAACCCATGCAGTTGCTTTGGCTGGCGTAATCTCTGTGCCGTCTTCTAACAGAACACCGCTTGTGACATTGATAATTCCTTCATGATCAGCTGCGTAGTTAGCCACAACGCCTTGCACCTTACGTCCTTGATCATCACGCAGCCGCTTAATGAAAGCCACAAATGTCGCTTTTAACTGCTCGCTAGTGTTATTAGGCAGCGCGATCACGTCAAAGTATTCTGTTTCAGCTGCTTCAAGAAATGCTGTGTAATCTGCCACGCTTGGCACACCGTTTTTCCCACCGCTTAGTGTTACGCCAGCTGTGATTGTCACTTCACCTTCACCAGAGAATGAAACATATTTGTTTTGCTTCAGCTCTTTGACATCAGTGACAATTTGCTTATCAACAATGTCTGTACCTACGTAAGTCACCACATCACGCTTGGAGCTGTCCAATACGTTTTCAGTGACTTGGATTGTGACCTCATTACCTTTCTGTCCGCCATAATTGGCAAGCACATTGAAATTCTCGCTGATTTGAGCCTTTGCAGGCTCCCCTTCATTCAGGCGGTAAAGTAAAACCGTTTGTGCTTTTTTCTTTGCTTCTCGGAAAAGAAGCAGTGACTTGTCATCGATGTTTAATCCGATTTTTTTATTTAAGTCCTCGATTCCTGAAATAGAGATGAACGTCTTAGGCTCTCCCCAACTCATCGTAATCGGAAGTGCAACGGTTCCGCGATTACCTAACGTGATTCGCTGCTGTGCTGTGGTTTTGAAATTGAAGTAGATACCAGGACGTTTTTTCTCTGTACCTGGTGTAAAAGTACCTCCATTCATGCTTAAACCTCCTTAGACAAAAAAGCATCAATCTGCTTCTTTGCTTCTGTTTTTGTAATTGGTTGATCTTTGATATAAAAAAGAGCACCTTCAAGAATTTCAGGCTTTACGCCAAACAATTCCTTGCTGTGCTCTTTCAAGGCTTCAAATGAGAACCCCGGTTCCTTTTGAATAACCGGTGTCACTTTCTCTTCTTTCACCGGCTCACTTTTTTTCTTGGTCACTTTTTATCACCCCATCTGAAAAATTTATGTCGTCTAGGCTTGGCTGCGCATCTCGGTTGTACCAATAGGCGCTATCCCATGCGAGGATGATCGTTGCCACACCTTGATCAGCAATCCTTGTTTCAGCCCTCTTAATGCGGACATATTGATCGAGCGGTTCACCTTCCTCACTGATCATTTGAATGATGTTTCGATCAGCTGATAAGGCATCAACGATGGTTTCTGCCGCATCATGAGCCTGCCCAGAGTCCTTGTGAAACACTTTAATATGCAGCGTGTATGTTTTAAGGAACGTTGAAACAGTATCGTTTTTTGTGTTTGTCCATGCGACTGGAAAGTACATCGATGGGATCTGGAACTGTTCAGGAATCTCCTTCTCATATACTTTCACTGGAAACCGCTTGTAACAATAATGCATGATGGCGCCGACTTCTTGATTCATTCCATCACCGCCCGAATTGTTCATCGATCCATTGCTGCAGCTTACGGTCCAATGAGTGTTCAAACATCTGTTCAAAAATTGAAAGTGCATTATCCCAATAGCCGCTTCCCTCAACCCATTGGAACTTTAGAAGCATTCCTGTTTCAGCGTTTGGATCGTATTCAAACCGATCACCAACCCATCTACCAGGAACCCATCGCCTGTCCTGATTTTTACTAGGATCAATTGTAAAGTGTCCATCGTTTGTGTAAGATGCATATTCCAAGTTGGTCCCTACATCCAAGGTAAGACCACCGCTGCTCATAGAAAATACGTTTTCTTGGTCTCCCATTTGGAATGAGTTGAGCAAACGGCGAGCATCCACCGTTTTTGTTCGGATAACTTCATCTTGAACGATGTCTAGGAACTCATAACCCATCGCTTCCAACCATTCTTCATATTCAGCTTGCAAGCCGCCATTAACAGCTGCATTCAAGTCCTCAATGAATTGATCAAGACCATCAATCCTCATAGGCTTTCACTCCTCATCGCTACCACCTCAATATGATGGTTTTTGATCCGTCTGGGCTTTTGCAGTTTCAAAGTAATGCCTTCCCATACTACTTTGTCATTTATTCGGACATCAGCATTACTAGGAAAATGAACAAGGTACGATTGATGAATGGTTGCGTTTGGCTCCTGCTGTGTGATGGATTGGTTCTTTTCAGTAAAGTAACATGCTTGATCAACTTGATCAGGCTCATCAGGATATGAAAAGACCGGCTGCGCATCTTGGACAGGTATTCCATAGAGATTGCCTGTTTTTTGTTCTTCCTTCAGGTGATATATGTCGCATCGATCCGTTAATAAAGATTGATAGCTCATAGCGATCTCAACCTTAATTTGATGCTGCCTGGATCTTCTGGAGCTAATACCGGCTCAATGAAATCTATCAACAGGTTATACACATCTGGTTTTGAAACGGCGTTTCCGTCTGCCAGTGTATAAGAGTAGTCACCAATCTTTTCAGATTTATAACCCTTTATGATTGATTCATCCCCATTGATCAGTGCGAAGAACTGTGCCATTTTAATCAATGCGATCTTCGCCTTTTCAGGAAGCGGCTGATATTTTTCGTTTGAGAAATCATGACCTACGATCTGAAATACTTCAGCTTCAGCCTCAATGATGTCACTGATTAAGAGTTCGTCAGAGCGGTTTTTCACGCTCTCGAATACGGTATATGCCCTAACATCTTCAGGAGAGATCAGCATCAGCCTTACTCTCCTGTTTTTTCTTGTTGCTGTTGATGATCGAGGATGAAGGCAATTCTTTCACTCTTATCTTTGAGTTGAGACGGATCGCCGCCAAGATCAATAACAATGGCTTCTTGTTCAGTTTTGTTCATGCCCTTCAGTTCTGATTCAGTGTAGATTTTTTGTTCTTGTTGCGGTTCTTCTTCCTCTTTTGGTTCCTCTTCCGGCGGCTTTTCTTTTGGTTGATCATCCGTTTTTGAATCATCAACAGGAGCTTTCACTTCCTTACAAGCAAAAAATTCATTGCCATCGAGATATTGAAAAACTTTTTTCTCAATACCCTTAACTTGGTTAACAAGAAAGACATGCCCCATCACAGCGTATGTCTTTCCCTTGATCAAAACCGCTGTATACACATTGATCACTCCTTGACCTTGATAATCTTAGCAACAGCATCCTCTTCCTCAAATTTGCTGTCGAGCTTCGCAGTCAACACAATGATGAATTTACGTCTACGGATATCCTTATCAACTTCAATGCGGATGTTACGAGAGAAGCCAAGAATAATGTTTTTCGGATGAGTCAATAAGATGTCTGAAACATCTGTGCCGTCCTCTCCAATTCCATATGGCTGCATGTTTGCAATACCTTTGACCGGCACACCGAATGCAGAAGAAAGTCCACCTTGTACAGCTGCATCTCCTAGATTCGTTTGACGATCCGCTACTTTGTCTTTCCACTCCACTTCTTGGCCCGGAGACGTATAGAAACGGAATTCTTGCGGAATACGCAAATATTTAGATGGAACAGCTTTGTATCCTTGTTTGAATACTTGGCGTGTAAGTGGTTCACCCGCAACATCTACAATATGAGATTCCGCTTGTTTACGAATACCATCAAGTTGCGCTAGATATGCATCATTAGATTTCGTATCACCATTCAAAATCAATTCTTCAATATCGACCGCTGCTCGTTCCGCAAGCATTTGCATGATAGTGTTTTGTAAATTGTCACCCTCAATGTTGTTCTCCAACGTATCATATGTGATATTTACTTCAGCGATGACTTCTTTTGCATTAAGCTCCACAGTGCTTGTTGTTGGCGCAGTCTTTTGCTCATTAGTTAAACCTACACCTTCTTGACCAGGACGAAGAATCCGCTGACCAAAACCGATTTTTTCGATTTTTTGTGCATCACTATCCATTGGAATAACACGTGCATCTTGTAGCAGTGTTGGTGCATTTTGCACCATACGAATAAATGTGCTAGATTGGGTCGGATTCATGAGACCGCCTGTCTTTAAAGTACCCAGCGTCACTTCCGCTTTGTTAATTACCTCTTGATTTCTCACTCTAGTTCCTCCTTTTTCTCGGCTTAAAGCAAGCCGCCCCATACCGTTTCAGATTTTTGTAAGTCTTGTTGTTGTGCATCCTCTACACCATTACCTTGTGGACGTGCCTTTTCCAGTGCTTCGACTCTTTCAACAACTGGAGCCATTGCCTTTTCTACAGCTGCGGCCATTTCTTTTGCGACCTCTTCATCAATTTGTTTTTCTTGCGGATCAGGTTGCTGCTCGCCTTCTCCTTTTTCAAGGTCTTCAAGGCGTTTTACAACTGGTGCAATTGTTTCATCTAGCATCTTTTGCAGATCTTCTTTGTTCACTTCTTCTTCCTCCTTCTCTTCCGCTTGACTTAATAAGCTGTCTATAGCGGCTCTTGCATTTTTCAATTCAGTTAAGTTAGCAGCTGAAAACTTTCGGCCAGCTTTTGCTACTTCTTTAGGTGGGTCAGTTTGGATCCCCGCCAAGTCATCAGTAAGCAAAATCTCTTCTGTGATTTCCACAAAATCTTGCAGTGCTGCCCTCACCTTTTCAGGATCAGTCTCCAAGTCCCCATCGTCGTAAGAACCCCATTTATACAAAACGGAATTCAGCGCCTCTTGTGCCGCCCAAAACTCACGACGCATGCGGCCTTTGTCGTATCGGTTCTTTACTTCTCCTTTAAGAAAGAAGTTTTTGAGCAAAGAAAAAAGCCCCCTCTCATCAGAAGCTGGCTTGTGATCCTCTTGTTTTCCTATATCCGCTGTTCCGGCCATTGAATATCCGGTGATCTCGCCCTTTTGAATCTGTTCCCAAATTTCATCGGAAGCCTTCGTCACAAGAACCCACGATCCTTTTTGAATCAGTTCATCGCCCATTTCAAAGTCAGAAGGAGCGATATAAGATTCGACGACTTCCCCAACACCGCCTTGGAAGTCGTGCTGCTTGTCGATCTCACGTGCATCCTTCAGGAACCCATGAGCGGCTTTTTCGATCTCTTCTGGTGTCATGTAATCCCCATGTGCATCAGCAACGTGTGGTTCATATACAATACCGTACACAAGACGCTGCACATCATCAGCTTTCGCAATGACCTTTATCTCTTTTTGAAAGTCTGGCTGCTTTTCTGATTTCATAAAAAAGAACTGCTTTTGATTAGCAGCCTTGTCTACATATGAAACGTGTGTGATTTTTGCGTTAATCAATTCGCGTGGCAATTCATTCACCTCCTTTCAAAACTGCTTCTCTAATTTCTTCTTTTTCCTCTGCTGACAATCCTAAAATAGCAGGATCAACCACAGGGCCCACAGCACAATGGCAGTTTACCCGCTCTTTTGGAGTTAGATTTGTATCTCTCGGAAACATACACCGCTCTCCGCTGCCTGGTATCTCAAATTCTTCATCCAAAGGAATGATCGTGCCGTCCAGCTGCACATGACTTTCTCTCGACTGATTCTTTTTCCCTCCGCTATGCTTCCATCGTTTTCCCGTCACAGCTGGAGATTGTACATATGATTCATGTTGAGCAACAGAAGAAGCGGTCAACACTTCAGTTACAGCTGTCACACGTGCGCGCTTCCGGCTGAATTCGGGAAGGTCTTTCAGCTCCAATTCAATCTCTTGGATAGAGCGTCCTTCTTTTATTCCCTCTTTCAACGTTTGTTCAATTGCCTCATGAGTATTCAGCTTCATCAGCTGCGCCAACTCCTGCGACCAGGATTCAATCCACTGTTCAGTTTTCTCAGAAAGCACCTTGAATGGAATATCTGCATCGATGGAATACATGATCTTCTCAGCCAGCTGCGTGACAGTCAAAGTCAAGAATATGGCCGTTTCTTTTCCGAACAGCTCCGCAAATTCATCTGAAGTGAATAAATCATTATTAAAGAACGCTAGAATTGATTCTAACGTCTCCGAATCATCCTTGGATACAAAACCATTCAGTGCATTCAAAAACGTCCTACGTTGCAATCTAAGAAGTTTTGCGGTGGTTTTCTCATACTCTTCCACCAAAGAGGGAACGTCCTTCAGTTCAGGGAAATCTGCTACAGCTGCTTCCAGTTCCTTGACATCATCCTCTTCCGCTTTTTGAACAAAGGTATTGATGTTTTTTATCAGCTGATCAATCTTGCTCATTTGCGGATCTCCTCTAGTTCATCCCTAAGGTCTTTGAGGATCGATACCAATTCATTCTGAGAACCTGCTGACTTCTGAAAAACCGTATCAAGCAAGCTAGTTGATGCCTTTGGCTTCGCCTCAATTGGTCGGTGATACTCTTCCTCTGGCCATTCCTCTAACGTTTTTCCTAGAATACGTCCCGCCAAATCTCGTAAATCGTTTGGCGATACTGCCCCAGCCTGAATAAACGGTGTAAGAACCTTTGCAATTTCGAGCGGATCACGAAAGTCAGGACCATTTAATATAAGGCGCACATACCAGAGATCGAGATCAGGAAGAAAGAGTGTATTGAGCTTGCCAGTGATGATCATTCGCTCTGGCTGAAATACCTGCTCTTCAGTTGTCTTTCGAGCAGTGTCAGCTGTCGCCTTGTTATAATCCTGTGACTCGCCTGTGTAGATCGGCGGCAAACGGAATGAGGAACGTATCTTGTTTCTCGTCTTCTCATCATATTCAAGGAACAGCGCATCCTCCTGGAGAATCTCGGCCAGTGATTTTATATCAACCTTTACATTAGCCGGCTCTTCATCGTTAGATATCTCATCCTTTTTAGGAATCCCTTCCACTTCGAGTAACAGGAATTTATGTGCATTGTCTGATCCCTCAATGCCGTTCATGTATTCCTGCAGCTGCTCATATGAAGATTCAGAAAGCATTCCATTCTCTACAGTAATTGCAGCTGGCACATGACGACCTTGTTTAAAGTACAGATAGTTCAGCTCTTCAGCTTTGCGGGCTCCATACATATTGACGATGTTACCAATCCAGCGAGGAACACCATATGTACCGCTTCCTATCTTGAAGTGAATGACTTCGCTTGCTACAAGATTAGAAGGAGTTTCTTCACTGTATTCTCCCGTAGCAGCGTTCAATGTTCTTGGATCGCCGTACTCCTTGAAGAATACTTTTTTAGTGTTGACCTGCTGCACATACTTTCTGAATCTCTTCATTCTTTTGAGAGATTTGACTTGACCATGATCGGTATATTTAAAGTCGATCTCGACAGGATCACCTATCTTACATATTCGCATGTGTTGAGCATCTAAATATTCAATCCCTGCTGGTTGCCCTGTGCCATTACGTAAAACTTCAAGAAAGCCATTCCCTGTCCGCTCCCGATCCTCTATCACATAACCTAGAACCACTTCGGCTGACTCGTCATAGTTCATATATCTGGCGAACTCTTCAAGTTGGGTCCACTCTTTCTCAGCTGCCTTTTTCTTTCCCTCTGGTGCATTCTCAGCGTTAAAGTCGAAAGTATATTCAAGTCCCAAGCCGAATCCTAGAATATTCGTTTTATACGCATCGATGCATTGCTGAAGAATGGTAGAATACTCGGCCATTTGTTTGAGCTCTTTGATATTGTATGGCGGCTCGATCACATCATCAGCCTCGTAATTAAATCCATCCTCATAAATCTGCTTAGTGGTTTCAGACACATTGGCCTTCATCACTGTTGCTCTGACTGTTTTCATCAGCGTGACCTCCTTTCTCTATTTGGGCGTGTCCGCTCTTTTGGTTTCTCTTTCAGATCGGTGACCTCATAATCATCTAACGCATACCAGATAGCCGAAAAAGTATGAGGGTCAATCTTAAACTCGTCTTCTATGATGTTACCGTTCTTGTCTGTCTTGTACGTGAGCGGCTGAAGCTCATAGATCGTGTTTTTGCACGAGTCGGAACAAATGATTTTCTTAAATCGCTTGATCTTCTTGGTGTACTGCAAGCGTGACCCTTGGAACTTATGAGCGGGCACCATGTTGTATCCCATCTTGCGGAAATATGCGATTGTCTTTTGTTCATTGTCGGCCTTTATGAGCTCTTTTGTTTCAATGAACTCTTTCAAGTCCTCAACCGTGACATCATCAGTTTTGCCGCGATCGTAATACTCCCAATAGATATATAGATACTTCTTCTCGTGATCTACAGCCAACCTTACAACAGCGTTATATGAATCAACGAAACCAAAGTCCATTCCCGCTCTAAGCAAAGGGCGATTAATATTTGAGATGGCCAGCATCACATCTTCATGCGGCTGCACCTCGAATTGTGGCAGCACACGAATTCCGTTTACGCCAAAATGGCCTTTTCGAGCTATGCGATAAAGGTCGGGATCATATTCTTTTAATTCGTCCAGCTGCTTGATGTAACTGACCGGAAGGAACAAGTTGTCTTCAGCTGTAGAATGATGATAGTACATATCTTTGATAGCAATCGTTCGCTCTTTGTATAACCTTTCATCATCCAGGACAAAGCGGTTGTTCTGATCATCCTTAAAGAAGTGACGGTATGTCCAGTTATCCTGGCCGACAGGGTTCGTCGATAGGATCATGTGCAGCTGTAACGTTGGATGACGCAAACGACCAAGCAGCTCCTTAAATCCCTCGTACTTAACCTCAGAACATTCCTCAATCCATATGATTGAGATGTTGTTGATCGACTTTAACTTGGCTGGCTTGTCCAGACCTTTGAATATGATCCGGCTGCCGTTATGGAATTTCAGCATGAGCGGTGATGTCCGGCACTGAATGACATGATCGAGTCCAAGATCATTCACGATCTCTTCAAACAGCGAAAAGGTTGAATCCCTGTGTGTGTCATAGACTTCACGAATCACAAGGGCTGTCCTCTTTTCATCCAGTAACTTTAAGATGAGTTTCAACGCAATGTGATAGCTTTTAGATGATCCATAACCACCCACCAAGAACTGAAACTTCTGATCCCAGTCAAAAAGAAAGTCCTCAAAGTGTGGATTGACCTCTTTTTCCATCAGTTGCATCAGCCATCACCTTTTTTCTTTGCTCTCTTAATCGTTATCTGTACAGAGTCATCGACAGGTCGAGCGGTGATTCGCTCCAGTTCTGCCTCTCTCGTTCGGTTTGCAAGATCAAGACCACGCAGCCTCAATTCATGCTCTGACATAGTTTTCATTATGTCGTGTTTCTGCCTAATGGCTTTAAGACGCTTGTCTGTTACTCGCGTCAATGCTTCCTCTATTTCAAGGATGCGGTCAATCACAGGTAATTGAGTTTCTTCCACCTCAGTGACTACAAGACGTTCATTGATAATTGGAACGTATTTAACAACACCATTCTCGCTTGTCGAAGGTGCGACATCTTTTGTTTTTCTAAGTTGCTGAAGAACACGTCGCTGATTATCGGTTAAACCATTTTCATACTTCATGATCCGATGCATCATGCGCCGCTCTCGAATACTAAGCTCACGTATGGTCAATTCAATTTGATAGAGCGGATCGGTCTCAATCTGTTCAAAGAGCTCCTTTTCTGTGTCGTCCATATAATCGAACATGATAGATTCATATTCACCTGTTCGCACAGAATTTCTGTTTCCTTTTGGAGCACCACCAGTATTCCCTTTAGCATTTTGGTTACCAGGTGGAGCTTTACCGCCTTTATTCCCTTTGGCATTTTTACTGCCTTTTGGAGCTCCAGGACGTTTAGTAACGTTACCATTGGTTTTCTCTTTCGGTTTAGTAACGTTACCATTCAATTTCTCATCCCAAGAGTCTTGGTTCTTCCATTTGCGGATAAGCGATTGTGAACACTCTAATTCTTCAGCAATGTCTTTCAGCAAACGGGTTCCGTTGCTTTCTTTCCACAATTGGAATGCCTGGTCTCTTTTGGGATTTCGCGGTCTAGCCATTACATATCACCCACCTCCGAGCTGTTGAATTAAGTTTGAGTTGTTTTCAAATTTCATCATTTTTCAGCAGGTACATTTCTAATTCAATGAGCTTCTTCAAGTCTTCCACAGTAGTCAACTTTATGTTTCCTGCTTTGAAATCTCTCACCCATTGAGCAATAGCCGCCTGCGTGATCTTTCTTAAATTTGCAGTGGCTTTCTCTATGTCTTCAGCTTGTTCAGCCTGTAGTAAAAGTAGCATCTCTTCTCTTTCTTCATCATAACGAGAACGGATGTTCTTATTTTCTCTTGCCATACTCCCTGTCCTCCATTACAATATGGTTTGAGAGCGTGATATTTTCGCACAAACGCGGCCGCGTCTTGATCACGCTCTTAGGCAGGGAGGTTCTTTCTGTCTTTGAAGGGAGGGTGTTGTCAGCACCCTCTTTTTTATTTTATAAAGAAGATATCAACTCAGGTTCAATTCCCGTAAATTCAGTGAATCTCTTTTTAATTACATCGCAAAAATAAGGATCAAGCTCTAAAAGAAGGGCCTCTCTATCCGTTTGTTCACATGTCATCAGAGTTGATCCGCTACCTCCGAAGAAATCTACCACTCGATCACCTTTTTTACTGCTGTTACTTAATGGGATATTAATAAGATCAAGCGGCTTCTGAGTAGGATGTACATATTTTGTAACATCACCACGTGAAACTTCCCATATTGTTGCTGGTTCTCCTTCTTCAGTGGTATCAGCTCTCCACACAGTGACTTGCTTTCTATCACCATACCAATTAGGTGCACACCCTTTCTTGAAAGCGTAAAACACAGGTTCATGCATATAGCGATATTGCGACCATCCGAATGTAGGTGAATTTTTCACCCAGATACACTGCGATCTTATATCAATACCAGCATTACGCATCTCATTTTCAAAAGCACGTTGATATGAAGCAGCATGAAAAACATAGATAGCTGCCTTTTCATTCATGATCCTTGAATAATTCAGGAAAACTTCTCTTAAAAACAAATCAAACTGATCATCATCCATAGAATCGTTTAAAATCGATGCATGGCCATCATCATTTAACTTTTTGCTATCACTTTTAACCGCTACATTGTAAGGTGGATCAGTTATGACTAGATCTGCTTTATGGCCAGACATCAATCGGTCAACATCCTCTATCTTTGTTGCGTCTCCACACACTAGGGTATGCCGGCCAAGCCGCCATACATCCCCATACTTTGTTTCTGGTTCTTTTATATTGTCTAGTGCCTCTTGCACATTAAAATTATCTTCCTCAACAATCACGATTTCATTTTCAATAGAAACACTGTCTAATAGGTCTTCATATTCTTCTTCAGTAAATCCAACAGTTTCTAGATCAAGATTGTTATCCTTTAGTTCTGTTAGAATTTTTTCAAGTTTGTTTTCATCCCAATGGCCGCTGATTTTGTTTAATGCTACGTTTAGGGCCTTTTCATCCTGGTCATTTAAAGAAACCACTGATACCAGAATTTCACTTGGATTGTCCTCCATCAATACTTTGAAACGTTGATGTCCCCCTACGAGATGACCTGTCCGTTCATTCCAGATGAGCGGATCAACGTATCCAAACTTGTCTATGGATTGTTTTAGTGAATCGTACTCGGGATCTCCTGGCTGCAGATCGATGCGGGGATTATATGGTGCAGGGTTAATTCTATGTACGGGGATTGTTTTGATATTCATGATGTTTCCTCCTATTAAAACAAAAGATGCCGCCCAGGAGGCGGCATCAGCTGCTTACTTGATGTAAAACTCGTTTGTGTAGAACGTACCAACAGTTTCAACATGATTACCATGTTTGTCGTGGCGTTCTACGTCCACTCTGAATCGATAAGTACCTTTCTTGTTACCTAGTGATTCCTTAATATCGAATTCATCGTACTGTTTCTCTGCTGGGTTCAGCGGGTTAGGTGAATTCGTTTTGATCGTAACCCATTTCCCTGCAACTTTTCGTTGAGGAATAAGGTTTGGTCCACAAATGTAATCATTGTGATTCTGAACCGCAACAACCACAACCTTGTCCTTTCCTAAAATGTGATTCGCTTTTTTTGGATTCGCAGATACACCAAATTTTGATGCCATGCTTATCAGCTCCCTTTTTATATTTTCGCGCTCCTATCCCTCACCAAAGCACTTGCAGCCATACACCCCAAAAAGATGACTATTCCCATAAAAAAAACGCCCCAGAGGGACGCTCAATATCAAAGTAAGGTTAAATGTTATCTATTCACACGACGACAACAAGGATTTTTCAAGTCACTTCCACAATCGTACTCTTCAACACAGCACTCATTCTCATACGATTCTGTCACTGGATAAAAATTCTCAATTTTTTTGATGTGTTTATTCACATTTGTAATATGAGTTGGATGAATTCGTCTGATTGTATTCTCACTAGTTGTTTTTTTGACGATATTACGTGTTGGTGAAACAATTGTTTCGTCCTTACAATTACAATTCTTTCTCCTACGAGAACCAAAGAAAAAATCGTCCATTCTGTTGCGGCTCATATCAACACCCTTTCAACAGTTTTGACTTTCATCACAGCATATGAAAAAATAGTCAGATTGTCCTCCACAAGTATCATTAAAAATGGAAAAATCCACTTATTAACCATGTTATTTTCTTCGGACCCGGCCGCCTTGTCGTTGATACGTTTCGCGTCTCGTTCCCATGATTTCTTCCCAATCTCGCGTTGTTATCGGATCAGCATTGCTCTTCTTCTTTCTATTAGAACCAGGAGCAATGCTTTTAAATTGCTTTAATGTCTCTTTAGAAACAGAAACCCTGATCTCCATTTCACTCTCTCCTTGCCGAATAAGCACCACCTTACGCTATTCGCTTAAATAGATTTTTGAATGATGACTACACTCCGAGAGGATGCCAAGTACAGTCAATCATCAAGTAAAATGAAAAACTGTCCTCGATACGGCTGCCGCAGACTAGCTGCTATCCAGGCTCAGAATGTCCCTCTCGTATGGCCACATTCCTCAACACCTTTGTTCCGTATCCAGATACGCCATTGATAAGGGAAAGACGCGTCTCCCAATAAAAAAAGCGGACACCAATCAAGGCACTTAAAGTGCTCAATGATCAGCGTCCGCAGGTTCTTCCTTCTGGACAAAATATTCACGTTCGTTTTGCTTGTCTCTATCATACGATGATCCGCTTAAGAAAAAAGGTCCCCTTTTTATCCCCCTTTTTGTCGGTTTTTTATCGGCTTTTTCTCGGCAAGGAGTCCAATAAACACAAAAAACCTTGATAGGCATAAAGCCAATCAAGGTTTTTTTATGAACACTGTTTTTCTAACGTAAATGTATTTCCTTCAGATACTATCTACAAATGTCCTTTACAGCACACTTTTTATTGCTTCATTGATCATATCTTCAAAGCTTTTATATTCTTCCATAATATCCCCACTAGGCTTATCTAGTTCAAGGAACACACAATTATCTATATCAAAGCAGTACCAAGAAATGCTTGAATCTCCAAAGAACAGGTAATCACTATTCCACTCATTATCTCGCCAAATTTCATTTGCTCCTATAAAACCATTATTCTCATCATCAGATTGCGCATTATATATAACTAATCCATTAAATTCTAAACCATTTGCTATTTTCAACAACTTTTCATATTCACTTATCCATATATTTTCTCGTATATTTTTTGAAACCCACTCTTTTATTAACTGAATATTTTTATCACCCGCAGGTGACATAATGGATTTCCCATCTTGATTTTTAATCTTTTCAATTTCTTCTAGTAATTCTAAAACCATAATTACACCTCTATCCTTTAGTCGTTGGATATATAGACCCTTCTGGTATTGGCCATTTAATATTTATTGATTCACCTACATTCAAACCTTTAGTTAATTCTTTTTGAGAATTAGTAAGAACTTTGTGATATGGATCATTTTTGATTAGTATTAAATTTTTAAAATCATTCGTCCCTCCATCATCTAATGGTAGCTTATGATGAACCTGATATCCATCTGGTACTAACCCTTTTTTTAGATTTTTAATATCCATTTCAGTTAAACCTGAATTTATGAGTGGCTTAATTTTTTTCTCATCGCTTACTAAATCTTGCAAGAAATTTTTTCTAACTGAATTATTAAATTTATTTCTCAATTGTTTGAAATCTTCTCGTTCACGCTTAGTATAGATTACTTCTGTTTCAAAAATGTCTTTTAATAGAACTTCTTTCCCTTTCAATTTACCAACATGTTCAGTTTTTTTAATAGTACCTATCTTCCCATCGAACCCTTTCGCCCCAAACGGTAAAAGCATTGCAAGCGCAGCATTCATACTCGCCTCTTGTTGTTCTTTCGAGATCTTATTCCCAAACATATCTCGCCCCGTAATCGCTTCGCTGAATCCGTTTGTGGCGGTGAGGCCATATAAACCTTTTTGAGATGTTTTTAAAGCGTCAAAAGATTTTTGTGACGTCTTGTAGATGTCGATCGCTCTTACTGCGGCTGACGTTGTTTGAGTCGTTTTATAGACGGCCTTTCCGCCTTTGAAAATGCGTCCTGCCCAACCGACAATAGGGATGTAGCCGGCTGCTGCCATGCCACCTGCAGCGACTCGTTGGCCTGCGGTGAGTTCCTCGCCTGTTATTGGATCAATGCCTGTTGCGGCTCTTTTTGCATCATTCACACCTATTAACTCATTTACAATGTTCCCTCCATAATCGAGGGCTTTTTCATACCAAGGACGGTTGGCGAGTGCTTCTTGTTCCTTTGCAATCTCGCGGGCTTCTTCTTGTTCTTTTTTGATTTTAAGGTATTCTGCAGTTTGCTTCTCAATATCGCTTTTTGCCTTGTAGATTTCACTATCTTGAAATGCTTTTTTGTCAAAATTCATAGGTGAAATGGATTTCCCGTCATTCGTGGCATTCATCATTTCTGCATACAATGCCATTGTAGCCTTCTCCTCAGTCTCTGACAAAGAATATTCATCTTTTAAATTTTGATCAAGCTCGCTTAGATCTTTGACCGTCTTTTTTCGTTCATCTTCCGCATCTTCGATCTTTTCATCAAAGGTTTTACTATCAAATACCTCTAGAGAAATGAGGTCATCAATATCTTCAAAAATAGTTTTGAGCGCATTTTTTTGATCCTTCACAATGCTTTTGGCATTTTTGATGCCCATATGTACTGCATTGTCTAAAAAGTGTTCTTCTACAAAGGTGTCACCGCCAAAGCTCGTATCATCCAGTGTACCGGATACACCTTCATGAAAGGCTGCTTGCTTATCAATGAAACTGATAAACATGTCCACATTTCCTGCTAGCTCTTTATAGAAACTTTTAATGTTGTCGGCACCTTTTCCGGTGAAATCATCACCAAGGTTTGCCACGCCTTGTAGAGCCTTTTTTAAATCAACCATTTGTTCGCGGAGTTCCCGATAGTGTTTTGCCCTTGCGTCCATTGCACTTGTAAGTGCTTTTGCATCAAGTATCTTCCCCAGAAGAAGTCACTCCCTCCTATTCATTGACAAGGTCAATCTTACCAACACAAAACTTGTCATTAAATAGGAATAAAGATACAAAAAACAGCACTCATATGATTCCGAGTGCTGTTGAAAAATTAAACGTCGCTTGCTTCTTCAATTTGTAATACCGGTCTTTCTTCAGACCCAGTTCTTCACACACCTCCAAATCCTTAACCACACGTGATGTCAGGTATTTCATACGGATGATGTCTTGCTCAATTTCATCTAGGCTGTTTTCTAGCGCTCTTTCTATCTGCCGGACCTTCAGTTCATTTAAAACTTCCTGGTTCCTAAGAGAAGGAAAAAGACCTGTTGCGCCGTTTGCTTCTTGTTCCTTTTTGTTTTCTTCCTTAACCTTCAGGGCCCTGTAGACCTTAAGCTCCTTGATCAGAGCATTTCTAACTTGCTTCTCATCGATCGCTGGCAGTAAGGTTAATTGTTCAGCTCCCATTTCCTCAACCTCCTATAAACAATGAAAGACATAGACCAGGGCAATTTTGCACCGATCTATGTCGTATGATTTTATTCAGTTATTCGCAACCTGCATTGAAGAAGGATACATCGCTTCTTCAACCTTTTTTAAGATCCCTTTTTCGATTTTCGTTAGCTTATGACCAAGCATTTCTGTATGGAGAATGTTGTCCTTGATGGCTGCTAGTTCTGATCTATCAAGCATAAGTTCTTCAATTAAAATCCACTCACCCATTTTTATAAATGCAACAATACAGTCAGCTTGATAAACATGTGATTCTACATCAATGTTATTTGTAATATCATACAAGTCTGTGTTTTCCCTTTTTGATGCAGTAAAGATCATATCAAGTAAACTTTCATTTCCTTCTTTGATTATTTTCTTTGATAATTTAAAACGAAACTGTTCTTTAAGCATTCTACTCCCCCTTATTATTGCGCGATCTACAATAGATCAGGATTTTGATAGATGTTTCCGATGACCTCAAAAGTCTTTCCACAAAACAGATAATCACGAAGTGGATGAGTTCGTAGGTCTCCTAAGTAACCAATTACGCAAAAACATCCTTCATCAAAGACAACTTGTGCTGAGTTCTTTTGGTCATCAACTATAATATCCCCCTCATAAATCTCAACGCCGTTATTATCCTTTAATCCGGTGTACTGCATATAATCACCATGTTTATCAGCGAAAATTTCATTGACATCACCATCAAATGTTGGTGCCATCATCCCAATTCGAATTCCATACCAACCTCTAAACTTGATTTCTCTCATTCTGTCTCCTCCTAAGCCGCTAGGCTGTTTTGATTCCGTTAAAGATAGGTCTCCATCCCTCAATAAAGCTCATAGCCTCTTCAAAATCTTTTTGGAGGATGTTTGGATAAGCATTCACCCTGTAAGCGTCTTTTAAATTCTTCCATAACGCCGAGTAGAGTCTTCTCGTATTTTCATAGATTGATTTATCGACCATATCCTCGTTCCATAGCTTATGCACTCGTTTGTTAACAGCATTTTTCATGGCTTGTTGTTGTGAATAATCCAAGGTTATTTTTTTATCAAGATCATCACGAAGTTGCTTTATATCTTCTTTCATTCCGTCAACATCCTCGTTCAATTGAATGGTTAATTTCATGCTTGCAAGCAGGCTTTCTTTATCACTCATAGCTTTTGGTCGTTCCTGTGACTGGATGTATTCTTTTATTCGCTTAAACTCTTGAATGAATCTAATTTTTGTTTGAACAGCTTCTTTCGTGTTGTAGCTGAATACGATCAATGTAAATGCTTCCTCGGTTAGGTCGTATTTCGGGTATTGTTTGCCTCGCACTTCATGAGTTGACGGCTCAAAATTGAGCTGTGAGAATTCTTCGCCTGCATATTCCATTTGAAATTTGATGTCTCTCAAGACATTTTTATGCTCTTTTCCAAACATTTCAGCGATCGTCACGCTGTCCGTTACCACTTCATTTTCTTTTACGAATACTAATTGTTTTTCCATTCGTATGTCCTCCTTGTCATTTCTAGTGTTGTGTTTCATTGCATCAAACCAACGATCACGATGATCGCAATGATAGCCATCAGAGTGAAGATGACAGGACCGTTTGACTCATGCTTCTCCATTAGTAATCCCCCTGCAAATCTTGTATATCACCTTGATAAAACGTGTTTTGCTTAATGACTTCAAAAATAATTGGCCGTTCTCCTAATTGAGTACAAGATCCATACATTTCAATTAATGCGTTTCGCATTTCGTCCTCACTAGGATAGTGATCCCATCCTCCCAAAAGTCTTATGCCTTGTACGTTTAAATAAAAAATGCTTCTCAGTTTCACAATGATCTTCCTTTCTTATTTCAATTTTGCTTGCGCCTGTTCATTAAATCGGCGCAGCAGCTCATCTTTAATTGTTTCAGCTTTTTTTCTTTGTCCTTTGATGTAATGGCTATTGATGCGATCACCAGACAGCACCGCATCCCCAATACGCCGTTTGATGTCATCGAGAGCCATCCAAAGCCCTTCATATGACATGTTTTCAGATGGTTTAAATTCCATATGTTCCTCCCTCAGAAAAGTGTCAGCTGTTCCTGGTGTTGTTCTTTTTGCTTTATTAAAAAATGCCTGGCTTCAAACGCTCCATAGTATGAGCCAGAGCGATTAAACTTTGATACATAATAATGAGCGGCACCGAGAGGAAAGAGAAAGTATTCTACGCCCTTTTCTAACGGTGTAAACTCATCAGTAAGACATATTCCCTTCAAGGTCATGCAACGCTTTCCCATGGCAATTGTTCGACCCTTTTCATGCTTCCAGCACAGCCGACTTTACCAAGATTCCGACGTGCTGCTTGATAGGTAGGATACGTGTCATGCTCGCTCCATTTCCCATCTGTAAGCAGCTCAGAGCGCCAATAGGCAACATACCCGCTCGCAGTATTGAAGATACAAAATTCAGCGTATGGTGATTTTGAATACCAGATTTCTTTCACTTTGAATGCCTCCCTGCAGGAGGAAGCTCCTGCTATAGATTTATTTTGTGTGAACTGCTGTAGTTCAAGTTTGTGAATTGGCCGTCACGTGTAGTGATTTCCGTTTTACCGTAAATAGGTGCTTCAGCTAAAAATGCTTCGTTAGAATGGCCGTCTAGGATAATGACTTTAACTTCCCCTTTTTCAAAAAGCTGATCAATTGAGATGTTAGAGTCTATATGTTTGTAAGGATTATTCATGCGCACAAGGCCTCCCATGTTATAATGAATTGTCGAGATTCATTAGAGCCGGAGCCTTGTGCTTTGGTTCTTTTTATTTGCCCTGGAGAGCTTGCAAATCACGCACACACATTCTAAATAGGTGTTCGTCATTTAAGTCTAAGGACAAGTCAATCAGAGCCTTCAAATCATCTTCAGTGATCGTTACATCTAGATTTTTAGCCCAATGTTTAGGAACGGCTGTAGACTTTCCTTTAAGCGGCTTCACTAAAATATTTCTGTCAGTGACTTTAAGTACGTAACCAGATATATGAAACATTCTGCGTGCAACTTCACCCAAAGCTTCCACCCAATCGCCTTCTACTATCTGTTTCATTTCTTGAAGCTCCTTCCGCATTTAGTGCAAATTGGACCATTAAAAACCCGCGTGCTAAATTCCAGCCAATAACCACGCTGCACCGAAACTATGTTTCTACATTTGAAGCAAAAAAAGTGTTTATGATTGAAGAGAAACTTGATTTTATCAATCATTCGACAATCCTCCATCCTTTCCTGATCCGACTGTGCAGTTCATATTTTTTAAGTGGTTCATAGAGGTGGACGCGCTGTCCATCCTCTTCGCGATAAAGCAAGAACCACCGTTTTGAGCGTTTGCGTGCCATCTTAGGCTGCCCCGTCTTCCTCATCTTTTTGATCATCTTTAGGAAGATCATATTCATCTGGAGCGCTATCATCTGAACCCTTTTCGTCTTCAGCTACTTCTTCAGCATTTTCCTTTTGCACTTTTTGCAACGGATCAGCTTCGTTGGCTTGATCCTCTTTCCAATCCCACCATTTTTCAGCAAGCGGAGCCACTGCTGCTCGGTAGTCATTGATCAGATCAACGACGGCGCCGGATGACATCTCAAGCTCTGTGGCCAACTTACTGTAAGATTCTCCTTCAATGCGTCGTTTCACGATATCTGCCATATTCTCAGGGAAACCTTCCTGTTCTGGAGCCATACCTTCAATGATGAATTGATCCACCACTTCACGCTTAATCTCCATCGACTTTTCTTCAATTTTTGGTTTTTCTTCTGGTAAACCTAGTTCAGCTTCGAGCTGTTCTGACTCAGGTTTTGCTATATGGACCACACCGCTCTGATCTACTTCATAATTTACAATTGGTCGTTCGGTGTTTGCGTTAATCTGCACGTTATACCGGACAATATCGCTCTCAATTTCAACTCGGACATCGTTGTCGATCATTTCAGCTAGATTTTGAATGCTGTTTCCTAGCTCCTTGGTCGAAATTTCAAGAACCAATTCGGTGACACCTTTAGGCTTGTGATTCACTTTTTTAACGAAACCATCAAAATTTACAAAAGACATATTTGTTCCTCCTCGTGGGTTGGTGTAAGAGTAGATACTTCGACTTCAATTCTTGGTGTGCTGCTGTAAAACTTACTTACATGTAGATCGACTATCTGGCTATCATCCTGCCAAATGACTTTATTCAGGCCATCTTTTATCCCTTTGATGTAGTTATCAACATCCGGCTTCTTAGCTGGTCTCAGCTCGCCTCTTTCAGCTTCTGCGGCCTTTTTCTTGCTGAAACTCTTTAGTAATGATTTGTAAACTTTAACCCTCAATTCCAGAGGACCTGTAAGGAGTTGTTCGGGACGATGATCACTAGCAGCCAGCTTGACATAAGACTTAAAGTCTCTTGATTTTTTCGGATCATACAGCCTCGTCATGCCATTTACAGTCGTAGCCCGAGGTCTTCCCTGTGCAACCGGCTCTGCGTAAATGGTGAATGCTATTTTCATAGTTTTTCAGCTCCTTGAACATAACGACTTTTCGCATGGTACAAGTACCCTTCCTCATCTTCGTGATCCCAGCCATTTACGAGATCAGCTGGCATGATTTTCACCTTTGTTTCACAGCTATTACATGCGGTGAATTTAAAGCCCTTAAAAACCTGTTTATCCTGTTTCAATCCACACTCAGGACATTGAAATTTAGTCTTACATTTCACGCGATCTCCAATGCTAGCACTTAAAGTTCGTTCATTATTCAAAAGATCAGTTGATTTCGGTCTCACTCTTTTTGGTTCTGCTATTTTTGAAGGATCTGGAGTAGCTTTCTTTTCATCGTTTGACTTAGACATAGATTGATATTGATGAAATGGCTTGCTGTGATTGGTCGCTTTGTCAGTATGAGTTGGTTCTATCGCTCTGTTAACTGGTGATGGGGCAACTGCTGAAGCCCTTTGTCTTCCGTTTGGATTTAAAGAACCTCTATGCAAGTACATGTCTAGTTTAGTGATCAACTGACAGAATTCTTCAGCGGTGTAATTATCCGCTTCAAAGTTCACTTCTTTACCATTTGAAAAGTCTTGGATTTGTAATTTAATCATTTCGCTTCCTCCTCAATCTTCATTCTGGCGTTGAAAGTCTCAATATCTTTTCCTTGTTCAAATTTGGCTGTAATGACTAGCATTTCGAGTTCATAGAGAGTTTTATCTGCGAGACTTGCAATCTCATTCGCTTTATATCCAATGCGCTTCAGTTCATTGAGTAGGAACTGCCGACGATATTCGCTTTTACTATTTGTCATATTTATTCCTCATTTCACATTGCGGCTTCCATTTGCCGCGATAGATTTATAAACTTCCCGTACTCTTTCACGAATGCTGCGTTTATGGTTCCTGTTGATCCATTCCGTTGTTTTGCAAAAATGATTTCAACAATGTTTTTAGCTTCACTCTGTTTGTTGTAGTAATCATCCCGATAAAGAAAGGTCACAATATCAGCATCTTGCTCAATGCTCCCTGAATCTCGCAAATCAGACATCATTGGTCGTTTATCATTTCGCGCTTCTACACCGCGTGAAAGCTGTGATAACAAGATGATCGGAACGTTGAAACTTCTAGCCATATTTTTAAGTTCTCTCGTGATATCACCAACCTCATGATTTTTGCTCTCAGCTTTACCAATCGGCGTGATAAGTTGAAGATAATCAATGATGACTAAATGATCTTGATCAGGATGATCTTTCTTGGTTTTTCTTATCCTGGAACGGATGTCAGCTAATGTTTGGGTAGGCTGATCATGAATATAAATATCTAACTTTTCATATTCGCCCATCGCACTATGGGCACGATCATAATCATCCTCACTAAAGAACCTCTTTGGATTTCTCCACTTTGTCCCTTCAATACTCCCTATACTGCTTAACATTCGGTGTGTTAATTGTGTATCAGACATTTCTAGCGAAAATACGTCCGTTACTCCGCCATTTACCGCGTTATTATAACCAAGGTTAAGAGCGAACGCTGTTTTACCCATCGATGGACGAGCAGCCACAATAATCAAATCACTCTTCTGCCAACCGCCTGTCATGGCATTCAGATCCGCAAGACCCGTGTTGACTCCTGTCAGATCACCATGATCTTCTTCCATGCTCATAAATATTTCTGTTAGAACATCCATTTTCGTGCGAGTCTCTTTTACACCAACCTCTTGAGCTTCAATGGTTTTTTGATAAAGCTCAGTGATGCCCTCATCAGTAGGGGAACTGGCAAATGCTAAAGCTGCACTTTGCACATCTCTCAGTCTAAAAGCCTCGTAAATTAATGTTTCATAGGTTTCAAATGAATGAGTAGATGGAACAGCACTTGCTAGGTTAGTTAAGTATTCAAATCCACCAACGGCATTTAACGTGTCCCCCATAGATGCAGCGATATTGGCCATTTCAACAGGCTTACCTAGCTTGTCCACTTCCCTCATCGCTTCAAAAATTTGCTTGTGACGCTTTTCAGCAAAATGTTTAGGCTCTAAGGCTGTTTCCTTGATTAGATCGCCTTCAAGGATGATACAGCCGAGCAAAAACTGTTCAGCCTCTACGTTTCGCAAATTTTGCATTCTTTTCCCACTCTTTCTGCTTCTCTAGAAACTCGTTTTTCTCTTGTTGATGTACTTGTATCTCCGCAATAGCAGGAGGGAAACGTTTTTCAGCAATATGCTGATTGATCTTTTTTAAAACAGGTTCATATGGTAGTGCCGTTAAATGCTCTAACCAAAGCTTGATTCTTTCTTTTCCAATCTCATCTGTAGATAGTTCAAATCTCGGATACGCAGCTGCTATTCTGGTTAAGATGATCATCGCTTGTTCTTCAGTCATGCTAATCCTCCTCCAAATTTAATGCCTTTTTCTTTGGCATAAGCCTCTAATGCTGATAAGTTGTCTTGTTGTTTCTTAGGTTTAAATTCAGATACGTTGCTAGGTTGATTGTTTTTGGCATGCCATCGATCAAGAATGCCCTTTTCCAGATATGAAAACGATTTGATGCCATCCGCTCTATGTCTTGGTCGGTATTGATCGAATATCTCGTCGATCCACACCAATATGTCTTCAAGGGGTATGTGCTCCTGAATGATCCTCTCAATGGCCTGTGCATCATTAGGAGTGATCATCAATCCTCCACCTCTTCGTGATAGATACTTGTCTTCGATTTGTTGGAAAGGAGAATCATTTCCTACTGGCGATCTCTCTTCTTCCTCTTCTTTAAATTCTTTAATTCTTAAATTCTTAAATTCTTGTTTTGGTTCTGCAATCGTTCCGCAATCGTTCTGCAATCGTTCCGTTGAAGGTTCATTAGCCGTTCTGTAATTAGAATTGTTTTGACCGTCTAAGCCTTGGTATGACTCGTATTTCACTATGGTGAATAGTGTTCCAATATCCGTTTCGCAAACGGTGACCATACCGTTCTCAACAAGTTTCTTTATGGAACGTAAAATTGTACTTTTAGATACTTTTTTTAGGGCTCTTCGTTCCTTGTAACAAAGGTCCTCACACAACTTAGAATAGGAGCGGATATACTGACCCTTCTTCAATTCAATGCCGTTAATTTTGATCCCGTCTTGATGGCTTGCTTTCAATAACAACAATGTAAAAAGCCTAAAAGTAGTAACATCATTCCAGATTTCATGATCAAATATCTTGCGATGTAGTTTTATCCATCCAGTAGACAAACAAATTCCTCCTTCCCAACTACTTGCGTTTGAGCCTACAAATAGCGTATTTGCCTTCAATTTTTATCACTTCGAGATGCGGTTCATACTTGGCCATGTACGTGCTTATATACATAGCCAATACCTTTTTCCGCATCTGTGGAGCGACTGATCTGGCCATCGTAATAAAACAATAGGGATAAGCTGTTTTAAAAAGCTCACTCATTTGGGAACATAGACAACCTTTCCTGTTTGTTTTGCTATTTCTTCTTTAAACAACCGTTCATCACTGTTTGTGTCAGATAAGTGCAGTAACCATATTTCTTGCACTTTTGACAAGTCGTTTGCTGCTAGGAATGTCTTTACATTCTCTAGGCTGAAATGCGACTGTATGAGCCGATTACGCATGCTTTTGTGAATGCTCCCATTCTCAATATTTGCATCAATGATCGCTTCAGAGTAATTGCATTCGACCATGATATGAGTGAGTCCAGGAAACTTATATTTGATGTAATAGGTGTCAGTAGCAAAGAGCAGCTTGTCACCGTCCTCATTAGCCAATAGGAAGCCATACGGCTCTGATACGTCGTGTTGAACATCAAAGGGCATAATTAGCCACGTGCCGATCCTAAACGTCTGTCGAGCTTTTACTAGATTAATTCTGTGGTGATTTTCCACTCCAAGAGCTTTTGCCGTTCCATGAGACATATAACAATCGATTCCTACACGCAATACATCTTTCAATGCCTTACAGTGATCACCATGTTCATGAGTAATTAGACAACCAGCGAAGCTCATATTGAAATCAAAAGCTCGTTGCATCACTTTAAAGGTGATACCACACTCCAAAAGGAGCGGGGTCTTACCATCAGTCACCCGATAGCAATTCCCCTTACTACTTGATGACACAGCGTTTATTTCAATCAAAATGGTGGTTCCTCATTCAATGCAGACGGCTTTTCATCATGTTCATTTGATGGTTGTGGCTCAGGTTCTTCACGTTGCTTTATTTCAGGTGGTTCTTGATGTTGCACTGGATCTTCTACCGGCTCCTTGAAATCCACATCAATAATTTCTGAGTTTGCATTCTCACTAATTTCTTTTTTCACTTCATCCGGAGTAACATCCACCCGCTCGTTGTCATACTCATTTTCAGTCGAGTTATTAATAGCTTGTACAAGTAGATCGCTGTCATCGCTTGTGTTTATATATCTTTTGGCAGCACGATTAATAACTGTTCTTTGGGCCATTTCCTGCGGAAACTTTTTCTGAACCGCACCACTTGTTTTCGATTGACTCCAAGCAGTTTCGATTTCTTTCTTTGTCATCGGGGTTAGTAACTCAATGTCATCAATGGTTTTTACAACTGCATAAGCTCCAATGATGTCTTTATCTCGGTTTTCAAGCTTCGTTTCATGTTTAATGAGTTTTTCTTGCCCTCCATCAATCTCATATTCAAAGACATCCCCTTCATAAATCACGTTTGACCATATATCCTTGACATTGGTCAAACGTTTCAGCACTGCTTGTGTGCCAAAATACGAGCGGTTCATCTGCAATTTATTCCCGTACACAATGAAATAACATTGAGTTTTTGCAGGGCTTAAACCTTGAACAACCATATCTAGCAAGGAATTGGCAATAGATTCTCTGGTGCAGACATCTAAAGCGGGCCTCCCTGATTTATCCTTCACTTCTTGAAGTTTAAAAAATGCACTCTTTAATGCATTGCTAGCATTATAGTTTGATGGCAGGACTAACCCTTCATCTTGTAATCTGCCTAGACTATTGTTCACATCATCTGTAATATTTTTTTGTAAGTGTGCCAATTGATTCTGGTTACTCATCTGTATCCTCCTGTAACGTCATCTTGATTCACAACTCGCAACTGCTTGTCTTGTTTAGAAACGATCAAGCTAATAACTTGAGCATTCACATCGATTAGATTCGTAACCGCCTCGCTGTTATCAACGAAGATCGGCGCAGAAATACCATAATGCTCATTTAACGTATTGATGATGTCTAAACCGACATTAATACGTGCCGCATTGTTTAGGCCTTTAGAGTAAGGCACACCTTCATACAGCGTTTCACAGGTCTCGGTTAACCCACCATTCACTTGCTCTTCAAAGAGCTTGAAGCGGGCATACTTGAATTTGCTGTTTATCCGTTCTTCCATAAGGCTCATCTTGGTTCTGATGAACTCTTCAATCAGGAATGACTGCTGTTCTACCTCGTTATAGTCATCAGCCATTTTACGTTCTTCTTCCTTTAGCTCCTCAATTCGATTGAGGGCTTTTTGAGCTTGATCGATGCGAGAAAGATCGTTGCGGATCAAGGTCATTTCCTGCTGTTTTTCCTTGATCTGTTCATTAATAGCTTGAACAGACCCGCTCGTTTCTTGCTCATCAGACTGGATCTCGTTATTGATCTTTTCGATCTCCTCGATCTTGGATATATACAATGGATTATCGGAAAGCGGAGCAATGGACGCTTCAGCTTGCTCCATATCTTCTTTCAGTTTTTCAACGGCTGCTGTCGTAAATTTCTCTTCCAAGATCAAAAGCTGAATCTTCTCATCAACCTCGTATAACTCGTTCTGCTTATTGTCATACTCAATTCCTAATTGCTTTCCCTTATCGACTATGCGCTCAAGGGAGACACTTTTTTGCAAATTGAATTTTTCAATAGCAGTTTGAATTTTTTCTTCCGGCAGTGGTTGTCCGCATGTTGGACAAGCAGTTTGATGATCCTCAAACGATTCTTCGTACTTTTTAGACCATTCTTCCCGCAACTCAACACGCTCTTTGTCTGTTTGAGACAAAAAGGATGTTAGGTGATCCTTTTTAGTTTTTAAACTGTCAAGGTTATGCTTGATTTGAGAAAGACTGTTTTTCGCTTTGTAGTAGGCTTCTTTTTTCTCATTCACTACCTGGAATCTTTCTGTGTCGTGGTCATTTTTTATTTGTTGCAGATCGCCTTCGAGCTGAAGCATACGTTTCTTACGATCTGCTCCTGCATCCACTCTGATAGAGTGGGCTTCCTTCTCCAGATCATCTATTGATGCCTGAAGCGCTTTTAAATCTTCTTTTTTCAATTGCTCCTGGTCTATATCCGTTACATCATCAATAGAGCGGTTAATTTCATCTATCCTAACCGGATATTGTTCCAAGAGTTTAGTGATCTTTTTACGTTTTTCAGCAAGTATGCTCTTTTGTTCATCAAGACTTCTTTCATCTAAGATCGATTGAAGTTTTGACAATGAATTGTTTTCTGAAATAACGTCCTCATCAGTCACAGCACCACCGATCTCCATGAGAACGTTTAGGCGATCCTGCCACTTCATTTGTTCATTGAAATAAGAAGGAGAAGTTATCAGTTTGAAAATGTCCTCAGAGATAATGTCATTGACCTTCTCAGTGAACTCTTTTTTCTTAACTGGCACGCCATTGACATAATAGTCAGTGGTATGGCCAGAAAAGACTTGCTTTGCTGATCCCCGTTTCTTGGTCCATTTCTCTGAATAGACCTTTTTCAATTCAACGGACTTTCCATTGATTAAGAGTGCAGCCGATACCTCATGATCAACGCCGCTTACCGCTTTGTTATCCTTTGAGAGTGTCTTGATCTCAAAGTCTTTTTTGTTTTGGCTGTCTTTATCAAAGAGCAGCCACATGAAAGCATCAAACAACGTTGTTTTGCCTGTAGCGTTACCACCATAGACCTTTGCACTTTCTCCACCTGTTTCAAGGGTGAATGATTTTACACCCTTGAAATTTGATAGATGGAGTTCTGCCAACCTGATATTTTTGGTCATGATATAACCTCCATTGATTTACAGTGCCAACCTGCTATAATAGAGGTTGACACGCTTATTCTATTTTTCTTTTAATTGGTTCACTTGCCGGAGTGAACCTTTTTATTTTGCATTCACAAAGGTAAAATCGAGTTGTTCCTTCAAGTAACGATTCAAATTATCCAGCAGAATCATTTCCCCAACATTCTCATCAACGACGTATTCATCATTAGAGAAGATCTCATCCCCGAAGTAGTCAGTTCCAACAACATCGACAACTTCAATGCCTTTTGGGTATCCAGTAGCATTTATCTGTGTAATCATTGGATGTTCAATGTTCATGCTATTACCCCTACCTTTCTTCGGATCGCATCGGCTTTGAGCTTTTTAAACTTCTCAAACGCCTCTTGATTAGGAAAATAGAAATGTGGACTTCCCTTATCATCCATGAGAATGGACCCATTAACTTTAGATAGTCTGACTTGATCACCAGTGTGATCACTGAATGGTTGAATAACCGCTTTTTCAAAAAACATAGTCCTCGTCCTCCTATGATTTATTGATGCTTATTCGCATCGTCCGACTGCGGATGGTGCATGATTTGAAGGGGATGGGGGGTGTGCATATATTCCATCCGCAAGCCGGACGACAAGAATAAAACTTGTCGTGCTCTTTAAAGAGCGATATAATAAATTCGATCATTTCAATATCCGATTTAAGCAGTGAGTGTAGGAGCTTGCTGCTTTTTTCTTTGTTCTAAACCTAAACGAGCTTTGACCTGCAATTCAGCTTTAGCCAATGCAATTTCGCCTTCCTCGCTGAATCGCTCATTACATACCTCAATGACTTCCTTTGCTTTCATTAACTTACTTGCCACAAATACAAATTTCATTTAAATCAATCCTTTCAATTTTGTTTTTAACGATTTCGAATATGTTACTGGTGTAATCTTTGCAGCTTCTTTCAATAGATGTACCTTAGATTGTTTTTCATACCGCTTGATTACTTTTAATGATTTAGCAATATCTTCGTGAAATACTAATGCTGTATCTGTATCACCATTCTCCAAAGCTTTCATCAATAGCTTTTGCAGCTCATCGATGCAAATCATTTCTCTTGTTATGCCCTTGTTATCAATGCTTTTAAAGATTGAATTTCGTTTCTTCATCTCATCCTCCGAATAGGGCCATTATGGCCGTAATTTGCTGTGTGACTGCCAGCGGGTCAATGCCGCATAATGTTGCAATCATTGCTTCTTTTGCGTTTGTGGCTTCCATCCATCTGACGTATGTAGGAACATCAAGCATCTTTTGATCATTCTCGATCTTTGAGATGCAACTCCTCGAGCGGCTAAGCATTTCCGCAAGTCTTTCTTGGGAAATGCCTGCTTGCAATCGCGCTTTACGAAGCACCACACCCAACTTCACAACCTCTCCACCCCCTTTCAAGGTTTATATGGATCATGTAATCAATTAAAGATGTTTTACCCTTTGAAGTGATTAGGCTCTTTCCGCTTTCTTTTTCAGGAAGAAAATAGCGTTAGGATTTGACCCGTATTTTTGCCGGAAAGCTTCACGCCCTTTTTCCTGAACTTCACGCGGAGACATCACAGGGGTGGTGGCTGCCGTATATGGGTCCCAACCTTTAACAGTCACACGGTTTTGCAAATTTTTATAACTAATACCGTTTGATTCAGCTAACTTGACAATATCCTCTGAGAATTTACGACGCTTGGTTCTTGGAGAAAGTTTACTCATTCTCTTAGCACGCTCATGTGTATCTATCTTTGGCGTTGTAGCAGCCTTTTCGCTATCCCATCCTATCCTCAATCTTCCAACGAAGATGGATCTTGAGACGCCATTTTTTTCAGCAATCTTTCCCCATTTACTCCATTCCACTCTGCCTCTTTCTCGGTCTTGAAACTTAACCGGCTTAGTTAATGCTCGTTGTTTACTCCAACCTTGTCGGCGTATTCGCCAGATGAGTGTATCCTTACATATGCCGTTTTCTTCGGCTTGCGCAAATTCTTCCGGTGTAATGTAAAAATCATATGGGTTATACATTTTTGTTTCTCCTTTCAGGAGTAATTATGAATATCTTTATAGCTTCAATGTTCCTATCTAGAACATGTTCCTATTTGGAACAGGCAATAAATAGAAGATGCTGTAAGCTATGAAGTGATTATGCTTCTTCTGCTTCCTGCGGTTGAACACTTTCATTGATTTGCTTGTTGATCCACTCATTCAGGGAATCAATCCGGAAGTAAATTTTCTTTCCTACTCGAAAGTGAGGGAGACGTTTTGTTCTACACATGATATAAACCGTTTCCTTATGAATTCCTAAGAACTTAGCTGCTTCAGATGGCGTTATTACTGTACGTTGCATAAAATAAACAACTCCTTTCACATGAATGAAACTATTGGTTTTCTATTTCATTAAAAAAAATAGTCCATTTCAACCCTAAAACAGGGGCAATTTTCTTTGCAACATTTGGTGAAGGTCTACGATCACCTCTTTCAATAGCTCCATAATATTGAGGTGTTATAGAAGCTCCAGATAACTCGACAACTTTTTGATGAGTTAGTTGTTGTTTTTTCCTAGCTTCCTTTAGGATAACTGATACTTTGTTCTCTTTCATATTAACAACTCCTTTTTTGAAACAAATTGTTTCATGTAACTCTATGATAAATAAAACAAATTGTTTCGTCAACTCTTATTTAGAATCAATTTGTTTCTTTTTGTTTACGAAACAATTTGTTTCTTTATAATGTACATTATTAAGGTGGTGAGAGGCTCTTTATGATTTCCTTTGGTGACAGATTAAGAAAAGCTCGTATTAAAAAAAAATATACTCAAAATGACATGGCTCAATTTTTAGGCATGACAAGTCAAGGTTATGGAAAATACGAAACAGGAAAATCTGACCCTGATGTGGATACACTAGTGAAACTAAGCACACTCTTAGATGTCTCGTTAGATTACCTCATTAAAGGAGTTGAAACTGATTACATTGATGACCTCTTAAAAGACCCTGAAACTTTGTTGGCTGGTCGTGATGGAAATATTACAAAAGAAGAAGCAAAAAAACTTCTCACTTGGTTAATGGAACAAGATTTAAAGTGAACTTTAGGGGGAAATTATGATCAATAGCAAAAGACTAGTATTCCTATTTATAATTTGTTTAATATTCCTCAGTGCATGTAGCAATAAAAATACCGCTACTACTGAAGAATCTAACAAAGACAAAAAAAAAGAAACAAAGCAAGAAGAATATGTTGACGGTCCTTTGACAAAAGTAGGTCAAAAGAAAAAAGGTGAAGATGGCCAACTATATGAATTAAAGAAAATTAAAGTTGTTGATCAATCGACTGACCTTAATCCTTTAACAGTAACTATTCAAGACGTAAAAATTTTAAGTATAACTAACATTTCGAATGATCTTCTTGAATCTTATCAAGATGGGATTAAGTTGAAATTGAAAGACCCTATCAATTACATACAAATTTCTTATACTGCAGAGAACAAAGGGAAAATTGATTTACTGTGGCCACAAATATCACATATAATTTTGAATACAAAAGAACAAGTCAACGTTAAGGAGAATAACATTGTCGAATCAGGAGAATGGGATCTGTTTGCGGGAGCTAAAAAAAACATAACTCAAGGAATTATCTTTGAGAGCAATCCGAAAGATATAAAGGAAATCACTTTTGTACTAAATGATTCCATTGGCAATGGAGCAGTTGTCACACCTAAAAAGAAAGTTAAAGTGACTTTCTAAATAGATACTCATAGCGAGTATTTATTTTTTTGAAACAAAACAGAACATATATTCTCACCATGTGGAGTGACTAACTTGAATTACACGTATTCCGCTTTAGAACTAGAAATAAAAGAGCTTTATGGTCAATTACAGATATATGACATGCAACCATTAAATATTGAAAATGTAGCTAAGCACTTTGATATTTCCCTTATATACAAACCAATTGAATCAAAGGCATTTAGTATTCGCAACAGGAAAGCAATTTTCATAGACGAAAGGAAAGACTCGCTTCAACAAAGAGAAGATTTTTGTCATGAACTTTGCCATATTTTAAAGCACACAGGGACTCAAAATCATGCTCATTATCTCTTTAAACAGATGCAGGAGAACCAGGCTAATGCATTTATGTACCACTTTGCGATTCCGAGTTTCATCCTAAATAAGATAGATATACCTAATTCAATATATGAAGCTGTACCTTATATATCTAGTAATTTTGGAGTTTCTTATGAATTTGCTCATCAAAGGCTAGATATGTTTTTACGAAATGTTATTTCAAATCCGAAGTATTATTTTCAGAAGCAATATGAAGGGGCTGTAGATTATGCCTAATATAGAGAAAAGAGGAAACAAATCATTTAGACTAACTGTAGAAGTTGGAACACCAGGAAAACGAAAAGTTGAACGCAAAACGATAAGGGTTGAAGATAGTAATCTTTTGAAAAAAACTAAGAAATTAAGAGAATATTTAGAGGCTGAGTGGTACACATTCAAGAATGAGATTGAAGCTGGCCTATACATTAAGCCCCAATTAAGGACATTTAGAATGTTTCTCAATGATTGGGAAGAAAAATACGGTGTCAAGTCATTAGATGTAAGCACTCTTGAAACATATGATTATATAGTAAACAAAGAAATTCTCGAATTTTTTGGAGACATGGAGCTCGAAAAGGTACAGCCAATTCATATTCTAAATTTTCTTGATGACTATACTAAAAAGAATCCAGATGCATCAAGTTCCAGTGTACATGCTCGATATAGAATTTTAAGAGATATTTTTGGTAAAGCATCTGATTGGAAATTAATTAATGAAAATCCTGTAGCTGCAATAAAAAGACCAAAAGTAACATATAAAGAATATGATATTTATAACGAGGAAGAGATTAAATCAATTTTTAAATTGTTAGATCAGGAAGCTTCATTACATCATAGGGTAGCGATAAAATTTGCTTTCACTGGTGGCTTTAGACGAGGAGAATTACTTGCAATAGATGAAAATGACCTCATATTTGATACAAACGAAGTGAGAGTAGACGAGAGTTTACAATACACGAAAAAATATGGTTATCGCTTTAAGTCACCAAAGAGTAAATCCTATAGGACAATTACATTGCCAGCTGAGGTAATGAAAGAGGCTTATCTATTATTGAAAGAGGTGAAGAAAAATAAGTTGATGCTAGGTGAACTTTGGGAAGGGTGGCCTGAAGATAAAGACAAACTACTGCTTTTTAGTGGAGATCGTGGCAAACCTCTTTATCCAACATCATTAAATACGTGGTGGGATCGATTTGTAAAAAGGCACGATATTAAAAAAATACGATTGCATGATATGCGTCATACTCATGCTACAATGTTAATTAACCAAATTGGAAAAATACCTGGCTTTAATATTAAGTCTGTATCTCAACGTTTAGGGCATGCAAATGTAAAAACCACGCTTGAAACTTACACGCATGCATTCAAAGAAGCAGACACTTTGGTTGCAGATGCAATTTCAAATCTATTGCAAGCTAAGTGATCCGATCCCAATTCGATCCCAAGCAATTAAAAAAGGACATAAAAAAAGCCTTCTCATCATCGAGAAACCTTGTCAGATCAACATTTAGAGGAAAGCTTCCAAGCGGGCTCGAACCGCTGACCTCTTCCTTACCATGGAAGTGCTCTACCTACTGAGCTATGGAAGCATGGCTCCGCAGGTAGGACTCGAACCTACGACCGATCGGTTAACAGCCGATAGCTCTACCACTGAGCTACTGCGGAATGATAAAGTAACTTCTTCCATTGGAAGGATATAAACAAAAAGCTTGGCGGCGTCCTACTCTCACAGGGGGAGACCCCCAACTACCATCGGCGCTGAAGAGCTTAACTTCCGTGTTCGGTATGGGAACGGGTGTGACCTCTTCGCTATCGCCACCAAACCTGATGGAGAGAATGTTCTCTCAAAACTAGATAACAATGTTCAAGCTTCACATTAGAATATAGGTTAAGTCCTCGATCTATTAGTATCTGTCAGCTCCACGTGTCACCACGCTTCCACCTCAGACCTATCAACCTGATCATCTTTCAGGGATCTTACTTCCTTGCGGAATGGGAAATCTCATCTTGAGGGGGGCTTCATGCTTAGATGCTTTCAGCACTTATCCCGTCCGCACATAGCTACCCAGCGATGCCCTTGGCAGAACAACTGGTACACCAGCGGTGCGTCCATCCCGGTCCTCTCGTACTAAGGACAGCTCCTCTCAAATTTCCTGCGCCCGCGACGGATAGGGACCGAACTGTCTCACGACGTTCTGAACCCAGCTCGCGTACCGCTTTAATGGGCGAACAGCCCAACCCTTGGGACCGACTACAGCCCCAGGATGCGATGAGCCGACATCGAGGTGCCAAACCTCCCCGTCGATGTGGACTCTTGGGGGAGATAAGCCTGTTATCCCCGGGGTAGCTTTTATCCGTTGAGCGATGGCCCTTCCATGCGGAACCACCGGATCACTAAGCCCGACTTTCGTCCCTGCTCGACTTGTAGGTCTCGCAGTCAAGCTCCCTTGTGCCTTTACACTCTGCGAATGATTTCCAACCATTCTGAGGGAACCTTTGGGCGCCTCCGTTACATTTTAGGAGGCGACCGCCCCAGTCAAACTGCCCACCTGACACTGTCTCCCTGCCCGATAAGGGCAGCGGGTTAGAAGGTCAATACAGCCAGGGTAGTATCCCACCGATGCCTCCACCGAAGCTAGCGCTCCGGTTTCCAAGGCTCCTACCTATCCTGTACAAGCTGTACCAACATTCAATATCAGGCTGCAGTAAAGCTCCACGGGGTCTTTCCGTCCTGTCGCGGGTAACCTGCATCTTCACAGGTACTATAATTTCACCGAGTCTCTCGTTGAGACAGTGCCCAGATCGTTGCGCCTTTCGTGCGGGTCGGAACTTACCCGACAAGGAATTTCGCTACCTTAGGACCGTTATAGTTACGGCCGCCGTTTACTGGGGCTTCAATTCGCACCTTCGCTTACGCTAAGCGCTCCTCTTAACCTTCCAGCACCGGGCAGGCGTCAGCCCCTATACTTCGCCTTACGGCTTCGCAGAGACCTGTGTTTTTGCTAAACAGTCGCCTGGGCCTATTCACTGCGGCTTCTCGGGGCTTTAACACCCTAAGAAGCACCCCTTCTCCCGAAGTTACGGGGTCATTTTGCCGAGTTCCTTAACGAGAGTTCTCTCGATCACCTTAGGATTCTCTCCTCGCCTACCTGTGTCGGTTTGCGGTACGGGCACCTCTCACCTCGCTAGAGGCTTTTCTTGGCAGTGTGGAATCAGGAACTTCGCTACTAAATTTCGCTCGCCATCACAGCTCAGCCTTTACGGGAAACGGATTTGCCTATTTCCCAGCCTAACTGCTTGGACGCGGATATCCAATACCGCGCTTACCCTATCCTCCTGCGTCCCCCCATTGCTCAAATGGTGAGGAGGTGGTACAGGAATATCAACCTGTTGTCCATCGCCTACGCCTTTCGGCCTCGGCTTAGGTCCCGACTAACCCTGAGCGGACGAGCCTTCCTCAGGAAACCTTAGGCATTCGGTGGACGGGATTCTCACCCGTCTTTCGCTACTCATACCGGCATTCTCACTTCTAAGCGCTCCACCAGTCCTTCCGGTCTGACTTCACAGCACTTAGAACGCTCTCCTACCACTGTTCGTAAGAACAGTCCGCAGCTTCGGTGATACGTTTAGCCCCGGTACATTTTCGGCGCAGAGTCACTCGACCAGTGAGCTATTACGCACTCTTTAAATGGTGGCTGCTTCTAAGCCAACATCCTGGTTGTCTAAGCAACTCCACATCCTTTTCCACTTAACGTATACTTTGGGACCTTAGCTGGCGGTCTGGGCTGTTTCCCTTTCGACTACGGATCTTATCACTCGCAGTCTGACTCCCAAGGATAAGTCATCGGCATTCGGAGTTTGACTGAATTCGGTAACCCGGTAGGGGCCCCTAGTCCAATCAGTGCTCTACCTCCGAGACTCTTACCTTGAGGCTAGCCCTAAAGCTATTTCGGAGAGAACCAGCTATCTCCAGGTTCGATTGGCATTTCACCCCTACCCACACCTCATCCCCGCACTTTTCAACGTGCGTGGGTTCGGGCCTCCATTCAGTGTTACCTGAACTTCACCCTGGACATGGGTAGATCACCTGGTTTCGGGTCTACGACCACGTACTCATGCGCCCTATTCAGACTCGCTTTCGCTGCGGCTCCGCATCTTCTGCTTAACCTTGCACGGGATCGTAACTCGCCGGTTCATTCTACAAAAGGCACGCCATCACCCTTTAACGGGCTCTGACTACTTGTAGGCACACGGTTTCAGGATCTATTTCACTCCCCTTCCGGGGTGCTTTTCACCTTTCCCTCACGGTACTGGTTCACTATCGGTCACTAGGGAGTATTTAGCCTTGGGAGATGGTCCTCCCGGATTCCGACGGAATTTCACGTGTTCCGCCGTACTCAGGATCCACTCTGGAGAGAACAACATTTCAGTTACAGGGCTGTTACCTTCTTTGGCGGGCCTTTCCAGACCTCTTCGCTTATATCGTTCCTTTGTAACTCCGTATAGAGTGTCCTACAACCCCAAGAGGCAAGCCTCTTGGTTTGGGCTGTTCCCGTTTCGCTCGCCGCTACTCAGGGAATCGCATTTGCTTTCTCTTCCTCCGGGTACTTAGATGTTTCAGTTCCCCGGGTATGCCTTCTCATACTCTATGTATTCAAGTATGGATACTACTCCATTACGAGCAGTGGGTTTCCCCATTCGGAAATCTCCGGATCAAAGCTTGCTTACAGCTCCCCGAAGCATATCGGTGTTCGTCCCGTCCTTCATCGGCTCCTAGTGCCAAGGCATCCACCGTGCGCCCTTTCTAACTTAACCATTTCTTACTTTAGAAAGAATCACTATGTGTGATGAACTTTGCATTGCATTCAATGTGAATGTATTACTTATTGTTATCTAGTTTTCAAAGAACAATCCTGTCTCGCTAGAGACATGTCTTGAAGGAATGATCCTTCAAAACTAAACAAGACGAAAACGCACACTGCTCCATATATCCTTAGAAAGGAGGTGATCCAGCCGCACCTTCCGATACGGCTACCTTGTTACGACTTCACCCCAATCATCTGTCCCACCTTCGGCGGCTGGCTCCATAAAGGTTACCTCACCGACTTCGGGTGTTACAAACTCTCGTGGTGTGACGGGCGGTGTGTACAAGGCCCGGGAACGTATTCACCGCGGCATGCTGATCCGCGATTACTAGCGATTCCAGCTTCACGCAGTCGAGTTGCAGACTGCGATCCGAACTGAGAACAGATTTATGGGATTGGCTAAACCTTGCGGTCTCGCAGCCCTTTGTTCTGTCCATTGTAGCACGTGTGTAGCCCAGGTCATAAGGGGCATGATGATTTGACGTCATCCCCACCTTCCTCCGGTTTGTCACCGGCAGTCACCTTAGAGTGCCCAACTAAATGCTGGCAACTAAGATCAAGGGTTGCGCTCGTTGCGGGACTTAACCCAACATCTCACGACACGAGCTGACGACAACCATGCACCACCTGTCACTCTGTCCCCGAAGGGAAAGCCCTATCTCTAGGGTTGTCAGAGGATGTCAAGACCTGGTAAGGTTCTTCGCGTTGCTTCGAATTAAACCACATGCTCCACCGCTTGTGCGGGCCCCCGTCAATTCCTTTGAGTTTCAGTCTTGCGACCGTACTCCCCAGGCGGAGTGCTTAATGCGTTAGCTGCAGCACTAAGGGGCGGAAACCCCCTAACACTTAGCACTCATCGTTTACGGCGTGGACTACCAGGGTATCTAATCCTGTTCGCTCCCCACGCTTTCGCTCCTCAGCGTCAGTTACAGACCAGAGAGTCGCCTTCGCCACTGGTGTTCCTCCACATCTCTACGCATTTCACCGCTACACGTGGAATTCCACTCTCCTCTTCTGCACTCAAGTTTCCCAGTTTCCAATGACCCTCCCCGGTTGAGCCGGGGGCTTTCACATCAGACTTAAGAAACCGCCTGCGAGCCCTTTACGCCCAATAATTCCGGACAACGCTTGCCACCTACGTATTACCGCGGCTGCTGGCACGTAGTTAGCCGTGGCTTTCTGGTTAGGTACCGTCAAGGTGCGAGCAGTTACTCTCGCACTTGTTCTTCCCTAACAACAGAGCTTTACGATCCGAAAACCTTCATCACTCACGCGGCGTTGCTCCGTCAGACTTTCGTCCATTGCGGAAGATTCCCTACTGCTGCCTCCCGTAGGAGTCTGGGCCGTGTCTCAGTCCCAGTGTGGCCGATCACCCTCTCAGGTCGGCTACGCATCGTCGCCTTGGTGAGCCATTACCCCACCAACTAGCTAATGCGCCGCGGGTCCATCTGTAAGTGACAGCCGAAACCGTCTTTCATCCTTGAACCATGCGGTTCAAGGAACTATCCGGTATTAGCTCCGGTTTCCCGGAGTTATCCCAGTCTTACAGGCAGGTTACCCACGTGTTACTCACCCGTCCGCCGCTAACATCCGGGAGCAAGCTCCCTTCTGTTCGCTCGACTTGCATGTATTAGGCACGCCGCCAGCGTTCGTCCTGAGCCAGGATCAAACTCTCCGAAAAAGTACAAAACCGAAGTTTTGTTTTTCGTCAGCGTTTGACTGACTACCTATGATATAACATAGGATTTTTTTATAAAACTCGAATTAACAGGTACGTTTTGTCTTGTTTAGTTTTCAAAGATCATCTTCGCCGTTCTTAGCGGCTTTAATAATGTAACATTTTGCTTCATCTTATGTCAACAACTTTTTTTAAGTTTATTTCCCGAAGCGTTTTGTCTTTGTCACCGTGTGTCAGCGACGATTAATAATATATCACGAAAACTTTCTATTGGTCAACGCCTTTTCAAAACTTTTTTTGAAATAGTTTTATTGTGCATCTCAAACCCTTGTCCTGCATACAATCAAGTAACAATCTTGGACAAGGCAGGAGTGTTTGAATTGAGTCGATTATATGTGTTGCCTATTAAACGGCTGAAGCAAGTTGTCATTATTCTTGTAGCAGCCCTTGCAGCTGCAACGTTTTTTTATGTACAAAAGGCACCGCCGCTGTCGGTATTTAAAACAGAACACGGACCACGAGCTATTTATAAAGGCGAGACTTCCTCAAAACATGTCTCCCTCACATTTAATATCGGCTGGGGAGATGAGAAGGCTGTTCCTATTTTAAATGTCCTTCGAGAGTACGATATAAAGAACGCTACTTTCTTTCTGTCTGCTTCTTGGGCTGAGCGTCATCCTGATATCGTCAAACAAATTAGAGAGGACGGTCACCAAATCGGCAGCCTTGGCTATGCTTATAAAAATTATAGCCAGCTTGAAGATAGTGAAATCAAGCAAGATCTTGTCCGGGCACAAAATTCATTTCAAAAGCTTGGACTAGATGACATTCAACTATTAAGACCGCCAACTGGGCAATTTAACGAAAAAGCATTGAAAATTGCCACACAATACGGTTATACCGTTGTTCATTACAGCGTCAATTCACAGGATTGGCTGAATCCAGGCGTCGATCAGATTGTTCAGAATGTAAATGATCGAATGAAAAGCGGAGACATTGTTCTCCTCCATGCCTCAGATTCAGCAACCCAAACCGCTCAAGCCTTACCAGCTATTTTGAAACAAATTAAAGAAAAGAATTTAAAAAATGTGACGGTTGGCGAACTGATCTCCAATACCAAAACAAAGTCATCGGAAGTTAAGTAGCTTTCGCCTTTGAAAAACGCGGCATAGCTAATAACTGAAACGCATTACAGCCTAATAGCGGGAATAGCATTAAATACAGCCAGTCCTCTTCATTGACTCTGAGCGCCGGGAACCATTCTAGCGACGTGATGACGACCATGAGAAACATTGCGGAAACAAATGTTTTCTTAGAGGACTGCTGCTGTTTAAAGTAAGCCACGATCAATGCGAACACACCAATAAAGACAGGCAGCCATAGGTATGGAAGAAATGATTCATTCTCCCCGAAAAACAAAAATCGCAAGTAAGCTAAATCAAACAGCACAAAGATCACCAGAAACAGCTGAATGGTATTCCATAAAGAATGTGATCTGAATATCTCTAAAGCAAACCGGTGCACCGTCAAAAAGACAACAAACCCCATCTGACTAATGACACTAAAAATCATCCCCACACCAATGAACCAAAATAACACAGATGCGATTTCTAGAATGTCAAACGATATAAAAAGCTTCTGATATTTCCCCCACTCCAGCGCAAAGCCTACCACGCTTGTCATGACCGCTCCAACAGCTAGCACAGAGAAGAAAAAACGAACTAAATCCCGACTTTTCATTGAATTGACCCAACCCCTATTTTTGTTATGTATAAATTTACGTGAAACATTCATATTAAAAGTAAGACATGTAACGAAAGGAGCCACAGTATGTCAAAAGGCATCTTGCGTATAATGAGCTGTTTTCTCCTTTTATCTCTAACAGCTTGTGCTCCCAAAACCCAATCCTCATCTAATATGGACTATGACGAAACAAAGAAAATGGTCGTCGATATATTGAAGACAGATGACGGTAAAAAGGCCATTCAACAGTTATTAAATGACGAGGCAATGAATGAAGCTTTGGTAATGGATGAACAAACTGTGAAAAAAACGATAGAGAAAACACTGACTTCTGATAAAGGCAAAGAGTTCTGGAAGAAGGTCTTTGAGGATTCTAAATTTGCCGAGACTTTCGCAAAATCCATGCAACAACAGCATGAAAAGATGTTAAAACAGTTAATGAAGGACCCTGACTATCAGCAATTGATGATGGATATTCTCAAGGATCCTGAAATGGAAAAGAAATACGGTGAACTGGTGAAAAGCAAAGAGTTCAGAAAGCACTTAGAAAAAGTTATTACGGAAACATTAAGCAGTCCTCTTTATAAGAAGAAATTCGAAGATGAGCTTAAAAAAGCAGCATCTGAAAGCAGTGATTCCGGATCAAAAGGCAGCGAAGAAAGCGGCAGTTAAACATCACCCGAGTGAACATACATCCACTCGGGCTTTCATTATGCTTTTACTGCTAATTGTTCAATGACTTTATTCGCAATGTATTGATACACTTCTCCCGTTGGATGACTCGCATCATAGACAGATGGAGCAAAATCATCTTCATTCCAATCAGGCTGCCTTAAAGGAATTTGACCAAGGACCGATACTCGCAGCTCTTCTGCCAGCTTGTCCCCGCCCCCTTTTCCAAAGACATATTCTTTCTCACCTGTTTTTTTGCTTTCATAATAGCTCATATTCTCAACGACCCCTAGCACCTCGTGATCTGTTTGCAGTGCCATTGCGCCTGCTCTAGCAGCAACGAAGGCAGCTGTAGGATGCGGTGTTGTGACAATGATTTCTTTACAGCTTGGAAGCATTGTATGAATATCAAGCGCCACATCTCCCGTTCCAGGCGGAAGGTCTAATAGTAAGTAATCTAATTCTCCCCACTCGACTTCGTGGAAGAAGTTATTTAGCATTTTACCAAGCATCGGTCCTCTCCATATGACCGGTGCATTTTCTTCAACAAAAAAGCCCATTGAAATCACTTTGACACCAAAGCGTTCCACAGGTATGATTTTTTCCCCTTTAACCGTTGGTCTGACGGTGATTCCCATCATATCCGGTACACTAAAGCCATAAATATCTGCATCAATCAGTCCGACTTTTTTTCCTAGACGAGCCAGTGCTACAGCAAGGTTCACAGACACGGTAGATTTCCCAACGCCTCCCTTTCCACTCGCAATCGCTAAGAACTCAGGCGGATTTTTAGAGTTGAGCAAATTTTCTTCCTCATCTTGTGACGGCATAAACCTTTCAAGTGTTTCTTGAGGTAGTTCTTCAAAACGAAGACCTACTGTGTTAGCACCCTCTGCTTTCAAGGCTTTTACGATGTCTTGCTGAAGCTTCATCTGCTCAGCAGTGCCCGTTTTGGCAATAGCCACCTTTAAGCTCACATGTTCTTTTTCAGGCTTTAGGCTGATTTCCTTGATGGCATCCAGCTCACCAAGCGGTATATGAAGGAAAGGTTCGTCCATCTTCCCAACTAGTTTTCTCACATCATCTTGTCCGATCATAGCAGAACCTCACCCTTTATTGAATTCGTTTACAATCCAAGTATATCATACATATCCTTACAATGTCTGTCCTGTTTGCCTGTGTTCAAAAGGAAAAAGCCCCTTATTCAGGCGGCTCTTTTTGCTCTGTTAAATATCTTAAAATGCCTTTATAAATGGATGCGGCTATTTGATCTTGATATTTAGGTGTTGCCAGCTGACCGGCCTCTTTCGGATTGGAGAGAAACCCAATCTCCACAAGAGCTCCTGGCTTTGTCACATTTTGCATTAAATAAATACCATTGATCCGCTTTGCCTTTCGATCTGTGTTTTCAAGATTATTGCGTAATTCATCTTGTATGAACTTCGCTGCCTTTTCATTTTCTTCATACCTTCCGTAAAAAAACGTCTGTGCGCCGCTCCATTTGTTCGATGGGATCGCATTTAAATGAATACTTAAATAGAGATCGGCTTCAGACTCATTGATGGCTTTTACACGGTTTCTTAAATCCTCCGCTTTCTTCCGGGCATATCCCTTTGTGTTCTTTGATGATAAATCAGAATCATCCTCGCGGGTCATAAGAACAAGGGCCCCCTGCTCCTGTAAATAGTCACGTATCTTCATGGATACATCCAGCGCAATCTCTTTTTCAAGCAGCTCTCCTCCCACAGCCCCGCCATCTGGACCGCCATGACCCGGATCTAAATAGATGATCTTGCCGCTCAGAGGCAAGTTCCACGATTTCCACGAATCATCATTTAGAAATTGAAACCTGAATAAGAATAAGAGGACAATAAACCCGATTAAAAACCCTGTCCATTTCAGCTTTCTTTTCATCCCTGTCCCTCCCATACACCATTATTTTATAGATATGGGACAAGGGCTGGAAATATGCTTAGTGCAGCCGAAGCTTATGCCTTTTTTCTGATTCTCGAAAGCCTTCCTGCCACCACATGCTTAAAAACTCCTTCGCAAATGGATACAGACACGACATCCTCCGCTCCATTCGGAACATATTCCCCCACGATTGCAAACACCCTGCTAGCTCCTCAACCAGCTCATCTTCTTCATGAACTGACCGCTTCTTTATATCATCGAACGATTCAGCGTACTTGCTCGACTCACCGTATCTCCCACCTGCTAAAAAAGCTTCAATGGCGAAATCGATGCAGCCATCACTCATAATCCCAGCTGGATCGTCTGCAAATGGGAACAGCTTCTTCGTGAATTTCTCGGAAGCGACCGTCACCTGTTGAAGAGACAATGTACGCAACAGCTTCTTTTCAAGCGTGACATCTCGTTTTGTTTTCAATTGATAAAATGAAAGAACTTCTGCCATGGACTGAACTCCTTTTTTTCTTTGTATTGTTCGTTGGTTTGAACAAAACATGCAGTTCAGTAAATGGAAATCAATGAGCTAATGGATTGGAAAATTGTGATAAGATGAACATTTATATATAGAAAGAATGGAAAAGGGGCAAAATCAATGAAGAAATGGATGTATATCCTGCTGCTACTAACAGTCGTCTTATCTGGATGCAGCAGTCAAGCGACCAAGCAGAAGAGCGACATAAAAGGAATAGAAGACATATCCTTAAAACAGCTTTCCAGGCACAAAAATTCTTACATTGGAGACAACGGAGCAATCGGCGCTATTTTATCAGATCTTCCAGGTAACGTGATTCGTGAGTATGAAATCGTAGATGAAAAAGCGCTAAAAGTGACATATGGCGTGAAGGAAAATGCCACTTATACAGAAGAACAATTTGATGCATTTTGGTTTGATAAGAAGGATACCATTGAAAAAAACTACTTATATAATGCATTGGCACTTTTTATTCTTATCGATAACGTAAAGCAAGTAACACTTAATATGAGCTCTAAAGACGAGCCGTCCGTCACGTTTAAAAGAAAACAGCTAGAAAAAAAGCTCCCTCACTCTTTTAAAGTGTACAAAGACGATACAGCGCTTTGGCAAAAGGAACTGATTGATGGAGTTGTGAAGTCAAAAGAGAAACGTCAAGATGTATACAAAGCGTTTCCCATCAAGAAATAATAAAAACAGAGGGGCGTCACCCTCTGTTTTTTGATAATTATGTAGTAAAAGCTTGAATCAATCGTTGTCGAAAGTTTTGATCTGCTACTACGGTAAGTATAAATTCATCGAACACTTCCCCCATCCAGTGAGAATTCTCCGCTTTCAGGTCGTTGATGAATAGAGAAATCGATATAGTTGATGTATCCGTTTTTCGATATAAAGCAGCAGTGACAACAAACAACGTCGATCCCCCTTTATACCAAATATATTGATCTGTTTCCGTCTTCAATGTTTCTCCCAGCACAATTTGGCTAAAAAGACGCTTTTCTTCTGTTGTTAACAGCTCATCCTGTAGACGTTTCATAAAATGTGCATATTGATTCGTTGTAGACCTTGTCATCTTTTGCGTCAGTAATGATTGAATACGCAAGCTTAACAAGTTCTTTTTCATCAATTTTTCTTCTAACGCCTTTTTATGCTCTGGGTCATTTTTCATGATATTAAAAATCTCAATCATCAGAGATTTGTATTGTTCATCAGTTACATCGCTCATTTGCTTTAATGCATCCTGCTCATGATCAGATACATAGGCTGGCCACAACAGCTTGGGTGTCAGCGGCATGAGTTCATCATGTTCTGTAAGACCTGCTTGTTTCATCTGATCATTGATCTTTTCTAAGTCGAGCAAGTCAATCAAATAATCAGTACAAGCATTCGAACTGAATTGCATCATCCCTTTGGCAACATCTAATAAAGTTGCATGCTCAGAAAAATCGTTGACCTCCAGCCAGTATGTGTGAGCACCGCCATCGGTTCTATCAATATAAAACCGCTCTATATCAGACAATGTCACTTTTTCATCTAGCTTGATGTCACCGCTAGAGACGGTTTTAACAAAATGAAACAAAACCATTAATTTCATCGTACTTGCAAGTGGTGTTTTTTGATCACCATTCCAATCTAATACCACATCTTCATTTTCAATGATTGTCACTGATACGTCCTTTTTGTTTTTTGTGACAAATGTCAAAAGATCTTTCTTTGTTTTATTCAAATGTTTCTCCTTTCCCAACCACTATAGATTCTCATCTTCAATATAACAAATATTTGAAACAAAGGCACAAAAAAGCAAAGGATTGTGAATACCTTTGCTTCTTTCTATGTTTATTGACGATGAAGTTGCAGCTTCATCCCATCATGCGTGGCTTCAAAGCCCAACATTTCGTAAAAACGGCGTGCATCTGGTCTCTGTTTGTCTGTTGTCAGCTGAATCATATGACAGCCGCGGTCACTTGCGCGTTGAATAGCCCATTTTATCAACAATGTGCCAATTCCTTTTCCTCTATGAGACGAGGCCGTACGAACTCCTTCTATTGATGCTCTCCATCCTCCTTGATGTGTAAGAAATGGCGTCATGGTTAATTGGAGAACACCTACAGCTTCTTCCTGATCACACGCAACAATGAGTTCAATATTTGGATCAGCATCTATTGAATGAAAGGCTTCGATATAGATTTCTAACAATGGTTGCGTGTAACGCTCTCTTTTTTGACCTAACATATCATCCGCGAGCATGAAGACGATTTTATCGAGATCATCCAGCTTGGCTTCTCTGAACGTCAGTTGACTTAACCCCATTGAACACACCTCCTATGAAATGAAGTGGAACTTATTGACCAAAATACCATTGATGCGCGTTCTTATATAAGATGTGGTCAGCTGCTTTTTCCTCAAATAGCTGTTGAATCAACTCAACATCACCGTATTCAAATGGGCGCTTTGCTCTTGTGGATGGAAGGTCTGTACCAAACATCAGCGCTTCAGGATTCGTTTGATAAATAGATGTCAATGCCTGTTCAACTTGTAAATCGACACGTCCAAAGCCTGTTGCTTTCACACGTACTCCCTTGTCAACAAGCTTTAGCAAATGCGGCAAGCCTTCTTCCGATAAGCCTAAATGATCAATCGAAACGGCCGGCAGCTTTTCAAGCGTTGATGAGATGTCAGGGAGATGCTTAGCGTCTATATAGAGCTCACTATGCCACCCAGCCAGCTCATACACCCTTCTCGCAAAATAATCGAGCTTTGAAATATCCTCCGAACCGCCCCGCTTCACATTAAAACGTAAAGCCTTTACCCCTTGTTGATTCAAATGAACAATCTCATCATCAGTTGCTGTAAAAGGTAATTGAGTCACACCACAAAAAGCTGGACCCAGTTCATCTAGCGCTTTCAACAAATAGCCTTGATCAAAGCCTTGAAATGACCCGGACACAATCGCTCCACCGACAATCCCCAGATCAGATGTGTCTCTCTTATAATCATCCACCACATAACTAGGCGGTGTATACCCTTGGTTTTCCTGAATGGGAAAATTAAAATCAATGATATGAAAATGTGCATCAAAGATCCTCATGCGCGCGCCCCTCTTCTGCTTATTTGATCTGATTATATCAATAGCGAAAGCCAAGGGATATTTGGAATGACGAATTACTTCATATCATGAAAACTTATCAAGTTTTCCATTCCTCTCGCAAGATGGCATAATAAAACTCATCCCACCACTCACTTTCCTGTGGTATACACTTTTTAAAATAACCCTCTTTTCTCATCCCCATTTTCTCCATCACTCTCCACGATGGCACATTTTCAGGCTGACAAGTGGCAATGATCCGATGTAAATTCATTGTGTGAAAGCCATGATGCAGTACAGCATACGCCGCTTCAGAAGCATAGCCTTTGTTTTGATATGCAGGATTGAAGACCCAGCCAATTTCATACGTGTGATCACCAAAGTAAGGATGAAATGCGATATGCCCGATGCATGTATGATCTTCTTTTAATACAACAGCGACATACTTAGCATCTTCATGACGATTATTTTTGACAAATTCCTTCGCATCTTCTTTAGAAAATACATCTTCCGGAATATACTTCATTACCGCCGGATCAGATGTATATGCATAGACATCCTGCCAATCATCATCCGTAAATGGTCGAATGAGACATCTTTCTGTCGTTAGATTCATAGGACAACCTCCATCTTTTTTAACAGAAAACTTCTATACTCATATTTTATACGTATCCAAGAGGAAGAGACCAGTCATGATCTATCACATAAAACGCACAAAAAAAAGCACCAGCACGAGGCTGATGCTTTTTTTATAAGGTTTGTTTGTAACAAACCTTTGTAAAACGTCCATACAATATAAAATTGATTAACGTTTTGAGAACTGAGGTATCTAGATACAGCAACATCAAACAAGTATTTGTCTATTACCGGTATATTACTCAAAAGCTGTCGTACAACTTCAAAGATGATGAGTTTCCCCACTCATCACCAACTCTTATATCAATATTTCTAATCTAGAATAACTATCCTCAATAAAACATATTAAATCTTTCACATTGACAATAATGTAAAAATCTCCACCAAATTCAATCCGATCGAACAAATTTTCATACTCTTCTTCATCTATTACACCAAGTGCAAACAATTTATTTATCTCACTCTTTTTTGAGGTGTGATCTTCACTTATATTTTTTTCTCCAGGATACACTGTAATGCTTAGACAACAATTAATTAATTCCTCTGTAGTTGAGGAAGTATTAATCACTAGAGGAAATCTCATAAGATCAATAGACTTTCCAAGCTTACTAACGTACGGAGAAAATTCAAGACCTGATTGAAACCCCCTCTTTGTATGTCTATTTGTTTCTGTTGGGTGAATTGCACAAAGAGAACGTATATATTCAATAAATTGTGAATCTCCTGAAGTATTCCCACCATATTTTCTTTTAAAATCATCCAAAACAAAGAAATTATTAACCTGAGGTTTTTTAAATTCTTTCTTCGATAAATTTGCAATTATTTGATTGGTTATCGTTTCTATTTGGCTTGCATAATTGAGTAATTCGATGAATTTAAATCCAACATAATCTTTTTCAAAATCAATTTTCATTTCGCTGCTATTCAAATACATGCCAATTTCTTTTACTCGAGTTAAACAAGCCATTAAAAAATTCCATTTGTATTGTTCCTGTTTGATTTTCCCTGTATTATATTTAATCCCTTTAGCATTTTCAGAATAGCCGTTTTCTAACAATCGTTTATTGACCCGCTCAACGATACTGATATCAAGATTACATCTGAATTCTGTACTTTTTTTCATAAACGGTTACCCCATTGAGTTTACTTTAATAATACCACCTAGTTATACCTTCTGCGGAATTAGAAACTTTATATTTTAAACTCTAAGTGTGTTCTCCAGAAAACCCTCATTTACTTTAAATGCTTTAGGTCTTAGGCTAACTTGTTCTATATAACCTTCAGACTCTAATTCGCTCACTATTTTGTCCACTTTATATCTCGTTATATTAACAGCATCCATTAGTTTCGTTATTGAAATATTAGCATCATTATTTACAAACACAGAAATATCAACCATAAATTTTAATATTAGCCACTTGTCTCGGCTACTCTCTACAAAATCTTCATTAAAGAATTTTGCTATTCTCTCACGTTTCCCCAAACTTATTTCTAAATCCTCTATAATCTCTTCTTGGCCCATAGATAATAATTCAAGCATATCCATTAAATAAAATGTAAGTTCTCCTTTATTCAATGGATTGGGTACTCCTTCAAGTGCCTTATAATACTTATTTTTATTCTTATTAACAGCATATGAAAATGTTATAGCGGAGTATCTCTCAAGATATCTAGATAAATAACTGCAAACCAATAATCGCCCTGTTCTTCCGTTTCCATCATAAAATGGATGTACATACTCATAAAAATAGTGAGCAACCATATAACGATATAATTCAGGGTGTTCATCATCTTCCAAGTATGTTATAAGTGTATTTAAACACTCTATTATTTTGTCCTCGGAACTAACTCCTATATGTGTGATCGATAAACCATTGTTTACCTCAACATAACCTTTTCGGAACAACCTACCGTCGGGCTCATTACTACTATCAATTTCCTTCGAAACTAAATCATCATACAATTCTCTAAAATCCCGCACAGTTTTAAACGGTTCAATATCATCGATAAACAAATATGTTTTCATAAGACCCGTAAAACGTTTGTTACGATTTTCCGATCTATTTACTCCTTCTAATACACTTTCCAGTTCTTTTTTTGTACTTCTTATCCCTTCAATTTCATTGTTACTCTGCGCTTCATTAACAATCATTTTATGAAAATATGGTTCTAATATATATTGCGGCAGTTTCGCAATTAATGATGAGATTCTTGAACTATTTTTTAACACCTTATTATTTAATTGCATCAAATATGGTATGTTAACGTAAAATAAGGAGTGATGACACTGAGTCAGTTTACCTTTTCTAAATCCTTGCACAGATAATGGGGTTAGATAGGAACCATAACTATTTATACGCTTTTTATATTCTTCTTCGGCAAATTGTTCACCTTTCTTATAAAAAAGCTTTGTTAATTTTTCATATTCCACAATTCCAACCTCCCTTATTTTAAATTATGCCCATTTTTTAAAATTATATAACTAATAACGTGATTTTAAAACAAATTATTTTCCGTTTTCAAATACAAGACCCTGACATTATAAAAATCCCCTAAAAATATTGATTCTTTTCACCTAGCTGCTATTCAACGTTTTAAACCGTAATCCATCAGATATAATCATAAAACTTCTTTGCGCTTATATGATAAGTCCATTTGGAGCTTAATTTCACCGCTGTACCAAAAGGTAAGACAGAACGTTGCAATCCAACACGTACAAATTGTTCTGACTTCCCCAATAACTTAGCCGCTTTCTGCACAGATATTCTCCCACTATCCGTACTTATTTCATCAATATGCTCTAAAGGACTAATCCCAAGAACTTCAAATATCTTAATTTTTCTATTTTGATTAGGTTCATTCTTACCTGATACATATTGACTTATTGAAGATTTCCCTATCCCCGTCAACTTTGACAATTCCGCCTGTGTCATATTTGTTTCATCCATAGCTTTTCTTAAAATTTCTGCAAAACTCAATCCACCTATCTCCTCTCTGTTATTTGTTTTTTATCCATTCCATGTCCTCTTTTGTCCATCCCTCTGGTAAACCATTTGGAAATGGATCATCTGCATACACTGGCTTCAAAAGAACCTCGTCATATTCCTTCGTTTCCGAATCCATATGAGCATACATATGGGCGTATAGCTCTAGTTGTTGTTGCACATCCACCATAACGAGATTCACACCCATAGGCTGTGATTTCAGTTTCATGCCATACTTCCCCATATACGACCAAATAGGGCTATAAAACTTACGACCACCATCCACAAGATCATACGTGATTCTTTTATCTTTCTTCTCGACCTGTTCATCATTAAATAGGTGTCCTGTATGACGCTCCACGTTTATATGCGGAAGCTCATACGTAATATCATACACCGATGTTTCGCCCTTCATTTCACTGCTATGCTTCGTTTCTTCCATTTCAACTAAAGAACGGTTTCCGCTTTTCTTGTATGTCAAATAACTATCGACCATATTAGTAGGGACTTCAAAATCAAATGCAGGCGCAACCTTTCCGCCGATTTCATTTTCATAATGAAGATTCACTTCCCTTTCAAAGCCATAACCTGTTTTCTTTCTTGGAATTTGACTAATCGGTATACTTAACTGTTCATAAAACACCTTTCCCATCAAAGGCGTTTTTTCTGTCATGACAACACCCTTGTAAGACAGCTTTTTGTCTTTTGCCGCATCTGCCTTGATCGTTTTTTCACTCGCTGCGTATCCATCCGTTGTAAGTGAATTTTTCGCAAAATCAATTTTAAAATCGTTTTTGCTGAAGTCTGTGAACTTCACTGTGTAAAGAGCCTTGTCATTTACCTTCAAATACTTCGCAGGGATTTTCATATCAATCTTCTTAGGTAACTCTTTTGCTGTATACGTTTTTGATGTGACCTTTGTTGAGCCACGATATAGCCCTACTGTGATTTTTTTGTCGGACATTTCTTTCAAGCTAGACTTGTAATTCAATTCTTTTGACAATAATACTTTGACAGGCAGACCCTTTTCCCATTGCGCTGTATAGATTTGCAGTTTTTCAAAGCCTATTTTTGCGAGTGGTTTGTCATAATAATAATTAATCGTGATGTTTTTTGACCCCACTGTTCCGCTTTCTTTGTTTCCATCAGTCCTTACATAACGATAGGTGTATTCTCCACTTTTGATAGAAGGGTGCTTTTCTGCATACTTTTCTCCACGCACCTTTTTGTAATTCTTAGATTCTTTTATCTTTTCACCTGTGCGATCATCAAAATAATTTACATTTATAGATCGCTCCAAATTGTAATAAAACTTGATCGTCACATCTTTGTTGCCTAATGTCCCAGCTTTATTTTTCTGATCAACAGGGATGAATTTTTCTTTCCCTTTCGTGATAGACGATTTTGGCGCAAATGAATACGTTGAACCTATGTTTCTGGTATAGCTTTCTTTTTTAAGGAGATCACCCGAATACTTGTCTAAATGTTGTACATTGATGTTCTTTTGACGCTTCTCGAATTTTGCTTTGAATGACGTAGTATTATAAGGGTCTTTGAACCATTCCATGAACCCTAATACTTGATAACTACCTCCAGACGGTTTAGTTAATAAGGGTTGATATATAGCCATATCACTTTCAAGTTTTCCAGTAGTATAATTTACCCCTACATCCATCTCAGCTTCTAAGTGTACTTTTTGATAGCCATATACTCGCATAGTACCATTTGTTACTTTTTTTCCCGTTGACTCATTTACAATTGTGACACCCCTAGGCACTTTAATTTTCACACTGTTTTTCTTAGATGTTTTTAAAGTTGTTGTTTGTGAAACTTGTTTATTTCCTTTCACAAGGACCGATAGATCATTGTCAGAAAATTTGATAGCATTATCTAAATCATCGCCATTTATAACTAAATCCCATAGTTCGTCATACTTGGGAAGATTCTTTCCAGAACTTCCACCAGAATATAAACGGTCTAAGATCAAAGATGTAATGACAATACCTTGATTTTTATTTTTAAAGATATTTTCTTGACCACCCCACCCATAATACAAAGCCCTTTGCACTCTCGCATTATCATAAGGTGTCGCTTCTTTATACTTTGAACCTGTCGGCGGTGACGCTTTTGAATGCTGAAAACAAAAGGCCTGTTTCCCATCTACCCTAAAATCTCCGACAACTGAACCACGATAAGTGACTGCTCCTTTATATTCAATTTTGGGAGCCGCTGCCTTCGCTTTGGATGGCTTTAGAAAAGAAAAAATGGAAGCGATAATCCCTTGTTTGTCTTCAAGGTCGCTTTCCATTAATAATTCTTGATTTGCATCTCCTTTTTCAATCAATCCGTTAAGCGTTGCTTTGACACGTTCACCGTCAACTAGCATATAGAGAACTTCGCCATTCATTTCTAAATATCCGTCATGGTTAACACCAAATGTTTCTATTCCTTCACCTTTTGCATGAACAGAAGGTGAATATCCTATGATCACACTAAATAGCATGATTACAATTACCGCTAAAAGTTTTTGCGACGCTTTATCTTTCATTTCGACACCTCACACATTTTTTCAAAATAAAAAAGGCATCCATTTCAGAATGCCTTTCGATCACTTTTACTTATTCAATTCATCCCATGGTACACCGTCAAGATCATTCGCATCAGCTATGCCTTTTTCATAAGTTCTACCCGATGATTTATCACCACCATGATTCTTGATATTTCCTTCACCTGTTTTAATACCAGTTGTAGACGTACCACCTTTTGAACGTTTAGGCACTGTTTTTTTAGGAGTGTTCACATGACTATATGACTTTTTAGGACTGGTTGATTGTTTGGGTTTTTTAGAGCCTGTTACCGATCTGTTAGAACTGGTAGACCCATTAGATGGCTTCGTTTGGCTGTATGATTTATTAGAGCTAGTTGAACCATTAGAAGAGCTATATGACTTCTTAGAAGCAACTACTGGAGCTTTAGAAGTTGAAGTATTGTAATTCTTCTGCTCCACCTTATTTATCGACTGGCTCTTTTCTTCTTTTTTGATTGCTACTGTTTCAGTTTTCTTTGAATCTGCTTTTTTGCTTTTCTCTACCTTGTCCTTTTTAGGGCTTTCCTTCTTCTTCACTTTTTCTTCTTTCTGTCCCTTAGTTTCAGTCTTTTCAACATTGGTGACAGAAACCGTTTTTACTTGCTGTTTTTCCTGTGTTTCAAGTGTTTCTTGCTTTGCGTTAGCATTAAAACCCCAAATAGTACCGCCTACTAATACGCCCGCCAACCCTAGACCAACAACAGCTTTGACCATTGTATTTTTCTTTGCTTTCATTTGTCTAATCCCCCTATTTTTCCGCTATTCGTTAAGTCAATTATATCACTAATTAGCATTAATTTACATAAAAGAACAAAAAGAAAAACAATCAATCCCCCTATTCCCCCAAATCTTTGGGGGACTCCCTCGCCGGTAGGCAGCTCAAAAGGTGTGATGACCTTTTGAGACATTAAAAGGGTATTGGGGGCGCTGATTGTTTCAACTCCTTATCCTCACTTCGTTCCGGTACCGTTGACACAAGCCATGTACGCACCACTAGACTTTAATTTACTCAACCTTGGACAAGTCTGAAAGAGCTTTTGCATGAAAGTCCTGCCTCTAATGATCTTTTCCAACTTGATCACCCCATCTGCCTTTCTGCTAAGAACGTTTCTAGCATGTCTATATGCTTCTTTTCTAACTTCGCATTAAGGAGCATGTCAGATATATAATTCGTTCCCTTGGCTTTATCCATTTCCAACACAACACGCATGATAGGCGCACAGTTATTTTTAAGCCACACATATGATTTCTCAAAAGTATCTTTTTCAGCTTTCACAGCAAGTCGTAGTTTTCCAACATCACCAATAAACTTTGCCCAAAACTTGCTAGGCTCCCAGTGCCTTTTATGTCTTTCATCTTTGTCCACAAATCGAACATAATAGTTAATGACCGAAATGGCGATATACGTCAAATTCTCTTTTCTCAACAATTCTTGAATAGCTTTTTCAGCACGATCATCCTTTAAACGCAATTCGTATCTATTCCACTTCTTATCAATATCATCATAAGGAATATCATATTTTTGAGCTTGCTCAAATCCTTTTTGATAGAAACAGAAGTAAACATCCGATTTCTTTGAACCCATGTAGAGAGTCATTCCATAAGGCTTCCCTCCATCAAGCAAGGTTGAACCATCATACGATATACTTTTAAATTTTGTAATGCACTCTTGCCGCCTAATTCTTTCACAAAGTGCAGGAATAGAAAAATACGTTTTTTTATCATCTATCGCAATATCAAGCCTTGTGAATTTTCCTTTTTTGTCCTTACATTCTCGAAAGAAATCAAACCACGTTTTCTTTTGACATTTTAGGAATGCTTCAAACTGTCGGCAACCTTGACCCGACATTTCGATAAGCACACCTCTTTCATCATCTGGTTTACTATAGAACACCTTGATCATATCCATTTCATACGTACCAATATATCCGTAAAAGCCTGTCGGCTTATGTTTCATAAATTCTTCATGTAGGTTTAATACGTTTTGGATAATATCCTTTACATCATGTGTTTTAAAACTCACACGTACATAGTCAACTATTGATGTGACAGTGTTCTCAACGGTTTCTTTTTCTTTTCTTGTCATTTGTACCCCCCTGTTAGCTTGGGGGGGTTGGACTAATCCCGTCATTCGCTCCGCTCACTCCTCCCGTCGCTGGGCGCTACCGCTGCCGCTTGCGGCTGTCGCCGCCTGCGCGCCCTTACGCTCCTATTACGCACTTCTTTTTCAATCCATTCCCCAATAGTTCAGACGCAAATACACCAGCAGGATGAACTAAGCCATCCTCAACTAAAACTAATCGACTGCATTTTTCAATTAACGCATGTGTCTTGCATAGGAAGTACAAACCTAATTCACGTGCTATCGTGAAAAGTTTGTCCTCTATCGTTTCATTCACATGAATGATGAAAACATCTTTATTTTTGTAATATTGCAAGAAGCCATCTATACGACCTAATGGTTGTGTGTTAATACAAATGTTTAATTGTTGGCAAATTTCATAAACGTCATTTGTCCCAAATTCTTTTAACAATGAATCCACTTTATGTTTAACTTCCGTCACAGTATAAATAAGAATCACTATCCCTTCTTGAATGAGATCAATCATATATATCCGCTCTGGTTTCCCATCATGGCGCTTATCAGCCGTTTCACTCGACCTAGTAGGCTATTTATAGCCATCAAGTTGATTAATGGTGACAACTATCCCGCACGCTTTTTCTAGCCTGCTTACAGTTTGGTATACCGATTACTGTCAATCGCCAAAAACGACGCATATAGACATTTCATTCAAGAAGCCCTATAATAAAATTGTCTAGGTTTTATTATTGGGCGTTCTTGATTCAGTCAAGGCGCTTTTTTTGTTTGTATGTACTTTTTTCAAAGATCAACCTCTCCTAAACACTTCTTCTTTGACAGTCCATCAATGGTGTATACTCACATTGATCAACTGGCCATCAACGAATTGATTTCTTTCATTCCGACTTTATAATGTTTCTTGATCCGCCTTAGTGATACACCTTTAAGCAATAACCTTTCGATAATCCCTTTACTTAATGGCTGTTTAAGATAATGGTTTATAATCACAATATCCAAAGCCATTTTCATTCGTACTGACCAACTACCTTCTAGCGTCTTAGCAATTAACACTGCTTTTCTCATATTTTGTTTTGTATCTGTATAATTCATCTAACTACCTCGAAATGATTTATAAGACTCGAAAAACCACATTTGATGACAAATATGACTCACTTTTAATTTATTATAGCACTGTAAGTTCAAACTTACAAGTTATCCAAAGTTTTTTTTAACTATTTGTCAACCCCATGATATAATACTTAATACAAGAAATAAGCAGGATAAACAAAAGAAGGTGTAAACTTGGAAAATAACATTGTTGGTAAAAAAATTAGACAAGTTAGAAAAGAACATGGATATTCTCAAAGAAACCTTGCTAAGGAATTAGGAATTACAGGCAGCTATTTAAGTAAAATCGAAAAAGGACAAACTTTATCTATTCCTTTATTAGAGAAAATAGCTCAGTTTTTTAACCTTCATACGTCTTATTTTTTTACAGACGATGAAGAATTAAATAATTTCTCCAATAATGAAAAATCACTTTTATTTGAACCTGACCTTTCATTAGACAACATCAAAGAAAAGTATAATTTCATAAAATATAAAGATCGAGAAGTTACTGATGATGAATTAAAAATTATGTTAGACGTTCTCGAAGCCTACAGAAATTCTAAAAATCAAGAAAGTGACGACTAGGAAATTTTAGCTGTCTCTTTCTTTTTTTTCTCTAATTTCTCCACCAACTTTTTAAAAAATTCTTCAAAACTCACTACCCTTTTCACTAAAAACAACTCCTTTCACATGTAACAATTTCCTTTTTTCTGAAAAATAAAATTATGAAATAGTCTGAAAAAACACCAAAGACGCTACCTTTTATAGGTAACGTCTTTTATTAAATAAAAAACTTTTCTTGTTCAATTGTTTTCACTTCTTTACTTTTCAAGCCAATTGGCGGGTCAACCATAGGTTTAAAGATTATTGAAGAAGATAAAGCAACTGTTAAAATCCCTACACCCATTACCACCTTAACAATTTTCATACAATCACCTCCTTTAATATAGATGATTCAAAGGAGTCTATCTTCAAAAGTTCTATTTTCGGTAACCTAGCTCGAAACACATCATTATTCCCTAAAAACAAATGCATAGATAGTAATAGTTTGACACAATTCTTTTCTTTAATTCCTTCAAATAAAAGAACATATGCTTGTTGTTCCTTATCGAGTTTTATTTGTGTTTTAGCTTCACCTATCAAAATTTTTATAAACGGATTCAAATAGTCAACTTCTTTACCCCACCAAAATTGGAGTATAGATATATTTTCTTTTATGTTATCTGCAACATTAAATCTTTCAATATCCTCATTTATGCTTAAACAATGATTTAAGTATTCATATGCCCTCTCATACGATTCCATCATATAAGATATTCCTAGTATAAAATAAGCTGTTGAGTCAAATGTAGGTCCCATACGAGAAACTAAAATTCTTTCAGAAGCTTGCCGAGCTAATTCAACATTGTCCTTAAATTTTAATGCTATATGTGATACAGCTTCATCCAGCCGAACCATAAAAGCCTTATAAATAAAGGGGTCAGAAATTTCAGAGATTTTTTCTTTGATTCCTTCAATGTAATAGTTAGCAATTTCTAAATTCTTATTATAAAAAAAACTGTACATTTCCAGTATCATTAATAAAGCTTCCATTTCAGCGCTGTGAGCTTTAAATTTCTTAAGTTCCGACAAAAATTCTCGCTCGTTATAGTCAGTCTGTTTAGCTTGAAACTGCCAATGATAAATTTGACTCCATTCCCTAACCTCTTCATTTTGATCAATAAGCCCTTTTTCGATTAAATGGCGGGATAGATCATGTATTCTTTTTACATGGGCATATTCCAAAGCAATTCTTTGATTTTTCTTTCTAGTTATATTCATAACATAACTAGTCATCAATTCAATTTCTTTTTCTGGCGCTAGCAATTGAACCAAATCTAAGACCATTGAAAAAGAAATTTCATGCCCACTAGAAAAGAACTTACTTAATTGACCTTCACTAATTCCAGTCTCTAATGAGACTTTTTTTTGTGTTAGTCCTTTTGACAAAATACTTTCTTTTAAATAATTCCGAATATTAATTTTATCATCAAGCATCCCATCACCATTTTTCGCTTAAATTTAACATATATCAAATAAAAAACATGTCGATATTTGACGATTAAATCACTTTTTCCAGTTGAATAATATGACTCGTTAGTGTTCAATATAGCACTTATAGTCATCTTTTTCAACTTATTTTGAACTGAATTATGATTTTTAGTCAACTTTTTGCTATAATCCTATGTAAATCATCTATTCCAAACATAAAAAATGACTAATATGACTCGATTCACAGTTTGAAAGGTGTGTCATATATTGAAAAATCCAAATGGATACGGTTCAGTTTATAAGTTATCTGGAAAAAGAAGAAAGCCTTGGGGTGTAAGAAAAACTATCGGGTGGGATGAAAACGGCAAGCAGCTATACCAGAATATTGGATACTATGCAGATCGTTCAGAAGCAATGATGGCACTAGCTGAATTCAATAAGAACCCATATACAACGGAGGCTTCCCAAGTCACTTTTGCCGAATTATTCGATTTATGGTCAAAAGAAAAGTTCAAAAAAGTCTCAAAATCAAATATAAACGGCTACAATGCTTCTTTTAAAATTTCTCAAACGTTACACAATATGAAATTTGTCGACATCAGAAAAACACACCTTCAAAAAGTAATTGATAATTGTAATAAAAGCCATGCGACATTAAGAAAAATAAAAGTACTATTCAACCAATTATTTAAACACGCACTTGAAAATGATCTTGTACAAAAAGATTACTCAAAATTTGTTGAAATCGGAGCGAACACCGAAGAAAGTAAGAGAAAGCCTTTCAGCAAAAACGAAGTAAGCACTTTATGGACTTGTGTAGATCGCATGGACTTTATAGATACCATTTTAATCATGATCTACACTGGTTTAAGACCAGGCGAACTTCTTTCAATAAAGAATGCCGAAATTGAATTAGATAAGCGAATCATGAGAGGTGGGAGCAAAACAAAGGCAGGCAAAAACAGAGTTATTCCTATCCATGAAAGAATTCTCCCTTTTATTGAAGCTCGTTACAACAAATCAAACGAATATTTAATTGTAAACCATGAAAATAAACAGATGAAATATTGGAATTACTATGAGGAGAAATGGAAAAAAATCATGGAACAATTAGAAATGGAACATAAGCCACATGATTGTAGACATACATTTGCTTCGAGAATGCATTTATACGGAGCAGATAAACTTTATATCAAAAGAATTATGGGACACGCTTCTAGTGACATTACAGACAAAGTTTACACGCACACAGATATTGAACAATTAATAGCCGCTGTTGATCTACTTAAATAAAAGGGTAAATGACCCTTTTATTTTCTCTGATTATTTGTCTATTACCTGTCTATTACTTGTCTATTACCAAGAAAATTTGATGGGTTTTCACAAGTCATTAATAATGAACAAACCCCACAACCATAGTGATTGTGGGGTTTGCATTTTGAACCAAATTAACGTTTTGAGAACTGAGGTGCGCGACGTGCGCCTTTAAGACCGTATTTCTTACGCTCTTTCATACGAGGGTCACGAGTAAGAAGTCCAGCACGTTTAAGTGATGTACGGTACTCAGGATCTACTTCTAGAAGAGCACGAGAGATACCGTGACGAATTGCTCCAGCTTGACCAGAGAATCCACCACCGTGAACAGTTACAAGAACATCGTAGCTGTTAGCTGTTTCTGTGATGTTCAAAGGCTGTTTCACGTCTTCGATTAAAGCAGCGAATGGAATGTATTCAGTAATTTCACGATTATTAACGACGATACGGCCTTCACCTGGAACTAAGCGAACGCGCGCTACAGAACTTTTACGACGACCTGTACCGTAATATTGAACCTGTGCCAAATTGTTAACCTCCCTTATAATTAACCGCGAAGTTCGTAAACTTCAGGTTGTTGTGCTTGATGTGGATGCTCAGAACCACGGTACACATTTAATTTTTTGAACATTTGACGGCCTAATGGACCCTTTGGAAGCATACCTTTGATAGCAAGCTCCAACATTTTTTCAGGGTAGTTTGTACGCATCTCAAGAGCAGTTCTTTGTTTCAAACCACCTGGGTGCATAGTGTGACGGTAGTAAATTTTGTCCGTCAATTTCTTACCTGTTAATTCGATTTTCTCAGCATTGATGATGATGACGTGATCACCTGTATCAACGTGTGGTGTATAAGTTGGTTTGTGCTTACCGCGCAAAAGTGATGCTACTTCAGTAGAAAGACGACCTAGAGTCTTGCCTGCCGCATCAACAACTAGCCATTTGCGCTCAATTGTGCTTGCGTTCGCCATTGGTGTTGTACGCATGAGTTTCCCTCCTAAATAAATCAATAATTTTTCCTTGAATCAAATGCTACGTTCTATTTCAAAACACAAGATAAGTCTTCCGGGGCTTATTTGTGGGGTTGAAATACATACCATATGATATCTTATAACTTTCTGCTTCCTGTGTCAAGAACATGTTACACCTGGTTTAGTTGTCATAGAAAACTTCCCATAAATACAGTCCGTGACTAGGCGCAGTCTTGCCTGCCGCTTCGCGATTTCGGGCGGCAAGCATGGCTTTTATCTCATCAGGGTGAAATTTACCAGATCCGATTTCAAGTAACGTTCCAGCGATAATTCGCACCATGTTGTATAAAAAGCCATTTCCTTTCACACGCATTTCAAGCCCGTCTGAGACGTTTTTCCACTCGAGGGTGTAAATATCCCTCACCTTGTCCTGAACCTCTGTATTGGCCGCACAAAAGCTTGTGAAGTCGTGTGTGCCAATGAGGTGTCCAGCAGCTTCTCTCATTTTGTCTGCATCCAGCCGGTAAGGGAAGTGGCAGGCATACTGTCTCGTGAACACATTTTGGTGCGTTTCCGTTGAGACCTTATAACGGTACTCCTTCGAAACGACACTAAAACGTGCATGAAACGACTCATCCACTTCCTCAGCCTTTAGAACTCTGATGTCATCCGGCAGGAGACTATTGAGGGCAAAAGGCCATCTTTCCATCGGAATCGAAAGCGGCGTGTCGAAATGGATGACCTGCCCCTTCGCATGGACGCCGCTGTCCGTCCGGCCAGAAGCCACAATCGGAATCAGTTCATCCTGTTTGTGCATTCTTGCAAGAGCCGACTCGATCTCCATCTGAACAGTTCGCTGCCCAGGCTGCACCTGATAGCCTTTAAAGTGTGTTCCATCGTAGGATACGGTACATTTGACCTTCATCTAGGAATCACCTAATTTCTCAGAAGCACAAGGAGTGCTGTTAACAGGATGAATAGGAGCAGTGTGAACGTGTCTTTCATGCCCCAGACAAGCTGACGGTATTTCGTCCGCCCTTCTCCTCCGCGGTAGCCTCTCGCTTCCATAGCGGTCGCCAGTTCCTCTGCACGCTTAAACGCACTGACGAACAGCGGGACAAGTAAAGGAACGATGGCTTTCATGCGATCTTTAAGAGGTCCGCTTGTAAAATCAACACCTCTTGCCATTTGCGCCTTCATGATTTTGTCCGTCTCTTCTAGTAAAGTTGGAATAAACCGAAGAGAGATGGACATCATGAGAGCAAGCTCATGAACGGGCAGTTTGATTTTACGGAATGGGTGAAGCAGCTTTTCCATACCGTCTGTCACTTCTATAGGCGTTGTGGTTAACGTCAGAAGTGTCGTCATCATGATGAGATAGACAAAACGGAGAGAAATGAAAATCCCCTGCTTTAGACCTTCTTCATAAATATTTAAAAAACCAAAGTGAAATAGCAAGGCGCCATCCTTTGTCATAAAAATATGCAGAATGAAGGTAAACAGGACAATCCACAGGATCGGCTTCATTCCTTTGAGAATAAAGTATAGCGGCACCTGAGAAACCATCACCACAAGAAGGGTAAAGACACCTAAAAGCCCGTAAGTGATGTAATTATTAGCAAAAAAGACAATAAAGACAAAAAAGAAAATTGATAACAGCTTTGTCCTTGGATCAAGACGATGGACAAAGGATGAACCTGGCACATATTTGCCGATAATCATACTATCCATCATAATGTCGTGTCCTCCTGATAAAGAGCTGTTAAAGCTTCTGCCATTTCATCCATGGTCAGAAGCGGTCTTGGAAACGTAATGCCCAGCTTTTCTTCTACAGTCTGCTGGAATTTAATCGTTTCTGGGAGGTCGAGACCAAACGAAGACATATCTGTACGATTGGCAAACAATTCTATCGGCGTACCTGTCGCCTTCACCGTTCCTTTATGCATCACAATCATTTGATCCGCATAATGAGCAGCGTCCTCCATACTGTGTGTAACCAGAATCGTGGTGAGGTTTGCCTTTTGATGAAGCTCATAGAACATGTCCATGATTTCCTTTCGTCCGCGTGGATCTAACCCTGCAGTCGGCTCATCCAGCACAAGCACTTCTGGCTCCATCGCTAGAACACCTGCAATCGCCACACGTCTCATTTGACCGCCGCTTAGTTCAAAGGGAGATCGAGATAATAGGGATTCAGGAAGACCAACTAGCTTCAGCATTTCCTTCGCCTTTGCTTCTGCCTTTTCCTGAGGAACACCGAAATTCATCGGACCAAAGCAGATATCCTTAAGGATCGTTTCTTCAAAGAGCTGATGCTCAGGAAACTGAAACACGATGCCTACTTTTTTCCGGAGGGACTTTAAATCCTTCTGCTTTTTATTGGCTTGTAAGACGGTATCTCCAAGCGCAATGCTCCCCTTCGTTGGTTTGAGCAAGCCATTTAAATGCTGCAACAACGTGGACTTTCCAGAGCCCGTATGACCAATGACAGCGACATAGCTGCCCTCTTGGATAGAAGCATTGACATCATACAAAGCGAGACGCTCAAACGGCGTTTTCATTTGATAACGATGCTCTAATTCTTTGATCGTAATGTCCATAGCTCTTTCACCAATCCTTCTTGTGTCAAATGGGCATTTGCAAGCGGTACACCTTGCTGCTTCAATTGTTTGCTCAACCGATAGGAAAATGGCAGATCAAGTCCAATTTGAACTAGCTGTTCGTCTAGTTCAAATACTTCCTCTGGGGTTCCCTCGGCAAATTTTTTCCCGTCATTCATGACAATGACCCGATCTGCCTTGGCGGCCTCGTCTAAATCATGTGTGATGGAAATGACTGTGACCGTCCCTTGTTCCTTCAATAGTCTAACAGTCTCTAACACTTCTTCACGGCCAATCGGATCAAGCATCGATGTTGCTTCATCCAAGATCATAATGTCAGGGCTTGCGGCAAGTACACCTGCAATGGCGACTCTCTGCTTTTGCCCGCCTGATAGATGGTGCGGCTCTTGATCAAGAAACTCCTGCATATTGACCTGTTTGACAGCCCAATCTACACGTTCTATCATCAATTCCCGCTCAACCCCGTTATTTTCTAAACCAAAAGCCACATCATCACGAACCGTTGAGCCAACGAATTGGTTATCTGGGTTTTGAAAGACCATTCCGACCTTTTTGCGAATATCCCAGACACTCTCTTCTTTCAGCTCAATCTCTCCAACCTTGACCGTTCCAGCATCCGGTAAAATGAGCCCATTCAGTACACGGGCAAGTGTGGATTTACCTGAACCGTTATGACCAACAATGGCGAGCCATTCATTTTGATTCACATGCAATGACACTTGATCTAAAGCGGGCTTGTCCGCATCCTTGTGATAACGAAATACAATGTCCTTTACGTCAATTAATGTCTTCCCCATCTCTACCGGACCTCCTCTTGCTTATTGTTAAAAAGCCGTAGTATCTAAAAAAGGGCATAGATCCAGTTATGAACTGTCCCGCCCTTTCTTAGATACACGCTATGTGATTAAACTAATTCAATGACAGCCATTGGTGCGCCATCGCCGCGACGAGGTCCAAGCTTCATGATACGAGTGTATCCACCTTGGCGATCTTCGTAGCGAGTTGCAACGTCAGCGAATAATTTTTGAAGTGCATCTTGGTTTGTTTCAGCATTAGCTACTTCATTACGAATGTAAGCTGCAGCTTGACGGCGAGCATGAAGATCTCCGCGTTTGCCAAGAGTGATCATTTTTTCAACTACAGAGCGAAGTTCTTTCGCACGTGTTTCAGTTGTTTCGATGCGTTCGTTGATGATCAAATCAGTCGTTAGGTCACGAAGCATTGCTTTACGTTGTGCACTAGTGCGTCCTAGCTTTCTGTATGCCATGTGATGTCCCCTCCTTAGTTAGAGAATGCTGTATGAATAAAAAACACACGAAAATCCTAGTTCACAATGAAACTAGTCAATCGTCTTTACGAAGACCCAGTCCAAGTTCTTCTAGTTTCGCTTTCACTTCTTCAAGAGATTTACGTCCAAGGTTACGCACTTTCATCATATCCTCTTCTGTCTTGTTAGCAAGCTCTTGAACAGTGTTAATACCCGCACGCTTCAAACAGTTGTAAGAACGAACAGAAAGATCAAGCTCTTCAATTGTCATTTCAAGCACTTTTTCTTTTTGGTCTTCTTCTTTCTCAACCATGATTTCAGCATGCTGAGCTTCGTCAGTTAACCCAACGAAAATATTCAGGTGTTCAGTTAAAATCTTAGAACCTAGAGCGATCGCTTCTTTCGGTCCTGTGCTTCCATCAGTCCATACATCTAGTGTTAATTTATCATAGTTTGTGATTTGCCCAACACGGGTGTTCTCCACTTGATAAGTCACACGAGATACAGGTGTATAGATTGAGTCGATCGGAATCACACCGATTGGCTGATCGTCTCTTTTGTTTGCATCAGCAGGATTATACCCGCGACCTCTTTGTGCAGTTAAGCGAACACGGAAGCTCGCATTCTTGCCAAGAGTTGCGATGTGGAGATCTGGATTTAAGATTTCAATATCGCTGTCGTGTGTAATATCAGCAGCTGTTACAGTACCTTCATCTTGTACATCAATTTCAAGCGTCTTCTCTTCTTCAGAGTAGATTTTGAGTGCAAGCTTTTTAATGTTTAAGATAATCGTTGTAACATCTTCAACCACGCCTTCGATCGTTGAGAATTCGTGTAAGACACCATCTATCTGGATCGATGTTACAGCTGCACCAGGAAGTGAGGATAAAAGGATACGACGAAGGGAGTTCCCTAAAGTGGTACCATATCCACGCTCAAGTGGCTCTACGACAAACTTGCCATACTTGGCATCGTCGCTGATTTCAACCGTTTCGATTTTTGGTTTTTCAATTTCGATCATCTAATAAAACCCTCCTTCAAAACGTCGAAACCTCGAATAGAATCATATGAGATTCCATCCGAAATTCCTCATTGTTTAGTCCCGTATGTGCTCAGGCAACGAGTCGTGTATTCGTCTCATAAATAACTGTATCATAACCCATTATTGACAGGGACACAAAATCTATACAAACAAATTACACGCGGCGACGTTTTGGTGGACGGCATCCGTTATGAGGAACTGGAGTTACGTCTCTGATTGCAGTAACTTCAAGACCTGCAGCTTGAAGTGCACGAATTGCAGCTTCACGACCAGAACCAGGACCTTTAACAGTTACTTCAAGTGTTTTAAGACCATGTTCGATAGAACCTTTAGCAGCAGTTTCAGCAGCCATTTGTGCAGCGAAAGGAGTAGATTTACGAGAACCTCTGAATCCTAATGCACCAGCACTTGACCAAGAAATTGCGTTTCCATGAACATCAGTAATCGTTACAATCGTGTTGTTGAAAGTGGAACGAATATGAGCGATTCCAGCTTCAATATTCTTTTTCACGCGACGTTTACGCGTATTTTGTTTACGAGCAGCAGCCATTCTTTAACTACCTCCTTTACTTATTTTTTCTTGTTAGCTACAGTACGACGCGGACCTTTACGAGTACGCGCGTTGTTTTTTGTGTTTTGTCCACGAACAGGAAGTCCTCTACGATGACGGATTCCGCGGTAGCTTCCGATTTCAATTAGACGCTTAATGTTAAGTGAAACTTCACGACGAAGGTCACCTTCTACTTTAAGTTTGTCAATGATATCACGGATTTTACCAAGTTCGTCTTCAGTTAGATCGCGAACGCGAGTGTCTTCAGAAACACCTGCTTCTTTAAGGACTTGTTGCGCAGTCGTACGACCAATTCCAAAAACATATGTTAAAGAAATGACAACACGTTTATCACGTGGAATATCTACACCAGCAATACGAGCCATGATTTGGGCACCTCCTTGTTATTAGCCTTGTTTTTGTTTATGTTTTGGGTTTTCACAGATCACCATTACTTTTCCTTTTCTGCGAATAACTTTACATTTTTCACAGATAGGTTTAACAGATGGTCTCACTTTCATGTGTTTCCAACCTCCTTCTTCCGGAGTTGCTTTATTTGTAACGGTACGTAATTCTACCACGAGTTAAGTCATATGGAGATAATTCTACCGTAACTTTGTCTCCAGGTAAAATGCGAATGAAGTGCATACGGATTTTTCCTGATACATGAGCCAAAACTGTATGACCATTCTCTAGTTCAACTTTGAACATTGCATTTGGCAAAGTTTCTGCTACAGTACCTTCCACTTCAATTACATCGTCTTTCGCCATTCAAGTGTTCTCCCTTCTTCAAATCAGTAACTTGCTCTCTGACAAATGTCCAAATGAGTTCATCTCAATTGTCCATCTATCACCCGACCTGTTTTGAATATACTGTTCTGAACTTCCGGAGATACGCAACCATAAAAGGTTATATGATTGATATTTTTTCTTAGGAGAATGAAATTTACGCTTTTCTCCGTCTGCGATTAGTACATGGTCAACACCGAACATGCCGATGACACCTGTATACTGATCTTGTTCTTTCCTTTGGACTATACAGACAACCTGCCCGATTTGGGCCTGAAAGGCTTCAGTGAAGACCTAAATCTTAGTCAGTATATCAAAACCTGTATCTGTAATCGCAATCGTATGCTCAAAGTGAGCACACTTTTTCCCATCAACCGTTACAACCGTCCAGTTATCAGCCAATGTTTTCACATATCGGCTGCCTGCGTTCACCATCGGTTCGATGGCCAACACCATTCCAGGTTTTAGCCGCGGGCCTTTGTTGGGCGGACCATAATGAGGAATTTGAGGGTCCTCATGAAGATCCTGTCCGACCCCATGTCCAACATATTCTCTAACAACTGAGAAATTCTCGTTTTCTACATACGTTTGTATGGCATGGGAAATGTTCGACAGACGTTCGCCTGGCTTTGCTTCCTGTAAGCCTTTATATAGAGATTCCTCTGTGACTTCCAGTAGTTTGCGGTCTTCATCACTGATTACCCCAACTGGATAAGTCCAAGCAGAGTCACCATGATAGCCATTTAACTTTGCGCCAATATCGATACTAATGATGTCACCATCACGTAAAACCCGTTTACCAGGAATACCGTGAACGAGTTCTTCATTCACCGAAACGCAAATGCTCCCGCGAAAACCATTATACCCTTTAAAAGATGGGATTGCACCCTGCTTTGTAATAAAACGTTCGGCAATTTGATCCAATTCTTTTGTCGAAATACCTGGTTTTATATGTTTCTTCAGCTCTTCATGAGTCAGTGCGACAATGCGTCCAGCTTCTCTCATAATCTCAAGCTCGCGAGGAGTTTTACAGATAATCATTTATTTAATCCCCCAAGCAGGTCCTTGATATCTGCATATACATCGTTAATGTGTTTTGCACCATCAATGTTTGCAAGATATCCTTTTTCTGAATAGAAGTTCAGTAAAGGTTCAGTCTGCTTTAAGTTTACTTCAAGTCTAGTCGAAACGGTTTCTGCATTATCATCTGCACGTTGATAAAGCTCGCCTCCACACTTATCGCAAACATTTTCTTTCGCAGGTGGATTGAATACTAAATGATAGGTTGCTCCGCAATTTTTGCAAATTCTTCGGCCAGTCAGACGCTCCATCAAAGCATCTTTATCGACTTTAATATTAATGACATAATCAATCGTTCTGCCAAGGTCCTTTAGAATGTCTTCTAAAGCTTCAGCCTGAGCGACTGTTCGCGGAAATCCGTCCAGAAGAAAACCTTGTTCACAATCATTTTTGCCAAGTCTTTCTCTAACAATACCGATTGTGACCTCATCAGGAACAAGCTCTCCTTTATCGATAAAGGATTTTGCTTCGAGCCCAAGTTGTGTCTCCTCTTTCATAGCAGCGCGGAACATATCTCCTGTTGAGATATGAGGGATCCCATAATCATCAACAATTCGTTCTGCCTGAGTGCCTTTACCAGCACCCGGAAGCCCCATTAAGACTAAGTTCATTTCGGATTTCCCCTTCCTTACTTAGAGAGGTTGGGCAGGAGCCCAGCCCTCTGTTTTATTTCATAAATCCACGGTAGTTTCGTTTCACTAATTGGCTTTCAAGCTGTTTCATTGTTTCAAGTGCAACACCTACAACAATGAGAAGACTTGTGCCACCAATTTGTGCAGCGGAAGGTAATCCAGCGAATTGAATGAAAAAGATAGGAAGTATTGAAATCACGGCTAAGAAAATGGCGCCCACGAACGTGAGTCGGTACAAAATGCTCGTAATTCTATCTTGAGTCATTTTCCCTGGACGAACTCCCGGGATATAGCCACCCTGCTTTTGCAGATTTTCAGCCATTTGTTCAGGATTCACTTGGACAAAGGCATAAAAATATGTGAAAGCAACAATCAGTGCTACATAAATCGTCATACCGATTGGCTTAGTATAGTCAAAGTTGTTGGTTATCCAAGTTGTCACATTATTGGTTCCGAAGAACGATGCGACCGTCTGCGGAGTAATAATGAATGAAACGGCAAAGATGACTGGAATCACCCCTGCTGGATTCACTTTCAATGGAAGGTGCGTTGCTTGACTAGCAGACATTTGTGCACGGCCAGTTCCTTTTGAATATTGAATCGCAATCTTTCTCACTGCCATTTGAATGTAAATAACACCGACAACAATGACAAGAATAGCAATGACAATAAGGGCAATTTTCAGGATTTGCATGAACAGCTGTCCATCTCCACCTACAAATTGCTGAGCGTACACTTGTTTTAATGTTTGAGGGATACCTGCGATGATACCGGCAAAGATAATAATCGAAATACCGTTACCAACACCGTGAGCAGTAATCTGCTCTCCCAGCCACATTAAAAATGCTGTTCCCGCAGTGAGTACGACCGCAATTAAGAGGTACGTTGAAACACCTGGGTTTTCAATCAGCATGCCTCCTGCCATATTGTTGAATCCATATGACATTCCTAACGCCTGGATAAAACCTAGAACAATTGTAAAATACCTTGTGAATTGTGCTAATTTTCGGCGGCCAACCTCTCCTTGCTTTGACCACTCAGTGAACTTCGGAACAACATCCATCTGCAAGAGCTGAATGATGATCGAAGCAGTGATATACGGCATAATCCCCATTGCAAGAATGGAGAATTGGAAAAGTGCCCCGCCCCCAAACGTGTTGAGGATCCCGAAAACACTCATTTGATCCTGTGCCTGGAGAACTTCGGCGTTCACATTAGGCACAGGGATGAAAGCACCTATACGAAAGACGATTAACATTAAAAGAGTGAATATAATCTTATTCCGTATATCTTTCACGCGCATAAAATTGGAGATTGTCTTAAACAAGTTAGATCACCTCGGCTGTACCGCCAGCAGCTTCAATCGCTTCTTTAGCAGAAGCAGAGAATTTATTGGCTTTTACAGTTAATTTTTTTTCTAATTTACCGTTGCCAAGAATTTTTACTCCTGCTTTTAACTTGCTTATTGCACCAGTCTCTAGAAGAAGTTCAGGAGTTACTTCCGTTCCTTCGTCAAAACTGTTTAATCTGTCTAAGTTGATTACCGAGTAATCTTTACGGTTGATGTTTGTAAAACCACGTTTTGGAAGACGTTGGAATAAAGGCATCTGACCACCTTCGAAACCAGGGCGTACACCGCCGCCAGAACGAGCGTTTTGACCTTTATGACCTTTACCAGAAGTTTTACCGTTACCTGATCCAATACCACGACCAACACGGTTGCGTACTTTACGTGAACCTTCTGAAGGCTTCAATTCATGAAGTTTCATTTGGGCACCTCCTTATCGATTAAAAATGTTTTATTGTTCTTTAACAGAAACTAAATGAGACACCTTGTTAATCATGCCGCGGATCGCTGCATTGTCTTCATGTACGACTGTTTGGTTTGTTTTCTTAAGACCAAGAGTACGAACAGTGACACGCTGATCTTCTGGGCGACCGATTACACTGCGTTTGAGGGTAATTTCTAATTTATTTGCCATTAATGTTCCCTCCTTATCCTAACAGGTCTTCTACAGATTTTCCACGAAGCTTCGCAACGTCTTCAGCACGTTTAAGTTCACTTAAACCCTGAAGTGTTGCGCGGATCATGTTGATCGGTGTATTAGAACCTAGAGATTTAGAAAGGATATCAGCTAGACCAGCAAGCTCAAGAACCGCACGCACTGGGCCTCCAGCGATAACTCCTGTACCTTCTGAAGCAGGCTTCAATAGAACGTTTCCTGCACCGAATCGACCGATGATTTCATGTGGAATTGTAGTTCCAACCATTGGTACTTCAATTAAATTCTTTTTCGCATCTTCAACAGCTTTGCGGATCGCTTCTGGTACTTCTTGTGCTTTACCAGTACCGAAACCTACATGACCGTTTTTGTCACCGACAACAACTAAAGCTGCAAAACGGAAACGACGTCCACCTTTAACAACTTTCGCTACGCGGTTAACCGTAACTAAGCGTTCTTCTAACTCTAATTTGCTTTGGTCAATACGACTCATTCGGATGTGTCCCTCCTTCTTTTATTAAAATTTAAGTCCAGCCTCACGAGCAGCTTCAGCTAGAGCTTTTACACGTCCATGATATAAGTATCCTCCGCGGTCAAATACCACGTTAGAGATTCCTTTTTCAACAGCACGTTTTGCAACAAGTTCGCCAACTTTAGTAGCAGCTGCAGCGTCAGAACTATTCTCGATCTTTAAATCTTTATCAAGAGTAGAAGCACTTACAAGTGTTACACCGTTAACATCATCAATTACTTGAGCGTAGATGTTCTTGTTAGAACGGAAAACGTTAAGGCGAGGTCTTTCAGCAGTACCTGAAAGTTTCGCACGAACACGAGCGTGTCTTTTAAGACGAGTAGCGTTTTTACTAGTTTTCGTAATCATCCGAGTCACTCCTTTCTTCACATTAAGCGATCTTACTTACCAGTTTTTCCTTCTTTACGGCGAACGAATTCACCTTCGTAACGAATTCCTTTACCTTTGTAAGGCTCTGGAGAACGGACAGCGCGGATGTTAGAAGCTAGAGCTCCCACACGCTCTTTATCGATACCTTTAATGACTACTTTCGTTTGAGATGGAACTTCGACTTCAACTCCATCCTCAGGAACGATTTCAACTGGATGAGAGTATCCAACGTTAAGAACAAGTTTGTTTCCAGATTTAGCTGCACGGTAACCGACACCGATAAGTTCTAAACCTCTTTCGAAACCTTTAGATACACCTTCAACCATGTTTGCAATTAAGCTACGTGTTGTACCATGTAATGCACGGTGTTCTTTATGATCAGACGGACGGCTTACAGTTAAGACGCTGTCCTCAATTTTAATTTCCATATCAGGGTGAAATGTACGAGTTAGTTCACCTTTTGGTCCCTTTACTGTCACTGTGTTATCGTTGTTTGTCACAGTAACTCCTGAAGGGATCTCGATTAGTTTTTTACCTATACGAGACATACCAAGCACCTCCATTCATCTTAAACTTTTTTTACCATACGTAAGCAAGTACTTCTCCACCAGCTTGTTTAGCACGGGCTTCTTTGTCCGATAAAACACCTTGTGATGTAGAAATAATTGCGATTCCAAGTCCGTTAAGTACACGTGGTACTTCATTTGATTTCGCATATACACGTAAACCAGGTTTACTGATTCTTTTTAGACCAGTGATAACACGTTCGTTGTTTTGGCCATATTTAAGGAACATACGAATAATTCCTTGTTTGCTGTCTTCAACATATTCAACGTCACGGATAAAACCTTCACGCTTTAAGATTTCAGCAATTTCTCTTTTGATTTTGGAAGCCGGTACTTCTAGCTTCTCATGACGTACCATGTTCGCATTGCGAATACGAGTCAGCAAATCTGCAATCGGATCTGTCATAACCATTATTTAATAACCTCCTTCCCATTTATGGGGATTACCAGCTGGCTTTTTTAACGCCAGGAATTTGTCCTTTATATGCAAGTTCGCGGAAACAAATACGGCAAAGTTTAAACTTGCGAATTACTGAATGTGGACGTCCACAACGTTCGCAGCGCGTATACTCTTGAACTTTAAACTTTTGTTTGCGTTGTTGTTTCGCAATCATAGACTTTTTAGCCACGATTTCGCCTCCCTTTCATTGATTATTTCTGGAACGGCATACCTACTTGAGTTAATAACTCACGTGCTTCTTCGTCCGTATTGGCAGTCGTAACGATAACGATATCCATACCGCGGACTTTTGTTACTTTATCGTAATCAATTTCTGGGAAGATTAACTGTTCTTTAATACCAAGCGTGTAGTTTCCACGACCGTCGAAAGATTTCTTAGAAATCCCGCGGAAGTCACGTACACGTGGTAAAGATACAGAAATAAGTTTATCAAGGAAATCGTACATGCGCTCTCCGCGAAGTGTTACTTTCGCACCGATTGGCATTCCTTCACGTAGACGGAATCCAGCAATAGAATTCTTCGCACGAGTAACGACAGGTTTTTGACCAGCGATAAACGTTAATTCTTCAACAGCAGTATCGATTGCTTTAGCGTTTTGAACGGCGTCACCAACACCCATGTTGATCACGATTTTTTCGATTTTTGGCACTTGCATTACTGATTTGTATTCAAACTTAGAAACTAATGCAGGTGTAATTTCTTTTACATACTTTTCTTTAAGGCGGTTCATGAGAAAGACCTCCCTTCCTTATTTACTATTTATCTAGAACTTGCCCAGATTTTTTCGCTACACGGACTTTCTTTCCGTCCTCAACTTTATACCCAACACGTGTCACTTCACCCGTTTTAGGATCAAGCGGCATTACGTTTGATACGTGGATCGGCGCTTCTTGTTCAGAAATTCCGCCCTGAGGGTTAGCTTGGGTTGGTTTAGAGTGTTTTTTCACAAGGTTAATACCTTCTACTAAAACACGGTCATTCTTAGGGAAAGCAGCAAGGATGACTCCTTGTTTACCTTTATCTTTACCAGAGATAACCACTACTTTATCGCCCTTTTTAACATGCATTTAATCGCACCTCCTTGAGTCGCGGATTGTATTCATTAAAGTACTTCTGGTGCTAGAGAAACAATTTTCATATAGTTGTTTTCACGAAGTTCACGTGCTACTGGTCCGAAGATACGAGTTCCACGTGGGCTCTTGTCGTCACGGATAATGACACATGCATTTTCATCGAAGCTGATGTAAGATCCATCGTTTCTGCGAGCTCCGCTCTTTGTACGAACGATAACTGCTTTCACAACTTCACCTTTTTTGACAACGCCTCCTGGTGTTGCTTGTTTAACCGTACAAACAATGACATCACCGATGTTAGCCGTCTTACGTCCAGAGCCACCAAGAACTTTAATCGTTAGTACTTCGCGTGCGCCAGAGTTGTCAGCTACTTTTAAACGAGTCTCCTGTTGAATCATTAATGTTACCTCCTTTCGGAAAAAGAAATCCGAACTTTATTAGATAATAACGGCTTCTTCGACAACTTCAACTAGACGAAAGCGTTTAGTCGCAGATAAAGGACGAGTTTCCATGACCTTTACGATGTCTCCGATTTTTGCTTGGTTGTTTTCATCATGTGCTTTGAACTTCTTAGAGTATCTTACACGTTTGCCATAAAGTGAATGCTTTTTGTATGTTTCAACTACAACAGTGATGGTTTTATCCATTTTGTCAGAAACAACACGACCTTGATACACTTTACGTTGGTTACGTTCGCTCATGTTTGCGGGGCCTCCCCTCTAATTATTATTTATTAGCAGCGATTTCTCTTTGACGAATCACAGTTTTCATGCGTGCGATTGATTTACGCACTTCACGAATGCGAGCAGTGTTTTCAAGTTGCCCAGTCGCTAATTGGAAACGAAGATTGAAAAGTTCTTCTTTAAGAGACTTTACTTTTTGTTCAATTTCAGCAGTGGTAAGGTCACGAATTTCATTAGCTTTCATTTGATTCACCACCAATTTCTTCACGTTTTACGAACTTCGTTTTAATTGGCAATTTGTGAGATGCAAGACGAAGAGCTTCACGAGCAACTTCTTCAGACACACCAGAAATTTCAAATAAAACTTTGCCTGGTTTTACTACAGCTACCCATCCTTCTGGAGCACCTTTACCGGAACCCATGCGGACCTCTAGAGGTTTAGCTGTGTATGGCTTAGAAGGGAAAATTTTAATCCAAACTTTACCGCCACGTTTCATGTAACGAGTCATAGCAATACGAGCAGCTTCGATTTGGCGGTTCGTGATCCAAGAAGCTTCTTGAGCTTGGATACCGTACTCACCGAAATGTACTTCAGTACCACCTTTTGCACGACCACGCATTTTTCCACGATGTTCTCTGCGATACTTCACGCGTTTTGGCAATAACATATTATTTTCCTCCTTCCGCAGTATTCTTCTTAGTTGGAAGGACTTCTCCACGATAGATCCATACTTTTACGCCAAGCTTACCATAAGTAGTGTCAGCTTCAGCAGTAGCATAGTCGATGTCAGCACGAAGTGTGTGCAACGGAACAGTACCTTCACTGTAATATTCAGAACGAGCAATATCTGCACCGCCAAGACGACCAGAAACCATTGTTTTGATTCCTTGTGCTCCAGCACGCATTGTGCGTTGGATTGTTTGTTTTTGTGCACGACGGAATGAAATACGATTTTCAAGTTGACGAGCGATGTTTTCAGCAACTAGCTGAGCATCAAGATCTGCTCTTTTGATTTCAAGAATGTTGATGTGTACACGTTTGCCAGTTAGGCTGTTAAGAGCTTTACGAAGTGCTTCAACTTCAGATCCGCCTTTACCAATTACCATACCTGGTTTAGCCGTGTGGATTGTGATATTTACGCGGTTTGCAGCACGTTCGATTTCTACTTTAGAAACAGACGCGTCAGACAAACGCTTGCTGATGAATTCACGGATTTTCAAGTCTTCATGTAAGAAGTCAGCGTAATCTTTTCCTGCGAACCATTTAGATTCCCAATCACGAATGACGCCAATACGAAGACCTACTGGATTTACCTTTTGACCCACGGATTATCCCTCCTTCTTTTCTGATACAACGATTGTAATGTGGCTAGTACGTTTGTTAATTGCGCTCGCACGACCCATAGCACGTGGACGGAATCTCTTAAGTGTTGGACCTTCGTCAACGAATGCTTGAGTAATCACTAGGCTGTTAGCGTCCAACTCGTAGTTGTGCTCAGCATTTGCGATAGCAGATTTTAATACTTTTTCAATAATTGGTGAAGCAGCCTTAGGTGTAAGGTTTAAGATAGAAACTGCTTCTCCTACTTGCTTACCTCGGATCAGGTCCATTACTAGACGTGCTTTACGAGGAGCAATACGGACTGTTCTTGCGACAGCTTTAGCTTGCATTTAAAAGCCTCCTCTCATTAGCGTCTTGTTTTTTTATCGTCACTAGCATGACCTTTGTAAGTACGGCTTGGTGCGAATTCGCCCAATTTGTGACCTACCATATCTTCAGAAATGAAAACAGGTACATGTTTGCGTCCGTCATAGACAGCGATTGTGTGACCGATGAATTGTGGGAAAATTGTAGAACGACGAGACCAAGTTTTTACGACTTGCTTTTTGTCAGTTTCATTCAATTTCTCGACTTTAGCCATCAAATGATCATCAACAAATGGTCCTTTTTTTAAGCTGCGAGCCATTGTGGAACCTCCCTTCGTGATTGAACTACGGTCCTAAATGAACCGTAGACAACCCCGTTACTTGTTTTTACGACGACGTACAATGAATTTATCAGACTTGTTGGTTTTCTTACGAGTCTTGAATCCAAGAGTCGGTTTGCCCCATGGAGACATTGGTGATTTACGTCCGATTGGAGCGCGTCCTTCACCACCACCGTGTGGGTGATCGTTAGGGTTCATTACAGAACCACGAACTGTTGGGCGTACGCCTTTCCAGCGTGAACGTCCAGCTTTACCGATGTTAATTAATTCGTGTTGCTCGTTTCCAACTTGACCGATAGTCGCACGGCAAGCAGAAAGAATCATACGAACTTCTCCTGAGTTCAAACGTACAAGAACGTATTTACCTTCTTTACCAAGAACTTGAGCAGAAGTACCAGCAGAACGAACTAATTGTCCACCTTTACCTGGTTTTAATTCAATGTTATGCACAACTGTACCAACTGGGATGTTGATAAGTGGAAGAGCATTACCTGGTTTGATGTCAGATTCTGGTCCAGAAGTAACTTCAGTACCAACTTGGATTCCTTTAGGAGCAAGAATGTAACGTTTCTCACCATCTGCATAGTTTACAAGAGCGATGTTCGCTGAACGGTTTGGATCATACTCGATTGTAGCAACGCGTCCAGGTATACCGTCTTTATCACGTTTAAAGTCAATGATACGGTATTGACGTTTATGACCGCCACCTTGATGACGAACAGTCATTCTACCTTGGTTGTTACGTCCGCCTTTTCTGTGAAGCGGCGCAAGCAACGATTTTTCTGGTTTGTCAGTCGTGATTTCAGCAAAATCTGAAGTAGTCATGCCACGACGACCATTACTGGTTGGTTTATACTTTTTAATCGCCATTTTGAATTTCCCTCCTTCTTTTTAAGATTTACGCTTCAAAAATTTCGATTTCTTTGCTGTCAGCAGTTAATTTCACGATCGCTTTTCTGCGACGGCTAGTCATACCAGTGTAGCGTCCAACGCGTTTAGATTTTCCTTTGTAATTTTGAACGTTGACTTTCTCAACTTTCACTCCAAAGATTTCTTCAACAGCGTCTTTCACTTCTGTTTTGTTAGCTCTGACATCAACTTCGAACGTATACTTCTTCTCTGTCATTAGATCAGCAGAACGTTCAGTAATGATAGGGCGCTTTAGAACATCACGAGGATCTTTCATTATGCAAGTCCCTCCTCTACTTTTTCAACCGCTGCTTTAGTGATCAGAAGTTTCTCGTGGTTGACAACGTCAAGAACGTTGATACCGTTAGCTTCAACAACTGTTACTCCAGGGATGTTACGAGCAGATAAAGCAACTGTTTCGTTTGCATCCGCAGTGACGATCAACGCTTTCTTCTCGACAGATAATCCTTTAAGGATGCCTGCGAATTCTTTCGTTTTCACTGCATCAAGAGTCAGATCTTCAAGAACGATGATGTTGTTGTCGATTACTTTAGAAGACAATACTGACTTGATAGCCAAGCGGCGAACTTTTTTAGGTAATTTATATGAATAGCTGCGTGGTGTTGGACCGAATACGATACCGCCTCCGCGCCATTGTGGTGAACGGATAGAACCTTGACGAGCACGACCAGTACCCTTCTGTCTCCAAGGCTTACGACCTCCGCCACGTACTTCAGAACGAGTTTTTACTTTGTGAGTTCCTTGACGTAAGGAAGCTCTTTGCATAAGAATAGCATCGAATACTACGCTTTCGTTTGGCTCAATTCCAAACACAGAAGCGTTTAATTCGATTTCACCGTTAGTAGAACCGTTTTGGTTAAATAATGCTACTTTTGGCATGACTTGTTTCCTCCTTTCCTAAGAGAGTTATTTAGATTTAACTGCACTCTTTACAGTTACTAGAGATTTTTTAGCTCCTGGTACATTTCCTTTGATCAATAGAAGATTGCGTTCCGCATCAACTTTAACGATCTCAAGGTTTTGGACAGTGATTTGCTCTCCGCCCATACGACCCGGAAGAAGTTTACCTTTGAACACTCGGTTTGGATCAACAGGTCCCATTGAACCAGGACGACGGTGGTAACGTGAACCGTGAGTCATTGGTCCGCGTGATTGTCCGTGGCGCTTGATAGCCCCTTGGAATCCTTTACCTTTTGATGTTCCTGTTACATCTACGATATCTCCATTTGCGAAAATATCAACTTTGACTTCCTGACCAACTTCATACGCATCTAACTCCGCACCGCGTAATTCTTTTACGAAGCGCTTAGGAGCAGTTTCCGCTTTAGCAACGTGGCCCTTCTCTGGTTTGTTAGAAAGCTTTTCACGTTTGTCGTCAAAACCGATTTGGATTGCTTCATAGCCATCCGTGTCAGCAGTCTTCTTTTGAAGAACAACGTTAGCAGCAGCCTCAACAACAGTTACAGGGATAAGATCACCGTTTTCTGCGAATACTTGCGTCATACCAATTTTTCTACCTAAGATTCCTTTGGTCATTAGTCACACCTCCTATAATATGTGTTTTCTATTTGAATTAAAGTTTGATTTCGATATCTACACCAGATGGTAAATCTAAACGCATAAGTGCATCAACTGTTTGTGGAGTTGGATTCACGATGTCGATTAGACGTTTGTGAGTACGCATCTCAAATTGCTCACGAGAATCTTTGTACTTATGCACCGCACGAAGGATTGTGTAAACTGATTTTTCAGTTGGAAGCGGGATTGGACCAGATACACTAGCACCAGAACGCTTAGCCGTTTCAACAATCTTCTCAGCAGATTGATCAAGAATTCTATGATCATATGCTTTTAAACGAATACGAATTTTTTGTTTTGCCATTATTTTCCCTCCTTTTCGCCTACTTACGTTAGACAGTTCTCCGTGAGAAAAACCTGATCACCTTGCCATGGCAAAGCGGCCGGGTGTGTCAGCAACCTCTCACTTCATCGCAGTCAAAGACCAACATGCACTATTGTACCAAATTGGCCTGCGTGTTGCAATAATAAATCGGATAAATTTATGATTTGCACACTTTTCATATTATACAGGGGTTCAGCCTATAAATCAAGCTTTCCCTGAAGATGATGTACAGCCGTCTTTTTTATGGTACGGATAAATTCTTCTGGCTCTTCTAGATGCGGGGAATGTGCAGATTCTTTAAAGGTGAACCATTCTTTGACTGGTGCTGTTAATTGCTCAACATAAGGTTTTGATACAGCAGCTGGTGTAATCATGTCATATTCACCAATGATAAAGTAACAAGGTATTAATATAGTAGAAACTCGGTATTCAATGCTCTCATTCATCAATTCATCCCATAGAATGTCCTGACTAAGCATCTGTCCTTTAAGGAAATTCCACTTATCTTTGAGCTGATATTCCTTACTAAAAAGAAACCCGCGCAGCATTTGAATAAGCGGCTTCCACCTATGTGTGAGACCTACGCTTCCGAGCTCTTTATATAGAGAGAACAGAGCATGAGCTGATATTCGTTTCCACGGAGGAGGCGTCAGTAATCGCAGGCACCAAGTAAACAACCGATTTCTTTCGTATTTCTCCAAAAGAAGCTCGTACGACACACTATCTTCTTTTATTACATCTACTACCTGACTAATTCCATAATAAGCATGATATAGATCTGGGCGCTTATGTACTGCTTGTATGGCGATTAATGACCCCCACGAATATCCGGCGATGTACAATTTTGATTGACCTAGATATGAAAGGACTTTCTCTGTCAGTTCAATCGTATCTTCAATAAATTGCCGAATGGTCATGGAAGTATCGGAGGGATTCTTTTGATAGGAGAGTCCCGCGCCACGCTGATCCCAATGAACAACTGTAAAATCGTGATTAAGTTCCTCATGAAATGAGTCGATATAGCTGATTTGAGCGGAACCGGGCCCACCGTGTAAAAATAAAAGAACAGGCTTCGCTTCACTAGTGTGATCTTCTTTGATCATAATCCATTGGTCAACCCCGCCGATTAACCATTTCTTCAAATATGTCTTCGCCATTCCAGTGATCCTCTCGGTTCCATTTAGATTCTATAGCTTATAGTAGCCGTTCTGATCTGGAAAAGCAAAAAAAGAGACCCTTTTGCAAGGAGTCTCTTTTATATGTTTATTACTTAATGATATTTGAAACGACGCCAGAACCTACAGTACGTCCACCCTCACGGATAGAGAAACGAGTTCCTTCTTCGATAGCGATAGTAGAGATAAGTTCAACTTCCATCTCAGTGTTATCGCCAGGCATTACCATTTCAGTACCTTCTGGAAGATGTACGATACCAGTTACGTCAGTTGTACGGAAGTAGAACTGCGGACGGTAGTTAGCGAAGAATGGAGTATGACGTCCACCCTCTTCTTTAGAAAGTACATAAACTTCAGCTTTGAAACGGCTATGTGGAGTGATTGTACCTGGTTTAGCAAGTACTTGACCACGTTGGATATCTTCACGAGATACACCACGAAGTAGTGCACCGATGTTGTCACCAGCTTCAGCATAGTCAAGAAGCTTACGGAACATTTCAACACCTGTAACAGTTGTTTTACCATTGTCTTCTTGAAGACCGATGATTTCAACTTCGTCACCGACTTTAACTTGTCCACGCTCAACACGACCAGTAGCAACAGTTCCACGACCAGTGATTGAGAATACATCCTCAACTGGCATCATGAATGGCTTCTCAGTGTCACGCTCTGGAGTTGGGATGTACTCATCAACCGCATCCATAAGTTCAAAGATTTTTGCTTCGTAATCAGCATCTCCTTCAAGAGCTTTAAGAGCAGAACCTTTGATAACTGGTACATCATCACCAGGGAAGTCATAGTCAGAAAGAAGGTCACGAACTTCCATTTCAACAAGTTCAAGTAACTCTTCATCGTCAACCATGTCACATTTGTTAAGGAATACTACGATGTATGGAACACCTACGTTACGAGAAAGTAGGATGTGCTCACGTGTTTGTGGCATTGGACCATCAGCAGCAGATACTACTAAGATCGCGCCGTCCATTTGAGCAGCACCAGTGATCATGTTTTTAACGTAGTCAGCGTGTCCTGGGCAGTCTACGTGTGCATAGTGACGAGTGTCTGTTTCATACTCGACGTGTGAAGTTGAGATTGTGATTCCACGCTCGCGCTCTTCTGGAGCACCATCGATTTGGTCATATCCCATAGCTGATCCTTTACCAGACTTCTTATGAAGAACTGTTGAGATAGCAGCAGTTAGAGTTGTTTTACCATGGTCAACGTGTCCAATTGTACCAATGTTAGCATGCGATTTGGAACGGTCGAATTTTTCTTTAGCCATTCTAAAAATCCTCCTTAAAGGTTCATTGTATTTGGTATAGAGTGATAGAAAGTGAAGAGTTATCTCTCACTTTCTGATCTTCAATAGTAGTTATACTTTAGTTTAAAGGCAAAATCAATTATTCACCTTTATTTTTTTTGATGATTTCTTCACTGATGCTCTTAGGCACTTCTTCGTAGTGATCCATATGCATAGTGAAAGTACCGCGTCCTTGTGTGTTAGAACGGAGTGAAGTTGCATATCCGAACATTTCAGAAAGTGGAACCATTGCGCGAACAACTTGAGCGTTACCGCGAGCTTCCATACCTTCTACACGTCCACGACGAGATGTGATATCACCCATGATGTCTCCCATGTATTCTTCAGGGATAACGACTTCCACTTTCATCATTGGCTCAAGTAGAACTGGGTTACATTTGCTGACAGCATTTTTCAATGCCATAGATGCAGCAATTTTAAACGCCATTTCGTTCGAGTCAACATCGTGGTAAGATCCATCAAATAATTTTGCTTTGATGTCGATTAATGGGAATCCAGCTAATACACCATTTTCAAGTGAATCTTCAAGACCTGCTTGAATTGCTGGAATGTATTCACGTGGAACAACCCCACCGACGATTGCATTTTGGAATTCGAAGCCTGCGCCTTCTTCGTTTGGTTCGAATTCGATCCAAACGTGTCCGAACTGACCACGTCCACCAGACTGACGTACGAATTTACCTTCAACTTTTGCACCAGAACGGAATGTTTCACGGTACGCAACTTGAGGAGCACCTACGTTAGCTTCCACCTTGAACTCACGCTTCATACGGTCAACAATGATATCAAGGTGAAGCTCACCCATACCAGAGATGATCGTTTGACCAGTTTCAGGGTTTGTTTGTGTACGGAATGTTGGATCCTCTTCAGCTAGTTTAGCTAAAGCGATACCCATTTTATCTTGGTCAGCCTTTGATTTAGGCTCGATGGCTACATCGATAACTGGCTCTGGGAATTCCATAGACTCAAGGATAACAGTATCTTTCTCGTCACAAAGAGTGTCACCAGTAGATGTATCTTTAAGACCAACAGCTGCTGCGATATCCCCTGCATATACAGTAGAGATTTCTTCACGGCTGTTTGCGTGCATTTGAAGGATACGTCCAACACGCTCACGCTTGTTCTTAGAAGAGTTCTTCACGTATGAACCTGAAGCAAGTGTTCCAGAGTATACGCGGAAGAAAGTTAGTTTCCCAACATAAGGGTCAGTCATAACTTTAAATGCAAGAGCTGAGAATGGTGCGTCATCAGTAGACTCACGAACAACCTCTTCATTTGAATCTGGCAGGATACCTTTGATTGCAGCAACATCAGTTGGTGCAGGAAGGTAATCAAGCACAGCATCAAGTACAAGCTGAACACCTTTGTTTTTGAAAGCAGATCCAACAAGAACTGGGTAGAATTCAACATTCAACGTTCCTTTACGGATTGCAGCTTTCAATTCAGGAATTGTAATTTCTACACCCTCAAGGTATTTTTCCATAAGCTCTTCATCAAGCTCAGCGACAGCTTCAATAAGGCTGTTGCGAAGCTCTTCAGCTTTGTCTTTATACTCAGCAGGGATTTCTTGTGCATCAGAGCGAGTTCCAAGGTCATCTTCGTAGAAGTATGCTACGTTATCTACAAGGTCGATGATTCCTTCGAATTGATCTTCAGCGCCGATCGGCAATTGAATTGCATGAGCGTTCGCTTGAAGACGATCTCTTAATGTGCTTACAGAGTAAAGGAAGTCCGCACCGGTTTTATCCATTTTGTTAACGAATACGATACGAGGTACTCCGTAAGTTGTTGCTTGGCGCCAAACTGTTTCAGTTTGTGGCTCTACACCTGATTGTGCATCAAGAACCGCTACCGCACCGTCAAGTACACGTAAAGAACGTTCAACTTCAACAGTGAAGTCTACGTGTCCTGGTGTATCGATGATGTTTACACGGTAACCTTTCCATTGTGCTGTAGTAGCAGCAGAAGTGATTGTAATACCACGTTCTTGCTCCTGCTCCATCCAGTCCATTTGGGAAGCTCCTTCGTGAGTTTCACCAATTTTATGGATACGACCAGTGTAGTATAAGATACGCTCAGTCGTTGTCGTTTTACCAGCATCGATGTGAGCCATGATACCAATATTACGAGTTTTGTCTAAGGAGAACTCTCTTGCCATTGGGTAATTTCTCCTTCCTTATTAGGGAATAGTTTTTTTAGTTTGGTATAAATCCTACCAGCGGTAGTGAGCGAATGCTTTGTTCGCTTCTGCCATTTTGTGTGTATCTTCACGTTTCTTAACAGCAGCACCAGTGTTGTTAGCTGCGTCAAGGATTTCGTTAGCAAGACGCTCTTCCATCGTTTTTTCTCCACGAAGACGAGCGTAGTTTACTAACCAGCGAAGACCTAAAGTAGTACGACGGTCTGGGCGAACTTCTACAGGAACTTGGTAGTTAGCTCCACCTACACGACGTGCTTTAACTTCAAGAACTGGCATGATGTTTTTCAAGGCTTGTTCGAAAACCTCCATCGCTTCATTACCAGTACGTTCTTTGATGATATCAAATGACTTGTAGAGAATTGTTTGTGACTTTCCTCTTTTACCGTCGATCATCATTTTGTTGATCAAACGAGATACAAGTTTAGAATTGTAAATTGGATCTGGCAATACGTCTCTTTTTGCTACAGGACCTTTACGTGGCATCTGATAGCCTCCCTTCTCATTTAAAAGGATTTCTATCTGTCTCTCATCTCAATATCATTGTCAGTTGCCTGACTCCACTGATCTGATATCAACTTCTAAAAACCCTTATGTTTGTTTGTATTATTTACTTTGTTTAGGGCGTTTTGTTCCGTATTTAGAACGTCCTTGCATACGACCGTCAACTCCGGCAGTATCAAGCGCACCACGAACGATGTGGTAACGTACACCCGGTAAGTCTTTTACACGTCCGCCACGGATAAGTACTACACTGTGCTCTTGTAGATTATGTCCGATACCAGGAATGTAAGCTGTTACCTCAATCAGGTTAGACAAACGTACACGAGCATATTTACGTAGTGCTGAGTTTGGTTTTTTCGGTGTCATTGTGCCGACACGAGTACAAACCCCGCGCTTCTGTGGAGATGTTACGTTAGTGTGCTCTTTTTTGAAACTGTTGTATCCTTTGTTAAGTGCAGGAGACTTTGAGTTTTCAACTTTACTCACGCGTCCTTTGCGTATTAGCTGATTAATTGTAGGCATGTTGTTATTCCTCCCTTCGTTGCTTTTTTTATAACCCACATACCCAGGTGGTTCATTAAAAGGCAAAAAACAATGCTTTTGCATTTACACATGCAAAAACAAAACAAGTACGCTATAACATAATGGCAACAGCTGCTGCTCCAACTTCAATTCCGCAGGCTTTGCCGAGCTTTTTCATGGAATCTACCACTAAAATGTCTACACCCTTCTCTTGCGCTAGTTTTGTTACACTAGCTGTTAAAGCAGGATCAGCATCTTTCGCTACGACGATTTCCTTTACTGAATCTCGTTTCAGAGCTTTTACTGTTTGCTTCGTACCAATAATAATGGATTGGGCCTGTGATACTTTATCATAAGACATCGAATATCCTCCAAAGTAACAGGTTTTATTTTGAGCACCTTGGTTATATTATCATCATGGCAGAAGGATGTCAATATCATATGACAGATTATCTTGACATCCTTCACCATTTTTTGATGATTTTATAGGAATCTCACGAGAAAGATTACTCTACAGGAACCATATCGTCAGACGGCTGCACTTGTGAAACCGGCTTAACTTTACGGTAGTTTGGCATTCCTGTTCCAGCTGGAACAAGTTTACCGATGATAACATTCTCTTTCAAGCCAAGCAGTTCATCACGTTTTCCTTTGATCGCCGCATCTGTTAGGACACGAGTCGTTTCTTGGAAGGATGCCGCAGACAAGAATGAGTCTGTTTCAAGCGATGCTTTTGTAATACCAAGAAGAACTGGGCGGCCTGTTGCAGGACGCTTTCCTTCGAATAGTACTTTTTTGTTCGCTTCAGTGAATTGATGTACATCAAGAAGTGTGCCTGGTAATACATCTGTATCCCCTGCATCAGCGACACGCACTTTACGAAGCATTTGGCGAACCATTACCTCAACGTGCTTATCTCCGATCTCTACCCCTTGCATACGGTATACTTTTTGTACTTCATGAAGCAGATATTCTTGAACAGCTGTCATATCAGTCACTTTAAGAAGTTCTTTCGGATCGATCGAACCTTCTGTCAGTACTTGACCACGAGTGACTTTGTCACCTTCAACAACTTTCAGACGCGCATTGTAAGGAGCTGTGTAAGAACGAGTTTCAACGTCGCCTTGAACCACAATTTCCTGCTGCTTGTCACGAACATCGTTAATTTCAGCAACGACACCATCAATTTCAGAAATCGTCGCTTGCCCTTTCGGATTACGCGCTTCAAATAGCTCTTGGATACGAGGTAAACCTTGTGTGATATCGTCTCCTGCTACCCCACCGGTGTGGAACGTACGCATTGTAAGCTGTGTTCCTGGCTCACCGATTGATTGAGCAGCGATGATTCCAACTGCTTCACCGACTTCAACGTCAGTGCCAGTTGCAAGGTTACGGCCGTAGCATCGTTTACATACACCATGAGGCGTGTTACATGTAAATGCAGAACGGATCCATACTTCCTCAATCCCTGCTTCGACTACTTCAAGTGCTTTATCTTCATCAATTAGCTCGTTTTCGTCGACCATGACTTCGCCCGTTTCAGGATGAACAATTGGTTTTCTTGCAAAACGTCCAATTAGACGTTCTTCAAGTTTCTCAATAATTTCATTTCCTTCTCTAATGGACTTCGCCAAGATTCCACGGTCTGTACCGCAATCTGTTTCACGGATGATGACATCCTGTGCAACGTCAACGAGACGACGCGTGAGGTAACCTGAGTCAGCTGTTTTAAGGGCTGTATCGGCAAGACCTTTACGCGCTCCGTGAGTGGAAATAAAGTATTCTAATACGGTTAAACCTTCACGGAAACTAGATTTGATCGGAAGTTCAATGATACGTCCAGCCGGGTTGGCCATCAGACCACGCATACCAGCCAGCTGAGTGAAGTTAGATGCGTTACCACGCGCTCCAGAGTCACTCATCATGTAGATTGGGTTGACTTCATCAAGGGACTTCATCAGTTTACCTTGGATGACATCTTTAGAAGAACTCCAGATCGAAATGACTCTCTCGTAACGCTCTTCTTCAGTAATCAAACCACGTCTGAATTGCTTCATGACGTTATCTACTTTTGCTTGCGCTTCTTCAAGGATCTTCTGTTTATCATCTAATACGACGATATCAGACACCCCAACCGTAATACCCGCTTTAGTAGAGTATTTGAAACCAAGATTTTTCATGCGGTCAAGCATTTTAGATGTCTCAGTGATATGGAATCTCTTAAAGATTTCCGCAATGATTTTACCTAAAATACCTTTTTTGAACGGCGCATTAATTTCTTGTTTCTCAATCGCAGCTTTGACATCTTCACCTTTTTCAAGGAAGAAGCGGTCAGGCGTTTTTTCTTCAATATTGCTCTTTGTCGGCTCATTCATGTAAGGGAATGATTCCGGTAAGATTTCGTTAAAGATTAGTTTTCCAACTGTTGTAATCAACAATTTAGAACGCTGTTCATCAGTGAATGTCACATTCTTCAACGAGTTAGCTGCAACAGCTACACGTGTATGAAGATGCACATACCCATTTTGATAAGCTATAAGGGCTTCGTTAGTATCTTTGAAGACCATACCTTCTCCGATAGCACCTTTACGCTCAAGTGTAAGGTAGTAGTTACCAAGCACCATATCCTGAGATGGCGTAACAACAGGTTTTCCATCTTTCGGGTTCAAAATGTTTTGAGCAGCAAGCATTAAGATACGAGCTTCAGCTTGAGCCTCAGCAGATAATGGTACGTGAACCGCCATTTGGTCACCGTCAAAGTCAGCGTTGTAGGCTGTACATACAAGTGGATGCAGACGAATTGCGCGTCCTTCCACAAGTGTAGGTTCAAACGCTTGAATACCAAGTCTGTGAAGAGTCGGTGCACGGTTTAGTAAGACTGGGTGCTCGCGAATCACTGATTCTAAAACATCCCATACTTCCGGCTGCACGCGCTCAATTTTACGCTTCGCACTCTTGATGTTGTGAGCTAAACCTTTTTCAACAAGCTCCTTCATCACGAATGGTTTGAATAATTCAAGAGCCATTTCTTTCGGAAGTCCACACTGATACATTTTCAAATGTGGTCCTACGACGATAACGGAACGTCCAGAATAGTCAACACGTTTACCAAGCAAGTTTTGACGGAAACGTCCTTGTTTCCCTTTCAGCATATGAGAAAGAGATTTCAATGGTCTGTTACCTGGTCCTGTTACTGGTCGGCCTCTACGTCCATTATCAATCAAGGCATCGACAGCTTCTTGAAGCATACGCTTCTCGTTCTGAACGATGATGCTTGGCGCGCCAAGATCTAATAAACGTTTCAGACGATTGTTACGGTTGATGACACGACGATAAAGGTCGTTTAAGTCAGAAGTAGCAAAACGTCCACCATCAAGTTGAACCATTGGACGTAATTCTGGCGGAATAACCGGAAGTACATCAAGAATCATCCATGATGGTTTGTTTCCTGAGTTACGGAAGGCTTCTAGCACTTCAAGGCGTTTAATCGCACGTGTACGACGCTGTCCTTGAGCAGTTTTCAGCTCTTCTTTCAGTGCATCTACTTCTTTTACAAGATCGATATCTTGAAGAAGTTTATTGATTGCTTCTGCACCCATAGCTGCTTGGAATGTATTACCGTATTTATCTAAATAAGCACGGAATTCCTTCTCAGAAAGAAGTTGTTTCTTCTCAAGCGGTGTGTTGCCCGGATCTGTCACAACGTATGAAGCGAAGTAAATCACTTCTTCTAATGCACGTGGTGACATATCAAGAACAAGACCCATACGGCTTGGGATACCTTTGAAATACCAAATGTGGGAAACTGGGGCAGCCAGTTCGATATGCCCCATTCTCTCACGACGGACTTTTGCCCGTGTTACTTCTACACCACAACGGTCACATACAACACCCTTATAACGAACGCGTTTATACTTTCCACAATGACATTCCCAGTCTTTTTGCGGTCCGAAGATACGTTCACAAAAGAGACCATCTTTTTCAGGTTTCAGTGTACGATAGTTAATCGTTTCAGGCTTTTTCACTTCACCAAAAGACCAAGAACGGATTTTATCAGGTGATGCGAGACCGATGTTCATATACTCAAAATTGTTCACATCTAGCAAGGGGCCTACCTCCCTTTTAATCTTCGGGTTATACCCTAGTCACTTGCTCTAATCGTTTCTGCTATTCTTTTGTGACTGCGTCACGTTCAAGATCGACAGGTGCGAGGTCTGCAGCATCTTCGTCATTAGATAACGCTAATCCGTCTGCTTTCTTCGTTTCCTCATCGTCTTCTAAATCTCTCATTTCTATCTCTTCTTCATCGCCAGATAGGATTTTGACATCCATACCTAAACTTTGAAGTTCTTTGATTAACACTTTGAATGATTCAGGGACACCTGGTTCAGGGACGTTATCCCCTTTGACGATGGCTTCGTATGTTTTCACACGACCCACCACGTCATCCGATTTAACTGTTAAGATCTCTTGAAGTGTGTATGCTGCACCGTAAGCTTCAAGTGCCCATACTTCCATCTCTCCGAAACGCTGACCACCAAACTGTGCTTTACCGCCAAGTGGCTGCTGCGTAACAAGTGAGTATGGTCCAGTTGAACGAGCGTGAAGTTTGTCGTCAACCATGTGAGCCAGTTTGATCATGTACATGATTCCGACTGATACACGGTTATCGAATGGTTCACCAGTTCGACCGTCATAAAGGACTGTTTTCGCATCACGGGACATACCTGCTTCTTCAAGCGTTTCCCAAACATCTTCCTCACGCGCACCATCAAATACTGGTGACGCAATGTGGATGCCAAGGTAACGTGCAGCCATACCCATATGAAGCTCAAGTACCTGACCGATGTTCATACGAGATGGTACCCCTAGAGGGTTTAACATGATATCAATCGGTGTTCCATCTGGAAGATACGGCATATCTTCTTCTGGAAGGATTTTAGAGATAACCCCTTTGTTACCATGTCGTCCAGCCATTTTGTCACCTTCAGAAATTTTACGCTTCTGAACGATGTATACGCGGACTAACTGGTTAACACCTGGAGGTAATTCATCTCCATCTTCACGGTTAAAGACTTTGACGTCGTGGATAATTCCGCCGCCGCCGTGTGGAACACGTAGAGATGTATCACGTACTTCACGAGCCTTTTCACCGAAGATTGCATGTAATAGACGTTCTTCAGCTGTTAGTTCTGTTACACCTTTAGGCGTTACTTTCCCTACAAGAAGGTCTCCGTCTTTTACTTCTGCACCAATACGGATGATTCCACGCTCGTCAAGGTTGCGCAAAGCATCTTCCCCAACGTTTGGAATATCACGAGTGATTTCTTCCGGCCCAAGCTTTGTATCACGAGCTTCTGATTCATATTCTTCAATATGAATAGATGTGTAGACGTCATCTTTTACAAGGCGCTCACTCATGATGATCGCATCCTCGTAGTTATAACCGTCCCAAGTCATGAAGCCGACCATAACGTTACGTCCTAGAGCCAATTCACCTTTTTCCATTGAAGGACCGTCTGCAAGGATTTCTCCTTTTACGACTTCATCTCCAACACTTACGATTGGACGCTGGTTGTAGCAAGTCCCTTGGTTAGAGCGGACAAATTTCAGCAAGCTGTATTTGTCTAGGTTTCCTTTGACTTGTTGTCCGTCGACATCTTCATAGCGGCGAACCCAAATATTTTTTGCTTCAACACGTTCTACAACACCTGGGTAACGGCAGATGACAGCAGCACCAGAGTCTTTACCTGATACATACTCCATACCTGTACCAACAATCGGTGATTCTGGCTGCATCAAAGGCACAGCCTGACGTTGCATGTTCGCTCCCATTAGAGCACGGTTAGAGTCATCGTTTTCTAAGAATGGGATACATGCTGTTGCTGCAGAAACAACCTGCTTTGGCGAAACGTCCATGTAGTCAACACGGTTTCGAGGAACAACGGTGTTTTCCCCTCTGAAACGAGCAATGATATTATCATCGATAAACGAACCATCTTCACCTAATATAGCATTCGCTTGTGCTACAACGTAGTTATCCTCTTCATCAGCAGTTAAGTAATCGATTCTCGGTGTCACTTTACCTGTTTCAGGATCAACCCGGCGGTAAGGTGTTTCAATAAAGCCGAAACGATTCACTTTTGCAAATGAAGATAGAGAGTTGATCAAACCAATGTTTGGACCCTCTGGTGTTTCAATCGGACACATACGGCCATAGTGAGAGTAGTGAACGTCACGAACTTCCATTCCTGCACGCTCACGTGTCAAACCACCAGGCCCAAGCGCTGACAGACGACGTTTGTGCGTCAATTCAGCAAGCGGGTTTGTTTGATCCATGAACTGAGAAAGCTGAGAGCTACCAAAGAACTCTTTGATAGAAGCGATCACAGGACGGATGTTGATCAGTTGCTGAGGTGTGATCGTGTTTGTGTCTTGGATCGACATTCTTTCACGAACAACACGCTCCATTCTGCTTAAACCAATACGGAATTGGTTTTGCAGAAGCTCACCTACAGAACGCAGGCGACGGTTACCAAGGTGATCGATATCATCTGTGTCACCTACACCATGAAGAAGGTTGAAGAAGTAACTGATCGATGCAATGATGTCAGAAGGCGTGATGTTTTTCACAGCTTCCTCTACGTATGCATTCCCGATCACGTTGATCACTTGCTCGCCTTCTTGATCAGACGGTGCATAAATCTTAATAGATTGAAGTTCTACTTCATCTTCTACTACGCCACCATTTGGATAAAGCTTTCTAAATCCGATGCCGTTTTCTAAGTATGGAAGAACTTTATCAAGAACTCTTCTGTCTAAAATTTGACCTTTTTCTGCTAGAATTTCACCTGTTTCAGGGTCAACTAACGTTTCAGCCAATTTTTGATTGAACGTTCTATTTTTAATATGAAGCTTTTTATTAATCTTGTAGCGTCCAACATTTGCTAGGTCATATCTCTTCGGATCGAAGAAGCGAGAGTCTAGCAGGCTTTTCGCATTTTCAACAGTTGGCGGCTCTCCAGGACGGAGGCGCTCGTAGATTTCGAGAAGTGCTTTATCCGCATTCTCTGTATTGTCTTTTTCCAGCGTGTTGCGTAAGTATTCATTCTCGCCAATGAGGTCAAGAATCTCTTGATCAGAGCTGAAGCCGAGAGCACGCAAAAGAACCGTAACCGGCAACTTACGTGTGCGATCGATGCGTACATAGACTACATCCTTCGCATCAGTTTCGTATTCTAACCATGCGCCACGGTTTGGAATGACAGTCGCAGTAAAACCTTTTTTACCGTTTTTGTCTACTTTACCACTGAAATATACACTTGGAGAACGTACTAACTGAGAAACGATTACACGTTCCGCACCGTTAATGATAAAAGTACCTGTGTCTGTCATGATTGGGAAATCACCCATGAACACATCTTGGTCTTTTACTTCTCCAGTTTCTTTGTTAATTAAACGAACTTTCACTCTTAGTGGAGCAGAGTAAGTTACATCACGTTCTTTTGATTCTGCTACAGGATACTTAGGATCCCCTAGGCTGTAATCAATGAATTCAAGAGAAAGGTTACCAGTAAAATCCTCAATTGGGGATATATCTTGAAACATCTCTCTAAGACCCTCATCAAGAAACCACTGATAAGAAGAGGTTTGAATTTCAATGAGATTTGGTAATTCTAACACTTCGCTTATGCGTGCGTAGCTTCTGCGCTGGCGGTGTCGTCCATACTGAACTAGTTGACCTGTCAACTGATTCACCCCTCAAATCATGCGTATTATATGTGTAAAAAGTATTTCAGCCTTTCAAATGTCAGTAAAGAAATACTTTTACAAGACAAAAGAAAAAAGGGTTTCTAAAATAAGAAAACCACATCCAAAAACAAATACCGATTTTATTAGTTTTCCCAAATATGCATAATTTATACAAAATAGTTGTTTTTTAAGCCTATCAAGCAAAATATACACATTGGCATTTTATAATGTTAACACAGCTAGGAAACTGCGTCAAACTTTTTTAGCTTTGATAATATAGTAGCCCTTTTTCTTCAATACAACTTCGACTTCTCCAAAGAGCTGTTCTAATTTCTCAATCGCAGATGGTCCGCCCTGCTTTTTCTGAATAACCACCCACAACTCACCTTCCGGCAATAAATGATCAGCACTTTTTTCAAAGATCGCATGTACAACTTTCTTCCCTGCCCGTATTGGGGGATTGGTCAGTATAGAGGCAAAAGCAGCTGATGAATGAACATTCGAGAACAAATCACTTTGATAGATGCGGACATTATCAATGGGATTATGTTTAGCGTTTTCCTTTGAAAGTTCGACTGCTCTTTCGTTCACATCAATCATATGAATGGTGCGGCTCGTCATTTCGTTTGCTAACGATAAGCCAATCGGTCCATAACCGCAACCGACATCTAAGACATCGCCATCCACGTCAGGTTCTTCAAAAGCTTCAATTAAAAGCCTCGAACCAAAGTCGACTTCTTTCTTAGAAAACACTCCACTGTCACTTGTAAAAGTAAAGGTACGGTTTCTCAAGGTGAAGTCCCATGTCTGTTTATTGCTTTTCACTGATGGCTTTTCCGTATAATAGTGGTCACTCATGGTGAATGGACCTCCTCTGGATTCAATCGTTTCAGGAGAATAGAAAAGAAAAAGCTCGCCAGTAAAAGCGAGCTTTCCCAAAAGATTAGGCGAAGATTACTTAACTTCTACAGAAGCGCCAACTTCTTCAAGCTTAGCTTTAAGTTCTTCAGCTTCTTCTTTAGCAATACCTTCTTTAAGTGGTTTTGGAGTGTTGTCAACAAGTTCTTTAGCTTCTTTCAAGCCAAGACCAGTGATTTCACGAACCACTTTGATAACTTTGATTTTTTGGTCTCCAGCACCAGCAAGTACTAGATCAAAATCAGTTTTCTCTTCAGCAGCGGCACCACCAGCTGCAGCTACAGCTACAGGAGCAGCAGCAGTTACGCCAAATTCTTCTTCGATTGCTTTTACTAAGTCGTTTAACTCAAGTACAGTTGCTTCTTTAACTGAAGCAATGATTTCTTCGATATTTAAAGCCATTTGTAATTCCTCCATTTTAAGTTTTTTACGTTAAGTACGCATTAAGCGCCTTGTTCTTCTTTTTGATCTGCAACTGCTTTAGTAGCAAGAGCAAGGTTACGAACTGGAGCTTGAAGAACGCTAAGCAACATAGATAGTAAGCCTTCGCGAGACGGAAGTTCCGCAAGAGCCTTCACTTCTTCTACAGTCGCTACGTTTCCTTCGATGACACCAGCTTTGATTTCTAAAGCTTCGTGGCTTTTCGCAAATTCGTTGATGATTTTCGCAGGTGCGATAACATCTTCGTTACTGAATGCGATAGCGTTTGGACCTGTTAAGAAATCGTTTAAACCTGTTAGTTCAACTTGTTCAACTGCACGGCGAGTCAAAGTGTTTTTGTAAACTTTGAATTCTACGCCAGCGTCACGAAGCTGTTTACGAAGTTCAGTCACTTCAGAAACTGAAAGACCGCGGTAATCTACAATTACAGTAGACATACTATCTTTAAATTTAGAAGTAATTTCATCAACGACAACTTTTTTTGTATCGATTGCATTGCTCATGGTTACACCTCCTGTACATTGTTTGTGTAACACTTATACCGATCAGGCCATCACGTTCCTAACGAACGGTTCTCCATATAAAAAGCCTCCATTAAGACATGGAGGCTGTATATACAAGCATACGTTAACGTAAGACTGTGACATATACACCTCGGCGGGTTAATTAAGCCATAAGGCCCCTGCTGTCTACGGTATAAATGGACATATTCTATTTTACAACATTTTGATATTATCAAAATGATTGTGATAAGTCAAGATTTATTTTGCAGAGAAAGAAGATGGATCCACTTTCACGCCAGGGCCCATAGTAGATGTAACAGAAACGTTTTTCACGTATACACCTTTAGCCGCTGCAGGTTTTGCTTTAAGGATTGTGTCATAGATTGTTGCAAAGTTCTCAACAAGCTTTTCGTCCTCGAAAGAAACCTTTCCGATTGGCGCGTGGATGTTACCAGCTTTATCAACGCGGTATTCTACTTTACCAGCTTTGATTTCATTGATTGCTTTTTCTACTTCGAATGTAACAGTTCCTGTTTTAGGGTTTGGCATAAGACCTTTTGGTCCAAGTACACGACCGATCTTACCAACTTCACCCATCATGTCAGGTGTTGCAACGATTACATCGAAATCGAACCAGCCTTGTTGGATTTTAGCGATGTAATCAGAATCTCCAACATAGTCTGCTCCAGCAGCTTCTGCTTCTTTTGCTTTTTCGCCTTTAGCGAACACAAGAACGCGTTGAGTTTTACCAGTTCCGTTAGGAAGTACAACTGCACCGCGGATTTGTTGGTCGTTTTTACGAGGGTCTACGCCCAAACGAAAAGCAACTTCTACAGTCGCATCAAATTTCGCTGTATTTGCTTTTTTTGTAAGAGAAACAGCTTCAGCTACATCATACGCTTTAGTACGTTCGATTAGCTTAGCAGCTTCTACATACTTTTTACCTTTTTTAGCCATTATAAAAATCCTCCTTATGTGGTTTTAGCGGAATAACCTCCCACGAATAAGGGTTGCGAACTTGTCAAAACCAAACTCGCAACCCAACAAGACAATAAATTAATCTTCGATGACAATACCCATACTGCGTGCAGTACCTTCAACCATGCGCATAGCTGATTCAACGCTAGCAGCGTTTAAGTCAGGCATTTTTGTTTCCGCGATTTCGCGTACTTTATCACGCTTAACAGTTGCCACTTTATTACGGTTAGGTTCACCAGAACCAGACTCAATACCAGCTGCTTTTTTAAGTAAAACTGCAGCAGGTGGAGTTTTAGTAATAAATGTAAATGAACGGTCTTCAAAAACCGAAATTTCAACAGGAATGATAAGACCAGCTTGGTCAGCTGTACGAGCATTAAACTCCTTACAGAATCCCATGATATTAACACCGGCTTGACCTAGTGCAGGTCCAACTGGTGGAGCTGGGTTAGCTTTTCCAGCAGGAATTTGCAATTTAACAACTTTAACTACTTTTTTAGCCACGAGACACACCTCCTTAAAGTCCGTGATGTGGTAATAGGGGAATCCCCCTCCCACTCAACAACTTCATTCTTTATATGAATGACGAAATAACTAGCTAGCGATCTTGAGCGAACTCAAGACGTACCTTTGCTATATTACCACTTCTATACACTCATTTCAAGCTCTTTTGAATTACAATTTATCGATCTGCGTGAACTCAAGTTCCACGGGTGTTTCTCTACCAAACATATTAACGAATACTTTGACTTTGCTTTTATCGTAATCAATCTCTTCGATAGAACCTGTGAAGTTCGCAAATGGTCCGTCGATGACCTTGACTGTTTCTTTCAATTCAAAGTCGATTTCTGTTTTGCGTTCTTCAAGACCCATTCTTTTTAGAATGGTTTCAGCTTCGCCTGGCAAAAGCGCAGTCGGCTTTGAGCCTGATCCAGCTGATCCAACGAATCCTGTGACACCTGGTGTATTACGAACAACATACCAAGAGTCGTCTGTCATCACGATTTCCACTAGGACATAGCCAGGGAACACTTTCTTTTTGACAACTTTTTTCTTACCATTTTTAATATCTGTTTCTTCTTCTTCTGGTACGACGACGCGGAAGATCTTATCTTGCATGCCCATTGATTCAACACGCTTTTCCAAGTTCGCTTTTACTTTATTTTCATAGCCAGAGTACGTATGCACAACATACCAATTCTTTTCCATTTCGTTCAGGACTATTTAGTCCTTCCCTCCCCACATTTCGTAATGTCTATTTGACGAATCTCGAGTACCGGTAAATATTTTCAAGCAATTGAAAAAACCCGTAAAACGGGTTTTTTGGCAAGTCATATTATGATCTATTATAGCACGTTCAGCAGACCATTATTCAAGTATTAATGAATTAATTCGATTAATTGTGAGATTCCTATATCAAGAAAAGAGAAAAAGATTGCAAAGAATACGACTGTTAAAATAACAGTGATTGTGTAACGAATCATTTCGTTTTTCTTTGGCCAGCTGACCTTCTTCATTTCTTTCCCGACACTTTTTAAGAAACTGATAATACGCATTGTAAAAGACCTCCACAGATTAAAGAACGCAAATCTTACTTCGTTTCTAAATGTGTTTTATGTGAATTACAAGTCTTGCAATATTTCTTAACTTCTAATCTTTCAGCTGCTGAAGCATCACTTTTCATTGTCGTATAATTGCGGCTTCCGCAGTCTTTACAGGCTAGAGTAATCTTTTTCCTCATATTTACACCTATTTTCTCGACATCATTTCCTTAGTACCTTATCACAGTGTCGAAAAAGCTGTCAATATAGGTTTGATTAGAGACTAATCTCGCGAAGCTCTAAATATTTCTCTAATTTTCTCTTTACTCTTTGGAGTGCGTTATCAATTGATTTCACATGACGGTTTAAATCTTCAGAAATCTCTTGATAGGATCTACCATCAAGGTAAAGCACAAGAACCTTTCTTTCCAGCTCGCTTAGTAGTTCACCCATCTTCATTTCGATATCATCAAATTCTTCTTTGCTAATGATTAAATCTTCTGGGTTAAGCGCTTTAGCACCGGAAATGACGTCCAACAATGTTCTGTCTGATTCTTCATCATATATTGGCTTATCTAATGATACATAGGAATTTAACGGGATATGTTTTTGGCGAGTAGCTGTTTTAATTGCGGTGATAATTTGGCGGGTAATACATAATTCTGCAAAAGCCTTAAATGAAGTAAGCTTGTCCTCTCTGAAATCGCGGATAGACTTATAAAGTCCGATCATCCCCTCTTGGACAATGTCCTCTCGATCCGCTCCAATCAAGAAATAAGATCTTGCTTTTGCACGTACAAAATTGCGGTATTTTGTTATTAAGTAATCTAGCGCATCACTATCTCCGACATGAACCCTTTCAATGACTTGTTCATCTTCCAACTGGCAAAATTGCTCTCTGATGGATTTATCCTTGCTGTTGTTTAGATTCACTTCGATCCCCCCGACCGCACCTAGATAGAAATATTATACATTAATGGTTGAAATATCGTCAAGCTATTCTAGATTCCCACGCCGCCATTTTTCAAACGTTTTCAATACATCTTCTGACAATTCAATCTTAGATGCTGGTTTATCAGAAGTAATCTTTTTGACTCTCGTTTCAATCTTTCGTTCGATCACTTCAATCTCTCTCAAAAGCTCTCGAGCCGACTTTCGAAGAGCTCCTTGTCCAAAGATTGCCCATTGTTCTGTAAAGTCTGAGGTCGCCACATGAATCTGCGTCCGAATATTATTCAAATCCTGGGCAAGCTTTTCAATCCGCTCATCAGCTGTTTCATTCTCTCTTGTAAAGATGACCTCTACTCGGTGATTGATCCGCTTTTTTTCGATTCCTTTGACCATATGGGCATCGAATACGACAATGACTCGATACCCTGTGTATGCTTGATATTCTGCTAAATGTTGAATCAGTATGTCTCTGGCTTCTTCAAAGCTGTTTTCCTTTAAGTGCTGCAGCCGTGGCCAAGCACCTATCATGTTGTATCCATCGACTAAGAGGATGTCCATCTCTATTCTCCTAACGGATAACGTTTTCGATACACTTCATACATCAATAGACTAGCGGCAACTGATGCGTTTAACGAAGTGACCTTTCCGGCCATAGGCAGCTTAATCAGAAAATCACACTTTTCTTTGATCAATCGGCCAATCCCTTTTCCTTCACTGCCAATCACGAGAGCAAGTGGCATCGTGCCATCAAATTGTCTATAATCCTGTTTGGCAGACGCATCTGTTCCTGCGACCCAGATTCCTCTTTCTTTCATCTCATCAAGAGCTCTTGAAAGATTGGTGACTTTGGCAACAGGAATATGTTCAATTGCCCCAGTGGATGCTTTGGCAACGGTTGTCGTTAAGCCGACCGCTCTCCTTTTCGGAATCACAATCCCGTGTGCACCTACAGCATCTGCTGTACGCATAATGGAACCTAAATTATGCGGGTCTTCAATTTCATCTAAGATAAGAAAAAATGGCTGTTCATTCCGCTGTTCAGCGATTTGATATAGATCGTCCAATTCTGCATATTCATATGCTGCTACTTGTGCAACGATTCCCTGGTGCTGACCTGTGACCATTTGATCAAGCTTTTTCCTCGGAACATACTGAATGGTGATATTTTGTTTTTTTGCGAGTTCAATGACCTGCTGGGCTTGTCCTTTTACAGTGTTTTCTGCCATCCAGAGCTTGTATAACTCCCGATCTGACTTCAGTGTTTCAATCACTGCATTTTTCCCAATCACATAATCATGTTGCTGACTCATTTGTCTTCCTCCCTGACGTTCCGATTTCAATCGCCTGACTAATCAGCTCTTCTAAGCGTTCGTCCTGCTTTTCAATAAATAAATAACCCATGAGCGCTTCAAACGCCGTGCTATAACGATACGTTTGCACGTCTGTGTTTTTAGGCACTGTGCCTGATTTTGCATTTCTTCCTCTTTTCAGCACCGCTTCTTCTGCTTCAGTGAAAAAGCCTTGCTGCTGAAGCGTAAATAAAATAGCTGCCTGAGATTTAGCTGAAACAATTTTGCTTGCTCGTTTGTGCAACTCATTTGGTTTTGTCGCCCCCGTTTGGAGGAGGTGATGCCTCACGTAGACTTCAAAAATGGCATCACCCATATAAGCAAGCGCAAGTCCATTCAACTGTTTACCGTCTTTCAGCTTTTCAAAATTCAACATGACCTATTCTCCTCTTTTCCAGCGAGTACCTTGAGGAGTGTCCTCCAATACAATATTCATGCTCTTTAACTGGTCACGAATTTGATCAGATAGCGCAAAATCACGATTTCTTCTAGCCTCATTGCGTTTTTCAATTAACGCTTCTACTTCTTCGTCAAGCGTATGCTTTTCTTCTAATGAGAAGCCAAGAACAGACGTGATTTCTTGGAACAAGCCGATAAATGCCTTGATCACTTCCTCCGAAGTATGATCATTTTCCATATAATAATTCGCCTGTTTCGCAAGTTCGAATAAAACAGAGATCGCATTTGCCGTATTGAAGTCATCATTCATTTCAGAAATAAATGTCGCTCGCTGCTCTTCCACCTTCGCCAGCCATTCAGCATTGTCTTCTGTCATATTCGTGCTGCTTTCAAGGCGATGATGTAAATTAGCATACGACGTTTTGAGTCGGTTAAACGCACTCTTTGTGCTCTCTAGTAAGTCCATTGAATAGTTAATTGGATGTCGGTAGTGAACCGACAACATAAAGAATCGAAGTACATCAGGATCTTGTTCTTTCACAATGTCGTGCACGAGCACAAAGTTGCCAAGTGATTTTGACATTTTTTCATTCTCAATATTAATATATCCGTTATGCATCCAATACTTTGCAAAAGGTTTCCCTGTCAAAGCCTCAGATTGAGCGATTTCATTTTCATGGTGAGGGAAGGTTAAATCCTGTCCGCCTGCATGGATATCGATCGTATCACCTAAATATTTTTTAACCATGGCCGAGCATTCGATGTGCCAGCCTGGGCGTCCTTCGCCCCACGGGCTATCCCATGAGATTTCTTGGTCCTTTGCAGCCTTCCATAAAGCAAAGTCCAGCGCATCTCGTTTCTTCTCACCTACACGAATACGGGCACCTGTCTTCAGTTCATCAATCGACTGGTGAGAAAGCTTTCCGTAGCCTTCAAATGAGCGTGTGCTGTAATACACGTCACCATCTGCTTCATATGCGTAGCCTTTTTCAATCAATGTCGCAATAAATGCAATGATATCATCCATATTTTCCGTCACTCGCGGGTGAAGGTCAGCTTTTTTGCAGCCTAGTGCACTGACGTCTTCAAAGTAGGCTTGAATAAAACGGTCAGCAATCGTCGGGACATCTTCCCCGAGTTCATTGGCTGCTTTGATGAGTTTATCATCCACATCTGTAAAGTTTGAGACAAAGTTCACATCATAGCCGCTGTATTCTAAATACTTACGTACAGTGTCATAAACAATAGCAGGCCTTGCATTCCCGATATGAATGTAGTTATAAACGGTTGGTCCGCACACATACATCTTGACCTTTCCTGGCTCAAGCGGGACAAATTCTTCCTTCTTACGTGTCAATGTATTATAAATATTGATTGTCATGATTGTTCTTCCTTTCTGCTCAATGAAGCCAGCTCACCTTTTAGCTTTTCCATTTCTCGTTCCAATTCTTTGAAACGATCGGAAATTGGATCTGGCAAATCTTGATGATTGAGATCACGATTGATTTTCTTACCATTTTGAACGACGACTCGCCCAGGTATACCGACAACGGTGGAATGGTCGGGTACGTCCTTTAACACGACCGATCCCGCTCCAATCTTGGCTCCTTTTCCGACTGTAATGGAACCAAGCACCTTTGCACCTGTCGCAATGAGCGCATCGTCTAAAATGGTCGGGTGCCGCTTTCCCTTTTCTTTCCCTGTTCCCCCTAATGTCACGCCTTGGAAAACAGTGACGTTGTCTCCAATTTCACATGTTTCCCCAATCACCACTCCCATGCCGTGGTCAATGAAGAAGCGCCTGCCAATGGTTGCCGCAGGGTGAATTTCCACCCCTGTGAAAAACCGGCTGACCTGAGAAATGATCCGCGCAAGAAAGTACAGCTTCCGCTTATAAAATGCATGCGCGATACGATGAGCCCAAATCGCATGAAGCCCTGAATAGGTTAGCACTACTTCAATATAGCTTCTAGCAGCAGGATCTTGATCAAACACAGTATCAATATCTTCTTTCAGCATTTTGAAAAACACATGCTCCCCCCGTTCTTCCCCATCAATCTCTCTTCGGACTTGCTCTCTTTTTTGGACAAATAAAAAACGTCTCTGCCATATGACAGAGACGTTTTGAAAACGCGGTTCCACTCTGTTTAGAAAGCCCTCATTTCGCAGCCTTCTCAACTTAATCCCATAACGGAGGGTACCGCCCTTGCATACTAACGTACTCGTGTTCCTCAAGGGTCTTGAGGGTGCATTTCCAACATCTGCCCATAAGTCTCTTTCAGCCAGTGAAGACTCTTTCTGTGATGGACGAAAACATTGTACTTCTCCCTCGCAACGATTTCCTTATATTTGTTTAATGCGGTTTAATACCGTTTCTTTACCTAGTAGTTCAATACTTTGCGGAAGTTCTGGGCCATGCGTTTGTCCTGTGACAGCCACACGAATTGGCATGAATAGTTTCTTGCCTTTATGCCCTGTTTCTTTTTGTACCGCTTTAATAGCAGCCTTGATTTCATCAGGTGTGAAAGATTCAAGTCGTTCAAGCTGACCAGCAAAAGATGCCATGACTTCTGGTACTTGCTCCTCTGCTAGAACTTCCTTTGCCTCTTGATTATACTCAATTTGCTCCTTAAAGAACAACTCTGTTAACTCAACAATTTCTGCTCCATAGCTTAATTGTTCGTGATACAGAGCAATCAGCTTGCGCACCCACGTGTTTTCTTCATCTGATAGCTGCTCGCTTACCTTGCCTGCCTTTTGAAGATGCGGAAGTGTTAACGCAACAACTTGATCAAGATCAAGTGCTTTCACGTATTGGTTATTCACCCATTTTAGTTTATGCATATCGAATAGAGCTGGTGACTTAGAAAGTCGGTTTACATCGAAAATGTCGATGAATTGCTCTTTTGTAAACAGTTCTTCTTCGCCCACTGGAGACCATCCAAGTAGTGCAATGAAGTTGAACAGGGCTTCTGGTAAATAGCCCAAGTTTTTATATTGCTCGATGAATTGAATAATGGATTCATCACGCTTGCTTAATTTCTTGCGGTTCTCGTTCACAATCAGCGTCATATGTCCGAATAACGGAACATCCCAGCCAAATGCATTGAAGATCATGATTTGTTTAGGCGTATTCGAAATGTGATCCTCTCCACGGAGAATGTGAGTCATTTTCATCAAATAATCATCCACTGCTACAGCGAAGTTATAAGTTGGCGTACCATCTTTCTTCACAATGACAAAGTCACCGATGCCGTCTGTCTCAAATGAAATATCGCCTTTGACCATGTCGTCAAATTTAATGATTTCTCCTTTTGGCACTCGGAAGCGGATGCTTGGCTCTCTTCCTTCAGCAATCATCTTGTCCTCTTCTTCTTTTGATAAATGACTGCATTTACCAGAATATCGAGGCATTTCACTGCGGGCGATTTGTGCTTCACGCTCTTCCTCTAGCTCTTCAGCCGTACAATAGCACTTATACGCCAAGTCCTTCTCTAGCAGCTCGTCATAATACTTTTTATAAATATCATTACGCTCTGATTGTCTGTAAGGGCCGTAGCCGCCATCTTTATCAATGCTCTCATCCCACTCAATACCGAGCCATTGCAGGTGGCGAAGCTGGCTTTCTTCTCCGCCTTCTACATTACGCTTTTGATCCGTATCTTCAATTCGAATAATAAATTTGCCGCCTTGACTGCGTGCGAACAAATAGTTAAAAAGAGCCGTTCTAGCATTCCCAATATGTAAATGACCAGTTGGACTCGGTGCATAACGAACACGCACTTCATTTCCCATGAGTTTAACTTCCTTTCATCTGCATCATGTTGTCTGACACCAATTTTTTATAAACGTATTTTATCATCAAATCTCATTCTCATCAAAATGAGTTTTACTTTTTCTGAAGAAGCACCGTTGCCTGAGAGGCAATTCCTTCGCCTCTTCCTGTAAATCCGAGTTTCTCTGTCGTTGTTGCTTTCACATTCACCTGTGTGACATCTGCCTCAAGCGCTTCAGCAATCTTCTCACACATTGGTTGAATGTAAGGTGCCATTTTGGGCTTTTGCGCCATGATGGTGCAATCAATATTCACAAGTGTGTAGCCTTTTTCCTTTACTAGTGCCCACACATGCTGCAGTAATTTAAAAGAATCCGCATCCTTAAACTCAGGATCTGTGTCTGGGAAATGTCTGCCGATATCTCCTTCAGCAATCGCACCTAGGCAGGCATCTGCCACTGTGTGAAGCAGTACATCAGCGTCTGAATGCCCAAGCAGCCCCTTTTCATAAGGGATGGTGACCCCGCCGATAATCAAAGGTCTCCCCTCTGTTAATTGATGTACATCAAAGCCTTGTCCTATTCTCAACATGATCTAGTACCCTCTTTCCGCATCCATAATTGCCTTGGCAACCAATAAATCATCCGGTGTCGTCAGCTTAATATTGGTGTAATCTCCTTGGACAATATACACGTTTTCACCATGTAATTGTTCCACAAGACTGGCGTCGTCTGTTCCAAGGAAACCGGTCCGCTCTGCATATTCATGCGCCTCTTTTAAAATAGAATGACGAAAAGCTTGTGGGGTCTGGACTGCCCACAAGCTCTGACGTTCAATGGTTTGTTCCACTTTGCCTTCTTGAACGCGTTTGATTGTGTCTTTCACTGGTACCGCTACAACTGCGGAGCCTTTTTCAATCGCTGCTTTAACGAGCAAGTCAATCTGTGTATGCTTAATAAAAGGCCTTGCCCCATCATGAACAAGCACGATGTCCGCATCTTTCACAGCCTTTAATCCTTCGTATACACTTTGCTGACGTTCTTCACCGCCAGTGACAAGTGAAACAGGCGTTTGAAAAGCGTGTACCTTGAGTAGCCTTTCAAAGTCTTGACGCTCCTCTTCATTGATCGCTAGGATCATGCGTTTGCATTGCGAATGAGCGTCAAATACCTTTAGTGTATGAATAATGACCGGCATTCTTTTCAGCTCAATAAAAAGCTTATTGCGGCCGGCCTTCATTCGTTTCCCCTGCCCCGCAGCCGGAATAACTACTTCATAATACATGTTCGTTCTCCCTTTAGAGCGCCTTCTCCAGAAGTTTTGGCTTCGCAAAAATCATTCTTCCAGCAGCAGTCTGCAGCACACTTGTGACGAGCACATCGATGTCTTTTCCAATGTAATTGCGTCCTTCTTCGACCACAATCATCGTACCGTCATCTAAGTAAGCAACACCTTGGTTATGCTCTTTCCCATCTTTAATGACCTGTACCTTCATTTCTTCCCCAGGCAGCACAACCGGTTTCACCGCATTGGCTAGATCATTGATGTTTAACACTGCTACTTTTTGAAGTTCGCATACTTTATTTAAATTAAAATCATTTGTCACAACAACACCTGAAGTTAATTTAGCGAGCTTCACAAGCTTGCTATCAACCTCTTGAATGTCTTCAAAGTCACCTTCGTAAATTTCAACTTTGATATCTAATTCTTTTTGAATACGATTTAAAATATCAAGACCTCTTCGGCCTCTATTTCTCTTTAATACATCAGAAGAGTCTGCAATATGCTGTAATTCCTCGAGCACAAATTGAGGAATGACCATGACACCTTCTAAGAATCCAGTTTGACAAATATCTGCGATTCTTCCATCAATGATAACACTTGTGTCTAAAATTTTCAGCTTTTTATCTTCTATTTCAGGTTCATCATCGGCTGCTCCTTTTTTCTTGGTGACCTTTGCAGATCGGGAGAACAGCCCCATCATTTCATCCTTCTTTTTAAACCCTACCTGAAATCCAAGGTATCCTAAAAAGAAAGCCAGGAAAATCGGAATAATAGTACCAAAAATATGATATGGGATATTGTTTAGCGGGATCACGTTTACAATAAGATATGCTAGAATAAGTCCAAATACTAATCCGAAACTTCCAGAAATAAGATCAGGAAGAGGCGCCTTTAATAGAGAATCCTCGATCCATTTCACCCAATTAACCACATAGCCTGTGCACCATTTACCGATGATAAAGAACACAGCGGCTCCTATTAGTGCTGAAGAGTAAGCATTTGTTATAAAAGGTATGTCCTTTACATTTAACAGCAGAAATAACTCTGGAATGATAAAAATCCCTACAACTGCACCAAAAATGATAAAAAACGCCTGAACGATTCTTTTTAACATACCTTCACCTCCTTTATTTTTCATCTGTCAATCCACCCTCACCTGACATTGATATATGTTTAAGTTTCCTATCATGATCAATAGAAAACAAAAGCATCATTAATATACCCATATTCATCCATTTTTAACCGTGTTTAGAGAAAATTTCTCTTCTTACAGCTGTCGGTCGATATAATGTTTTTCTTGCAGCCTCTTTAATCCTTTTTTTATCTTTTTCGCTCTTACTTCTCCAATTCCTTCTACTTCATCCAAATCTTGTACATCTGCTTCCATAATTCGATCTAACACACCGAACGCTTCAACCACGTTTTCGACGATTGGCATAGGCAATCTAGGGATTTTGTGAAGCAATCTATAGCCTCTTGTGTACACATATTCGTCAATATTTGTAGAAACTGGATAGCCAAGTAACTTGTACAGAATGGAGTCATCTAAAAGCTCAAAGCTAGACATATCTTGGAGCTGTTTAAGCAGAACATACGGATCTTTAATTTTTTCTTTCACGTAATCTTTAATAAATAAAGCCGCTTCCTGCTCCATATCTGTAATCAATTCATTGACTTGCAGACGGATCAAATGTCCTTCTGTTCCGAGCTCTTTGATATACATATTGATTTCATTTTTGATTCTAAGCACCATCTCGTAACGATGCAGCACGGATAATACATCACCAAAGGTCACAAGCTCTTCAAATTCTAGGGCGCTTAGCGCAGAAATGGCGTGATCTAAAATGGTTTTATATTTCTCAAGTGTTTGTATGGCTTGGTTGGCCTTCGTTAAAATAAAACCAATATCTTTCAGCGTGTAACGACGATTCCCTTGGTATAAGGTAATGACATTCCTCCGTTCAGAAATCGCAATGATTAAGCAACCTGTCTGCTTCGCTACACGTTCAGCAGTACGGTGTCTCATGCCCGTTTCCGATGAATGGATTGTTGCATCTGGCATGAGCTGTGTATTCGCATACAAGATCTTTTGACCAGAATCGCTTAAAATAATGGCCCCATCCATTTTCGCCAATTCATATAAGTGTGCTGGAGAGAAGGCAGAATTAATGTGAAATCCTCCATCGACAACACTCTTTACTTTGTCGTTATAACCAACAACAATAAGCCCGCCAGTATTGGCTCTCAGGACATTTTCGATCCCAGCCCGAAGAGGTGTCCCTGGTGCCACAAACTGTACGATATCTAAGAGATCGAGTTCTTTCGCTCCTTTTTTCTCTTTTTCCATTTCTATGATCCCCCTAGTGAAATTCGAAGTGCCTCCGCTACATTTTCTACACCAACTAACTCAATCCCTCTCGGCTTTTTCCATCCATCTATATTCGCCTGAGGAATAAACATTCGCTTAAATCCTAGTTTCGCAGCTTCCTGCACACGCTGTTCAATTCTTGATACTCTTCTGACTTCTCCCGTCAAACCGACCTCTCCTATAAAGCAATCCGCTTGATGCGGCGCTGCGTCTTTAAAGCTCGATGCAATGCTGACCGCAATGGCCAAGTCAATTGCTGGTTCGTCAAGCTTCACACCGCCTGCGACCTTTAAATACGCATCCTGGTTTTGCAGCAGTAGTCCAACACGTTTTTCTAAAACCGCCATGAGTAGTGACACTCGATTATGATCAAGACCAGTGGCCATTCTACGCGGATTTCCGAAGCTTGTCGGTGAAATTAATGCTTGTATCTCGACAAGAACAGGTCTTGTTCCTTCCATTGAGGCAACAACACACGAACCAGATACACCTGCCGAACGTTCTTCTAAGAAAATTTCGGATGGGTTTAATACTTCCGTGAGCCCTTCCTCTCTCATTTCAAAAATCCCTAGTTCATTCGTCGAACCAAATCGGTTTTTCACCGCACGCAAGATACGAAACGTATGGTGACGCTCGCCTTCAAAATAAAGAACCGTGTCCACCATATGCTCTAAAAGGCGTGGACCTGCGATCGAGCCTTCTTTGGTCACGTGACCAACGATAAATATTGGAATACCATTTGTCTTGGCAATCTTCATCAGCTGTGCTGTACATTCTCTCACTTGAGATACAGACCCAGGAGCTGACGTAATATCGCTTTGATAAACGGTTTGAATCGAATCCACCACGACAAAAGCGGGTTTCATCTCTTGTATAGCAGACGTTATATACTCCATATCGGTTTCAGCCAAAACATGTAAAGAGGTGCTTTTTATGCCAAGGCGGTCCGCTCTTAGCTTCGTTTGTTTAATGGACTCCTCACCAGATATGTATAATACATTCTGATTTTTGTCTGAGAGCTGTGCTGATACTTGTAATAATAATGTGGACTTCCCAATCCCAGGATCTCCGCCAATGAGAACAAGAGAGCCTTTGACAATTCCACTTCCTAATACTCGGTTAAATTCTTCTAAATTCGTTTTGATTCGGGGTTCATCAGATGTTTCAATTGCAGATATAGGTGAAGGTTTTTGAATGGTTTGAACAGAATGATTAAAAGCACTTCGACGGTTTGCCGGCTCTTTGCGAACGACCTCTTCTGTCATACTGTTCCACGTGCCGCAGCCTGGACATTTCCCCATCCATTTGGCTGACTCATAACCGCACGATTGGCATATAAATTTTGATTTTGTCTTAGCCATAGATTGAAGAATACAACTCCTTATACTGGTCAGAAAATAAGTAAAGGGAGGCATACACCTGACTGGTATGCCTCACACTTTTTTCTTACTATATTAGTTCGTAGCAGCCGTCGTTTTTACGACAATTTCTCCATCTTCCACATCTAATACGATATGTTGACCTTTTTCAATATTACCCTTAAGAAGCTCCTCAGAAAGTCGATCCTCCACATGCTTTTGAATCGCTCTTCTTAACGGACGCGCACCGTACTCAAGGTCTACACCTTCGTCGGCAATCTTCGCTTTTGCTGCTTCTGTCAATTCAATTGAAAGGTCTTGTTCTTTTAATCGTTTCGTCAATTGATCAGACATGAGAGAAACGATCTCTTTTAAATGTTTCTTTTCAAGTGAATGGAAGACAATGATTTCATCAATACGGTTGATGAATTCTGGTCTAAACGCACGTTTCAACTCGCCCATCACTTTGCCTTTCATATCTTTGTAATTTTGACCTTCATCCTGCACGTTAAAGCCAACATATTTATTTCGCTTCAGTTCACTAGCTCCAACGTTGGATGTCATGATCAAAATCGTATTTCTAAAGTCAACGGTACGCCCTTTAGAATCAGTCAGACGACCATCCTCTAACACTTGCAGTAAGATGTTGAATACATCTGGATGCGCCTTTTCAATCTCGTCTAAAAGCACAACAGAATAAGGTTTTCTTCTCACTTTTTCAGTCAGTTGTCCGCCTTCTTCATAGCCAACATACCCTGGAGGTGACCCAACAAGTCTAGATGTAGAGTGTTTCTCCATGTATTCAGACATATCGATACGGATCATCGCTTCTTCATCACCGAAAATAGACTCTGCGAGTGCTCTTGCAAGCTCCGTTTTACCAACCCCTGTTGGGCCTAAGAAGATAAATGAGCCGATTGGACGTTTTGGATCTTTTAGACCAGCACGCGCACGTCTCACAGCTTTTGCTACAGCGACAACCGCTTCATCCTGCCCGATTACACGAGAATGGAGTAATTGTTCCATATTCAGAAGCTTATCTGTTTCTGTTTGGGCAATTTTTGAAACAGGCACTCCCGTCCAGCTAGAGACAACCATTGCGATATCATCAACTGATACCTCTGAATTCTCCTGTCCTTGCTTTTCTTTCCAAGATTTCTTGGTGACTTCTACTTTTTCACGCAAACGCTGCTCTGTATCGCGAAGAGAAGCTGCTTTTTCAAATTCTTGACTTTGAACAGCCGCATCCTTTTCCTTGCGTACTTCATCTAGCTTTTGCTCTAGTTCTTTTAGGTTAGGCGGTGTTGTGAAAGAACGCAAACGGACTTTCGAACCTGCCTCATCAATTAAATCAATCGCCTTATCTGGAAGGAAACGATCAGAAATATAACGGTCAGACAGCTTCACCGCCGCCTCAATCGCTTCATCTGTGATGGACACACGGTGATGTGCCTCATAACGATCTCTAAGACCTCTTAAGATTTGAATACTTTCATCAACAGATGGCTGATCTACTTGAATTGGCTGGAAACGTCGTTCAAGCGCAGCATCCTTTTCAATATATTTACGGTACTCATCTAACGTTGTCGCCCCGATACATTGAAGCTCTCCACGTGCTAAGGATGGTTTGAGAATGTTAGATGCGTCAATCGCACCCTCTGCTCCACCAGCACCAATCAGTGTATGAAGCTCATCAATGAAGAGAATGATATTTCCTGCCTGACGAATTTCGTCCATGACTTTTTTCAAACGATCCTCAAATTCACCACGATATTTCGTACCCGCTACAACGGTTCCCATATCAAGTGTCATCACTCGTTTATCGCGCAGGATTTCAGGCACTTCATTATGAATAATTTGCTGTGCAAGACCTTCAGCGATGGCTGTTTTACCAACACCAGGCTCACCAATTAGCACAGGGTTATTTTTTGTTCTTCTGCTTAGTACCTCAATGACACGCTGAATTTCTTTGCTTCGTCCAATGACTGGGTCCAAGCTGTCTTCTTTCGCAATAGCTGTTAAATCTCTTGCCAAGCTATCTAATGTTGGTGTATTTGCATTGCTATTAGAACCAGCGGCAGATGCACCTGTTTCATTGCTGCCAAGCAGCTGCAGGACTTGCTGACGTGCTTTATTTAAGCTCACTCCGAGGTTATTTAAAACGCGGGCAGCTACACCCTCTCCCTCGCGAATAAGACCTAATAGAATATGTTCTGTCCCTACATAGGAATGACCTAGCTTTCTTGCTTCATCCATTGAAAGCTCCGTGACCTTCTTCGCTCTAGGCGTATAATGAGGAATAGCTTGAGACACCTCTTGCCCTCTTCCAATCAAGCTTTCGACTTCTTTTTGGATTTTATCTGAAACAAGGCCCAGTGCTTCTAACGCTTTTGCGGCGATGCCCTCACCCTCACGTACTAGACCAAGTAAAATGTGTTCAGTACCAATGTTCTTATGGCCTAGGCGAATGGCTTCTTCTTGTGCAAGTGCTAATACCTTTTGAGCTCTTTCAGTGAATCTTCCAAACATCATATCGTTTCATCCTCCTGTCCATTCCTATGCATTTCTAAACGCAGCCTTTCTCTAATAATCGCTGCTCGTTTTATATCTCGTTCATTTGGCTCCAAAGCTCCTCCAGAATATTGTTGAAGAAAGCCAGGCTGTGTCAAAATCATGAGTTCATTCAGTATATTACTTGAAAGCCCCTTAATGATACCTAAATCAATTCCAAGGCGCACATCTGACAAACACTTAGCTGTTTCCTTTGATTCAATCATGCGACAATTGGACAAAATCCCTAACGAACGGTACACTCTGTCCTCAAGTTCAATTTTAGATGTTTGATATAACGCTTTTCTTGCAGATCGCTCTTGTTCAATGAGCTGAGCGGTCACACTATTTAAATCATCTACAATATCCTCTTCTGATTGACCAAGTGTCATTTGATTTGAAATTTGAAAGATGTTCCCTATTGCTTCGCTGCCTTCACCATAAATTCCTCTGACGACAAGACCTAATTGATTAATCGCCGGAATTATTCGGTTCATTTGTCTTGTGAGGGCTAAAGCTGGTAAATGCATCATGACCGAAGCCCTAATACCTGTACCTACATTGGTTGGACAGCTTGTTAAGTATCCTCGTTTTTCAGAAAACGCATAATCCACTTGCTCTTCAATCCAGTCATCTACCTGGTTAGCCGCTTTCAGTGCATTGGCTAGTTGGAATCCTGGGAATAAGCATTGGATCCGAATATGGTCTTCTTCATTCAGCATCACACTGATTTCTTCATTTTCAGAAAGCAAACAACCACCAAATCTTGATTCTGCTAAGTTTGGGCTGATCAAATGCTTTTCAACAAGTACTCTCTTTGCTAAAGGCTGCGTTTCATTCATTCGAATCAGAACAAAGTTTCCGATGTCCTTCACTTCCTGGCTAGCAAACTTTTGCTCGAATTGCTTGAGAACAGCTTCAGCCTCTTCCTGAGAAAACTGAGTTGGGAAACGAACATGCTCTAGGTTTCGTGCTAGCCTGATTCGACTGCTTAGAACAATGTCACTTTCTGGTCCTTTTTGTTTCATCCATTGACTTAAAGCGTCTTGAATAAAATGCTGGAGCGACATGTTGTTAATCTCCCTCCCTCTGCTGAGATTGCTCATGCTCTAATGCACGAATTTGATCTCGAACTTCCGCTGCTTTTTCAAACTCTTCTTGTTCAATTAACTGCTTCAGTTCTTGCTGCATCAACTCAAGTTTCCGGCGCACATGAAGACTGCCGGCAATCCGTTTAGGCACTTTTCCATGATGGACTGTATTTCCACTATGGACTTTCCTTAAAACAGGGTTCAGATACTGATCAAATGAACGGTAGCATTCTGCACAGCCAAAACGGCCTGTTTTTCTGAATTGTTGAAAGGTTAAGCCACACTTAGGACATTGATCCACTTCTCTTGCTTCTTGAAAAATAGATGATCCCTTATTCGCACTTGTGGTAAAGCTAGGATCAATATTCAATAAACCCGATAATAAGTTGTGAATCGAGAAACCTTGGTTTCCACTCATAGCATATGAATCACTGTTTTCTTTTGCACATTGTTCACATATGTGCATTTCCTGTTTTTCTCCATTTATAACTTTCGTAAAGTGAAAAGTGGCTGGTCTCTCATTGCATTCTTGACAAATCAATCTTTTCACCCGCTTTACTTTAATTTCAAAGCATTTAACATCGCTATCATCATCCGAGCCCTCAATTCATCCCGTTCAGGTAAATCAATGTGCAAAACAGAACGGTCCATGACACTGATCATCATCTTTGCTTCTCTTTCAGATAAAATGTTATTTTCGACAAGACGCATGATGATATGATCAGAGGCAGCCTGTGATAAACGATGATATATTTGGGAAATAATGTTGTTCAATAAGTCGACTTCATCATTCATTTTGACTTTAATGATGCGGATATAGCCACCGCCGCCACGCTTACTTTCAACGATATAGCCTCTCTCGCTCGTAAAGCGTGTATTGATAACATAGTTAATTTGTGAAGGTACGCATTGAAACTTATCTGCAATTTCATTGCGCTTAATTTCTAATATTTCTCGACCATTCTGATCCAAGACTTCTTTCAAATACTGCTCGATGATATCAGAAATATTTTGTGCCACTCCGCCTCCTCCTCCATTGACTTTGACTATATTTGACTTTAATCTTACTATAAATTTTTTCGGTCGATTTTTCAAGATAATCGCTCAACTAAGAATATTATTTCCACATTTATATGGTGTCAAACCTCTCAAAAACACAAAAAAAGATCAGTTCCTTATGGAACTGATCCTTAGAAAAGCTTGGCGGCGTCCTACTCTCACAGGGGGAGACCCCCAACTACCATCGGCGCTGAAGAGCTTAACTTCCGTGTTCGGTATGGGAACGGGTGTGACCTCTTCGCTATCGCCACCAAACCTGATGGAGAGAATGTTCTCTCAAAACTAGATAACAATGTTCAAGCTTCACATTAGAATATAGGTTAAGTCCTCGATCTATTAGTATCTGTCAGCTCCACGTGTCACCACGCTTCCACCTCAGACCTATCAACCTGATCATCTTTCAGGGATCTTACTTCCTTGCGGAATGGGAAATCTCATCTTGAGGGGGGCTTCATGCTTAGATGCTTTCAGCACTTATCCCGTCCGCACATAGCTACCCAGCGATGCCCTTGGCAGAACAACTGGTACACCAGCGGTGCGTCCATCCCGGTCCTCTCGTACTAAGGACAGCTCCTCTCAAATTTCCTGCGCCCGCGACGGATAGGGACCGAACTGTCTCACGACGTTCTGAACCCAGCTCGCGTACCGCTTTAATGGGCGAACAGCCCAACCCTTGGGACCGACTACAGCCCCAGGATGCGATGAGCCGACATCGAGGTGCCAAACCTCCCCGTCGATGTGGACTCTTGGGGGAGATAAGCCTGTTATCCCCGGGGTAGCTTTTATCCGTTGAGCGATGGCCCTTCCATGCGGAACCACCGGATCACTAAGCCCGACTTTCGTCCCTGCTCGACTTGTAGGTCTCGCAGTCAAGCTCCCTTGTGCCTTTACACTCTGCGAATGATTTCCAACCATTCTGAGGGAACCTTTGGGCGCCTCCGTTACATTTTAGGAGGCGACCGCCCCAGTCAAACTGCCCACCTGACACTGTCTCCCTGCCCGATAAGGGCAGCGGGTTAGAAGGTCAATACAGCCAGGGTAGTATCCCACCGATGCCTCCACCGAAGCTAGCGCTCCGGTTTCCAAGGCTCCTACCTATCCTGTACAAGCTGTACCAACATTCAATATCAGGCTGCAGTAAAGCTCCACGGGGTCTTTCCGTCCTGTCGCGGGTAACCTGCATCTTCACAGGTACTATAATTTCACCGAGTCTCTCGTTGAGACAGTGCCCAGATCGTTGCGCCTTTCGTGCGGGTCGGAACTTACCCGACAAGGAATTTCGCTACCTTAGGACCGTTATAGTTACGGCCGCCGTTTACTGGGGCTTCAATTCGCACCTTCGCTTACGCTAAGCGCTCCTCTTAACCTTCCAGCACCGGGCAGGCGTCAGCCCCTATACTTCGCCTTACGGCTTCGCAGAGACCTGTGTTTTTGCTAAACAGTCGCCTGGGCCTATTCACTGCGGCTTCTCGGGGCTTTAACACCCTAAGAAGCACCCCTTCTCCCGAAGTTACGGGGTCATTTTGCCGAGTTCCTTAACGAGAGTTCTCTCGATCACCTTAGGATTCTCTCCTCGCCTACCTGTGTCGGTTTGCGGTACGGGCACCTCTCACCTCGCTAGAGGCTTTTCTTGGCAGTGTGGAATCAGGAACTTCGCTACTAAATTTCGCTCGCCATCACAGCTCAGCCTTCACGGGAAACGGATTTGCCTATTTCCCAGCCTAACTGCTTGGACGCGGATATCCAATACCGCGCTTACCCTATCCTCCTGCGTCCCCCCATTGCTCAAATGGTGAGGAGGTGGTACAGGAATATCAACCTGTTGTCCATCGCCTACGCCTTTCGGCCTCGGCTTAGGTCCCGACTAACCCTGAGCGGACGAGCCTTCCTCAGGAAACCTTAGGCATTCGGTGGACGGGATTCTCACCCGTCTTTCGCTACTCATACCGGCATTCTCACTTCTAAGCGCTCCACCAGTCCTTCCGGTCTGACTTCACAGCACTTAGAACGCTCTCCTACCACTGTTCGTAAGAACAGTCCGCAGCTTCGGTGATACGTTTAGCCCCGGTACATTTTCGGCGCAGAGTCACTCGACCAGTGAGCTATTACGCACTCTTTAAATGGTGGCTGCTTCTAAGCCAACATCCTGGTTGTCTAAGCAACTCCACATCCTTTTCCACTTAACGTATACTTTGGGACCTTAGCTGGCGGTCTGGGCTGTTTCCCTTTCGACTACGGATCTTATCACTCGCAGTCTGACTCCCAAGGATAAGTCATCGGCATTCGGAGTTTGACTGAATTCGGTAACCCGGTAGGGGCCCCTAGTCCAATCAGTGCTCTACCTCCGAGACTCTTACCTTGAGGCTAGCCCTAAAGCTATTTCGGAGAGAACCAGCTATCTCCAGGTTCGATTGGCATTTCACCCCTACCCACACCTCATCCCCGCACTTTTCAACGTGCGTGGGTTCGGGCCTCCATTCAGTGTTACCTGAACTTCACCCTGGACATGGGTAGATCACCTGGTTTCGGGTCTACGACCACGTACTCATGCGCCCTATTCAGACTCGCTTTCGCTGCGGCTCCGCATCTTCTGCTTAACCTTGCACGGGATCGTAACTCGCCGGTTCATTCTACAAAAGGCACGCCATCACCCTTTAACGGGCTCTGACTACTTGTAGGCACACGGTTTCAGGATCTATTTCACTCCCCTTCCGGGGTGCTTTTCACCTTTCCCTCACGGTACTGGTTCACTATCGGTCACTAGGGAGTATTTAGCCTTGGGAGATGGTCCTCCCGGATTCCGACGGAATTTCACGTGTTCCGCCGTACTCAGGATCCACTCTGGAGAGAACAACATTTCAGTTACAGGGCTGTTACCTTCTTTGGCGGGCCTTTCCAGACCTCTTCGCTTATATCGTTCCTTTGTAACTCCGTATAGAGTGTCCTACAACCCCAAGAGGCAAGCCTCTTGGTTTGGGCTGTTCCCGTTTCGCTCGCCGCTACTCAGGGAATCGCATTTGCTTTCTCTTCCTCCGGGTACTTAGATGTTTCAGTTCCCCGGGTATGCCTTCTCATACTCTATGTATTCAAGTATGGATACTACTCCATTACGAGCAGTGGGTTTCCCCATTCGGAAATCTCCGGATCAAAGCTTGCTTACAGCTCCCCGAAGCATATCGGTGTTCGTCCCGTCCTTCATCGGCTCCTAGTGCCAAGGCATCCACCGTGCGCCCTTTCTAACTTAACCATTTCTTACTTTAGAAAGAATCACTATGTGTGATGAACTTTGCATTGCATTCAATGTGAATGTATTACTTATTGTTATCTAGTTTTCAAAGAACAATCCTGTCTCGCTAGAGACATGTCTTGAAGGAATGATCCTTCAAAACTAAACAAGACGAAAACGCACACTGCTCCATATATCCTTAGAAAGGAGGTGATCCAGCCGCACCTTCCGATACGGCTACCTTGTTACGACTTCACCCCAATCATCTGTCCCACCTTCGGCGGCTGGCTCCATAAAGGTTACCTCACCGACTTCGGGTGTTACAAACTCTCGTGGTGTGACGGGCGGTGTGTACAAGGCCCGGGAACGTATTCACCGCGGCATGCTGATCCGCGATTACTAGCGATTCCAGCTTCACGCAGTCGAGTTGCAGACTGCGATCCGAACTGAGAACAGATTTATGGGATTGGCTAAACCTTGCGGTCTCGCAGCCCTTTGTTCTGTCCATTGTAGCACGTGTGTAGCCCAGGTCATAAGGGGCATGATGATTTGACGTCATCCCCACCTTCCTCCGGTTTGTCACCGGCAGTCACCTTAGAGTGCCCAACTAAATGCTGGCAACTAAGATCAAGGGTTGCGCTCGTTGCGGGACTTAACCCAACATCTCACGACACGAGCTGACGACAACCATGCACCACCTGTCACTCTGTCCCCGAAGGGAAAGCCCTATCTCTAGGGTTGTCAGAGGATGTCAAGACCTGGTAAGGTTCTTCGCGTTGCTTCGAATTAAACCACATGCTCCACCGCTTGTGCGGGCCCCCGTCAATTCCTTTGAGTTTCAGTCTTGCGACCGTACTCCCCAGGCGGAGTGCTTAATGCGTTAGCTGCAGCACTAAGGGGCGGAAACCCCCTAACACTTAGCACTCATCGTTTACGGCGTGGACTACCAGGGTATCTAATCCTGTTCGCTCCCCACGCTTTCGCTCCTCAGCGTCAGTTACAGACCAGAGAGTCGCCTTCGCCACTGGTGTTCCTCCACATCTCTACGCATTTCACCGCTACACGTGGAATTCCACTCTCCTCTTCTGCACTCAAGTTTCCCAGTTTCCAATGACCCTCCCCGGTTGAGCCGGGGGCTTTCACATCAGACTTAAGAAACCGCCTGCGAGCCCTTTACGCCCAATAATTCCGGACAACGCTTGCCACCTACGTATTACCGCGGCTGCTGGCACGTAGTTAGCCGTGGCTTTCTGGTTAGGTACCGTCAAGGTGCGAGCAGTTACTCTCGCACTTGTTCTTCCCTAACAACAGAGCTTTACGATCCGAAAACCTTCATCACTCACGCGGCGTTGCTCCGTCAGACTTTCGTCCATTGCGGAAGATTCCCTACTGCTGCCTCCCGTAGGAGTCTGGGCCGTGTCTCAGTCCCAGTGTGGCCGATCACCCTCTCAGGTCGGCTACGCATCGTCGCCTTGGTGAGCCATTACCCCACCAACTAGCTAATGCGCCGCGGGTCCATCTGTAAGTGACAGCCGAAACCGTCTTTCATCCTTGAACCATGCGGTTCAAGGAACTATCCGGTATTAGCTCCGGTTTCCCGGAGTTATCCCAGTCTTACAGGCAGGTTACCCACGTGTTACTCACCCGTCCGCCGCTAACATCCGGGAGCAAGCTCCCTTCTGTTCGCTCGACTTGCATGTATTAGGCACGCCGCCAGCGTTCGTCCTGAGCCAGGATCAAACTCTCCGAAAAAGTACAAAACCGAAGTTTTGTTTTTCGTCAGCGTTTGACTGACTACCTATGATATAACATAGGATTTTTTATAAAAACTCGAATTAACAGGTACGTTTTGTCTTGTTTAGTTTTCAAAGATCATATTGGTGGAGCCTAGCGGGATCGAACCGCTGACCTCCTGCGTGCAAGGCAGGCGCTCTCCCAGCTGAGCTAAGGCCCCATAAAAGATGGTCGGGAAGACAGGATTCGAACCTGCGACCCCTTGGTCCCAAACCAAGTGCTCTACCAAGCTGAGCTACTTCCCGATCTTAATGGCGCGCCCGAGAGGAGTCGAACCCCTAACCTTTTGATCCGTAGTCAAACGCTCTATCCAATTGAGCTACGGGCGCTTATTGTATAATGCCGAGGGCCGGACTTGAACCGGCACGGTAGTCACCTACCGCAGGATTTTAAGTCCTGTGTGTCTGCCAATTCCACCACCCCGGCGTGGATGGTATAAGCGGAAGACGGGATTCGAACCCGCGACCCCCACCTTGGCAAGGTGGTGTTCTACCACTGAACTACTTCCGCATTACAGGATTTCTTTATTTTATTTGGCTATGCGGGTGAAGGGACTTGAACCCCCACGTCATAAAGACACTAGATCCTAAGTCTAGCGCGTCTGCCAATTCCGCCACACCCGCATGAAAATGGTGAGCCATGAAGGACTCGAACCTTCGACCCTCTGATTAAAAGTCAGATGCTCTACCAACTGAGCTAATGGCTCGCTTTAAAAGCGACTTGTCTATCTTACCATATGAAAGTGGTGCCGGCAAGAGGACTTGAACCCCCAACCTACTGATTACAAGTCAGTTGCTCTACCAGTTGAGCTACACCGGCTTTATCTATCCTAACATTATGTAAGAATAAATATGGTGGAGGATGACGGGCTCGAACCGCCGACCCTCTGCTTGTAAGGCAGATGCTCTCCCAGCTGAGCTAATCCTCCATATTGTGTTGTCATTTCGAATGTCTCTCGATCCGACAAGTAGTATTATATAATGATAAGATATTGTTTGTAAAGACTTTTTTAAAATAATTTCCGAATTTATTTTAACGTTGTTTTTTTCATCTTTTCATTAAGGCACCTAAAGAAGTTTACCACTTGTCTCATCATTTTAAAAGTCTTTTTTTCATTTTTTTATGTTTTTTTGTTAAAAACCGCTCTAATAAAGCTTTATTGGTGTGAAATGACCCTTTTCATGCTTTTTATATGCTTGTTTTATTCAATATATCTTCTCATACAAATCATCTAGAGAAGGGAATCTTTTATTATTTTATTTTTCTGAGAAATCATTTTCGTGTAAAAATATCCGTAAATGATGCTATTCTTTACTATCTTCAATATTAAAGTGTTACTGGGGCAACAAGTTGTTGTTGATTCTTTCTTGTTCTTATACTTAGAGCGGGTGAAAAAATTAACTGAAGGTGCTATATGTTCTTTGGCAATACTCAGTTATCTAGTGTGTCTCTAAACAGCCCTCTGTATCTGAATGCCAAAGAAAATTCTTATTGACTGCTTTCTATGTTTTGATCTTCATCCTAAACGAATTGAACGACCGATCCACACAACAGCTGCGTTGTTCAATGAGAATACATGAAAGTGAGACGAACGGAAGGATTAATTGATCGATGAGACTTACTACATCATCACTTCTCACTTTACAAAGTGATTTAATAGAAATAATTTTTTCAAAAACACAAAAAAGACCAGTTCCAAATGGAACTGATCCTTAGAAAAGCTTGGCGGCGTCCTACTCTCACAGGGGGAGACCCCCAACTACCATCGGCGCTGAAGAGCTTAACTTCCGTGTTCGGTATGGGAACGGGTGTGACCTCTTCGCTATCGCCACCAAACCTGATGGAGAGAATGTTCTCTCAAAACTAGATAACAATGTTCAAGCTTCACATTAGAATATAGGTTAAGTCCTCGATCTATTAGTATCTGTCAGCTCCACGTGTCACCACGCTTCCACCTCAGACCTATCAACCTGATCATCTTTCAGGGATCTTACTTCCTTGCGGAATGGGAAATCTCATCTTGAGGGGGGCTTCATGCTTAGATGCTTTCAGCACTTATCCCGTCCGCACATAGCTACCCAGCGATGCCCTTGGCAGAACAACTGGTACACCAGCGGTGCGTCCATCCCGGTCCTCTCGTACTAAGGACAGCTCCTCTCAAATTTCCTGCGCCCGCGACGGATAGGGACCGAACTGTCTCACGACGTTCTGAACCCAGCTCGCGTACCGCTTTAATGGGCGAACAGCCCAACCCTTGGGACCGACTACAGCCCCAGGATGCGATGAGCCGACATCGAGGTGCCAAACCTCCCCGTCGATGTGGACTCTTGGGGGAGATAAGCCTGTTATCCCCGGGGTAGCTTTTATCCGTTGAGCGATGGCCCTTCCATGCGGAACCACCGGATCACTAAGCCCGACTTTCGTCCCTGCTCGACTTGTAGGTCTCGCAGTCAAGCTCCCTTGTGCCTTTACACTCTGCGAATGATTTCCAACCATTCTGAGGGAACCTTTGGGCGCCTCCGTTACATTTTAGGAGGCGACCGCCCCAGTCAAACTGCCCACCTGACACTGTCTCCCTGCCCGATAAGGGCAGCGGGTTAGAAGGTCAATACAGCCAGGGTAGTATCCCACCGATGCCTCCACCGAAGCTAGCGCTCCGGTTTCCAAGGCTCCTACCTATCCTGTACAAGCTGTACCAACATTCAATATCAGGCTGCAGTAAAGCTCCACGGGGTCTTTCCGTCCTGTCGCGGGTAACCTGCATCTTCACAGGTACTATAATTTCACCGAGTCTCTCGTTGAGACAGTGCCCAGATCGTTGCGCCTTTCGTGCGGGTCGGAACTTACCCGACAAGGAATTTCGCTACCTTAGGACCGTTATAGTTACGGCCGCCGTTTACTGGGGCTTCAATTCGCACCTTCGCTTACGCTAAGCGCTCCTCTTAACCTTCCAGCACCGGGCAGGCGTCAGCCCCTATACTTCGCCTTACGGCTTCGCAGAGACCTGTGTTTTTGCTAAACAGTCGCCTGGGCCTATTCACTGCGGCTTCTCGGGGCTTTAACACCCTAAGAAGCACCCCTTCTCCCGAAGTTACGGGGTCATTTTGCCGAGTTCCTTAACGAGAGTTCTCTCGATCACCTTAGGATTCTCTCCTCGCCTACCTGTGTCGGTTTGCGGTACGGGCACCTCTCACCTCGCTAGAGGCTTTTCTTGGCAGTGTGGAATCAGGAACTTCGCTACTAAATTTCGCTCGCCATCACAGCTCAGCCTTCACGGGAAACGGATTTGCCTATTTCCCAGCCTAACTGCTTGGACGCGGATATCCAATACCGCGCTTACCCTATCCTCCTGCGTCCCCCCATTGCTCAAATGGTGAGGAGGTGGTACAGGAATATCAACCTGTTGTCCATCGCCTACGCCTTTCGGCCTCGGCTTAGGTCCCGACTAACCCTGAGCGGACGAGCCTTCCTCAGGAAACCTTAGGCATTCGGTGGACGGGATTCTCACCCGTCTTTCGCTACTCATACCGGCATTCTCACTTCTAAGCGCTCCACCAGTCCTTCCGGTCTGACTTCACAGCACTTAGAACGCTCTCCTACCACTGTTCGTAAGAACAGTCCGCAGCTTCGGTGATACGTTTAGCCCCGGTACATTTTCGGCGCAGAGTCACTCGACCAGTGAGCTATTACGCACTCTTTAAATGGTGGCTGCTTCTAAGCCAACATCCTGGTTGTCTAAGCAACTCCACATCCTTTTCCACTTAACGTATACTTTGGGACCTTAGCTGGCGGTCTGGGCTGTTTCCCTTTCGACTACGGATCTTATCACTCGCAGTCTGACTCCCAAGGATAAGTCATCGGCATTCGGAGTTTGACTGAATTCGGTAACCCGGTAGGGGCCCCTAGTCCAATCAGTGCTCTACCTCCGAGACTCTTACCTTGAGGCTAGCCCTAAAGCTATTTCGGAGAGAACCAGCTATCTCCAGGTTCGATTGGCATTTCACCCCTACCCACACCTCATCCCCGCACTTTTCAACGTGCGTGGGTTCGGGCCTCCATTCAGTGTTACCTGAACTTCACCCTGGACATGGGTAGATCACCTGGTTTCGGGTCTACGACCACGTACTCATGCGCCCTATTCAGACTCGCTTTCGCTGCGGCTCCGCATCTTCTGCTTAACCTTGCACGGGATCGTAACTCGCCGGTTCATTCTACAAAAGGCACGCCATCACCCTTTAACGGGCTCTGACTACTTGTAGGCACACGGTTTCAGGATCTATTTCACTCCCCTTCCGGGGTGCTTTTCACCTTTCCCTCACGGTACTGGTTCACTATCGGTCACTAGGGAGTATTTAGCCTTGGGAGATGGTCCTCCCGGATTCCGACGGAATTTCACGTGTTCCGCCGTACTCAGGATCCACTCTGGAGAGAACAACATTTCAGTTACAGGGCTGTTACCTTCTTTGGCGGGCCTTTCCAGACCTCTTCGCTTATATCGTTCCTTTGTAACTCCGTATAGAGTGTCCTACAACCCCAAGAGGCAAGCCTCTTGGTTTGGGCTGTTCCCGTTTCGCTCGCCGCTACTCAGGGAATCGCATTTGCTTTCTCTTCCTCCGGGTACTTAGATGTTTCAGTTCCCCGGGTATGCCTTCTCATACTCTATGTATTCAAGTATGGATACTACTCCATTACGAGCAGTGGGTTTCCCCATTCGGAAATCTCCGGATCAAAGCTTGCTTACAGCTCCCCGAAGCATATCGGTGTTCGTCCCGTCCTTCATCGGCTCCTAGTGCCAAGGCATCCACCGTGCGCCCTTTCTAACTTAACCATTTCTTACTTTAGAAAGAATCACTATGTGTGATGAACTTTGCATTGCATTCAATGTGAATGTATTACTTATTGTTATCTAGTTTTCAAAGAACAATCCTGTCTCGCTAGAGACATGTCTTGAAGGAATGATCCTTCAAAACTAAACAAGACGAAAACGCACACTGCTCCATATATCCTTAGAAAGGAGGTGATCCAGCCGCACCTTCCGATACGGCTACCTTGTTACGACTTCACCCCAATCATCTGTCCCACCTTCGGCGGCTGGCTCCATAAAGGTTACCTCACCGACTTCGGGTGTTACAAACTCTCGTGGTGTGACGGGCGGTGTGTACAAGGCCCGGGAACGTATTCACCGCGGCATGCTGATCCGCGATTACTAGCGATTCCAGCTTCACGCAGTCGAGTTGCAGACTGCGATCCGAACTGAGAACAGATTTATGGGATTGGCTAAACCTTGCGGTCTCGCAGCCCTTTGTTCTGTCCATTGTAGCACGTGTGTAGCCCAGGTCATAAGGGGCATGATGATTTGACGTCATCCCCACCTTCCTCCGGTTTGTCACCGGCAGTCACCTTAGAGTGCCCAACTAAATGCTGGCAACTAAGATCAAGGGTTGCGCTCGTTGCGGGACTTAACCCAACATCTCACGACACGAGCTGACGACAACCATGCACCACCTGTCACTCTGTCCCCGAAGGGAAAGCCCTATCTCTAGGGTTGTCAGAGGATGTCAAGACCTGGTAAGGTTCTTCGCGTTGCTTCGAATTAAACCACATGCTCCACCGCTTGTGCGGGCCCCCGTCAATTCCTTTGAGTTTCAGTCTTGCGACCGTACTCCCCAGGCGGAGTGCTTAATGCGTTAGCTGCAGCACTAAGGGGCGGAAACCCCCTAACACTTAGCACTCATCGTTTACGGCGTGGACTACCAGGGTATCTAATCCTGTTCGCTCCCCACGCTTTCGCTCCTCAGCGTCAGTTACAGACCAGAGAGTCGCCTTCGCCACTGGTGTTCCTCCACATCTCTACGCATTTCACCGCTACACGTGGAATTCCACTCTCCTCTTCTGCACTCAAGTTTCCCAGTTTCCAATGACCCTCCCCGGTTGAGCCGGGGGCTTTCACATCAGACTTAAGAAACCGCCTGCGAGCCCTTTACGCCCAATAATTCCGGACAACGCTTGCCACCTACGTATTACCGCGGCTGCTGGCACGTAGTTAGCCGTGGCTTTCTGGTTAGGTACCGTCAAGGTGCGAGCAGTTACTCTCGCACTTGTTCTTCCCTAACAACAGAGCTTTACGATCCGAAAACCTTCATCACTCACGCGGCGTTGCTCCGTCAGACTTTCGTCCATTGCGGAAGATTCCCTACTGCTGCCTCCCGTAGGAGTCTGGGCCGTGTCTCAGTCCCAGTGTGGCCGATCACCCTCTCAGGTCGGCTACGCATCGTCGCCTTGGTGAGCCATTACCCCACCAACTAGCTAATGCGCCGCGGGTCCATCTGTAAGTGACAGCCGAAACCGTCTTTCATCCTTGAACCATGCGGTTCAAGGAACTATCCGGTATTAGCTCCGGTTTCCCGGAGTTATCCCAGTCTTACAGGCAGGTTACCCACGTGTTACTCACCCGTCCGCCGCTAACATCCGGGAGCAAGCTCCCTTCTGTTCGCTCGACTTGCATGTATTAGGCACGCCGCCAGCGTTCGTCCTGAGCCAGGATCAAACTCTCCGAAAAAGTACAAAACCGAAGTTTTGTTTTTCGTCAGCGTTTGACTGACTACCTATGATATAACATAGGATTTTTTATAAAACTCGAATTAACAGGTACGTTTTGTCTTGTTTAGTTTTCAAAGATCATTTTCGTTATCGCTCGCAAGCGACTTTAATATCTTAACATTTCGTATTGGTTAAAGTCAAGAAGTTTTTTCAATTTCTTTTTTTAACCTCGTTGCTGTTTTGCGGCAACGAATAATAATATACCATCTTGATTCTTTCCTTGCAATAGTTTTTTTAAAAAAAATTTCATTTTATGAAAAATAAAAAGCGCCCTAGTTAAAATGGCGCTTTAATTGATGTATTAGCGGTTTCTCATTTGTGGGAAAAGCAGTACATCTCTGATTGATGGAGAATTTGTTAATAGCATGATTAACCGGTCGATACCGATTCCTAGTCCGCCTGTTGGAGGCATACCATATTCTAATGCTTCAACAAAATCGTCATCCATTAGATGCGCTTCGTCATTTCCTTCTTCACGTTCTTTTAATTGAGCTTCAAATCGTTCTCTTTGATCGATTGGATCGTTTAGCTCTGTGAATGCATTAGCATGTTCACGACGTACGATAAATAGCTCAAAGCGATCAGTGAAGCGAGGGTCTTCAGGATTTTTCTTAGCTAATGGAGAAATCTCCACTGGGTGTCCGTAAATAAATGTAGGCTGTACCAATGTTTCCTCAACTTTTTGCTCGAAGAACTCATTGATGATATGACCTACTGTCATGTTTTTCGTAATTTCAATTCCGTGATCAGCTGCATGCTGTTTCGCTTCTTCTACAGACATCTCCTGCCAGAAGTCTACACCAGTTGCTTCTTTGACCGCTTCAACCATATGGAGTCTCTTCCATTCAGGCTTGAGATCAATTTCATCTTCTCCATATTGAATCGTGGTTGTTCCTAGTACCTCTTCGGCAATATGAGCAATCAAGTTTTCAGTTAGGTTCATGATGTCTTTGTAATCTGCGTAAGCTTCGTACAGCTCGATCATAGTGAATTCTGGGTTATGACGAGTTGATACACCTTCGTTACGGAATACACGGCCAATCTCGTATACTTTCTCTAGACCACCGACAATGAGGCGTTTTAAGTGCAATTCAATCGCAATACGCATATAGAGCGGCATATCCAGTGCATTATGATGAGTAATGAAAGGACGTGCTGATGCACCACCAGGTATGCTGTGCATAGTTGGTGTTTCAACTTCTAGGTATCCTTTAGAATCTAAGTATCTTCTCATAGATTGAATGATCTTGCTTCGCATGATGAACGTCTGCTTGCTTTCTGGATTTACAATCAGGTCAAGGTAACGCTGACGATAACGTTGTTCAACATCTTTAAGTCCATGATATTTATCAGGAAGTGGGCGAAGTGCTTTTGTGAGAACCTCAAAGCTAGTCGCTTTAATAGAAAGTTCTCCTACATTCGTTTTAAATACCGCTCCTGTTACACCGATAATATCGCCTAGGTCTGAGCTTTTGAATAATTCGTAAGCTTCTTCTCCTACACTATCTTTGCGAACGTAGATTTGAATTTGTCCTTCTAAGTCTTGTATATGCGCAAAGCCAGCTTTCCCTTTTCCACGCTTTGTCATCATACGTCCAGCGATTGTCACTTGGGCAGACTTTTCTTCTAAGTCTTCTTTAGAAAACTCATCGTATTCAGCAATAATTTGTGCAGATTGATGAGAACGGTCATATCGTTCACCGAATGGATCGATACCCTCTTCTCTCATTTTATTCATTTTGTCACGTCTGACCTGGAATTGGTCATTTAATTCTTCGTTATTAAGCCCTTCATTACTCATTTATATCACTCCAATAATGTATTTTGCAGAGAAAAGCAGAAAAACTGCCAGTACATGCACTAGCAGTGAGCTACAAAAAGAAAGATAGTCTTATCCTACTTTTATACTTTGAAGCTCTTTTGCCTCGGCTTCGACCGTAAAGTCATCAAGAACTTGTACAAGCTCCGCTCTCGTTTCACTTTGATTGATTTGATTTCTCACGTCCGCATTGCCTCGGACACCTTTTAAGTACCATGCTGCGTGCTTTCTCATTTCTCTGACAGCCACATGCTCGCCTTTTAGATCAATGAGTCTGTCTAAGTGAAGCTTACACACTGACATCTTCTCACGTACATTTGGCTCTTCTTTCAGTTCACCCGTTTCTAAATAATGAACCGTTCGATAGATCATCCACGGGTTTCCTAGTGCGGCTCTTCCGATCATGACAGCATCTACACCCGTTTCATCAAGCATACGTTTTGCATCTTGAGGGGTTTTGACATCTCCATTGCCGATGACAGGAATGGAAACAGATTGTTTGACCTCTTTTATAATATCCCAATTCGCTGTTCCTTCGTACATCTGCACACGTGTCCGTCCGTGAAGCGCAACCGCTTGGCCACCTGCTCGTTCAACAGCACGGGCATTGTCGATAGCGAAGATATGATCTTCGTCCCAGCCCATTCTCATTTTCACCGTAACAGGTTTATCTACAGCATCTACAACAGCAGAGACCATTTCATAAATCTTGTTTGGATCAAGCAACCATTTCGCTCCTGCATCACATTTCGTAATCTTCGGTACAGGACAGCCCATGTTGATATCAATAATGTCCGCTGTGGTATTCTGATCTACAAACTTTGCCGCTTCAACGAGAGTGTCTTTTTCTCCTCCAAATATCTGAAGGCTCAAAGGCTTTTCCCGTTCATCAATGTATAGCATACCCATTGTTCTTGCATTATTGATCAGGATCGCCTTGTCACTGACCATTTCAGCGCAGACTAAACCTGCTCCAAACTCTTTCACTGTCAGTCTGAAGGCAGAGTTACACACACCAGCCATAGGTGCGAGCACCACTTTGTTTTTAATGTCGATATCTCCGATTTTAAACATCATTTCCCCTCCTTCCTTCTTCAAGAATTGGCGAAAGTTCTTCCACCGTTATATTTAAAGCATTTGCTATTTGACCAACCAATTGGTTTGTTGGTAATCGATTGCCTCGCTCAATTTCTCCTAAGACAGAGACAGAGATGCCCAGTCTTTTCGCGAACCCTTCCTGAGTATACCCTTTTAGCTTTCGGTATGCACGAATTCTTCTACCCCACATGTCTTTTTCCATATGCTTACACCTTCTTGGTCTGTTACGGCATTTATTTGCACTTCACCGATTTCTGGGCAAATCTCACTCATCGGAACGAGAACGAATAAACGTTCGTACATTCTAGGATGTGGCACTACAAGCTGTTCTGTTTCAATATTTTCACGATTATAAAGTAAAATGTCAAGGTCAGCCGTTCGCGGTCCCCATCTCACTTCTCTTGTTCTGCCTAACTCTTGCTCGATTTTCTGAGTAAGTGTCAGTAGTTCATTTGGACGAAGCGAGGTGGTAATTTTCACAGCCATATTTAAAAAGTCATCTTGGTTTTCGTAACCTACAGGTGTTGTTTCATATATAGATGAGATTGATTCTACTTGAACCTCTGGATGTTCGTGCAGTTTTTTGACGGCTTCTTTTAAATAGGTTTCCTTTTTCCCTATGTTCGAACCTAAAGCGATGTATGCGGTATTGTTCATGCGCGCGATCTCGTCATTTCAATGGCAACAGACTGATAGTGTCCTGGAATTGGCGGATCTGGTTTGATCACCTTCACTGTACATTCCTGAACTGTCGGGAAGTCCTTTAACACTTGGATTGCAATTCTTTCTGTCAGTGTTTCAACAAGGTTGACGGATTCACCCTCTACAATGCTTTTGCAGATTTGGTAGAGCTCCGCATAATTGATGGTCTCATTGAGGTCATCCGTTTGTCCGGCTTTACTTAAATCAAGTGAAGCTGTTAAATCCACACGGAACCGCTGTCCTAATTTATTTTCTTCTGCAAATACGCCATGGTAGCCGTAAAATTCCATTCCATTTACATATACTTTATCGATGATAAGCGCCTCCCTTATTCAACATGGCATCCATCATTTTTGCCATTCTTGCGATTTCTTTTACATCATGTACGCGAACCATCGCACTGCCTTTTTGAATCCCAAGGCAGACCGTAGCCCCCGTTCCTTCAGTACGTTCTTCCGGTGGCAGGTCTAAGACAGCTCCGATGAATCGTTTTCGAGATGTAGCTAAGAGCAGTGGATACCCAAGGTGACAAAAATGTTCGAGCTCATTCATGACCATCAGGTTGTCCTCTTTATTTTTCGCAAACCCTACACCTGGGTCCAATATGATCATGTCATCACGGACACCGGCTTGTTTCGCAATTTGAACACTTTCTTTCAAATCTACGATCATATCTGAAATTAGATGTGTGTAGTTTCGCTCTGGCCGATTGTGCATTAAAATAATCGGCACATTGTGCTTCGCTGCCACATGCGCCATTTGAGGATCTGCCTTCGCTCCCCATACATCATTAATGATGGAAGCTCCGGCTTTCACTGCTTCATCTGCCACATGGGCTTTATACGTATCAATGGAAATCGGTACATCCAATTCTTTTGTGATCTTTTCAATGACGGGAATGACTCTTGAAAGCTCCTCTTGTTCTGAGACAAATGCCGCTCCTGGGCGAGTCGATTCTCCGCCAATATCAATGATATGTGCCCCGTCCTCTATCAGCTGTGCTGCATGAGCCAGCGCTTTATCCACTTGATTAAACTTTCCTCCATCTGAAAAAGAGTCAGGTGTGACATTTAAAATGCCCATAACCAATGTCTTTTCTTCATAACTAAGGGTGTGGTGCTTGGCTTGTATGATTTTAGGCTGTTTTATCACTTGTTGTGTCATTGTGTCCACCTACTCTTTATGATCTAGACGTTCTTTTGTATATTGTGTTCGCAATTTTGTTGAGAATATCCGGCTGTTTTGGGAAAAGGAGATTTCCCCTATACTTCTGAAAGGCACAATCCCTTGAACAGAATTGGTCATCCATGCCTCATCAGCTGATAGCAAATGGGAGACCGGGTATCGCCCTACTTTTAGTGAAGCCTCCATCGCTTGGAGTGTTTCGATACAATATCGACGAGTGACCCCATTTAAAATGCCTGTATCCAGTGACGGTGTATAGATCACATCACCTTTTCGCCAAAATACATTAGAGGTAATTCCTTCTGCCACATCATTTTCTTTTGTTAAAAAGATGCCTTCTAACGACGGATCATTTCCCACTTCTCTTTTTGCGAGCATGTTGTTCATATAATGATGAGACTTGAGGCGCCTTGGACCTTCTGGCGTATTTCTCCTTGTTTGAAGAATGACTCCCTGTTTCTCATCTAAAACAGATTCGGGCCGGAATGGAGAGATCATGACAAACACGACAGGCTCTTCATAAGGATCTGCAGAAAATCCATTGCCTCTGCCTGCAGATACATTGAAGCGAATTCTCGCATGACCACCGGCTATGTCGTTTTTATTCAGTAAGGTATGAATGATGTCGAGTACAAATGGTTTCTCTATTGTGGATTCGATGCAAAGGTCACGCAATGATTGATTGAGCCTTTCAAGGTGCCAATCTAACAGAAAGACTTGTCCTGCCAGGCTGGTAAATGTTTCGAATACACCGATGCCATATAGAAAACCATGATCAAAAGGAGAAAGAGTCGCGTCTTTCTCCTCTATATACTGACCGTTCAGATAAATGATCATGCGTTTACTTCATGCCCCTTTTTACGATAGGTTTCAATGAAATTTTTAAGCATTTCTTTTCCGAAGGACGTCATAATCGATTCAGGATGAAACTGTACACTTTCAATCGGCAGCTCTTTATGGCGAATGGCCATGAGCTCACCTTCCTTTGTGCTGGCTGTTGCGTCAAAGCACTCCGGCAGCGTCTCGTTTTTGACAATTAATGAATGATATCTCGTTGCGACAAGCGGATTTTGGAGTCCAGTGAAGACACCTTTTCCGTCATGAGCAATCTCTGACGTTTTACCATGCATTAAGCGTTCTGCACGAATGACATCCCCGCCAAAAACTTGCGCGATGGATTGATGACCTAGGCACACACCGAAGATCGGAATACTTCCCGCAAAGTGCTTGATCGCCTCCATACTAATTCCCGCTTCATCAGGACTGCATGGCCCCGGGGAAATCATGAGAAAATCTGGCTTGAGTTCTTCGATTTCTTGAATGGTTACTTGATCATTCCGTTTCACGATCAATTCTTCTCCAAGCTCACCTAAATACTGGACCAGGTTGTACGTAAATGAATCATAATTATCAATCATTAATATCATGCTCTGCTCACCTCTAACTCAAAATAGTCTCTTCTTTGCTCAACTGTAATGCTTTTTTCACTGCATAGGCTTTTTTAATCGATTCTTTGTATTCGTGCTTTGGTACAGAATCGATGACGATCCCAGCACCCGACTGCATAAAGGCTTTGCCTTCAGTGCAGTACGCCGTACGAATGACAATGTTAAAGTGCATATCTTGATTGAATCCAAACCAGCCTATAGATCCAGTATAAAGCCCACGCCTTGTCGGCTCAAGCTCTTCTATGATTTCCATTGTTCTCACCTTTGGAGCACCTGTAATTGTGCCGCCTGGGAATACAGCTCTCATGACATCTACTGCATCACAATCATCACGCAGTTCCCCTTGTACGTTGGATACAATGTGCATCACGTGTGAATATTTCTCAATCGCCATAAATTCGTTCACTTTTACTGAGCCATAAGTGGACACGCGTCCAAGGTCATTCCGCTCTAGATCCACGAGCATCACATGCTCCGCGCGTTCTTTTTCATTTTCAATGAGCTCTTTTGCCAGCGCTTGATCCTCAGCATCGTCTTTGCCTCTTGATCTTGTACCCGCAATCGGTCTTGTTTCTAATTGAGTCCCCTTTTTCTTAATAAGCAGCTCTGGAGATCCACAAACGATTTGGAAATCAGGCGTGTGCAGATAAGACATATAAGGAGATGGATTGACTTGACGTAACGTTTTGTATAAATCATAAGGGTGGGTGTGGAGCTGTTCATCTTGTCTGATGGACAAATTCACTTGGAACACATCACCGCTTGCGATATATTGCTTAATCTTCTCTACTGCTTCTCCAAAGGTTTCTTCGGTAAAAGGCGCTGCTGGTACAAATTCTGCAGAAGATTCATGAACAGGTGATTGCGCTGATTCTTTTGCAGAGCTTGTCCACTTTTGCTTCAAATCTTCGAGTCTTTGATGAGTGTCACTCACGGGTTCCGCTCCCTCTGTGTGAGTAATCAGCCACAGCACGTTTTCTTCATGATCAAAGACCGCAACATCATTAAACACGAGAAAATAAAGATCTGGTGTTTTCAGGTCATCAATGGACAACATCTTAAAATGTTCAATATATCTAGCATAATCATAGCTTAAAAATCCAATCGCTCCGCCTTGAAAATCAGGGTATTCCTCATTCGTTTCGGTTTGAAGGGTTTGGAACCAATCCGTAAACGCTCTGAATGGATCACCTTCTTTGAACAGCACCTCATCTTGATAATGGATGGTTGTCATCCCGTCTTTACCCTTCGCTTTAGCGATTGGGTGAATGCCAGCAATGCTGTAGGAACCACCGCGAGCACTTTCAAGTAGAACATGGTGTGTTTCGCCAGCAGTTAATTGTTCGTATCTTTTCAAGAATGCATCTTTCGTAAAAGGAATTTTGATGCCCATCGGCCTGCGTTGTGTCATGTTATCATCCTTTTTCATTTTCATTAATCTTATTGTAATGCAATCCAATTTATTTAGAAAATAGTATTTGCTTTCCATCTACAGATTTCATAAAAAAACCCCAGCAAATGCTGGGGTAATTGGTTTAATCGAATTGATAAAGAGGTGTGCTGAGGTAACGCTCCCCATTACTTGGGATAATTGCCAGAACCTTTTTCCCTTTACCAAGCTTCTTCGCTGTTTGAAGTGCTGCGTAAATAGCTGCTCCTGAAGAAATACCGCCAAGGATCCCTTCCTCTTTCGCTGCTCTTCTTGCAAGCTCAAATGCATCTTCGTTTTTCACTTGGATAATGCCGTCATATACTTCCGTGTTCAAGATGGAAGGGATAAATCCTGCTCCAATCCCTTGGATTTTATGCGGGCCTGGCTTTCCGCCTGATAATACAGGAGAATCTGTCGGCTCTACCGCATAAAGCTGAATCGATGGGATGGCTTCTTTTAGGACTTCACCAGCACCCGTAATTGTGCCGCCCGTACCAACACCTGCAATAAATGCATCAAGCTCGCCGTCAAACTGTTCAAGAATTTCTTTTCCTGTAGTACGGCGGTGAATCTCCGCATTGGCTTCGTTGCTAAATTGCTGAGGCATGAAGTAACCGTGCTCTTCTGCCAATTCTTCTGCCTTTTTGATGGCACCTTTCATTCCTTCTGCACCTGGTGTTAATACAAGCTCTGCACCATAAGCGCGTAAAAGGTTGCGGCGCTCCTGACTCATTGTGTCTGGCATCACTAGAATTGCGTTAATTCCTTTAGCTGCCGCTACCATTGCAAGACCGATCCCTGTGTTTCCGCTTGTTGGTTCGATGAGCGTGTCGCCGGCTTTTAAAGTACCTTTCGCTTCAGCATCTTCGATCATCGCTAACGCAATACGATCTTTTACACTGCTGCCCGGGTTCATATATTCAAGTTTCAAGTAGACATCCGCACTGTCTTCATCTACTAAACGGTTTAATTTAACGACTGGTGTATTTCCTATTAGTTCAAAAACTGAATTTGCAATACGAGCCATCACTAACACCTCTATCTCCGAGTAATTTTATTGTATTAATATTAAATTATCAATTTCGAAAAATTTTGTCAATGCTTTTAGTCCTGCTCGCCATCGTAAAACCATGTGACTTTTGCTTCTTTCCACAGGGTTTTGACATTCGCCTTTTCACCTAGATCTTCCATGGCAATCTGCCTTTTGATCTGATTTTTGACTTCTTCATAAGAGAAGGAGCGGCCATTTAATTTTTCTTTTAGTTGAATAATGGCATACCCATTTTTGGTCTCGATCGGTTCTTTAGTCCATTCATCTGGCTGAAGCTTTTGAGCTTCCTGTATGTATAGGGCTGGGATACTTTCTTGTTCTTCTGTCACAAACCCAAGATCTCCGCCATATGGAGAGGTGTAGCGGTCAATGGAGCGTTCAGCTGCCACCGCCTCGAAGCTAGATCCGCCTTTCAGATCCTTCAATACATTTTCAGCTTCGCCTTTTGTCTTCACGACGATATGACGAATACGGTATGAATCATCATATTGATATAAGTCCTTGTTTTTTTCATAAAAGGATTTCGCTTCTTTTTCGGAAACGACAGCATCTCTCGTTAAAAGCTGCTCTAATAAAATTTGATAACGAATCTGTTCTGTCCAGTCCTTTTCACTCGTATGTCCATCTTCGTAGAAATTATTAGATACCGCTTTAAGCATCAGCAATTCACGATTGATTTCTTTTGAGGACACCTCAAGCTTGTTTTCTTTCGCAAGCTGATCGACCACCTTCTGATTAATCATTTGCTCAAGTGTTGCCTTTCCATAGCGGTCTTCCATCTTCTTTAACCATTCTTGACGTGTCACCTTCTCTTTTCCAATCGACGCAATTTCTTCACCGCTCTTCCCGTTTGAAGAAGCCTGTGACATTTGCGACTTTGTTAATACATATGCAATAACACCGGCATTGATCATAAGCAACACAAGGATAAATGTCCATACTACTCTTGCTTTCAGTCTCATCATTCGTCTCCTTTCCATTCAAAAAAGAAAACCCGCTGCTTAGAGCTTAGCGGGTTATTTCTTCACGTAGCTCTTCTAGCTCTTCTTTTGTAAATACATACGTTTCGTTACAAAAATGGCATTGAGCTTCTGCTTGTCCCTCTTGTTCAATCATGTCTTCAATTTCGGCTTTTCCTAGGCTGATAATGCCATTAGCAAAACGTTCTTTTGAGCAGTTACAAGAGAATTCGACAGGTACAGTATCTAAAATTTGAGGTTTTTCTCCGAGTACTTCTTCTAAAATTTCTTCTGGTGTCATCCCTTTTTCAATGAGTTTAGAAATGGGTTCAATGGTTGAGAGCCGCTTTTCTAGTCTTTCGATGACAGCATCTTCTGTTCCAGGTAGCAATTGAATGATGAAACCGCCAGCTGCGAGAATCGAGTTATCTGGATTGACGAGAACCCCTACACCAACAGAGGAAGGCACTTGCTCAGAAGAGACAAGATAATAAGTGAAGTCATCTCCAATTTCACCTGAGACGATCTCCGTTTGTCCTGTGAAGTGATCTTTCAGTCCGATATCTTTGACAACACTTAACGTTCCAGATGTCCCGACTGCACGTCTAACATCTAGCTTGCCATGTTCATTTAAGTCAAAGTGGACTTGTGGGTTTGAGACATATCCGCGCACCTGGCCCTTTGCGTTTCCATCAGCAATGATGGCACCGATTGGTCCACCGCCTTCAATTTTGACCGTTAGCTTATTTTCGCCTTTCAGCATAGCACCCATCATGACTGTAGCTGTCATTGTTCTGCCAATCGCTGCTGATGCTGTTGGCCATGTATGGTGTCTTCTTTGTGCTTCGTTGATTGTATCTGTTGTGTTTGCAGCATATGCTCGGACTTTTCCGTCATATGCTAACGCTTTAACTAAGTAGTCCATTCGATTTTAAACCTCCTATAGTACACCGACACGATTACGTTCATAAATGAGTTGAAGTCCTTTTAATGTTAAGAACGGATCGACAATATCAATGCAGTCTGATTCATTTCCAATCAATGTCGACAAACCGCCTGTTGCAATGACTTTCGGTGTTTGTTTCGCTTGCTGCTTCATCCGTTTCACTATTCCCTCGACTTGCCCAACATATCCATAAAGGATGCCGGATTGCATTGCACTGATGGTGTTTTTTCCAACAATGTGATCTGGACGGACAATTTCAATTCTTGGCAGTTTCGCCGCTCTTGTATATAAAGCCTCTGTTGAGATGGTAATACCAGGTGCAATTGCCCCACCCATGTATTGTTTTTGTTCATTGATATAGCAGTAGGTTGTCGCTGTGCCAAAGTCTACGACAATGAGAGGTGCCCCATATAGATGAATCGCCGCTACTGCATTCACAATTCGATCAGCCCCGACTTCCTTTGGATTGTCACACATAATGTTTAATCCAGTTTTCATTCCAGGCCCTACAATTTGGGGAGTTATGTGAAAGTACTTCTCGCACATTCTTTCTAATGCAAACATCATTGGCGGGACAACAGACGAAATGATAATTCCTTCTATTTGGTCAAACATCAGCCCGACATAATCAAATAAAGACCTGATAGCCATACCAAATTCATCTTCTGTTTTATGACGGCTTGTTTCAATTCGCCAATGGTAGTTTAGATCGCCATTATGATAAACACCTAAAACGGTATTTGTGTTCCCTACATCTATCACGAGTAACAACTTCATCACCACTTTGAATAGTTTCTCAAAAAGAGCATTTTTCGACTTTCTATCATACCATACACGAATTGAGTTCCATTTGTAAACAATTCGAAACCGATCCATTCAGGAATCGAAATAAAAAAAGCTGCCGGTGATCCCGGCAGCTTTCACAGAAGGAGATTAGATCTCCTCATCTTCTTCTTTTTTCTTGATGTTCACTTTCACATCATCGTTTTTCTCTTCGTCATCTGCGTATACACGCTCTGGAAGCTTTCCAGTTTCGTAAAGAGATTTAATTTGCTCAGCATCTAATGTTTCAACTTCTAGAAGGGCTTGTGCGATGATTTCTAGCTTATCTTTATTCTCAGTGAGAATTTGTTTCGCACGTTCGTAGCTGTCCTTGATGAAACGCTGAATTTCTTGGTCAATTTCGTAAGCGATCGCTTCACTATAATTCGGCTCGTTGTTAAAGTCACGGCCAAGGAATACTTGACCTCCTTGTGCTTGACCGAATTGAAGTGGACCAAGTTTATCAGACATACCGAACTCTGTAACCATTTTTCTTGCAATGCCAGTTGCACGCTGGAAGTCGTTGTGAGCACCTGTACTTACTTCACCAAACGTAATTTCCTCTGCAACACGACCGCCGAGCAAGCCGACAATTTTATCAAGAAGCTCTGGTTTCGTTTGGAAATAACGGTCTTCTCTTGGAAGCATGACCGCATATCCGCCTGCCTGACCACGAGGAACGATCGTTACTTTATGCACCATGTCCGCTTCGTCTAGGATAAGACCAATAACGGTATGACCCGCTTCATGGTAAGCCACGATATTACGTTCTTTCTTCGAAATGACGCGGCTTTTCTTAGCCGGCCCAGCGATGACACGGTCAGTCGCTTCGTCGATATCACGCATATCAATTTTCTTTTTGTTATGACGGGCAGCAACAAGTGCTGCTTCGTTTAGTAAGTTCTCAAGATCTGCTCCAGAGAACCCAGGTGTTCTGCTTGCAATGGCTTTCAAATTCACTGCATCATCAAGCGGTTTGTTTTTCGCATGAACCTTCAGCACTTCTTCACGGCCAATGACATCTGGGCGGTCAACCGTAATTTGACGGTCAAAACGTCCCGGACGCAGCAATGCAGGATCTAGGATATCTGCACGGTTCGTCGCAGCGATGATAATAATACCTTCGTTCGCACTAAAACCATCCATTTCAACAAGAAGCTGGTTAAGCGTTTGTTCACGCTCGTCATGACCACCGCCAAGACCGGCTCCACGCTGACGACCCACTGCATCAATCTCATCAATAAAGATTAAGCATGGTGCATTCTTTTTCGCATTTTCGAATAAATCACGTACACGTGATGCACCGACACCGACGAACATCTCGACGAAGTCAGAACCACTGATGCTGAAGAAAGGAACGCCTGCTTCTCCTGCAGATGCTCTCGCAAGCAATGTTTTACCTGTACCTGGAGGTCCTACTAGTAAAACCCCTTTAGGAATTCTTGCGCCAAGCTCCGCAAATTTACGTGGGTCCTTCAGGAATTCAACCACTTCTACAAGTTCTTGCTTTTCTTCATCTGCACCGGCAACATCTTTAAATTTCACACGTTTCTTCTCTTCTGTGTAAAGCTTCGCCTTACTCTTACCAAAGTTCATAACACGGCTTCCACCGCCCTGAGCTTGGTTCAATAAGAAGAAGAACAGGATAAAGATGATGATGAACGGAATGATGGTTGTCAGGACTTGCAGCCATCCATTTGTTTCAGGTGCTGGTTCTACTTTTACATCTGTATTCTTAAGTGCACTGTAAATCTGGTCAACACCTTGACCATCTGGAACATGGGTAATGAAGTATTGATCTTTCTTCGCGCCATCTAATTGACCACGAATTTCATAAACCCCTCTTACAGGCTGAATGGAGATACTCTCCACTTTTCCCGCACTTAGATTTTGCGAAAATTTGCTGTAAGACATGTTCTCAGGCTTTTGATTAGGGGATCCTAACCAACTGACTACCCCTATCACAAGTAATAAAATAAGTATATAAAAAATCGTATTACGAAAAACCCGATTCATTCCTTACCTCCTCCCACAGTAAGCACAACTATGGTCAATAGTATCATAGAAAATCATTCCAATACAACCAATAACCTCATGTATACGTATGCTGATTAGCCTTCGTAAACAGATGGTTTTAACACTCCAATATACGGGAGGTTTCGGTAACGTTCAGCGAAATCCAATCCATAGCCGACAACAAATGCATCTGGAACTTCAAATCCAACATAATCTGCTTTGATGTCTGCTTTACGACCGCTTGGTTTATCAAGCAATGTCACAATTTTTATGGAGTTTGCTTTACGGTATCGGAAAAGCTCTACCAGATAGCTCAAAGTTAACCCACTGTCGATGATATCTTCCATAATTAAAATATCTCTTCCTTCAACAGAAGTATCTAGATCTTTAATGATCTTTACTTCTCCTGAAGATACGGTAGATTTTCCGTAGCTAGATACATCCATAAAATCAAGTTCTAAATATGTATCAATGTGTTTGATCAGGTCTGCCATGAATGGAAGAGCCCCTTTCAAAACACCAATAGCCAGGGGAAATTTACCATCATAATCGCTGGTTAATGTTGCACCCAGTTCCTTCACTTTTTGCTGGATCTCTTCTTCTGAGATCAAAACCTTTTCAATATCTTGTTTCATGCTTTTGCTTGCCCCCTACAAATTTTCATGCTGTCTATATTGTAATACAATGAGATCGCTGTTTGTCATATCAATTTCTTCAAAAACGGATTTTTTCAGACCTGGGATCCAGATGATTTGATTCTCCGAGTCAGTGACGATCGGCCAGCTGTCTCTTTCTGCAAGAGGCACTTTTTTATCAATAAATATATCCTTCACCTTTTTTGATCCATTCATCCCTTTAAGTTTGATTCGATCACCATTTTTTCGTGAGCGAATGATCAAAGGGAAACGAACATGATCTTTTTGAAGCAAGAAAAAATGGTTTCCGTTCCGTGCATCCTTCGGAACATGATTTGATACCACGATAGACTGCCCATTTGGAAGGAAAAGCTTCTCTCCAAGCTCACCCTTTAAGTGAAGAGCATAAGACTGGTCTAGTACAAGCGATCGTTCAAAGGTAAACATACAGTAATCATAAGACTTGACAGCTTGTAAACCTTTTGGCAAATCTAATGATCCAGACGGTTGTTCAGTATGAGATAACCAGTCCAAAGTCCCTAGAATATGCTGGTTTGAAAACGCTGATTGAGTGTTTTCATAAAGATAGTTTAATATTAGTTGAATGCCTCTTCTTTGTAAAGGCAAAGGCAGGTCAAGCAAAGGCTTCGTTTTGATCTTAATTTGCTTAGGCGATTGATTAATTATCACTTGGTTCATTTGTTCCTTTGTTAATGCCTGCAAGTATTGCTCATCTTCAGTCAGCATGTCACTTACAAACTGAAAGCTTTCATGTACATGAGGTGCCTCTTCTTTTAACACGGGAAGAATGTGTCTTCTTATCCGGTTTCTCAAGTAGTCATCTGTGTGATTGCTTTGATCAATGACATAGGGAATATGTTCTTTTTCACAAGCGTTCAGCACGTCATCCTTGGAATATCCAATGAGCGGCCGAATCAGCCATCCATCTTGATAAGGACGTTTTGCTTGGATACCTGCGAGTCCTATTCCAACAGTCCCTCTCACAAGCCTCATCATCATTGTTTCTACTTGGTCGTCTCCATGATGTGCAAGCGCTAGAAATTGAGCGTTGTATTGCTCCATCAATTGACGAAAGAAAGCATATCTGCACTCTCTTGCAGCTGCCTGTTTGTTTAAGTGGTTTTCTTTTGCATATTGGGTAACTTGTATGCGGGCCGATTCAAAAGGAATTCCTTGCTCCTTGCAGTACGCCTCAACAAATGCCAAATCAGCAAAGGATTCTTCTCCTCTGAACATGTGATCTACATGGGCTGCAATCAGCTGATAGGAACCTTTTTGACGTTTGTTTAGTTCGTGCAGTAAAAGCATGGAATCTGGTCCGCCAGAAACCCCGACAATGACTGTCGTATTTTCAAGGTAAACATCATGTTTTTTCAAAAATGATTCAATTCTATTCACAACTTCCTCCTCACAAAGAGCAGGTAATTTAAAGATATACATATCCTATCACTTTCAGTAGCTCCAAGCAAAGATGAAGCCTGCTTTTTTACAGGGTCTATAGCAGGAACAAAACTACATATGCACAGTAAAGAGCAAGTACACTGCACACGATAAGAACAGTTTCAAAAAGCCCACCTGATTTTTTGCGTACTGGTGTTCTTTTTGCTGCTGCAACTCTCGATCGTGAAGTCACCTGTTGATTTTGTTGAACAGCGGGCTTTTGCCCGTTTTTTTGCTGCTGCTTCTTTTGACTCGCTTTTCTTGAAGCGATCAGCTGTCCTTCTTTCAGCATCGCACTCTTCATAGCCGCCGCTGATTGATATTTACCTTGTAGAGCAGCCTTTAACACCCTTTCATATCGCTTTAATAAAGGATGTCCTTCAATGGCTCTGTAAAGCTGCTTTTCCGGTTCTGCTCCTTTTTTGAATTCTTTCTTATACGCACAGTTCACCATCACCATGCTTAAGGCAAACAGATCATAAGATGGCTCTGCCTTTCTTGTGCCAAATCCCCAATAGCCTCGATCAAAAAACTCGGTATATTCCTTGATTGCCCTGCCTGCTTTTGTCGTTCCTCCTACATCAATGCACCGAATCGCGGCCGGTGGACCTGACACGATGAGATTATCTGGCTTCAAGTCACCAAAAATCCAGCCTTCTTGATGTAAATGAGCCAGGTTAGATAAAAGCTGAACCATTAAAACAACGATCCACTCATCACCTTTTTGTTTTACAAATTCAAGCAGTAATGGGCCTCTGACATACTCCATCACATAAAAGGAACGCTTTTGAAGCATGCCGGGATAAATCGCATCATCCATATCATAAAAAGAAGGCCCCATGGTTTTCACAGGAGCCTTAGAAAAGGATTTTAATACATTGACTTCAGATGCAATGAGCATACTGTCATCACTCACTTTAAGGGCTACTTGACCATTTGGCGATTCTGCTAGATAGACAATACCGTTCGCCCCTTTTCCTAGCTCTTTTACAATGCGGTAATGATGGTGATGCCATTTCCCTTGAATCACCGTGCCTAACGGAATGTTAGAAGCCGAATTCATCATGCTCTTCCTTTGCTTCAAGCAGCCCTTTACGTGAACGAACTGATTTGAAATGCTGGAGTGCTTCTCGAAGCGCTGGTCCAGTTGGAGTAATTCCTCCCGTGGTCAGTTTCGGGAAAATAGATGACAGTGAATCGAATCGAGGCGTCCAATTCAACACAATTTCAGCATCTGAGTTTTTCCCGGGAAATATACACATCCCAAACTGATTTTCACCAATTCTTGAATTTAAACTAATGGAGAGGTCAATGAGTGCTTCTTTAACGGTAGGCAGCTTCGGTTTCATACTTGCACTTGTATCAACAAGCACAAGTACTTGAAGGTGAACCGTCTCTCCTAACTCATCGACTACTTCCATCACTTCCCCACGCTTATCAGGCGGAAGCTCTTCAATTTCAGTATCTTTGCCAAGTATTTGCTGCAATTCTTTATTCACAACACCTTGTAAAGTTTGTGTCATCGCTTTTTTTGTAACCATTTGTACCGTTTGAGATAACTGCTGGACGTAGACAACTTGATGAATGCCCCCACCTGCGAGGGCAATCCCCTCGACTTCTTTCATTGCTTCATGATCGTGTCTGTTTTCCTCCATAATGCCAATGACATTGACTGTAATCCCTTGTTCCTTTGCCAATGAGGCAATCGCAAGTGGATCTTCCCCGTGATTTGAGCAGCCATCTGTAATCAATAAGATTTGGTTTACGTGACCTTTTCGCATCTTCATTCCTCCTGGGATCGTAACTGAATGCTTTATATCCCCATCATCGCCAGAAGAAATTCATATTATACGATATTTCAAGAAATCTCTTGTTTCTCAAGATAGAATGTCCCCGTCGGAATAGATGCCCATTTTGGTGTATTGTGATCAAGCCTGATGACAACAACCGTCATATCGTCGTCGATTTGACCCGATCTTGTTCGAATGACCTCTTCCATTAATAGATCAGCAATCTCTTGCGGATCTTCTGTTTTAAAGCTTTTCATTTTGCGCTTCACCCAAAGATCATGATTTTCAATATGCTTTGGTCCTTCAAAAATGCCATCACTCATCATAATCAGCAGATCTCCTGCTTTCATCTGTTCACTCACAACTTCCACTTCAAATTCATCAATAATCCCAATCGGTAAGTTGCTCGCTTGTACCTTCATCACCTGATCACCCCGTTTAATAAAACTGGGTGTTGAACCGATCTTAAGGAATTTACAGCTCGCATCCTGTAAATCAATAATGGATAAATCTAATGTTGAATAGATTTCATCTGTCGTTCGTAAAGATAAAATACTATTAATGGTTTTGATCGCCACTTTTTCATTGATACCTGATGCCAATATTTTTTCTAACAGCTTAATCGTTTCATTGCTTTCAAAATGAGCCCTTGCTCCATTGCCCATTCCATCACTAATAGCCGCGGCATATTTGCCCGCACCCAGCTCCATCATGCTGTAGCTGTCTCCAGACACTAATCCTCCGCCTTTTGCTGCATGCGCTACGCCTGTAGCCACTCGATATGATTTTGCAGAGCCAAATACAACGTGGCAATAGCCTGTTGGGTGCTCTGCACACTGCTCTGCTTTGACTAAAATCTGTTCTTCTAAAATATCTGAGAGCATAGGGGCGATGATTTTTTCACATTCACCATGTCCTTGGCAATATGGGATTCTCATTTCAATATCGACATTCCCCTGCTCCAAGCTATAAATTTCTACTTGCTGAATTTCAATTCCAAAGTGCTGAAGTGCTTCTATCATCTGCTCTTCTTGAATAAAATGCTGTTCTCTTTCCCGTTTTATTTCCCGGGAAAAATCCTCCATCACTTGTGAGACACCCATCAGTTGTTCAGCTACTAGTCGTCTGCTGTCTTGGACTTTTTTCTTCAGAGTCTGGTTGGCTTTATAGTAAGCGATCTCCTCTTCAATCAATTCCTCGACATGTTTTGATTTTGAGCAGTGCTGGCTAAATTTCTTCTTCAATTTCCGGTTTTGCTCGTAGGTTTTTTCATCAGATTCATGCATAACTTGTTTCATCAGTTCATAGGTTGTATCAAAGTTCTGCACCCAGCATTTATTTTTCTTATAGCACGTTTGACAGGATCGTTCTGTGATCGTACTTAAAAAAAGATCTACATCCTCTTCCTGTTTCTTTTCTTCAGGAATGGAATCGTAAAATGTCGCAAAACTCTCAGACAGCGCATGAAATACGTTAGAAAATTGATCTACCTTTTTTGCTGTCACATCTCGTACTTTCCGGGCGTATTGCTGCTGTTCCTGTACATGCTCTACCGTACCAGGAATATATTTCGCTACCTTAGAGGTCACTGATTGTGGCGTGAGCAAGAAGAGCGCAACCGCAATCAGTGATTCATATAGCGTGGTTATGAGTCCTGCTGATCCTTCTCCGTACAAGGAAATAAGTAAGGAACCCACAATTAAGCCAATGGCTGCGCCTGCTTTCTTCCCCTCTTTCAGCAATCCCCCTAATAAACCTGAAAAGGCAAGAAGACTCATCTGATAAAGGTTTCCGATGTTAGCGAGACCGAGAATTAATCCAGTCACGACACCCACTGTACAACCAATACTCGCTCCTCCAATAAAGGCAAAGCTCAGCACTACATATCGTGACAAAATATGCTCTGCCTGCATTCCTTGAAATGTGATGCCAGCCAGACCTGTTAAAACTGAGGCAATTAATATCATAAAGCAAATAATTTCTTCAACCTTTAAGGAGTGTTTGATTTTCCTGACTGTAAAAATCGGCATGCTTTGAAGGAAAATCAGTGTCAAAATGAAGGCAAGTCCTGCTTCGACACCCGCCATGACGTAATCGTAGCTTTGCACAGCACCTTGCTCTAGGTAAACAAATGCTCCTCTGGTGATCAGCATTGACAGCACAATGACAACCGGCAATGTTTTCACTGGGTCTTTTATGATGAAAGAAACCACCTTGGACATAAGAAGGAATACGATCAGCGACGCAAACACAAACAATGCATTTTGAGGTGATATCGTCATGGCTCCAGCAAGTAAAGCGAGACAAGCAAGCATGGACTTATCTCTTTTGATAAGCAGCATGGAGCCAAAGAAAGGCAGAGCAAACGGCATAATTTCAGATAATATAAAGGCTCGTCCTAATAAAAAACCAAGAACGACATAAATAAACCCTCTATAGAAAAAAAGAGAATGCGTATGATGAAGAAACAGGTTTTTCATCTTTTTTAACCCTGCACTGATTCTTTCAAACCCCGCTCCTGTTAAATCAGTTCTTCTTTCTAGTTTTTCCATCTTTTCATCCCCCACCTGATATTCGTTGCTTGTCATTATAGCGAAGGTGAAAAAGAAATTTTGTCAAAAGAAGTTGTCGTTTCCATAAAACGTTCGACGCTTTATTCGTCAAAGAGGCATACTTTCTTGAAAGTCGATGTCTTTCATCAGAATTTTACGAAGACACAAAAAACCAGCTTTCCTAAAGAAAGCTGTTTTCGAAGATGACCCGTACGGGATTCGAACCCGTGTTACCGCCGTGAAAGGGCGGTGTCTTAACCGCTTGACCAACGGGCCTTGCTTTTATGTTCTAATAAAAAGGATAGCGGCGGAGGGGATCGAACCCCCGACCTCACGGGTATGAACCGTACGCTCTAGCCAGCTGAGCTACACCGCCATAATAAAAATGCGCTAAGAAGCACAAGATCTATAATACAAAGGAATCGCTTGTCCGTCAATAGGAAGTTTTAAATTAAATGACGAAATCTCAAAAAATGTCGTATGGATCAAGAAAAAAAGCACCTGCGGACAGCAGGTGCTTTGTTGTGAAAGATATATAGAAAGCAGCAACAAGTTAACCTCTTCTTGCTCCGCGTCCCCCACGTTTTGATTCCGTGTTACGTTTTAAAGATGTTAAGCGGTCTTCACTATCTTTTAAGAATTTGTTCATTTTTTGCTCAAACGATTCCTTTGGACGGAAATCATTTCTGACCGGTCTTGATTGTTGTTGAGGACGATCTTTTGCTTTTTTAATGGACAAGCCGATTTTACCGTCTTTTTCAACGTTAATCACTTTCACTTCAACTTGTTCACCGACTTTTAAATGCTCATTAATATCTTTTACATAGTTATCGGCTACCTCACTGATATGAACGAGACCAGTTGAACCGCCTGGCAACTCCACAAAAGCTCCAAAATTTGTAATGCCCGTAACTTTCCCTTGTAACTTGCTGCCAACTTCAATCGACATAAAAAAAGTGCTCCTCCTTAGACTTATAAAAAAATCTCATTTGTTCAATTATACATAAACTGAATTTTAAGTGTCAACAAGGCTAATCGCTCTTATTGCCCACATCAAAGATTTTTTCGCCTTTTTTGGACATATAATAGTCTCGTCGTGCCAGTTCGAGTACGTATTCCTTGCTTTTCAGCTTTTTAATTTCATCAGAAATATCTTCCTGCTTTGTTTGTAATTGCTTTAATTCTTTTTCGAGCGCAACCTTCTTCTCTTCTTTTTCCTTTAATGAGGACGATTGCGACCAGAGGGCACTTGTTACCAAGACAGCAAACATGAGCACGATCACACCAAACACAGTAAGCCTTCTAAGGAGTCCTCGGCGTTTGCGTTTTAAGCGCTGTGCTTGCTGTTCCATTTGTTTTTGGTAATCATTTTGAATTTGTGCGATATTTCTTTTTCTCTTGTTCAAGGTTGAAGGCCTCCTCTCTTACTTTGTCCAGAATTGTTTCCATTTCGTTTTGATGGTACCAGATAATTTCTTGGTCCCTTGTAAAATTCCTGCTCCTTTAGAGAAAAACAATCTCATTGATGTTCGCCATTTTTCGGGAATCCGATGAATAATGGTCACATTAAGTAACCAGATGAGCGGATAACAAACAATGGACAGCACCTTCCACACGAGCCGAAACGTAAAACGAACAAGACGTAAGAGCGAGTGGAACAAGAACAGTATAACACTTATGACCATTGTGACAATCCAACGGATCGGCTGGAAGACGATCGACATGACCAGCCTTTTAAGGATGAGAACGGTTTGATAAATACACATCGTGATAAACTTGAGAATATTCATATACAGCTGTTTCATCAATGCCTGATACATCGAGAAACCTAGTGCAACGGCTAGAAAGATATAAAGCCTGAATTCTCCCTCATTTGTCAGCAGCAGAACATAAAAGAATAAGAGACCCTGTACCAGCCAAAAAAGGAGATCATGTATAATCAAAAGCCATTTTGCTGTCTTTTCCCGATTCACAAACAGCTTGTACGTATCAAGCGATGCGCCCAGCCAGATGCCCATCGCTACCATCGAAAGCATCGTATAAAACTGGACTGTCAGCGTCATTTAAACAGCTTGCTAAAAAACCCTTTAGCTTTCTCCCCGTGCTGCTCATCTACATAAATTAAGTCAAAGACACGTCCTTTAATCGACACAACGCCTTTTTCGACGTCTAGGTTTTTCATTTGCAGATTTTCTCCGCGGATAGCGAGAATTCCCATGACCGTCTCAAGCAGAAATTCTTCATTATCAAAGCTTTCCACCTGTTTGACGCCGGTAATATCTAAATGCTTTCTGTTTCGCATTGTGATATTGTGTTCCGCTTCTGATGACAGCTTCGTGCCTTGAGGTTGATTATAATATTGATTCATTTATACATCCCCCATATCTCATACTTGCATTGTTACTGCATTGTATGTGACAGGAGGATCATTTAGAACAAGCCCTATTCTGCTGTTTTTTCTTCTTTTAGCACAGTATACATGCCAGCGGCTTCTTCTTTTTTCGTCGTGTCCTTTAACTCATTGACTTGAACCGTCACAAGTTTTTGACCAAAACGGATTTTAAGCTCGTCTCCTTCTTTCACGTCAGAGCTGGCTTTCGCCTGTGTGCCGTTAATAGAAATTCTGCCTTGATCAGCTACTTCTTTTGCCAATGTTCTTCTTTTGATTAAACGGGACACTTTTAAAAATTTATCTAATCTCATGTATGCTCACCTCTTTCTATACGTTTGGCATCGTTCCATAGATCGTCCATTTCCTCTAGCGTTAAGTCCTCTAATGAACGTCCCATGTCCTTTGCTTTTTGTTCAATATGCTGAAAGCGTCGCATGAATTTTGTGTTGGCGGAAGCGAGCGCCGTTTCAGGCTCTAGCTGATAGAACCTTCCAATGTTGACGAGAACAAACAAAAGATCTCCAAATTCGTCTTTCATCTGCTTCGTTGCACTTTCGTCCGGCTTCTCTGCCACTTCAACGAGAAATTCCTGCTTTTCTTCTTCGTATTTGTTCCAAATATCTTTCACATCTGTCCAATCAAAGCCTACTTTGGCGGCTTTCTTTTGGAGCTTATATGCCTTTGTTAATGCTGGAAGCGTCGCCGGGATGGATTGCAACATAGAGGCTGCCCGCTCCGGCTTCTCCTGCTGCTTGATTTTTTCCCAGTTGACGACCACTTCTTCTGCTTCAGACACATTTGTGTCGCCAAACACATGGGGATGTCTACGAACCATTTTTTCTGTGACATGCTGGATGACGTCATCAATTGAGAAAAAGCCGTCATCTTCACCAATTTGAGCATGAAGTAACACCTGCAGCATCACATCTCCGAGCTCTTCCACCATATGGTCTGGATCATCTTCATCTATCGCTTCAAGCAGTTCATAGCATTCTTCAATTAAATAGGGTTTGAGTGACTCATTGGTTTGTTTTTGATCCCATGGACAGCCGCCCGGACCTCTTAATGTACGGATGACGTCACGGAAGGTGTCAAATTGTTGATAAAGCAGCTTTTCATCTTGAATCGGAGGCACATAAACACTCGTTAAGTTATTTATCGACACATCTCGATCAAGTTCAAATAAAGGAACGGCAGTAATCTGTTCCAGGCTGCTTCCAGCCGCCGTCACAATATAGACTTCATAATCGTCTGGAAGCTTTTCCATCAGCGTGAGTTTCACATTCGAAGCGGTGATCTGATCATATACCTGACAAATGAGGACATGCTGGGTCAATTTCAGATCGTCCGCTCTCATATCTCCTGCATCAACGAATTGGAATCCCTCGATTGGGTCGATCTGCAAGGAGTTAAACGTCGCATCCAAAAAGCTTTGTCCACCAGCAACAGACACCTCAATCCCGCGCTCTTGCTGTTGAGAAACTAATAGCTGGACGGTCTTTTCTGCGACAAATGGGTGACCTGGTACTGCGTACACAATCTCCTTTTCCGCAGCCTCTGCAAATAAAATTTCCGTGATTTCCTGATAGACCGAATCAAACTGATCGTGCTTTTCATAAATTTCATCAAAAAAGGTCAGCGATGGGACCTCCTGCATCAACTCTGCGGTAAGCGGATGGTCCTGCGTTCTCATAAATACTTCTTTCGCCTGCGTCAGCTGCTTGTATACACCGAGCGTCAGCTGATCCATGTCGCCTGCCCCAAGACCGACGACGGTAATCTTACCTGCCATTTTGATTCCCTCTCATCTGTTTAAAATATAAAATCTTTTCTCCTAATGGAATGAGTCTCCATTCCTCGTCCGTAAATACTTCTAGCTTAAGAATACTATATAAAAAGGCGAAACCACCAATAAAAACTGACGTCAGGCTCTCTAAAACGGAAAAAGGACGTTTTTCAAAGGGAATGACCCAAGAAAACAGTGCCTGATACCCTATTAAGACGATGGCCATGAAAGCGGCCGATAAAAGAATTTTCACTGGAAACAGCTCTCTCAACGAAATCCATCCTTTATACCTCAAATAAACGGCATTGAGCAGAGCGGCAGCGAGGAAACCGCACACGGTTGACCATGCCGCACCATAGATGCCAAATAGCGGCACAAGTGCAAGCGTGAGTATCCATTTCACCAGCACACTGAGAATCACCACAACAGCCGGATACACAGTATGCCCGAGACCTTGAAGTAAAGCTGCTTGCGTAATCGCTATCGATGTAAATGCGATGGAAATACAGAATATTTGCAGCGCATCGGTACCTAAATCATTACGAAAAAGCATGGTATTGACTGGCGAAAGAATACAAATCAGCCCAACTGCTGAACCAATCCCTAAAACCGACGTGGTTTTAAACGATGTACATACTTTTTGCCTGATCGCTTCATGCTCTCCATTCCTCATGGCCGCTGATAAAAATGGCACAAGAGAGGTCCCGATGCTAATGGCAAACACTGTCCCTAGCTGTAAAAACGGCTGCCCTCGGTCATACACACCTTTTGCCGCCTTTGCCGCGGCTTCACTCAGTCCCTCACTGCGCAGCAACGCATACAGATGAAAGGCATCAATCATTTGCATCCATAAAATGAGCAGTCCGCTGACACAAATCGTGAATGTATACAGCACCAAACTCTTCAAAACATCCTTTTTCCGAAGTGTCGCCTGCTTAACTGTCATAGGTGCAGAAGACTGTTTTCGGTAAGTCAGCCAAAGAAAAAGAAGTAGTACAAGCGAGGACGCGCTTCCCACTATGGAGGAGAAGACCGCACCCGCACCCGTTTCATAAAGCGAATAACCGTGCCTGACGAAATAGAAGGATAAAACAAGCAGGACGCCTACCCTGATGAGCTGCTCAACCAATTGAGAAACAGCCGTTGGAAGCATCATACCGTCACTCTGAAAAACGCCTCTCAGCATCACGGTAAGCGGCAGGAATAAAAACACGAAAGCACTCATTTGGATGAGCAGGATTAATTGACTGTCCGCCATAAGGCTCGCAATTCTACCTGCCCCTATGTAAAGACAAAGAAATAAGACCAGGCTCAGTAAAGTGATATAGACCAAAGATACCCTTGTAATGATCCTTCGATTTTCTTCCCCATGCTCACTCAGAAGCTTGGACACCATGACAGGAAACCCTGTGGTGCCGAGCATGATCGCAATACCAAGGAAGGGGTACACTTGCTGATAAATATAAAACCCTGTGTCTCCTACGATGTTCTGGAACGGAACACGATAAACGGCACTTAGTACCTTTGATAACAAGCCTGCGATGGTCAAAATCACCGCACCTTGGAAAAGCCAATGCGGCTGATTCACAGCATTTTTCATGGATGACTCCTTTAAAAATAGATCTACAGTTAAACGCACTCATTATATCATACGTGAATGAAAAGCCGTTTCTTTCTAAGGAGTAGACGGCATATTCCCCGTTTTGTTTCATTCCATATAAAAAACGCCGACAAAATCAAATGATTTCATCGGCATTCTTTCGTTTCATCAAAATGATATAGAATTATTAGACCTAGTGTTCCATTTGACGGGCTAAGAAGCCAGCTGCTGTTTCTGCCGCTTTATGCTCCACTTCCCCCATTGAACGCTCTTTAGAAAATAAGACGACGGCGCCAATCGGATCTCCGTTTGCAACAATAGGTGCAATGGTATAAGCAGATACGTCATCATCAATACCATCGACAAGTTGAATTTCTTTTTTGCTTTCTTCTAATACAGAATTACGCTGGTCCATTGTTCGTTCAAGTAAATCACTGATGGATTTGTTTAAGTACTCTTTTTTCGAACTGCCGGATACAGCAATATACGTATCTCGATCACAAATCAGGATGGAATGACCCAAACTGTCGAATAATGCATCAGCATATTCCTTCGCAAAGTCTCCTAGCTCACTAATCGGCGAATATTTCTTCAAAATGACTTCTCCATCGCGGTCGACGAAAATCTCAAGCGGATCTCCTTCCCGGATGCGCAATGTTCTGCGAATCTCCTTCGGAATAACCACTCTACCTAGATCATCGATGCGACGTACAATTCCAGTTGCTTTCATTCACTGCTGCCTCTCTTTCGTTAGATGATGTGTTGGGTGAATGGAGCAAAAGCGTCCACTTTATGCAACATTCACCACTTGACCCTGAGATTAGTATCCGTCACATCAACCGTAATATACACGAGAGACAAACAAATTTTTATGAAGATGGAATGGTTTCTTTTTTCACATCTTGAAGACCTCGAAGCATATTCAGAACAATATCTAGCCATTCTTCCGTCTTCTTGCCTTTCGTTTGGACAGAAATAATTAGCTTGCTGCCTTCCATTCCTAGGCCAATATCACGGCCATATTTACTGCCGAGGGCAAATAATTTTTGACCGTCGATTTCACTGCTTGCTTGCTCTTCAAGGGTGAGTCTGACAATCCCTTTCTCCATCTTGATCAATTCGACACGTTCCTGCACTGCGTATACTTTCATCGTCGCAATTGTGAACAAGTCCGCCACTTCTTGCGGATATTCACCGAATCGGTCGATCATTTCATCTTGAAGCTCTTTTCTCTCTTCAATTGATCCAATCGCTCTGAATTGTTTATACATCTCGATCTTTTGCTTCCCATCCGAAATGTATGTGTCCGGGATGTAAGCATCGATTTGCAGATCGATTTCCGGTTCGAATTTATCTTGAGCCGTTGTATCGCCTCTTCTTTCTTCAATGGCTTCTTTCAGCATTTGAGAATAGAGGTCGAATCCAACAGAATCAATGAATCCATGCTGCTGTGCACCAAGTAAATTTCCTGCTCCTCGAATCGTTAAATCACGCATCGCAATTTTAAATCCTGATCCGAGCTCTGTGAATTCTTTAATAGCTTGAAGTCTCTTCTCTGCTACTTCAGACAGAACTTTATCTTTTCTATACGTGAAATAAGCATATGCGACACGATTCGAGCGTCCTACTCGTCCTCTTAGCTGGTACAGCTGAGAAAGCCCCATTTTATCGGCATCGTGGACGATGAGCGTGTTCACATTTGGAATGTCGACTCCCGTTTCAATGATGGTGGTACTGACCAATACATCTGATTCACCTTCAAGGAAATTGATCATCACTGATTCCAGCTCGTTCTCACTCATTTTCCCATGTGCATAGCTGACTTTCGCATCTGGAACTAGCATGGAGATTTCATCTGCTTTGCGTTCAATATCCTCGACACGGTTGTACAGGAAGTACACTTGACCACCGCGTGCTAGTTCTCGCTCAATCGCTTCTCTGACTAAAGCGCCATTGTACTCGACCACATAGGTTTGAACAGGGAAACGGTTTTCAGGCGGTGTTTCAATAACCGATAAATCCCGTACGCCAAGCATAGACATATGCAGCGTACGCGGAATTGGCGTAGCCGTTAATGTCAGTACATCGATATTGGCTTTCATCTGTTTAATTTTCTCTTTATGGGTCACACCAAAACGCTGCTCTTCATCAATAATCAACAGACCTAAGTCCTTATAGACAATATCTTTAGAAAGCAAACGATGTGTACCGATAACCATATCTATCGTTCCATTTTTCAACCCTTTTAACGTTTCGGTTGTTTCTTTTCTTGTACGGAAACGGCTCAGCTGAGCAATTTTGACCGGATAGTCTTGGAATCGGTCCATAATCGTGTCAAAATGCTGCTGCGCTAAGATGGTTGTTGGCACAAGCAGAGCAACCTGCTTCCCGTCAGCAATCGCTTTGAAGGCGGCTCGAATCGCCACTTCTGTTTTTCCGTATCCCACATCTCCACAAAGCAGGCGGTCCATTGGACGCTCCCGCTCCATGTCTTGTTTGATTTCATGAATCGAACGGATTTGATCATCTGTTTCCTGGTAAGGGAACGCTGATTCAAACTGGCGCTGCATCTCATGATCAGGTGAGAAGGCATACCCTTTGCTTGCCTCACGTTCTGCATACAGCTTAATGAGATCATCTGCAATGTCCTGAACAGAAGTTTCTACTTTTTTCTTCACGCGTTTCCAGTCACTACCGCCTAGTTTGTACAGCTTTGGTTCTTTACCTTCTGATCCAACATACTTCTGTACCTGATCAATTTGTTCAACCGGTACATAAAGCTTGTCGCTTCCTTGATAATGAATATTTAAATAATCTTTATGAATGCCGCCGATTTCAAGCGTTTCAATTCCTAAATACTTACCGATCCCGTGGTTAATGTGCACCACATAATCGCCGACTTGAAGCTCTGAATAGCTCTTAATTCGCTCTGCATTGGTCAGCTTTTGCTTACGTGCCTGCTTCTTCACACGTTTCTTGAAGAGCTCGCCTTCTGTGATCACGGCAATTTTTGATAACGGCAGTTCAAAGCCTGTTTGCAGCTCACCTTGTAAAATATACACCTGTCCGCTTACAAGCTCTGCGTCCGGCTTGGCAAGAGCAGCTTCAATGTCATAATCATGTAAGACAGAAGACAGTTTGTCTGTCCGTTCTTCATCCGCACCTAAGAAGACAACTGTGTATTGTTGTTTTTTGTAGCGTTCAATTTCACTCGCAAGCACATTCATCTGCCCGTGGAAATTCTGCATTTGCTTACTAGATACATTGACGATATTTTGCGGATTTGTCTGCTGGACATGTCTCAGGAACAAGGAGTAGTACAGAATCGACCGCGATTGCTGATTGATTAGTTGTTGGAACGGGAAAGAAAGGGATAAATCATGAAGAATATTGCCTTCTTCAAGCAGGCTAATTGTCCAATCCACTTCTTCCTGCTCAAGCTGTTCTTCCATCTCCTGAATCCTGCTAATTTCATCTAAAATAATAATCGTATCCTGTGATGTGTAATCTAGCAAACTAGCAGGTTTTTCATAGAAATAGGACAGGTACTTCGTCATTTCCTGTGTCACGATACCTTCTAGCAGCTTCTCTCGATCAGCAGAAATATGTTGATGCAGCAATTCTTTTTGCTGGTCCGAGTTGAATTTCTTTAAGCTCTTCGCAAGTCCTTGATCAAGCTGTTCAATGGCTCTCACTCGTTCAGGCCCTCTCACAATCAGCTCTTTTGCGGGACCGATTTTAATTTCTTGAAGTGTTTCTAATGAACGCTGTGTATCCGAGTGGAACGTTCGAATTGAGTCTACTTCTGTATCAAACAGCTCAATACGAATTGGATGATCTTCCGTTAACGAATAAATATCAATGATTCCTCCGCGCACACTAAAATCTCCGGGCGCAGCAACCATCGACGTCCGGTCATAACCGATTTGTACAAGCTGTTTTGAAAACGCCTCCAAATCAATTTCTTCACCAAGCTTTAAATGGATCTGACTCTCCTTCCAGAGCTCAACTGGCGGAAGCATTCGACGCACCGCAGCAGCCGGGGTGACGATAATGGGGTTTTCTCCATTCGCCAGCCGGTTCAGAACATCTAGACGCTGTGCTCTGAGCTCAGGGCTCGCAACGGCAATTTCTGAAGCAATGAGTTCATTCACAGGATAAAGAAGGACCGAGCGATCTGACAGCACACTGGCAAGATCATCTGTTACCTTCTGCGCTTGATACAAGTTGTGAGTCACAATAAACATCGGCCGCTTAAGTTCGTCTGATATAGCGGCTGTAAATAAAGATCTGACGGAGCCTGATAGTCCGGCGAGCAGCTGTGCTTTTAACCCTTCCTTTAGCCCATTAAAAATGGACTGAAAATCATCACTTTGTTTGATAAATGATTGTATATTTTTCATTTGGCTCCTCCTCCCTGCTTGTTTAAAACAGAAAAACGCTTTGGTCTATTATCTACACCAAAGCTTTTTATTGAATAAAGGTATGATACTGATGGTAATCAGGATTTCTTTCGAGCGCCTCTTGGCAATCCTCACAAATGGTTTGTACATGTAAATCACCATTTTCCCTATAAGAAATCATATCGTTTCTTTCCTCATTTGTTAAGTGATGAAATCCAAGTGCTTCACTTTGAACAGCGGATTCATCTAGACTGCCAACCTTTACACCACAGTGCCGGCAGTAATAATGCAAAGCCATACGTGATCCTCCCATGCTGAGATTTTATGATCAGTATGTGCTTTGCTTATCATTCTTATACCTTTTTGTTAAAATCATTCATCACTTCCAAAAATGGCTTAGTTAAAGCCGCCTCACAAGCTTCGACAGACGCCTGAATGGCTGATGCAATGTCAGGCTGCTCCTCTTCTGAAAAGCGTCCTAGCACGTAATCGACGACCTTCATGCCATTTTGAGGGCGTCCAATGCCGATACGGAATCGATCAAACTCAGGTGACCCTAAATGCTGAATCAACGATTTGATTCCATTATGTCCGCCAGCACTTCCTTTTGTACGCAAACGAATCCGGCCAGTTGGCAAATCAAGATCATCATAGATGACTTTCAAATGTTCAAGAGGAATATCATAGTAATCCATTAGCGGACGCACGCATTCTCCTGATAAGTTCATATATGTAAGCGGCTTTACAAGTAGAACCTTTTGCCCTGAAACAAACCCTGTTCCAAACAGTCCATTGAATTTTGATTGATTTAAAGGGATGTCCCATTTTTTCGATAATTCATCTATTGTCATAAACCCGACGTTATGTCTTGTTTTTTCATATTCTTTTCCTGGATTACCTAATCCAACGAATGCAATCATGAAACCAATAACCTCCTTTGTCACAAAGCACACGCCTAAAAAATGAGCCAATAGGATTGCCTCATGTAAAACGTATGAATTCTTTTCATTCTAGCACAAAAGACGCAACCGCGGGAGGGTTACGTCTCTAAATGCCCAGTTATTCTCCATCGTTATCCTTTTCTTTAATGGCCTCAGGTTCTTTTGGTTCCTCTGCGCTATCTGGTTCAGGAACCTCTGATTGCTGAGGTGGTAAAATGGATGCCACGACTTCTTCTGGATCGTTATTCACTTGATATGATGACTGAACAGACAAATCAGCGACTGTTAGGACATCATTCACTTCTAAGCTTGTAATATCTGCTTCAATATGCTGAGGGATATCTTTTGGTTTCGCTGTAATGGATAGTTCAAATAGTGGCTGCTGAAGCACACCGCCATCTTTAACTCCTTTAGATTCGCCAATCAGCTGTACAGGTACATCTGCTTCAATTTCACGCTGTAAGTCGACTACTTGGAAATCTGCATGGACAAGCTCATTTTTTAGCGGATCTGTTTGTAATTCTGTGACCATCACGGATTTTGTTTCACCGTTCACGTCTAATGTGATGATTGTATTCTTCCCTTCATCACGTAAGGTCTTTAATAAATCGATGCTGTCTAGTGAAACAGCCATGCTTTCTGTATTTTTTCCGTATATGACACCAGGAACGTGTCCTGAATGACGGATTTTTTGCAGTGTGGAACGTTTGAAATCAGTTCTTTTATTTGCTTTTAAAGTTGCCATATTCAGCACCATCCTATTTCATTTTTGTCACTACTCTCATAATTACCCATAACCGAATCATTTTAAACTTATTTGCTGTGAATGATGATAGCAAAAAGACCCCAAGCGGATGCCTAGGGCCTTTTTTAATCAGAAAATTAACTGAAAAGGTAGCTCACAGATTCTTCTTCATGTACACGGATGATGGCTTCTGCAAGCAAAGGCCCAACTGAAAGCGGAATGAATTTTCCAACTTTCTTGTCATCTGTTAAGTGAATACTGTTTGTCACAACTAATTCTTTAATTTTAGAATTTGTGATACGTTCTACTGCTGGTCCAGACAATACTGGGTGAGTACAGCAAGCATATACTTCAGCCGCTCCATTTTCCACAAGTGCATTTGCAGCAAGTGTAATGGTACCAGCTGTATCAATGATATCATCGATGAGAATCGCCGTTTTGCCTTCAATGTTACCAATGATGTTCATCACTTCAGCAACGTTTGGCTTTGGACGACGTTTGTCGATAATTGCGATTGGCGCTTTCAGGCGATCTGCCATTTTACGCGCACGTGTTACACCACCGTGGTCAGGAGACACAACGACGATATCATTCAAGTTTTTCTGTTCGAAATAGTTTGTTAAGATTGGCACAGCCATTAAGTTATCGATTGGAATATCAAAGAAACCTTGGATTTGCGGCGCATGAAGATCAAGTGCAATGACACGTGTAGCACCCGCTGTTTCAAGTAAGTTCGCAAAAAGCTTCGCAGTGATTGGCTCACGAGGTTTTGCCTTACGATCTTGACGTGCATATCCGTAATAAGGGATCACAATATTGACCGTTTTCGCAGAAGCGCGTTTTAGTGCATCTACCATAATGAGCAGCTCCATGATGTGCTCATTCACTGGCGCACTAGTGGATTGAATGACATAACAATCACAGCCACGAATACTTTCTTCAATATTGATTTGGACTTCACCGTCACTAAAGCGTTTAACAGAGCTCTTTCCTACATCAACTCCGATACGATCGGCAATTTCTTTCGCAAGTTCAGGGTTTGAATTCAAAGAGAATATCTTTAAATTCGCATCAGCATAACGATTAGACATGGTAAACCTCCGGGTATTTGGATTATTTTTTATGAATATTTTTCACATAATCTTCTTTATTGACTTGTCTTGCTCTAGCAATAGACAATGCATCCTGCGGTACATCTTCTGTAACCGTTGAACCAGCTGCAACATATGCCCCTTTTCCGACAGTGACTGGTGCCACGAGATTAGAATTACAGCCAATAAAAGCGCCATCTTCAATCTTCGTTAAGAATTTGTTCTTCCCATCATAATTGACTGTAATAGAGCCACAGCCAAGGTTTACATCAGTTCCGACCTCTGCATCTCCAATATAGCTTAGATGAGATGCTTTGCTGCGGTCACCGAAAACCGTTTTCTTGATTTCGACAAAATTCCCGATCTTCACTTCATCGCCAATTTTCGACAACGGGCGAATATGAGCAAACGGCCCAATTGTCACATCGACTCCAACCTCACTATCGCAGACGACAGATTGCTTAATCACTGTGCGGTCTCCGACGATGCTGTCAACAATTTCAGTGTTTGGTCCAATAGTTGCGTCTGCACCGATTTTCACATTCCCTTTGATGACCGTCCCAGGATAAATCATTGTATCTTCACCGATAACTGCATCAGGTGAAATATACGTGTTCTCAGGATCAATCAAGGTCACACCATTCTTCATATGCTGATGATTAATACGTCGCTTCATGAATTGCTCTGCTTGTGATAGAGCGATACGATCATTGACTCCAAGTGTTTCTTCAAAATGCGGTGTTTGATATGCAGCTACTGTTTGCCCTTCATTCTTTAAGATTTCAATGACGTCTGGCAAATAGTATTCGCCCTGTGCATTTTCATTCGACACTTGCTCAATCACACGGAAGAGATCTTCATTTGAAAAACAATAAGTCCCTGTATTAATTTCATTCACTTGACGTTCCGCATCATTCGCATCTTTATGCTCCACAATTTTCACGACAGCACCGGTTTCGTCACGAATAATACGACCATAACCTGTCGGGTCATCCGCATGTGCTGTTAAAATAGTGACTTTCGCTTGATGTTTTTGATGCTCGCTCAACATAGCTTCCATTGTCTCCGCTGTCAATAATGGCGTATCACCACAAATGACAATGGTTGTTCCCTTTTCCTGCGCAAGGAACGACTTTGCTTGTTTGACGGCATGTGCTGTTCCCAGCTGTTCTTCTTGAAGTGCATACTCACTTCTGTCTCCAAGCTGCTCTTTAACGTTCTCTGCTCCATGACCGACAATCGTCACTAGCTTGGCTAAAGAAAGCTTTAACGCTTCATCTGCCACATGCTCGACCATTGGCTTTCCGCAAACTGGATGAAGTACTTTGTATAGCTTTGACTTCATTCTCGTTCCTTTTCCCGCTGCTAAAATCACTGCGAACCGCTTATCCATTGATTGGCCTCCAATATCCCTATTATCCATAGAAAAATATATCCTAAATAAGGACTGATTTCAAGGATACATGAGGAAGTACAATATTTTTCTAACGGATGAAACATATAAGACACATGAAAGACACATGAGGAAAAACGCAAAAAAGACAGCATTTAAAAGAAAACATTCCATTTTCTCTTAAAGCTGTCTTTTTGGTTTTACTTATGGTTAAGAAGCTCCAGCTTCTTCATATTCAATTGTTTCTTCCTCTTCGCCTAAGCGATGATATTCATTTAATACAGCATCTTGGATTTTCCCCCGAGTACCTGAATTAATTGGATGTGCAATATCGCGAAACTCTCCATCAGGCGTGCGTTTGCTAGGCATTGCAACAAACAACCCATTGTTTCCATCAATCACACGAATATCATGAACAACAAATTCGTGGTCCAGCGTGATGGATGCAATCGCCCTCATGCGACCATCGGTATTCACGCGGCGTAATCTTACGTCAGTAACTTCCACAGTAGTTCACCACCTTTTCCCAATATAAAAGCATTACTTAGGTATTCAACGATTGTGGTGATTCTCCTGCTCTTTTTTTAAACTTTTTTTGAAATATCGGGATATTTATACATTTTTTGTCATTTTAGTGACGACGCTTACATTCTTTGCGTGAAAAAAAGACATCATAATGATGTCTTTTCCTGCATATGATGAAACCAAACGGCTTTCGTTAAGATTGCCTGTTTACTTTACTAATGCAATCACTTCAATTTCTACAAGTGCATCCTTAGGAAGTCTTGCTACTTCCACACAAGAACGGGCTGGCTTATGTGTATGGAAATACTCACCGTACACTTCATTTACTTCTGCGAATTGTTCCATATCCTTGATAAAAACTGTTGCTTTCACAACTGTCTCAAAGGAAGCACCTGCTGCTTCAAGTACGGCCTTAAGATTACGGAACACTTGATGAGTTTGTTCTTTAATATCTCCATTTACAAAGTCTCCAGCTGCTGTTAATGGAATCTGCCCGGAGCTGTAAAACATGTTATTGACAATAATCCCTTGAGAGTAAGGTCCAATGGCTGCTGGTGCATGTTTGGTTTGAACAACTTTTGTCATATCAATCTCTCCCATTCAACTACATGTTTATCAACGCTTAAGCTTTCGAATGAAAAAACTCGTGGAAATTGCCTTCATTGATCTCAATGATCTTCTGCTTCATATCAATGGTTGAAAGCTTTAAAAGCGATACATATTCATCAACGAGACGTTCATCTACGCCTTCATCTTCTAAAAGAACACCGATCCCTGCAACATTTGCATTAAATTCCTCAAGCAAATTCACCATGCCGTTAATGGTTCCGCCCGCTTTCATAAAGTCATCAATGATCAGGACATTGGATCCTTTATCTAAGCTTCGCTTTGCAAGTGACATGGTTTGAATTCGATTAGACGAACCTGACGCGTAGTTAATACTTACAGTTGATCCCTCAGTTACTTTATTATCTTTTCTAACGATCACAACCGGCACATTTAAATAACCAGCAACAGAATAGGCAATAGGGATACCCTTTGTCGCAACAGTCATGACGACATCAATCGCACGGTCTGCAAAGATGGTCGCAAATAGCTTACCGATTTTCGCAAGGATTGATGGATTCCCTAAAACATCGGTTAAATATAAATAACCGCCAGGAAGTACACGTTCAGGAGTCGATAGAGCTTCTCCGATATCGTTTACCACGTCGTCTGCTTCTTTTAGGTGAATCTTCGGAATATATTTCACTCCGCCAGCAGCACCAGGTACAGTAAGCAATGTGCCTATTCCCTGCTGTTCGAAGGTCTGTTTGATAATCGTTAAGTCTTCACTAATGGAGGACTTCGCAGATTGATATCTTTCTGCAAAAAAAGTTAACGGTACTAGTGCGTGCGGGTGGGCTAACAAATAATTTGTTAAGTCCACCAATCTGCCGCTTCGACGAAACTTCATGAACTTACCCCCAGAACCCGAATAATTTATGATAAATATAACTTAATATACGGATTTAATCAAGGGCATTTTGTTCGCCGATCATGCGGACAGCGTATACTTGATCACAAAATCCTCTCAGTCCGTTATATATTCTTTGTACCTTCGATTCATATTGAATCAAACCAAATACTGTAGGGCCGCTTCCACTCATTAAAACAGCGTCAGCACCGAAACGCTTCATCTGCCTTTTGATCATATCTACTTCTGGATACATCTTTAATGTCACAGACTCTAGAACGTTTCCGAGTGAGCCGCACATCTCTTTATAATCTTTCGCTTCAATCGCTTCAATCATACGCTTTACATTCGGGTGTTCTACTTTGCTTGCGTCATATTGTCTATAGACTTCTGCTGTAGATACCCCAATCACCGGCTTCGCTAAAATCACCCAGCAATGCGGCGGTGCCGCAATATGCTTCAGCTTTTCTCCACGTCCTGTCGCTAGTGCTGTGCCTCCGTGTACACAAAAGGACACATCTGAGCCGATCTCCGCTCCAAGCTCAGCTAGTTCATCTAACGTGAGGTTTAACTTCCACAAACGATTTAAGCCGCGAAGTGCTGCTGCTGCATCACTGCTGCCTCCAGCTAACCCTGCTGCGACTGGAATTGTTTTTGTGATGACAATGGATACACCTTTTTGAATACCGAACCTTGTTTTAAGTAATTTAGCCGCCTGATAAGCCAAATTACGCTGATCATCAGGCACGAATCGATTATGAGATGATACACGAATTTCATCCTTGTCCAGCTCCGTCAGCTCTAGTCGATCTGCAAGGTCTATTGTTGTCATCACCATCTCCACTTCGTGATATCCATCCGGTCTTTTTCCATGAACATCAAGTGAGAGATTAATTTTCGCCGGTGCTTTTTCTAAAATACGCAAACATTTCACCTACTTCTCCATCTAAACATAAGTATCAATATTGTATCACATTTGATGGATCTGATGAATATAGGCTTTTACGCCGAGCACACTGACTTTTTCATCAAAAAAAGCCAGAGACACCCGAGGTATCCCTGACCGTTTTTCTATCATTGATTCTCATCCTGAGCCATGTGCTGTTGAGCTAATTCAATGGCACGTTTGACCATATTACCTGCGTCACGCGCACGAATCTCTCCCCAGCCTCCATTTTGACGGTATCATAAAATCCAAGATCCTTCGCCAGCTCGTATTTGAACTCATCTGACATAATGCCTCGGCGTCTACCCAAACGAAACAGCCCCTTTAGTCGAGAATTCGAATCAGCGCCACTGCTTGTGTGGCTTTCTTATTTTGTATCGAATCCTTTCTTTTACCCCTTTCAAAAAATGGACAGACTCCCATTCAGAAAAAAAGGCAAAACAAAAAGCAGTAAACAAAAAGTTCACTGCCCATTAATAGGCGACTGAGCTAGCGGTATCATCGAACGTTAATTCGACCGTCTCAGTCAGTATATCTGCATAACTATAAGAAACTCTTTCAAACGAATTCTCATCTTGATCTAATTGAATCACAAATACAGAAGGGTACGTTTCAGCTAAAATGCCCGAACGCTCAATTGTTTTACGGCGGCCCCCGTTAGCCTTTAACGTCAAACGTTTACCTAAGTTACCATCAAGCGATCTTTTGATGTCGGACAAAGTCTTCGCCATTGCATCCACCTCACTGAGATAATTATACAACAACGGCCCGTTTTTGTCAAATAAAAATTAAATTATATCAACGAACACGAGCCATTGTCAACAAAATAATTTTGACAAACTTCTACCTTTTCTTCTCCCTATTTTTCTCAATTTCCGGTGAATTATGTATCCTTTTGCAATTTCTTTTTGAACATAAAAAAAACCAGACTGAAATCAGTCGGGTTATGTCGATTCATGATCTCTTTTATATGGCATACCTACCCTTAGAACACCCTTCGTCTCGATGCCTCCGAGCCCTTTTTCTCTTGTTAATGTATTTCGGAGCACATCCCACACGTTGATTCGATCTACAAATGGAGTGAAGCTGATCTTCGCAACGATATAGACGGGGTCGAGCGCATGGATATTCACACGGGAAGGCGAGCTCGCAAAATTGGCACCTGCTTGGATCAATGATTCGAAATGAGATTGACAGGCACCAGCAAAGATCACAAGCTGATCTAAATGAGGGATTTTCCGTCTGGCTTTTTGAACCGTTTCAACGAAATGCCGAGAATGACGATAGGCACTGATATCATGTACTCCGCCCTTTTGCTTGGAATACGCATCATGTCCTGTGATAACCAATATATCTGGTCGATATTGATCAATTAACGAGTCAATCATGCTTGGCATTTTCTTCTCATGGCAATGCACCCCATACACAGGTACACCAATTCGTTCATATACATCTAAGCATTTCTTTAAGTATGAAGCATCTCCATCTAAATGAAGGACCTTTCCAGGCATGTGAAAATACTGCTCCTGATGCTGATATTGTCCAGAAGTATAATACTCTTGTTTTTCCCGCAGCAGCTGATAATCCTGTCTTAGTAAGTCGAGCGATTCATTGATTTTTCGTTCGTCATTTTTCTCTCTAGTCAGCTGTTCCTCTTTTTGAACCTTGACGAGATCTGACAACTTGGCATCAGCAATCAGCCTCACTTCATTCCCATGCAATATGGCGGTGGCTTCGTGCTGATCGGTCTCATCAATTCGAATGATTCGAAACAAAATATCCATTTGATAGGATGCCCTTGTCACCATATCTCCTATTTGAAATTGCATGCTTTTCACTCCACAATCAGGCTCATATCCTGTTGGTATCGTCTTGCGCTAAATATGTTCGTCTTTCATGGTGCTGTTCTTTCTAACCTATGCCCGAACAAACGAAGTGGTGAAAAACAAAAGAAAAAAGCCCTTAAGACAGGGCTTTTTGTAAAACATTCGACAAACGGGCAAATTCCTCAATGGATAATGACTCGCCGCGGCGCTTTCCATCAATGTCTGCTATTTGAAGTGCTTCTTCAATGATCGCTTTATGTTGCTTTCCATCAGGTAAGTTGTTCATGAGATTATTCATCAATGTTTTTCGGCGCTGACCAAAGCTCGCACGGATCAATTGAAAGAAAAACTCATTATTTTCTACTGAGACAGCAGGCGTTTCACGAACAGTCAGCTTGATCACAGCCGAATCGACATTTGGCTGTGGAACGAAAACCGTTTTAGGCACAACCATCACCGTTTTCGCTTCCGTATAGTATTGAACTGCGATAGACAGCGAATTGTATTCCTTTGATGAAGGGACAGCGGCCATACGATCTGCTACTTCTTTTTGTAGCATAACCACAATCCCTTTCAATGGAAGGTTTTCTTCAAGCAGTTTCATAATAATCGGTGTCGTCACGTAATATGGAAGGTTGGCGACAACCATCACTTCTTTACAGTCAGCAAAATTTTCCTCGATGACCTTCCTCACATCCGCCTTTAATACGTCTTGATGAATGATCGTAACATTATCATATGGAGAAAGCGTATCGTTTAAAATGGGCAATAAACGCTGATCGATTTCAAAAGCGGTGACTTTCTTTGCACGCTTAGCGAGCTGCTCGGTCAATGCACCGATACCAGGCCCAATCTCAATCACGCCGGTCTCATCCGTCACCTCTGCGTGATCGACAATACGATCGAGTATATTTGTATCAATTAAAAAGTTCTGCCCTAAGCTCTTTTTAAAAGAGAAACCGTATTTCTTCAGTATTTCCTTCGTTCTGATGGGTGTCGCTATATCTTTATTCATCGGCTTCCTCCTGCATGACGGTCTTTAAGGCCGCAATAAAATCATGTTTGGTTATTTGGAACATGTGAAGGCGCTTATGCAGCTGCTTCGCATTGGTATATCCTATATTTAATAGCACACCTAGTCGTTCTCGGCGGCGTTTCGATGATTCGCCTCCGATTAGGCCTGCGTCAAATAAGTCATCTAATGTAATGTCACTTTCCGTTACTTCCATTTCCTCATGGACATGGGCAAGGCATTCCCGAATACTGTCCAAGGAAGCATGCTCGACACCAATTCCTTTGTCCCGCTTCGCCTTCGCAAGATGTTTTGGCAAAAATGCGTGCTTACAGCCAGGAACCGCTTCTGCGATGGTTTTCCGGATCTTCTCCCCAGGGAAATCAGGATCAGTTAAAATAATGACCCCTCTCGTCTCCTGAGCAAGACGCACTTGTTGAATAACTGTATCGCCAATGGCTGATCCGTTTGTTTCGATCGTATCTGCATCAACTGCCATCTTCACCCTCGCAGTGTCGTCACGACCTTCCACTACAATGATTTCTTTGATTTTCATGTATTCCTCCGCTTGCAAAAACAATAAACAATTTTTGGTTAAAAAAACGAAACCTTTTATGCTGTTTTTGCGTCTAATTAATTAGAAAACAGTGCTTCTATTATAACCAAAAAAACAGAGGGTGCGCAAAGCCCTCTGTTCATATAAATGATTTGATGTGTTTATTTGAGTACTCTAATTTTCACTCGTTTATTTCCCCATTGATAAGCTGCCGACTTATTTGGGACGAACACATCAATTTTATTCCCTTTTATAGCAGATCCAGTGTCTGATGCAACGGCATATCCATAGCCTTCCACATACACTTTAGAGCCTAGCGGAATGACACTCGGATCAACTGCTATGACCTTTGCACCTGGATTTGATTTTAAATTATAGCCTGTTGACGTTCTGCCCGTACATCCAGCACAGCTCACTGTATAGGCTGTCGACGCCACATAGAATTCTTTTCCTGACGATTCATTGCTTCTTGAAACGGCAGGTGTCGCTTTAGGCTCTTTTTGGGACTCTTGTGTACCAATGGCCACTAAACGATCCTTGCTATCTTTTTCAGTCACTTCTTTAATCAATTCTTTAGACACCACTTTGCCGTTTTCTTTCACAATGGCATAGTGCTTCTTCAATTTACCTTCTTCACCTTTTTTAAGCACCTTCTCTTTACCTTTTTCAAGAGAACGATCCTTTTTATGTTTGGTATCAAAAGCAATTTTCTCTTCCACTACATCGGTGACTTTTTCCACCCGAGTGATCTGGATATCTGCGCTTTTTTTAGAAATATGACTATGTAACGCAGGTTTGATCTTATCGTGCTTCTTGAGCTTCAGCTCTTGTTGCTTTAAAAAGTCAGCGACCGTAGTCGAAGTGGTCCACACTTTTTTCTCTTTTCCTCCATCATTTACGCTGACCTGAAAGGCCTGCTCAACCACAAGATCCATATCCTTTTTAATCTTGTCATTCTTTCCTGGAGTTACTTGATCGTGCTTCCCAATATCTATCTTCTCATTCTTCAATAATGCTCCTACCGTCTGATCTGTTGTCCATATCGTTTTCTCTTTCCCATCTAGGGTCAGATGAACCGGTATAGCCGCATCATACACAATGTTCATGTTGTCTTCAATCTTTGTATTTAGACTTGGAGAGATATGATCCTCCGCCTTGGTCTTTATTCCAAGGTCTGAAAACAGCTGTGCTACTGTCTCTTCATGTGTACGAATTGTCTTCTCTTTACCATTGATTGAAATGGTAATAGACTGCTTAGTGAGCTCATGCGCACCGTAAGCCGTCCCAGTTCCAGCTAAAAGCAAGCAAACAACTAGTAATAAAACCTTGCCTTTTCCTAGCTTAACAGAAAACAGATTTTTCATTTTTTGTACGATGAAAAACGCCTCCTTCTCCTCGGAGAGATTATATAGAGTATCTCAAAACCTGTCAACCCTTCCACCCACTGTACAAAAATGCTCGATTGTACCCCTATTATGGGAGTTTAATGGAAGGAAGGGAAGAAAGACTTATCGACAACTTATCCTATGAAGAGGCGTAAACGTGTAGAACATTTTCGTTATGTTTCACAAATGGACAAGCTTAAACAAGGATTGACATCATATACTGTCAGTTTATACCGAAAACTTTTTTCGCATTTTTTGTGGTCACTTCAGCAAGCTCTTCAAAGCTTATATCTCGTAACTCTGCAATCTGTTCTGCGATATATTTCACATAACTCGGCTCGTTGCGTTTTCCTCTAAATGGCGCTGGCGTTAAGTATGGGCAGTCTGTTTCAATTAAAAGCCGGTCACTTGGTATGTCCTTGACAACTTCCTTCGGTTTTTTGGCATTTTTAAATGTCACGGGTCCACCGAATGAAATATAAAAGTTCATATCCATACACGCTTTTGCGATTTCTAGGCTGCCAGTAAAGCAATGCATAATCCCTCCAACTTCAGCCGCTCCCTCTTCCTTTAAGATCGTCACGACATCTTCCGTTGCGTCACGATTATGAATAATGATTGGAAGATTCACTTCTTTCGCAAGAGCAATTTGACGTTTAAAGACTTCTTTTTGCACATCTTTTGGCGACTTGTCCCAATAGTAATCCAGACCCATTTCTCCAATCGCAACGACTTTTTCATGTTGAGATAATTCTTTGATCCACAGCAAATCCTCATCTGTCATATCGATGGCGTCAACTGGGTGCCAGCCAATGGCTGCATAGATGAAATCATACTCTTCAATTAATTCCATTGCTCTCGTAATTGTCGAGCGGTCAAACCCTACCACCACGATTTTTTCGACTTTTTCACTCTTCGCTCTTTCGATCACCTGCTCTAAGTCTTCATTATATTGTTCCGCATTTAAGTGGGCATGTGTATCAAATAACATCGTTGATTGCTCCTTTCGACAATTCTGCTAAAAAACAAAAGGTGTTCGACGAAATGTTACACGTGGAACACCTTTGTTGATTTATAAAATTTTTGTTCCATTCGTTAGAGATTGATCCACTTCAAGAACCTGCAATTTCCCGCTAGTTTCTCCAGTTAAAATCATTCCCTGGGAAATTTCCCCTCTGAGTTTAACTGGTGTGAGATTCGCTACACAGACAAGCTTCTTCCCTACTAATTCCTCAGGTTGATAATGCTTGGCTATCCCTGAAACAATTTGTCTCTTTTCAAATCCAAAATCAAGCTGCAGCTTTAAGAGACGATCTGCTTTTTTCACTGGGGCTGCTTCCAGTACCTGTGCGACTCGAAGATCAACTTTTGAGAAATCATCAAAAGCAATTTCTGCTCCCAGCTCAGGTAATTCTGTTTCTTCTATTTCTACTTTCTCTTCTTCTACCTTTGGTGCACTTCCCTGCATTTTCTCTTTAATATATGCTACTTCTTCTTCAACCTCTAAACGCGGGAACAAAGGCTCGCCTTTTTGTACCGTCGCTTGTTGAATCGCACCGAAAGTTAGAATGCTATCCCAGCTTTTAAGCTTCTCTTCTTCAATGCCAAGCTGGAAGAAGATTTTCTCAGGTGTTTTCGTTAGGAATGGCGTTAAGAGCACTGCTGTGATGCGCAATGACTCTGCTAAATGATACATGACAGAATGCAGCTCTTTTCGTTTTGTTTCATCCTTTGCCAGCACCCAAGGAGCTGTCTGGTCAATATACTTATTGGTTCTGCTGATTAATGTCCAAACATTTGAAAGAGCCACCGAGAATTCAAGATTTTCCATCGCTTCTTCATAGGCTTTGACTGTTTGCTCAGCTACTGCTTTAAGTTCCTCATCAAACTCATTAACTGGACCCTTATAGCTGCTTAATGTCCCGTCAAAATATTTTTGTACCATCGCAACTGTACGGTTAAGCAAGTTACCTAAATCATTGGCAAGATCATAGTTTACACGTTCCACGAATCCTTCTGGTGTAAACACACCATCCGCACCAAATGGTACTTCACGAAGGAGGTAATAACGAAGGGCATCAAGACCGTAGCGATCAATTAATGTGACCGGATCTACTACGTTCCCTTTTGATTTAGACATCTTACCATCTTTCATCAGCAGCCAGCCGTGTGCAAAAATTTGTTTCGGCAGCGGCAGATCGAGTGCCATCAGCATAATTGGCCAATAAATCGTATGGAAACGAACAATTTCTTTCCCTACGAGATGCACGTTGGCAGGCCAATATTTTTTATATTTTTCATCCTGATCAGTTCCGTAACCAATCGCAGTTAAATAGTTGAACAACGCATCAATCCATACATAGATGACGTGCTTTGGATTGTTTGGAACTTTAATTCCCCAGTCAAAGGTTGTTCTTGATACAGCTAGATCCTCTAAACCTGGTTTGATGAAGTTATTGATCATTTCATTCTTTCTTGATTCAGGCTGAATGAACGTTGGATTCTTTTCGTAATAGTCTAGTAAACGATCCGCATACTTACTCATACGGAAGAAATATGATTCCTCTTTAATTAATTCGACAGGATGCCCGCTGTCAGGGCTTTTCCCGCCAGTGACTTCTCCTTTTTCATTCCGCTCAACATCCACAAGCTGTGTTTCCGTATAGAATGTCTCATCAGGAATACTGTACCAGCCTTCATATTGATCTAAATAAATATCACCTTGATCAAGTAGCTTTTGAAACACTTGCTCAATGATTTTCGTGTGTCTTTTTTCTGTTGTACGGATGAAATCATCATTGGAAATGTCGAGTTTCTTCCATAGTGATTGAATGTCTGCTACGACCGGATCTAAATACTCGATCGGTGTGATGTTTTGTTCTTCAGCTTTTTGCTGAATTTTTTGTCCGTGCTCATCTGTACCCGTTAAATACATCACATCATAGCCTTGAAGACGTTTATAACGAGCCATAGCATCCCCTGCTACTGTCGTATAAGCATGTCCAATATGTAATTTTCCGCTCGGATAGTAAATAGGTGTTGTCAGATAGAACGTTTTTTTCTTTTCCGGCATGTTGGAACCTCCTGCGTGTGTGTAAAAGTCAAAAACTCCCGCCCAATGGACGAGAGCGGTTATCATCATTACATGAAAATGTGTTAGATCCATTTATTAAATTTTGCACTTGTGCTTTCTCTATGATACCATCTTAGCCTTTAAGATCAAGCATATATACATAGAACAAGATGAAATGATCGAAAAAGATGAGTTTTTCAAAAAAAACGACAAACCTGTCGACATTTTGTCGAATATTGTCGTATGAAATCTATCTCCAGATTTACAATTGTCTAATTTAGGGCAAAAGTCTTGTTAATCTGAACTCGTCATTTCTCATATTTTCATAGAAAAAACCCGCAAAATCCTTATAAATCAGTAGTTTCAAGGTCTTTTGACTTTAAGAGTCATATTTTACAAACAATAGTAAACAAAATGATTGACGATTTATGGAAACCTTGTTATGCTATGAATGTAAGGAATTTGTCGAATAATGACGAAGATAATATTATATTAAGAATAAGAACTCTTTGGGAGGAGAATGAAGATGAAATCTACAGGTATTGTACGTAAAGTTGACGAATTAGGGCGCGTGGTGATTCCAATCGAACTTCGCCGTACTCTAGGAATCGCTGAAAAAGACGCTTTGGAAATTTATGTTGATGATGAAAAAATTATCCTAAAAAAATATAAACCAAACATGACTTGCCAAGTTACAGGTGAAGTATCAGACGATAACCTTAAACTTGCTAATGGTAAATTAGTTCTTAGCCGTGAAGGTGCAGAGCAAATCATTAACGAAATCCAAAACCAACTCCAATCACAAAAATAAGTTTGATATAAAAAAGGTTCTTGCACCGTTTGCAAGAACCTTTCTTTATTGTTCAATATGATAGGCATCATATATGTTGCGCTTTGGTACACCACGTTCGACGGCTGTACGTTTAATGGCTTCCTTCGACGTTAATCCTTCTTCTATGTAATGGATCACGTGTTCTTTTTCTGATAAGGACTTCCACCAGGCTTCTTCATTTAGCTCTTCTTCATCTTGATCGTTACCTTGTACGACAAGACAGAATTCACCTCGGATTTGATTCTCTACCGCCCATGTCAGCACAGACTCTAAATCTCCACGAATAAACTCTTCAAATTTTTTCGTTAGTTCTCTCGTAATGGCGATATTCCGGTTGCCCCACACTTCCTTCATCAAAGTCAGCGTTTCTTTTAACCGATGAGGCGCTTCATAGAAAATGATTGTTTCTTGACGCTTCTTCAAAGCTTCGAGCTGTTTTTTCTTTTCCTTTTTTTGTCGGTCAAGAAATCCATAAAAGAAAAATGGCTGCGGCGTGATCCCTGAGGCAATGAGTGCTGTAAGTGCAGCATTTGCTCCAGGTAACGGAACGACATAACCGCCGATATTAGTAAAGTCACTGACCACTTCAGCACCTGGATCAGAGATCGTCGGTAAACCAGCATCACTCACTAGTGCGATGTTTTTTCCTTCTTTTAACCATTCGATCAACTTGTGGCCGCTGCTGTCTTTGTTATGCTCATGATAACTCGTTAATGGCGTATCAATTTCATAGACATGACAAAGTTTTTTCGTTTGTCTTGTATCCTCTGCAGCAATATAGTCTACATCTTTTAATGTTTGGATGGCTCGAAACGTCATATCTTCTAAATTGCCAATTGGGGTTGGGACGAGATATAGAATGCCCATATCTGATTGACCATCAAAGCTTTTCTGTGTTTTCATGTGCCGCCTCCTTTTCAATACGCATTTCTTCTATATAAAGATCTTTCTTTTTCCGTGTCCACGTTTTAAAACGATATTCTTGCTGCATGGCTTCTCTTTTGGTTGCAAAACATTCATGATAATACAGCTCAACCGGCCGTCTAGCTCTTGTATATTTTGCTCCCTTTCCACTATTGTGGGTCGTCAGTCTTTTTTGTAAATCATTTGTATAACCTGCATATAGGCTGCCGTCCGCACATTTCAATACATAGAAATAATGATTATGCTTTTCCATACAGTATCGTCCTGATTTCCTCAGTATACTCTTGATCATCTCCATAAACAAAAAGAGGCGGGAGAATTTTCAGATCTGGTTTTCCATCTTTTATTCCCTCTACTAAGATGGTATTGGCTTCCTTACCCTGTTTGGGATAAACAAATTGAATTCGTTTTGGCTCAATTCGGTACTTCTTCATCAATTCCACAATCTCAAGTAGCCGGCCAGGCCGATGAACCATCGCCAGTTTCCCTCCTTGCTTCAGCAGCGTGGAAGAAACGCGAATGACATCTTCTAATGTACAATGAATTTCATGCCGAGCAATGGCCAAGTATTCATTTTCATTGATTTCTTCCTTAGAAGGTGTCTTAAAATATGGCGGATTACATGTGATGACATCTACTTTGTGATTGCCGTAGCGTGATGGCATATCATTCAGATCTCCATGAATCAGTTCTATCTGCTTTTCAAGTTGATTATACGCCACACTTCTTTTTGCCATATCAAACAGCCGTTCTTGAATTTCGACCCCAGTAATGGAGGCCTTAGATCGTGTCGAAAGCAGCAATGGCACAATGCCATTTCCCGTACAAAGATCAATAATCTCTCCTTTTTGGATGGGCACATACGCAAATTTTGCTAATAACACTGCGTCCAATGAAAAGGCGAAAACCGTTTTACTTTGAATAATCTTCATATCTTCGGCGAGCAAATAATCTAATCGTTCATCTTCTCTTAGTGAAACCATGATGTATCCTTTCTTTTCCTGTGAAAAAGGCTTCCGATTCAGCGGAAGCCTTTTCTCATTTTTTATTTAAAAATGACAGACAGAACAAACAGTCTCCCTCTTTACGTATGCTCCCATAATGTACATTGCAAATATGGAAGCCCTCCTGATATAACCGAGCCAGGTTATCATGACCTTCTCCTATATCAGAATGACCTGGTTTCTGAGCAGAATCATTCTCTGTCTCAGACGATTTGTCCCGATCGGACTGATCCAGACGTTCACGCAAGTGCTGATTCTCCATCTGCAGCTGATGATTTTCTTCAATCACTTCACCGATATGATTTTTCAAATCACCTAACTGGCGATAAAGAGAACCAATTTGTTCTTCTAAATTGATCACCGTATCAAATAGTTCCTTTTTATCCAAGGTGGCACACCTCGTTACTCAGTTGTTTGTGCAGATACAACGCCTTCTTGTAATAATTCTTCCCAAGTATATTCTACCACTTTTTCTTGCCCGGTTAATTCAACTTGCAAAATTCGTTCTAAAATGTTGAGCCCTACTACCTTTGCAGAGCCACTAGATGTTTGAATCGTTTCACCGATATCAGGCAATTGTTCTTTCGCTGTTTCATACTCATCATTCTCATACTTCAAGCAGCACATCAAACGACCGCAAAGCCCTGAAATTTTTGTGGGATTTAGCGACAAGTTTTGATCTTTTGCCATCTTAATGGATACTGGTTCAAAGTCTCCTAAGAATGTCGAACAGCAAAGCATTCGCCCGCAAGGTCCTATGCCACCCAGCATTTTTGCCTCGTCTCTTACACCAATCTGGCGAAGTTCAATTCTCGTTTTGAAGATCGATGCAAGATCCTTCACTAGCTCGCGGAAATCTACTCTGCCATCCGCTGTGAAGTAGAAGATGACCTTGTTTCGGTCAAATGTAAATTCAACATCAACCAGCTTCATTTCAAGCCCATGTTCACTTACCTTCTGAAGACATGTATCAAAGGCTGTCATCGCTGCCTCTTTGTTTTCCTCAACGATGAGCCGGTCTCGTTCATCTGCTACACGAATCACCTTACGCAGAGGAAGAACGACATCGTGTTCATCTACTTTTTTATTAGCGATGACCACTTGTCCGTACTCAACTCCTCTGACCGTCTCTACAATGACACAACTATCATTTTCTATATGAAATCCATTAGGATCGAAATAATAGATTTTGCCCGCTTTTTTAAAGCGAACACCAATTACGTTGTACAAGCTTATCCCTCCTGCAACATCAACACCAATTGCTCCATCAGCCCTTGGGCATTCACGTTGGATTGAAGTCTCTTTTTCGCTTCTAATACAGCAAGGATCTGGTTCGTCACCATCTGCTGTGTGGAATGCAGCGCGTGCTGCTTCATTGTCTGGAATAAGTCTTGATAAATGACTTTATCTTCATTTCCTATTTGAATCGACAATACATCACGATATATAAATAAAAGCATATCCAGACCTGTTTCTTGAAGGTCTTTCTCTTTGAAAAAAGGCATCCATTGATCTTGTATATAAAAAAATGCATGTTCTTTTCGCTGGTGTAAGACTTCATACAATTTTATCACTTTCGCTCTAGACTCTGCAAACTGATCATTTCGACTTAATTCGAGTGCTTCTGCTAAATTGTTGGTTAAATTCGACAAAAGCCTTGCAAGATGCTGAGATACGCCTTCTTGTAATAGCTGCTGCTCCAAGGATTGTGGCTGCAGCGGCTGAAAGCTGAGCATCTGACATCTTGAAATAATCGTATCCAACATTTTATGCGATTGCTCAGTGATTAAAATTGCCATCGTTTCCCGGTTAGGCTCCTCTAGGAACTTTAATAAACTGTTCGCGGCATTGACCGTCATTTTGTCCGCATGAAGAATGATATACATTTTTCGGTGAGATTCCACACCTGCTTTTGTAAATTCCTCTTGCAATGCCTGTACTTGCGCTTTCTTAATTGATTGACCATCAGGCTGCACGAGATGTAAATCGGGATGGTTTCCTGACTCAATCCTTTTGCAGTTTTGACAGGATTCACACGGTTCCACTCCTGATTCCAAGCAAAAAAAGCTCTTAGCCAAAAGCATCGCAGCATCCCGCTTACCAGTACCTTTTTTTCCTTCAAATAAGTAGGCATGCGCAAGTCGGTCTTTATCAATACTATTAAAAATCAGCCGCATGACGCGCGGCTGCAAATCATTCATGTCATCCCAGCTAATTGCCATGTTATCACTCTCTATGTGTAAAGGTTAATCAATAAACCTTTTATTTCTCCAATACGTTCAAGCAAATCAATAGATGGCTTCTCTTGGTCCATCATATCCTCTGTTAATTCAATCAGCTTTTCATCTAATGCTTTGACTAAAGCGAGTGTACGCGTGTTGCCATAAATGTCAAAGCTTCTTGATGTTTCTATATTTAACCCATTATCGACTGTCTCTTTCACAAAGCGCTTCACAAGACCTTTAAACCTAGCCAAGTCCTTTAAGTTTCGTGACTTTGTCAGCTTTTTACCGAACACTTCGATATCACTCAGCATAACCGTCAGCTGCTCTAAGCGCATTTTGCCGCTTTGCGTCTCCATCGATGCTTTAAAGGAGGCAGATGTCTGGCTTCCTTTCATGCCTTGGAGTTCACGCTTTTCTAAAAGCAGCCGCATATCTTGATTAATTTTCACAGCAACCCATCCTTAGAATTGATGAAATTGTTCAACTGGCAGAATAAAGACAGTAGCTCCACCAACTTCAACCTCAACAGGGTATGGTACATATGAATCTGCGTTACCACCCATTGGAGATACAGGTGCAATCATTTGATCACGTTTGCGGCAATTTTCTTTTATAAGCTGCAATGCTTTATCCACTCGGACATCATCACAACCAATGATAAAAGTCGTATTCCCAGACTTTAAAAACCCACCAGTTGAAGCTAATTTTGTCACGCCGAATTGATGTTCAGTCAATATTTTCAACAACTTGCTGCTATCTTGGTCCTGTACAACGGCAACAATTAATTTCATTTGATTGGCCTCCTTTGTTTTAGGCACAGGTGACATGCCGATGTCTTCCTCTATATTATAACAACGATTGGGAATGAGGTCATATTTGATTTTTCTTTAATGTGTCCTGAATCACTCGAAGTACTTCTTCATAAACATTTTGCATCGGCTGAGAAGCATCCACTACATGGAATCGTTCTGGTGATTGCGCAATAAGTAGTTCATAGCCTTCTCTGACCAACTGGTGGAAATTCAGCGTCTCCATGTCTAATCGATTCTTTTCTCTTCCTTGATTGGCGTGAATTCGCTTTAGCCCTTCCTCAGGTGTAATGGAAAAGTAAATCGTCATTTGCGGCATCGTGCCATTAATAGCAAAGTCGTTAATTGATCTGACTTGGTCAATTCCAAGCCCTCTCGCATAGCCTTGATAAGCAAGAGAGCTATCAACAAAACGATCACACAAGACTGTCTCTCCGCGCTGCAATGCCGGTTCTACCTTTTCAGCCAAATGCTGCCTTCTTGCTGCTGCATACAGCAATGCCTCTGTTTTCGCGTCCATTTTTGTATTTTTTTCATTTAAAATGACTTCACGGATCTGCTCAGCAATGTCAATGCCACCCGGCTCGCGTGTCGCCATCACTGCATATCCTTGACGTTCCATTTCTTCGTACACTTTTCGTATCACTGTCGTTTTTCCGGCACCCTCTGGCCCTTCAAACGTAATAAACATACCGCTCATAGTGTCTCCTCTTCTATATAAACATATAATTTTCTCTGATGAATGACCTGACTTGCTTGAATATGAACCTCGTGACCAAGCAAACGGTTTAACGCTTCAATTTGTTCTTTTTCAATACGCTCTCCCTTAATCATCAAAGGAATTCCAGGTGGATAGGGAATAATGGATTCTGCACTCATCCGGCCTGCTGCATGTTCAAATGGGACAGCCTCTATATCTTGATTTTGTTCATCAGTCTCAATAGATACCGTCTCATTTTGGGTATATTTTTTTCCTTTGAGCAATGAATCACTTTGCTTAAGAGCCTGCTCGATCCGCTTGAAAGGGACGTCCTTCCTCTGTTCTAAGCTAAGTACAAGTAAAACCTGATGTTCGTCCGCAAGCTCTGGATGAACATCCACTGATTCAAGCACCTGCTTTAGTTCGTAACCAGTCAGTCCTTTTGTTGATCGAATGACGCATTTTAAAGGATCGGAATGTAGCGAGTCAGGTTCAACCACTTCAAGATGGGTCAGACGGTTGAACTGATCTTTCAGCTCTGTCAGTTCTTTCATGATTACATCCAATGTCCCTTTTCCTTTGATCTCCTCGACATAAGCTCTTGCTACATCTAATGAGGCCATAATTGGATAAGAGGGCGAACTACTTTGAAGCATCGTGAGCAAGGTTTTCAAACGCTTCGCATCGATTCGGTCCCCTTGAAGATGAAGATAGGAACCCATCGTCATTGCCGGAAGGGTTTTATGTGCTGATTGTACCACCACGTCCGCTCCATAGGAAAGAGCAGATAGAGGAAAGGCACCGCCTAATACAAAATGCGCACCATGTGCCTCATCAACCAAAACAACCATTCCTGCTTCATGACACATGTGAATCAGCTTTGATAAATCAGCTGCATGTCCGTAGTAGTTCGGATAAGTCAAAACGATTGCCCGGCAATGAGGATGTCTTGCTATGGCTTTTCTCACTATATCTTCCGTCACATGTGTTGGAACGTGCAAGTGTGCGTCTATCTCAGCGTCTATCAGAATAGGCGTTGCCCCTGCAAGCTCGATCGCATGAAAGACAGACTTATGGCAATTACGCTGAACAAAAATCTCGTCTCCCGTGCGGCATGCTGTCATCACCATCGCCAAATTTCCGACTGTTGTACCATTCACAAGGAAGAAGCTTTGATCTGAACCATATAGCTTAGTCAATAAATGTTCTGCCTCTTGGATGACCCCAGTCGGGTGATGAAGATCATCTAGGCCTTCAAGCTCCGTCACATCCAATTGAAGGATTGAAGCATAGTGAGACCGTGCCTCATCAAAAAAGACATCTCCATTGTGATGTCCTGGAACGTGAAAAGAATAAGGCTTCTTTTCCGCATGCTGTGCTAATGCTGTATATAAAGGTGTTCTCAAACAAATCGACCCTTTTCACTTTAACGATATCTTAAGTCTATTATAACGTCCAAACAAGTGAACCGAAAGATGGTTTCTCATTCCTTTATTGGATTCGCCAACTGCTGCTCTGCCTCATACATACTGCTTTTCAATTGAGCTCGCTCTTGGCTTCCATGCTCTTTCACCTGTAACGTTTCCTGTAATGTTTCAGCTAATTGACGTTGAACCTTTTTCAAGGTATCTATAGGGGCTAAAGATGCCTCTTCAAAAATCTGCCCCTGCTGTTTCGATACATTTTCATATGTTTTTTGGATTCGGTCCTCAAGAACTGAATTGGCCCGCTGCTGAATATGCGTTAATGCAATCGACATTTGGTTGATCCATAGAGGAATAGATGCTGAAACAGTTGATTGAATGTGATTGGCCAATGTATGATTCGTATGCTGGATCATCCGAATTTGAGCATTACATTGCAATGCAATTTGCCGGCTTAACAGCAAATCATACTTTCGTTCCTTTAGTCTCTCCACATACTCTTCTTCATTGACTTCTTGACTCATCAATTGCTCCTCTAACGTCCGTTCAACAGAAAGTTGCGTTTCTGAAAGAGGCTGCTGCTCTAACGTTGTCATTTTCGCTTCAACTGCGGCAACCTGCATCGTCATCTCTTGTAAATATGTTTGATTTTCTTCAAATAAACGCTCTAATAACATATGGTCCGAGATTAATACGCCTCTTGCATATCGAAGCCTTGCTGACAATCTCTCGATCTGTGATTTTGCATGTTGAAAACGTGATATGATCTCCTGAGTAGATCGCTTATCCCGTTGAAACCATTTCAAAAAAAAACCCTGTTTCTTTGGCACTAAATCCTCAGGCTCCACTACATGTAGCTGCTGCAAAAAGGCCTCCAGCACGTCTCCTATTTGATCAATATCTTTTTTCTCAACATATTTCATCATCTGTTGTGATTGTTCCAATAGTCGTTCCTGCACACGTGTACCATAGAAAAGGAGCTTTTGCGGATTTTCAGGGATCTGCTGAGCTCGCTGCACAGCTTCGTTTTTCTCTTCATCAGATAAGGTATCAAACACCCGAAACTGAAGATCTGTATTGGGGATAGGCGGTGTTGTGGCGTGATCTTCCGGTTTCATCGAGTTTGACTCCTTTCATCTATTTCTTCATCATTTTATCAGCTACTTCAAGCTCAATATGAAGAGCTTCTATATCTCTTCCTAACACTTGCTGCAAATCATTCGTCAATTGCTTTTGCAGCTCTGTCAATGTCACTCGGGTTTGGCTCAATGTCATTTCCAGCTCATGACTACGATTGGGCTGATTATACAATAGTGCATATTTCTCAGTTAGTTCAACGACAGAATCCAAGCTTTCAAAATAAAAACGCTGTGCATCATAAAAGCGATTAGGCTCTTTTTTTGTTATTGTATAGATTCGTCGCGCAAGCCGAAAAACTTCATAATTATATTTGATCGTTTGTACGTTTTTCACAGCAAATAAAGCTTTTTTTAAACGCACAAGCTTTTGTCCTGCTTCTTTTAAATGCTGTTTGATATATACATAATCACTTCGAGACAGTCCGTGTTTCTTTAAAAACAATTGGAAAGCAGTCCATCTGCTCCCTACAAACATCACGCCCCACCCAATCATCGCATACAGTATCGATAATCCAGCATGATGATGGAAAACCCCTATACTGACGGTTAAAATCACAAGCGAAAAAAAAGTAGAGAGGATGGCCCATATAAATGTATAAAAGATTGATTTCATGTTCATCGACTCCTATGAATAATCAGGCTCTCTGTTTATCTTATTATGAATTACGGATGATGTCCAAACTAAGTTCCAAAAAACAAGCCCAATCCTTCATAGCTCATAAAAAAAGACCATCTAGTGGTCTATGAATACAAAGGCGGCGTATGAAGATTTTTAAGCTTTCTCACATAATCGGAATAGCTAGGATCCGAGGTCGATGTAGAAATTAACTTTCGCTCACAGTCGCGGCACAAAAACTGATGATATAAATAAATTCCCTTTGTCTTTTTCTCTTCACAAATCAAACAAATCGCTTCTCGCTCTTTTATGCTCATTGTGACACCTCCACTTATAGCTTCAGTATGCCCTAGCGCTTTCAATTGTATACAAAATTAAGAATGTTTTAGATGGTAGTTTAGTATATGTATCCATGTCAGATCGGGTGTTTGTTCCTTTTCTTAAAAAACAAAAAAGACCAGTTCCTTATGGAACTGATCCTTAGAAAAGCTTGGCGGCGTCCTACTCTCACAGGGGGAGACCCCCAACTACCATCGGCGCTGAAGAGCTTAACTTCCGTGTTCGGTATGGGAACGGGTGTGACCTCTTCGCTATCGCCACCAAACCTGATGGAGAGAATGTTCTCTCAAAACTAGATAACAATGTTCAAGCTTCACATTAGAATATAGGTTAAGTCCTCGATCTATTAGTATCTGTCAGCTCCACGTGTCACCACGCTTCCACCTCAGACCTATCAACCTGATCATCTTTCAGGGATCTTACTTCCTTGCGGAATGGGAAATCTCATCTTGAGGGGGGCTTCATGCTTAGATGCTTTCAGCACTTATCCCGTCCGCACATAGCTACCCAGCGATGCCCTTGGCAGAACAACTGGTACACCAGCGGTGCGTCCATCCCGGTCCTCTCGTACTAAGGACAGCTCCTCTCAAATTTCCTGCGCCCGCGACGGATAGGGACCGAACTGTCTCACGACGTTCTGAACCCAGCTCGCGTACCGCTTTAATGGGCGAACAGCCCAACCCTTGGGACCGACTACAGCCCCAGGATGCGATGAGCCGACATCGAGGTGCCAAACCTCCCCGTCGATGTGGACTCTTGGGGGAGATAAGCCTGTTATCCCCGGGGTAGCTTTTATCCGTTGAGCGATGGCCCTTCCATGCGGAACCACCGGATCACTAAGCCCGACTTTCGTCCCTGCTCGACTTGTAGGTCTCGCAGTCAAGCTCCCTTGTGCCTTTACACTCTGCGAATGATTTCCAACCATTCTGAGGGAACCTTTGGGCGCCTCCGTTACATTTTAGGAGGCGACCGCCCCAGTCAAACTGCCCACCTGACACTGTCTCCCTGCCCGATAAGGGCAGCGGGTTAGAAGGTCAATACAGCCAGGGTAGTATCCCACCGATGCCTCCACCGAAGCTAGCGCTCCGGTTTCCAAGGCTCCTACCTATCCTGTACAAGCTGTACCAACATTCAATATCAGGCTGCAGTAAAGCTCCACGGGGTCTTTCCGTCCTGTCGCGGGTAACCTGCATCTTCACAGGTACTATAATTTCACCGAGTCTCTCGTTGAGACAGTGCCCAGATCGTTGCGCCTTTCGTGCGGGTCGGAACTTACCCGACAAGGAATTTCGCTACCTTAGGACCGTTATAGTTACGGCCGCCGTTTACTGGGGCTTCAATTCGCACCTTCGCTTACGCTAAGCGCTCCTCTTAACCTTCCAGCACCGGGCAGGCGTCAGCCCCTATACTTCGCCTTACGGCTTCGCAGAGACCTGTGTTTTTGCTAAACAGTCGCCTGGGCCTATTCACTGCGGCTTCTCGGGGCTTTAACACCCTAAGAAGCACCCCTTCTCCCGAAGTTACGGGGTCATTTTGCCGAGTTCCTTAACGAGAGTTCTCTCGATCACCTTAGGATTCTCTCCTCGCCTACCTGTGTCGGTTTGCGGTACGGGCACCTCTCACCTCGCTAGAGGCTTTTCTTGGCAGTGTGGAATCAGGAACTTCGCTACTAAATTTCGCTCGCCATCACAGCTCAGCCTTTACGGGAAACGGATTTGCCTATTTCCCAGCCTAACTGCTTGGACGCGGATATCCAATACCGCGCTTACCCTATCCTCCTGCGTCCCCCCATTGCTCAAATGGTGAGGAGGTGGTACAGGAATATCAACCTGTTGTCCATCGCCTACGCCTTTCGGCCTCGGCTTAGGTCCCGACTAACCCTGAGCGGACGAGCCTTCCTCAGGAAACCTTAGGCATTCGGTGGACGGGATTCTCACCCGTCTTTCGCTACTCATACCGGCATTCTCACTTCTAAGCGCTCCACCAGTCCTTCCGGTCTGACTTCACAGCACTTAGAACGCTCTCCTACCACTGTTCGTAAGAACAGTCCGCAGCTTCGGTGATACGTTTAGCCCCGGTACATTTTCGGCGCAGAGTCACTCGACCAGTGAGCTATTACGCACTCTTTAAATGGTGGCTGCTTCTAAGCCAACATCCTGGTTGTCTAAGCAACTCCACATCCTTTTCCACTTAACGTATACTTTGGGACCTTAGCTGGCGGTCTGGGCTGTTTCCCTTTCGACTACGGATCTTATCACTCGCAGTCTGACTCCCAAGGATAAGTCATCGGCATTCGGAGTTTGACTGAATTCGGTAACCCGGTAGGGGCCCCTAGTCCAATCAGTGCTCTACCTCCGAGACTCTTACCTTGAGGCTAGCCCTAAAGCTATTTCGGAGAGAACCAGCTATCTCCAGGTTCGATTGGCATTTCACCCCTACCCACACCTCATCCCCGCACTTTTCAACGTGCGTGGGTTCGGGCCTCCATTCAGTGTTACCTGAACTTCACCCTGGACATGGGTAGATCACCTGGTTTCGGGTCTACGACCACGTACTCATGCGCCCTATTCAGACTCGCTTTCGCTGCGGCTCCGCATCTTCTGCTTAACCTTGCACGGGATCGTAACTCGCCGGTTCATTCTACAAAAGGCACGCCATCACCCTTTAACGGGCTCTGACTACTTGTAGGCACACGGTTTCAGGATCTATTTCACTCCCCTTCCGGGGTGCTTTTCACCTTTCCCTCACGGTACTGGTTCACTATCGGTCACTAGGGAGTATTTAGCCTTGGGAGATGGTCCTCCCGGATTCCGACGGAATTTCACGTGTTCCGCCGTACTCAGGATCCACTCTGGAGAGAACAACATTTCAGTTACAGGGCTGTTACCTTCTTTGGCGGGCCTTTCCAGACCTCTTCGCTTATATCGTTCCTTTGTAACTCCGTATAGAGTGTCCTACAACCCCAAGAGGCAAGCCTCTTGGTTTGGGCTGTTCCCGTTTCGCTCGCCGCTACTCAGGGAATCGCATTTGCTTTCTCTTCCTCCGGGTACTTAGATGTTTCAGTTCCCCGGGTATGCCTTCTCATACTCTATGTATTCAAGTATGGATACTACTCCATTACGAGCAGTGGGTTTCCCCATTCGGAAATCTCCGGATCAAAGCTTGCTTACAGCTCCCCGAAGCATATCGGTGTTCGTCCCGTCCTTCATCGGCTCCTAGTGCCAAGGCATCCACCGTGCGCCCTTTCTAACTTAACCATTTCTTACTTTAGAAAGAATCACTATGTGTGATGAACTTTGCATTGCATTCAATGTGAATGTATTACTTATTGTTATCTAGTTTTCAAAGAACACGTTGGTGGAGCCTAGCGGGATCGAACCGCTGACCTCCTGCGTGCAAGGCAGGCGCTCTCCCAGCTGAGCTAAGGCCCCGATTTAATAGAAGATGGTGGGCCTGAGTGGACTCGAACCACCGACCTCACGCTTATCAGGCGTGCGCTCTAACCAGCTGAGCTACAGGCCCATCTTTCATATCGAAGATATGATGTTGTAGGATCTTTTGCAAGTTCCTTCAAAACTAAACAAGACGAAAACGCACACTGCTCCATATATCCTTAGAAAGGAGGTGATCCAGCCGCACCTTCCGATACGGCTACCTTGTTACGACTTCACCCCAATCATCTGTCCCACCTTCGGCGGCTGGCTCCATAAAGGTTACCTCACCGACTTCGGGTGTTACAAACTCTCGTGGTGTGACGGGCGGTGTGTACAAGGCCCGGGAACGTATTCACCGCGGCATGCTGATCCGCGATTACTAGCGATTCCAGCTTCACGCAGTCGAGTTGCAGACTGCGATCCGAACTGAGAACAGATTTATGGGATTGGCTAAACCTTGCGGTCTCGCAGCCCTTTGTTCTGTCCATTGTAGCACGTGTGTAGCCCAGGTCATAAGGGGCATGATGATTTGACGTCATCCCCACCTTCCTCCGGTTTGTCACCGGCAGTCACCTTAGAGTGCCCAACTAAATGCTGGCAACTAAGATCAAGGGTTGCGCTCGTTGCGGGACTTAACCCAACATCTCACGACACGAGCTGACGACAACCATGCACCACCTGTCACTCTGTCCCCGAAGGGAAAGCCCTATCTCTAGGGTTGTCAGAGGATGTCAAGACCTGGTAAGGTTCTTCGCGTTGCTTCGAATTAAACCACATGCTCCACCGCTTGTGCGGGCCCCCGTCAATTCCTTTGAGTTTCAGTCTTGCGACCGTACTCCCCAGGCGGAGTGCTTAATGCGTTAGCTGCAGCACTAAGGGGCGGAAACCCCCTAACACTTAGCACTCATCGTTTACGGCGTGGACTACCAGGGTATCTAATCCTGTTCGCTCCCCACGCTTTCGCTCCTCAGCGTCAGTTACAGACCAGAGAGTCGCCTTCGCCACTGGTGTTCCTCCACATCTCTACGCATTTCACCGCTACACGTGGAATTCCACTCTCCTCTTCTGCACTCAAGTTTCCCAGTTTCCAATGACCCTCCCCGGTTGAGCCGGGGGCTTTCACATCAGACTTAAGAAACCGCCTGCGAGCCCTTTACGCCCAATAATTCCGGACAACGCTTGCCACCTACGTATTACCGCGGCTGCTGGCACGTAGTTAGCCGTGGCTTTCTGGTTAGGTACCGTCAAGGTGCGAGCAGTTACTCTCGCACTTGTTCTTCCCTAACAACAGAGCTTTACGATCCGAAAACCTTCATCACTCACGCGGCGTTGCTCCGTCAGACTTTCGTCCATTGCGGAAGATTCCCTACTGCTGCCTCCCGTAGGAGTCTGGGCCGTGTCTCAGTCCCAGTGTGGCCGATCACCCTCTCAGGTCGGCTACGCATCGTCGCCTTGGTGAGCCATTACCCCACCAACTAGCTAATGCGCCGCGGGTCCATCTGTAAGTGACAGCCGAAACCGTCTTTCATCCTTGAACCATGCGGTTCAAGGAACTATCCGGTATTAGCTCCGGTTTCCCGGAGTTATCCCAGTCTTACAGGCAGGTTACCCACGTGTTACTCACCCGTCCGCCGCTAACATCCGGGAGCAAGCTCCCTTCTGTTCGCTCGACTTGCATGTATTAGGCACGCCGCCAGCGTTCGTCCTGAGCCAGGATCAAACTCTCCGAAAAAGTACAAAACCGAAGTTTTGTTTTTCGTCAGCGTTTGACTGACTACCTATGATGTTTCATAGGATTTTTTTATAAAAACTCGAATTAACAGGTACGTTTTGTCTTGTTTAGTTTTCAAAGAACTTGTTTACCGCTTCAGAAGCGACTAGAACATCATACCACATTTAAATTGTTAATGTCAACAACTTTTTTGTTATCATGTTTTTTCGTTTCTTCGTCATCAGCGACGTATATTAATTTACCACCATACAGAATCAAAGTCAACAATATTTTTCATTAAATAATAAATTTTTCAATTACGACTAAAGCTGCTACGCCTGGGATGCCCAATAAACCACTGATTCCACTTGTTACAGGGTTAATAGAGACATGTAATCCTAGACTCTCACCAAATAGATTGAGGCAAAATAAAAAAAGAGCACCTGCCACAAACTTTATTCCGATCAGCCCTAACCATTTGATGGGGTTCGCTTGAACACCTGACATAAACAACAATAGTACAGCAAGCAAAATTGACCCGATCACAATAACAGGTTCCATAATCCTCTCATCTCCTCTTCATATGAATAGTACAAGCATATGAGAGGACTATGTAAAATAGACCTGCTATCTCCAGTTGTTTAAACGTAAATTCCTCTTTTTCGCTTCTCTTAGATAGAAAAAGTACTTCGCTTGAGCAAGCTTTAATTCGAATAGAATGTCCGGTGAAGGCTCAACGCTATTTGCGACAAGCTTTTTTTGTCTGTTCCATTCTTCCTTTTGCTTAAAAAGCTGTTGAATTAATTTCTCATCGAATTCTTTTCGAATTGATTTTCTGCGAAGAAAACCCATGTACCGTACTTCTCCTTCCTACATCTCACGTCTGCCCTCTAGAGCTTTAGACAGTGTGACTTCATCCGCATACTCTAAGTCTCCACCTACTGGTAGTCCGTGAGCAATACGAGAGAGTTTAATTCCTGATGGTTTCAACAATCTAGAGATATACATGGCTGTAGCCTCTCCTTCAATGTTTGGATTCGTTGCAAGGATTGCCTCTGTCACTTGATCGTCTTGCAATCTTTTTAACAGATCAGGAATTTTAATATCCTCTGGACCAATGCCATCCATTGGCGAAATAGCACCATGAAGTACATGATATAAGCCGTTGTATTCTTTCATCTTTTCCATCGCGATCACATCTTTTGGATCTTGTACTACACAGATAACAGATTGATCTCTTCTTGTATCTTCACAAATATAGCAAGGATCTTGATCTGTGATATGGCCGCATACCGAGCAATAAGTTAAATTACGCTTTGCGTTAACAAGCGCCTTCGCGAAATCTAGTACGACATCTTCCTGCATACTAAGAACAAAAAAAGCCAGACGGACCGCAGTTTTCGGTCCGATTCCTGGCAATTTCATAAAGCTGTCAATCAGCTTTGATATTGGTTCAGGATATTGCATCTTCAGTTATTCCTCCTAGAATAAACCTGGCATGTTCATTCCTTTTGTGAATTGACCCATTGTTTCATTTGTTAACTCATCAACTTTTTTCAATGCATCGTTTGTCGCTGCAAGTACAAGATCTTGAAGCATATCGATATCTTCTGGATCAACAACTTCTTCATTGATTGCTACATCGACAACTTCTTTTTGTCCATTTACTTTTACAGTGACCATACCGCCACCAGCTGTACCTTCAAGGACTTTTTCTGCAAGCTCTTCTTGAGCCTTAGCCATATCCTTTTGCATTTTTTGCATTTGTTTCATCATTTTTTGCATATTTCCCATTCCACCACGCATATGAACACCACTCTCTTTCATTTTTATTAATCTTTAATTTCAATTAAATCGGTTCCTACTAACTTCTCTGCTTCTGCAATCAATGGATCCTCTTCAGCAGGAGTCCCCTGACCATCTGCCTGTTCATCTGGCTGATGATCTCTTAAAAATTCTTCTCTTATTTTACCCCATTGAGCGTCAGGAACGCCAACTAATTCCACTCTTTTCCCTAACATAGACTCTAGTAGCTGCTCAAGGTTGGTTCGAACACCACTTTTATCTTCAGCAACCATTTTACAATGTATTTCAAACTTGAATTTTAAAACAAAGGCATGAGTAGCAGCAGCAACTGGTTCACTATCCGTTAATAGTGCAGCGTGAGACACCTTATTCTGCAGTTTCAAGTGGGCAAGGAGTTCTCCCCATTTACCTTTAATTTTTTCTAGCTCTGGACGTTTTGCCTCTTTTAGAATCTCGTGAATTCGACCGACAGGTGCACGGTATCCATTTTTGTTACTCGTTTGTGGTCGAGGTGCTTCCTTTTTTTCTTGAGGATGATGAGAATGAGACATTGGCACACCCTCAGCTTTTATCCTAGATAGCTCCTGTTCCAACCTATCTATTTTATCCGTTAGCGCCGTTAAATCAGCGTTAGCATGAGCTTGTGGTATTCCAGCCGTTGACTGACATAGCTTGACAACAGCTACCTCAAAGAAAATCCTTGGATGATTCGTCCATTTCATTTCTTGGTGACTTTTATTCAGCACTTCAATTGTTTCATATAGAAATTGAGGTGTCACACGATCCGAAAGCGTCACGAAATTTTCATCGACCTTTACCTTTTCAAGGACCCCTTCCAGATCTGGTGCTGTTTTATAAAGCAGCATATCTCTAAAATAAAAAATCATGTCCTCTATTAATTTAGCAGCATCTTTCCCCTGCTGAAGTAATTCATTTAAGGTATCTAACGCCACAGCAATATTTTGATCAAAAATTGCTTCGGCTAGCTGACTAATGAATTGCTGAGAAACAGCTCCTGTAATGAGCAGCGCATCATCAATTGTCAGTTGCTCACCACTAAATGAAATTGCTTGATCTAAGAGGCTTAGTGCATCACGCATACCGCCATCAGCTGCACTAGCGATAATCTCGAGCGAGCCCTCTTGTACATTTAGGCTTTCTGCATCTACAATTTTCTGCATTCTTCCAACAATATCTTTTGTTGTGATTCGTTTAAAATCAAATCTCTGGCAACGAGATATGATGGTAAGAGGAATCTTATGAGGCTCTGTGGTAGCCAAAATAAAGATACAATGAGCGGGCGGCTCCTCTAACGTTTTAAGGAGGGCATTAAACGCCCCGATAGAGAGCATATGTACTTCATCTATAATATAAACCTTATATGTAACCGCCGAAGGAGCAAATTTCACTTTATCACGTATATCACGGATTTCATCTACCCCGTTGTTTGAGGCAGCATCTATTTCGATCACATCTGAAATCGAGCCGTTAGTAATCCCTTTACAGGCATCACATTCATTACAAGGTTCACTCACAGGTGACTTTTCACAGTTCACTGCCTTCGCAAAGATTTTAGCAGCACTTGTTTTACCTGTTCCTCTAGGACCTGAAAATAAGTAAGCATGAGAAAACTTCTTCTGCAAAAGGGCATTTTGCAACGTTTTTGTGATGTGTTCTTGTCCAACAACATCCTCAAAAACTTGAGGTCTGAACACTCGATACAAAGCTTGATAACTCACAAATACGCCCTCCTCCATTTATCATCTTTTTTATTATACATGATGCACCGATCAATTCAAAAGCACACCTTTATTTTCTAATAAACGAAAATGATGATTTCAACTATAGATTTTCTACTTTCTATGAATCAAAAACCTTTTTTCTAGATTTTCGAATTGATCTGCCACACCATAAAGAACACTAGTTCTCATCATGATTAATAAAAAAACAAAAGACTCTAAAAAGATTTTTTGGCTATTTGTATAAACAAAGCAGCTGAGCTATTCTTTAAACAGCAACAAAAAACTCACCTAGATTAACTAGATGAGTTACATTTAATATTGATTTACCGTGCACCTTCTGTCGATTCGCTACCCCAAGCGTTACTTAAACAGTTAGCTCGGCCCAGGCAACCCTGCGGCACATGAGAGGTTTCACTTAATGCTGCTTCCTTCCGGACCTGACATGGTTCATGAATTCCCATTGCGCAGGACCCAGACGTCAACACCACTTATTTAAGGCAGACCTTGAAGTAAACGAACCTTGAGAAGGGATTCGGCCTCGCTAGAGCGGATTGCGAGTACAGGGCACCGCTACCTCCCCGCTTAGCACGGCAAAATGAATATTAAATTGTTAGTGACGCAGACATAAGTATACCTTCTTATAGCCGAAATTGCAAACGACATCCATTCATTTACTTTTGGCTTGTTTCTTTCGCTGACGGAGATTTCGGAAGAACTGACTTAACAGCTCACCACACTCATTTTCAAGTACACCACCAATGACTTCAGACTGATGATTGAACCGTTCATCATCCAGTAAATTCATTAAAGTACCTGCACATCCACCTTTTGGATCGTATGCACCGAAAACGACCTTTTTCACTCTAGAAAGGACAATCGCTCCCGCACACATAGGACATGGTTCAAGCGTCACATAAAGTACAGCATCCTCTAAACGCCAGCTTCCAGCCGTTTTACACGCTTCATCAATGGCAAGTAATTCTGCATGTGCAATTGAACGCTGCTCTGTTTCCCTTAAATTATGAGCTCGGCTCACAATTTGGTCATCAACAACGATGATGGCACCGATTGGTACTTCTCCTATTTGTTCTGCTTTTAAGGCTTCAGAAATAGCTTCTTGCATAAACTGTTCATCTCTCGTCATAGCACGGCTCTCTTTTCATGTTTTTTAAAAGGATATTGAGGTTAACATATTAGCACAATCTTTTAAAGGGGGTCTTACTTTGTCAAAGCACCAAAAGGCACTGCTTATTATCGACATGATTAATAATTTTGATTTTGAAATGGGACATGTGCTCGCTGATAAAACAGAGCAAATGACCAATAAGATTTTAGCTCTTAAAGATCATGCTTTCAAGGAAAATTGGCCGATTATCTATATCAACGACCACTATGGTCTCTGGAAGGCTGATATTCAAGCTGTGATGGAAACATGTAAAAATGAAAGAAGCGCCCCTATTTTAGAGAAAATGGCACCATCTAAAGATGATTACTTCTTAATTAAACCGAAGCATTCTGCCTTCTATGGAACTGCATTAGAGACACTCTTAAATGAATTAGGTGTGCAAGACATCATTTTGACCGGAATTGCAGGAAACATTTGCGTTCTGTTCACTGCAAATGACGCATACATGCGAGAATACAACTTAATTGTACCTAAAGATTGTATCGCATCAAATGACGACAGAGACAACGAATACGCTTTAACGATGATGGAGAACGTTCTACTAGCAAAAATCACCACTGCTAAAGAGATCACGAATGAAAATCAAACATGATTTATCCATAACCCTCATAAATTGTTAGCAATAACAAAGGGGGCGTTGACTATTCAAATTTATGTTGTCAAAAGAGGAGATACTTTAAACGAAATTGCCATGCGTTTTAAAACAACAGTCAATGAAATCATCCGTACCAACGATATTGAAACACCAAATCAACTCGTCATTGGACAAACAATTGTCATTCCAATTAGAGGACAATTTTATGAGGTCAAACAAAATGACACACTTTATCAAATTGGAAGACGATTTCGAATTTCAGTGGAAGAGTTGGCACGTGTGAATAGAATACGGCCTGAAGCGATACTTCCTATTCGCTTCTTGCTCTATATTCCTCAAAGACCTAAGAGGAACATTAATTCGAATGCTTACATTGAACCACGGGGAAATCAAGTCAGTGAAAACTTAAAACAAGCAGCTAGAGAGGCCTCTCCATATTTAACGCATTTAGGCGCCTTTAGTTTTCAAGCGCAAAGAGATGGAACACTGAAAGAACCACCGTTAGATCAGCTACCTCAAATAGCCGCTCAGAGCAGAACCGTTTTATCCATGGTGGTGACTAACCTAGAGAATGATAAATTCAGTGATGAACTTGGGCGAATTCTTTTGAATAACCAATCTGTCAAAGCCACATTTTTAAATGAAATCGTTCGTGTTGCAAAAAAGTATCAATTAAAAGAAATCCATTTTGATTTTGAATATTTACGTCCCGCTGATAAAGATGCTTACATTCAATTTTTAAGAGAGGCAACAACCCGCTTCCATCAAGAAGGATGGACAATATCTGTTGCGCTTGCCCCTAAAACAAGTAGTCAGCAAAAGGGAAAATGGTATGAAGCTCATGACTATGAAGCCATTGGGAAGATCGTCGATCATGTTGTATTAATGACCTACGAATGGGGATACAGCGGCGGCCCTGCGCAAGCAGTCTCTCCCATTGGACCTGTCCGCCAAGTCATTGAATATGCACTGACCGTTATGCCAGCCAATAAAATTGTTATGGGCCAGAACTTATACGGCTATGATTGGACGCTACCTTACGTTCAAGGCGGCCCTATTGCTAAAGCTGTCAGTCCCCAACAAGCGATTGCAATTGCTAGAAGTAATAATGCCTCCATTCTATATGACGAAACAGCACAAGCACCTTATTTTCGTTATACAGATGCCAATAATAAAGAGCACGAGGTATGGTTCGAAGATGCTAGATCAATTCAAGCAAAGTTCAACCTCATCAAAGAGTTAAACTTGAACGGAATTGCTTATTGGAAATTAGGTCTATCCTTCCCTCAAAATTGGCTCTTATTATCCGATCAATTTAATATTGAAAAAAGAACGACATCGTAATCCGTTCGCTCTATCTCTCGGAAGGGGTATGGTACAATATACATTGGTTTGACAACTTTATAGATAGAGGAGAACGCCTATGTATCCTGCCCCTTTTATTGCAGTGGAAGGCCCAATTGGAGCCGGAAAAACAACTTTGGCTACAATGCTTGCGAAGGAATTTCAATTTCCTTTAGTAAAAGAGATTGTAGAAGAAAATCCATTCTTAGATAAATTTTATGAAGATATGGAACAATGGAGCTTTCAGCTTGAGATGTTCTTTTTATGCAATCGGTTCAAACAATTAGAATCTATTCAAGAAAACTATGTGAATCAACAGCAGCCGATTGTCACTGATTATCATGTCTATAAAAATATGATATTTGCAGAAAGAACATTATCAAAAAAGCACATGGACAAATACAGAAAGATCTATCACCTGCTAACAGATGATCTTCCTAAACCAAATGCCATCATCTATATAAAAGCCAGCCTTCCTACCTTACTTGAAAGAATACAGATGAGAGGACGCTCTTTTGAAGAAGACATTGACCCGGCTTATTTAAAAACACTCATTGAAGATTATGAGCTGGCCATTGAGCATTTAAAACAGACTGACCCAGGGCTTCCTATCATTACAATTGAAGGAGATCATACAGACTTCGTTTCCTCACAGCAAGATTACCAGCAAATTGTACAGAACATAAAGGAGCAAGTGCTATGAACAATATCGAAATACCAAAGGATGCAGTGATCACAATCGCCGGGACTGTTGGTGTCGGAAAATCAACTATGACTAAAACAATAGCGGACAAGCTTGGCTTTCAAACCTCTCTTGAAAAAGTAGATGATAACCCATACTTAGAGCCCTTTTATTCAGATTTCCAAAGATGGAGCTTCCATTTACAGGTCTATTTCCTAGCTGAGCGTTTTAAGGAGCAAAAACGGATTTTTGAATCTGGTGGAGGATATGTGCAAGATCGTTCAATTTATGAGGACACAGGCATTTTCGCAAAAATGCATGCGGACAAAGGTACGATGTCTGAAGTAGATTATGAAACGTATACGAGTCTATTCGAGGCGATGGTGATGACACCTTACTTCCCTCACCCTGATGTTCTCATCTATTTACACGGGGATTTAGATCATATTTTACATCGTATTGAGGAACGCGGCAGAGAGATGGAAACTCAAACGGATCGAGCCTATTGGGAAGAAATGTACACGCGATACACGGAATGGATCGAACAATTCGATTTATGTCCAGTGATTAAAATTAACATTGAAGATTATGACTTACTTCATGATGAAAGCTCACTTGATCCCATTCTTCATGAAATAGCTTCTGTTATTCAAAAAAATCGCTCTAAAACAAAATAAAAAAACCGCTGCATTTCGCGAATGCAGCGGTTTGACAATTCCAATTTTTATGCTTGCGTTTCAATTCAACTAAGGTAAAAAATCAATATGGCGGAGGAAGAGGGATTCGAACCCCCGCGGGCTTTGACACCCCTGTCGGTTTTCAAGACCGATCCCTTCAGCCGGACTTGGGTATTCCTCCGTATCGACAAGAATTAATATACCATATCGTTTTATTTCAAGTCAACATCTTTTCGAAAAAAATTTCAATAAGTTATTTTGGTATGAGAATCTGCCCATAAAAAAGCAGCCATCGACGGCTGCTCTTGATCTATTTTGTATCCTGTCTAATCTCTTCAATAAAATGATTCATCTCTTCTTTAAACTCATTTAATGATTCAATAATTTTCGTAAAGTCTGTCACTTGTTTTGCTTGTTCATTTGTTGAACTGCTGATTTGTGAGATGTTTTCAGACAAAGTGCCAATGCTGTCTTGGATCTCTTTTAAGAAGGTATTAATGGTTTCAGCCGCTTCCTTTGATCCATCTGATAATTTACGAACTTCATCAGCCACGACAGCAAACCCTTTTCCATTCTCTCCTGCTCTTGCTGCTTCAATTGCAGCATTTAGCCCTAGCAAGTTGGTTTGTCTAGCAATCCCGCCAATGGTTTTGACGACTTCTTCAATATTTGCAGATTTCTCTTCCGCTCTTCCTGCCTGTTCGCTTATTTCTAAACTTGTGGCAGCCAGCTCTTGTGAATGCGCAGCAATTTGCTCAATTCCACTTTGAAGTTCTTTCGCTACATCATTGATATGCTCCATATAACCGCTTAATTTCTTTTCACGATGATGTGAAAAAGCCACTAAAAAAGAGCCAATTACTTTTCTATTTTCATCAAAAATCGGGTAACCTTTTACTGCAATTTCATAACCATATAAAGACTCTGGTAAATGACCGTCATATTCTTGTCCTCTTAATGTCGTCGCCACGTTTTGGTCTTCTGGGTTCAATGGGTCCCCAACCTTCATGCCAAAATCTATTGTTTTAGACGGATAGTAACAAAGCACCTTCTCTGTATCAGTGATGCCGAAAAGGATACTTTCATCTAGAACTTTTCTAATTAATTGAGCCATTTCAACATAATAGTCAAGCCTATTCAAGGTTATTCCTTCTTTCCTAGAAGCTTTTAGTATTTCTATCGGCTAAATTTAGGAAAACTGTAGGACTTTTGGTAAAAAGAAAAAAGATGCCATAGCGGCATCTTATTTCATTACTTCTTTATTTCCCATATAAGGACGCAGTACTTCAGGAATGATCACAGTGCCGTCCTCTTGTTGATAGTTTTCTAAAATGGCCGCCACGGTTCTTCCTACTGCTAAACCAGATCCATTTAATGTGTGCACATGCTCTGGCTTGGCTTTAGGCTCTGGACGGAATCGAATGTTTGCACGTCTTGCTTGGAATGCTTCAAAGTTACTGCAAGAAGAAATTTCACGATACGTATCTTGGCTCGGAATCCATACTTCGATATCGTATTTTTTCGCAGCCGTGAATCCTAAATCTCCCGTACACATGCTCATGACACGGTATGGCAGGTTTAATAGCTGTAGGACTTTTTCTGCTTGATTTGTTAGTTTCTCTAATTCTTCATAAGAATCTTCAGGTCTAACAAATTTCACAAGCTCTACCTTATTAAATTGATGCTGACGGATGAGTCCGCGTGTATCTCTGCCGGCAGATCCAGCCTCTGATCTAAAGCAAGCACTGAATGCTGCATAATTGATTGGCAGCTGTTCATCTTCAAGGATTTCGTCACGGTGCATGTTGGTGATTGGCACTTCAGCCGTTGGAATGAGGAAGTAATCTTCTTCTCGAATTTTAAAGGCATCCTCTTCGAACTTTGGAAGCTGACCAGTTCCTGTCATGCTTGCTCTGTTAACCATATAAGGTGGAATCACTTCAGTAAAACCAAACTCATCCACATGTAAATCGAGCATGAAGTTATACAGTGCGCGCTCTAAGCGTGCGCCAAGCCCTTTATAAAAAACGAAACGGCTTCCTGTCACTTTTCCTGCACGTTCAAAATCTAGAATATCTAACTCATCCGCTACGTCCCAATGTGGCTTTGGCTCAAATGAGAATGCCGGCTGTTCGCCCCATTTTCTCACTTCCACGTTGTCATCTTCTGTTTCCCCAACGGGTACAGTGTCATGAGGGATATTCGGAATAGAGAATAGAATATGCTGCAAGCTTTCTTCTACTGTTCTTAGCTCATCATCCAGCTTCTTAATCTCATCTCCTACCTCACGCATTTCTTGAATAATGTGATCGGCGTCTTTCTTTTCTCTTTTTAGAACAGCCACTTGCTGTGATACTTCATTTCTTCGGCTCTTTAATTCTTCTGTTTTTCCGATTAATTCTCTTCTTTTTTGATCCAGCTCACCAAACTTATCAAAATCTGCTAAATCTTCGCCTCGGTGTGCTAATTTTTCTTTGATTTGATCAAAGTCCGTGCGCAGTTGTTTAATATCCAGCATGTGTAACACTCCTTTTTTTATCGAAAAATAAAAAGAGCCCTCATCCCATGAAAGGGACGAGAGCTCTCGCGTTGCCACCCTGATTGAAAACATGCAGAAGCATGCTTTCCTCTTTCCTCTGTAACGGTATCACCGTAAATGCTTACTTCTCGTGTTTCAGCATTTCGCTCAAGGATGGATTCAGACTGCATCTTTCACCGATTCGCACCAACCATCGGCTCTCTGAGAAAGAGGGGCTTCTTACTATTTCCCGTCAACGCTTTTTCGATCTTTGATTGTGATTTTAATGTACTATAAGTTTTATCTCTTTTCAACCGTTTTATACAGCGAGCTTCGTTTTATAGGACTTCACCATTTCAACAAACAGTTGTGTTAACCGGTGGTCGTCTGTCAGCTCTGGATGAAAAGAACAGCCTAAGATATTGTTTTCCTTCGCCATCACAATCCTGCCATCATATTCAGCCATGATGTCTACACTCTCATCTGCACTGATGATATGAGGCGCACGGATGAACACTCCTGTAAACGGCGCATCCAGTCCTTTTACTTCTAAATCTGCTTCAAAGCTGTCTACCTGTCTGCCAAATGAATTCCGTGCAACAGATACATTTAACAGTCCAAGATGAGCATCGTCTCGATCTTCTATATGCTTTGCCAGCATAATCAAACCGGCACAGGTCCCGAAAATCGGTTTCCCTTCTGCAGCGAACGCTTTGATCGGTTCAATAAATTGGTACGTATCCATGAGTCTTCTCATCGTCGTGCTTTCTCCACCAGGGATAATAAGACCGTCAACAGATGCTAGCTCTTCTGCTCGTTTGATGATCTTCCCTTCTGCAGCGCAAGCTTCAATCGATTGAATATGCTCTCTCACGGCTCCTTGAAGCCCTAGTACACCAATTGTTAGCATGTTCGTTTGCGCTCCCTTAATTACCAGCCACGCTCTTGCATACGCTCTTCTGGCAGTAGATTTGAGATTTCAATTCCTTTCATGGCTGTTCCAAGCTCTTTTGAAAGCTCTGCAATGAGACGGTAATCTGTGAAGTGAGTCGTTGCTTCAACAATTGCTTTTGCAAATTTCGCTGGATTGTCTGATTTAAAAATACCAGATCCAACAAATACACCGTCTGCTCCAAGCTGCATCATTAACGCAGCATCTGCTGGTGTCGCAACGCCTCCCGCTGCAAAGTTAACAACTGGGAGCTTGCCGTCTTTTTTGATTTGAAGCAATAAATCATACGGTGCTCCCAGGTTCTTCGCTTCTGTCATCAGTTCATCTTCACTCATTGCTGCTACTTTACGAATCTGAGCATTGACCTTTCTCATATGACGGACAGCTTCTACAATGTTGCCTGTCCCAGGCTCTCCTTTTGTGCGAAGCATAGAAGCGCCTTCTGCGATACGGCGGGTTGCTTCACCTAAATCACGGCAACCACAGACAAAAGGTACTGTGTATTCATTTTTATTTAAATGGAATTCCTCATCTGCGGGCGTCAGCACTTCACTCTCATCGATATAATCAACACCAAGTGCTTCAAGAACACGAGCCTCGACGATATGGCCGATACGTGCTTTTGCCATGACTGGAATCGTTACTGCATTTTGTACTTCCTCTACGATTCTTGGGTCTGCCATACGGGCAACACCGCCGGCTGCACGGATATCAGCTGGTACGCGTTCTAGTGCCATAACTGCCACCGCACCTGCTTCTTCTGCGATCTTTGCCTGTTCAGCATTGACGACATCCATAATGACGCCACCCTTTTGCATTTCTGCCATTCCACGTTTCACTCGTTCAGTTCCCTTATTGCTCACAATAGTTTCCTCCCATTTGTCAATTCGATTGATTTACCCCTTTATCATACAAGTGAGGTAGTATAACAATAAAGAGAATAGTATAACAATTCAATCCGCCGACAAATAAGCTTATACCCTTTTATATAAACGATTCCCTGCTGAAAATATGTCATTTTTCCTTTGAGGTGTCATTTACATGCTATAATGCAACTATAACAATTCAAATTCATGTATAACAATTTTGCACTCAATGGAGGTATCTCATGCATATTGATATCCATCGACATTCTGATACATCGCTTTCAAATCAGATTTACTTTTCAATCATTGATCATATCCAATCAGGTTTGCTTCAGCAGGGAGATAAGCTGCCAACTGTACGTGATTTAGCAAAGCAGCTGAATGTGAGTCTTGTCACGGCAGCAAAGGCATACACTCGGCTGAAGGACGACGGATATTTAACGACTGTGCAAGGAAAAGGAACGTTTGTGGATGAGTTGCAAAAGCAGTCAGAGATTCCGGTTCCATCATCTACCTCTTTTGATTGGCAGTTATCCATTCCGGATTATTTACCACGGTCTCAATTTGCTCAGTATCACTATGTCGAAGAAGCGATCAACCTTTCTTCCTCTATGATCGATCCAGGGCTTTTGCCAAACCGTTATTTAGAAAAAGAAATGCAGCATGTCCTAGCGAGACATCCTCAAATCATGTCAAAGTATGGGGAAATTCAAGGGGATCTTCAGCTTCGGCAGGTCATTCAGTCTTTTTTAGAAAAGCTAGATGTGCCTTCTACTCCTGAGAATATCCTTGTAACTAGTGGTTCTCAGCAAGGGCTTGATCTGGTTGCACGTGCGTTTATCGGTCCTGATGATGTAGTTGTCATGGAAGCACCGACCTATCCAGGCGCCATTGATGTCTTTATGGGGAGAGGGGCAAGAATTATTACAGTCCCGGTTGATCATGAAGGAATGAACATGAAGCAGCTTCAAAGCATTTGTGATAAATATAAACCAAAGCTCATCTACACGATTCCTACTTTTCACAGTCCAACAGGCGCCAGTATGTCAATGAAACGCAGAAAACAACTTCTCTTACTGGCTCAAAGTATTGATTGTCTTATTGTAGAGGATGATCCTTATCGTGAGCTTTATTTCGAAAAGAAGCCGCCAGCACCTATCAAAAGTCTGGATCATGATGGACACGTCATTTATTTACGAGGTTTAAGTAAAACACTTGCTCCAGGATGCAGAATTGGGATTATTACTGCTTCAGGCTCGATATTTAATCGTTTATTAGCTGCAAAGGCCAATAATGATTTAGGCAGCCCTCTTCTCACACAAAAAGCCATTCTGCCATTTCTGACTTCAAAGAAAATGATTGATCATACGAAAAAGTTGAGAACCGCCTTGATGGTGAGACGTGATTTAATGATAAATGTATTAACGAAGCATGCACCAAAAGATGTGACGTGGCAAATTCCTCAGGGTGGGCTCAATTTGTGGCTTAGCTTTCCTTCCTGGGTCGATACACGTGCACTTCTGCATGAGGCACGTAAGCAGCAAATCACCTTTCTGCCTGGCTCTGTGTGCTATCCTGGAGAGCCGAAGCAAAACTATATCCGCCTCAGCTTTTCTTATGTGAATGAAAAGGCACTGACCGAGGGAGTGGAAAAGTTATGTGGTATTTTTCAGCAAGCCTTGTCCACTCCTCAAAATCACAAACAATCGCTTTTCTTTTAATAAAAAAACTGCTCTCATGCATAGAGAGCAGTTTTTTATTAGAACCAACCTTTAACTGTGTCAACGATTCCGCCCCAAATGCCAGCGAAGAATCCACCTACACTACGCATTGCAAGGATGAACCAGTTTGCTTTTTCATCGCCTGTTTTCGTTATAAGCTCAACACCTGATTGATCTTTATTCAAATAGCCGTAGTCCTTCTCATCACCTGAATAAGAAGTCGTCAGCATGCCAACCTTCGTTCCTTTTTTAATAGGAGCTTCTAGTTTCGTTTTCTCGATATTTACTTTTGCTTTAAAGCTCTTTTCGTCGCCATTTTTTACTGGCACAGAGAAAGCTTCTTTCGTAACGACAGGTACTTCTTTGTCTTTACCTTTGTCGACTTCGATGTTTTCATGTCCTTTGATCTGTTGACCTTTTTTGTACATTTCTTTCATCGTGAAGTTTTTAAACGCATAATCGAACAGTTTTTTCGCCACGTCAAAACGTGCTGTATGAAGATTACCTTTTGCATTCAAGATCACTGCGATGACACGCATGTCACCTTGTTTAGCGGTACCTGTGAAGCTAGAACCAGCTGAATCTGTAGAACCTGTTTTCAGACCGTCTACACCTTTATATTCCTTCACAAGTCCTTTAAGCATGAAGTTCCAGTTAGGCATGTCCATTTCATCATCTGTGCCTTCTCTGAACTTTGTTTTCGCAATACTTGATGTTTCAAGAATTTCTGGGTGGTCTTTGATGAGATGCTGTGCAAGCAATGCCATATCTTTCGCAGATACTTCACTTTCTTCATCAGGACCTGTACCTTTTGGCTGTTTGCCATGTAAGTCTTTATTTTCTAGTCCAGTTGCATTCACGAATTTGTAGTTTGTTAAACCTAATTCTTTCGCTTTTGCGTTCATTTTTTCAACGAACTTCGATTCTGATCCAGCAATCACTTCTGCTAAGCCAATTGCTGCTGCATTTGCGGAATAAATAGCCGTTGCTTGATAAAGTTCTTTCACTGTATACGAGCCATCTTTTCTCAAAGGAACGTTTGATAAACTGCGGTCCTGAGAAATTTCGTATACATAATCATCTGGCGTATACGTTTGATCCCATTTCACTTTGCCTTCAGCAATCGCCTCTAGTAATAGATACTCTGTCATCATCTTTGCCATACTTGCAATAGGCAGTCTTTGCTCTGCGTTTTTACTATAAAGAATCTTACCTGTAGAAGCTTCAATTAGGATCGCTGCTTTCGCATTCACATTGAATGGATCTTCAGCTGCTTTTGCTTTGGACATTGGTGTAAATGCTGTCACAATCAATGCCAGTGCAAGGATAGAGACCATAAGCTGTTTCAATATCTTGCTGTTCAATCGTCATACCTCCGTTATCATCTTTTTTCGACATATTTCATATATATTTAATCCACAAGGGCTTATTTCAACACAACAGTATAAATTTTATCACAATAAAGACAAAAAAAATAGACAGAGTCATAGACCCTGTCAAATGTAATTTGATTGTCACAATTTATCAAGAAATTGTGTAGTTTGGTGATTCTTTTGTAATTTGTACATCATGTGGATGACTCTCACGAAGTCCTGCACCAGTCATGCGAATGAACTGTGCATCTTCTCTAAGTGAGCGTAAGTCCTGCGTTCCACAATAGCCCATACCAGAACGGATACCGCCAACGAGTTGATACACTGTATCAACGACTGGTCCTTTGTATGGTGTACGGCCTTCAATACCTTCTGGAACGAATTTTTTATTATCTTCTTGGAAGTAACGATCTTTACTTCCTTTTTCCATTGCAGCGACTGAACCCATACCGCGATAAACTTTGAAGCGTCTACCTTGGAAAATTTCTGTGTCCCCTGGGCTTTCAGATGTACCAGCTAGAAGGCTTCCAAGCATTACAGCATGTCCACCAGATGCTAGAGCTTTTACGATATCACCTGAATATTTAATTCCACCATCTGCAATAATAGCTTTACCATGTTTTCTTGCTTCTGTTGCACAGTCATAGATCGCTGTGATTTGTGGTACACCAACACCTGCAACAACACGTGTTGTACAAATAGATCCTGGTCCGATACCGACTTTCACAATATCTGCTCCTGCTTCAAACAATGCTTTTGTTGCATCGGCTGTTGCAACATTACCAGCAATGATATTAAGAGAAGGATACGTTTCACGGATTTTCGATACAGTGTTTAGAACACCTTGTGAATGTCCATGAGCAGTATCAATGACAACGACATCCACATTGGCTTCGACTAATTTTCTCACACGAGTCATTGTATCGCCAGTGACACCAACAGCGGCACCAACAATTAAACGGCCATGTGCATCTTTAGAGGAGTTAGGGAATTCGATCACTTTTTCAATATCTTTGATGGTGATGAGACCTTTTAACGTTCCTTCGTCATCTAAAAGAGGTAATTTTTCAATTTTATATTGCTGTAGAATTTTTTCAGCTTCTTCTAACGTCGTACCTACTGAAGCTGTCACAAGTTCCTCTTTTGTCATCACATCGCTAATCTTCATTGAATAATCCGAAATAAAACGAAGGTCACGGTTCGTAATAATACCAACAAGCTTTTGATCTTCTATGTTATTTACAATCGGTACACCTGAAATACGGTACTTACCCATTAGGTGCTCTGCATCAAATACTTGATGCTCAGGTGTTAAGAAGAATGGATTTGTAATAACGCCGCGCTCTGAACGTTTTACTTTATCCACTTGTTCTGCTTGTTGCTCTATAGACATGTTCTTATGAATGATACCAAGACCACCTTGACGTGCCATTGCAATCGCCATTTGTGATTCAGTCACCGTGTCCATTCCTGCACTGATAATTGGAATGTTTAGTTTTAATGTGCTTGTTAACTCAACTGATAAATCGACATCTCGCGGAAGTACTTCAGACTTAGCTGGAACAAGCAAAACATCGTCAAACGTCAAACCTTCTTTTGAAAATTTACTTTCCCACATTAGTAAATCCCCCTCTTTTCGGCAAAATATTATATGTAGATTATCAACTAGCAAACAGCATGTCAAGGAAGCAACAAACAGTTGCAATTTTTAGAAAATATAAAGAGAGTTGAGGAAGAAGATGAAAAGTTCAGGATGGAAGGATTTAAAACGTTTTTACTCACTTGAAACTTCCCAAAAATTTCTATATCAACAATATGAGAAACGGAACATTCAAGATGCAAACCAGCAAGCCTATAAAAACTGTGAACGGTTTATTTATTTTTTAAAGCATGGCCATACGTTCTACGAACAGGCAGCTATCGCCCCACTAGAACTGAAGCCCATTTTATTATTTTATGGAATGGCTCAGTTGCTAAAGGCATGTTTACTGACAGTTGATCCTCACTATCCTTCTCAAACCTCTGTTTTGGCCCATGGCGTAACATCGAGAAAGAGAAAGAAGCAGCACTACCGTTTTAGTGAAGATGAAGTAAAAATTCAGCGAAATGGACTATGCATGCATGTGTTAAAGCATTTATTTCATTTAAATGGCCTTGAAGATGAGCGATTTACGATGATTCATCTCCTTTCAAAGATACCTGAAATGAGTCATATTCTGGAGTTTCAAAAGCAGCCCTCGACATTAGTTAAAGTGGAAAAGGCCAATGGGATGATGATTCAAGATCATATTCCATTGCTTTATAACATGTCTGCTGAACGTTTTATTGAATACTTTGAGTTTCATACAAGTTGGAAACTCAAACTGAGAGAAGCCAAAAAGCTGACGTTTGATGTATCTCTAGAAGAAAACCCAGCGCTCGCTACTCATCTTCATTATGATTTAGAAATGGATCAATGGTATATTCCGTCAACGCGTGATTCATTTTTAGGGATTCCTGAGATTATCAGCCATTACTTATTAATGTATAATCTCAGTATGATTGCCCGCTACGAAACTGAATGGTGGTACGAGCTGCTGTCTCAATACATTAGTGATGATTATGTCATGATTGAGCGCTACATGGAGATTGCCGAAGAGAAGTTCCCAGCTTATATCATGATGCTGTTAGAAGAATAAACAAAAAAGACCAGTTCCAAATGGAACTGATCCTTAGAAAAGCTTGGCGGCGTCCTACTCTCACAGGGGGAGACCCCCAACTACCATCGGCGCTGAAGAGCTTAACTTCCGTGTTCGGTATGGGAACGGGTGTGACCTCTTCGCTATCGCCACCAAACCTGATGGAGAGAATGTTCTCTCAAAACTAGATAACAATGTTCAAGCTTCACATTAGAATATAGGTTAAGTCCTCGATCTATTAGTATCTGTCAGCTCCACGTGTCACCACGCTTCCACCTCAGACCTATCAACCTGATCATCTTTCAGGGATCTTACTTCCTTGCGGAATGGGAAATCTCATCTTGAGGGGGGCTTCATGCTTAGATGCTTTCAGCACTTATCCCGTCCGCACATAGCTACCCAGCGATGCCCTTGGCAGAACAACTGGTACACCAGCGGTGCGTCCATCCCGGTCCTCTCGTACTAAGGACAGCTCCTCTCAAATTTCCTGCGCCCGCGACGGATAGGGACCGAACTGTCTCACGACGTTCTGAACCCAGCTCGCGTACCGCTTTAATGGGCGAACAGCCCAACCCTTGGGACCGACTACAGCCCCAGGATGCGATGAGCCGACATCGAGGTGCCAAACCTCCCCGTCGATGTGGACTCTTGGGGGAGATAAGCCTGTTATCCCCGGGGTAGCTTTTATCCGTTGAGCGATGGCCCTTCCATGCGGAACCACCGGATCACTAAGCCCGACTTTCGTCCCTGCTCGACTTGTAGGTCTCGCAGTCAAGCTCCCTTGTGCCTTTACACTCTGCGAATGATTTCCAACCATTCTGAGGGAACCTTTGGGCGCCTCCGTTACATTTTAGGAGGCGACCGCCCCAGTCAAACTGCCCACCTGACACTGTCTCCCTGCCCGATAAGGGCAGCGGGTTAGAAGGTCAATACAGCCAGGGTAGTATCCCACCGATGCCTCCACCGAAGCTAGCGCTCCGGTTTCCAAGGCTCCTACCTATCCTGTACAAGCTGTACCAACATTCAATATCAGGCTGCAGTAAAGCTCCACGGGGTCTTTCCGTCCTGTCGCGGGTAACCTGCATCTTCACAGGTACTATAATTTCACCGAGTCTCTCGTTGAGACAGTGCCCAGATCGTTGCGCCTTTCGTGCGGGTCGGAACTTACCCGACAAGGAATTTCGCTACCTTAGGACCGTTATAGTTACGGCCGCCGTTTACTGGGGCTTCAATTCGCACCTTCGCTTACGCTAAGCGCTCCTCTTAACCTTCCAGCACCGGGCAGGCGTCAGCCCCTATACTTCGCCTTACGGCTTCGCAGAGACCTGTGTTTTTGCTAAACAGTCGCCTGGGCCTATTCACTGCGGCTTCTCGGGGCTTTAACACCCTAAGAAGCACCCCTTCTCCCGAAGTTACGGGGTCATTTTGCCGAGTTCCTTAACGAGAGTTCTCTCGATCACCTTAGGATTCTCTCCTCGCCTACCTGTGTCGGTTTGCGGTACGGGCACCTCTCACCTCGCTAGAGGCTTTTCTTGGCAGTGTGGAATCAGGAACTTCGCTACTAAATTTCGCTCGCCATCACAGCTCAGCCTTTACGGGAAACGGATTTGCCTATTTCCCAGCCTAACTGCTTGGACGCGGATATCCAATACCGCGCTTACCCTATCCTCCTGCGTCCCCCCATTGCTCAAATGGTGAGGAGGTGGTACAGGAATATCAACCTGTTGTCCATCGCCTACGCCTTTCGGCCTCGGCTTAGGTCCCGACTAACCCTGAGCGGACGAGCCTTCCTCAGGAAACCTTAGGCATTCGGTGGACGGGATTCTCACCCGTCTTTCGCTACTCATACCGGCATTCTCACTTCTAAGCGCTCCACCAGTCCTTCCGGTCTGACTTCACAGCACTTAGAACGCTCTCCTACCACTGTTCGTAAGAACAGTCCGCAGCTTCGGTGATACGTTTAGCCCCGGTACATTTTCGGCGCAGAGTCACTCGACCAGTGAGCTATTACGCACTCTTTAAATGGTGGCTGCTTCTAAGCCAACATCCTGGTTGTCTAAGCAACTCCACATCCTTTTCCACTTAACGTATACTTTGGGACCTTAGCTGGCGGTCTGGGCTGTTTCCCTTTCGACTACGGATCTTATCACTCGCAGTCTGACTCCCAAGGATAAGTCATCGGCATTCGGAGTTTGACTGAATTCGGTAACCCGGTAGGGGCCCCTAGTCCAATCAGTGCTCTACCTCCGAGACTCTTACCTTGAGGCTAGCCCTAAAGCTATTTCGGAGAGAACCAGCTATCTCCAGGTTCGATTGGCATTTCACCCCTACCCACACCTCATCCCCGCACTTTTCAACGTGCGTGGGTTCGGGCCTCCATTCAGTGTTACCTGAACTTCACCCTGGACATGGGTAGATCACCTGGTTTCGGGTCTACGACCACGTACTCATGCGCCCTATTCAGACTCGCTTTCGCTGCGGCTCCGCATCTTCTGCTTAACCTTGCACGGGATCGTAACTCGCCGGTTCATTCTACAAAAGGCACGCCATCACCCTTTAACGGGCTCTGACTACTTGTAGGCACACGGTTTCAGGATCTATTTCACTCCCCTTCCGGGGTGCTTTTCACCTTTCCCTCACGGTACTGGTTCACTATCGGTCACTAGGGAGTATTTAGCCTTGGGAGATGGTCCTCCCGGATTCCGACGGAATTTCACGTGTTCCGCCGTACTCAGGATCCACTCTGGAGAGAACAACATTTCAGTTACAGGGCTGTTACCTTCTTTGGCGGGCCTTTCCAGACCTCTTCGCTTATATCGTTCCTTTGTAACTCCGTATAGAGTGTCCTACAACCCCAAGAGGCAAGCCTCTTGGTTTGGGCTGTTCCCGTTTCGCTCGCCGCTACTCAGGGAATCGCATTTGCTTTCTCTTCCTCCGGGTACTTAGATGTTTCAGTTCCCCGGGTATGCCTTCTCATACTCTATGTATTCAAGTATGGATACTACTCCATTACGAGCAGTGGGTTTCCCCATTCGGAAATCTCCGGATCAAAGCTTGCTTACAGCTCCCCGAAGCATATCGGTGTTCGTCCCGTCCTTCATCGGCTCCTAGTGCCAAGGCATCCACCGTGCGCCCTTTCTAACTTAACCATTTCTTACTTTAGAAAGAATCACTATGTGTGATGAACTTTGCATTGCATTCAATGTGAATGTATTACTTATTGTTATCTAGTTTTCAAAGAACACGTTGGTGGAGCCTAGCGGGATCGAACCGCTGACCTCCTGCGTGCAAGGCAGGCGCTCTCCCAGCTGAGCTAAGGCCCCGATTTAATAGAAGATGGTGGGCCTGAGTGGACTCGAACCACCGACCTCACGCTTATCAGGCGTGCGCTCTAACCAGCTGAGCTACAGGCCCATCTTTCATATCGAAGATATGATGTTGTAGGATCTTTTGCAAGTTCCTTCAAAACTAAACAAGACGAAAACGCACACTGCTCCATATATCCTTAGAAAGGAGGTGATCCAGCCGCACCTTCCGATACGGCTACCTTGTTACGACTTCACCCCAATCATCTGTCCCACCTTCGGCGGCTGGCTCCATAAAGGTTACCTCACCGACTTCGGGTGTTACAAACTCTCGTGGTGTGACGGGCGGTGTGTACAAGGCCCGGGAACGTATTCACCGCGGCATGCTGATCCGCGATTACTAGCGATTCCAGCTTCACGCAGTCGAGTTGCAGACTGCGATCCGAACTGAGAACAGATTTATGGGATTGGCTAAACCTTGCGGTCTCGCAGCCCTTTGTTCTGTCCATTGTAGCACGTGTGTAGCCCAGGTCATAAGGGGCATGATGATTTGACGTCATCCCCACCTTCCTCCGGTTTGTCACCGGCAGTCACCTTAGAGTGCCCAACTAAATGCTGGCAACTAAGATCAAGGGTTGCGCTCGTTGCGGGACTTAACCCAACATCTCACGACACGAGCTGACGACAACCATGCACCACCTGTCACTCTGTCCCCGAAGGGAAAGCCCTATCTCTAGGGTTGTCAGAGGATGTCAAGACCTGGTAAGGTTCTTCGCGTTGCTTCGAATTAAACCACATGCTCCACCGCTTGTGCGGGCCCCCGTCAATTCCTTTGAGTTTCAGTCTTGCGACCGTACTCCCCAGGCGGAGTGCTTAATGCGTTAGCTGCAGCACTAAGGGGCGGAAACCCCCTAACACTTAGCACTCATCGTTTACGGCGTGGACTACCAGGGTATCTAATCCTGTTCGCTCCCCACGCTTTCGCTCCTCAGCGTCAGTTACAGACCAGAGAGTCGCCTTCGCCACTGGTGTTCCTCCACATCTCTACGCATTTCACCGCTACACGTGGAATTCCACTCTCCTCTTCTGCACTCAAGTTTCCCAGTTTCCAATGACCCTCCCCGGTTGAGCCGGGGGCTTTCACATCAGACTTAAGAAACCGCCTGCGAGCCCTTTACGCCCAATAATTCCGGACAACGCTTGCCACCTACGTATTACCGCGGCTGCTGGCACGTAGTTAGCCGTGGCTTTCTGGTTAGGTACCGTCAAGGTGCGAGCAGTTACTCTCGCACTTGTTCTTCCCTAACAACAGAGCTTTACGATCCGAAAACCTTCATCACTCACGCGGCGTTGCTCCGTCAGACTTTCGTCCATTGCGGAAGATTCCCTACTGCTGCCTCCCGTAGGAGTCTGGGCCGTGTCTCAGTCCCAGTGTGGCCGATCACCCTCTCAGGTCGGCTACGCATCGTCGCCTTGGTGAGCCATTACCCCACCAACTAGCTAATGCGCCGCGGGTCCATCTGTAAGTGACAGCCGAAACCGTCTTTCATCCTTGAACCATGCGGTTCAAGGAACTATCCGGTATTAGCTCCGGTTTCCCGGAGTTATCCCAGTCTTACAGGCAGGTTACCCACGTGTTACTCACCCGTCCGCCGCTAACATCCGGGAGCAAGCTCCCTTCTGTTCGCTCGACTTGCATGTATTAGGCACGCCGCCAGCGTTCGTCCTGAGCCAGGATCAAACTCTCCGAAAAAGTACAAAACCGAAGTTTTGTTTTTCGTCAGCGTTTGACTGACTACCTATGATGTTTCATAGGATTTTTTTATAAAAACTCGAATTAACAGGTACGTTTTGTCTTGTTTAGTTTTCAAAGAACTTGTGTGTCACTCTCTTAAAGCGACCACTTAAATATATCATATATCTCTATCAACAGTCAACATTTTTCTTAAAAAACATTTTGTTTTTCTAAGAAGTTTTTACTGGGGAATGAGATAAAAAATAGAGCCTCTTTTTGCTCCTTTGAAAGATTAACACATATCTATGAAAAAAGCATTATAAATTTCAAAAAAAGTGATGTTTTTTCAAAAAAAATAAAGCCGGTGAAGAACCGGCTTTATTTTACTCAGATTGCTCTTGATCTGACTCTATATTTTCTACGTTCTCTTCATTATCTTCATCGTCTTCTTGTGATTGTTCAACTAATGCCACTGTTGCGACATGTTCCTCATCACCAAGACGGATTAGGCGGACACCTTGAGTGACACGGCCTGTTGTCGAAATGTCTGAAACGGCCATACGAATGATGACACCGCTCCCTGTAATAATCATCAAGTCTTCTTCAGCTTCAGCATTGGTCGCCTTCACTGTGATAAGCGGACCATTGTTGTCAGTGATCTTGCATGTTTTAAGACCTTTACCGCCTCGAGTTTGAACACGATATTCTTTTTCAGGCGTTAATTTACCATAACCTCTTTCAGTTACGATCAATACGTTTGCATCTGGCTCAAGGATTTCCATTCCAACGACGATGTCATCCTCAGAAAGTGTGATCCCTTTGACCCCAGCTGCCGTACGTCCCATTTCACGAACATCTGTCTCGGCGAAACGAATCAGCATCCCCTTTTTCGTCCCAATGATGATTTGTTTTTCTCCATTGGTTAAACGAACGGCCATCAGTTCATCTTCGTCACGCAGGCTCAGAGCAATAAGACCATTGTTTCGAATGTTTGCAAACTGAGACAATGTAGTTCGTTTCGATACACCGTGTCTTGTTGTAAAGAAGAGGTACGAATCTTCATCAAATTCGCTTACTGGGATAATGGCGTTAATCCACTCTCCTTTTTCTACTTCAAGAAGGTTAATAATCGGAATCCCTTTCGCTGTCCGTCCGAATTCAGGAATCTCATACCCTTTCGCACGATAGACCTTCCCTTTATTGGAGAAGAAGAGGATTGTATCGTGGGTCGATGTTGAGATCAGTTGTTCAACGAAATCATCCTCGTTGGTCCCCATTCCTTGGACACCTTTACCGCCTCTTTTTTGACTGCGGTATGTTGATGCAGGGAGACGCTTGATATAACCATTATGCGTCAGCGTAATCACGATGTTCTCAACAGGAATCAAATCTTCGTCTTCAATTGTTTCAATACCCGCTGTCACAATTTCAGTACGGCGAGTATCATTGAAGCGATCTTTGATTTCTATTAATTCTTCTCTAATGATTTCAAGTACTTTCTCATTGTCTGCTAAGATGGCTTTTAATTCAGCAATCAAATCAACAAGTCCTTTATATTCATCTTCTATCTTTTCTCGTTCTAGACCAGTCAAACGCTGAAGTCGCATATCAAGAATGGCCTGTGCCTGTTTTTCAGACAAGCTATAGTTTTCCATCAAACCATTTCTCGCAATTTCTGCAGTTTGAGAGCCTCTAATTAAAGCAATGACTTCATCTAAGTGATCAAGTGCAATTCTCAGACCTTCTAAAATGTGTGCTCTTGCTTCTGCTTTACGCAGCTCATACGCTGTTCTTCTGCGAATGATCACTTTTTGATGCTCTAGATAATACTCAAGACATTGTTTGAGGGACAAGACTTTCGGCTGTCCATCAACAAGTGCTAATAAGTTGATACCAAAAGACGTTTGAAGTGTCGTTTGTTTATAAAGATTGTTTAATAGAACATGAACGTTTGCATCTCTACGCAGTTCAATGACAATACGCATACCATTACGATCTGATTCATCGCGCAAATCTGTAATGCCATCAATCTTTTTATCACGCACAAGATCAGCAATTTTTTCAATTAAACGGGCTTTGTTGACTTGGTAAGGGATCTCATTGATAACAATGCGCTGTTTACCACTAGATGTTTCCTCAATATCCGATTTTGCTCTTAATGTGATAGAGCCGCGCCCTGTCTCATACGCCTTCCGAATACCACTTCGGCCAATGATTTGACCTGCTGTTGGGAAATCTGGGCCTGGGATGATATCCATAAGTTCCTGTGTGGTCATTTCAGGGTTTTGACTGATAGCCAATACCCCATCAATCACTTCACCTAATTGGTGTGGCGGAATATTGGTCGCCATTCCTACAGCAATTCCTGTCGCTCCGTTGACCAATAAGTTCGGGAATCTTGCAGGCATCACCATTGGCTCTCTTTCACTGCCGTCATAGTTATCTTGATAATCAATGGTATCCTTAGTGATATCACGGAGGATTTCCATAGAAATCTTCGATAGACGCGCCTCGGTATAACGCATCGCCGCTGCTCCGTCTCCATCGACTGAACCAAAGTTTCCATGACCATCTACTAACATATAACGATAGTTGAAGTCTTGCGCCATACGAACCATCGCTTCGTATACAGCGCTGTCACCGTGAGGGTGATACTTACCGATAACTTCCCCGACGATACGTGCAGATTTCTTAAATGGTTTATCACTTGTCATACCTAGGTCATTCATCGCATACAAAATTCTTCGATGCACGGGCTTTAATCCGTCACGCACATCCGGTAATGCACGCGACACAATCACACTCATTGCATAATCTAAAAAGGACGTACGCATTTCTTGGCTGATATTCACTTCGCGTACATTTGGTGTATGTTGTTCACTCACTATAAGAACCTCCCTTTACGTATCACATGAAATAAATTATGTGGGAGTAAAATATGTATTTATCTTCACAAGACTATTCTTCATTATATCAATAATCTCTGCTTTATACACATTAATTTACTAGAAAATCAACGAAACATAGAAAACCAGGACATTCGTTTCACAGGCCTAAATCTTGAAAAACAACCTTATTCCAAACAAGAAATAAGGTTGTTCTCAAGGGGACCTATCTAAATATCAAGATTTTTCACGTATTGTGCATTTTCTTCGATAAAGTTTCGTCTCGGTTCTACTTTATCTCCCATCAACATTTCAAATGTCTCATCAGCATCAATCGCATCCTCAAGCGTCACTTGAAGAAGTGTTCTCGCATCAGGATCCATTGTTGTTTCCCAAAGCTGAGTTGCGTTCATTTCTCCAAGACCTTTATAGCGCTGAAGTCCAGGTTTTGGTGTTTGAGGCAATGTCTTTAGCAGCTCATCTAGCTGTTTATCGTTATACACATACTCAACACGTTTACCTTGCTGCACTTTAAATAAAGGTGGCTGCGCAATATACACATAACCGTTTTCAATGATTTCACGCATGTAGCGATAGAAGAACGTTAAGAGCAGCGTGCGAATATGGGCACCATCGACATCCGCATCCGTCATGATCACAACTTTGTGATAGCGAGCTTTCTCTAAAGTGAAGTCTTCACCGATTCCAGTTCCTAACGCTGTAATCATAGAACGAACTTCGTTGTTCGATAGAATTTTATCTAGTCGCGCTTTTTCAACGTTTAAGATCTTCCCTCTTAACGGTAAGATCGCTTGGAAGTGACGATCACGGCCTTGCTTAGCAGATCCGCCCGCAGAATCTCCCTCTACGATATAAAGTTCAGAGATGGAAGGGTCTTTAGAAGAACAGTCCGCCAGTTTCCCTGGTAAGCTGGAGACTTCCAGTGCACTTTTACGTCTTGTCAGCTCACGTGCCTTTTTGGCAGCCATTCTTGCACGAGCTGCCATCACGCCTTTCTCCACAATTTTCTTTGCAGCATCAGGGTTCTCTAAGAGGAATTTCTCAAGTGCTTCAGAGAAAAGGGAGTCGGTAATGGTTCTTGCTTCTGAGTTCCCAAGCTTTGTCTTCGTTTGTCCTTCGAATTGAGGATTTGGATGTTTGATGGAGATAATGGCTGTTAAGCCTTCTCGCACATCTTCACCGCTCAAATTCGAGTCTCCATCTTTGAATACGCCATTTTTACGAGCATAATCATTGATGACACGCGTCAGCCCTGTTTTAAAGCCTGCTTCGTGTGTTCCGCCTTCATACGTGTTGATATTGTTGGCGAAGGAATAGATGTTGCTTGTATAGGAATCGTTATATTGTAATGCCACTTCAACCGTGATTCCATCTTTTTCACCTTCAATGTAAACGGGTTCTTCATGAACGACTTCTTTTGAGCGATTTAAATGTTCTACATAGCTCTTAATACCGCCTTCATAGCAGTATTCATTTCGTCGTTCTTTCCCCTCACGTAAATCTTCAATAACGATGTTGACACCTTTTGTTAAGAAAGCTAACTCACGTACACGGTTGGCAAGTGTGTCGTAATCAAATTCAATGGTTTCAGTAAAAATTTCTGTATCTGGCACAAAATGAGTGGTTGTCCCTGTAACATCTGTTTCACCAATGATCTCTAAATCTCCAACTGGAACACCGCGTTTGAATTGTTGATAATGAATTTTCCCATCACGATATACGGTCACGTCTAAGGTCGTAGATAACGCATTAACAACAGATGCCCCTACGCCATGCAGACCGCCAGATACTTTATAACCGCTGCCGTCAAATTTACCGCCAGCGTGAAGAACAGTCATAATAACCTCTACAGCAGGACGTCCCATTTTCTCATGAATCCCAACAGGAATTCCGCGGCCATTATCTTTCACTGTAATGCTATTATCCTTTTCAATTTGCACCGTAATATCTGTGCAATATCCAGCTAAAGCCTCATCAATACTGTTGTCGACAATTTCCCATACAAGATGGTGAAGTCCTTTTGCACTGGTTGACCCAATGTACATTCCTGGACGTTTTCTAACAGCTTCTAGTCCTTCAAGCACCTGTATCTGATTTTCATCATAACTATTATGTTGCTGTTCCATTGCCACGTACATTCACCTACACTTTTCTTAAACGATATATTTATATGAATTGAGCTTTTAGACTTCAATTTCAATCACAAATGAAGCACGTTTTTTGAGCGTGCTTGAGGAAAGAGGAGAGTAATAAACAGATTTAGTTGTGACGACGATGGATTTGGGTGTCCCTTGTGATAACGAAATGATTTGTCCTTCTTGTTTTTGGAGAAACTCTTCTACAACAGAAGACGACCTCATTTTGTAATCAACAATTGCGACAATCTCTCGTGTAGAAACAACACAATCATCACCTAAATGAATATACAAGACCCACACCTCATTTATCAGTCAATTACTTTTCCACTGGCTACTCTGAAAATTTCCGCTTCTTTCAAGGTGGCGTGATCGATGCCTTCAACACTTGTTGTGGTGACGAAGGTCTGTACACGTCCCTGAATGGTATGGAGCAAATGAGACTGTCTGTAATCATCAAGTTCAGATAAAACATCATCGAGTAGAAGAATGGGATATTCTCCAATCTCTTCGTGTATCAAGTCGATTTCTGCCAGCTTTAGTGAAAGAGCTGTTGTTCTTTGCTGCCCTTGAGAGCCATATGTCTGAACATCCCGACCATTCACAAAGAAAAGAAGGTCATCTCTGTGAGGTCCCCACAGCGTCACTCCTCGGTCTATTTCTCTGTCTCTTAGTTTCTGAAACGATTCTTCATAGCTATTCTTTATTTTCGACAAGTCTGACGCTTCTGATACCTCTATCGCCGTGTGGTATTGGAGCGTGAGTGTTTCTAGCTCTCTAGAAATGCCAAAATGCAACGGCTGCGCCCATTTTTCAAGCTGTTTCGTAAAAGTCAGTCGTCTTTTGACAACTTTCGCTGCCGCATCAATCAACTGCTCTGTTAAAACCTCCAGCATCGCTTGATCCTTTTGTTTTCTTGTCTGCAATTGTTTCAAGTAATGATTCCGCTGAGAGAGAATTTTTTGATAGAGCGATAAATCATGCAAGTAGACAGCAGAAACTTGTCCAATCTCCATATCGAGAAATCTTCTGCGGATTTGCGGGCTGCCCTTTACAAGACTTAAGTCCTCTGGTGCAAACATGATGGTATTTAACGCACCAACATAATGACTGAGCTTCTGTTGTTCAATGTGATTGACCTTGCCCCTTTTCCCTTTTTTTGAGATCACGAGCTGCATTGGGAGTGGACCATTTTTTTTGATGACTCTACCTTCTATTTTAGCATAGTCTTGGTCCCATCGGATAAGTTCTTTATCATTTGACGTACGATGCGACTTTGCCATCGACAATACATAGATCGCTTCCATCAAGTTCGTTTTACCTTGGGCATTCTCACCGATCATGACATTCACCTTGTTGTCGAATTGAAGCTCGGTGTGTTCATAGTTTCGGTATGAAGTTAACGCCAGACTTTGAATGTACATGTATTGTCACCCGTTTCTAATTCACAACTTGAAATGTGCCATAACCTTCTATCTCGACAACATCTCCTGGGTATAGTTTGCGTCCCCGTCTATTATCTGGCTCTTGATTAATGAACACCTCATGTTCACTTAAAAACCATTTCGCCATTCCGCCAGATTGGATAACTTCGGCTAATTTCAAAAATTGCCCTAATGTAATCATTTCTTTCTCAATGGTTATAAGATTAGGCATTGTATCGACCTCTTTCAATATCACTAATATCTAATTGTACTAAAAAACAAGACAAGAAGGAAAGGGGGAAAGCGAACTGGGATGAAAGAAAGCATGGTAAACGAGAAGAAAAGCTGCTGTGCACTCTCACAGCAGCTATTTTAGATTGAATTAATATGTTCTGACTGGAAGAATCAACTGCAAGATTGAATCATCATTTGGCGTGCGCAATAGGAACGGTCTCATGGCTCCAGTGAAGCTTACATGAATTTCAGTTCCCTCTAATACTTTTAACGCATCTAGCATATATTTTGGACTGAAGGAGATTTTGAGGTCCTCCCCTTTAATGTCATCTGCTTGAACCGTTTCGACTACTTTACCAATTTCAGGTGAATTAGAAGAAATCTCAAGGCTTTGTTCAGGATCAGCTGACAGCTTTACGACGTTATTGCGCCCTTCTCTTGCCAAAAGTGATGCGCGATCAATGGCTTGAAGGAATTCCTTCGTGTTGACCACGACATCCGTTTTACTTTCCTGCGGGATCAGGCGAGCTGTATCTGGATAATTACCATCCAGCAATCTTGAGAAGAACAACACGTTTTGTGCTTTAAAGAGAACTTGCGTTTCTGTAATTACGATGCTCACAAGATCTTGTCCGTCATCAAGGATTCTACTTAACTCTGTTAAACTTTTCCCTGGAATCACGACATTGTATGAGCTTTCCTCGTCAATATCCAACTTTGCTTTTCTTAAAGCAAGACGGTGGCTATCCGTCGCTGTGCATATTAATTCACCTTTTTCTACCCTCCAGTTTACACCTGTCAAGATAGGTCGTGTTTCTGAGGTGGACACTGCAAAAACGGTTTGACGAATTAAGTTTTTAAGCAGGTCTGTCGGAATTTGAAATGCATGATGCTCTTCAATTTGCGGAAGATGCGGATATTCCTCAGCATCTAAGCCGTTTAAGTTAAATTCCGCTGAACCAGAACGGATGATGGTGAGGTGATTTTGTTCTACTTCAATTTCGACAGTAGCCATTGGCAGTTTCTTCACAATTTCACTAAAGAAGCGGGCCTGAAGCACAATACTCCCTGGACGATCAATCGTGATCACTTCTAAATCTCCATCTCTTAGAGAAATAAAGGATTCAATTGAGATATCGGAGTCACTTCCTGTGAGAGAAACCCCCTCATCAGATGCAACAATTTTTATCCCTGTCAAAATAGGTATCGTTGTTCTAGAGGATACGGCCTTTAATACATCTTGGACACTTTCGACAAGACGATCTTTTTGAATCGTGAATTTCATAGTGGTCCTCCTAAATTTTCTTAATGACATGTATATATATTTTATTAATAAAAATCGTAGAAGTAATAGTAGGGCTTGTGAATATGTGGATAAGTCGGTAAAAAGAAAGGAAAGACAGCCTATCCACATGTGGACAGACTGTGTATGACTATGCTCTAGTTATTCACATTTTCCCGTACTTATTATATCAGCTAGGTTATTTCAATTGTTCTTTTATTTCTTTCACATGCTGCTGAAGCTGTTCATCTTCAACGATTAATTTCGAAATCTTCTCATGAGCATGAATGACAGTCGTATGATCACGACCTCCAAATTCTTCTCCTATTTTAGGCAGAGAGGAATCGGTCATTTCTCTAGAGAGATACATGGCAATTTGTCTTGGATAAGCAACTGACTTCGTACGTTTCTTCGCTTTGAAATCCTCTAAACGAATATTAAATTGCTGCCCTACAATTCTTTGAATATCTTTAATTGTAATGATCCTTGGCTTCGACGAAGGAATGATGTCCTTTAGCGCCTCAGCTGCTAGATCCGCATTGATGTCTTTATTAATTAAAGAAGAGTAAGCAACGACACGAATCAAAGCACCCTCCAGTTCACGAATATTGCTGTCGATTTGATTGGCAATATAAAGCATGACTTCATTTGGAATGTCTAAGCCTTCTGCTTTTGCTTTTTTTCGTAAAATTGCAATACGTGTTTCTAAATCTGGCGGGGTAATGTCTGTGATTAAGCCCCATTCGAATCGAGAGCGTAATCTGTCTTCAAGTGTCGGAATTTCTTTCGGCGGCCGATCACTAGAAATGACGATTTGCTTACTTTCTTCGTGAAGTGTGTTGAATGTATGGAAAAACTCTTCTTGTGTTTGTTCTTTTCCTGCTAAAAATTGAATATCATCTATCAAAAGCACATCGACATTCCGATAGCGATTACGGAAATCGACAGCTTTGTTGTCTCGGATTGAGTTGATAAATTCATTTGTGAATTTTTCAGATGATAGATAGACCACTTTGGCTGATGGATTATGGTCGATGACATAATGACCAATCGCATGCATCAAGTGAGTCTTTCCTAAACCAACGCCCCCATAAATAAAGAGCGGATTATATGCTTTTGCTGGTGCTTCCGCAACTGCAAGTGAAGCGGCATGCGCAAATCGGTTGCCTGAACCAATAACAAAAGTATCAAATGTATATTTTGGATTCAGCATATTTTGTGGAATATCGACGGGATCTTCTTTAGACATTTTTTTAATTGGAGACTTTGGCATAGCTTCCACTTCATCTTGATTTTGAGGAATGATAAATTTAATGCTGAGCTCTTCACCTGTCAGTTCGTAGATGGTATCAGCAATTAAGTGAAGATATCTTGATTCCAGCCAGTCTCTAGCAAATTCATTAGGTGCCGTAATTGTGAGCGTATCACCTTGAAGAGAATGGGCTTTTGTCGATTTCATCCATGTCTCAAAACTGGGTTTGCTCAACTTTGTCTCTATTTTTTGAAGTGCTTTATTCCAGAGATCCAAAATATTTTCCAT